>NZ_CM133225.1:0-4175969 GCF_002916775.2 Cobetia sp. MM1IDA2H-1 | reverse complement strand
GCGACCTCACATCCAGTGATCAAAGGGGCGGCCATTGTATAGGCCAAGCCACGAGTTATCCACACGACATCGGCAGGGAAATCCACTGTGGACAACCTGGGTATCAAGATTCTTCTGCCATCTGGACATTCTGGGGAGTGATGGAGGCCATCTGGACCGCTGGGGATAAGGCGATACTTATGCACAGTGTCATGCACAGGCTGAACTCAGGTTCTTCACCCTTTATCATCAGGGATATCCTGAGGGCAGTAGATTGAACTTCTTCGACAAAAACAGGTTATCCACAGAATCTTCCCTCCTTTATAGTTACTGTATATTCAGAACTACCTTTCTGTAGCAATGATAGCGAGGGCCTTGCTCGGGAATGCGCTTTCCCTCTCGAGGAGGTGGCGACGCACGCACAGGCAAGGTTATCCACCGGTGCTTTCCTGCCGCGAATCTGTCATTCGCTGGTCGGGCAAGACAGCCCGGGAGGCAGGGGCTATCCCCCGAAAGAGCGGGACCCGATGCACGAGTCGCCGCCCCCCCCTTCGCAAGTCTTCCCCTCGGTCAGCATGAGGCGCAGTTTCTCCTCTCCTTTCTCGACAAGGATTTTTTTGGCCCTGCACACGTGCTCCGTGGCTGGCTCGATAGCCGTGAGAAACGCCAGCTGACGGGCGGCGTGGCACGAATCAGCAGTGAAATGTCGGGAAACGGCTGTGGACAACTTCTCACGCGACATTGCAAGCGACTTGCAGATTCACTAGAATCCCTGCCCCTGACCAATCTGCCCTGTCCTCATGTGGATACAGGGCAACATTCGTTGACCTTTTCCAAACAACCACGTGGGAAGAAGCAGCTATGAAACGCACATTTCAGCCGAGCGTCCTGAAGCGCAAGCGCACACACGGTTTCCGTGCTCGTATGGCGACCAAAGGTGGCCGTGAGGTCATCCAGCGTCGTCGTGCGAAAGGCCGTAAGCGTCTGAGCGCCTGATCGAGGCCCGGATGTCCCGTCAGGGATTTCCCCGGCAGCTTCGCTTGCTGACTGCCGGGGATTACCGGCACGTCTTCGATCACACCACCCTCAAGGTACACGGCAAGGGGCTTCTGGCTCTGGCGTGTCCGAACGACCTGGGACATGCCCGCCTGGGGTTGGTGTTCAGCAAGAAGAACGTGCGCCGTGCCGTAGATCGCAACCGCCTCAAACGTCTGACACGCGAATCCATTCGCCTCCGCCAGCATCGCCTTCCGGCCGTCGACATCGTCGTATTGGCCAAGCGAGGTGTGAATGAGCTGGACAACGAGACACTGCATCGCCAGCTTGACGGCATGTGGGCTCGTCTGGAGAAGGATGCCAGACGTCTGAAAGCGGCCAAGTCAACGCCACCTGCCTGACGCGACACCTCTCCGGTGCGTCCGGCATGTGGCGTTTTTTTCGTTATGCGCCCCACCGTTCGTACCCGGACTCATCTGACTCCCGCCAGATTGATTCACCCTCCACCGGGTATACACAATGGATGTCAAACGATTACTCCTCGTGATTCCGCTTGCGGTTGTCGCCTATCTGCTGGTCGTCCAGTGGAACAAGGATTACGACCAGCCCGCTGCAGAGACACAGGCTCCCCAGGTGGCCTCTCAGGCTGCCAACGCCACTGCCCAGGGCCTTGAGGCTCCGAGCAGCAGCAATGCTTCCAGCGGCGATACCGGTCTTGCAACGCCGGACAGTGCGACCAGTACTCCGAGCAACAGCCTGATCGAAGTCAAGAGCGACGTGCTGGACCTGCGTATCGACCCGCAGGGTGGCGACGTCGTCTATGCCGCCCTGCTCGAGCACAAGCAGAACAACACCTCTGAAGCCCCCTTCGTCCTGCTGTCTGACAATCAGTCACGCAGCTACGTGGCCAAGTCCGGCCTGCAGCTGGATGGTCACAAGGGACGTATCGCCTTCTCCGCCGATAGCAACAGCTACCTCATGGGCGAGAATGACGATAGCCTGCAGGTGGACCTGAAGGCCGACGTCAACGGCGTCGCGATCATCAAGCGCTTCACCGTCAGCAAGGACAGCTACCAGCTCAAGGTTGACTATCTGCTGGACAACCAGTCCCAGCAGCCGGTCGGTGCACGCTTCATCGGTCAGCTGGCTCGCGACAACAGTGCCGACCCGTCCACCGGTGGCGGCATGGGCATGAAGTCCTATCTGGGTGCGGCCTTCTCGTCAGAAGAGAACCACTACCAGAAGGTGGATTTCGAAGATATCCAGGACGGCAGCTTCAAGAATGTCGACATCCAGGGTGGCTGGGTCTCCATGATCCAGCACTACTTCGTGTCTGCCTGGGTGCCGGCTGACAATCAGAAGAATCTGTACTACACCAGCGTCGACAAGCAGAACCGCAACGTGGCGGCCTTCGCCAGCCCGACCACTCAGGTCGCGGCCGGTCAGCAGGCTGAGCTCGGCGCCACCCTGTACGTCGGACCGAAGGATCAGGACCAGCTGGAAGCGACCGCGCCCTATCTGGAACTGGTGGTCGACTTCGGTTGGCTGTGGTTCCTGGCCAATCCGCTGTTCTGGCTGCTGGAGCACATCCACGCGCTGGTCGGCAACTGGGGTGCCTCCATCATCCTGCTGACCGTGCTGGTGAAGGTCGTGCTGTTCCCGCTCTCCGCGACCGCATACCGCTCGATGGCCAAGATGCGCAAGATGGGCCCCGAGATGCAGCGCATCAAGGAGAAGTACGGCAGCGACCGCCAGAAGGTCTCCCAGGAGATGATGAAGTTCTACCAGACGGAGAAGATCAATCCGCTGGGCGGCTGTCTGCCGATCGTGATCCAGATGCCGGTCTTCATCGCCCTTTACTGGATGCTGATGGAGTCCGTCGAACTGCGTCACGCGCCGTTCATGCTGTGGATTCAGGATCTTTCCGTGAAGGATCCGCTGTTCATCCTGCCCATCGTCATGGGTCTCACGATGTTCATCCAGCAGCTGCTGAACCCGACGCCTCCGGACCCCACCCAGGCGAAGATCATGAAGATGCTGCCCATCGTCTTCACCTTCTTCTTCCTGTGGTTCCCGGCTGGTCTGGTGCTGTACTGGATCGTCAACAACACGCTGTCGATCGCTCAGCAGTACGTCATCACCCGTCAGATCGAGAATGCCGAGCCGACCAAGAAAGGCGCATGATGCCTTTCAGGTTCGCCTGACATGACTCACCCACGACCCTCGCCTCTGGCGGGGGTCGTGGCGTTTCAGGTCTCTGTTTTCTCGAGCGATCGTGACCGCCCTGCTGCCAGCTGATGCTTCCGGACACACCCCCGCTTGCTGTCGCGGGGCGTCAGCCGCGACAATAGCGCCCATCCCCTACACCTTCATTCCGGCTTCGTGCCCGAGGTTTCTGCATGTCTACCGCCTACCAGCCTGACTCCATCGCGGCACTGGCCACTCCGCCCGGCCGTGGTGGCGTCGGCATCATCCGTGTCTCCGGGCCGGCCTGCCAGGCCATCGCCCAGGCCATGCTGGGCCAGTGCCCCCCGCCGCGTCATGCCCACTATGGCCCGTTCATGGGACTGGACACCCAGGGCAACCCCATCGCCCTCGACGAAGGCATCGCGCTCTACTTCAAGGGCCCGAATTCCTTCACCGGCGAGGATGTGCTGGAACTGCAGGGGCATGGTGGCCCGGTGATCATGGATCTGCTGCTGGAGCGCTGCGTGCAGCTGGGCGCACGCCTGGCACGCCCCGGTGAGTTCAGTGAGCGTGCCTTCCTGAACGACAAGCTGGATCTCGCCCAGGCCGAAGCCATCGCCGACCTGATCGATGCCAGCTCACGCGCGGCGGCCGAGAATGCGCTGCGTTCGCTCAAGGGCGAGTTCTCGACGCGTGTCAGTGCGCTGGTACAGCGCCTGATCGAGCTGCGCATCTACGTCGAGGCCGCCATCGATTTCCCGGAAGAGGAAATCGACTTCCTGGCCGACGGGCATGTCGCGGCGCGCCTCAATGAGGTCAAGGCCGAGCTGATGGGCGTGCGCGCCGCCGCCAACCAGGGTGCCCTGATGCGCGAGGGCATGACGGTGGTGATCGCCGGCCGCCCCAATGCCGGCAAGTCGAGCCTGCTCAATGCGCTGACCGAGCAGGACACCGCCATCGTCACCGACATCGAAGGCACCACGCGCGACGTGCTGCGTGAGCACATCCACCTCGATGGCATGCCACTGCATGTCATCGATACCGCCGGCCTGCGAGACACCCCGGATGCCGTCGAGCGCATCGGCGTGCAGCGCGCCTGGGACGAGATCGAGAAGGCGGATCGCGTCCTGTTGCTGGTCGATGCCGCGACCACGCCAGCCACCGACCCGATGGAGATCTGGCCGGAATTCGTCGCACGCCTGCCGGATCCGTCACGCCTGACGCTGGTCCGCAACAAGATCGACACCAGCGGCGAGACGCCCGGGTTGACCAACGTCACTGCCATCGAGGATGGCGATGCCGAGCAGGCACGTCATCAGGCCAGCGTGGTGCGCATCTCGGCGCGCGACAATCAGGGCCTGGATGCCTTGCGTGATCACCTCAAGGACATCATGGGCTTCACCGGCACGGCCGAAGGTCGCTTCAGCGCCCGCCGCCGTCACCTGGATGCGCTGGAGCGTGCCGGCGAGTCTCTCGACAACGGTGAGGCCCAGCTGCTTGGCGTCGCGGCGGGGGAGCTGCTGGCCGAAGACCTGCGTGCTGCCCAGATGGCGCTGTCCGAGATCACCGGTGAATTCTCGGCCGATGATCTGCTCGGGGAAATCTTCGGCAGCTTCTGCATCGGCAAGTGATCCCGCCGGACTGACCTTCTCCTCCCGAAAGCCTCCCGCCGCCAGCGCTTGCGTCTGGCGGACAGACTCTCGTTATACTGCCTCTGCCGAACATCTCCGAGTGGCGAAGATGGGCAGGGGCAGACAGGGAGTCGACATGGCGGGACGCGCAACATCGAACAGGCCGCAGGATTCCCATCGCGAGTCCCGTGACTCCAGCACCTCACTCCCGCCGAACCCCGCCGCCGAGCTGAGCACAGGGCCTCTTCCCGAGGCCCCATTGCGACATCTGCTGCTCGATTTCTTCACCCGCCACTGGCCCCGCTACCTGCTGGCCATCGCGTTCCTGATCGGGGTCGCGGGGCTGAATCTGCTGCTGCCGTGGGCCATCGGCGCCACCATCGATGCCCTGCGTGATGGCAGTCTGGATCATGATGCCCTGCTGACCCGCCTGTGGTGGCTGGTGGCAGCGGGCCTCGCGCTCTACGCCCTGCGCTATGCCTGGCGCGTGGCGCTGTTCGGGACCGCCTATCGGCTGGGGACGGAGCAGCGTGATGCCTTTCACGCCAAGCTGACACGCCTGGACCCCGGCTTCTATCAGCGTCATCGCACCGGAGACCTGATGGCGCACGCCAGTCAGGACATCGATGCCGTGGAGATGGCCGCCGCAGAAGGTGTGCTGTCCAGCGTCGATGGCGCCATGACCTTCGTACTGGTGCTGGGCATCATGCTGTTCGCGATCGATGTGCCGCTGACATTGCTTGCCTTGCTGCCGTTCCCCTTCATGGCCTGGGCCTTTGCCCGAATCTCCCGACGTATCGGACTGCGTTTTCGCGAATCGCTGGAACGCTTCTCGGACCTCAACGACCAGACCCAGGAAGCCTTCGCCGGCATTCGCATGCTCAGGAGTCATGCGCTGCTCGATGACGAAGCCCGCGCCTTCTCGAAACGCGCCGCGGCCGCCGAACGCGTGGATTATCGCGTCCAGACACTCGAGGCCGCCTTCAGCCCCGTGGTGTTTCTCTCGCTCTCGATGGCCACCTTGTTGACGCTGGGCATCGGCAGCTGGCGCTATCTCCAGGAGGCCATCACGCTTGGACAACTGACCAGCTTCTCGCTCTATCTCGCCCAGTTGATCTGGCCGATGTTCGCGCTCGGCTGGTGCCTGAACATCCTGCAGCGTGGTGCGGCGGCCGCTCGTCGCCTGGCCATCTTCCATGCGGCCCCGGAAGCGCTGCAGGATACCGGCACACGGGATGAAGTGAGCGACCACTCACTCCGCCTTGAGATCAAGGAATTCCACTACCCCGGAAGCCAGCAGCGTTCTCTTGGACCGCTCTCGCTTGAGGTGGCGGCAGGGGAAAGCCTGGGAATCGTCGGTGCGACCGGCAGCGGCAAGTCCACGCTGCTGCGCCTGCTGTCTCGCAGCTGGCCGCTGTCAGACGACCAGGCAACGCTGACACTGGGAGGTCACCCCGCAAGTGAGTACACACTTCGCGCATGGCGTGGCCAGTTCTCGCTCGTCCCGCAGGATCCCTTCCTGTTTGCGCTCTCGGTGGCCGACAATGTCGCCCTCGCGTGTCCCGAGGCCAGCCATGCGCGGATACGCCAGGCGTTGAGCGCCGCCGCCTTCGACAATGATCTCGCGCGTCTTCCCGCCGGGCTCGATACCATGATCGGAGAGCGTGGCATCACGCTCTCCGGCGGCCAGCGTCAACGCTTGGCACTGGCGCGCAGTCTGCTCACCGAGGCTCCCATCCTGCTGCTGGATGACACCCTGTCCGCCGTGGATCAGGTCACCGAGCGCACCCTGCTGACCACGCTGGCACGTCTGCAACACTCTGAGCGCCAGGGACGACAGCGCACGCTGATCATCAATAGTCATCGTCTGTCAGCCGTCCAGCGCTGTCAGCGCATTCTGGTCCTCGAGGACGGGCGCATTCTTGAACAGGGCAATCACCGGACGCTGCTCGAGGCGCGTGGCGCCTACTGGCGACTCTGGCAGGCCCAGCAGGCAGACCGGGACAGCGATGCACCGCAGGGAGTGCGCTCATGAGTCACACGCAATCCAAGGCTCCCGTGACATCACGCTTGCTCAGCCGTCGCCGCCTGATACTGCTGTGGCAACCGCTGAGGCAGCGCCTGGGGGATGTCCTGCGCGCGCTGTCGATCCTGATCGTTGCCACGGCGCTGGACGTCCTCGGCCCGTGGCTGACACAGCGTTACCTGGATGAACACCTGATTCCCGGCAATCTGGCCCCCGAGGCACTGGCAGGGCTGATGGGTCTGTACCTGATCACCCAGGGTGGGGCAGCCGCCGGGCGCTATCTGCAGCAACTGCGCTTCGCACGCCTGGCCCTCGCCAGCGTGCGCGATCTGCGTGAGCGAGTCTTCACTCACCTTCTCCATCAGCCACTGACGACATTGGACACTCTGGCGGCCGGTGAACTGGTGGCACGCGTGACCAACGATACCGAGTCCCTGAAGGAGCTGTATGTCGGAGTGCTGGCCACGCTGGTCGGCAACGTGGTGCTGCTGATTGGCATACTGTCGGCCATGGCGTTGATGGATGGCACCCTCGCGCTCATCGCGATGGCACTGATTCCGCTTTCCATCGGATTGATCTGGCTCTATCAGCGTTTCTCCGGTCGTGCTGCCAGTGAAGTACGCCGACTGCGCGCCTTTCAGAATGCACGTATCGCCGAGGCGATCGGCGGGATGAGTGTCCTGCAGGCCAGCCACCAGACGACGCGCTTCGGCGAGCGCTATCATCGCCTCAATCTCGCGCAATATTCAGCGCGCATGCGCACGGTACGCGTCTCGGGCCTGTTGCTGCGTTCCGCCATCGACCTGATGGCCATGCTGATCACGCTGACACTGGTCGCGGTCTTCGGGCTGCGTGAACTGGGCGGAGGCGCTGAGCTGGGCGTGCTGTATGCCTTCATCGCCTGGCTGGGGCGCATCAGCGAACCGCTGATCGAGATTACCCAACGCCTGCAGGTCTTCCAGTCAGCGCTGGTAGCCGCCGGACGTCTGGAAGAAGTGCTGGAGACTCCGCGGGAAGGGGAAGCGGCGGGGACGATGACGGAGTCCGGGGCAAAGGCTGCCCCCTCCTCCACGCCGGCGTCAGCACGAGCGAGCGAGACAGATGTCATCACGACGTTGGCGAGTGGTCACTATCAGCTCGAGCATCTGACCCACTGGCACCAGGGGGCAGAAGCCCCTGCGCTGGATGGCATCACGCTCATGATCGAAAGTGGTGAATTTCTGGGGGTCGTCGGTCCGACCGGCAGTGGCAAGTCCACCCTGCTCGACCTGCTCAGTGGTCAGCGCCCGGCTCACCGCGAGCAACTCCGGCTGGATGGACGGCCACTGGGAGAGTGGTCAGCACACCAACGCGCAGCGGCCATCGCCATCGTTCCCCAGGAGCCCTTCATCCGTGCCACGACATTGCGCGACAACCTGCTGCTGGGACGCGAGATCAGCGATTCACGGCTGGACATGGTGCTGGACAAGGCACACCTGACGCCGCTGATCCGCGGACTGCCGGAGGGCCTCGATACGCTGCTGGGCGAGCGAGGCCTGAGCCTTTCCACCGGGGAGCGGCAGTTGCTGGCGCTCGGCCGTGCTCTGGTGGCCACCCCACGCGTCCTGCTGCTGGATGAGGCCACCGCCAGCATCGACAGCCATACCGAGGCGCTGCTGCAGCAGGCGCTGCAGGAGTTGCGCGGCGAGGTGACCCTGATCGTGGTGGCACATCGTCTGGCCACGGTGCGGGACGCAGATCGATTGCTGGTGCTGGAACAGGGGCGCATCACGCAGTTGGGGTCACACGAAGAATTGATGACGACGCCCGGCCTCTACCAGCGCCTGTGGCAGGAAGATATTCCCCACTGACGCGAGGCGTCGCCTTGATCATTCATGTGAACATGAACTGGATCACGCAAGACGCCCCCACAGGCTTCGCCTGTGGGGGCGTCTGTTCTGCGAAGCCTGAGTGGCAGGCTTCCGCCTTCAGCTCTCACGCCGACCTTCAGGGCTTGCGCGGACCGCGCGGCTTGCTGCCCTGCCCCTTGTCGGGGCTTCCCTTGGTCGCCTTGCCCTTCATGGCATTGTGTTCCTGCTTCTCACGCAGGGCACGCGCCTCACGGGCATCCAGCGGCTTGCCGACGTCGCTGGTGTCTTCAGGGCGCTGCCTGGCGGCATACTTCCTGGGCAACTTGGTGGTGCTGGAAGAATTGACCTGACCATCGCGGCCAATCGCCGGCGTACTGCGCTTGCTGACGCGAGTGGAGCCTTCACGGCGCCCCTTGCCCGGCATGCTGGAAGACCAGTCGCTCCAGCTGGCAGAATCCTTGCCTGCAGCCTTGCCCGCCATCTCGCCCTTGCCACGCGGTTGTGCCGGCTCGGGGCGAGACGTCGACTTGCGCTCGGCGGGCTTTTCGCTGACCCGCTTCTCACTGGGGGCGGAATGCCCATGCACCTGGTCCTTGATCTGCGCCTTGATGCTGGTCTTCGGCTTGGCCGTCGCGGAATGACGCTTGCCCTTGGCCTTGGGCGTCGCGCTGTCATTGCGGACGCGCGGCTTGGCCCAGCCTTCTCCGCGCTTGAGCTTCTCACGCTTGGGCTTGGCCTGAGTCACTTCCACGTCGGCGTCGCGCTTGACCTTCTGGTTGAGCTTGCGCAGCGCCAGCAACCGCTCGCGCGGCATCGGCTTGGGTTCGCTGCGCGCTCGTGCGACCTCTTCCGACAACCACCACAGGCCCTTGTGCTCGACGGCAACGGACTGCGGAGCCGGCAGTGCGCCCTTGAGCACCTCGACCACCTCCTGCATGGCATCAGAGAACTGACGATCGAACTGCCACGGAGGATTGATCACCAGCATGCCAGAGCCATACATGCCGTGATCGCCCTCGGGCGAGTCAATCACCAGCTCGCTGCGCCACATCGGCGCGGGCGACTGCTTCTTGAGGCGCTCGAGCAGGTCATGCTGACGACCGGCCGGCAGCAGCGGATACCAGATCATGATGGTGGCATGACGAGACTTGCGCAGCGTCTCGACCACGACATCCGCCACATCACGGTAATCGTTCTTGAGCTCGTAACTGGGGTCGATCAGCACCGCGACACGCGGCGTGGTGACCGGCACTGCTGCCAACAGGCCAGACAGCCCGTCCTGCTGGCGGCGCATCACCTTGCCAAGACTGTCACGCTGCACCGGCGCCTGGTCGAAGTGGTAGATCTCACCCGGATGCAGTTCATACGCCAGCAGCCTGTCCCCCTGACGCAACGCCTGGCTCAACCACCAGGGCGAGCCGGGATAAACGCTCAACGTGGACGGCGCTCCCTTGCCACTCTCGGGCTGCATGTCGGCCAGCCTGGCCAACCAGCGTGCCAGCGGCTTGTCCGCTGCACCCGGGGCAGGTTCGCCCGCGTCCGTCAGCCAGCGATCGCGCACCTGCCACACTGGCAACACGCCCTGCTCATACTCGCGCAATTGCTCTGTTTCACGTGCCGCCAGGGGATACCAGCCGCGTCCGGCATGGGTATCGATGAACGTAACAGGCGACTCTTTACGTAATAGATGCTCGGCGAGCGTATTGGCCAGCAGGTGTTTGTGGAGATCGGCGAAGTTGCCGGCGTGATAGGCGTGCTGATAGGCGAGCAAATGCGCCTCCTTGATACGGCGATGTCAGCGGCATGATGCCGGCTGGACAGAAATCTGGGGGCGGTGGCTTCAGCCAAAGTGACCGATGGATGAAGACCGCTGAAGGGGCTGAAGGATAGCAGAGATGGTCACTTGTCACCCCAAAAGCCGTCCTTCACAGACGACAAGGCCCACGCCGAAGCGCAGGCCTTGTCTGAAACATCGATGCGACCCGCTGCCGTCAGGACAGCTGGCTGAGACTCAGCTTTCCAGCGGAGTCAGAGTGATCTCGACGCGACGGTTCTGTGCACGACCGGACTGGGTATCATTCGATGCCACCGGGCTGGCTTCGCCATAACCACGCATGTTCAGACGATTGAAGGCGATGCCACCACTGGCCAGATAGTTGCCGACCGCCTGGGCACGCAGCTCGGACAGATTCTGGTTGTAGTTGCTGGCACCGGTGGAATCGGTATAGCCCGCGATGTTGACGCGAGTCTCGTCATATTCCTTGAGAACCGTGATCACACCATCCATGACCGGCTGAATCTGGCCGGACAAAGTGCTGGAATCGGAACCGAAGGTGACGTTGGACGGCATGTTGAGGATGATCTGATCGCCGACACGGGTCACGCTGACGCCGGTGCCCTGCAGCTGATCACGCAGCTTGGCTTCCTGGACATCCATGTAATACCCGATGCCACCACCGGCTGCCGCGCCGGCTGCCGCGCCGATCAGCGCCTTGTCGAGACGATGGTTGCCACTCTTGGTCGCCCCGGCGATGGCACCAACGACAGCCCCGATACCGGCACCCTTGGCCGTACTGGAGGTCTGCTGCTCATTGGTATACGGGTTGGTCGTGGTGCAACCCGCCATCGCGACGGCAGCTGCCAGCGGCAGGGCCAGGAGTACGGACTTCTTCATGGTAACGCTCCCTATCTTCACTCTCATGGATGGCAAGACGACATCGGCGTAGTGCCACATTCTGGTGTGATCATGCCTGATCGTTCAGGTGTCGAACATGGCCAGCAGGTCATTGAGGAACAATAAGCCCTGCGGCGAGGCACGCAACAGCGCGTCATCCTCAACGATAAGCCCGCGCGCGCGCGCCAGACTCAGCCCCGGCTCCAAGGCCTCGCGCTCAAGCCCGGTCGTGCGGCGCATCTCCTCGAAGCTGACGCCATCCGTCAGACGCAGCGCATTCATCATGAACTCGAGTGCCAGCTCTTCCGGGGCGATCTCCTGCTGACCGGCAATGAAGCCACGCGGGTCCTGCATGCGACGCAGATAGGCCTGGGGCTGCCGGCTCTTCCAGCGTCGCTGGAGCTGCAGCTCGCCAGTGAAGTTCCCGCTGCTGTCCGTCTTCGCCAGCGTCAGCTTGCCGTGCGCGCCCGCACCGATGCCGAGATAATCTCCGAATTTCCAGTAGTTCAGGTTGTGGCGTGCCCCTCGCCCCTCAAGGGCGTAGGCGGAAATTTCATAGCGACGGAATCCGCCGCTCTCCAGCATCTCGTGACCATGATCCTGAATGTCCCACAGCAGATCATCTTCCGGCAGCACCGGGGGGCGCGAGTAGAACTCGGTATTGGGCTCCAGCGTCAGTTGATACCACGAGAGATGAGTGGGCTTGAGCGCCAGTGCGCGCTGGATGTCATCCAGTGCCGTTTCCAATGTCTGCCCCGGCAGGCCATGCATCAGGTCGATGTTGAAGTTGTCGAAACCGGCGGCACGTGCGCTGGCAACCGCCCGTTCGGCCTCCTGTGCGGAGTGGATACGCCCCAGTACGCTGAGCTGTTCCGGCTGGAAGGTCTGTACCCCGATGGACAGCCGATTGATGCCGGCAGCGCGATAGGCAGCGAAGCGGCCTTGTTCCAGCGTACCGGGATTGGCCTCCAGCGTGATCTCGCATCCCTCGGACAGTGCCACGCGCTCGCGAATGCCATCGAACAGCCGCTGGTAGGCCTGCCCGCTCAGCAGGCTCGGGGTCCCGCCACCGATGAAGATGCTTTGCAGTTCACGCTCAGGCTGCCCCTGGAGGCATTGGAGATCCTGGTCCAGATCCGCCAGCAGTGCCGTGATGTACTCCACTTCCGGCAGATGGGCATCGCGGCCCACACCGTGGGAATTGAAATCACAGTAAGGACATTTGCGCACGCACCACGGCACATGAATATAGAGGGATAACGGCGGCAACGACTCGACGGACATCAAGCGCTCTCACTTGCAGCGGTCAATGCTTGAAGCAGCTGCTGCATGGCACGGCCCCGGTGACTGAGTCGATTCTTGGTGGATGCCTCAAGCTGTGCCGCACTCATGCCCTGCTCTGGCAACCAGAAGAGGGGGTCATAGCCGAAACCGCCATCACCACTCGGAGCGGTCAGCACCCGGCCCTCCCAGCTGGCCTGCACGATGATGGGGACAGGGTCTGCCGCATGCCGAAGGTAGACCAGCACACACCAGTAGCGCGCCGTACGCGCCTCCTCCGGCACACCTTCCAGCGCTGACAGCAAGGCCGCATTGTTGTCCTGATCTCCCTGGCCTTGCTGACGACGCGAGGCGAAACGTGCCGAGTAGATACCGGGCTCGCCGTCCAGCGCATCGACCTCGATCCCCGAATCATCGGCCAGTGCCGGAAGTCCGGTGATGGCGGCGGCATGACGCGCCTTGATCAAGGCATTCTCGACGAAGGTCAACCCGGTCTCTTCGGCATCACTGACACCCAGCTGGCTCTGAGGAATCGGGGCAATACCCAGTGGAGCCAGCAAGCGAGCGAATTCCCGCAGCTTGCCAGCATTGCCGCTGGCCAGCACAAGTGATGAGGCAGACATGAACATCTCCGGGGGTGGTGTCAGAAGAAACGTGCGACCCTGCGAGAACATCATGAAAACAGGCAGAGGGTACAAGACACATTCTATCGTGTGAGTCCGATAGGTACACGCGGGGCAGCTTTCATTCTGACTGAGCAAACTGGTATTGAAGCCTCACGAAAATCACCCGGCTCACTTGAGCTCGTCTGCCCCCGGATGCTCGATGGCTTACCAATCTCCACTCATCCCAACACGGGATTTCACTATGCCTGTTACCCACCAAGACTGACACCTTCCCAGGGCTCCTCCCAACCCACTGATCCCAAAGGGCTAATTCAAAGAATAACAAGAAGAGATTCTTATGCCATCTGGCACTATCCAAGGACGGCATCGCCTCATCACGCTTGTCTAGACTGAGAGTGATGACTCGCTGACCTGGCAAGCACTACATCCTTCGGTCTGTCACCGTTCCATCAGGTTCTGACACCACGGCAGGAGTGCCCCATGCAAACGACCAAAGTCCTGTTCGTGACCGCCTTGTCTCCACAGACTGAGCTGTTTGTCGATTATCTGCATGAACAGCTTCAATGCTCCGTGGAAGCCTGCGACAGGGAGGCCGACACGCCTGCCACGCCGAATCTGGTGCTGATCGACAGCGCACAATGCGACCTGGCGAAGATGACCCACTGGAGCTCGCTTTCCAGGTCAGCCGCATTCAATGTCGAGCATGAGGACGCTGCCATCGCCCTGCTTTTGCATGTTCCCTTGAACGGCATCTTCTACCGACATGATAATCTTTCTCAGATAAGTCAGGGTATAAAGGCGATGCTGGACGAGGAGATATGGTTATCGCGAAAATTGATGCAATCGCTGATTCGTCATTATCGTCAACAACAACAGATCGCCTTCCAACCTGTCATGGGATTGACGCAAAGGGAACTGGAAATATTATCCCTGATCGCCACTCGACAGAGTAATGTCGATATTGCTCAACGTTTGAACCTCAGTCAGCACACGGTAAAGTCTCATTTATATAATATCTTTCGTAAAATCAGGGTTCACAACCGGCATCAGGCCATCGAGTGGGCGCACGAGCATCTCAATCTCTACCTCCCGCAGCACGCCCCCCATCGATCACCGAACCCGGAAACCTGAAATTCGGGGCGATCTGATACGAGCGACTGGCGTAGGCCAGACCGACGCATCACACAGTGACTACCAGCACTCCTGCAGGGCTCTTGCAGGTAGTAAGCACTCCATTCGAGTGATCTAGTTCTGAAATCCTGGCAGAGTGCGTCGCTTTTCAGTCACGGCCGCACCCTTCAGTTACAAAAAAACAAGGCCTATTACACAACGATATGGAAGCGATGCACGAAGGCATTAGACTTGTGGTACCTTCGTACCAACAGAAGCCCTAACCCTAAAAGCGCAATGGTCTGGTTTTTATTGCACTCACCAGGATGAAGGTCAGGCGACAGATACCCCTATCATGGATTAGGTGCTGTTTTCGTTGTTATTTTCCAGAATCCGCCATATCAAATTTAGCAATAACAAATCTAATAGTTTAGCAAGTGCTGAATATAGGTTGCCTTATCGTGCCTATCAGGCAAATATAAAGGGGTGCCCGATGCGTAATGCCCGACGCAGAGGAGTGCCACTCGTCACAGCAACATCTCCAACCACTTTCGCAATGGCTCCGCCAAGAAAATCGGTAAGACAACTCAGAGGTCTCGCACCATGATTACAGGGAATGCAATGGTGCTGCTGGTGACTGACTGCAATCCGCAGTCAGCGCTGTTCATGGATTACATTCGCCAGCAGCTTGAGTGTCAGGTGGCTTCCGCAAGCCCCGACGAGGATTACACCCCAGGGCAGGCAGACAGGACGATCGTGCTTCTCGATACCGACCACGTCGACGAGACCACGATGCAACGCTGGGATGCTGATGCCAGTCAGGATGCCAGTGCCGAGCTGGCAGCGATCAACATCAGTGATGAGGAAGAGGCCGCAAGCCTGCTGGTCAGCACGCACCTGCAGGGTGTCTTCTATCGTCAGGACAGTCTGTCGCTGATCAGCAAGGGAATCGCGAAATTGCTGGAAGGCGACATGTGGATGTCCCGCCCGCTGATGACTCGCTTGCTGGACTTCTACCGTCGTCAGCAGCTGAACGCCTATCGCCCCGTCTGCGGTCTGACGCAGCGCGAGGTAGAGATCATCGGCCTGCTGGGCACGGGTGCCTCCAATACCGAGATAGCAGACCAGCTGTTCGTCAGCGAACATACGGTCAAGTCACACCTCTACAACATCTTCCGCAAGATCAAGGTGCACAATCGCATCCAGGCCATGAACTGGGCTCGCCAGAACCTTGCCATGCCGGTATCACGCACACCGCGTATCGCTCGTCGAGCACAGATGTCGTGAGCGCCGCAGGCATGGTTGTCCACCATGCCTTTGCATGGGGACTGGCACTTTCCCTGATGTCGCATGCCTCCGCGCAATCAGCGCCGGAGGCGGTGAAACCAGAAGTCTCGGTTGCCAGCGAAGGCAGCGGGGCCCGGGCGGATGGCCACGATGGGGTCGCCATCCAGCGGCCTCGCGCCAGACTCAGTGATGGCCTGAACGGGGTGATGATAGATCGCACCATGACGATGATCGGCAAGACCTTCTATCGTCAATTCAGCCAGCAACGCCTTGATAGTCCAGCCCTGAGAAACACCTCTCTGAGTATTCACGAGCGTCCTTCGGCACGCTGGGGCAGCCTCATCTGGATCACGGAGGGCAATACCGTTCTCTATGAGGCGACCCTGCCCCCGAGAGTGAATGACGTCGACCTCTACGCAAGCTCAGCCGTTACCACCGTCTCCAACCAGTTCCTGCGTCGCAAGGTGCTGGAAGCACTCCAGGACGATCCGGACATGGCGGGCGATGAATTCTGAAAAGCACAGGTTGAATCCATAATAAAAGGGCTTCGATCACGAAGACCCTGACAATGTGCAAGGGAACAGGGGAACATCATGAAGCATCAGACACTCGCGGTGTCGTTGCTGTTATCGGCGATGCCGCTATATGCCGGCGAACTCATCTATCAGCCCGTCAATCCAAGTTTCGGCGGCAACCCTCTCAATGGCAGCTATCTGCTCAGCAAGGCCCAGGCACAGGATACCCATGAGGATCCCGATGCCTACTCGTTCGACAGTCTTTCAGAGACAGAACTCTTCATCAGTGACCTTCGCAACAGCCTGGTCTCCGACGCCATCACCGATGCCGTCGATACCAGTGAGCCAGGCCGTACCAGCGTGATCGACAGCGCCCAGTTGCGTGTCGAGGTCGTCAGTAACGGCAATGGCGGTTTCTCCATGCAGGTGCTGGATCGTGCGACCGGAGAAACGACCGTCATCAATCTTGGCACCTCAGGCAATGCGTTCTGACACGACTTCTGATGAAGGGTATCGCGAATGAAGAAGATGCTTACCTCGCTGATGGCCGTGACCGGCCTGGCGCTTGCGGGCTGTGCTCCCATGGTGGCGCATACCGAGGGGCTGGCAGGGATGCCCAGCACCTTGATGCCAAGAACCACCACCTACAACGATCTGATCAATCTCCCGCCACCAGCCGGGCGAATTCCCGTCGCCATCTACGATTTCCGGGACCAGACAGGCCAGTACCGACCGGCTCCGGCCAGTACCTTCTCCACGGCAGTGACCCAGGGAGGGGCGGCCATGCTGAGTGCCGCTCTCTCCGACTCCGGCTGGTTCATTCCTCTGGAGCGTGTGGGCCTGCAGAACCTGCTCACGGAACGCAAGATCATCCGGGCCAATCTGGAGAGAACCGGCCAGGGGGATATTGAGGCATTGCAGGCAGCCAACCTGCTTTTCGAAGGCGGCATCATCGCCTTTGATTCCAATGTCAGGACAGGTGGCTCTGGGGCAGAGTACTTCGGTATCGGGGCATCGGGTCAGTATCAGGTCGACCAGGTGACCGTGAATCTGCGCGCAGTGGATATCACCACCGGCCAGGTCATCGCCAACGTCAATACCAGCAAGACGATCTACTCTCGCGAGCTTCGAGCGGGCGTCTATCGCTTCATCGATTTCAGTCGATTGCTGGAAATGGAGACAGGCTATACCAACAATGAGCCAGTCCAGCTAGCCGTGATGTCGGCCATCGAGGCCGCTGTCATCCACCTGATTGCTCAAGGGGTGGAGCGCCAGCTATGGGCCTTGGCAGACCCGGCGGACATGCAGAAGTCGGAACTGATGAGTTATCTCCAGGCGCCCACGCCAATGCTGTAACGCGAGCGAAGACACTCAATATCCGGCTGGCTCTTCTGTCATGAAAGGCACCCTCTATAGGGTGCCTTTTTTATATATCATTGAACATATTGATACGATTGAGAAAAACAACACCTGAAATTACATGAGATTAAAGTGAATTTCTTAAGTATTAATGGTCTGAGTCTTCGCGAAGCGAGCCACCTCATCATTCTGTTGGGAATGACACCATTATTACTCACTAACTCCCTCCTCAAGATTGACGATAAAAGACAGTCTCTTCTCACTCTCATAACCCTCAAAACAGCTGATGGCACCAGCTCCTGTAAAGATCAATAGTAAGTCCATCAGTAACGTGATCAAAACAGGTCGATACCATGAGTCTGGATAGCAAGCCGCGACAGAGATTATCTCAGGCAGGATTATTATTCGCAGCTTCCACCTTCAGCTTGCTTGCCATGGCGGGCGACCTGGCGATCCGTTCAGAACTGGAGTCATCCCGCTCCGTCGCCGACATTGCTCAGCATGGCTTCCGCAATGAGGCAACTCTCTCTCAACATGGATTGGCCAACGTCTCGATGATCGCCCAGCAAGGCGTCATGAATACGGCGATCAGTGTGCAGCAGGGAAGCGGAAACAGCGCCTATATCCTGCAAGATGGCACCCTGAATGAGGCAAACATACTCCAGCAAGGCCAGGGTCATGATGCCTTGATCGCGCAACAGGGCATCTCCCAGTCCGCGCTGATTCAGCAGACCGGACTGGGGGGAGGCGCGATGCTGCTTCAACAGGGCAGCAGTCAGGTGCCCGTCAGCATCATCCAGCATGCACGCGGCCGTATGCAGGTCCAGGTCATTCAACAATGAACCTGATTGAGTTCATCACGCTCTCGGATGCATGCGCTGAAAATGAACAGACGAGAATAAAGCGCCGGAAACAAAGGCATCGAATTCAATGGGAATGTCACCTTCAACGCTGGACTGATGACATCACCAACCTCTGATATCACGGCGCTGAAGTACGGCGCCAACCGAGCAGTATCGGCATGATCTCCGTCATGCCATGGGGACGCATCACACGTAATACATAATAAAAAACAGAAGACACCAATATCAATACAAGGGAACTTACCATGAAGATTCAAATCAGCCTTCTCGCTGCTGCCATCGCCATCTCTTCTCACGCCATGGCAGACAACAACACATCAGATGTCGACCAGACCGGCTTCATGAACAAGGCCAAGGTAGGTCAGACGTCTCGAGATGGCGGCTCGCTCAACAGCTCACATGACAGTGATATTGACCAGACAGGGGCTTTCAACAAGGCAAACACCTATCAGAACGGCGTCAATCATACGATTCGCGTCAATCAGCTGGGGGGTGCCAACAAGGTAAAATCACAGCAGTACAGCAGCACCAACACCGGTATCGTCAATCAGACGGGTGCCTACAATTCCGTTGACCTGAACCAGAAGAGCTACAAGCACCTCACCCGCGTCACCCAGGATGGTTTTGCCAACCACTCTGAATCCTGGCAGGGTGCCAGCGGCTCGCCGGCAGGGCGTGAAAATACTCTGGTCGTGACACAGACAGGGGTATTCAATGATTCCATGGCCACTCAGCAAGGCAGTTATGCGATTGCCCGGGTGTCCCAGACCGGCTACCAGCACGCCTCGGATGTGATGCAGACCGGTGAGTACAACCGTGCACGTGTCACTCAGGAAGGACGCTTCAACAACTCCACGGTTTCACAGACCGGTGAACTGGGCCTTGCCGTCGTGACCCAGACCGGCTCACGTATCGATTCAACCGTCAACCAGGCCGGTGCAAATCAAGTCGCACGAGTCACTCAGGACGGCAGCTCCCATGACTCGCTCGTCAATCAGAGCAATGCGAACAACACTGCGCGGGTGACTCAGTCAGACATGCTGCAGTACTCCGACATCAGCCAGACGGGAAGCGAGAATCTGGCCATCAACAGTCAGAGCGGATATTCCAACTACGCCATCGTCGAGCAAGGTGGTACCAACAGTGACTCTCTGATCACCCAGACTGGCTACAACGATCACGCCCGCGTCCAACAGACTGGCTCTGGCCACAGCTCCGAAGTCCTTCAGCAGGCCGGTGGCATCCTGAGCTTCGTCGCCAACCGTGCTCACGTCGTGCAGTCCGGTGCGATGAACACGGCCAGCGTGACCCAGACCGGCGGTGGCAACGTGGCGAGCGTGATGCAGTACTGATCATGCCCAGCCAAGATGTCTTACAGAACCCCGCGCAAGCGGGGTTTTTCGTCTTTAAGCTCTGGTGATGGCATCAAAGAAAAAGGCCGCCGACACGAATGTCAGCGGCCTTCCAGTATCAGCTGCGAAATGATTATCGCGATGGCGGGTTACTTCTTTTCCAGTGTCACGGACTGTTCCGGGAAAGACTGGCGATAGGTCGAGAGGCTCTCATCCACCATCTTGCGACCCTGGGCGACCTGCTTGTTGCCACTGGTGATACGGCCCTTGCCTTTCTTGATCTGCTTGTTGCCCTTTTCGATCAAGGCCTGGCCCTTGCGAATATTGGCTTCTCCGTCATCGACGAGATCTTCACCACTGACGATCTGTTTCTCACCTGCCGCGACCAGTGATTTGCCCTCTTCCCACTGGTCGGCCAGTTGATCGCGCACCTGGGCGACAGCCTTGGCTTCCTCTGCCTGCCCCCGCATCAGATCCGCCGTGGAAGGCTGACTTGAGCAACCGGCGAGCAGTGCAAGGCTGATGGCGACGGCAGCGGTAGGTGCAAGATTATGACGCATGGTATTTCCTTATCTGATGCAGAGTTCTCAAATGCAGATCGGGGATTCGTGCAAGCATTTGCCAAAAATGAAAGGAGCATGACGATCACTCGCCATGCTCCTTTCAGCATGTCGTTGGGCTTAGTGCAGTCTAAGCTGCTCGCGGATCAAGCGTGCCAACGTTACGTTAGCGTTGGGCGCTGTCGTGTCAATATGGATCAGTTGACCATGCTCCTCAGGAGCGAACGGCTCACGATTGGCCAATTGCTTGTCCAGCACCTCAAGCCCCGCCTCGGACGCCTCGCCACTACGCTGACTGCGCTTGACGATGCGCCTGCGCAGCGTCTCCTCATCGGCCTCGAAGCTGATCATCAGCACGGGCAGGCCACGGGCTTCTGCCTCGTGACGCAGACGATCACGCTGTGATTTCTTCAGGCAGGTGGCATCGATGCAGACGGGGATTCCCGATTCCAGCAGGGTGGCTGACAGATTCGACAGCCGCTCGTAGGTCGCATGCGTCGCCTGCGGCGTATAGATGCCACCATTGAGACCCGAGCCGGTGTCGGCATCCGCGGCAAAGCCATACAGGCGCTTGCGCTCGACATCGCTGCGGATGCGCACACCCCCCAGCTCACGCACCATTTCTTCGGTGAAGCGACTCTTGCCGCTACCGGAGACCCCCACGCCGATGATCATGTACGGGAAGCGGATCTCGCTGTAGCGCTCCGCCAGCTCGATATAGCGCTCATACTCCGCCATCACGTCGAGACGATCCGCGTCACTCAACTCCGGCTGGTGATAGCGAATCATCGCGACCTTGGCCCGAATCAGCGCGCGATAGATCTTGTAGTACGGCAGCAGACGCACCAGCGAGTAATCACCCGAAAGCTCCAGGTAACGATTCAGGGCGTGATGGGCGAAGGCCGGCTCATCGCGGGCTTCCAGATCCATCACCAGGAAGGCCAGATCACAGCCGACATCGTTCCAGCGCAGCTCTTCATTGAACTCGATACCATCAAAGAGCAAGGCTCGGCCTTCGTGACGTACGGCGTTGCCCAGATGGATGTCGCCATGGGTCTCGCGCACGAAGCCTTCTTGCCAACGACGCTCGAATTCCGGTTGGAGACGCTGGAAGGTCTCTTCCGTCCACTCCTGCAACAGCGCCAGACGCTTGAGCGCAGCCTCCTCTTCGAGCCGCGGACGAATCAACGTGAACTCATTGTCGATGGTACGGCTGACCATCTGCGGGCTGCCAAGATCACTGTCACCCTGGATGCGTTCAGCCTGCTCGTGGAAGGCCACCAGCTGATCGACCAGGTCGTCCAGCAGCTCCAGCGACAGCTCACCGCTGGCCTGCAAGGCGCTGAACAGGTGCCGGTTGGAGAACTGACGCATCTTCACCGCATACTCGAAGACGGCACTCTCATCATTGATGCGTGGCGCCTCCGGCGTACCGGAAATCGGCACGGTATCCAGATAGAGCGTCGGTGCCAGACGGCGATTGAGGCGCACCTCCTGTTCACACAGGTGCTTGCGACGCTCCAGCGTGGAAAAATCCAGGAAGCTGCCGAAATCCAGCGGCTTCTTGATCTTGTAGGCGTAGTCGCCGGTCAGCACGATCCACGAGATGTGCGTCTCGTGCACTTCGATATCCTTCACGGGGTGATCGAAGCAATCGGCGGTGTGAAGGGCTCGAATCAGGGCCTGGCTCAAGGTCATCTCCGCTAAGGCAAGCTGGCTATAGGGTCATTAGCGCAATCGCTATCGTTGGCGGCAAGTGTACCGGATGGCGGCCCGCCCGGCAGCCTGCCGAGCGGGTCGATACCGGCTTCTACCGTCTGACCGACTCAGGCCGAGGCTGCCATCTGTGCAAAGACGCGCTCGGCAGCCTCAAGAGTGGCCTGGATATCCTCGTCGCTGTGGGCGGCGGACATGAAACCTGCCTCATAGGCTGACGGCGCCAGATAGACTCCCTCTGCCAGCATGCCGTTGAAGAAGGTCGCGAAGTCTTCCTGGCGACAACGCGTGGCGGACTGGAAATCGGTGACCGCGGACTGATCCGTGAAGAACAGTCCGAACATGCCACCTGCCCGCTGGGTGATCGCGGCGATGCCGGCGGCCTTGGCACGACTCTCCAGGCCGTCACACAGCATCTCGACCTTGCGGGTCAGCTCGGCATGGAAGCCCGGTGCCTGGAGCTTGCGCAGCAGCGCGACCCCGGCAGCCATCGCCAGCGGATTGCCGGCCAGGGTGCCCGCCTGGTAGACGGGGCCCAGCGGCGAGAGATGATGCATGATCTCGCGCTTGCCACCGAAGGCGCCCACCGGCATGCCGCCGCCGACGATCTTGCCCAGGCAGGTCAGGTCCGGCGTGATGTTGTAATGCGCCTGAGCGCCACCCAGCGCGACACGGAAGCCCGTCATCACCTCATCGAGGATCAGCACGCTGCCATGGGCATCACACACTTCACGCAGGCTCTCCAGGAAGCCAGGCACCGGCGGAATGCAGTTCATGTTGCCGGCCACCGGCTCGACGATGATGCAGGCGATCTGATCACCCAGCTCGGCGAAGCAACGGCGCACACCTTCGGCGTCGTTGTAGTCCAGCGTGATGGTGTGCTCGGCGAGCGAGGCCGGCACGCCCGGGGAGCTGGGCTCGCCATGGGTCAATGCACCTGAGCCGGCCTTGACCAGCAGCGAGTCCGAGTGGCCATGGTAGTTGCCTTCGAACTTGACGATCTTGTCGCGACCGGTGAAACCACGCGCCAGGCGGATCGCCGACATGGTGGCTTCGGTGCCGGAGTTGGTCATGCGCACCATGTCGAGACTTGGCAGCATCTCGCAGATCAGCTCGGCCATCTCGGATTCGATCTCGGTGGGCGCACCGAAGGACAGACCGCTCTCGAGTCGCTCACGCACGGCGTTGAGCACGTCTTCATCGGCATGGCCGGTGATCATCGGTCCCCAGGAACCGACGTAATCGATATAGCGCTTGTCTTCGACATCGAAGAGATAGGCGGCCTTGGCATGATCGATGAACACCGGCGGACGATGCAGTCCCTTGAAGGCGCGAACCGGCGAATTGACGCCACCGGGAATGTGACGGCTGGCGCGTTCGAACTGGGCAGCGGACGTGGTCATGACATACCTCTTGAGGGACACGGTGCGGCACGACGGCCGCGAAAAATGGGAAAGAGTCATTGATGACTCAAGACGGTGTGGATAAACGAGATATCGCGTTATCCACAACTGCCGAGGATGGGAGCACCCAGCCGCGAGACATCAGCCGTTGTGGATAACCTGATGCGCTTGATGGCGACAGCTTAACGCGACTCACGGGCAGGATGCAGCCGCGGCAGTGCCTGGAAGCCGGCATGAAAGGAGCAGGACCGCTAGCGCCAGGGCAGCTGCTGGGCTCCGGGCGCAAGGCCTTTGAGCTCGCGCTCCCGGCCAGCGACCAGACTCTGCCAGGTCGCCTGCTGCGCCGCACGCCATGCCGGTTCCAGCGACATGCCACGAGCCAGGCGCACGGCCAGATGCGAGGCGAGAGTGCAGCCACTGCCATGGAAGCTGCCCGGCAGCCGCGGACAGTCCAGAGACAGCCTGCCATGCTCGCGACGATAGAGACGATGGGTGACGGATGGCTCAGAGAGCGAGGCGTCATCATGATCCAGGGGGTCAGTCCCGGTGACCAGCACGGCGCCTGCACCTTCCATCAGCAAGCGCTCGGCGAGCTCATTCTCGCCGGCACCCGCAGGACAGGCTGCCAGACGCGCAAGCTCGCCACGATTGGGCGTGATGACATCCACCCGCGCCAGCAGCGTTTCGCGCGCCTGCTGGATCAGCGCTTCACTGGAGAGCTCATGGCCTCCGCCGGCCTTGAGCACCGGGTCCCATACCACCGGAAGCCCGGGCCAGTGCTGGCGAAGTTCATCGATCAGCGTGACCGTCGCCATCAGCGCTTCGTGATTGGCGAGAAGTCCGATCTTGAGCGCCCGAGGCCGAAAATCATCGAGCAGGGCATGTGCCATCGCCAGAATCGACTCGCCCGACTGTGGGATCACGGCGCTGACATTGCCGGAATTCTGTACCGTCAGCGCCGTCGGCACCGTCAGCGCCCAGCCACCACCGGCCCGAATCGCCTCACTGTCGGCGATCAGACCCGCGCCGCCGCTGGGGTCATGGCCCGCCAGCACCAGAACACAGGGCAGTCTTGCTGGGCACTCAGTCATGGTAGCGCTGGCTCTCAGAACGGTTTGACGATGACGCAGATGACGATCACCACCAGCGTCAGTACCGGCACTTCATTGAAGAAGCGGAAGTAGCGTGAGGTTCGCTTGCAGGTATCGGCAGCGAACTGCTTCAGGTACAGCCCACAGGCATGGTGATAGCCGACCAGCAGCACGACCATGGCCAGCTTGAGGTGCATCCAGCCCATGCTCATGAAGCTCGGCACCAGTGCCAGCAGCCAGATGCCCAGCACCAGGGTCGCGATCATCGACGGCATCATGATGCCGCGGTAGAGCTTGCGCTCCATGGTCTTGAAGTACTCGATGGCCTTGATGTCGCCGGCATCACGCGCCTGGGCGTGATAGACGTAAAGACGCGGAAGATAGAACAGGGCGGCAAACCAGCACACCACGGCAATCAGATGGAACGCCTTGATCCACAGATACATGGGGAAACTCCGTCAGTCAGGGGCGGAAGATACAAGGAAAGGGGCAGTGTCACTCAACTCGACAGGCCGACAAGGTGCCATGTTCGCAGCGCCGGGCACATGCGGTATCCGGTCACATCCCGAAGCCCTGCCGGATGTCGAGCGCCGATACCGACGACCTGAACCACGCTCGGGTCGAGATCGCCCCTTTCACGGCTTGTATCGATAGTAGCTCTCTATTGCATCACGCGTGATGATACCTGAAATCTTGCGAATCATCGGGGCCGTGGTGTGCTCCACATAGAGCGCATCGACATTGCTCGGCAGCAGCCGCTCATAGGCTTCCGACAGCGTTGCCTGCAGATGGATCGGGGCGAGATCCAGACGCTGGGCTGGAATCTCGAGCAGGTCGAGCGCTTCCTGCTCTCGCCAGTGCTCATCCATCAACACCCTCACCAGATCCGCCGCTGGCAGCGCCACCATCGGCTTTTCCGGCGTCGAACGCGTGACCACCAGCCAGACAGGCTTGCTCTCGAGCAGGGCGCGGGCACGCTCACGAGTGATGCGCCGCGGCACGCTGACCACGGAGCGCTCCATCACCGCCGGCACCGCGACTCGGGAAAGCGCCTGCATCAAGGGTTGCTGAAGCGGGTGCAAGCCCTGCGCCGTCAGCGTCGAGATGAAGAACCCCTGGCAATGGCACAGCTGGCGGCAGGTCAGCCCCGCCACTACCACGGCCAGCATGCCGGGCAGGATGATATTGGGAGAATGCGTCAGTTCGAGCAGTGCCATCAGCGCCGCCAGCGGAGCCTGAAGCACTGCCCCCATCATCGCCGCCATGCCGAGCAGGGCGTAGAGCGCGATGTCCGAGGCCTGGTCCGGCAAGATCCAGCCGCCCAGCATGCCCATCAGGGCACCCGCGGCAGCACCGGCCACCACGACGGGGCCGATGATGCCGATGGGCACTCCACAGGCGACGCATATCGCCGACAGCATCAGCTTGCCGATGACCAGCGCCAGCAGCACATCCAGCGCCAGCTGACCGTCAAGCAGCTGAGCGAGGCTGTCATAGCCGATTCCCTGCACCTGCGGGTACCACCAGGCCACGGCGGCCGTCGAGAGCCCCACCAGTGCCATCCGTCCTGACCATGTCAGACGCGCGGCACGCTCCTGCTGCCGGGCCAGGTGCACGAAACCTCCCGCCAGCAGCCCGATCACCAGTGCCGTGATCACGACCCAGGGGAGATCCAGCAGCGAGTGCAATAGCAGAGAAGGCACCGCAAACGCCGGTTCGGCGCCATAGACGAGCTGCGAGACGACCGCACCCGCGGTCGATGCCAGAATCACCGGCATGAAGCCTGTCAGGGTGTACTCCATCATCACCACTTCCATGGCGAAGATGACACCGGCGATCGGCGTATTGAAGGAGGCGGAAATGCCCGCTGCCGTGCCACAGGCAACCAGCACTCGCAGACTGTTGTTGGGCAGCTTGAGACGCTCCCCGACCCAGCTGGAAGCGCCAGCCCCGAGGTGGATGGCCGGTCCTTCACGTCCGGCGGACAGGCCACCCAGCACGCTCACGACCCCGACCACGATCTGGTTGAGCCAGGCACGCAGCGGCATCTTGCCCTGATGGTAGGTCAGGCGTTCGATGACATGACCGATACCAAGCTTGCGCTGAGCAGGATGCTGACGACCGAGCACGATGCCGATCACCAGCACGGCCAGCAAGGGCAATGACGCGCGCACCCAGGGCGCCAGGCCCTCGAAGTTTTCCGGGCTGTCATCCGGCATGAAGCCGAGTGCCCCCGCGCTCAGCAACAGTCGGAAACCGACCATCAACGAGCCGGTCAGCAGGCCAGCGATCAGTCCCAGCAGACACAGCTGGGGAAGGGCATCGACCGCCGCCAGCTTGCGCCGGAAATTGTCGAGACTGGGACGAGGCAGATGCGGACGCGACAGGCGTGACACTCACGACTCCTTGAAAGGCACTGACGATGACGATGAACATCCATGTCGGCAGCACATTACTGCCCGCCTGACACCTGTGTATCATATCGATTGCGCACCGTCGCGACCGTGCACAATCCGACAACCTCGGCACAGCATGGCGCAACGCCTGTCTCGCGCACAGGCCGCAAAAGGTCGCATCAGCAAGCCGGACACACGAGTCACATTCGTATCAACAGGACACCGCTCGAAAGCGGGGAGGCAGCATGATCAAGGTAGGTATCGTCGGCGGCACCGGTTACACCGGAGTGGAGCTCCTCAGGTTGCTGGCCAGCCACCCGCAGGTGGAAGTGACCGTGATCACCTCACGCAGCGAGAAGGGCGTGCGTGTCGACGAGATGTACCCCAATCTGCGCGGCCACTACGACACCCTCGCGTTCAGCGAGCCGGATGCCGAGGTGCTGGCAGCCTGTGACGCCGTGTTCTTCGCCACGCCGCATGGCGTCGCTCATGCGCTGGCCGGCGACCTTCTGGCCCGCGGCACCCGCGTGATCGACCTGTCCGCGGACTTCCGCATCAAGGACGCCGACGTCTGGGCCGAATGGTATGGCCAGCCGCATGGTGCACCGGAACTGCTCGGCGAAGCCGTCTACGGCCTGCCGGAAGTCAATCGCGACGCCATCCGTGAAGCCCGTCTGATCGCGGTGCCGGGCTGCTACCCGACCTCCGTGCAACTGGGGCTCATTCCGCTGCTGGAAGCCGGCCTGATCGAGACCGACAACATCATCGCCGACTGCAAGTCCGCCGTTTCCGGGGCCGGTCGCGGTGCCAAGGTCGGCTCACTGCTGTGTGAAGCCGGCGAGTCCATGAAGGCCTACGGCGCCTCCGGTCACCGTCACCTGCCGGAAATCACCCAGGGGCTGGACATGGCAGCAGGCAGCGCGGTCGGCCTCACCTTCGTCCCGCACCTGACGCCGATGATCCGTGGCATCCACTCCACTCTCTATCCGCGCCTGAGCGGCTTCAGCGGTACGCTGGAAGATCTGCAGGCGCTGTTCGAGCAGCGTTACGCCGATCACCCCGCCGTCGATGTCATGCCGCTGGGTAGCCATCCGGAGACCCGCAGCGTGCGTGGCACCAACCTGTGCCGCATCGCCCTGCATCGTCCGGGCAATGGCGACACCCTGGTCGTGCTGTCGGTGATCGACAATCTGGTCAAGGGCGCATCAGGTCAGGCCATCCAGAACCTCAACCTGATGTTCGGCCTGGATGAGATGACCGGCATCGGGGCGCCGGCGATGATGCCCTGAGCCGCCAGTGTCGCCAGCAAGGCAGCACGTCAGACAAAGTTGACCCTTTTGCTCGGATATAGGGATAATAGGCAGCATTCCGTTCTCTATACCGTGCCGGGCGCTGTCTTCAGCGCCCGGCCTCCGACTCCTTCGAGGAGGCCCGCATGAGCGAAGCACAAAGCTTCATCCCCACGCCGCTGTATCTATCCGAGAGCGCCAAGGCCCGGATCGCTGCGCTGCGCGCGGAAGAAGCCAACCCGGAGCTGCGTCTCAGGGTCTACGTCACTGGCGGTGGTTGTTCCGGCTTCCAGTACGGTTTCGATATCGCCACCGACATGGCTGAGGACGACACCGTGGTCGAGCTGGGCGAAGCCGCGGTGGTGATCGACCCGCTGTCCTACCAGTATCTGGTCGGCTCGACGATCGACTACGAGGAAGGTCTGGCCGGGGCGCGTTTCCTGATCCAGAACCCGAATGCCACCAGCACCTGTGGCTGTGGTTCGTCCTTCATGGTCTGACGGCGCAGCATGACATCCGGCGCGATGCCGCCACCTGATCGCCCCCTATCGGTTTCCGATAGGGGGCGATTTTTTTTCACTATCTCAGCAGGTTGCGAATGCCAACCCGCCGCACGGCGGCGCTCGCAGACTTGACGGGATCTTGTGCTCTCGTCACTCTGAAAACGCACTACATCCTAAAATCTAAATATAAAGAGGCATGTAAAATGCGTAGATCCCACCTGCTGGCCTCGCTGTCCGGTCTCGCGGCCGCCACCCTGATGGCCAGTGCCGCCCATGCCGTCACCCTCAAGGCCGCGACTGACCCGAGCTTCGTGCCTTTCGAGATGCTCGATCAGGAAAGCGGCAAGATGGTCGGCTTCGATATCGACATCCTCAACGCCATCGGTGAGCGCGCCGGTTTCGATATCGACCTCAAGACCATGGACTTCAATGGCATCATCCCGGCCGTACAGACCGGCAGCGTCGATGTCGCCATCGCCGGCATCACCATCACCGAGGCCCGCGAGAAGATCGTCGACTTCACCGACCCCTATTACGACTCCGGCCTGCGGATCCTGACCGCGGCCAACAATGGCGACATCGAGGGCATCGAGGGGCTGGAAGGCAAGAAGATCGGCACCAAGATCGGCTCCACCAGCTATGACTATCTCACCGCCAATCTGGAAGACTCCACCATCACGCCCTATCCCGGCAGCGCCGACATGTACATGGCACTGATGTCCGGCAGCGTCGATGCCGTCTTCTATGACGCTCCCAATGTCGGCTACTTCGCCAAGACCAAGGGCAACGGTCGCGTGAAGACAGTGGGCCCGCTCTATGAAGGTCAGCAGTACGGCATCGCCTTCACCGAGGGCAGTGAGTGGACCGACGCCGCCAACAAGGCACTGGCCGAGATGAAGTCCGATGGCAGCTACGCCGAGATCTATCAGAAGTGGTTCGGCGCCCTGCCGAGCGACAGCGAATAACGCCATCCTCGCCAGAGTTCTCTGACGCCTTCTTCACCACGAACCATGATTTCTGCCATCCGGACGCCACGGCATGCCAATGGCCGTGGCGTCTGTCCTGACGAGCTCCCCCTCACCATGTCCTGAGGCGCGAGATGATGGTGCCAAGGAGCCCCACGTGGACGTTCAATTCCAGTTTGACTGGCAGGCGGCGATTTCCTCCGTGCCGTACCTGCTCGAGGGGATCCCCTGGACCCTCGCCATTTCCTTCGGTGGCCTGGCCATCGGCTTCGTGCTCGGCATCCTGTTCGGCCTGCTGAGCCTCTCCCCCAGCCGGATACTGCGCTGGGTCGCCACCGCCTACATCGAGATCTTCCGCGGCACGCCCGTGCTGGTGCAGGTCCTGTTCATCTTCTATGGTTTGCCGCAGATCATCGGGGGTCCCATCGATGCCCTGACCGCCGGTATCGCTGCCATCGCGCTCAATTCCGCGGCCTATATCTCCGAGATCGTGCGTGGTGGCGTGCAGTCCATCGCGCGCGGGCAACGCGAGGCCGGACTGTCACTGGGCCTTTCCACCCCCCAGACCTTCCGCTACATCATCTGGCCGCAGGCACTGCGTCGCATGATCCCGGCGCTCGGCAATCAGGGGATCGTGTCCATCAAGGACACCTCGCTGTTCTCGGTGATCGGTGTCGGTGAGCTGGTCCGCCAGGGCCAGATCTACATTGCCACCACCTTCAACGCGCTGGAAACCTACTTCATGGTCGCCATGCTCTACCTCGTCATCACGCTGAGCCTGTCCTTCGGGCTACGGATGCTGGAGCGTCGCGGACTGGTGGGCCAATGATCTCTACCGTGCTTTCCCACCAGGCGACAACCGCGCTGACACCCTCTTCCTCTTTCCCGATCAGCCAGCCCTTCGCGCCGGCTAGGAGCGCCTGATGACCGCCATCGTGAACATGCAAAAGATCAACAAGCACTTCGGCAGCCTGCATGTGCTCAAGGACATCGATCTCGAGGTCGCCCAGGGGGAAGTGGTGGTGATCATCGGCGCCAGTGGTTCCGGCAAGTCGACGCTGATCCGCTGCGTGAATGGCCTCGAGGAGTTCCAGGGCGGCAGCATCGAAGTGGACGGACAGTCCTTGATCCCCCACGGCAAGAGCCACCGAGCGCTGAAGACGATTCGCACCGAAGTCGGCATGGTCTTCCAGCAGTTCAATCTCTTTCCGCACATGAAGGTACGTGACAACGTCAGCCTGGCCCCCATCAAGGTGCGCGGCAGTGACCGGGCGACCGCCGAGCGACAGGCCGACACGCTGCTCGAGCGGGTCAATATTCTCGAGCAGGCCGACAAGTACCCCGGCCAGCTGTCAGGCGGCCAGCAGCAACGCGTCGCCATCGCCCGCTCACTGGCGATGGAACCCCGCTTGATGCTGTTCGATGAGCCCACCTCCGCACTGGACCCCGAGATGATCGGGGAGGTGCTGGACGTGATGCGTGAGCTGGCACGCGACGGCATGACGATGATGATCGTCACGCATGAGATGAGCTTCGCGCGTGAAGTCGCGGATCGCGTCGTCTTCGTCCACCAGGGCAGCATCGTCGAGGAAGGCACTCCGAGCGAGGTCTTCGACACCCCTCGTCATCCGCGCACCCAGAGCTTCCTGGCGCGCGTTCTCAAGCACTGAACCCCCGCTGCCATCTCTTGAGAGAGGCCATGCCCCGACCGTCAGGTCGGGGCTTTTTTTTGCCCGAATGCCACGCCGTGAAGAGGCAATTCCTGGCCAATCCAGAGCATCATCTGGCGATAGACGTGTCTGTTGTGGCCCGAATGACGGGAGTTCTGGCATTCGAAATGAAGTTTTTCGATCTCGATTGACGATTTCGCGCTTTTTTCATGCAATGAAATCAGATGATTCGCCCCACCTTGGCTGCCTCTCACGTCACGCCCCCAGCCTCGCTGAGGCTCTCGATTCACTTCATCAGTCGCCGAAGGACCCGTCTTTCACACCGCATGTCCTGACGCGAAAGGCGCTCGAAACATCGCCTGCAAGGGGCCGTGGCTGGTGATAACACACGCCTGATGTCAGCCCATGAGTCGTCTGGCCGGCCAGGCACCGGTATGCAAGCCTCAATCACGCCAACAACTATCCACAGCAGTATCATCGTATCTCTCAGGGCACCACTGCTGGGCAGCGTAGCCATCCACTCACGGCTTATCCCCGTACTATCTACAGAGTTGGCGTGTCGAGGTGAAGACGATTTGCCTCTGTGGACATTTTGCGGCATCATCCGCGGCCTTCTGTACGTTAGCCCTTGCAGCACTAGGGGTTGTGGGTAAACTGGCCACTTGTGCACAGCAGGGCAGAAAAGTCCGGTACCAGCACGGTATGAAAACGAGGATAACTGGGCTTGTGGACAAGGCGGTGTTTCATCCACAGGAAGCCACCGGTGGCGTCCTCAGGTAGCACGCATTTTCTCCCCAACTATATCAACATCGTAAGATACTGATTTTGAAGAGATAAAGTCGATTTCCCACTGATTTTGTCCACAACAGTAGTTACAACATCAACAGAACCCCTTTTTCTTTTCTTTATATAATCTTGTTATCCGGAAACCCGAAGGACGTTCGGACACCCCGAAAGACCGGGTTCGAGGAAGCTCACTTCCCAAGGTGTTCGGGATAACGAACGGCAGGACGATCCGACCCAGTCCTCGGGAAACCCCCTACGCCACACACACTCGACACGGGCTCGACTCACTGTCGCGATTGATGCCCTGAGAGAAACATCCGCGAGTCCGGTGCATGGCGTGTCCTGCCATGGCACTGTGGAAAACTCCTGACGCTTACCCACAGGCGGTTTATACTGTGCGGCCCGAACGTCATCCGATTGGCTTGCAGGCTCCCCATCGGGTCGAGCTCATGCCGTCTGCGGCGCCTTGTCTTCGCCATGACGTTCGTCAGTCCCGGATCCATCCAGACATCGAGTCATCGTCGTGTCTGGCCGATTTGCCTGATTCGCCACCATGCGAACAGCGCTTCATCCAAGTTTCGTGATACCCCGAGGTGCCAACGTGGATTACCCGAACCGCTTTGACGTGATCGTCATCGGCGGCGGTCATGCCGGTACGGAAGCCGCACTGGCGGCTGCCCGCATGGGCCGTCAGACCCTGCTGCTGACCCATAACATCGAGACCCTGGGGCAGATGTCCTGCAATCCCGCCATCGGTGGGATCGGCAAGAGCCATCTGGTCAAGGAGATCGATGCGCTGGGCGGTGCCATGGGCCTGGCAACCGACATGGCGGGTATCCAGTTCCGCACGCTGAATGCCCGCAAGGGCCCGGCGGTACGTGCCACTCGAGCACAGGCCGACCGGGCGCTGTACAAGGCGGCGATTCGCAACGTGCTGGAGAACCAGCCGAACCTGACGCTGTTCCAGCAGGGTGCGGAAGACCTGATCGTCGAAGGCGAGACCGTACGGGGTGTCGTCACCCAGACCGGCATCCGTTTCCACGCCACCACGGTGGTGCTGGCGACCGGGACCTTCCTCGGTGGCGTGATTCATATCGGCCTGGATCACCATGCCGGTGGACGTGCCGGGGATCCGCCCGCCAATGGCCTGGCGTCACGTCTGCGCGAGCTGCCATTCCGGGTTGATCGGCTCAAGACCGGTACCCCGCCGCGCATCGATGCCAAGAGCGTCGATTTCAGCAAGATGGAAGCTCAGCCGGGTGACGCACCGCGCCCGGTCATGTCCTACATGGGCAGTCGGGAAATGCATCCGGAGCAGGTCAACTGCTTCATCACGCATACCAACGAGCGCACTCACGAGATCATCTTCGCCAATCTCGATCGCTCGCCGATGTACTCCGGCGTCATCGATGGCATCGGGCCGCGTTACTGCCCGTCCATCGAGGACAAGGTGCATCGCTTCGCCGACAAGAACAGCCACCAGGTCTTCATCGAGCCGGAAGGCCTGAATACCCACGAGCTGTACCCCAATGGCATCTCCACCTCGCTGCCCTTCGATACGCAGCTCGAGGTGGTACGCTCGATTCGTGGCATGGAAAACGCGCACATCACGCGTCCCGGCTACGCCATCGAGTACGACTTCTTCAATCCCCAGGACCTGCATCACTCCCTGGAGACGCGTTTCATCAAGAATCTGTACTTCGCCGGTCAGATCAACGGCACCACCGGCTATGAAGAAGCCGGTGCCCAGGGCCTGCTGGCAGGCGTCAACGCCGCCTTGCGCGCCACTGACGACGAGGCCTGGCATCCACTGCGCGACGAGGCCTACACCGGCGTGATGGTCGATGACCTGATCACCCTCGGCACTCGCGAGCCGTATCGCATGTTCACCTCACGTGCCGAATATCGTCTGCTGCTGCGCGAGGACAATGCGGATCTGCGTCTGACTGCCAAGGGCCGCGAACTCGGCTTGATCGATGACGCGCGCTGGGCGGCGTTCGAGCAGAAGCGCGAAGCGATCGAGCGCGAGACCGCTCGTCTGCAAAGCACCTGGCTGACGCCGAAGAGCCCGGAGCTGGCCCCGCTGAGCGACAAGCTCAGCTCACCGCTCAAGCGTGAAGCCAGCCTGATGGAGCTGCTCAAGCGTCCGGAGCTCGAGTATCCGGATGTGGCAGGCCTGAAAGGGGAAGGAGTCGACGACTGGCGCATCGCCGAGCAGGTGCAGATCACCGCCAAGTACGCGGGCTACATCCAGCGTCAGCAGGAAGAGATCGACCGCCTGCGTCGTCATGAGCACACCGAATTGCCGGCCAGTCTCGATTACGACTCCGTCGATGGCCTGTCCAACGAGATCAAGCAGAAGCTCAATGAAGCGCGCCCGGCGACGCTTGCCCAGGCAGGCCGCATTTCCGGTGTCACGCCAGCAGCGGTTTCCATCCTGTTGATTCACTTGAAGAAACGGCAGTTGATCAAGGCGGAGACTCCAGCAGATACCGATACGGCTGACACGGGAGTCGCGCAATGAGTCAGACGCTCAACGAGACGCAGCGTGCGCGTTGCGCCCAGTTGCTCAGTCGCGGTGCCAGCGCCATGGGAGTGGCGCTGAGTGATGAGCAGCATGCGCAGCTGATGACGCTGCTGGTGCTGTTGCACAAGTGGAATCGCGCCTATAACCTCACCGCGGTACGTGAGCCGGAGGCGATGGTGACGCGCCATCTGCTGGATAGCCTCAGCGTGCTGCCCCACATCAGCGGGCCACGCCTGCTGGACGTCGGTGCCGGCCCGGGCCTGCCGAGTCTCGTAATCGCGATCATGCGTCCCGACATCGCTGTCGTACCGCTGGATTCGAATGGCAAGAAGGTGCGTTTCCAGATTCAGGCCGGCCACGAGCTGGGCCTGAACAACCTGAGCCCGACTCAGGTGCGTATCGAAGCCTATGATGGCGCGCCCTTCGAGCAGATCATCTCGCGGGCCTTCGCCGATACTGACGCCTTCGTCAATCTGTCAGGCGCCGTACTGGCAGAAGGCGGCGAATGGCTGGCGATGAAAGGTCGCATCCCCAATGACGAGATCGCACGGTTGCCGGCGGGTGTCTCGCTGGTCGAGACGCTCAGACTGTGTGTCCCGGGAGAAGAAGGTGAACGTCACCTTCTGCGCTTGAAACGCGACTGACCGCTCGTCTCGCGGCGCGTGCAGGGATTGTGCCGGGCGCAAAAGGCAGGCAGCCTGAGGCTCTGGGAGGGCAGATCCATGATCTGCCCTCGTGAGCATGCGGCTGGTGCCAAAGGCCCCGCTTCTCAAGGAACCAAGGAAGTCGCTCGTGACCAAGATCATCGCGCTGACCAACCAGAAAGGTGGTGTCGGCAAGACCACGACAGCCGTCAATCTCGCCGCTTCGCTGGCGGCGCTCGATCGCCGCGTATTGCTGATCGACCTCGACCCCCAGGGCCACGCCACCATGGGCAGTGGCATCGACAAGCATGACCTGGAAGGCAGCGTGCTGGACGTGCTGCTGGGTGAACTGCGGGCCAGCGACGTGATTCTCGACTGCCCGGATGCCGGCTATGCCCTGTTGCCGGGCAATGGCGATCTCACGGCCGCCGAAGTCGACCTGCTGGATGTCGAAGGGCGCGAGCGGCGTCTTGCCGAGGCACTCGCCCCGATCGCCTCGGAATACGACGTGGTGCTGATCGACTGCCCGCCCTCGCTCAACATGCTGACCGTCAATGCCCTGACCGCCGCCCATGGCGTCCTGATTCCCCTTCAGTGCGAGTTCTATGCTCTGGAAGGCCTGTCAGCGCTGCTGGATACCGTCGAGCAGATACAGGGCAACGTGAATCCGGCCCTCGACGTGTTCGGGATCGTGCGCACCATGTACGACGCCCGCAACAGTCTGACCCGCGATGTCAGCAAGCAACTTTCCGATTACTTTGGCGATACCCTGATCAAGGCCACCATTCCACGCAACGTGCGGGTGGCCGAAGCGCCGAGCCATGGTCTGCCGGTCACCAAGTACGCGCGTCTGTCGCGTGGCAGCCAGGCCTATCGCGTGCTCGCCAAGGAATTGATTCGTCGTCTCTCGCTGTAACTTCACCGAGGAAGGTCCATGACGCGTAAGCGTGCCCTGGGAAGGGGCCTGGATGCCCTGATCGGCGCTGGCAATCGCCGCCGCCATGCCGAATCTGATGCCGAAGGCGCCCTGCCGGCGGCCACGACTGACGCCTTGTCGCCCGACGGCGGGAATGCCGCTGGTAGTGCGACGGATACCGGGGCCGAGGCAGCCGTGCTGTCCGGCGAGCGTCTCGAGCGACTGCCGCTGGGGCAGTTGCAACGTGGCAAGTACCAGCCGCGGCGTGACATCCAGCCGGAAGCGCTGGAAGAACTGGCGGATTCCATTCGCGCCCAGGGGGTCATGCAGCCCATCGTGGTGCGGCCCATCGCGGAAGGACGTTACGAGATCATCGCGGGTGAACGGCGGTGGCGGGCGTCCCAGCTGGCGGAGCTGGACACCATTCCGGCCGTCATCCGGGAAGGCATCAGTGACGAGATCGCGCTGGCTCTGGCGCTGATCGAGAACATCCAGCGCGAGAATCTCAATCCGGTCGAAGAGGCCATGGCGCTCAAGCGCCTGCTCGACGAGTTCGAACTGACTCAGCAGCAGGTCGGGGATGCCGTCGGTCGCTCACGTGCGCAAGTGGCCAACCTGTTGCGTCTGCTGACGCTGGACCAGGAAGTGCAGACACTGCTGGAACGCGGTGAGCTGGACATGGGCCATGCCCGTACCCTGATCGGGCTCAGTCCTGCACGTCAGCGCAAGCTGGCTCATGAGGTGGTCGAGCGTGAGCTGACCGTGCGCCAGACGGAAGCGCTGGTGAAAAGCGTGCAGAAAGGGGAGCAGACCAAGCCTTCCGCACCCAGGCCAGATGCGGACATCCAGCGCCTGGAGACCCGGCTGTCAGAGCAGTTGGGGGCGGCGGTCAATATCCGTCATGGCAAGAGCGGCAAGGGCAAGGTCACCATCTCCTATACCAGCCTGGATGAGCTGGATGGCATTCTCGGTCATATCCACTAGGCATGGCGTGCCTTCGGTGCAGGTGATCGGCTGACATTGAGCCTTTCCGTGCTTCTCTGGTCGTTTTCGTGGCCCTGTGACGCATTGTCGCAGGGCCATGAAGTGCGTTTCTCTGACCGGAGCGGCAAGATCGTCTTGACGGCGGGTTGTGATAGGCGCAACCCTACGTCGCCTGCATCGCAAGCGACTGTCAACGTAAGCCAACTGTCATCTGTTTCACGCAAGATGGTGAGGCTTTGGTCGTAAGCTTGCGAAAGATCAAGGAATTTAGCCGGCAGTTTGGTTGATGGCGATGCGGCGCTCCCCTATAATCCGGCGAGTTTGCTCCCCGGCTGCAGGATGCGCAGTGACAGGGATTGGCGAGAGTCATCACTGCGATGGACAGGTTCACGATGCACAAGACGACACCCGCTGCCTTGCGACGCCCTCAGGTCGCGCGACTTCTCTGGGGCCAGGCGCTGGTGATTCTGTGTGCCGTACTCCTGTCCTGGGTGAGCAAGGGAAGCGGCGCGGCATTGTCTGCCCTGTGTGGTGGCCTGGTCTGCCTGCTGCCCAACCTGTTCTTTGCCTGGCGTTCATTGCGCGTGACGGGTGCACGTTACGCCCAGGCGATGGTCAAGGCCTTCTATCAGGCTGAGGCCGGTAAGTTCGGTTTGACGGCCGTATTGTTTGCATTCTTCTTCATTGCAGTGCCGCCCTCAAACCCCGCTTTATTTTTTTGCGCTTACGTGGCGGCAATGGCGGTTCACTGGCTGGGCCCCTGGCTGGTGAAGCGAACACCGTACACACGAACCTGAGGCAGAGTAATGGCAGGCACCAACCCGAGTCCCTCCGAATATATTCAGCACCACCTGCAGAATCTGACGTTCGGTAACCACCCCGAACACGGGTGGTCCATGGCGCACAGTGCCCAGGAAGCCTCCGACATGGGCTTCTGGGCCATCCATCTGGACACCATGGGCTGGTCCATCGGGCTGGGTCTGATCTTCCTGTGCCTGTTCCGCAAGGTCGCCAAGTCCGCGACCACCGGCGTGCCGAGTGGTCTGCAGAACTTCGTCGAGCTGATGGTCGAGTTCGTCGATCAGTCCGTCAAGGAGACCTTCCACGGTCGTTCCCGCTTGATCGCGCCGCTGTCGCTGACGATCTTCTGCTGGATCTTCCTGATGAACCTGATGGACCTGGTCCCCGTCGACTGGCTGCCGGGCGTTGCTGCCAAGGTTGGCGAGATGTTCGGCGCCGATCCGGCTCACGTGTTCTTCAAGGTGGTACCGTCCACCGACATCAACGCCACACTGGGCATGTCACTGTCCGTGTTCGCGCTGATCATCTTCTACTCCATTCGCGTCAAGGGCCTCAAGGGCTTCGTGGCCGAACTGACGCTGCACCCGTTCAATACCCCGAACAAGCTGGCACAGATCGCGCTGATCCCGGTCAACTTCCTGCTTGAATTCGTGACGCTGATCGCCAAGCCGATCTCTCTGGCGCTGCGTCTGTTCGGTAACATGTATGCAGGCGAGTTGATCTTCATTCTGATCTCGCTGGTCGGTATCTGGCAGCTGCCGCTCCACTTCCCGTGGGCAGTCTTCCATATCCTGGTCATCACCTTGCAGGCATTCATCTTCATGATGCTGACCATCGTCTATCTGAGCATGGCCAGCGAAGATCACTGATGTACCCGCCCCGTGCCATTCGTGGTGCGGGGCAAGATTTCCGAGCTCTGCTCACACCCTCAACCCTTGACTTAAACTTGACTAAAACTGGAGTTCCACAATGGAAGCACAAGTTCTTGGCATGACCGCTATCGCCGTCTCCCTGCTGATCGGTCTGGGCGCCCTGGGCACCGCCATCGGTTTCGGTATCCTCGGTGGCAAGTTCCTGGAAGGCGCCGCGCGTCAGCCGGAAATGATCCCGCAGCTGCAGGTCAAGATGTTCATCGTCGCTGGTCTGCTGGATGCCGTGACCATGATCGGTGTCGGTATCGCGCTGTTCTTCACCTTCGCCAACCCGTTTGTCGGTTAAACATCGGCTGGCCACAGGCCAACCGTGTTTATGACCCAACAATCGTGAAGCGAGAGGTGCTGGCGTGAATCTGAACTTAACCCTGATTGGTCAGGCCATCGCCTTTGCGGTCTTCGTTTTCTTCTGCATGAAGTATGTCTGGCCGCCGGTCACACAGGCTCTGGCAGAACGTCAGAAGAAGATTGCAGATGGTCTGGATGCTGCCAGCCGTGCTACCCGTGACCTCGAACTGGCGCAGGAAAAAGCCAGCGAGACACTGCGGGAAAGCAAGGAAGAAGCAGCAAGCATCATTGAGCAGGCGCACAAGCGTTCCAACCAGATGATCGAGGAAGCTCGTGAAGCTGCCCGTGCCGAAGGCGAGCGTATGGTCGCTCAGGCGCGCGCAGAGATCACCCAGGAGATCAACCAGGCCAAGGACGAGCTCCGTGGTCAGGTCGCATCTCTGGCAGTGATCGGTGCAGAGCGCATCCTGGAATCCTCCATCGACGAAGCCAAGCACCGCGAGCTGATTGACAAACTCGCTGCTGAGCTCTGAGGAGACTGATTCCATGGCTGAAACGTCTACCTCCACCGCGGCTCGCCCGTACGCCAAGGCGGCGTTCGAGTTTGCACGCGGCCAGCAGGCGCTAGAGGCCTGGTCCGGAATGTTGTCGACAGCGGCGAACGTCGCTGTCGACGCGACCGTCAAGGCGGTGCTCGACAACCCGAAGCTCTCTACCGAGCACAAGGTCGACACCTTCATTGACGTGTGCGGCGACGCGTTGGACGACAACGCACGCAACTTCATCCGGACTCTCGGTGAGCAGGACCGCCTCGCGGCCCTGCCCTCCGTGGCCGAATTGTTCGAGGCCCAGAAGGCCGAGCAGGAACAGCGTGTCGAGGTGACCCTGGTGTCCGCCTTTGCACTGGAAAGCGAGCAGGAAGAGAAGCTCGCCACCGCCCTGCGCAAGCGTCTGAACCGCGACATCTCCATTACCACTCAGGTGGATAGTACGCTGCTCGGCGGCGTCATCATCCGTGCCGGAGATACCGTCATTGACGGCTCCGTGCGCGGCAAGCTGGCCCGGCTTTCCGAAGCACTGAACTCCTGAGTCCGAGGGACATGGCATGCAGCAACTGAATCCTTCCGAGATCAGCGACATCATCAAGCAGCGTATCGAAAAGCTTGACGTCGCATCCGAAGCCCGTAATCAGGGCACCATCGTCAGCGTCTCCGACGGCATCGTGCAGATCCACGGCCTCGCAGACGTCATGTTCGGTGAGATGATTGAATTCCCGGGTGGCGTCTTTGGTATGGCGCTTAACCTTGAGCGCGACAGCGTCGGCGCTGTCGTCCTGGGCGACTACCTGCAACTCGAAGAAGGCATGACCGCGCAGTGCACCGGTCGCATTCTCGAAGTGCCGGTGGGTCCGGAAATGGTCGGCCGTGTGGTCGATGCTCTGGGTAACCCGATTGACGGCAAAGGCCCGATCGACGCCAAGCTGACTGACGCGGTCGAGAAGGTCGCTCCGGGCGTCATCGCCCGTGAGCCGGTCGACCAGCCGGTGCAGACTGGTCTGAAGTCCATCGATGCCATGGTGCCGATCGGCCGTGGTCAGCGTGAGCTGATCATCGGTGACCGCCAGATCGGTAAGTCCGCCATCGCGATTGATGCCATCATCAATCAGAAGGGCAAGGGCATTACCTGCGTCTACGTCGCCGTCGGCCAGAAGCAGTCCACCATCGCCAACGTCGTGCGCAAGCTCGAAGAGCACGGCGCGATGGAACACACCATCATCGTCGCGGCTGGTGCCTCCGACCCGGCTGCCATGCTGTTCCTGGCACCGTACGCCGGTTGCACCATGGGCGAGTACTTCCGCGACCGCGGCGAAGACGCGATGATCGTCTATGACGATCTGACCAAGCAGGCATGGGCGTATCGTCAGATCTCCCTGCTGCTCAAGCGTCCGCCGGGCCGTGAAGCCTACCCGGGTGATGTCTTCTATCTCCACTCCCGTCTGCTTGAGCGTTCTGCACGCGTCAACGCCGATTATGTCGAGCAGTTCACCAAGGGTGAAGTGAAAGGCAAGACCGGCTCCCTGACCGCGCTGCCGATCATCGAGACCCAGGGTGGCGACGTCTCCGCGTTCGTTCCGACCAACGTGATCTCCATCACCGACGGTCAGATCTTCCTCGAGACCAGCCTGTTCAACTCCGGTATCCGTCCGTCCATCAACGCGGGTCTGTCTGTTTCCCGTGTCGGTGGTGCTGCCCAGACCAAGATCATCAAGAAGTTGGGTGGTGGTGTGCGTCTGGCACTGGCTCAGTACCGTGAACTGGCAGCCTTCTCGCAGTTCGCCTCCGATCTGGACGAAGCGACCCGCAAGCAGCTCGAGCACGGTCAGCGTGTCACCGAGCTCATGAAGCAGAAGCAGTACTCTCCGATGTCCGTGGCCGACATGGCGATCTCGCTGTTCGCGGCCAACGAAGGCTACCTGGACGACGTCGAAGTCGCCAAGGTGCTGGGCTTCGAGAAAGCGCTGCTTGACTACATGCGCTCCGAGCACGCGGATCTTCTGGACAAGATCAATCAGTCCGGCGGCTACGATGACGAGATCAAGAATGGTCTCAAGGCTGGCGTCGAGAAGTTCAAGGCGACCCAGAGCTGGTAAGTGACATGGCCCGGCCAGTCCGGGCCTTGTCGTTTCCCTTCGGGTGGCATGAATAAGGCAGATCGCTATGGCAGCTGCAAAAGAGATTCGCTCCCAGATCGGGAGCATCAAAAATACGCAAAAGATCACCAGCGCCATGGAAATGGTGGCTGCGTCGAAGATGCGTAAAGCGCAGGATCGCATGGCGGCCAGCCAGCCTTATGCCCATCAGATCCGCAAGGTTGTAGGACACATCGCCCGGGCCAACCCGGAATATCGCCATCCGTATCTGATGGAACGCGATGTGAAGCGTGTCGGTTATATCGTGGTCTCCAGTGATCGCGGCCTGTGTGGTGGCCTGAACGCCAATCTGTTCAAGGCTGTCACCAAGCATGCGAAGAGCTGGCGCGACCAGGGTGTCGAGGTGGACTTCTGTGCCCTCGGCTCCAAGGCCGGTACCTTCTTCCGCAACTACGGTGGCAACCTGCTTGCCGCCAAGTCCGGTCTCGGGGATTCCCCGGGTACCCAGGATCTGATCGGTAGCGTCAAGGCCATGCTGGACGCATTCGACGAGGGCAGCCTCGACCGTCTGTACGTGGTGTTCAACGAGTTCGTCAACACCATGACGCAGAAGCCGGTCGTGCGTCAGCTGCTTCCTCTCGAAGCTGATCAGAACGACGAAGAAACCGGTCCCACTACATGGGACTACCTGTATGAGCCGGATGCCGTCTCGTTGCTCGACAAGCTGCTCAAGCGCTATGTCGAGGCCCAGGTCTATCAGGCCGTGGTCGAGAACATCGCCTGCGAACAGGCAGCGCGAATGATCGCAATGAAGAGTGCGACCGATAACGCCGGCGACCTGATCGACGACCTCCAGCTGGTCTACAACAAGGCCCGCCAGGCAGCGATCACTCAGGAAATCTCCGAGATCGTATCCGGTGCCGCCGCCGTCTGATGACAGCGTGGCAACAGGCAAGCAGGTTTCAATCGCAGGTTTAAGAGGAACCAGGAATGAGCGGACGTATCGTACAAATCATCGGCGCGGTGATTGACGTCGAGTTTCCGCGGGACGCAGTGCCCAAGGTCTACGACGCCCTGAACGTCGCCGATAGCGAGACCGTACTCGAAGTCCAGCAGCAGCTGGGCGACGGCGTGGTCCGTACTATCGCAATGGGTTCGACCGAAGGCCTCAAGCGCAGTCTCGCAGTTGAGAGCACTGGTGCTCCGATCTCCGTGCCGGTCGGCACGGCGACTCTGGGTCGCATCATGAACGTGCTGGGTCAGCCGATCGATGAAGCGGGTGACGTGGGTGCGGATGAGCACATGCCGATCCACCGTGCAGCCCCGAGCTTCGCGGAACAGGCAGCATCAAACGAGCTGCTGGAAACCGGCATCAAGGTCATCGACCTGGTCTGCCCGTTCGCCAAGGGCGGCAAGGTCGGCCTGTTCGGCGGCGCCGGTGTCGGCAAGACCGTCAACATGATGGAGCTGATCCGTAACATCGCCACCGAGCACAGCGGTTACTCCGTGTTCGCGGGCGTGGGTGAGCGTACTCGTGAAGGTAACGATTTCTTCCACGAAATGAAGGAATCCAACGTTCTCGACAAGGTTGCCCTGGTCTACGGTCAGATGAACGAGCCGCCCGGCAACCGTCTGCGCGTGGCACTGACCGGCCTGACCATCGCCGAGAAGTTCCGTGACGAAGGTCGTGACGTTCTGCTGTTCGTCGACAACATCTATCGTTACACCCTGGCAGGGACCGAAGTGTCCGCACTGCTGGGTCGTATGCCGTCCGCGGTGGGTTATCAGCCGACACTGGCGGAAGAGATGGGCGTCCTGCAGGAGCGCATCACTTCTACCAAGACCGGATCGATCACTTCCGTGCAGGCCGTCTACGTCCCCGCGGATGACTTGACCGACCCGTCTCCGGCGACCACCTTCTCGCACCTTGACGCGACTGTCGTACTGTCTCGTCAGATTGCCGAGCTGGGTATCTATCCGGCCGTTGACCCGCTCGACTCCACCTCTCGTCAGCTCGACCCGCTGGTCGTCGGCGAGGAGCACTACAACACTGCCCGTAACGTTCAGGGTGTGTTGCAGCGCTACAAGGAGCTGAAGGACATCATCGCCATCCTCGGGATGGACGAGCTGTCTGACGAAGACAAGCAGACCGTGGCACGTGCGCGCAAGATCCAGCGCTTCCTGTCACAGCCGTTCTTCGTGGCGGAAATCTTCACCGGCGCGCCGGGCAAGTACGTGTCCCTCAAGGACACCATCCGCGGCTTCCAGGGTATCCTGGACGGCGAATATGACGCACTGCCGGAGCAGGCGTTCTACATGGTCGGCACCATCGACGAAGCTGTCGAGAAAGCCAAGGGCATGTAATTTCCCTGTTCAGGCATGAGGAAACAGGTATGGCTATGAGCGTCCATTGCGACATCGTCAGCGCTGAGAAAGGCATCTTTTCCGGCCTGGTCGAGCGTCTCGTGGCTGCCGGCAGCGAAGGTGACCTCGGCATCATGCCGGGTCACGCACCGCTGCTGACCGAGCTGCAACCCGGCCCGATTCGCGTTCAGCGTCAGGGTGGGGCTGAGGAAATCTACTACGTCAGTGGTGGATTCCTCGAAGTGCAGCCGAACCTCGTTTCAGTCCTCGCCGACACCGCAGTACGTGCCGACGATCTGGATGAGGCGGCAGCCCAGGAAGCCAAGGAAGTGGCCTTGAAGGCCATGAACGATCAGGCTTCCGAACTGGAATACTCACGCGCCACGGCCGAACTGGCCGAGGCGATGGCCAAGCTGCGCACCGTGCAGCAGATGCGTCGTCACACGCGCTGAGATGCACTGGGCCATGACGGCCAGTGACAGGAAAGAGGCGACCTTCGGGTCGCCTTTTTTTATGCCCGAGAGGACTGATGCCTCTAGCCATCGAAGGTCGTTCCTGTGACGCCGGGGACTGACCGGGCTCATCAGGAAGGGTGTCGAGCCCATCGGAGAGATGGCTCAGGTGTCTTGCGGGCGACTGATGCTTTCGCGGGTCTGTTCTCGGCGACAGGGCCGTGGGTAAACCTCGTCACTGGCAGCTCAGGGTTCAGCTGCTATGATGGCGCCATTATTTTCAGGGGCTTCAGGTATGAAGACCCGCTTTCTACAGGAGTTCACCGATGAGCAGTGCAGAGCGTACCGACGTCGTCATTCTTGCCGCAGGCCAGGGCACCCGCATGCGTTCCAAATTGCCGAAGGTGCTGCACCCGTTGGCAGGCAAGGCGATGGTGCGTCATGTGGCTGACACCGCTGCAGGCCTGGACGGTGCGCATCTGAATGTCGTCATTGGTCATGGTGGTGAGCGTGTGCAGCAGCAGCTGGCCGACACCGGCGCGAGTTTTGCCGTTCAGGCAGAGCAGAAGGGCACCGGTCACGCCGTGGCCCAGTCACTGGAAGCCATCGGCGATGGCAAGGTACTGATCCTGTATGGCGATGTGCCGCTGATTCGTCGCGAGACCCTCGAGGCGCTGCTGGCCGAAGTCAGTGAGCAGACTCTGGGCCTGCTGACGGTGATTCTGGAAGACCCGACAGGCTATGGCCGTATCGTGCGCGATAGCGAAGGTCGCGTCAGCGCCATCGTCGAGCACAAGGATGCCACGCCGGAGCAGCTGGCTATCCAGGAAGGCAACACCGGTATCCTCGCGACCACCGGTGCCCAGCTCAAGCGCTGGCTGCCGGCGCTGTCCGCCGACAACGCCCAGGGCGAGTACTACCTGACCGACATCATCGCCATGGCGGCCAGCGAAGGTGTCAACATCGCCACTGCCCAGCCGGCGGCGGTCGAGGAAGTGCAGGGCGTCAACAATCGTCTGCAGCTGGCCGATCTCGAGCGCGCCTTCCAGCGTCGTGAAGCCAACCGCCTGATGACCGAAGGTGCCAGCCTGGCGGACCCGGCGCGCATCGACGTGCGCGGCAAGCTGTCCATCGGTACCGATATCAGCATCGACGTCGGTTGTGTCTTCGAGGGCGAAGTGAGTCTCGGAGATGACGTGGTCATCGGCGCCCACTGCGTGATCCGCAATGCCACCATCGGTGCCGGCGCCAACATCGCGCCGCATAGCGTCATCGATGGTGCGGTACTGGAAGGTGACAACAATGTCGGGCCCTTCGCACGTCTGCGTCCTGGAACCGAACTGGCGCGCGGCGCGCGCATCGGCAACTTCGTCGAGACCAAGAATGCCCAGGTGGGCGTGAACGCCAAGATCAATCACCTGAGCTATGTCGGTGATGCCACCCTCGGCGAGGCGGTCAACGTCGGTGCCGGCACCATCACCTGCAACTATGACGGTGCCAACAAGTTCCGAACCGAAATTGGCGACAATGCCTTCATCGGCTCCAACTCCGCGCTGGTAGCGCCGCTCAAGATCGGTGCGGGTGCCACCGTGGGCGCTGGCTCGACCCTGAGCCGCGATGTCGCCGAAGGCGCGTTGAGCGTGGCGCGTGGCAAGCGTATCGACAAGCCGGAATGGCCGCGTCCGACCAAGAAGTGAACGGCAGCTTCAATCGCGATACTTGCTGGTGAGTGAAGGTGGGCATCAGAAACGGGGAGGCACCGACAGGTGTCTCCCCGTTTTGTCATCGCGGTCAGCTCTGTGGAACGGCGTGCAGGAATGAATCGTCTCATCCTGTCTCGTCTTTCACTTGATGTTTCGTTATGCCTCACTTATCTTTCGTTTCGAAACTTTATAGGGGGCCCTGATGTCCAAGCGTCTGACACCACAACGGCGTCACCAGATCCTCGAACAACTGGGACGTGACGGTGAAGTCAGTGTCGAGGCACTGGCGCGGGAACTCGCCACTTCCGAGGTCACCATCCGCAAGGATCTGGCCTTTCTCGAGAAGAGCGGCCTGCTGCTCAGGCGCTACGGCGGCGCCGTGGCCATGCCGCGTGAACTGCTGGTGCATGACGAACCGGTCAGTGCCGCCAAGCAGGCCATTGCCCGCCTGGCAGCCAGCCGTATCGGCGCCCATCAGCGCATCATCATCGACAGCGGTACCACCACGGTGGTGCTGATCCCCGAGCTCAAGGGGCGTGATGACCTGATCGTGATGACCAACTCGCTGAGCGTGGCCAATGCCATTCGCGAGCTGGAAAACGAGCCGGTATTGCTGATGACCGGTGGTACCTGGGATCCGCACTCCGATTCCTTCCAGGGACAGGTGGCGGAGCAGGTGCTGCGCAGTTACGACTTCGACCAGGTCTTCCTCGGCGCGGATGGTCTGGACCTCGAACGTGGCACTACCACCTTCAATGAGCTGATCGGCCTGTCACGCGTGATGGCCGAGGTGTCGCGAGAAGTCGTGGTGATGGCGGAATCCCACAAGCTGGGCCGTCGCATTCCCAACCTGGAGCTGGCCTGGTCCAGCATCAGTACCCTGATAACCGATGACGCGTTGCCTGATGCTGCGCGTGACCAGATTCGCGCTCATGGAGTCGAGGTGTTGATCGCCCCGCTCGTGGCGCCAGCAACAGCATAAGGAGATTGCTCATGTGTGGCATCGTAGGCGCCGTCGCCAGTCGTAACGTCCAGAACATCCTGCTCGAGGGTCTGCACCGCCTCGAATACCGTGGCTATGACAGTGCCGGCATGGCCGTGCTGTCCGAAGAGGGCCGCTTGAATCGCGTGCGTGCGCTGGGCAAGGTGGCGGCGTTGCAGGAGCGTCTCGAAGAATCACCGCTCAAGGGACGCGTGGGTATCGCTCACACTCGCTGGGCCACGCATGGGGCGCCGAGTGAAGCCAATGCTCACCCGCACCAGTCCGGTGACAGCCTGGCCGTGGTCCACAACGGCATCATCGAGAATTACGAGACGCTCAAGCGCGAGCTGCAAGGTCAGGGGTATGTCTTCACCTCCGAGACCGACACCGAGGTGGTCGCCCACCTGCTGGCGCGTGAATACACCCTGAGCCAGGACCTGCTGACCGCCGTTCAGAAGGCCGTCGCCCTGCTGGATGGCGCCTTCGCGCTGGGCGTGGTGCATCGTGCCCAGCCGGACGTGCTGATCGGCGCGCGTCAGGGCAGCCCGCTGGTGATCGGTGTCGGGATCGACGAGCACTTCCTGGCCTCCGATCAGCTGGCGCTGCTGCAGGTCACCGATCGCTTCATCTATCTCAAGGAAGGCGATCTGGTGCGCATGACCGCCGAGCAGATCGAGATCTTCGAGCAGGGCGAGCGTCTGATCACCGAGGCCAACGAGCGCCCGGTCCAGACCTTCGAGCACGCGCAGGATGCCGCCTCCAAGGGTGACTATCGCCACTTCATGCTCAAGGAAATCCACGAGCAGTCCCGTGTGCTGGCCGCCACGCTGGAAGGTCGCCTGAACGGCGATCACGTGCTGGTGCGCAGCTTCGGCAGCGAGGCGGAAAACCTCTTCCGTCAGGTCAAGCAGGTGCAGATCGTCGCCTGTGGTACCAGCTACCACGCCGGCATGGTGGCGCGTTACTGGATCGAGCGTCTGGCCGGCATTCCGGCGGCGGTCGAGGTCGCCTCAGAGTTCCGCTACCGTCCGGTGGTGGTGGCCGATGGCACCCTGTTCGTCACCCTGTCCCAGTCCGGCGAGACCGCCGACACGCTGTCCGCACTGCGCTATGCCCAGTCGCTGGGCGGCTTCCTCGGCAGTCTGGCGATCTGCAACGTCCCGGGCAGCTCGCTAGTGCGTGAATCGGACCTCAGCCTGATGACCATGGCCGGACCGGAAATCGGCGTCGCCTCCACCAAGGCCTTCACCACCCAGCTGGTCGGCCTGATGCTGCTGACGCTGTCGCTGCGTCGCGTGCGGGGTGGCGATGAGGCCGGAGAAGCCGAGGTGGTGCGTGAGCTGCGTCAGCTGCCGTCACTGGTTACCAAGGCATTGGCCATGGACAGCGAGATCGAGCGTCTCTCAGAGGCCTTCGCTGACAAGCACAACGCGCTGTTCCTCGGGCGTGGCACCCAGTTCCCCATCGCGCTGGAAGGCGCGCTCAAGCTCAAGGAAATCTCCTATATCCACGCCGAGGCCTATCCGGCGGGCGAGCTGAAGCACGGCCCGTTGGCGCTGGTGGATGCCGACATGCCGGTGGTCGCGGTGGCACCCAACGACGAGCTGCTCGAGAAGCTCAAGTCGAACCTGCAGGAAGTGCGTGCACGTGGCGGGGAGCTGTTCGTCTTCGCTGACGAGAACATCAGTCTCGAAGAGAGCGAAGGCGTGCGTGTGCTGCGCATGCCACATGTCAGCGAAGTGCTGGCACCGATTCTCTACACTCTGCCGCTGCAGCTGCTGTCCTACCATGTCGCCGTGCTCAAGGGCACCGATGTCGATCAGCCGCGCAACCTGGCCAAGAGCGTCACGGTCGAGTGATCCGCGATGCAAGACGGCTGCGTCATGTCTGGCGCAGCAGCAGATGAGCTCAGTCTCATCGTGCCAACGGCAGCCTCAGGGCTGCCGTTTTTGGTATCCTGTGCGCCTGCCTTCTTATCCTCTTACGTCCGCTGCGCGTTCATCGCCCGGCGCACGCACGTGACCTGCCATGACTGATCGCGACGCATCGCTCACCCGCCTCAACAAGTTCATCAGCGAAACGGGCTTCTGCTCGCGGCGCGAGGCGGATCGCCATATCGCCGAAGGGCGAGTGACCATCAATGGTGTCGTCCCCGAGATGGGCACCAAGGTCGCGCCGGGCGATGAGGTGCTGGTCAACGGCAAGCCGTTGAAGGCCAAGCAGGAAGCGGTCTATCTGGCCTTCAACAAGCCGGTGGGCATCACCTGTACCACCGAGCGCCACGTGGAAGGCAACATCATTGACTACATCGGCCATCCCAAGCGGATCTTCCCGATCGGTCGCCTCGACAAGCCTTCCGATGGCCTGATCTTCCTGACCAGTGACGGCGACATCGTCAACAAGATCCTGCGGGCCGGCAACGCCCACGAGAAGGAATATGTGGTGCGGGTCGACAAGCCGATCAACCCGGACTTTCTCAAGCGCATGGCAGCCGGCGTGCCGATTCTGGATACCATCACCCAGCCGTGCCGCATCGAGCAGATTTCCACCTATGTGTTCCGCATCATCCTGACGCAGGGGCTCAATCGCCAGATTCGCCGCATGTGCGAGGCGCTGGGCTATGAGGTCTTCAAGCTCAAGCGGGTGCGCATCATGAATGTCAGCCTGGACGGGCTGGGCATCGGCGAATGGCGCTATCTCACCCAGCGCGAGATGGACGACATCCATCGGATGATCGAAGGCTCCAGTGGTACCGAGGAGGCCTCACGACTGGCGGAGGCGCCGACGCCTTCCCAGCACGCGACTGCCGCGCGCCATCAGCGTGCCGCGCAGGATACGGATAGCGGCCGGCGTGGTGGTGCTCGGCGCGAGGACAGCAGCAAGCGCGCCATGGGCCAGCGCAGCTCGGATCAGCGCGGCTCAGGTCAGCCCAAGACAGGCCAACGCTCGGGTGCTCGCCAGGAAGGGGCGGGGCGGCGGGAGCGTACCGATGAGTCCAGGTCCGTTCGTGGCAATCAGGAACGCAGCAGCGCCGGCAAGGGCGGCTCCCAGCCGGGCAGCAAGAGCGCCAATGGCGCGGGCAAGCTCGCGAGCGGCCTCAAGCCACGCACGCGTGGCAAGGCCGGAGAGCGTCGCGATGAGCGCGATGCGGCGAGCAGGGGGGCTGGCGAAAAGTCCTCTGGTAGCAAGTCTTCTGGTAGCAAGACCTCTGGCAACACGACCTTTGGCAAGAAGAATCCTGGCGGCAGAAGTGCCGGGGGCAAGAGCTCGTCGTACAAGGGCGGCGGCGGCTCCAATGGCGGGCGTGGTCGCCGCTAGTGAGCTGCCTGCACCTGCTTGCCATCGTCTTGAGCGGTGGTGCTGGCATCTGAGCCTTGAGGCGTGCGGCGGTGGTAGCGGCCCAGTACGAAAGACAGCGTGGCGAACGCCAGTGCCGAGCAGATGACCTGCGGCCAGGGATAGACCAGCGCGGCGAGCGCGATCAGCAGCAGGTCGAAGGCGAAAGTCGTGCGGCCTGCATGGATGGCGAAGCGTCGCTCCAGATCCAGCGCGAGAATGTTGAGTCCGCCGAGGGAGGCGTTCTCGCGAAACAGCAGGGTGACCCCCAGCCCGATGAGCAGGCCTGCGGCAATCGCCACCACCGGCAGATTGACGTCGCCCAGCGGCAGACTGACCGCCAGTAGATCCGTCAGGACCGAGAGCAGACTGACGCATCCCAGGGTGCGCAGCGTGAAGTTGAGCCCCAGCTGCTTCCAGGCCAGCCCGTAGAAGGGCAGGTTGATCAGGAAGAACAGACTGCCGAAGCTCAAGCCCGTCAGGTCCGAGCCAAGCAATGACATCCCGGCAGTACCACTGACCAGCAAGCCGCCGGCCTGCAGCAGGCGCACGCCGAGTGCCACCAGCAGACAGCCCTCGAAGAGCGTGATCAGGCTACGCAGCGTGATGGCATTGGCCGCACGGGAGCGGCCGTCGTTGGCACGCAGGATGAGTCGTTGGAAAGCAGTCATGACAGGCTCCGGGGTATGGGCAGTCAACAATGATGGCTTCCGACCTGCTTGTGGCGGGCAGAAAGCGATGTCGCGGCGAGGGGTGGTTCGCCTGTGACGGTTCATGCAGGAAGCGGACCATAGCACGCCGTGATGACAGTTTTTATTGTGCTTACGTCGCTCTAGCAGACGATATTATTCGGTGTATTGGGCCTTTGACCCTCACATTCCTCTAGCTATGGCGCCTTCATGCACCATTTTCATGCATCCTCCGCACCGACGGAGACGAATGTTCCGCACGCTGCGGGCCATGACGGAGCTTGCGAGTCGGGGCATCTTCATCTCGGGCTCGCGATGTGGGCCAACGATGACTGGCGCGGCAGCCTGCTGCCGGGCAGTGGCCCGCGCGAGCATCTGGCGGATTACGCGCAGGTCTTCGACTGTGTCGAAGGCAATACCAGCTTCTATGCTCTGCCGCCGGAGAGCGCCGTGGCCAGCTGGGCCCGCCAGGCGCCCGAGCACTTCCGCTTCTGCTTCAAGTTGCCGGGACGACTGACCCATGAGTTGAGGCTTCAGGGAATCGAGGAGGAGCTGGCGGAATTCCTGGCGCGGCTTGCGCCGCTTAAGTCGCGCATGGGGCCGATCATGATCCAGCTGCCACGCGACCTGGGGGGGGAGGTACTCCCGCGTCTTGCGCAATTCTTCGCGCATGTCGAGGGTGCTGGCCTTGATTGGGCCGTGGAGCCCCGTGCCCCGAGTTTCTTTGCCAAGGGCTCGGTGGAACGACAGTTGAATCGCTTGTTGATAAGTCACGGAGTCGATCGCGTGATGCTGGATGTCCGTCCACTCTTCAGTGGCCCTGATACCGCGCATCCAGGGCTTGCCGTAGCACGCTCGGAAAAGCCGCATCGCCCATTGCATGTGTTCTCCAGCGCACGCCAACCGCTGGTCCGCTTCATCGGGCATCATGACGACGCGACCAATCTGGCCTTCTTCCAGCCCTGGGTGGAACGCCTTTCCCTGTGGATAAGTCAGGGGAAAAGCCCTTTCCTGTTTGTGCATACTCCTGACAACAAGGCGGCTCCGGCCTTGGCACGTCGTCTGGCCAATCAGGTGCTGGAGCGGCTTGATCGGCCATTGATCGGTGCCTTCCCCGGGGAAGGACAAGGACGTCTCTTCTAGCGCCACCCGCTGCCTGTCGCGCTTCAGTGTCTTGCGGGACGGGGGAAGTGACCTGCCGGCCTCAGTCGCTGTTTTCTATCGTGAGGCGATGGTCTGAGGGTGGCTTGCTGGTAGATATCGGGTCAATCAAGTAACTTTACCTACCTATTGTCGTTACCACGGCGATATTTACCGGGGCGGGCAGCGTGTCCATTCCGGCGTGTCTATCGACACCAGTCTGTCTGTCATTCGGGCCTATCCGGCCATGATGACGGCCAGATGCACCACAGCAGTGATCCTGCGACGCCATCCTGTCGGCCACGGTTCATCCTTCCGTCTCGCCAGCATGATGCAACAAGCACAACAAGATGCCACAGGCCGCTACCCGTGGCTGGCATCATCGCGACGAATCAGGGACTCACATGTCATCCAAACCGCATTCCCACGCTCAGTGGTCTTCTCGTCTGGCCTTCACCCTGGCCGCCGTCGGTTCCTCCGTCGGACTGGGCAACATCTGGAAATTCCCGTACATGACCGGTGAGAGCGGCGGCGGTGCCTTCGTTCTTGTCTATCTGGTCTGCATTCTGTTGATCGGTCTGCCGATCCTGATGTCCGAGTGGCTGCTGGGCCGCCTGGGACAGAAGAACCCGATCTCGACCATGAGTCACATCAGTGCGCGCCTCAAGCGTAGCCCCGCCTGGGTGTTGATCGGGGTGGCCGGTGTGCTCGGCGCCTATCTGATCCTGTCCTTCTACAGTGTCATCGGTGGCTGGGCACTGGCCTTCATCGCTGACGCCGCCAGTGGCAGCTTCGAAAGCCTGACCTCTGACACGGCAGGCAGTCTGTTCGGTGGTCTGCTGGGCGACCCGACCACCCTGCTGGCCTGGCACAGTGCCTTCATGCTGATGGTGATCCTGGTCGTGGCCGGGGGCGTCGCGGGTGGTCTGGAGCGCGCCGCCAAGATCCTGATGCCGCTGCTGGCGGTCATGCTGGTCATGCTGGTCGGGTATGCGGCGACCACTGATGGCTTCGCTGAAGCGGCTGCCTGGCTGCTGACACCGGACTTCTCCAAGCTCGACAAGGATGGCGTGCTGGCGGCGATGGGGCATGCCTTCTTCACCCTGTCACTGGGCATGGGCATCATGATGGCCTACGGCTCCTATCTCTCCGATGACGTCAACATCGGGCGTACCGCGCTGATCGTGGTGGTGCTGGATACCGTCATCGCTCTGCTGGCGGGGCTGGCCATCTTCCCGGTGGTGTTCTCCAATGGTCTCGACGCCGCTGCGGGCCCGGGCCTGATCTTCCAGACCCTGCCGCTGGCCTTCGGCCACATGCCGGGCGGAGAAGTGTTCGGCGTGGTGTTCTTCGTGCTGCTGGTCTTCGCGGCCTGGACCTCAGGGATCTCGCTGCTGGAACCCATCGTCGAATGGCTGGAAGAGAAGACGCCGATGTCACGCGTGGCCTCTGCCTGGGTGGCGGGTATCGCGACCTGGCTGCTGGGGATCGCCACCATCCTGTCCTTCAATCTGTGGAGTGATGTGGCGCCGCTGGGCATGTTCGCCAAGTTCGAGGGCATGACCATCTTCGACCTGCTCGATTACGCGACCAGCAAGCTGATGCTGCCGCTGACCGGCCTGGCGACCATCGTCTTCGTCGGCTGGTTCATGGGGCGTGATGAAGTGCGCAGTCAGCTCAACATGAGCGACTCGGCCTTCAAGCTGTGGAGCTTCGTGGCGCGCTTCATCGCCCCGATCGGCGTGGTGGTGGTCTTCGCCTCCAGCCTGTAATCCCGGCCCCACTTTTCAGGCTGTCCTGATGTTCTGTCAGCACGGATCTGACGGCATTGAAGAACGACAAGAGGCTCGCCTATCCGGCGAGCCTCTTGCGTTTCTGGCCGAGATGGCCCGTGCACGACACCCAGGCGGCGACTCGATGCTCAGTGTGGGAGATGGCGGGCGTCACGTTCATGTCAGTGTGTACTTGCACCCTGTTGGTGCATCGTCCTGGGCGATGACATGACAATGAGGCAGAGAATGTCGGTGCAGATGAAGGACGATCGAGAGTGACACCGTGGCGAGCGCGCGGCAGAAGGCAGAGTCATTGCAGAGGGAAATGAAGGCTGAGGGCCCGAAGGCAGAAGAAAATGTCGCGAGGGGGGCTGACCATGCTCATCAGAGATGGCGGCAAGGAAGACAGAAGCCCTCGTCCCTGAGCTGGCAGGGAGATGGGGGACTGCTCGGCGGGGAGACGTATCGCTCCCCGCCCGAGAATCAGTGGGTATCGATATCGCTTTCCGTTTCCAGCACTTCGATGTCGCTTAAATCCTCGCTCAGGCGCTTGATTTCGTTGTGCATTTCGATTCCGCGTCTGGCGCGGAGGTGGCGGACTGCGCTTTGTTTCTTGCGGGCCTGATGTTCGTCGGCACCGAGGGTCATGAAAATATCGAGAAGCTCGTTCTTGAGCGTATCTACCTGCTCTGAATTACGCATGATTCGACCTCCATGGCATCCAAAGGATGTGGGCTTTCACTGGCGCCACACCGTTTTACTATAGCTCACTTGACAAAATTGTGACCATAGACCGCCTGTGATGGCGACACCCCCCGGGGGATGTCGTAAGCTCAGGCATGCCCATGAAGTCTGCAAGGAGTGTGCCGTGAGTCATGCCATCTTCGACGACCTGAGGAGCCGGATGGAGAATTTCCGCCGCTCTGAACAGAAGGTTGCCCGTTACGTCCTCCGCCATCCGGAGGAGGTGATTCACATGCGGATCGTCGATCTGGCCAGTGAATCCTCGGTCAGTGAACCGACGGTAGTGCGCTTCTGTCGTGCGATGGGCTTTGCCGGCTTCCAGGACTTCAAGCTCCAGCTGGCGCAACGCCTGGCCACGGGCACCCAGTTCGCCCAGTTCTCGATGAATGACTCCGACAGCGTGGCGGAGTTCTCTCACTCCCTGTTCGATTCCACCATCGGCACGCTGCTGTCAGTGCGTGACCGTCTGGATGCCGAAGCCGTCGCACGTGCCATCCACTCGCTGGCCTCCGCCAGCCGGGTCGAGTTCTACGGCTATGGCGCCTCGGGTGCCGTGGCCCACGATGCCCAGCACAAGTTCTTTCGTCTGCAGATCTCCACTGCCGCCTACACCGACCCGCACATGCAGAACATGTCAGCGGTGACGCTGGGGCCGCGCGACGTGGTGGTCGCCATCTCCCAGACCGGACGCACCAAGGCGCTGATCGCCAGCGTGCGTCTGGCACGGGATGCCGGCGCGACCGTCATCGGCCTGTGTCCCAGCGGCTCGCCGCTGGCGGATGAAGTCACGCTGCCGCTGCACATCGATGTGCATGAAGACACCGAGATCTATACGCCGATGAGCTCACGCATCGCGCATCTGGTGATCGTCGATACGCTGGCGGTGGGGGTCGCCAAGGCACGTGGTCCCAAGCTCAAGGAGCAGCTGGAAGCGGTCAAGAAGAGCCTTGCCACCCTGCGCATCGATGATCACGACTTCGATACGCACTGAGTGCCATACAAGCGTCACCGGTCAGGGATGACGCGTGCAGGGAAGAGCAGGGCAGGCCGCTGTGATAAGGTGGATGCCTGAACAGGGGCAGCCCCCGACCCGCTGCCCCGCCCCTCGACTTCTCTGCCCTGTGGTGAGCCCTGCATGTCCGAATCGCCCCTCCTCGATCACCTCAACACGCATCAGCGTGAGGCCGTGTCCGCGCCGCCGGGCAACATGCTGGTACTGGCGGGCGCCGGTTCCGGCAAGACCCGCGTGCTGGTCCATCGCATCGCCTGGTTGATGGACCGATATCAGTTCTCGCCCTATGCCATCCTGTCGGTGACCTTCACCAACAAGGCCTCCCGCGAGATGCGCACGCGTCTCGAGGCGCTCAATGGCAGCAGTCTGCGCCACATGTGGGTCGGCACCTTCCACTCCATCAGTCACCGTCTGCTGCGCACCCACTGGCAGGAGGCGCGTCTGCCCGAGCACTTCCAGATCATCGACAGCGATGACCAGCTGCGCATGGTCAAGCGGCTGCTCAAGGAGCACAACGTCGATGACGAGCGCTGGCCGCCCAAGCAGGTCCAGTACTTCATCGCCGGCTGCAAGGAAGAGGGGCTGCGGGCCCATCAGGTCCAGACCCACGGCGACGCCTACATGGGCAAGATGGTCGAGATGTACGAGCTCTATCAGCTGGCTTGCGAGCGTGGCGGGCTGGTGGATTTCGGTGAGCTGCTGCTGCGCTCGCTGGAGCTGCTGCGTGACACGCCGCATCTGCTGGCGCATTACCGCGAGCGCTTCGCCCACCTGCTGGTCGACGAGTTTCAGGATACCAATACCCTGCAGTACGCCTGGCTGAAGCTGCTGGCCGGTGATCGCGAATGCATGACCGTGGTCGGCGATGATGACCAGTCCATCTACGGCTGGCGTGGCGCACGGGTCGAGAACATCCAGCGCTTCACCGAGGAATTCGCCAATACCCGTGTGGTGCGTCTGGAGCAGAACTACCGCTCCTCCAGCGCCATCCTGGAGGCTGCCAACGCCCTGATCAGCCACAATGGCGGGCGCATGGGCAAGGAGCTGTGGACCGACAGCGGCCGTGGCGAGCGGATTCGGGTCTATGCCGGCTTCAACGACATCGACGAATCGCGCTACATCGCCGATACCATCCGCGAACTGGTCAATGAGCATGGTTACAGTCGCGACGAGATCGCGATCCTGTATCGCTCCAACGCCCAGTCACGCGTGCTGGAGGAGACGCTGATCCGCCAGGGCATGCCGTATCGCATCTATGGCGGCCAGCGTTTCTATGAGCGTCTCGAGATCAAGAACGCGCTCGCCTACCTGCGTCTGATGAACAACCGCGAGGACGATGCCGCCCTGGAGCGCGTGATCAACGTGCCGGCGCGTGGCATCGGCATGCGCACCGTCGAGCAGCTGCGCGAGCGTGCGCGCTACGGCAACCTGACCATGTGGCAGGCGATGAGCGATGCGGTTTCCGACGGCGCCCTCAAGGGGCGCGCCGCCACCGCCGTGCGTGCCTTCGCCGACATCATCGATGGCCTCGACAACGACACCGCCGGCATGGCGCTGCATGAGCTGGTCGAGCACGTCATCCACGTCTCCGGCCTGCGCGAGCATCACGCCGCCGAGAAGGGCGAGAAGGGCCAGGCGCGCCTCGAGAACCTTGCCGAACTGGTCAACGCCTGTCGCGCCTTCAGTCAGGGCGAGCGCATGGACCCGGAAGCCCCCAGCGAAGGGGCCGAGGCGCTGGAGCCCTTCCTCGCCGAAGCCGCGCTGGATGCCGGTGATCATGAAGCCGCCGAAGGCGAGGAATGCGTACAGATGATGACGCTGCACTCCGCCAAGGGGCTCGAATTCCCGGTGGTGTTCGTCGCCGGGGTCGAGGAAGGGCTGTTCCCGCACAAGATGTCACTGGAGGAGCCGGGGCGCCTCGAGGAAGAGCGTCGCCTGTGCTACGTCGGTGTCACCCGTGCCATGCAGCGCCTCTACCTGACCTACGCCGAGCTGCGGCGCATGCACGGCAAGGAGACCTTCCAGCGACCGTCGCGCTTCCTGCGTGAGCTGCCGGAAGAGCTGCTGGAGGAAGTGCGCCTGCGTGGCCAGGTCTCGCGTCCGGTCTCGACCCAGCGTGCCATGCCGAATCGTCGCCCCTCCGGGCCGCGTCAGGAGAGTGTCGAGGCCAATGGCGACATGCCGGCGCTGTCGCTGGGCAGCCTGGTGCGTCATCCGCTGTTCGGCGAGGGCGTGGTCATCAACGCCGAAGGCCAGGGCGAGCGCGCGCGTGTCCAGATCAGCTTCGAGGGCGAAGGCGACAAGTGGCTGGTGCTGGGTTTCGCCAAGCTGGAAGTACTCAGCTGATCCTGCATTGATGGCAGACGCAGGCATGAGGCGCTGACAGCAGGCGCTGGCGAGAAGTGAAAAGCGGTGCAGGGGGCGCGGTATTCGTGCGCCATTACGGCCTTGGTGCAGTTGTGGGCCATCCATGGGTCGCGGCATAGTGGCAGATAATCTGCTGTCTTGATGCCGCGTCATGCATTGCCCACAACTCGAACAAGGAACGCCCCATGCAACGCCGCCGTTTTCTCTCTGCTCTGGGGGCCGGTGCTGCCGGTCTCGCCGCTGCACCTTTCGTCTCCACGGCCAATGCCGCCGAGGAGGAAACCATCCACTGGAAGATGGTGACCTCCTGGCCGAAGAACTTCCCGGCACTGGGCACCGGTGCCAATGAGTTCGCCAGCCTGATCGGGAAGCTTTCCGGTGGTCGTCTTCAGGTCAAGGTCTATGGGGCCGGTGAGATGGTGCCGGCTTTGGAAGTCTTCGACGCCGTGTCTTCCGGGACAGCCCAGATGGGCCACTCGGCGTCCTATTACTGGAAGGGCAAGGTACCTGCCGCCCAGTTCTTCACCGCCGTGCCCTTCGGCATGAATACCACCGAGACCAACGCCTGGCTGTATCACGGCGATGGCATGAAGCTGTGGGACGAGATCTACGCGCGTCACAACCTCAAGCCGCTGGCGGTGGGCAATACCGGCACCCAGATGGCCGGCTGGTTCAACAAGGAAGTGAACAGTCTATCGGACATGAAAGGCCTGAAGATCCGCCTGCCGGGGCTCGCGGGTGAAGTGATGAACCGCATCGGTGCCAGTGCGGTGAATCTGCCGGGCAGCGAGATCTTCACTGCGATGGAGACCGGTGTGATCGACGCCACCGACTGGGTCGGTCCCTACAATGATCTGGCCTTCGGTCTGCATCAGGTGGCCAAGTATTACTACTCCCCGGCCTGGAACGAGCCCTCCGCCATTCTCGAAGGCACCGTCAATCTCGAGGCCTGGCAGGCGTTGCCGGAAGACCTCCAGCAGGTGGTGATCCAGGCAGCCAGGATTGCCAATCATGCGATGGTGGATGAATTCGCGCTGCGCAATGCCACCGCCCTGACCTCACTGGTCGAGGAACATGGCGTTGAGCTGCGCGAATTTCCGCAGGATGTCTACGCGGCGCTGTTCAAGGCGTCCAACGAGGTGCTGGACGAGTTCATCGCCAAGGATGAGGACGCCAGGCGTGTCTACGAGTCCTACCGTGCCTTCCAGCAGCAGGTCGCCCCCTGGACGCGCATCGGTGAACAGGGCTTCCTTGATGCGCGTGCCCGGGTGCTGGGCGAGAGCTGAGGTGACCGCCCGCCGCCGTGTGTGGGGACATCGCGACTCGCTCGTCAGGCAGTGTCAGGCGGGCTCTGGTGGGAAATGAAGAAGCCGCCCCTCGGGGCGGCTTCTTCATGAATGGCGGTGTCCATCACGTCAGACACTTTCCTCGTCGTTGCCCTGTTCCGGCACCGCGCGGATTCGGCCATTGTCGTCCAGGGCCACCATCACGTAGTTGGCCTCGGTCACCTTGGTCAGCGCACGATGGTTGCGCTCCTGAGGCGGCCGAATCCAGACCTCGACCGTGAGCCGTACCGAGCTGCGTCCGACTTCCGTGACGTGCGTGAAGATATTGACCACCGAGCCGACGCGCACCGGTGAGAGAAAGTCGAGGCCCTCCACGGCGACGGTGGCAGTCCGTCCGTTGGCCACACGGCCGGCGGCCAGCTCGCAGGCCTCATCCATGCGATGCATCAACCAGCCACCGCTGATATCGCCATAAAGATTGGTATCGTGACGCTGAGCGATCAGCTTGAGCGTCAGCGTGCCGTTCGGCACCGGGGCATCATCCAGGGCTTGCATGTCGTCACTCGCTGTCTTGTTGTTATGTCTTCAGGGTGCACTGGCGTCGGCGGTTTGCCTAGTGGCGTCGATGGTTTGCCTAGTGGCGATGGAAGGAGAGCCCGAGCGGGCAGTGGCTCACGAAAGGCATCTCATGTCCGGTATCCTACTCTGCCAGTGGAAGGGATGTCCTCTCTCGCCAGGCGTTGCAGCGGGAATTTTCTTGCATTGCAGCATGATGGTCTCGTGCCTCAACGTTGCAATGAAGGATACTCGGCGCAGCAATGCCGCTGGTGAGACAGCCTCACGCAGGGAAGTGGTATTGAAGGAGTGGTAGGGGTTGAAGGAACAACGCGATAGTCATCACCGCCAATGAGCGCATCATTCATCTTTCAGGCCTGAAATCGTCATGTTCTTCATCGCATCCTTGCGTCGTCCCCGTTGGCTCTCGAGTCGCCTTGCGTTGCTGGCCTGCCTGCTGATGCCGGTCGTGCCCGCGTTTGCCGAGGTACCTGAATATCGCCCCGTGCCGGGGGTCGTCGGCAACCTGACGGCCGTGGGCTCCGATACCCTCTCGGTGCTGGTGACGCGGTGGGCGGCTCAGCTGCGTCGCTACCATCCAGGGGTGCGGGTCCAGTTGCAGGCAGCGGGGTCCTCGACGGCGCCGCCTGCCCTGATTGCCGGCACCACACGGGTGGGGCTGATGTCACGGCCGATGAGCGATCAGGAGCGCCAGGACTTCATCCGGGCATTCGGGTATCCGCCATTGGAAGTCCCCGTGGCGCTGGATGCCATGGGCATCCTCGTGCATCGCCGCAATCCGCTGGAGACGATCAGTATCGCGCAGCTCGATGCCATCTTCTCGGCCAGTCATGAGTGTGGCAGTCAGCGGGCCGATCGGTGGGGGCAACTGGGGCTGTCGGGAGACTGGGCTGAGCGTCAGATCAGCCGCTTCGGGCGCAGTGCCACCTCCGGGACCTACGGTGCCTTCCGGCGTGTCGCCCTGTGTGGCGGCGACTTCCGGCTGGACGTGAGCGAGCAACCGGGTTCGGCGTCGATCATCGGCGCCGTGGGCTCCTCGCCGGGCGGGATCGGCTACGCCAGCTTCAGCACATCATCTCCCATGGTCAAACAGCTGTCGGTGAGTCGTGACGCCGGCAGCATGGCGATATTTCCGAGTCGGGCCAGTATCCGCGACGGGCGTTACCCGCTGACACGCGCCCTGTACATCTACGTCAATCGCGTGCCAGACAAGCCGCTGCCGTCATTGGAGCAGGCGTTCCTGTCGTTGATCATGTCGCGTCAGGGACAACAGGCCATCCTGCGGGAAGGCTATGTACCGTTGCCGGACGATCAGCTGAACCAATGGCGTGAACGTCTGGGGCTGGATGAGGGTGAGGGTCTCTGAGTACGCTTGTCATCTCGCTGTCATCTCATGGACATAATCTTGAGGCAGACCCCATCTTTCGCACGCGGGAGTGATCCCTCCCCGCGCGCTTCTTCTCTTGTGGTGAATATTCATGCCGGCTGCTGCTGAAGCCTCACGAATGCAATCTCGCCGTCTGCGTCGCGATCGCCTGGCAAGCCTGTGGCTGACGGTTGCCGGTCTTGGCGTGATGGCGCTGGTGGTGGTGATGCTCGGCTATCTGATCAGCGTGTCATGGCCGCTGCTCAAACCGCCCGGCACGACGCCGAGCAGCTCGCAGGTACTGGAATCTCGAGCATTGGACACTCGCGCCGCGGACATGGACGAGTGGCGGATCGAGTGGCTGGCCGGCAACCGGTTGCAGCTGATCCAGCACACCGATGACGGTCTGCGTCGATCGAGTTCCCTCCAGGTACCCGAGGGACTGGATCATCGGCAGGCTCACCTCACGCAGAGCCGACAGCAGCTATGGCTGCGCATGCCCGATCGACAAGGTGATCGTCTGTGGCTGGCAAGACTGGCCTCGACCACGCCGCAAGGCAGCTGGCAGCAGCAATGGCTGCCCGGCCCGGCCAGCCTTTCGACCCTGGAGGGGCAGTTGCTGGTCACGGCAGGGCCGCATGCCTTCACTCAATGGCAGTTGAACGATGCGTCCGCCGGCCAGGTACCTCTGGCCCGCAAGCTGGGCCGGCAGGAGCATGCTGCCCAGCCGATCACCGCCCTGAGTGTCCTGCGCGGCGGCAAGAGCCTGATCCTGGGGGATGCCGGCGGTGGACTGAGTCATTACCTGCTGCCCGCGCATGCCAGCCCGCTGATCAAGGCGGGAGACTTCGACAGTGGCCTGTCGGCCCCGGTGAGAACCATCGCCGCGGCACATCATGGGTTGGGCTTCGCGGCACTCGACGCGGATGGCCGACTCGGGCTGTATCTCGCCACGGCCGAGCGTCGTCGGCAGCTGGTGGACTGGCTGTCACCCGCACAGGTGGCGGCAGGAGTCGAGTTGAGCTTCCAGCAGGAGGATCGTCGTCTGCTGGCACGGCCAACGTCCGTGGCAGGTGGTCTGGGGGCTCTTGAACAGGCCTATGCGGGTCTCGAGATCCGTGATCCGCATCAGGTCGTGGGGCTTGGCGCGATCTTCGGCAAGGTCTGGTATGAGGGGCGTGACGCACCGGCCTGGATCTGGCAGCTGGAGAGCACCGGTGCCCATGAACCCCGCCTGTCGCTGGTACCCATCATGTGGGGGACGCTCAAGGTCGCGCTGGTCGGCCTGCTGTTTGCCGTGCCGTTGGGACTGGGCTGTGCCATCCATGTGGCCTGTTTCATGGCCCCGCGCCAGCGGGCGCGCATCAAGCCGATGCTGGAGATGATGGAGGCCTTGCCCACGGTGGTGATCGGCTTCATCGCGGCGCTGGTGGTCGCGCCCTTCGTCGAGCGTGAATTGATGGCCGTGCTGCTGGGGCTGGTACTGATTCCGCTGGGCACCATGGTGGCCGGTTTCGTGTGGACCCTGTCGCCGCGCGCACTGCGCAGCCTGATGCCGGAAAACATGGCCGCCTTCGGGCTGTTGCCGCTGCTGATGCTGCTGCTGTGGCTGGATGTGACGCTGGCTCATCAACTGGAAGCCTGGTGGTTCGAGGGCGACATCCGTCAATGGCTGTTTGCCCATCACGGCATCGATTACGCCCAGCGCAATACCCTGGTGACCGGCATGGCGCTGGGGCTGGCGGTGATGCCGACACTCTTCACGCTCAGTGAGGATGCGCTGTCCTCAGTCCCTCGCGGACTGGCGGCGGGGTCCGCGGCACTGGGGGCGACACCCTGGCAGAGTCTGCGCCGCGTGATCCTGCCGGCCGCCGCCGTCGGGCTGTTCTCCGCGATGATGATCGGCATGGGGCGCGCCGTGGGCGAGACGATGATCGTGTTGATGGTCGCCGGCAACACGCCGCTGGTGGATGCCAGCCTGTTCGAGGGAGTGCGCTCACTGGCGGCGACCCTGGCGATCGAGTTGCCGGAAGCCGAGGTCGGCAGCAGCCATTACCGCCTGCTGTTCCTTGCCGCGCTGGCCTTGTTCCTCTTCACCTTCGTGGTCAATACGCTGGCGGAAGTGCTGCGGCTGCGCTTCATGCCGCCGCAACGTGGAGGCTGGGGATGAGTCGTCCTGATGCGGTACCGCCGTCCTCGTTGCTCAGACCTCGTGAGCCTGTGACGGCGCGTCTGGCGCGTTACTGGCGTGATGGTGGCCCCTGGGGCTGGCTGAATGCCATGGCGGTCAGTGTCTCGCTGGTACTGGTGCTGGGGCTGATCAGCCTGCTGGTGGTGGGCTCGCTCAGTCACTTCTGGCCCTCACGGCTGGTCGAGGTCGAACTCACCACCCAGCCGGGGCAGAGCGTCACGGCGCTCAAGACCACCCGTGGCGAGCCGGCGGCGGACAACCGTCACCTGCTGGGCGAATTGATGCATGAGGAGCTGCGTCCCTCGGCAGCGGACACCGGTGATCAGCAACGTGAGCGACAGTCGCAGCGCTGGTGGCTGCTGCAGACCTCCTCTCAGGATGGGGCCTCGGCGAGCTGGCAGTGGCTGCCGGATACCCTGATGGAGAATATCCGCTTTCCTCGCCAGGCACTGATGCTGGAAATGCGCGACGGGCGAGTGCTGTATGGCATGGCCAGAGCGCTGAGTGATCCGCTCACCGGTGAGCTGGATCATTCTCCGCAGCTCTCTTCCGACAGTGCGGTCCCGGGGGCACCGACTCCTTCACTGCACCAGAATGCCGAGGCACTGCATGCGCGGTTGGCGGCGCTTGAGGGGCAGCGCCGTCAGCTGGCGGCACTGCGCGCTGACAGCGAGGCCTTGAGCGCGCGCCTGCTGGCCTTGCAGCAGCAACTGTCCGCTCGACAAGGGCCTGTCACGACGCAGGACGAGGCGGATGCCTCCTTGATCGCGGAGCTCGAGACGACACGCGAGGCACTGATCACCCGTGAGGGGCAACTGCTGGCTCTCCGAGGAGCCCTGGACGCCGGCCAGCTACTGCTCGGGGGCAATGGCGGTCATGAGGGGCGCATCGCGCTGAATGACATCCGCCATGTCTGGCAGCCGAATGCCATGGGCTTTGGCGGACGACTGTTGCTGACGCTGGAGCGCTTTCGCGACTTCGTCTCCGGCTCGCCCAATGAAGGCAGTGGCGGCATCTGGCCCGCCATCTTCGGTACCGTGCTGATGGTGGTGTTGATGGCGATTCTGGTGATGCCCTTCGGCGTGATGGCGGCCCTCTATCTGCACGAGGTCGCGCATCAGGGGCGTCTCACGCGACTGACCCGCATCGCGCTGCGCAATCTCGCCGGCGTACCTTCCATCGTCTATGGGGTCTTCGGGCTGGGGTTCTTCGTCTACGGGCTGGGGGCCGGCCTGGATGAACTGTTCTTTTCCGAGCGTCTGCCGACCCCCACCTTCGGCACCGGTGGATTGCTGTGGGCATCGCTGACGCTGGCGCTGCTGACGCTGCCGGTGGTGATCGTGGCCACGGAGGAGGGGCTGGCGCGGGTGCCGCATCGCCTGCGCGAAGGCGCGCTGGCACTGGGTGCCACGCGCTTCGAGACCCTCAGGCGCGTGGTGATACCCGCGGCATCTCCGGCCTTGATGACCGGGCTGATCCTGGCGGTGGCGCGTGCGGCAGGCGAGGTCGCGCCCTTGATGCTGGTCGGCGTGGTCAAGCTGGCACCGGACCTGCCGCTGGATGACAACTTCCCGTGGCTGCATCTGGATCGCAAGTTCATGCACCTCGGCCATCAGGTCTATGATCTGGCCTTCCAGAGCAGCGATGCCTTCAGCAGTCGCCCGCTGGTCTACGCGACCGCGCTGGTGCTGGTGGTCGTGATCCTGTGCCTCAATCTGAGTGCCATTCGCCTGCGTCACATGCTGGCACAACGTTACAAGGGAGCCACCGAATGAAGCGTGACTCTGCACGTGAGAGCGTCCAGTCGAGCTCGCAGCATCCCGAGGTCGTCAATCCGCAGGACACGTGCCTGGAAACCCGCCACCTGTGTCTCGATTATCAGGCGCAGGTGGGCAAGGAGCGTCACCGGCGGCGTGCGCTTGACGATATCAGCCTGCGCATCGCGCGCAAGCGCGTGACGGCTTTCATCGGTCCCTCGGGATGTGGCAAGTCGAGCCTGCTGCGCACCTTCAATCGCATGACTGATCTCGATGAGCAGTCACGCCTGAGCGGCAAGGTCTGGCTGGAAGGCGAGGACATCCATGCCCGGGGCGTGGATGTCCCCATGCTGCGCCGGCGCGTCGGCATGGTGTTCCAGACGCCCAACCCCTTTCCGATGTCGGTCTACGAGAACGTGGCCTTCGGGCTGCGGCTGGTCGGCGAGAATGACAAGCGCCATCTGGATGACAAGGTCGAATCCTGTCTGCGGGCCGCGGCGCTGTGGGAGGAAGTGAAGGACCGGCTGTTCGACAGCGCGCTGGGGCTTTCCGGTGGCCAGCAGCAGCGCCTGGTGATCGCGCGCACGCTGGCGGTGGAGCCGGAAGTCCTGCTGCTGGATGAGCCAGCCTCGGCGCTGGATCCGATCTCGACGCTCAAGATCGAGGAGCTGATCCGCTCGCTGCGCTCACGCCTGACGTTGGTCATCGTCACCCACAACATGCAGCAGGCAGCACGTGTCTCGGATGCCACGGCCTTTCTGCATGAAGGGCAGCTGGTGGAATATGCCCCGACCGATCAGCTGTTCACCAACCCGCGTCGTCGCCAGACCGAGGACTACATCACCGGCCGTTTCGGGTGAGATCACCGAAGCGGCACTGCAGGTGGCTGACACGTGTCTCGCGCGGGACGTTGGCGGATGGTCCATCGCGTCGTCGATATGTCAGCGCGGCGCAAGATTCGATTGGCGTCCCGGCGCTCGAGTGAAATATAACTGCAATCAAGAGGCGTCATGCTAGGAGGGAGCCGCCTGCGCCAGACCCTGCTGCAGCGCTTCTACATCAATGCCACATGTCAGAGACCGCCTGCCTCGGCGGATGACTTCCCGGGAGAGGGTAATGGATATCACCAGCGATTCGCACGGCAAGCACATATCCCAGCAGTTCAATCACGAGCTGGATGCGCTGAAGACACACCTGCTGGCCATGGGCGGTCTGGTGGAGAAGCAGCTGCAGGATGCCGTCACGGCCCTGCTGGAGGGTGACAGCGAGACGGCGACACGCGTGCGTGACAATGACAAGGCCGTCAACGACATGCAGCTGAAGATCGATGACGAGTGCACCCGCGTGCTGGCGCGCCGTCAGCCGGCGGCCTCCGATCTGCGTCTGGTGCTGGCCGTGATTCGCGCCACCTCGGACCTGGAGCGTATCGGCGATGAATCCAGCAAGATCGCGCGCAATGCCATCTCGCTGGTCGAGAACGGCCAGAGCCCGCGTGGCATGGTCGAGGTGCGTCACCTCAGTCAGCATGTGCGCAGCATGGTGCGTGACTCGCTGACCGCCTTCGCCCGCTTCGACACGGATCTGGCGCTCAAGGTCCTGCGTGAGGACGCCTCGGTGGACCTGGAATACCAGAGCGCGATGCGTTCGCTGATGACCTTCATGATGGAAGACGCGCGCCAGATCACCCCGGTGCTCAACGTGATGTGGATTCTGCGTGCGCTGGAGCGTATCGGGGATCACGCCGACAACCTCGCCGAGTACGTCATCTTCCTGGTCAAGGGCGTGGACGTGCGTCACACCGACACCCATGACCTCCAGCCGCAGGATCTCGACAAGCCCTGACGTGCAGGCCCCTCCCCCGGGGCCTGACGCCTGTCTGCCGATGACGCCCCGCCTCTGTCCCGCCGACGGAGTGCGGGGCGTCTGCCATTCGATGCGCCGACAGCTGCGTGGGACGGGTGGTAGTGCTAGGGTGTGGCTCCGGCCGCCCGAGGGCAGCCGCCTTTCACGAGATGACGAGGACGTCGCATGATTGATGCCGTATCGGCGCTGGTCCGCGGGACCCGCATGGTCTATACCCCCGGGCTACGCCGTTTCGTGTTCGTACCACTGGCGATCAACCTGGTGCTCTACAGTGCCACGCTGTGGCTGTTGTTCAGCCAGTTCGAGGGCTGGATCGACTACTGGATGCTCAAGGTGCCCAGCTGGCTGGAATGGCTGAGCTGGTTGATCTGGCCGGTGCTGGTGCTGAGTCTGTTGCTGGCGGTGTTCTTCACCTTCAGCCTGGTGACCAATCTGATCGCGGCGCCGTTCTACGGCATTCTGGCCGAGAAGGTCGAGCATCGACTGGATGGCACCCTGATCGAGGATGAGCGTGGCCTGGTGAAGATCGGGATCGACTCGCTGGGGCGCGAGATGGCCAAACTGGGTTACTTCATTCCCCGCATGATCGCGCTGTTCATTCTCGGCTTCATTCCGGGCCTGAATCTGCTCTCACCGCTGCTGTGGGGGCTGTTCTCGGCCTGGAGCATGGCGATCCAGTATCTGGACTATCCGATGGACAACCATCATGTCAGCTTCGGCGACATGAAGCAGCGTCTCAAGGCGCGCTGGTGGCCGTCACTGACCTTCGGTGGTGCCGTGTTCGTGCTGACGCTGGTGCCCTTGGCCAACCTGCTGTTCATTCCCGGGGCCGTGGCGGGTGCCGTCCTGATGTGGCAGAGCCACTACCGACAGCTGCCTGCCCCGCGCCGCTGAGCCAGGCTTTATCGCGAGCGTTGACGAACGCAGATACCACGACGCCCCGCCGTGACCTCATGCAGAGGGCGCGGCGGGGCGTTCGTGTCAGTGGGGCTGCAACCGTCAGGCAGTCGTCGTGCAGCGACGCTCCGCCGGGAAATGACAACGGAAGCGTGCGCCCTCGCCGGGCAGGCTGTCGATCTCCAGGCGGCCCTGATGGCGGATCAGCACATGCTTGACGATGGCCAGTCCCAGCCCGGTGCCACCAGTGGCGGTGCTGCGTCCCTTGTCGATGCGATAGAAGCGCTCCGTCAGGCGCGGTAGATGCACGGGATCAATGCCGTCACCGTCATCCTCCACCTCGACCATCACGCCCTCGGTGGTGCTCTGGCAGCGCAGCGTGATGTGGCAGTCTTCCGGCGTGTAACGCACCGCATTGAAGACCAGATTCGAGATCGCGCTTCTCAGCTCCTGCTCCTCACCCATCAGGGCCAGTCCGGGCTCGACCTCCACTGTGATGACATGTCGCTCCTTCGAGAGGCCTTCGGCATCTTCCCGGATACGCGTCAGCAGCTGCGCCATGTCGATGCGACGTCCTTCGCCCGACAGCTCGTCGGTCTCCAGGCGCGACAGGGTCAGCAGATCCTCGACGAGGTGCTGCATGCGGTCGGTCTGACTCTGCATCTGTCCCAGGCCACGCTGCCAGCGCGGGGGCAGGTCATCGGCATAGTCGGAATAGGTCTCGAGATAGCCGGCCAGTACCGTCAGCGGCGTGCGCAGCTCATGGGAGACATTGGCCACGAAATCGCGGCGCATTTCCTCGAGACGGTAGAGACGGGTGACATCGCGCACCATCACCAGGCGCTCGTTGTCACCGAACAGGGTGATGGAGATCTGCAGGGTCAGGTTGTCGGAGAGCGGCGATTGCAGGGTCAGCGGCTCACGATAGGCCAGCCGATTGAAGTAATCGATGAACACGGGGTCACGCAGATAGTTGGTGACGTGCTGGCCGCGGTCGTGACTGGCCTTGAGGCCGATCAACTGCTCGGCAGCGCTGTTCCACCACTCCATGTCGCCGTGATTGTCGAGCATCACCAGGCCATCGCGCATCGCTTCCGAGGATTCCTGGATGCGATTGAGGATGCTGCGCAGTCGCTCCTGTGCCTGACGCTGACCCTTTTGGTAGCGATACAGACGATCGAGCAGATCCCCCCAGACGCCATCGCCGGGCGGCGGCTCTTCATGGGGGTTGGTGATCAGCCAGGTGTAGAGGCTCTTGAGATGCTTGAGATGGACGAACAGGTACAGCGCCAGCCCCAGCGCCAGGCCCCAGCCCAGCAGGCCGAGCAGTCCGCCGACCAGCCCGAAGCCGCCCGCCAGATAGCCCAGCCGCCATAGCTCGTTCGTCCAGTAGCGCATCCGCGTCTCAGGCCTGGGCGCTGAAGCGATAACCGGTACCGCGGACAGTCTGGATCAAGTGCTGATGCCCCTCGCCCAGCGCCTTGCGCAGACGACGAATGTGCACGTCCACGGTGCGCTCCTCGACATAGACATTGCCGCCCCAGACCTGATCCAGCAGCTGGCTGCGGGTGTAGGCGCGCTCCTGATGGGTCATGAAGAACTGCAGCAGGCGGTATTCGGTGGGGCCGACCTCCAGGGAGTTGCCGTGTGCGGTCACGCGGTGGCTGGCGGGGTCGAGCATCAGACCCTCGACTTCCACCGACTCCTCGACGCCCTTGGGCGTGGTGCGGCGCAGCACGGCCTTGAGGCGTGCCACCAGCTCGCGTGGCGAGAAGGGCTTGGTGATGTAATCGTCCGCCCCGGCCTCGAGCCCCTGGATCTTGTTGTCTTCCTCGCCCTTGGCGGTGAGCAGGATGATCGGCAGCTCCGCCGTGGTCTCGTCACGCTTGAGGCGGCGCGCCAGTTCCAGCCCGCTGGTGCCGGGCATCATCCAGTCCAGCAACAGCAGATCGGGCTTTTCATCGACGACGATGGCGTGGGCGTCCTGGGCATTGTCGGCCTCCAGCACGCGGTAATCCGCCATTTCCAGGGCGACGGCGATCATCTCGCGTATCGAGGATTCGTCGTCGACAATCAGTACGGTCTTGGAGCTCATCGCTAGATCCCATGCAGCAGTCGGCGCACGCGCCAGAATGACAAGTCGATGACGATTACAACCTGCTTATATGACAGTGAGATGACAATCGCCAGCTTGGCAGTTTGCCGCCCGGCTTGCCAGCGAGTCCCTCAACTCTCTCAAGGCGTGAATGTCACGCCTCGCCGCACGAGGAAGATCGCTGGCAGACCGGATGAGGACGCGGGCCCGTTGGCCGGAAAGAGGGGTCAGGCAGCTGGCCAGGTCGCCAGCGCAATGCCCGCGAAGATCAGCAGGCCGGACCAGTGGTTGTTGAGAAATGCCTGGAAGCAGGGGCCACGCTCCCGCTCGCGAATCAGGCGTTGCTGCCAGACGAAGGTCACGGCCGCCGCGGCCAGCCCCAGCCAGTAGAAGATGCCCAGTGCCAGGTGCAGGCCGATGCCGATCAACACCGCCAGCATGCCCAGCTGCAGCAGACCGATCATCAACTTGTCGACGCGGCCGAACAGCACGGCGGTGGACTTGATGCCGACCTTGAGGTCGTCATTGCGATCGACCATCGCATAGGCGGTGTCGTAGGCCACCGTCCACATCAGGTTGGCCGCGAACAGCCACCAGCCATAGGTCGGCACCTCCTCAAGCGTCGCCGCGAAGGCCATCGGAATCGCCCAGCCGAAGGCGGCACCCAGCACCACCTGCGGCAGATGATGGAAGCGCTTCATGAACGGATAGCTGGCCGCCAGCAGCACGGCGATGATCGACAGCAGCACCGTGGTCAGGTTGGTGAAGCACACCAGCACGAAGGCGGCCGCGACCAGCACACCGAACAGGGTCAGCGCCTCGCGCTCCGTGATGCGTCCTGAGGTCAGCGGGCGATCCCGGGTGCGTTCGACATGCTTGTCCCAGTGGCGATCCGCGTAGTCGTTGATCACGCAGCCGGCGGCACGCATCAGATAGACGCCAGCCACGAAGATCAGCAGCGTATCGCGGTCCGGTAGCCCATCGGCCGCCAGCCACAGGGCCCAGAGGGTCGGCCACATCAGCAGCCAGGTGCCGATGGGGCGGTCCAGACGAGTCAGGGCGAGGTAATCGGCCAGTTTGGACGGGCGGGAAGCGGATGACGCTGACATCAGGACTCCTGATCGAACGGCAGTGGGGAATCAGAGTTCCAGAGCATGCTGGAACCGAGGGGTGAAACCTTCCTGGACCAGTACCCGGAAGCGACCGTGCGAGAACATCGAGCGGCGCATCCACAGGCTGGCGGTGCGTGCCAGCGGCTGCGTGCTGGCAAGCCTCAGTGGTGCCCGGCTGACATCGATGGCGCTGCGGGTCAGGTCGGGCTGGCGGAACAGCCAATGGCCCAGCGAGCCTTCGCCGAGCGTCGAAAGACGGTGGCCATGGGCCAGGTCCAGCGCCGCCAGCGAGCGCGCGATCACCCAGGGCTCATCGCCATGACACAAGGCCACTTCGCGCCGCCAGACATGGCGTCGTGGCGCGATACCCAGCATCCGCGCCTCATCCCGCCGGGCAGGGCCGGTGTCCTGCAGCAGCAGGCGCACGCGCAGCCCCTGACCATCGAGCATGCGCATGGCGTGATCGAGACGCTGGGTCAGCGAGTCGCTGGAGGACAGCCATGGCCACCAGCCGGCCGGCATGACGCCTTGCAGGCTCGCGGCGGGCTGCCAGTGGCGGCGGACCGCCGAGTCCATTGCTCTCTGGTGAGCGCAGGGAGTGCTGAGTTCCGAACGAGACATGGCCCGGATGGCGATCTTGCCGGCAAACGCTGCCGAGTGGGAGTGACAGACCACGATGAATTCCCTGTCAGGATGACAAGTGGCGAGTCTAGCACGCCCGAACCGCAAGGCCTGCAGCGTGAGCATGCCCGCGCCAGTGGCAGGCTGGTATGCTGGGGCCCGACTACCCTATTTTCCTCTCGGATCGATCTCAGGAGATGGCGCCATGCGCGACCCTCGTACCCTTGTCATCATCGGCACCGGCATGGCCGGCATTGGCCTGGCGCGTGCCCTGCGTGCGCGTGACAAGGACAGTCGACTGATCCTGGTCAGTCAGGACAGTGGCCACGATTACGCCAAGCCTCTGCTGTCCACCGCCTTTGCCAAGGGCATGAGCGCCCGGGCATTGGCACGGCAGACCTCCGTGGCCCTGGTGGATGAACTGGACGCCGAGCTGCGCACCCATCAGCGAGTGACGAGCATCGATACCCACGCGCGACAGGTCTGGCTGGGCGAGGAATGCCTGGCCTATGACGAGCTGGTGCTGGCACTCGGTGCCGCGCCACGGCGACCCTTCCCCATCGATGACTCGGTCGGCTCGCGCGTGATGAGCATCAATGATCTCGATGACTACGCCGCCTTCAGCGCCACGCTGACGGCAGCGCGTGAGGCGGGGGAGAGTGGCCGTGTCGTGATCGTCGGTGCCGGTCTGGTGGGGTGTGAATACGCCAATGACCTGAAAGCCGCAGGACATGAGGTCACCCTGGTCGCGGTGGAAGACACTCCGCTGGATGGCTTGCTTCCCCAGGCGCTCGGCCAGCGACTTGGCAAGGCCTTCGATGCCATCGGCGTGCGTCGGCTGCAAGGCGAGATGGTCGAGACCATCACCGCCGGCAAGGCAACGCAGGCGCCCGTCAGCGTGGTGCTGCAGAGTGGTCATGCGGTGGAGGGCTCGCTGGTGCTGCTGGCCACGGGGCTCGCGCCACGCATCAAGCTGGCACAGGGCGCGGGGTTGAGTGCTGGTGGGGACGGCATCCGCGTCGATCGTCACCTTGCCACCTCCCGGCCGCATGTCTGGGCGCTGGGAGACTGCGCCAGTGTCGAAGGGGTCAATGCCATGTACGTGCAGCCCCTGCAGGCCGCAGCCCGGGTGCTGGCCGCCAATCTGTGCGGCGAGGCGGTCGAGCTCGACTGGAAGGCCTGGCCCGTGCTGGTCAAGACACCGGCGCTGCCCATCGTGGCCTACCCGCCTCGGACGGCCGTGGCGCGCTGGGACATCACGGGCGAGGGAGATGATCTCGATGCACGCGCTCTCGATGCGAACGAACGCTTGATTGGATATGCGTTGACAGGCGCCTCCGTTCGCAGGAAAGTCGAGCTGGCGCGGCAGGCACCGCCGTTGCTAGGCTAGGCGATGCCATGGCCGATGGTCGCAGACCCCTTGAAGCCAGCGTAGTCAGGCACGATAGTGAAGTTTCCGTCACAGAGCGTCAGGCGAGAATCAGGGACGACGTGTTACCGATGACGTTCACCCCGTGAAAGGGGGACTCGGTATCGCATCGCCCAAGCGCCATGCAATGCCAGCAAGTGCAGCAACATCCGTGCAAGAACAACATTCGTGCAAGAACAACAATGAATCGGCGGCTGAGCCGCCCGTGCAGAATGCCAAACCAGGAGGGCTTTTCATGCGCAAGCCAGAACTCGCTGCGGCCATCGCCGAGCGTGCGGATCTGTCCAAGGACAAGGCTAGTCAGGTGTTGAACGTGATTCTCGACGAGATCACCCACACGGTCGCCAAGGGCAACGATGTTTCATTGATTGGTTTTGGCTCCTTCACGGTGCGTCAGCGTGCAGCGCGTACCGGCAAGAACCCCCAGACAGGCAAACCCCTGACCATCCCGGCCAGCAAGACAGTGGCCTTCAAGCCGGGCAAGTCATTGAAGGATGCGGTGACCAAGTAAGTCTGGTCCACGCCGCCGCGCCCCTGCTGGCGTGGCGGCCCGCCATGCTTGCCCGATGTCAGTATCGATGCCACCGGCTCCGCCACTCGGGCCCGGTGGCATTTTGTCATGGACGGTATCGATGGCTGTTCGCGGCTGACCGCTTGACCGTGCCGCCTCTCAAGGAAGGATTGACGCCATGAAGCTCAAGTTGCTGTTGTGGGTACTGGGCCTGCTGCTCAAGCGTGCCTTCCGGCGCGACCCCGAATTTCGCGCTCAGCTCGAGACGCGTTCGCTGGATTGGGGCGTTGCCACGGAGGATCTGAGCATCGCGCGTCATTATCGGATGTCTCGGGAAGGTGTGACCTCCGGCACCGGTCTGCCGGTGGATACGGAGCTTGAGCTGCGCTTCGCGGATGCTGAGAGTGCGGTGGCCTTCCTGCTCAAGCCGTCTCCCAAGGCCTTCTTGAATGGCATGATGGAGCAGCGCGTGCGTCTGGTCGGGGATTCCGCCCAGCTCAATCGTCTGCAGTCATTGCTCAAGCGGATTCGCTGAACCGACGGCCATGCCGTAGTGACCGAAAAAAACGCCCCGCTGATCTGCTCAGCGGGGCGTTTTTCGTGAGGGCACGCAAGGTGTCACAGCAGATGCTTGAGGCCCGGGATGCCCTCGATGACCTGGTCGACCACACCATCGCCGGCTTGCTCGCGCGCATAGCTCAGCGTCTCATCGGCCACGCCACGTGCCTGATCCATGTTCAGGTCCAGTCCCATCAGCTTCTGGCCCAGCTCCAGTGCTCCCCCTCCGCTGCCTCCGGTGAATGCACTGACCGCCCCCATCAGGCCGCCCATGAGGCCACCGCCCCCGGACTCGGCGGCTTCCTCGCCAGCGCTGCCGATCAACCCTTCGGCGCCCGGAATGGCCCCCAGCAGTGATGCCGCCGGCCCATCCGGGCCCTGTTCACGCACGAACTTGAGAATGAGGCCGACCGCCTGTTCGGCAATCTCCGGTGACAGCCCGAGGGCGCCAGTGACACGTTCGATGAGTGGGTGCATCGGTATTCTCCATGAAATCCGGGGTAGGCATGAGTGGGTAGCATGAGTGGGTAGAGTGGCACGGACGGGGAGTTTGGCGCCTGAAGCGCTTGCCAACGCTTGTGTGAGCCGGAGCTATCGGACACGGCAGAACAGGGTGGTATGCTAGCGGCATAAATCTAAAGTCTAATGCGCTGCTCGCGCCCTGGTCACGGAACACTTCATGACACGCTCCCTGCAACACTCGCTCATCCACTCCCTGCGTCGACTGTGGACGCTGGATGCCTTCAGCTATTCGCTGCGCATGCTCATCGCGCTGGGCGGTGTGATGGCGGTAGGGTTCTGGCTGGACGAGATGGCGCTGGTGATCCCGCTGTTTCTCGGCGTGATTGCCTCGGGACTGGCGGAAACGGATGACCATTGGCGCGGGCGACTGCGCGCGCTGGGCATGACGCTGGCCTGCTTCAGCATCGCCGCCGTCTCGGTGGAGCTGCTGTTCGGCATGCCGCTGCCCTTCGTGATCGGCCTGGCGCTGGCCACCTTCACCTTGCCGATGCTGGCGGCGATCGATGCCCGCTACGGGGCCATCGCCCGCGCCTCGCTGATTCTGGCCGTGTACACCATGATCAGTCTCGAGCAGCAGCATGGCGATGGGCAGATCGCGCTGCTGGAGCGCAGCCTGCCCGAGTGGCTGCGTGAGCCGGGACTGGGCATCAATCTGGTCCAGCCGTTGCTGCTGGTGATCGGCGCGACCTGGTATGGCCTGCTGTCGGTACTGTGGTGCGCGCTGTTCTCGCGTCAGCCGCTCAAGCACAGCATGGCGACCCTCTACCGTGAACTGGGCCGCTATCTGATTCTCAAGGCTCAGCTGTTCGAGCCACTGCGCAACGTGGATCGCTCGGCGCGTCGTCTGGCGCTGGCGGAGCAGAATGGTCGTGTGGTCGTGGCGCTCAACCAGACCAAGGAGATGGTCTTCCGGCGTCTCGCCGGGCGGCGCGACACCAGCAAGCTGGATCGCTACCTGCGGCTCTACTTCATCGCCCAGGACCTTCATGAGCGGGCCAGTTCGAGCCATTACCCCTATGGCCAGCTCAGTGATGCCTTCTTCCACCACGATATCCTGTTCCGCTGTCAGCGCCTGCTGGAGCAGCAGGGCGGCGCCTGCAAGGGGCTGGGCCGGGCGCTGCTGATGCGTCAGCCCTTCGAGGCCAGTGACAGCCAGCAGGCGCTGGAAGACCTCAACGCCTCGCTCGAGTATCTCAAGCAGCAGCATCGGCCTGAATGGCGTCATCTGATGCAGGCGCTGGAGGCGCTGGCGGGCAACCTGCGGTTGATCGAAGGGCAGATCGAGCGACTCGGCGATCTGGAAGCCAGCAGCAGCGAAAGCGACAACAGCCTGCTGGACCGCTCGCCTCACGGCACGCGGGACATGCTCGAGCGCATTCGCAGCCATCTGACCCCGCGCTCGCCGATCTTCCGTCACTCGCTGCGCCTGACCGCGACCCTGGTGGCCGGCTATGGCGTGCTGCTGGCGGTCCACCCGACCCAGGGCTACTGGATTCTGCTGACGGGGCTGTTCGTCTGCCGGCCCAGCTTCGGCGATACCCGGCGCACCCTGGCTCAGCGCATCGTCGGTACCTTGATCGGTCTGCTGGCCGGCTGGGCGCTGATCAGCCTGTTCCCGGCCCCCACCCTCCAGGCCGGCATCGCCGTGGTCGCGGGGGTGCTGTTCTTCGCCACGCGCGGGTCACGCTACACCCTGGCGACGGCGGCCATCACCCTGATGGTGCTGGCCTGCTTCAACCAGGTCGGTGATGGCTTCGATCTCATCTGGCCGCGACTGTTCGATACGCTGGTCGGTGGCCTGCTGGCGGGGCTTTCCGTGGTGTTGATCCTGCCGGACTGGCAGGGCCGCAAGCTCTATCGTCAGGCCGGTGTCAGCCTCAAGACCAGCGGGCGCTATCTGGGGGAGGTGCTGTCCCAGTATCGTCACGGCAAGCGCGATGACCTGGCCTACCGCCTGGCGCGGCGCAATGCCCACAATGCCGACGCCGCCTTCTCGAGCCTGCTGGCGACGGCGCGCAAGGAGCCGGGCCATTTCCGGCGTGACGTGGAACCGGGCTTCGGCTTCCTGCTCCATGCCCATACCGCGCTGGGGTATCTGTCGGCATTGGCGGCGCATCGTGGCGAGCTGGAATCCACCTCGTCCGCCAGCAGCGGCATCGAGACGCTGTTGCGCCATGGCGAGCGCCTGAGCCAGCAGCTGACGGCATTGGGTGAGCAGCTGGAGGCGGGCGGCGAGATCACCCTCACGCTGGACAGCGAAGACGAGATCACGGCGCTGGAGGCCGAGATCGAGCAGGTCGAGTCCACCACCGGGCGCCTGGCGCTGTCACAGCTGATTCTGGTGCTGCGGCTGTTGCAGCCGCTGGAAAGTGCCGGCACCCAGCTGATCAAGGCCAGCCGCGCCAGCTGAGGGCTGGCGCGGCTGGCAAGTGGCCAAGTGAACGAGTGACCAGGTGAACGAGTGCGTTGGGGGACAGGTGGGCAGGGCGCTCAGACGGCGCCGTATTGGCCAGCCGCCTCCCCCAGCCAGCGGCGGATCAGGGGCTCCGCGGCCTGGGGGGCCTCAGTGAGAATGGCGTCGGCCAGGGTGGTGGTCGGGGCGATCAGGTCGCTGTCACGCTCGAGATCGGCGATCTTCATCCCCGCCAGCCCCGTCTGGCGCGTGCCCAGCACTTCGCCGGGCCCGCGCAGCTCCAGGTCCTTCTCGGCGATCTTGAAGCCGTCGGTGGTCTCGCGCATCACCGCCAGGCGTTGCCTGGAGTGCTGAGAGAGCGGCGGATGATAGAGCAGCACGCAGAAGCTCTCGGTACTGCCACGCCCGACACGCCCGCGTAGCTGGTGCAGCTGCGACAGGCCGAGACGCTCGGGGTTGTCGATCACCATCAGGCTGGCATTCGGCACATCGACCCCGACCTCGATCACCGTGGTGGCCACCAGCAGGTCATGTTCGCCTTCCTTGAACGCCGCCATCACCTCGGCCTTCTCGGCCGCCTTCATGCGGCCGTGCACCAGACCGATGGACAGCTCCGGCAACGCCTCGGTCAGCTCGTCACGCGTCACCTCGGCGGCCTGACAGGTCATCACCTCGGATTCCTCGATCAGCGTGCATACCCAATAGGCCTGACGACCCTCGGCGCAGGCGGCGCGAATGCGCTCGACCACCTCGGGGCGCCGCGGGTCGGCCACTGCCACGGTCTGTACCGGGGTACGCCCCGGGGGAAGCTCGTCGATCACCGAGAGATCGAGATCCGCGTAGGCGCTCATCGCCAGAGTGCGCGGGATCGGCGTGGCGGTCATGATCAGCTGATGGGGGGTCAGGCCGCCAGCCTCGCCCTTCTCGCGCAAGGCGAGGCGCTGATGCACGCCGAAGCGATGCTGCTCATCGACGATCGCCAGCCCCAGGCGCTGGAAGGTCACGTCGGCCTGGAACAGTGCGTGAGTCCCGACCACCATGCGTGCCCGGCCATCGGCGATGGCCGCCTTGGCATCCAGCCGCGCCTTGCCCTTGAGCTTGCCGGCCAGCCACGCGACCTCGATGCCCAGCGGCTCCAGCCATTCGCGGAAGTTGCGATAGTGCTGCTCGGCGAGAATCTCGGTGGGGGCCATCAAGGCGGCCTGACAGCCACCACCGATGGCGATCAGAGCCGCCATTGCCGCCACCACCGTCTTGCCCGAGCCCACGTCGCCCTGCACCAGGCGCAGCATCGGCACTTCGCGCGCCAGGTCACGGCGTACCTCATCCAGCACACGGCGTTGGGCGCCGGTCAGCGAGAAGGGCAACTGGGCAAGAAAGCGGGTGCTCAGGCCACCGCTGGCGCTCAACGAGGGGGCGCCATCCTGCTGGATGCGCGCTCGCACCTGCCGCAGGCTCAGTTGATGGGCGAGCAGCTCTTCCTGGGCGAGACGCCGCTGACTGGGATGCACGCCGTCGCTCATCTGATCGACGGGCGCATCCGGCGGCGGCTCATGCAGGAAACGCAGGCACTCGATCACCCCAGGCAGGCGAAAGCGTGCGCGCAGGGCCTCGGGGATCAGGTCCGGCAGCTCATGGGGCGTCTCCTCGAGCTGCTTGAGGGCCTGGCCGATCAAGCCGCGCAGGCGCGCCTGATTGAGTCCTTCGGTGGCCGGATAGATGGGGGTGAGGTGGTCTTCCACCGGGGCCGCGCCCTGACCGAGCAGACGGTATTCCGGATGATAGATCTCGAGACCGGTGGCCCCGGCACGCGCCTCGCCGAAGCAGCGCACGCTGTGGCCACGCTGGAACTGCTGTTGCTGGGCGGGAGAGAAGTGGAAGAAGCGCAGACTGAGGATGCCGCTGCCATCGCGCAGGCGCACCAGCAGGCTGCGCCGGCGACCCTTGACGATGTCGCAGGCCGTCACCTCGCCTTCCACCACGGCCTCCATGCCGCTCTTGAGCGTGCCGATGGGGGTGACGCGAGTCCTGTCCTGATAACGCAGCGGCAGGTGGAAGAGCAGGTCCGCCACGCGCTCCAGTCCCAGCCGCGAGAGTTTCTCGCTCAGCGCGGGGCCGACCCCGCTCAGGCTGTCCAGCGGTTGCGCCAGCGCGCCGGTGGCAAAGACACCGGCGCTGGCGGGCCCGGCAGATGAGGCGTCCGTGCCCGCCCTGCTCATGCCGGTTCGTGGCTCTGGGAAGCGGAACCCTGCATGCCGTTCTCGTTGCTCTGGCGGGCGCGGGTCGAGCACTCGGCGATCGCCTGGCTGATCACGTCAATCGCCTTGGGGCGCGGGAAGCTGGCACGCCATGCCAGCGCCACGCTGCGGCTGGGGGCGGGGTCCTTGAAGGGACGTGTCTCGAGCACGCCGCTCTCGTAATGGCCGGTACCGGTGGCCGAGTAGGGCAGCACGGTGATACCGAGGCCTGAGGCGACCATGTGACGAATGGTCTCCAGCGAGCCCCCCTCGGCGATCAGGGTATTCTCGGGATTGTTGATCTGATGGCCGATGGCCGGACACGCCTCGAGAATCTGATCACGGAAGCAGTGGCCCTCGCCCAGCATCAGAAGGCGCTCATTGATCAATTGCTCCTTGGCGATGCTGTCCTGTTCGAGCAGCGCGTGACCCGACGGCAACAGCACCTCGAAGGGTTCTTCGTAGAGCGTCTTGGTCAGCACGTCGGTCTCGGTGAAGGGCAGCGCCACGATGATGATGTCCAGCTCACCGTTTCTGAGCTTGCGGCGCAGATCGCCGGTCATGCCTTCCTCGATGTAGAGCGGCATCTTCGGCGCACGCCGCGTCAGTTCCGGCACCAGATGCGGAAACAGGTAAGGTCCAATGGTATAGATGGCGCCGATGCGCAACGGGCTGGAGAGCTGATCCTTGCCGGCATTGGCCAGCTCCTTGATCACGCTGGACTGTTCCAGCACGCGCTGGGCCTGCTGAACGATCTTCTCGCCGAGCGGTGTGACCTGTACGGTGGACTTGGAACGCTCGAACAGTGCGACTCCCAGCTCCTCTTCCAGCTTCTTGACGGCCACCGACAGGGTCGGCTGCGAGACGAAGCAGCGCTCTGCGGCGCGTCCGAAATGACGCTCCTGGGCCAAGGTTACGATGTAGCGGAGTTCTGTTAGAGTCATGATTCCTGCCCGGAACTGGCATCCTGGGATGCGGTGGGTACCGATTCGTTTTACCAAGGAGCACGGCAAAGGTGAAGAAGACGAGTCTCATCCTCGGTTGTGGCGACGTTGGCAGCGCGCTGGCGCGCGAGCTGCTCAAGGCCGATCAGCACGTCATCGGTGTCAGACGCGATGTGTCCAGGCTGGCGGATCTCGGTATCGAGACGCTGGCACTGGACATCACCGCGGAAGGTGCTCTGGCCAGCTTGCCAGATGCCGACACCGTGGTACACGTGCTGAGCGCTGACCACTTCGACGAAGACGCCTATCGGGCCGCCTACGTCGATGGCATTCGTGCGCTGGTCGCGGAGCTGGAATCGCGTGCCAACCCGCCGACACGCGTATTCTTCGTGTCCTCGACCTCCGTCTACGCCCAGAAGGAAGGCGAAGAGGTCGACGAGCAGTCCCCCACCGACGCCACCAGCTTCTCGGGGCAGCTGATGCGGGAAGGCGAGCAGGTCCTGCTCGACTCCTCGCTCAATGGCACCGTGGTGCGCTTCTCCGGTATCTACGGGCCGGGTCGCGACATGCTGATCCGTCAGGCGCGCGATGGGCGCATCGCCGCCAGCAATCCGCCACTCTACTCCAACCGCATCCATCGTGACGACTGCGCGGGGGTGCTGGCGCACCTGATCGCACTGAGTCTCGAGGGCAAGCCGGTCGAGCCGATCTACCTGGCCACCGACTGTGATGGTGCACCGCTGCACGAGGTGATGGCGTGGTTGGCACGTCAGCTCAAGGTCGAATCCACCGAGGTGATCCAGTCGCCGCTGCGGCGTCGCTCCAGCAAGCGCTGCGGCAATGCGCTGCTGCTCGAGAGTGGCTATCGCTTCCGTTACCCGACCTTCCGCGAGGGTTATGCCGAGGTGCTCAAGGAACATGGCGTGACGGTACCGGAGAGCGAGCTTTCCGGGCGCTGAGCGCCGCACGGCGATTGACTTGTCCACAGGAGGTCGCGCGTGACGCATCCTGACCGGCTGTGGACAAGTCGAGACGCCGGGAGGAGCTAGGACTGCCTGGCCCGATAACTGACAGTGCCCGCCCCGGGTTTCCGGGGCGGGCACTGTCGTTTCAGCAGACCACGTTTCAGCAGGTCAGGCATTTCGGCAGATCAGGCGGCAAGATCCACCGTGATCAGTCGCCGATGACCATCACGCCCTCGGCTTCGAAAGCCACGCCCTTGGGCAGTGCCTTGACGCCGACGGCGGCACGCGCCGGGAAGGGCGCGCTGAAGAACTCTTCCATCACCGCGTTGACGCGAGCGAAGTCATCGAGGTCCGTCAGGTAGAGGTTGAGCTTGACGATGTCGCCCAGGCTGCCGGCGGCTTCTTCACACACGGCGCTCAGGTTGGTGAACACCTGACGCGCCTGCGCCTCGATACCACCTTCGACGACTTCCATCGTCTGCGGGTCCAGCGGAATCTGGCCGGAGAGATAGACGGTGTTGCCCGCCTTGATGGCCTGGGAGTACGGCCCGATGGCAGCGGGTGCCTTGTCGGTGTTGATGATCGCGCGATTGCTCATGTTGTGCTCCTTGTGACTGTCTTTCCTACTGGTCTTGTGCCAGTTGCCTTGTGACAGTGAATTGCGATTGTGTTTGTGAGTGCGCTGCTCGCCTGTCTCGGCGAGGTGTCGGGCAGAGGCCCGTCGTGTCCATGGACGACCTTGCGGAAGTCCCAAAAACGAAAACCGCGCCGCCCGCCGGTGGCGAACGACGCGGCCTTGAATCCGATCAACTGATGACGCGGGTAATGCGCTCCACGTGCAACAGGTTGCGCATGCGCTTGATGATGCGTGCCAGGTGAATGCGATCACGTACCGCCAGGGTCAGATTGACGATGGCCAGGTGAGCGTCGCGCTCCTCGATGCCGATGCGTTCGATATTGGCTTCCGCATCGGTGACGAGTTCGGCCAGCTCGGCGATCAGCCCGCGCTGGGTCTGGGCTTCGATGCGCAGGGCGACGGTGAAGTCGCCTTCGATCTGCTCGGCCCAGGTCAGCGGGAAGACACGCTCCGGATCGCTGGCCAGCTCGGTCAGATTGCTGCATTCCTGACGATGGACCACCAGGCCCTTGCCGGCTGAAAGGTGGCCCATGATGGGCTCTCCCGGCAGCGGGTGGCAGCAGCGTGCATAGCTGGTGACCATGCTGTCGCCGCCACTGACCTGCATCGGCCCGATGCCACTGTCCTCCGGCTGGACGTTGCCATCCTTGGCCGAGAACTTGGGCTGCTGTGCCGCGGGACTCATCCTGTCGTTCAGCAGGCTCTGCGCCACGCTGTAGGCGGCGCGGGTACCGAGACCTATGGACTCGAGCAGATCATCACGCCCGCCTTCCAGCTCAAGCTCCGCCGCCAGGGTATCCAGGCGCTGGGGCGGCAGCTGTTCGAGGGTGATGTCCAGGCCGGCGAGTGCCTTGATCAGCAGGCGCTGGCCCAATGCCACGGACTCGCTGCGCTGCTGATGCTTGAGGTAGTGGCGAATGGCGGAACGCGCCTTGGCGGTGGTGACGAAGTTGAGCCACGCCAGATTGGGCTTGGCACCCGGTGCGGTGATGACCTCGACGGTCTGGCCGCTCTCCAGTGGCGAGGATAGCGGCGCCAGATGACGATCGATGCGACAGGCGATGCAGCTGTTGCCGACATCGGTGTGCACCGCATAGGCGAAATCGACCGCCGTTGCACCGCGCGGCAGCTCCATGATGTCGCCCTTGGGGGTGAACACGTAGGTATCATCGGGGAACAGGTCGTTCTTGACGTGCTCGATGAATTCCAGCGAGTTGCCGGCATGGCGTTGCATCTCGAGCAGGCCGCGTACCCACTCGCGGGCACGTGCGTGGCTGCCCGCGCCGATGGGACGGTCGGTCTGCCCGGCCTTGTACAGCCAGTGGGCCGCGATGCCGTTGTTGGCCATCGCTTCCATCTCGCGGGTGCGAATCTGTACCTCGATGGGCATGCCGTTCATGCCGAACAGCGTGGTGTGCAGACTCTGGTAGCCATTGGCCTTGGGGATCGCGATGTAATCCTTGAAGCGTCCCGGTACCGGCTTGTAGAGATTGTGCACCACGCCGAGGATGCGATAGCAGCTGTCCACGTCATCAGTGATGATGCGGAAGCCGAACACGTCCATCAGTTCATTGAAGGGCTTCTGCTGGTCACGCATCTTGCGGTAGATGGACAGCAGATGCTTCTGACGGCCGATCACCGAGCCGGGCAGCTGATCGCGCTCCAGCGCGTTCTGCAGGCTGGCCTGGATCTCGCGCATCAGGGTACGACGATTGCCACGCGCGGCGGTGACGGCACGCTTGATGCGTTCGGAGCGCATCGGGTGCAGTGCCTGGAAGGACAGATCTTCCAGTTCGACACGGATGGTGTTGATACCGAGGCGGTTGGCGACGCGGGCGTAGATCTCGAGCGTCTCACGGGCGATGCGCCGCTTCTTCTCGGGGCGCAGGGCACCGAGGGTACGCATGTTGTGGAGACGGTCGGCCAGTTTGACGATGATGACGCGGATGTCCTGGGACATCGCCAGCACCATCTTCTGGAAGTTCTCGGCCTGAGCGACGGCCTTGTCCTCGAAGGTGATCTGGGTCAGCTTCGAGACGCCATCGACCAGCAAGGCCACCGGCTCGCCGAACTGGCCGGCCAGTGCCTCGAAGGTCACGCTGGTGTCTTCGATGACATCGTGCAGCATGGCCGCCATCAGGCTCTGATGGTCCATGTGCATGTTGGCGAGAATGTTCGCCACCGCCAGCGGGTGGGTCACATAGGGTTCACCGGAACGCCTGCGCTGGCCATCGTGGGCCTGCTCGGCGTAATAGAAGGCGCGCCTAACCTGACGGATCTCTTCCTCGGGAAGATAACCGCCCAGGCGGTCTGCCAGGTCATCGATCGTGAACATTCAGCGGCCTTGGCTCAAGGTGGTTCCGGGCCCGCACCCCGCGTGATGGCCATGATGGCGCGACGTTGGAGGTGCGGATCAGCACACGTACAGGAGAGGGAGAGCCGGGGCTCAGTCCTCGATCTGCGGCAGCACCGGCTTGCGCTGGATCGGAGCTTCGACCGGCTCATTCAGGATGTCGCGGTTGACCAGACCCGCCGCCACTTCGCGCAGGGCCAGTACGGTCGGCTTGTCGTTTTCCCACGGCAGTTGGGCGTTGCGGCTGCCACGTGACAGCTGACGGGCACGACGAGTGGAGATCATCACCAGCTGGAAGCGGTTGTCGACGTTCTCGAGGCAATCTTCTACGGTTACGCGGGCCATGGCAGTGCACCTTCAATAGCGGGATATTCGGGGGTTCGCTGTCGGCGTGTAATCAGCGCAGAGTGCCGCGACCGCTAGGGGCCGCATACCCTGATCATCTGACAGTATCTCGCACACGACGCAAGCACAATGCCGCTGCGCCAGCCCGCCAGGGGCGAGACAGCGCAGCGGCCAATGATTCTGAAAGGGAATCGAGTCTACTCGACGCCCTTGTAGCGTGACAAGTAGGGCGCTATCCGGTGGCGCGACATGGCGCGCTCTCGGCGGCGTAAGCGACCAGAGCGCGCATGATCAGCACCGTAGGCCGCAACAAGTCCTTGTCATGTTTGGACTTCGTGCACGGGCGTCATCCGGCGAGCAGGGAGTCCAGCAATGCGGCATGGCGCGCCTGGACGCGCGGGCGGCGTGCGCGCTCGGCGGTGATCAGACTGCACAGCTCGTCCAATGCCTGAGTAAAATCATCGTTGATGACGATCAGGTCGTACTCGTCGTAGTGGGACATCTCGCTGACGGCGTCACGCATGCGCCGGGCGATGACGTCTTCCCCATCGGTACCGCGGCCGGACAGACGCTCGAGAAGCGCTTCACGCGACGGCGGCAGGATGAAGATGGAGACGGCTTCCGGCACCTGGGCGCGTACCTGCTGGGCACCCTGCCAGTCGATCTCGAGGATGACGTCCTCGCCCTTGCTCAGGCGAGCTTCGACCGCCGGACGCGAGGTGCCATAGAAGTTGTCGAAGACCTGGGCGTGCTCGAAGAAGTCGCCCTGCTCGATCATCGTCTTGAAGTGATCGACATCCACGAAGTGGTAGTTGACGGCATCCTGCTCGCCCGGGCGCTGGCCGCGGGTGGTGTGCGAGACGGATACGCCGATGCCGTCCATGCGCTCCAGCAATGCCTTGACCAGTGTGGTCTTGCCGGCGCCGGAGGGCGCGGAAATGATGTAGAGAGTGCCACGGGCGTTGCTGGCGGCAGTGGAGGGTGCTGATGATGTCGAAGACATGGAAGGGATCCGCTTGCTGTCGCTGAATCGGCGCATTATCGCACACTCACCCCTGCTTGGGCTGCAGGCAGACATGACGGTGTCATGTACCGATGTTGCACTTCCGGCACCACAGTTGTCGTGATGAATCGGTTGGGCCGGCGTGGCGTTATCTGCAACAATGGTCGTATATTTCATTGATCGCTCAAGCATCGGCCAGCCCGCGAGTCGGCTCGGCCCCATGAGGGATCGCACGGTTTGCTGACGCCTCGCCCAAGGCAACTTGATGGGGGGGGCCACATACCGTATGCCAGACGATAGAGCAGCGCCATGACGTGCAGCAGGCGTCCAAGAGAGACGCCACGCACGAGCGCATCACCTGTTACCTGTCCCGCGCGCCATTCATTCCCGCCTTCCTGGCAGATGATGAATGGCGCGCGGTCTTTTGCCTTGCGTAGCGCCAGCCATGCGCAGGCAATGCCATCCGTGGCCTGCACCTGTCAGCGGTGCTGCGGATGAGCACGGACACGGGTGATATCCCCTTTCAAGTTTCAGGAGACCCGGACATGTCTGCCTCCCCCGTTGCGCGCCATCCGCGCATCGCCGAACTGGCGCTGGCACTCGGTGCCTTTGCCATCGGCACTACCGAATTCGTGATCATGGGGCTGATGCCCAACATCGCCGCGGACTTTCAGGTGTCATCCCAGCAGGTCGGCTATGCCATCAGCGCCTATGCGATGGGGGTGGTAGTCGGTGCTCCGCTGATCTCGGCGCTTGGCGCACGCCTGCCGCGGCGTGGCCTGTTGATCGGCCTGATGCTGCTGTTCGCGCTCAGCAACGTGGCCAGCCTGATGGCCCCCTCACTGACCAGCTTCGCCGCGCTGCGCTTCATCGCGGGGCTGCCGCATGGCGTCTATCTGGGGGTGGCCGCACTGGTGGCGGCGGATGCTGCTCCCGCCGGCGAGCGTGGCCGTGCCGTCGGGCGCGTGATGATGGGGCTGACGGTGGCGATTCTCATCGGGGCGCCAGCGGCGACCTGGTTCGGCAGTCTGTTCGGTTGGCATTCCGCGTTCCTCCTCGTCGGCCTGCTGGCGCTGGCGACGGCCGTGCTGGTGCGTGGTTTCGTGCCCTATCAGGCAGGCAATCAGAACGCGACGCCGCTGACCGAGCTGGCCGCGCTGATCAAGCCGCGGGTGCTCTATACCCTCGGCATCGCCTGCATCGGTTTCGGCGGCATGTTCAGTGTCTACAGCTATGCGGTGGAGACGCTCAACGTCCAGGCCGGACTGTCCCAGAACCTGGTGCCGATGGTGCTGGCCGTCTTCGGGGTAGGCACCATCATCGGCAACCTGATCGGTAGCCGTGCTGCGGACATCGACCTGATGCGCACCATTCCTGCCGTGCTGATCTGGAGCGCGCTGGTACAGGGTGGCTTCTACTTCGCCGCCGACGGTGTCTGGAGCGGTATCCTGTTCGTCGGACTGGTCGGCACGGGCATCGGCCTGGCACCGGCGCTGCAGATGCGCCTGATGGATGTGGCGGAAGACGCCCAGACCATGGCGGCGACCCTCAATCATGCGGCCTTCAACATCGCCAATGCGCTGGGCGCCTGGTGTGGTGGCCTGGCCTTCGCGTATGGCCCGTCCCACTCCTCCATCGGCCTGGTCGGGGTGGCCATGGCCATCGCCGGCTTGATCGTCTTCCTGCTCGGGCAGCGCCATGAGCGCCGCGAGTTGCAGACGGCTTCCGCCTGATGTGTGCATGAAGCGAGGCCGTGAAAGCCCCGTGAGCACAAGACGTCGCAACGCAGAACGCCGCCCTTCGGGGCGGCGTTCTGCGTTTCTGGGGCTCATCAGTGGCAAGGGACTGTCAGCATCTCTGGCGAGCGCGCGTCGGTGACATGCCGAAGTAATCCCGAAAGCAGTGACTGAAATGTGTGGTGCTGACGAAGCCGCAGGCCACGGTGACATCGGTGATGCTGGCATTGCCCTGGGTCAGCAGCTGGCGGGCGCGTGTCAGGCGCATCTCCAGATAATGGCGAGATGGCGTGGTATCCAGATGTCGCGTGAAAAGCCGCTCTATCTGGCGCCGCGACAGGGAGACGCAGTGCGAGATGTCGGTCATGCTCAGCGGCTCCTCGAGGTTGCTGCTCATCAACTCCAGGATGGAGCGCAGTGCCTCGGGAAGGTGACTGTCCGGTGCGGGCAGCGTCTGCTCGACATGCCACGGACTGGGCGTGGCCGGGCGCTCGCAGGCCAGAATCTCCTCGACGCTGCGCGCCAGATCCTCTCCGTGACGCTGACGCATGCCTTCCAGCATCATGTCCAGCGCACTGGCGGCGCTGGCGCTGCTGAGACGCGCTTCCTCGACGACCAGCGGGGCTCGGGACAGCTCGAGCGCGGGGAAGGTCTCGCTGAACAGCGCCGCGTTCTCGGGGTGAATGGTGCAACGATGGCCCTCCATCACCCCGGCCGAGGCCAGGAAGTAGCTGCCGTTCCACAGACTGCCCAGGCGACAGCCCTGCTGGGCGGCACGGCGCAGCAGGTCGTTGAGCTTCGGGATCTCTTCCAGCATCACGCGATAGCCTCCGCACACGATCAGCAGATCGCACTGGGCGGGGTCCAGCTCGGCAAGCGTCAGGCCGGGCATGATGTCGATGCCCAGATCGCTGCGTACGCTGCCATCGTTCAGGCCACAGGTGTGCAGGCGATAGAAGGGATCGTCACGGAGCAGATTGGCAGTCACCAGCGCATCCAGCCCGGAGGTGAAGGCGGGGAGGGAGAAGTGCTCCAGCAGCACGAAGGCCACATCGAGCGGTGCGCTCCGGGAGCAGGTCACGTCCTGAAGCAGACGCTGGTTGCGCAGTTTCATCGAGGGGGTGAAATCACGGCGGCGAGGCGATGTCATGGTATCGAGGGAGCACTATCGCGGATGAAGGAGGGGGCGGGGCAGGCAATGCCTCACGTGTCAGCTTCATCCTCTCAGGAGTTGGCAGGCACGGCGAGTGGCAATCCGGTGTCCTTGTGTTGGGCAGAATGTAATGCCGCTGTGGGCTTGGTGATACTTCGCGTAACACAGCAGTAAAATCATGGACTTGTCACAGCGATGCCAAGGGTGTGGCTGATAGACTGCCCGGCTAATCAGACCATGCCCAGAGGCAGATAAATGACGGATACCACCCGGACCCTTTCGTCCGGCGCCGCAACTTCAGCAGCCCCTACCCCTTCCCGCGCTTCCTCCCGGGGCCTCGACTGGCCCGTCTTCCTCCTCAGCGGTGGCGTGATGGCGGTGTTCGTGATCGCCGCACTGGTCAATCTCGAGGGCGTCTCGTCGCTCATCCAGCATGCCTTCGATCTCTCGACCGCCTACTTCGGTGCCTATTGGCAGGCGCTGATGATCGCCACCTTCCTTGTCGCCATCGGCATGACGTTCGGTCGCACGGGACGGGTGGTGCTGGGTGGCCTGGACACGCCGGACATTTCCACGCCGCGCTGGATGGCGACCATCCTGTGCACATTGCTGGCGGGGGGTGGCGTCTTCTGGGCAGCGGCGGAGCCGATCGCCCACTTCACCTCGCCGCCGCCGGTGTTCGGCCCGGACGCCGCCGTGGGCAATCTCGATGCTGCCTACAACGCGCTGGCGCAGAGCTTCATGCACTGGGGATTTCTCGGCTGGGCGGTTCTGGGCAGCCTGACCGGCGTGGTCTTCATGCATCTCCATTATGAGAAGGGCCTGCCGCTCAAGCCGCGCACGCTGCTCTATCCGCTGTTCGGCGACCGGGTGATGCGTGGACCTGCGGGAGCGCTGGTGGACGCCTGCTGCGTGCTGGCGGTCATCGCGGGCACCGTGGGGCCAGTGGGCTTTCTCGGCATCCAGCTCAGCTTCGGGCTCAACGCGCTGTTCGGCATTCCCGACACCTACACGACGCAACTGGTGCTGTTGGCCATGTTGACCGCCGTCTACACCCTGTCAGCGGTGAGTGGTGTCATGCGCGGCATTCAATTCCTGAGCAGCGCCAATGTGCTGATCGGCGGCGCGATGTTGCTGTTCATCCTGATCATGGGACCGACGGAATTCCTGCTCAAGGCCTTCCCGCTGGGCATGGTGGACTACCTGAAACACATCGCGCCGATGGCGGTCTTTCGCGCGGACACTGGGTGGCTGAACAGCTGGACGCTGTTCTTCTGGGGCTGGTTCATCGGTTTCGGACCCCTGATGGCGATGCTGGTCGCGCGTATCTCGCGGGGCCGCACGCTGCGCCAGATGGTGTGGTTGATCACTCTCCTGTCGCCGCTGGCGACCTGCGTGTGGTTCACCATTCTCGGTGGCAGCGGTCTGGCCTTCGAGCTGGCCGATCCCGGCAGCGTGTCCGGCCCGTTCACCGGCTTCAACCTGTCGGCGGCCTTGATCGCCATCACCCAGCAGCTGCCGTTCGGTTTCATCATGTCCGTGATGTTCCTGATTCTGTCGGCATTGTTCGTGGCCACCACTGGCGACTCGATGACGTATGCCATCTCGATGGTGATGAGTGGTCACGACGCCCCGCCGCGCAGCGTGCGCGTGTTCTGGAGTCTGATCATGGGCGTGGTGGCAGCCTTGCTGATCTCGATGGGCGATGGCGGCATCAATGCACTGCAATCCTTCATCGTCGTCACCGCCGTGCCGGTCTCGCTGATCCTGTTGCCGAGCCTGTGGAATGCGCCCGGCATCGCGCGCAGGATGGCCCGCGAGCAAGGACTCTGATTCATCCTCATGACTCATCCGACATGACTTTGGCCGGCATGATTCGCCCGGCAGGATAGGCAGGGCCATGTCATCCGATGACGAGAAAGAAGACGCCGCCCTCCAGGGCGGCGTCTTCATGAGGAGAGGGACTGAGGGCACAAGCGGCGCGAAGGGGCACGACTCGAAAGATGCGTCATGTTACGGCGCGCCAAGAATGTAAAACGGCTGTAGGCTTGATGATACGTCGCGTTACATAGGTGTAAAAACAACCGCTTATCGCCTATTTCCTTCTGTCTCGACTGATACACTGCACCGTCACTCAGATCATGCCCAGAGGCTGACTAATGACGGATTCTTCCCGGACTGTTTCGTCCGGCTCCGCCACACCGGTAACTCCCCCCGCTGATTCCGCACACTCCCCGCAAGGTATCGACTGGCCTGTCTTCATCATCAGTGGTGGCGTGCTGGCGCTGTTCGCCATCGCCGCACTGGTCGATCTCGACGGTGTCTCCGCGCTCATCCAGAGTGCCTTCGGTGTCTCGACCCACTACTTCGGTGCCTACTGGCAAGCGCTGATGCTGGCGACCTTCGTCATCGCCATCGTGCTGACCATCGGCCGCACCGGACGGGTGCGCATGGGTGGACTCGCCGCGCCGGATATCTCGACGCTGCGCTGGATGGCCATCATCCTGTGCACGCTGCTGGCGGGCGGTGGTGTCTTCTGGGCAGCGGCCGAGCCGATCGCTCACTTCACCTCGCCGCCGCCGGTGTTCGGCGCCGATGCCCCGACGGGCAACGCCGATGCCGCCTACAACGCGCTGGCGCAGAGCTTCATGCACTGGGGCTTCCTGGCCTGGGCGATGCTCGGCAGCCTGACCGGCATCATCTTCATGTACCTGCACTACGAGAAGGGCCTGCCGCTCAAGCCGCGTACGCTGCTCTACCCGCTGTTCGGCGACCGCGTCATGCGTGGCCCCGTCGGCGCGCTGGTGGATGCCTGCTGCGTGCTGGCGGTGGTCGCCGGTACCGTCGGCCCCATCGGCTTCCTTGGCCTGCAGGTCAGCTATGGGCTCAACGCGCTGTTCGGCATCCCCGATACCTACGCGACCCAGCTCACCCTGCTGCTCGTGCTGACCGTCATCTACACCCTGTCAGCGGTGAGCGGCGTGACCCGTGGCATCCAGTTCCTGAGCAGCACCAATGTCCTGCTCGGCGGCGCGCTGTTGCTGTTCATCCTGATCATGGGCCCGACCGGCTTCCTGCTGGATGCCTTCCCGCAAGGGCTGGTGCGCTACGTCGGCGACTTCGTCTCCATGTCCACCTTCCGTGCTGACGATGGCTGGCTGAATGGCTGGACGCTGTTCTTCTGGGGCTGGTTCATCGGCTATGGTCCGCTGATGGCGATGTTCGTCGCGCGCATCTCGCGTGGCCGTACCCTGCGTCAGATGGTGCTGTTGATCGCGGTCATCTCGCCGCTGGTCACCTGCCTGTGGTTCACCATCATCGGTGGCAGCGGTCTCGCCTTCGAGCTGAGCAACCCGGGCAGCGTCTCCGGCCCGTTCACCGGCTTCAACCTGCCGGCAGCGCTGATCGCCATCACCCAGCAACTGCCGTTCGGCTTCACCATCTCGGTACTGTTCCTGGTGCTGACCACGCTGTTCGTCGCCACCACCGGTGACTCGATGACCTACGCCGTCTCGATGGTGATGAGCGGTCACGACAATCCGCCGCGTGGCGTGCGCGTGTTCTGGAGCCTGATGATGGGCGTGGTCGCGGCGCTGCTGATCTCGATGGGCGATGGCGGCATCAATGCGCTGCAATCCTTCATCGTCGTCACCGCCGTGCCGGTGTCACTGATTCTGCTGCCCAGCCTGTGGAACGCTCCGCTGATTGCCCGCCGCATGGCGCGTGAGCAGGGCGTCTGATCGGCTCGCACGCTCGAGAGCAATGAGCGTGTCGCACCATCAAAAACGCCGCCCCGAGGGGCGGCGTTTTCGTGTCTGGCGATCAGACGTCAGTCATCAGACGCTGACGTTCAGCGTCACATCGATATTGCCACGCGTCGCGTTGGAGTAAGGGCACACCTGGTGCGCCTTCTCGACCAGCGCATCCGCCTCGGACTTGTCCATGCCCGGCAGGCTGATATCTAGCGCCACCTCGATACCGAAACCGGCCGGAATCTGGCCGATACCCACCTTGCCGGTGATCTCCAGGCCTTCCGGCAGCGTCACGCCGTCAGTGCTGGCCACGTGCTTCATGGCACCGATGAAGCAGGCAGAATACCCCGCCGCGAACAGCTGCTCCGGGTTGGTGCCTTCACCGCCACCACCGCCCAGCTCCTTCGGCGTGCTCAGGGTGACATCCAACGCCCCATCGGAAGAACGCGACTTGCCTTCACGACCCCCAGTGGTAGTGGCTTCTGCACGGTACAGCACTTGTTCGATAGACATGCCTGACTCCTTGAGCGGAAAAGCCCTCAGCTGAGGGATGCAAACAAGATGGCGCCTGTCGGGCAGAGTTTCAATTGCTTGACGTAGGACGTGTCCTTGGCGGCGAGGAAGGCCACTGATGGAAGGGGTCTTCGCCTGTGATGATGTTAACGACAGATTCCAGGTCATCTGAGCAATGCTTCAGACCACATTCCCAGATGACTAGCACTCGCCACCCATGACTCACCAAATCAGCCCACTTCCGCCAATCACGAGCCACATTACCCTCCAACTTTTCCTTCCAGAACGTCTTGTTAGTCGCAGGTGATGAGGCGTAAAAGCAGTCTTTGTGCCTATGCCAGAAGCACCCATTCACAAAGATCGCGAGCCGGTGCTTTGGAAGCACAAGATCAGGTTTTCCGGGAAGATCCCCACGATGAAGCTGATACCGAAAGCCCCGAGCATGGAGGTAGCGACGTATCGCCAACTCGGGGCTGGTATTCTTGCCTCGTATCGAGGCCATCATTCTGGAACGGATTTGGGAGTTGGTAAGCTGAGACACTTTTAGACTCTAGGAGTGAGACAGTCCACGTATTCTTTTAAAAATTTTTCGCATTTTTTCTTGTTCTTCCGGCGATGAATAATGCGCTTGCCTGTGGCACCCCGGGCATAGTGCAATACAGTTTTCTAAAATATCTGGTCCACCCATAGCCAATGGTATGATGTGATGTGTTTCTATATAATTTTTATTAGAAGAATCCAAAAAAGGGATCCAACTACAGTTAGGGTATTCGCATTGATAATTCGCTCTTTCCTTCGCCTGTATCATTACCCTTGTATCTCTTTTCCATTGAGCGTATCCGGGAGTTTTTTGAGGGATATAATCAGAGGGAAGTTTTTCTAAACGGTCGGGTGGAAAGGCATTGTTGTCGCTAGATGTATAGAACGATATATTGTATCCATCCCAAATTAATGTTAGGTAATCTCCTTCGGTTAGTCTACTTGTTATTCTTCCGATTCTTGGTTCAGATGGGCGCTCAACGTTCCTGTTTGATGCATAGTAAGTGAATTGGGCAATTTCATTATTGTTTACCCAGCGACCAATACGAGCAGTATATCTTTTATTTGCAGGAAGAGTTTGGTCTGTATTTTCTTCTGTTTCTGCAAATATTGCGGCCATCTCAAGTATTTCTTGCTGCTCATTAGTTACGAAAAAAGCCCCTTTTCTTATATCATTAGGTGCAATTCTTTTTGTTGCGTAATGAAAATTATCAAAATAATTTGGCATGACTTACCTATATAAGAGCTTCTATGAAGCTCTTATATTACTACTAGTTTTTGTCCTGTGCAAGCTCTGGCTTAACTTAGGTGTTTATATGTCGTAGGGATATATCCTCAAGTGAAATATCGTGATTGATGCTTGATTGCACTTATATTTTAATTTTTTTGGTGGTGGTTTTGGTGATGCTTTTTCATGATCTTTATTTGTCTTTTGGTTGAGACTTTGAGCAGTCACAAGTGTCTACTTCCAATATCCTAAAGTTGATTTTCAGTAGTGAGAAATTTTAGTTCTCTTTGACGCGGCGCGTCTGCTTTGTCGCTACTGGCTAGCTGGGCAATTCTGAGCTTAACGAGTTCAGCTACAGCTTGGAACACAGGAACAACTACGGAGTTTCCAAATTGACGATAGGCCTGAGTGTCAGAAACTGGGATTATAAATTTACTTTCACCAACTTTATCAAATCCCATTAACCTAGCACATTCCTGTGGAGTTAGACGGCGAGGACGGTTTTCCATATTTTTTTCAGAGCTAAAAGGCTTGTTATCATTAAATCCACGGTCGACTAAAATCTCGGAACCATCCTTATGATAACGTGCGGAAAGTGTGCGTGCTGTATCATCAGGGCGTGTTAAACCAAAGCCAAAGCCATTACCCTTTTCACGATGCTTTTGCGCATAACGATAAAGATATTCCCATAGCTTTGGCGTAAGTATGTACTTGTCTGAAACCTCTTTGCTAAGTATATCGCCAAAGCTAGGTTTATCTTTCGGGTATAATTTTTCTATATCGCGAAGAGTGAATCCTGCGTGTATTTTGAGATCGCGACGGAAACCAACAAGCACGATACGTTCGCGGTGCTGAGGGATAAAATACTTAGCATCGATAACTTTAGGGTCTTTCCCCTTCGGAGCATTTACATCTGCGACATCATAACCTAGCTCGTCTAGTGCTTCACAAATCACTTTAAATGTATTGCCTTTATCATGACTCTTGAGGTTTTTTACATTCTCTAGCACAAAAGCTGGTGGACGCTTCGCTGCAATAATGCGGGCCACATCAAAGAACAATGTACCTTGAGCATCGCACTCGAACCCATGCTTGCGCCCCAAGGAGTTTTTCTTAGAGACGCCCGCTAGAGAGAAAGGCTGGCACGGAAAACCTGCTAGTAGAACATCGTGATCAGGGATCTCTCTATCAATATTTTTGTACGCTGTTTCTTCATCAATATCTAAATTTCCAGATAAGGTGATATCTCGAATATCGCGGTTGAATCGATGCGTGACCGGATCACAATAATGGTTGGCTTTATAAGTGCGGACAGCAAATTTGTCCCACTCTGAAGTGAAAACGCATTCTCCCTTTACAGCGTCAAAACCCTTACGTATTCCGCCAATCCCTGCAAATAGGTCAATGAAAGTGAAATCTGCATTTCCGTAGTGCTGCGGCTTTTGCGGCAGCATTTTTATTAAAGCTTGAGCCTCGTCCCAGCTTAAGGAAGTGTCAGCTTTTCCTTTTATTGTGCGATTTAGCGTTTCTCGACACCACTTGTTATGCACAGACTTTAATACGTTAGCTACAGTCCCCTGATCATAGATCTCTAGTACTTTTTCAAGCAGCTCGCGCCCCTCGAGCCCGTAATAGGAGTACGGATCCTGATGGTTCAATGTCGATGTGGCTGGGCTTTGGAGTAGGGACATGGAAATTCCTCTGGGTGAAAACTGTGACGAATTGCCACTATTGTATTCCGATTGATGGCTCGGTTCCAGGCTTGACTGGTTTTTTATCCAGTATGGTGGAACAATAAGTTTTCACCTGCTTTGCTATCACTCGATATTCTGAATCTGCTCGCGCATCTGCTCGATCAGCACCTTGAGCTCGACGGCGCAGCGGGTGGTGTCGGCGACGACGGATTTGGAGGAGAGGGTGTTGGCTTCGCGGTTGAGTTCCTGCATCAGGAAGTCGAGACGGCGGCCGATGGGGCCCTTCTGGGTGAGCTGACGACGGACTTCGCTGACGTGGGTGTCGAGGCGGTCGAGTTCTTCATCGACATCGGCCTTCTGGGCCATCAGGGTCAGTTCGGCTTCCAGGCGTTGCGGGTCGAGGGTGGCGCGAACTTCCTCGAGGCGAGCGAGCAGGGTTTCACGCTGTCGGGCGAGGATGTCCGGCATCAGGCGGCGGACTTCGGCGACGTGGCTGTCGACGCTGTCGAGGCGAGCGGTGATGAGTTCGGCGAGGCGTTCGCCTTCGCGGGCGCGGCCTTCGATGTGCTCGTCCAGCGCGCGCTTGAACAGACTCAAGGCATCGGCCTTGATGCGCTCCTGATCAGCGCCTTCGCGTACCAGTACGCCGGGATAGTCGAGCAGGGCGAGGCGTGAGGGCTGAGGGGCGTCCGGGCAGTGCTGGCCGACTTCGGCGAGCACGCGACTGAGTTCGCCAAGGCGTCTGGCATCGACGGCGAGGCTGTCGGCACCGGCTTCGGCGTCAAAGCGCAGCGAGAGTTCGACCTTGCCGCGATTGAGGCGCTTGCGCAGGCCTTCGCGGAAGGCGCTTTCGAGTTCGCGCAGGCTGTCGGGCAGGCGGAAGTGCGGTTCCAGATAACGCTGGTTCACCGAGCGCAGTTCCAGTGTCAGGGTGCCGTAGTCGGCTTCATGGGTCTGGCGGCTGAAGGCGGTCATGCTGTGGACCATGACGTGCTCCTGTCGGTTGGCAGTCGGGAAGAAGGGGCGGAGCATGAAGCGTCCGTGATGATTGTCTTGAAGTGTACGCTCGCCGCTCTTGAGCGCCCAGTGCTCTCGGGCGGGCGGCCCGGTGTGCGGTGAAGGTCGTCGCCCGTGGGCGTGGCGTGTAGACTCTGGCCTCCCGAAGACTGCAACAAAGGAATCCCCATGAGCGAAGCCAACGTGATCCGCCCCAGTGGCCGCACCCCGGAGCAGCCGCGCGAGATCCGCCTGACCCGTGAGTTCACTCGTCACGCCGAGGGCTCGGTGCTGGTGGAGTTCGGGGATACCCGCGTACTGTGCACCGCCTCTGTCGTGGCGGGCGTGCCGCGCTGGCTGCGCGGTTCCGGCAAGGGCTGGCTGACCGCCGAGTACGGCATGCTGCCGCGCGCGACCCACACCCGCAGTGATCGTGAGGCGGCGCGTGGCAAGCAGGGCGGTCGTACGGTGGAGATCCAGCGTCTGATCGGCCGTGCGCTGCGCGCTGCGGTAGATCTCAAGAAGCTGGGCGAATACACCATCACCATCGACTGCGATGTGCTGCAGGCCGATGGCGGCACGCGTACCGCGGCGATCACCGGTGGCTGTGTGGCGCTGGTCGATGCGCTGCAGGGCCTGCAGCGTGAGCGCAAGATCAAGACCGACCCGCTGGTGAGTCTGGTCAGCGCCGTGTCCGTCGGTATCTACAAGGGCGTGCCGGTCACGGATCTCGACTATCCGGAAGACAGCAAGGCCGATACCGACATGAACGTGGTGATGGCGGAAGGCAAGGGGCTGATCGAGGTGCAGGGCACGGCCGAAGGCGCAGCCTTTGATCGCGCCGAGCTCAACGCGCTGCTGGATCTCGCCGAGCGGACCGGAGCGGAGCTGTTCGCCGCGCAGCGTGCGGCGCTGGGCATGCCCGCCGAGGCCTGAGTCCTTTTTCGGGACCCGACGGAAAACGCCCCCATCGCTTGCGCGGTGGGGGCGTTTTCGTCAGTGCCGGATGGCACATCATGCGACTGGCAGGGTGGCCCGAGGCCGAGCGCTCAAGGCGAGACGCGACGGATCACAGTTCGAGGTCGTACTCGACGATCACCGGTGCGAATTCGCTGAAGGTCGCGTCGGTATCGATCCATGCGTCCTTGATGTGACGACGCAGGTTCGGGTCGATGACCTGATAGTCCAGGCGCCAGCCTTCCTGACGGGCGCGCGGCTGGTCACTGTCCAGCGCCGGCCACCAGGAGTACTGGTGAGCCTCGCGATTGACCTCACGGAAGGCATCGATGAAGCCGATCGGGCCGAAGACCTGATCCATCCAGGCGCGCTCTTCCGGCTTGAAGCCGGGCGTCATCTGGTTGTCGGACCAGTTGGCGAGATCGACGGTCTTGTGGGCCACATGCCAGGTGCCGCAGATCATGTAATCACGACGCTTGCGGCGCAGCTTGCTGAGGTATTCCTGATACTGCTCCATGAAGGCGCCCTTGGCGTCCGGATCACTGCCGTCAGGCATCAGGAAGGAGCAGATGCTGAAGCGGTCGTAATCGGCCTGCAGGTAGCGGCCTTCGTTGTCGCACTGCTCGAAGCCCAGTCCATACATGATGGCCTTGGGAATCTGGCGGCAGTAGAGGCCTACGCCCGAGAAGCCGTCTTTCTCGGCGTCAAGGAAGTAGCCTTCATACCCTTCCGGGTAGAGGATGCTGTCGTCGAGCTCGAAGCTCTTGGCCTTGAGGTTCTGGATGCAGACGACGTCGGCGTCCTGACTGGCAAGCCAGTCGAGGAAGCCGCGGCTGACCGCTTCTCGAATACCATTGACGTTAACTGTAGCGATTTTCATACGTGGTCCCTGGTTCGTCGCGCCTGTATGATACCCGAGCTTTAGACGATTTGGTAAATGGCTAACGAATTCAAAGGTGATATCGGATGCAGGACTACCAGCGGGAGTTCATTGAGTTTGCCATCGAGCAGGACGTGCTGCGGTTTGGCGAGTTTACGCTCAAGTCCGGGCGGGTGAGCCCCTACTTCTTCAATGCTGGCCTGTTCCGCTCCGGTCAGGCGTTGGCGCGCCTGGGCCGTTTCTACGCCCGCGCCATCGTCGACTCGGGCCTGGAGGCCGACGTGCTGTTCGGCCCTGCCTACAAGGGCATCCCGCTGGGTGCCGTGACGGCCGTCGCGCTGGCCGACCACCATCAGCGCGACATGCCGTTTACCTTCAATCGCAAGGAAGCCAAGACGCATGGTGAAGGCGGCTCGCTGGTCGGCGCGCCCCTGGAAGGCCGCGTGATGATCATCGATGACGTCATCACCGCCGGTACCGCCATCGGCGAAGTGATGGAGATCATCCACGCCGAGCGTGCCAAGGCGGCGGGGGTCGTGATCGCTCTGGACCGTCAGGAGCGTGCTCCGGATGGACAGGGTGGCCTGAAAGCGAACAGTGCCATCCAGGAAGTGGAAGCACGTTTCTCCATGCCCGTGGTCAGTATCGTGACGCTCGACCAGGTGCTGGAGTATCTTGAGCAATACGCACAGCAGGAACTGTCTGGGTACGCGGCAGCTATCCGCGACTATCGTGCGCAGTACGGTCTCCAGAGCGCCTGAGAGCGCTCATGACCCGCGCACACCACATTTCCCAGTCACGTAGAGAGACATGCACATGACAGCTTACCGTAACATTCTCGGCCTTTCGGCAGCTATCCTTGCCGCTAGCCTGTCCGCCCCGGCACTCGCCGGCAACGCCGATCTCAACCTCAACAGTGAAGCCGTCCAGGGCGAGCTGAACGGCGAGATCAGCAACGGCGTCCAGCTCGGCGGCGGTATCCTGTCCAGCGATGACCACGATGATGTCACCGCCGGTCACGTCCAGCTGCTGGGCACCGAGCGCACCAGCGAATACGACGTGGGCCTCGGCGCACGCTGGAGCCAGTACGACACCGACCACGGTGACGGCGGCGGTCTGGGCCTGGGCGGCTATGGCTACTACTACCTGCCGGGCGCGCCGCGCGTCTCGCTGGGTGGCTATGGCTACGTCACCCCGAACGTCGTGACCAGCGACGAGCTGGAGCACAGCTACGAGTACGGTCTGCGCGCCCGCTACCAGGTCATCGACAACGTCGAAGGTTATGTCGGCTACCGCAAGGTGAAGGCGGACTTCGACAACCGTGACGAGCGCACGCTGGATTCCGGCCCGCTGGTCGGCATGCGTCTGCAGTTCTGATTCCCGCCCTGCGCGACGGATGCGCATTGCGGTAAGATGGCGGGCCCTTCGGGGCCCGCTTTGCGTTGTCCTGGCGGGCGGTGCTGCCATGAGGGGAATGCTGGCCTGCCAACGCCCTGTTTCGTCATCTGCCGCGAGTTCGCTCATGCTCGATATCGTGCTCTATCAGCCCGAGATTCCGCCCAATACCGGCAACATCATCCGCCTGTGCGCCAATACCGGCTTTCGCCTGCATCTGATCGAGCCGCTCGGGTTCGAGCTGGAGGACAAGCGCCTGCGGCGTGCCGGACTCGATTATCATGAGTGGGCACGTGTCCAGCGCCATGCCTGCCTCGAGGCCTTCGTCGCGAGCGTGAAGCCTGCGCGGATCTTCGCGCTCTCGACGCGGGGCCGCACCGCGCCACATGAGGCCAGCTTCCAGGCCGGTGATGCGCTGGTGTTCGGCCCGGAGACGCGCGGCCTGCCACAGGCGATGCTCGACAGTCTCCCCCGCGAGCAGGTATTGCGCCTGCCGATGCTGGCCGACAGCCGCAGCATGAATCTGTCGAATGCCGTCGCCGTCGTCGTCTACGAAAGCTGGCGTCAGCTCGACTTTGCCGGGGCCGTGCAGCTCGATTGAGTGCGCTGCCCGGTCGTGCCCGGCACCGCCAGAGATGTTTCTTCGATTGATTTCCTCGCCCAGCAGGACACCGTGATGACCGAGATCCGTGATCGCCTCGCCAAGCTCAATCCCCGCCAGCAGGAAGCCGTGCGTGCCATCGATGGCCCCTGTCTGGTACTGGCAGGGGCCGGTTCCGGCAAGACCAGCGTGATCACGACCAAGATCGCCTATCTGGTGCAGGAATGCGGCATGAAGGCACGCAACATCGCCGCCGTGACCTTCACCAACAAGGCGGCGCGCGAGATGAAGGAGCGAGTCGGCAAGATGCTCAAGGGCCGCGAGGGCCACGGGCTGATCGTCTCGACCTTCCACACCCTCGGCCTGACCATCATCCGCGGCGAGCTGAAGACATTGGGCTACAAGCCGGGCTTCTCGCTGTTCGACACCGATGACGCCAAGGTGTTGATCAAGGAGCTGATGCACAAGGAAGCCGACACCGACGCCGAGCAGATCAATGCGGTGCAGAGCCAGATTTCCACCTGGAAGAATGACCTCATCCTGCCCGGGGCGGCGCTGTCGCATGCCGAGGATGAAGACGCCCAGTACGCCGCAGTGATCTACGAGGCCTACAACCGGCATCTCAAGGCCTACAACGCGGTGGACTTCGATGACCTGATCCTGCTGCCGGTGGTGCTGTTCCGTGACCACCCCGAGGTGCTGGCACGCTGGCAACGGCGCATCCACTACATGCTGGTCGATGAGTATCAGGACACCAACATCAGTCAGTACCTGCTGGTGAAGATGCTGATGCAGGAGCGTCAGACCTTCACCGTGGTGGGGGACGATGATCAGTCCATCTACGCCTGGCGTGGCGCGCGCCCCGAGAACCTCGTCACCCTCGGCGAGGATTTCCCGCGCCTCAATCTGATCAAGCTGGAGCAGAACTATCGCTCCACCGGCATCATCCTGCGCGCGGCGAACACCCTGATCGCCAACAACCCGCACGTCTACGACAAGACGCTGTGGTCGCAGATGGGCGATGGCGACCCGATCCGCATCATCATGAATCGCAACGAAGAGGCTGAGGCCGAGCGCGTGGCGGGGGAGATCCTGACGCGGCGCATCAAGGAAGGCGCCGAGTGGCGTGATTTCGCGGTGCTCTATCGTGGCAACTTCCAGGCGCGCCTCCTGGAGCTGAAGCTGCAGCACTATCAGATTCCCTACAAGCTTTCCGGCGGTACCTCCTTCTTCGGGCGCAACGAGATCAAGGATGCGATGGCCTATCTGCGTCTGTTGATCAACCCGGCGGACGACAATGCCTTCCTGCGCATCGTCAACGTGCCGCGACGCGAAGTCGGGCCGGGCACGCTGGAGAAGCTGGCCAACTACGCCACCGGGCGTGGCGTGTCACTCTACGCCGCCTGCAGCGAGATGGGCCTGCGTGAGCAGCTCAGCGAGCGCGCCCTGGACAGGCTGGGTCGCTTCACCCACACGCTGGACCGCGTGCGTCGCGAGATGGACGCCGGTCAGTCGATCAGCGCGATCCGCGAGCTGTTTCATGAAGTGGATTACGAGGGCTGGCTGTATCAGAACGCCAGTGCCCCCAAGATCGCCGAGCGGCGCATGGCCAACGTCTGGATCCTGATCGACCAGCTGGAGAAGTCGATCAGCGGCAATCCCCAGGAGGAGGTGGAAGAGCTTGAGGGCAGCGAGGCGATGGTCGGTGACACCGAGACCGGTGATGTCGCGGCGGCCATCTCACGTCTGGTGCTGCGCGACATTCTCGAGCAGCAGGCCGAGGAGGACGATTCGGACCGTGTGCAGCTGCTGACGCTGCATGCCTCCAAGGGCCTGGAATTCCCGCACGTCTACGTGATGGGGCTGGAGGAAGACCTGTTGCCGCACCGCAACTCCATCGAGATGGAGACGGTTGAGGAGGAACGTCGCCTCGCCTATGTCGGCATCACGCGGGCACGGCGCACGCTGGTGCTGACACTGGCCCGGCAGCGCAAGACCTATGGCGAGATGATGGACTGCGTGCCGAGTCGCTTCCTGGACGAGCTGCCCCCCGAGGATCTCGAGTGGGAAGGGCGTGCCGACAAGCCGCAGGATCAGGAGAAGAAGGTGGCCCGCGGTCGGGATGCCATCGCGGGCCTGCGTTCCCTGCTCGGTTAGTCGCGCTCGAGGGTCAGCGCACGGAGTCGAGCAGATAGTCCACGGCGGCCTTCACTTCCTCATCGGACAGCGCCGGGTTGCCGCCCTTGGCCGGCATGGCATTGAAACCTTCGATGGCATGGGTATAGAGCGTCTCGTCGCCCTTGGCGAGACGCGCTTCCCAGTCGCCGGCCTCACCCAGACGCGGTGCGCCTGCCGCGCCCGTGGTATGGCAGGCCATGCAGATACCGCCGTAGACCTTCTCACCGTCGATCGCGCTGGCAGCACGGGCGGAGTCAGTCTCCGCCGCCGCAGACGGCTGTTGGCCCGCTCCGGCCATGTCACCTGCGCAACTCTCACCTTTCAGGCATAGCTCACCCACCGGCTTGAGGCGCTCGGCGATGGCGTCATGCGAATTGTCCGCGGCGAGCGCCTGTGAACTGACAAGCACGCTGAACAGCATCGCGCTCAGGGAAACCGGCAGGGATGAGCGCGTGAGGAATGACGCGGATGGCTGGCGAGCTTGCATGAGGTGCACCTTTTGAAGGCTGTGTATCGAGCCAGTATAGCGCTGGCCGAGGGAGCGGCAACCGTGTGACGGGCGTGATATCTCGACAACGTAGAATCAAGACGTTACCATAAGCGCGCCTTGGTTCTCCGCAACCATGGCATGCGCGCCCATAGCTCAGCTGGATAGAGTACTGCCCTCCGAAGGCAGGGGTCGCAGGTTCAAATCCTGCTGGGCGCGCCAACGAATTCCGTCATCGGCCTATCGGCAGGATGACATCCGAGAAGCCCTCGCACCTCACGGTGCGGGGGCTTCTTGCATTCTGGCTTGCGTGGACTGTCGTGCAGACTTTCTTTGACGCCATCAAACGAGTGTTCTAAAACGGAGTGAGCCACGACGACGTCTGTCATTCTCGACAGCTCCCACCGGATACGCTCATGACGCCTGCTTCCCCTGTAGACCCCCGTGCTGTTGACGACCTGCCTGCCACCTCCGACGCTGCGACTGCCTCATCAGACCACGAGGGAGAGGCCGAGATGGCTCGCATGCGTGAGTTGCTGGACGCTCAGCGAGCAGCCTTCGCCCACGCGCCGATGCCGAGTGCCGAGGAGCGGCGTGGCTGGCTGGCAGCGCTGCGTGATGCCCTCAATGCGCACGAGGAGGCCTTGGTCGCGGCCATCAGCCGAGATTTCGGTCATCGCAGTGCTCACGAGACACGCCTGGCGGAACTGGTACCGAGCTACGAGGGCATTCGCCATGCACGCCGTCACCTGAAGGGCTGGATGAAGCCCTCGAAGCGCCACGTCAGCGCCGCCTTCCAGCCAGCCAGTGCAAGTGTCGTCTACCAGCCACTTGGTGTGGTCGGCATCATCGTGCCGTGGAACTATCCGCTGTATCTGGCGATCGGCCCCTTGATCAGCGCGCTGAGCGCCGGCAATCGGGTGATGATCAAGATGAGCGAATTCACGCCGGAAACCGCCGAGGCGCTGCGCGGCATGCTCGCGGATGCCTTCGAGGAAGTGCAGGTCGCGGTGGTGACCGGCGAGGCCGAGGTCGCGGCGGCCTTCTCGGCACTGCCCTTCGACCACCTGCTGTTCACCGGCAGCACGGCGGTGGGCCGGCATGTGATGCGCGCCGCGGCGGAGAATCTGACCCCCGTCACGCTGGAGCTGGGCGGCAAGTCGCCGGTGATCATGTCGCGCCAGTTGATGGCGGACGACGCGCAGCGCCGCGAGGCGGCCTCACGTCTTGCCTTCGGCAAGGGCATGAATGCCGGCCAGACCTGTGTCGCTCCGGATTACGTGCTGTGTGCGGAAGATCAGATCGAGTCGCTGGTTCAGGCGTTGGGGGAGTGCTTCCAGCGCTTCTATCCGCGCTTCGCCGAGACGCAGGATTACTCGCGCATCATCAATCAGCGTCAATACCAGCGCGTGAGGGAAGTGCTCGAGGATGCACTGGCCAAGGGTGCGACGCTCAGGCCACTGCTCGACAGCCCTGACTGGGATGACCCGGTGCTGGTCGAGAAGCGTCTGATGCCGCCGCTGGCACTGCTTGAGGTGACGGATGAGATGCGGGTGATGCAGGAGGAGATCTTCGGGCCGCTGCTGCCGATTGTCGCGCTGCCGGACGCGGCGGTGGATGAGCTGTCCGCTGCGATGGCCTACGTGAATGCGCGCCCACGCCCGCTGGCGCTTTACTACTTCGGCCACGACAAGCACGAACAGCAGCGGGTCACCGAGGGCACGCATGCAGGCGGAATGTGTCTGAACGACACCCTGCTGCATGTGGCGCAGGATGACATGCCGTTCGGCGGCATCGGGCCATCCGGCATGGGGCATTACCACGGGCGGGAAGGATTCCAGACGCTGAGCAAGGCCAAGGGCGTCTTTGCCAAGGGGCGCATGAATGGCGCGAAGCTGATGTATCCGCCCTATGCCGACGGGCCGGCAGCACGCGCCATCCATGGTCTGATCCGCCGCCTGCTGATGCGCTAGGCGCTGTCAGCGGTGCAGATCGCCCGCGCTTTCCGGCTGGTAGTGGAGCGCCTCGATGCGTACCTCGTGCAGGCTACCATCCGGCAGCTGCCACTCGATGAGGCTACCGACCCGCAGCCCCAGCAGAGCGGCTCCCAGAGGCGCCAGTACTGACAGGCCATCCTGCTGGTCTGACAGGGCGTGCGGATAGACCAGTGTGCGTATCAGGGTCTGCTGGCGGGTCAGATCCGTGAACTCCACGCGGCTGTTCATGCTGACGATATCGGCGGGCACCTCGTGAGGCTCGACGATATCGCCGCGCTCCAGTTCGTCCTCAAGCTGTTCCGCCACCTGGCGGTCGGCAGCCGAGACGCGATCAATCAGGCGCTCGAGGCGTTCGGCATCCAGACGATTGATGATGATCGAGGGAAGTGTGGCCATGTGACCTCCTGTCAGGTGTGGTATCCGCGCCTTGCTGACAAGGCCTGGCGAGTTACCAAAAAAACAGCCCTCCGCCGGGTAGGCGAAGGACTGTGTGCAGAAGTCATCATATAAACTTCACTCAGCGCTGGATAGTCCTGCAAGCCATCGTTTCAGGCGCTGGAGCTGACGAACAACCAGTCGCTGATCTCGGCATGATTCAACACCACCAATTGCTGCGCACGGGGCGACTCATCCAGATAATCCGGATTGATGCCCAGCTCACGCAGCACATACTGGACGAGGGCGCCGCGAGTCGGGAGGTGAAGCTCGCCGTCGACCATGCCGTGGTCCTGTTCGATCAGGCCACGCTCATCTGGCGTCAGGCGAGGGTCTGCCCCCAGGCGCAGGGTGACCCGGGTTTCCCAGCCGTCATCGAATTCACGTTGACTGCCTTCAAGGGCCTCGCCGAACAGCTCAGGGACATCGCGGAATCGAGACAGCACGAAGTCGCGAAAAGCCCGGTTCTTCTCACAGAAGGCCCGCACATGCCAGCGACCTGCGGCATAGACCAGCGTATGTGGACACAGGATACGCTCTTCCCCCTGAGGGGAGTTCAAAGAGGCGTAGGTGACCTCCAGGCGTGCTCCCTGGCTGGCCGCTTCAATCAATGTCCGGACCACGGGCGGGCTGGCGCTGCGGGACGGCAAGCGGAGCGCCTCGGTGTTGGCCTGACCGAGTCCGAGTCCGGTGAAGTGGGGATTCAGATTGTCATGATTGCCGAGCAGCTGCAGATATTCATCCACCTCACCCCGCGTCAGCATCGGGTGAAAATTGGCGGAGGGGCGGTAGCCCTTGATCACGGGATCATATTCAAGATTGTGTTCGGCGACGGTCTCGCGATAGGTCTTCATGACGCGTGACGCCTGCTGGCGTGCTATCCCGAAGGCGTTGCCCAGATGACGTGACGTGACGCGGCCTTCCCACAGGGCGATGATCTCGATCAGACGGTAGCGTGCCAGCGTGTCCCAGGGCAGGGTTTCCAGGCGTTCCTTGATGCTCATTGATGAATCCTTTCATACGGGTCTTCTATGGCGCCGAAATGCGAGATTGCTGGAGAGGGCCCTGGCAATGGCAACGCGTGGCAGGCGTCATTGATGATCGGGAAGATGACCCGGTTCCGGGCTTCCTGTGATGGCTGAGGACTTCTTAAATGCTGGGTAGGCATGAAAAAAGCTCCGGCAGAAGATACCTGTTCGGATGCGTTGACCCCAGTGTCCGCGAAAGGCGCGACTTCATTGCGTCGCATGAAAGTGACGCATTGAAATAATCTGTTGCCATATAAACAGGTTCCAGTTTTCTATTGCGGCTTCTGGCCATTACGGGCAACAAGTTGGCGCATCCGAAAACCACTATCGCCGGGTGGAAGAGAGCAGCACTGCGATATGCGCAACAACAGAAGCTTGATATGACTCACATTTAAGAGGTTAGAACGCGTTAGGCCAAGGAACGGACGTTTGAGGGGGGAAACTGCCGGCCCTAATGGCGACGCACTATCTGCAATGACATGCTCGAGTATTAGGGAAGTGGCGTTGTTAACGCCTGAAACGCAAAAGACCCGCCGGGAGGCGGGTCTTTTGCGTTTCAAGCTTGCCCTCCACTTGGGGAGGAGGGCTGCACGGGCAGCGTCTTACTTGCTGGCGCGCTTGCGCTCGTTCTCTTTCAGGTACTTCTTGCGGATACGGATGTGCAGCGGAGTGACTTCCACCAGCTCATCGGAATCCAGGAACTCGATCGCCTGTTCCAGGGTGAAGCGGATCGGCGGCGTCAGCACGATGTTCTCGTCGTTGCCGGTGGAGCGCATGTTATCCAGCTTCTTGGCCTTGGTCGGGTTGACGACCAGGTCGTTGGCACGGTTGTGGATACCCACCAGCATGCCTTCATAGACTTCGGTACCGTGACCGATGATCAGCTTGCCGCGCTCCTGCAGAGTGTACAGGGCGTAGGACAGTGCCTTGCCCGGCACCATGGAGATCATGACACCGTTGCGACGCTCGACGCCTGCGCCTTCCTTCAGGTCACCGTAGTGATCGAAGCGGCTGGTCAGGATGCCGGTACCGGAGGTCAGGGTCAGGAACTGGCCACGGAAGCCGATCAGACCACGTGACGGGATGATGAAGTCCAGACGCACACGACCCTTGCCATCCGGGTTCATGTTGGTCAGCTCACCCTTGCGGTAGCCCAGCTCTTCCATGATGGAGCCCTGGTGCTGCTCTTCACAGTCGATGATGACTTCTTCGTACGGCTCCTGCTTCTTGCCGTCGATTTCCTTGATGATGACTTCCGGGCGGCCCACGGCCAGCTCGAAGCCTTCACGACGCATGGATTCGATCAGTACGGAGAGGTGCAGCTCACCACGGCCGGAAACGACGAATTTCTCCGGCGTCTCACCCTGTTCGACGCGCAGGGCGACGTTGTGGATCAGTTCCTGATCCAGACGCTCACGGATGTTGCGGCTGGTGACGAACTTGCCGTCCTGACCGGCGAACGGAGAGTCATTGACCTGGAAGGTCATGGAGACGGTCGGCTCATCGACGGTCAGCGGCGGCAGCGCTTCGACGGTCGCGGTGTCGCAGATGGTGTCGGAGATCGCGAGGTTCTCGATACCGGTGATGCAGACGATGTCGCCGGCGGTCGCCTTGTCGGTCTGCACGCGGTCCAGACCCATGTGGGTCATGACCTGGCCGATCTTGCCCTTGCGGACAGCGCCTTCCTTGGTGACGATGGAAACCTGCTGACCCGGGCTGACAGAACCGCGCTTGATGCGGCCCAGACCGATGACGCCGACGTAGCTGTTGTAGTCCAGTGCGGAGATCTGCATCTGGAACGGACCGTCCAGCTCGACCTTCGGCGGCTCGACGATGTCGACTATGGACTGGAACATCGGGTCCATGGTGTCTTGCAGGTCTTCCGGATCCATGCCGGCAATGCCGTTGAGGGCAGAGCAGTAGATGATCGGGAAGTCGAGCTGCTCGTCAGTCGCGCCCAGGTTGTCGAACAGATCGAAGATCTGGTCGACGACCCAGTCAGGACGAGAGCCCGGACGGTCGATCTTGTTGACGACGACGATCGGCTTCAGACCCTGGGCGAAAGCCTTCTGGGTCACGAAGCGAGTCTGCGGCATCGGGCCATCGACAGCATCGACCAGCAGCAGCACGGAATCGACCATGGACATCACGCGCTCGACTTCGCCACCGAAGTCAGCGTGCCCAGGGGTATCCACGATGTTGATGTGGTAATCGTTCCACTGGATCGCGGTGTTCTTCGCGAGAATGGTGATGCCGCGCTCTTTTTCCTGGTCGTTGGAATCCATGATGCGTTCCTGACCCTCGGCCTTGCGGTCCAGGGTGCCAGACTGACTCAGGAGCTTGTCGACCAGGGTAGTTTTACCGTGGTCAACGTGGGCGATGATGGCTATGTTGCGAAGTTTCTCGATCACGACGGGAACCTGTGCGGAAAATGGGCGCTCGCGTACCGGGCGCTTGTGATTTGGGGCGCATTATAGGGGGCATGGCATGCCTCCTGCCAGCATCGTGCATTCACGAGGCGGGTCAGTGAGAGCCATGGATTGGCCTGAAGTGCCCAAATGATTGTCTCTCAAGTCTTTTCCGCGCGCTTGTGACAGATGAAAAAAAACTTGTGGCCAGGGGCTGCCATGACGATCACGAGCGAAAAAGACCGTCATCGACAGCGAGTTCTCTCGAATTGACGCGGCCAGCGTGAGGCTGATGTGACCGGTCAGATCGGCCTGATGGCTCGCTGTGCACCATATTGGTGCCAAGGCATTTTTTGATGCACCAATATGATAATTCGTGCCTGCGCAATCCTCTTTTCTGCACCTTGTGGGGTCATGTTTCTCGCTGCAAAATCCAGCATGTCATCTTTGGGTGCATGTATTTCTTCATTGTTTTCAGTTAGTTATTGTTGTTGATGTTCTGGTGTGCTTCATTCTGGCACGCTCGATGCATTATCAGGTCATCCTCTTCATGGCTGGCATCCATTGGCTGACCATGAGAAAAAAGACAGACAACGAAAGACCTGAACAGACAACGCTGACACCAACTGCAACCGAGCCGCCGGCTCCATCGGAGAATTACCATGGCTGAGAAGACACTTGCCCTGATTGAAGAACACGAAGTCAAGTGGGTTGATCTGCGCTTCACCGACACCAAGGGCAAGGAGCAGCACGTCTCCATCCCGGCGCGCACGGTTGACGAAGAATTCTTCGAGAATGGTCAGATGTTCGATGGTTCTTCTATCGAAGGTTGGAAGGGCATCAACGAGTCCGACATGATCCTGATGCCGGACGACGGCACTGCCTTCCTTGACCCGTTCACCGAAGACACCACTCTGGTGCTGCGCTGTGACGTCATCGAGCCGGCCACCATGCAGGGCTATGAGCGCGACCCGCGTTCCGTCGCCAAGCGTGCCGAGGAATATCTGAAGTCCACCGGTCTGGGCGATACTGCCTTCTTCGGTCCGGAGCCGGAATTCTTCATCTTCGATGAAGTGCACTGGAAGAACGAGATGAACGGCGCGATGTTCAAGATCTCTTCCGAAGAAGGTGCATGGGCGACCGATTCCACGCCGGAAGGCGGCAACCTGGGTCACCGTCCGCGTCTGAAGGGCGGCTACTTCCCGGTCCCGCCGATCGACAGCTTCCACGATATCCGTGCTGCCATGTGCAACACCCTGGAAGCCATCGGTCAGGAAGTCGAAGTTCACCACCACGAAGTGGCGAACGCCGGCCAGAACGAGATCGGTGTCAAGTTCAACACCCTGGTCAAGAAGGCCGATGAGGTTCAGGAACTCAAGTACGTGATCCACAACGTGGCGCACGCTTACGGCAAGTCCGCGACCTTCATGCCCAAGCCGCTGGTCGGTGACAACGGTTCCGGCATGCACGTTCACCAGTCCTTCTGGAAGGATGGCGACAACCAGTTCGCCGGTGACGAGTACGCGGGTCTGTCCGAAATGGCCCTCTACTACATTGGCGGCATCATCAAGCACGCTCGTGCGCTGAACGCCTTCACCAATGCGTCCACCAACTCCTACAAGCGTCTGGTGCCGGGCTTCGAAGCCCCGGTCATGCTGGCCTACTCTGCCCGCAACCGTTCCGCTTCCATCCGTATCCCGTACACCGCCAGCCCGAAAGGCAAGCGTGTCGAGGCTCGCTTCCCGGATCCGACGGCCAACCCGTACCTGGCGTTCTCCGCGATGCTGATGGCCGGTATCGACGGCATCAAGAACAAGATCCACCCGGGCGATGCCATGGACAAGAACCTCTACGACCTGCCGGCCGAAGAAGCCAAGTCCATTCCGACCGTGGCCGAGAGCCTCGAGCAGGCACTGACCGCGCTGGACGGCGATCGTGAGTTCCTGACCCAGGGTGGCGTCTTCACCGACGACATGATCGATGCCTACCTCGAGCTGAAGGGCGAAGACATCCAGCGCCTGCGCATGGCGACTCACCCGCTCGAATTCGACATGTACTACAGCGTCTGATCTACCGACCGCGCATGTCGCTCACGGCCCCGCCCGGAGCAGTCTGAGCGCGGGGCATGCGTGAGGCGAGACACACAGGGTCATACCGACAGGTATGGCCCTGTTCTCGTTTCTGAGACATGTGCTCCAAGAGCTGACTCCCGGCTGTCCAGGACCCGCGACCCGTCGCGGAAAGTCGCGTCGCAACAAGCAGGGCTGGTATCAACGCGGGAAGCTTTGTAACTTGGCAGCAGGATATGTCACTTCTGGCACGCTGGTAGCGTCCGAGTGAGTGACACGACTGGCAGGAGCGGATGCGCGCTTCTGGCTTCCCATGACTTCTTCAGGAATTCCCGGATGTGGCCCTTCACTTCTTCTTCGCGTGGCATCGGTTCAGTGGGTGACAGCAGGTCCTTGCCGGTCAAGGGAATGCGGCGGATGGCTCGCCTGTCCGGCATGACGACGCTCGGCCTCTGCCTCTCAGCGGTGCTGGCCCTGGGCAGCGTCTCGGCGGAGCTCGAGGCGGCTCAGGTCTACCGGCACGTGGATGCCAACGGCAACGTGGTGTTCAGTGATCAGCCGGCGGGCGGCAGCAAGGTCAAGCTGACGCCGCTGAGTGTGGTGCCTTCCACCGAGTCTGCTCCCTCGCGCGCGCCTGCTTCGCGTGGCGTGTCATCTTCCCCGTCCGAGACCGCTTCCCGTAGCCGACCCTCCGCGCCTGCCGTGGATGTCAGCTTCCGTGGCTATACCCGCTTCTTCATCCAGAGCCCGAGCAATGAAGAGACGCTGCCTACGGGGCAGGCCGGCAACCTGGCGGTGCGCCTGGCCATCGAGCCGCAGCTGCGTCCCGAGCACAAGGTACGCGTGACCGTGGATGGCGCGCCGTCGCAATCGGCCATGAACAGCAGTGTCTTCATGGTGCCGGGGCTCGAGCGTGGCAAGCACGTCATCCAAGCGGAGCTGCTGGATGCCTCCGGACGAGTGCGCCAGACCACCGAGCCCCGAGTGGTCTACGTGCAACGCGCCAGCGTCAATCTCCCGCGCAATCCCAACAACCCGGCCAATGCCGGGGGTGGCTGAGAGACGGGGGTGACAGCCCTCCTGGCTTGCGAACGACACGTGACTCGCGCGCCAGGTCATCAGGCCACCTTCGGGTGGCCTTTTTTGTCGCCAGGTCTGGCAACGGTATCGCCCGCGATGCAGCAGCACGCCCGCTGATGAGCAGGTCTGCTGCATCGGGTTGGCAGTGCGAACCTTTGGCGCACCATAATGGTGCTTCAAATCGACGCCCGAAAGAGGTGCATCGGCGCGGGTGCCATGCACGCGGCATTTGCACCAGACTGGCGCGGTTATTGCAGAATAGGGAGACGTACTGCGAATGGCGGATAAAGGCATGCATCAACGACTGCTCGAACACCTGAATACTGCCGTGGTGGTGCTGGATGCACAGCTGCGCGTGGTATGGCTGAACCCGGCGGCCGAGACGCTATTGGCGGTCAGCCTGGTGCGCGTCAAGGGCAGCTCCCCTGAACATCTGACCGGGCTGGATGAAGAGCCCATCAAGGTGCTGCGCAAGGCGCTGGAAGAACAGCATCCCTATACCCAGCGTGAGGCCGAGATCGTCAATGCGGCCAACGAGCCGCTGACGGTGGACTTCACCGCGACCCCGGTCAGCGCCAATGAGCTGCTGGTGGAAATCGAGCCGCGTGATCGTCTGATGCAGATCTCCCGCGAGGAGGCGCTGATCGCTCGGCAGGAAGCCGTCAAGGTGCTGACACGCGGGCTGGCGCATGAAGTGAAGAACCCGCTTGGCGGTATCCGGGGCGCGGCCCAGTTGCTGGAGCGCGATCTGCCGGAGCCGCAGATGGTGGAGTTCACGCGCATCATCATCGAGGAGGTGGATCGCCTGCGTGATCTGGTCGATCGCATGCTGGGGCCGAATCGGCCACCGCTGCAGTCGCCGGTCAATATCCACTCGGTGACCGAGCGGGTGCGCTCCCTGCTGGCGGCGGAAGGGCATCACATCAAGCTGACGGCCGACTATGACCCGAGCCTTCCTGAAGTCATCGGCGATGAAGGCCAGTTGATCCAGGCGGTGCTCAACATCGCGCGCAACGCGACCCAGGCCCTCAACGAGCAGCCGCAGCCCGAATCAGCCGATGGCAATGAGGCGCCGTGGGAGATCACCCTGCGCACGCGGGCCCGGCGGCAGTTCACGCTGGGTCATGAGCGCCATCGTCTGGTCTGCGAGCTGGCGATCAGCGACAACGGCCCGGGCATTCCCGAGGCGCTGCGCGAGACGCTGTTCTACCCGATGGTCTCGGGGCGCGCCGAAGGCTCAGGGCTCGGGCTTTCCATCGCCCAGGGCATCCTGCACCAGCATCAGGGGTTGATCGAGTGTGACTCGCGCCCCGGCCATACCGAATTCCGACTATTAATCCCGCTTGCCGGCACTTCTGGAGATCCCTCATGAGCGAGACTGCACGCGTCTGTATCGTCGATGATGACCGCGCCATCCGCTGGGTACTGGAGCGCGCTCTGGCCCAGCCTGACCTCGAGGTGGAAAGCTTCGAGCGCCCGGATCAGGCAGAAGCCAGCATCATGCGACAGTGCCCGGATGTGCTGATCACCGACATCCGCATGCCCGGTATCGATGGCCTCGATCTGATGGCACGAGTCCGCGAGCGTTATCCGGACCTGCCGGTGATCGTGATGACGGCCCATTCCGACCTCGACAGTGCCGTGGCCTCCTATCAGGGCGGTGCCTTCGAGTATCTGCCCAAGCCCTTCGATGTGGATGAGGCGCTGGCGCTGGTGCGGCGCGCCGTGGCGCACGCGCGGGAATCCAAGGCCCCCGCGGTGGTGCCGGAAGGATTGACCAAGGAGATCATCGGGGAAGCGCCAGCGATGCAGGAGGTCTTTCGGGCCATCGGTCGCCTGTCCCAGTCGCACATCACCGTACTGATCAACGGCGAATCCGGGACCGGCAAGGAGCGTGTCGCCCAGGCGCTGCATCAGCATTCGCCCCGCAAGGCCAAGCCGTTCATCGCGTTGAACATGGCGGCGATCCCCAAGGACCTGATGGAGTCAGAGCTCTTCGGCCACGAGAAGGGCGCCTTCACCGGTGCCACCGCTCTGCGTCGCGGACGCTTCGAGCAGGCCGATGGTGGCACCCTGTTCCTGGACGAGATCGGCGACATGCCGGCGGAAACCCAGACACGCCTGTTGCGGGTGCTGGCGGATGGCGAGTTCTACCGCGTGGGGGGCATCACGCCGGTCAAGGTGGATGTGCGTATCATCGCCGCGACCCACCAGCACCTGGAGGCGTTGGTGGAGGATGGTCGTTTCCGCGAGGATCTCTTCCACCGCCTCAACGTGATTCGCGTCCACCTGCCGCGGCTGTCAGAGCGCCGTGAGGACATCCCGCGCCTGATGCAGCACTTCCTCGCTGAAGCCGCACGCGAGCTGGCCACGGACCCCAAGGTGCTCACCGAGGCGGCCGAGAAGCACCTCACGCGCTTCGACTGGCCGGGCAACGTGCGCCAGCTGGAGAACACCTGTCGCTGGCTGACGGTGATGGCCTCGGGCCGCGAGGTGATGGTCGAGGATCTGCCGCCGGAACTGCGTGACGTCAGTGGCACCGAGGCCGCGTCCGGGGACTGGCGTGGTGCCTTCCGTGAGTGGGCGGACCGCGCGCTCGCCGCCGGCCACACCCATCTGCTGGAAGAGGCGGTGCCCGACTTCGAGCGCATCCTGATCGAGACGGCGCTCAAGCATACCGGCGGTCGCAAGGGCGAAGCCGCCGAGTTGCTGGGCTGGGGACGCAACACGCTGACGCGCAAGCTCAAGGTGCTGTTGCCGGCACTGGCCGAGGATTGAGCCGCCCCGGCGCCAGACAGTCCCGAGCACCCTTCTCAGACTGAGCGGGTGATGAACCGCCTGAGCGGGTAGAGAAAACGTCTGGGCGGACAGGAGAACCGCCCAGCGGTCTGGAGAGAAAGAGAACAGGGTGCCACAATCCCTGTTCTCTTTTTTTCTGCCCGTCATTCACCGTTGTCTGCTCGCCGGCGTCGTTTCTCGGGCGCCTGCCAAGGAGTTGCCTGATGTCATCAATGAACTGGGAACGACTGCTGGAGCCGAGTCGCCTGCATGACGCACCGGGCACCGTATCGCGTGAGATGGGCCGTACGCCCTTCCACAAGGATCACGACCGGATCGTGTTCGCGGGCTCCTTCCGACGGCTGGGTCGCAAGACCCAGGTGCACCCGCTGACCGACAACGACCACATCCACACGCGTCTGACCCACTCCCTGGAGGTCGGCTGCGTCGGGCGTTCGCTGGGCATGATGGTCGGCGAGAAGTTGAAGGACCATCTGCCCGAGTGGGTCACGCCCGCCGACCTCGGCGTCATCGTCCAGACCGGCTGTCTGGGACACGACATCGGCAACCCACCCTTCGGGCATGCCGGAGAATATGCCATCCGTGACTGGTTTGCCGCAGAGGCCGCCAGTGACCACGGGCGTCTGTCAGGCCTGAGCGAGGCCGAGCGCGAAGACCTGCTGACCTATGAAGGCAACGCCCAGGGCTTTCGTATCGTCACCCAGATCGAGTACAACCAGTTTCATGGCGGCATGCGCCTGACGGCGGCGACGCTGGGCACCCTGCTCAAGTATCCCTGGACGGTGAAGCACGCCACGGCAGGCGGCAAGTTCGGTTGCTACCAGAGTGAGCGTGAACTGCTGGATCAGGTGGCCGAGCGCTGCGGGCTGCTGGCGCGTGACGATGGCCGCTGGTGTCGCCACCCGTTGGCGTGGCTGGTCGAGGCTGCCGATGACATCTGCTATGCGCTGCTCGATCTCGAGGATGGTCTCGAGATGGGCATACTGCAGTTCGAGGAGGTCTACGAGATTCTGACCGGCATCAGTGGTGGCGCGCCGCGGGAGTATGACGACATGGTCGCGCGTGGCACGTCACAGCGGCGCAAGGTGGCGGCCCTCAGGGGCGCGGCGATGGAGCGGGCGGTCAATGATGTGGCCCAGGCCTTCGTGCAGCATGAGGTGGAATTGTTGGCGGGCACCCTCAGTGAGGACCTGCTGGATCTGTGTCATCCCGATCTCGGCTGGGGCGTGCGGGAAGCCAAGAATCTGGCGCGCCAGAAGATCTTTCGCAACGAGCGCAAGGCCAAGCTGGAAATCGGCGCCTACACCACGCTGGGCATCCTGCTCGAAGCCTTCATCGGGGCTGCCCATGAGCTGCACACCACGGGGCGCTCCAGCTTCAAGCATCAGCGCGTGCTGGCGCTGATCGGCGAGAACACCCCGACGCGTGACTGGGATCTCTACCGCAGTTACCGGCGCATGCTCGATTTCATCGGCGGCATGACCGATCACTTCGCCGTGGATCTCGCTCAGGAGATGGGTGGCCGCTTGCGCGGCGACTGAGCCATCCGCTCGAGCATGACGACTGTCCGGCAAGCCGTGCCGGGCAGTCGTGTCATCTCCGCGTTGCCTTGCCGGCCTCCTGCCGGTCACGCACCCCATCTGTTCCGGCAACTCCTCTTTCCCGCTTTCCCTCCGTCCCTCCGTCCCTCTTTTCCTTTTTTCCTCGATGTCTCCGTCGACGTGATCCTGGCCGGCTGCTGTCTCGCGTGACGTCCTTGCGCTGACAAGCGGTAAATTTTCTTTACGTAGCCTATCGAGTTGTTGTACTAGCTTTGTACGAAGTGTGAACGCGCAGGTCACTTTTCATTCATGATAAGCTATTATCATGCAGGGCAATAACGATAAACGAGGCTTATTTATGAGCAAGAAAACCCCCGGAGGAACCGCTGCCAACGCGGAGAACAAGCCAGAGAAGGCCTTCGACATGATCGACAAGCCGACCTTCTTCGGCTCGATCTTTCTGCTGCTGGCAGTGACGTTGCCATTGGTCATCTTCCCCGAGCAGGGTGCGATGTGGGTATCGGCGGCCAAGAATTTCGTCACCAGCAAGCTGGGTGTGCTCTACCTGATGCTGGGTGTCGGAGCCGGTGGCTTCATGATCTACATCATCTTCAGTGATATCGGGCAGATCAAGCTGGGCGACGCCGAAGAGAAGCCCGAGTTCTCGATCGTGTCGTGGGCGGCCATGCTGTTCTGCGCCGGTATCGGGGCCTCCATCCTCTACTGGTCGATGATCGAGTGGGTCTACTACTACCAGTCGCCGCCGTTCCATGTGGAAGGCCAGACACCGGAGGCCGCGGAATGGGCCGCCGCCTACGGTATCTTCCACTGGGGGCCGCTGGCGTGGGCGATCTATCTGATTCCCGCCGTGCCGATCGCCTACTTCTACTACGTGCGTCACCACAGTGTCCTGAAGATTTCCGAGGCGCTGATGCCGGTGCTCGGCGAAAAGCTGGCGCGTGGCTGGCTGGGCAAGCTGGTCGACATCAGCTTCGTCTTCGGCATGCTGGGTGGCGGGGCGACCACGCTCGGTCTGGCAGCTCCGATGATCAACGAGGGGGTGCATGAGCTGTTCGGCGTACCCAAGTCGCTGATGACCCAGGTCGTCGTGCTGCTGGTGTGTACCGCGCTGTTCGGCTACAGCGCCTACGTGGGGCTCAAGAAGGGCATCAAGCTGCTGTCGGACATCAACTTCTGGCTGGCGGTCGGGTTGCTGCTGTTCATCTTCATCGCAGGTCCGACCCTGTTCATGGCCAATACCGGTCTGGACGCGCTGGGGCGCGTGATGAGCAATCTGATCCACATGGCGACCTGGCTTGAGCCGTTCGCCGAGTTCAAGGGCTTCGAGAACACCCACTTCCCGCAGGACTGGACCATCTTCTACTGGGCCTGGTGGCTGGTGTTCGCGCCCAGCGTGGGGCTGTTCATCGCGCGCATCTCGCGGGGTCGCACCATTCGCGCGATGGTGGCGGGCTCGATGTTCTTCGGCACCATGGGCTGCTTCCTGTTCTTCATGGTGATGGGCAACTACGGCCTGTACCTGCAGCTGTCAGGTGAGCTGGACGTGGTGACCATACTCAACGAGCAGAGCCCGACCGCTGCCATCTTCGCCATGCTGCATACCCTGCCGCTGGACTATGTGGTGATCTTTGCCTTCACGCTGCTGGCACTGATCTTCACGGCCACCACCTTCGACTCCATCTCCTATATCCTGGCGGCCGTGGTCCAGAAGGAAGTGGATGAGGAGCCGATGCGCTGGAACCGTCTCTTCTGGGCCTTCGCGCTGTCGTTCATGCCGATCGTGCTGATGTTCGTCGGCGGGCTGGAAACCCTGCAGACGGCCTCGATCATCGGTGGCGTGCCGTTGCTGGCGGTGGCGTTGCTGCTGTGCATCTCCATCGTGCGCGCCGCGCACTATGACCTGCGCTACCAGCCGGATTACACGGTCAAGGAGATCAATATCGAGGAATTCCCGGAAGACGACCCCTGGACGGAAGAGGGCACCTGGGAGATTCCGGACGAGGACGTGCCTGCGGCGGGCAAGCCGCAGCAGGACACGCCCAAGGATCATGTCGAAGGCGACCCGCACAGCCGTCCTTCCCGACTGTGATCCGGCCGGCCTGAAGGATCAGGCCGCCGACGACAGAAAGCCGCCCCGAGGGGCGGCTTTCTGTCGTCTGGATGATGGGCTGGTGAGTCTCAGGGGCGATGACTCAGGCGGTTTCCTGCAGTGTCTCGCTGCGGGCGCGGCGCGGTGTCAGCACCGGCGGCGTCGGGTCCTTGTCGTCATTGTCGAGGGCCAGATAGCGACTGATGGCGGCACCGATACGCCGTGAACTGTCCTGAATGCCCTGGTTGCCGAACAGACGATTGAACTCGAAGACCATCGGATGGCCATCGACCATCGCGATATCGAAGCCGGCGTGGTCGACACTCAGCGCCTCGGCCAGCTGCAGCGCCAGTTCGATGGCGGGCGCCGGGATGTTGTCATAGGCCGTCTCGCCGCCCTGACTGACATTGGAGCGATAGCCGCCCAGCGGCGTGACGCGCCAGTAGGCAGTGATGACTTCGCCACCGACCACCACGATGCGCAGGTCGCGATCGATATCCAGCCGTGGCTGGGCATACAGCACCGGGTGCTCGGCTGCGTGGGCTTCCAGCTCGCCACGTGACTGGATCAGCTTCACCCCGGCCCCCATGGAGCTCTTCACTTCCTTGACGATCAGCGGATAGCCGAAGCGTGCCTCGATGTCGTCGATTGCCTGACGGCTGGCACCCCGAATCTCGGTGGGCGGCACATTGTCCGGGCAGATGGCCTGAAAGACGCGCGTCTGCTCGACCTTGTCGTGGCCGATGGCGTAGCTGGGCAGGCTCGGGAAGATGCGTTTTCCCAGGCCGTAGACCAGGGTGGTGATCTGCCAGTATTCGGGAAACAGCAGGATGTCGGCGGCGCGGATCTCGTCGAGGTGATCCAGCATGCGTTCCGGCTTGATGTAGCGAACGCCGGCGATACCGAGGGTGCGAAATGCGTCGAAGGTGATGAGTTTCATGGGGGATATGTCGCCAGAAGCGCCATCATTGCGATGGCGCGATCAAGGAGCCAGGGCTGGACCGGCGCGTATTTAACGTCGCGCCGGCCCGCTTGGCAAGTCCTTGTGACGGGCGGATGGGAGACCGCCAGTCGCTGGCCTAGGGCGTTTCCATGCGTTCGGCCTGTACCCGCAGCAGAATCGCCTCGTTGATGCGCTGCTTGAGTGCCTCATCCAGCGCCGGGCAGCCATCCTCCGGGGTCATGCAATGGGTGCTGAGCCACTCGGCCAGCCCTTCGCCATTGACGACGTCCGGGTCGCCCTTGCGCTGTTCACCACGCCGGATGATCTGCCAGCCCGGCAGCGCCAGAATGCCGTGTACCGGTACCTCGACACCACACTCGCGCTTGAGCCAGGCGGCAGTCCAGTCACGCGCGACGCGTGTCTCGCGCAGCGGCTTGCGCTCGCGCCCACCGGGGAAGTGCAGGCGCCCATCCTCCAGCTTGACCTCGTTCTTGATCGCTCCCAGAGCATCCAGCGGACGCGAGCGCGCCTTGGTGCGGATGGCATAGGCACCGAGCGGCGTGAGCACCAGATGGTCGATATGGAAGCCGTCGGCGGGGACGTCATGATAGACCACGCTGCTCAACTGCTCCGGGCGAATGAGCTGATCCAGCTCCTGGCCGATGGACAGCTCGCAGGCCAGCCCCAGCTTCAACTTGCGAATGCGCTGGAAGTGGCGGGTGAGGCGCAGCGCGAAGATCAGCACGAACAGCGCGCAGGCCAGTCCATAGCCCGCCCACTCCAGCCAGTTCTGCTCTTCGCCGAACACCATGCGTCCCATGCCATAGATCAGCGGGCTCAGTGTGATGAGCGGTCCCAGTGCGCCATCGAGAAACAATGACTGGAAGGCGTCATCGAGGCGGTCTCGCAGGCTCTGGCCCGGCTCGCGCAGCTGGCGGCGGGTCAGGGGTGACTGGATGCGGCGCTCATGCAGGCCGCGCATGCCCAGCACCACCAGCGCGATGGCGCCCAGCGGGGTGAGAAAGAAGACAGGTAACAGGTATTCCAGCCAATCCATCGGGATGTCCTATCTACAGGAGAGGGGAGCGTATTCAGTGGCCCAGCGCACGTGGCAGCGGCACGATCGGCACCTCGACCTCACCCTGCGCTGCGTTGTGGGTAGTGTCCAGTACTGGCACCACACTGTCATTGATCCAGTACAGCTTGCCGTCACTGCGCACGTCGGCCTGCAGTGCATAGCGATGGCCATCCTCGATGGGATTGCGATCATATTGCAGGCTGACCGGGAAAGGCCCCTGGCGCAGACCGCCGAAGCGGGTGCTGGCGATCAGGTTGGCCGGTGCATCGGCTCTGGAGATATCCACCAGGCGGACCTCCAGTAGCGCATCACCCGGTGCCTGGAAGGCCTGCTGTGGCACCACGCGTGCCTCCAGCTGAGCGAAGTCAGGGCCGGTCATGCAGCCCGCCAGCCCCAGCGTGCCGAGCAGCAGTGCGCCGATGGCCAGAGAGCGGGAAGGATGAGGCATGGAGAGTTTCAGCATGGAGGTCCCTTGTGCGGTCGGCGATACGCCGCCAACCGAGATGTCTGATGAGACGGATGCCGGGGCGTGCAGGTTCAGCCGCCGGCCAGCTTGACGGTATAGCCGCGTCGCGTCAGCTCGGTCTTGAGCGTCTCGCGGTGATCGCCCTGGATCTCCACGATACCGTTCTTGAGGCTGCCGCCGGTGCCACACCGCTGCTTGAGAGTCTTGGCAAGCGCCTTGAGTTCCTTCTCCGCCAGCGGAATCCCGCTCACGGTGGTCACGCCCTTGCCCTTGCGGCCGCTGGTCTCGCGGCGGATACGCACCACGCCATCGAGGCTGTCGAGCCGTTCGCGCTCGGCGAGGTCCGCGCACTCGCAGTCGGCTTCGGCGCGGCGGCATTCGGGGCAGGTGGCGCCGTGTTCAGTGGAATAGACAAGCCCGGAAAGTTGATCCTTGAGCGAGGCCATGATGTCTCCTGCGGTACCAGAAAAATGATGCGTTGTCGGCGGTGTCTGAGGAAAGGATACCCGTGCGCGTCGGCAGCGGCACCCTGATGCGTCAAAAAAAGGCGGCCCCTGCGGGCCGCCTTTCGTTCATGCCGTCGTGCGCATGGCCGTCAGATCAGTTGATCTTCGGGTCCAGCTCGCCACGGTGGTAACGCTCGAACATCGCTTCGAGGTTGATCGGGTCGATCTTGCTGCCGTGGCCGGCAGCACCGAAGGCTTCGTAGCGTGCGATGCAGATGTCGCGCATCGCCTTCACGGATTCCTTCAGGTACTTGCGCGGGTCGAATTCAGACGGGTTCTGGGCCATGAAACGACGGATGGAGCCGGTGGAGGCGAGGCGCAGATCGGTATCGACGTTGATCTTGCGCACGCCGTGCTTGATGCCTTCGACGATCTCGTCGACCGGAACCCCGTAGGTTTCCGGAATCTTGCCACCGTATTCGTTGATGATTTCCAGCCAGTCCTGCGGCACGGAGGAAGAGCCGTGCATCACCAGGTGAGTCTCGGGGATGCGGGCGTGGATTTCCTTGATGCGCTGGATGGACAGGGTGTCACCCGTCGGCGGCTTGGTGAACTTGTAGGCACCGTGGGAGGTGCCGATGGCGATGGCCAGGGCATCGACGTGGGTCTTCTTGACGAAGTCGGCGGCTTCTTCGGGGTCGGTCAGCATCTGGTCGTGATCCAGCTTGCCTTCGGCACCGATGCCATCTTCTTCACCGGCCATGCCGGTTTCCAGCGAGCCGAGGCAACCCAGTTCGCCTTCGACGGACACGCCACAGGCATGCGCCATCTCGACGGTGCGACGGGTCACATCGACGTTGTATTCGTAGCTTGTCGGGGTCTTGCCATCTTCCCCCAGCGAACCGTCCATCATCACCGAGCTGAAGCCCAGCTGGATGGAGCGCTGGCAGACGGCTGGCGAGGTGCCGTGATCCTGGTGCATGACCACCGGGATATGCGGGAATTCCTCGATCGCGGCCAGAATCAGGTGGCGAAGGAACGGCGCGCCGGCGTATTTGCGAGCGCCTGCAGAGGCCTGGACGATCACCGGAGAGTCGGTGTGGTCGGCGGCTTCCATGATGGCGCGCATCTGCTCGAGGTTGTTGACGTTGAACGCGGGAATGCCGTATCCGTACTCGGCTGCGTGGTCCAACATCTGGCGCATGCTGATCAATGCCATGACATCACCTGTCTTCTTGGGGAATGGAAAAGGGAGTAGCGTCTGGCCACCCTGTGCCGCAGGCAGAGGATGGCCCTGTTACCGTGACCCAGTTACCGGGTACCCCGGGCATGTGGCTGGCTCAGGGTACCGGGACAGTCGATGAGGACCTTGTCGCTGCGCCATTCGAGCGCAGCCCGGGTCAGCTTGCAGCGGCTTCCAATGCCGCCACGGCCGGTAGCGTCTTGCCTTCCACGTACTCGAGGAAGGCACCGCCACCGGTAGAAATGTAGGACACGCGGGACTCGACAGCGTATTTGTCGATGGCCGCCAGGGTGTCCCCGCCGCCAGCGATGGAGAAGGCGTCGCTCTCGGCGATGGCCATGGCCAGCTTCTCGGTACCGTTGGCGAACTGGTCGATCTCGAACACGCCCACCGGGCCGTTCCACAGAATGGTGCCGGCATCCTTGAGCAGCGCCCCGAAGCGGGAGGCGGTGTCCGGGCCGATATCCAGAATCATCTCGTCATCACGCACGTCGGCAACGTCACGCACGATGGCCTCGGCCTTGTCGGAGAACTCGGTGGCCACGACGACGTCGGTGGGCAGCGGGATCTCGACCTTGTCCATCAGCGCGCGAGCGGTCTCGAGCAGGTCAGCCTCGTAGAGCGACTTGCCGACGTTGTAACCGGCGGCGGCGATGAAGGTGTTGGCGATGCCGCCACCGACGATCAGCTGATGGCACTTGTCGGACAGCGCCTTGAGCACGTCCAGCTTGGTGGAGACCTTGGAGCCGCCGACGATGGCGACCATCGGCGCGCGCGGCGCGGCGAGTGCCTTCTCGAGGGCTTCCAGCTCGGCGGCCAGCAGCGGGCCGGCGCAGGCGTCCGGGGCGAAGCGTGCCACGCCATGGGTAGAGGCCTGGGCGCGGTGCGCAGTGCCGAAGGCGTCCATCACGTAGATGTCGCACAGGGCGGCGTAGGCGCGAGACAGCGCTTCATCATCCTTCTTCTCGCCGGCATTGAAGCGCACGTTTTCCAGCAGCACGACCTCGCCATCGGCGACGTCCGGTGCCGTGTCGAGATAGTCGGTGATCAGACGCACCGGGCTGCCCAGCAGCTCGCCCAGGTGTGCCGCGACCGGTGCCAGAGAGAACTGCTCTTCCGGCTGCCCTTCGGTGGGACGGCCCAGATGGCTCATCAGCATGACGCGCGCTCCCGCATCGCGGGCCGCCGTGATGGTCGGCAGGCTGGCGCGGATACGCGCGTCGCTGGTCACCTGACCATTGCGAACCGGCACGTTGAGATCTTCGCGGATCAGCACGCGTTTGCCTGACAGGTCGAGGGCGGTCATCGTTTGCACGTTCATGACGGGTTCCTTGGTCGTGAATCGGTGGAGAGAGCTCCCGTCGCCAGAGGCGTTGTCATCTCGCAGGCGTGCCAATGGGTGGCGACGTCCAGCATGCGATTGGCAAAGCCCCATTCGTTGTCGAACCAGCACAGCATCTTGATCAGCCGGCCGCCGGCAACACGGGTCTGGGTCGCATCCACGATACCCGAGCGCGGATCGTGGTTGAAGTCGATGGACGCCGTCGGCTCCTCGCTCAACCCCATCAGGCCCTGCAGGCGTCGTGCGCAGGCCTCGCGCAGCAGGTCATTGACCTCGTCCGCGCTCACGTCGCGCTTCACCTCGATGGACATGTCCATGCAGGACACGTTGATGGTCGGCACCCGCAGGTGCAGACACTCGAAGCGTCCTTCCAGATGCGGCATCAGGCGGTTGATGCCCTTGGCCAGCCCCGTATCCACCGGCACGATCGAACTCATCGCGGAGCGCGTCAGGCGCAGGTCCGTCTGGTGGTAGGCGTCGATCACCGGCTGGTCGTTCATCGCCGAATGCACCGTGGTGGTGACGCCACGCTCCAGCCCGAAGGCCTGCTCCAGCACCGTGAGGATCGGGATCAGGCAATTGGTCGTACACGACGCCGCCGAGACGATGCGCATGCCGCCAGCGTCCTGCCCTGTCCCGGCGGGGGCCAGCGCCGACTGGTTGATGCCACACACGATGGTGGCATCGACATCGGCGTCGGTATCGCCGGGCTGGGAGAACAGCAGCCGTCCCGCGCCTGCCGACAGATGGCGCTCGGCGGTGGCGCGGTCCTTGAAGCTGCCTGAGCACTCCAGGACCAGGTCAATCCCCAGTGCCCGCCAGGGCAGGCAGTCTGGATTGGCCTCGGACAGGATGCTGATCGCATGGCCGTTGACGACCAGCTGGCCGTCGCGCTGCTCCACCGTGCCGGGGAAGCGGCCATGGGTGGTGTCGTAGCGTGTCAGATAGGTGATGGTGTCCAGGTCTGACAGCTCGTTGATCGCCACCACTTCCAGTGGCAGCGTCTCGCCACGTGCTTCACGTTCCACCAGCGCTCTCAGCACACACTGACCGATGCGTCCGTAGCCATTGATGGCCACTCGCAAGGGGGCGTTCCCCTGGCGAAGGCGCATGCTGGCCTCCTGGGAGGCGTCGGAGGTGGGCAGAGGGGACTGATGGCTCAATGAGGTCTCGTTCCGGGTGTTTTTCAAGGGGTCCATGGTAGCGCATCGCTTTGCTGGGCGGAGGGAGCGAAAGGCGCGCAAGCGCCTGATTTCTGGTTTTTTTCGTCTAAGAACACGTAGTCACACTACCCAACTGGAGGGGTTGTGTAGTCGCCATCCACGCTGTCTGTCGAGGGCTGGATCGCCGGAGAATGACCGTTCATGCAGGATGAATCGTGTCATCAAGCTGTGAGTGACATGGAGCGCGTCGACTACAGGCGACAGCCGGTGACGGTGGAGGGCTTCTCGAGTGTCGCACAGACGAAAACGCCGCCGCTCCCAGCGGGAGGCGGCGGCGTCGATCTGCATCCCACTCCGTCATGGACGGGGTGAGTCAGGCGGTGATCAGCCCAGCAGCGTGTTGGCGCGTTCGACCACGTTCTCGACCGTGAAGCCGAAGTGCTTGAACAGGTCGCCAGCCGGCGCGGATTCCCCGAAGGTCTCCATGCCGATGATGTCGCCGTTCAGGCCGACATACTTGAACCAGTAGTCACGATGCCCGGCTTCGATCGCCACGCGCGCGGTGACGGAAGACGGCAGCACGGATTCGCGGTATTCCGCGTCCTGGGCATCGAACAGGTCGGTGGCCGGCATGGACACGACACGTACGGCGCGACCGGCGGCTTCCAGCTCGGCGGCGGCATCCATCGCCAGACCGACTTCGGAGCCGGTGGCGATCAGGATCAGTTCCGGCTGGCCGTTGGCGGCGTCCTTCAGCACGTAACCGCCACGGCTGATGTTGGCCAGCTGGGCCTTGTCGCGGTTCTGGTGCGGCAGGTTCTGACGCGACAGGATCAGCGCGGTCGGGCCGGAGTGACGCTTGATGGCCGCATCCCAGGCGGCTGCGGTCTCCACGGCATCCGCCGGACGCCAGGTGGACAGGTTCGGCGTGGTGCGCAGGCTGGTCAGCTGCTCGATCGGCTGGTGCGTCGGGCCATCTTCGCCCAGACCGATGGAGTCGTGGGTGAAGACGTAGACGGCCTGCTGACCCATCAGGGCGGCCATGCGAACGGCGTTGCGCATGTATTCCATGAAGATCAGGAAGGTCGCGCCGTACGGGATGAAGCCGCCGTGCAGACCGGCGCCGTTCATGATCGCGCCCATGCCGAACTCACGCACACCGTAATGCAGGTAGTTGCCGCTGAAGTCTTCGCGGGTGATCGCCTGGGCGCCCTTCCAGAAGGTCAGGTTGGACGGGGCGAGGTCGGCGCTGCCGCCGAGCAGTTCCGGCAGCTGCGGGCCGAGCTGGTTCAGGCACTCGAAGGAGGCCTTGCGCGATGCCGGGCTGTCGCCGGCGGCCTGAGCGTCCTCGATCATCTTCTCGCTGCTCAGGGCGTGCGGCAGCTTGCCTTCCAGACGACGGGTGAACTCGGCGGCCAGTTCCGGGTGCGCGTCGGCGTAACGGGCGAAGCGTGCATCCCAGTCACTCTCGAGCTTGGCGCCGCGCTCGCTGGCATCCCAGCCCTGATAGATGTCTTCCGGGATGTGGAAGGGTGCGTGGGTCCAGCCCAGCTTCTCGCGGGTCGCCGCGACTTCGTCGTCACCCAGCGGAGCGCCGTGGCAGGACTCGGTGCCTTCCTTGTTCGGGGAGCCGAAGCCGATGACGGTCTTGCAGATGATCAGGCTCGGCTTGTCGTCGTGGCTCTTGGCCAGGGCGATGGCGGCGTTGATCTCTTCCGGCTTGTGGCCGTCGACGTTGGCCACGACGTGCCAGCCATAGGCTTCGAAGCGCTTGGCGGTGTCATCGGTGAACCAGCCTTCGACTTCCCCATCGATGGAGATGCCGTTGTCGTCATACAGGGCGATCAGCTTGCCCAGACCCAGGGTGCCGGCCAGCGAGCCGACCTCGTGGGAGATGCCTTCCATCAGGCAGCCATCGCCCAGGAAGCACCAGGTGGTGTGGTCGACGACGGTGTGGCCCGGACGGTTGAACTGCGCCGCCAGTGTCTTCTCGGCGATCGCCATGCCCACGGCATTGGCCAGCCCCTGGCCCAGCGGGCCGGTGGTGGTCTCGATACCCGGCGCATAACCGTATTCCGGGTGACCGGCGGTCTTGGAATGCAGTTGGCGGAAGTTCTGCAGATCTTCAAGGCTCAGCTGGTAGCCCGTGAGGTGCAGCAGGGAGTAGAGCAGCATGGAGCCGTGGCCGTTGGACAGCACGAAGCGGTCACGGTCGGCCCAGTTCGGGTTGGCCGGGTTGTGCTTGAGGTGGTCGTTCCAGAGCACTTCAGCGATGTCGGCCATGCCCATGGGGGCGCCGGGGTGGCCAGACTTGGCCTTCTGAACGGCGTCCATGGAAAGTGCACGGATGGCGTTGGCCAGGTCAAAACGGGAAGGCATGCAATAGCTCCTCGCCTGCGGGGCGTCAAGAGTGTGGCAATGAATCACGGCGTTCTGCCTGTGGTGCGCAGCGCGCCGGAAAGGACAGTGCGTCGCGTGAACCTTGTGCGTACGAAGCTTCGCCCGTACGCGATCTCCGGGCCAGTATTGTCACCGAGATGACGGGGCGCGGCAAATCGCATCCGGGCCCCGCAGCCGTCCATGCGTCTTGCTGACTTATGCCGGTTGGTGTCCTTCTTGTGGCAAAAAGGTCTCGAAACGGCCGTCGTGCAGTCCGCATGGCGCTAGGCACTCACATAAGTGGCGTGTAAACTCGCCCCCCCGAGGCCGGGCCGTCTGTGTCAGTCCTCAACGTGCGCCGCAAGCGTGTTTCTACTCGGTCTCAAGCAGCCATCTGCCGTCAGTGGCCGAATCATCCCCGCATCCGAAAAGAGGGTCGAGGACCAATGAGCGAATACTCACTCTTCACATCCGAGTCCGTGTCCGAAGGGCACCCGGACAAGATTGCCGACCAGATTTCCGATGCCGTGCTCGATGCCATCATCGCGCGCGACAAGCAGGCACGCGTGGCGTGCGAAACGCTCGTCAAGACAGGCGTGGCCATCGTGGCCGGTGAGATCTCCACCAGCGCGTGGGTCGATCTCGAGGAGCTGGTACGTCGTGTCATCACGGATATCGGCTACACCTCTTCCGATGTCGGTTTCGACGGCGAGACCTGTGGTGTCCTGAACCTGATCGGCAAGCAGAGCGTCGATATCGCCCAGGGCGTCGATCGCACCAAGCCGGAAGATCAGGGCGCGGGCGACCAGGGCCTGATGTTCGGCTATGCCACCAACGAGACCGACTCCTTCATGCCGGCGCCGATCCACTACGCTCACCGTCTGGTGGAGCGTCAGGCGGAACTGCGCAAGAACGGCATGCTGCCGTGGCTGCGTCCGGATGCGAAGAGTCAGGTCACCTTCCGCTACGACGAAGCCGGCAAGCCGGTCGCCGTCGAAGCCGTCGTGCTGTCCACCCAGCATGACCCGGAAGTGTCCCAGGAAGACCTGCGCGCGATGGTCAAGCGCGAGATCATCGAGCAGGTCCTGCCGGCCGAGTGGCTGTCCGAGACCACCGAATACCACATCAACCCGACCGGCAACTTCGTCATCGGTGGCCCGGTGGGTGACTGTGGTCTGACGGGCCGCAAGATCATCGTCGACACCTACGGCGGCATGGCCCGTCACGGTGGTGGTGCCTTCTCCGGCAAGGACCCGTCCAAGGTCGATCGCAGCGCCGCCTATGCCGGTCGTTACGTGGCCAAGAACGTCGTCGCCAGCGGTCTGGCCGACAAGTGCGAGATCCAGGTCTCCTACGCCATCGGTGTCGCCGAGCCGACCTCCGTCTCGATCAACACCTTCGGCACCGGCAAGATCAGCGATGCCAAGATCGTCGAGCTGGTGCGCGAGCACTTCGACCTGCGTCCGTATGCCATCACCACCATGCTGGATCTGGCGCACCCGATGTATCAGCTGACCGCTGCCTACGGCCACTTCGGTCGTGAGCCGTTCGAGCACAGCTACAGCTGGACCGACGTGACCGGCGAGAAGAAGACCGAAACCTTCACCGCCTTCCCGTGGGAAAAGACCGACCGTGCCGCTGGCCTCAAGGCTGCTGCCGGCCTGTAAGGTCGTCAGCTCGACAGGCCTGGCAGGGGAGGGGCATCTCGCCCCCACCGGCTCAGTGTCATGACAAGAAAACCCGCTTCGGCGGGTTTTCCTGTCTCTGGTGGAGCGTTAGCGGCGCGAGCCCGACTGACACGCAGGTCTGACCCTTTGTGGGACAGCAACAGGAGAGAGGCCCAGTGGCTGATCTACGCTATCTCAAGGGCTACGGCCCCGAGATCCAACAGCAGGCGAGTGAACTGCTGGCGTCGGGCAAGACGGCAGCCTTCTTTCTCGCTAGATATCCCGAGCCACATCAGCTGCAGGGGGCCCGTGCGCTGCATGACTACACCATGGCGCTGAAGAATCAGTACCTGCGCAGCTCGGCGCCGATCAGCAAGGTGGTCTATGACGACCGGATTCACGTCATCGACAACGCCCTGGGGCTGCACACCTTCGTGTCGCGGGTGCAGGGCAACAAGCTCAAGGCCAAGCACGAGATCCGCATCTCGTCGTTGTTTCGGCGCCTGCCGGAGCCGCTGCTGAACATGATCGTGGTCCATGAGCTGGCGCATCTGCGCGAGAAGGCCCACGACAAGGCGTTCTATCGACTCTGCTGTCACATGCAGCCGGAGTATCATCAACGTGAGTTCGAGCTGCGTCTCTATCTCTGTCACCGTGAACGTCACGGTGATCTCTGGTAGTCACGGCCAGTGCTGGCAGTCACGACCCGTTCTGGCAGTCACGATCAGCGCTGCTGGCCACGCGAGTGGTTCACCACACCAGCTCGTATGAAAGACGAATGACAAGGACGTCATGCCCGCCAGGGTATCGGCGCCACTGCAAAGGACCGTTTTCGGATGCTCAATCTCGCTGCACTGTTCATTACCATCACTGCCGTGTGCATGTGGTTCAACCATCGGGTCCTGCGCCTGCCCCCGACCATCGGCGTGATGGCCATCGGTCTGGTGCTGTCACTCGGCGTGATCGGGCTGGATCACTTCGCGGTGACCACCGTCGTGGCCGACATCGCGGAAGACTGGCTGGGGCGCATCAACTTCAACAGCCTGCTGATGGACGGCATGCTGTCCTTCCTGCTGTTCGCCGGTGCGCTGCACGTGGATCTCTCGCGTTTGAAGGCCTATCGCCGCTCCATCGGCCTGCTGGCCACGCTGGGCGTGCTGGTCTCGACCCTGGTGATCGGCTCCGCCGCCTGGTGGCTGTTCCAGTGGGCCGGCATCGAGGTGCCCTACCTGTATTGCCTGGTGTTCGGCGCGTTGATCTCGCCCACCGACCCGATCGCCGTGCTCGGCATCATGCGCAGCGCCGGAGCGCCTGCCGACATGGAGATCCGCATCGTCGGCGAGTCACTGTTCAATGATGGCGTGGCGGTGGTGCTGTTCACCGCGCTGTTGAGCGCGGCCTCGGCGGGCAGCGGTGAGGTCGAGCTCGGCCACATGGGGCTCCTGTTCCTCGAGGAAGCCGGCGGCGGGATTCTGCTCGGGCTGGCACTGGGTGCGCTGGTCTATCAGCTGATGCGCAGCATCGACCAGTATCAGGTCGAGGTGATGCTGAGCCTGGCGCTGGTGTTGGGCGGCTACGCGCTGGCCTCGGCGCTGCACGTCTCCGGCCCCATCGCGATGGTGGTGGCGGGGCTGATCATCGGCAATATGGCGCGTGATGGCGCCATGTCCGACAACACCCGCCGCTATCTGGACGGTTTCTGGGAGCTGGTCGACGAGATCCTCAACGCGGTGCTGTTCGTGCTGATCGGCCTCGAGCTGGTACTGATGCCGATCACCCTGACCTCGATCGGCATCGCCCTGGCGCTGGTGGCGGTCATCCTGCTCTCGCGTCTGGCGCTGATCGGCATTCCGCTGAGCATCTTGCGGCGCTGGTATACCTTCCGGGCCGGCACCACGCGCGTGCTCACCTGGGGTGGCCTGCGCGGCGGCATCTCGGTGGCACTGGCCCTGGCGATTCCCGAAGGTGACTTCCGCGAGCCGCTGGTGGTCACCACCTACATCATCGTGCTGTTCTCGATCCTCGTGCAGGGCCTGAGCATCGGCAAGCTGGTGACCGCAGTCGTCGGGGATCGTTCTCGCTCGGAGGCGCCGCACGACCAGCATTGAGTCAGAGCCTGCCAAGAGAAACGCCCCCTCACTGACAGCAGTGAGGGGGCGTTTTCGTTGCTGTCGAGAGAGGCAAGCCAAGGGCATCGCAATGGCAGGTCAGAGGGCGGCCAGCCCTCGGGCAAAGACACCGCTGAGCGGCTTGGCCTCGCCGCCCGGTGCCGAGCGGTTGGCGGGGGGCTGGCGCATCAATGTCAGCAGCAGGTCCCGTCCCGCCAGCAGCGGGTCGACCACCGGCAGACCGATATCCCGAGCGATGGCGTCGCGCAGCGGGCCCATCGCGGCGCAGCCCAGCACGATGCTGCCGGCACCGCTCGCCCTGGCCTGCTCACAGCTCTCAAGCAGCGCCTGCGGGGGAGTGCGCGCCTCGGACAGCGCCAGTACCGGGACGTCACATGCCAGCAGTGCCTTGCACAGCGGACGCATCGCATAGCGCTCCAGCAGCTGCTCGGACATCGGCAGCGTGCTGGTCATGCTGGTGACGATGGCAAAGGAGGGAGCCGCCAGCGTGGCCATGTGCATGGCGGCCTGGGCGATGCCGATCACCGGCACGGGGCTCAGTTCGCGGGCGGCCTCAAGGCCGGGGTCACCGAAGCAGGCCAGCAGATAGCCATCGGCGGGGGGCGTGTCCAGCAGGCCTTCTCTGTCCCGGGCGATCAGACTCAGCAGCGCGACCACCGCCATGGCTTCCTCGACGGCCGCTTCGATACTGGGGGCGCCATGCTCGGCGGTCAGTACCTCGAGTCGGACGTCGTCCGCGAGCTGTCGTTGCAGCGAGTGCGCCATCTGCTGGCTCATCGCCTGGCTGGTGTTGGGATTGATGACCTTGAGACGCAACATGGCGCGTGTCTCCTGTGATGAGGTTCGGCTCGCGGGGATGGGTGAGACGTTCGAGCAGGATGGTCAATACGTGAGCAGCATTCGTGCCAGACGGGCAATCACCGCTTCAGCAACGTTCGTTTCATCGCTGGTGCGCCCTGGTGGTGCATATGGCGAATTCAGGGGGAATCGATGGTACTTGAGGGGGCAGCGATTTCGGCTTGAGAGGTAGTACTGGCAGGAGGTGCAGGCAGAATGGGGGCCGGGGGAAACGCTGGGAGATTGAAAAGCCGCAACATGTGTTTCATTGGCATGCTTGTTGATAGAGGGATAGGCATGGCGAGGCGTGATGCCTCGTGACCGGCCCACGGACGGAACGTCCACTCGGGCACCAAGCCCCCTCTGGAGACAACAATGACACCCCAGACTCCCCCTGACCTGAGCAACGCCAGCAAGCGGCTCATCAACGACGACCTCGCGCCCTGCGAGCAGAACTGGAACTGGTACAACATCTTCTCGTTCTGGATGTCCGACGTGCACAGTGTCGGTGGCTATGTCTTCGCCGCCAGTCTGTTCACCCTGGGCCTGGCCAGCTGGCAGATTCTGGTCTCGATGCTGGTGGGGATTCTGGTGGTGCAGGTGTTCGCCAATCTGATCTCGCGGCCCAGCCAGCAGACGGGGGTACCGTTTCCGGTGGTCTGCCGCCAGTCCTTCGGCATCTATGGTGCCAATATCCCGGCGATCATCCGCGGGCTGATCGCGGTGGTGTGGTACGGCATCCAGACGTATCTGGCGGCACATGCCTTGATGCTGGTGCTGCTGCGTTACGTGCCGTCGCTGGAGGGGCTGACCGAGGTCCAGTACCTCGGCCTCTCGCAGCTTGGCTGGTACTGCTTCCTGTTCATGTGGGTGCTGCAGGCGCTGGTGTTCTGGTGGGGCATGAACGCGGTGCGCCGTTTCATCGATTTCGCCGGGCCGGCGGTCTATGTGGTGATGTTCGCGCTGGCGGGCTGGATCGTCTGGCAGGCCGGCTGGGACAACATCAGCTTCACACTGGGCAGCAAGACGCTCTCCGGCAGTGATGCCCTGTGGCAGATGGTGATCGCCGCGGCCCTGGTGGCGGGCTACTTCGCGGGTCCGACGCTCAACTTCGGCGACTTCTCGCGCTACTGCGCCACGCCTGGTGACGTGAAGCGTGGCAACTTCTGGGGCCTGCCGGTCAACTTCCTGCTGTTTGCCGTCATCACCGTGGTAGTGGTGTCCGGCACCCAGCCCATCTTCGGCGAGATGCTGCATGACCCGATGGAGACTGTCGCGCGCATCGACAACGGTGTCGCGGCGGCGCTGGGCATCCTGACCCTGGTGCTGGCTACCATCGGCATCAACATCGTGGCCAACTTCGTGTCACCGGCGTTCGATTTCTCCAATGTGGCGCCGTCGCGCATCAGCTGGCGGATGGGCGGCATGCTCGCCGCCGTCGGCTCCATCTTCATCACGCCGTGGAATCTGTTCAACAATCCGGAAATCATCCAGTACACCGTGGGCATTCTCGCCGCAGCCATCGGCCCGGTGTATGGCGTGATCCTGTTCGATCACTACTTGATCCACAAGGGCGGCATCAACACCCGGGCACTGTTCACCGACAGCGCGCAGGGGGAGTATTTCTTCGAGAAGGGCGTCAATGTCGCGGCGGTCAAGGCGTTGCTGGCCTCCTCGGCGGTGACGCTGGTGATCAGCTTCCTGCCGCTGGGTGACATCACCCACTTCACGCTGTTCATCGGCGGCCTGATGGCGGCAGGGCTGTATGGCATCTTCTCGGGATATTGGCTGGGAGATGCTGCCTCCGCGCGCATCTATGTGCCTGCTGGTTCACGCGGCAAGGTCGTCTGACCGCAGGCGAAAGGCGCGAGTCACGTCGAGACGCTCAGGGCCCGTACCTTCCCGGTATCGGGCCCTGAGTGCATCTCGCCGGCAGGACACGTGGCAGTAGCGTTGGCGGGACGCGAGCCGTCGGGATAGGGGGAGGCTGGCGGCAGGTGTAGCATGAGGCCATGCCCCAGCTTTCCGAGAGGACGTGCCGTGTCGTTCCATGATCACCTCATGCCATGCAGTGAGATGGAGGATGAGGAGTCTCGCCATTATCGGGCGCGACTCAATCATACCTTCGTGCTGTTCGCGATGGCGGGTCTGGCGTGCTTTCTGCTGTTCGATTACTTCCAGGTCCCTGACGCCTGGCCGACTCTGTGGCTCGGGCGCTTTCTGCTTCTCGGTGTCTGTGTGCTGTGTGTGACGCTACTGCGTCGCCAGCCACGTCGGCCCGACGATATCGCATTGCTCGGCGCCGTCTGCGCCAATCTGTATTTCTGCTTCGGCGCGACGATGATCCAGGATGCCATCACGCTATCGCTGTGGAACCTGAGCTTCTCGACCTCCATGCTGATCGCCATGCCGGCGTGGCTGGTGTGGGGCTGGCGGTACCAGCTGGTCAGCAGTCTGCCGTTGATACTGGGCTATCTGCCGCTCTTTCTATGGCTGAGCCCGCTCTCGCTCAAGGACCTTGCCGGCGCGGGAGGTGCCTACATGATCGCGACGATGATCATGGCGCCGGCGCTGGCGCACGCCCGCAGCTCCACCTTCCTGCGTACCGTCAAGCTGCGCCGGGCACTGGAGGTGCGCAACGCCGAGCTCAGCCACATGAATCAGCAGCTGCTCACGCAGCAGCATGAGCTGGAATACCGTGCCAACCATGACCTGCTGACCAGCCTGCCCAACCGCCGCTGTGGTCTCGAGTTTCTCGACAGGACGTTGGCCGCCAGCCTGCGAGAACGCCGGTGTCTATCCATCCTGTTCGTGGATGTCGATCGCTTGAAGTACGTCAACGACACCTTTGGCCATCCCCAGGGGGATCGGCTGATCCAGCTGGTCGCCGCAGGCGCGGCACAGGCCGCGGGAGAGGAAGGGATGGCCTGCCGTCTGGGCGGAGACGAGTTTCTGGTCGTGCTGCCCGGGGCCTGCGATATGGCCAGTCAGCAGGCGGCGAATCAGCTGATGCATCACCTGGAGGCGCAACGTCTCGAGGAGCAGATCGCCTTTCCGGTCGAGGTGAGCATCGGGCGGGTCACGCATGACTCGGTACTGCAGGGCGAGATCAGCGTGCAGGATCTCATCCACATCGCGGATGATCGCATGTACCGCCAGAAGCGCGCCGGCCGGCATGCGGTGGTAAAGGGGAGCAATCAGCAGGCGTGAGCGGCGGGTTGTCATCGCCCGGTCATGGTCCTGTTATGGAGGCGTCATCGCACGCGGTCACTCTGGTCCGGCAATCCGGGGCGTAGCCATGTCTGTCTGCGCTCGCCGATCCCGAGGTGATTGATCAGAGGTAACTGACATGCCCGTGCCGCACTTCGCTCCCCCGTCTTCTCCGGCGTCTTCTGCAGAGGCGGCGCCACGGCATGCGTCACTCGGCCAGGTGCGGACATTGTTCATCTCGGACGTGCATCTGGGCACGCCGGACTGTCAGGCGGCGCTGCTCGCGAAGCTGCTGCGGCGCGTGCGCCCTGAGCGTCTGTATCTGGTCGGCGATATCGTGGATCTGCTGGCGATGCGCAAGCGTGCGGTGCTCGACAAGGATCAGCAGGCGCTGGTGGCGCGGGTACTGCGCCTGGCACGCAGTGGCTGCGAGGTCATCTACATTCCCGGCAATCACGATGCCGCCTTCCGTCGGCTCTGTGGCCTCAAGCTCCACAACGTGAGCATCGAGCGGCGCGCGATCCACACCACCGGCAGCGGGCGCCGCCTGCTGGTCTCCCACGGCGATGAATTCGATACCCATGTGCGCATCGCGCCGTGGCTGCTCACGCTGGGGGATGGCATGCACGGCTTCATCCTGTCGCTCAATCGCTGGTGCAACCGCGCGCGTGGCATGTTCGGTCTGCCTTACTGGTCGCTGGCCAGCGCGCTCAAGCGCCGCAGTGGCGTCGCCCAGCGCTACGTGGCCCAGTTCGAGGAGGCGGCCATGCGCCAGGCCCGTCTCGAGGGCCTGGATGGCTATGTCGGTGGGCATATCCACCAGGCGGGCTTTCGGGTCGAGGATGGCGTGCTCTACTGCAACGACGGCGACTGGGTAGAGCACTGCACTGCGCTGGCAGAAGATGGCGATGGCGCACTGCATCTGATCGACTGGCAGGGGCAGATTCTCGAAAGCGCCCCGCGTCATTTGATGCCGCGTCAGGCCGTGCCACCCGCCACCGAGGCCGTCACCCCCGAGATGGCCGGGGCCTGAGCCTCACCCCAGCCCGCTGATCGTCAGCATCCATGACAGGTAGAGTGGGATGATCAGCGGGGCCGCCAGGGTAGTCAGCATCACCGCGATCGCGCCCTTGGCCGGCTGGATGTTCAGCTCGATGGCCAGCACGACCACATTGGCGGCCATCGGCACCACCCCCAGCAGCAGCAGGACCTGCGCCAGTACCGGGTCGAGTGCGAACAGGCTGCCCAGCAGCATCACGCTGCCCAGACTCAGCAGCGGCCACATCACGAAACGCAGGGCAGTCGCGGCCAGGATGAAGCGCGGGTCGACCTCGCGCAGGCTGATGCCCCCCAGCGTCATGCCGATGATCATCATGCCCAGCACCGTGTAGCTGTACTTGAAGTAGTCGAGCCCCTCCATGACCGCCCCCGGCACCTGAAGCCCTAGCGTGCCGACCAGCAGTGCGGCCATGAAAGCGTAGATCAGCGGCAGCCGCGCGATCTTCACCAGACTTTGCTGCATCGAGAACTGCCCGCGCGCACTGACGTAGAAGCCCAGCGTGAACTCATACAGGGTGATGCCGAGCAGGCAGAACAGGTACTGGGTCACGCCTTCCGGCGGCAGCAACAGCATCGCGACCGGCAGGCCGAAGTAGCCGGTGTTGCCGGTGCCGGAAGAGAAGGCGAGCAAGGCGGCCTCCTGCGGCGGGAAGAACTTCGCGGCCAGTGGACGCACCAGCAGACAGATGAGGCTCGACAGCGTGAACAGGCCCAATGTCAGACCCAGATCGCTCAAGGAGGGCTCGCCCAGCACCAGTCCGCGGAAGAAGGTCAGCGGCGCGATCACGTAGATCAGCAAGGTGGCGATGGGGCGTGGGTCGATGGCCAGCTTGCGGGCGCACAGTGCGCCGATGGCAACGAAGGTGATCAGCATCCAGAGCGGTTGCTGCAGATCCAGGTGATCCATCACGGTTCCTTGTGAAGCGGGGCGGGGGCGTGCGAGCCATCATGCCGTGAGTCATGTGCCGACGTCATCTTGAAAACGGCGCCCGCTCGGGCTGCAGGGAGGGTGTCGTGCAGCAGGTGAGCCGGGTAAGGCGTTGTGGTTATAAGAAAGCAGTTTCTTATATGAATGATATTGATGTTGAGGCGAAAACCTTTCATTGGCCGTGGATCGAGGCGCAGGTCATGATGCATGACATGCACCGTGCGCGTGCTTGTGTCATCAGCGCAGCGCCACACGGCAGCACGCACACCGCGACGTGTGCGGCACAAGAACATCAATGCCGGACACGACCGACCAGGAGGCCGCCCCATGAGCGCCAGCGAACACCCCTCAGGCATCAGTTTCGAGTTCTTTCCACCGAATACCGAGGTGGGACGTGAAAAGCTGATGGGTGTCCGTGACCGCCTGGCCGCGCTGGACCCGGCATTCTTCTCGGTCACCTATGGCGCTGGTGGCTCCACGCGTGAGCGCACCTTCAATACCGTGCAGTCCGTGCGCAGCAGCGGTATCTGCACGGCGCCGCATCTGTCGTGTGTCGGCAGCGACCGTGGTGAGCTGCGCGAGATTCTCGGCGAGTATCGCGAGCAGGGCATCAAGCGCCTGGTGGCGCTGCGCGGTGATCTGCCGTCCGGGATGGGCGCACGCAGTGAACTGCGCCATGCCAATGAGCTGGTGGAGTTCGTGCGTGACGAGACCGGCGATCATTTCGAGATCGCGGTGGCCGCCTACCCGGAGTGTCACCCGCAGGCTGACAACTACCGTATGGATCTGGAGAACTTCGCGCGCAAGATGAATGCCGGGGCCGACATCGCCATCACCCAGTATTTCTTCAATGCCGATGCCTACTTCCACTTCGTGGAGCGAGCACGTGATCTGGGCATCCAGCAGCCGATCATCCCGGGCATCATGCCGATCACCAATTACACCAAGCTGGCGCGTTTCTCCGACTCCTGCGGTGCCGAGATTCCGCGCTGGATTCGCAGGCAGCTCGAGAGCTACGCCGATGACAGCGAGAGCCTCCAGGCCTTCGGTACCGAGGTGATCTCGCGGATGAGTCAGCGTCTGTTGGATGGCGGCGCGCCGGGTCTGCATTTCTATACCCTCAACCAGGCCGGGCCGTGTCTCAAGGTGCTGGAAAACCTGGGGATCTCTTCTCGCTGAGGTGCGCTCGCCCGGCGTGCGCGGCAAGTCATTGGCAGCATTGCATTGAATGTGACGTCTCTCGCCCTGAGGTCTGAGGGGTAGCCGCTTGCGACAGCGGCCCGCAAGCCACTCAAGGCGTCGGCAGTGGAGCCGGCCTCAGTGAAGGAGAGATTGCTCATGAATCACGAGACACAGCACACGGCATCCTTTGCGTCATCTACCAGAAAGCCCTTCAAGAGCGCCGCTGCGCTGGCGCTGGGTGCCTGGTTGTTCGGGGGTGTCGCCCAGGCGGCCACCGAGGTGGAAATGCATCGTGTCAGCAGTGACGGGGTCGGCGAGACCGTCGGCAGCATCATGGCCGAGGACACTGCTGATGGTCTGCTGCTGACGCCGAAGATCGAAGGGCTCGAAAGCGGCATCCATGGCTTCCACCTGCATGCCAATGCCAGCTGCGAACCCGCCGAGAAGGACGGAGAGGCCGTGGCCGGTGCCGCGGCAGGTGGCCACTTCGACCCAGAGGAGACCGGCACCCACCAGGGCCCGTATGGCGATGGTCACCTGGGCGATCTTCCGGCGCTGAGCGTCGATGCCGATGGCAAGATCTCGCTGCCGGTGTTGGCTCCGCGCCTCAAGGAGAGCGATCTCGGCGGTCATGCGCTGATGATCCACTCTGGCGGTGACAACTACACCGATACGCCCAAGCTGGGTGGTGGCGGCTCGCGCGTTGCCTGCGGCGTGGTCAAATGAAAGCCGTGGGCCAGTCGAGCTGACAGTCCGTCGAGCTGATACGCAAAAGCCCCGCCATCTGGCGGGGCTTTTTCATGCAGCAAGCATGGATGCCACGGGGGGCTCGCGATATCACATGCGGTCAATGCCGCTTGCCGGGGTCCAGGATACGCACCGGCTGGACCTCATCACTCGCGGGCTCGTCGCGTGGCGCGTTCACGCGCGTGGACAGCTCCTCGAGGGTGGGCGGTTCCTCGATGGCCTGCTGCTCGAAGAAGTCACAGGACACGCAGTCACGGTAGCGTGTCTCGTTCTGCTCCCAGGTGCGCAGGCGGTCCATTGCTCCGCAGCGTGGGCAGACGGCACCCGCGATGAAGCGCTTGATGGTAGACATGGTGCCTCCAGTCAGGATCTGGTTGTGTCAGGCCGCTCGGCATCGGGCAATGCGAGCGTCAGGCGGACGATGCGCCATATGATACGCCCCCGACCGGCAAAGGTCAGGGGCGCAGGGACAGCGGTGTGTGATCAGGCTTGCGCCGTCATCAAGACCGGGGTCTGGGCGAGGCTCAGGCCGCCTGGGCACCGATACCGGAGTGACGCAGCAGGGCATCGACCTGCGGGTCACGGCCCCGGAAGGCGCGGAACAGCTCGGCGGCATCACGCGAGCCACCCTTGGCCAGTACCTCTTCCCGGAAGCGCTGACCGGTGGCGGTGTCGAAGACGGCGCTTTCCTCGAAGGCGCTGAAGGCATCCGCCGACAGCACTTCGGCCCACTTGTAGCTGTAGTAGCCCGCGGCGTAACCGCCGGCGAAGATGTGGCTGAAGCCATTCTGGAAGCGGTTGAATTCGACTGCCGGGACCACGGCGACCTTGCTGCGTACCTCGTCGAGCAGCGTCTGGACATCGCCGGCGGACGGCGTGTCGAGCTCGTGATGCAGGCGGAAGTCGAACAGCGAGAATTCCAGCTGGCGGACCATGGTCATCGCCGCCTGGAAGTTGCGGGCTGCCTGCAGGCGCTCGAGCATGTCGTCGGGCAGACGCTCGCCGGTGTCCACGTGACGCGCGATCAGATCCAGCCCTTCACGCTCGTAGCAGAAGTTCTCCATGAACTGGCTGGGCAGTTCGACGGCGTCCCACGCCACGCCATTGATGCCGGAGACTTCGGCGACTTCCTGACGGGTCAGCATGTGATGCAGACCGTGACCGAACTCGTGGAACAGCGTGACCACTTCATCGTGGGTCAGCAGCGCCGGGCGGCCACCCACCGGGCGGGTGAAGTTGCAGGTCAGATAGGCGACCGGCAACTGCAGGCTGCCATCCTCGCGGCGACGACGCACGCGGCACTCATCCATCCAGGCGCCGCCACGCTTGCCTTCGCGGGCATAGAGATCGAGATAGAAGCCGGCGATCGGCGTGTCATTCTCGATCACCTCGTAGTAGCTGACGTCGTCGTGCCACACCGGCACTTCACGCTGCTGGAAGGTGATGCCGTAGAGGCGATTGACCACCTCGAACAGTCCCTCGATGGCCTGCGGCGCCGGGAAGTAGGGGCGCAGCTGTTCCTGATTGATCGCGTAGCGTGATTCGCGCAGCTTCTCGCTGGCGTAGCCGACATCCCACGGTTGCAGGTCATCGATGCCGAGGCTTTCGGTGGCGTAGGCCGCCAGCTCGTTGAACTCTTCACGCGCCTGGGGCACTGCACGGGTCGCGAGGTCCTCGAGGAAGCTGATGACCTGTGCCGGCGAGTCGGCCATCTTGGTCGCCAGTGACAGTGAGGCGTAATCGTCGAAACCGATCAGCCTAGCCAGTTCCTGACGCAGGGCCAGAATCTCCTCGATCACCGGACCGTTGTCGAAATCACCGGCGTTGGGACCCTTTTCCGAGGCGCGGGTGACGAAGGCGGTGTAGACCTCCTCGCGCAGCTCGCGGTTGTCGGCGTAGCTGAGCACCGGGAAGAAGCTCGGGAAGTCCAGGGTGATGCGATAGCCTTCCAGCCCCTTGGCCTCGGCGTTGGCCTTGAGCGCCGCGAGGCCGCTTTCCGGCACGCCCGCCAGCGCCTCTTCCTCGACATCCTTGTGCCAGGCCTGGGTGGCATCCAGCACATGGTTGGAGAAGGTGTTGGAGAGTTCGGACAGGCGCGCCTGGATCTCGCCATAACGCTGCTTCTTGTCCTGGGGCAGATCGACACCGGCGAGACGGAAATCGCGCAGACTGTTGGTGATCGCCTTCTGCTGGGCTTCATCGAGGCTTGCGAATTCGTCGCTGTCCGCAAGGCGCTGATAGGCCGCAGCCAGATCGCTGTTCTGACCCACCCAGGTGGAGTAGGCCGACAGCTTGGCCAGACAGGCCTGATAGGCCTCGCGCAGCTTTGGGGAATTCATGGTCGAGTTGAGGTGCGAGACCGGTGACCAGGCCTGACTCAGGCGGTCGCCCAGCGCTTCCAGCGGCGCGGCGAAGTTGTCCCAGCGCGTGTCGTCGCGGGTGGCCTCGATCAGGCGCTCGATCTCCTGCTGGTTGTGCTCCAGCAGTTCGCTGATCGCGTCTTCGACATGCTCGGCCTTGAGGGTGTCGAAGGGGGGCAGAGTGTTGCGTTCCAGCAGGGGATTGATCGACATCGTGTACCTCGCGTCATTCGGATGGGCGGCAGCGGTGAACGGTAAAGGAAGACTGGCGCATCGGAGGCGCCACGAGAACGGTGTCACCGTCGCCGCGGGGATACCTAGAATGTGAGGCCTTGGCGCGTGTTATTCAATCTATCGACCCGATAGGAGGCGGCCCGGACCTCTCCGCGTGGGACGCCCGAGCCGAGCCTGCATTGGCCCTGAACGACGCGGCTGCTATCTTGCAGCCCCTGATGAGCCTTCATTGACTATCGATTCTTCACCACGAGAGCAGACATGAGCGAAACCACCGAACGCTGGGGCAGTCGCCGCGCCTTCATCCTGGCCGTCACCGGCGCTGCCGTCGGGTTGGGCAACATCTGGCGCTTCCCGTACATGACGGGCGAGAACGGCGGTTCGGCCTTTCTGCTGCTGTACATCGGCTTCGTGCTGCTGCTGGGCCTGCCGGTGATGATGGCCGAGATCATGATCGGTCGCGCCGGTCGGCGCGGGCCGATGCAGGCGCTCGCCCATCTGGCGACCAGCGCTGGCCGTACGCCGAACTGGCGCTGGCTGGGCTTCTTCGGTGCCATCACCATGTTCTTCATCCTGTCGTTCTATTCGGTGGTGTCGGGCTGGTCGATCGAGTATCTGGTCGATTCACTGAAGGGGGACTTCAGCGGCATGAGCCCGCCGGAGATCGGCGCCTCCTTCGGTGCCTTTCTGGAAGACCCGGTCACCATGACCTTCAACCACACCGTCTTCATGCTGATGACCATGAGCGTGGTGGCCGCCGGCATCTCCTCGGGGCTCGAACGTCTCAACAACCTGATGATGCCGCTGCTCTACGTGCTGTTGCTGGCATTGGCCGGTTACAGCATCAGCACTCCGGGCTTCGGTCCCGCCATCAGCTGGCTGTTCATGCCCAATCCCGACGCCATCACGCTGGACGTGATACTCAATGCCATGGGGCATGCCTTCTTCACGCTGGCGGTCGGCGCCTGTGCGCTGATGGCCTATGGCGCCTACATGCCGGAGCGCCAGAGTCTGCCGACGGCCGCGATCGCCGTGGCGGCGCTGGACATCGGGGTGGCATTGCTGGCGGGGATCGCCATCTTCGCGGCGGTGTTCAGTCAGGGACTGGACCCGGCTTCCGGGCCCGGCCTGATGTTTGTCAGCCTGCCCATCGCCTTTGCCAATCTGCCGGGCGGCAGCCTGCTGCTGGCGCTGTTCTTCCTGTTGCTGCTGCTGGCGACCTGGACCAGCTCGATCAACATCGCCGAGCCCATCGTCGAGGTGCTGCAGGGCTGGGGAATGACACGTCGGCGTGCCGCGCTGGCGGTGGGTATCGCGGTCTGGGCGATGGGCCTGTTGTCGGTGCTGTCCTTCTCGAGCCTCAAGGAAGTGCACCTGCTGGGCGAGATGAACGCCTTCGATGTGGTGACGACGATTCCGCCGGACTTCTTCCTGCCGATCGGCGGCCTGCTGATCGCCATCTTCGCGGGCTGGATCATGCCGCAGAATCTGGCATTGGCGGGGCTGGGGACGTCGCGTCGTTTCTTCCGTCGCTGGCGTTGGGTGCTGCGCTGGATCTCGATTCCGCTGGTGCTGGTCGTGCTGGGGTGGAGCTTCTTCAAGTAGGCCGCCAAGGGTTACGTGAGCAGGGCGTTTAGTCCTCGGGAGGGGCGGTGCCGCAAGGCGGGGAAATGAGCGTCGTCGAGCAAACCGCAACGCGATTCAGGCTGCCGCGCTATTGGCATCATGACGATGGGAGCAGTAGGCTGGTGGCCTAATTCAGGAGGCAAGGCATGAGCATTCGATCCTTCAAGGGCCTGACGCCGCGGCTGGGCGAACGGGTTTTCATCGACCCCAGCAGTGTCGTACTGGGCGATGTCGCCCTCGGTGATGACAGCTCGGTATGGCCACTGGCCGTGATCCGCGGCGACATGCACCGTATCCGTATCGGCGCGCGTACCAGCGTGCAGGACGGGGCAGTGCTGCACATCACTCACGCCAGCGACTTCAATCCGGGCGGCCATCCGCTGGAAATCGGTGACGACGTCACCATCGGCCACAAGGCCGTGCTGCACGGCTGCACCATCCATGACCGCGTGCTGGTCGGCATGGGAGCCATCGTGATGGACGGTGTGGTGGTGGAGGATGAGGTCATCATCGCGGCGGGCGCACTGGTGCCGCCTGGCAAGCGTCTCGAAGGCGGGCATGTGTATGCGGGCAATCCCGCGCGTGCGCTGCGTCCCATCAAGGACAGCGAGCGTGAGTTCTTCACCTATTCGGCGGTGAACTACGTCAAGCTGAAGGATCAGCATCTGGCTGAGGATTACGCCGGCTGAACCTCCTTCAAGGAGTTCCCCGAGCGCAGCAAAGAGCACTCCCCCGTCGGCCCAGGCTGGCGGGGGAGTGCGCGTTTCGGGGGCTGCATTTCCCGAGCGTTGACGGTGGAGGCAGCATCTGCACTCACAAACCCGGACAAGCCATTGTTTTTCATGAAATGCTTGCGTCATAATCTGGACATATATCCAGTGCCAGCGTGTGGTGACTGGTCCAGTGACATCGTCGAGGGCTCGCGACCCGTATCTCATGGCCAATTTTCGTACCCATATCACCGTGGCAGCCTTTGCCGGCGGTATCGTGGCGGCGGCAGGCTGGCAAGGCGGCCTGTGGTCGCTGGCGGAGGGTGTGCCGCTGGCGAGCCTGACGACCTTCGGTGGCATCCTGCCGGACATCGACTCCGACAACTCGCGCGCTATCCGTATCCTGTTCACGCTGTTTGCGGTGCTGGCGACCATGGCCTGCGTGCTGCTGCTGCAGGACCGCCTGCTGGCGGGGCCGCTAATGATGGCGGGCGGCGCGACCTATCTGGGCGTGCGCTATGTGGCCAGCGCCATCTTCAAGCGTTTCACCGTCCATCGCGGCATCTGGCATTCCCTGCTGGCCTCATTGCTGTGCTCGCTGGGCGTGACGGCCGCCAGTCTGCATCTGCTCGGCCAGAGTGAGGAGCAGGCCTGGTGGCAGGGCGCCGCCCTGTTGTTCGGCGCCATGATCCATCTGTTGCTGGATGAGATGTACAGCGTTGACATGGTCGGAGCGCGTCTCAAGAAGAGTTTCGGCACTGCCTTCAAGCTGTTCGATTACCGCGAGCCGGGCAACTCGCTGGCGATGGTGGCGGTGATCGCCGCGATGACTCCCTGGCTACCGCCGCTGGCGGTGCTGGTGGACATCATGCACCTGCAGGGACCGTTGTCCGTCTTCGGCGCCAGCCTGTCTCGCCTGATGGCCGGTGTCTGACACGACGGCTACCTCTCCCGCAGCCCGCCATGCGCTTCAGCGCCGGTAGGGTTCGGCACTCAGGCCATGCTTCTTGAGCTTGTCGTAAAGTGTCTTGCGCGGCAGTCCCAGTCGTTCGCAGGCCATCACGACCTGTCCGCGGCACGCGGCCAGCGCGTCACGGATGAGCGCGGCCTCGAAGGCCTCCATGCGTGTCGGCAGTGCCTGCCCTTCGGTTGCCTGGCTGACGCTCTCTTCCAGTGACATCTCCGCCTGCAGGCTGCGTTGTTCGGTGGACGCTCCCGGCGGCTGCCCCTCCGCCATGCTGTCGCCGATATTGCCCTCCAGTCCCCCCAGCAGCACATGACGCTCCGCACAGTTTCTCAGCTCACGCACATTGCCCGGCCAGTCATGGTCGAGCAGCGCCTGCAGCGTACGCGAATCCAGCGGCGGAACCTCCAGACTGGTGCGCTCGCTGGCCAGAATGGCGAAGTGTCGAAACAGCTGCAGGATATCCTCGCGATGCTCACGCAGTGGCGGCAGATACAGCGTGACGACGTTCAGGCGGTAGTAGAGGTCTTCACGAAAGTCGCCGGCGCTGGCCGCTTCACGCAGGTCACGCTTGGTGGCCGCGATGACGCGGATATCGATGGGGCGCGGTGTATTGCTGCCCAGTCGCTCGATACTGCGCTCCTGAAGGACACGCAACAGCTTGATCTGCAACGACATCGGCATGGACTCGATCTCATCGAGAAACAGGGTGCCGCCGTCGGCGTGTTCCAGCTTGCCGATCCGGCGCTCGCTGGCGCCGGTAAAGGCCCCCTTCTCGTGGCCGAACAGCTCCGACTCGATCAACGTCTCCGGCATGCCGCCACAATTGAGTGCCACGAAGGGCTTGCTGGCACGGAGACTGCGCTCGTGCAGACAGCGGGCCACGCGATCCTTGCCGGCTCCGGTCTCGCCGTACAGCAGGGTATCGGCATCCACCGCCGCCAGCCGTGAGACCTGGGCATCCAGGCGCTGAATCACCTCGCTGCTGCCGACGAGGCGCGGCCCGGCGCTGTTGCGCTGGGTATCCAGCTGCTCGCGCAGTGAGCGGTTCTCCAGCGCCAGACGTCTGGCGGCCACCGCACGCCGCACCCCGTCCAGCAGCCGCTCACGATCGAAGGGTTTCTCGATGAAGTCCCAGGCGCCGCCCTGCATGGCGGAGACGGCGGTATCGACATCGCCATGCCCTGTCATCACGATCACCGGCAGCTCGTCATCCAGCTCACGGGCAGCGCGCAGCAGGCTCAGACCATCCATGCCCGGCATGCGGATGTCGGTGATCACCACGCCTTCGAAGGGGGCTTCGGTGTTCAGGATCTCAAGCGCTTCCTCGGCACTGGCCAGCGGCCGGGTGAGGTAATCGGCCAGCATCAGGCTCTGGCTCAGGCTGTCGCGTAGATGTGGTTCGTCATCCACGACCAGCACCTGCATGTCAGTATTCGTGACATCACTCATGACGGCTCCTGTGAATTGGCGGCGGCGGATGGGGAAAGGGGCTGTGAGGGCGTGCCCGACGCCGGCAGCGTCAGCCGGAACAGTGCGCCCCCCAGCGGTGAGGGATGCGCCTCGAGGGTGCCGCCGAGATCCGCCACGATACGCGCGCTGATCGACAGTCCCAGTCCCAGTCCCTTGCCATCGGCGCGCTGGGTATAGAAGGGTTCGAAGACCCGCGTCAGCTGGGCTGGCGCAAGTCCCGGGCCGTTGTCATGCACTTCCAGCACCACTTGCGTGCCTTCACTGCCGGCTCGTTCATGCAGGTTCAGCTGGAGGCAGGCTGGCGCTGACGGTCTGTCAGCCAGCGCATCCAGTGCATTGCTGAGCAGATTGACCAGTACCTGCTCGAGGCGTACCGGTTCGGCGCGCACCCTGGGCAGGGCGGTGCTCTGCTCACGCGTGATGTCGACTGCCTGGGCATCACGGCGTGGCTGCAGCAGGCGCAGGGCGTAGTCGAGACTGGTGGCGAGGTCGACCGCTTCCAGGCGGTCACCACTCTTGCGCGAGAACTGGCGCAGCTGGGCGCTGATCTCGCCCATGCGCTGGGTCAGCTCGGTGATCTGGCGCAGGTTGCTCTCGACCTGAGGTGTCTGGGCACGGGCGAGGAAGGCGCTGGCATTCTCGGCATAGGCACGGATGGCGGCCAGTGGCTGGTTGAGCTCGTGGTTGATGCCGGCGGCCAGCTCGCCAAGCACTGCCAGCTTGGCAGTCTGGATCAGTTCATCGCGGGTCGCGCGCAGCTCACGCTCGGCGCGGGTGCGTTCCTCGACTTCCGCGCTCAGGCGCGCATTGCTGGCAGCGAGGTCACGGGTGCGCTCGACCACGCGTTGCTCGAAGGCATCGCGTGCCTGGGCGAGGGCCTCGGCCTGGGCGCGCCGCTCGCTGACATCGAAGACCGTCACCAGCCAGCGCGGGCCATTGGGGCTCGGTAGCGGGGCGCAGGACAGCTCCAGCGGCACGGCCACTCCGCTGCGCAGGCCATGCACTTCCAGCGGCCCGATCGGGCGGGGGCGGGTCAGGTGGTCCAGCAGCGCACGCTCGGCCGGCAGGAACAGTTCGCGCAGGTCACGCCCTTCGCGTGCGCTGGGCTGCCGGGGGCTGTCGTCCCGTGAGGCATCGGCGCTCAAGGGCGAACCGAACAGCGCCACGGCGGTAGGATTGAGGTACACCAGGTGAGCACGTTCATCGAGGATGCACAGCCCCGCCTGAGTGCGGTCGATGATGCCCCGCACCCGTTGCTGACTGGCGGCGAGCGACTGTCGTTCACGTTCGGCGAACAGACGCCGCTCGCGCAGGATGCGCAGCCGTTGCCAGCCCAGCCCCGCCAGCAGGCACAGCAGTACGTAGCCACCGGCGGCCAGTCCGGCGGCTTGCCAGATGCTGCCGCGCAGCGGGGCCAGTGGCTTGAGCACATGCAGGCGCCAGCCGATGTCCGGCAGCGGGCGTGACAGGCTCAACCAGGCGTGCTGCCAGAGATCGCCCGGCGTCAGTTGCAGCAGCTCGACCGTGGTGACAGCGTCGAGACGCAAGGGCGGCTCGGGCGTCGACAGATCGGACAAGGCTTCACGGTGATAAAGCCGCAGGGGGCGCAGGCGTTGATTGGCATAGCGCTGGGTGTCGAGCAGCCGGTTGCGGGTCTCGTCACTGAGGGGGTCCAGCGTGCGCAGTACCCGGTCGGGCTGACTGGCGATGAAGATCACGCCGTGCGGGTCGGTGACCATGATGTCGGCATTCTGATCCAGCCATGCCGCTTCCAGCGCGGCGATCTGCACCTTGGCCACCACCACGCCGCGCCGCCCGCGGGGACTCACCACGCTGGCGCTGAAGAAGTAGCCACGCTCGCCGGAACTGGTCCCCAGCCCGTAGAAGCGTGCTTCGCCGCCATCGATGGCGTCCTTCCAGTAGGGGCGGAAGCGATAGTTCTGGCCGATGAAGGTGGATGCCGAGCGCCAGTTGCTGGCGGCGATGGTGGTGCCGACGTCGTTGACCAGGTAGAGGTCGGACACCTTCGCGAGCGCGCGCATGCGATCCAGCCGTTGATTGAGTGCCATCTCGGCGCTGGGGTCATCGGGGGCATCAAGGAAAGCGCGCAGCTGATCGTTCTCGGCGACCAGCCGTGGCAGGTAGGCATGCTGACTCAGTTGACCACGCAGGCTGGCGGCGGTCAGGCGCAACTCGTTGTCTGCTTCATGGGTCAGGCGCTCGAGTGACTGGCTGCGCGCGACGGCCACCGCCTGCCAGACGCACAGCATCAGACCGATCGGTAGCACGATCGCCAGCAGCAGACGCCAGTGGTGAGGCAGACGCGTGTCCTTCATCGGCAGGCCTTCCTGGGCAAGGGCTCAAGGGGAAGGGGGGGAACGGCCACCCTCACTGATCCATCAGCGTTGCACCCTCAGCGCTCCGGCATGGCCTGTGCACGGCGCAGGGCACGCTGTGCACGGGTTTCGGCGCGCTCCAGCTCCAGCAGTGAATCCTCGACGAACACCAGGTGCTCGTGGGCCGCGTTGCGGGCGTCCTCGGCGCGTCCTTCCATGATCGCCTCGAACAGGGTGCGGTGCTGCTGGATCAGGCGCGGACGCGATTCGGGCTTCTCGAACAGGTGGCGCAGGTTGGCCACGATGCTCTTCTCCAGCAACTGGAACAGGCTGCGCATCGAGTGCAGCAGCACCACGTTGTGTGCGGCCTCGGCGATGGCGAGGTGGAAGGCGGCATCCGCGCCGGCTTCCAGTTCCGGATCACGTCCCTCGAAACTCTTCTCCAGCGTCTCGAAGCATTGACGCAGCATCTCCTTGTCGGCCGGGGTGGAGCGCATGGCAGCGTAATAGGCGCTGATGCCTTCCAGGGCGTCGCGAAACTCCAGCAGGTCGAGATTGAACTCGGAGTGCCGACCCAGCAGCGCACTGAGCGGGTCGGACCAGGCGCGCGCCAACTCTTCGGACACGTAGGTGCCGCCACCCTGACGTGAGGTCAAAAGCCCGCGCGCCGCCAGCTTCTGGATGGCTTCCCGTACGGACGGTCGCGAGACCTCGAACTGCTCGGCGAGGGTGCGCTCCGGAGGAAGCCGCTCACCGGGCTTCAGACTGCCCTCGAGAATCATGCTCTCGAGGCGTTCGGTGAGCACATCGGCGATACGGGGTTGGCGGACGGGGGCGTAACGCATGGAAGTGTCCTTGCGGCAGGAGTGAAAGGTGGCGCCGAGTGCTGCAAGCCGGTGTGCGGCATGCAGAAGAGGCGCGACCGAGGATCAGTGTGGCGTGTGGCGACTTCGCGCTACAGCCGACATTGGTCTTACCAATATGTATGACAACCACGCCTCGCGTGGCTGATTGGGATTGCCAACAATTGGTAATACCAATTTTAAAGGGCGATGGTGCTTTGACCAATGTCTAGATATCAGGCAGCTCATGATGTTTGACCGCCATGAGGGCGACGCCTAGATTATGCCGAGGTACAGCAAGGTAAATTGGTATGACCAATTTATGTGAAGACCTGACCAGAGGGTGCGCCAACCCCGAGTGCTTCACTGCTGTGCCCGACAACAATCACAACAATTCGCCTGCGGAGTTTCCGTCATGTCCGAGCCCCTCCTGGCCTTGCTGGCCTTTGCCCCCATTCTGCTGGCGGGCATCCTGCTCGTCGGCCTGCAATGGCCCGCGCGCCGCGCCATGCCATTGGTCTTCCTCGTCACCGCTGCCATCGGCTATTTCGTGTGGCAGATGTCGCTGACGCGCATTCTGGCCTCCACGCTGCAGGGATTGATGGTCACCGTCTCGGTGCTGTGGATCATCTTCGGCGCCATCTTCCTGCTCAACACCCTCAAGCATTCCGGGGCGATCGCGGTGATCCGCGGTGCCTTCACCACCATCAGCCCGGATCGGCGCGTACAGGCGATCATCATCGCCTGGCTGTTCGGCAGCTTCATCGAGGGCGCTTCCGGCTTCGGGACGCCTGCGGCCATCGCGGCGCCGCTGCTGGTCGCCATCGGCTTCCCGGCGCTGGGGGCGGTGATGGTGGGCATGATGATCCAGTCGACGCCGGTATCGTTCGGTGCGGTGGGCACGCCGATCGTGATCGGCGTGAACGCGGGCCTCGACAAGGCCAGCCTCAGCGAGCAGCTGCTGGCGAATCATTCCAGCTGGGAGGCCTTCCTGCAGCTGATCACCTCGGAAGTCGCCATCGTGCATGGCATCGTCGGCCTGCTGATGCCGCTGTTCATGACCGTGATGATGACGCGCTTCTTCGGCGCGAAGAAACGCTGGAGTGAAGGGTTGTCGATCGCACCGTTCGCGCTGTTCGCCGGGCTGTGCTTCACGCTGCCCTACGTGGCGGCGGGAGTCTTCCTCGGCCCGGAATTCCCGTCACTGATCGGCGCCCTGGTCGGTCTGATCATCGTGGTACCGGCGGCGCGTGTCGGTTTTCTTCTGCCGAAGGACAGCTGGGATTTTCCGCCCGAGGCCGAATGGCCCAGGCATTGGCTGGGCGACCTGACGCCGGAGCGTGATGAGGTCGAGATGGCTGCCGCCGGCAGACGCCCGCTACCACTGTGGCTGGCATGGCTGCCCTATGGCCTGATCGCGCTGCTGCTGGTCGCCTCGCGCGTGTCGGGCGACGTCAAGGCGTGGCTGGTCAGCGTGCAGTTCAGTGCCACGGACCTGCTGGGGGCCAGCGGTGTGTCGGGGTCGATACAACCGCTCTACCTGCCGGGCGGCATCATGGTCTTCGTGGCACTGATCACCCTGATGCTGCATCGCATGCAGACGCGTCAGCTGGTGGCGGCGGCCAGTGAATCCTGGCGCACGCTGGTCGGGGCCGGATTCGTGCTGGTGTTCACCATTCCCATGGTGCGCATCCTGATCAACTCCGGCGTCAATCTGAACGACCTGGCCTCGATGCCGGTGGTGATGGCGAACGTGGTGGCCGACAGTCTCGGTCAGGCGTATCCGCTGTTCGCGTCCGGCATCGGCGCGCTGGGGGCCTTCATCGCCGGCTCCAACACGGTCTCGAACATGATGCTGTCGCAGTTCCAGTTCAATGTCGCTGCCCAGCTCGGGCTCTCGGGGGCCCTGATGGTGGCGCTGCAGGCGGTCGGGGCGGCGGCCGGCAACATGATCGCCATCCACAATGTGGTGGCGGCCTCGGCGACCGTCGGCCTGCTGGGGCGTGAGGGACGCACCCTGCGCATGACGGCGATTCCGACGGCTTACTATCTATTGGCTTCTGGCGTGCTTGGCTTGCTGGCGTTCCACTTGCTTGGCCTGAGTGACCCATTGCTCAAGTGACAGAGCCTTTTCGTGATGCTGCCCTGACTGACATCCACACCGTTTTTTCAAAAAGAGATTGGCCATGACTGCTCCTGACGCCATTGCACGAGATGCCTTGAGCGAGACCCCATCGGCGACTGAGCGTGCAGCTGCCTATCTGGCATTGCGCGAGGCGCTGGCATTGCACCTTCCCGCTGAGCGCTTGATTCATGACGCGTTGCGGACGCTGGCCTACGGCACGGATGCCAGCTTCTATCGCCTGGTACCGCAGCTGGTGGTGCGCGTGCATGACGAGCAGGAGCTGGGACATGTGCTGCGCGAGTGCCGAGCGCGCAAGCTGCCGGTAACCTTCCGGGCGGCCGGGACGTCGCTGTCCGGTCAGGCGCTGACGGATTCGGTGCTCATCCAGCTGGGCGGTGAGTGGCGTGGGGCGCAGGTGCTGGAACAGGGCAGTCGTATCCGCCTGCAGCCGGGGGTGATCGGCGCGCGTGCCAATCAATTGCTGGCCCCCTTCGGGCGCAAGATCGGCCCGGACCCGGCCTCCATCAACAGCTGCATGATCGGTGGCATCGCGGCCAACAACGCCTCCGGCATGTGCTGCGGCACGGCACACAACAGTTATCGCACCGTGGAGGACATTCGCGTCATTCTCGCCGATGGCACCTGCCTGGATACGGCGGTGCCGAAGAGCGTACAGGCCTTCCGTGCAAGCCACGCTGGCCTGCTGGCAGCGTTGGAAAGGATGGCCTGCGATGTGCGGGCGGACCCTGAACTGGCGGAGCGCATCCGCCACAAGTACCGCCTCAAGAACACGACCGGCTACAGCCTCAATGCGCTGGTCGACTATGCCGATGGTCTCGAGATCCTCAAGCATCTGATGATCGGCTCGGAAGGCACGCTGGGCTTCATCGCCTCGATCACCTATCGCACGGTGATCGAGGAGTCGCACAAGGCGGCGGCGCTGGTCTACTACCCGAACATCGATGCGGCCTGTCGCGCCACCATGCTGCTCAAGACGGCGCCGGTCGCGGCGGTGGAGCTGATGGACCGCGCGGCGCTGCGCTCCGTCGAGGACGCGCCGGGCATGCCGGAGGTGCTGCGCACCCTGCCGGAAGCGGCGGTCGCGCTGCTGGTGGATGTGCGCGGCGCGCATCAGCAGGAGCTGGAGGCGCGCATGGCGGAGGTCGCCCGCGTGCTGGAAGGCATCGAGACCTGTGAAGCGTGGGCCTTCACCCAGGATGCGCAGCGCTATGCGTTGTACTGGAAGATCCGCAAGGGGCTGTTTCCGGCGGTCGGTGCGGTACGGGACCTGGGGACCACCGTGATCATCGAGGATGTCGCCTTCCCCATCGAGCGGCTGGCGGAAGGGGTCGGGGCGCTGACGGAGGTCTTCCAGCGTCATGGCTACTCTCAGGCGATCCTGTTCGGCCACGCCCTGGAAGGCAACCTGCATTTCGTCTTCCCGCAGGGCTTCGAGCGTGAAGGCGAGGTGGAGCGCTATCAGGCATTGATGGATGACGTCGCACGGCTGGTGGGGCAGGAGTACGGTGGTTCGCTCAAGGCCGAGCATGGCACCGGTCGCAATATGGCACCTTATGTAGAGCTTGAGTGGGGCAAGGAGGCCTACGCCCTGATGTGGCGTATCAAGGAGGCTTTCGACCCGGACAATCTGCTCAATCCGGAAGTCATCCTGACGCGCAATTCCCGTCTGCATCTGGAGAACCTCAAGCCTCTCCCGGCAGCAGACCCGCTGGTGGATCGCTGCATCGAGTGCGGATTCTGCGAGTCGGTCTGTCCGTCGAAGAATCTCAGCCTCACTCCACGTCAGCGCATCGTCATCCGGCGTGAGATCGCACGACTCGCCGCCCTCGATATACCGACGGAAGAGCAGCGCGCTCAGCTGGCGGCGCTCAAGAAGAATTACGCCTATCAAGGCATGGAGACCTGCGCGGGAGATGGTCTGTGTGCGACCCAGTGTCCGGTCGGCATCAATACCGGGGATCTGATCCGCGGTCTGCGCCACGAGGAGAACGCCGGTGCCGATCATCCGGGCAAGGTGAAGGTGGCGCACTGGGCCGGCGAGCACTTCACCCATGTCACCAGTGGCATGCGCGGTGTCTTGCGCCTGGCAGATGGGCTGCATGGTGTGGTCGGTACGCGCAACATGCGACGGCTGACTCAGGCCGCACGCAAGGTCTCCGGCGACAGGGTGCAGCAATGGACCCCCAGCATGCCAGGCGCCGCTCCGCGCCCCTATCTCAAGCGTCTGGCGCAGCCATTGGGGTGCAACGAGACGCCCAATGGGCATGTCGTCTATTTTCCGTCCTGTGCCACGCGTGTCTTCGGGGTCGCCACTGACGACATCGATCCGCGCAGCGCCACCGAGATGGCGCTGGCCCTGATGGACAAGGCGGGATTCGAAGTCGTTCTGCCCAAGGGAGTGGATGCTCTGTGCTGCGGAATGGCCTTCCAGTCCAAGGGCCAGTTCGAGGCCGGGGATGCCAAGGCCGCCGAGTTGGCAGCCGCGCTGGTGGAAGCGAGCGATGGCGGGCGTCTGCCGATCTTCTGTGATACCAGCCCGTGTCTCGCCCAGGCACAGGCCTACGCACGTGAACATCTCGAGGTATCACTCACGCTGGTCGAGCCGGTGCAGCTGGTGCTCGACTATCTATTGCCACACCTCTCGATCACGCCGCTCAAGGCAAGAGTCGCGGTGCATGTCACCTGCTCCAGTGTTCGCATGGGCTTGGCGGAGCGTTTCGTGGCACTGGCGCGCCAGTGTGCGACCGAGATCGTCGTGCCGGAAGAGATCACCTGCTGTGGTTTCGCGGGAGACAAGGGCTTCGCGACACCGGAGCTCAATGCTTCGGCGCTGAAAGGGCTGAAGGACGTGGTCGCCGACTGTGACTATGGTGTCTCAAACTCGCGCACCTGTGAGATAGGGTTGAGTGAGCACTCAGGGCTCAGTTATCAGTCGATTCTTGGCCTGGTGGATCGTGCCTCGGCATCAAGGCAAGGATAGAGGGCAAGGATAGGGAGAAGAGGGAGTGTGACGCTCCGTGACAGCGTGATGACAATCTCTTGAAAAAGCCCTTGTGCTCAGCCCGGATCGTGCGTAAAGTACGCATCCGCTGCCGGGGACGCATGGCGTTACCAGCGGTGAAAGAGGTTTGCAGGTGGTTGTTTTGTTTGATGTTTTTGAAGTACGCTTCCAAATCATCGATTGACAATCCCGGGCGATTCGCTAGAATACGCCGCACTCCTTACGGAACAGGTGATCGAGCAACGCTCCTCACCGCTGGATGATGCTTAGAGGCAGTCGACTGACTCATCATCAAGTGCTTGACTTCTCAAGCGTTCCGGATAGAATATGCCTCCTCGCTTAACAGCGACGCTCTTTAAAAATTTGATCAGGTAATTCGTGTGAGCGCTTGCCGATGAGTGGTGACAAGGTCACCAAATATCGGAGCAAGCCTCTCACGAGAAGTTTGACTCTGAACCAAGTTTGGTCTGCTTAACAGACTATCAAGCTTTCAACTGAAGAGTTTGATCATGGCTCAGATTGAACGCTGGCGGCAGGCTTAACACATGCAAGTCGAGCGGAAACGATTCTAGCTTGCTAGAAGGCGTCGAGCGGCGGACGGGTGAGTAATGCATGGGAATCTGCCCGATAGTGGGGGACAACCTGGGGAAACTCAGGCTAATACCGCATACGTCCTACGGGAGAAAGCAGGGGATCTTCGGACCTTGCGCTATCGGATGAGCCCATGTCGGATTAGCTTGTTGGTGAGGTAACGGCTCACCAAGGCGACGATCCGTAGCTGGTCTGAGAGGATGATCAGCCACACTGGGACTGAGACACGGCCCAGACTCCTACGGGAGGCAGCAGTGGGGAATATTGGACAATGGGCGAAAGCCTGATCCAGCCATGCCGCGTGTGTGAAGAAGGCCTTCGGGTTGTAAAGCACTTTCAGCGAGGAAGAACGCTTCGGGATTAATACTCCCGAGGAAAGACATCACTCGCAGAAGAAGCACCGGCTAACTCCGTGCCAGCAGCCGCGGTAATACGGAGGGTGCAAGCGTTAATCGGAATTACTGGGCGTAAAGCGCGCGTAGGTGGCTAAGTCAGCCAGGTGTGAAAGCCCCGGGCTCAACCTGGGAACGGCATCTGGAACTGCTTGGCTAGAGTGCAGGAGAGGAAGGTAGAATTCCCGGTGTAGCGGTGAAATGCGTAGAGATCGGGAGGAATACCAGTGGCGAAGGCGGCCTTCTGGACTGACACTGACACTGAGGTGCGAAAGCGTGGGTAGCAAACAGGATTAGATACCCTGGTAGTCCACGCCGTAAACGATGTCAACTAGCCGTTGGGTCCCTTGAGGACTTAGTGGCGCAGCTAACGCAATAAGTTGACCGCCTGGGGAGTACGGCCGCAAGGTTAAAACTCAAATGAATTGACGGGGGCCCGCACAAGCGGTGGAGCATGTGGTTTAATTCGATGCAACGCGAAGAACCTTACCTACCCTTGACATCCAGAGGACTTTCCAGAGATGGATTGGTGCCTTCGGGAACTCTGAGACAGGTGCTGCATGGCTGTCGTCAGCTCGTGTTGTGAAATGTTGGGTTAAGTCCCGTAACGAGCGCAACCCCTATCCTTATTTGCCAGCGAGTAATGTCGGGAACTCTAAGGAGACTGCCGGTGACAAACCGGAGGAAGGTGGGGACGACGTCAAGTCATCATGGCCCTTACGGGTAGGGCTACACACGTGCTACAATGGCAAGTACAAAGGGTTGCAATACGGCGACGTGGAGCCAATCCCATAAAGCTTGCCTCAGTCCGGATTGGAGTCTGCAACTCGACTCCATGAAGTCGGAATCGCTAGTAATCGTGGATCAGAATGCCACGGTGAATACGTTCCCGGGCCTTGTACACACCGCCCGTCACACCATGGGAGTGGACTGCACCAGAAGTGGTTAGCCTAACCTTCGGGAGGGCGATCACCACGGTGTGGTTCATGACTGGGGTGAAGTCGTAACAAGGTAGCCCTAGGGGAACCTGGGGCTGGATCACCTCCTTATCGACACTGTCTACCGCTCGCGGCAAGTGCTCACAACGAATTACCTGATCTTATTGCTGGCTTAGCCGGCAGTGGCAAGCGTGCTCAACAGAGCGCGCTTCTCACTGTTCTCTGAACAGCCGCTCTTTAACAATGTGAATCATGCTGACGATGGAATGTGCGCCAAGCACATCTCCATCAAACGATATGTCGGAGAGGTCCGACAGATTCGTAATCCTTGACAGACCCCTTGGGGTTATATGGTCAAGCGATTAAGCGCATACGGTGGATGCCTTGGCAGCCAGAGGCGATGAAGGACGTGATAGCCTGCGATAAGCGTTGGCGAGGTGGCAAATACCCTGCGACCCAACGATTTCCGAATGGGGAAACCCACTCACCATCAGGTGAGTATCTATAGGCCAATACATAACCTATAGAGGCAAACCCGGGGAACTGAAACATCTAAGTACCCGGAGGAAAAGAAATCAACCGAGATTCCCCAAGTAGCGGCGAGCGAACGGGGACCAGCCCTTAAGCGATACAACTGACAGACGAACAAGCTGGGAAGCTTGACGATACAGGGTGATAGTCCCGTAGTCGAAGTCTGAGTATCGTGAAATCGAGTAGGTCGGGGCACGAGAAACCTTGACTGAACATGGGGGGACCATCCTCCAAGGCTAAATACTCCTGGCTGACCGATAGTGAACCAGTACCGTGAGGGAAAGGCGAAAAGAACCCCGGCGAGGGGAGTGAAATAGATCCTGAAACCGTATGCGTACAAGCAGTGGGAGCACCTTCGTGGTGTGACCGCGTACCTTTTGTATAATGGGTCAGCGACTTATATTCTGTGGCGAGCTTAACCGTATAGGGGAGGCGTAGCGAAAGCGAGTCTTAACTGGGCGACCAGTCGCAGGGTATAGACCCGAAACCGGGCGATCTATCCATGGCCAGGGTGAAGATTGAGTAACATCAATTGGAGGCCCGAACCCAAGTATGTTGAAAAATGCTGGGATGAGCTGTGGATCGGAGTGAAAGGCTAATCAAGCCCGGAGATAGCTGGTTCTCCTCGAAAGCTATTTAGGTAGCGCCTCACGTATCACCGCTGGGGGTAGAGCACTGTTTCGGCTAGGGGGTCATCCCGACTTACCAACCCGAGGCAAACTCCGAATACCAGTGAGTGCAGCGTGGGAGACACACAGCGGGTGCTAACGTCCGTTGTGAAAAGGGAAACAACCCAGACCGTCAGCTAAGGTCCCAAAATCCTGATTAAGTGGGAAACGATGTGGGAAGGCTCAGACAGCTAGGAGGTTGGCTTAGAAGCAGCCATCCTTTAAAGAAAGCGTAATAGCTCACTAGTCGAGTCGGCCTGCGCGGAAGATATAACGGGGCTAAATCAGGTACCGAAGCTACGGGTTCATCCTTATGGATGAGCGGTAGAGGAGCGTCGTGTAAGCCAATGAAGGTGGATTGAGAAGTCTGCTGGAGGTATCACGAGTGCGAATGCTGACATGAGTAACGATAAGGGGAGTGAAAAACTCCCCCGCCGGAAGACCAAGGTTTTCTGTTCTACGTTAATCGGAGCAGAGTGAGTCGGCCCCTAAGGCGAGGCGGAAACGCGTAGTCGATGGGAAACGGGTTAATATTCCCGTACCGGATGTGGTTGCGATGGGGGGACGAAGAAGGCTAGGTGAGCCAGGCGTTGGTTGTCCTGGTGAAAGCATGTAGGCCGAGGAATCAGGCAAATCCGGTTCCTCTGAGGTCGAGATGCGAGACGAACTGACTACGGTCAGGAAGTCATCGATGCCACGCTTCCAGGAAAAGCCTCTAAGCTTCAGATCACATGCGACCGTACCCCAAACCGACACAGGTGGTCAGGTAGAGAATACCAAGGCGCTTGAGAGAACTCGGGTGAAGGAACTAGGCAAAATGGCACCGTAACTTCGGGAGAAGGTGCACCGGTTCGAGTGAAGGACTTGCTCCGTAAGCTCTTACCGGTCGAAGATACCAGGTGGCTGCAACTGTTTATTAAAAACACAGCACTCTGCAAACGCGCAAGCGGACGTATAGGGTGTGACGCCTGCCCGGTGCCGGAAGGTTAATTGATGGGGTTAGGATTCGTCCGAAGCTCTTGATCGAAGCCCCGGTAAACGGCGGCCGTAACTATAACGGTCCTAAGGTAGCGAAATTCCTTGTCGGGTAAGTTCCGACCTGCACGAATGGCGTAATGATGGCCACGCTGTCTCCACCCGAGACTCAGTGAAATTGAAATCGCAGTGAAGATGCTGTGTACCCGCGGCTAGACGGAAAGACCCCGTGAACCTTTACTATAGCTTTACACTGGATGCTGATGTTGTCTGTGTAGGATAGCTGGGAGGCTTTGAAACCACGTCGCCAGATGCGGTGGAGCCAACCTTGAAATACCAGCCTGACATCATTGGCGTTCTAACTCAGGTCCGTTATCCGGATCGAGGACAGTGTATGGTGGGTAGTTTGACTGGGGCGGTCTCCTCCTAAAGAGTAACGGAGGAGCACGAAGGTACCCTCAGCACGGTTGGAAATCGTGCATTGAGTGCAAGAGCATAAGGGTGCTTGACTGCGAGACAGACACGTCGAGCAGGTACGAAAGTAGGTTCTAGTGATCCGGTGGTTCTGTATGGAAGGGCCATCGCTCAACGGATAAAAGGTACTCCGGGGATAACAGGCTGATACCGCCCAAGAGTTCACATCGACGGCGGTGTTTGGCACCTCGATGTCGGCTCATCACATCCTGGGGCTGAAGTCGGTCCCAAGGGTATGGCTGTTCGCCATTTAAAGTGGTACGCGAGCTGGGTTTAGAACGTCGTGAGACAGTTCGGTCCCTATCTGCCGTGGGCGTCGGAAGTTTGAGAAGAGCTGCTCCTAGTACGAGAGGACCGGAGTGGACGAACCTCTGGTGTTCGGGTTGTCATGCCAATGGCATTGCCCGGTAGCTACGTTCGGACGGGATAACCGCTGAAAGCATCTAAGCGGGAAGCCCCCTTCAAGATGAGACTTCCCTGAGGCCTTGCGCCTCCTGAAGGGCCCTTGAAGACTACAAGGTTGATAGGCTGGGTGTGGAAGCACAGCAATGTGTTGAGCTAACCAGTACTAATTGCCCGTGAGGCTTGACCATATAACACCCAAGGGGTTTGCTACGGCAAACCGCCGGGATTGCGACAGGATCGACGACATATCGGTCAGCATGATTCATATTGCGAGTCGCGAGGCCACAAGCCTCGAGACTCAGGCACCGCAAGGTGCCACCGTTTCGCCTGACGACCATAGCGAGCGTGAACCACCCGATCCCATGCCGAACTCGGAAGTGAAACCGCTTAGCGCCGATGGTAGTGTGGAGTTTCTCCATGTGAGAGTAGGTCATCGTCAGGCACTTATACCGAACCGCCCCTGTAGCCTTGCTGCAGGGGCGGTTCTCTTTGTGCACGGAAAAAGTGATGCTCGGCAAGAGTCATGTGCGAGACAAAAGCTGCGTTGAGTAAAGAGTGCTGAGCCGGGCGTGCTGGGAACACGCGATGAGAAAAGGTCACGCGTCCCTAGGGTAGCGTTTCTCCCTGTAAGAGTAGCGGATGGCCGCCCCGATCCTCGTCAGGCACTTATACTGAACCGCCCCTGCAGCCCAGCTGCAGGGGCGGTTCTCTTTGTGCGTAGGAAAAAGTGGTGCGCAGGAAAGTGATATGCAGATCGGGGTGGCGTGCACCCCGCTGAGTCATCCATACGAGAGTTCTCTCCCTGTCGCCTCGACGTGAAGCCCGATTCCTTCTGGAGTCGGGCTTTTTCGTGGGTTGACCTTGATTGTGCAAAGACGGTGCTTTGCCCCTCGTGGCATGAGCCGACGATCAAAATGCCGTAGTCTCTAGGCATATCTCTTTGATGACAGGGAAGGCAATGGACGAGTTGATCGTGGTCGGTGCCGTGTTTGCGGTTCTGGTCATCGGTGGGGCGCTGACGGGTTGGCTCAGTCTGCTCAAGATCAAGGGGCTGGAGCAGCGTGTTCTCAAGCTGGAAGCACAGCTGCGAGAGGTCGGGCCACAGCTTATACACAGCACCTCCAGGCGTCAGGGTGTGGATAAGTCGAATGATGGCTCTACCACGACTGACGATGCCGAGGGGGGCTTGTCACCTGATGGGAAGAAGGCCGCAGCGAGCCGAAGTCCTATTGACGAGGCATCCTCTCATCAGACGGATGCGGATGCAGGCGCCGCTCCCGTGAAGCTGCTCGAGTCGCTATGGACACGCTTGCTGCATGGCGCGTCTGGCAGGCCCAGGGGGGAGGGGCGTGAGACCGGCAGCACGGAGCGCGCCGGTGGCACCCCCATGGCGCGGAGCTTCGCGGTAATGCGCGAGCACTGGATGATACTTGTCGGTGCCCTGTCTCTGGTCATGGCGGGCGTGATGCTGGTGGGTTACTCCTTTGAGCAGGGGCTGCTGGGGCCGGGCATGCGACTGGCGCTGGGGCTGGGCTTCGGCATCGGCATGATCGTGCTGGCTGAATGGCTACGATGGCGCACGACGCAATCTCCCAGCTTGACCGGAGCCGTGAGTGGTGCGGGAAGTCTGGTCACCGCAGCAAGTCTATTGGCCGGTCACTACCTGCTGTCGTTGGCTTCTCCACTCGTCACCTTCGTGCTGTTGGCTCTGCTGAGTCTGTGGACGCTGGAGCGTGCCCGCCATCATGGCCCATGGCTGGCCGCGCTGGGCATGCTAGGTGGTTACGCCCTCCCGCTTGCCTTGCCCCTTCAGGCACAGTTGGGAGGAGCCGCCAGCCTGATGCTGCTGGGGCATCTAGGGGTCATCGCCCTGGCATGCCGCCTTCTGCACCGGAAGATCGGACTGAACTGGCTGTATTGGGGGGGATTGTGCGGTGCCTTGCTATGGTGGATGGCGCTGCTCCCCCTGGAGGCGGGAACTGTTGATCTGCGACCTGTCTCAGGCGAGCTGGAGCGCGGACTTGTGGGTCTCTGGTTGTGCCTGTTGGCTATTGCGTACCTCCATACCTGGCGAGACGAGTCTGGACGATCCGAAGGCCGGGTGGTGGCAGATGGCGCGCAGGGTGGCGTGAGTGCCACGGGGGAGGCCATGACCTGGTGGCCATGGCGTGCCACCCCGCGGGTGCAGCGTCATTGGATCGCGGGTCTGCTGCTGGGGGCCGTCAATACCATGAGCCTGTTGCTGCCCCATGTTGGGGGGCTGGAGGCTGCCAATGACATCGCGCCCGGTGACTGGTTGCCGAGTGTCCTGCTGCTGTGGGTCACGGGATGGACCGCACGACACATGGCGGCTAGCTGGTCGATGATGGTGGGGGCGGTAGCGTTCTGGTTGTTGGCATGGGGATGGAGCCCACTGACGGCGAGCGGGATCTGGGTGATGACAGGGCCGATGGCGCTGTGTGTCGGGTTGGTTGGCCTTGCCTGCTGGAAACCGCAGGCCTCGCAGGCACCTGCCAAGCAGGCGCACATGCTGTCTGCCTGCTGGTGGGCCATGGCGACTCTGGTACCGCTGGTCGCGTGGGGGCTGGCCGTCTGGAACGGCACCATCCCTGTCGAGGCGGGGGGTGGAGCGGCCCCATGGCTGAACACCGCCATGCCACCCTTGATCTGGGGGCTGGTATGTTGGGTTGGCGCCAACCGTTTCCATTCGCGAGAAGGAGTGCGTCTGGCTGCCGGCTTGTGGCTGCCCGCTCAATTCGGGATTGCGCTGGCGCTGGTGATCGCGCTTGATGGACCATCGCTGACATTGGCGTTGGCATTGCAACTGCTTGGGTTGACGGGGTGTGAGTGGCGTTGGTGGCGACTCCAGGCTGATGAGGATGGCGCCGGACGCTCCCTGTTTGCCGAGTTGGCGCGCCTGCTTGCCTGGGGGTTGGCCCTGCGTCTGGCCTGGGGTGTCGTCACTGGCACGTATGACGACATCAGTCACTGGCCGTTGCAGGTCTTTCTGCCGGTGCTTGTCTGTGTCGCCCTCAGCAGTCATGGCATGCGTCACCGCAAGTCTATCCAGCGCTGGCTGGAAGGGGGCGTGGTTCAGCTTGCGCTCGCCACGACAGTGCTGGAGATTCGTTATCTGCTGACAGACGGTCAGCCTTTCTCCGGCCCTCTTTCACTGGCGGAACTCTCCCTGCAGGTGTTGGCGCTCGCTGGTGTGGCGGCGGGCTATGCCTGGCGCGGGCGTGGTTCGGCGACGAATGTCGCGCTATACCGCCTGCTGGCCTCCGTCGTGGGCGGCCTGGCAGGAATCATCTGGCTTGCCGGCATCGTTCTGGCATTCAATCCGCTGTGGCAGGACGGTGATGTCGGTCGCTGGCCATTGTTGAACTGGCTATTGCCCGCTTATGCGCTGCCGGCGCTGGGAGCCGCCCTGGTATGGCGTCTTTCGCGGCATGCTGCCTTGCTGCGTCGTCTCTGCGAGGTGGTGGGACTGCTGGCTGTCGGGCTATGGATCGGGCTCAGCTTGCGCCATGTCTGGCATGGTGGGGCGCTCGGGCTCTGGCACGGGGTCGAGCAGGCGGAGCTTTATGCCTATAGTCTCGCCTTGCTAGCCATTGCGGCGAGTCTCGTGATCGGCGGTGCCAGAATGGGGCAACCGCACTGGCAGCGCGTCGGACAGGGGCTGTTGGTCGTGACGATTCTCAAGGTTGGACTCTGGGACACGGCGACTCTGGATGGCCTGTGGCGAGTGGGGTCATGGCTCGGGCTTGGAACCGTGCTGATGCTGCTGTCAGCGTTGTTCAAGCGCCTGGCAGGGGCCGGTACGCGAAGGGAGGAGCAGGAATGAGTGAAAAGCCCCCGAACTTTGGTCGTTGTTCTTGGCTCGCAAGCCCATGAATCCGATAGAATGTGCCCTTTTGCACAGGGACGCTCCCCGCATGACCATCCGTGATCTCATTCGCCTGCTCGGAGATGGTGACTACCACTCCGGAGAGGCCCTGGGCGAAGAGCTCGGGGTGTCGCGTACGGCGGTCTGGAAGCAGCTCAAGAAACTTGAGGCGCTTGATATCCCGCTTGAGGCTGTGAAGGGGTTGGGCTATCGACTGGCCAACCCTATCGAGTTGCTTGATGGACAGCGGATCATCGAAGCGCTGCCACGCGAGACTCGCAAGCACCTGAAGCGCCTGTTCATCGAGGAATCGCTGGATTCCACCAATACCTTCATCCGTGAGCGCTTTCGCCAGGGAGCGGGTCATGCAGAGGTCTGCCTGGCTGAGGTGCAGTCTGCCGGGCGGGGTCGTCGTGGTCGCGAGTGGCAGACGCCATGGGGCCGCAGCCTGGTCTTCTCACTTGGTTGGCGCTTCGAGTCAGGTGCCGCGTCACTGGAAGGCTTGAGCCTGGCGATCGGCGTGGCAGTCGCCGAGGTGCTGGAGGCGGATGGGTTGCCTGCGCGCCTGAAGTGGCCGAATGATGTCCTGCTTCAGATACAGAAGGACCAGCCGAAGATTGCCGGCATTCTGGTCGAGGTGACAGGTGATGTCTCCGGGCCTTGTGATGTCGTGATCGGTATCGGGTTGAACATCGAGTTGCCGGCGAGTCATCGCGAGGATATCGGGCAATCGGTCGCGGCGGTACGTGACATCATCCCGGGCGCTTCACGCAACGCTTATGCGGCTCGCCTGATGGAGTCGCTGCTGGCCCTGTTGCCTGAGTTCGAAGCTGAAGGGTTCTCTGCCTGGCAGCAGCGCTGGAATGAGCGCAATGCGTTCAAGGGGCGCGATGTGGTGATTCTGCGAGGCGACAAGCGGGAGGAAGCCATCGCTGAAGGTGTGGATATCAACGGAAATCTCGAGGTGCGCATGAATGGCGAAACCATCACACTCGCCGGTGGCGAGATCAGTCTGCGCGCTGTCTCATGATTCTGGATCTTGATATCGGCAACACCTTGTCCAAGTGGCGTCTCAAGGACACTGTCTCCAGCGAGATCCGCTCACGCGGCGCAGTATGGACACGTGAAGAGTGGCGTCCAGGGGAGGATATTCCCGATCTGGACGTCGTCACGGCAGTGCGCATTTCCAGCGTGGCGCGCAAGCAGGTATTGGATGAGACCGTCGAGCTGCTGCGCAAGCAGGTCGGGGCAGTGCATGTGGCACGCTCGACACGTGAGGCGCTGGGGGTCACCTGCGGGTATGAAGAGCCGCAGCGATTGGGGGTGGATCGCTGGCTTGGTGCGCTTGCCGGGCATCATCTGACCGGCGGATGTTGCAGTGTGGACTGTGGAAGCGCCATTACCGTGGACTTCGTGTTGCCGGGCGGGAAGCATCTCGGGGGCTATATCATTCCCGGGCTACGCCTGATGAAGGAGAGCCTCAAGCTGGGGACGCGCAACGTGGCCATCGACCCGGACAGTGAGGTGGACAGCCTGCTGGCGCCGGGACGCAATACGGTGGAGGCGGTCAATCACGGGATCTACATGGCGGCGGTCAGTGCCGTCAATCGGTTGTATGCCGAGGTGTGTGATCGTGAGGGGGTCGCGCTGCCGCTGTTGCTGACCGGAGGGGATGCACGCGTGGTAGCGAGAGGCCTGCGGGTTCCTCATGCATTATGGCCGGACATGGTCTATGCCGGTCTCGAGGCGCTTTTCCCGCTGACAGCGGCGGAGCGTGCCGGACGCCTGTCAGGCGCGCCGGAGCAGCCGCGCGTTGCTGATCTGGAAAAACTTCGCTCAGGGCTTGCACTTACCCAGATGCTTTGACATACTACGCCCCGTTCTGAGGAGATACATTCCCTCAAGCGCTTGAAGTCAAAAGAAATCAAGCACTTGACAGCGTATCCCAAGCGACGTAAGATTTGTCGCCATAGAAGAGGTGGGGTTCCCGAGTGGCCAAAGGGAGCAGACTGTAAATCTGCCGCGAAAGCTTCGAAGGTTCGAATCCTTCCCCCACCACCAGATTCGCTCATGATGGCATATTCATCTGGGCAGCAAGAGTTGGAAAGCGGGCATAGTTTAATGGTAGAACCTCAGCCTTCCAAGCTGATGACGCGGGTTCGATTCCCGCTGCCCGCTCCAGTTCATCTCGTCTGACGAGATTGCGCAAAGGTTTTGCTCGTGTAGCTCAGGGGTAGAGCACACCCTTGGTAAGGGTGAGGTCGGCGGTTCAAATCCGCCCACGAGCTCCATACAACGGAAAGGCGAGTCGCAGTTTGGCTCGTCTTTTTCGTTTCCGACGACCTCCCAGGTCGCGGTCAAAGATAAGGCTTGTCAGTATGGGTTGTCTCAGCTATGATGGCGCCCGCTGTTAATTCAGCCTTGTTTTTAGTCTCTGGAACACGCAAGTGTTACAGGCCAGTAGCTCAATTGGCAGAGCAGCGGTCTCCAAAACCGCAGGTTGGGGGTTCGATTCCCTCCTGGCCTGCCATCCTTCCCCAGGATGGTATTCGACTTCTTACCGATTCTCGATTCTAGCGATCGCTGCACCCTTGAGGAGTCTCTTTGATGAAACAGAACGCCGAGGTGCAGGAAGCGCGCCACGACGGATTCAAGTGGTCGGTCGTTGTCATTCTTCTTGTGCTGGCTGTTGCCGGCAACGCCTATTTTGCTGACCAAGCGCTGCTTTATCGCGTGCTTGGCGTCGTCGTGCTTGGCGTTGCAGCGGCTGCTCTGGCCATCACGACCAACAAGGGTCGTGATGTCGTCGAGCTGGCAAGCAGTGCGCGCCGCGAGATCCAGCGCGTCGTTTGGCCGACCCGACAGGAAACTGTCCAGACAACTGCCATCGTGCTGGGTGCCGTGCTTATCGTGGGCCTGTTGCTATGGCTCATCGATACCACCCTCGGCTGGCTGATGTCCGGCATCGTCAGTTAACGGAGTTTCCATGTCCAAGCGTTGGTATGTCATACACGCCTATTCCGGTTTCGAAAAGCAGGTCATGCGCTCCCTGAATGAGCGTGTGAAGCTGTATGCCATGGAAGAACACTTCGGTGAGATCCTGGTGCCTGTGGAAGAAATCGTCGAGATGCGTGACGGCAAGCGCCGCAAGAGTGAGCGCAAGTTCTATCCAGGCTACGTGCTGGTCGAGATGGACATGAATGATCAGTCCTGGCACCTGGTGAATGAAACCCCGCGCGTCATGGGGTTCATCGGTGGCACGCCGGAGAAGCCGGCTGCGATCACCCAGAAAGAAGCCGACGCCATGTTGCGTCGCGTTCAGGACGGTACTGACAAGCCGCGTCCGAAGACTCTCTTCGAGCCGGGCGAGACAGTGCGCGTCACCGACGGTCCTTTCGCCGATTTCAATGGCGTCGTCGAAGAAGTGAATTACGAAAAGAGCCGTCTGCAGGTCAGCGTGCTGATCTTTGGGCGTGCCACGCCAGTGGAGCTCGAGTTCTCGCAGGTCGAGAAGGACTGATCTCTGGATCACCTTTCCTGTCTGGATACGAGCATCACGGCAACACGACGGGTCGCCTGAGGCGGCCCGGTTTCACGGGGAGCCGCAAGGCGCTACCACCCAAAATGGAGTCCTATCATGGCCAAGAAAGTACAGGCTTACATCAAGCTGCAGGTCGCAGCCGGTAAAGCTAACCCGAGCCCGCCCGTGGGTCCTGCCCTCGGTCAGCACGGTGTCAACATCATGGAGTTCTGTAAAGCGTTCAACGCCGCTACCCAGAACGTCGAGCCGGGCCTCCCGACTCCTGTGGTCATCACCGTGTATTCCGACCGCAGCTTCACCTTCGTCACCAAGACGCCGCCTGCCGCCGTCCTGCTGCTGAAGGCTGCTGGTCTGAAGTCCGGTTCTGGCGAGCCGAACAAGAAGAAGGTCGGTACCGTGACTCGCGCTCAGCTCGAAGAGATCGCGACCACCAAGGAACCGGATCTGACAGCTTCCAATCTGGACGCTGCTGTTCGCACCATCGCCGGTACTGCCCGTAGCATGGGCCTGAACGTGGAGGGTCTTTGATCATGGCCAAGATTTCAAAGCGCGCCCAGGCGATCAACGCAAAAGTCGAATCCGGCAAGGTCTACAGCGTCGAAGAAGCTGTCGCCCTGCTGTCCGAGCTGTCCACCGTCAAGTTCAAGGAGACTGTTGAAGTTTCTCTGAACCTGGGTGTCGATCCGCGTAAATCCGACCAGGTCGTTCGCGGCGCTACCGTCATGCCGAACGGCACCGGTAACGACGTGCGTGTCGCTGTCTTCACCCAGGGCGCCAACGCTGAAGCAGCGAAGGAAGCCGGTGCAGACGTCGTCGGCATGGACGATCTTGCTGAGCAGGTCAAGAAAGGCGTGATGGACTTCGACGTCGTCATCGCTTCTCCGGACGCCATGCGCGTCGTCGGTCAGCTGGGTCAGATCCTCGGCCCGCGCGGCCTGATGCCGAACCCGAAAGTCGGTACCGTGACGCCGGACGTCGCGACTGCCGTGAAGAATGCCAAGGCAGGTCAGGTGCGTTTCCGTACTGACAAGAACGGCATCATTCACGCCGGTATCGGCAAGATCGACTTCAGTGCAGACGCGATTCAGGGTAACATCGACGCCCTGGTCGCCGAAGTGAAGAAGCTGAAGCCGAGCACTTCCAAAGGTATCTACCTGAAGAAGATCACCCTGTCCAGCACCATGGGCCCGGGTCTGACCGTCGATCACGCCAAGTACGCGTAAGGCAGTCACAGAATGTTTCACTTTGCGGTCCCCGTGCTCAGCCGCGGGGCGCCGTCAAAGACCGCAGGTGCCAGCCTTGTCGCTTCGGTGGCAGGGCTGGCTTAATCGCGACGTGATGCCTGCATCGCGCGCAGCCTGCGCAGATGGTGTCCCAGCCTCGCTGGTGGCAGCCATCCTCCAAGACTCTCCCGCGCAGTTCAGGTGAGAGAGATGGTAAACCACTGGGGAATTCGTTCCCCGGCACGAAATGGAGTCAACACCGTGGCTTTAGGTCTCGAAGACAAGAAGGCAATTGTTGCTGAGGTCAGCGAAACCGCCAAGGGTGCTCTCTCCGTAGTCGCTGCCGACTCTCGTGGTGTAACTGTTGGCGCAATGACCGAATTGCGCAAGCAGTGCCGCGAAGCGGGCGTCCAGCTGCGTGTTGTTCGCAACACCCTGGCTCGCCGTGCGCTGTCCGGTACCTCTTATGAGGTGCTGAACGAGTCCTTCGTCGGCCCGACCCTGCTTGCATTCTCCATGGAACACCCGGGCGCTGGCGCTCGTCTGTTCAAGGAATTTGCCAAGAAGGTCGAGGCATTCGAAGTCAAGGCACTGGCCTACGAAGGCGAGTTCATCCCGGCGGCCAACATCGACCGTCTGGCATCTCTGCCGACCCGCGACGAAGCACTGTCCAAGCTGCTGTCTGTCATGAAGGAAGCTTCTGCAGGCAAGCTGGTCCGTACTATCGCAGCACTGCGCGATCAGAAGCAGGAAGCCGAAGCCGCCGCGTAAGCGTCGCTTCTTCCTCCTGGCTGTCTCGTGCAGCCTGAATCGATTTCCGTTTGACCGAGCATCTTTGCTCCGCAAAGTTTAGGATTGCTAAAATGGCACTGACCAAAGAAGACATCATCAACGCCGTCGCTGACATGACCGTCATGGAAGTGGCTGAGCTGATCGAAGCAATGGAAGAGAAGTTCGGCGTTTCTGCCGCTGCCGCCGTCGTTGCTGGCCCGGCCGCTGCAGGTGAAGCCGCTGAAGAACAGACCGAGTTCGACATCGTTCTGACTGCTGCTGGTGACAAGAAAGTCAACGTCATCAAGGCTGTTCGCGAACTGACTGGCCTGGGCCTGAAAGAAGCCAAGGCAGCTGTTGACGGCGCTCCGGCCACCCTGAAAGAAGGCGTGAGCAAGGAAGACGCTGAAGAAGCGAAGAAGAAGCTGGAAGAAGCTGGCGCGTCCGTGGAACTCAAGTAACTCGTGTTCCAGGCTACGCACGCTGCGTAAGCTTCCTGGCTGGTGGCGGACTCCGCCACCAGCCTTTTTCTGTTGCAAGACGAATTATGACGGCGAGCCAGCCCGCAAGGGAGGCTTGCCGTCCGCGCCTGATGGACATCGCCGCGCCATCAGGTATGAGCCGACCACGCATCGGTCACCCAAGGTGAACAAGCTGGGGAATACAGATGGCTTACTCATACACTGAGAAAAAACGCATCCGCAAGGATTTTGGCAAACTGCCCCAAGTGATGGATGTGCCTTACCTGCTGGCCATCCAGCTTGATTCCTACCACGACTTTCTCCAGCAGGACAGGGCGCCAGAACAGCGCCTGGAAGTCGGCCTTCACGCTGCCTTCAAGTCCGTGTTCCCGATTGCCAGTTTCTCTGGCAACGCAGCGCTCGAGTATGTCAGCTACCGTTTCGGTACGCCGGCGTTCGACGTAAAGGAATGTCAGCTGCGCGGAGTGACCTACTCTGCACCGCTGCGCGTGAAAGTGCGCCTGATGATCTACGACAAGGAATCGTCCAACAAGGCGATCAAGGACATCAAGGAGCAGGAAGTCTACATGGGGGAAATCCCCCTGATGACAGAGAACGGTACCTTCGTCATCAATGGTACTGAACGTGTCATCGTGTCTCAGCTGCATCGCTCGCCGGGTGTGTTCTTCGATCACGACAAGGGCAAGAGCCACTCGTCCGGCAAGTTGCTGTACTCCGCACGTGTGATTCCTTACCGCGGTTCCTGGCTGGACTTCGAGTTTGACCCGAAGGACAACGTCTACGTCCGTATCGACCGTCGTCGCAAGCTGCCGGCCTCCGTGCTGCTGCGTGCCATGGGCATGACCAGCGAAGAGATCCTCGGTACCTTCTTCGATACCACCATGTACCACATCGAGCGCAGCGGCTTCTCCGTTGAGCTGGTGCCGTCACGCCTGCGTGGCGAGACTGCCGCCTTCGACATCAAGGATGCCGATGGCAGCGTGATCGTGGAAGAAGGTCGTCGCATCACCCAGAAGCACGTCCGTCAGATGGAAAACTCCGGCCTCGAGCGTCTCGAAGTGCCGATGGAGTACCTCTACGGCAAGGTGCTGGCCAAGGATCAGATCGATCCGGCCACCGGTGAGCTGGTGTGCGAATGCAACAGCGAGATCACCCCGGAACTGCTGGAGAAGATGGCCCAGGCCAAGATCACCCAGTTCGAGGTCATCTACACCAACGATCTGGATTGCGGTCCGTTCGTGTCTGACACATTGAAGCTGGATACCACGCGTAATCAGCTCGAGGCACTGGTCGAGATCTACCGCATGATGCGTCCGGGCGAGCCGCCCACCAAGGACGCGGCAGAATCACTGTTCCAGAACCTGTTCTTCAGCGAAGACCGCTACGACCTGTCGGGCGTGGGTCGCATGAAGTTCAACCGTCGCCTGCGTCGCGAAAGCGATACCGGCAGCGGCGTGCTCGATCAGGACGATATCCTGACCGTCATGCAGGAGCTGATCAGCATCCGTAACGGCAATGGCGATGTCGATGACATCGACCACCTGGGCAACCGTCGTATTCGCTCTGTGGGCGAAATGGCGGAAAACCAGTTCCGTGTCGGTCTGGTCCGTGTCGAGCGTGCGGTCAAGGAGCGTCTCTCCATGGCCGAGAGCGAAGGCCTGATGCCGCAGGATCTCATCAACGCCAAGCCGGTTGCGGCGGCGGTGAAGGAATTCTTCGGTTCCAGCCAGCTCTCCCAGTTCATGGATCAGAACAACCCGCTGTCCGAAGTGACGCACAAGCGCCGTGTCTCCGCGCTTGGTCCGGGTGGTCTGACCCGTGAGCGCGCCGGCTTCGAAGTTCGTGACGTTCACGCCACGCACTACGGCCGTCTGTGCCCGATCGAGACGCCGGAAGGCCCGAACATCGGTCTGATCAACTCCCTGGCGACCTACTCCAAGACCAACAGCTATGGCTTCCTCGAGACGCCGTACCGCAAGGTCGTGGATTGTCAGGTCACCGACGACGTCGTCGATCTGTCCGCGATCGAGGAAGGCGATTTCATCATCGCCCAGGCCTCCGCGACCGTCGACGAGAACAACCGTCTGGTCGACGACCTGGTTCAGGTGCGTCACCGTGGCGAGACTACCTTCATGGCGCCGGAAAAGGTCACCATGATGGACGTGTCTCCGCGTCAGGTCGTCTCCGTCGCTGCGGCATTGATCCCGTTCCTCGAGCACGATGATGCCAACCGCGCCCTGATGGGTGCGAACATGCAGCGTCAGGCCGTTCCGACCCTGAAGGCTGACAAGCCGCTGGTCGGTACCGGCATGGAGCGCTTCGTGGCGCGTGACTCCGGCGTCTGCGCCGTGGCACGTCGTGGCGGTGTCATCGACTCCGTCGATGCCAAGCGTATCGTCGTGCGTGTGCGGGAAGAAGAGATCATCGGCGGTGAAGCCGGCGTTGATATCTACAACCTGACCAAGTACGTCCGCTCGAACCAGAACACCTGTCAGAACCAGCGTCCGATCGTGCGCCCGGGCGACGAAGTCGCCATCGGCGATATCCTGGCCGACGGCCCGTCCGTCGACATGGGGGATCTGGCACTGGGTCAGAACATGCGTCTGGCGTTCATGCCCTGGAACGGCTTCAACTTCGAGGACTCCATCCTGTTCTCGGAGCGTGTGGTGCAGGAAGATCGCTTCACCACCATCCACATCCAGGAACTGACCTGTGTCGCGCGTGACACCAAGCTCGGGCCGGAAGAAATCACGTCCGATATCCCGAACGTCGGCGAGTCCGCACTCTCCAAGCTGGATGAGTCCGGTGTCGTCTACATCGGTGCCGAGCTGAATCCGGGCGACATCCTGGTCGGCAAGGTCACGCCGAAGGGCGAGACCCAGCTGACGCCGGAAGAGAAGCTGCTGCGTGCCATCTTCGGCGAGAAGGCGTCCGACGTGAAGGACACCTCTCTGCGTGCCCCGACCGGCATGAAGGCCACCGTCATCGACGTTCAGGTCTTCACCCGTGACGGCGTCGAGAAGGATCAGCGTGCGCTCTCCATCGAGCAGATGCAGCTGGCCGAGGTCCGCAAGGACCTGCAGGAAACCTACCGCATCGCGGAAGAGGCGACCTTCGAGCGTCTGCAGCGCAACCTGGTCGGTCAGGCGGTCAACGGTGGTCCGAAGCTCAAGAAGGGCGACGTGCTGACCGATGACTACCTCGAGGCCCTGCCGCGTCAGGAGTGGTTCAAGCTGCGTCTGCAGGATGAATCTCTCAATGAGCTGCTGGCCCAGGCCGATGAGCAGCTCGAGATCCGTCGTCGCGAGATGGACGAGCGCTTCGAAGACAAGAAGCGCAAGCTCACCCAGGGCGATGATCTGGCACCGGGCGTGCTCAAGATCGTCAAGGTATACGTCGCCGTGAAGCGCCGTATCCAGCCGGGTGACAAGATGGCCGGTCGTCACGGTAACAAGGGTGTCATCTCCGCGATCATGCCGGTGGAAGACATGCCGTTCGATGGTTACGGCGAGCCGGTAGATGTCGTGCTGAACCCGCTGGGTGTTCCGTCGCGCATGAACGTCGGTCAGATCCTCGAGACCCACCTCGGCATGGCCGCGCGTGGTCTGGGCGTGAAGATCGAGCACATGCTGCGCGAAGAGCGTGCCGAGCAGGTCAAGCAGATCCGCGAGTTCCTCGACAAGGTGTACAACACCGTCGGTGGCCGCCAGGAAGACCTCTCCGTGCTCAGTGATGACGAGATCATCACCATGGCGCACAACCTGAAGAAGGGCGTGCCGATGGCGACGCCGGTCTTCGATGGTGCCAAGGAACACGAGATCAAGCAGTTGCTCACGCTGGCCGGTATCCCCGATTCCGGACAGATGGACCTCTACGATGGCCGCACCGGCGAGAAGTTCGATCGCAAGGTGACCGTCGGTTACATGTACATGCTCAAGCTCAACCACCTGGTGGATGACAAGATGCATGCGCGTTCGACCGGCTCCTACTCCCTCGTCACGCAGCAGCCGCTGGGTGGTAAGGCGCAGTTTGGTGGTCAGCGCTTCGGTGAGATGGAGGTCTGGGCCCTCGAGGCGTACGGCGCTGCCTACACCCTCCAGGAGATGCTCACGGTCAAGTCCGATGACGTGGAAGGCCGTACCAAGATGTACAAGAGCATCGTAGATGGCGATCACACCATGCAGGCGGGCATGCCCGAATCCTTCAACGTGCTGGTGAAGGAAATCCGCTCGCTGGGTATCGACATGGAGCTGGAAGGCTGACGCCGAAAAGCCACAAGTATTGACGGTCCGCAAAGCCTGGTGTCAGCAGCCAGGCTTTGCCCATGACAACTCCGCAACGGAGCGACCCATGAAAGATTTGGTGAAAGTTCTCAAATCGCAGGCGCAGTCCGAAGAATTCGACGCCATCAAGATTACCCTGGCGTCTCCGGACATGATTCGCTCGTGGTCTTTTGGTGAAGTGAAGAAGCCTGAAACCATCAATTACCGGACATTCAAGCCGGAACGTGATGGTCTTTTCTGTGCCAAGATCTTTGGTCCGGTGAAGGACTACGAGTGCCTGTGTGGCAAGTACAAGCGGATGAAGCATCGCGGCATCATCTGTGAGAAGTGTGGCGTTGAAGTGACCAAGGCGGCAGTGCGTCGTGAGCGTATGGCTCACATCGAACTGGCCAGCCCGGTCGCGCACATCTGGTTCCTGAAGTCGCTGCCGTCCCGTATCGGCATGCTGCTCGACATGACTCTGCGTGATATCGAGCGTGTGCTGTACTTCGAAAGCTTCGTGGTCATCGATCCGGGCATGACGACCCTCGAGAAGGGTCATCTGCTCAATGATGAGCAGTACTTCGAGGCGCTGGAAGAATTCGGCGATGACTTCGATGCCCGCATGGGTGCCGAGGCCATCAAGGCGCTGCTCGAGGACATCGAGCTGGAAGAAGAGGTCGAGCGCCTGCGCGAAGAGATTCCGCAGACCAACTCCGAGACCAAGATCAAGAAGCTGTCCAAGCGCCTCAAGCTGCTGGAAGCCTTCTACTATTCCGGCAACAAGCCGGGCTGGATGATCATGGAAGTGCTGCCAGTGCTGCCGCCGGACCTGCGTCCGCTGGTACCGCTGGACGGCGGCCGCTTCGCGACCTCGGATCTGAACGATCTGTATCGCCGCGTGATCAACCGCAACAACCGCCTCAAGCGTCTGCTCGACCTCAATGCGCCGGACATCATCGTGCGCAACGAGAAGCGCATGCTGCAGGAATCCGTGGATGCACTGCTCGACAACGGTCGTCGCGGTCGCGCCATCACCGGTTCCAACAAGCGTCCGCTGAAGTCACTGGCCGACATGATCAAGGGCAAGCAGGGTCGTTTCCGTCAGAACCTGCTGGGCAAGCGTGTCGACTACTCCGGTCGTTCCGTCATCACCGTCGGCCCGACCCTGCGTCTGCACCAGTGTGGTCTGCCGAAGAAGATGGCGCTTGAGCTGTTCAAGCCGTTCATCTACGCCAAGCTGCAGGCCTCCGGTCACGCCAGCACCATCAAGGCCGCCAAGAAGATGGTCGAGCGTGAAGCCCCGGAAGTCTGGGATTTCCTCGCCGACGTCATCCGCGAGCACCCGGTGCTGCTGAACCGTGCCCCGACTCTGCACCGTCTGGGTATCCAGGCGTTCGAGCCGCTGCTGATCGAAGGCAAGGCCATCCAGCTGCACCCGCTGGTCTGCGCGGCGTACAACGCCGACTTCGATGGTGACCAGATGGCCGTTCACGTACCGCTGACGCTGGAAGCCCAGCTGGAAGCGCGTGCGTTGATGATGTCGACCAACAACGTGCTGTCGCCGGCCAACGGCGAGCCGATCATCGTGCCGTCCCAGGACGTCGTGCTGGGTCTGTACTACATGACCCGCGAGAAGATCGGTGCCAAGGGTGAGGGCATGGCCTTCGCGAACCTGGGTGAAGTCGAGCGTGCCTTCGGCACGCACAGCGCTCACCTGCACGCGATGGTCAAGGTCCGTCTGACCGAGACGCTCAAGGATGAAGAATCCGGCGAGCTGTACGAGAAGACGTCCCTGCACGACACCACCATCGGTCGCGCACTGCTGTTCCGCATTCTGCCGAAGGGCATGCCGTTCGAGCTGATCAACCAGGTGATGAAGAAGAAAGCCATCTCCGGTCTGATCAACGAGGCGTACCGTCGTGTCGGTCTGAAGGACACCGTCATCTTCGCTGACCAGCTGATGTACACCGGCTTCCGTCTCGCGACCTGGTCCGGCGCCTCCATCGGCGTCAACGACTTCGTCATTCCGGACGCGAAGAAGGTCATCATCGACGCGGCCGAAGACGAAGTGAAAGAGATCGAAGACCAGTTCTCCTCCGGTCTCGTGACCGCGGGCGAGAAGTACAACAAGGTCATCGATATCTGGGCGCGTGCCAACGACCGTGTCGCCAAGGAGATGATGGCGGGTATCTCGAAAGAGACCGTCGTCAACTGGAAGGGCGAAGTGGTCAACGGCGAAGACGGCAAGCCGATGGAGCAGGAGTCGTTCAACAGCGTCTTCATCATGGCTGACTCCGGTGCTCGTGGTTCCGCGGCCCAGATTCGTCAGCTGGCCGGCATGCGTGGCCTGATGGCCAAGCCGGATGGCTCGATCATCGAGACGCCGATCACCGCCAACTTCCGTGAAGGTCTGAACGTACTCCAGTACTTCATCTCCACCCACGGTGCCCGTAAGGGTCTGGCGGATACGGCACTGAAGACCGCCAACTCCGGTTACCTGACGCGTCGTCTGGTCGATGTTGCCCAGGATCTGGTCATCACCGAAGCGGATTGTGGCACTCAGGAAGGTCTGATCCTGCACCCGGTCATCGAAGGCGGTGACATCATCGTCCCGCTGTCTCAGCGTGTGCTGGGTCGTGTCGTGGCACAGGATGTCGTCGATCCGGTCTCTGATGAGGTCCTGATCGCACGCGGCACCCTGCTGGATGAAGCCTGGTGTGCACAGCTCGATACCATGGGCGTCGATGAGATCATCGTGCGTACCACCATCGGCTGTGAAACCGTGCACGGTGTCTGCTCGGCCTGTTATGGCCGTGATCTGGCGCGTGGCCATCAGGTCAACGTCGGTGAAGCCATCGGTGTCATCGCGGCACAGTCCATCGGTGAGCCGGGTACCCAGCTGACCATGCGTACCTTCCACATCGGTGGTGCCGCCTCGCGTGCTTCTGCCGTGGATAGCGTCCAGGTCAAGCACGGCGGCCACGTGCGTCTGCACAACATCAAGTCGGTCGAGCGCGCGGATGGCAAGCTGATCGTCGTCTCGCGTTCCAGTGCGCTGGCTGTCGCTGACGATCACGGTCGTGAGCGTGAGTTCTACAAGCTGCCGTATGGTGCCGAGCTGTCCGTACGTGACGGTGACAAGGTCGAGTCCGGTCAGTCCGTCGCCAAGTGGGATCCGCACACTCACCCGATCGTCGCCGAAGTGGCGGGTCAGGTGCAGTTCACGGACATGGAAGATGGTCAGACCATCAACCGTACCACCGACGAGATGACAGGCCTGTCCTCCATCGAAGTCATCGAGAGCGCCTCGCGTCCGTCCGCGGCACGTGACAAGCGTCCGATGATCATGCTGGTGGATTCCAGTGGCAAGCACGTGACACTGCCGGGCTCCAACACGCCGGTCCAGTACCTGCTGCCGGGCAATGCCGTCGTGTCCGCCGAGAATGGCGCAGCCGTCGGTGTGGGTGACGTCATCGCACGTATCCCGATGGAAGCGTCCGGTAACAAGGACATCACCGGTGGTCTGCCGCGCGTTGCCGACCTGTTCGAAGCACGTCGTCCGAAGGAACCGGCCATCCTGGCCGAGATCTCCGGTACCGTGACCTTCGGCAAGGAAACCAAGGGCAAGCGTCGCCTGACCATCACGCCGGCCGAAGGTGACCCGTTCGAGCTGTTGATCCCGAAATGGCGCCAGATCAGCGTCTTCGAAGGGGAAACGGTCGAGAAGGGTGAGGTCATCTCCGATGGCCCGAGCAATCCGCACGATATCCTGCGTCTGCTCGGCGTCGCGGAAATGACCAAGTACATCACCACCGAAGTCCAGGAGGTCTATCGCCTCCAGGGTGTCGGCATCAACGACAAGCACATCGAAGTCATCGTGCGTCAGATGCTGCGCAAGGTGGAGATCACCGATTCCGGCGATTCCAGCTTCATCACCGGCGACCAGGTGGAATACGCCCGTGTCGTCGAAGAGAACATGCGTCTCGAGGCCGAAGGCAAGTTCCCGGCCAAGTTCGACCGCATCCTGCTCGGTATCACCAAGGCGAGCCTGGCGACAGAATCGTTCATCTCGGCGGCCTCCTTCCAGGAGACCACACGAGTTCTGACCGAAGCCTCTGTCACCGGCAAGCGCGATTATCTCCGTGGTCTGAAGGAGAACGTCGTGGTGGGTCGCCTGATCCCGGCGGGTACTGGCCTGGCTTATCACGATGAGCGTCGCCGCCGTCGTGATGGCCTGCCGCTCGCACCGGCCCCGTCGGCACAGGACGTCGAGCAGGAGCTGGGTGCCCAGCTGACCGCTCTCGACGCGGACGACGACGACCTCTGAGGTCTTGAGCCCCGCCGTCGCTGACGGCGGGGTTGACGCCCTTGTGGCCCAAGCCCTAGAATATGCAGCCTTTAACAGTAGGGCAGGTGCATCCTGTCCGATTGTTGGAAGGCAGTACAACCCATTGGAGCAAGCAAATGGCAACCGTAAACCAGCTCGTGCGCAAGCCGCGCAAGCGTCAGGCGTCCAAGAGTGACGTCCCTGCGCTGCAGGCATGCCCGCAGAAGCGTGGCGTGTGTACTCGCGTATACACCACTACCCCGAAGAAGCCGAACTCCGCACTCCGTAAGGTCTGCCGTGTTCGCCTGACCAACGGCTTCGAAGTCTCTTCCTACATCGGCGGTGAAGGTCACAACCTTCAGGAACACTCTGTTGTTCTGATCCGTGGCGGTCGTGTGAAGGATTTGCCGGGTGTCCGTTACCACACCGTTCGTGGTGCACTGGATACCTCTGGCGTGCAGAACCGTAAGCAGGGCCGTTCCAAGTACGGCGCCAAGCGTCCGAAGGCGTAATTCAAAGTTTAATATCGGTCTGATAAGAGTAAGGTCGGGTGTCGCGTCCATCGCGAGGCATCCCGGGTTTACCTGAAGGACCCTTCTACTGAGGGCTTATCATGCCTAGAAGACGTGTAGCAGCTAAGCGCGAAATCCTGCCGGATCCGAAGTTCGGAAGCGAGCGCCTGGCCAAGTTCATGAACCACCTGATGATCAGCGGCAAGAAGTCTGCAGCCGAGCGCATCGTTTACGGTGCCCTCGACCGTGTTGCCGAACGCTCCAATGATGAGCCGCTGGATCTCTTCGACAAGGCGTTGGAAGCCATCCAGCCGATGGTTGAGGTGAAGTCCCGTCGTGTCGGTGGTGCTACCTACCAGGTGCCGGTCGAAGTTCGTCCGTCCCGTCGCCAGGCACTGGCCATGCGTTGGCTGGTGGACGCTGCGCGCAAGCGCGGCGAAAAGACCATGGTGCAGCGCCTCTCTGGCGAGATCCTGGATGCCGCTGAAGGCAAGGGTTCTGCTGTGAAGAAGCGTGAAGACGTGCACCGCATGGCAGAAGCCAACAAGGCCTTCTCCCACTACCGCTTCTAAACAACGGGGATACTCACCGTGGCACGCAAGACTCCACTTAAGCGTTACCGCAACATCGGTATCTGTGCCCACGTCGACGCCGGTAAGACTACCACTACCGAGCGCGTCCTGTTCTACACCGGCCTGTCCCACAAGGTCGGCGAAGTCCACGATGGTGCTGCCACCATGGACTGGATGGAGCAGGAACAGGAACGTGGCATCACGATCACCTCTGCGGCGACCACCTGCTTCTGGCAGGGCATGAACAAGCAGTTCGACGAGCACCGTATCAACATCATCGATACTCCGGGGCACGTTGACTTCACTGTTGAAGTCGAGCGTTCACTGCGTGTTCTCGATGGCGCGGTCGTGGTGCTGTGTGGTTCTTCCGGTGTCCAGCCGCAGACAGAAACTGTCTGGCGTCAGGCCAACCGTTACGAAGTTCCGCGCATGATCTTCGTCAACAAGATGGACCGCGCTGGCGCGGACTTCTTCATGGTCGTCGAACAGGTGCGCAAGCGCCTGGGCGCGAACGCCGTGCCGATCCAGATCAACTGGGGCGCGGAAGACGAGTTCAAGGGCGTCATCGACCTGATCAAGATGAAGGCGATCGTCTGGGACGAAGACAATCACGGCATGAACTATGAGCTGATCGACATTCCGGCTGAGCTGCAAGACACAGCTGCCGAATGGCGTGAGCACATGCTCGAGTCTGCTGCTGAAGCGTCCGAAGAACTGATGGACAAGTACCTTGAAGAAGGCGACCTGACCGAGGAAGAAGTCAAGGCTGCGCTGCGTCAGCGTACCCTGGCCAACGAAATCTGCCTCGTGACCTGTGGTTCTGCCTTCAAGAACAAGGGTGTCCAGGCGGTTCTGGATGCGGTCATCGAATACATGCCGTCTCCGCTTGAAGTCAAGGCCATCGAAGGTGAGCTTGACGACAAGGACGGTACCATCGAGACCCGCGAAGCTGACGACAAGGCTCCGTTCGCGGCGCTGGCGTTCAAGATCGCGACCGACCCGTTCGTGGGTACCCTGACCTTCATCCGCGTCTACTCGGGCGTGCTGAAGTCTGGCGATGGCGTCTTCAACTCCGTCAAGAGCAAGAAGGAGCGTGTCGGTCGTATCGTCCAGATGCACTCCAACTCTCGTGAGGAGATCAAGGAAGTCTATGCTGGCGATATCGCCGCATGTATCGGTCTGAAAGACGTGACCACCGGGGATACCCTGTGTGATCCGGACAACAAGATCGTGCTTGAGCGCATGGAATTCCCTGAGCCGGTCATCTCCGTCGCCGTCGAGCCGAAGTCCAAGGCCGACCAGGAAAAGATGGGTGTCGCACTGGGCAAGCTGGCCCAGGAAGATCCGTCCTTCCGCGTCGAGACCGACGAAGAGTCTGGTCAGACCATCATCTCCGGTATGGGTGAGCTTCACCTGGACATCCTCGTTGACCGCATGCGTCGCGAGTTCAATGTCGAGGCGAACATCGGCAAGCCGCAGGTGGCTTACCGTGAGACCATCCGCACCAAGGTCGAGCAGGAAGGCAAGTTCGTTCGTCAGTCCGGTGGTCGTGGTCAGTTCGGTCACGTCTGGCTTCGCATTGAGCCTCTGACTGCAGAGGACAAGGGCGACGACGAAGAAATGACCTTCAAGTTCGAGTCCGAGATCGTCGGTGGTGCGGTTCCGAAGGAATACGTGCCGGCCGTCGAGAAGGGTGCCGCTGAGCAGCTCAAGAATGGTGTCATCGCCGGTTATCCGATGATCGACGTCAAGGTCACGCTGTTCGATGGTTCCTACCACGACGTCGACTCCAACGAGACCGCGTTCAAGGTTGCCTCTTCCATGGCGATCAAGGCCGGTGCCCCGAAAGCGGGTGCAGTGCTGCTTGAGCCGCTCATGAAAGTCGAAGTCGTCACGCCTGAAGATTTCATGGGTGACGTCATGGGCGACCTGAACCGTCGTCGTGGCCTCGTTCAGGGCATGGATGATTCTTCCACTGGCAAGATCATCAATGCACTGGTGCCGCTGGGTGAGATGTTCGGTTATGCGACCGACCTGCGCTCACAGACCCAGGGCCGCGCAAGCTACTCCATGGAGTTTGCGAAATACGACGAAGCGCCGAACAGCATCGTCGAAGCCGTCATCAACCAGAAGTAACCGATTAGCTAACGAAAGAGGTTATAGCAGTGGCTAAGGAAAAATTTGAGCGTTCGAAGCCGCACGTCAACGTCGGCACCATTGGTCACGTCGATCACGGCAAGACCACTCTGACTGCGGCACTGACTCGTGTCTCTGCAGAAGTTTTCGGTGGTGACGCGCGTGCGTTTGACTCCATCGATAACGCCCCGGAAGAGCGTGAGCGTGGTATCACCATCTCCACCGCTCACGTGGAATACCAGTCCGAAGTGCGTCACTACGCGCACGTCGACTGCCCGGGTCACGCTGACTACGTCAAGAACATGATCACCGGTGCTGCCCAGATGGACGGCGCTATCCTGGTCTGTTCCGCAGCTGACGGCCCCATGCCGCAGACTCGCGAGCACATCCTGCTGTCCCGTCAGGTCGGCGTTCCGTTCATCGTTGTCTTCCTGAACAAGGCTGACATGGTCGATGACGAAGAACTGCTCGAGCTGGTCGAGATGGAAGTGCGCGAACTCCTGAGCGAGTACGACTTCCCGGGTGACGACACTCCGATCGTCATCGGTTCTGCTCTGATGGCTCTGGAAGGCAAGGATGACAACGGCATGGGTACTACCGCCGTTGCCAACCTGATCAAGGCCCTGGATGCGTACATCCCGGAGCCGGAGCGTGCTATCGACCAGCCGTTCCTGATGCCGATCGAAGACGTCTTCTCCATCTCTGGCCGTGGTACCGTCGTGACTGGCCGCATCGAGCGTGGTCTGGTCAAGACTGGCGAAGAGATCGAGATCATCGGCGTGCGTGACACCACCAAGACTACCGTTACCGGTGTCGAGATGTTCCGCAAGCTGCTGGACGAAGGTCGTGCTGGTGAGAACGTCGGCGCTCTGCTGCGTGGCACCAAGCGTGATGACGTCGAGCGTGGCCAGGTTCTGGCCAAGCCGGGCTCCATCAAGCCGCACACCAAGTTCGAAGCAGAAGTCTACGTTCTGTCCAAGGAAGAAGGCGGTCGTCACACTCCGTTCTTCAAGGGCTATCGTCCGCAGTTCTACTTCCGTACCACTGACATCACTGGTACCTGTGAGCTGCCGGAAGGCGTCGAGATGGTCATGCCGGGCGACAACGTCCAGATGGTCGTGTCTCTGATCGCTCCGATCGCCATGGAAGATGGTCTGCGCTTCGCTATCCGTGAAGGCGGTCGTACCGTCGGCGCTGGCGTCGTGGCCAAGATTGTCGAGTAAGGTTCTCCTTACCTGACACAGAAGGGGGCCCTGTTGGGCCCCCTTTTCTCGCATGTTTGACACCTGATGTCAGTCTGCCTATAATGCGCATCCTTTGAATGCGTGGGTGACGGCCTACGCCGTCGACATCCATTGGAGTTTTGGGCAATGCAAAACCAGAAGATTCGCATCCGGTTGAAAGCATTCGACCACCGTCTGATCGACCAGTCCTCTGCAGAGATCGTTGAAACTGCAAAGCGTACCGGTGCTCAGGTTCGTGGCCCGATCCCGCTGCCGACCCGTCGCGAGCGTTACACCATCCTGGTCTCTCCGCACGTCAACAAGGACGCGCGTGACCAGTATGAGATTCGTACCCACAAGCGCGTTCTCGACATCGTCGAGCCGACAGAGAAGACTGTCGACGCGCTGATGAAGCTTGACCTGGCCGCCGGTGTGGACGTCCAGATCAAGGTTGACTGATACCTCACTAGTCACTGCGGCCCAGCGCTCTCAATGATGGAGCAGCAGCCGCCACGCCGGGATGGCGTCATACAATGTGCTAGTGGAATGCTCTGGAAAGGGCAGCCATAGCGGGTGACAGCCCCGTACACTAAAGGAGACTGAACATGTCTATCGGTTTAGTCGGTAAGAAGGCCGGGATGACCCGCGTCTTCACCGAAGCTGGCGCATCCGTGCCGGTTACCGTGATTGAAGTTGAGCCGAACCGCATCGTGACCATCAAGTCCGTCGAGACTGATGGCTACAATGCGATTCAGGTGACAACTGGTTCCCGCAAGGCCAAGCACCTCACCAAGGCAACTGCTGGTCAGTATGCCAAGGCGGGTGTTGAGGCTGGTCGTTCCCTGATGGAGTTCCGCCTGGAAGAAGGCGATGAAGCTCCTGCAGTGGGCGGCGAACTCACCGTATCCCTCTTTGAAGCTGGTCAGAAGATTGACGTGACTGGCACCTCCAAGGGTAAAGGTTTCCAGGGCGCAGTTAAGCGCTGGAACTTCCGCACCCAAGACGCTACCCACGGTAACTCACTGTCGCACCGCGCGCCGGGTTCCATCGGTAACTGTCAGACCCCGGGCCGCGTCTTCAAAGGTAAGAAGATGGCTGGCCAGATGGGCAACGTCCGTTCCACCGTCCAGAGCCTGGAAGTGGTCCGCGTCGACGCTGAGCGCAATCTTCTGTTGGTCAAGGGTGCCGTTCCAGGTGCTCCGGGCGGCGAAGTGATCGTGCGTTCCGCTGTGAAAGCTCGCTGAGGGGAATTAACCGATGAATCTTAATCTTGCAGGTGCAGGCGGCGCAGTAGACGTCTCCGATGCTACCTTTGGTAAGGACTTCAACGAGGCTCTGGTTCACCAGGTCGTCACCGCCTATCTGGCTGGTGCGCGTCAGGGTACCGTGGCTCAGAAGACCCGTTCTGACGTGTCCGGCGGTGGCAAGAAGCCGTGGCGTCAGAAAGGTACTGGCCGCGCTCGTGCCGGTACCATCCGTTCCCCGCTGTGGCGTTCTGGCGGTGTGACCTTTGCAGCGCGTCCGCAGGACCACTCGCACAAGGTCAACCGCAAGATGTATCGCGCTGCCATGCGTTCCATCCTGTCCGAGCTGGTCCGTCAGGATCGCCTGGTCGCGGTCGACGCAATCACTGTCGATGCTCCGAAGACCAAGCTGCTGATCGCCAAGCTCCAGGAACTGGGCCTTGAGAAAGCGCTGATCGTCACAGAAGAGCAGGACGTCAATCTGTACCTGGCTGCGCGCAACATCCCGTATGTTGACGTCGTCAATGTCGCTGGCGCTGACCCGGTCAGCCTCGTCGGATACGACAAGGTGCTGATGACTGTCGCTGCCCTGCGCAAGTTCGAGGAGAACCTGGGATGAATCAGGAACGCGTATTCAAGGTCCTGCTTGGTCCTCACATGACCGAGAAGGCCGCGGTCGCTGCCGAGAACAACCAGTACGTGTTCAAGGTTGCCAGCGACGCGACAAAGCCCGAAATCAAGAAAGCCGTCGAAGAGCTGTTTGGCAAGAAAGTCGATCGTGTTCAGGTTCTGAACATGAAAGGCAAGACCAAGCGCACCGCTCGCGGTGTTGGTCGTCGCGCTGGTTATCGCAAGGCCTATGTAACTCTGGCCGCCGGCGAGACCATCGAAGACTTCTCTGGCGCCGAGTAAGGCAGGAGTACGGAACATGGCAATTGTTAAGACAAAACCTACCTCCGCCGGTCGCCGCCACCTGGTAAAAGTCGTCAATGACGAACTTTTCAAAGGTCGCGCGTACGCTCCGCTGCTTGAAAAGCAGTCAAAGTCCGGTGGTCGTAACAATAATGGTCGCATCACTACTCGCCACATCGGCGGTGGTCATCGTCACCATTACCGTCTGGTCGACTTCAAGCGCAACAAGGATGGCATTCCGGCCATCGTCGAGCGCCTGGAATACGATCCGAACCGTAGCGCGAACATCGCGCTGGTGAAGTACCTCGATGGCGAACGTCGCTACATCATTGCACCGAAAGGTGTCTCTGCTGGCGACCGTCTCGAGTCCGGTGTCAACGCACCGATCAAGAAAGGCAACGCTCTGCCGCTGCGCAATGTCCCGGTGGGTTCCACCGTTCACTGTGTAGAGCTGAAGCCGGGCAAGGGCGCTCAGATCGCTCGTAGTGCAGGTACCAGTGCCCAGGTCGTGGCACGTGACGGTAACTACACCACGTTGCGTCTGCGCTCTGGCGAGATGCGTAAGGTGCTGTCCGAATGCCGTGCAACACTCGGCGAAGTGGGCAACTCCGAGCACAGCCTCCGTCAACTGGGCAAGGCCGGTGCTAAGCGTTGGAGAGGCGTGCGCCCGACCGTTCGCGGTGTCGCGATGAACCCTGTCGATCACCCGCATGGTGGTGGTGAAGGTCGTACCTCTGGTGGCCGTCATCCGGTCAGCCCGTGGGGCGTCCCGACCAAGGGTCACAAGACTCGCAAGAACAAGCGCACCGATAAGCTTATCGTCCGTCGCCGCAAGGCCAAGTAACAGATATTGAGAGGTAACGGCTGTGCCACGTTCACTGAAGAAAGGTCCATTTATTGACCTTCATCTGCTGAAGAAGGTTGAGACAGCAGTGGAAAAGAACGACCGCAAACCGATCAAGACCTGGTCGCGTCGTTCCATGATCCTGCCGAACATGGTCGGGCTCACCATTGCCGTCCATAACGGTCGCCAGCATGTCCCGGTTCTCGTTTCTGAGGAAATGGTCGGTCACAAGCTCGGCGAGTTTGCTGCCACCCGCACATACCGCGGGCACGCTGCAGATAAAAAAGCCAAACGGTAAGCCAGAGAGGATTTAAGAGATGGAAGTAGCTGCTAAGCTGCGCGGCGCTCGTTTATCCGCCCAGAAGGCCCGTTTGGTGGCTGACCAGGTGCGCGGTAAGCCGGTCGCCGAGGCGCTGAATCTGCTCGCTTTCTCACCGAAGAAGGCCGCGAAGATTGTTCGCAAGGTTCTGCAGTCCGCGATCGCGAATGCGGAAGAAAACAACGGCATGGACATTGACGAGCTTCGCGTCTCGACTATCTGTGTCGACGAGGGCATGACGCTCAAGCGCATCCAGCCACGTGCCAAAGGCCGTGCGGATCGCATCTTGAAGCGCACTTGTCATATCACCGTCAAGGTAGCCGAGAAGTAGGAGACGACCAATGGGTCAGAAAGTTAATCCGACAGGTTTCCGACTGGGTATTGTCAAGGATCATACCTCTGTCTGGTACGCCGAAGGCGCTACCTATGCCGACAAACTGAACAACGATCTGCAGGTGCGTGGATTCCTGGAAGAGCGTCTGAAAAGCGCTTCCGTGAGCCGCATCAGCATCGAGCGTCCGGCAAACAACGCCCGTATTACCATTCACACTGCCCGTCCGGGTATCGTGATCGGTAAGAAAGGTGAAGATGTCGATCGCCTTCGTCGTGAAGTTTCCGAGATGATGGGCGTTCCCGTCCACATCAACATCGAGGAGATTCGCAAGCCGGAACTCGATGCCAAGCTGGTCGCTGCCAATGTGGCAGGTCAGCTCGAGCGTCGTGTCATGTTCCGTCGTGCGATGAAGCGTGCTGTGCAGAACGCAATGCGTCTGGGCGCCAAGGGCATCAAGATTCAGCTCTCCGGTCGTCTCGGCGGTGCCGAAATCGCCCGTACCGAATGGTACCGCGAAGGCCGCGTTCCGCTTCACACCCTGCGTGCTGACATTGATTACTCCACCTTCGAAGCTCACACCACCTACGGCATCATTGGTGTCAAGGTCTGGATCTTCAAAGGCGAGATCCTCGGTGGCATCGAAGAGGTGCGAGCCAAGGCGAAGCAGCCCGCGTCCGCACCCAAGAAGAAAGGCAAGTAAGGGGGTAATCGATGTTACAGCCCAAGCGTATGAAATTCCGCAAGATGCAGAAAGGTCGCAATCGTGGCCTGGCGCATCGCGGAAGCAAGGTAAGCTTTGGTGAGTTTGGCCTGAAAGCCACCGGCCGTGGTCGTATCACCGCTCGTCAGATCGAAGCTGGCCGTCGTGCCATCACTCGTCACGTCAAGCGTGGCGGTAAGATCTGGATCCGCGTCTTCCCAGACAAGCCGATTTCCAACAAGCCGTTGGAAGTTCGTATGGGTAAAGGTAAGGGTTCTGTCGAGTACTGGGTCGCACAGATCCAGCCCGGCAAGGTCCTTTACGAGATCGAAGGTGTATCCGAAGAGCTGGCCCGTGAAGCATTCAGTCTGGCCGCTATGAAGATGCCGATCTCCACCACCTTTGTTAAGCGGACGGTGATGTGATGAAAGCCCAAGAACTCCGTGAAAAGTCAGTCGAGGCGCTCCAGGAGCAGTTGTTCGAACTGCTGCGTGAGCAATTCAATCTGCGCATGCAGAAGGCTACCGGTCAGCTGAGCCAGGTTCACCTGCTCAAGCAGACTCGTCGCCAAATTGCTCAGGTTAAGACTGTGCTCAACCAGAAGTCAGGTGAGTAAAATGGCCGAAGAAACTAAAGCACGCACACTCACCGGCAAGGTGGTGAGTGACAAGATGGAAAAATCCATCGTTGTCATGGTCGAGCGCCGTGAGCGTCACCCGATCTATGGCAAGTACCTGAGACGCTCCACCAAGCTGCACGCCCATGATGAGGCGAATCAGGCTCGGATCGGTGACACCGTCTCTATCGCCGAGACTCGTCCGCTGTCCAAGAAGAAAGCCTGGACCCTGGTCGAGGTGGTTGAACAGGCCAAGGGTTGATCCCTAGGCCAGTTCCCACCAGGCAGTCAGATTAGGTTTGGAGAAAACCGATGATTCAGACTCAGACAATGCTGGATGTCGCCGACAACAGTGGCGCGCGCCGGGTGCAATGCATCAAGGTGCTGGGTGGTTCACACCGCCGTTACGCTCGTGTTGGAGACATCATCAAGGTCACCGTCAAAGAAGCTATCCCGCGTGGCAAGGTCAAGAAAGGCCAAGTCATGAAGGCAGTGGTCGTTCGTACCAAAGCCGGTGTCCGTCGTAATGACGGTTCCGTGATCCGCTTCGACGGTAATGCGGCCGTTCTGTTGAATAACACCAACGAACAGCCGATCGGTACCCGTATCTTCGGCCCGGTTACCCGTGAACTTCGCAGTGAGAAGTTCATGAAGATCATTTCCCTGGCGCCCGAAGTGCTGTAAGGAGCGGAAGCGGATATGCAAAAGATCAAACGTGACGATGAAGTCATCGTCATCGCCGGGAAGGACAAGGGCAAGCGCGGTACCATCAGCAAGGTGCTGAAAGGTGAGCGTCTGCTAGTGTCCGGTGTGAACATGATCAAGCGTCACACCAAGCCCAACCCGATGCTGGGCACCCAGGGGGGTATCGTCGAGCGCGAGGCTCCGATTCACGCGTCCAACGTGGCCATCTTCAACCAGGAGACCGGCAAGGCGGATCGTGTCGGTATCCAGGTTCAGGAAGACGGTACTAAGGTACGCATCTTTAAGTCGACTCAGAAGCTGATCGACGCCTAACGCGAGTCGGGTACAACATGGCGAACTTGAAAGAACGTTATCAGAACGAAGTGGCCGCCCAGCTTAAAGAGCAGTTCGGCTACGCCAACGTGATGCAGGTGCCGCGTATCACCAAGGTGACCCTGAACATGGGCATCGGTGAAGCCACCGCTGACAAGAAGCTGATCGACAACGCGTTTGCCGATCTCCAGATGCTGTCTGGTCAGAAGCCGATCATCACCAAGGCACGCAAGTCCATCGCTGGCTTCAAGGTCCGCGAAGGATGGCCGATCGGTGTCAAGGTGACCCTGCGCAGCGATCGTATGTGGGACTTCCTGGACCGTCTCGTGAACGTGGCTATCCCGCGCGTTCGTGACTTCCGCGGTCTGAACCCGAAGTCCTTCGATGGCCGTGGAAACTACTCCATGGGTGTGCGTGAGCAGATCATCTTCCCGGAGATCGAGTATGATAAGATCGACCGGATTCGTGGCCTGGACATCACCATCACCACTAGCGCCAACACCGATGATGAAGGTCGTGCGTTGCTGGGCGCGCTGAACTTCCCGTTCAAGAAATAAGGGTGGATCATGGCAAAGAAAAGCATGGTTGAGCGTGAGCTCAAGCGCACCAAGCTGGTCGCAAAGTACGCCGCCAAGCGCGACGCACTGAAGACCATCATCAATGACGTCAACGCTTCTGAAGAAGAGCGCTTCGACGCACAGCTGAAACTGCAGCAGCTGCCGCGTGATGCCAGCCCGGTCCGTCAGCGTAACCGCTGCCGTATCACTGGCCGTCCGCACGGCTACTACAACAAGTTCGGCCTGAGCCGCAACAAGCTGCGTGAAGCCGCTATGCGTGGTGACGTGCCTGGTCTGACCAAGTCCAGCTGGTAACACCACTGCAAGAATTCAGGAGCGCAACGTAAATGAGCATGCAAGACACTCTGGCGGATATGTTCACTCGTATCCGCAATGCGCAGATGGCCACCAAGGAGACGGTTACCATGCCGTCTTCCAAGCTCAAGGTTGAAGTGGCCCGCGTATTGAAGGAAGAGGGTTACATTTCCGAGTTTGCTGTCGCAGAAGGCGCGAAGCCGGAACTGACCGTGACCCTCAAGTACTTTGAAGGCAAGGCGGTTATCGAGAACATCAAGCGTGTTTCCAAGCCGTCCCTGCGCCAGTACAAAGGCAAGGGCGAGCTGCCGAAAGTCGCAGATGGCCTGGGTATTGCGATCGTTTCCACCTCCCGGGGCGTGATGACCGATCGTGCGGCCCGTCAAGCTGGTGTCGGCGGCGAAGTCCTCTGCACCGTATTCTAGGAGTTTGGAATGTCCCGCGTAGCCAAGTATCCGGTTAAATTGCCGAACGGCGTCGAGGCAAAACTCGATGGCGACAAGCTGACCGTGAAGGGCAGCAATGGCCAGCTGGAACTGACCGTCCACCAGGACGTGGTCATCAACCTGGAAGAAGGTCAGATGACCTTCGCCCCGGCTGAGACTGCCAAGAACTGGGCAATGGTTGGTACCACACGTGCTCTGGTCAACAACATGGTGTCTGGTGTTTCCGAAGGCTTCACCAAGTCTCTGGAAATCAATGGTGTGGGTTATCGTGCCCAGGCCAAAGGCCAGACAATCAACCTGACACTGGGCTTCTCACACCCGGTCGACTATGAACTGCCGGCAAGTGTTACGGCTGAAACGCCGAAGAACACTCAGATCGTCCTGAAATCTGCTGACAAGCAGGCTTTGGGTCAGGTCGCCGCAGAGATTCGCGCGTTCCGTCCGCCGGAGCCCTACAAGGGCAAAGGTATTCGGTACAGCGACGAAGTCGTCCGTCGTAAAGAAGCCAAGAAGAAGTAAGGCAGGGTTATGAACGCGAAGAAAGAATCTCGTCTCCGTCGTGCCCGCCGCGCTCGTGCGAAAATCCGCGAGCTGGGCGTGTTTCGCCTGTGCGTGAACCGCACCCCGCGTCACATCTACGCGCAGATCATCTCGCCGGATGGCGGCCAGGTCCTGGCCACCGCATCCACGCTCGACAAGAGCCTGCGCGAAGGTTCTACCGGTAACTCGGACTCCGCCGCCAAGGTGGGTGCTCTGATTGCCGAGCGCGCGAAGGAAGCGGGTATCAAGCAAGTGGCTTTCGATCGCTCCGGGTACAAGTACCACGGTCGCGTGAAGGCCCTGGCCGATGCCGCACGTGAAGGCGGCCTGGAATTCTAAAGGGTTTTACGATGGCGAATATCGAACAGAAGGGCGGTGACCTGCAAGAGAAGCTCGTGCAGATCAACCGCGTCGCCAAGGTAGTCAAGGGCGGCCGTATCTTCGGTTTCACCGCTCTGACTGTCGTTGGTGACGGCAATGGTCGTGTTGGCTTCGGTCGTGGCAAGGCGCGTGAAGTGCCGGTCGCGATCCAGAAGGCAATGGACCAAGCTCGTCGCAACATGATCAAGGTTGACCTGAAGGGCCACACCCTGCAGTACCCGGTGAAGGCTCGTCACGGCGCATCCAAGATCTACATGCAGCCAGCATCCGAAGGTACCGGCATCATTGCCGGCGGTGCGATGCGTTCCGTGCTCGAACTGGCAGGCGTCCATGACGTCCTGGCCAAGTGCTACGGTTCCACCAATCCGGTCAACGTGGTGCGCGCGACCATCAACGGTCTCGCTGCCATGAAATCTCCGGAAGACATCGCCGCCAAGCGTGGCCTGTCTGTCGACAAGATTGCGGGGTAAGGCACCATGGCAGCTAAGATCACGGTAACCCAGATCCGCAGCACCATCGGCGTCCTCGAAAAGCACAAGGCCACCATGAAAGGCCTTGGGCTGCGTCGCATCGGTCACACTGTCGAGCTGGAAGACACCCCCGCGGTACGCGGCATGATCAACAAGGTTCATTACCTTGTCCGTGTTGAGGGAGAGTAATCCATGAAATTGAATACCCTGAGTCCGGCCCCGGGCTCCAAGCACGCTGCAAAGCGTGTCGGTCGTGGTATCGGCTCCGGTCTTGGTAAGACCGGCGGTCGTGGCCACAAGGGCCAGAAGTCCCGTTCCGGTGGCAGCGTCAAGCCGGGCTTCGAAGGCGGTCAGATGCCTATGCAGCGTCGCCTGCCGAAGTTTGGTTTCACTTCCGCGAAATCTCTGGTTTCCGAAGAAGTGCGCCTGAGCGAGCTGGCACTGGTAGACGGTGATATCGTCGACCTCGAAACGCTGAAGAAGGCCAACGTGCTTCGTGATTCCACGAAGTTCGCGAAGGTCATGCTCTCCGGCGAACTGGACAAGGCAGTCACGGTCCGCGGCATCAAGGTCACCAAGGGTGCCCGTGCTGCGATCGAAGCTGCCGGTGGCAAGGTAGAGGACTAAATGGCTAAGTCAGGAAACGTACCGGCGATGCAGGGAAGTGGGTTGAGCGAACTCTGGGCGCGTTTGCGCTTCGTGTTCATCGCCATCGTGGTGTACCGAATCGGTGCACACATCCCCGTTCCCGGTATCAATCCTGACCAGCTTGCTGCCTTGTTCAGGGAAAACCAGGGCACCATCCTGAGCATGTTCAACATGTTCTCCGGTGGTGCACTGGAGCGAATGAGTATCTTCGCGTTGGGCATCATGCCCTACATATCCGCGTCGATCATCATGCAGCTCCTGACGGTGGTCTCGCCTCAGCTAGAGCAGTTGAAGAAGGAAGGTGAGGCCGGTCGTCGCAAGATCAGCCAGTACACGCGCTACGGCACGGTCGTACTGGCCCTGGTCCAATCGATCGGCATGGCAGTCGGACTGGTCGGAAACGGTGTCGCCTATTCCGCTGACTTCAGCTTCTACTTCACCGCCGTGAGTACGTTCGTGGCTGGTGCAGTGTTCCTGATGTGGCTGGGAGAGCAGATCACCGAGAAGGGTATCGGCAACGGGATCTCACTGATCATCTTTGCTGGTATTGTCGCCGGGCTGCCGAGTGCCATCGGCCAGTCTTTCGAACTGGCGCGCAATGATGGTGCCTGGAATGTGCTTCCGCTGCTGGCGCTGACGCTGCTCGCAGTCGTTACCGTTGCCTTTGTGGTGTTCATCGAACGCGGTCAACGCCGCATCACGGTGAACTATCCGCGCCGTCAGGTGGGCAACAAGATGTATGCCGGTCAGAGCAGCTACTTGCCGATGAAGGTCAACATGGCCGGGGTCATCCCGCCGATCTTCGCGTCAAGCATCCTGCTGTTCCCTGCATCGATGGGCCAATGGTTTGGCCAGAGTGAAAGCATGCAATGGTTGCAGACGGCTTCTCAGGCTCTCGGGCCGGGCCAGCCACTGTACATCTTGCTTTTCGCTGCCGCTGTAGTATTCTTCTGCTTCTTCTACACGGCGCTGGTCTTCAATCCCAAGGATGTTGCTGACAACCTCAAGAAGTCAGGAGCTTTCCTGCCGGGGATTCGCCCAGGCGAACAGACGGCCCGTTACATCGATAAGGTGATGACTCGCCTGACGCTGTTCGGCGCCCTCTACATCACCCTCGTCTCCCTGATGCCGCAATTCCTCGTTGTCGCCTGGCAGGTTCCGTTCTATTTCGGCGGTACCTCTCTGCTCATCGTGGTTGTGGTGGTCATGGACTTCATGGCCCAGGTGCAGTCGCATCTGATGTCAAATCAGTATGCGTCGGTGATGAAGAAGGCCAACCTCAAAGGCTATGGCAGCGGTGGCATGATGCGCTGATTGCGCAGCCCCTGTTAGCAAACTGGAGAGAACGATGAAAGTTCGAGCTTCCGTCAAGAAAATTTGCCGTAACTGCAAGATCATTCGGCGTCGTGGCGCAGTGCGGGTCATCTGCACTGAGCCGCGCCACAAGCAGCGTCAGGGCTAATCCCTCGACCCCGCTTAGCTGAATACAAGCTCGGGTGCTGGCATACCCCCTTGTTCCCAACGGGATCAAGGGGTATGCTATTGCGCCCTTTGTGGATGTAAAATCCGCCGCTAACCTTTCGGAGAAAACTGATGGCCCGTATTGCTGGCGTCAATATCCCGGACAACAAGCACGCGGCGATCTCGCTGACTTATATCTTCGGGATTGGCCGTACGCGTGCACAGCAGATCTGCGCCGCTCTCGGTTTAGAACCGAGCGTCAAGATCGCTGATCTGTCTGTTGAACAACTGGACCTGGTTCGTGCCGAGGTGGGTAAGTACACCGTCGAAGGCGACCTGCGTCGTGAGATCACGCTGAACATCAAGCGTCTCATGGACCTCGGTTGCTATCGTGGCCTGCGCCATCGTCGTGGTCTTCCGTTGCGCGGTCAGCGCACCAAGACCAACGCACGTACACGCAAAGGTCCGCGTAAACCGATTCGCAAGTAAACGAACTGGCGTTTAGACAGGAAACATCTAATGGCTAACCCGAGTAAGCGCAAGAAGGTTAAAAAGCAGGTAGTGGATGCCATCGCGCATATCCATGCCTCTTTTAACAACACTATCGTGACGATCACAGACCGCCAGGGCAATGCTCTCTCCTGGGCAACTGCCGGTGGTTCGGGTTTTCGTGGTTCTCGCAAGAGCACCCCGTTCGCTGCGCAAGTCGCAAGTGAACGTGCAGCGACCGCTGCAGCCGAATATGGTGTGAAGAACGTCGACGTGCTGGTCAAGGGCCCGGGTCCGGGTCGTGAGTCCGCCGTGCGTGCTCTCAATGCCGCAGGCTTCCGCGTGCAAAGCATCACCGACGTGACCCCCATCCCGCATAATGGGTGCCGTCCGCCGAAGAAACGCCGCGTTTAAGGAGACAGACTCATGGCTCGTTATATTGGACCGAAGTGCAAACTGTCTCGTCGTGAAGGCACCGACCTCTTCCTGAAGAGTGGCGTGACTCCGTTCGAGAAGAAGTGCAAATCCGAACAACCCCCGGGTGTTCATGGCCAGCGCCGTCAACGTCTTTCAGACTACGGCCTGCAGTTGCGTGAAAAGCAGAAGGTTCGTCGCATGTACGGCGTTCTGGAAAAGCAATTCCGCAATTACTACAAAGAAGCCGCTCGCGTGAAAGGCGCGACTGGTGAGGTTCTGCTCCAGCTCCTCGAGGCTCGCCTCGACAACGTCGTCTACCGCATGGGCTTCGGCTCCACGCGTTCCGAGGCACGTCAGCTGGTCAGCCACAAGGCGATCGCCGTGAACGGCCGTACCGTCAACGTCGCTTCCTTCAATGTGAAGGCCGGTGATGTGGTTACCGTTCGTGAGAAGGCCAAGAACCAGGCTCGCATCCAGCAGTCTCTGGCACTCGCTGCCAACCGCGGTGATGTCTCCTGGGTCGACGTCGACTCCAAGAAGATGGAAGGCACTTTCAAGGCTGTCCCCGAGCGTGGCGACCTGTCTGCCGATATCAACGAAAACCTGATCGTCGAGCTGTACTCCAAGTAATGTGATGCCGGGCTGATTCGTCGGCCCGGCTGGAGTACCCAGATTATCCGTTTGGCAGCCTTAAAGGTGTTCTTATGCAGCGCTCAGTGACAGAGTTTCTCCGTCCTCGCGATATCAAGGTCGAGGAAGTCAGCGCCCATCATGCGCGGATCGTCCTCGAGCCCTTCGAGCGTGGTTTCGGCCACACCCTGGGGAATGCTCTGCGTCGCATCCTGCTGTCTTCCATGCCCGGCTGTGCCGTCGTGGAAGCTGAGATCGAAGGCGTTCTGCACGAGTACAGCGCCATTGAAGGGGTACAGGAGGATGTCATCGAAATCCTGCTGAACCTCAAGGACGTGGCCATCAAGATGCATGGTCGCGACGAAGCTGTGCTGGCGCTGAACAAGAAGGGCCCGGGCATCGTGACTGCTGGCGACATCGCCGGTGACCATGATCTCGAAATCGTGAATCCGGATCACGTCATCGCTCACCTGAATGATGGTGGCGAGCTGAAGATGCAACTCAAGATCGCTCGTGGCCGCGGCTACGAACCGGCTGACGCGCGTCTCTCTGCAGATGACGAATCACGTGCCATTGGCCGTCTCCAGCTGGATGCGACCTTCACGCCGGTTCGCCGGGTCTCCTATGCTGTTGAGGCGGCGCGTGTTGAACAGCGCACCAACCTTGACAAGCTGGTGATTGACCTGGAAACCGACGGCACGCTGGATCCGGAAGAAGCGATCCGCCGCTCCGCAACCATCTTGCAGGAGCAGCTGGCCGCCTTCGTTGATCTGGAAGCAGACAAGGAACAGGAAGTCGAAGAAGAGGAAGATCAAATCGATCCGATCCTTCTCCGTCCCGTAGACGATCTTGAGCTGACCGTTCGCAGTGCGAACTGTCTCAAGGCCGAGAATATCTATTACATCGGTGATCTCATTCAGCGCACCGAAGTTGAGCTGCTGAAGACCCCGAATCTCGGCAAGAAGTCCTTGAATGAAATCAAGGACGTGCTGTCCGCGCGTGGTCTGTCCCTCGGCATGCGGTTGGAAAACTGGCCGCCCGCAAGCCTGAAGGACGACAAGGCTTCCGCTTAAGGAAGCCCGGTCGGCTCAAGCCCCAGACTGGTAAGGAATCACAACCATGCGTCATCGTAAGAGTGGTCGTCACCTGAACCGTACCAGCTCTCACCGTGAAGCCATGTTCAAGAACATGTGCATCTCTCTGGTAGAGCACGAAGTCATCAAGACTACCCTGCCGAAAGCCAAGGAACTGCGTCGTCATATCGAGCCGCTGATCACCCTGGCCAAGCAGGATTCCGTTGCGAACCGTCGTTTGGCGTTCTCTCGTACCGGTTCCAAGGAAGCGGTCGGCAAGCTCTTCAATGAGCTCGGCCCGCGCTACACCACCCGTCCGGGCGGTTACCTGCGCATCCTGAAGTGTGGCTATCGTGCCGGTGACAATGCCCCGATGGCATTCGTCGAGCTGGTCGATCGTCCGGCTGCCTCCGAGGCAGCGGGCGAAGAGTAAGCTTCGGCTTGCTTCGTCCACAAGAAAAGGCCAACCCTTCGGGGTTGGCCTTTTTTTATGCCTGATAGACAGGCCTGTCGGTTGGGCAGCTCATGTGGCCAGGCGTCATGGGCAAGCCCTGACTCGTCACGTTCCGCAAGGAAACGGTATGAAGGAGTCAGGGGTGTCGCTGGGGCACCTGACGAAGGTCAGTTGCTGGTTTCTGTCTTCTTCTTGCTGCCGGGCTTCCCGCCATTGGGCGGCTTGCTGTCCGCTGACGTGTCTTGAGCACCTGTCTTGGCGTTGGAGGCTCTCTGGCGCTTCAGCAGCGGTGCCAGGAAGCGACCGGTATGCGAGACCTCCTGCGTTGCCAGTTGCTCCGGTGTCCCCTCGGCGATGATCTGGCCTCCGCCTGAGCCGCCTTCCGGCCCCAGATCGATCAACCAGTCAGCGGTCTTGATCACATCCAGGTTGTGCTCGATTACGACGACGGTGTTGCCGTGATCGCGCAGGCGGTGCAGGACCACCAGCAGTTGTCGGATATCCTCGAAGTGCAGGCCGGTGGTCGGCTCATCGAGAATGTAGAGCGTCTTGCCGGTGTCCCGCTTGGCCAGCTCGCGCGCCAGCTTGACGCGCTGGGCTTCCCCGCCGGAGAGCGTGGTCGCGCTCTGGCCGAGGCGGACATAGGACAGGCCGACATCCATCAGTGTCTGCAGTCGACGCGCGATGGCGGGCACCGGTGAGAAGAACTCCAGTGCCTCCTCGATGGTCATCTCCAGCACTTCATGGATGTTCTTGCCCTTGTACTGGACCTCGAGCGTCTCACGATTGTAGCGCTTGCCCTTGCAGACATCGCAGGGCACGTACATGTCAGGCAGGAAGTGCATCTCGACCTTGATCAGGCCATCGCCCTGACAGGCTTCGCAGCGCCCACCCTTGACGTTGAAGCTGAAGCGGCCCGGCTTGTAGCCGCGCGCGCGCGCTTCCTGGGTCCCGGAGAACAGCTCGCGGATCGGCGTGAAGATCCCGGTATAGGTGGCGGGGTTGGAGCGAGGTGTACGCCCGATGGGGCTCTGATCGATGTCCACCATCTTGTCGAACAGATCCAGCCCCTCGATCTTGCCGTAGGGCGCCGGGGTCAGCGTGGTCGCACGATTGAGCTCACGGGCGGCCAGCGGCATCAGCGTGGCGTTGATCAGTGTCGACTTGCCTGAGCCGGAGACGCCGGTGATGCAGGTCAGCAGGCCTGTCGGCAGCGTCAGCGTCACGTTTTGCAGGTTGTTGCCGGTGGCACCTGTCAGGCGCAGCACCTTTTCGGGATTGGCGGGCAGGCGATACGGCGGCACGGCGATCTCACGCTCGCCACTCAGGTACTGTCCGGTCAATGAGCCGGGCGTCGCCTCGATCTGCGCCGGGGTGCCCTGGGCGACGATCTCGCCGCCGTGCACGCCGGCGCCGGGGCCGATATCGAGTACGTGGTCCGCGGCACGGATGGCATCTTCATCATGCTCGACCACGATCACGGTGTTGCCCAGATCACGCAGGTGAATCAGTGTCTTGAGCAGGCGGTCATTGTCACGCTGATGCAGGCCGATGGAGGGCTCATCGAGGATGTACATCACGCCGACCAGGCCGGCGCCGATCTGGCTGGCAAGACGGATGCGCTGTGCCTCACCCCCGGAAAGGGTGTCGGCGCTGCGCTCCAGCGTCAGATAGTCGAGGCCGACATTGACGAGGAACTCGAGGCGCGCCTGGATCTCGTTGACGATCTTGGCAGCGATCTCGCCCTTGCGCCCCGGCAGGCTCAGCTTGCCGAACTCTTCCCACGCTTCGCCGATCGGCTGGCGCACGACCTCGGCGAGGGTGCGATTGTCGACGTAGACATTGCGTGCCTCGCGGCGCAGACGCGAGCCATCGCAGCTCGGGCAGGGTTGAACGGCCAGATAGCGGGCGAGATCCTCGCGCACCATGTTGGATTCGGTCTCACGGTAGCGCCGCTCCATGTTGGGCAGTACGCCCTCGAAGGGATGTTCGCGCGTCACCTTGCGGCCGCGGTCATTGACGTAGCTGAACGCGATGTCCTCACGTCCGCTGCCATTGAGCACGGCATCACGCGCTTCATCACTGAGTGATTCCCAGGCGGCTTCCAGAGCGAAACCATAGTGCTCGGCGACGGCCTGCAGCTGGCTGAAGTAATAGACGCTGCGACGGTCCCAGCCCTTGATGACGCCTTCGGCCAGCGACAGCTCCGGATGGCTGATCAGCTTCTCCGGGTCGAAGTATTGCTTCACCCCGAGACCGTCACAGGTCGGGCAGGCGCCAGCCGGGTTGTTGAAGGAGAACAGGCGTGGCTCCAGCTCGGCCAGGGCATAGCCACACACCGGGCAGGCGAAGCGCGAGGAGAACACCAGGTCTTCCTGTTCGCCGTCCATGAAGTGCAGCCGTGCGCTGCCATCGGCCAGGTTCAGTGCGGTCTCGAAGGACTCGGCCAGACGCTGCTTGAGGTCCTCGCGCACCTTGAAGCGATCGACGACGACGTCGATATCATGCTTCTTGTTCTTCTCCAGCGGCTTGAGGTCATCCAGCTCGACGATGAGGCCATCGATACGCGCGCGGACGAAGCCCTGGGCGCGCAGCTCGGAAAGCAGTTGCAGGTGCTCGCCCTTGCGCCCGCTGACTACCGGTGCCAGCAGCATCAGTTTGCTGCCCTCGGGCAGGGCCAGCGCCTGATCGACCATCTGCGAGATGGTCTGGGCTTCCAGATCGATGTCGTGGTCCGGGCAACGCGGCGTACCGGCGCGAGCGTACAGAAGGCGCAGGTAGTCGTAGATCTCGGTAATGGTACCGACGGTGGAGCGGGGGTTGTGCGATGTCGATTTCTGTTCGATGGAAATCGCCGGTGACAGACCCTCGATGTGGTCGATGTCCGGTTTTTCCATCATCGACAGAAACTGGCGAGCATAGGTGGACAGTGATTCGACGTAGCGCCGCTGCCCCTCGGCATAGAGTGTGTCAAAGGCAAGTGACGACTTGCCGGAACCGGAGAGCCCGGTCACCACGATCAGCTTGTCACGCGGCAGTTCGACATCGATGTTCTTGAGGTTGTGGGTGCGCGCACCCCTGACCTGAATCCTGTCCATTGCCACCTCGGGCTGCGTCGATAAAAGCAACGATTATAAGGCGCGGGCGAAACGCCCGGCAAAGGCTGCATGCTTTCAAAGCCGACAGGCGAGCCTTAGAATGTGCAGTCCATCGGTGATCAGCACCCATGGAGTCTACTCTCTGGCGACCCGCGTGGTCGGCCTCCCTTTCTTGACTGTCCTGCTCCGGAGCCCGCCGCCATCCATGAAGACCTCTCGACTGCTAGCGCCGGAACGTCGCGCCATCGTCGGCCTTGCCAGCCTGTATGCCACCCGCATGCTCGGGCTGTTCATGGTGTTGCCGGTGCTGGCGCTCTACACCCGTGATCTGGCTGGCGCGACGCCGACGCTGGTCGGCGTCGCGTTGGGCGGGTATGGCCTGACCCAGGCACTGCTGCAGATCCCCTTCGGCTGGTTGTCCGATCGCCTTGGGCGCAAGGCCGTGATCGGCTTCGGACTCGGGCTGTTCATCCTTGGCTCGTTGGTCGCGGCAAATGCCGACAGCATCGAGATGATCATCCTTGGTCGTTGCCTGCAGGGCAGCGGTGCCGTGGCAGGTGCGATCATGGCGCTGCTGGCCGATCAGACGCGAGAGGAGGTGCGCACGATGGCGATGGCCTCCATCGGCATGTCGATCGGCGTCGCCTTCGCGCTGGCGATGGTCGCGGGACCCCTGGCCGCGGATGCGTTCGGACTTTCGGGCGTCTTCTGGCTTACGGCCATCATGGCCGTGGCGAGCGTGTTCGTACTCTGGAAACTGGTGCCTGCTGCACCCAGGCGTCAGCATCAAGATGTGGGGCTTGATCGTCGCCAGCTCAAGGGCATTCTTGCGAATTCCGCATTGTTGCGCATGGATGTGTCGATCTTTGCGCTGCACATGATCCTCACGGCCTGTTTCGTGGCCATTCCGCAGCAGCTGGTCAACTTCGGCATCGCGCCCGCCCATCATGGCTGGGTCTATCTGCCCTTGATGGGCCTGGCGTTTGTCGCCATGCTTCCGCTGGTCATCGTGGCCGAGAAGTACCGCCGCATGAAGCCGGTCTTCCTGGGCGCCGTGGCGACCATCGCGACAAGCCTGTTGCTGCTGGGGGTGGATGGCATCGAGCACGCAGGTCTCGTGCCCTTCCTTGGCCTGCTGTGGCTGTTCTTCGTGGCCTTCAATCTGCTGGAAGCCACCTTGCCGTCGATGATCTCCAAGCTGGCGCCGGCCGGTGCCAAGGGCACCGCGATGGGGGTGTATTCGACCAGCCAGTTCCTCGGTGCCTTCGTGGGGGGTGTCGGCGGCGGCTGGCTGACGGGCCAGTTCGGGCTGAGTGGCGTCTTCTTCGGCATGGGGTTGCTGGCGCTGCTGTGGCTGGCTGTGGTCTGGAACATGCAGCCGCCGCGACATCTTGGCAGTGAAGTGGTCGGCCTGTCGCCAGAAGCCGCGAGGCTTCCGGCCGTCGAGTTGCAGACGCGCCTGCTGGCCATTGCCGGCGTGGAAGAAGCTCTGGTCGTGCGTGAGGAACAGGTCGCCTATCTGAAGGTCACACGCGATACACTGGATGACAAGGCGCTGGCGACTTTCACTCGTCAGCGTGATGGCGAAACTCCGGCAGGTGCCGAGGCACCTGCCAGCTGAACCCTGACACTGGCAGATCACTGTCAGTGCACTCGATACCTTCGCCGGTGCCTGATGTGCACCGGTCTATTTTCAGGAGTAATCTTCATGGCTCGCGGCGTAAACAAGGTCATTCTGATCGGTAATCTCGGTCAGGATCCGGAAGTCCGTTTCACTCCGTCCGGTAGTGCGGTGTGCAACCTCAACCTCGCCACCACGGATACCTGGAATGACCGTCAGAGCGGTCAGCGTCAGGAACGTACCGAATGGCACCGTGTGGTGATGTTCAACAAGCTGGCGGAAATCGCTCAGCAATACGTCAAGAAAGGCTCTCGCCTCTATATCGAAGGTCGTCTGCAGACGCGCAAGTGGCAGGATCAGAACGGCAACGACCGCTACAGCACCGAAATCGTCGCCAATGACATGCAGATGCTGGATACCCGTGGTGAAGGCGGCGGCGGTGGCGGCTTCAGTGGCGGCGGTCGTCCCCAGCAGGCACCTCAGCAAGGTGGTCAGTATGGTGGCCAGCAGCAGGCCGCTGCAGCTCCGCAGCAGGGTGGCCAGTTCGGCGGCCAGCCGCCGGCACCGCAGCAGGGTGGCAACTTCGGTGGTCAGCCGCCGGCGCCGCATACTCCGCCTCCGGCTCAGCAGCCCGCTCATCAGCCTCCTCAACAGAACTCGCAGAACAACAATTTCGGCGCGCCGCCGGCTGGCAGCTTTGACGATTTCGATGATGAGATTCCGTTCTGATCATCAGTTCCATGGTCATCCATATTGTCTCGAACCCCCGCTCTGCGGGGGTTTTTCGTTTCTGGAGGCAAAGGAAACCTCTCGAGGTATCGAGGGTACTGCGTGAGAGGGCGGGGAGGTTTTCAGGCATTCCCCCTCCATCTGCCAGGATATCGGCCGATACATCCAAAGTCGCTCTGCGAGCGTAAGGGAGGAAGCCCCGAGTCCGATGATCGGGCCATCACGCTGTCGTCTCGCTTGAGGACACTGAGCGTGGAGGAAAAAATCAGGCAGTTCCGTACCTTGCAGGTAAACTATCGTTTCAAGTGTATGTCCACTTTCAGCTCGTTCCCCTTGGCAGGCCCCCGATGATTGAGGTCATTCATGCATGGTAGCTATTCCCCCTCACTGGTATTGCTTTCCATTCTGGTAGCGGTACTGGCATCTCATGCTGCCTTGCAGCTGATTCGGCAGGTCGCGCTGTCGGTGTCGCGTGCCAGTCGCCTGGGGTGGTCGCTGGGTGGGGCTCTGGCGATGGGCCTGGGCATCTGGTCAATGCATTTCATCGGCATGCTGGCCTATGACATCGGTACGTCGGTCACCTATGAGTGGGGTTTGACGCTACTCTCGATGATGGTGGCCGTGCTCTCTTCCGGACTGGCGCTGTGGGCCAACACGCTGTCGCGCTTGACGCTGCCATGGCTGTTTGGCAGCGGGGCGGTGATGGGGGGCGGGATCGCTTCGATGCACTATCTCGGCATGGCGGCGATGCAGATGCCGATGGCGTATCGCTACGATGCCCCGTTGTTGGGACTGTCGATTCTGGTGGCCGTCATCGCCTCGACGGCTGCGCTGTGGCTTGGAGGGCTCTTTCTGCATCAACGCCGCCCGCGTCGCAGTTATCAGGCCCTTGCTGCGTTGCTGATGGGGGGAGCGATCGCAGGGATGCACTATCTGGGCATGGCGGCGATGGAAGTGGTGCCTGACTCGGTGATGCCGGCTCCCCCGCTTCGTTCGGGGGAAGGGCAGCATGTCTGGCTGGCAGTGATACTCGGGGTTGCCTCACTGGCCGTGCTGGGACTGACGTTGCTGGCGCTGAAGGCAGAAAGTCGTGTGCGGCGCAGTCGACACTATCGGGCGCGGTTGAGCGGTCTGCTGGAGTACCGCACCCGGGAATTGCGTCACGAACGGGATCAGGTGACCGTGATGCTGGATTCCATCGATGAAGGGGTGATCAGCCTTGATCGGGAGGGAATGATCCGTCACATCAATCCCATCGCGGCAGAATTGTGTGGCTGGGATCCCGCGCTGGCCCGGGGCCGCCCCTGGGCGCGCATTCTGCAATTGCGCCATGAGGGCTCCCTCCACATGATGGATACCCACCTGGATGTCGTGCTCAGCCGCGGGGAGGTCGTGCACATGGCGAACCAGACCCTGCTGGTCGCCAGGGATGGCAGTGAGTGTGCGATAGAGCTCAAGGCGTCTCCGGTCCGCGCTCGCAATGATGAGGTGGAAGGTGCCGTGCTGGTCTTCCGTGACATCAGTTATCGCCAGGCGATGATTCGTCGGCTCGATTTCCAGGCCCATCATGACAGCCTGACGGGGCTGCAGAACCGCAGTGCCTTCGATGATGCTCTGGGGGCCTCGCTGGAAGACGGCGATCTGCATCAATTGCTGTATCTGGATCTCGACTTCTTCAAGGTCATCAACGACACCTGCGGTCATGCAGCGGGGGATACCGTGCTGCGCGAGATTGCGCATCTGATGCGCGAGCAGATCCGGGATTCTGATGTGCTCGCCCGTCTGGGAGGCGATGAATTCGCGGTCATCCTCTACCGATGCAATCGTGAACAGGCACTGGAGCGCGCCTCGAGACTCTGCTCGACCATCGCGGATTATCGTTATCTCGAGGATGGGCGTCAGTTCCAGCTGGGTGTCAGCATCGGCCTGGCGTCCATCACGGGGAGTGCACCGGCCACGGAAGTGCTGCGTCAGGCCGACGCGGCCTGTTACATGGCCAAGCAGAATGGTCGCAACCAGGTGCATGCCTATCACGAGGAAGATGCCGGGCTCGAGCGTGCCCAGCGCGAGCTCCAATGGTTGCCTCTGTTGCAGGAAGCGCTGGAGAAACGCTTCTTCACGCTCTATATCCAGCCGATTGAATCGTTGTGCCGCCCGTCCAGTGGGCCTTACTACGAAGTATTGCTGCGCTACGTCAACGCCGAGGGCGAGCATATGACCCCGGCCCACTTCATGGGCACTGCCGAGCGCTTCGGGCTGATGCCTGCCATTGATGTCTGGGTCGTCACTGAAGCGCTGCAGGTACTGAAATCCAATGATGGGCGCATTGAGGAAGACGCCATCCTGGCCATCAATCTCTCGGGGCAAAGCCTGAGTGACATGCCATTGCGCGATCAGCTGATCACCATGATCGAGGAGAGTGGCGTGGCGCCTGAGCGATTGTGCTTCGAGATCACCGAGACGGCCGCCATCAGCAATCTGGCGCAAGCACGCGAATTCATTCGTGGCATTCGTCGCCTTGGCTGCAGCTTCTCGCTGGACGATTTCGGCAGCGGAATGTCCTCTTTCGCCTATCTCAAGGAGTTGCCCGTCAATCAGCTCAAGATCGATGGCGCCTTCGTGCGCAATCTGACCCGTGACAGCCTGGACGCTGCCATCGTCTCGGCCATCTGCCGCATCTGTGCCCAGATGGGCATCGTCACCATCGCCGAATACGTGGAGCGACGTGACTTGCTGCCGGCACTTGAGCAGATCGGTGTCGATCTCGTTCAGGGCTATGGTATCGGTCGCCCCCAGCCGCTGGGAGGGGTGTTGCTCACTTCTGGTCCCCGGCGCGACAACGGGCCTGCAGCCAGCCTGCAAGGTTGATAGAATGTCGCCTTTGCATCGGCACGCTTCGTGCCGATGCGTCTGTTTGCCGGAGTGTGCCTGTGAAACTCTTGCTGCTGGATGCCGGGCATTGCCTGAGCCTCGGCCTGGCCCGAGTGGCCAACACCCGTACGGATCTCGAGCTTCAAGTGCTCGATGCCGTGCGTATCGACGCCAGTGATATTCGCTCGCATCGCGCGGATGTGGTGATCGTGCCTCCCTTCGTCAGTCCTGCGGACTCGGCACCGGCAGACGTCACGGCGCATGCCGAGCATGTGGAAGCCGTGCTGGCGGCCTGTGTCGAGACAGACACGCCGCTGGTGTGGTGCGTGGCGGACCAGATGTTCGAGCAGGGCGGGGAAGGCTTGCTCGATGAGGAAGAGGTGCCGTCCCCCATCGATACGGCATTGCGTCGGGTCATCGCCACGGGCGACCGCATCCGCGCCGAATTGCCGAGCCATCTGATCGTGCGTCTCGGGCCGTTGTTCGGCCCTGACGGCCGTGATGCCTGGCTGCCGACGCTGATCGAGTCGTTGCTCGCGGGTCAGGAAGTCCGCGCTGCGGAAGACGTCATCCTGTGCCCAACCAGTGTCGACGCCGTGGCCATGGCGCTGGTCGGCATGCTGCAACAGCAACGTTGCGGTGCGGGTTCCTGGGGCGCCTATCATCTGGCGGGTACCGAGCCTGTCAGCAGTTACGCCTTCATCAGCGTGGTGCGGACTCAGCTGATCACTCGGCTCGAGGGGATCGGGGAGGAGGTATCACCCGGCCCGATCAAGGCGTTGACGCTCAACTCGGGAACTCCGCTGCGCCGAGTGCTCAACTGTCGACGAGTGCTGGAGACCTTCGGGGTGCATCAGAAACCCTGGCGGCTGGAGCTGTCCCGTCTGCTGGACGATTGGGTGGCACAGCGCACCCCGGTGACCTCACCTCAAGAGGATGTCTGACGTGCGGAGATCTTTACTGTGAATGCACTGCGTAGTGTGTTGTTTTACTTCGGTTATTTCATGGCGTTGCTGCTCAGTGCCCTGGTGCTGGTACCCGTGGCAGCCTGCTTGCCGCTCAAGGCACGTTATCGCGTTCTGCATAGTTACAACCACCTTGTGCTCTGGTGGTTCCGTCTTACCTGTGGCGTCAGGGTAGAGGTCAGCGGACGTGAGCAGCTGCCCGAAGGGGCATGCGTTCTGCTCTCCAACCACCAGAGTGAGTGGGAAACCATCTATCTGCAGGTGGTCAAGCGGCCGCTATGCACCGTGCTCAAGCAGGAGTTGCTCAAGATTCCCGTCTTCGGTTGGGGTCTCAAGCTGCTTGAGCCGATTCCGCTGGACCGCAAGCAGCCCGCCAAGGCGCTCAAGCAGGTGTTGAGCGTGGGAACGCAGCGGCTCAAGGATGGCTTCACGGTGCTGATCTTCCCGGAAGGGACACGCCTGGCTCCGGGGACGCGCAAGAAGTTCAACAAGTCAGGTGCCGCGATTGCCTGTCGTGCTGGAGTGCCGGTCGTCCCGGTGGCCCACAATGCAGGCGAGATCTGGCCCAATGACAGCTGGATCAAGCGTTCTGGCACCCTGCATGTCGTCTTCGGGCCTGCGATCGAGACCACCGGCCGCAAGCCGGATGCGGTGATCGCGGATGTCGAGGGGTGGGTGGAAGACACCTTGCAGCGGATATCCCGCACTCCACGTCCGCCACTCGAGGAAAAGGCGCCGGCAGACAGCGTGGGCGTCTGAGCGCTCCGACTGGAGGAAGTCGGGCGGTGAAGTGATGTGAAAGCCAGCCGATAGCTCGGCATCAGCAAAAAGGCCGCCCCATGGGGCGGCCTTTTCGTGTCATGCATCACCGGTCAGAGATCCATGATCTCAGTCCTGGAAGCGCTCCAGGATCAGACAGGCGTTGGTGCCACCGAAGCCGAAGCTGTTGGAGAGCACACGCTCGATCTTCACGCCATCACGGCGAGTGGTGACGATATCGAGGCCGTCGGCGCGTTCATCCAGTTCGCTGACGTTGGCGGAGGCGGCAATGAAGTCGTTCTCCATCATCAGCAGCGAGTAGATGGCTTCCTGCACGCCAGTGGCGCCCAGAGAGTGGCCGGTCAGCGACTTGGTGGAGCTCATCGCCGGGCTGTCCGCACCGAAGACTTCCTGGATGGCCTTGAGTTCGGCGACATCACCCACTGGCGTCGAGGTGCCGTGAGTGTTGATGTAGTCGATCTTGCCATTCACGGTTGCCATCGCCTGACGCATGCAGCGTGCGGCGCCTTCACCGGACGGTGCCACCATGTCGTGGCCGTCTGACGTTGCGCCGTAGCCTGTCACTTCGGCGTAGATCTTGGCGCCACGTGCCTTGGCGTGCTCCAGCTCTTCCAGGACCAGCATGCCGCCACCGCCAGCGATGACGAAGCCGTCACGGGTGGTGTCGTACGGACGAGACGCGGTTTCCGGCGAGTCGTTGTAACTGGTGGAGAGCGCGCCCATGGCATCGAACAGGCAGGACAGTGTCCAGTGTTCTTCTTCACCGCCGCCAGCGAAGACCACGTCCTGCTTGTTCAGCTGGATCTGCTCGACAGCGCTGCCGATGCAGTGAGCCGATGTCGCACAGGCCGAGGAGATCGAGTAGTTGATGCCCTTGATCTTGAACGGCGTGGCCAGACACGCGGAGACGGTGGAGCCCATGGTGCGGGTGACGCGGTACGGTCCGACGCGGCGCAGGCCCTTGGCGCGCATGATGTCAGCGGCCTCGACCTGGTTGGCGGAAGATGCGCCACCGGAACCGGCGATCAGGCCTGTACGCTCGTTGGAGACCTGCTCCGGGCTCAGGCCGGAATCAGCGATCGCCTGCTCCATGGAGATGTAGGCATACGCCGCGGCATCTCCCATGAAACGCAGTTGCTTGCGATCGATATGGTCTTCGAGGTTGATGTCGACTACGCCCGCGACCTGGCTGCGGAAGCCAAGCTCGGCGTATTCCTCTTTGCGGCGGATACCGGAACGTCCCTCTTGGAGGGATTCCAGGACCTGCTGGCGATCATTGCCCAGGCAGGAAACAATGCCCAGCCCGGTGACTACCACTCTACGCATGGGAGCCTCCCGTTCAGAAGTTCGCAGTGGAGGTGAACAGACCGACGCGCAGGTCGTTGGCCTGATAGATGTCGCGGCCATCAACGGTGACTGTGCCATCGGCGATGCCGAGGATCAGCTTGCGAGTGATGACCCGCTTGATGTTGATGGTGTAGGTCACCTTCTTGGCGGTCGGCAGGACCTGACCGGAGAATTTCACTTCTCCGCAGCCCAGCGCACGACCGCGGCCCGGGTTGCCAAGCCAGCCGAGGTGGAATCCGACCAGTTGCCACATGGCATCGAGGCCCAGGCAGCCCGGCATGACCGGATCGCCCGGGAAGTGGCAGTCGAAGAACCACAGGTCCGGAGTGATATCGAGCTCAGCGATCAACTGCCCCTTGCCGTGGCTACCGCCTTCCTCACTGATGTGAGTGATGCGATCCAGCATCAGCATGTTGGGAGCAGGCAGTTGCGCATTGCCCGGGCCGAAGAGTTCGCCCTGGCCGCAGGCCAGCAGCTCGTCGCGAGTAAAGGAGTGTTGCTTGGTCACTGAGTCATTCCGAGTAGCGGGATGGTTATGCCGTACGGGGCGTAACAACGCCCGAATGGGGCTAGTCTAATGGCTGGCCCCACTGAATGCACGTGGGGGGCAGACTAAAGGGCACCATGGGGCGGTGCAAATATCTGCTTCAGCTTTTGGCGTGCCAGTCGATAAGACGATGGGTGTCAGCGGGCTGGCATGACATTTCCGTGGAGAATGGGCAGCATTGGTGCGCGGGCCAGCCTGGCTGTGAAGTGGCCATTTGCATGATGAAACCGTGTAGTGGATATCGTCATCTCGACCGAGGGTCCGGTATGTGGCCGAATGCTTCCTTCAATCGCCCCCTCATCTGGGGGGGAGTCATTGCCCTGTGCCTGATGCCGTGGCTGCCAGGCCTCGAACTGCGACTGTGCGCGCTGATACCGGTCACTCTGGCAGGCGCGGACATCCTGCGGTTGATGCGCCGACTGCATCTGCGGCGCGAGTTGCTGGAGGCGGCCGTGCACCTCAGCAGCGATGGACTCCTGATCAGTGATAGTCAGAACAAGGTATTGGCGGTGAATGCCGCCTTCAGTCGGATCACCGGCTACGCGCCGGAGGAGATCATCGGGCGCAACCCCTCCCTGCTGTCCTCGGGCCGCCATGACGAGGACTTCTATCGCCGCTATTGGCAGGCCCTGGCGGTGCATGGCTATTGGGAGGGCGAGGTCTGGAACCGGCGCAAGCAGGGCGATGAGTACCCTGAGTGGCTGAGGGCGCGACGCATGGAGCGCGCAGGAGAGGTGTTCCACATCGCGCTGTTCTCGGATATCTCGCGCCACAAGGCGCGGGAGGAAGACCTGCAGCGCATCGGGCTGGAGGACACTCTGACCGGCCTGCCCAATCGACGTCGTCTGAGTGACCTGATGGTGAGTCGTCTGGGCTGCTTGCGGGCCGGGGAAGCCCTGGACCTGGCGCTGATCGACATCGACGCCCTCAAGAGCATCAACGACTCGCTGGGCACCGAGGGGGGAGACCGTCTGCTCAAGCTGTTCGCGCGGCGCCTCACGGAGCTGGCACGCGGCGGTGTCGCAGGACGCATCGGCGGTGACGAGTTCGTGATTCTGCGAACCACGGCGGGGGGAGACCACGGTGAGTGGATCGAAGAGCTGCGCTCGACGCTGACCCAGCCACTGGAAGTGGACGATCAGATTCTCCACCTGGCGCTCTCGATCGGCAGCTGTCGTGCACCGGAGGACGGGCGTGATCCCGAAGTGGTGATGCAGCGCCTGGAAAGCGCGCTCTACGCCGCCAAGCGCCACGGTCGCAATATCGACATGCGCTTCCAGCCGGCGCTGGACTCCGGTGCCGATCTCCAGTTGGGACTGGCCAACGATCTACGGGCAGCGCTCGAGAGCCATGGCCAGTTGCAGCTGCACTACCAGTGTCAGCATCAGGCCAGTACCGGCAAGGTGAGCAGTGTCGAGGCGCTGCTGCGCTGGCAGCATCCATTGCGTGGGCCGGTGTCGCCTGCTGACTTCGTCCCGCTGGCCGAGCGCCATGGCCTGATGCTGCGACTGGGCAACTGGGTGCTGCGCGAGGCCGTGCAGCAGCAGGCGAACTGGCGACGTGCGGGACACCGCCTGTGCATCTGGGTGAATGTCTCGGCACTGCAGCTGATACAGGGCAATTTCGAGGCCTCGCTGGCCGCGCTGCTGCTGGAGTATGACGTGCCGGCGGACAGCATCGGCCTGGAGTTGACCGAGTCGGTGTTGCTGGATGAGCGCGCCGGTGACATCTCGCGCCGGCTGGCGACCCTGCGCAGCAGAGGCCACCAGATCGCGGTGGATGATTTCGGGACCGGTTATTCGTCGCTGTCCTATCTGAAGGATCTGCCAGTGGACAAGCTCAAGCTGGATCGGGCCTTCATTCGCAGCTTGCCGGGGGAGCGCTCCGATGCGGCCATCACCATGGCGGTATTGGCGATGGCCAAGGGGCTGGGCATGGAGATGATCGCGGAGGGTGTCGAGACGGCAGAGCAGCGTGAATACCTGGTATCGCACGGTTGTGGCTGGATTCAGGGCTTCTACTTCTCCCGTCCCGCGCCGGCGGCGGACGTCATCGAGCGTCTCAATGGCTATGAATCCGGCCAGTTGTCCATGGCCATGGCCTGAAGCCGCCTCGATGCACGGACATCATGTGCCTGGCTGGGCCAGCTTCCAGCGCGAGATGGCCAGGCATAGCCCGCCCCAGATGAGGGCCTGTGCCGGCAACAGCCAATCGGCGAGCGTGACGTCAGCGAGCTGAGCGCCGCCGTAATAGGACAGGGGCGCGCTTGTCGCCCCGCCGATGGCGGCGAGCCATGGGCGCTGCCATAGCCAGTGCAATGCATGATGTACGGTACTGGCGAACAGCGGCCACAGGCACCACATCCACACGGGCAGCGGCAGCCAGTGTGTCCAGTCCGGCGCGGTGGCTGGCAGCGAGTAGCCACCGGCCAGGGTCAGACCGCCGTCCACCACCATGCCCAGTGCCAGAAAGCCCCCCAGCCATCGCAGCTCTCGTGCGCGCCGGGCCTGTGGGACGACCCAGCCCAGATGCGCGGCCAGAATGAGCGGGGTGACCAGCAGTGCGACCCAGGCGCCCCCCAGCACGCAGCTGAACCAGCCAAGCTGAAACAGCCCGGCATTCAGCAGTGGGGTGATGCGTGGGGAGAGCACGTTCAGGCGTTCCAGTCCTTGAGTCCCATCTGCACCGGGCGGGCGCCAGGACCTCCCAGCAGCAGCTGACAGGTGCCGATGGTGCGCTCCCGGAAGCCCCCTTCACAGTAGGCCAGGTAGTAGCGCCACATTCGCACGAAGCGTTCGTCATACCCCTGTGCATAGACATCGTCGAGGCGTGCCTCGAAACGCTGCCCCCACGCCTTGAGCGTGGCCGCGTAATGCAGGCCGATATCCTCGAGTGTCAGCAGGTTCAGCTGGGTATCACGTTGCATGGCACCCAGTATGGCGCCATGTGAGGGCAGGAAGCCGCCCGGGAAGATGTAGCGCTTGATGAAATCCATCTCGCGGCTGGCGGCCGCGAAACGTTGATCACGGATCGTGATGGCCTGCAGGGCGATCAGGCCTTCGGGCTTGAGGAGTCGCTCGAGAGTCTTCAGGTAGGTCGGCAGATACTGATGCCCGACCGCCTCGATCATCTCCACCGAGACGATACGGTCGAAGCGGCCTTCGAGGGCACGATAATCCTGCTTGAGCAGCGTGATGCGGTCTTCCAGTCCTTCTTCGGCGATGCGTGCCGCCGTATAGGCATGCTGCTCATCGGAGATGGTGGTGGTGGTCACGTGACAGCCGCGCGTTCGGGCAGCATGGATGGCAAGGCCGCCCCAGCCGGTACCGATCTCCAGCAGGTGATGCTGTGGCCCCAGCTCCAGCAGGTCGAACAGTCGCTCCAGCTTGTGCGTCGAGGCTTCCTCGAGGTCTGCCTCGGGATGCGGAAAGACCGCCGCGGAGTACATGCGGTGCTCGCGATCGAGGAACAGCGCGAAGAGGTCGTTGCCAAGATCGTAGTGCGCCGAGATATTGCGCTTCGAGCCCGCCAGGGTATTGCGCGCCAGCGCGTAGGCGACACTCAGCGCCCACTTGGAAAGGCGCGAGGTCCCGCTGTCCACCGAGTCATTGACCTGTTCCAGATTGAAGGCGAACAGACGCACCAGCCCCACCAGATCATCCGTCTCCCACTGACCGTCCATGTAGGCTTCCGCCGCCGCGACGGTGCCCCCCAGTGCCATGCGCCGCCAGGCGCGCGAATCGTGGATGCGCAGCGTGATGTCACGTGGCCCCCCTTGCCCCAGCACATGGCGCTCACGACCTTCCAGCACGGTCAGGCTGCCGCCCTCGAGTCTGTCGAGCATGCGCAGCAGCCGAGGGCGCAGCAGGCGGGTCAGGCGGTCATCGTGACGGGGGATTGCCACCGGACTGGGGGGAACGGGTTCAAACTGGCTCATGGTGATGTCCTCATGACGGATGCCGAGTCTCTGGCTGAGGGCGCGGATGATCGAAGATCGGCACGCGCTTGAGCGCCAGACGCAGCGCCTCGTAATGGATGCCTGCCACGGTCTTGAGCGTCATCCACGGGAAGCGCAGCAGCAGGCGGGTCATGGCGCGTGGAGTCGCGGGTTCCAGATGCAGGCTCAGGCTGGCATCGAAGAGTGATTCCCCGGGCTTGCGTGTCACTTCCTCGCCCAGTGGATGATTTTCCATGTGCAACAGGAGCTCATCGTTGCTGGGGTCATTGAAGCGCCAGTGATAGCGCATGCCCATCGGCATGAAGGGCGAGACATGCAGGCGCTTGTCGAAATGCGCCGAATGCATGCGCCGTCGCGAATCGGTGCGCGAGGCATACAGCACACGCTCGCCCCAGGGAATGTTGGTCACCTCACCGAGCACGGCGCCCAGCTGGCCCGTCGCGTGGTAGAGGTAATAGAGTCGGATCGGATTGAAGCCCACCCCGAAATGCCGCAGCTGGGTCAGCAGGAAGATGCGGCCTTGCGGCAGGGGCGCATGATCGCCCGCCATGGCGAGCTCGCGTCGACAAGCCTCATGGACACGCTCGATCAATGGGCCATCCGTCAGACCGTGCAGGGCTGCCGGGAGATGGTCGCGCTCGCGGAAGGCCAGCGGTGCCGCCCGACTGGCGCTTGCCAGACGCCGGCCTGCCATCAGGTCCGGCAGCTCATCCAGCGCCAGCCACGCCATCGCGACGCGATAGCGAAAGGCATGCTGGCGCGGCGCATGGCGACGATGGCGCAGCGTGCCGTAGCCGATACGGCTGGCGGGCGCCTTCAATCGTCTGCCTCGCGGGCACCCAGTGCCTCGGCGACGCGCAATGCACTCCACACGCCATCTTCATGGAAGCCGTTGCGCCACCAGGCACCACAGAAATGGGTGCGTCCCACCGGGCCACCGGGCCGCGGCGAGACACCGGAGATCTCCATGAAGCGCTGCTTGGCGGCCTCGGCCTCAAGCGTGAAGCGCGGGTGGTCATAGGCGTAACGGCCCAGTACGAGGGCGGGGTCGATGGCATCGCTGTCGTTGAGCGTGATGCAGAAGGTCTCTCGAGGCGGATAGTCGCGCTCATCGAGGCGCTGCAGGATGTTCATGTCGTAGGTGACGCTGGCTCGCTGGGCGTCATCCCGCCCATCGAGACGGTAGTTCCAGCTCGCCCAGGCCTCACGGCGCCTGGGCAGCAGGGAGGTGTCGGTGTGCATCACCACGTCATTGCGCTGGGTCGTGATCGCCGAGAGCACGTCCTGCTCACAGGCGCTGGCGTCTTTCAGCAGAGCCAGTGCCTGAGGCGCATGACAGGCCAGCACCACCTGATCGAAGCGTTCGCAGCGCCCATCGACGTGCTCCAGTGTCACGCCGTCGACATCGCGCCGTATCTGGCGGATCTCGCTGTTGAGGTGAATGCGCTCGGCATAGCCCTCGGTCAGCGGGGCGATGTAGCTGCGTGACCCACCGATCAGCGTGAACCATTGGGGACGATCGTTGATCGACAGCAGGCCGTGATGGCGGAAGAAGCGCACGAAGAACTGCAGCGGGAAGCGCTCGATGTCCGCGATGCTGGCGGACCAGATCGCCGCGCCCATCGGCAGCAGATAATGCTCGCGAAACACCTGCGAGTAGCCGTTGGCGTCGAGATAGCTGCCCAGGGTCGCGTCCTCGGCGAGCCTGCCGCTGTCCAGGTCCGCCGCGGCCTGCTGATTGAAGCGCAGGATGTCACGCAGCAGTCGATAGAAGCGCGGACGCAGCAGGTTGCGTTTCTGGGCGAACAACGACAGCAGCGTATGGCCGTTGTACTCGAAGTCCTCGGCGGTGGTGTGTACCGAGAAGCTCATCTCGGTGGGCTGGTAGGCGACATCGAGACGCTCCAGCAGGCGCTGGAAGTGGGGATAGGTGCGGTCGTTGAAGACGATGAATCCGGTATCGATGGCCCATTCGCTGCCATCGGCGGTCTGCACGTCCATGGTCGCAGTGTGGCCGCCGAGACGCTCGGCCGACTCGAAGACATGTACCTCGTGGTGACGACTGAGGTAGTAGGCCGCTGCCATGCCGCTGATGCCGCTGCCGATGACGGCGATCCGCTGGCGGGAAAGAGGAGCTGTTGCCTGTGACGTCGTTGTATTCATGCCACTCCAGAGAAGGAAGACCTGCGATCAAGAAACATGCTGTTCGTGGCAGGCATCCGCCTGCCTGATGTCGGTCAATCTCGCGTCATGCGCAGCCCGATCTGGCGGCGCAACGTCGGCGGTAGAATGCCCAGCAGCTTCACCAGCAGCGTGAAGCGCCTGGGGAAGTGGATATCGAGCCGGTGACGCGCCAGCCCTGACACGATCGCCTCGACGGCCTGATCGACCGTGACCTGCATCGGCATCGGGAAGTCATTGCGCTCGGTCAGCGGTGTCTTGACGAAGCCCGGATGAATCACGCTGACATCGATCCCCTGGGCATCCAGGTCCAGCCGCAGCGACTCGAGGAAGTAGCTCACTGCAGCCTTGGAAGCTCCGTAGGCTTCGGCGCGTGGCAGCGGCAGGTAGGCCGAGGCACTCGACACCGCCGCCAGCTGTGGCCGCTCTCCCCCCTGCGCGGCAGCCGTGCGAAGCAGGGGCAGCGCGCTCTCGATCACATCCACGGCTGCCTGGAAATTGGTGGCGAAGACTCGGTGAACCAGGTCGGCCTCGAAATCACGTGCATCCAGATATTCGCAGGTACCTGCGTTGAGGAGCATCAGGTCGAGTCCACCGAAGTCTTCCTCGATCTGTCGTGCGGCCGTGCGGATGGCATCACGGTCGGTGAGATCCAGCGTGATCACCAGTGCATCACCGGGGCCTTGTTCGGCGTCGGCCGCGATGGCCTTCAGCTTGTCGGTGGAGCGTGCGCTCAGCACGACACGATGCCCATCGGCCAGCAGGCGACGCGCCAGCCCTTCACCGATCCCGGAGCTGGCACCGGTCAACCAGATGTGCTTGCGTGTCGTGGCTGGGGGCCTGGCTTGACTGGGCATTCTCTCTCCTTGGCGTGTTCGCCTGTCGCGATGAGCGCACCGCTTGACTGTCGGTGGGGGATGTCATCTGCGTGCCTGGGAGCACATCAGTCCATGCGTCGCTTGAGCAGCCTGATCACCTTGCCCAGCAACGGCACCTGCTCGTAGAGCAGCTCGCCGGCATCGAAGAAGTCACGGTGCCGACATACCTTGCCGTGTCGGAATTCGAGGCGTGAGGCACCTTCCACCACGATATCGCTGCCGCCGTTCAGGCGCGGATGGCGATAGGTCATCGTCCAGCTCAACCATGCCAGTCCCTGCTCCGCGCTCTCCCACGTGTCCGGTGCCTCATGCGACGTGGCGGCTGGCTCTGGCCGAGTCGGGCCCAGCGGATGATGAAACACGAAATCAATCGATGAGACATTCGTGTACAACCCTGAGAAATACTGGTTGAGCGCTTCGAGGCCCTGAACTTCGTGCAGAGGATCGCGAAAAACGACATCGTCACTATAGACTGATTTCAGCAGCTCTGTAGAGGTTTTGTCCAGATTTTCGTAAAGGCGACAGACCCGAACCAGCGTCGGACTCATCTCGGGGGGCAGCGATTGCATGGCTGTGCTCCTGACGTCGAGGCAATGAAAAAGCGGCCCGCTGGAGATCAGCAGGCCGCCTGGCAGGGTCATTCGCTTCTGGTGAGCGCCTTGAAGGCATCGAGGGCTCGCTGGCGGGCGGCCTTGTGGTCGACGATCGGGCGCGGGTAGCCACAGGCATGGCAGTCGTCAGCCGTGGGCTGGTGACGACGCTTGGCGGGAAGTTCGGCCAGCTCAGGCACGAAGCTTGCGATGAAGTCGCCGTCCTTGTCGAAGCGTTGCCCCTGGGTGGTGGGGTTGAAGATGCGGAAATAGGGCGCGGCATCGGTGCCGGTCGAGGCGGCCCACTGCCAGCCGCCATTGTTGGCCCCCAATTCACCATCCACCAGGTGTGCCAGGAAGTAGGCCTCACCACGGCGCCAGTCGATCAACAGGTGCTTGGTGAGGAACATGGCCGTCACCATGCGCAGGCGATTGTGCATCCAGCCGGTCTCGACCAGCTGGCGCATGGCGGCATCGACGATGGGGTAGCCGGTACGCCCTTCGCACCAGGCGGCGAAGCCTGCGTCATCATCGCGCCATTGCAGGGCTTCGGTATGGCGCTGGAAGGGGCGGTGGCGATTGACGCGCGGAAAGCCGACCAGGATGTGCTGGTAGAACTCGCGCCAGATCAGCTCGTTGACCCAGGTGGTCAGGCCGACATCACCGTCGGCGAGACTGCCGTTTTCCGCCAATACCGCCGCGTAGCACTGTCGAGCCGAGATCATGCCGAGCGCCAGATAGGGGGACAGTTCGCTGGTGCCGCGCGTGGCGGGCAGGTCGCGCTGCTCGTGGTAGCGGCGCGCCCGGAAGGTCATGAAGCGCTCCAGGCGCTCCTGGGCGGCATCCTCGCCGGCAGGCCATCGCTCCGCCTCCAGCGGCTCGCTCGGCCCATGTCTCACGTCGACGCTATGCGTGTCGGGAAGCGCGGGAATGGCGTCTCCCGAAATCTCGCGGCCCTCGGCGTCTCGGGGCGCATCCTGCACCGCGGGAGCCTCGTTGAGCGCCAGACGCCGCGCGTCGATCTCCTTGTGCCAGCGCTTGGAGAAGGGTGTGAAGACGCCGTAATAATCGCCCTTGCCGGTCAGCAGTTCGCCGGGCGTGAAGGCGAGCATGTCAGTGTAGCGATGCAGGCGGATGTCGCTGTCGGCCAGGCGCGCGCGGACGAGTCTGTCGCGTTCGCGCTCATTGACGGCGTACTCGTCATTGAAGTGCAGCGCCTGGACGCCAAGTTGCGTGCACAGCGTGGCCAGCGCTTCGGGTACTTCCGCGAAGGTGTCGCAGTCGAGGACCTTGAGCGGGATGTGATGGCCGGCGAGTGCCTGCTGCAGGACGTGCAGACCGCGACGCAGGAAGTCGAGCTTGTTGGCACCATGACCATGGGTCATCCACTGGGCATAGCAGGGGATGACCACCGCCACCACCGGGCCGCGTGCGGCCGCTTGCGAGAGGGCGGTATTGTCATGCACGCGCAGGTCGCTTCGCAGCCACACGAGCTGCAGAGGCTGTCGGCTTGCGTCGGAGTCAGCCCCGGATTCGGTGTCCGTACCGGGAGACCGTGAGGCGGTGGCTGTGCGGGATGTGGGAGAAGGGGCAGGCATGAAAGCTCCTTTGCGGTCGGAAATGTGCATCGCGCAGGAGCTTCGGGGGGATCAACGAGCCAGCAAGGACCTCAGGCGGACCACCGCTTGAACGGGGTCGGCCCCGAGACCTTCCAGGGGCCCGTCCACCAGCTCCTGCTGGCGAATCTGGGCGGCCGGGCCAGCGATGGCCAACGGCACGGAGAGTTGTTCTGCCACCCGCGGCAACTGGCGGCGCATGACATCGCTGCGCTCGGCCTGAGTGCCGACCAGGATCACGGCCTGCGCCTGGAATCGCTCAGCGGCCAGTGGCAGCTCGGCCAGGGGCAGCGGGCCATCCAGCAGGCTGACGTGATAACCGGCATCGCTGGCGACCAGCGCCAGCAGCAGCAGCCAGCTCAACCCCGGTTCATCCGGCAGGCGCGTCAGAGTGATGTGCGGGGCATGGCGCTCCTGATTCGCGAACATCAGGCGGGCGCCGATACGTGAGCGCAGGAAGCTCTCGAGGAAACACTGTGCCAATCGGGCCCCGAAGGTCGTGGTGCCACGCTCCTCCAGCTGTTCGACCACCGGCTTCCACAGGCGTTCGACCACACTGTTGACCGGATACAGCGCCAGACTCTGGTTGTAGAGCTCCGCCAGCCGAGACTCATCCTGGGCGTCGATGGCGGCCATGATCAGTTGCTGCTGGCCGCCCCAGCTACCTTCATCCGGCATCGGCGCCGTCTCTGGCTGGGGCTGATCCAGCAGCTCTCGCACCTGACTGACGGGCACGCCCCTGTTGAGCCACTGCAGGATGTGCTCGATGCGCTCGATGTCCTCGCGGGCATACAGGCGATGTCCCTTGGGCGTTCGGCGCGGTTCGATCAACCCGTAGCGGCGCTCCCAGGCTCTCAACGTGACCGAATTGACGCCGGTCAGGCGTGAGACTTCACGGATCGGAAACAGGGGCGAGCTGGCAGTTTCCGTGGCCTTGTCAGTCATGGATGGTGTTACCTCTGCGGTGACGAGGCATCCCGGATGAAGCACGAAGAGGAACGAAGCACAGAAGTGGGAACTGAAGCATTCGAAGCGCTGCGGGATGCCGGCAATGCATCTTGTGCATTAGCTGTACATGTGGGGCTCAGGATGGCGCAGCCGCCTCGGCCTGACAAGTGGCATCACGCGTCAATTCACGTCGCATATTCGACGCGCAGGCCTGAAGGTGGCATCGCAGAGCCTTTCCGGTTCGCAGTCTCTCTCGGGTCATCGGGTCATCATGCGTTGTCCTGTTGCTCCACAATCTCGATCAAGGCCTCGACAAACGCTGGATGGGCACCCACCGGGTCCAGCAACGTGATCGGACAATCCGGATGCTGCTGGCGGGATGTCTCGAGCATGGCGGGGACGTCTTCGCGCAGATGGCGGCCCGCCGCAAAGAACAGCGGCAGGATGTCGATACGCGCCGCACCGTCTGCCGCCAGGGCGTCGATGGTGTCGGTCAGCAGCGGGTCACACAACTCCATGTAGGCCAGACGTGTCGGGCGCTTCAGGCGACTGGCGAGCGAGGTCTCGAGTGCCTCGAAGGGCTCGCGCCAGCGTGGATCACGCGAGCCATGCGCCAGCAGGATCAAGGCGTCATCCTGGTGTTCCATCTTGCTCATGAGGGCTTCCTGTCATGGGGGGAGATCGTGGGTCAGTTCTCTGAGCTCGTGAGCTCATGAGTTCAGCGCGTCAGCCAGTCGCTCTGCCGCTTCGCGTCCTGACAGCCAGGCATCTTCGACTCGCGGTCCTTTCAGTGCATCGCCCGCCAGGCTCAGGCCGTGCTGACTCATCGGCGAGGCGGGCATTGCCTGAGGTGCGCAGCGGGTCGGATGAGCATAGCGCCAGCGATGGGCCGTGAGCGATACCTTGTCTTCACTCCAGTCCTCGCCAAGCGCCTGGATCTCGGGCAGTGCCGTGAAGGCTTGCCAGAGTGCCGCGCAGATGTCCTCAGGCGAGTCTTCCAGGTGAGTCTGGCTCCAGCCGGCGGTGGCCAGCAGGCTCAGGGTCTCGCGAGCCCCCGAGGGGGGCTGGCGGCCGGGGCGCGAATGCTGTCGCATCACGCAGCGCAGTGGGGCGTCATCTCCGCGACTGACCAGCAGCCCCTGCCAGTCCTCGATGCCTGCCAGGGCCGGCAGCGGTGTCTCCAATACGGCCATCACGGTCCAGGTGGGTGCCATCTCGATCCGCGAGAGCAGGGCGCTCAGCTCGGGCGCCAGAGAGTGTGAGGCCTGTTGCGCCGAGGCCGGCACGTTGCCTTCAGCGTCGGTACCGGCGTCATTCAGCAGAGCACGGGCCTGAGGGGCCGGGGCGGTGATCATCACATGATCAAAGGGACCATGCCGCTCGCCGTCCCGGTCCTCAAGCTGCCAGCGAACCTTGCCGCCCGCCGCTTCATCGCGGACCAGGCGTGTGATGCGCAGGCGAGTGTGCAGGGTGGCATTGGCCGGCAGCTCCTCGCTCAGGTGGCGGCTCAGGGCGCTCATGCGCGGACTGGCCACATAGCGGGCAGAATCATCGCGAAGCCGCTGCCATTCCTGCGTGTCAGACGCTGTCTTGCCCAGACGCAACAGCCTGTCACCCCAGGGGGCGACGATACCGTCTGCCCGCCATGTCTCGAGCGCTGACTGGAAGCGCGGATCACGCGCGGTGAAATACTGAGCGCCGATGTCGAGGGGGCCGTGGGGAGTGCGCCGACTGGCCAGACGACCGCCCGGGCCGCGTCCCTTCTCGAAGATCGTCACCGCGTGACCCTGCGCTGCCAGGTACGAAGCAGCAGAGAGACCGGCGATACCGGCACCGATGATGGCGATGGACGATACTGACATCAGGCAGGGCTCCTGCTGGGGAAGATGGACCGGGAGGATGGAACATGAAATGACACCGGCATCCCTTGAAGTTAACTTCTTGTGCAGGATTGTACAATAAAGGTATAGATTCATGGCAAGAGTTGGCACACTCGATGCTTCATCGCCGAGGAGGACAGCATGCGAATCTTGATCACGGGGGCAACGGGATTTGTCGGTCAGGCACTCTGCCGCTCACTGGCCGCGGCCGGGCATGAGCTGGCAGTGGTGTCACGTCGTCCGGAGCGGGCCGAGCGGCAGTTCGCCGAACTGGGCATCACCCTGAAGGCGGCGGATTCGGCGCTGATGTTCAAGGACTGGCAGCCACAGGGCATCGTCAATCTGGCGGGGGAATCGATTGCCGGGAGGCGCTGGAGCGAGGATCACAAGCAAGAGCTGCGTCGCTCGCGGCTGGAAACCACCGAGCATCTGGTGCTGCTGTGTCAGCAACTGGCGGCTGAGGGGCAGGCTCCCCAGGTGATGGTATCCGGTTCGGCGATGGGGTATTACGGCGCGCAGCCCAAGGCGGGCGAGCCGGGTGATGTCGAGATCGACGAGCAGGCAACGCCTCACGATGACTTCAATCATCGCCTGTGTCGCGACTGGGAAGCGGCCGCCATGCCAGTCTCGGACTGTGGTGTTCGCCTGGCGATCATCCGCATCGGTCTGGTGATGGAAGCGGATGGCGGAACGCTCGCCAAGTTGTTGACGCCCTTCAAGTTCGGCTTGGGTGGGCGTCTCGGCGATGGCCGTCACTACATGCCGTGGATCCACCGCCATGATCTGATCCGCATCATCGAGCGTCTGCTGGAGGATGAGGACTTGAGTGGGGCCTTCAATGCCAGTGCACCGCATCCGGTCACCAACATGGGCTTTACCCACGCCTTGGCGCGCGGTCTGGGGCGCCCAGCGATCCTGCCGCTGCCGGCCAAGGCCCTCAAGCTGGGGTTGGGAGAGATGAGCACGCTATTGCTGGAGGGCGCCCGCATGGTGCCGGCGCGTCTGCTGGCCGCAGGCTTCACCTTCGACTACCCGACCCTCGACGTGGCCTTCGCCGACATCCTGAGAAAGTGAAGGCCTGGTCTGATGCTGCAGGACTTGCCCCTGGTGGCTAGAGCTTGGTGGCTAGAGCCTCTTGGCCAGAACCTGGCGGCTAGAACGGCAGCGGAGCGTTCAGCACCAGCGATGGCGCGTCGCTGCCTGTCGCTGACGGAATCACCAGCTGTGCGGCATGCAGCAGCAGGCGAGGGCTGGCATTCAGTGCCGCCCCGCGTGCATAGAAGCCATCACCGATGATGGGATGGCCGAGCGCCAGCATATGCAGGCGCAGCTGATGCGAGCGCCCGGTATGAGGTGTCAGCAGGACACGGCTGGCGGCGAGGGTCTGAGGCGAGCCATCCGGGCGCTGGCCATCGAGCATCAGGTGACGCTCGACTTGATAGTGCGTCAGTGCCGGTTTGCCATGGAGGAAGTCGACGATCTGCCGCGGTCTGCGCGGCCAGTCACAGCGCAGCGGCAGGGCGATGCTGCCCTCGTCGGGCGTGAGATGCCCTGCCACCACGGCCACGTAGCGTTTCTCGAGGGTGCGCGACTGGAAGAGGCGCGACAGCCGCCGCTGTCCCTCGACATTGCGCGCCACCAGCAGCACCCCGGAAGTTGCCACATCCAGCCGATGCACGGCACGGGTGTCCTCGCTCAACCGGCACAGGCGCGAATGGACGCTGTCGAAGCGTGAAGGGTCGCGGCCCGGTACCGAAGGCAGCTCGGCCGGCTTGTCGATCGCCCACCAGTCATCGCCTGCCGCCAGCAGCGTCAGCCCCACTCCCTCGACACGCGCGACCTCCTCGGCAAGGCGTTGTCCCTGCCAGCCATGCTCGGTCGTGGTGTCGGGTCGGCTTTCTGGATGTGATGTCGCCATGACGGTGCTCTAGGGTAGTAGGGGTTGGTCGGTCAGGCCCAAGAATAACGCTTTCGGCGACTCACAATGAAAAGCGCCCCACTTGCCGATGGCAGGTGGGGCGCTTTTCTTGCGTCATTGGCAAGCTGTGACGTCAGGGGCTACCTGACGTCACGTCGCGGGCAGATCAACGTTCGTGAGCATCCACGGTGACGATGACGCGCACGCTGTCCAGACGCAGACGCGTGGTCTCGATGGCGCCATCGAGAGCGGCACGCTCCTGGCGCAGCGCTTCCAGCTCTTCCTCGCGCACCGACGGGTTGTGGCTGGCCAATGCTTCGAGGCGGGCGAGCTCCGCGCTGAGCTGCTCACGCATCTGCTGCTGGGCCTGCTCGACGATGCTCGGCAGTTCGCGCTCGGCTTCCTGCTCGGCGTCGCTCATCAGCTTGCGCAGTGTCGCGTGGCTCTGCTTGATCAGATCACGCGCGACCGCCTTCTTGACCGGCTTGAGGTTCTTGGCCAGCCCGCCGAAGGAAACCTTGTCGGACAGGTTGCTGCCGTTTTCATCCAGCAGTACCCGGATGGCGGTCGGTGGCAGGAAGCGACCCAGGCGCAAGCCGCGCGGTGCGGTGGACTGGGTGCGGAACACCACTTCCGTCATCAGGCGACCGCCCGGGATCGCCGGGTGCTTGAGCAGTGCCAGCGCCGTGTTGCCCATGGAGCCATCGATGATGCGCACCAGCATCTCGCGGACCAGCGGGTGCTCCCACGACAGATGCTGGACATCTTCGCGTGACAGCGCCGTGGCGCGGTCGCTGGTGACGCTGAAGCCTTCCTCGCCCTTCACCAGCCCCGGCAGGCCGTCGAGCATGTGCGGGCCTGGTGCCAGGTAGGTGATGCCATCGCCGAGGTCCCGGCTCTCGATACCGAAGATGTCGAAGGCGCGCTCCAGGTAGCCCGGCAGCGCCTTGTCGTTGTCCAGTGTCTCGATGGCGGCGATGACTTCCGCGGCGCGCTCGTGACGACAGGCATTGAGTTCCAGCAGACGGTTGCGACCGGACTGGCGCTCGGCCTGCAGGGCGTCGAAGCGTTCGCGGGTCTGCTCGATGATGCTGTCGATCTCTTCGCTGTCGAGCAGGGCTTCTTCCAGCTCGTCACCGAATTGGGAATACAGCTCGCTGCCGATGCCGTGGGGCGCACTGAAGGCGTCCATGCCATCGCGGTACCAGCGTAGCAGCTGGGCGCCCGGTGAGCCTTCGAAGACCGGTACGTGGATCTCGATCGGGAACTGCTGGCCGATGCGGTCCAGACGCCCGATGCGCTGCTCGAGCTGGTCCGGATGCACCGGCAGGTCGAACATCACCAAGTGGTGGCAGAACTGGAAATTACGGCCTTCCGAGCCGATTTCCGAGCACACCAGCAGCTGCACGCCTTCTTCCTCGGAGGCAAAGGCGGCGGCGGCGCGATCACGCTCGACCAGGCTCATGCCCTCATGGAAGACCGGTGCATGCACGCCGCCCAGTACGCGCAGGCCTTCGGACAGCTCACGCGCGGTATCGGCGGTGTGACAGATCACCAGCGCCTTCTCGTTGCCGAGGTCGGTCAGGGTTTCCAGCAGCCACATGACGCGCGGGTCGATCTGCCACCAGGGCTCGGCGTTCATGCGGTCATCAGGCAGGGCGCGGTACATCTCGTCGAGGAACAGCACCACCTCGGGGTGGTTCATGCCGGTCTCGATCAGCAGGTCATCGAGGTAGTCCTCGTCACGCTCCAGCTTGCGCACCACACGCCGGTAGGAGGAGGGCAACTCCAGCTCGTGGACGTGCAGACGACGCTCGGGGAAGCCTTCGACGTGGGTGCGCGAGTTGCGGAACATCACGCGGCCGGTGCCGTGGCGGTCGAGCAGCTGGTCACGCAGCTGACGACGTGCGCTGTCCCGCTGGGCGTCATCGCTGTCGCTGTCCATCAGGGTCTCGAGCAGGGCGCGGCTGTCGCCGTCATCCAGCACGGCGGTCAGGCTGTCCAGGCCGCTGGTGTCAGTCGGCAGGGCGTCCAGGCTGTCGATGGCCGAGGCCACGGCGACGTAACCCTCTTCCTCGGCCTTGAAGCGCTCCAGGTCGTGGTAGCGCTCCGGGTCGAGCAGGCGCAGGCGCGCGAAGTGGCTCTCCAGCCCCATCTGCTCCGGTGTGGCGGTCAGCAGCAGCACACCGGCGGTCTGGCGGGCGAGTGATTCGACGCAGGCATAGCCCGGGCCGACCTTGTCTTCGCTCCAGTCGAGGTGGTGGGCTTCATCGACGATCAGCATGTCCCAGTCGCAGGCGGCAGCCTGGACCTGACGCGACGGGTTGGCGAACAGCCAGTCCTGGCTGGCCAGAATGATCTGGTTGCCTTCGAAGGGGTTGCGCGTGCCGTGGGCCTTGCATTGTTCTTCATCGAGCAGCGAGACATCCAGCGCAAAGCGGCGCAGCATCTCGACCAGCCACTGGTGGGTCAGGCTCGCCGGTACCAGGATCAGGGCGCGACGGGCACGACCGCTGAGCAGCAGGCGATGCAGGATCAGGCCGGCTTCGATGGTCTTGCCCAGGCCGACTTCATCGGCCAGCAGCACGCGCGGTGCGTGACGGCGCGAGACCTCATCGGCGATGTACAGCTGGTGCGGTACCAGGTCGACCTTGGGGCCGGAGAGGCCCAGCGCGGGGCTCTGCTCGACACGATGGAAGTGGCGCAGGGTGCGGTAACGCAGGTCGAACCAGTCATTGCGGTCGACCTGGCCGGTCAGCAGGCGGTCACGGGCCTGGTTGAACTGCATCTTGTCGTTGAGGCGTGCCTCGGGAAGCTCGAGCAGCTCGCCGGCGCTTTCGCCTTCACGTTCACAGATGTAGAGGATCTGGCCGCGCACTTCCTTGGAATCATCGACGATCAGCCATTCGCCATCGTCGGACTGAATGCGGTCGCCATTGCCGAAGGCGACTCGGGTCAGGGGCGCCTCGCGGAGGCTGTAGGTGCGGGTTTCTTCGCTGGCGGCAAAGAGGACGGTAACCGTGCGGAAATCGACATTGAGGATCGTGCCAAGGCCGAGATCGGCCTCACCATCACTGATCCAGCGCTGACCGGGAATGAAGTCGCTCATGATGCCTCGGGGTAGGACAAAGACGGGAATCGGGAATACAGGGGCGCGGTATCTTACCGGATCACGCGCCGTGGCTTAAGCGCCTTTTGTCCTTGTGAGGCGTCTTTGTCCTCTCGTGTCGTCACTGGGCGTGGTGCACCCATGGCATGAGGCCTTCTCTCATGATTTGGGGGAGGGTGTCCGTCACGATCCAGACGGGGGCATCAGCGCCTGCAGCTGGGCGCGGCTCAGCTCGCCGATGTGGCGTTCGATCAGGCGGCCTTCGCCATCGAATATCAGGGTGGCAGGCAGGCCCTGTGCGTCGGCGAGCCCCATCAGCTGCATGGCGGGGTCCAGCAGGGCGTATTCCAGCGTGAGTCGCTCACTCTTGAGGAAACGAGTGACCGCGAGCGCCTGTTCGCCCTGATTGGCCAGCACCACGGTGACATCCGGCCGGGCGTTCACCTCGGCCAGCAGCGGCATCTCCCGGCGGCAGGGCGGGCACCAGGTAGCCCACAGATTGACGATCACGCGCTGATTGCGGACCTCATCCAGCGATACCGGGCGGCGATCCAGATGATGCAGGGTGATCGACGGCATGCGCTCGATGGAAGGCGTGCTGCCCAGCGGGTCGAGCTGCTTGAGGCCGAGGAAAGCGGTCAGGCCCAGAGTCAGACTGCCTAGCGCGATGACCTGGCGAATCACGCCATGCCGGCGCAACAGCCACAGGCTGGCCAGGGTCGCGGCCAGCATGCCGCCGAGCAGGTGGTAGCCCGGTTGCCACAGCTTGAGAATATCCAGCGGTGTCTGCTGATAACTTGCCCAGTGCAGGGCGACGTAAGTGAGGCGCGCACCGATCACCCAGCTGACCAGCATGCGATTGAACCAGCGCGAGGGGCTCAGCGGTGAAGAGTCGTGAGCGGGCGCGGTCGTGCCCCTGGCGTGCATGCGCGCCAGTAGACGAATCAGCAGCGAGAACTCGATCAGCATCACCAGGGCTGCCACGAAGGCATAGAGGCGTTCGACGGAAATCAGGGCAGGGCCCAGAGCGATGGCATCCATGCGGTTATCCTTTGGCGGTGTCCGGGAAGGGGCATTCGGGTCAGCACTACCTGTCGAGCGGCGCTTGGCCGGCGCTGCAGTCGTGAGGCTCGAGTATGCGATAATCGACGGACTTCGACATCCACGCCTCGCGCGCTGAGCATTGCTCTGGCGCCGAGGACGCTCCAGGATATCCCCATGCTTTCACATCATTATGACCGTAGCCGTGCGATCGCCGTTGCCAGTCAGGCCGCCGGCCTTATCGCCATCGTCGCGCTGGAAACCTGGCTGGGGGATGCCGCCCGCCCGTGGCAGGGGCTGGTGTTCGCCCTGATGCTTGCCTGTGGACTAGGGCTGGCGCTGCGCAGTTACTACCTCAAGCAAAAGGCCCGCCGCGACCGAGAACGTGCTGGTCGCGAGCGGGCCCGCAAGGCGAGTGACACCTGGATGTCCGATTGACGCAGGTGAGCGACTCAGTAGCTCTGCAGTCGGTAGCCTTCACGCTCCATGCAGTACTTCAGCAGCGTCTGTTTCTCGTTGTCTGACTTGTCCGTCAGGCCAAGTTCGTACTGGCAGCCGGCCCAGGTGTTGTGAGCCTCCGTGCTGTTGGCACCGGGCTTCTCCCATTGGGTACGGGTGGAGGCGCAGGCGGAGAGCAGGGAGGTGAGCAGCAGGGACAGCATGGCAAGGCGCAGTGTGTGCATGTGGCATCCTGAGGGATGTAAGGCGTTGGAGGGGAGTTCGTCACTGGGCAGCATGAGCCGCAGGGAAACCTTCCAGCATCAAAAAAGCCGCTGATCAGTGATCAGCGGCTTTTTCAGATATCTGGTCGGAGTAGCAGGATTCGAACCTACGACCTCTGCCTCCCGAAGGCAGCGCTCTACCAAGCTGAGCTATACTCCGATGCGTCGTGAGCTTGTCTCGACGGAGGTGAATTATACGCAGACAGCTTTGCTTTGCAAGCCCTTGAGGTCAAAAAGTTTTATCGATGTCTCAAGAGGCAATTCGGCTGTCGAGAAGCGCGCTTCTCTTCACCTCATCCTGCCGGTACTTCTCGTCACGTTTTCCTGCTGGTGGTCTGTCTCCCCGTGGCTGAAAGGGGGATCAGGCCTGACGGCCGACACTCAACAGCGCGATGCGTTCGAGGCTGTCGCGGAAGTCACTCTCCGGCAGCGCCTCGAGTTCCGCCAGGGCGTTGTCGGCCATTTCCTGCGCGCGACTGCGGGTATAGTCGAGGCCGCCGGTGAGGCGCACGACTTCCAGTACCTCGTCGAGTTGCTCCAGTCCACCCTTCTCGATGGCGCCACGTACCAGGCTGGCCTGCGCCGGGCTTCCGACCTGCATGGCGCGAATCAACGGCAGGGTCGGCTTGCCCTCGGCCAGGTCATCACCGACATTCTTGCCCATGGTCTCGGCGTCGCCCTGATAGTCGAGCAGGTCATCGATGAGCTGGAAGGCGAGGCCCAGGTAGCGGCCATAGTTCTGCAACGCGCTGACCTGTGCCGCCGTGACGCTGCCATCCGCTTCCTGGGCGAGTATCGCCCCGGCATGCGCGGCTGCCTCGAACAGCATGGCGGTCTTGCCGTGGATGGTCTCGAAGTAGGCGGCTTCATCGATGTCGGCATTGCCGATGTTGGTCAACTGCAGGACCTCGCCTTCGGCGATGGTGCAGGTGGCGGCGGAGAGAATCGCCATCACGTCCATCGAGCCGACCTCCACCATCATCTGGAAAGAGCGGGAATAGAGGAAGTCACCGACCAGCACGGAGGGCGCGTTGCCCCAGGTGTCATTGGCGGTGGAGCGACCGCGACGCAGACTGGACTCGTCGACGACATCATCGTGCAGCAGTGTCGAGGTGTGCATGAACTCGATCAGTGCGGCCAGGTTGATGTGGCGATCACCCTGATAGCCGAGTGCGCGGGCTGCCAGCAGCACCAGGACCGGGCGCAGGCGCTTGCCACCACTCTGGATGATGTACTGACCGATGGTCTGGACCAGCGGCACGCGCGACTCGAGCTGCGCGAGAATGGTGCGGTCTACGGCGGCGAAGTCATCTGCCACTGCCGCGTGAAGGGTCGATGCGTCGGCTTGCATGAGGTCGTCGTGCCCGTAGCGAGAGGTGAGGCCGCCGTGGCGTGCCATTTGCCGGTTATGCTATGGGGCACCCCTATGGCCGTCAAGGCGTGCACCCGCGCAGGGATGCAGGCTGGCGGCGGGTCGGACGTGTGCATCTTGACATTGCTTGTCGATCGCGGCACGCGGCGCTATAATACGCGGCCGTGACTCATCCCGCTCCCTGTCAGATGGCTCCAAAAGGGGCGCCACTCGCAGCAGGCCACCCAAGAGCACACCCTTGATGAGTTCGATGGAGAGAATCATGTACGCAGTTATCAAGAGCGGTGGCAAGCAGTACCGCGTTCAGGAAGGCCAGACCCTGAAGCTCGAGAAGCTTGAAGTCGCCACTGGCGAAACTATCCAGTTCGACGAAGTCCTGATGGTCGCTGAAGGCGACGACATCAAGGTCGGCGCTCCGCTGGTTGAAGGTGCCAAGGTTGCTGCCGAGGTCGTGTCTCACGGCCGTGGCGACAAGGTCACCATCATCAAGTTCCGTCGCCGGAAGCACTCCATGCGTCGTGCGGGCCACCGTCAGTGGTTCACCGAAGTCAAGATCACTGGTATCTCTGCGTAATTGCAGCGCTACCCACCATAGGAGAATTATCCAATGGCACATAAGAAGGCGGCGGGCTCTACCCGCAACGGTCGCGATTCTGAATCCAAGCGCCTTGGTGTGAAGCTGTTCGGTGGCCAAGCGGCTATCGCCGGCAACATCATCGTGCGTCAGCGCGGCACCCGTTTCCACGCCGGTACTGGCGTTGGCATCGGCAAGGACCACACTCTCTTCGCTCTGGCCGACGGCCACGTGAAGTTCGAGACCAAGGGTCCGAAGAACCGCAAGTTCGTCAGCATCGTTTCTGCCTGAAACGTCTGACAGCTTACGCAGACTGGACGATGCCCCGGTATCGTATGACGGTCTGCAAGGAAGCCCCGCTCAGGCGGGGCTTTTTTGTCGCATGACGGCCCGGGTCGTCGTCAGGAGAGAGCAGCATGCAGTTCCTTGATGAAGCGTCGATCATTGTCGAGGCCGGACGTGGCGGCAATGGTTGCCTGAGTTTTCGCCGTGAGAAATATGTGCCGCGTGGTGGCCCCGATGGGGGTGACGGCGGGCACGGCGGCAGTGTGTACCTGATCGGGGATGATTCCCTCAATACCCTGATCGACTTCAAGTTCCAGCGCTATTACCAGGCCGAGAGCGGTGACGCCGGCCAGGGCCGTCAGATGGCGGGCAAGGCGGGTGAGGACCTGATCGTCAAGGTGCCGGTCGGCACCACCGTGATCGACGAGGAAACCCTCGAGATCATCGGTGACGTGACGGAAATCGGCCAGCTGGTGCTGGTTGCGCAGGGTGGGCGTCGTGGTCTGGGCAACATCCACTTCAAGTCCTCCACCAATCGCGCGCCGCGCCAGACCTCCAAGGGCACCTGGGGTGAGCGTCGCAACCTGCGCCTCGAGATGAAGGTGATGGCGGATGTCGGCCTGCTGGGCATGCCGAATGCCGGCAAGTCGACGCTGATTCGCGCCGTCTCCGCGGCCAAGCCCAAGGTCGCCAACTACCCCTTCACCACGCTGGTGCCGAACCTTGGCGTCGTGAAGATCGGTAGCCACCAGCACTTCGTGATGGCCGACATTCCCGGCCTGATCGAAGGGGCGGCGGATGGCGCCGGCCTGGGGCTGCGCTTCCTCAAGCACCTGACGCGCACGCGCCTGTTGCTGCATGTGGTGGATATCGCGCCCTTCGACGAGAGCGACCCGGTCCATGCGGTCGAGGCGATTCTCAATGAGCTCAAGAACTTCTCCTCGGCACTCACGGAGCTGCCGCGCTGGCTGGTGATCAACAAGATCGATCTGCTGGCGGAAGAGGATCGCGAGGCGATGGTCAAGGACCTCGTCGAGCGTCTGGGCTGGGAAGGTGAGCTGTTCGTCGTCTCCGCGGCCAGTGGTATCGGCACTCAGGAGCTGGTGCAGGCCGCACACCGCTGGCTGGGCGAGCAACGCCTGCAGCTGGCGGAAGATCCGGAAGCTGCCGAGGCGCATGCCGCCCTGCTGGCGCGCATGGAGAACGAGTCGCTGGAGCGCGCTGAAGAGCGCCTGACACGTCGCAAGCGCAAGAAGGATGACGAAGAAGAGGACGATGACGACTTCAATGACGACGATTACGACGTCGAGGTCGAATACGCGCCCTGAGGTCGAGGTTCGTCCGGTGGCTGCCCTGCGAGGCAGTCACTGAGTGACGAGCGACCCGCTTCGCGATTCACGCCCCGCCCCGAGCCTTCTGGTCTCGCGGCGGGGCGTTTTCGTTGCAGGTGCCGCTCGAGGGTGATGACAGCAGCGGGGCGGGAGCGGACAATGACGCGACGGGGCAGTCACAGCCTGCCGAGCGGGGCGGGAGACCACATGACAGGAGATAGTGCGGTGGCGGAGCAGAAGGTGGCGGAAGTGGCGGAGATGGGCAGTCGGGTCGGACGTGAGGCATTGGCCAGGGCGCGGCGCGTGGTGGTCAAGATCGGCAGTGCGCTGCTGACCGACGACGGCCGCGGGCTGGACGATGCCGGCATCGGGCGTTGGGTCGACCAGATCGCGGCACTGCATGCGCGTGGCATCGAGGTGATCGTGGTGTCTTCCGGCGCGATCGCCGTCGGCATGTCCCGGCTTGGCTGGACGGCGCGACCCAGTGGCGTGCATGAGCTGCAGGCCGCGGCGGCGGTCGGCCAGAATGGCCTGACCCAGTGCTATGAAGAGCATTTCCATCGTCACGGCCTGACCACCGCCCAGATTCTGCTGACCCACGACGATCTCTCCAATCGCAAGCGTTACCTGAATGCACGCTCGGCGCTGCGCACCCTGGTGGAGCTGCGCGTGGTGCCGGTGATCAACGAGAATGACACTGTCGTCACCGACGAGATTCGCTTCGGTGACAACGATACGCTCGGCGCGCTGGTCGCCAATCTGCTGGAAGCCGATGCCCTGTTGCTGCTCACCGATCAGGAAGGGCTGTACGACGCCGACCCGCGCCATGATCCGGCGGCCAGGCTGATCGAGGAAGCGCAGGCCGATGACCCGATGCTGGTCAAGGTCGCCGGTGGCGGCGGGGTGCTGGGGCGTGGCGGCATGGCCACCAAGGTGCGGGCGGCGCGCCTGGCAGCCCGCAGTGGCGCGCTGACGGTGATTGCCTCCGGCCGCCAGCCTGACGTGATCACGCGCCTAGCCGCTGGCGAGCGCTTCGGTACCCTGCTGCTGCCCGAGCATGCGCCGATCGCGGCGCGCAAGCGCTGGATCGCCGGGCAACTGCAGGTGCGGGGCACCCTGACGCTGGATGCCGGTGCCGTCAGCGTGCTGACCACGCGTGGTTCCAGCCTGCTGCCGGTGGGCGTGAAGAAGATCGAGGGAGCCTTCAAGCGCGGTGACCTGGTGCAGTGTGTCGATGAATCCGGCGCGCGGATCGCCAAGGGGCTGGTCAACTATTCCGCGGTCGACGCCGAGCGCATCCTGGGGCTGCCGAGTCATCAGATCGAGGCTGCGCTGGGCTATATTGAGGCGCCGGAGCTGATCCATCGCGACAACCTCATCGTGCTGTAGGGCGCATGAGGCCTGCCGATGCGGGCCTCATGCTGGCAGTCATCCGTCTGGCCATGCTAGACTCTGCCGTCCTGTCGGGAGCTGGTCCGCTCCGATGGCGAAGGCTTGGCGGGGCTTCCACGTCAAGTCGCTGATTTCTCTATGGTCTTCACGTCAAGTGTCGAAAGCGAGAGATGACCGGACCCGCTGTCGCCTCGCGACAACGTCTTCCAAATTCAAGTTCATGAGTACGCGCCTACGGGTGGACTCATAAGGAGCATCAAAGTGGCAAACTCCAAGCAAGCTCGCAAGCGCGCTCGTCAGGCTGAAGTCCGTCGTCAGCACAACTCCGCACAGCGTTCCGCCGTGCGTACCAGCGTCAAGAACGTGCTGAAGGCCGTCAAGACTGGTGACCACGCTGCTTCCATGGCCGCTTTCAATGTCGCGCAGAAGGTCCTCGACCGTTACGCCGACAAGGACATCCTGTCCAAGAAGAAGGCCGCTCGCGTCAAGAGCCGTCTGAACGCACGCGTCAAGGCACTGGCTGTCTGAGACGTGTTCGCGTGAAAAAACCGGCTTCGGCCGGTTTTTTTGTGTCTGTCTATCGTGTTGGATGGCATCGGTATCGGATCAGGGAAGTGAAAGGGGTGTCAGGGTGAGCAAGCCGCAGGATGAGTCGCCCAGAGGCGATCAGGATGTCGGGAAGGAGTCGGGTCGCCAGGCCGTGCAGACTGGCTCTCAGGCGACGGCTCAGGCAGAGACCAGCAGTGGAGACAGCCTGCCGGTGCGTGCGGGACTGCTGCGCTCCGGGCTGATCGTCAGCGTGATGACGATGCTGTCGCGGGTGCTGGGGCTGGCGCGAGACGTGATCATCGCCAGTCTGCTGGGGGCAGGCAGCGGGGCGGATGCCTTCTTCGTGGCCTTCAAGATCCCCAACTTCATGCGTCGTCTGTTCGCCGAGGGGGCCTTCAATCAGGCCTTCATTCCGGTGCTGTCCGAGTATGCGACCCGGCGCACGCGGGAAGAGGTCCGCGAGTTGCTGGATGCCGTCAGTGGCAGTCTCGGCGTCATCCTGGCGCTGATCACGGCGCTGGCGATGCTGTGCGCGCCCTGGCTGGTGTGGGTCTTCGCGCCGGGGTTCGGTGACGATGCCGGCAAGCTGGCGCTGACCGGTGACATGCTGCGCCTGACCTTTCCCTATCTGCTGCTGATCTCGCTGACCGCCTTCGCCGGCAGCGTGCTCAATACCTGGAACCGCTTCGCGGTGCCGGCCATCACCCCGGTGCTGCTCAACCTGAGCCTGATCGGCGCGGCGCTGTTGCTGGCACCGCGTTTCGAGACACCCGCCATGGCGCTGGCCTGGGGCGTGTTGATCGCCGGTGGCGTGCAGCTGCTGTTCCAGGTGCCGTTCCTGCTGCGTCTTGGCCTGATGCCCAAGCCATGGCCGAACTTCGCCCACGAAGGCGTGCGGCGCATCCTCAAGTTGATGACACCGGCGCTGTTCGGGGTCTCGGTCTCGCAGATCAACCTGCTGCTGGATACCGTGCTGGCCTCGTTTCTGGTCACCGGCAGCGTGTCGTGGCTCTATTACTCCGACCGGCTGGTCGAACTGCCGCTGGGCATCATCGGCATCGCCATCGGCACCGTGATTCTGCCGGCGCTCTCCAAGCGTCACGCGGAGCAGTCGCTGGAGCACTTCCAGAAGATGCTCGACTGGGCGCTGCGTTCGGTATTGTTGATCGGCGTGCCGGCGGCGCTGGCGCTGGGCGTGCTCGCGGAGCCGCTGCTGATCACGTTGTTCCACTATGGGGCGATGACGGACAATGATGTGGTGATGTCGGCCCAGAGCCTGCGGGCCTACAGCTTCGGGCTGCTGGCCTTCATGCTGATCAAGGTGCTGGCACCGGGCTTCTATGCGCGTCAGGACACGAAGACGCCGGTCAAGATCGGCATCATCGCGATGGTCGCCAACATGGCCTTCAACCTCGCGCTGATCGTGCCGCTGGCCCATGCGGGCCTGGCATTGGCCACGGCGCTGTCGGCCTTCCTGAATGCCGGGCTGTTGGCGCGTGGCCTGTATCGCGAGGGTGTGCTGCGCTTCCAGCCGGGCTGGGGGCGCTATTCGCTGACGCTGATCGGCGGTTGCGCCCTGATGGGCGGCGGCCTGCTGTGGCTGTCACCGGACTGGACCACCTGGCTCGGTTGGGGCCTTTGGGAGCGCTGTGCGATGATGGGGGCGCTGGTCGTCGGCGGTGTGCTGGTCTATGCACTGTGGTTGGGGCTTTGCGGCATACGTCCGCGCCACTTCCGCATGCAGGGCTGAGCCCCGACTCTCGATTCACATCTCGCGTTCCAGCAGTTTTCTCTCTGGTGGGGCAACGGTGGCTGTCAGCGCCGTGCCCCTTCGCTATAATCGACCACTTTCGGCGGCTTGTGTGATGCACGCATGGACTTGATCAGAGGACTCCACAATCTCGCCCGCCTGCGCAAGCAGGATGGCAGTCGCGGCTGCGTGGCCACCATCGGCAATTTCGATGGGGTGCACCTCGGCCACCAGGCGATTCTGGAGCAACTGCGCGAGCGCGCGGCGGCCTATGGGCTGCCGGCCACGGTGGTGGTGTTCGAGCCGCAGCCGCGCGAGTTCTTCGCGGGTGACAAGGCGCCGCCACGCCTGACGCGACTGGCGGAAAAGGTCCGCCTGCTGGGTAGCCACGGCGCCGAGCGCGTACTGTGCCTGCCCTTCAATGAGGCGCTGCGCTCATTGTCGGCCCGTGAATTCATCGAGCAGGTACTGATCGATGGTCTCGGCGTGCGCCACCTGGTGGTCGGCGACGACTTCCGCTTCGGCTGTGATCGTGCCGGTGACTTCGCGCTGCTGGAGCGCATCGGCGCCGCCGAGGGCTTCGCGGTGGAGCATACCCGCACCTTCGAGATCGCCGGTGAGCGTGTGTCCAGCACTCGCGTGCGCAAGGTACTGGCCGCGGGTGACATGGCATTGGCCGCCAGATTGCTGGGACGAGCCCATCACTGGCAGGGGCGCGTGGTCGCGGACCGTCAGCTGGGGCGTACCATCGGCGTGCCGACCGCCAATCTGCCGCTGCCGAATGCGCCGCTGGCGGTCTCCGGCGTCTACGCGGTGATGGCGCATCTGGCCGATGGCCGCGCCTGCCCGGCGGTAGCCAATATCGGCTGGCGCCCGACGGTCGGCACGCCGCGCCCGGTCCTTGAGGTTCACCTGCTGGACTTCGCGGAGGACCTCTATGGCCAGTCGATGCGTGTCAGCTTCTGTGCCTTCCTGCGTGGCGAGCAGCGCTTCGATGGCCTGGAAGCTCTCAAGGCCGCCATCTACGCCGATATCGCATTGGCACGCCGCTTCTTCGCACTGGCCGCAGGTGAGACGCCCGCCAGTGATGAGCAGGCATTGCTCGATTGCATGACCTCGATGGCTGACCTGCCGCTGGCCAGCCGTCCGCTGAGCGCACTGATGAATGCGCCGACGGCACCCTTACACGGCACTGCTGAGGTGTCTGATTCCACAGCTCGGGAAGCTCAGGCTTCCCGCCCCCACGACGGCTGACCCGAAAGGCTATGAGCGACTACAAGCACACTTTGAATCTGCCCGATACCGACTTCCCGATGCGCGGCAATCTCCCCAAGCGTGAGCCGGACCAACTGGCCCGCTGGAACGAGATTGACCTCTACGCGCGTCTGCGTGAAGCAGGCAAGGGCCGTCCGAGCTTCGTGCTCCACGACGGCCCTCCCTATGCCAACGGCAATATTCACATCGGTCACGCCGTCAACAAGATTCTCAAGGACATCATCGTCAAGTCCAAGACGATGGCGGGCTTCGATGCGCCTTACGTGCCGGGCTGGGACTGTCATGGTCTGCCCATCGAGCACAAGGTCGAGACCACCCACGGCAAGCATCTCGAGTCCGAGAAAGCCCGCCACCTGTGCCGCGAATACGCGGGCGTGCAGGTGGAAGGTCAGAAGCACGAGTTCATCCGTCTCGGCATCGTCGGTGACTGGGGTAACCCGTATCGCTCCATGGACTTCGCCAACGAAGCCGGCGAGATCCGTGCGCTGGCCGAGATGGTCAAGGGCGGTTATGTCTTCAAGGGCCTGAAGCCGGTCAACTGGTGCTTCGACTGTGGCTCTGCGCTTGCGGAAGCGGAAGTCGAATACGCCGACAAGACCTCTGACGCCATCGATGTCGCCTTCGCGGCAGACGACAGCGCGGCGCTGGCCAAGGCCTTCGGCCTCGAGTCACTGAGCAAGCCGGCGGCGATCGTGATCTGGACCACCACCCCGTGGACCATTCCGGCCAACCAGGCGCTCAACGTTCACCCGGACTTCGTCTACTCGCTGGTCGATACCGGCGAGCGCCTGCTGGTGCTCGCCGAGGAGCTGGTCGACGACAGCCTGGCGCGCTTCGGGCTGAGTGGCGAGACACTGGCGACCGTCAATGGCGCGGCACTGGAGAATCTCAACTTCCGCCACCCGATCTACGATCGTCTGTCGCCGGTCTATCTGGCCGACTACGTCGAGACCGGTGCCGGTACCGGTATCGTCCACTCCGCGCCGGCCTACGGCGAGGATGACTTCCACACCTGCCGTCGTTACGGCATGAGCTTCGACGAGATCGAGAGCCCGGTGCAGGGCAACGGCGTCTACGTGCCGGACCTGCCGGAATTCGGTGGTCAGTTCATCTGGAAGGCCAATCCGAACATCGTCGCGCGTCTGGAAGAACTCGGCGCGCTGATGGCGCACGAGAAGATCACCCACAGCTACATGCACTGCTGGCGCCACAAGACGCCGGTCATCTATCGCGCCACGGCCCAGTGGTTCGTCGGCATGGACATCGCCGGCACCGATGGCGTGACCCTGCGTGACAAGGCGCTGTCCGCCATCGAGGACACCACCTTCATCCCGGCCTGGGGCCAGGCGCGCCTGAAGAGCATGATCGCCAACCGCCCTGACTGGTGCATCTCGCGTCAGCGCAACTGGGGCGTGCCGATTCCGCTGTTCCTGCATCGCGCCACTGGCGAACTGCACCCTGACAGCGTCGCGCTGATGGAAGCGGTCGCGGATCGCGTCGCCGAGCACGGCATCGATGCCTGGTGGTCACTCGACAGCCAGGAGCTGCTGGGCGATGAGGCCGAGAACTACGAGAAGGTCACCGACACGCTGGACGTGTGGTTCGATTCCGGCACGACCCACTGGCATGTGCTGCGTGGCTCGCACCCGCATGGTCACGAGGAAGGTCCGCGTGCCGACCTGTATCTGGAAGGCTCCGACCAGCACCGTGGCTGGTTCCACTCGTCACTGCTGACCGGCTGTGCCATCGACGGCCACGCGCCCTACAAGGCACTGCTGACTCACGGTTTCACCGTCGATGCGCAGGGCCGCAAGATGTCCAAGTCAGTGGGCAACGTGGTCGCGCCGCAGCAGGTGATGGACAAGCTGGGTGCCGACATTCTGCGCCTGTGGGTGTCCTCCAATGACTATTCCGGTGAGATGGCCGTCTCGGACGAGATCCTCAAGCGGACTGCCGATGCCTATCGCCGCATTCGCAACACCTCGCGCTTCCTGCTGTCCAACCTGAACGGTTTCGAGCCCGAGCGTGATGCGCTGGCCTTCGACGACATGCTGGCGCTGGACCAGTGGGTGGTCGATCGTGCCGCCCAGCTGCAGGCACGTGTCGAGCTGGCCTACGAGGAATACCGCTTCCTCGATATCTATCAGCAGGTGCTGACCTTCTGCTCGCGTGAGCTGGGTGGCTTCTACCTGGATATCATCAAGGATCGCCAGTACACCACGCAGCCGAACTCGCGTGCGCGTCGCAGCTGTCAGACCGCGCTGTATCACGTGATCGAGGCACTGGCTCGCTGGATGGCACCGATCCTCTCCTTCACCGGAGAAGAGATCTACGCCAACATCCCGGGCCCGCGCAAGGACACCATCTTCCTCGAGACAGCCTATACCGGCCTGGCCACACTGGCGGATGATGCCGCGATGGGTCGTGACTTCTGGGAACAGGTGCTGCACGTCAAGCAGGCGGTCAACAAGACGCTGGAAGGTGCGCGCAATGCCGGTCTGGTCAAGAATGGCCTGGCGGCGGAAGTCACCCTCTACGTCAATGACGAGCTCAACGCACTGCTGGCAAGCCTCGGCGACGAGCTGCGCTTCGTGATGCTGACCAGCGGCGTGACCCTGGCGCCTCTCGATGCTGCGGGTGACGCAGAAGAGACCGAAGTGTCCGGCCTCAAGGTGGCGGTCAAGGTCAGCGAGAATGCCAAGTGCGAACGTTGCTGGCACCACCGTCCGGAAGTCGGCACCCTGCCGGAACATCCGACCCTGTGTGGCCGCTGCGTGACCAACCTGTCGGATGGCGAAGGCGAGACGCGTCACTTCGCGTGATCGCTGACGCGACCGCGGCATCGTTCAGCCTCCGCTGAGCGCTGATATCGAACGCCGGGCTCTGGCCCGGCGTTCGTGTCTTGCTGCCGACGGATTCATTTCATGCAGGGATGCCCATGGCATCCCCGACAGGAAGGTAACATGACGTCTTCTTCACAACCGCCTGCCAGTGAGGCCGGCTCGGCCGCCAGTGAGCCGATGCGTTCGCCGTTGCGCTGGCTGTGGCTGTCAGTGGTGATCGTGGTGCTGGACCTGACCACCAAGTGGTTGGCCAGCAGTTCTTTGATCTACGGTCAGGCCAACGAGGTGCTGCCGGTCTTCAATCTGACGCTGCTGCACAATACCGGCGCGGCCTTCAGTTTCCTGGCCGGTCATGACGGCTGGCAGCGCTGGCTGTTCGCCGGCATCGCCGTGGTGGCGGCCATCGGTCTGAGCATCTGGCTTGCGCGCCTCAAGCGTCACGAGACCTTCACGGCGCTGGGCATCGCGCTGGTACTGGGTGGCGCACTGGGCAATCTTTATGATCGTGTCGTGCATGGTTACGTGGTGGACTTCCTGTCCTTCCACTGGGGCAATGCCTTCTTCCCGGCCTTCAATGTGGCGGACGTCGCCATCAGCCTGGGAGCCGTGGCACTGATCATCGAATCCTTCCGTGGCCGCTCCGAGTGAGTGGCGCAAACGAGGTCAGCATGAGCGAATATCGTATCGCCGAAAACATGGAGGTCAGCCTCCATTTCCGTCTGCGTCTGGAAGACGGTACCGAAGTGGATTCCACCTTCGACAAGACGCCGGCCACCTTCCAGGTAGGCGATGGCAATCTGCCGCCGGGCTTCGAGCGGCCGATCATGGGCATGGCGGCAGGTGAGACCGGCAGCTTCACGGTCACGCCGGAGCATGCCTTCGGTCAGCACAATCCGCAGAATGTCCAGACCGTGGCGCGCAAGAGCTTCGATGACGAGATCGAGGTCGGCATGGTGATGTCCTTCGCCGAGCCGTCAGGCTCGGAGCTGCCGGGCATCATTCGCGAGATCGATGAGCGTGACGTCAAGGTCGACTTCAACCACCCGCTGGCCGGGCGTACCCTGACCTTCGAGGTCGAGGTGCTGTCCGTCTCCCCCGCGACCACGCACTGAGTCTTCTTTTCCAGGGGCGCCTCACACGTGTGCCCCTTGCCATCAAGCGGAGCCTGTCATGCAGATCAAGCTGGCCAACCCGCGCGGTTTCTGCGCCGGAGTGGATCGCGCCATCGATATCGTCAACGGGGCGCTCGACGTGTTCGGGCCGCCGATCTACGTGCGTCACGAGGTGGTGCACAATCGCTTCGTGGTCGACTCCCTCAAGGAGCGCGGCGCCATCTTCGTCGAGGAACTGCACGAAGTGCCGGATGACGTCATCGTCATCTTCTCGGCCCACGGTGTCTCGCGTGCGGTGCAGGAAGAGGCCGAGCGTCGCAACCTCAAGGTCTTCGATGCCACCTGTCCGCTGGTGACCAAGGTGCACATGGAAGTGCTGCGCTATGCGCGCAAGGGCCAGGATTGCGTGCTGATCGGCCATGAGGGTCACCCGGAAGTCGAGGGCACCATGGGTCGCTATGACACCTCCAAGGGTGGCACCATCCACTTGGTGGAGGACGAGTCCGATGTGGCGCGCCTGGAGGTCAAGGACCCGGATCAGCTGGCCTTCGTCACCCAGACCACACTGTCCATGGATGACACGGCGCGTGTGATCGATGCGCTGCGCGAACGCTTCCCGGCGATTCAAGGGCCGCGCAAGGACGATATCTGCTACGCGACCCAGAATCGTCAGGACGCCGTACGCATGCTGGCGGAAGCCTGCGATGTGGTGCTGGTGGTCGGCAGCCCCAACAGCTCCAACTCCAATCGCCTGCGCGAACTGGCCGAGCGCATGCAGACCCCGGCCTGGTTGATCGATGATGCCGAGCAGATCGAGGCCGCCTGGCTCGAGGGTATCGGCAGTATCGGGATCACGGCAGGCGCAAGTGCGCCCGAAGTGCTGGTGCAGGGCGTGATCGATCGCCTGATGGCACTGGGGGCTTCGGCGCCCGAGGAACTGGAAGGTCAGGAGGAGAATATCGTCTTCTCCATGCCCAAGGAGCTCAAGGAGCGCTTGATCGCCTCGGATCAGATTCGCGAGCTGTAACGCTCTGTAAGTCATTGGTCATCTGAAAGCCGCGACTCTGTCGCGGCTTTTTTCATGTCTGATCCGCAATATCTGGCTCTTTGTGAGTTATTGCGCATGTTCTCAATGCCCTGATCATTCCGGTGAGCGTTGATCTGGGCTGAGGATATATGAAAAAAAATGTAATGCTCAGTTACGAAAATGATACATAATGGAGGGTAAGCCACCTCTGGAGATATCGGCATGCCATGCCATCCCCTAGCCAAAAGCGTCATCGGTGCTCGTGCACGACGCGGGGCAGCGGGAGCGTGCGGGCCCAGAGGAGCACGAGGCTTCACGCTCATCGAAGTCATGATGGTGGTCGCGATCATCGGGATTCTGGCGGCGGTAGCAGTGCCATCCTATCTCGGGTACGTGGAGCGCAGCTGGCGTTCTCATGCTCAGCAGGCGCTGGGCCAGCAGGCCAGGCAGTTGCATGGCTTCTATGGACACGATTTCTCCGAGGCGCCGGTGCTGGAGGGTGAGTTGCCAGCCGATGGCGTCAGCAGTATCGAGGATGCCGGCGGCAATCTGCGTTACCTGATCTCCTATCGCAGCCTCACGCCGAGCACCTTCGTGTTGCAAGCCACTCCGCAGGGAGCACAGCTCAACGATGACTGCGGCATTCTGTGGATGGATGAGGTCATGAATACCGGCGCGGAAGGAGGAGGGCGGTGTTGGTGAAGTCTGCGAGACCATCCTCTCGACATCGGGTCGGGAGAGAACTGCCTTTCGCGTTGCATGAGAGGCCACGAGAGGCCGGGGAGCCTGACATCATGCGTCATTCACGCGGTTTCACGCTGATCGAGCTGGTGGTGACGGTGGCGATCATCGCCATCATCGCTGCCTGGGCGGTGCCTGCCTGGCAAGGGATGGTACAGCGCTCTCAGGTGGAGTCCGACGTTCGCGCCCTGACGCATGCCCTGGCGATGGCACGCAGTGCCGCGACCAGTCGCGGCACCATGGTCAGCGTCTGTCCCTATGCTCCGAGCGTTGCCACGCCGAATCCCACTGTCTGCGATGCGGACTGGTCGAATGGCTGGGTGGTGTATGAAGGCAGTGGGGCCAATTTCACGGCAGGGGATCGCATGTGGGTTCATCAGGGCAGCAACTCGGTGGCGCAATCCGGCGGTGCCAGTCGTATCACCTTCAACGATCGCGGCACACTCAACAGCGGCAACAGCACGCTGGTGTTCTGCGCAGCATCGGATTCCACTTCCGTGGTGGTGGCGCCTTCAGGGCGCGTGAGACTCGAGACGGGAGGTGATTGCTCATGACAAGGCGTAACCCTCCGAAGATCGCGACGGCGCATCGTCAGCGTGGCGTCGGTCTGATCGAGGCGCTGGTGGCCGTGCTGCTGCTTGGTGTCTCCTTGCTGGGGTTGGGGCTGCTGCAGGTGCAGACGTTGCAGCACCAGCGCGTCAGTTACAGCAATACGGTGGCACAGCTGCTGTCATTGGACATGGCCGAGCGCATCCGGGCCAATCTCGAAGCCATTGCGCAATACGATGGTGCCGATACGCAGGACCCACCGGACAATGGATGCTCGTCAGACTGCACGCCTGCTCAGTTGGCCAATCAGGATGTGATCGACTGGCGAACGGCCATCCAGGGTTCCACTCTGACCAGCGGTGTCGGCAACGTGACGGTAGACGAGCGCCTGGTCGGCGGTGCCGGTATCGGGGTGCATGACGTCAGTGTCCAGGTGCAATGGAGCGATACGCTCAATGGTGGAATGGATATCCAGGCATATCGCTTCGAGGTGGAGCCATGAACCCGCGTGTCTCTATCGCTGGCAAGAAGTTCTCTCGCTCTCCAGCCTCTCGCGCGCATCAGGCGGGGGTTGGCCTGGTCGAACTGATGATCAGTCTGGTGCTGGGGCTTCTCATCACGGCGATGGCGGTGCAGATGTTCTCGACGTCACGCAGTACCGTGAGTACCCAGGAAGCCCTGTCCTATCTTCAGGAGTCTGCGCGTTATGTCTCGTTCCGGCTTCAGCCCCTCATGCGCAATGTGGGCTACGCGGGGTGTGCCAACAGTCGTGATATCACCAATGCCAGTTCAGTGGATGACTCCCACGATCTCACGGCGCCCTTCGGTGGGCAGCAGCGTACCCAGCGCAGCCTCAGCTATTTCAATCTGACGTTCGTCGCCGCCAGCAAGGATGGCGATGAGACCACGCTCATCAGCAGCATGACCTCACTGGGCGGACCACTGAGCGTGCGCAATGGCAGTGAAGCGGCCTTCGTGACGGACGAGTTCGCGCTGGTCAGTGATTGCAACAGCACCGATGTCTTCAAGGTGTCGGGGACGACCCAGGGCAGTATCGAGACCAACGATACCCTGTCGCGTTCCTATGGCAGTTCACAGTCATCGAACGCCTATCTGTATCCGGTGCAGGCCTGGGAGCTCCGGCTGGATGATCAGGCCAATGACAGCTCGGTGCGTGCGCTGTATCTCGATCGCATCGATGCCACCTTTGCGCGCGAAGAGCTGGCCTCTGGCGTCGAGGGCTTCGATGTCAGCTTCAGTCTGGACACCACTGGCAACGGCAGTGTCGATCGGGTCAAGGTGCCTGCCGCCACGGTTCGCAGCGAAGACCGTTGGGATGAGGTGCGTCGCATCGAGATCGCCCTGACGCTCGAGAGCCTGCCAGGCGTGGTGCCGGGCGGAGATAACGATGGCCGTCTGACACGCACCTTCAATCTGACGTTCACGCCGCGCAATCTGCAACTGAGGGGCAGCTGATGCATACATCGCCGTCAACATCCGGGCCCTGTGCGGCAACGAGGGGGCCCGCGCATCAGCAAGGCATCGCGCTGCTGATCGTGCTGGTCATGCTGGTGGTGATCGGTCTGCTGGCCGTCACCGGCGTGGAGGACAGTCAGTTGCAGACCCGGATGGCCGTCAACAGCCGTAACTTCGAGCAGTCCTATTACAACGCCGAGACCAGCCTCAGCATCGGTGAGCGGGCGTTGCAGGAGGGTCTGGAGAATGGCGCCTGGGAACTGGGCGATTTCGTTGACTCGGCTGGGCTGATGCTGGCACTCCCTGAGGATGCGCCGCCGATCAACCCGCTCTCTGAAGCGGATTGGCAGGCCAATGGCATCGATACGCTGGATGATGATGACGGCGCGGTGATCGGGGCGTACGTGATCGAGTATCTGGGCAAGGTCGGTCAGCCCCCACTGAATACCAGCAACGAATTGAATGCGGTCGGTACGCGCCTGGATGCCTTCCGCGTCAGTGCAATGGGCCTGGGAGGCGGCAATGGCGCCTCCTGGACAGTGGTGCAAAGCGAGTTGGAACTGGGCCCTTACTTCTGAGAGGAGCATGAACATGCGTTATCTGCTGAGTGGTGCCCTATGCCTTTTCGCTCTGCCTTGCCTGGCGGCTCCCGGGGAAATCGCTCGTGCGCCAGTGACGGAAGCCACGGGTGTTCAGCCCAATATCCTGTTCATCCTTGATGATTCGGGCAGCATGGCCTGGGAGGATACGCTCAATCAGGGCGTCGAATACTGGGGCTATCAGCCCGCCTCGTCGGTGCTTGGAGACTCCGGGGTCTACTCGATCAGCAATTTTGGGACTGTCAGTCATCAATCCCAGACCAGCGTTGCCCGCGCCATTGGCTCGTGCAATGGCTTCAATGTCCTGGCCTACAATCCGGCCCTCACCTATGCCCCCTGGGCGGGCAAGGATCGCTTTGGAGCGGATTACCTCGACGCGACGCTCCTGACGGCGCGCGCGGATCCCTATGAGCCGACGACAACCGTCAATCTTACCGGGGTCTATTACATGCACTGGACGGACAATGACGGTGACGGCGAGTATGACTTCGAGGAGTGCGGGCTTTATCGAAGTGGCAATGGTCTTTATGTGGATACCACGCGTCAGACCTACATCAACCAGCAGTCCGCCGCGCAGAAGACCAACTTCGCCAACTGGTTCACCTATTACCGCGACCGCATGTCCGTTGCCAAGTCGGCCATGGCAGGCGTCATCGATACCAACGAGTCTCGGGTAGGCCTGCGTACCATCCAGGGGCGCAACAACCGCAACGTCGCGGACATGACCGATGCCGATGAACGTGACGACCTGATGGAAGAGCTGTTCACCGCTTATCCCTCCGGCGGGACACCACTGCGCACGGCCTTGAAGAATGCCGGCGAATACTTCGCCAGTACCGGGAACAATGCGCCCATCCTGAGTGCGGATGAAGGCGGCATGTGTCAGCAGAATTACGCGATCATGATGACTGATGGCTATTGGAATGGCTCAAGTCCCAGTGTCGGCAATGTCGATGGTGGCAGCGGTGATTACATCAGTGCCAGTCACCGTGACAGTTACTCCAACACCTTGGGTGACGTGGCGATGTATTACTATCGCACCGACCTGCGCACTGATCTGATCAATAGCGTTCCCACCGTGCCGGATGTGGATGAAAACCCGTCCCAGCACATGGTCACCTACACTGTCGGCTTCGGGGTGGATGGTTCCCTGACCGAGAACCCATCCGGTATCGATACCTCCTTCACCTGGCCTCAGCCGGTGTCCAATACCAATACCACCATTGATGATCTTCGCCATGCCGCCTGGAATGGACGCGGCGAGTATCTGAGTGCTGCCAACCCCCAGGCCCTGATCGATGCATTGAACAATATCGCCCAGTCAATCGCGGGGCGTGCTGCCAGCACCGGCAGTCTGGATATCAGCAGTGGTAGCCAGACCAGTGATGCCTATGTCATCCAGACGACCTATGACCCGGCCAACTGGGCGGGGGATGTGGTCGCACGCAAGATCGGCAGCGATGGCACCTTGAGCAGCACATCCGAATGGTCCGTCGCGGAGTGGTTGCGTGACGATGCCGGTCGCAGCAGCAGTCGCAAGGTGATCACCTATAATCCGGGGATTTCGGACGTCGACGAGAAGGCCTTCTTCTTTGATATCGAGGAGGCCGGCTCATTGGAGGCGGAACAGATTCTCGACCTCGTCGGTTTCCTGGACGAGACGCTGTTGACCGATGCCGTGCTGATCTCCGTGCGTGAAGCTGCAAACGGGGTCTCCGGGACTCTCGGCAACGGTCTGGGGCTCGGCCTGGGGAATGGCAATGGTCTGGCCAATGCCCTGGGGTTGACCGGCGGGCAGAGCGGCGTGCTGGAGCTGGTCGGTGATACCGTGACGCAGCTGACGGGGCAGATTCTGGATACGAGCGGGACCTTCCTCACGCTCAATGGGACACCGCTTGCCGTGAGAACGTCGGAGCTCGAGAATCTGATCGGCTATCTCAAGGGCGATGATACCTATGAAGGTACCTTGTTCCGTGATCGTGACGACAACTATCTCGGTGATATCGTCCACGCCTCGCCGGCCATCGTCGGCCCGCCTTCCGCCAGCTACCGCAATGACATGGAAGTGTCTTCGTACCGCTCCTTCAAGACCTTGCATGAAGATCGCCAGTCGATGATCTACATCGGTGCCAACGATGGCATGTTGCATGCCATCGACATGGAAAGCGGGGAAGAGAAATTCGCCTACATGCCATATGCCGCTTTCAGCATCGAGGGAGGGCGTGGCATTCGTCAGCTCGCTGATCAGAATTATGTTCACCAGTATTACGTCGATGCCACGCCTGTCGCGCGCGATGTCCACGTACAACTGGGAGAGGAAGACGCTCCCAGCTGGCATTCGGTCCTGGTGGGGGGGCTTGGCGCGGGTGGCAAGGCGGTCTACATGCTGGATATCACGGATCCCGAAGCCTTCGACACGCTGGGGGAGTCCAATGGCACCTCGCCGGCGGATATCGTGCAGTGGGAGTTCACCCACGAGGATCTCGGTTACACCTTCAGCGACATTCAGGTTGCTCGACTTGATGATGGCAAGTGGTACGCCATCTTCGGCAATGGCTACAACGCGGATAGTGACGGGCGTGCCAAACTGTTCATCGTGGACCTGGAGGACCCGGAAAACTTCGCGCTGCTGGATTCACAGCAGGGCAGCAATGCCGGGGGTTCCTGCACGTCAGCCAACAGCGACTGCAATGGCATGTCGAGCCCGGAGCTGGCGGACATCGATGCCGATGGCATTACCGATTGGGTCTACGCGGGTGATCTTCACGGCAACGTCTGGGTGTTCGACATGCGTGATTTCTCGTTGGATGACGTGGGGAGCGGCGAGACGTCGCGCCTGTTCCAGTCATGTGCGGTGGCTCTGAACAGCACGACATCGACCTGTCCGACGGCTTCGCGCCAGCCCATCACCTCGCGAGTGGCCGTGGCACGCAGCGGTGTCTTCAACAGTACCGTCGATACGCCGTACCTGAATGTCTATTGGGGGACGGGGCAACTGTTGACGCTGCAGGATGCCATCGACACCTCGACGCAGTCTTTCTATAGCGTATTGCACACGGGCGACACGACGCGCCGTTATCACGGACAGCTGGAAAAGCAGAGCTTCACGAACATCACCGGGGTCAGTGATGCACGTACCGTCACCGGTGTGGGTGTCGATTATGCCAATCAGAACAACAATGGCATCCAGTACGGGTGGTATGTGGAGCTTTCCGATTCCGGGGAGCGTCTGGTGACGATTCCGGCAGTACGTGGCGATCTGATCGTCTTCAATACCACGATCCCGGGCAGCAATGGCCCCTGTACCGGTGGTGCCAGCGGCTGGTTGAATGCCCTCAGCCTGCGCAATGGTCTGCAACCGGTCCGCAGCAACAACAGTGTCCAGCAGGTCTTTGACTACAATGGCGACGGCAAGGTGGATGCCAGCGACAACGTCAACAATCAGGTCGTGCTGTCGATAAAGACGGACGGGGAGCCCACCTCGCCCAAGTTCCTGGGAGATACCCAGTACGTCGGTCAGGGCGGTACCAATCAGGTGGTCGATATGGCCATGGACTTCGGGATCGATGGACTGGAAGGCCGTAGTGCCTGGTACCAGCTGCGCTAGGAGAGGGAACATGCAGATATCACGACACAAGTGGCAGCGGAGCGGCGGCGCATGGATGCTGGCAGCCTGTGCACTCCTCACGGGGTGGGGCGGGACGGCCATGGCGGCAGATACCTTGATTCAGCTGGACATGGAGCAGACCGTCACAGGCGTGATTGATCAGGTGGAGGGGGACCAGCTGCAGCTCAACGACATGGGGTTCGTGATCCTGCCCACCACGCGCGTCCTCAATCGCAATGGGCGAGAACTTCAGGCATTCCACCTCAATCCGGGGCAGGAGGTCGAGGTACGCTTCGATCCGCGCGGCGAGCCAAGACCGGTGATCGATATCACGCTGCTTCGCAGGGGGCGTTGATGATCAGACGAACTGGCGGTTCTCGATCACAAGGTGGTTTCGGCTTGATGGAGCTGATGATTGCCGTGGCCATCATCGGAATCCTGGCCGCTATCGCCTATCCCAGCTATCAGGATCAGGTGGAGCGCTCACGCCGCACGGATGCCATCACGTCCCTGCTGGCGCTTGCCCAGACCCAGGAGCGTATCATGGCCACCTGCGGAGAATATGCCACCGCCAGTGTGACTGCCGCCACGGACTGTGATGATGCTCTGGGGCTCGGCGGAGACGGGATCGGGCTTGGCCAGGCGGATACGGCCAGCGAGGAGGGCTTCTATACACTGGCCGTCGCGGGGGACGCCGACAGCTATACGCTGACGGCCACTGCCACGGGCAGTCAGGCCAATGATGAGGACTGTGCCACCTTTACGCTCACGGAGCTGGGAGTGAAGGGAGCGGCAGTTCTTGAGGACTCGGAAGATACCGATAGCAGTGATTGTTGGTAGGCACTGACAGCCGACATTGCATGGCAAGCGCCTGAAGCCTCGATCTACGATGATCGGGGTTTTTTTTGTCATGTGCCAGTATTTCAAGGGACGCATGTTTGGACGCAAGCTCCTTGGTCTTGTTGTTGAGTATCGGCTGAGTGAGAATGTGTAACTGCTTAACTACGAATATTTGCATTTTGGTCGTCTTTCGGGCCACTCCAGTGGATGAATCAATGAAGCAATCCCTCCAGATGGCTACCGGGTACTCCGGGCAGCGGGTCAACGCGATGCGTGGTTTTACCCTTGTCGAGTTGATGGTCACCGTTTCGGTGTTGGCCATCATCTCGACAGTCGCTGTGCCTGCTTGGCAGGGGTTCATCACCCGTCAGGAGGTGGCAAGCACGGCCGAAACACTCACCGCTGCGCTCAACTATGCGCGGAGCACCGCTGTGACTCGAGGGCGCCAGGTATCCGTGTGCCCGCTTAGTGGGGACGGTACTCGTTGTGAGGATACGGCTGCCTGGAACAATGGCTGGGCAGTGGTTATAGGGAGCCCAGCAGAGGCTTTGAGCAACTTTAGTACCGATAAAGTCGAGGTATTACGCGAGCACACTGGCAGCGCTTCAGTGCAGATCGCGAGTAAAATCATTTCCTTTGATAGCCAAGGCGCGGTGCAAAGCACGACACACCTTCTGATATGTGGTCGTGTAACGTCACAGGCACATCGTCAGCTGGGTCTTTCTATCATTGGTCGCCTGGCGCCAGAGGCGTATGGAGCCGGAGGAATGAGCTGTGGATAAGGCATGCTGGCCAGTACGTCCTAACCAGCACGGGGCTAGTTTGATCGAGGCATTGATTGCCGTGCTGTTGATGGGGCTTGCACTGCTCGGGTTTGCATTGATGCAGATGGAAACTCTGCAGGCGAATAATGAGAGCTTCGCTCGCACTGAAGCGCGCATTTTGCTGGTGGGTATGGCTGAGCGCATTCAGGCGAATCCTGAAGGCCAATATTCGGGGAGCAATACGAAAACCGCCACGGAGCAGCAGGCCGTGACAAGCGATGATGCGCTGGCTGCCCATGACGTCTGGTCGTGGCAGCAAAGACTTGCCAATAGTCGTTTACCTGAATCCATAGGCACCATCACTGAAAGTGGCGGCCAGCTTGATCTCACTCTTTCCTGGCAGGCAGCAGCCGACAAGGGGAGTTCCGGAGATACGGATAGCCAAACACTCACTGAGACACTTCAGATCCGGATAGCGCCATGAAACCTTCAATTGGTCACCGCCAGTGCCGACTACAAGGACTTCGCCGTCAGCAGGGTATTGGACTGGTTGAGTTGATGCTGGGATTGGTGCTGGGGTTGTTCATCACGGGTATGGCGCTTCAGTACTTCCTGACGATACGCGCTACCGCAACGACCCAAGAAGCTCTTTCCTATCTTCAGGAGAGTGCTCGTCATGTTTCACACCGTCTGCAGCCGGTCATGCGCAATATTGGCTTCTCGGGGTGTACACCCTGGTCGAATGTCAGCGATAACACGGGAACTCACGCTCAACCTCTGGCCGTTAAGACTGTCACTGAGGGTGGGGTGGGCTATGATCGCCTTGCCATGCAGATTCCTGCCTTGGCTTTGGCTGATGACGGTCAACGCGGTTGGCAGTTGTCTTCCGCGGCCGCGCAGGGCGATCGCTCCATTGAGGTGAAGAGCTACAGTGGCGAGCAATTGTCATCTGGTAGTTACGTCATGATCAGCGATTGTGAGAGTGGTGACATCGACACTGTCAGTGGTAGTGAAGATGGCAAATTGTCATTGTCGAGTGGCTTGCAGCATGGCTACGGCGGTAATCAGCAAACCCATCCTTTCGTCTATCCTTTCGAGCGTTGGTATCTTGTAATGCTGACGTCTACCACTGATAACCCACAACGGCTTTGCCTCAGCTCGGATAATGCGTCAGGTGACGGCCCGGAGGCTGGATGTGCAGAGGAGCTGGCCAGTTACGTGAATGAGATACAGCTTCGATTTGACCTCGCCGTAGGCAGCGGTTACGCCGTTGATCAGACTGCCAGCCAAGTCGCAGGTCGTTGGGATCAAGTGCGGCGCATCCACCTTGATCTGGCGCTCAGCACGCCGCCTTCACTTCAGGTTGAAGGCGAAGCTGGTGGCACCATGCAACGTACCTTCTCCATGACGTTTAGCCCACGGAACCTTGGCTTATGAGTCCTCGTTATGCTTCGGCCCACCAGCAAGGTGGTATGGTGCTGCTGATGGTCCTGGTCATGCTGGTAGTCGTAGGCATGATGGCTGTGTCGGGCAGTGAAAATACTCAGTTGCAAACCCGTATGACGGTCAATGTGCAGCAATATGACACTGCTTATGCACGTGCTGAAGGATTGTTGAAAGAGGCTGAGGATAAGCTGGAAAGTGGTGTCATTTCACTGGGCGAATTTTCGACAGGAGAGAGCAACGGACTCTACGATCTGACGGTATCGGGTGTTGATGCGCCGAGTGATCTGCTGACTCCAGATGGCTGGACCGGTATCGGTCACTTAAAGGAAGGAGAGAGCGGAAATTACATCATCGAGTATCTGGGCAGCACCGTTCAGGGCATTCTCAATGCCGACAACATGAACAATGCCTTGCCCGAAAATGGATATCGCATTACTGCAGCTGGCTGGGGTGGCAGTGAGCGCCAGGCGCTGGCAGTCGTGCAGAGCGAAATCATACTGGCACAGTAAGGATTCTTTACATGACTCCGCGTACTTTACGTTATTGCCTGCTGCCTATGTATGGCTTGGCATTTATCACTACAGCAAGCTTTGCTGCCTCTTCAAATGACGAGCGTACACTCTCACAGCTGCCGATTACCCAGAACGTGGGTGTTACTCCGAATGTTCTGCTGTTGTTGGATGATTCTGGGTCAATGTCCTTTGAAGATACAGTAGAAGGCGGGGGGTCGCCTCGTGGTTATGATAAGCTATTCGGATACGATTGGCGTTGTTCCAGTTATTGTAATTGGAATAGCAGCTGGAAGTATGTGTTCTCCCAGTATGAGCTTGATAAGCATTTTTTCTGTTCGTCATATAACTCGCAGGCCTATAATCCAAATCTTGATTATCTTCCTTGGAAGCTAGAGGAAGATGGCACTCGGGCCGATGATAGTGATCCAGAAAATGCTTTGATTGATTATTCTAAAGGCGATGTCTCAGGAAATCGCGTTGACTTGACAGATCGTAAGCGTGGTTTTTCCTATTATGTGGATAGTGGTAATGCTGGTAGTGGTTGCAGTTTAAAATATGAAGTTTCAGATTTATTACCTGCACAAAAACAAAATTATGCTAATTGGTTTACCTATTATCGAGATCGTCTGAGTGTGGGTAAGGCGGCCAGTTTGGAGCTGTTGACAGGGACGCAATATCGTACTGGCTTCATGACGATCAATCCAGATGCTGATACAGCTCAACAAGTACCAGTCGATGATATTATCACCAAGATACTAAATACGGTCGGCAGTCTTTTGGGTTCTGCTCTTGGTGGGGCCGCTGTCAATACCAATGCGCACTTCGACGATGTGCGTGATGCTATTGCTACCAGTGTAATCAGTAGTGTCAATAGTTATCGCGGCACACCATTGCGTGAAGCACTTTATCGTGCTGGCGAATATTATCGCGGTGATAGCTCACCTATCATGAGTGCTGATTTGGGCGGCATGTGTCAGCAAAACTTCACCATTCTGGTTACTGATGGTTTCTGGAACCGCGAAAGTACCAGTGGCGATCGTACTCGCGTTGAGTCGATCGGAGATGCAAATAATGATGGGCGACGCTGGTATTACTCCAATGGAGGATACGGAGGCAAAACGACATTGGCTGATGTTGCCTATTACTACGCTAACAAGGACCTCAAGGAATCATTGGGTAGTGGTAGTTATGAGAACCAGGTGATGACGACCTATACCGTCGCATTTGGTGTCGAGGCTGATGATGACAGGTGGAATACTCGGCTGAATAGCGACATACCTGGATATGTTCAGGAATCGACCTCCAGCACCATCGATGACCTCAAGCAAGCTGCGGAAGATGGGGGCGGGCTCTACTTCAATGCCGCTGATCCTGCGGCCTTGGTCGATGCTCTGGCAGCCATTTCGCGAGATATCGTGGCGCGTGGTGAGAGTGTCAGCGGTGTGGCGACCAATCTGAGTACTGCGGAGGTTGAAGCAGGTGGTGTCGTACTTCAGGTCAGCTATTCCCCCGCCAGCTGGTCGGGGGAAGTCACGGCGGTATCGGCAGTGGCTCAGGGAGACTCCGATGCCGAAGTGGTGGATAGCGGGACATTCGAGGCAAACCAAGAGGCCCCTGTATGGAATGCTTCGGACAGGCTGACGGCCAATCTCAATAAGTCAGGAGCCGCCAGTCGCAAGGTCTACACCGCGGATAACGGTTCAACAGTCGTGTTTTCAGAGGGCAACCTCACCAGTGCGCAGCAGAAGGATCTGGAGCGTCATGCGCCCGATGATCTGAGCAAAAGAGAGGGGCGCGAGGCGGTGGTCGCCTGGCTCAAAGGGAGTCGCGCACTCGAGGGAAAGGGCCTACGTACCCGTCAGGGTAGCGTGTTGGGCGATATCATTGGATCTTCCCCAGTCGTTGTGACTCGCGATGGCGGAAATGGTCAGGGCAGTGTCTTTGTGGGGGCCAATGACGGCATGTTGCATGCCTTTGATCTCGAATCTGGCGATGAGCAGTTCGCGTATATTCCTGAGCTGTTGTTCAGCAAAGAAGATGGAGAAGGGCTCGGTTATCTGGCAAGCACCGGTTACCAGCATCGTTATTATGTTGATGCCGTCCCACGTGTGACGACGTTAGCTGAGGGGAGTACCTGGCTGGCGTCCGGGTTGGGCGGCGGTGGCCGTGGGGTTTTCGTGCTCAATGTCTCGGATGCCGTCAAAGGCAATGAGGTTTCGGCTGCTGGACTGGCAGGTTGGGAGTTTGGGGTCGCCAATAACCGCAATGGCCTCAAGGATAAGGATGTAGGCTATGTCTATGGCGGTGTTCATGTTGGTCAACTCAACAATGGCCAGCAGGCCTTGCTGATCCCCAATGGACTCAAACCGGAGAACGACAAGGCTTCTGCCACTCTGTTTCTGCGTGAGCTGACGTCTGGTACCGCGATAGCCAAGCTTGTCGGCGGGAGTGATGCAGGAGAACTCACCAGCCTTCAGGTCGCTGACCTTGATGGCAACGGAACGATCGATTTTGCTTACGGCGGTGATATGCAGGGGAGAATGTGGAAGTTTGACCTTAGTGAGAGGGACCCAGCGGAGTGGAAGTCCAGTCTGCTTTTCACTGCCACCTGTGACTCGGATAGTAGTGAAGGCTGCGCCAGCGGGAGTGTTCAGCCGATCACGGTCAAGCCGACATTGAGTCGCCTTTCTGGTGCGACGAATACCATGGAAGAGCCTAATCTCCTTGTGTCATTCGGCACGGGTGAACAGCTCTATACGCCGATTGATGATGACGTGGCCAGCCAGCAAAGTCTGTATACCGTGCTCGATGACGGCCAGCATCTCGACCTGGGGCGTGAGCAGCTTGAGCAGCGTGAGTTTACTGGTGTGGAGCATGCTGAGGGAGAGATTGTCGGGCGCACGCTGGATGGCCAGCTTTTTGATTACGGCCAGCAGCCTTTAGCCAGTGACAAGGAGTCACGCTACGGCTGGTATCTGGATCTCGTTGATGCTGGCGAGGAGGTCGTCCAGCCTGCCAGTTTGCTGGGCAATCTGCTGGTCGTCTCAACACGCACTGACGGGGGCGGCAGTAACTTCTGTGAAGCCAATAGTAGTGGTTGGTTGATAGCGGTCGACGTACAGACTGGTCTGCCGTCTTACGATAGCGGCAACTCAAGCTATGTCCCGATTTTCGATCTCAATGGAGACAGTAGCTTCGATGATGGAGATCTTATTGGAACAGTGAATGAAGCTGGTCCTGAGGTTGGCAATATCCTGGTCAGCATCAAACTCTCTGGTGAGCCTAGTGGCCTGGCCAGTATTGGCAATCATGTCTTTGTCGCTACTGGGGCCAGTGGCAGCGACCCTGGCACGGTTACTCCGTTCGAGCTCAATGTACAGACGTCTGCGACATCTGGCCGTGTCTCCTGGTACCAGCTGCGCTGAAGCTCTCGGTAAAGCGTGTACTTTTACTTCTTATGTCAGCCACCGCAACTTGCCGCGGTGGCTGTTTCACGACAGGACATGCCCATGATTGAACAAGCCATTGCCAATGAGCGTATAGACAGTCAGTCAAGCGCTTATCGAAGAGGGCGGGGCTTCAGTCTGATCGAGTTGATGATAGTGGTTGCCATCGTCGGCATTCTGGCTGCCATCGCGTATCCCAGTTACCAGAATCATGTTCTGCGTACCCACCGCGAGGACGCTCATGTCGCGCTGGTGTCGCTAGCACAGGCGCAGGAGCGCTACATGGCGCGCTGTGGTGAATACTCATCCAGTATCGGGGGTGGCTCGAGCTGTGATGATGACGGTTTGGGGCGTGCGACCACGTCGCCTGATGGCTTTTACACATTGAGTCTTGATGGCAATGCAACTGCTTTTACTGTCAAGGCGACGGCGACAGGTGTTCAGGCTCGCGATACTGAGTGTAAGTCCTTGAGCTTGAGTAGTACCGGGCGCCGGACGGCTGAAGGCGATGGCGATTGCTGGTAGCAGTGGCGAGAGCGGCCTCGGCGCGATGCTGGATTGGGCGCGGCTCGCTTGCACCGCCTTGCGGGCGGCGTATTCTGGAAGCCTTTCCCGGTCTTGAGGCAGGAGCGAACAGGCGTGAATGACTTTGTGGTGGTAGGCGGTGGCGTGATCGGCATGCTGACTGCGCTGGAACTGGCGGATGGCGGTGCCGAGGTCACGCTGGTCGAGCGGGGCCAGTGTGGGCGCGAGGCATCCTGGGCGGGCGGCGGTATCGTCTCGCCGTTGTATCCGTGGCGTTATAGTGCGCCGATCTCACGCCTGTCTGCCTGGTCGGAAGGTTTCTACCCCACGCTGGCCGAGCGCCTGATCGAGACCACCGGCATCGACCCCGAATATCGCCAGCAGGGCCTGCTGTACCTGAATGTCGAGGATGCCGAGCAGGCACTGGCGTGGTCCGAGGAATACACCAAGCCGCTGACGCGCGTGGAGGCTGACTTTCTTTATGACAAGGCACCGGCCGTCGCGCCCGGTTGCGAATCGGCGCTGTGGATGCCGACGCTGGGCAGCATCCGCAATCCGCGCCTGGGCAAGTCACTGCGCGCCGCTCTCGATGCCCACCCGCGCGTACGTCTGCTCGAGAATGTCGCGATACAGGGCATTCTGCTGCAGGACGACACCGCCATCGGCGTGCAGACCGCCAATTCAGTGCTGTCCGCCGGACAGGTCGTGGTCTGTGGGGGCGCCTGGAGTCGCGAGATTCTGAGTGAGGCGGGGCTGGCGCTGCCGGTGCGGCCAGTCCGCGGCCAGATGGTGCTGTTCAAGGCACCCAAGGGGCTGGTGGAGCGCGTGGTACTCAAGAATGGACGCTACGTGATTCCACGTGCCGATGGGCGCATCGTGGCGGGTTCCACGCTGGAGGAGGTCGGCTTCGACAAGGCGACCACCCTTGAGGCGCGTGAGTCGCTGATCAAGAGCGCCTGCGAGATCATCCCGGCGCTGGCCGAGTGTGAGGTCGAGCATCACTGGGCGGGGCTGCGCCCCGGTTCGCCGACCGGCACGCCGTTCATTGGTGCCGCGCCTGAACGCCGCCATCTGCACGTCAATGCCGGTCACTATCGCAATGGCCTGGTACTGGCGCCGGCCTCGACCCGCCTGCTGGCGGACCAGTTGCTGGGGCGTACGCCGATCATCGACCCCACCCCCTACCAGCCCGAGACCTTGCTGGGCGAGATCGCCACGCTGGAAGCCTCGTCCCAGCCAGACGCGACGCGCTGGGCCTGAGCATCGTCATGGCGTCTTCCCCCTCGAGCCTTCGTCTCGAGGGGGAAGACAGTGCGTTACTTGCGTGGGCCCTCGTCGAGGAAATGCTGCTGGTGCTCCTGACAGCAGAAGTGCAGCGCTTCATGGCGGATGGCGTCATTTTCCGGCAGATGCAGATCGCAGTAGGCGCAGCGCACCATGTTCTGGGCCTCGCGCTCGGCAGGCTGGCCGTCATCGTGGTTGTCCTGGCTCAGCTTCCATTGGCGATACATGCGATAGAGGCGCAGGCCTGCCCAGAACAGGACGACGAATACCAGCAGACGGATGATCAACAGGCTCATTCCTATATGACTCCCAGATGAGGCGGCGCGCGTGGCTTTTTGCCAGCGGCGCGACCTTGCGGGACAATGGCGGCCATCATGAGACTGATGAGCCGGTGCACGGCTCAGCAGTCTGAGCCAGATGTCTGGCCACAGTGTACTGGCCCCTTATCGAACCGCCAATCGAGAGATCCTTACCGCATGCAAGATCTGACTCTGGTGATGGCCCAGCTCGACCCGCTGGTCGGTGATATCCCCGGCAATACCGAGCGTGCCATCGAAGCCGTCCGTGAAGCGAGTCTCGAGCACAAGGCCGACGTCGTCGTGCTGCCCGAGCTGTGTCTGACCGGCTACCCGCCGGAAGACCTGTTGCTGCGCGAATCCATGGAGGCACGACTCGCCGAGGCGCGCGCGCGGATGGCCAGCAAGGTCGCGCGCGGCGTGATGGTCATCGTCGGCTACCCCGGCATGCGTGACGGCAAGCGCTACAACCTGGCCGGCGTGCTCAAGGATGGCGAGTGGATCGCCGAGTATGCCAAGCAGGCCTTGCCCAATTATCAGGTCTTCGATGAGCAGCGTTACTTCACGCCGGGCTCCGAGGCCTGCGTGGTGGAATGCCGCGGCGCCCGTCTGGGTATCGTGATCTGTGAAGACTTGTGGGATGGCGCGCCCGTTCGTCAGGCGCGGGATGCCGGCGCGGACATTCTCGTCAGCCTCAATGCCTCGCCCTATCATCTGGAGAAGCCGGCCGAGCGCAATCATCTGTTCGCTCAGCGGGCGGCCGAAGTGAAGTGTCCGCTGGTCTACGTCAATCAGATCGGTGGCCAGGACGAGCTGGTCTTCGATGGTGGCTCCGCCGCCATCGATGCCGAGGGCAATACCTGCGTGCAGGCACCCTGGTGGGATGTCGGCCTGATGCCGGTGCAGTTCCTCAAGGAGGAAGGCGGTAGCTGGGCGCCGCAGAGCGGCGAGATCGCCGAGCTGCTGTCACCGGAAGAGTCGCTCTACTGTGCACTGGTCACCGGCCTGCGTGACTACGTCAACAAGAGCGGCTTCAAGGGCGTGGTGCTGGGTCTCTCTGGTGGCATCGACTCCGGCCTGTCGCTGGCGATTGCCGTCGATGCGCTGGGCGCGGACCGCGTGCATGCGGTGATGATGCCGTACCACTACACCGCGGACATCTCCAGGGAAGACGCTGCCGAGCAGGCGACACTGCTGGGCGTGAATTACGAGGTGATGCCCATCGCCCCGATGGTCGAGGCGTTCACCGAGACACTGGCGGAGAGCTTTGCCGGCAGTGAGCGCGACACCACCGAGGAGAACCTGCAGTCACGCTGTCGTGGCGTGCTGCTGATGGCCATCTCCAACAAGAAGGGCCTGATGGTGCTGACCACTGGCAACAAGAGCGAGATGGCGGTGGGTTACGCCACCCTCTATGGCGACATGGTCGGTGGCTACAATGCGCTCAAGGACGTCTACAAGACCTGGGTATTCCGTCTCGCCAACTGGCGCAACACCATGGGCCCGGCGATTCCGGAGCGTGTCATCACGCGTCCGCCGTCCGCGGAGCTCGCCGAAGACCAGCTCGACAGCGACTCGCTGCCGGACTACGACACCCTGGATGCGATTCTCACCCATTACATCGAGGGTGACATGAGTGCCGAGGCGATCATCCGTGCCGGTTTCGAGGAAGAGGATGTCTATCGTGTGGTGCGTCTCGTCGACCGCTGTGAGTACAAGCGCCGTCAGGCACCGGTTGGCGTGCGTGTCACGCCGCGTGGCTTCGGGCGTGACCGTCGCTACCCGATCGTCAATGGCTGGGCGGCCGGCGACTGAGGCAACTCATGTTCGGTGTCAGGGATTGCGGATTCTTTGCGCAAGCCGCTGAAAGCGCCTGAGTCCGACGATTCTGGCCATGCTGACAGCATGAAAAAAGCCCGTGATCGGTGATCACGGGCTTTTCGATGGTGAGGCGGGAAGCCTGATCGTCAGACGGTCAGGTCATCCGCCTTCACGTAGCGCGGCTCGAAGGTACGGCCATCCAGACGCTTGTTGTCCGGATCATTCTGGATCAGCACCTTGAGCGTCTCGCTGGCGCGGTCGCGCAGACCGAGGCCCAGATAGCCTTCGACCATCACGGCCAGCGCATCACGAGTGGCAGGAGTGTTAGGGTAGTGCTCGATCACCCACTCGCCACGCTTCACGGCGGCCAGATAGGCCTGCTTGCGCAGGTAGAAATCGGCAGTCTGCAGCTCGCCACGCGCGAGTACGTTGCGCAGATAGATGATGCGCTGACGCGAATCTGCCGCGTAGGTGCTGTTGGGGAAGCGGCGCACCAGTTCGCCGAAGTCGACGTAGGCGTCCCGCGTCGCACCGAGATCCCGCTTGGAGATGTCGATCAGGTCCAGCGATTCCAGGCTGAAGCGCCCTGCACTATAGGCTGCCAGTCCACGCATGTAGTAGGCATAATCGACCTGCGGGTGGTCCGGGTGCAGCCGAATGAAGCGGCTGGCCGCCGCGCGTGCGGCTTCCCAGTTGTCCACCTGGTAGTAGGCGTAGATCAGCTCCAGCTGCGACTGTTCGGCATAGCTGCCGAACGGGAAGCGAGTATCCAGTGCTTCAAGTTGCTGCACGGCGGAGTTGAAGCGGCTGGTATCCAGGGAAACCTGAGCCTGACGGTACAGCTCCTGCTCCTGAAGATCCGGTGCCGGCTCGTTGGACGCACAGCCGACCAGCAAGGTGCTGGCCAGGGCGAAGGCAGTCAAGGGAAGGGCGCGCATCGGTTTCCTCATCTCGGGCAATCCATGGCGGGCATGCTAGAATCCGCCGATCCGCACTCACTATAAAGCAAAGGCCCTTTCCTGCGAAACGGCCTCAGAGAGCAATATGGCAGACACCATCAACCGCGAAGAGCGGATCCCGGAGGCGATGATTGGCATGCGCCTTGATCAGGCCTGCGCCGAGATCTTCTCCGACTATTCCCGCGAGCGCCTCAAGCACTGGATCAAGACCGGTGCCTTGACCCTCGACGGTGCCGCTGTCAAACCCCGCGAGAAGGTCTATGGCGGTGAACGTCTGGCCCTGACCGCCGAGCTTGAAGAAGAAGTCAGTCATGGCCCCGAGGACATCGAGCTCGAGATCGTCTTCGAGGATGACGACGTGCTGGTCATCAACAAGGAGCACGGCATGGTCGTGCACCCGGGGGCCGGCAATCCGGATGGCACGCTGCTCAATGCCATCCTGCACCATTGTCCGGGCAATGCCATGCTGCCGCGTGCCGGGATCGTGCATCGTCTCGACAAGGACACCAGTGGCCTGATGGTGGTCGCCAAGTCGCTGACCGCCCAGGCGGACCTGGTCGAGCAGCTGCAGGCGCGTACCGTGTCTCGCGAGTACGATGCCGTCGTGACCGGTGTGCTGACGGCGGGCGGTACCGTGGATGCGCCCATCGGGCGTCACCCCAAGGATCGCAAGCGTCAGGCCGTGACCCATAGCGGCAAGATGGCGATCACGCATTTTCGCGTGGTGGAGCGCTTCCGGGGCCATACCCATATCCGCTGCAAGCTGGAAACCGGGCGTACCCACCAGATCCGTGTGCACATGGCGCACCAGCGCTATCCACTGATCGGGGACCCGGTCTACGGAGGCCGTCTGAAGCTTCCGCCGGGGGCCAGTGACCCGCTCAAGGAGCTGCTGCGTCAGTTCCCGCGTCAGGCGCTGCATGCCCGTCGCCTCGCCTTCATCCACCCGATCACGGGCAAGGAAGTCGAATTCCGCGCCGAGATGCCGGGTGACATGCTGGTCTTGATCGACTATCTCAAGGAAGACATCGCCCGCTGAGGGGCTCGGTTCGCGTATCCCATCGCGCCAGGAGAGGTTATGCACGACGACAGTCTACGCCCGACCCTGATTCTGCCGGACTGGCCAGCACCCAGTCCGGTGCAGGCCTTCGTGACCACGCGTGAGAGTGGCCCGAGTCAGGGGCCATACGCTGGCTTCAATCCGGCGCGGCATGTCGGGGATGATCCGGCGATGGTCGCGCGGGTGCGTGATCTGCTCGCGGCGGAGGTCGATGATGGTCGTCCACTGGCGTGGCTGGATCAGGTGCATGGGACTCAGGTGGTGGATGCCTTTGACGTCTGTCACGCCGATGAGCGCCATGAGGCGGTGCCACCACGTGCTGACGCCTGCATCAGTACCGGTACGGGGCAGGCCTGCGTGGTGATGACGGCGGACTGCCTGCCGGTGCTGTTCTGTGATCGTCAGGGGACGCGGGTCGGGGTGGCGCATGCGGGCTGGCGTGGCCTGGTGGAAGGTGTGCTGGAAGCCACTGTCGCTCGTCTTGGAGATGACCCGGGCGAGCTGATGGCCTGGCTGGGCCCGGCGATCTCCAATGCCCAGTTCGAGGTCGGCCCCGAGGTGCGTGACGCCTTTATCGCGGATCTCCCCGAGGCCGACGACGCCTTCGAATCCAGCCCCTATCGGCTGGGCCACTACATGGGCGACCTCTACAAGCTGGCTCGCCTGCGGCTGGAGCGTGCGGGGGTCGGCCATGTCAGTGGCGGTCACTTCTGTACCGCCTCGGAATCGCGCTTCTACTCCCATCGCCGTGATGATGGCGTGACGGGGCGAATGGCCACGGTGATCTGGCTGCGCTGATAGCATGAAGTGGAGACCTGGCCGCCGCGATGCACCGACGCTCGGCAAGCCGAAAGACGAAAGCGCCCCGTTGACCTGATCACTCAGGTTGGCGGGGCGCTTTTCCGTGTCGAGCGGAAGCCCCTGGCGACATCTTCAGGCGCTGAGGGCCAACCTGCTGCAGGGGAACCTGATCTGGATCATGCTTCGCGGACAACATGCTGCGTTGCCGCAAATCACGCCTTGAAAGCGACCCCCCAGCCCCCCATCTCTAGGGTTAGATACGAAATGTTACAGGCGAAGCTCCTGAGAAGAGGAGTACCGCCATGACTCTCAGGAGAAGGCACCATGCGCATCGACAAACTCACCAGCAAGCTGCAGAACGCGCTTGCGGATGCCCAGTCGCTCGCCGTCGGGCGAGGCCACAATGAAATCCATCCCCAGCACCTGCTGCTGGCCCTGCTGGAGGACCGCGATGGCGGTCTCAAGGCGTTGGTCAACAAGGCGGGCGGTGATGCCACCAGCTTGATGAGCGGGCTCAAGCGTCAACTGGATGACCTGCCCACCGTGTCCCAGTTCGACGGCAATGTCGCGCCTTCCCAGGCGCTCGGCAAGCTTCTGAATCTGGCCGACCGCGAAGCCCAGAAACGCGGCGATCAATACATCGCTTCCGAGCTCGCGTTGCTGGCCGCGCTGGAGCTGGGCGGTGATCTCGGCAAGTTGTTCACCTCCTCGGGCATCAAGAAGCCCGCCCTGACCTCCGCCATCGATGCACTGCGCGGTGGCGAGGCGGTGGGAGATGCCGACGCCGAGAACAATCGAGAGGCACTCAACAAGTACACGATGGACCTCACCCAGCGTGCGCGCGACGGCAAGCTCGATCCGGTGATCGGGCGTGACGAGGAGATTCGTCGCACGATTCAGGTCCTTCAGCGTCGCACCAAGAACAACCCGGTGTTGATCGGTGAGCCCGGTGTCGGCAAGACCGCCATCGTCGAGGGGCTGGCCAGCCGTATCGTCAATGGCGAGGTGCCGGAAGGCCTCAAGAACAAGCGTGTGCTGTCTCTCGACATGGGCTCGCTGCTGGCGGGGGCCAAGTTCCGCGGTGAGTTCGAGGAGCGCCTCAAGTCCGTCCTCAAGGAGCTGTCGCAGGAAGAAGGCCAGGTCATCCTGTTCATCGATGAGCTGCACACCATGGTCGGCGCGGGCAAGGCCGAGGGCGCGATGGATGCCGGCAACATGCTCAAGCCGGCGCTGGCGCGTGGCGAGCTGCACTGTGTCGGTGCCACCACGCTTGACGAGTATCGCCAGTACATCGAGAAGGATGCCGCGCTGGAGCGTCGTTTCCAGAAGGTGCAGGTGGATCAGCCCAGCGAGGAGGACACCATCGCCATCCTGCGTGGCTTGAAGGAACGCTACGAGGTGCACCATGGGGTGGATATCACTGACAGTGCGATCATTGCGGCCGCGCGCCTCTCATCGCGCTACATCACGGACCGTCAGCTGCCGGACAAGGCGATCGACCTGATCGATGAAGCCGCGTCACGCATCCGCATGGAGCTGGACTCCAAGCCGGAGGAGATGGACCGTCTCGACCGCCGTCTGATCCAGCTCAAGATGGAGCGTGAAGCCCTCAAGAAGGAGACCGACGAAGCGGCACTCAAGCGTCTCGGCGCGCTTGAGGACCAGATCGCGGAGCTGGAACGCGAATACGCCGATCTCGATGAGGTCTGGAAGGCCGAGAAGGCCAGTATCCAGGGGGCAGCGCAGTTCAAGGCCGAACTGGAACAGGCGCGCATCGATCTGGAACAGGCGCGGCGTGCCGGCGACCTCAGCCGCATGTCGGAACTGCAGTACGGCGTGATTCCGGGGCTCGAGAAGCAGATCAGCGAAGCCGGCGAAGGCGAGGCGGATACCTCCGCCCACGTGCTGCTGCGCTCCAATGTCACCGAGGAGGAGATTGCCGAGGTCGTCTCGCGCTGGACCGGCATTCCGGTCTCCAAGATGCTCGAAGGCGAGCGCGACAAGCTGCTGCGCATGGAAGAGGCGCTGCACGAGAAGGTGATCGGTCAGGACGAGGCGGTGATCGCGGTGGCCAATGCGGTGCGTCGCTCACGCGCCGGGCTGTCGGACCCGAATCGTCCCAATGGCTCCTTCCTGTTCCTCGGCCCGACCGGGGTCGGCAAGACGGAGCTCTGCAAGTCGCTGGCCAGCTTCCTGTTCGATACCGAAGAGGCGATGGTGCGCATCGACATGTCCGAGTTCATGGAGAAGCACTCGGTGGCTCGTCTGATCGGCGCGCCTCCCGGCTATGTCGGCTATGAAGAGGGTGGCTATCTGACCGAGGCGGTACGTCGCAAGCCGTACTCCGTGCTGTTGCTCGATGAGGTCGAGAAGGCGCATCCAGATGTCTTCAACATCCTGCTGCAGGTATTGGAAGATGGCCGCCTGACCGATGGGCAGGGGCGTACCGTCGACTTCCGCAATACCGTGATCGTGATGACCTCGAATCTGGGGTCCGAGATGATCCAGCGCATGAGCGGTCTCAATGGCGAGCTGGCGGACGAGGAAGACACGCAAGAGAGTGTCGATCGCAAGGCGGCCTTCCAGTACGACGACATGAAGACGGCGGTGATGGAAGTCGTGGGCAATCACTTCCGGCCGGAGCTGATCAACCGCATCGATGAAGTGGTGGTCTTCCACGCGTTGGGGCAGGCGCAGATCGCCTCCATCGCCGGCATTCAGCTCGAGCGGCTCAAGGCGCGGCTGGCCGAACGTGATCTCGGCTTCGAGATCACCGATGCCGCGATGGCGCTGCTGGCCAAGGCAGGCTTCGATCCGGTCTACGGTGCGCGTCCGCTCAAGCGCGCCATCCAGAGCCGTATCGAGAACCCGCTGGCCCAGGCGCTGCTGGGCGGTGAATTCGTGCCCGGTGACGTGATCCAGGTCGGCGAAGAGGGCGGAGAACTGACCTTCACGCGCTGAATCGCGCGCCCGTGAGTGACGCCCCACCGTGACGGAAGTCTGTCTTCCACTTGCGGTGGGGCGTTTTCGTGTCTGTCGTCTGGGCGCAAAATGACAACCCGGCGGCAGGGATGCTGAAAATCAAGAGGCAGAAAATTGCGAATTAAATGCCATTCGTGAGGTTTTACGCACGCATATGGCCGGATTTCCCGTTATCGGTGTGGCATTTGGCGTAGGCGGCGCACACTGGCGTAAGGTTGAGTTGACAGCCCCTTGCGGCTGTTGGACTCTTGACCATTCCTGATTGCGGGCGTGGCCATTCGGGCGACCCTCGAAGCGCCACGTGAAGGACAGACGCTGAGTCGCTGTCCGCCTGTCGAAGGATATGCCGATCAGGGTACGCCAACCGTACCGATCGGCCATCAGCCCCGACCGCATCCAACCGATGCGACAAGAGTGCAGGCCCTAACCGGGCCGCAGACGCCAGGGTTTGGCATCAGGTGCCGCAACTGTTGCGGTAGCGACATTCAGGTCGCACTCGATCCGGCTTGCGTATTGCTGCCGGACGCACTCGAGACCTCCAGGGGAGAACAACCAAGTGGAATTGCTTTCCGGCGCTGACATGATCGCCCGCGCGCTGCATGACGAGGGCGTGGAGTATATATACGGCTATCCCGGTGGAGCGGCGCTGCACATCTATGACGCCCTGTTCCGTCAGGACAAGGTCCAGCACATTCTGGTCCGCCACGAACAGGCTGCTACCCACGCAGCCGATGGCTACGCACGCGCTTCCGGCAAGCCCGGAGTCGTGCTGGTCACCTCAGGCCCCGGCGCGACCAATGCCGTGACCGGTATCGCCACGGCCTACATGGACTCGATTCCCATGGTCGTGCTGTGTGGCCAGGTCGCCAGCCACCTGATCGGTGAAGACGCCTTCCAGGAAACCGACATCGTCGGTGTGACTCGCCCGATCGTGAAGCACAGCTTCTCGATCAAGCATCCGAGCGAGATTCCGGAAGTCATCAAGAAGGCCTTCTATCTGGCCTCCAGTGGTCGCCCGGGGCCGGTCGTCATCGATATCCCGAAGGACATGACCGCCCCGACCGAACGTTACGAGTACAGCTACCCCAAGAAGGTACGCATGCGCTCCTACAGCCCGGTCACCCGTGGCCACAGCGGCCAGATCAAGAAGGCCGTCGAGCTGATGCTCAAGGCCCGCCGCCCGCTGTTCTTCACCGGCGGTGGCGTGGTCTCCGGTCGTGCCAGCGAAGCGCTGACCGACCTGGTGCGCCGTCTGAACTTCCCGATCACCACCTCGTTGATGGGCATTGGTGCCTATCCGCAGGGCGATCGCCAGTGTCTGGGTTGGCCCGGCATGCACGGCTCCTATGAGTCGAACAATGCCATGCACCACACCGATCTGATCATCTGCATCGGTGCGCGCTTCGATGACCGCGTGACCAACAACACCTCGAAGTTCTGCCCGACGGCCAAGATCATCCACGTCGACATCGACCCGAGCTCGGTCTCCAAGACCGTGCGCGCCGATGTGCCGATCGTCGGTCCGGCCGATGCCGTGATCAACGAGATGATCAGCCTCGTGCAGGGGCGTGAGCTGGCCAACCCCGATGCACTGGAGGCCTGGTGGACCCAGATCGATGGCTGGCGTGCCGAGCGTGAAGGCAAGCTGTATGAGCCGTCTGCCCCGGGCGAGCCGCTCAAGCCGCAGCAGGTGGTGGAAGCCGTGCACCGCGCGACGCGTGGCGAAGCCTTCGTCGCCACCGATGTCGGTCAGCACCAGATGTTCGCCGCCCAGTACTACAAGTTCCAGCGCCCCAACCGCTGGATCACCTCCGGTGGTCTGGGCACCATGGGCTTCGGCTTCCCGGCGGCCATGGGCATCAAGATGTCCTACCCGGAAGACGATGTGGTGCTGTTCACCGGGGAAGGCAGCTTCCAGATGATGATGCAGGAGTTCTCGACCTGTAAGCAGTACGGGATCGGGGTCAAGATCATCAATCTCAACAACCAGTCGCTTGGCATGGTGCGTCAGTGGCAGGACCTGAACTACAAGTCCCGTCACTCGCATTCCTATATGGAGTCGCTGCCTGACTTCGTGCAGCTGGCGGGCGCCTATGGCTTCCGTGCCATCAAGGTGCACACGGTGGAGGAGCTCGAACCTGCGCTGGAAGAAGCCTTCCGCAACAAGGACGAGCTGGTGTTCCTCGACATCTATGTCGACCCGCGTGAACACGTCTATCCGATGCAGGTGCCTCTCGGCTCCATGCGTGACATGCTGCTTACGAAGACGGAGCGGACCTGATGCGCCATATCATCTCCATTCTGATGGAAAACGAACCGGGCGCGCTGTCACGGGTCGTCGGCCTGTTTTCACAGCGCAATTTCAACATCGAGACCCTCAACGTGGCCCCGACCGAGGACGCGACCCTGTCACGTCTGACCGTCACCACGGTCGGCGAAGATCGCGTCATCGAGCAGATCACCAAGCACCTCAACAAGCTGGTGGATGTGGTCAAGCTGGTGGATCTCACCGAGGGCAGCCACATCGAGCGCGAGCTGATGCTGGTCAAGGTCAAGGCGTTGGGCGCCCAGCGTGACGAGATCAAGCGCACGGCGGACATCTTCCGTGCCCAGATCGTCGACATCACGCCGAGCCTCTACACCATCCAGATCACCGGTGACGGTGGCAAGCTGGATGCCTTCCTGGCGGCGATGCAGCCGGTAGGCGTGCTGGAAGTGGCACGTACCGGGGTCTCCGGCATCGCCCGCGGTGAGAAGGTGTTGAGCCTGTAAGACGGTGATTGTGGAATCGCAAGACAAGAACGGCGCCCCTCGGGGCGCCGTTTTCGTTGTGGCGTGGGGCAGGCCATATAGCGCAATGTTCCGTGGCGCAGGGTCACTGCGTCATCACTCCTTTGGCCGTCGCGGGGTACCGGGCAGCTGTTCCCAGAGTGCGCGTACCAGTGGATGTCGAAGACGTTTCTCCTGTACGCACAGCCCGACCTTGTAGGGGGTCAGCGGCGGATCGACATCGAGGATGCGCACCTGATCGGCCAGCGGGGAGTTGTCGAGCACGATCTGCGGCACCACGCCGATCCCGAAGCCCAATCCGACCATGCTGACGATGGCCTCGTTGCCGGCGACCTGGGCATACAGGCGCGGCTTGATGCCACGGGTGTGGCACCAGGCATCGAAGCGCTCGCGCGCCAGGCCGGTCTCGGAGAGGATCATCGGGACGCGCGCCCAGTCGATATGGTCGTCCCCCGCCGCCGAATCGTCTGCCCCGCCGATGCCTTCCAGCTGATGGCCGGGGCCATCACGACGCGGGGCAATGAAGCGCAGCGGCGACTCGGCGAAGTCGGTGAAGGCCAGGCGCGAGGGCAGCACGTCCGGGCGTGCGGCGATCGCCAGGTCCTCGTGGCCCATCAGCACGCGCTCCAATGCCACGGCGGGGTCACCGGTATGCAGTTTGAGCTCCACATGCGGATGGCGGGCCCGGAAGGAGGCGAGAATCTCATACAGGAAGCTGTAGCTGGCGGTCACCGAGCAGTATAGGGATAGCTCGCCACGCAGTTCATCGCTGTCTTCCAGCAATGACTGACGAATGTCATCCCACTGACTCAGGAGTTCGCGAGCATGACGACGGAAGCGCTCTCCCGCCGGTGTCAGTGCGACGCTGCGGTTGTCGCGCTCGAACAGGCTGACGCCCAGTTCCTCTTCCATGGCGCGAATGGCACGTGACAGGGCAGAGGCGCTCAGGTGCAGGGCAGTGCTGGCGCGTCCGAAATGCAGCGTTTCGGCGAGGGTCAGGAATTGCTTGAGTTGACGATTGTCCATGCCGGAGTCCGCTGTCGATGAGTGCTGAAGGGGGAAATGCCTTGTGTTGCGCTATATGGCATATGATGGTGCAAATATAGCATTTTACGCAATGTCGAGGTGCGGGTAAGGTGGACTCATCGCCGCGCAGGAGGAGGACGGCAGACCTTGATCCAAGGCGCACGACCTCCCAGGGACGCAGAGCGGTCAGGATAGATGGCCGTCGGCGCTGGACACTGACATACGCCCTTCCCTCGCGGGAAGGGTCGCAAGAACAACAGACACTCTTTCAAGATCTCACGCCATCCCGCTGACGGGGTGAGCCGCCAGGAGCAATGACGATGAAACTCTATTACGACAAGGATTGTGACCTCTCCCTCATCCAGGGCAAGAAAGTGGTCATCCTCGGTTACGGTTCCCAGGGCCACGCCCACGCGAACAACCTGAAGGAATCCGGCGTCGACGTCACCGTAGCCCTGCGTCGCTCTTCCTCCAGCTGGGCCAAGGCCGAAGCGGCTGGCCTGAAGGTTGCTGAAGTCGAGGAAGCGGTCAAGGCGGCCGACCTGGTCATGATCCTGGCGCCGGACGAGAACCAGAAGGCCATCTACGAGAACCAGGTGGAACCGAACCTGAAGCAGGGCGCGACACTGGCCTTCGCTCACGGCTTCAACGTCCACTACAACCAGGTCGTGCCGCGTGCTGACCTCGACGTCATCATGATCGCGCCGAAGGCACCGGGTCACACCGTGCGTTCCGAGTTCGTGAAGGGCGGCGGTATCCCGGACCTGATCGCCATCCACCAGGATGCGACTGGCCAGGCCAAGGACATCGCACTGTCCTACGCGGCAGGCGTAGGCGGCGGTCGTACCGGCATCATCGAGACCACCTTCAAGGACGAGACCGAAACCGATCTGTTCGGTGAGCAGGCTGTCCTGTGTGGTGGCGCGGTCGAGCTGGTCAAGATGGGCTTCGAGACCCTGACCGAAGCCGGCTACGCACCGGAAATGGCCTACTTCGAGTGTCTGCACGAGCTCAAGCTGATCGTCGACCTGATGTACGAAGGTGGCATCGCCAACATGAACTACTCCATCTCCAACAATGCGGAGTATGGCGAGTACGTGACCGGCACCGAAGTCATCAACGAGCAGTCCCGTGTCGCCATGCGCAATGCACTCAAGCGCATCCAGAGCGGTGAATACGCCAAGATGTTCATCCAGGAAGGCAACACCAACTACCCGTCCATGACGGCCCGTCGTCGTCAGAACGCCGAGCACCCGATCGAACAGACTGGTGAGAAGCTGCGTGGCATGATGCCGTGGATCACTGCCAACCAGCTGGTCGACAAGTCACGCAACTGATCCTGCCTATTGGATCCGGCGTGAAATGAGCGGGGCGCTCTCCATCAGGAGGGCGCCCCGCTTGCGTTGTTGCTCTATAAGCGCTATCGAATGGGGGAGGGAAGTGACAGTCGACGGTGAGGCCGCTAGGGTGTCACTACTATTCGCGCTCACTGGCAGGTGTAGAATGTGGTTACCCTGCCACGACGAGGCATGATGCAAGGAATCCCATGACTGACGAAAATCGACATCCCGGCGCAGAAGATGCCCCCGAAGAACCGACCCGCCGTAGCAGTTCCGTGCTGGACAAGGTGGTGGAAGAATTCACCGACGACAGCGAAGTCGTGGAAGAGGCCATCGAGGATGGCAAGCCCGTTCGTCGGCGTGGCATCTACCTGCTGCCCAACCTGTTCACCACGTCGGCATTGTTCTCTGGCTTCTTCGCTGTGGTATGTGCGCTGAACGGCGAGTTTGCCAATGCCTCCATCGCCATCTTCGTCTCGATGGTGCTGGATGGTCTCGATGGACGTGTGGCTCGCCTGACCAATACGCAAAGCGCCTTTGGTGCGGAGTACGACAGCCTGGCGGACATGTTGTCCTTCGGCGTGGCACCGGCACTGGTCACCTTCAGCTGGATTCTGCAGGATGTCGGCAAGATCGGCTGGATCGCCGCCTTCGTCTATGTCGCGGGTGCGGCGCTGCGCCTGGCGCGCTTCAATGTCCAGATAGGCTCCACCGACAAGAAGTGGTTCATCGGCCTGCCCAGTCCGGCAGCGGCGGCACTCGTGGCTGGCTGTGTGTGGACCATGCACAACTTTGACGCCGAGACCTTCGCCTTCAAGTCGCTGATGGTCTTCGTGGTCGCGGCTGCCGGTATCCTGATGGTGTCGAACATCAGGTACTACAGCTTCAAGGAGATCGACCTCAAGGGGCCGGTGCCCTTCGTCGCGCTGCTCGCCATCGTGCTGGCCTTCGTGGTCATCTCGCTGGAGCCGTCCGTGATGCTGCTGGGCCTGTTCGGTTGCTATGTCGCCAGTGGTCCGATCATGGCACTGGGCCGCAAGCTGCGCGGCAACAAGTAAGCGCCAGCTGCCATTGGTGTGATGATCGATATTCGGCCCCGCCATTTCTGGCGGGGCCGAATGCGTTTCTGGCCGGGGAAGAGATGTGTCAGCAAGCAACGGCGAGACGAGGCCCAAGGAGCAAGAAGAGGTGATGAGGGAAGAGATGTCGCCCGCATGTCCTCGAAATGACAATCGATGGAAAAAGCCCTTGCCCTCAGCCCGGTTCGTGCGTAAAGTACGCATCCGCTGCCGGGGACGCATGGCGTTACCAGCGGTGAAAGAGGTTTGCAGGTGGTTGTTTTGTTTGATGTTTTTGAAGTCCGCTTCCAAATCATCGATTGACAATCCCGGGCGATTCGCTAGAATACGCCGCACTCCTTACGGAACAGGTGATCGAGCAACGCTCCTCGCCGCTGGATGATGCTTAGAGGCAGTCGATTGACTCATCATCAAGTGCTTGACTTCTCAAGCGTTCCGGATAGAATATGCCTCCTCGCTTAACAGCGACGCTCTTTAAAAATTTGATCAGGTAATTCGTGTGAGCGCTTGCCGATGAGTGGTGACAAGGTCACCAAATATCGGAGCAAGCCTCTCACGAGAAGTTTGACTCTGAACCAAGTTTGGTCTGCTTAACAGACTATCAAGCTTTCAACTGAAGAGTTTGATCATGGCTCAGATTGAACGCTGGCGGCAGGCTTAACACATGCAAGTCGAGCGGAAACGATTCTAGCTTGCTAGAAGGCGTCGAGCGGCGGACGGGTGAGTAATGCATGGGAATCTGCCCGATAGTGGGGGACAACCTGGGGAAACTCAGGCTAATACCGCATACGTCCTACGGGAGAAAGCAGGGGATCTTCGGACCTTGCGCTATCGGATGAGCCCATGTCGGATTAGCTTGTTGGTGAGGTAACGGCTCACCAAGGCGACGATCCGTAGCTGGTCTGAGAGGATGATCAGCCACACTGGGACTGAGACACGGCCCAGACTCCTACGGGAGGCAGCAGTGGGGAATATTGGACAATGGGCGAAAGCCTGATCCAGCCATGCCGCGTGTGTGAAGAAGGCCTTCGGGTTGTAAAGCACTTTCAGCGAGGAAGAACGCTTCGGGATTAATACTCCCGAGGAAAGACATCACTCGCAGAAGAAGCACCGGCTAACTCCGTGCCAGCAGCCGCGGTAATACGGAGGGTGCAAGCGTTAATCGGAATTACTGGGCGTAAAGCGCGCGTAGGTGGCTAAGTCAGCCAGGTGTGAAAGCCCCGGGCTCAACCTGGGAACGGCATCTGGAACTGCTTGGCTAGAGTGCAGGAGAGGAAGGTAGAATTCCCGGTGTAGCGGTGAAATGCGTAGAGATCGGGAGGAATACCAGTGGCGAAGGCGGCCTTCTGGACTGACACTGACACTGAGGTGCGAAAGCGTGGGTAGCAAACAGGATTAGATACCCTGGTAGTCCACGCCGTAAACGATGTCAACTAGCCGTTGGGTCCCTTGAGGACTTAGTGGCGCAGCTAACGCAATAAGTTGACCGCCTGGGGAGTACGGCCGCAAGGTTAAAACTCAAATGAATTGACGGGGGCCCGCACAAGCGGTGGAGCATGTGGTTTAATTCGATGCAACGCGAAGAACCTTACCTACCCTTGACATCCAGAGGACTTTCCAGAGATGGATTGGTGCCTTCGGGAACTCTGAGACAGGTGCTGCATGGCTGTCGTCAGCTCGTGTTGTGAAATGTTGGGTTAAGTCCCGTAACGAGCGCAACCCCTATCCTTATTTGCCAGCGAGTAATGTCGGGAACTCTAAGGAGACTGCCGGTGACAAACCGGAGGAAGGTGGGGACGACGTCAAGTCATCATGGCCCTTACGGGTAGGGCTACACACGTGCTACAATGGCAAGTACAAAGGGTTGCAATACGGCGACGTGGAGCCAATCCCATAAAGCTTGCCTCAGTCCGGATTGGAGTCTGCAACTCGACTCCATGAAGTCGGAATCGCTAGTAATCGTGGATCAGAATGCCACGGTGAATACGTTCCCGGGCCTTGTACACACCGCCCGTCACACCATGGGAGTGGACTGCACCAGAAGTGGTTAGCCTAACCTTCGGGAGGGCGATCACCACGGTGTGGTTCATGACTGGGGTGAAGTCGTAACAAGGTAGCCCTAGGGGAACCTGGGGCTGGATCACCTCCTTATCGACACTGTCTACCGCTCGCGGCAAGTGCTCACAACGAATTACCTGATCTTATTGCTGGCTTAGCCGGCAGTGGCAAGCGTGCTCAACAGAGCGCGCTTCTCACTGTTCTCTGAACAGCCGCTCTTTAACAATGTGAATCATGCTGACGATGGAATGTGCGCCAAGCACATCTCCATCAAAACGATATGTCGGAGAGGTCCGACAGATTCGTAATCCTTGACAGACCCCTTGGGGTTATATGGTCAAGCGATTAAGCGCATACGGTGGATGCCTTGGCAGCCAGAGGCGATGAAGGACGTGATAGCCTGCGATAAGCGTTGGCGAGGTGGCAAATACCCTGCGACCCAACGATTTCCGAATGGGGAAACCCACTCACCATCAGGTGAGTATCTATAGGCCAATACATAACCTATAGAGGCAAACCCGGGGAACTGAAACATCTAAGTACCCGGAGGAAAAGAAATCAACCGAGATTCCCCAAGTAGCGGCGAGCGAACGGGGACCAGCCCTTAAGCGATACAACTGACAGACGAATAAGCTGGGAAGCTTGACGATACAGGGTGATAGTCCCGTAGTCGAAGTCTGAGTATCGTGAAATCGAGTAGGTCGGGGCACGAGAAACCTTGACTGAACATGGGGGGACCATCCTCCAAGGCTAAATACTCCTGGCTGACCGATAGTGAACCAGTACCGTGAGGGAAAGGCGAAAAGAACCCCGGCGAGGGGAGTGAAATAGATCCTGAAACCGTATGCGTACAAGCAGTGGGAGCACCTTCGTGGTGTGACCGCGTACCTTTTGTATAATGGGTCAGCGACTTATATTCTGTGGCGAGCTTAACCGTATAGGGGAGGCGTAGCGAAAGCGAGTCTTAACTGGGCGACCAGTCGCAGGGTATAGACCCGAAACCGGGCGATCTATCCATGGCCAGGGTGAAGATTGAGTAACATCAATTGGAGGCCCGAACCCAAGTATGTTGAAAAATGCTGGGATGAGCTGTGGATCGGAGTGAAAGGCTAATCAAGCCCGGAGATAGCTGGTTCTCCTCGAAAGCTATTTAGGTAGCGCCTCACGTATCACCGCTGGGGGTAGAGCACTGTTTCGGCTAGGGGGTCATCCCGACTTACCAACCCGAGGCAAACTCCGAATACCAGTGAGTGCAGCGTGGGAGACACACAGCGGGTGCTAACGTCCGTTGTGAAAAGGGAAACAACCCAGACCGTCAGCTAAGGTCCCAAAATCCTGATTAAGTGGGAAACGATGTGGGAAGGCTCAGACAGCTAGGAGGTTGGCTTAGAAGCAGCCATCCTTTAAAGAAAGCGTAATAGCTCACTAGTCGAGTCGGCCTGCGCGGAAGATATAACGGGGCTAAATCAGGTACCGAAGCTACGGGTTCATCCTTATGGATGAGCGGTAGAGGAGCGTCGTGTAAGCCAATGAAGGTGGATTGAGAAGTCTGCTGGAGGTATCACGAGTGCGAATGCTGACATGAGTAACGATAAGGGGAGTGAAAAACTCCCCCGCCGGAAGACCAAGGTTTTCTGTTCTACGTTAATCGGAGCAGAGTGAGTCGGCCCCTAAGGCGAGGCGGAAACGCGTAGTCGATGGGAAACGGGTTAATATTCCCGTACCGGATGTGGTTGCGATGGGGGGACGAAGAAGGCTAGGTGAGCCAGGCGTTGGTTGTCCTGGTGAAAGCATGTAGGCCGAGGAATCAGGCAAATCCGGTTCCTCTGAGGTCGAGATGCGAGACGAACTGACTACGGTCAGGAAGTCATCGATGCCACGCTTCCAGGAAAAGCCTCTAAGCTTCAGATCACATGCGACCGTACCCCAAACCGACACAGGTGGTCAGGTAGAGAATACCAAGGCGCTTGAGAGAACTCGGGTGAAGGAACTAGGCAAAATGGCACCGTAACTTCGGGAGAAGGTGCACCGGTTCGAGTGAAGGACTTGCTCCGTAAGCTCTTACCGGTCGAAGATACCAGGTGGCTGCAACTGTTTATTAAAAACACAGCACTCTGCAAACGCGCAAGCGGACGTATAGGGTGTGACGCCTGCCCGGTGCCGGAAGGTTAATTGATGGGGTTAGGATTCGTCCGAAGCTCTTGATCGAAGCCCCGGTAAACGGCGGCCGTAACTATAACGGTCCTAAGGTAGCGAAATTCCTTGTCGGGTAAGTTCCGACCTGCACGAATGGCGTAATGATGGCCACGCTGTCTCCACCCGAGACTCAGTGAAATTGAAATCGCAGTGAAGATGCTGTGTACCCGCGGCTAGACGGAAAGACCCCGTGAACCTTTACTATAGCTTTACACTGGATGCTGATGTTGTCTGTGTAGGATAGCTGGGAGGCTTTGAAACCACGTCGCCAGATGCGGTGGAGCCAACCTTGAAATACCAGCCTGACATCATTGGCGTTCTAACTCAGGTCCGTTATCCGGATCGAGGACAGTGTATGGTGGGTAGTTTGACTGGGGCGGTCTCCTCCTAAAGAGTAACGGAGGAGCACGAAGGTACCCTCAGCACGGTTGGAAATCGTGCATTGAGTGCAAGAGCATAAGGGTGCTTGACTGCGAGACAGACACGTCGAGCAGGTACGAAAGTAGGTTCTAGTGATCCGGTGGTTCTGTATGGAAGGGCCATCGCTCAACGGATAAAAGGTACTCCGGGGATAACAGGCTGATACCGCCCAAGAGTTCACATCGACGGCGGTGTTTGGCACCTCGATGTCGGCTCATCACATCCTGGGGCTGAAGTCGGTCCCAAGGGTATGGCTGTTCGCCATTTAAAGTGGTACGCGAGCTGGGTTTAGAACGTCGTGAGACAGTTCGGTCCCTATCTGCCGTGGGCGTCGGAAGTTTGAGAAGAGCTGCTCCTAGTACGAGAGGACCGGAGTGGACGAACCTCTGGTGTTCGGGTTGTCATGCCAATGGCATTGCCCGGTAGCTACGTTCGGACGGGATAACCGCTGAAAGCATCTAAGCGGGAAGCCCCCTTCAAGATGAGACTTCCCTGAGGCCTTGCGCCTCCTGAAGGGCCCTTGAAGACTACAAGGTTGATAGGCTGGGTGTGGAAGCACAGCAATGTGTTGAGCTAACCAGTACTAATTGCCCGTGAGGCTTGACCATATAACACCCAAGGGGTTTGCGCAGGCAAACCGCCGGGATTGCGACAGGATCGACGACATATCGGTCAGCATGATTCATATTGCGAGTCGCGAGGCCACAAGCCTCGAGACTCAGGCACCGCAAGGTGCCACCGTTTCGCCTGACGACCATAGCGAGCGTGAACCACCCGATCCCATGCCGAACTCGGAAGTGAAACCGCTTAGCGCCGATGGTAGTGTGGAGTTTCTCCATGTGAGAGTAGGTCATCGTCAGGCACTTATACCGAACCGCCCCTGCAGCCTTGCTGCAGGGGCGGTTCTCTTTGTGCGTAGGAAAATGTGGTGCTTGGAGAGGTGGTGCACAGAAAAATGGCGCACTGGAATGTGATACCAGAATCTTGGTGATCTTCGACGTGCCAGGTAAATGTACAAGTCTTCATACGCTTCGAGTGGGGAGGGCGCACGGTCCTGGTGGTGCTCACACCGCATGGGTAAAGATATTGTCTCGTTCCAGGTCGGTAATGGGGTGTGGAAAACTTTCATTGAGCGGCTCATGTCAGGTTATCCACACCCCTTTCTTTCCAGGTGTGACTCTCGGGAATCATCAGAGCGATCGATCAGGCCCGCTTCTTTACCATGATGTCGTCCTGAATCGTGACGGCCGAAAGCACCGAACACTGCATGGCTGGATGCTTTTTGAAGAAAGCGCTTGCACTTTCAGAGGTGAATGCGTAAAGTACGCATCCGCTGCCGGGGACGCATGGCGTTACCAGCGGTGAAAGAGGTTTGCAGGTGGTTGTTTTGTTTGATGTTTTTGAAGTACGCTTCCAAATCATCGATTGACAATCCCGGGCGATTCGCTAGAATACGCCGCACTCCTTACGGAACAGGTGATCGAGCAACGCTCCTCACCGCTGGATGATGCTTAGAGGCAGTCGACTGACTCATCATCAAGTGCTTGACTTCTCAAGCGTTCCGGATAGAATATGCCTCCTCGCTTAACAGCGACGCTCTTTAAAAATTTGATCAGGTAATTCGTGTGAGCGCTTGCCGATGAGTGGTGACAAGGTCACCAAATATCGGAGCAAGCCTCTCACGAGAAGTTTGACTCTGAACCAAGTTTGGTCTGCTTAACAGACTATCAAGCTTTCAACTGAAGAGTTTGATCATGGCTCAGATTGAACGCTGGCGGCAGGCTTAACACATGCAAGTCGAGCGGAAACGATTCTAGCTTGCTAGAAGGCGTCGAGCGGCGGACGGGTGAGTAATGCATGGGAATCTGCCCGATAGTGGGGGACAACCTGGGGAAACTCAGGCTAATACCGCATACGTCCTACGGGAGAAAGCAGGGGATCTTCGGACCTTGCGCTATCGGATGAGCCCATGTCGGATTAGCTTGTTGGTGAGGTAACGGCTCACCAAGGCGACGATCCGTAGCTGGTCTGAGAGGATGATCAGCCACACTGGGACTGAGACACGGCCCAGACTCCTACGGGAGGCAGCAGTGGGGAATATTGGACAATGGGCGAAAGCCTGATCCAGCCATGCCGCGTGTGTGAAGAAGGCCTTCGGGTTGTAAAGCACTTTCAGCGAGGAAGAACGCTTCGGGATTAATACTCCCGAGGAAAGACATCACTCGCAGAAGAAGCACCGGCTAACTCCGTGCCAGCAGCCGCGGTAATACGGAGGGTGCAAGCGTTAATCGGAATTACTGGGCGTAAAGCGCGCGTAGGTGGCTAAGTCAGCCAGGTGTGAAAGCCCCGGGCTCAACCTGGGAACGGCATCTGGAACTGCTTGGCTAGAGTGCAGGAGAGGAAGGTAGAATTCCCGGTGTAGCGGTGAAATGCGTAGAGATCGGGAGGAATACCAGTGGCGAAGGCGGCCTTCTGGACTGACACTGACACTGAGGTGCGAAAGCGTGGGTAGCAAACAGGATTAGATACCCTGGTAGTCCACGCCGTAAACGATGTCAACTAGCCGTTGGGTCCCTTGAGGACTTAGTGGCGCAGCTAACGCAATAAGTTGACCGCCTGGGGAGTACGGCCGCAAGGTTAAAACTCAAATGAATTGACGGGGGCCCGCACAAGCGGTGGAGCATGTGGTTTAATTCGATGCAACGCGAAGAACCTTACCTACCCTTGACATCCAGAGGACTTTCCAGAGATGGATTGGTGCCTTCGGGAACTCTGAGACAGGTGCTGCATGGCTGTCGTCAGCTCGTGTTGTGAAATGTTGGGTTAAGTCCCGTAACGAGCGCAACCCCTATCCTTATTTGCCAGCGAGTAATGTCGGGAACTCTAAGGAGACTGCCGGTGACAAACCGGAGGAAGGTGGGGACGACGTCAAGTCATCATGGCCCTTACGGGTAGGGCTACACACGTGCTACAATGGCAAGTACAAAGGGTTGCAATACGGCGACGTGGAGCCAATCCCATAAAGCTTGCCTCAGTCCGGATTGGAGTCTGCAACTCGACTCCATGAAGTCGGAATCGCTAGTAATCGTGGATCAGAATGCCACGGTGAATACGTTCCCGGGCCTTGTACACACCGCCCGTCACACCATGGGAGTGGACTGCACCAGAAGTGGTTAGCCTAACCTTCGGGAGGGCGATCACCACGGTGTGGTTCATGACTGGGGTGAAGTCGTAACAAGGTAGCCCTAGGGGAACCTGGGGCTGGATCACCTCCTTATCGACACTGTCTACTGCTCGCGGCAAGTGCTCACAACGAATTACCTGATCAAGTTAGTTTATCGAGTAGTAGTGTCGGGTCTGTAGCTCAGTTGGTTAGAGCGCACCCCTGATAAGGGTGAGGTCGGCAGTTCAAATCTGCCCAGACCCACCAAAAGCTTCGTGCTTTTGTCGACACGGTTTGCCGACTTTTGGGGCCATAGCTCAGCTGGGAGAGCGCCTGCCTTGCACGCAGGAGGTCAGCGGTTCGATCCCGCTTGGCTCCACCATCAAGTTCCGGTTCAAGCTTCTACTGCCTGATAACGCTGACAGTTCACAGTGACAAGCATATTGCCTTCCTCGAGAAGGTTGTGTGACTTCTCACTGTTCTCTGAACAGCCGCTCTTTAACAATGTGAATCATGCTGACGATGGAATGTGCGCCAAGCACATCTCCATCAAACGATATGTCGGAGAGGTCCGACAGATTCGTAATCCTTGACAGACCCCTTGGGGTTATATGGTCAAGCGATTAAGCGCATACGGTGGATGCCTTGGCAGCCAGAGGCGATGAAGGACGTGATAGCCTGCGATAAGCGTTGGCGAGGTGGCAAATACCCTGCGACCCAACGATTTCCGAATGGGGAAACCCACTCACCATCAGGTGAGTATCTATAGGCCAATACATAACCTATAGAGGCAAACCCGGGGAACTGAAACATCTAAGTACCCGGAGGAAAAGAAATCAACCGAGATTCCCCAAGTAGCGGCGAGCGAACGGGGACCAGCCCTTAAGCGATACAACTGACAGACGAACAAGCTGGGAAGCTTGACGATACAGGGTGATAGTCCCGTAGTCGAAGTCTGAGTATCGTGAAATCGAGTAGGTCGGGGCACGAGAAACCTTGACTGAACATGGGGGGACCATCCTCCAAGGCTAAATACTCCTGGCTGACCGATAGTGAACCAGTACCGTGAGGGAAAGGCGAAAAGAACCCCGGCGAGGGGAGTGAAATAGATCCTGAAACCGTATGCGTACAAGCAGTGGGAGCACCTTCATGGTGTGACCGCGTACCTTTTGTATAATGGGTCAGCGACTTATATTCTGTGGCGAGCTTAACCGTATAGGGGAGGCGTAGCGAAAGCGAGTCTTAACTGGGCGACCAGTCGCAGGGTATAGACCCGAAACCGGGCGATCTATCCATGGCCAGGGTGAAGATTGAGTAACATCAATTGGAGGCCCGAACCCAAGTATGTTGAAAAATGCTGGGATGAGCTGTGGATCGGAGTGAAAGGCTAATCAAGCCCGGAGATAGCTGGTTCTCCTCGAAAGCTATTTAGGTAGCGCCTCACGTATCACCGCTGGGGGTAGAGCACTGTTTCGGCTAGGGGGTCATCCCGACTTACCAACCCGAGGCAAACTCCGAATACCAGTGAGTGCAGCGTGGGAGACACACAGCGGGTGCTAACGTCCGTTGTGAAAAGGGAAACAACCCAGACCGTCAGCTAAGGTCCCAAAATCCTGATTAAGTGGGAAACGATGTGGGAAGGCTCAGACAGCTAGGAGGTTGGCTTAGAAGCAGCCATCCTTTAAAGAAAGCGTAATAGCTCACTAGTCGAGTCGGCCTGCGCGGAAGATATAACGGGGCTAAATCAGGTACCGAAGCTACGGGTTCATCCTTATGGATGAGCGGTAGAGGAGCGTCGTGTAAGCCAATGAAGGTGGATTGAGAAGTCTGCTGGAGGTATCACGAGTGCGAATGCTGACATGAGTAACGATAAGGGGAGTGAAAAACTCCCCCGCCGGAAGACCAAGGTTTTCTGTTCTACGTTAATCGGAGCAGAGTGAGTCGGCCCCTAAGGCGAGGCGGAAACGCGTAGTCGATGGGAAACGGGTTAATATTCCCGTACCGGATGTGGTTGCGATGGGGGGACGAAGAAGGCTAGGTGAGCCAGGCGTTGGTTGTCCTGGTGAAAGCATGTAGGCCGAGGAATCAGGCAAATCCGGTTCCTCTGAGGTCGAGATGCGAGACGAACTGACTACGGTCAGGAAGTCATCGATGCCACGCTTCCAGGAAAAGCCTCTAAGCTTCAGATCACATGCGACCGTACCCCAAACCGACACAGGTGGTCAGGTAGAGAATACCAAGGCGCTTGAGAGAACTCGGGTGAAGGAACTAGGCAAAATGGCACCGTAACTTCGGGAGAAGGTGCACCGGTTCGAGTGAAGGACTTGCTCCGTAAGCTCTTACCGGTCGAAGATACCAGGTGGCTGCAACTGTTTATTAAAAACACAGCACTCTGCAAACGCGCAAGCGGACGTATAGGGTGTGACGCCTGCCCGGTGCCGGAAGGTTAATTGATGGGGTTAGGATTCGTCCGAAGCTCTTGATCGAAGCCCCGGTAAACGGCGGCCGTAACTATAACGGTCCTAAGGTAGCGAAATTCCTTGTCGGGTAAGTTCCGACCTGCACGAATGGCGTAATGATGGCCACGCTGTCTCCACCCGAGACTCAGTGAAATTGAAATCGCAGTGAAGATGCTGTGTACCCGCGGCTAGACGGAAAGACCCCGTGAACCTTTACTATAGCTTTACACTGGATGCTGATGTTGTCTGTGTAGGATAGCTGGGAGGCTTTGAAACCACGTCGCCAGATGCGGTGGAGCCAACCTTGAAATACCAGCCTGACATCATTGGCGTTCTAACTCAGGTCCGTTATCCGGATCGAGGACAGTGTATGGTGGGTAGTTTGACTGGGGCGGTCTCCTCCTAAAGAGTAACGGAGGAGCACGAAGGTACCCTCAGCACGGTTGGAAATCGTGCATTGAGTGCAAGAGCATAAGGGTGCTTGACTGCGAGACAGACACGTCGAGCAGGTACGAAAGTAGGTTCTAGTGATCCGGTGGTTCTGTATGGAAGGGCCATCGCTCAACGGATAAAAGGTACTCCGGGGATAACAGGCTGATACCGCCCAAGAGTTCACATCGACGGCGGTGTTTGGCACCTCGATGTCGGCTCATCACATCCTGGGGCTGAAGTCGGTCCCAAGGGTATGGCTGTTCGCCATTTAAAGTGGTACGCGAGCTGGGTTTAGAACGTCGTGAGACAGTTCGGTCCCTATCTGCCGTGGGCGTCGGAAGTTTGAGAAGAGCTGCTCCTAGTACGAGAGGACCGGAGTGGACGAACCTCTGGTGTTCGGGTTGTCATGCCAATGGCATTGCCCGGTAGCTACGTTCGGACGGGATAACCGCTGAAAGCATCTAAGCGGGAAGCCCCCTTCAAGATGAGACTTCCCTGAGGCCTTGCGCCTCCTGAAGGGCCCTTGAAGACTACAAGGTTGATAGGCTGGGTGTGGAAGCACAGCAATGTGTTGAGCTAACCAGTACTAATTGCCCGTGAGGCTTGACCATATAACACCCAAGGGGTTTGCGCAGGCAAACCGCCGGGATTGCGACAGGATCGACGACATATCGGTCAGCATGATTCATATTGCGAGTCGCGAGGCCACAAGCCTCGGGACTCAGGCATCGCAAGATGCCACCGTTTCGCCTGACGACCATAGCGAGCGTGAACCACCCGATCCCATGCCGAACTCGGAAGTGAAACCGCTTAGCGCCGATGGTAGTGTGGAGTTTCTCCATGTGAGAGTAGGTCATCGTCAGGCACTTATACCGAACCGCCCCTGTAGCCTTGCTGCAGGGGCGGTTCTCTTTGTGCACGGAAAAAGTGATGCTCGGCAAGAGTCATGTGCGAGACAAAAGCTGCGTTGAGTAAAGAGTGCTGAGCCGGGCGTGCTGGGAACACGCGATGAGAAAAGGTCACGCGTCCCTAGGGTAGCGTTTCTCCCTGTAAGAGTAGCGGATGGCCGCCCCGATCCTCGTCAGGCACTTATACTGAACCGCCCCTGCAGCCCAGCTGCAGGGGCGGTTCTCTTTGTGCGTAGGAAAAAGTGGTGCGAAAGAGAAGAGAGACAAAGGAAGGACTGCGTCGTGCTTGCCAGGAGAAGCCGTAGACGGGGAGCAGAGTTCCAGGGAGTCGCAGGGGGCAAGAGAGCAAGAGAGCAAGAGGGTGTGGAAACCTCGCTGTACGATTCCTTGGGGTATTCACATCGTGTCGACTGTCGGGGTGATGCACGTGAGCGCCGTGAGGCTCGCATGAGTCCGTTGTTTCCGAGAGCGGAGGAAGTGCCATGACGGCTTCTCTTTATCGAGCGCCAAGCGTCGCGGGTTTCGCACCTCGGAGTTGCTCGACTTTTTCTTCATCAGGGTGAACTAAAGCGTCATGCCAGACTCTGAGTAGGTGAGTTTCGACGTTCCCTTGCTTAGAAACTTGTCTGTGCTATCCCATCAGCAGACTTTTTGAGATATGGCACTCCTGCCTTGCAGTCGAGCAGCCAGTCCGCCGGCCACTTCCCCAGTGGCCGGTTTTTTTATGTCTGCCGTCTGGCTCCTTGCCTTGCAGGCAAGAAAAAGCGGCCGGATGAGTGATCATCCGGCCGCTCTGGTATCTGATGGAGTCCTCAGTGTGAAGACCGCATCAGGGAGGGAGGAGCTGTTTAGCTGTTCTGCTCGATACCCTGAATGTACCAGTCTGCACCATCGCGCAGCTCACGGACCAGGTGCCAGGTCTCGTTGAACTCGTTCTGCTCGCCATTCTCGTCGAGCACGCCGTGGAACAGCACTGTCGCTTCCGCCTGCTTGCCGATTTCCTGCACGCTGCCCAGTTCAGCGAACAGACGCACGACTTCGGTACGGTTGTTGGCTGGCTGCTGAGCGCGTTCTTCGCGCAGCATGTTGTAGAGCTCCGGCGTCACGTATTCCTGGATGCGCGGCAGGTCATTGTTGTCCCAGGCGCGTTGCAGGGTCATGAAGTGCTCCTTGGCACCACCGAGGAACTGTTCCTTGTCGAACCAGGCAGGCTCACTGACGGGAGCTCCGCCGCCCAGCCCTGCACCGATACCGCCAGCAGGCGCCAGCGACTCGCCCTGCTCCTGGTGCGCTTCACGTGCCTGCACGTTACGTGGCTGATCATCGTGACGGGGGGAGGCGCTACCGCTGCCTGCCGGCCCGCCGCTCGCCATGGCGGCCTTCTTGCGCGCGCTCAGGAACTTGAAGGCGATGAAGGCGATCACCGCGATGATCAGGAAGTCTGTCATGCGCAGACCATCGAAGGCGCCGCCGAAGAACAGCGATGCCAGCAGACCACCTGCCAGCAGACCTGCCAGCGGGCCGGCAAACTTGGACAGACCGCTGGAGGGCTTGGACTTCGCTGCAGTGCTGCTGTTGGTGGCCTTGTTGCTGCCAAACAGTGAGCTGGAGGATTTTCCGCTGTCAGCGGATCGTGAGTAGCTACCGAAACTCTTGCCGCCGCCGAGGCGCTTGGCCTCCGCGTGTTCGACGCTCAGACCGAAGCCGAGCAAGCCGACCATCAGCATGATGAACAGATGGCGCATGTGGGATCTCCTTGGATGCGCTAGCGTGTAAGTGGAAGCCCCATTCTAGCCCTAGAATCGACGTGGGAGGACCAATGGACGACGAAAAGTCTCAACACCTGATGGCGAGGCGGTCATTGTTGTTGCTGATCGACTTTCAGGCCCGCCTGATGCCGGTACTGAGTGGCGGAACCGAAGCCATCAACAGTGCCATCTGGCTGGGCGGCATCGCCCAGGCGCTGGAAATTCCCGTGTGGCTGACGGAGCACTGTCCGGACAAGCTGGGCGAAAGTGCTCCCATGACACACTTGCTGAGCGAGCGAACCCGCTGCTTCACCAAGCGCAGCTTCAGCGCGCTGGAGGCACAGGATTTTCGAAAGGCGCTGGAGCAGAGCGGATATGATCAGCTGGTGGTATGTGGTGCCGAGGCGCATGTCTGCGTGATGCAGACCGTGCTGTCACTATGCGGTGCGGGGTATCGAGTGGCGTTGGTAGCTGATGGTGTCGCCAGTCGCCGCCCGCGTGAGGCAGCATTGGGAGTGACCCGCTGCGAGGCGGCGGGGGCCAGTGTCGTCAGCGCCGAGATGGTGGCTTACGAATGGCTTGGAAGCGCGGATCACGTCCTTTTCGGCGATATTCATCGCCGTTATCTCAAACCCCGGGCAGGAGAGCACCTGGCGTTCCCCGGGCTGGGTGGGTGAGTCGCAGGGCGACCTGCAAGGGCGACCTGCAAGGCGCGCGTCAGGCGCGTGCCGCGTCGGCTTCACTGCGCGTGAAGACCAGCGTATCGCCCTCTGAGGCGGCATTGGAGAAGCGGTAGCCGGCCACATCGAAGTCCTTGAGGTCCTCGGCCGTCTCGATATCGTGCTTGAGCATCCAGGCGCTCATCAGGCCGCGTGCACGCTTGGCGTAGAAGCTGATGATCTTGGACTGACCGTTCTTCTCGTCCTTGAAGACCGGCGTCACGATACGGTGGCGGAATGCCTTGGCGTCGATGGCCTTGAAGTACTCGTTGGAGGCCAGATTGACCAGTATCGGCGTGCCACTGTCTTCGACGGCCTGCTCCAGTGCCGGCGTCAGCGTCTTGCGCCAGTAGGCGTAGAGGTCCTTGCCGGCCGGGTTGCTCAGGCGGGTGCCCATCTCCAGACGATACGGCTGGATGAGATCCAGCGGGCGCAGTAGCCCGTAGAGGCCGGAGAGAATGCGCAGCCTGTGTTGCGCGCGCTCGAATTCTTCCTCGCTGAACGTTTCTGCCGCCATGCCCTGATAGACATCTCCCTGAAAGGCCAGTACCGCCTGCTTGGCGTTGTCTGGCGTGAAGGGGGGCTGCCATTCCTGAAAGCGAGCGGCATTGAGGCCGGCCAGCTTGTCGGAAAGCTTCATGAGGCTTGCGATGTCCTGCGGTGATTGCTCGCGCAGGATATCGATCAGTGGTTGAGCCTGATCAAGAAAGTCGGGTTGGGTATGACGGGAGGTCACGGGGGCGCTGTCGAAATCCAGCGACTTGGCGGGCGAAATCACACTCAGCATGAAGACCTCCTGACAGGGGAAAGGTCTCAGTATATCAGGCAGACAACATGGCCCCGAGTCCGTCGGGACTATCGGGGCCATAGATTGCGATGCGTGACGCCAAAGGCATCAATAGCGTCGGATCAGGAAGACGCCAGCGAACAGCAACAGCACGCCCGCCACGCGCCCCAGCGAGAGATCATGCTGCGGGAAGGTTGCCCAACCGAAGTGATCCAGAACGACCGAAGCCGTCAGCTGGCCCGCCAGGAAGGTGGCCATCATGGTGGCCGCGCCCAGCTTGGGTACCAGGATCACGCTGGCTGCCACGAAGAAGGCCCCCAGCAGACCGCCGGTCCAGCTCCACCAGGGAGCCGCTTTCAGGGCACCAATACCCGGCATGGGCAATCGCATGGCCAGCACGATACCGATCAGGGCGATCGAGCCGATCACGAAGCTGACCATGGCGGCCATGAGCGAACTGTGGGTCTGCAGGGCCAGCGTGGAATTGACGCCGGCCTGGATCGGCATCATGGCACCGGCGGCCACGGCCATGAGAATCATGCTCAGTTCAGCGGGATTCATGGGGTTTCCTTGGAGACGAACAGGCCGGTCATCACGACCGGCCTGTCGGGTTGCGCGTCAGGGACAGATCAGGGGCAGGGGTTCGGCGCGGTGTTGTGGATCATCTCGATCTCGGCCAGCACCTCGTCGCTCAGTTCCACCTCGAGGCTTTTGATGTTGCTCTCCAGCTGCAGCATGGTGGTGGCACCGATGATGTTGCTGGTCAGGAACGGACGCGTGTTGACGAAGGCGAGTGCCATCTGCGCCGGGTTCAGGCCATGACGGCGTGCGATATCCACGTAGCAGGCGATGACGTGCTGGGCCGGCTCCGCGTTGTAGCGCTGGAAGCGCTCGAACAGGGTCAGACGCGCGCCTTCCGGACGGGCGCCATCCAGATACTTGCCGGACAGGGTGCCGAAGGCCAGCGGCGAATAGGCGAGCAGGCCCACATCTTCGCGGTGCGCGAACTCGGCCAGCCCGACCTCAAAGCTGCGGTTGACCAGATTGTAGGGATTCTGGACGCTGGCGACGCGCGGCAGATTCAGGCGCTCGGCCAGATTCAGGCACTGCATCACGCCCCAGGGCGTCTCGTTGGACAGACCCACGGCGCGAATCTTGCCCGCGGTGACCAGTTCGCCAAGGGCGGAGAGGCTTTCTTCCAGCGGCGTCATGTCCTCGTCTTCCACCGGCTGGTAACCCAGCTTGCCGAAGAAGTTGGTCTTGCGATCCGGCCAATGCAGCTGATAGAGGTCGATGTAATCGGTGCCCAGACGGCGCAGGTTGTCGTCACAGGCGGCGATGATCTGCTCGCGGGTCAGGCGTGAACCACCGCGGAGGTAGTCCATGCCCGGGCCGGTGACCTTGGTGGCGATCTTGACCTGGTCACGGTTGCCGCGTGCGGCCAGCCAGCTGCCGATGTACTGCTCGGTGCGGCCCTGGGTCTCGCCATTGGGCGGGACAGGGTACATCTCGGCGGTATCGATGAAGTCGATGCCGGCATCGAGCGCACGATCCAGCTGCTGGTGGGCATCGGCTTCGCTGTTCTGCTCACCAAAGGTCATGGTGCCAAGGCACAGCAGACTCACGTCAATGCCGGTGCGGCCTAGAGCTCTACGTTGCATGCAGGATTCCCCTGTCGGGTGGTTGGCAAAAGCGGGTAAGGCGAGCGTGCGTCGCCTGCGTGTGTCAGGGCAGGTACGGCGGCGGTTTCACTCGTGGGACGGCGCACATATTAGCAGCGTAACAAAAACCCACAAGGCGGGCTTGAGTCCCCCTGATTGCGCGAGTATGCTTGGCGCCCCGTTGTCAGGGGAGCAGCCTCGCGAGGCCGCCCGCATGGGCAAACTGACAGCGTTGGCAAGGAGAACAGCGTCGCAGGCTCAGGAAAGGGCCAGATACGGCGTCATCCCTCTTATCTGTTTCAAGGTTACTCGTCATGCCGCAGGCCTCAACCCTGATGACCGGACTGAAATACCGCCTGGCGGAGCGTCTGTTCCACGCCTCCTGGCTTTCCGGCTCTCAGCAGAAGCATCGTCTGACCATGCGTCTGTTCAATCACTGCGCCAAGGCCGGTCATACCGGTGCGCTGTCATTGTACGGCCACATGCTGTTCCAGCGCGGCAGTTCGGCGCAGGAAAAGGCCAAGGGTGCCCGTTTCGTCGTCAAGGCGGCACAGGCGGGTGACATCCATGCCCAGTACCAGGCAGGGTGCATCTACGAGCATGGCTGCGCGCAATACCAGAGTGACCCGGCCAAGGCCGTGACCTGGTATGCACGTGCGGCAGAGCGTCATCATGCGCTTGCCGCGCAGCGCCTGGCACGTGCCTATCGTGAAGGCTCGCTGGGGCTGGCGGTCTGCCCGCACAAGGCGGAGCACTGGGAAGCGCATGCACGCAGCGGTGACGAAGCCGCCCTCCACTGAGCCAATCCGACGGCTGCTGCCGTCGTCGATCGCCTCCTCTGACAGCGCCCTCCTCGTGAGGGCGCTGTCGTCTCCGTCTCTTCTGATGCCAACCGGATGAGCAGGACTCGCCAAACGGGGGGCAATTCCCGTAACCTGAAGACATTCAACCCCTTCTTGCCTGGTCCTTGGCTGCCTGAGATACCGTGGGAGACGCGTGTGACGCTGCCTATTCTGCTCGATATTGAAGCCTCCGGCTTTGGCCGCGGCAGCTACCCGATCGAGATCGGTCTGGCGCGTACCGATGGCAGCAGCTGTGCCTTCCTCATCCAGCCGCTGGAAGAGTGGGTGCACTGGGACCCCAAGGCTGAGCTGTTGCATGGCATTTCACGCGCCCGATTGGCACGTGAAGGCCGCCCGGTGCGGGAAGTGGCGCAGTGGATCAATGATGAGCTGAGCGAGACACGCATCGCGTACAGCGACAGCTGGGGCTACGACAATACCTGGTTGTCGTTGCTGTTCCATCATGCCGGCATGCTGCCGCACTTCCGGCTGGAAGCGCTGCGCCGGCTGCTGGATGAGGAGCAGCTGAATCGCTGGGCCGAGCTCAAGGAAGCCGTGATCGCCGAAGGCGGCATCCAGCGCCATCGCGCTGGAGATGATGCCCGTCTGCTGCAACTGACCTGGCAGAAGGCCCAGGCCATCGAGCGCAACGACTGAGCGTTCAGCCCGGCGAAAGATGACTGGCATGAAAGCCCCTGCAGAAGGCAGCCCATCGGGCTGCCTTCTTGCGTTCTGCCAGTCGACGACGGACTCAGGCCCCGCTTACCGCCAGCAGCACCTTGCCGGTGCTGGCGTTGTCCTGCACATAGGCATGTGCAGCCTCGGCGTCCTGGATCGGCCAGCTCTTGTCGATATGCGGACGTATCTCGCCTCGCGCCAGGCGTGGCCAGACGTGGACATAGAGTGCATCCAGCACCATGCCCTTGCCCTTGGGCGAGCGGGAACGCAGGGTCGAGCCGATCAACCGCTGGCGCTTCATCAGCATGCGCCCCAGATCCAGCTCGTCCATGCGTCCGCCCATCAGGCCGATCAATACCATGCGGCCATCCTGATTCAGGACCTGCTGATTGCCTGACAGGTAGCCGCCGCCGACCGGGTCGAGAATCATGTCAGCGCCGCCCCATTCGTTCACGGCATCGACGAAACTGCCATCGTGGCGATTCCAGCCGGCATCGGCCCCCAGCCGCAGGCAGGTGTCCAGCTTCTCCTGACTGCCGACGGTCACGAAGCAGGGATGGCCGAACAGGCCGCACAGCTGGATGGCAGTGGTGCCGATACCGCTGGCCCCGGCGTGCAGCAGGACGCGTTCCTTGTGCTTGAGGTTGCCCTCGATGAACAGGTTCAGCCAGGCGGTGGCGAACATCTCCGGCAGGGCGGCCGCCTCACGCAGGCCGTAGCCCTCCGGCACCGGCAGTACCTGCAGGGCATTGACCACCACCTCTTCGGCATAGCCTCCGCCTGCCAGCAGGGCGCAGACCGGGTCCCCCACCTGGAAGCGTTCCACGTGTCTGCCCACCTCGAGGATGGTGCCGCTGACCTCGAGACCGAGAATCTCGCTTTCCCCGGCCGGGGGCGGATACTGCCCGGCGCGCTGCATCAGATCCGCGCGATTGACGCCGGCCCAGGCCACCTGGATACGCACCTCGTCCGAGGCGATACCTGAAGGGGCCTCGGTTTCCTGCCAGACCAGCGCCTCGTTCTCGACGGCTATCGCATACATTCGCTATCTCCTTGGCTTGGCAATCGTGGCTGCCTTGCTGTGATCGCTCCGTCCTCAGACGGATGTCTGTCATCTCACTGTACGGGGACTGTGACGCACCTGTCATGAAGTGGCGCGATTCTGACGTGATATCAAGCCTCTGTTTCAGACTGCGAGTGACGCACCGCGTTGCGCAAAGGAGTGAGCATGATCGATACCGCCCGTGTCATCGCCGCCAAGTATCCCGCCTTTGCCAGGCGCCACCCTCTGATTCGTCGCCCGGCGCTGGCGCTGCTGCGGCGTCTGGTTCACGAGAGCGAGATCAATGCCTTCCTCGCCGAGCATGCCGGTCTGCGCGGTTTTGACTTCATCGACCGTGTGCTCGATCACTTCTCCTTCGCCTACTCCGTCTCCTCGCGGGAGCGCGAGAACATCCCTGCCTACGGGCGAGTGGTGATCGTCGCCAACCACCCGCTGGGCTCGCTGGATGGGCTCGCGTTGCTCAAGCTGGTCGGGGAGGTGCGGCGTGACGTGAAGATCGTCGCCAACGACATCCTGATGAAGGTCGAGCCGCTGGCGCCCTTGCTGCTGCCGCTGGACAACCTCAGTCGCCGTGGGTATCGCAGAAGCAGCACCCAGATCTGCGAGGCACTGATGAATGAAGAGGCCGTGATCATCTTCCCGGCCGGAGAGGTCTCGCGTGCAGGACCGACCGGGCCGCGTGACGGCAAGTGGCTGTCGGGTTTCCTGCATTTCGCGCGCAAGACCAACGCGCCGGTACTGCCGATTCACGTCAGTGGTCGCAACTCGACGCTCTTCTATACCCTGTCATCGATCAACCGTGGCCTCGGCACGCCGCTGCTGGCCCATGAGATGTTTCGCCAGCGCGAACGTCAGCTCAAGCTGCGCATCGGGGAACTGATTCCGCTGGCGCGTCTCGACAGTGATGCCCTGAGCACCAATGCCAAGACACGCCTGCTGCGCAAGCATCTCTATCGCATCGGACGCGGCAAGCGCGGGCTGTTCGTGACCGAGAAGGCCATCGGGCATCCGGAGGAGCGCCAGGCGCTGCGTGAGGAACTGACGTCGTGTGAGCTGCTGGGTGAGACCCGCGACGGCAAGAAGATCTACCTGTTCGATGCCTTTCCCGGTTCCAGCGTGATGCGCGAGATCGGTCGGCTGCGCGAATTGAGCTTCCGCCGTGTCGGCGAAGGGACGGGAGAGCGTCGTGACATCGACCGTTACGACGCGCATTACCGTCATCTGGTGCTGTGGGATGACGCCGATCTCGAGATCGCCGGGGCCTATCGCATCGGTGAGGTGGGCAAGATCATGGCGGCGCATGGCGAGAAGGGGCTCTACAGTCCGACCCTGTTCCGCTTCACGCCGGAGATGTTCGCGCATATGCAGGAGGGCCTGGAGCTGGGGCGCAGCTTCGTGCAGCCACGCTATTGGGGGCGCCGCAGTCTCGATTACCTGTGGCAGGGGCTGGGTGCCTATCTGCGCCGTCACCCCGAGATTCGCTGGCTGTTCGGCCCGGTTACGCTCTCCAACAGCTACCCGGAGGCTGCTCGGGCGTTGATCGTCAGCTATTACCGCCACTACTACGGGGATGAGGAGGGGCTGGCCCGTGCACGGGCACCGGTCGCGCAGAGTGCGCCGGGCAGTGCCGCCCATGAGGCAGAGCGTCTGTTCGATGGTCAGGATGCCGAGGGTGATTTCCGTCGCCTGCGCGCCCAGCTGGACGCGATGGGCGTGACGGTGCCGACCCTCTACAAGCAGTACGCCGAGGTCACCGAGCCCGGCGGCACTCGCTTCCTCGACTTCAGCGTCGATGCCGATTTCGGCTACTGCATCGATGGGCTGGTGATGGTCGATATCCGACGCATCACCGCCAGCAAGCGCAGCCGCTATCTCGGGGAGCCGGCCTGTCGCGATCAGGCCGGTGCACGACACCCCGTCACGGAGGCCTGACCCATGCAGCTTGCCGTCAGGCCTGCTCGCCTGACGAGGGGGCCAGGCGGTCCAGCAGGGGAGTGATCTCGCGTTCGCTGATCAGGCGGGCGCGAGTATCCGCGTCGAGGAAGCCCGCCTCGACGGTGCGATCCAGAAATTCCAGCAGCGGCGCGTAGAAGCCGTCACTGTCGAGGACGGCGATCGGCTTGGCGTGAAAGCGCAGGTATTGCCAGGTCCAGGTCTCGAACAGCTCCTCCAGCGTGCCGATCCCGCCCGGCAGGGTCACGAAACCATCCGCCAGCGCGGCCATCTGGGCCTTGCGCTCATGCATGTCCGCCACTTCGATCAGCCGAGTCAGCCCGGTGTGTGCCTTCTCGTTGCGCACCAGCGCCTGCGGGATCACGCCGACCACCTCACCGCCTGCGGCCAGCGCGGCATCTGCCAATGCGCCCATCAGTCCGGCTCGTGCTCCTCCATAGACCAGTCCCCAGCCACGTTCGGCGATCGCGGTCCCCAGTGCCTCGGCCTGCTGGCGGTGATGCGGGGAGGCCCCCTCGCGGGAACCCAGATAGACACAGATGCGATGCATGTTGCTCTCCTGAAGGTGTGTTGTGGCACGCAAGGTCGAGTGCCACGCCAGAATGTCGTGGTCTCCATCCTACCCGAGTTGTGCGGCGGGGCCATGACGCCTTGGCGCAACCTTGCCTTGCAGAGTGAGAGAGCATGCTCGGCGTGGTACCTGCATTCACGGGCCTGCTCTGCTACCCTTGCCGCCCCCGCAGGCGACGGCTGGCGGGCGCTGACGCCCATGAGCCTTTTCATCGGGGTGCACTCCAACATGACGCGACGTCCTGACGGCGGGCGCGGGACAACAAGGCAGGAGAGACAGATGGCGCAGGTGCGCGGACGCTTCGCCAGTCGGCTGGGCTTCTTGATGGCCGCCGCTGGTTCGGCAGTAGGGCTTGGCAACGTCTGGGGCTTCCCGTCCCAGACCGCCAACAACGGAGGCGGGGCCTTCGTGGTGATGTATCTGGTGCTGGCCTTCCTGCTGGCGTGGCCGGCCTTGATGGCCGAGCTGGTCATCGGGCGGCATGGTCAGGCCAATATCGTCACTAGCATGAGTCTGGGGCGCGGCATCACCAAGCGCTTCGGCGCGCTGGCGGGCTGGGCGGGCATGCTGACCGCCAGCCTGATCCTGGCCTTCTACGCCATCGTCGCGGGCTGGTTGCTGGGCTATACCGCCGCGCCGGTCAGTGCGGCGCTGGGCATGTCGTCCGCCGCCAGCTGGCTGACCACCTTCGACTTCACGCGCAATGTCTCGCTGACGGCGGTCTTCCTCGCCCTGACCATGGCGATCGTGGTCGGTGGCGTGCGCGGCGGGATCGAGAAATGGTCCACACGTCTGATGCCGCTGCTGCTGGCCCTGCTGGTGGGGTTGATCGGCTACGTGCTGACCCTGCCGGGCGCCGATGAAGGCCTGAGTGTCTATCTGACCCCGCAGTGGGATCGCATCTTCGATGCTGACCTGATGCTGAGCGCGATGGGCCAGGCATTCTTCTCGCTGTCGCTCGGCGTGGGGGCGATGCTGATCTACGGCTCCTATCTGGGGCCGGAGCAGAACCTGCCGCGTCTCGGCGTGCTGGTGACGCTGATCGACGTCGGCATCGCCTTCCTGGCCGGCCTGCTGGTGATTCCGGCCATGTATGCCGCGCGTCATCTGGGCGTCGAGATCTTCGATGCCGACGGCCTGCTCAAGAGCTCCGACACGCTGCTGTTCGATACGTTGCCGGCGCTGTTCGGTCAGATGGGTGGCGCGGGAGACGTCTTGATGGTGGCGTTCTTCGCGCTGATGAGCGTGGCGGGCATCACCTCCTCCATCTCGATGCTGGAAGTGCCGGTATCCTTCGTGGTCGAGCGTGGCTGGCTGGGACGGCGTGCCGCCACCCTGGCCGTCGGGGCCGCCATCATGGCCATCAGTCTGACCATCGCCGCCAACTTCGGGGCGCTGTTCGGTCTGGTGATCATGTTGACCACCCAGTACAGCCAGCCACTGGTCGCGCTGGTGATGTGTCTGCTGGTCGGCTGGGCAATGTCGCGCCATGCGCTGCTCAAGGAGATCCAGAGCGGGGCGCCGGACATCGAGTCCAGCCTGTTCTGGAAGATCTGGCCGTGGTACGTGCGCCTGATCTGCCCGCTGTGCATCGCCTTGGTGTTCGCGCACTCGCTGTAAGCCGAAACGCCCCCTGCACGACGCAAGAAGCCCGCCAATTGGCGGGCTTCTTCGTCTTGTGCCTCCAGGCTGACGGCCTCTGCTCGAGGGACTGAGTATCGGCTAGATCGCAGGCAGGGCTCAGGGCAGCTCGGACAGCACGTCGTAGTTGGCATCGACCCAGTGCCCGATGGCATTGCCCTCGGCATAGGCGAGGTGCTGGGCGTACTGGGTGTGCAGGCAGCGCACCTGATTCCAGTCGCGGATGCCGCCGACGCCACGCTCACGCATCAGCTCAGCGAAGCCCTGGGACTCGATGGCGCTGCGCTCGGCCTCGCTCATGAAGCTCCAGCGCTCGGCGACATAGGCTTCATGACTGGCACGATAGCGCGCCAGCAGTTCCTCGTCGGTCTTGAGGCTCTCTTCCAGCTCCTTGATCACGCCTTCGGCCTCGATGCGTGACAGCGAGATCTTGAGGCGCTCGTCGCACAGCCAGTAGAGGGTCGGGAAGGGCTTGCCATCCACCAGCGAATGCATGCGCAGCACCAGCGGGGTGCCCTCGCCATCGGTGGCGGCCACGGCCTGGATGCCGCGAGGCTTGCGCCCGAGCTGGCGCTCGATGATCTCGAGCTCACGCGCGTCGGGACTATGATTGGTCAGGATCACCATGCTTGCAGTCAGGCTCCAGCACACACTTGTTGGACCGGGAGACGGCCCGGAAGAACGCCTGGTTGAGCTGCTGGGGGCTCGGCACATAGCCATGCCACTCGCGCTCGCAGTAGTCACTGCCGCGCGCCATCAGCTCCGGGGCCAGACGATTGAACCAGCCATCATAATCGTAGGGGTCAAGGCCCGGCAAGCTGATGTGCGGGTAGTCGGCGAAGCGCTCGCCGAACCACTGCTCCAGCGAGGCCTCGACCTGCGCATGCAGCTCGGTCATGTCCGGATAGATCCACTTGCTGTAGCGAATGCCCATCGGGCCTCCTCGCTGGCGTGGCGGCAGGTAGCGACAGGGTGACAGGTAGCGAGAGCCTCAGTCCTCACGCGCCAGCGGCGCGAACTGCCCATTGCCCAGTTCACACAGTAGCGCGGGAGCGAGACCGATCTCCAGTCCTCGGCGTCCACCGCTGATGAACATCTCCTCCACCCCCTCGGCGCTGTCGTCCACCCACAGCGGCAGCCGCTTCTTCTGACCCAGTGGACTGATGCCGCCGACCACATAGCCGGTGGCGCGCTCGGCGGCCTCGTGGGGGGCCAGGGCTGCCTTGCGGGCATGGCAGGCACGCGCCAGTGCCTTGAGGTTCAGCGTGCCGGTGACGGGCACCACGGCGACCACCAGCGGCTGGCGGGCACTGCTGCCTTCCAGCTGACAGACGAGTGTCTTGAAGACCCGTGCCGGCTCAAGCCCCAGCGCCTGGGCAGCCTCTTCGCCATACGCAGGCGCCCGAGGGTCATGGGCATATTCCAGGGTACGGTGAGGCTTGCCCTTGAGCAGCTTGAGCGCGGGTGTCATGCCGGTACGCTCCCGGCGGGCGCCGTGCTGTGCGTGCCGAGCGCGCGGGCTTTCTCGCGCAGGGCAGGGAGATCCAGCTCGGCGCTGTCAGTGTGTTCGTGCAGGTGGGAGAGCAGGGTCGTGCGCAGCTCGCCTTCGATGCGCTGCGATTGCTTGGCGTGATGATCGAACTGCACCAGCACGCAGTGGCCACGCGCCCCGCAGATACCGCGCTGCCAGGCTTCCTGGGTCACGGTGAAGGAGCTGCCGCCAAGCCGCGACAGCCAGGTGCGAATCTCGACATCCTGGCCGTATTGCAGCTCGGCGAGAAAGTCGACCTCGATGCGCGCCATGATCAGCGGCCATTTGCGCGGGTCGAGATCCGGCACGAAGACGCGGAACAGGTCATTGCGCGCCCACTCGAACCAGGCCGGCAGGCGCGTGTTGTTGATATGTCCGAGGGCATCGGTATCGAAGAAGGCCGGCTCCAGCGTCTTGAAGTACATGTCATCGCTCCTGTGCGTCCTTGCGGGCTTTTCAGCCTATCAGGAAGCTCAGACGCTGGCTGTACGCCGTGTGGCTAGTCGTCGTTGCAGCGGCGTGAACACGCCCAGCCATGCCGTCGCGATCACGAACCCCAGCAGGGTGCCCGCCCCGACCCCCATGCTCGGGTAGCTGAGCGAGACCACCAGTGAATAGCACAGCAGCGAACCAAGGCCCGCCGGGTAGTGCTTGATCACGGTGGCGACAGCGGCCGGCCCCTGAGTCAGATGCAGAATGATCAACAGCGGATACATGGTGACAGGGAAGGCCGCCACCAGCCCGGCCCAGGACGGTGGCAACAGATGGGCCAGCGCGGTGATGCCGAACACGATGCCGGCCGCGAGGCCCGCACGCGCCAGCAGCGAAGGCCACGAGAACGGGGCCTTGCGACTGCGGGTTTCCGGTACGTCGCGGTACAGGCGCATGCACAGCATGATGGCGATCAGCGTCACGATCACGCCGCTGACGCGGGTGAACTCGAACTGCGCCAGGATCACGCTGGCCGCCAGCCAGCCCAGCAGGCCACCCAGAGTACCGTTGATGACGCCGCGCAGCCCCTCTGCACGCCCGCATAGCCAGTAGCCGACCCCCAGGGCGAGGGTCGAGGAGAATCCGGCCAGCGTGTAGATGGCACTCTCACCGGCGAATTCGGGGGAAATCTCGACCCCGATGAAGCCCAGCGTGATGGCCGTGCCGAGCGGATAGCCGGACAGCAGCCCGGCCATGCGCGTCGAGAGACGCTCCGCGATCAACGACAGGCCGATCACCACCGCGACCGAAATCAGCAGCTTGAGCAGCTGCAGGCCAAGCTCGCCATGCAGTACCGCTGTCATCAAGTGGCGTCCCAGAACTGGCGGCGCAGCAGGGAGATCTTGCCCAGTGCCTTGCCGGAGGCCTGATGTCGGTGTGCCTCGGCGACTTCACGGAAGTCGAACTGGCGCTCGTCCAGGCGCACCTTGAACTCGCCTTCCTCGACCAGTTCCACCAGCTTGCCCAGTGCCTGACGCTGCTGCTCGTGACCGATGCCGGCGCTGAGCGGCAGCAGGATCGACAGCACTTCCAGGCTGCGACTACCGGCATGCAGCGGCGAGAGATCTGCCGTGGTGCGCGCATTGATGGTCACGATGCGCCCGCCCAGCCTGCTGGCGGCGAAGCTGGCGGCCAGGTTGTCACCCCCGACGCAATCGAAGACCAGATCAAAGCCCTGGCCAGCCGTCAGGCGCTCCACGTAGTCGGCCACCGCTTCCTCGCGGTAGCGAATGACGTGGTCCGCGCCACAGGCACGTGCCAGCTGCGCCTTGTCATCCGTGGAGACGGTCGTGGCGACTTCCGCACCGATGCAACGGGCGATCTGCAGTGCGACATGACCGACACCGCCGGCGCCGCCGTGAATCAGTACGCGTTGCCCCGCCTCCAGCTGGCCACGTTCCACCAGCGCCTGCCAGGCGGTGATGAACACTGCAGGCAATGCCGCGGCTTCCATGAAGCTCAGGCGGCGCGGCTTGCGGGTGATCAGACGCTCATCGGCGATCATGTAATCCGCCAGCGCCCCGGGGTGAGACGCGACACCCCCGGCAAATCCGAGCACTTCATCGCCCGGTGAGAAGGTCAGCACATCGTCTCCGACGGCATCGACGATGCCGGCGACATCACCATGCAGGATGCAGGGTTCGGGGGGGAGAAGGGCGACCTGCCCGCTGGCCAGCTTGAGATCGAGCGGGTTGACGCTGGAAGCGGCGACGCGAATGCGCACCTGTCCGGGGCCGGGTTCCGGCAGTGGGCATTGCGTGCATTCGAAGTTGGCATCCGGGCCGGGGTTGCGCAGCACCATGGCGTGCATGGAAGCGAGCATGAGACGTCCTCGTTGAAACGAATTCCGGCCAGTTCGGCCAGTGAGCGCCACACCCTACCCATTGCGCTGCGCCGCGGCAATGCGACTTGGGTGGTTTCCGCCGTCCTGGTGACGGAATTGCATGATCGACAACGAAAAAGCCCCTGCCGAAGGGCAGAGGCTTTGGGTCATGCGGCGGGTGACGACTGAGTCAGACCCGCCTGAGAGGGAGAGGTGTCACGCGTTCTGGCGCTTGGTCTCCTTGTCGATCGGGGCGATCTCGCCGGACTTCAGCTTGGCGAGGTACTGGCTCAGCTCGCGCTTCACGACCGGCATCAGGTAGTAGAGACCGATGATGTTGGCGATGGACATGGCGAAGATCATGGCGTCGGAGAAGTCGATGACCGGACCGAGGCTCATGGAGGAGCCGATGACCACGAAGGCGAGGAAGATCAGCTTGTAGACGATCTCGGCACCCTTGCTCTCACCGAACAGGTAGGTCCAGGCTTTCAGGCCGTAGTAGGACCAGGACAGCATGGTGGAGAAGGCGAACATCAGCACCGCCAGCGCCAGCACATACGGGAACCACGGGAAGGCGGTCTCGAAGGCGTAGGACGTCAGCTGGACGCCGCCGAGGCCTTCGACCTGATAGGCGCCGGTGATGACGATGACCAGTGCGGTCATGGTGCAGATGACGACGGTATCGATGAACGGTTCGAGCAGCGCGACGATGCCTTCGGTGGCCGGCTGGGAAGTCTTCACGGCAGAGTGGGCGATGGCGGCGGAGCCGATACCGGCTTCATTGGAAAAGGCGGCGCGCTTGAAGCCCTGGATCAGTACGCCGACGATACCGCCGCCGACCGCGACCGGTGCGAAGGCACCTTCGATGATGGCGCCGAAGGCCGCCGGAATCGCGCTGAAGTTGAAGCCCAGAATGATGAGAGCCGCGATCACGTAGATGACCGCCATCATCGGCACCAGCTTCTCGGTGACGCGAGCGATGGACTTGATGCCGCCGATGATGACCATGCCGACGATGGCGGCCATCACGAGACCGAACAGCCAGCCGTAGCCGATCAGGAAGCTGGCATCACCGCCGGTGACGTTGACGGCCTGCTGATAGGACTGGTTGGCTTGGAACATGTTGCCGCCGCCGATGGAGCCGCCGATGGCGCAGATGGCGAAGAAGATCGCCAGGATCTTGCCAAGCCCGGCCTTGCCATTCTCCGCGAAGCCCTTGGACAGGTAGTACATCGGGCCGCCGGAGATGGAGCCATCGGCATTGACGTTGCGGTACTTCACGCCAAGGGTACATTCGCAGAACTTGGAGGCCATGCCGAGCAGACCGGCCAGAATCATCCAGAAGGTCGCGCCCGGCCCCCCCAGCGAGACGGCGACCGCGACACCGGCGATGTTGCCCAGCCCGACCGTGCCGGAAAGCGCGGTGGCCAGTGCCTGGAAGTGGGACACCTCGCCTTCATCCTTCGGGTCGGTGTAGTCGCCCTTGACCAGACGCACGGCATGCCCGAACAGACGGAACTGCACGAAGCCGAAATAGAGCGTGAAGACGACGGCAGCGATGATCAGCCAGCCGACGATCAGCGGGAACTGGGTGCCTGCCACCGGCACGGAATAGAAGATGGTGGAGACGATCGGATTGACGATCGGCCCGACGATGTCACTGATGGCCTGATCCATGCCTTCGGCACGGGCAGAGCCTGCGGCCATGAGCGCTGCCATGGCAGCAGCCCAGGGGGCAAGGGAGCGGAATCGACTCATGAGAAGGGACCTCGGGAGCATGTTGTCATTGTTGTGGGATCAGTCTGCGGACGCCTGGCGTCATCCATCAGGGCACGACGGTGACGGGGACCGAGGCTTCCTGGATCAGATGCGCGGTCACGCTGCCGAAGATACGAGAGCGCATGCTCTCCCCCTTGCGACCGACGATGATCTGCTCGGCATTCACTTCCCGCGCCAGCAGGCTCAGGATCTCGGCGGCGTCACCGTGACGAACGCGGCCTTCCACCTGATACCCCTCCTTCTCGAGCTCCGTGATGGCAGGCGCGAGAACGCGCTCGCGTGCCAGCTTGATCTCGCTTTCACGGCGACTCGCACGCTGGGCGTTCTCTTCCGGCGTGTTGAAGCTGTAGGGCGACCATTCGACGACATAGCAGAGAATGATGCGGGTTTCGGGGCCGACCAGCGTCGCGACGCGCTTGGCGTGTGCGATGGCACTGTCGCCGCCCGGCGTTCCATCCAGTCCGACAATCAGGGAGGTGGTCATTGAGAGCTCTCCAGAAGCTTGCCGGTCACTGTGTCTCGGCGACTCGGCCAGCGGATTCTTGTTGAATTACCGTTCTTGGACGGTTGAAAGCACCTTACTCCTCGGCAGGTGCAGAAATCCCTGCGTTTATCATGCTTCATGAAACGGTGATTAAACGTAAAAGGGCGGCAGGAGGCGCCTGGGGAAGGAGTCAGGCAGACACGCAGGAGGAGGCATGTGGAGGAGAGTCATGCCCGCAGAGACGAGCCGTACCAGTCAGGCTGGCAACGAGGTTCGCCTGGAGTGCCCCACCACGCTTGTGGCCGGGTGGTGGGCGCCAGAGGTGGGGCGGGGGAAGGTGTCGTTGTCGTAGCGGGGAAGGGCATGCGCCCATGTGTCAAGGGACGACCGGGACAAGTGCTAGATCAGGCGCTGGTGGGTCAGATCCTTCCAGGCGCTTTCCATGGGCCAGGCCAGCGGCTTTCTGAGGTGGTCGGGCAGTGCCATGAGTGCGGCATCCGGACTTTCGTGCTCACGCATGCGTATCCAGCAGTACGCCCAGGCGCAGGCCTCGTCCTCATCCTGCGGCAGCGGGCGCACCGGCATCTGCATCAGCAGAAACAGGGCGGCCTTGGGAGCCCACAGTGGGGCGCCGCCATCATGGGCCCAGCGTTCCAGCTGCTCGCCTTCCGGATTGCTCTCAGGTTGCCCCAGCTTCGCCACGCGGGCCGTATCGGCCAGCAATACCGCCAGGCGCTGGCTGTCGCCTCTTCCATGGGTCAGCCAGGCACGCAACAGGCCGGGGAGACCGCGTTGTGCTTGCGGGTAAAAGGTGTCTTCGGACATGCACAAAGCCTTATGCTGTAGTCATTCCACGGGGTTGTCCGCCTGTTGCCGGCGGTTCGAGCGGCAGGTGGTGCCTCATGTCTTCATGGCTCGCATGGGCCAGCACCGGGAGAGATTCTACATGGAGCACGATTTCATCACCCCCATTGACCGCAGTCAGTATCCCTCCCAGAAGTGGGAGCGCTACGGCGCGGATGTCCTGCCGCTGTGGATCGCCGACATGGACTTCAGCGCGCCGCCGGCCGTGACGCGTGCACTGGCGGAGCGGGTTGCTCACCCGATCTACGGCTATGCCAAGCCCTCTCAGGGGCTCGATGACAGTCTGCGCGACTGGAGCCGTGAGCACTATGGCTGGGAGATACCGGGTGAGGCCATCGTCTGGCTGCCCGGCGTGGTGCCGGCACTGCATCTCGCCAGCCTGGCATTGACGTCAGAAGGGGCGGGGGTCGTGACGACCACGCCGATCTACCCGCCCTTCCTGCAGGTTGCGCAGAAGACGGGGCGTATCGCGCAGATGGCGCCATTGGCGGAGCCTGCCGAGCCAGGTGGCCTGTGGCAGCTGGACCTCGAGGCACTGGAAGCCGCGATCACTCCCGAGACGGAACTGCTGCTGTGGTGCCATCCACACAATCCTACCGGCCGTGTCTGGCGCGAGGAAGAGCTCGAGGCGCTGGCAGCACTGGTGGAGCGTCATGATCTGCTGGTGGTGTCCGACGAGCTGCATGCCGACCTGGTGGTGGACCCCGCATCGCGGCATATCCCGCTGGCCAGCCTCAATCCGCGCCTGGCGGCGCGCTGCGTGACACTGTGGGCGCCTTCCAAGACCTTCAACACGGCGGGGCTGACCTTTGCCTGTGCGGTGATCACCGATCCGGACCTGCGTCAGCGCTTCGTCGCCGCGACCCGTGGCCTGATGCCGGATACCAATGTATTGGGCATGGTGGCGACGGAAGCGGCGTGGCGTGAGGGAGAGCCGTGGCGTCAGGAGCTGCTGGAGGTGCTGCGCGGCAATCTTGATCTGCTCGAAGCGCATGTGGCCGGCTGGGAGCGCGTTCGCATGACGCGCCCCCAGGCGACCTATCTGGCCTGGCTGGACATGCGTGAGGCCGGCCTGGGCGATTCGCCTCAGCAGACATTGCTGGAGGAGTGCGGTGTCGCGCTTTCCGATGGGGCCGACTTCGGCTGGCCGGGGTTCGTGCGCCTGAACTACGCCACTACACGTCAGCAGCTTGAGCAGGCATTGCAGCGTCTCGATGAACGCCTGAAAGGTGCGCTGCAGGGGTAGTCAGATGTCTGATCTGGATCAAGCGCCGATGAGATGCTGGCAGGAAGTGGCGAGCGAAACCTTGAATTGAGAATCATTATCGATAACTCTGAGGGCAGGCCGTTCATCGTGAGCGGGCATCCTCAGGAGGGATGATGATGAGACATGAGCTGGCAGAGACATCTCGTTGGGCGCGAGCCGATGTTGAGTCGTCCGGCGTGATGGCATGTCGAGAATGGTGTTGCAGGGGCGGGAGTCTCCGGTTGGCCAGGGCGAAGGAGGCGGGGGCCATCACGCCCGCGCTGGAAGAGCTCCCGCCTGGTTGTCCGCTCAGCGCCCGCGAAGCGCGTGCGAGGCCATCACTGCTGAAAGGGTGGACGCGTCGGGGCGGCTGAATCCAGGGCTCATCCGCATCCTTTCCCACCCTGCTGCACGCACACGCTTCACGACATTCATCCACTACCTGCGACAAGGGGCCCCGAGGACAACTCACGTCCTCGGGGCCCCTTGTCGTGGGAAGGTGGTTGCCGTCTGCGACTCAGTACATCAGGGCGAACAGCTGGCGGCGGAAGCGCACGGTCAGCTCATGGGTCGCGCCGAGGGCATCGAACACGCGCAGCAGCGTCTTGCGGGCCAGATCATCCCCGTATTGGCGGTCGGTCTTCATCAGGCCGATCAGGGCATCGAGCGCCAGCTCGTAGTGGCCATCGGCAAGATCACGCATGGCGCGCTGGTAGCGGGCCTCGCTGTCATCCCGCTCGATCATGGCCTGGACCTCTTCCGGGCTCGGCGCCTCGGCGATGAAATCGATGCGTGCACGCACACCACGCGCCTTCGGGCCATCGCGGTCTTCCGGCTTGAGGGAGTCCAGCAGCTGGCGGGCCTCTTCGCCGTTGCCTTCGGCGACCAGGACCGAGGCGAGCTGGATGCGGTAGTCCGGTGTCTCGGGGGATTCCTGCGCCAGCTGCTGGTAAATCGCCTTGGCGGTGGCCAGGTCGCCGGTTTCCAGTGCGCTGGCGGCCTGCTCGGCGAGGCTGGGGCCGGCACCGGCAGCAGGCATCACCTTGTGCTGCTCGAGGAACTGGCGAATCTCGGCTTCCGGGCGGGCGCCGGTGAAGTTGCCTGCCAGGCCGCCCTGGATGACCAGCTTGACGTCGGGTACCGAGCGCACTCCCAGCTGGGCAGCGATGTCCTGCTGTTCCTCGGCGTTCAGCTTGGCGAGGATGAAGCCACCGGCATACTCACGGGCCAGCATCTCGAGAATCGGCGTCAGGACGCGACAATGCTCGCTCTGGGGAGACCAGCAGTCCAACAGCACCGGTACCTGCTGCGAGGCCTCGAGGACCTGCTGCAGATTGCTCATGTCGACATCGATGATGTAGGTGTTGGCGTCTTCTGCCTGGCGGGGGGCGCTGGCAGCAGCTCCGCCTACCACGCCCTGCGGTTGGGCGGCGGTGGTGTCATTGCCGGTCAGTGGCTGGCCGGTATTGGGATCGATGATCATGATGCATGCCCCGGAAGTGTCTGCGATTCAAGGCTCGCACGCGAGCCGGCTGGCCTGATGATGCGGGCCGCGGCGGGCGAGTTCAAGATGTGCAGGGGTCATCTGGTGCGGGCGGGGGTCTCAAGGCTTGAGGTCGTCCCCGGCCAGGCGGGCGATGCACTGGATCTCGTCCTCGCTCAATGGCATGACGGAAAGGCGGGCACGGCGGACCAGGTGACTGTCGGCCAGCTCGGGCTTCGCCTTCAGGCGCGCGATGGGAAGTGCACTGCGCAGCGAACGCAGATAGCGCAGGCGCGGAGCGACCCAGCGCGGCGCCTTGCCGGCCTCGAGGTCCGCCATCTGGCGAGGGTCGAAGCCCTTGTGCTCGGGGTCGCTGGCTGTCGGGTCCGGCAGGGCGAGCTCGCTGACCACGGCCAGCCCGACCACTGCAGGTACCTTGCAGCTGGAGTGCTGGATGAGCACGACATCCCCGAGCTGCATCTCGCGCAGGGAGTTGCGCGCCTGATAGTTGCGCACGCCATCCCAGAGTGCCGGCGACTCGCGGCGCAGGTCTTCCAGCGAGAAGGCGTCGGGTTCGGTCTTGACCAGCCAGTGGCGCATGCAGGCACTCCTTCGAGACTGACGTGATGAGTGTGAAGGTGATGGGTGTGGAGAATGGGAGGAATGAGGTCCGGGCGCTGGCCTCGTCGATATCCTCGCACAGGAATGTCACGCATACGAAAAAGGCCTGATGCAGGGCATCAGGCCTTTCGAATTCTTGGTAGCGGGGACCGGATTTGAACCGATGACCTTCGGGTTATGAGCCCGACGAGCTACCAGACTGCTCCACCCCGCAACACTGGGTACTGCCTTTGCTCCAACTCTGACGCATCAGAGGTTGGTAGCGGGAACCGGATTTGAACCGATGACCTTCGGGTTATGAGCCCGACGAGCTACCAGACTGCTCCATCCCGCAACATCACGTTGTTTCCCAAGTGCCGAAACTGCTGGCGCTTGCTGGTAGCGGGGACCGGATTTGAACCGATGACCTTCGGGTTATGAGCCCGACGAGCTACCAGACTGCTCCACCCCGCATCAACGTGGGGCGTAGTATAAGGATATACAGTGCTGAGTCAACCGTTATCCCGTAATCAGCCGGAAGACTTTCCTGAGGCGGCCAGGCGATGGGGGGGAGCGAGGGTGATGGAATTGACCTCAATCAATGTGAGAGATCTGCTACATACTTTCCGTGGGAATCCTGTCCATACTGAGAGTGACACGCCTCGCGCAGGGCGGTGACAGTCTTCACCGAGCGCACGGTTGTCGCCATGCTGTCAGAGACGCCTGTCAGTGTTTGTCGTTACCGGAAGATCGCCAGCCAGTCGATGAGCGATCAACGGCGAAATGCCATGCTGTGCTCTCTTGCGGGCACAGGACGTTCCAGGAACAGGGAGAGACAATAACATGACGCAAACAGCACCCGTTGCATGGGTCACCGGTGGCACCGGTGGCATCGGTTCCGCCATCTGTCGTGAGCTGGCGAGCCAGGGGTACCAGGTGATTGCCGGTTACAGGAACAAGGAAAAGGCAGAAGGCTGGTTGCAGGAACAGCGTGCTGCCGGGTTCGAGAACATCGCGCTTTCCGGTATCGAGCTGGACAACTTCGAAGCCTGTCAGGCAGGCGTCAATGAAATTCGCGAGCGCTTCGGGCCGGTGGCCGTGCTCGTCAACTGCGCAGGGATCACGCGTGATACCTCCATGCGCAAGATGAGCTACGAGCAGTGGCGCGAAGTCATCAACTGCAACCTCGATAGCGTCTTCAATACCTGCCGTGCCGTCATCAATGACATGCTGGAGCACAAGTACGGCCGCATCGTGAACATTTCCTCCATCAACGGCCGCAAGGGCCAGTTCGGTCAGGTGAACTACTCGGCCGCCAAGGCGGGCATGCATGGTCTGACCATGGCGCTGGCACAGGAAACCGCGACCAAGGGCATCACCGTCAATACATTGTCGCCGGGCTATATCGCCACCGACATGATCATGAAGATTCCGGAAGAGATTCGTGAATCCATCCGCGAGACGATTCCGGTCAAGCGTTATGGTCAGCCGGACGAGATCGCTCGCGCGGTGGCATTCCTCGCGGACGAGAAATCCGGTTTCATCACCGGTGCCAATCTGGACATCAATGGTGGCCAGTTCATGGGCTGATGTCCGTTCGTGCTCATGCGCCCCGGCGTCTCGCGACGTACCCGCAGGGTGGCAGAACCCGGCAGGGCGGAAGAGGCCATCAAGCGTACAAGAGGCCGCAGAGCGCACTCACAGGAACCAGGATCAGACAGGAGAGGGGCAAGCGCACTTTTCCTGTCGTGAACACCACGAAGCCCCCGTCTCGAGGAGAGACGGGGGCTTCGTCGTCGTAGGGTGTCGGTCAGCTGACTGTCTATGCCGACCCGACGCCGTCAGTGGTTGAACAGGGCATCGAAGCGCGGCAACTCGGCCTGCCAGGCTTCCCAGTCCAGCGGACCATTGGCCAGCAGCGCATCCAGCACCTCGTCGAGTTCCTCATCACGCTCAAGGCGCTCGCCCAGTTGCTGATTGATGCGGGCCACCTGAACGGTCAGGCGCCGCGATTCGTCTTCCGCACCTAGCGGCGCCTCGAACAGGATCGCCAGATGGACACGCAGCTCCGCGAGGCGCTCATTGGCGGCATTGGCGCTGACCGGCTCGGCACGGCGCATCTGGTTGCGCGCGGCATTGGCCTGGCGGCTGGCATCGTCGAACGCCGATGACTCGGGGAGTTCGACATCCTCGATATTGCCCTGGCGTGCACTGGCATCGGCGACGGCATGTTGCTCCAGCAGGTCGCGCCACTGCTGCCATTCCTGGCGCAGCTGCTGGGCATGGAGTTCATCCAGGCGCTGTTCGCGACGCTTGAGAATGCCATTCCAGCGCCGACGCATGCCGTCACCGCGCTTGCCACGCGGCAGGGCACCCAGCGCGTCGGCTTCCTTGAGGGCGTCGTCCAGCTGGGCGGCGTCATCCAGGGTCGTCGGTTCCCAGCTATCGAGGCGCTCGATCAGAGCCTGCCATTGTTCGAGGCGGACCTGCTCGCGCGTGTCACGCGCTTCACGGTCCTGATCACGTGCGGCGAAGATGCGGTCGCAGGCGGCGCGGAAGGCAGACCACAGGCGTTGCTCCTCGCCCTTGGGGGCACGGCCCAGTTCCCGCCAGCGAGTCTGCAGTGCCTTGGCCTGCTCGGCGCGCGCACGTGCCGGAGCGTCTTCATCGGCCAGCGCTTCGGCGGCGTCCACCAATGCCTGCTTGGCCGCGGCGATCTCGCCGGCGCGCTGGTCGATCAAGCCTTGCAGCGCGGTCAGCGCTTCACCGAAGCGATGCGACAGCTGGCGGCCCGGGCCTGCCGGTACCGGAGTGTGACGGCGCCACTCTTCGCGTGCGCGGTCGCGGATCTGGCGCAGGGCGTCCGGGTCCGCATCGCCCATGGCGTGTCCATTGAGCGATTCCAGCTGCTCACAGAGCGCCTCACGCATGGCAAGGTTGTGCTCGCGCGCCTGCTTGCGCGCTTCGCGGTAATCCTGCAGCTGTTGCTTGATGCTGTCCGAGGCGCTGCGGAAGGACTGGCTGGACTCACGGCTGGCAGCGGCATCGCCCAGGCTGCGCCACTGCTGAATCAGTTGCTGATGCTGGCGGTCGCGCTGCTCATCACTGAGGTCCTCGCGCTCGGCCAATGTGGTGATGGCTTCCAGCAGCTGTTCACGCTTGGGAGCGGCGACGAAGTTCTGCCAGTCACGCAGCTCCGCGACGCGAGCGCCCAATTGACGAAGGCGCGTCTGACGCTCGCTGTCGAGCTGGCCTTCGGTGCGGTCGCGCAGTGAACGATGCAGGCGACTGGCGGGCTTGAGCTTGCCGGCTTCCAGGTAGGTGTCCAGCTGATCCAGTTCGGCGCTGATGGCTTCCAGATCAAGCGTTCGGGGCTTGTCGCTGCTGTCCGTGGCGGGCTCATCGGTCGCGGCGGCCTCGTCGGCACTCTCGTCACCGGTCGTCGCCTGCGGTGCAGCTGCCTCCAGCGCCTGGCGCACGGCATGCAGCGTTCTGGTGAGCGGCAGCTCTGCCGGCCAGGCGATCTCACGCTCGAGACGTGCCATCTGTTCCAGGTCATTGTCGACCAGCGCCGCGTCCATCTCGCCCTGACACAGCTGATGGCGGTACCAGGCATCGAGCGGGTCCTGCAGCTGTTGCTGCAGGCGCTGATGACGTTCGAGCAGTTCGGCCGGGGCCGAGAACTGGTCGGTCAGCTCGCGCCAGCGTTCGCCTTGCAGACGACGCTGAGCCTGAAGGCTGGCGAAGTCGTGATCATTGACGCACTCGCGACTGAGGAGGTCCGCGCGCGCCTGGTGCAGGGCCGTGAGGATATCTTCCAGGTGGGTGCTCAGGTTGGCGCTCAGGCGTTCATGCTCACGGATGGCCTGTTCACGGGCTTCATGATCGCTGATGACCTTGTACGCCTGCAGACGCGCTTCCTCGAAACGCTGCTGGACGTCGTGGTCGGCGGCCGGCAGTCGCTCCCACTCGCGCAGCAGTGAGCGATAGCGTGATGGCACGCTGTCTTCCCAGGCCTGACGCGGCAGCTTCTCCATCTGACCCAGCAGGTTGTCACGGCTGGCATTGAGAGCGTCTGCCTGCTGGGCATCCGCGCGGCGTTGGGCGAGCGTGTCGCGGGCCTGACGCTGGACGTGACGATCGCGTCTGGCGCCGCGCACCAGCTGCTCCAGCCCGTCCTGACTGGTGATGCGAGCGGCGGCGGCATGGCGCACCGCCGCGATGCTGTTGTGGCAGGCCTGATGGATCAGGGCGGCTTCATCTGTGAGACGTTCCAGCGCGACCAGACGCAACTGTTGATTGTCCCCGCGCGCCGCGATGGCGGCCAGCAGCTCATTGTCATCGAGGCGTGCGACCAGCTGTTCGCGATCCAGCAGGGAGGGGGCATCCTGACCACCGCTCAGCAGCTCGACGAGTCGCTCGCGTACCAGCCCGTCGGCCCGGTCCAGCAGCGGCAGCAGTCGCTCCGGTGTCGCCATGCGTGCCAGAGCGGCATGACGCACCTCAAGCGCAGGGTCCTCGAGAATCAGAGACTCGAGTATCTGGCGCTGATCCGGCGTTTCAGGGTCCAGCTGGGCCGCGGCAGCGGAGCGAATGGTCGGGTTGGCATGCTGCCAGCGAGGGGCGAACAGGCGGCCAGTGAGGCGGGAAAGCAGTCCGGTCATGAGAGAGCGGTTATCCAGGCAAAAAAATAGAGGGGCGCAACAGCGGCCAGTCACTCGGACAGGACCAGGACACTCGGGTCTGTCGGTGAACCGGGGTGACGGCGCATGAATTTCGTCACCCCGCTATCTTATCAGTCACGAGGCCATGTTGTGTGGTCTCACGCGCCCATCGGTGCAGGGAAACCGGGGGAGAGTGTCTGCCGAGCGCCTTCGCGCGGGATGAGTCAGGTCATCACGAGATGACTCTTTCGTGCGTCGTGGCCTCGCGACACCTGACAGTGTGGACTGCTGGCCGTATCATCAGTTGCAGCGCCGTGTCAGCTCACATAGCTTTGTTCAGCAGAGCGATGGTTCATGAAAGGCCATTCCTCGCTCGGGTGATACGTCATCACGAAGCTCGCTTCCTGCAGAAGTCGCACTGCGTCGCGGGGAGATGGGGCGTCTGGCCTCGGCGTTTCACCGCATGAGTCGTCGGGCAGGTATCTGCCTGCCGGGCAGATGGCCTTCTGCTTCGGGATGCCATCCCAGGGATGTCTCGAGCGTCACGAGCTTCTTTCACGAGTGTCGGAGGGTGTCACTTCCCTCACGCAACCCGGAGTCAGGTCATGAGTCTCAGTACGGACAGGGCCTCCCAGGCCTTCACCTTCAAAGGCGGCATGCTGCCGATGACGGTCATGGAACTGGTCAGTGGAGACCCGGAGCAGATCCGTGCCCAACTGGTCAGCAAACTCAGCCAGTCCCCCGCCTTCTTTCAGCACACGCCGGTGGTGTTGAGCGTCGAGAAGCTCGACGAGCCGCACCTGGCGCTGGAGCGCATCTGCGCCGTGTGTCGCGGCCACAAGCTGTTGCCGGTGGCGGTGCGCGGTGGTGGCGACCCGGTGCGCCAGTCTGCCTGGGCATTGGGTCTCGGGTGGTTCCCGCCCCAGGAAAATCGCGGCCGGACGCTGGAGTCCGTGCCGCCGGTCACGACTGTCGAGCCTGAGGCGAAAGCGACTCCCGCCGACGAGCCAGAGGCGACTGTCGCGGACGAAAAAGCCGCGGTCGTTGAGGTGCCGGCCCATGCCAGCAAGGTTTACCGTGGTACCGTGCGCTCAGGGCAGCAGGTCAGCGCGCCAGAGGGTGATCTGGTGATCATCGGTGCCGTGAATGCCGGTGCCGAGATTCTGGCCGCCGGCAGCGTGCACATCTATGGCGCCCTTCGCGGCCGGGCGCTGGCCGGCATCCATGGCGATCGCAACGCCAGCATCTACTGCAAGGAACTGCATGCCGAGCTGCTTTCGGTAGCGGGAACCTACAAGCGCCTGGACGACATCGACAATCGTCTGCTGGGTGCCAGTGTCGAAGTCGTGCTCGAACATGACCAGCTTTGTATCGCACGCCTCGGTTGAGTGATGCCGGCGTGCCTCGAACGATATCCAATATTTACCGGTGATCCCCGTTTCACGGGGGACTCTCAGCAAGGAAGATACCTTTGGCCAAGATTATCGTAGTGACGTCAGGCAAGGGCGGAGTCGGCAAGACGACCAGCGCCGCCGCCATTGCCACCGGACTGGCTCTGCGCGGCAACAAGACCGTCGTGATCGATTTCGATGTGGGTCTGCGCAACCTGGATCTGATCATGGGTTGCGAGCGGCGCGTGGTCTACGACCTCGTCAACGTCATCCAGGGCGAGGCCAATCTCAAGCAGGCGCTGATCCGCGACAAGCGCATCGACAACCTGCATATCCTTCCGGCCTCCCAGACCCGTGACAAGGATGCGCTGACGCTGGAAGGCGTCGAGAAGGTGCTCGAAAGCCTGCGGGAAGAATTCGACTACGTCATCTGTGACTCCCCGGCCGGTATCGAGCGCGGTGCCCAGCTGGCGATGTACTTCGCGGATGAAGCGGTGGTGGTCACCAACCCGGAAGTCAGCTCGGTGCGCGATTCCGATCGCATCATCGGTCTGCTGTCTTCCAAGACACGCCGTGCCGAGAACGGCGATTCTCCGGTGCGCGAACACCTGCTGATCACCCGCTACCATCCGGCGCGCGTGACCGGGGGTGACATGCTGAATCTGACGGACATCCAGGAAATCCTGTCGATCCCGCTGATCGGCCTGATTCCCGAGTCGGAGGCCGTGCTGCGCGCCTCCAACCAGGGGGTGCCGGTGACCCACGACCAGAAGAGCGATGCTGGTCAGGCCTATGTGGACTGCGTTTCCCGCCTGTTGGGCGAGGAAGTCCAGCTGCGCTTCCATGAAGTCGAGAAGCGCGGTCTGCTGGCCAGAATGTTTGGAGGGGGGCGCAAGTGAAATTACTGGATTTTCTGAAGCGAGAGCGCAAGAAGACGGCCAATGTCGCCAAGGAGCGGCTGCAGATCATCGTGGCTCACCAGCGCAGTCAGCGTGACCAGCCGGATTACATGCCGATGCTGGAGCGTGAGCTGCTGGAGGTGATTCGCAAGTACGTTCAGGTCGATCAGGATGCCATCAACATCTCGCTGGACCGCGAGGATGATTGTTCGGTGCTCGAGCTGAACGTCACTCTGCCGCGCCCCGGCGAGGCATGAGCAGACTCGACAACCGCTGATTCGTACGACTTTCCTGCCAGAACATCGCCCCCCTCGGGCGCGGTGTTCTGGCAGGGGCATTTTCTGACCGTCCGCGTGGAGATTTCCTGTGGCAGAGCCCACCTTCCTGTGGCACGACTACGAGACCTTCGGCGCCGACCCGCGCCGCGATCGTCCATCGCAGTTTGCCGCCATTCGTACTGATGCGGAGCTCAACGAGATCGGTGAGCCGCTGACGCTCTTCTGCAAGCCCGCTGACGACTTCCTGCCTCATCCGATGGCGTGCCTGATCACGGGGATCACGCCGCAGCAGGCCGAGCGTCGCGGCCTGCCGGAGGCCGAGTTCGCCGGGCGCATCAACGACGAGATGAGCGTGCCGGGCACCTGCTCGGTGGGCTACAACAGCCTGCGTTTCGATGATGAAGTCAGCCGTCACCTGTTCTATCGCAACTTCCTCGACCCCTACGGGCGTGAGTGGCAGAACGGCAATTCGCGCTGGGACCTGATCGATGTGGTGCGCGCCTTCCATGCGCTGCGCCCCGAGGGGATCGAGTGGCCGCGGCGCGAGGACGGAGCCCCCAGCTTCCGTCTGGAAGATTTGACGGCCGCCAATGGCATCGAGCATGCCGGCGCGCACGATGCCCTGGTCGATGTGCGGGCCACCATCGCCCTGGCGCGTCTGCTCAAGTCACGCAATGCCCGGCTTTTCGAGTATCTGCTCAAGCTGCGCAACAAGCGTCATGTCGCCAGCCTGCTGGACATCGGTGCGCGCAAGCCGATGCTGCACATCTCACGTCGCTATCCGGCCTCGCGAGCATGCGGTGCGCTGGTGGTGCCGCTGGCGGAGCACCCCTCCAATGCCAATGGCGTCATCGTCTATGACCTGTCGGTGGACCCGGCACCGCTGATGGATCTCACTCCCGAGGAGATTCGGGCGCGGGTGTTCGCCAGTGCGGATGACCTGGCGGAAGGTGAGGAGCGCATCCCCCTCAAGGTCATTCATCTCAACAAGAGCCCGGTGCTGATGCCGGCGACGGCGCTCAAGGATGTCTCCGGCCCTCACCAGGGGGAATACGGCGAGATCGTCGCGCGCCTCAAGCTCGACCCTGCACGATGTCGTGAGCACTGGAAGTGGCTCAAGGACAATGCGGGGGTCGGCGTGAAGGTCGCCCAGGTGTTTGCCGAGACGCCGCCGGCCGGCCCGGCTGACCCGGACCTGATGCTCTATTCGGGAGGCTTCTTCTCGCCCGCGGACCGCAAGGAGATGGAGCGCGTGCGTGCCTCTCACCCCGAGGCACTGGATGACACGCCCTTCGCCTTCCAGGATGGGCGGCTCGAGGAGATGCTGTTCCGCTACCGCGCACGCAGCTACGGCTACACGCTTGATTCAGCCGAGCGGGAGCGCTGGGAGCAGTGGCGCTGGGAGCGCATGAATGACGAGCAGGTCGCCAGCCTGACCGTGAAGGGCTTCGTCAGCGAGATCCAGCGTCTGGCCCAGAACGAGCAGGATCCGGCGCGCGTGCAGATTCTGGAAGAACTGGCGATGTATGTGGAAGGCATCATGCCGCCACAGGCCTTTGGCTGATTCTCGAAATTCTCGCAGCCACAACGACACGACCCCGGCGAATTCGCCGGGGTCGTGTCGTTCATCTCTCGGAAAAAACTGACGCTCCACGCGTCTCTGATCTGCCCTTCACTTCACGGCTCCGTTCCTCACGGAAGCGTTCTGACTGACCCGCCTGGCCGTCGGGCATGCACGCGTGGCGCGATCAATGCTGGGCATTGCCCGCAGGTTGCGCCGAGGGAGCGGCGCTGGTGGCACCGTGCTCGGCACGTGGCGCCTCCGGCAGCAGGGGGAGCGCGAGCGTCGGCAGGCGCTGATCGAAGTCGCTGGGGATCTCGGGATCAAAGGCCAGTTCCAGCGGCGCCGCCTGAGTCACCTGCTGCCAGGCGTCACGGATATCCTGGACGCTGACCTGCTCCACGGCGAGGATCAGCTGCTGGCGGCGATCAAAGTCGGTCCAGCCGAAGCTCAGTTCGCTCCAGTTGCGTGATGCAAGCTCGGAGAGGCGGCGCGGCTTCTGCTCGAGACCATCGATCACTGCACTGCGATAGCTGGCGAGCGTGGCTTCATCCAGCGCCGTGATGCGCTCATCGAAGGTCGTGAAGAAGGCATCCATGCGCGAGAACAGGGTCTTGCTGTCCTTGGAAGGCGACTGGACCAGCAGGCTCAGGCCCGGGGCATCCAGCATGGGGGAGTAGCTGGCCGAGACGATGTAGCCCAGTTGCTCATCGGTGCGCAGCCGGCTGTAGAACGGGGCTTCGATCAGCTGGCCCAGCACGGCCAGACTGGCCTGACTCTCGAGCGTGCGATCCTTGCCCTGCAGGTAGCGCAGTGCGCCGGCATCGCCGCGTGAGCTCTCCGGTCGCAACGCGAGGGGCTGGTCCACCCGGTGGATGGCAAGCTCCGGGATGCCGTCGCGCGTGACGCGGGGGGCCAGGCCATTGATCACCAGCTGACCGGTCTCGCGTGCCTGAGTGTCGCTCAGGTTGCCTGTCACCATGGCCTGGACATGCAGGCGTGCCAGGAAGCGCTTGCGGAAGGCGTCCAGACGTTCGCTGGTGACCTGCGCCAGCACGTCCTGCTGCTGCGAGACGGTGGTGGGCTGGCCGACCAGCGCTTCACTGAGACTGCGGCCCAGCTGCGTGTACAGGGGCGCCTGGGCGCGATTGCTCAGGCTGCGTGTCATGCGCTGCGTGATGCGTGCCAGTCGTTGAGAGTCGATGTCACCATTGACCAGTTGATCCAGCACCTCGCGCATTTCCGGCTGCTGGCCGTCGCGCCAGCCACTGAACTGCAGCGTGATGCCGCGGCCATGGGCATAGGCCAGAGCATCCTGTCCGGCCAGACGTGCCGGGTACAGGCGGGCATTCAGGCTGTCGTTCAGCCACGCCGCCAATACGCGACTCATGACCTCATCCTCGACCGAGGCACTCACGGCGGGGTTGAGCAGCCCGAAGCGCCACTCGGCCTTCGGGACCCCGAAACTGTCATCACCCTGATACCAGAGTTCGGCGCCGGGCTCGTCGATCAGCTGACGTGGCGGCGCATCGGGCAGATTCAGGACCTGGAAGTCGCTGGCCAGATAAGGATTGGGGGCCGGAAGGGCAAGCCGGGCGGCCAGCGAGGGATCGTCTCCGGCACGGGCGACGGCATCGTCCGTGAGGCGCGTCAGGGTATAGGGCGCCTTGAACCATTTGCCCTGTTGGTCGCCCGTGACATCAGGGCCGGAGTAGACCTCCAGCAGATTCTCTGGCGTCAGGCGATCAAGGGTCGACTCGATCAGCTCGGCGTCATAGTCCTGCATCAGGTAGGGCGCGGCCAGTACATCCTTGACCGGATAGCGCGTCATCATCATGGCCAGGCTGCTGGCCAGGTCCACGGGAGAGCTGCGCTGCTGGAAGCGGAATTCCTGCTCGCCCAGCGCCGCCTGCTCCTTGTAGCGCCACTCCTCCAGGCCCTGCTGGCGAATCAATGCCAGATAGTCAAACAGCGCGGCGCGGATTGCCGGCTGGTGCCGGGCGCCCTCGGGCGTCAGGGTGACATTGATGCTGAGCAGGGCATTCTCGCCATCGCTCGGGCCGCCGCCGGCCGAGAGCCCATCCGCCCAGCCCTTGTCCTTGAGTACCGCCAGCAGGCTGCCTTCCCCTTCATGTCCGATGAGATTGGCAAGGTAGCTGACCGGTTTGACGCGATACTGTGCGACGGGGTCCTCGATGGGGAACATGAAGTCGAGCTCGCGCTCCTGCTTGAGTGCCTTGACCTCCACGCGTGCGGGCAGCTCATCGGCAGTGACCAGCGGCGCGTCGATCTGTGGCCGTGAGAGCTCGCGATTCGGGACATCGGAGAAGTTGTGGCGCGTCAGTGACTCCAGCGTGTCCAGCGATTGGGGGCCGACCAGGGTGAGGCGCATCACGCCGGCGCCGTAATGCGCCTGATAGAAGTCCACCAGGCGTTGGCGCAGGCTGCCGGCCTCGCTGTCCTTGAGTGTCTCGAGGCTGCCGACGCTGAAGCGGTTGAAGGGGTGCTCTGGATTGAGCGCCTGCTCGACAGCCTCATTCACGCGCCGCCCGTCATCCTGCAGGCGTGCCTGATATTCGGAATGCACGGCATGACGCTCGCGGTCGACGTAGTCGGCATTGAACTGTGGTGCGACGAAGAAGCGGGCAAAGCGCGGCAGGGCCTCGGCGAAGGCATCCGGTGCGATATCGAAGAAGTAGTTGGTGTCCTGGCTGGCGGTGAAGGCGTTGTGCTGTCCGCCGTGACGGGTGATGAATTCCTGGTAGGCATCAGGCTCTGGATAACGATCGGTGCCGAGGAACAGCATATGCTCGAGGAAGTGAGCAAGTCCGGGAACGTCATCGGGGTCCTGGGCGCTGCCCACTTCCACGTCCATGGCAGCGGCAGCCTTGTCAGCCGCCGGGTCGCTCACCAGCAGCACCTTGAGGCCATTGTCGAGCGTCAGGCTGCGATAGTCGCGCTGGTCATTGGCGCTCTTGATCACCGGGCCTGCCTGGGTGATGGCAGAGGCCGCGGTGGCTGTCGTCATGGAGGACGGTGCGGGGGGCGTGGAGGAATCGGCCAGGCTGACGCCGGGCGACAGGCCGGTGATGACGATGGCGGCAATGGCAGCGCTCAATGCGAGCGGACGGAATCCTGATGGCAAGGACATCTTCTCTCCTGGTTCACGGCACCGATGACACTGGCATGGTGGTTCGATAAGGGCGATTCATGCGTCGCAAGCGCGCAGGTAGATCAGCAACGCCTCACGAGCAGCGCAGGTCCGAGGATGTGCTCCCCTTCTAGCGATACGCGTGTCTGACCGGCCTGGATTCAGCGTTCCCGATCTGAGCATGCTGTCCGGGCGCCGAGTGGCGTCTCTCAGCTCAGCATCGGGCCGGTGGGGTGCGCGACGCTCCATTCCTGGTGCGCGGGATCATTGACCCGGCGAGCGACGGGGAAGGCCGCGAGGCTGGCGTCCGGTGTCAGCATGGCACGTACCCTGTCCAGCGGGGTATCGGCGCTCAGCCATTCCCGCACCTGATGCGGTGCGATCACCGCCGGCATGCGGTCGGTCAGACGTGCGGTGACACCCGCGCACGCCACGCTGATCAAGGCGAAGCTGTCGCGCCCCTCGGGGGGCAGTCCTTCCATCAGCGGGGGGCTGAAGTGGCGGGTCCACAGCGCGGCGAGCAACAGCGGAGCGCGGGTGGCGTGCGTGACCAGAAAGGGCTGCTTCATGCGCGGCTGTTCCTTCCAGACATAGACCCCACCGACGGGAATCAGTGCCCGTTGACTGGTAAAGGATTCGCGGAACATGCGTCGCGTTTCCAGCGACTCGGCGCGCGCCACGTGGGGCGCGTGGTCCATGACCTCCAGCCAGCTGGGCGTCAGCCCCCAGAGCGCTGGCACCTGGCGAAGCCTCGGGCCTTCCAGGCGCAGCATCGAGACCGGCAGGCGTGGAGCGCGATTGGCGCTCACCAGGCGCTCCTCCCGCAGCTGACGCGTGAGGGCAGGCGTCGCGAGTGATCCGAACAGTTCACTGGGCGGCAGGTCTTCGGGAAACGGGGGAAGGTACAGGCGTCCGGCCACGGAAATCCTTTGAGATGAAGGGCAGGGGGGAACATGCAGGGCGACGCATTGCCCAATCATGAGCGCGAGAGCCCCGCTGCACGCGGCAGTCGCCAGCATGCCACACCTTGGTGGCGCTTGCGTTTGTGCTCAGTCTCGATATGCTGGACGGAAACACTGTTCGATTCAATGGCTGACACGGGGCGCTTCAAGAGCAGGATGCTCAGGTATCGTGACTCTTTCTGCCAACCCGCGCAGTCCGGACACACACCGCGCCAGATTCGCTGCGCGGTAACGCATCTCAGCACCAGAGGAATTCGATGGCCCGTCCACGTCAGCATGCACCGGAAGCGCTGCATGCGCGGGTAATGGAGACATGCGATGAATGGCTCAAGCAGCAGCCCGTTCACGCCTTGTCCTTGCGCAACCTGGCTCGCGAAGTCGGTTGCGCCCCCAGTACCCTGCTCAAGCTCTACGGCAGTTTTGGCAACCTGCTCCAGCACGTCAATCTGACGACCCTGGACCGTCTGCGCGATGCGATTGCCGGGCAGGAGACCCCGAGCCCCTCCCAGCGTCTCAAGGCATTGGCGCGAGCCTATTGGGGCTTTGCCCAGCGCGACCCCTATCGCTGGCAGCTGCTGTTCGATTTCCCGCTGGCCCAGGAAGGGGAGCTGGATCAGCGTCAGAACGCCATGATCGAAGGCTTGTTCGAGCGAGTGGAGCTGGCTCTGGTCGAGTACGCTCCCAAGGTGGAGTCAGTGGAAGCCAAGCGCATGGCGCGAACCCTGTGGGGCAGCGTGCATGGCTTGGTCCAGCTGGGCATGAATGAACGCCTGGGTCTGTGGCAAGGACAGCCGCTGGAAGTCACGGAACTGCTCGACCAGCTGCTGGATACCATGCTGGCGGGGCTCAAGGTGCGCAGCGAGGCTGCAGGCTCGGGGGATGCCACGGAAGCAGGGCGATGAGTCGAGACCTTCTGCGGCGGCCACGCTTTGCCCCCTTCTTCTGGACCCAGGCCCTCGGGGCCTTCAATGACAATCTCTTCAAGAACGCGCTGCTGCTGCTGCTGACCTTCGTGGTCATCGAGCAGCGCGGTTGGGACACCGGCGTCGTCAACAATCTGGCCGCCGGGTTGTTCATCCTGCCTTTTCTGCTGTTTTCCGCCTGGGGTGGCCTGCTGGCGGACCGCCTCGACAAGCAGCGGCTGATCGTCAGGCTCAAGTGGCTGGAGCTTGCCACCATGAGCGTGGCGGCGGGTGCCTTGATCTTCGAGGCCTGGGAGCTCTTGCTGGCGCTGCTGTTCATGATGGGCACCCAGTCCGCGCTGTTCGGCCCGGTCAAGTACGCCATCCTGCCTCAGCATCTCAAGGCCGATGAGCTGGTCAGTGGCAACGCCTGGGTCGAACTGGGCACCTTCCTCGCCATTCTGGTCGGTACCCTGGCGGCTGCGGCCTTGATGGCGCTGGGCGGTGAGCTGGCGCGCTGGGCGCTGTCGGCATCGCTGGTGTCGCTGGCGGTGCTGGGCGTACTGGCTGCCATGCGCATTCCTCCGGCGCCTTCCGCTTCTCCGGGGCCGGTGCCCTGGCGGCCGCTGTCCGGCAGCGTGGCGGTGATGCGCGAGGGGCTGAGCAATCGTCGGCTACGCTGGGCGCTGCTCGGCATCAGTGCGTTCTGGTTCCTCGGCGCGAGCTATCTGACGCAATTACCGGCGTATGCGCGGGATATCGTCCATGGGGCCGAAGGGGCGACATCGGCCCTGCTGGCGGCCTTTGCCATCGGCATTGGCCTGGGGTCGCTGGCCTGTGAGCGTGTCTCGCGCGGACGACTCGAGACAGGGCTTGTGCCCTTCGGGGCGCTGATCATCTTTGCCGGCGGGCTGGACCTTGCCTTGCGCCCGGCGCTGGCTGAGGCCCAGATGGCCACGCCGCTGATCGAGCTGCTGGGCATCGCCGGATTCTGGCGCATGTGGCTGGATCTCGGCGTCATCGGCTTCGGCGGCGGCCTGTATATCGTGCCGCTCTACACGCTGTTGCAGCTGCGCAGCCCCGAGGACCATCGCGCGCGCATGATCGCGGCCAACAATGTGTTCAATGCATTGCTGATGGTGCTCTCGGCCGGTGCCGGCATTCTGGTGCTGGGCGTGATGGGGCGTGATATTCCGGACTTCCTGCTGCTGCTGTCCTTGATCAGTGGATTGATCGCGGTGATCTGCATGCTGCGTGACCCGCGGCCCTTCCTGCGGCTGATCATCTTCATCCTCATTCACCTGATGTATCGGCTGCACCTCAAGGGGCGCTGGCGGATACCGGCGGAAGGCGCGGCACTGGTGGTGTGCAACCACGTCAGCTTCATGGATGCGCTGATACTCGGCGGCGCCAGCCCGCGCCCATTGCGGTTTCTGATGGATGCCGAGATCTATCACTCTCCCTGGCTCAAGTGGTTCTTCCGCATTGCGGGGGCCATTCCGGTGGATTCCTCGCGCAAGGACCCCGCCGGTGTGCGCCGTTCACTGGAAGAGGTCGGCAAGGCGCTGCGCGAGGGCGAGGTGGTCATGATCTTCCCGGAAGGCAAGCTGACGCGAGATGGGGAAGTGGGACGCTTCCGGCGTGGGCTGGAGCTGATCCTGGCGCGTGATCCGGCGCCGGTGATCCCGATGGCTCTGGGGGGCTTGTGGGGGTCGTGGTTCTCCCACGGCGGCGGACCGGCCTTTGCCAAGTGGCCGCGTCGCCTGCGTGGTCGGGTGGAGTTGTGCGTCGGTCGCACCTTCGCGCCGGAGAACGTCAAGGCTGCGGAGCTGGAAGAGGCCGTGCGCGATCTGCATCGCAAGGCGACACGCCTGGCGGACTGCCAATGACGGGGTGAAGCTGCTCTGGTCGAGGGTGGCTGCCCCCTCACGTGGTGAGCGCAAGAGCGTTCCCTGAAAAAAAGACGCCGTCCGTGGCTTCACGGGCGGCGTCTTTACGTATGCGGTTCACGTTCTGTGGACAGTGATGGCGCTTACGCGGGGGCGCTGGAGCTGCTGCCGTGGGCGGCAGGCTGATTGGATGGCGCGGTGTGGCGGGTGACCCAGAAGCCGATGCCGCCCACCAGGCATGCGGCAAGCATGACCAGCGGTACCGGCAGCATGTTGGAGCCGTTCAGCCACAGGCTGGCAATCGCACCGTAGAGTCCGCCGCCCAGGAAGAGCGCGGTGCCCGAGATGGCGTTGGCGACCCCGTGGCCGCGGGTGAACAGCGACTGGTAGTCCGCCATCACGTTGGGGGTGATCATGGCGCCTGCGCCAAGTACCACCAGCATGCCGGGAATCAGGATGGCGGCGCTGATCGTGCCAGTGAGGCCCAGTCCCAGCAGCCAGGTGATGCCGGTCAGCTGGACGCTCAATGCCAGCTTGACCAGCGTGCGCGTGCGCAGGTGCTTGAGGCCGAGGTGATTGAGACGGTTGCCGACGAACATCGCGACCACATTGGCGCCGAAGGCCAGCGCGAACTGCGGCGGTGTCATCCCGAGCAGCCCTTGATACAGGTAGCTGGCATTGGTGATGAAGGTGAACATGATGCCGGGCCCGCACAGGATCAGCATCAGGTGCCCCGGGGCTCCCCGGGTGGTGAGGACGTCGCCATAGCTGCGCAGCACGTTGCGTGGTCTGAAGGGCGTGCGCTCGCTGGCGGGGTGGGTCTCCGGCAGCCAGCGATGGATGATCAGACCGACTATCAGCCCGTAGACTCCCAGCGCGAAGAAGATCGTCGTCCAGTGGCTCAGCGAGATCACCAGGGCGCCCAGGGACGGCGCTATCAGTGGCGCCGTCATCAGTACCATGGTCACGTTGGTCATCAGGCGAGCGGCGTCCTTGCCGGTCGCGACGTCTCTCACCACGGTGCGCGAGACACCGCCGGTCATGCCGGTGGCGATGCCCTGAAGCACTCGCCAGACCAGCAGCCAGTGGAAGTCTCGTGTCAGTGCGCAACCAAGTCCGGCGACGAGAAACAGCACGAAACCACTCAGGGCGACGGGGCGGCGCCCGAGACTGTCGGATAGCGGGCCACCGCCCAGCTGACCCATCGCGTAGCCGAAGAAGAACATGGTGATGGTGAGGCCGATGCGATGCTCGTCCACACCGAAGTCGCCTGCCATGGAAGGCATGGCGGGTAGATAGGCGTCGGTCGCCAGAGGCGCGAGCGCCACCATCAGTGCCAGCATCAGCGTGAAGCGTGCGGGGTGGTGGTGCAGGACAGTCGTCGGGGAGGAGGCTTGGGTCATGAGGGCCATTTGCGGGTAGTGGGCAGTGCAGGAAAAGGTGGTCCGGCGATCCGGCGATCCGGCGATCCGGCGTTCCGGGCAGGCACAGGATAGCGTGTGTCTCCGGCATTGGCCGCCCCGTGGCGTGCAACACCGCATTGCAATGGACGTGAACGCGAAGGGCCCGCCAGATGGCGGGCCCTTCGCGCATGACGCTGCAACGTTACCCAGCAGGCGCTGGATCAGGTGCGCGTGGTGCGCGAGGCCTGCCAGCAGCGTGCCGAGGTGATCTGGTTGTCCTTGACCTGCTGGATCTCGATGCGGGTCGTGCCGATGGCCAGGCTGGCTGGCGCATCCGGGAAGGATTCCAGGTGCTCGAGGATCAGGCCATTGAGCGTCTTGGGGCCATCGGTCGGCAGCTGCCAGCCGATGGCCTTGTTGATCTCGCGGATGTTGGCGGTACCCTCGATCACGTAGCTGCCGTTGTCCTGAGGATGGATTTCCTGATGGGTGCCGGCCACGTCGGTGGTGAACTCGCCGACGATCTCCTCAAGGATATCCTCCAGTGTCGCCAGCCCCTGCACATCGCCATACTCGTCGACCACGATGCCGATGCGGCGCTTCTGCTTCTGGAAATTGAGCAGCTGGGTATGCAGCGGGGTGGATTCCGGGATGAAGTAGGGCTCGCGGGCCTCCTGGATGATGGAGGCCTTGGTGACCTCGTCCAGTGACAGGAAACGGGCCGCATTTCGCAGGTGCAGGATGCCGATGATGTTGTTGATGTCACCCTTGTAGATCGGCACTCGCGTGTGCTGACTGGCGCGGATATGACTGAGAATGATGTCGAGATCATCATCGAGGTCGATACCGAAGATTTCCTGACGCGGCACCATGATGTCATCGACGGTGACGTTCTCGAGGTCGAGGATCGACAGCAGCATGCCCTGGTGACGGCGCGGGATCATGCTGCCAGCCTCGTGGACCACGGTGCGCAGCTCGTCACGGGTCAGGCTGTCGGCCCCGCCGCTGACATCGCGAACGCCGAACAGGCGCAGCAGGCCATTGGAAATGCCATTGACCAGCCAGACCAGCGGATAGAGCAGCTTGAGCATGGGTTCGAGAATCACCGACGCCGGATAGGCGATACGCTCGGGATTCACGGCGGCCATGGTCTTGGGCGTCACTTCGGCGAAGATCAGCACCACGATGGTGAGGACGGCAGTGGAGATGGCAGGGCCGGAGACATCACCGAAGTAATGGATGGCAATGATGGTGGCCAGAGACGCTGCCAGATTGTTGACGAAGTTGTTGCCGATCAGGATGACGCCGATCAGACGGTCCGGGCGAGATAGCAGGCGGGTGACGCGCTTGGCGCCGCGCTCACCGCTCTTCTCGCGGTGGCTCAGGCGATAGCGGTTGATCGACATCATGCCGGTCTCGGAGCTCGAGAAGAAGGCAGACAGGAAGATCAGGATGACCAGCAGGCCGAACAGCAGCCCCAGCGGGGTGTCGTCGCTCAAGAGTGAAGGGTCCTCGGTGGCGGATTTACGCGCATGATACTGCTGCCGTGACGGCAATGCACCAGCTGCTGCGGGTGCTGCCCGTCACGACAGCGACGCTCAGTGGGAAAACACGACCTGCAGGGCGAACTTGGTGCCGAAGAAGGCCAGCGCCAGCACCAGGCAGCCGCCCAGCGTCCAGCGCGCCGCGCGCTGTCCGCGCCAGCCCAGGACATGATGGCCGAACAGCAGCACGGCGAAGATCACCCAGGCGCCGAAGCTCAGGACCGTCTTGTGCGCGAGGTGCTGGGCGAACAGGTTGTCGAGGTAGATCATGCCGCTGAGAATCGACACGCTGAGCAGGATCATTCCGGCCCAGATCAGCTCGAACAGTGCGCGCTCCATGCTGGTCAGCGCGGGCAGTACCTGGACGATGCCGCGGGTGTGACGCTTCTTCAGCGCATGTTGCTGCAATGACAGCAGACCGGCCTGCATGGCCGAGATGCTGAAGAAGGCCAGTGCCGCCACCGAGGTGAGGATGTGGGCGATGAGTCCCGCGGAAAGTGGATTCTCGGTATTGGCGCTGGGAAGATTCATCACGCCAAGGACGCAGATGGCCGCCACGGGGAAGAGGGCGGCACCGCCGGCAATCACCGGCTTGAACATGCTGGCCAGGATCAGCAGCAGGCTGATGGCCCAGCTGACCAGCGAGGCGCTCTCGAACAGTCCGAGGTGCAGCTCGCCGCCATGGCTGATGGTGAGCCAGACGATCACGGCATGGCAGGCGACGGCTACCAGTGCCAGGCCGCGTACCAGACGTGGTCTGGACGGTACCCGGCGGATGAGCGTCAGGCCCTGCCACAGGCCGGCGCCGAGATAGAAGATGATGGCCAGAAAGGCAAAGGGCAGAGCCTGCATGTGCTGTTGTCCAGGTGCCGAGGATGTACAAGGAGGCAGGTCCTGTACGAGACGCTGCCTATATGATGTGACTATACCGAATGCACTCATGTGATTGCATCCACGCCACGCGCTTTGAGGAGGCTGGCGGAGCCGTGTCGGGGAGAGAATTCCCGGCGAGAGAGGATTTGGTCGGCGCTTGAGTGTCCCCATCATGGAGACAGACCCGCCCTGTGCGTATAATGCGCCACAGGATGAACCATTCACGCGCTGGGGCGTCATGCCGTGACCCCCGGAATCGAGGACAGCACTGTCCTCGAGCCGCTGCGAGCGGCCCCCAGACGTCCCTAGCCGGAGAGGCCCATGTTTCAAAGTTTGAGTGATCGCCTGTCGCAGACGCTGAAGTCGATTACCGGCCAGGCCAAGCTGACGGAAGACAACATCAAGGACACGCTGCGTGAAGTGCGCCGTGCGTTGCTTGAGGCGGATGTCGCACTGCCGGTGGTCAAGGCCTTCATCGACCGCGTGCGCGAGCGTGCCGTCGGTCAGGAAGTGTCCAAGAGCCTGTCGCCGGGTCAGCAGTTCGTCAAGATCGTCCAGCAGGAGCTGGAAGCGATCATGGGCGAAGCCAATGAAGGTCTGGTGCTCAAGGGCAGCCCGGCCGTCATTCTGATGGCGGGTCTGCAGGGTGCGGGCAAGACGACCACCGTCGCCAAGCTGGCGCGTTATCTGCGTGAGCGCGAGAAGAAGAAGGTGCTGGTGGTCTCGGCGGACGTCTATCGTCCGGCCGCCATCGACCAGCTGGAAACGCTGGCCAGGGAAGTCGAGGTGGATTTCTTCCCCTCCGACTCCTCCCAGCAGCCTGTCGCCATCGCTGAAGCGGCGATGAAGCACGCGCGTATCCAGTTCCACGACGTGGTGCTGGTGGATACCGCCGGCCGTCTGCATGTCGATGCCGACATGATGGACGAGATCGCGGCGCTGCATCGCAGCGTCAATCCTGATGAGACGCTGTTCGTCGTCGATGCGATGACCGGTCAGGATGCCGCCAATACCGCCAAGGCCTTCCATGAAGCCCTGCCGCTGACCGGTGTCGTGCTGACCAAGGCCGATGGTGATGCGCGTGGTGGTGCGGCGCTGTCCGTTCGCCACATCACCGGCAAGCCGATCAAGTTCATGGGGATGGGGGAGAAGGTCGATGCCCTCGAGCCCTTCCACCCGGACCGCATCGCCTCGCGCATCCTCGGCATGGGCGACATGCTGTCGCTGATCGAGGAAGCCGAGCGCAGCGTCGACAAGACCAAGGCTGAGCAGCTGGCCAAGAAGGTCCAGAAAGGCTCGGGCTTCGATCTCGAGGACTTCCGCGATCAGCTTCAGCAGCTCAAGAACATGGGTGGCATGGGTAGCCTGATGTCCAAGCTGCCGGGCATGGGGCAGCTGGCGGAAGTCGCCCAGAGCCAGGCCAGCGAGAAGGAGCTGGGCAAGCTCGAGGCGATGATCAACTCCATGACACCCAAGGAGCGTCGCAACCCGGATCTCATCAATGGCTCGCGCAAGCGTCGCATCTGCATGGGCTCCGGTACCCAGGTGCCGGACCTCAATCGTCTGCTCAAGCAGCACAAGCAGATGGCCAAGATGATGAAGAAGGCCGGCAAGAAAGGTGGCATGCAGAAGATGATGCGTGGCATGTCCGGCATGATGGGCGGCGGCGGTCCCGGTGGCATGGGTGGCCCCGGCGGCATGGGCGGTCCCGGCGGGATGGGAGGCATGGGTGGCCCGGGCGGAGGACGCTTCCCGCGTCGCTGAGTCTCCGGCAAGGCACTGAGGTTCTCGCCGACAGGATTTCGTGGCGTCAGAGTCACGAATCGCGCCCCGTGACACGGCTCGTGTCGCGGGGCGCGCGTATGGCCATGGAAAAAGGTTTCCAAGGCTTGGCATTTTCCGTAGAATGTCGCCTCTTCGTGTGGACCCTCCATGCGAAGCCGAGTTCTGTGGCACGATTTTCACTTCAACACGAAGGACAGATTACGCAATGGTTACCATTCGTCTGGCACGTGGTGGCGCCAAGAAGCGTCCCTTCTACCACCTGGCTGTAGCTGATTCCCGCACAGCCCGTGATGGCCGCTTCATCGAGCGCGTCGGCTTCTTCAACCCGGTCGCTCGCGGCCAGGAAGAGCGTCTGCGCATCGATCTCGAGCGCATCGCTCACTGGCAGCAGCAGGGCGCACAGGTCTCTGACCGTGTCGCTCAGCTGATCAAGGAAGCTGGCAAGCAGCAGGCTTGATTTCCAGGATGCCTACTCACTCGAACAACCCGCAGCCGACCGCACACACCTCGCATGGCGATGATGTGGTGGTCATGGGGAAGCTTACCAGCCCCTATGGCGTGAAAGGCTGGCTCAAGGTGTACTCCTACACCAGCCCGATCGATGGCATCTTCGACTACGCCGGCTGGATCCTGAAGCTTGACGGGAAGCAGATTCCCGCGCGACTTGCCCAGGCACGTCGTCATGGCAAGGGTCTGGTGGCGCAGCTGGAAGGTGTCGACGATCGCGAAGCGGCGCAGGCGCTGGCCGGGGCGGAGATTCTCCTGCCCAAGCAGCAACTGCCGCAGCTCGAGGTGGGTGAGTACTACTGGCATCAACTGGAAGGTCTCGAGGTGGTGACGCTGGATGGCCAGCGCCTCGGACAAGTGAACACCCTGATGGAAACCGGTGCCAACGACGTTCTGGTGATCAAGCCGAACGACGACAGCATCGATGAGAAGGAACGGCTCGTGCCGTACCTGCCCGATCAGGTGGTTCGCGATGTGGATCTCGTCAATGGACGCATGAGCGTCGATTGGGATCCCGAATTCTGATGAAAAGCACAGAGAGCTGACGCCTGTGTGGATTGGTGTAGTAAGTCTGTTTCCGGAAATGTTCACGGCGATCACCGCCAGTGGCGTGACCGGCCGAGCGGTCGACAAGGGCCTGCTCGAGGTCGATTTCTGGAACCCGCGTGACTACGCCACCGACAGGCACCGTACGGTCGATGATCGTCCCTACGGCGGTGGTCCCGGCATGTTGATGAAGGTCGAGACCCTGCGAGGCGCCATTCGTGACGCCCGTGCCGCTGGCGGTGACGACGCCCGCGTGATCTATCTCTCCCCGCAAGGCCGCAAGCTGGATCAGGCCGGTGCCCGCGAACTGGCGACGAATGAGCGCCTGATCGTGGTGGCCGGACGCTATGAAGGCATTGACGAACGCGTGGTGGAAGAGGAGATCGACGAGGAATGGTCGATCGGCGATTACGTCCTGTCTGGCGGTGAGCTGCCAGCCATGGTCCTGATCGATACGGTAGCGCGCCTGGTGCCGGGCGTACTCGGGCATGAAGCCAGTGCGGAGGAGGATTCCTTCACCGACGGCTTGCTCGATTGTCCGCACTACACTCGCCCCGAAGTCATCGACGGCAAGCGAGTGCCGGAAGTGCTGCTCAGTGGCAATCATGCCCTGATCAAGCGCTGGCGGTTGCAACAGTCTCTGGGACGTACCTGGCTCAGGCGTCCGGATCTGCTGGAGAGCCGCACGTTGACTCGTGAGGAGCGCAAGCTGCTCGACGAGTTCATCGCGCAGCACGCCCGGAAAGGCAAGGCCTGACCTTCGCGTACCTCGCGTTCGCCGTCAGGAGAAGGCCGCCACCGTGGCGGAGGTGCGGCACGGCCCGGAGTCATCTTGCGGGAGCCCCGTGGCGCGTCACACACAAGGTCGATCCCCGTGTTCAAGGCCGTTTGCGGTGCCGGGGTCATGACGAACATCAGCCTCAGGGTTGATGCTAACGAATTTGGAGCTAGCGATGAGCAGCAAGAACAAACTGATCCAGGCGATCGAAAACGAGCAGATGGCCAAGGAAATCCCGGCCTTTGCACCGGGCGACACCATCGTCGTCCAGGTCAAGGTCGTCGAAGGTACCCGCGAGCGCCTGCAGGCCTTCGAAGGCGTGGTGATCGGCAAGCGTAACCGCGGTCTGAACTCCGCCTTCACCGTCCGCAAGATCTCCCACGGTGTGGGCGTCGAGCGTACTTTCCAGACTTACAGCCCGCAGGTTGCTGCCATCGACGTCAAGCGTCGTGGTGACGTCCGTCAGGCCAAGCTGTACTACCTCCGTGAGCGTAGCGGCAAGTCTGCACGCATCAAGGAAAAGCTGGGCTAAGCGCTCCGCATTCCCTGACTGCAGAACTCGGCAGTACGGCGGAGGAGCGAATTGCCACTTGCTCCTCCGCCACACAAAGACCCCGCCATGCCTCGCATGGCGGGGTCTTTGTGTCTGTGGATGAGGGAAAGTTGCCGCAGTGACCGTCGGATTCATTTCAACGTCAGGGCGTCACGGTAGAATTCGGCAGTCGTCGCGCCGGAAGGTGTCGGTTGCGCGCATCGGGAAGGAGGAAGCAGGCATGAAGGATGACGAGACGCTGGTCGCGGCATTTCTCGATACGTTGTGGCTGGAGCGCGGCGCCAGTGACAACACGCTTGGTGCCTATCGAAGTGACCTCGAGAGCTGGCAGCGGTGGTTGCTGGAGCAGCAGGAGTCCGGAGGCGAAGCCACGCCATTGCTGGAGGCGACCCCTGTGCAGGTGCAGGCATTCTGTGACTCACGACGTGAATCGCATGCGCTGCGCTCCACCGCGCGACTGTTGTCTGCGTTGCGGCGGTTCTATCGCTGGGCACTGGCCGAGGGCATGATCGAGGCGGATCCCGTGCATGAGGTGCGCCTTCCCCGCGTGATCCCCAGCCTGCCTGGCACGCTCGACGAGGAGGAAGTCGAGCGCCTGCTGGAGGCGCCGGATCTCGAGACGGCCATCGGCCTGCGCGACCGTACCATGCTGGAGGTGCTCTATGGCGCGGGATTGCGCATCAGTGAACTGGTCGGTCTGCGGGTCGATGCGCTCAATCTGCGCCAGGGCGTGGTCAGAGTGATCGGCAAGGGCGATCGCGAGCGGCTGGTGCCGTTGGGCGAGGAGGCCTGTGACTGGCTGTCACGCTGGCTGTCGGCTGGCCGACCTGCGATGATGGCCGACCAGACGCGCCCGGCGCTGTTTCCCGGTCGGCATGACAAGGCCATGACGCGGCAGACCTTCTGGCACCGCATCCGGCGCCACGCCGTCACGGCCGGTATCGACAAGCCCCTGTCACCGCATACCCTGCGCCACGCCTTTGCGACGCACCTGCTCAATCATGGTGCCAACCTGCGTGTCGTGCAGCTGTTGCTGGGTCATCGTGATCTATCCACGACCCAGATCTATACCCATGTGGCTCAGGCGCGTCTGGAACGCCTGCACGCCGAACATCATCCGCGTGGTTGATACCAGGCACTTCGCCCCGCGGACGCCAAGGAGAGTCTGATGAGCAAGTTCACCCGCCGCCCGCAGCGCCTGCCACAGGCGTTGCGTCTGTTGAGCGCTGCTACCCTGCTGAGCGTGATGGCACCGCTCGCCCAGGCTGACGCGCTGGATGACCTGCGTGACAAGCTGGTAGTCAATGGCCAGCCGTTGCCGGTGGAGTCGCTGGCTTCCAGTCCGATCGAGGGTCTCTTCGAGGTGAAGCTCACCAGCGGCGAGACCTTCTTCACCGATGCGACGGGCAAGCACCTGATCGTGGGGGAAATGTACCGCAACGACGGTGACAAGGGGCTGGTGAATCTCAGCGAGCAGAAGGCCAATGGCGAGCGCCAGAAGCTGCTGGCCGAGGTCAGTGAGGACGACATGGTCATCTTCCGGCCGGCGGGTGAGGTCAAGGCGGTGATCAGCGTCTTCACTGACACCACCTGCCCCTATTGCCGCAAGCTGCATGAGGAAGTGCCGGAGCTCAATGCGCGTGGTGTCGAAGTGCGTTATCTGGCCTTCCCGCGTGGCGGTCTGCGCTCGCAGGGCGCACGCGAGCTGGCTCAGGTATGGTGTGCCGAGAATCGCACCGAGGCGATGAACCAGATCAAGAATCAGAGGCAGGCGCCCAAGCAGGAAGCCAGCTGTGATGCCCCGGTGGAAAGCCAGTATCAGCTCGGTACGCGCATGGGCGTGCAGGGCACACCGGCCATCGTGATGCCGGATGGCAAGATGGTGCCGGGCTATCTGCCGGTGGATCGCCTGACCACCATGTTGGGACTGGATGGCTGATGGTGTGACGCCTCAGAGTGGCTGCGCGTTGACAGGGCGTCCTGCCTTGCTACCGTGGTCACGAAAGACACAGACGCGAGCCGTCTGGATAATAGACCGACGACAGGTCGGCAAGGCCACGGCGCTCCGGCGCGGCCTCCAAGGCTGGATACCGTAACAAGAGAGGAAAGCGACGTTGAAACCGGTGAAAGTAGGAATCTGTGGTCTGGGTACCGTAGGCGGCGGCACGTTCAACGTGCTGGTACGCAATGCCGATGAGATTGCGCGTCGTGCTGGACGCCCGATTATCGTCGAACAGGTTGGCGCTCGTCGTGACAACCCTGACTGCGATATCACCGGCGTCAGCCGCACGCATGACATCTTCGAGGTCGCGCGCAACCCCGAGATCGATGTGCTGGTCGAACTGATCGGTGGCTATGACGTGGCCTATGAGTTGGTGATGGAAGCGATCGCCAACGGCAAGCATGTCGTGACCGCCAACAAGGCGCTGATCGCCGTGCACGGCAACGAGATCTTCCGCGCCGCGGCCGAGAAAGGGGTGATGGTGGCCTTCGAGGCAGCGGTTGCCGGTGGCATCCCGGTCATCAAGTCCCTGCGGGAAGGCCTGGGCGCCAACCGTATCCAGTGGCTGGCCGGCATCATCAACGGCACCGGCAACTTCATTCTCAGCGCGATGCGCGATGAAGGCCGCAGTTTCGATGACGTGCTGGCCGAGGCGCAGGCGCTGGGCTATGCCGAAGCGGACCCGACCTTCGACGTTGAAGGCATCGATGCCGCCCACAAGCTGACCATCCTGGCCTCCATTGCCTTCGGCGTGCCGCTGCAGTTCGACAAGGCCTACACCGAAGGCATCTCGCGCATCACGGCTGATGACATCGAGCAGGCCGACAACCTGGGCTATATCATCAAGCACCTGGGGATCACCCGCGCCACGGCCAAGGGCCTTGAGCTGCGCGTGCATCCGACGCTGATTCCCAAGGAGCGCCTGCTGGCCAACGTGCATGGCGTCAAGAATGCCATCGAGGTGATGGGCGATGCAGTGGGCCCCACCCTCTACTATGGTGCCGGCGCCGGTGCCGAGCCGACGGCCTCTGCCGTCGTGGCGGATCTGCTCGATGTGGCGCGCGATATCGCCACCGACCACCGCTACCGCGTGCCGTATCTGGCCTTCGCCGAGATCAATCAGCACGGTGACACCCTGCCGATCCTGCCGATGGAGGAGATCGAGACGGCCTGCTACCTGCGTCTGCATGCGGTGGATCGTCCGGGCGTGCTGGCGCGTGTCGCGTCGATTCTCTCCGAACAGGGCATCTCCATCGAGGCGATCATCCAGAAGGAAGCCACCGAAGGCGAGCTGGTGCCGATCATTCTGCTCACGCACCGCGCGCGCGAACTGCACATGAACGAAGCGATTCGCCAGCTGGAAGCGCTGGTGGATGTCGCCGGTTCCGTGGTGCGCATTCGCGTCGAGGATCTCGACGACAACGCCTGATCGCGGGCAAACGGTACCGGGTCATCGAGGTAGATGGCTCGGTACCGCTGGGCAGCCGGCGCAGGCCGGAAGAGCAAGAATCATAACGGTGGCGAACGCCACGGGAAGACACGACATGCGTTATATCTCCACGCGCGGCCAGGCGCCGGCGCTCGGTTTTGAAGATGTGGTCCTCACGGGGCTTGCCAGCGATGGTGGCCTGTATGTGCCGGAAACCCTGCCGCAGTTCAGTGCCGAAGAACTGACGGCGATGGCTGGTGAGTCCTATGCGGAAATCGCCTTCCGTGTCATGAAGCCCTTCGTCGATGGTGCCATCGATGACGAGACCTTCCGTGAACTCGTGCGCGAGACCTACGCGACCTTCAGTCACGATGCGGTCGTGCCGCTCAATCAGCTCGACAGCAACCATTACCTGCTGGAGCTGTTCCACGGCCCGACACTGGCCTTCAAGGATGTCGCGCTGCAGCTGCTGGGTCGCCTGCTCGATCACTTCCTCGCCAAGCGTGGCGAGCGTGCGGTGATCATGGGCGCGACCTCCGGTGATACCGGTTCTGCCGCCATCGAGGGCTGCCGTGCCTGCGATCATGTGGATATCTTCATCCTGCATCCGCACAACCGCGTCTCCGAAGTGCAGCGCCGCCAGATGACCTCCGTGCTGGCGCCCAACGTCTTCAACGTCGCCATCGAAGGCAACTTCGACGATGCCCAGGCGATGGTGAAGGCCAGCTTCGCCGACCAGGATTTCCTGGATGGCACGCGTCTGGTCGCGGTCAACTCGATCAACTGGGCGCGCATCATGGCCCAGACCGTCTACTACGTGGCCGCCGGTGTGGCGCTGGGCGCTCCGGCGCGTCAGGTCAGCTTCACGGTGCCGTCGGCCAACTTCGGCAACATCTTTGCCGGCTATCTGGCCTCGCGCATGGGGCTGCCGGTACGTCAGCTGGTGATCGCCACCAACGCCAACGACATCCTGCATCGCACCATCTCTTCCAACGACTTCTCGCGTCAGGAGCTGAAGGCGACGCTGGCACCGTCAATGGATATCGTGGTGTCCTCCAACTTCGAGCGTCTGCTGTTCGAAGCCTATGGCCGTGATGGTCAGGCGATCCGTGAACTGCTCGAGCACTTCTCGCGCGAACCGGCGGCGCTGGCGGATGCCCCGCTGGCTAAGCTGCGTGAGCTGTTCTCCAGCCACAGCGTCGACGACGAGACGATTCTCGAGGTCATCCGTGAAGCGCATCAGCGCACCGGCGAGATCCTCGATCCGCATACGGCGACAGGCTATCGCGCGGCAGAAGTCTGCCGGACGGATACCGCGACGCCGATGATCACGCTGGCGACGGCGCATCCGGCCAAGTTCGCCGAAGCGGTGGCGCGTGCTGGCTTCGCGGGTGTCGATCTGCCGCCACATCTGCATGACCTGCTGGAGCGCGAAGAGCGCTACAGCGTGCTGCCGGCCGAGCTGGCTGCCGTGCAGGACTTCGTGCGCGAGAATCGCCGCGGGTGATCGCATCAACGACGGCTCAGGCCTCCGGGGCTGAGTCGTCGTCCTTCTTTCATGGCCGTCATTTTCGCAGTCCGCTGTCGAAATGACGGCCATGTCGTTTGTCAGGAGTTCTTCATGTCTGTCACTCCCTCCTTGTCACCCTCCTTGGCACAAGGCACCGCATCGCGCCCTGATGAGCGTACGCTGGCGGCCAGCATCGCGCGGGTCATCCAGCCTCGCGTCAGAGATGAGCGCCTCTACCAGCAGGGGATCGCGACGGGGCTCAGCGAACTGCAGGCACGAGTACTGGCAGGGCGGTTGACGCTGGAGAGCTGCAAGGCGCCGCTGGAGGCGCTGGTCACGCCGGCGCTCCGGCACATCGAGCATCCCGAGCGGCTGGCGGATGGCCGGCGGGCGGCAGAGCGCATCGCGCGTGCTGTCGCCGAGGGTGAGCACATCGGCATCCTCACGGACTATGACGTGGACGGCATCACCTCGCATGTGGTGATGCTGCGCACGCTGACGGAGCTGTTCGATGTGCCCTACGACCGGGTGCACAGTCTGATCGGTCATCGCATCCACGATGGTTACGGCATCAGTCTGCCGCTGGTCGAGCGCATCATGACATTGTCGCCGCGCCCGAGCCTGATCGTCACCGCGGATTGTGGTTCCAGTGATGAGGCTCGCCTGGCGCTGCTCAAGGAAGCGGGGATAGAGGTCGTGGTGACGGATCACCATGCGCTGCCTCAGGAGGGGCCGCCGGCTTCCGCCTACGCGACTGTCAATCCGACACGTGACGATTGTGCCTATCCGGATGCGACCATCGCCGGTTGCATGGTGGCCTGGTTGACCATGTCATTGACGCGCAATGTGCTGATCGAGCAAGGCAGATTGCCGGGGGATGCACCCAAGTTGTCGCCATGGCTGTCATATGTGGCGCTGGGGACGGTGGCGGACTGTGTGTCACTGGGGGGCAGTGCGATCAATCGTGCGGTAGTCAATCTGGGTCTGACGTTGATCAATCGCATGCAGGAGCCCTGCTGGCGAGCCATGGCAGAGCGGCTCGGTGCCGATAGCGTGCCCTTCGATGCCGAGACGCTGGCCTTCCAGATGGGGCCGCGCATCAATGCCCGCTCACGACTGGATGATCCTTACGCCGCACTGCATTTCATGCTGGCGCGTGAAGATGAGGCTGCTCAGCGCGCGCTGGAGGTGCTCGATCAGGACAATCAGTCGCGCAAGGCGATCGAAGCCGAGATGGTGGAGTCGGCGCGCGCCTTGGCGCTCGCCTCGTTGCGGGAAGGGCATCAGGTGATCGTGGTGCATCTGGAAGATGGTCACCCGGGAGTGCAGGGCATTGTCGCTTCACGTCTCGTGCAGCAGTTCGGGCGTCCGACCGTCGTGCTGACACCAGCCGCGGTGCCCGGCATGTTGACGGGGTCCGGGCGCTCCATCGAAGGATTGCATCTGCGGGATGCGTTGCAGCGAGCGCATGACCTGGCACCGCAGTGTCTGCCGCGTTTCGGTGGGCACAGAGGTGCGGCAGGGGTGGGCTTGCCCCTGGCGGAGAAGGATACCTTCACTCGTGCTCTGCAACAGGCGGCCGCGGAGCAATTGGGTGAAAGGGCGCTCAACCCCTTGATTCTCAGTGATGGTGAACTGGCAGAAGGGCAGTTGAGCCTGGAGACCCTGGATGAACTCGAGCGTCTGGCACCTTTCGGGCGTGAGTTCGAGGCACCGCTGTTCGAGGGCAGTTTCCTGGTCGAGAGTCTGCGACCGGTAGGTGCCGATGGCACACATCTGTCGCTTGAGCTCTCGCTTGGGCGTACACGCCTCAAGGCGATCTGGTTCCGGGCGCTGTCGCCGGGGGAATCGCCGGCATTCGGCGTGGGGGCCGCTCTGAAGTGTGCTTACAAGCTGTCGCGCAATCGCTGGCGGGGGAGAGAGTCGCTGCAGCTGATGCTGGAGCATGCCGTACCAGCATGAGCGTGTTTGAATGAATTGCGGTATCTGGCCAGAAAGCCCTTGCCCTCAGCCAGGATCGTGCGTAAAGTACGCATCCGCTGCCGGGGACGCATGGCGTTACCAGCGGTGAAAGAGGTTTGCAGGTGGTTGTTTTGTTTGATGTTTTTGAAGTCCGCTTCCAAATCATCGATTGACAATCCCGGGCGATTCGCTAGAATACGCCGCACTCCTTACGGAACAGGTGATCGAGCAACGCTCCTCGCCGCTGGATGATGCTTAGAGGCAGTCGATTGACTCATCATCAAGTGCTTGACTTCTCAAGCGTTCCGGATAGAATATGCCTCCTCGCTTAACAGCGACGCTCTTTAAAAATTTGATCAGGTAATTCGTGTGAGCGCTTGCCGATGAGTGGTGACAAGGTCACCAAATATCGGAGCAAGCCTCTCACGAGAAGTTTGACTCTGAACCAAGTTTGGTCTGCTTAACAGACTATCAAGCTTTCAACTGAAGAGTTTGATCATGGCTCAGATTGAACGCTGGCGGCAGGCTTAACACATGCAAGTCGAGCGGAAACGATTCTAGCTTGCTAGAAGGCGTCGAGCGGCGGACGGGTGAGTAATGCATGGGAATCTGCCCGATAGTGGGGGACAACCTGGGGAAACTCAGGCTAATACCGCATACGTCCTACGGGAGAAAGCAGGGGATCTTCGGACCTTGCGCTATCGGATGAGCCCATGTCGGATTAGCTTGTTGGTGAGGTAACGGCTCACCAAGGCGACGATCCGTAGCTGGTCTGAGAGGATGATCAGCCACACTGGGACTGAGACACGGCCCAGACTCCTACGGGAGGCAGCAGTGGGGAATATTGGACAATGGGCGAAAGCCTGATCCAGCCATGCCGCGTGTGTGAAGAAGGCCTTCGGGTTGTAAAGCACTTTCAGCGAGGAAGAACGCTTCGGGATTAATACTCCCGAGGAAAGACATCACTCGCAGAAGAAGCACCGGCTAACTCCGTGCCAGCAGCCGCGGTAATACGGAGGGTGCAAGCGTTAATCGGAATTACTGGGCGTAAAGCGCGCGTAGGTGGCTAAGTCAGCCAGGTGTGAAAGCCCCGGGCTCAACCTGGGAACGGCATCTGGAACTGCTTGGCTAGAGTGCAGGAGAGGAAGGTAGAATTCCCGGTGTAGCGGTGAAATGCGTAGAGATCGGGAGGAATACCAGTGGCGAAGGCGGCCTTCTGGACTGACACTGACACTGAGGTGCGAAAGCGTGGGTAGCAAACAGGATTAGATACCCTGGTAGTCCACGCCGTAAACGATGTCAACTAGCCGTTGGGTCCCTTGAGGACTTAGTGGCGCAGCTAACGCAATAAGTTGACCGCCTGGGGAGTACGGCCGCAAGGTTAAAACTCAAATGAATTGACGGGGGCCCGCACAAGCGGTGGAGCATGTGGTTTAATTCGATGCAACGCGAAGAACCTTACCTACCCTTGACATCCAGAGGACTTTCCAGAGATGGATTGGTGCCTTCGGGAACTCTGAGACAGGTGCTGCATGGCTGTCGTCAGCTCGTGTTGTGAAATGTTGGGTTAAGTCCCGTAACGAGCGCAACCCCTATCCTTATTTGCCAGCGAGTAATGTCGGGAACTCTAAGGAGACTGCCGGTGACAAACCGGAGGAAGGTGGGGACGACGTCAAGTCATCATGGCCCTTACGGGTAGGGCTACACACGTGCTACAATGGCAAGTACAAAGGGTTGCAATACGGCGACGTGGAGCCAATCCCATAAAGCTTGCCTCAGTCCGGATTGGAGTCTGCAACTCGACTCCATGAAGTCGGAATCGCTAGTAATCGTGGATCAGAATGCCACGGTGAATACGTTCCCGGGCCTTGTACACACCGCCCGTCACACCATGGGAGTGGACTGCACCAGAAGTGGTTAGCCTAACCTTCGGGAGGGCGATCACCACGGTGTGGTTCATGACTGGGGTGAAGTCGTAACAAGGTAGCCCTAGGGGAACCTGGGGCTGGATCACCTCCTTATCGACACTGTCTACCGCTCGCGGCAAGTGCTCACAACGAATTACCTGATCTTATTGCTGGCTTAGCCGGCAGTGGCAAGCGTGCTCAACAGAGCGCGCTTCTCACTGTTCTCTGAACAGCCGCTCTTTAACAATGTGAATCATGCTGACGATGGAATGTGCGCCAAGCACATCTCCATCAAAACGATATGTCGGAGAGGTCCGACAGATTCGTAATCCTTGACAGACCCCTTGGGGTTATATGGTCAAGCGATTAAGCGCATACGGTGGATGCCTTGGCAGCCAGAGGCGATGAAGGACGTGATAGCCTGCGATAAGCGTTGGCGAGGTGGCAAATACCCTGCGACCCAACGATTTCCGAATGGGGAAACCCACTCACCATCAGGTGAGTATCTATAGGCCAATACATAACCTATAGAGGCAAACCCGGGGAACTGAAACATCTAAGTACCCGGAGGAAAAGAAATCAACCGAGATTCCCCAAGTAGCGGCGAGCGAACGGGGACCAGCCCTTAAGCGATACAACTGACAGACGAATAAGCTGGGAAGCTTGACGATACAGGGTGATAGTCCCGTAGTCGAAGTCTGAGTATCGTGAAATCGAGTAGGTCGGGGCACGAGAAACCTTGACTGAACATGGGGGGACCATCCTCCAAGGCTAAATACTCCTGGCTGACCGATAGTGAACCAGTACCGTGAGGGAAAGGCGAAAAGAACCCCGGCGAGGGGAGTGAAATAGATCCTGAAACCGTATGCGTACAAGCAGTGGGAGCACCTTCGTGGTGTGACCGCGTACCTTTTGTATAATGGGTCAGCGACTTATATTCTGTGGCGAGCTTAACCGTATAGGGGAGGCGTAGCGAAAGCGAGTCTTAACTGGGCGACCAGTCGCAGGGTATAGACCCGAAACCGGGCGATCTATCCATGGCCAGGGTGAAGATTGAGTAACATCAATTGGAGGCCCGAACCCAAGTATGTTGAAAAATGCTGGGATGAGCTGTGGATCGGAGTGAAAGGCTAATCAAGCCCGGAGATAGCTGGTTCTCCTCGAAAGCTATTTAGGTAGCGCCTCACGTATCACCGCTGGGGGTAGAGCACTGTTTCGGCTAGGGGGTCATCCCGACTTACCAACCCGAGGCAAACTCCGAATACCAGTGAGTGCAGCGTGGGAGACACACAGCGGGTGCTAACGTCCGTTGTGAAAAGGGAAACAACCCAGACCGTCAGCTAAGGTCCCAAAATCCTGATTAAGTGGGAAACGATGTGGGAAGGCTCAGACAGCTAGGAGGTTGGCTTAGAAGCAGCCATCCTTTAAAGAAAGCGTAATAGCTCACTAGTCGAGTCGGCCTGCGCGGAAGATATAACGGGGCTAAATCAGGTACCGAAGCTACGGGTTCATCCTTATGGATGAGCGGTAGAGGAGCGTCGTGTAAGCCAATGAAGGTGGATTGAGAAGTCTGCTGGAGGTATCACGAGTGCGAATGCTGACATGAGTAACGATAAGGGGAGTGAAAAACTCCCCCGCCGGAAGACCAAGGTTTTCTGTTCTACGTTAATCGGAGCAGAGTGAGTCGGCCCCTAAGGCGAGGCGGAAACGCGTAGTCGATGGGAAACGGGTTAATATTCCCGTACCGGATGTGGTTGCGATGGGGGGACGAAGAAGGCTAGGTGAGCCAGGCGTTGGTTGTCCTGGTGAAAGCATGTAGGCCGAGGAATCAGGCAAATCCGGTTCCTCTGAGGTCGAGATGCGAGACGAACTGACTACGGTCAGGAAGTCATCGATGCCACGCTTCCAGGAAAAGCCTCTAAGCTTCAGATCACATGCGACCGTACCCCAAACCGACACAGGTGGTCAGGTAGAGAATACCAAGGCGCTTGAGAGAACTCGGGTGAAGGAACTAGGCAAAATGGCACCGTAACTTCGGGAGAAGGTGCACCGGTTCGAGTGAAGGACTTGCTCCGTAAGCTCTTACCGGTCGAAGATACCAGGTGGCTGCAACTGTTTATTAAAAACACAGCACTCTGCAAACGCGCAAGCGGACGTATAGGGTGTGACGCCTGCCCGGTGCCGGAAGGTTAATTGATGGGGTTAGGATTCGTCCGAAGCTCTTGATCGAAGCCCCGGTAAACGGCGGCCGTAACTATAACGGTCCTAAGGTAGCGAAATTCCTTGTCGGGTAAGTTCCGACCTGCACGAATGGCGTAATGATGGCCACGCTGTCTCCACCCGAGACTCAGTGAAATTGAAATCGCAGTGAAGATGCTGTGTACCCGCGGCTAGACGGAAAGACCCCGTGAACCTTTACTATAGCTTTACACTGGATGCTGATGTTGTCTGTGTAGGATAGCTGGGAGGCTTTGAAACCACGTCGCCAGATGCGGTGGAGCCAACCTTGAAATACCAGCCTGACATCATTGGCGTTCTAACTCAGGTCCGTTATCCGGATCGAGGACAGTGTATGGTGGGTAGTTTGACTGGGGCGGTCTCCTCCTAAAGAGTAACGGAGGAGCACGAAGGTACCCTCAGCACGGTTGGAAATCGTGCATTGAGTGCAAGAGCATAAGGGTGCTTGACTGCGAGACAGACACGTCGAGCAGGTACGAAAGTAGGTTCTAGTGATCCGGTGGTTCTGTATGGAAGGGCCATCGCTCAACGGATAAAAGGTACTCCGGGGATAACAGGCTGATACCGCCCAAGAGTTCACATCGACGGCGGTGTTTGGCACCTCGATGTCGGCTCATCACATCCTGGGGCTGAAGTCGGTCCCAAGGGTATGGCTGTTCGCCATTTAAAGTGGTACGCGAGCTGGGTTTAGAACGTCGTGAGACAGTTCGGTCCCTATCTGCCGTGGGCGTCGGAAGTTTGAGAAGAGCTGCTCCTAGTACGAGAGGACCGGAGTGGACGAACCTCTGGTGTTCGGGTTGTCATGCCAATGGCATTGCCCGGTAGCTACGTTCGGACGGGATAACCGCTGAAAGCATCTAAGCGGGAAGCCCCCTTCAAGATGAGACTTCCCTGAGGCCTTGCGCCTCCTGAAGGGCCCTTGAAGACTACAAGGTTGATAGGCTGGGTGTGGAAGCACAGCAATGTGTTGAGCTAACCAGTACTAATTGCCCGTGAGGCTTGACCATATAACACCCAAGGGGTTTGCGCAGGCAAACCGCCGGGATTGCGACAGGATCGACGACATATCGGTCAGCATGATTCATATTGCGAGTCGCGAGGCCACAAGCCTCGGGACTCAGGCATCGCAAGATGCCACCGTTTCGCCTGACGACCATAGCGAGCGTGAACCACCCGATCCCATGCCGAACTCGGAAGTGAAACCGCTTAGCGCCGATGGTAGTGTGGAGTTTCTCCATGTGAGAGTAGGTCATCGTCAGGCACTTATACTGAACCGCCCCTGCAGCCCAGCTGCAGGGGCGGTTCTCTTTGTGCGCGGAAAAAGTCGTGCTCGGAGAGGTGCACGCACTGCGTGAGAGGGGAGAGATAGGAGATAGCTCTGCCTGGACGGTGTTTCTCCCTGTAAGCGTCGCGGACGGCCGCCCCACGGATGGCCGCCCCACGACCGTCATGAAAAGCTCGTCAGGCACTTATACTGAACCGCCCCTGCAGCCTTGCTGCAGGGGCGGTCTGCGTTGGGGCATCGAGGTGGGCAGAGTACGGTAAAGCGGGAGGCGCTTCGTCGAGGTAGTGACGCACTGATATGCAGAACCGCCGGGAGAGCGGGTGTGGACAGGTGGGCGCCAACCAGGAAAACAAGTTGTCCACACCCCCTGGCGGCGTGAGAGCGCCCCGACTTACGAGGCAACTGTCGCTGTTACATGGCGCTGTCCCGGAAAAGCGGCAGGGTCTTGGTGGACATCGGACTCGCTAGAGGCTGACGCGAAGACGCCCTGCCACACAGTGCGTGGCAGGGCGTCTTGAGTTGCCTTCACTGATCAAATGAAGGTGCTACGGATCAGTGGCAGAGCCGTGGTTCATGACCTGGCCAGCCAGAACCACCAGACGATGGCAGCGATCAGGCCAAGCCCTATCAGATTGACGAGTATGCAGATCATGCTGACTCTCCTTGTGGCATGGTGGAAGAATTTCCTGTGCTGTCCGTACGTGACCGAGCTGCCCCCGGGGGAGTGAACCTCCGCAGGCGGTTGGCGTTCGTCACGACCGTCACGGAAGACAGTGACATGGCCAGCCCGGCGATCACCGGCGACAACAGCATGCCGGTGAAGGGATAGAGGATGCCTGCCGCAATCGGAATGCCGATCAGGTTGTAGCCGAAGGCACCCACCAGGTTCTGCTTGATGTTGCGCAGCGTGGCCTGGCTGATCGCGATCGCGTCCGCGACCCCTGCCAGGGAGGGCTGCATCAGCGTGATGCCGGCCGTCTCGATGGCGACATCAGTACCTTCACCCATCGCGAAGCCGACATCGGCCAGCGCCAGCGCCGGCGCATCATTGATGCCGTCGCCGACCATTCCCACCACATGGCCTTCCTGTTGGAGGCGGGCGATCTCATCGTGCTTGTCATCCGGTGAGACGCCGGCACGATAGTCATCGATCCCGGTCTCACGGGCCACGGCAGCGGCCGTGTGCTGATTGTCACCGGTCAGCATGATCACCTTGAGGCCAACGGCATGCAGGCGAGCGATGGCGTCGCGGCTATCGTCACGCAGCGGGTCGGCCAGCCCGAAGACGGCGATCAATGCCTCGTCACGTGCCATCAGGATCACGGTGCGGGCATTGTCTTCCAGCGATGTGATCTGCTCACTCAGCGGTGCAAGGCTGATACCTGCATCCTCCAGCATGGCGGCATTGCCCATGCGCCAGGTGCGGCCTGCATCGTCCTGAGCCTGAATGCCGCGCCCGCTGATGGTCTGGTAGTCATTGAAGGCCTTGCTGCGCGAGGCCTCGGGACGCTGTGCGTCGATATGTGCCAGCAGCGCGGTGGCCAGGGGGTGCTCGGAGCCCCGCTCCAGGGCATGGGCGGCATCCAGCACCTCCTGCTCGCTTTCCCCCGAGACCCGATGCGTTTCAGTGACTTCCGGCTTGCCGCGCGTCAGGGTACCGGTCTTGTCGACCACGAGTGCGGTCAAGCGACTGGCGGTCTGCAGGGCCTCACCGCTGCGCACCAGCACACCATGCTCTGCCGCCTTGCCGACCCCGATCATGGTCGAGATCGGCGTCGCCAGACCCAGTGCACAGGGGCAGGCGATGACGAGAACCGCCGTCGCGACCACCAGCATATGCACGCCAGTCGGGGCGGGCCCGACGTTGAACCAGAGAAGCGCCGCGACGATGGCGATGATCATCACGCTGGGCACGAATACGCCGGAGATGGTATCGGCCAGCCGTCCGATCGGGGGGCGCGAGTTCTGCGCCTGACGCACCTGACTGATGATGCGGCCCAGGCGTGTCTCGCTGCCGATGCGCTCGACCTCGAAGACCAGACTGCCACGCGTGTTGAGTGTGCCGGCAGCCACGTCATCGCCGACACCACGTGAGACAGCCAGCGGCTCACCGCTCAACATCGATTCATCGATGTGGCTCTGTCCCTCGATCACCTTGCCATCCACCGGGATGCGCTCACCGGGGCGAATGCGCACGTGGTCACCGCTGCGTACGTCGTTGACATCGATCTCGCGCTCTTCGCCCTCGCGAATGACCCGAGCGGTACGGGTCTGCAGATCCAGCAGCGCGCGCAGTGCTTTCTGTGTACGCCCGCGGGCTCTGACCTCCAGTGCCTGACCAAGACTGATCAGGCCGATGATCATGGTCGAGGCTTCGAAGTAGAGGCCGCGAGCCGCCTGGGGCACCGTCTCGGGGAAGATCAGCACGCCCATGGAATAGAGCCATGCCGCCCCGGTACCGAGTGCCACCAGCGTGTCCATGTTGGCCTGATGATGGGTGAAGGCCTTCCAGGCGCTGGTGAAGAAGCTGCGTCCTGCGGTGGCGAGTACACCCAGCACGGCGACCCCGATGGCCAGCCACACTCCACGTTCGAGACCTTCGAAGCCGGGATGATGGAAGAACATGCTGATCATCAGCGGGATACCGATGCCCAGTGACAGCACGCTGTCACGGATGCGAGAGCGATATTCCTGGTCAGCCTCTTCCTGCTGTTGCGCGTCATTGGCGCCCGGGTTTTCCACCACGCTGGCCCCATATCCCACGCCTTCGATGGCCGCGATGATCTCGGTGGTCGCAAGCTGGCTTTTGACCTGTGCCGTGCGCGAAGCGAAGTTGACCTCGGCATGTTCCACGCCATCCAGCCCATCCAGTGTCTTCTGGATAGTGGCGACACAGCTGGCGCAGGTAATGCCGGACAGCGAGAGCTCAAGACTTCCGCTATCCGTCGGGCTGGCCGGAGAGGGTTCTGCTGCCGATGGAGCCGCCGTTGCGTGATCCTCCGTGGTGTCGTCGGACTCAGTGAGATCCCCTGATGTGTCGCCCTCGGCAGGAGGTTCCAATGCATAGCCCGCCTCGATGACAAGACGTTCAAGCAAGGCTTCCGGCAGCCAGCTGGAGACCTGCAGGACATTGTCTGCCGGCGTACCGCTGACGGTCGCGGACGAATCCCAGTGCTGAATGGCATTGCGCAGCTTGGCGACGCATTTCTGGCAGTGCATGCCGTAGACGTTGATCTCGAGGTTCGCAGGGGTGGCCGGTGCTGCCGGGGTGAGCGGATAGCCGCTGTCCTGCGCCACCTTCGCCACTCCTTCCTCACCCAGCCTCGTGTGTACCAGCAGCAGCTGGGCCTGGGGAGCGCCGACCAGTTCGGCCTGATCATCCTGTGCCAGCAAGGCCTTGCGAATCCTGGTGACACACCCCTGGCAGCTGATGCCGTCAGTGTTCATCACGCTGATCGTGGCAATGGGGTCGTGGCTCATGAGGTCCTCCCGGTGTCAGGGGTGTACGTTCCGTTCTCTTCTGAGGGGGGCGGGAACGATTGCCCCTCGATCAGGCAGCACACGCTGTTGCCATCCGGCACGCCGTCCGGCATGTCCTGCCAGCTCTCCATGGCATGCTCCATGCGCTCTGCCAGGGCTTCCAGCTCGCGGATGCGCTCACGCACTCGGGGCAGATGTTCCTTGAGCAGGTCTCTCACCATGGGGCAGGGGGAGTCATGCTGGTCAGCCTGCTGCAGAATCTGCTTGATATCGGCAAGGCTGAAGCCCAACTGGCGTGCCTGACTGATGAACTTGAGACGTACCAGCGCCTGCTCATCGAAGCGCTGGTAGTTGTTGACGGGATCGCGCCGGGCCGTGATCAGGCCCTGGCGGGTGTAATGGCGAACGGTTTCGGCGGTGACGTTTCCTTCGCGGGCCAGTTCAGCGACTTTCATTGCATCATCTCCTCGTGATCAAGAGTGGCGGAGAGAGCATTCGGCTGCCCTGAAGGTCTGTCGGCAGCCAATGTTCCGTGAATGATCCTCAGTGTAAGACCTATGTGCAGGACATAGGTCAAGCGACCCACTACATACGAAAAACCTGATGTTCGACCAATAGGCTAGAGAGGAAGGCGAGAGCCCCGCCATGTTTTAAACGCTGGCGAACAGACGCTAAATGATCGCCAGGACATGGGGTTAGCAACACGATGACAGTGCAGACATGAATGAAAGTTCCTCAAATACTAGAAATCTCCCTATTCAAACAAACGTTCGCCCTTGACTTGAACGGGCGACTCGCCCAAAACGTAGGTGTCAGGGCTATGCATCAACGAACGATAACAACAACATGCAGCTCTCCAAGCCACCTGCAATGGGACGCCATCCATAATGAAAAACAAGATGAACAAACTCACCCTCGGGGTCGCGCTGGCAGCGGCTGCCACGGCTTATGCCGGTGGCGTTCACGCGGGGGCCTTCCAGCTCAACGAGCAGAGCGTCAGCACTCAGGGGACGTCCTTCGCCGGGCGCGCCTCGAATGCCAACGATGCTTCCACCGTCTTCGGCAACCCGGCTGGCATGTCCTTCCTGGATCGCGCCCAGATCACCGGTGGGGTGACCTATCTGGACGTCAATACCGATATTGATGTCGCCAGCGCGAATGATGCACTCGGTCGGCCAGTCTCTGGCGGAGATGACGGCGACATGGTGCCGGGGGCGGCAGTGCCTTCTTTCTATTACGTGCAACCGATGAACGATCAGGTCGCGCTGGGCTTCGGGGTCTATGCGCCCTTTGGTGTGATTACCGATTATGGCTCTGATTTCCGTGGCCGTTATTTCGCCAATTACAGTGAAGTCGAGGTGGTCACCGCCCAGCCGACCATCTCCTACCGCATCAATGACAAGTGGGCCATCGGCGCCGGTGTGACCTACAACAGCATCAAGGGTGAGCTGACGTCGAATACTGTCGATGTCGGCGCAGGGGATGGCAAGGTCAAGATCAAGGGCGACGATGCCGCCTGGGGCTACAACGTCGGGGTCATCTTCCAGCCGGTGGAAAGTACCCGTCTCGGTCTGTCCTATCGCTCCAAGGTCGACTACAGCCTGGAAGGCGAGGCCAAGTACAACAATGTCTTCACTGGCACGGGCTTCGCGAATACCGAGCAGGATGCGTCGCTGGACGTGACCTTGCCGGAAAGCATCGACTTCTCCGTGACGCACAAGCTGGATGATCGCTGGACGCTGATGGCGGGCGTGACCTGGGTGCACTGGAGCCGCTTCGACGAGATCGCGGTGGAAGTCGACAACATGAACGACATCGTCGAGGAGCAGGGCTACGAGGACAGCTGGCAGTATGCGGTTGGTCTGAGCTATCAGCTCAATCCGCAGTGGGTGCTGCGTACCGGCATGGCCTTCGATGACAGCCCGACCGTGGATGAGCATCGCAGCGCGCGTATCCCGTCCGGGGATCGCACCATCTTCTCGCTGGGGGCCGGCTGGACGCCGATGCCGGAGCTGACCATCGACATGGCCTACACCTACCTGTGGGAAGAGACGGCCACCGTCAGCCTGAGCGAGCCCAACCGTGGGACCTATGAAGCCGATTACGAGAATGAAGCGCATGGCTTCGGTCTCGGCGCGACCTATCGCTTCTGAGTACGTAAGCGGCTGAAACGCTGAGCGGATCTCAGGACAACCAATACAGAAACGCCCGGTCACATGACCGGGCGTTTTTTGTTGCCCCTGCCGGAGGCCATCCGGCAGGGGCGGGACCATCGCCTCAGCGCGAGCATCGGCGGTCCGTCACCAGCGTCTGACATGACGATCAGAAGTCGTAGCGTGCCAGGAACATCAGCTGGTCCCGGTCAGCACTGTACTCGCTGCCGTCTGACTGGCGGCTGTTGTCGAAGCGGTACTCGGTGGCCAGCGTCAGGTCCTTGACTCGCCAAGCCGCGCCCAGGATCTGATAGGCGTAGCGGGCTTCGCTGTCGGTGTCTTCCAGGTGGTTCAGGCCGCCATAGAGCTCGACGCTGTCATCGCCCCAGATGACCTCCTTGAACTTGTAATTGACCACGAATTCCGCGCCGCGCGCCTTGTCGACGAAGGCTTCCGAGGAGTCCAGGGTGCTGCCGGCGATGTGGTTGCGATATTCCCCGCCGACGAGCGCGATGTACCAGTTGCCCGGCGACCAGTGACCGCCGAGCAACCAGGCATCGACATCGCCGTTCTCGCTGTTGCCGCTCTCGTAGTCGCTCAGCTCCGTATGGTGGAAGACCCCGCCCACCGTGACGTCCTCGTTCGGATGCCAGTTGAGCGCGGCTTCATAGCTGTAGTCGCGCTCATAGCCTGAGTACTCGGTCTCGGTGGTGAAGACGCCGTCCTCGAAGAGCGAGGTCTCGTTGCTGTGCTGGCCATCATGACTGAGCTGGTAGAGCAGGCCGACGGTGAACTCTCCGAAACCCTTCTTCCAGTACAGCGAGTTGTCCGGGCGTCCCGTGCCATGCAGACCACCATCTCCGCTGCGGCCTTCGAAGGTACCGGACGCCTCGCCACCATTGATCCAGAACCAGTCGGTGTTGACGGCCACCATGTCGTACCAGGGGCCATACTGCTTGCCGACCGTGAAGCTGCCCCATTTCTCGTGTGCCGCCCCAGCGTAGAGCATGCGCTTGTAGTGAGCATCGGTGCCATCCTTGAACCAGGGGTCGAAGCCCCATTCGGCCCGGATGATGGAGCTCCAGCCTTGCTGGAACTGATGCTCGTGGATCAGGCGAATCCGCGAGCCACCGTTGTAGATCTCATCATGTGCGCCATCCTGGATCACGGCAAACGCCGCCAGGCGGCCACTGAACTCGACGCGGTCGGTATCCGTCTTGTAGACCTCGATGGCCTGAGCCATGGGGCTCATGCTCAGCAGTCCCGTGCCGAGCAGGGCTGCGCCAATCGCGTGACGCAGACGAGGGTGAGTGAGAAGGGGGATGCTGGCTGTTGTTGTAGGTTGCATCGTCATCCTGTGCATGTCTTTCCATCGGTGTGGGGAATGCCGGAGCATCCTGCTCCGGCCTCGGTCGGGTGCACGCACCCGGTTGGCAGCCAATGTCGATTCGCGTGACCGACTCGGCTGCCCTCGCCTGAGCCTTTTCTCAGGCAAAGCGGGGTCTTGATGGGCGCCGAAGCGCCCATCAGGCATGTCGTCGTGTTCAGGGTGTCAGTGGTGCGCCTGGCCCAGGTCCGGGGCGAAGGCAGCCTGCATCAATTCACGGGTGTAACGCTCACGGGGCGCCTCGAAGATGGCGTGGGTACTGCCGCTTTCCACCACCTCGCCTTCCTTCATCACGATGAGGTGGTCTGACAGTGCACGCACGACCGCTAGGTCATGGCTGATGAACAGGTACGTCAGGCCATGACGCGCCTGCAGGTCGCGCAGCAGGTCGATCACCGTGACCTGTACCGAGCGGTCCAGCGCCGAGGTCGGCTCGTCCAGCAGCAGGAATTCCGGCTTGAGCACCAGGGCGCGCGCGATGGCGATGCGCTGGCGCTGACCGCCGGAGAACTCATGCGGATAGCGATTGCGCATGCCGGGGTCGAGGCTGACCTCGCTCAGGGCGTCGCAGACCCGCGCATCGCGCTGGGCGCGATTGAGCTCGGGGTGATGCACGCGCAGGCCTTCGCTGATGATCTCGCCCACGGTCAGGCGCGGTGACAGGGAGCCGAAGGGGTCCTGGAAGACGACCTGCATGCGCGAGCGCAGCGGTCGCATGCCGGACTTGTCCAGCGCGGCGATGTCCACGCCATCGAAGTCGATGTTGCCCTGGCTCTTGAGCAGGCGCAGCAGGGCACGACCCAGCGTAGACTTGCCGGAGCCGGACTCGCCGACGATGCCGATGGTCTGGCCGCGTCGGACCTCGAGATCGATGCCGCGCACCGCCTCGAAGGCGACCTTGGGGCCGAACAGCGGCCGCTTGATGGTGAAGCTGACGCGCACATCGCGTGCCGAGAGCAGCACCGGTGCATCCGCGGCCACCGGTGCTTTCTCGCCGGCCGGTTCGGCATCGATCAGCATGCGGGTGTAGGCGTGCTGCGGGTTGTCGAAGACCTCGTGGGTGGTGCCGGTCTCCAGCAGCTCGCCGTGGCGCATCACGCAGACGCGGTCCGCGAAGTGGCGCACGATGCTCAGGTCGTGGGTGATGAACAGAATCGCCATGCCGTAGCGTTGCTGCAGCGACTTGAGCAGCCGCAGGATCTGCGCCTGCACCGTGACGTCCAGCGCAGTGGTCGGCTCATCGGCGATCAGCAGGTCCGGCTCGCAGGCCAGCGCGATGGCGATCATCACGCGCTGACGCTGGCCGCCGGACAGTTCGTGGGGATAGCTGTCGATACGTCGCGCCGGCTCCGGGATGCCGACCTGCTCCAGCAGCTCCAGCGCCTTGTGACGGGCCGCGCGGCCCTTGAGATCACGATGCAGTGCCAGTACCTCGATGATCTGTCGTCCAATGCGATGCAGCGGGTTGAGCGAGGTCATCGGCTCCTGGAAGACGGTGGCGATACGGTTGCCGCGCAGCTCGCGCATGCGCCGCGTCGAGGCACTCAGCAGGTCTTCGCCGCGCAGGCGGATGGCGCCCTTGATCTCGGCGAGTTCCGGCAGCAGGCGCAGGATGGCGGTGGACGTGACCGACTTGCCGGAACCGGACTCGCCGACCAGCGCCAGCGTCTCGCCCTTGTTGAGGGTGAAGCTGACGCCCTTGACGGCGGGTACCGCGCCGTCCGGGAGCTGGAAGTCGACCTTGAGGTCATCGACTTCCATCAGCGGCGGCGTGCCCGGCGCCTCGGCCGCCAGTCCCAGGCGAGTCAGGGTGTCGGCGCGAGCCTGGTCGGCGGCGTTGCGCGCTGGCGGCAGGCTGGAGGCGGTGCCGGAGGGTGAAGGTGAAGAGGTCATGATCAGCGCTCCGGTTCAGCGAGTCTTGGGGTCGAGGGCGTCACGCAGGCCATCGCCGAGGAAGTTGAGGCAGAACAGGGTCGCGGCGAGGAAGGCCGAGGGCACCAGCAGCATCCAGGGCGCGGTCTCCATCATGTCCTTGCCTTCGGAGATCAACACGCCCCAGGAGGTCAGCGGTTCCTGCACGCCAAGCCCGAGGAATGACAGGAAGCTCTCCAGCAGGATGACCTTGGGCACCGTCAGCGTGACGTAGACGATCACCGGGCCCAGCGCGTTCGGAATCAGGTGACGCGTCACGACCTGCAGATCACGCACGCCGAGTGCATGCGCCGCCTCGACGAATTCGCGCTTCTTGAGTGCCAGCACCTGGCCGCGCACGATGCGCGACATGTCCAGCCACTCCACCGCACCGATGGCGGCGTAAATCAGGAAGATGTTGCGACCGAACACCACCATCAGCAGGATCACCAGGAACATGAACGGCAGCGAATACATGATGTCGACGAAGCGCATCATCAGGTTGTCGGTGCGTCCGCCGAAGTAGCCGGAGACGGCGCCGTAGAGCACGCCGATCACCAGGCTGACGAAGGTGGCGACCAGCGCCACCGACAGCGAGATCTGACCGCCATGCAGGGTGCGGGTCAGCAGATCACGCCCGTTGACGTCGGTGCCGAAGAGGTGGCCGGAGGCCAGGTCCGGGCCGGTGCCGATGGCGTTCCAGTCGACCTCGTCGAGTTCGAAGGGCGTCAGCCATGGGCCGATCAGGCAGGCCAGCACGACGAGGGTCATCACCACCAGACTGCACATGGCGGCGCGGTTCTGCTTGAGACGACGCCAGGCATCGCGGGTCAGGCTGTCGCCTGCCGGTGCCGCAGGGGGCTGGCGGTCGAAGGCACTGGCAGCGCCGGTGCCGTGGGGGGCGGGAGTTGTCTGTGACATGTCAGGGCCTCGGGTCAGTCGTCGTAGCGGATCTGCGGGTCGAGCATGCTGTAGAGCAGATCGACGATCAGGTTGAGCAGCAGGATCAAGGCGCCATAGAAGACCACCGTGCCCATCACCAGGGTGTAGTCACGATTGAGCGCACCCTGCACGAAATAGCGCCCGATGCCGGGAATGCCGAAGATCTGCTCGATCACCACGGAGCCGGTGATGATCCCGGCGATGGCCGGGCCGAGGTAGGAGACCACCGGCAGCATCGCCGGTCGCAAGGCATGGCGCAGAATCACCTTCCACTCGCTCAGACCCTTGGCGCGGGCGGTGCGGATGTAGTGACTGCCCAGTACCTCGATCATGCTGGCGCGCATCATGCGGGCGATGTAGGCGATCTGCTGGATGGAGAGTGCCACCACCGGCAGCAGCAGGTTCTGCCAGGCGCCGCCATTCCAGCCGCCGGCCGGCAGCCAGCCGAGCAGCACGCCGAACACCAGCGCCAGCAGCGGGGCGATCACGAAGTTGGGCACCGCGATCCCCGCCAGTGCGGTACTCATCACCACGTAATCCGCCGTCGAGTTGCGCCGGATGGCCGCGATCACCCCCAGCGGTACCCCGATCAGCAGCGCGGCCAGAATCGCCCACATGCCCAGCTCCAGACTGGCCGGGAAGCCCTGGCTGATCAGCTCGCTGACGTCGAAGTCCTTGTACTTGAAGGACGGGCCGAGATCGCCCTGTACCAGATCACCCAGATAGCGGATGTACTGCATCGGCAGCGGTTCATCCAGGTGATAGGCCGCGCGCAGGTTCTGCTCGATTTCCGGCGGCAGGCGGCGTTCGCCATCGAAGGGGCCGCCCGGGGCGACCCGCATCAGGAAGAACGACAGGGTGATCACGATCAGCAGGGTGGGAATCGCCTGCAGCAACCGTTTGAGGGTGTAGCTCAGCATCCAGTGCTCCGTTCGGGCCGCTGCCCGGGTGTGTCGTTGTTATGGGTGGCTGTCATCGGTCAGTGCGAGGTGTCGATATGCAGATAGCGACTCGGGTGAACGTCCAGCGCGTTGGGGGCCCAGCCGCTGATGGCGGGGGTCACGAGACTGGAGGTGACGTAGTCGTAGAGCGGCAGCACCACATCGTGGTCGAGCAGATACTGCTCGGCATCGTGCAGTTGTTGCCGGCGAGCATCGTCATCGCCCTCGCGGGCCGCCGCCTCGATCAGCGCATCGTAGGCCGGTGAGCTGAGCCCGGGTGCGTTGGAGGTGTTGTCGCTGCTGAAGGCGTTCAGGAAGTCGTAGGCATCGGCGATGGTCGCGATCATGCCGTAACGGCCGACCTCGAAATCGCCCAGCGCCAGATCCCGGTAATGCACCGCGGCCTCGGTATTGGTCAGCGTCACGTGCACGCCCAGCGGCTTCCACATCGCTCCGAGCGCCACGGCGATCTTCTTGTGGTCTTCCAGGGTGTTGTAGCGCAGGGTCAGCTCAAGCGGGTGGTCTGGCCCGTAGCCCGCGTCTGCCATCAGCTCGCGGGCCTTCGCCATGCGCCGGTCCATCGACCAGTCAGCGAAGTCGAAGCGCGCGCCCTGATGTTCACTCAACGCCTCGGGCACGAAATGCCAGGAGGGGATCTGGCCCATGCCGAGAATGCGCTCGGTGATCACCTCACGGCGCGTGGCCAGATTCAGCGCACGACGAATGCGCCGGTCCGCCACGGGCGAGCCCTCGCGCAGATTGAAGACATAGAAGTACTCGCCGAGGATCGGGTAGGTGTGCAGGGCCTCGGCCAGATTGTCCTGAATCCACGCGTAGTGGCTGGCGGGTACGCCATAGGCGATCTCGACTTCACCCGCACGGAAGCGATTGAGCGCGGCATGGCTCTCCTCGATGGGCAGGTAGACCACCTCGTCGAGAGTGACGTTCTGTGCGCCGTGATAGCGCGCGTTGGGTGTCAGCGTGATATGCGACTGCGGCGCCCATTCCTTGAGCACGAAGGCGCCCGAGGTGACCATGTTGGCCGGCCGCGTCCAGTCAGCGCCATTGGCCACGATGACATGGCGTGGCAGCGGGGCGGCTTCGCTCATCGCCAGCGTCTGCGCCAGTGTTGCCGACGGATGACTGAGCGTGATGGTGAGCGTCTGCGCATCGGGCGCGGCCACGCCGAGCTGATCCGGGGGCAGCGCGCCGGTATTCACCGCGCGGGCATTGACGATCGGGTAGTAGAGGGTGGCGTTGTGGGCCGCGGTAGCCGGTGTCAGCAGGCGGCGCAGCGCAAAGACTGCATCCTCGGCGGTCAACGGCGTGCCGCCTGACCACTCAAGCCCCGCGCGCAGATGGAAGGTCCAGATCCGTCCATCGGCGGACGACTCCCAGCGCTCTGCCAGCCCGGGAATCAGCTCGCCGTCGGCGGAGTAGGCGATCAGCGGCTCGAACAGATCACGCACGATGCGTGTCTCCCAGGTGCCGCTGGTCTGTTGCGGGTCCAGCGAGCCGGGTTCGGCGCCGTTGGCGATGCGCAGGATCTGTTCGTCCTGGCTTGCGGGGCTTGCGGGGCTTGTGGAGCTGGTGGATTGTGCGGCCATGGCGCTGCTGGAAGCGCCAAGGGAGAGGGGAAGAACGGACAGCAGCAGGCCTGCGCCGAGGCTTGCCGCGCATTGCATCGAGGAAGTGGGGGACATGCGTCGACTCCTTGTCACGCCCGTGGGGCGCGACGGCATCTTCTGGTGCCATCCTTGGCAGATGCCACGCGGCTGCCCCGGTGGACAGCCGCGTGAACCCATGACATTCGAGAGAGCTGCGAGCCTGGTCAGAGGCTCAGCAGGCTCGCCTCATTCGGAGAACGAGACCCAGCGCGAGCGGTGGATATCCTCGATGTTGCCCTGCCAGCCGCTGAGCTTGGGATTCACCAGGTTGCGTGACACGTAGTAGTAGATCGGCAACACGGCGTAGTCATCCAGCGCCTTGCGCTCGGCGTCCTGCATCAGGGCCTCTCGGTCATCCATGTCGAGGGTATCGGCGGCCTTTTGCATGTCGTCATCCAGCGCCTTGTTGGAATAGGCGCCGTAATTGTTGGGCACGCCGGTTTCCAGCAGGTTGAGGAAGTTCTGGGCATCGTTGTAATCGCCGATCCAGCCGGCGCGACCGACATCGAACTTGCCCTGGCGCATGTCCTCGTAGTGCACCGCGACCTCGGCATTCAGCAGATTGACCTTCACGCCCAGCGGCTTCCACATCGCGGCGGCGGCAATGGCCACCTTCTTGTGGTCCTCGCTGGTGTTGTAGCGCAGGGTCAGCTCCAGCGGGTTGTCCGGGCCGTAGCCGGCGTCTTCCATCAGAGACCTGGCCTTCTGCATGCGTTCATCCATCGACATGTCCTTGAAGGGCATCTCCTGGATGTCGTAGTGGTTCACGCCGGTGGGCACGAAGCTGTAGGCCGGCACTTCGCCGGTGCCGAGAATCTTGTCGGTGATGATGTTGCGGCGGATGGAGAGGTTGAGTGCCTCGCGCACCCGCGGGTCTGCCGTGGCATGGCCGTCGCGTGAATTGAGCACGTAGTAGTAGATACCCAGGTAGGGCGCGACGTGGGTGGCGTCCGGCAGGTTGTCCTTCAGCCAGCCGTATTGCTGGGTGGGGAATTCGCGTGCGATGTCGATCTCGCCGGCGCGGAAGCGCTTCAGGGCGCTGTTGCGCTCCTCGATGGGGTAGTAGATCACCTCATCCAGCGCGACCTCCTTGGCATCGTGGAATTCAGGATTCTTGAGCGCGACGATGCGGGTCTGCGGCTGCCACTCGCTCAGCTCGAAGGCGCCGTTGGAGACCATCTTGCCCGGGTCGGTCCAGTCCTTGCCGTACTTCTCCACCACATGTTTCGGCAGCGGGTAGGCGGTGTAATGCGAGAGCTGGTCCAGGAAGTAGGGCGTCGGGCGCTCGAGGGTGATCTCGAGAGTGTGGTCATCCACGGCTCGCACGCCGAGGGTATCCGGCTCGGCCTCGCCGCTGTTGATGGCCTTGGCATTCTTGATCGGATACAGGATGTAGGCGTAATCCGAGGCATTCTCGGGTGTCATGATGCGCTTGAGCGCGTACACGAAGTCCTCGGCGGTCACCGGCTCACCGTCGGACCACTTGCCGTCCTGGCGCAGCGTGAAGGTATAGGTCTTGCCGTCATCGGAAATCTGCCATGACTCGGCCGCGCCGGGGATGCGCTCGCCATCGGCGGCTTCGGTGACCAGCCCCTCGAAGAGATCGCCCACCACGTCATTTTCCCAGGTGCCGGAGATCTGCTGCGGGTCCAGCGAGGCCGGCTCCCCCATGATCGCCAGCTTGAGCGTATCGGCCATGAGGCCCGGGGAAGCGGCGATGCTCCCGGCCAGCAGCAGGGAGCTTGCCAGTCGCTTGAGCGCGAAGCGCTTGGGGAGGGCCGGCGCATGAGACGAGGAGTGCAGTAGTGCCATGGTAGGGAGGCTCGCTATTGTTGTTAGGGGGAATACGAGTGATGCCTTCTACCATCGAGTCTTTTCCTGCCTGCTGTCCATGTTAAAAAATGGATAGCTCATGCATGCATTCGATGATCACCATGCAAGGCACGGAAAATCGGGCGTTCCGGGGCTGACAGCCGTTTGAATGACTTTGGTCGCAGTCGCATGGAAGGCAGGCAGCTGCCGGCTGGCGGGCAGCGTGACGGATACCCGAGAGCGTCCTTCGGCCACCTGGCCACGGATGATGGGGCGGGCATGGTCGCCACGCCGGGAAATGGCTACAATATCGGGCTTCGCGCGCTGTCGATCTGCGCAGGTGTCCAGTGGACAACGTCTCGCAGGCTGTCCCCTTCGACAGGGCTGTCGCGCCCCATTCACGCATCATCGCCTCAAGACAGGACGACCATGCAAGAGATCAATCCGATCACCAACCTCATCAAGGACCTGTCCGAAAGGGCAGAAGTCCTGAGGGGGTATCTTTGACTATGCCGAAAAGCAGGATCGGCTAGAGGAAGTCACTCGCGAACTCGAGAATCCGGATGTCTGGAATGACCCGGAATACGCGCAGAAACTCGGCAAGGAGCGTGCGTCGCTGGAGCTGGTCGTCAAGACCCTCGACGACATGAGCAACGGCCTGTCCGACTGCGCTGACCTGCTGGAGATGGCGGTCGAGGAAGAGGATGAAGGCACCGTGGACGAAGTCGTCCGCGAGCTGGATCAGCTCAAGGCCAGTCTCGAGAAGCTCGAGTTCCGCCGGATGTTCTCCGGTGACATGGATGCCAACAACGCCTACCTCGACATCCAGGCCGGCTCCGGTGGTACCGAAGCTCAGGACTGGGGCAACATGCTGCTGCGCATGTACCTGCGCTGGGCCGAGCATCACGGCTTCAAGACCGAGATCGTCGAGGCGAGTGCCGGTGAAGTCGCGGGCATCAAGTCCGCCACCATTCACATCGAGGGCGACTATGCCTTCGGTTGGCTGCGCACCGAGCTGGGTGTGCACCGTCTGGTGCGCAAGAGTCCCTTCGACTCCGGCGGCCGTCGTCACACCTCGTTCGCGTCCGTGTTCGTGTCGCCGGAAATCGATGACAACATCGAGATCGACATCAATCCGGCCGATCTGCGCACCGATACCTATCGCTCCTCCGGTGCCGGTGGTCAGCACGTCAACACCACCGACTCCGCGGTACGTATCACCCACATCCCGACAGGGATCGTGGCGGCCTGCCAGACCGAGCGCAGCCAGCACTCCAACCGTGACCGCGCCATGAAGATGCTGAAGGCGCGTATCTACGAAGCCGAGATGCAGAAGCGCAACGCCGCCAAGCAGGAACTCGAGGACTCCAAGTCCGACATCGGTTGGGGCAGCCAGATCCGCTCCTACGTCCTCGATGACCAGCGCATCAAGGACCTGCGGACCGGTGTCCAGTCGAGCAACTGTGACAAGGTGCTCGACGGCGATCTCGATGACTTCATCGTCGCCAGCCTCAAGATGGGGCTCTGATCGCGAGGAGACTCGCGAACCAGCGCCCATTCGCCTCCGCCGGTATCGCCGGCGGAGGCCACGAATTCCCGAATCGCGATCAGTCCTGATGCGCTATCCCCAGGCTGATCTTGATCTGTCGTGGCTTTGGCCATGACCCTTTGATACGAGACAGGCCCCTCCATGTCGACAGAGCAGACCCCCGCCATTGATGAGCAGCAGGCCGCCGAACAGGCTCAGGAAGAGAATCGCCTGATCGCCGAACGTCGCGCCAAGCTGAGTGCCCGCCGTGAGCAGGCCGCCGCCGAAGGCAAGAGCGCCTTCCCGAATGACTTCCGTCGTGACAGCCTCGCCGCTGACCTGCAGGCGGAGCTGGGCGAGAAGGACAAGGCCGAGCTGGAGACGCTGGACCGCAAGGCCGCCGTCGCCGGGCGCATCATGCGCAAGCGTGGCCCCTTCATCGTGCTGCAGGAAGTCTCCGGCCAGATTCAGCTCTATGTCGACAAGAAGGGCCTGCCGGAAGCGCTGCTCGAGGACATCAAGGGCTGGGACATCGGCGACATCGTCGGTGCCAGTGGCCCGGTGCACAAGTCCGGCAAGGGCGATCTGTACGTCATGATCGAAAGCGCCCAGCTGATGACCAAGAACCTGCGTCCACTGCCGGACAAGTTCCACGGTCTGTCCGACCAGGAAATGCGCTATCGCCAGCGCTATGTCGATCTGATCATGAACGAGCAGTCACGCCGCACCTTCGCGCTGCGTGCCGGCATCGTCGCCTCCATCCGTCGTTTCCTCAGCGACCGCGGCTTCATGGAAGTCGAGACGCCGATGCTGCAGCAGATTCCGGGTGGCGCGACCGCGCGTCCGTTCATCACGCACCACAATGCGCTGGACATGGAAATGTACCTGCGCATCGCCCCGGAGCTGTACCTGAAGCGTCTGGTGGTGGGTGGCTTCGAGCGCGTGTTCGAGATCAACCGCAACTTCCGCAACGAAGGGCTGTCGACGCGTCACAATCCCGAGTTCACCATGCTCGAGTTCTACTGGGCCTATGCGGACTACCGTGACCTGATCGCGCTGACCGAAGACATGATCCGCACCGCAGCCCAGGAAGTGCTCGGCACTACGCAGATCACCTGTCAGGGCAGCGAGTACGACCTGAGCCAGCCGTTCATCCAGATGACCATGCGCGAGTCGATCATCAAGTATGGCGATGGCATCACCGCAGCCGACCTGGCCGATTACGACGCCGCACGCGCCACGGCGGAGCGTCTCGGTATCCAGGTCAAGCCGATCTGGGGGCTGGGCAAGCTCGAGACCGAGATCTTCGAAGCCGTCGCCGAGCACCGTCTCGACCAGCCGACCTTCATCACCGAGTACCCGGCCGAAGTCAGCCCGCTGGCGCGTCGCAACGATGCCAACCCGCACGTGACCGATCGCTTCGAGTTCTTCGTCGGTGGCCGCGAGATCGCCAATGGCTTCTCGGAGCTCAATGACGCCGAAGATCAGGCCGAGCGCTTCCAGGCTCAGGTGGCCGAGAAGGATGCCGGGGATGACGAAGCCATGTTCTACGACGCCGACTACGTGCGCGCGCTGGAATACGGCATGCCGCCGACGGCGGGTGAAGGCATCGGCATCGACCGTCTGGTGATGCTGCTGACCGACAGCGCCTCCATCCGCGATGTGCTGCTGTTCCCGGCGATGCGTCCGCAACAGGGCTGATCGCGCTGCTCGCCTCCCGTGGTGAGTCATCGTGACGAACCACGCTGATGGCACTTGCGACGCCTCCGATCCTCGATCGGGGGCGTCGTGGTCTCTGCAGGGCGACATTGGCTGACGACGAGCGGTGGCCGAGGCGCAATCGTCACGGATGAGGCGAGGCGGTGCTTGGCTTTGTTGCCTGCGAGCGGCCATAATGGTCGGCGTCCTGTCAGTCAGCCGTTTCATGGTGCTGAAGCTGATGACAGTATCGTCGAGGTCTACCGTGCGAGAGCGTGTGCCGGCTGTGTCGAGCCACCCACGATGGCGGTGTCCTGCCTTGGGAATTGTCCCCTGAATGTCCTGGAGAGTGCAGAATGAAGCTGCTTAACCGTTCCGCCCTGAGCGTCAAGCCGACCCAGGCGTTTGTCGACTGGATCAACTCGCTGGAATCCGAAGGTGAGGGAGGTGAGGATCTGGCGCTGGAGGATGTCAATCAGGAGAGTACCGTCTACCTGATTCCCGAGATGGACACTCGCGAAGCGCTGGCTGGCTTCGTGTCCGAGCGCTGGCTGGACGTGCTGGAAAGCGAGCTGCGCGCCTGGGAGGAAGACACCCGCCATTGGCCGGAGCCGATGGACAAGGCGCTGTTCGAGCGCTTCCTGACCGTCGAGCACAGCTACCTGGCCGTTGACCTGGATGACGAGGCGCCGCTGGAAGTCTGCGAAGTGGACGACGAGCTGCTGGCGGATCTCGATTGAGTCCGTCGCGCGCCGTCTGTTGACGTGACGGCGCTGTCAGTCAGCGCGACAGGCGTTACAATGGCCTCGGGCAATGTGCTCGGGGCCATTTGCGTTCTGTGGCGGCTTTCCCTGTGGTATCTGCCACCCGGTACCTGTCACGTGGAGCGCCCTTTTCCCGACATGTCGTTTCATTTCACCTGCCGTCCATCCGCTCGGCGGCTGCCCCATTCAAGGAGATCGCGCATGAGCGTCCAGGCCCGGATAGAAAGCAAGCTAGCGACGCTCGACCCGCTGATGGTCGAGGTCGTCAACGAGAGCCACATGCATAGCGTGCCGGCCAATTCCGAGACGCACTTCAAGGTCACGCTGGTCAGCGAGCGCTTTGACGGCCTGATGCCGGTCAAGCGTCACCAGCTATTGTACGCCCTGCTGGATGAAGAGCTCGCCGGCCCCGTCCACGCGCTGGCGTTGCATCTGTATACCCCGCAGCAATGGACGGCGCGCGGTGGTGAGATTCCCGAGTCCCCCAACTGCCTGGGCGGTGGCAAGCACTGACCATGACCTCTGAACCGCAACGCCTGCAATACCTGGACGCCATGGGCCTGACCGCCTGGGTCGGTCGCTATCAGCTGCCCAATGCGCTGCCCACCGAGGCCTGTGAATGGCCAGAACCGGTGATGGCTGAGCCGGTGGCACCTCAGGCACGTCTGCATGCGCTGATTGAAGAGGCGCCGCAACCGACGGTGAGCTCGCCGCAGGCGGAGCCGGCTCCTGCGCGAGCACCGGGACCATCGCCTGCCGCCAGTGCGCGCGCCCTTCTGGGCATGGCGCCGGCCGAGGCCTCCGTGGCCACGGCCGTGGCGACGGGGGGCGAGTCAAGCAGCACGGCCTCCTGGGGAACGCCACCTGCTCAGGCGACGACGGAGACAGTGGTCGAGGCGCAGGTCACGCCTCCGGCCGACCACCCGCCGCTGCGATTCAGCGTACAGCTGGCAGCACTCGACGGACGCTGGTTGGTCATGTTGCCCGGTGATGAGGCGCCGCATCTGGAAGGCGAGGCGTTGCTGAAGGCATTGTGGCGGGCGGCAGGCATCACGCCGACGACAGACCTGACGTTCAGTCACTTCCGCTGGCCATTGCTCGCGAACCTCAAGGCCAGTGCACCGCTGGATGAGGCACGGGAGGGATTGCGGGCCTTCCTGAATGGCCCCGCACGCCGTGATTGGCAGCCCGAGCGGGTCCTGATCTTCGGCAATCGCGAAGACTGCGCGACCCTGCGTGAGGTGCTGGGCATCACCTCCTCCTCGGGAGACGCCGAAACCTCAATCCTGCTGGACATTCCCGTCTGGCAGGGGCCCGAGCTTGCCACGCTGGCGCGCTCCAGTGATGCCAAGCGCCAGCTGTGGCCGCTGCTGATTCGCTGGGGAAAGGCGTGGTCTCGCGGGATGACGGGAGGCATGTCGTCATGAGCGGGGCCGACGGCGAGACGGGCGCGGTGCGCAAGCTGGTGCTGGACGATGCGACGCTGGCGGCATTGCAGGCCATCGAGAGCACCCAGGCGCATGGGCTCTCCAGATGCCAGCTGGCGGATGTGCTCAGCGATGCCTCACGCTGCATTCTTGGCTGGCATGCGCCAGCCACGCCTGAGCGGTTGGCGGGATTCGTGGTACTGGCGCGCGGCCCTTTCGAGGCCGAGATCGAGGCGATCACCGTGCATGCTGACCTGCGCGGTCAGGGCATCGGGCGGGCCCTGTTGCAGGCGGCGATCGAGCGCGCCAGACAATGGCATCATGCCACGGGGCTGGAACGCCTTTTGCTGGAGGTGCGCGCAGGCAATGACGCGGCGCGTGCGCTCTATGCGCATGCCGGGTTCCATGTGGATGGCGTGCGGCGCGGCTACTACCCGGCCTTGCCTCCTGCGCCCTCGGGAACTCGCGAAGATGCGCTGCTGATGTCGCTGCCACTGGAGTGAGGTGCCGGCAGGACGTCTCTTCAGAGGCTGGCCTTTTGGGGCACATCGCAAGCGACTGCTGACAGAGACGACAACGCCGCCGACAGGAGACTGTCGGCGGCGTTGTCGTGCAAGGCCAGAGTGATCAGGCGCTCTGGGTCTCGCTCTCGTTCTCGCTGAAGCGGGCGATCAGGCCTTCCAGACGGCTTGCCCACTGGTCGCGCTCTTCCTGCAGGCGCGCATTGGCCTGACGCAGCTGCTCCAGTTCCTCACCCTGACCTTGCTTGGCGTCGCTCAGACGCTGGTTTTCTTCCTTCAGCTCATCAACTTCCATCTTCAGCATCTCGATGGAGTCGATCGCCTGGCCGACTTTCTGCTCAAGCTGGGTAAAGAGTTCAGTGCTCATGCTATCTCCTTGTCGGGCCCCAAGGGCTCGAGGGTGTTCGTTGAGGGCGGTAAAAGTATGCGGTGAATGCTGGTGCGATGAAGATCGGCCACCCCGGCAGTCCCTGCCGGAACGGCGCAGCGATACCCGCCTGCAGGCAGACTACGATGCTGCCTTTATCGACACAAGCGCGAAAGGTGCTCAGGCCGGTTGCTGGCGTCGATAGAGGCGTCCGTGACTGTCGCCGGCGCGGCTCTCGCGATGCAGCTGCCAGTTGGCGGGGACCTGAGGCGTCAGCTCCGCCTCGACTTCCAGATATATCATGGCGCCCTCCCTCAACCAGCCCCGCGACTCGAGCAGCTCGCAGCTCTCGGCGGCGAGTCCGAGCCGGAAGGGCGGGTCGAGCAGGACCAGATCCACGCCCTCCTCGGGCGGGGTGCCGCTCTGCAGCCAGTGGATCACGTCGGCGGTGATGACCGTCGCCGGCAGCGGGCCTTCATTGCTCAGGGTCGTGATGTTGTCGGCCAGCGCCCGAGCGACACGGCTCTCGCGTTCCACGAAGGTGACCTGGGCTGCCTCCCGTGACAGCGCCTCGAGTCCCAGTGCGCCGCTGCCGGCGAACAGGTCCAGTACTCTGGCGCCACCGACATGAAAGCCGAGCCAGTTGTAGAGTGTCTCGCGAACGCGGTCTGGCGTCGGCCGCAGGCCGGGCGCCTCGATCACGGTCAGCAGGCGGCGTTTGAAACGTCCGCCGATGATTCGCAGACGCCCCGCTGGCCCTGCCTTGCCAGAGCGCGAGGGGGCTGAGGATTTGCCCCGTGCGGGGCCTTTGTGAGGTGCGCGTTTTTTCATGCCGCGAGTCTAGCATGTGCGACGCCGGATGCCGCGTGGTGCGTACCTTAAGGCCTGAAGGGATGGTAGGATGACGCCACTTTCACGAGTTCAGGACTGTCTCGCCATGTTCGGTTTTTTCAAGCGCAAGAAACACAAGGCTCAGGAGCAGCAAGCCTCCGAGCAGCAGGCCCTCGAGCAACAGGCTCTTGAACAGACACAAGATGCCACGCCCCACGAGCAGGACTCAGGCAAGCAGGACACTGCCGAGCAGGCAGCCCGGCGAGAGGCCGAAAAGGCGGAAGCCGAGCGCCTGGCCGCCGAGGAAGCCGCCCGTGTCGAGGCTGAAAAGGTTGCAGCTGAAAAGGCGGCAGCCGAAAAGGCCGAAGCCGAGCGCCTGGCCGCCGAGGAAGCTGCCCGTGTCGAGGCTGAAAAGGCGGCAGCTGAGAAAGCCGAAGCCGAGCGTCTCGCCGCCGAGGAAGCCGCCCGTGTCGAGGCTGAAAAGGCGGCAGCTGAGAAAGCCGAAGCCGAGCGCCTCGCCGCCGAGGAAGCCGCCCGAGTTGAAGCTGAGAAGGCTGAAGCTGAGCGCCTCGCCGCCCGCGAAGAAGAAGAGCGCCTGGCTGCCCGCGAAGAAGAAGAGCGCCTGGCTGCCGCGCAGCTGGCCGCCATCGAGGCCGAAGAACAGGCCGCGCTGGAGCAGGCTCGCCTGGAAGAAGAGGCCCGTGCTGCCGAAGTCGCCGTGGCGGAGGCTGATGCCACGGTGGACGATGAGGATGCCCGCGATACGGCGCGCGATGGACGTGAGAAGCCGCGTCGTGGCTTCTTCGCGCGCATCAAGGCAGGTCTAGGCAAGACGCGCGCCAACCTGACCGAGGGTGTCGCCAGTCTGTTCCTCGGCAAGAAGCAGATCGACGATGAGCTGATGGAAGACCTCGAGACCCAGCTGCTGATGGCAGATGTGGGCATCGAGGCTACCACCGAGATCATCGACAACCTGACCGCGCGTATCTCGCGCAAGGAATTGAAGGAGCCGCAGGCGCTCTACGAAGCGCTGCAGGAAGAGCTGCGCGTGATGCTGGCGCCGGTCGCGAAGGATCTCGAGCTGCCGGCCAAGGGCGATGGCCCCTTCGTGATCCTGATGATCGGGGTCAACGGGGTCGGCAAGACCACCACCATCGGCAAGCTGGCCAAGCGCTACCAGAGCCAGGGCCGCAGCGTGATGCTGGCGGCGGGCGATACCTTCCGTGCCGCAGCGGTGGAACAGCTCAAGGTCTGGGGCGAGCGCAACAAGGTGCCGGTCATCGCGCAGCACACCGGTGCTGACAGCGCCTCGGTCATCTATGACGCTCTGGAAGCCGCCAAGGCGCGTAACGTCGATATCCTGATCGCCGATACCGCGGGCCGTCTGCACAACAAGAGCCACCTGATGGAAGAGCTCAAGAAAGTGCAGCGCGTGATGGCCAAGCTGGACGTCGCCGCGCCCCACGAAGTGATGCTGGTGCTGGATGCCGGTACCGGCCAGAACGCGCTGTCACAGGCCTCCACCTTCCATGAAGCGGTCAACATCACCGGCCTGACGCTGACCAAGCTGGATGGTACCGCCAAGGGTGGCATCATCTTCGCGCTGGCCAAGCAGCTCAATCTGCCGATTCGCTACATCGGTGTCGGGGAGGGAGTGGATGATCTGCGGCCCTTCGCGGCGGACGATTTCGTCAACGCCCTGTTCGCGCGTGCCGGAGAGGAAGAGGATGCACGTCCGGCGGATGGCGCGGAGACACGCGAGGCATGATTGCCTTCGAGCATGTGGGCAAGCGCTATGGAGGGCGCTTCGATGCACTCGCCGGGCTCGATTTTCGCATCGAGCGTGGCGAGATGGCGTTCCTGACCGGGCATTCCGGGGCAGGGAAGAGCTCATTGCTCAAGCTGATCATGCTCCTCGAGCGTCCCTCGCGTGGCCGTATCCTGGTGGCCGGGCACGATATCGGACGCCTGCATGCCTCGCAGGTGCCTTACTACCGCCGCCAGATCGGTGTGGTCTTTCAGGACCATCAGCTGCTGAGCGATCGCAACATCTTCCACAACGTGGCGCTGCCCCTGATGATCCAGGGGGTCACGCCGCGCGAGCAGGCGCGTCGCGTGCGTGCCGCTCTCGACAAGGTGGGCCTGCTGCATCGCGAGAAGGCGCTGCCCATCGAACTCTCCGGGGGGGAGCAGCAGCGCGTGGGCATCGCGCGTGCGGTGGTCAACAAGCCAGCCTTGCTGCTGGCGGATGAGCCGACCGGCAACCTGGACCCGAAACTCTCGACCGATATCATGCGTCTGTTCGAGGACTTCAATCGCATCGGTACCACGGTGATGATCGCCAGTCATGATCTGGCGCTGATCGCGCGTCTGCACCATCGCACGCTGGAGCTTTCCGACGGTCGCCTGATTGCCGACAAGGAGGCCCGATGAGCCCTCCCCGCACTCACCACGAGTCCTCGTCCGACAAGCGCCAGGCGGGAAGAGGTCGTGCCGCCAAGGCCGCCTCGGACGCTGTCGAATCCACGGAGTCTGTCGAGCGTCAGGCGCGCAAGGGCGCGCGCTCCAGCCGGATTTCCGTCGAGAGTCGCTATCGCAGCTGGCTGCGTCATCATGGCGCCATGGCGCGTGACAGTGCACGCCGTCTGCTGGTCACTCCGGTCGCCAGCCTGCTGACCATGCTGGCGATCGCCATCGCGCTGACACTGCCTGCCGCGCTGTGGCTGGCGCTGGACAGTGCGCGCCTGCTGGACAATGAGCTCAATGACAGCGCTCAGCTCACCCTCTATCTCGAGACGTCGGTCGACGAGAGCCAGGCACTGACGCTGTCGGACTCGCTGCGCGGCGCCCCGGGCGTCGGAGGCGTACGTCTGATCACTGCCGCCGAGGGCATGCAGGAATTCGCCCAGGCACTCGATCTCAAGCGCTCACTGAGCCTGCTGGACGACAACCCCTTGCCGGCCAGCATCGTCATCACGCCGCTGGATACCTCGCCGGAATCCGTCCGCGATCTTGCCGCACGCCTCGAGGGCGAGCCGGGCGTCGAGAGTGCACGACTGGATCTGGCGTGGCTGGAGCGTCTGCGTCAATTGAGTGAGCTGGGTCAGAAAGTGACGCTGGGACTTGCGCTACTCTTCGGACTGGGGGTGCTGCTGGTGGTAGGCAATACCATCCGGCTGTCGGTGGAGAGTCGCCGGCAGGAGATCGAGGTCGTGACCCTGATCGGTGCGACCCACGCCTTCGTGCGGCGTCCCTTCCTTTATAGCGGTGCCTGGTATGGCCTGGGCGGCGGGTTGCTGGCGTGTGGCATTCTGGCGCTTGGCGGTAACTGGTTGGCGGCACCCGTGACGGCTCTTGTACAAAGTTATGGCGGCAACTATGTGTTGCCCGCACTGGGCATCACAGGGGGTACCACGCTGCTGTTTTCGAGTACAATACTGGGTTGGTTGGGGGCCTGGATCGCGGTCGGACGTCATCTGGCGAGTATTTCTCCGCGCTGATGCCGATCTTTTTTCGCGGTTTTCCGCCAGTGTTCCTCTCCAGAAAGGTCATCAGTTACGCTCCGGCAACAATTGCGCCGGGCGTCAGTGAAGGGGCTGGTGGGTAGTTAAACGTACCGCACACCCGCTGGCGTTACGAAGCGCTACTCGTCATGACAATTGTACACGTCATGTACAGCTATTGACGGGAACCTGTCGCAACCTTCACAGTCTCACTACTTGCATGCGTGTTAGGCAACCATGGAGACATCTGCATTATGAGCACCAGTCTTCAGCCACTTGGCCACCTGTCACCGGGTCAAGATCTAAACGGCTATATCCAGTCGGTGAACCGTATCGCTGTGCTTACTGCTGAAGAAGAGCATGAGCTTGCCCTGCGGTTGCATGAAGAGAATCATCTGGAGTCGGCCCGTCGACTCGTCATGTCGCACCTGCGTTTCGTGGTACATATCGCGCGCAGCTACAGCGGCTATGGCTTGCAGCAGGCGGACCTGATCCAGGAAGGCAATGTCGGCCTGATGAAAGCGGTCAAGCGCTTTGATCCCCATCAGGGCGTTCGCCTCGTGTCCTTTGCCGTGCATTGGATCAAGGCCGAGATTCACGAGTTCGTGCTGCGCAACTGGCGCATCGTGAAAGTCGCGACCACCAAGGCCCAGCGCAAGCTGTTCTTCAATCTTCGCGGTGCCAAGAAGCGTCTGGCATGGCTGAACAATGAAGAAGTGGACGCCATCGCAGGCGACCTGGACGTCAAGCCATCGGTGGTACGCGAGATGGAAAGTCGTCTCTCGGCTCACGATGCCGGCTTCGATGCGGGTCCCAGTGATGACGAGAGCTCCGTTTACCAGGCGCCGGTCAATTATCTCGAGGACCACAGTCTCGATCCGGCGGCTCAGGTCGAGCAGCAGGATCTGGAAGATGACTCCCACGGGCGTCTGCTCAAGGCACTGGCAGCACTGGATGAGCGTTCGCGCGATATCCTCCAGCAGCGCTGGTTGAGCGACAACAAGGCGACGTTGCACGAGCTGGCAGACATCTACAGTGTCTCGGCAGAACGTATCCGTCAGCTGGAAAAGAACGCCATGAAGAAGCTGCGTGAATCGATGGGTGACATGAGCGAAGGGTTCGCTGCCTGACACTCCCTCGCTGACTTCCCGCAGTAGATGAAGCCCCGCCGGTGTTCCGGCGGGGCTTCTGTCGTTGAGGGACAGTGAAACGACCGGCTATGGCAGTAGACAGTTGTATCGTGCAACAGAATGTTTCATTCTGTTGCACTACGCTAAGCGGTCATTTCCCTTCCTCATTGGTGGCTATGTGGACCCGATTACCTCGCGTCAACCAGGCACACATTCACTGTGGCGCATCCTTGGCATCAATGTCGCTTTGCTGGTGGTGTTGGGCGGGCTGTTTCTGGCGGGACAATGGTTTGATGTCCGCGAACAGGAGATGCAACGCCTCGAAGCGCTCGATACGCAACTGCACATCTCGACTGAACAGCTCGTGGCGGATGTCGCACGCGAGATGATGGTGCTCGAGCGTGTGTTGCACGAGGAGACACCAAGACAGTGGAGAGGCTCGCTCGAGAGTGCGCTGGGGCGTCATCCGGCGCTGGTCTCCCTGATGATGGTGCCGTTCGCCGATTATCGTGGCAGCAGCCTCAATCAGATCGGTGTCGGGCGCAGCTGCAAGTGGCAGCTCTCGCAGGCCGAGGCGCAATCCCTGCCCGGCAGAAGCAATCTGTTGTTCGGTTCGGCATTGCCTCTCGGGTCCGGCCAGCCCGGCTTGCCTTTCTATCGCCATATGCAGCTCGAGGACAAGGCGTGGCTGCTGATCGGGTGCCTGGATTTCTCGGAGTCCAGAAGTCTGCTGGCCAATCCGGGGGCGGATGACGGGCAGCGCCTGCGCCTGTTCTCGACCAACGGTCTGCTGCTGTTTTCCAGCCCTCAGGAGCACGCGCTGGGGGTGACGGGAAAGTTGCCGTTGCCGACGCTGGCCAACATGGGCAAGTACATCTCCGAGCGTGGCGTGCGGCGCTATCACGTGGACGGCTTTGATGGCCGTCCGCGCATGGCGGCGGGCAGTTTTATCGCACCACTCAAGCTGTTCAGTGTCGTCAGTCAGCCCGTCTCGAGCCTGTGGTGGGTCTGGTGGCAGCGTATCTGGTTCGGTCTGCTGCTGGGAGGCATCTTCCTGGTGGTGCTTGGCGTGATGATCGCGCGTGCCGAGCGGCAACGCAGTGAGCGCCACGATGAGCTGGAGGGCGAGCTTGAATCGATGGCGGCGCGCTCGCGTACTCTGGTGACCTTGATGGATAACCTGCCCGGTGTGGTGTATCGCATCGAGGTCAACACCGGCACGCTGACCTTCATCAGCAGTGGCGCCGCGGAATTGTTCGGACGTTCGGCCGAGTCTCTGGTCGGGGCCGGCATCACCCTCAATGAGCTGATCCATCCCGAGGATCGCCCGTCCGTCGCGTCGGCGCGTCACTGGGCGATGTGCGCTCAGATGCGTCATGAACAGGTGTTCAGAATCGTCGCGGATCACGAGCGCTGGGTGCTGGACCGCAGCGTGATGATCGAGGGAGAGGAGGGTGTACGTTACTGGGAAGGCCTGCTGCTGGACATCAGCGCCCACAAGGAGTCGGAGCGTCAGCTCGACTACCTGGCGCGCCACGATGCCTTGACGGGGCTCTACAACCGCAAGGCCTTCATGGCGGCGGCGGATGAGCGGGTCGCGATCGGAGGCGTGATGATCTATGCCGACATCGATCGCTTCTCGACGGTGAATGATGGCCTGGGGCATGAGGCGGGGGATCAGCTGCTGGTCTCGATCGGTGAGCGCCTGCGGCGCATCCTGCCGCCCGGTGGCCTGGTCGCGCGTCTCGGGGCGGATGAGTTCGGCCTCTACTTCCCTCAGGTCGGCGAGCAAGCCGAGCAGATCGTGGCCGATGTCCAGCAGAAGCTGGAGCGCCCCTTCACGATTCTCGGGCGTCCCTTGATCATCAGCCTGACGGCCGGTTACTCCCTGGCCGAGGCAGATGGTGATGCCCAGGCGTTGATGCTCAATGCGGACGTGGCGCTCTATCATGCCAAGTCGCGTGGCGATCATGCCCTGCGCTGGGAGTCCTCGCTGGACAAGCATGTCGCCTCGCGCATGACGCTGGAGCAGGACCTGCGTCAGGCCATCGAGCGCCAGCAGCTCTTCCTTCACTACCAGCCGCAGCTGAACGCGGCGGGAGAGCTGCTGGGGGTCGAGGCGTTGCTGCGCTGGCAGCATCCTGAGCTGGGCATGATCTCTCCGGCCCAGTTCATTCCGCTCGCGGAAGAGACGGGACTCATCTTCCGGCTGGGGCGTTTCGTGCTGGAAGAGGCCTGCGCCCAGATGGTGCGCTGGCAGGAAAGCGGCCTTTACATGCCGCGCATGGCCGTCAACCTCTCGGCGCGCCAGCTGACCTCGGGCTATGAGCATGAAGTGATCAGCGTGCTCGAGAGTCAGAATCTCGCGCCGACGCGCCTGGAGGTCGAGGTCACGGAGACCCTGTTGATCCAGGACATGGAGGGTGGGCTCAGCGTGCTTAGAGCGCTGCGGGAGCTTGGTGTGCGTGTGGCGCTGGATGACTTCGGGCAGGGATACTCGTCACTGTCCTATCTGTCTTCCCTGCCGCTGGATGTGCTCAAGGTCGACCGCAGCTTCGTGATGAAGATGGACGCCCTGGCGGAAGATGCGTCCGAGCAAGGGCGCGGCGGTCAGGTGGCCAGCGAGCAGGGAGCCAATGAGCAGGCCATCCAGCTGGTAGGTGCCATCATCAGTCTGGGGCATTCGATGGGGCATGAGATCGTGGCGGAAGGTGTCGAGACACAGGCGCAGTTCGAGGGGCTCAAGCGATTGCGCTGCGACAGTTATCAGGGCTACCTGCTGGCACGCCCGATGACGGCGACGGCCATCGTCGAGCGCTATGGGCCTGGCAACTGAGTCTGCACGTGAAGGTGGCATGAAAAAGCCCCCGTCTCTTCGAGGCGGGGGCTTTTCTTTTGCTCATGCGGAGGGCCGTCAGACGGCAATCCGCTCCTGGCTGCTCAGCAGCAGGTCGCGACTCAACAGTCTCCACTGTTCTTCCCAGTGCTCGGTGGGTCGCTTGCGATAGTCGCTGCGGACATACTGTCCGATGCGGCCTTCGGCACTGGCCAGCAGGAGATTGGCTGCGGCTGTCACGGTAATGGCAGGCCGCAGGCCTTCACGAGGCTCGGCCTCGCGCAGCACCTGCTTGAGCTGGGTCTCGAGACGTTCGAACAGCTGCGCCATGCGCACGCGCAGACGAGCCGTCTCCCCGGTCAGGGCATCGCCGTTGAGCAGGCGGCACAGTCCGGGATTCTTCTCGGCAAAGCCAAGCAGCAGGCTCAGGATATGGTGCACCCTGGCATGAGCCGTATCGTTGTCCTGCAGAATCAGCGCGATGCGCTCGAACAGGGTGCTCTCGATGAACTCGATCAGCCCTTCGAACATGCGCGCCTTGCTGGGGAAGTGACGATAGAGTGCAGCCTCGGAGACGCCGACCTGACGTGCCAATGCCGCGGTGGTGATACGTTTGCCGCTGTCCTCTTCCAGCATCAAGGCAAGTGCCTGGAGGATCTGTTCGCGACGTGATTGTTTTGGATTCGCCTGCGTCATGGAATCTTGTCATTTCTCGCGGCCTGCAGCGATGTGCTGCGGGCGGGTCCGTGTCCTGAGGCGTGTCGCTGGCCTCGCGCGAATCACCGGAAGTCTGGCCCCGGCTTTATGCTCTTCATGCCTTGGAGGTGACCGGATCAGCATTGCTGATCAAGGTGCCGACACCGGCATTGGTGAAGATTTCCAGCAGGGTGGCATGCGGTACGCGACCATCGATGATGTGTGCACTGCGCACGCCCTGCTTGACGGCATCCAGCGCGCAGCTGATCTTGGGCAGCATGCCGCCATAGATGGTGCCATCCTCGATGAGTCCATCCACCGCTTCGGTGGTCAGCCCCGTCATGACTTCGCCCTCGGCGTTCAGAAGGCCGGCGACGTTGGTCAGCAGCATCAGCTTCTCCGCCCCCAGCGCTTCTGCGACCTTGCCGGCGACCAGGTCGGCATTGATATTGTAGCTGCGTCCCTCATCGTCGACGCCGATCGGCGCGATCACCGGAATGAAGTCATTGCGGGTCAGCAGCTCGATCAGATCCGTCGAGACATGCTCGACTTCACCGACGTGACCGATATCGATGATTTCTGAGGCATTCATGCCCGGCATGTGGCGGGTGACCTTGAGCTGACGCGCGCGAATCTGGCCGCTGTCCTTGCCGGTGACGCCGATGGCCTTGCCGCCGCACTGGTTGATCAGATTGACGATGCCCTTGTTGACCAGGCCGCCCAGTACCATCTCGACCACATCCATGGTCTCTGAGTCGGTCACGCGCATGCCGTCGACGAAGCGTGATTCGATGTTCAGCTTCTTGAGCAGGGCGCCGATCTGAGGGCCGCCACCGTGCACGACCACCGGGTTGATGCCGACTTCCTTCATCAGCACCATGTCGCGGGCAAAGGAGTCGATCAAGGTATCTTCGGTCATGGCGTTGCCGCCGTATTTGACCACCACGGTCTTGCCCGAGAACTGCTGGATATAGGGCAGGGCTTCGGACAGGACCTCGACCACCTGGTGCGGGTCGCGGTTGGCGTGGCTCATCAACGTATCACTCCACAGAAATTGGGTCCGAAAGGAGAGTTCGGACACTGTCACTCGAGACTATCACTTGCGTTACGCCTGCGCGCACCACGTCATGGAAAGAGGTGATGGCAACCGGCGCTGCCATGGGAAAGAGTCACCCGGGCCGGGGAGTCAGCGGACCGGCACGGCGGTCATCCTGCTGCCGCGCCGGTCGTTGATCGCCTGCCCGGGCCGACCAGAACGCCTCGATCAGAACGGGGCGGTGATGCTTGGCTCGGCCTGCTTCAGTGCGGAGCGGAAGCTGTCCTTGATGCGCTCCAGCGCCGCCTCTGACTTGCCTTCGAAGCGCAGTACCAGCACCGGTGTGGTGTTGGAGGCGCGGCACAGGCCCCAGCCGTCGGCGTAGTCGACGCGAATGCCATCCAGCGTGGTCTTCACGCCGTCGTCACCGAAGTCACCTTCGCTGGCCAGTCGCTCGACGATAGCGAACTTGGTCTCATCGGTCACTTCCACGTTGATCTCGGGGGTGCCCAGATCCTGCGGATAGCGTGCGAAGAAGGTGTCGGCATCGACATCCTGCTTGGCGAGGATTTCCAGCAGACGCGCCGCGCCGTAGAGGCCATCGTCGAAGCCGAACCAGCGCTCCTTGAAGAAGATATGGCCGCTCATCTCGCCGGCCAGGGCCGCGCCGGTTTCCTTCATGCGCGCCTTGATCAGGGAGTGGCCGGTGCGCCACATTTCCGGTGTGCCCCCCGCCTTCTCGATCACGGTGGCCAGGTTGCCGGTGCACTTGACGTCGAAGATGATGCGCGCGCCCGGTACACGTTCGATGAGGTCTTCCGACAGTGCCATCATCAGACGGTCGGGATACAGGATCTCGCCCTTGGGCGTGACGACGCCGAGGCGATCGCCGTCGCCATCGAAGGCCAGACCGATGTCCGCGCCGGTTTCCTGCATGGTTCTGATCAGGTCCTGCAGGTTTTCCGGCTTGCCCGGGTCCGGGTGATGGTTCGGGAAGTTGCCATCGATCTCCTCGAACAGCGGGATGGTCTCGACACCGAGGCGACGGATCAGCTCCGGGCCCAGCTCACCGGCCACGCCATTGCCGCAATCGACCACTGCCTTGAGCGGACGCTTGACGACCACGTCGCCGGTAATCTGATCCAGGTAGCGTTCGCGCACGTCTTCTTCACGCAGGCTACCTTCGCCTTGCGCCAGATCGCCTTCCTGCAGGCGGCGATAAAGGTCGGTGATGGTGTCGCCGGACAGGGTCTCACCCGCCAGCACGATCTTCAGACCGTTGTAGTTGGCCGGGTTGTGGCTGCCGGTCAGCATCACGCCGGAGCGGGTGCCTTCCAGGATGTTGGTGGCGTAGTAGAGCACCGGAGTCGGCACCATGCCGATGTCGATGACATCACGGCCGGCATCGCGCAGGCCGGCAATCAGCGCCTTGGACAGGCGCGGTCCGGAGAGGCGACCATCGCGGGCGACCACGACGGTGGACTCACCGCGTGCCGCGGCTTCGCTACCGATGGATTGGCCGATGGCGCGCACGCCGTCTTCGGTGAGGGTCTCATCCACGATGCCACGGATGTCGTAGGCGCGAAAAATTGAAGCGGGTACCTGACTCATGGTGCATCCCTGTCGGTTGAATCAATCGTGAGAAGTCATGGCCGGCATGCCGTGCGAACACTATCGCGGCATGCCGACGGGTGCGGCTAGCAAGCGGTTCCATCTGTCACGGAGCGCTGTCGGGTTTCGGTGGCGAGTCGTCTGCAATGAGCTGTCAGTGACGGCCTGTCAGTGACGACCCGTCAATGACGACCAGAATGGCCAAAGCCGCCTTCACCGCGCTGGCTGGCCTCGAATTCCGTGACCTCGACCAGTTCGGCCTGTACTACCGGGACTAGCACGTACTGTGCCAGTCGCTCACCGGGTTCCAGCACGAACTCGCTGTCGCCGCGGTTCCAGACCGAGATCATCAGTTCGCCCTGGTAGTCGGAATCGATCAGACCGACCAGATTGCCCAGCACGATGCCGTGTTTATGCCCCAGACCGGAGCGCGGCAGGATCATGCCGGCCAGCGCCGGGTCGGCGATATGGATCGCCAGGCCGGTACGCACCAGCTCACAGGCGCCCGGGGCCAGTGTCAGCGGGGCATCCAGCAGTGCGCGCAGGTCCATGCCGGCACTGCCGGGAGTCGCATGGTGGGGTAGCGGGTAATCGCGAACGCGCTCGTCGAGGATCTTGAGTTCGAGCCGGGGGCGGGTCATCTAAGGTGTTTCCTGGTCATCGATGGCGGAGGTCGCCATGTTCAAATTGGCGGCACCATGGAGGGCGCCGTCTTGATGCAGTGCCAGTGCGCGCTCGAGAATCGCACGCGCCAGCGCAATCTTGGGGCAGGCCGCGATGGCCTGTTCATGCAGTCTGTCATTTGCCTGGCCGGGGTGTCGCCACACCAGGGTGGCGGCATTGCTGTCACTGCCGAACCCCAGTCCCGGGGTGCTGACGTCATTGGCCACGATCATGTCGAGACGCTTGCGTGTCAGCTTGTCGCGGGCATAGCGAAGGACATCGCGAGTCTCGGCGGCGAAGCCGACCACCAGCGGAGCGGGCTGTCCATTGGCGCGCCGCGCCTGACTCTGCTCGGCAATGCCGGCAATGATATCGGGGTTGCGGATCAGATGGACCTGCATCTGTTCTTCGCCGACCTGCTTCTTGAGCTTGTGCTCGGCGACAGCGGCAGGTCGGAAGTCGGCGACGGCGGCGCAGCCGATGAAGACCTGGCTATCCTGCAGCGCCGCTTCGGCAGCGCCTTGCATCTGCAAGGCTGACTCGACATCGATGCGCTCGACGCCAGGCGGTGTGGGCAGGGCGACAGGCCCACTGATCAGGCGAACACTTGCGCCCAGTGCCGCGGCTTCGCTGGCCAGGGCATACCCCATCTTTCCGGAGCTGTGATTGCTCAGATAGCGCACCGGATCCAGCGCTTCCCGGGTCGGACCGGCGGTGATGGTGATGGTCAGGCCCGCTGCCGGCAATGGTGCCGGCTCGCCCTCATCGAGCAGCTCGCTCAGACCGGCGACGATCTCTTCTGGCTCGAGCATGCGCCCGGCTCCCACGTCGCCACACGCCTGTTCGCCGCTGGCCGGGCCGAGCAGCGTCCAGCCATCGGCACTGAGCTGCCGGGCGTTGCGCTGGGTGGCAGGGTGCGCCCACATCGCCTGATTCATCGCCGGGGCCACGACCCAGCGTGCGCTGTTGGCCAGGCACAGGGTAGTGATCAGATCATCGGCACGGCCATGGGCCAGGCGGGCCATGAGGTCGGCAGTGGCGGGGGCGATGAGAATGACCTCCGCCCAACGCGCCAGCTCGATATGTCCCATGCCGGCCTCTGCCTCAGTATCGAGCAGCGAGGTATGCACGGGATTGCCCGACAGCGCCTGCAGGGTCAACGGCGTGATGAAGGCCTGGGCACCTTCGGTCATGGCGACGCGTACCTCGCACCCGGCCTTTTTCAGCAGACGAGTGATGAGCGCCGCCTTGTACGCTGCGATACCGCCGCTGATGCCCAGCAGAATGCGCCGTCCGGCGAGTGAGTGCATGGTGTCCTGCATCCCTGATCCGTCAATGTCAAAGCTCTCGCGTTCGCCTCTACCATATCACCGTGATGCAACCTTGCGTAGCGTCGCTGGCCGGGCACGCCGTCTGTCGCGGGTGCGGACACTGACCTGTCGCGGTACGACGAGCCGCGAGCCAAGAAGGCTCAGCCAGCCAGAAAGCGCGCCAGGCATGCAAGCGTTGAGAGTGACGCTGGCGGCAGTGACGGGCGAAGACCACGCTTCTCAGTCCAAATGCTGATGTCGCGTCATGCTCCTTGGCGTGTCGGTGGGCCTGCCCTGAGGCAGGCATGGCCACTCTCGTGGCGCGCCGGATGTCAGCATCACTGTCACGAGAGGAGAGTGTGCATGGGCATCAGGGAGTGGCCAATCGGGGAGCGGCCCCGTGAGAAGCTTCTGTCATCGGGGGCTGCTGCGCTGTCAGATGCCGAGTTGCTGGCAATCTTCCTGCGAGTGGGAATCAAGGGGCGTTCGGCGGTGGACCTGGCGCGCGATCTGTTGACCACCTTCGGCGGGCTGCGCCCACTGCTGGAAGCCAGTCAGCAGGATTTCTGTGCCGCGCGAGGCCTGGGAGATGCCAAGTATGTACAGTTGCAGGCGTCGCTGGAGCTGTCCCGTCGACACCTGGAAAGCCTGTTGATGCGCGGCGCGGCATTGACCTCACCGCTGCTGGTACGGCGCTACCTCTCCTCTCATCTGCGTGATCTGCCACATGAGGTCTTCGCCGCACTCTTCCTGGATAGTCAGCATCGCGTCATTCGCTTCGAGACACTCTTCACCGGCACGCTGGATGCTGCTGCCGTCTATCCGCGTGAAGTGGTCAAGCGGGCGCTGGCGCTCAACGCGGGTGCCTTGATACTCGCCCACAACCATCCCTCCGGAGTGGCGGAGCCCAGTGATGCCGATCGTCGTATCACCCAGCGCCTGGAAGAGGCGTTGGGACTTTTCGATATCCGGGTGCTGGATCACTTCGTGGTGGGGGACGGCGAGGTGATCTCCTTCGCCGAGCGTGGCTGGTTGTGAGCCAGGCATCGCCTCGGTCTTGTGCGACCTCTTTCGACAAGGCGCTGAGACGAGAGCAGGGGGAAGAGAAGGAAGAAGAAGGAGCGGATGGGAAGGAGGCGCCCTGCGGATGTCCGGTCTGGTCAATTGTCGGGCCTGCCAGGTGACAGGGATTGCAAAACAGGGCGTCGATTGTGGTAATGTTGCGCCTCCCGTACCACCCACCACAGAATTCGCGACCACTCTGGCCGACATTGGCTGAGTGAAGCGTCTGGCTAAGCAAGCGTCTGTACCGATGTGACAGCTCGGGCGAAGCGTGTTGGCGAAAAAAATCCGTCTTGGGCGTGCTTTCGCGTTCCTCTTCGGGTAAAATGCTGCGCCTGCACGTTCCAGTACCCTGAAGCTTGTCTTCCGGAATGGACGTAACACACTTTGAAATCAGGGCATGAGGCGGCGCCTGCCACTTCCGGTTTGCCCGACAGGTTTTGAACAACTTAGCCAACGCAGCGGTTGGAGGCTCCAATGTCCAAAGTATGTCAGGTTACCGGCAAGCGCCCGGTGACTGGTAACAACGTTTCTCACTCCCAGCGCAAGACTCGTCGCCGGTTCCTGCCGAACCTGCACACCCACCGTTTCTGGGTTGAATCCCAGCAGCGCTTCGTCAAGCTGCGCGTCTCTACCAAGGGCATGCGCATCATCGACAAGAAGGGTATCGACGAAGTCCTCAAGGACCTCACTGCACGTGGCGAGCGCTTCTAAACACTAGAAGACAGCCCCTGTAGCAATGGCAACCGAGCCGAGGGCAACGCTCTCAATCGTTCGGTGAATGCGACTGTGGAAGGAAACTGAAAATGCGTGACAAGATCAAGTTGGTGTCAAGTGCCGGTACTGGCCACTTCTACACCACCGACAAGAACAAGCGTAACACTCCGGACAAGCTTGAATTCAAGAAGTACGATCCGGTCGTTCGCAAGCACGTGATGTACAAGGAAGCCAAGATCAAGTGATCTTGTCTCCCGCCAGCGTGCTGTCGGAACCCTCGAAAACCCGGTCCTGACCGGGTTTTCGAGTATCTGGATGTCGGAACTCCGACATCCTGCAACAGGGTGGCGGCTTCTGTCGTCACCCTGTTGTGCGTCTGGCGGTCAGTCGAGGAGGAAGCATGCCCGAATTACCGGAAGTCGAGACGACTCGCCGTGGTATCGCACCATTGGTCGAGGGCCAGGAGGTCACCGAGGTGATCGTGCGTCAGCCACGGCTGCGCACGCCAGTACCGAGTGAGCTGGCGGAGTGGCTGGTGGGGCAGCGTTTCGGTGAGCTCTCGCGCCGTGCCAAGTACCTGCTGTTGCCGATCGCCGATGGCCACCTGCTCTGGCATCTGGGCATGTCCGGCAGTCTGAGGCTGGTACCCATCGGCACGCCGCCCCGTACGCATGACCATGTCGATGTAGTGCTGGGCAATGGCCAGGTGTTGCGCTATCACGACCCGCGTCGCTTCGGTTTCGTCGACTTCGTGCGCGGTGACCCGCACGCTGACACACGTCTGGCGAGGCTCGGGCCGGAGCCCTTGTCGGATGCCTTCACCGGTGAGCTTCTCTTCGCGCGCTCGCGCAAGCGACGCGTGGCGATCAAGCCTTTCCTGATGGACAACGCCAATGTGGTCGGCGTGGGCAACATCTACGCCAGTGAGGCGCTCTTCATGGCCGGCATCGACCCGCGTCGTCCGGCGGGGGAGACCTCCCTGGAGGAATATGAGCGCCTCGCCGAGGCCTCACGCAGCGTGCTGGCGGCCGCCATCGAGCAAGGCGGTACCACCTTGCGTGATTTCGTCGGTGGTGATGGCAAGCCCGGCTACTTCGCCCAGCGCCTCAACGTCTATGGGCGAGGGGGCGAGCCCTGCCGCGAGTGTGGCCATGAGATCATGAGCCTGGTGCTCGGGCAGCGTGCCAGCTGCTTCTGCCCTCATTGCCAGAGCTAGTGCCGTCCGTGCCGGCACGGGTCAGACATGTCTCGCTGGCCCTTGATGATCACTTGACCGGAGGCTCCGTGACCGGGGCCGCCATGACGACTAGAATGGCCCCATTCGGGCGCGCCCTGTCGTCGTCCTGTCCCTTTCCCTGTCTTATGGATGATTCCCGTGACTGAACGTCTGCGCCTGAAGAAGAATGCTGATCGCCGCCTCAAGGCTGGCCATCTGTGGCTGTACTCCAATGAAGTCGATACCGTCGCGACGCCGCTCAAGAATTTCGAGCCGGGTGCCCAGGCGATCATCGAGGCCAGCAACGGCCGCGCGATGGGCGTTGCCTACGTCAACCCGAACTCGCTGATCTGCGCGCGTATCGTCTCGCGCAACCCGGAACAGCGTCTGGACCGCTCGCTGCTGGTGCATCGCTTCAACCAGGCACTGTCGCTGCGCGAGAGCCTCTATGACAAGCCGTTCTACCGTCTGGTCCACGGCGAGGGCGACCTGCTGCCGGGTCTGATCGTCGATCGCTTCGGCGACGTGCTGGTCTGCCAGCTCAACACCTTCGGCATGGAGCGACTGGCGGAAGTGATCGTCGATGCGCTCTTGAAGGTCGTCAAGCCGACCGCCATCGTGTTCAAGAACGATTCCAGCGGTCGCCGTCAGGAACAGCTCGAGCGCAACGTCGAAGTCGTCTATGGCGAGCTGCCGGAAAGCGTGCTGCTGGAAGAGAATGGGGTCCAGTTCAGTGCGCCGGTACTGGATGGCCAGAAGACCGGCTGGTTCTATGATCACCGCGACAACCGTGCCTGGCTGAACCGTCAGGTGGCAGGCAAGCGTGTGCTGGACCTGTTCAGCTACGTCGGTGGCTGGGGTGTGCAGGCGGCGGCGCATGGCGCCAGCGAAGTGCTGTGTGTTGACGCCTCCGGTGCGGCACTTGAGCGTGTCTCTGGCAACGCCGTGCTCAATGGTGTCGAGGATCGCGTCTCCATCGCGGAGTCGGATGTCTTCGAGGCACTGACGGCCCTGCGCGCGGAAGGCGAGCAGTTCGACGTCATCATCGCGGATCCGCCCGCCTTCATCCGCAAGCGCAAGGACATCACCAACGGTGAGCGCGCCTATGCACGCCTCAACCGTGAAGCCATGCGCCTGCTGGGCCGCGATGGACTGCTGATGTCCGGCTCCTGCTCCATGCATCTCGCGCCGGAGCGCCTGATGGATGTGGTGCGTGGCGCCGTGCGTCACCAGGACCGCCACGGTCAGGTCATCTTCCAGGGCCATCAGGCCAGCGACCACCCGGTGCACCCGTCCATCCCCGAGACCTCCTACCTCAAGGCGCTCGGTGTGCGGGTCTATCGCGACTGAGATCGAGTCTCGGGTCGCGACCAGGAGCGCGATCGGGATCGCGAGCGATGAACGCGTCCTTTGGCACGAACGACAACGCCGCCCTTCGGGGCGGCGTTGTCGTTGATGGCTTCCGTGGCGCCCGGACTCTGATAGTCTGACGGCATGTATCGACGACTGACATCTCATCACAATCTCGTGCTGCTGGATCACTGGCGCAACCTTCTGGAAAGCGAGGGTATCCCGTGCGAGCTGCGCAACCGTCTGCTGGGTTCGGCAGCCGGGGAGTTGCCCGTCAACGATTGCGAGCCGCAATTGTGGGTTGCCGAGCACAATCTCGCCCGCGCTCGCCAGCTGCTGGCGCATATCGAGGCCGCGCCTGCGCAGCCGGATTGGCAGTGCGCCTGCGGGGAGCGCCTCGAAGGCAGCTTCAGTGAATGCTGGTCCTGCGGTGCCAGTGCACCCATGCGTGATGATGCAGGGCCCCGCGAGCAGGATGACGACACGGAGTTCGTGGCATGACGGACGTACAGGCATCGGAGACCGTCATCGGCAACCCGGCCCCCTTGCGGGAAACCTGTGAAGGGTGGGCGCTGCCGTCTCCCTTCCTGCTGCCGATCGCGGTAAGTGTCGAGGCGCTGGATGGCTATGGCCATGTCAACAATGCCGAATACGTGCGCTGGCTGGAGAGAATCAGCTGGGCGCATTCCGAAGCGTTGGGGCTGGGCCTTGAACACTATCGTGCCCAGGATCGTGGCATGGCGGTGCACCGTCACGAGATCGACTATCTGGCCAGCGCACGGCTTGGCGATTCACTGATGCTGGCCACCTGGCTGGTGGCGTGCGATGGCCGCCTGAGCCTGACGCGCCGCTTTCAGCTGCGTCGTTGCTCGGATGGCCTGACGCTGTTGGAGGCACGCACGCGCTTCGTCTGCATCGAACTCTCGAGTGGGCGAGCCAGACGCATGCCTGAGGCTTACCGTGAATGCTATTCGGCGGCGCTGGTGAGCGAGGATGCTGCCAGCCAACGATGATTCCCTGCATTCCACTGCATTGCTGTCGTGTTTTGGTGAATCTTGCTGGCATCTGATTGGCGCGACGCTGACGAGTCTGCTGTGCTTGTAGGAGGTGTCGAGATGACATCGCCGTATTCCGCCAGCAGTGCAAGGAGCTCGTCATGCAGATCGCCGTGCCGAAGGAAATCAAGAACCACGAGTACCGTGTCGCTCTGACGCCCGCCGGGGTGCGAGAGCTGATTGCCCATGGCCATGACGTCATCGTCGAGCGTGGTGCGGGTGAGGGCAGTGGGTTCAGTGACGCCGAGTACCAGGGGGTCGGGGCTCGTCTTGAATCGGATGTCGAGCAGGTCTTTCGTGAGGCCGAGCTGATACTCAAGGTCAAGGAGCCTCAGCCGGCTGAGGTGGCGCGTCTCACCAGCGGCCAGACATTGTTCACCTACCTGCATCTGGCCGCCGCCCGTGAGCTGACCGAAAGCCTGCTGGATAGCGGGGTGACCGCGATTGCCTACGAGACCATCACCGACACCGCCGGTGGTCTGCCGCTGCTGGCGCCCATGAGCCGCGTTGCCGGGCGCATGGCGATCCAGGCCGGCGCGCATGCGCTGGAGAAGGCGCAAGGCGGGATGGGGGTGCTGTTGCCCGGTGTGCCTGGCGTGCCACCGGCGCGGGTCACGGTGATCGGCGGCGGCGTGGTGGGGGAGAATGCGGCGCGCATGGCGCTGGGGCTGGGCGCCGAGGTGGTGATTCTCGATACGTCATTGAACCGCCTCGAGACGCTGGATCACCGCTATCAGGGACAGATTCGTACGGTCTATTCGACATCCGAGGCGCTGGATGAGGCGGTACGCCATTCGGCATTGATCATCGGGGCCGTGCTCGTGCCCGGTGCCGCGGCGCCCAAGCTGATCCGTCGCGAGCATCTGCGCAACATGATGCCCGGTGCGGTACTGGTGGATGTCGCGATCGATCAGGGCGGATGTTTCGAGACCAGTCGCGCCACGACCCATGCGGAACCGACCTATCTCGTCGATGGTGTCGTGCATTATTGCGTGGCCAACATGCCGGGGGCCGTGGCGCGTACCTCGACCCAGGCACTCACCAGCGCGACGCTGCCTTATGTGGTGAAGCTCGCCAATGGCGGCTATCGCAAGGTATTGCGGGAAGATCGTCACTTCGCGGCAGGCCTCAACGTGCATGCCGGCCAGCTGACGATTGCGGAAGTCGGCGCTGCCTTCGGCATGCCGGTGATCTCGCTGGAAGATGCACTGGCAAAGGGCTGACACCTGCCGGTGGGCACATGGCGTGCATGGGGCGCTGGTCGTCTGTCCGGCCCTTACGAAGGCCATGCCCCTCAGGGTAAGATGAGTGCAATGCAGCGGCAGGACATGGCGGGTTCATCGCATCGTGATGCGCGCCGTCGTGCCCTGTCGTGATTCATTGTGAGCAGGTCCCGCCAAGTGGCACGCTCCCCGACTCAGACGCCCAAGAAGTGCATCCATGACCAAGACCCGCGTTCTTACCGGCATCACGACCACCGGCACCCCTCACCTCGGCAACTATGTCGGCGCCATCAAGCCCGCCATCGAGGCCAGCCAGGACCCGACGGTCCAGTCCTTCTATTTCCTCGCCGATTTCCATGCTCTGATCAAGTGTCAGGACCCGAAGCGCGTGCAGGAATCCCGCCGTGAGATCGCCGCCACCTGGCTGGCGCTGGGGCTGGACACCGACAACGCCATCTTCTATCGCCAGTCGGATGTGCCGGAGATTCCGGAGCTGATGTGGTTGCTCAACTGTGTCTGCGCCAAGGGCCTGATGAACCGTGCGCATGCCTACAAGGGCGCCGTGGCCGAGAACGAGGACGCGGGCATCGAGGACGTGGATCGTGGCATCAGCATGGGGCTGTTCAGCTATCCGGTGCTGATGGCGGCGGACATCCTGATGTTCAATGCCCACAAGGTGCCGGTGGGGCGTGACCAGATCCAGCATATCGAGATGGCGCGTGACATGGCCGGGCGCTTCAACCACCTCTTCAAGGGCAACTACTTCACCATGCCCGAGGCGGTGACCGACGAGAAATCCCAGCTGCTGCTGGGCCTCGATGGCCGCAAGATGTCCAAGAGCTACAACAACACCATTCCGCTGTTCGGCACCGAGAAGCAGCTGCTCAAGAGCGTGCGCAAGATCAAGACCAATTCGCTGGAGCCGGGGGAGCCGAAGGACCCGGATACCTGTTCGCTGTTCCAGATCTATTCCGCCTTCGCCACCGAGGCGGAAGTCGCCGCCATGCGTGAGCAGTACGCCGCCGGCATTGGCTGGGGCGATGCCAAGAATCAGCTGTTCGAATACCTGAACGACCATCTCAAGGCGCCGCGTGAGCGTTACGTCGAGCTGATGGAAGATCCGGCACATGTCGAAGCCATCCTCAAGCGCGGTGCCGAGCGTGCGCGCGATGAGGCCGCGCCGATGATGGAGCGCCTGCGTCGTGCCGTCGGTCTGGGCAACTTCGTGTAATCTCGAGGACACCCCGCACAGTCCGGCACCAGACGCCCGCCATCGCTTTCGATGGCGGGCGTCGTCGTCTGGGAGGTGAGCTGACGGGGGTGACTTATATTCCATGGCGGAATGGATGGCGTGCTGAAAATTCGTTCACAGCTATAAGGCAACGCGTTAGGCTTGCCGCATTGATGAACGCGACATGACGACTTCGTTCAAGGAGCAAGACATGAGTCACGATGCGATACCCGGCAAGGCCAGCCAGTCCGGCCTGCCGACGACCGCCATCAACCCGAAGGCCATTCTGGCCGGAGGCTTGCTGGTGGTGGCTGCCATCCTGCTGGGGCTGGTGTCCGGCTGGCGCCAGGGCTTGCTGATGCTGGTAGGGGGCGCGCTGGGCGTGGTGCTCTACCACGCGGCCTTCGGCTTCACCTCCGCCTGGCGAGTCTTCATCACCGAGCGCCGAGGACGCGGCCTGCGTGCCCAGATGCTGATGCTGGCGATCGCCGTGGTGCTGTTCTTCCCGGTGCTGGCCTCGGGCAGCCTGTGGGGGCAGGAGGTGTCCGGCTTCGTCTCGCCGCTGGGTATCTCGGTGGTGGTCGGTGCCTTCCTGTTCGGGCTCGGCATGCAGCTGGGCGGCGGCTGCGCCTCGGGCACGCTGTTCACCGTCGGTGGCGGCAATGCGCGCATGGTGATCACCCTGATCTTCTTCTGCGTCGGCTCGGTGATCGGCACCGCGCACTTCAGCTGGTGGCAGAGCCTGCCGTCGCTGCCCGCCGTCTCGCTGGTGGACAGCTTCGGCGCGCTGGGTGGCATCATCGTCAGCCTGGTGCTGTTCGCCATCATCGTGGTGGTGACACGCACGCTGGAGAAGCGCCGTCACGGTGAGCTCGAGAAGGCCGCCGTGACCGACAGTCAGCCGCGTGGTCTGTCACGCTTTCTGCGGGGCCCCTGGCCGCTGCTGGCGGGTGCCGTGGCGCTGGCGCTGCTCAACTTCGTGACGCTGGCGCTGGCCGGTCGCCCGTGGGGCATCACCTCGGCCTTCGCGCTGTGGGGCACCAAGGCCTATACCGCGCTGGGCTTCGATGTCAGTGACTGGGGCTACTGGCAGGCGGCGGGCAATGCCAAGGCGCTGGCCGCACCGCTCTATCAAGACATCACCACGGTGATGAACATCGGTGTCGTGGTGGGGGCGCTGGCGGCGGCGCTGCTGGCCGGCAAGTTCGCGCCGAAGTGGAACATTCCGCTGCGCTCGGTGGTGGCTGCCGTGCTGGGTGGTCTGCTGTTGGGCTACGGCGCGCGCCTGGCCTTCGGCTGCAACATCGGTGCCTACTTCGGTGGCATCTCCTCCGGCAGTCTGCATGGCTGGCTGTGGCTGGTGATGGCCTTCGCCGGCAACATGCTGGGCGTGAAGCTGCGCCCGTTCTTCGCGCTTGCGCCGCGCAAGCCGGCATCGCGTGCCGATCTGGCCTGAGCCATTCCCCGCACGTGGCCGCGAACGCCTCGCTCCTTCCCTGTCAGGGGGATGAGCGGGGCGTTTCTTGTCATGCAGCACCCTTGTCTGCGCAACGCACGCCGACCCTGCACAGGCTGCCGGAGATAGCACTGCGCGTGCTATCATCATGCCTTGTTCGCACGTGGAAACTGCACGTCGAAAGGTCCCTCGGACGCCCGGTTGCCAGCAGGTCTTCTGCGGTGCTTCAGCGGGCATGCTGCGCGTGTCTGCCGGCATGCCGGGAAGCTTGCCGAGCGTGAGGTCGTCCCCACTGATTCAAGAGTCTCGCCATGACGGATACTTCCAAGCGCGCCCTGTACGTTCCTTACGCCGGCCCGAGCCTGCTCGAGATGCCGCTGCTCAACAAGGGCAGCGCCTTCAGCCTCGAAGAGCGTGTCAGCTTCAATCTGATGGGCCTGCTGCCGCAGAATGTCGAGAGCATCGAAGAGCAGGTCGCGCGCGTCTACAGCCAGTATCAGCAGTGCGCCACCGACCTCGACAAGCACATCCTGTTGCGCTCGGTGCAGGACGACAACGAGACCCTGTTCTTCCGCGTGATCGAGGAGCACCTCGAGGAGATGATGCCGATCATCTACACCCCGACCGTCGGTCAGGCGTGCGAGGAGTTCTCCAACATCTATCGCAACCACCGTGGCCTGTTCATCTCCTACCCGGACCGCGAGCACATGGATGACATCCTGCGCTCCGCGACCAAGGACAACGTCAAGGTCATCGTCGTCACCGATGGCGAGCGTATCCTGGGGCTGGGCGATCAGGGCATCGGCGGCATGGGCATCCCCATCGGCAAGCTGTCGCTGTACACCGCCTGTGGCGGCATCAGCCCGGCCTATACCCTGCCGATCTCGCTGGATCTGGGCACCAACAACCAGAAGCTGCTCGACGACCCGCGCTACATGGGCTGGCGTCACGAGCGCGTCACCGGTGATGACTACAACGCCTTCGTGGCCGAGTTCATCACTGCCGTGAAGCGTCGCTGGCCGAAGGCCATGATCCAGTTCGAGGACTTCGCGCAGGCCAATGCCATGCCGCTGCTCGAGCGTTACCGCGATGAAGTCTGCTGCTTCAATGACGACATCCAGGGCACCGCCTCCGTCGTGGTCGCGACCCTGATGGCGGCCTGCAAGGCCAAGGGCGAGAAGCTCTCCGACCAGCGCGTGACCTTCCTGGGTGCCGGCAGTGCCGGTTGTGGCATCGCCGAGATGATCGTGGTGGCGATGGTCAAGGAAGGCATGGACGAGGCCGAGGCCCGCAAGCGTGTCTTCATGGTCGATCGCTTCGGCCTGCTGACCAGCGACATGGAAGGCCTCTACGACTTCCAGAGCCGTCTGGCTCACGACGTCGAAAGCGTGGCCGACTTCGGTGACCGCGGCCTGCTGGATGTGGTCAAGGCCGCCAGGCCGAGCGTGCTGATCGGTGTCTCCGGCCAGCGTGGCCTGTTCAGCGAAGACGTGATCCGTGCCGTGCAGGCCGGTTGCGAGAGCCCGCTGGTGATGCCGCTGTCCAACCCGACCTCACGCGTCGAAGCGACACCGGCGGAAGTCATCGAGTGGACCGACGGCAAGGCACTGGTCGCCACCGGCAGCCCGTTCGCGCCGGTCGAGCACAACGGCCACACCCACGCGATTGCCCAGTGCAACAATGCCTACATCTTCCCGGGCATCGGTCTGGGTGTGCTGGCATCCAGCGCCTCACGCATCACCGACAACATGCTGATGGCCGCGGCCAATGCGCTGGCCAACAACGCTCCCATCGTCCTGAAGGGCGAGGGCGCGCTGCTGCCGTCGCTGGGCGACATCCAGGACATCAGCCGTCAGATCGCCTTCGACGTGGCACGTCAGGCCCAGGCCGATGGCGTGGCGCTGACCTCCAGCGATGAGATCATCCAGGCCAACATCGAGAAGAACTTCTGGCAGCCGCGTTACCGCGCCTACCGTCGCAAGGCGTTCTGATCGCGCCTGCGACGTCAGTGAGCGCATGAAGCAGATTGCCTGAAACAGGTTGCCTGAAACAGAGTGTGCAAATGAAGAAGCCCCCGCAGGCCATGCCTGCGGGGGCTTTTGTATTGCGGTCAGCGCTGCGGTCAGCGGCTGGCGGGTTACAGCATGCCGCGCAGCACGTAGTGGAGGATGCCGCCGTGGCGGTAGTACTCCAGCTCGTTGTCAGTATCGATGCGGCACAGCGCCTCGATCTTCTGCTCACCCTTGTCGCTCTTGAAGGTGACCTGGACCTTGCCGCCGGCCGTCAGGTCATTCAGACCGCTGATGCTGATTTCCTCATCACCGGTCAGGCCGAGAGACTGGCGGCTTTCGCCTTCGGGGAACTGCAGCGGCACCACACCCATGCCGATCAGGTTGGAGCGGTGGATGCGCTCATAGGACTCGGCAATCACCGCACGGACGCCCAGCAGCAGGGTGCCCTTGGCGGCCCAGTCACGTGAGGAGCCGGTGCCGTACTCCTTGCCCGCGACCACCACCAGTGGCGTGCCTTCCTCGGCATACTTCATGGCGGCATCGTAGATGGCCATCTGCTCGCCGGAGGGCACGTGGCGTGTCTCGCCGCCCTCGACGCCATCGAGCATCTCGTTGCGGATGCGCACGTTGGCGAAGGTGCCGCGCATCATCACCTCATGGTTGCCGCGACGTGAGCCATAGGAGTTGAAGTCCTTGACCTCGACGCCGTTCTCCTTGAGGTAGCGACCCGCCGGGCTGTCCGGCTTGATGGCACCGGCCGGTGAGATGTGGTCAGTGGTTACCGAATCGCCGAGCATGGCCAGCACGCGAGCGTTCTCGACGTCCTGCACGGCCTTCGGCTCGCGCTCCATGCCTTCGAAGAACGGCGGATGCTGGATGTAGGTGGAATCCTTCCACTCATACACCTCGGCTTCCGGTACCTCGATGGCCTGCCAGGTCTCGTCGCCGTCGAAGACTTCAGCGTACTCCTTGCGGTACATCTCGGTGCGTACCTGTTCGACGGCCGTGGCGATTTCCGCCTGGGTGGGCCAGATGTCCTTGAGGAAGACATCGTTGCCGTCGTTGTCCTTGCCCAGCGGCTCCTTGGAGAGGTCGGTGCGCACGGTGCCGGCGAGGGCGTAGGCCACCACCAGGGGCGGTGACGCCAGCCAGTTGGTGCGCACGTTGGGATGCACGCGACCCTCGAAGTTGCGGTTGCCCGACAGCACCGAGGCGACCGTCAGGTCACGCTCGTTGATGGCGGCTTCGACAGGGTCCGGCAGCGGGCCGGAGTTGCCGATGCAGGTCGTGCAGCCATAACCGACCAGATTGAAGCCCAGCTCGTTGAGGTCATCCTGAACCCCCGCCGAGGCGAGATAGTCGGTGACGACCTTGGAGCCCGGTGCCAGAGAGGTCTTGACCCATGGCTTGGTGCGCAGGCCTTTCTCGCGCGCCTTGCGGGCCACCAGGCCTGCCGCCAGCATCACGCTGGGGTTGGAGGTGTTGGTGCAGGACGTGATGGCGGCGATGACCACGTCCCCGTGATCGAGACGGAAGGTCTCGCCGTCCAGCTCGCTGTAGTCGGTATCCTTCTCGTAGCTCTGCTCGACATCGACGGCGGTCTGGCCACCCTCGGACAGCCATTTGCCGTCCTCGACCGCGGGAATCTGACCCAGCTGGTCATCGAGGATCTTCTCGAAGGTCTGCTTGATGTCGGTGAGCGCGACGCGATCCTGCGGACGTTTGGGGCCGGCCAGAGAGGCGACGACCTCACCCATGTCCAGCTCCAGGGTGTCGGAGAAGATCGGCTCATGGCCCGGCTCACGCCACAGACCCTGCTCCTTGGCATAGGCTTCGACCAACGCGACCTGTTCATCGGAGCGGCCGGACAGACGCATGTAGTTGAGCGTCTCGTCATCCAGTGGGAAGAAGCCGCAGGTGGCACCATATTCCGGCGCCATGTTGGCGATGGTCGCGCGGTCCGCCAGTGGCAGGTCGTCCAGGCCATCACCGTAGAACTCGACGAACTTGCCGACCACGCCACGGCTTCTCAGCATCTGGGTGACGGTCAGCACCAGGTCCGTCGCGGTGATGCCTTCGTTGAGCTTGCCGGTCAGCTTGAAGCCGACCACTTCCGGAATCAGCATCGAGACCGGCTGGCCGAGCATCGCGGCTTCCGCCTCGATCCCGCCGACACCCCAGCCCAGCACGCCCAGGCCATTGATCATGGTGGTGTGGGAGTCGGTGCCGACCAGGGTGTCAGGGTAGGCGAGCGTCTTGCCATCTTCCTCGCGGGTGAAGACGGCGCGACCGAGATATTCCAGATTCACCTGGTGGCAGATGCCGGTACCCGGCGGGACGACGGAGAAGTTGTCGAAGGCCTGCTGGCCCCAGCGCAGAAACTCGTAGCGCTCGCGGTTGCGCTCCATCTCGATGCGCACGTTGTCCTTGAAGGCGCTCGGGTCGCCGTAGTGATCCACCATCACCGAGTGGTCGATGACCAGATCCACCGGGGTCAGCGGATTGACCTTCTCGGGGTTCGCGCCCAGTGTCTTGACGGCGTCACGCATGGAGGCCAGGTCGACGACCCCGGGCACACCGGTGAAATCCTGCATCAGCACGCGGGCCGGGCGATAGCCGATCTCATGAGTGCTGGAGGCGGTCTTCTGCCAGTCGGCCAGCGCCTTGATATCGTCCTTGGTGGCAGTGTCACCATCCTCGAAGCGCAGCTGGTTCTCCAGCAACACCTTGAGCGTGAAGGGCAGTCGCGTCAGATCGCCAAGCGACTCGGCGGCCTTCTTGAGCGAGTAGTAGTGATATTGCCTGTCTCCGACCTGCAGTTCGGAGAGGGTATTGAGCGAATCCAGTGACTGAGAGCGCTGGGAACCCATGATTCTCCTCCTTGTCGTTGTCTTCACCGGCCAGACTGCTGATGTGTCATCCAACAGGTGCGTCAGGTGCCTTGGCCGGCTGCGACGCGTCGCCTGAGAGCGACTGCCAAATCGCGGGATACTGCCTATATAAGGCTATGGTCATCATCTGACCGGAATTCAAGCGCCTGCTTGCTTGAGGATAGTGCGCAGTGAGGAACCCCGCGTCGCGTTCGCTGCCATAGAGACGGATGAGAGACATCGTGAGGGAGGTGAGCATGGCGCTCATGGCTCGTGGACTGTCAGCCGCTGGCAAGGCTTTCGCCGCGATCAATCGCATCTCTCACATGACATGACGGAGGTTGGCATGAGTGATCGAGGGCGTGAGCCGGGTGAGTTGCCGGAAGATGACGAGGTACTGGATGCTGCCGTCGAGCAGTGGCTGGCGGAGCATTCCTCGGGGCAGTCCGATGAGTGGCCGGGGCATGAGCTGCTCGAGGACAAGCATGAGGGCGTGACCAGTGAGGCGCTGCACGAGGCGGAAATCAACTGCCCCTACTGTGACACGCCCTTCACGGTGTTCCTGGATCTGGACGAGGGCAGTCTGACCAACATCATCGACTGCGAGCGCTGCTGTCAGCCGATTCAGGTGCGCCAGCATGTGGACCCCGTCAGTGGTGAGCTGGACGGCCTGGATATCGGCCAGGACGATGACGTGCTCTGACCTCGGGGGCGATCTCAGACGCGATCTCAGGTGCCCTGATTCAGCGCATCTGCCCCGAATCGCGCCGCAAGAGCGAGAATCCCGAGCAGCGCACAGGAGATACTGTATTCTGTTTCAGAGGTCACTTATGATTCCGGCGCAGCAGGCATCGTCATCGAGCTTTCATAGGCAAACTCTATGATGGTGATTGCGCCAAACATTTGGCATCTGCCACCTGAGGCGATTAGTCTGTGTGGCGATTCATCACGAAGGCGGCTTTGCGCCTTCCATCATCATTTCTCAGGAGATCACCATGAGCGTATTGGTCGGACGTCAGGCCCCGGATTTCGAAGCCGCAGCTGTGCTGGGCGACGGTACCATCGTCGACAACTACAAGCTGTCTGATTCCAACGGCAAGCTGCGTGTGCTGTTCTTCTGGCCGCTGGACTTCACCTTCGTTTGCCCGTCTGAAATCATCGCCCACGACAACCGTCTGGCGAAGTTCAAGGAACTCGGCGTTGAAGTCATCGGTGTTTCCATCGATTCCCAGTTCACTCACCACGCATGGCGCAAGACCTCTCCGGACGCTGGCGGCATCGGTGAAGTCGGCTTCCCGATCGTGGCTGACGTCAAGCACGAAATCGTGCAGGCCTTCGGTGTCGAGCACCCGGAAGCTGGCGTCGCACTGCGCGCGTCCTTCCTGATCGACGAAGACGGTGTCGTTCAGCACCAAGTCGTCAACAACCTGCCGCTGGGCCGCAACGTCGACGAGATGGTCCGCATGGTCAAGGCCCTGCAGTTCCACCAGACCAACGGCGAAGTCTGCCCGGCAGGCTGGGAAGAAGGTCAGGAAGGCATGAAGGACACCGCTGAAGGTGTCGCCAAGTACCTGGCTGGTCACTCCAGCAGCCTGTAAGTCGCTGCCTGGTCGCGATCAGCCGCGTCATCGCTGACTGATCGAGCGTCCGCCTTTCGACACCCTCCCATGAGTGGCTCGACTGGCAGGCGAACCGGAAGCCGTCGCCCCTGGCGGCGGCTTCCGTGTATCTGAGGCTAGCGTCATAAGCTTCTGCGATGCCGGTCTGAACGCAGTGCTGAAAGCTCGGCGCGTCTGCGCTAATCTGCGCAGTCCCTGTTCACCATCCACTCCGTGTCCTGAGCCATGCCGATCGCAGGCGCTGTCCGCATCGCTCAGTACATAGATCATCAGTCGTCACCCGGCGTCTGGTGAATTTTCCACCTTCATCTGTCCTGAGGTCATCCATGAGCAATGTCCGTCACGAACGTCTGATCATCCTCGGCTCCGGCCCGGCGGGTTACACCGCTGCCGTCTATGCCGCGCGTGCCAACCTCAAGCCACTGCTGATCACCGGCATGCAGATGGGTGGCCAGCTGACCACCACCACCGATGTCGACAACTGGCCGGGCGATGATGCCGGCGTGCAGGGGCCGGAGTTGATGGAGCGCATGCGCCGTCACGCCGAGCGCTTCGAGACCGAAGTCCTGTTCGATCATATCAACGAAGTGACTCTCGGCGAGCGTCCGTTCCTGCTCAAGGGTGACAACGGCAGCTACAGCTGTGACGCCCTGATCATCGCCACCGGTGCCAGTGCACAGTATCTGGGACTGCCGAGCGAGCAGCAGTTCATGGGCCAGGGCGTCTCGGCCTGCGCGACCTGTGATGGCTTCTTCTATCGCAATCAGGAAGTCGTGGTGGTCGGTGGCGGCAACACCGCGGTCGAGGAAGCGCTGTACCTGTCCAACATCGCCTCCAAGGTCACCCTGGTGCACCGTCGCGACAGCCTGCGCGCCGAGAAGATTCTGCAGGACAAGCTGTTCGACAAGGTCGAGAACGGCAACATGGCGGTGGAATGGCACCACACGCTGGATGAGGTGCTGGGTGACAACTCCGGCGTCACCGGCGTGCGTCTGCGTCATGTCGAGAGTGGTGCCACCAAGGAGTTGAGCTCGATGGGGGTGTTCATCGCCATCGGCCATCGTCCGAATACCAGCCTGTTCGAAGGCCAGCTGGAGATGCAGGGCGGCTATCTCAAGGTCCAGTCCGGCCTGGAAGGCAATGCCACCCAGACCAGCATCCCTGGTGTCTATGCCTGTGGTGACGTGATGGATCACGTCTATCGCCAGGCGATCACTTCTGCCGGTACTGGCTGCATGGCGGCGCTGGACGCCGAGCGCTATCTGGATGGTCTGACTGCCTGAGTGGCCTGACCCTCCGCGCTCGCGTCTCCTGACAAGCCGTCAGGGAGGCACGCACAAGAACGGCCCCGTGGCATGCGCTGCGGGGCCGTTCTGCGTTTTGATCACAGGCGTCAGTGCTCGCTTCAGTAGTGAGGAGGAAGCTCGTCGGCAGGCGACAGTGAGTCGGTCTGTGTCCGTTCACTGCCAGATTCGCGCAATTGGCGCAGCTGCGCGCTCATCAGCGCGGTGAGGCGCTCGAGCGTCTCTATCTGGCGTTGCTGGGCAATCACGGTGCGATCCAGCGTCTCCAGCCAGTCATCCTGGTGGGCCAGGCGGCTTTCGAGCGCCTCCAGGCGTGCTTCCAGCCGAGCATCGCCGGGAAGATCGGTCGGGGTCGACATGCGCTATGAACTCCTGAAGAGAGGTGTCAGTCCCGGTGGGCGAGTCAGTGGCGTGAGGATATCACCAGCCACAAGCGGACCGACAAGGGTTGAGGGGAGGCACGTGGTGGCATCAGACGCATTCTGGTGAGGCGTGTTAGACTGATATCGGTGTGTTCTGCCTTCTTTTCGCGCAGTGCACCTGTTGACGGCAGCTGTCAGTTTCGCCTCTGGCACTGACATGGCTGCCGGTTCCATCGACTGATGTGGGGAGACTCACATCACGAGCCACGACGTGGCCAGGCTGACACCGAGTGTCAGTGACAGCCACGGGCATCGCCGTGAGGCGTTGCGTTCAGGCAGAGGTCCGACGACTGACGGTCGCATCGCGTGTCGTCATCCTCCCGGATTCTGCCCTTGCTGCGGCGTCTGGCAGAACATTCTGATATGGATCATCTGAAGTACCCCCTTCTGCCTTGTCGCGTTCCACCTTAATCCATTGCTTAGAGAGTTTATCTTGATGAGTTCCAAATCGTTCTTCCGTTGTTTCATCATCAGTCTGTTGCTGGCATTGCCGGCACCGTTGCTGATTGCCGTCTTCATCACCCTGACCGGCGGCGAGCTGGCCGACACGCTGTCCACTGCACTCAGCGTCGAGGGCTTTGAACTGGCCTACGCCGCTGCTGCTGTCGCCGTCTTCATTCTGCTGCTGGTCGCCACCCTGGCCATTCCGGTGCTGACACCGCGTTCCGCGGCGCTGGCCGAAGTCGAGGACGACGATCGTGAGATCGGCGAGGTCAAGTGGTTCAACGTCAACAAGGGCTATGGCTTCGTGACCCGCGAGAGCGGTGAAGATGTCTTCGTGCACTTCCGTGCCATCCGTGGCAAGGGCCATCGCACGCTGGCCGAAGGTCAGAAGGTGCGTTACCACGTCATCAGCAATGAGCGTGGCCTGCAGGCGGATGACGTGACGGTCATCACCTGATCGCTGACTCGCTCAGTGAAAGACGACAACGCCCCGCAGGCTAGCCTGCGGGGCGTTGTCGTTCATGGCCTGCACATTGGGGTGACGAGCGTCGCGTCACTCAGCCCTGGTCTGGCCAGGTGAAGGCCTCTTCGCTGCCATCGGCCATGACGCGGAAGAAGCGGTCCGGCTCATCACCTGGCTGCCAGCTGCCCAGCGAGCAGCGCGCCTCGACCTGCAGCCCTCGGGCGGCGGCGCGAGCACAGTCGACATCACGTGCCCAGGGAGTGCTGGCGCTGTCGAACCACAGGCTGGCGAACCCGTCAGCGACTTTCTCCACGACCAGTACCGCGATCTCGGCGCCGTCACGCGTGAGGCGGGTCCGGTGCTGCAGCTTGCCGGCCGGCTGGAAGACGACGACCTGCCCGAACTGCTCGCCCAGCCAGGCACCGAGCGCTTCCAGGCTCAAGGGCTTGAGGTAGATCTCGATGTCCGGGTATTGCTCATCGGCGTCAGTGTGCGGGGTCTCGCTCATGCCGTGGTCTCTCGGGTCGCGGGGACAAACAGGTATTCCAGGATGTGTTCATAGGCGCTGGAGAGCTGATCCAGATCGCTGGCCATGACGCGTTCATCGATCTTGTGGATGGTCGCGTTGACCGGCCCCAGTTCTACCACCTGGGTGCCGAGCGTGGCGATGAAGCGCCCGTCCGAGGTGCCGCCGGAGGTGGACAGTACCGGCTTGCGGCCCAGCGCGCGTTCCACGCCGTGCACGGCGGCATCGACCAGCGCGCCTTCCGGTGTCAGGAAGGGCTCGCCGCTCAGGTTCCACTCGATCTCGACGTCCAGCCCGTGCTTCTCGAGGATCTCGTAGGTGCGACGCTTGAGATCATCGGCGGTCAGCTCGGTGGAATAGCGGAAGTTGAACACCACTTCCAGCTCGCCGGGGATGACGTTGGTCGCGCCGGTACCGCCACGGATGTTGGAAATCTGGAAGCTGGTCGCCGGGAAGAAGTCGTTGCCGTTGTCCCAATGCTCGGCGGCCAGGGCGGCCAGCGCCGGGGCGGCTTCGTGGATCGGGTTGCGCGCCAGGTGCGGGTAGGCCACATGGCCCTGGACGCCCTTGACGTGCATGACCGCACCCAGCGAGCCGCGACGGCCATTCTTGATCACGTCACCGGCGTAGTCGGTGGAGGACGGCTCGCCGACGATGCAGTAATCCAGGCGCTCGTGATGCTCGCGCAGATACTCGACCACCGCACGGGTGCCGTGAACCGCCGGGCCTTCCTCGTCGGAGGTGATCAAGAAGGCGATGCGGCCTTCGTGGTCCGGGTTGGCGGTCACGAAGCGCTCGGTGGCGGTCAGCATCGCGGCCAGCGAACCCTTCATGTCGGCGGCGCCACGGCCACACAGGAAGCCGGCATCGTCGATGCACGGCGAGAACGGCGGATACTGCCAGTTGGCTTCCGGACCCGTCGGCACGACATCGGTGTGACCGGCGAAGGCCAGCACCGGACCATGATGGCCGCGCACCGCCCAGAAGTTGTCGACATCGCCGAAGGGCAGCCGCGTGATCGTGAAGCCCAGCGCCTCGAGGCGTTCGATCATCAGGGTCTGGCAGTCCAGGTCGACCGGCGTGACCGAGGGGCGTGAGATGAGATCGAAGGCCAGCTCCAGCGTCGGAGACAGATCGGCGGGGCGTGGCGGAAGCGGTGCGTTTGAATCAGTCATCATGGGCCATCGCTGCAGGCGTCATCGCGAGGAGCGACAGCGCGAAATTCGGGGGAGAGACGAAGTGTCTTCACGCCGGCTCTGACACTGCTGCCCGAGCCGGGAAATGCCACGACGGCCTGCCAGAGGTGCAGCTCCTGACAGGCCATCGTCACGCGCCTCAGTTGTGGGCGTGCAGGGCATCGTTGAGCGCGATGGCGCTCTTGTTTGTGCGGCACTCGACACGGCCGGTGACGGAGTTGCGACGCAGCAGCAGGTCGTCCTGGCTCGCCAGCTCACGGGCCGCGACCGTCTCGACTTCCTGGCCTTCGTTGTCGAAGACCATGACCTTGGTGCCGGCGGTGATGTAGAGGCCAGCTTCCACGGTGCAGCGATCGCCCAGCGGGATGCCGATACCGGCATTGGCGCCGATCAGGCAGCCTTCGCCGACCTTGATGACGATGTTGCCGCCACCGGACAGGGTGCCCATGGTGGAGCAACCGCCGCCCAGATCAGAGCCCTTGCCGACGAAGACGCCCGCGGAGATGCGGCCTTCGATCATGCCCGGGCCTTCGGTGCCGGCATTGAAGTTGCAGAAGCCTTCGTGCATCACGGTGGTGCCTTCGCCCAGGTAGGCGCCCAGACGCACACGCGCGGTGTCGGCGATACGAATGCCGGTCGGCACCACGTAGTCGGTCATCTTCGGAAACTTGTCGACGCAGTCCACGGATAGGGTGCGACCTTCCAGGCGGGCCTTGAGGCGACGCGCCGGCAGCTCCTCGATGTCGATGGCGCCTTCGCTGGTCCAGGCGACATTCTTGAGCAGACCGAACATGCCGGTCAGATCGATGCCGTGCGGACGCACCATGCGGTGAGACAGCAGGTGCAGCTTGAGGTAGACCTCCGGCACGCTCTGCGGGGCGGCGTCTTCCTCGATGAACATGGCGACCAGCGGGCGCTGGCTGGCGGCCAGGCTCTCGGCCAGTTCGGCCTGGGCGCTGTCACCGGCGTCGCGCAGGGCGCTGGCCAGGGCGGCGCAGTGTTCCGGCAGGAAGCTGGTGGCGGTGGTGCCAGCCGGTGCGTCCAGTGCCTTGCGAGCGGCGTCAGCAACGGCAGCGGTCGGCTTGAACAGCGGGGCAGGATAGTAGACTTCCAGCCAGTCGCCGGTGGTGTTCTGGGTGCCGATTCCGAGGGCAAGGCTCAACATCGTGTCAATCTCCGGGGTGTCCAGTGGTGTAAGGGGTAGCTCAATCCTGCGGTTCGTAGACCGCCTTGTCATAGCCGATCACCAGATCCATCTCATTGTCGGCGGGATGACGCTCGAGAATGGGACGCTTGATCAGGGTCGGGTGCTCCAGCATCAATGCACGTGCCGAGTTGGCATCGAGGCTGTCACGTTGTTCATCGCTCAGGTTGCGCCAGCTGGTGCTGCGCTTGTTGAGCAGGCTGCTCCAGGCGGTCTGCTCCAGCCAGGATTCCAGCAGGCTGGCGGAGAGGCCATCCTCACGCAGGTCATGCCAGCGATAGGGCACGCCCCGGCCATCGAGGGCGCGGCGCGCCTTGCGGCAGGTATCGCAGGTCTTGATGCCGTAGAGCACGTGCATGGCGGTCTCCTTGAGCCAATCCGCCTCGCCGGGCGGGGCTGTCATCCAGTGTTGGGCTGCTGTCAGCCCGTGCAAGCCTGGCGCTCAGCGCAGGCGTTCGACGAAGCGACGCAGGCGCCGGGCGGCTTCGACGGTCTGTTCCAGTTCGGCCACCAGCGCCAGACGAATGCGTCCGGCGCCCGGATTCACGCCGTCCACTTCACGCGCCATGTAGCTTGCCGGCAGCACGCCGACGGCCTCTTCACGCAGCAGCTCGCGGGTGAAGGCGGCGTCATCCCCGCCCGGCACGGCCGGGTAGAGATAGAAGCTGGCTTCCGGGGTCGGGAAGTCCATCACCGGCGCGAGGATCTCGGTCACGGCGGCAAACTTCTCGCGGTAGGCGTCGCGATTGGCCAGCACGTGGGCTTCATCATTCCAGGCGGCGATGGAGGCGTGCTGGTGGTGCAGCGGCATCGCGCAGCCGTGATAGGTGCGGTAGTGACGGAAGCGACGGATCACCTCGCCATCGCCGGCCACGAAGCCGGAGCGCAGGCCCGGCAGGTTGGAGCGCTTGGACAGCGAGTGGAAGACCACGCAGCGCGCGTAGTCATCGCGGCCCATGGCGGCACAGGCTTGCAGCAGGCCCGGCGGCGGTGTGGCTTCGTCGAGGTAAAGCTCCGAATAGCACTCGTCGGAGGCGATCAGGAAGTCGTGCTCGTCAGCGAGGCGAATCAGCTGCTGGAAGTCGGCCAGCGGCGTCACCGCGCCAGTGGGGTTGCCCGGCGAGCAGACGAAGACGATCTGGGTGTCACGCCATACCTCGGCCGGCACCGCGGCGTAGTCGGGGCGGAAGCCGTTCTCGGCGGGGCAGGGCAGGTAGGTGACCTCGCCGCCGGCCAGCAGCGTCGCGCCTTCGTAGATCTGATAGAAGGGGTTCGGCACCAGCACGCGCGCCGGACGCGTGCTGTCCAGCGAGGCCTGGATGAAGGCGAACAGTGCCTCGCGGGTGCCGGTGACCGGCAGGACCTGCTGGTCGATATCCGGGGTGGCGTTGAGCGAGAAGCGCTTCTCCAGCCAGCTGGCGATCGCGGAGCGCAATTCCGGCAGGCCGCCGGTGGCGGGATACTTGGCCACGCCCATGATGTGCTCGCGCAGGGTGTCGAGCACGAACTCGGGGGGGGCGTGACGCGGCTCGCCGATGGTCAGCGCAATCGGGTCCAGAGCGGGGTTGGGGACGACGCCCTCGCGCAGCTTGGCCAGGGTTTCAAACGGGTAGGGCTTGAGCTGGTCGAGATCCGGGTTCATGCACGTTCCATGGGTGATGGCCGTTGCCGGCCGAGCAGGAAGGAAGGCGTCCGCGAGTCCGCCGGACTGCCATGCAGGTCGACTCGCGATTATAGGGAAGGCGGCCGGTCCCCTCAATCGCGGGGTGCCGGCGGCCTCTCGCTGTTCATGCCTGCGCGACGCGTCAGCCGCGCTCGCCGACCTGGAGCACTTCGGTCAGGGCATCACGCAGGCGCGTCTGGCGCTCTGGGTCGGTGATCGGCTCACCGGCGCGGTCGGTGATGAAGAAGATATCCTCGACGCGCTCGCCCAGGGTGACGATCTTGGCGGCATCGATGGCGATCTCGTGCTCCATGAACACGCGGCCGATGCGCGCCAGCAGACCCGGGCGGTCAGAGGCGATCACTTCCAGCACGCTGCGGCCATTGGTGTAGTCCTGGCTGAGCGTGATGCGTGGCGCGATGCGGAAATGCTTGAGCTGACGCGGCGTGTGACGATTGACGATCACCGAGTAGTCATCCGGGTCATCCAGCTCTTCGACCAGATGGGTGCGGATGTCGGCGAGACGTGCGGCGTCGCGGATCGGCTCACCGTCATCGTCGAGCAGGATGAAGGTGTTGAGCGTCCAGTTGTGGCTCGAGGTGGCGATGCGTGCATCGTGGATCGAGAGCCCCAGCTGCTCCAGTGCCGCCGCCGTGGCGGCAAACAGGTTGTCCACCGAGCGGGTATGGATGAAGACCTTGGTGCCGCCTTCGGTCATCTCTTCGGTGGGTGCACTGGTCAGCACCAGCGGCAGAGGTTCGCCATGCTCGTCCAGCTGGGGGGACGCCTGACGTGCCAGGATGCCCTGGGTGTGCCAGGCCACCTCGCTGGGCGCGTAGCGTACGAAGTAGTCGTCACCGAGGCTGGCCCACAGCGCTTCGGCGTCGCTGCGTGAGGTGCCCATGCCGGCCAGCAGTGACAGGGCTTCCTCGCGGGTCTCGGCGATCCATTCGTGGCGTTCCGGCGGATGCTCCAGGCCCCGTCGCAGCGCCCTGCGCGTCTCCATGTGCAGCTGACGCAGCAGCGCCGCTCGCCAGCCATTCCACAGCGAGGGGTTGGTGGCATTGATGTCGGCCACCGTCAGCACGTAGAGGTAGTCGAGATGCGTCTCGTCGCCGACGATCTCGGCGAAGCGCGTGATGATCTCAGGGTCGGCGATGTCCTGCTTCTGCGCGGTCATCGACATCAGCAGATGGTGACGTACCAGCCAGCTCAGGGTGCGAGTGTCGCGCTGACTGAGATCATGACGGCGGGCGAAGTCCTCGATTTCCAGCGCGCCGATCTCGGAGTGATCGCCGCCGCGTCCCTTGCCGATGTCATGATAGAGCCCCGCGATCCACAGCAATTCCAGCTTGGGCAGTTCACGGATCAAGGCGGCGGCGACGGGGAATTCCTCTTCCGCGTCAGGGGCGCGGAATTCCTGGGCGACCTTGAGCAGGCGCAGGGTGTGGGCATCGACGGTGTAGACGTGGAACAGGTCATGCTGCATCAGGCCGACGGCACGACCGAAGGCCGGCAGGTACTTGCCGAGGATGCCGTAGCGCGCCATGCGCTTGAGGACGCGTGGCACGTTGCCGCCGGAGCGCATCAGCTCCATGAACAGGCTCTGGTGACGGACGTCGTCACGGAAGGCGTCATCGATCTGGTGACGATGATCACGCAGTGCGCGGATGGTGTCGGCGCGCACGCCCTCGATCTCGGGGTGCTGGGCCATGAGCAGGAACAGCTCCAGCAGCGCGGCGGGGCGACGGCGGAACACGCCTTCCTCGCGCAGGCTGATGTAGCCGCTGCGAATCTCGAAGCGCGGATTGAGCGGCACGATGTTGACCGGCTCGTCATGGCGCAGGATGGCCTCATCGAAGTGCTGCAGCAGCATGTCGTTGAGGCCCGCCAGGGCGGTGACGTGGCGATAGTAGCGCTTCATGAACTGCTCGACCGCCAGGTGCTCGGGCGTGTCCTGGAAGCCGAACAGCTCGGCGATGGTGCGCTGGTGGTCGAACAGCAGCCGGTCCTCGGCGCGTCCGGCCAGCATGTGCAGCGCGAAGCGCACCTGCCACAGGAAGGCCTGCCCCTGGCTTAGGATGCGCAGCTCGGCGTCATTCATGAAGCCCAGCTCGACGAGGTTGTCGTAGCGCTCGACCCCGAAGTGACGCTTGGCGACCCAGCCGATCATCTGGATATCGCGCAGGCCACCGGGGGATGACTTGATGTTGGGCTCGAGGTGATATTCGGTATTGGCGAACTTGTGGTGGCGAGCGATCTGCTCCTGCCACTTGGCCTCGAAGAAGGCCTCGGCCGGCCACAGACGGTCGGTACCCAGGCGCTCGCGCATGGCCTCGCGCAGCCGCTGCGGGCCGGCGATGACACGGGATTCCAGCAGGTTGGTGATCACGGTGACGTCGGCACGGGCCTCGCGTTCGCAGTCACTCAGCGAGCGCACCGACTGGCCGATCTCGAGCCCGATGTCCCACAGGAAGGTGATGAAGGCGGACAGCGCCTCACGGTAGGGCATGTCATCGTCCTGCTCCAGCAACAGCAGCAGATCGATGTCGGAGTGCGGGTGCAGCTCACCGCGGCCATAGCCGCCCACGGCGAGCAGGGCGATGCCATCATCCGGCCAGGCCTGGCGTTGCCAGGCGATGGCCAGCAGGCGATCGATGGCGCGGGCACGGCCATGGATGAGGTCGCGGATGTCGGCACCCGCCTTGAAGCGGGCCTCGAGACGCTCCTGTACCTGTGCCAGAGCCCGCTTGAACAGCGGGATGGGCGTCTTCGTCGTGGCCAGCTCGCCGTCGAAGGTGACGGCATCGTAGAGCGCTTCACGCTCGACGAAGTGGTAGTGGTGCAGGAGCATCGTGATCAACCCTCGAGGAAGGAGAGGTCCTCTTCCGTGCGACGTGTCAGCACCTCGACGCCGGTGGCGGTGACCAGCAGGGTGTGCTCCCACTGCGCGGACAGGCTCTTGTCCTTGGTCACGGCTGTCCAGTCGTCCTTGAGTACCTTCACCTTGTAACCACCGACATTGACCATCGGCTCGATGGTCAGGCACATGCCTTCCAGGAGCTCGGCGTCGGCACGGGCTTCGTAGCCGTCATAGTGCAGCACCTGCGGGTCCTCATGGAAGCCGGCACCGATACCGTGGCCGCAGAAGTCACGCACGACGCTGTAACCTGCCGCTTCGGCATGCTTCTGGATGGCGCGACCGATCTCGGAAAGACGCACGCCCGGGCGTACCAGCTCGATGCCCTTGTAGAGACATTCCTGGGTGATGCGGCACAGGCGCTCCGCCTGGATGGTCGGTTCCCCGACGATGTACATCTTCGAGGTGTCGCCGTGATAGCCGTCCTTGATCACGGTGATGTCGATGTTGAGGATGTCACCCTTCTTGAGCTTCTTGTTGTCATCGGGGATGCCGTGACAGACCACGTGATTGATCGAGGTGCAGATCGATTTCGGGAAGCCGTGGTAGTTGAGCGGTGCCGGAATGCAGCCCTGAACCTCGGTGATGTGATGGTGAGCGATGCGATTGAGCTCGCCCGTGGTGACACCGGGACGGACGTGCTCGTCGAGCAGCTCCAGCACTTCAGCCGCCAGACGGCCGGCGACGCGCATCTTGTCGATTTCTTCAGCTGTCTTGATGGGAATGTTCATGAGGACTCGAGGCAGGAGATAAGAGGGATGAAACGCCGCCAGGCCGCGCGTGGCGGGGGAATGGCGCGACGCATCGCGTGCCGTGTCGGGCAGTCGCGACTTCATATCGTGGTCGAGCTATGGTATAAAGCCGCGCGCTTTCCTGCAAATTCTCCTCGATCGGCCACCTCCGGGCATCTGGCCGAGGCGACATTGAAAGGACTGACGTACATAACCCCAATCCACACACGTTCCGTCACATGGTCCCGGGTGCCGCGCAAGCGGTCGGATCCATGGGGGACGTGGAGGCCCAACCCGATATCCAGGAGATATTCACATGGCGCAAGTCAACATGCGCGATCTGCTCAAGGCAGGCGCACACTTCGGTCACCAGACCAAGTACTGGAACCCGAAGATGTCCAAGTTCATCTTCGGCGCTCGCAACAAGATCCACATCATCAACCTCGAGCACACCCTGCCGGCGCTGAACGAAGCCGTGTCAGTGGTCGAGAAGATGGCTGCCAATGGCAACAAGATCATGTTCGTGGGCACCAAGCGCGCTGCCGGCAAGATCATCAAGGAAGAAGCTCGCAAGGCTGGCCAGCCGTACGTCAACCATCGCTGGTTGGGCGGCATGCTGACCAACTTCAAGACCATCCGTCAGTCCATCAAGCGCCTGCGCGAAATCGAGCAGATGCATGAAGACGGTACCTTCGCGAAGCTGACCAAGAAAGAAGTCCTGATGGCCACTCGTGAGCAGGACAAGCTCGAGCGTTCCATCGGCGGTATCAAGGAAATGGGCGGCCTGCCGGACGCCATGTTCGTGATCGACGTTGACCACGAGCGCATCGCGATCAACGAAGCCAACAAGCTGGGCATCCCGGTCATCGGCGTCGTCGATACCAACTCCAACCCGGACGGCGTGGACTACGTCATCCCGGGTAACGATGACTCCATCCGTGCCATCCAGATCTATGTCCAGGCAATTGCAGGCGCCTGTGGCAAGAACAAGGAAGAAGAGCTGGCCGGTGAGTTCGTCGAAACTGCGGCTGAAGAAGACGCAGCAGAGTGATCCTGGCGGCTTGATCTGACTGTCACACACGCTGCGCTACACTAAGTGCGGCATGGCCTAGCCAAGCGGCAGTCAGGTCAGGCAATGAGGGGGCCACGGCCCCCTCATTTGCGACCGCTCAAGCGGTCGTGACCGAATTCCCGTATTCAAAGACGTCGACACGACAGAGGTTTCATCCCATGGCAGCTATCAGCGCATCTATGGTCAAGGAACTGCGTGAGCGTACTGCGCTCGGCATGATGGAATGCAAGAAGGCTCTTACCGAAGCCGGTGGCGACATCGAGCTCGCGATCGAGAACCTGCGCAAGAACTCCGGCCTGAAGGCCGCCAAGAAAGCTGGCCGTGTGGCCGCTGAAGGCGCCATCGTCATCAAGGTCGCCGACGATGCCAGCTATGGCGTGATGGTCGAAGTCAACTCCGAGACCGACTTCGTCGCTCGCGATGACAACTTCCAGGCCTTCACCAAGCTGATCGCCGACCGCGTGTTCGAGACCAAGAACACCGATATCGCTTCCCTGATGGAAGGCGAGCTGGAAGACACTCGTGGTCAGCTGGTTCAGAAGATCGGTGAGAACATCTCCGTGCGTCGCGCCGAGCTGGTCGAAGCGCCGGCCGGTGGTGTCGTCGGTGGTTACGTCCACGGCGGTCGCATCGCGGCTCTGACCCTGCTGCAGGGCGGTACCGCTGACGCGGCCAAGGACGTCTCCATGCACGTCGCAGCCGTGAACCCGGTCTGTGCACGTCCGGCAGACATGCCGCAGGAACAGATGGACGCCGAGAAGGCCATCATCCTTGCTCAGCCGGACATGGCTGGCAAGCCGGCGGAAATCGCCGAGAAGATGTCCCAGGGCCGTCTGAAGAAGTACCTGGCTGAAAACAGCCTGACCGAACAGCCGTTCGTCAAGGACCCGAACCAGACCGTCGCCGAGTTCGTCAAGGCTGCCGGCGGTGAAGTGGTATCCTTCGTGCGCATGGAAGTCGGTGAAGGTATCGAGAAGGAAGAAGTGGACTTCGCAGCTGAAGTCCGTGAGCAGGCCAGCCGCGCGTAAGGGCTGACTGTTTTCGCTTCTCACGATGGCGTGCGCTTAGTCGCACGCCATCGTGTATCTGGCCCCCGCCTTCGGGCCGCCCCGTCCCCGTATGTCAGTATCAGGAGAAATTCGCATGGCCACCATTTCCGCTGAACGCAATGCCAAGTACAAGCGCATACTGCTCAAGCTTTCCGGTGAGGCCCTGATGGGCGATGGCGAGTTCGGCATCGACCCCAAGGTGCTGGATCGCATGGCGCTGGAAATCGGTCAGCTGGTGGGCATCGGTGTCCAGGTCGGCATCGTGATCGGCGGCGGTAACCTGTTCCGTGGCGCGGCCCTGCAGGAAGCCGGCATGGAACGCGTGACCGGCGACCACATGGGCATGCTGGCCACCGTCATGAACGGTCTGGCGCTGCGTGATGCACTGGAGCGTTCCAACATCCGCTCTCGCGTCATGTCTGCCATCCCGATGAGTGGCGTGGTAGAACATTACGACCGCCGTACCGCGATCCGTTATCTGACCTCGGGTGACGTCGTCATCTTCTCCGCCGGCACCGGCAACCCGTTCTTCACCACGGATTCCGCCGCCTGTCTGCGTGGCATCGAGATCGATGCCGATGCCGTCATCAAGGCGACCAAGGTGGATGGTGTCTACGACAAGGACCCGGTCAAGTTCCCGGATGCTGTGAAGTACGAGAGCCTCAGTTATGACGACGCGCTGGAGCAGAAGCTCGGCGTGATGGATTTGACCGCCATCTGCCTGGTGCGTGACCATGACATGCCGGTACGGGTGTTCAACATGAACAAGGTAGGCGCGCTGCTCAACCTGGTGGTGGGTGGCAAGGAAGGCACGCTGATTGATAGAGGGTAAGATTGTGATCAACGATATCAAGAAAGACGTCGAAGCACGCATGAAGAAGACCATCGAGTCCCTCGGTGCCGCCTTCAGCAAGATTCGTACCGGTCGTGCGCATCCGAGCATTCTCGATGCCGTGACGGTCGACTACTACGGTAGCCAGGTGCCGCTGAATCAGGTGGCCAACATCACCACCGAAGATGCGCGCACCCTGACTGTCGTGCCGTGGGAAAAGCCCATGGTGCCGAAGGTCGAGAAGGCCATCATGACTTCTGACCTGGGTCTCAACCCGTCCACCGCCGGTGACGTGATTCGCGTGCCGATGCCGATGCTGACGGAAGAGACGCGTCGTGGTTACACCAAGCAGGCGCGTGCAGAAGCGGAAAACGCCCGCGTGGCGCTTCGCAATGTGCGTCGTGACGCCAATGGCGACATCAAGAGCCTGCTCAAGGACAAGGACATCTCCGAAGACGATGCACGTCGCGGAGAAGACGAGATCCAGAAGCTGACCGACAAGTATGTGGCGGAAGTCGACAGTGCTCTGGAGCACAAGGAAACTGACCTGATGCAGGTCTGATCGGGTCTGCCGCCGGCACCCTGTCGGCGGCATCCGGTGCTCGTAGCGAGACCCCATGACGTCACCGAATTCCCTCTCCACGCCACGCCATGTGGCGATCATCATGGACGGCAACAACCGCTGGGCGAAATCCCGCGGCTGGGCTGGCATCCGTGGCCATCGTGCCGGTGCCGAGACCGTCCGCAGTACCATCCGTCGCGCTGCCGAGCAGAGCGTCGAGGTACTGACCCTGTTTGCTTTCTCCAGCGAGAACTGGAAGCGTCCGGCCAATGAGGTCAGTGCGCTGATGGAGCTGTTCCTCATGGCGCTCAAGCGTGAGGTCAAGAAGCTTCATCGACACGACATACGCCTCTCCGTGATCGGGGAGCGCAGCCGCTTCTCAAGCTCCATCCAGAAACATATCCGCAGTGCCGAAGAGATGACGCGCGACAATCGCGGCATGCATGTGGTCATCTGCGCCAACTACGGTGGCCGCTGGGACATTGCCGAGGCTGCCCGACGTCTGGCGACGCAGGTCGAGCGAGGCGAGCTCAAGGCCGCGGATATCGACGAGTCCCGCCTCGGGGCCGAGGTCTGTCTGAGTTCGCTCCCGGAAGTGGATCTGTGCATTCGTACCAGTGGCGAGCAGCGTATCTCCAACTTCCTGCTCTGGCAGCTGGCCTACGCCGAGTTCTACTTCTCGCCGGTGCTGTGGCCTGATTTCGACTCGGCGGCCTTCGATGAGGCGCTCGATGCCTATGCCCAGCGTCAACGGCGCTACGGCATGACCAGCGAACAACTCGACGCCGAGGGGCTCTAGTGCTCAAACAACGAATCATCACCGCGCTCATTCTCGCCCCGCTGGCGCTGTGGGGGCTGTTTGGCCTCGACGGTGCCGCCTTTGCGGTCATGACCGGGGGCGTGGTGGCACTGGCCGCCTGGGAGTGGGCCAATCTTGCCGGCGTGCGTGCCGGCGCGGCGCGTCTGCTGTTTCCTGTCTGCATGGCGCTGGCGATGCTGCTGGTGTGGTGGGCGGATGCCTCCCAGGCTCGCTGGCCGCTCTATCTGGCGGCGCTGGCATGGGCCGTCAATCTGCGCTGGGTGATGCATTACCCCGAAAAGCGTCAGGAATGGCATGCCACCGGTATGCGACTGGGTGTCGGGGTCCTGGCACTGTTGCCGACCTGGTTCGGCTTTCTCCAGCTCAAGACCAGCGGTGGCGAGTGGCTGCTGTACGTGCTGCTGATGGTGTGGGCGGCGGATATCGGTGCCTATTTCTCCGGCAAGCGATTCGGCAAGCGCAAGCTGGCGCCACGTGTCAGCCCGGGCAAGTCCTGGGAAGGTGTCTACGGCGGGCTGGTCGCCACCGGATTGCTGGCCACCGATTATGCGCTGGCAGGGCAGGCCGACTGGCTGCCGCTGCTGCTGGTCACACTGGGCGTCACTGGCGTCTCGGTGCTGGGAGACCTGCTGGAAAGCATGTTCAAGCGCGAGCGTGAGATGAAGGACTCCAGTCAGCTGTTGCCGGGGCACGGCGGCATCATGGACCGCATCGATAGTCTGACGGCGGCCGTGCCGTTGTTTGCGCTACTGTTGCCCTGGGTGCTGGGAGGTGGTGCGTGATGGCGGGTGACATGTCCTCCAATGCGCCGGTGCAGCGCATCACGATTCTGGGGGCCACCGGCTCCATCGGCTCCAGCACGCTGGATGTGATCTCGCGCCATCCGGAGCGCTATGTGGTGCATGCATTGAGTGCCGCCACGCGCCATGAGGCGTTGCTGGAGCTGTGCCTGGTCCATCGACCTCAGGTGGCGGTGATCGCCTCCGCCGAGGCGGCGCTGTGGCTCGGCGAGGCGCTCGAGGGCGTCGAGAGCTACCAGGGCACGCCCATCGAGGTACGTCACGGTGAGCAGGCGCTGGTGGACATCAGCGAGGCCCCCGAGGTCGACAGCGTGATGGCGGCCATCGTGGGTGCTGCCGGGCTGCTGCCGACTCTGGCTGCGGTGCGTGCGGGAAAGCGCGTCCTGCTGGCCAACAAGGAGGCGCTGGTGTGTGCCGGCCAGTTGTTCATGGATGCGGTGAAGCAGCATGGTGCGACGCTGCTGCCCATCGATTCCGAGCACAACGCCATCTTCCAGTGCCTGCCGCCCGAGCATCGCGATGGGCTGGCCCCCATCGGGGTCGAGAAGCTGCTGTTGACTGCCTCGGGTGGCCCGTTCCGTGACGAGGCCGAGTGGCCTGCCGAGCGCTTGGCGACGGTGACGCCGGCCGAGGCCTGCGCGCATCCCAACTGGTCGATGGGGCGCAAGATCTCCGTCGACAGTGCCACCCTGATGAACAAGGGGCTGGAACTGATCGAGGCCTGCTGGCTGTTCGCCTGTGGGCCCAACGACATCCAGGTCGTCGTGCATCCCCAGAGTGTCATTCACTCGATGGCGGCTTACAGTGATGGTTCGGTGCTGGCCCAGATGGGCAATCCCGACATGCGCACGCCCATCGCCTACGCGCTGGCCTGGCCGGAGCGCATCGATGCCGGCGTCGAGCCGCTGGATCTTTTCCAGGTGGCGCGACTCGACTTCCGTGCCGCCGATGAGACGCGCTTCCCGTGTCTGCGTCTGGCGCGTGAAGCCATCGCGGCAGGCGGCACCTGGCCTGCAGTGATGAATGCCGCCAATGAGGTGGCAGTGGCAGCCTTCCTCGAGGGCCGCCTGGCCTTCGATCGTATCCCGGTGGTGGTGGAAGCCGTCATGCAGGCTCGCCCGCCCCTGGCGGTGGATGGTCTCGAGGTGATCCTGTCCGAAGATGCCGCGGCACGTGAGTTGGCAGCCGCCCAATTGGCCCTCGTCGGGCCCTGAAATCCTATCTTGCACTGTCTTGTCACTTTCCTTGTGGGCGTGACAGGGCAGGCTGCCCATCTCGGGCACCAATTTCCAGGAGCGCGTGATGGGTGTGATCCAGAATATTCTTGCCGTGATCGTCGTGCTGGGGGTGTTGATCACCATCCATGAGTACGGTCATTTCTGGGTCGCGCGTCGTTGCGGCATCAAGGTGCTGCGCTTCTCCATCGGTTTCGGCAAGCCGTTCTGGTCGTGGACGGACCGCCACGGCACGGAATACGGTGTCGCGGCCATTCCATTGGGCGGCTACGTCAAGATGCTGGATGAGCGCGAGGGGCCAGTCGACCCGTCGGAGCGCCATCTGGCCTTCAATACCAAGTCCGTCTGGAAGCGCATCGCCGTCGTCTCGGCAGGGCCACTGGCCAATTTTCTGCTGGCGATTCTGGCGTACTGGGCGCTGTTCGTCGCCGGTACCACGACCGTGGTGCCGATGGTCGGAGCGGTGGCGCCGGACTCTCCTGCAGGGCGTGCCGGGCTGACGCCCGATGCGGAAATCGTCGCCATCAATGATCAGCCGACACCAAGCTGGGAGGCGATCAATCTGCGCCTCATCGGCGCGATAGGGGACGACCAGCTGACGATCACCACCCGTGTTCCGGGCGCCAGTGCCTCGCGTGAACAGACACTGGATGTCGAGCGCTTCCTGGTGGATCAGGATCCGCCGCGTCCGCTGGTCACGCTGGGCATCACCGCCTGGCGGCCCCAGTTGCCGGCGGTGCTGGGGCGAGTGCTGGAGGACGGTGCGGCGCAGGCTGCCGGCTTGAAGGCGGGAGACCGTATCGTCAGCATTGATGGCGTGCTGGTGGTGGACTGGATCGACTTCGTCGAGCGGGTGCGCGGTGCGCCGGGCGAGACGCTGTCCGTGCTGGTGGCGCGTGATGGCAAGGAAGAGACGCTGTCGCTGACGCCCGCGAGCAATGCGCTCGATGACGGGCGTGTCGTGGGGCAGGTCGGCGCCGGTGTCGAGAATGTCAGCTGGCCGGAAGAGTATCAGCGTGAGCTCAGTTATGGGCCCCTGGCTGCCGTAGGGCAGGCGGTGAGCAAGACCGGCGAGATGACGGTGCTGACGCTGGACTCCATCCGCAAGATGCTGGTGGGCCTGATCGCGCCCTCCAACCTGTCCGGACCGATCACCATCGCGCGGATCGCCGGTGATACGGCTCGCTCCGGGCTTGAAGCCTTCCTGGGCTTCATGGCGTATCTGTCCATCAGTCTCGGGGTATTGAATCTGCTGCCGATTCCGGTGCTGGATGGCGGGCATCTGCTGTTCTATCTGGTCGAGGCGGTGCGCGGCAAGCCACTGTCCGAGAAGGTGCAGAATGCCGGGCTCAGGATCGGCATGGCGCTGGTCGGGTCGTTGATGTTCATGGCGATCTATTTCGACCTCATGCGTCTGTGGTAACCACCAGGATGGCGAAGACGGGGTGCCTCAGGATTGCCTCGCGTTTCCTGCAAGATGAACCAGAGCTGAACTGTCGCCCCTCATGAGGGTCAATTCATTGCACGGGCTGGCCAACATGGCCAACTCCCGTCATCATGCCCACACGACTTCGGCCCCGATTGCCGACCCCCAGGGGTGCTGTCTTGTCAGTAGCCAGGGGTTGTGTATAAGGTGCCTGTTTATCCAAGCGGGCGGAATCCAGAGAAGCGAAGCGACTGCATGAAACTCAAGACCATTGGATTGGCAGCTGCGCTGCTCGGGGCCAGTCAAGGCGCCTTGGCCGCGTCTTTCAAAGTATCCGACATCCGGGTAGAAGGCCTTCAGCGCGTGTCTGCGGGCACCGTGTTCAACGCCTTCCCCGTCTCCGCTGATCAGACCGTCGAGGATGATGATCTGTCCTCCGCGGCGCGACAGCTGTTCGACACTGGCCTGTTTGATGATATCCGCCTCAAGCGTGATGGCGATGTGTTGATCATCGACGTGGTCGAGCGCCCGACGATCTCCAAGATCGAGATCGACGGCAACTCGCAGATTCCCGACGAGGACCTGCGCAAGGGCCTCAAGGAAGCCGGGCTGGCCGAAGGTCAGGTGTTGCAGCGCTCCACCCTGGAAGAGATGCAGCGTGAGCTGGAGCGCGTCTACCAGGCGCAGGGCCGCTACAGCGCTCGCATCGAGACCTCGGTGGAAACCCTCGAGCGCAACCGTGTTCAGGTCAATATCGACGTCAAGGAAGGTGCGGTCGCCAAGATCCACCAGATCAACATCGTCGGCAACTCCGCCTTCGATGACGAGACCCTGCGTGAACAGCTCGAGCTGGAAGACCGCCCGAGCTGGTTCTTCGGCTGGTTCTCCGACGACGAATACTCACGCGAGAAGCTGACCGGGGACATCGAGACGCTCAAGTCCTGGTATCTGGATCGTGGTTACGTGAACTTCCAGGTGCGCTCGACCCAGGTGTCCATCTCGCCGGACAAGTCCGAGATCTTCGTCACCATCAATGTCGACGAAGGCAAGCCGTACAAGATCGGTGAGATCGGTTTCGCCGGCGACATCAAGATGAAGGAAGAGCGGGCGCGTGATCTGGTCAAGCTCGCTCCGGATGCCCTCTATTCCCAGCGTGATGTGACGGCCTCCAGCGAGGCCCTGCGTCAGGCATTGGGAGCCGACGGCTTCGCCTTCGCCAAGGTCAACGCCGTGCCTGAGGTCAATGAAGAGAGCGAGACGGTGGATCTGACCTTTGCGGTCGACCCCGGCAAGCGCGCCTACGTGCGTCGCATCAACTTCAAGGGCAACACCACGACGGCGGACGAGGTGCTGCGTCGTGAGATGACCCAGCTCGAGGGTGCGCCTGCCTCGACGGACAAGATCAAGCAATCCAAGCAGAAGCTCGAGCGCCTCGGCTTCTTCAAGCAGGTCGATGTGGACACGCGTCCGGTCGCCGGCGAGCCGGACCAGCTGGACGTCAACTACAACGTCGAGGAACAGCCGTCGGGCTCGATCTCGGCGTCGGTCGGCTTCTCTCAGGGTGACGGGGTCATCTACGGGGTGGGGCTGTCGCAGAAGAACTTCCTGGGCACCGGCAACGAAGTCAACATCAATGCCCAGAAGTCCGATGACTACACCAATGTCAGCTTCGGCTATACCGACCCGTACTGGACACTGGATGGCATCTCGCGTGGCTACAACCTGTTCTACCGCAAGGTGGATTACGACGATGATGACGATGTCGCCAGCTACGCGACCGACAGCTTCGGCGGTGGCATCAACTTCGGTTACCCGATCAACGAACTGTCGCGCCTGAATTTCGGTGCCGGTTACGAGTTCGTGCGCGTCAAGGACTTCGATGACAGCCCCGCCGAGGTCACGCAGTACATCAGTGATGAGGGCGAGGATTTCAACCTCTACAAGCTGACCGCCAGCTGGTCGCGCAACAATCTCAACCGCGGCATCCTGCCCACGGCGGGCAGCTCGCAGCTGCTGTCACTGGAAGTGGCAGTGCCCGGCTCCGATGCGGACTATTACAAGTTCCGCTACAAGGGGCAGAAGCTGTTCGAACTGCATGATGACTGGTCGCTCAAGTTCCGGACCGAACTTGGCTATGCCAATTCGTTCTCCGGCGATACCTACCCGTTCTTCAAGAACTTCTATGCGGGTGGTCTGGGCAGCGTGCGTGGTTACAGCTCCAACACCCTGGGTCAGGCATCCACCGAGGTCGATGACGGTGATGACGATACCCTGGGCGGCAACATCCTGGTCGAGGGCGGGATCGATCTGATCTTCCCGATGCCCTTCGTCAAGGACAAGCGCAGCGTCCAGCCGTCGTTCTTCGTGGATGCGGGGAATACCTATCTGACGTCCTGCTACGATGTCGGCTCCAGCTATTCCAGTTCCTGTGAGAGTGGCGTGGACCTCGGCGATCTGAATTACAGCGCCGGTATCGGCCTGTCATGGATCACGCCGGTTGGCCCGCTGACCTTCAGTGTCGCGCAGCCCATCGGTGACGATGACGACGACGACACCGAGATCTTCCAGTTCTCACTGGGCCAGACCTTCTAAGGCGGACATGACGCCACACCGGTGGGCAACCGATGTGGCGTCATGTCCCCGCTGCCGGCGCCGCCGTTCCTGTTCTGGCGTCGGTCACCGAACAACAGGCCTACAAGGAGTTTTATGATGCGTAAATTGACCCGCGCACTGTGTCTGGCAGGCGGCCTCGCAGCCTTTGCGACCCCGATGATGGCCCAGGCCACGGAAGTGGCGGTCATGGACTGGCGCCAGGCGCTGTTGAGCTCCGATGCTGCCCAGCGCTCCATGAATCAGCTCAAGAATCAGCTGGCTGGCAAGCAGGATCAGGCCAAGGCGCTGGCCAAGGAGCTTGAGACCATGCAGAACAAGCTGCAGAAGGATGGTGCGGTGATGTCGGATTCCGAGCGCCAGTCACTGCAGCAGCAACTGCGCCAGAAGGGCGGGCAGTTCCAGCAGCTGCGCGGCCAGGTCCAGCAGCAGCAGCAGCAGGCCGAGCAGGCATTCCTCAAGCAATCCAAGCCCAAGCTGGACAAGGCCATTCAGCAGGTCGTCGACAAGCACGGTGTCGAGCTGCTGGTAGACCGCAGTGCCACGGTCTACAGCAAGGATGGTCTCGACCTGACCGATGAGGTCACCCAGGTCTTCAACTCGCTCAACTGATGTCGTCGCGCGTCACGGCGCGCGATGCCAGCATTGAGCATGCCTACGCGAATGCGAGCCAGCGGCGCCCGACGCCTAGAGACAGCATGAAAAAGCAACAATTCTCCTACACTCTCGAGGATCTGGCTCAGCGGCTGGGTGCTCGACTCGTTGGCGACCCGAACGTTCGGGTCTCTGGTCTGTCGACGCTGGTGGACGCGGCGCCAGGCGATATCGCCTTCCTCGCCAATCGCGCCTACCTCAAGTATCTCGCGGACTCTCAGGCCACGGCGGTGCTGCTGCACGAGAGTCATCTCGACGAGTGCAAGAGCCATGCGCTGGTGCTGGACAATCCTTACCTGGCCTATGCCGAGCTGTCACGGTTGTTCGATCCCATGGCACAGGCACCGCAGGCCAGTGTGCATCCCAGTGCGGTCGTCGATGAGACGGCCACGCTGGGCGCGAATGTCGAGATCGGCCCGCAGGTGGTGGTCGGCCCCGGTGTCAGTATCGGGGATGGCTCCCGTCTCCAGGCCGGGTGCGTCATTGGCGCTGACAGCGTGCTGGGCGAAGGGTGTCTGCTGCATCCCAATGTCACGCTCTATCACGGGGTGGTCATCGGGGCGCGGGCAGTCCTGCACAGTGGCTGCGTGATCGGTGCCGACGGCTTCGGTTTCGCCCACGACGGCAAGGGCTGGCACAAGATCGCCCAGCTGGGTGGCGTGATGATCGGTGATGATGTCGAGGTCGGCAGCTGCACCAGCATTGACCGAGGAGCACTCGGCGACACCATCATCGGCAATGACGTCAAGATCGACTCCCAGGTCCAGATCGCGCACAACGTGCAGATCGGAGATCACTCGGCGCTGGCCGGCTGTGTCGGCATCGCCGGTTCCACCAAGGTGGGTCGCTACTGTCTGATGGGCGGTGGCGTGGGGCTTGCCGGGCATCTGGAAATCTGTGATGGCGTGCAGGTCACCGGCATGAGTCTGGTGACCAATTCCATCACCAAGCCGGGCGTGTACTCGTCGGGTACCGGGGCGATGGACAATGGCCTGTGGCGCCGCAATGCCGTGCGTTTCAAGCAGCTGGATCAGCTCGCACGACGTCTGAACCAGGTCGAGAAGGACTTGAAGGACAGGTAGCGCTGCTCTGGCACCGCGGCAGGTGCCAGCAGGCGTTGTCCATGAGGCAGTGGTCGCTGGTTTTGTGCCTTGTGCCGAGCGCCTGTCCAGGCAGGTCATCTCGTCAGCCCGGCGACTCTGGGCAATGAGCGGCTGCCAGTCGCGCGCAAGGACGCTATAATGCGCGCCATTGCCAGAACGGCGGTCCGGACCGTCATTACATGCCTGCCCGAGTGCGGCAGGCATTTCGTTATTTCAGAGGTTGCAAGCCAATGGTTATGGACGTCAACGAGATCCGTGAGTATCTCCCGCACCGCTATCCTTTCCTGCTGATCGATCGGGTCATGGAACTGTCCCTTGGCGAGTTCATCGTCGCGCGCAAGAATGTGAGCATCAATGAGCCGTTCTTCAATGGCCACTTCCCGGGACACCCGATCATGCCGGGTGTGCTGATCGTTGAGGCCATGGCTCAGGCGGCAGGTATTCTGGGTTTCAAGACGGTCGACAAGCGTCCTGCCGATGGTTACATCTATTACCTCGTGGGCAGTGACAACGTGCGCTTCAAGCGTCCGGTCATGCCGGGCGACCAGCTCGAGATCAGCGCCCGCGTGCTGCGCGAGAAGCGTGGTATCTGGAAGTTCGCCTGTCAGGCCAAGGTCGACGGTGACGTGGTCTGTGAAGCCGAAATCATCTGTGCCGAGAGGAAGGTCGCTTGATACATCCTACTGCCATTGTCGATCCCGGCGCCCGCCTGGCCGACGATGTCGAGGTCGGTCCGTTTTGCGTGATCGGTGCCGACGTCGAGATCGGCGCTGGCACGGTGGTGGGGCCGCACGTCGTCATCAAGGGTACGACGGTCATCGGTGAGCGTAACCGCATCTTCCAGTTCGCCTCGGTCGGTGAGGATTGCCAGGACAAGAAGTACGCCGGTGAGCCGACACGCCTGGAGATCGGGGATGACAACGTCATTCGCGAGGGTGTGACCCTGCACCGGGGTACCGTCCAGGATGCCAGCCTGACACGCATCGGCAGTCGCAACCTGTTCATGGCCTACTCGCACGTGGGCCATGATTGCATCATCGGGGATGACTGCATCATGGCCAATCAGGCGACGCTGGGGGGGCATGTCCATCTGGGCAATCACGTCATTCTCGGCGGCCTGTCGGCGGTGCACCAGTTCTGTCATGTCGGCGAGCACGCCATGGCGGGTGGTGGCTCCATCATCACCAAGGACATCGCGGCCTTCGTGATGGTCAATGGGCACCCTGCCGAGGCGCATGGCCTCAACAGCGTCGGCCTCAAGCGCCGTGGTTTCAGTCGCGAGACCATCTCCGCCCTGAACGCGGCCTACAAGACGGTCTTCCGTCAGGGGCTGACACTGGCGCAGGCACTCGAGAAGCTGGAAGGTGAGCCGCCTCTCGCCGAGCGCGATGTCTTCATCGCCTCGCTCAAGGCGTCCACTCGTGGCCTGACACGCTGAGCATGCGCATCTTCCTGGTAGCCGGAGAGCTCTCCGGTGACATCCTCGGTGCCAGCTTGATGCGCGCGCTCAAGGCGCGTCATCCCGATGTCGAGTTTCGTGGCATCGGGGGGCCGCGCATGCAGGCCGAAGGCTTCGACAGCCTCTATCCGCTGGAAACTCTCTCCATCATGGGGCTGGTCGAGGTGCTCAAGCATCTGCCGGAGTTGATCAAGGTGCGTCGCCATCTGTTGCGCGACGCGCTTGAGTGGCAGCCTGACGTGATGATCGGTATTGATGCTCCCGACTTCAATCTGGGGCTCGAGCTGCGCCTGCGCAAGCGGGGCATCACTACGGCGCACTATGTCAGTCCCTCCGTCTGGGCCTGGCGTCAGGGCAGGGTGAAGACCATCCGCCGTGCCGTCGATCGCATGCTGACCTTCCTGCCCTTCGAGGCGGCCTTCTATCGCGAACATCAGGTGCCGGTGACCTTCGTCGGCCATCCGCTGGCGGATGAGTTGCCGCTCGAGGATGATCGCGATGCTGCTCGCCTGCAGCTGGGGATTGCCCCCGACGTGCAGTTGCTGGCGGTGTTGCCGGGATCCCGTGGCAACGAGATTCGTTTCCTCGGCGAGACCTTCCTGGCCTCCATTGAGCGCCTTTGCCAGCGTTACCCTGCGCTTGAAGTGGTGATTCCGGCCGCCACGCCGCTGCGGCGTAGCGAGCTTGAGTCACTGATGCAGGGGCGCGAGGCGCTGGATCGCAGTCGCATTCACCTCATCGATGGCCAGTCGCGTGAAGCGATGACTGCCGCCGATGCCGTGCTGCTGGCCTCCGGTACGGCAGCGCTCGAATGTCTGCTGTGTCATCGTCCGATGGTGGTGGCCTATCGCATGGCGCCGATGACCCACCGCATCGCACGGCACATGGTCAAGACCGATTGGATTTCGCTTCCCAACCTGATTGCCCGCGAGACATTGGTGCCGGAGCTGATCCAGGACGCAGCCACGCCGGAGTCCATCGAGGAAAGCCTCGCTCCCTTGCTGTCGCGTGCCGCCGGCGATGTCTGTCGCCAGCGTGAGCTGCGTGAGCGCTTCGTCGCCATGCATCGTGAGTTGACCTGTGATGCCAGCGCCGCGGCCGCCATTGCCATCGGTGAGCTGGCGGGGCGCTGATCACGGCCGCCCGAGATGCCTTTACTGACTGATACCCCCTGATCGGCAGGCCGCAACAGTGGTCTGTCGGTTGTCTGACGCCCCGAGATACCATGACCGATTCTGCCGATCGACCCGCCACTCTGCCCGCCAGTCGCAAGCGCAAACCTGCCGATGATTTCCCGGCGCTGGTGATCCCCTATCACGGGGAGCTGCTGGCAGGTATCGATGAGGTCGGGCGTGGACCGCTGGTCGGGCCCGTGGTGGCGGCAGCGGTGATTCTTGACCCGAATGACCCCATCGAGGGCATCACCGACTCCAAGAAACTCAGCGAGAAGAAGCGCCTGGCACTGTACGAGCAGATTCGTGCGCGTGCCTGGGCCTGGGCGATCGCCGAGGCCACCAGTGAAGAGATCGATGAGCTGAACATCTATCAGGCCACGCACCTGGCGATGCGGCGCGCCATCGATGCCCTGGGTGTGCGCCCGGAATATCTGCTGGTGGATGGCAACCGCTTGCCGGGGCACGAGATTCCCGGCATGGCGGTGGTGAAGGGCGACCTGCGCCACGCCGCCATCGGCGCGGCTTCCATACTGGCCAAGGTATACCGCGATGCCCAGATGGCAGCGCTGGATGCCTGCTTCCCCGCCTACGGTTTCGCGCGTCACAAGGGCTACCCGACCCGCGAGCATCAGGCCGCCATCGAGACGCATGGCATCCTTACCCTGCATCGCAAGAGCTTCGGGCCGGTCAAGCGGCTTTACATGGCCGGGCATGTGCCGCAGGCCGTGCCGGAAGATGCATTGATCGCGCTGCCAGCCCCGGTTGAGCCAACCGCTGAGCCGGACAAGGCTGTCGAGTCATCAGAGCAATCGTCGGGGCCGTCAGAGCGATCGTCGGGGCCGTCAGAGCAGGAAGCGGCCCTGGCGACGAGTGAGCCGAGCCAGTCTCCCGCTGAAAAAAAGCCGCCAGCCGTGGTCTGACTGATGCCAGTGAGACCACGGCATCCCCGTCAGTCGAGGTCGTCCTGACAGGCGAGGCGCCTTCAGACGCTGCCCCCGACGCGCTATCCTTGGCAGCGGAGTCCCCGCCTTCAGCGTCCGAGGCGCCGGCAGCGTCAGCGCGGCCATCGTCACCCGCCGCGACTGAATCCTTTACCGTCACGCAGACTTCACGAGCCGATTCCATGACCACGCCCTTTGTTCACCTGCGCGTTCACACCGAGTTCTCTCTCGTCGATGGTCTGCCCGGCGTCAAGCCGCTGATCAAGGCGACCGCCACGGCAGGCCAGCCGGCTGTCGCGGTCACCGACGAGGCCAACCTGTTCGGGCTGGTCAAGTTCTACTCCAATGCCCGAGGGGCCGGGATCAAGCCGATCATCGGTTCCGATCTGTGGATGACCAATCCGCAGGACGTCACGCGCCCCTACCGCATCACGCTGCTGGCGATGAATGACATCGGCTATCGTCATCTGACCGAGCTGATCTCGCGCGGTTGGACCGACGGCCAGAAGCAGGGGCGTGCCTATCTCGAGAAGCAGTGGATCTTCGAGCAGGCCGAGGGGCTGATCGTGCTGTCCGGGGGTCGCGAGGGCGAGATCGGGCGTCATCTGCTCTCGGATCACGAAGACACCGCACGGACCCTACTGAGCGAATGGAAGGCGGTCTTCGGGGATCGCTTCTATCTGGAGCTGACCCGTACCCAGCGCCAGTACGAGGAAGAGTGCCTGCACCTGTCGGTGGCGTTGGCGGAGGCGACCGATACCCCGGTGGTCGCCACCAATGACGTGCGCTTTCTCAAGCGTGAGGACTACTGGGCCCACGAGACGCGCGTGGCCATCGGGGAAGGCAAGGCGCTGGATGACCCGCGCCGCGAGACCCGCTACAGCGATGAGCAATACCTGAAGACCGCCGAGGAAATGCACGAGCTGTTCGCCGACATTCCCGAAGCGCTCGAGAACAGCGTGCTGATCGCGGCGCGCTGTTCCGTGACGGTTCAGTTGGGGACCTACTTCCTGCCCGAGTTCCCGGTGCCGGAAGGCATGACGATGGATGAGTTCTTCCGCAAGGTTTCCCATGATGGCCTGACGGAACGCCTCGAGAAGCTCTATCCGCGCGACAGGCATCCCCGCGACAGCGAAGCCTGGGCCGACACCGAACAGCGCTATCGTTCCCGCCTGGACTTCGAGCTCGACATCATCCTGCAGATGGGCTTCCCCGGGTACTTCCTGATCGTCATGGACTTCATCCAGTGGGGCAAGGACAACGGCGTGCCGGTCGGTCCGGGGCGTGGTTCCGGTGCCGGCTCACTGGTGGCCTATGCCCAGAAGATCACCGATCTGGATCCGCTGGAATACGACCTGCTGTTCGAGCGCTTCCTGAACCCGGAGCGTGTCTCCATGCCCGACTTCGACGTCGACTTCTGCATGGAGAAGCGCGATCGCGTCATCGATTACGTGGCCGAGCGCTACGGGCGCAATGCGGTCTCGCAGATCGTCACCTTCGGCACCATGGCCGCCAAGGCGGTGGTGCGTGACGTGGCGCGTGCCCAGGGGCGCCCCTACTCGCTGGGCGACAAGCTCTCCAAGCTGATTCCCTTTGAAGTCGGCATGACGCTGGAGAAGGCCATCGAGCAGGAGCCTCAGCTCAAGGAATTCATCGAGAACGATGAAGAGGCCCAGGAAATCTGGGAGATGGCGCTCAAGCTCGAGGGCACCACCCGCGGTACCGGCAAGCACGCCGGGGGCGTGGTGATCGCTCCCACCAAGCTGACCGATTTCTCGCCGCTGCTGTGTGAAGAGGATGGCAGCGGTCTGGTGGTGCAGTTCGACAAGAACGATGTCGAGGAAGCCGGGCTGGTCAAGTTCGACTTCCTGGGGCTGCGTACCCTGACCATCATCGACTGGGCGACCGAGATGGTCGACAAGGTCCGTGAGCGTGAAGGGCTGCCGCCGCTGGAGATCGATGACATTCCGCTGGATGACGCCAAGACCTTCGACATGCTGCAGAAGGCGGAGACGACGGCGGTCTTCCAGCTGGAATCCCGCGGCATGAAGGAGCTGATCAAGAAGCTCAAGCCCGACTGCCTGGAAGACATGATCGCCCTGGTGGCCCTGTTCCGCCCGGGCCCGCTGCAGTCCGGCATGGTGGATGACTTCATCAACCGCAAGCACGGTCGCTCCGAAGTGTCTTATCCACACCCGGATTATCAGCATGAGCTGCTCAAGCCGGTACTGGAGCCGACCTACGGCATCATCCTGTACCAGGAGCAGGTCATGCAGATCGCGCAGGTGCTGGCCGGCTACACGCTGGGCCAGGCCGACATGCTGCGCCGCGCGATGGGCAAGAAGAAGCCGGAAGAGATGGCCAAGCAGCGTGCCGGCTTCATGGAAGGGTGTGCCGAGAAGGGCATCGACAAGGACCTGGCGGGCAACATCTTCGACCTGGTGGAAAAGTTCGCCGGTTACGGCTTCAACAAGTCCCACTCGGCGGCCTATGGCCTCGTCTCCTACCAGACGGGCTGGCTGAAGGCGCACTATCCGGGGCCGTTCATGGCCGCGGTGATCTCGACCGAGATGCAGACCATCGAGAAGGTGGTACCGCTGATCGAGGAATGCCGCCATATCGGCCTGACGGTCACGCCACCGGACGTCAACATCGGTGGCTACAAGTTCACCGTCGACCTCGAAGGGCGCGTCGTCTACGGGCTGGGCGCGATCCGTGGCGTGGGCGAGGGCCCGATCGAAGCGATCGTCAGCGCACGTGCCGAGGGTGGGCCGTTCAGCGACATCTTCGACTTCTGCAAGCGCATCGATGCCAAGAAGATCAACAAGCGCACCCTGGAGGCGTTGATCCGCTCCGGGGCGCTGGACAACATCGGCCCGTCCCGTGCGGTGCTGATGCTGGCGGTGGAGGATGCGCTCAAGGCCGCCTCCCAGAATCATGCCAACAACGATGTCGGCATCACCGACATGTTCGGCGATGCCTTCAGCGAGCCGGAAACGGATGTCTACGCCGGCTATCGCAAGGCGCGTGAGTGGACCGACAAGGAGCGCCTCACCGGCGAGAAGGACACCCTGGGGCTCTATCTGACCGGCCATCCCATCGATGAATACGAAGGTGAGCTCAAGCGCTTCATCAATGCGCGCATCAGCGACCTGAAGCCGTCGCGGGAGCCGCAGCGCATCGCCGGGCTAGTGATCGCCATGCGCACCATGAAGTCCAAGCGTGGCGATACCATGGCCTTCGTGACCCTGGATGATCGCACCGGACGCATCGAGGCCTCGATGTTCGGCGAACTCTACGACCAGGTACGCAACAAGCTGGTACCTGACAGCGTGGTGATCGTCGAGGGGGAGGTCAGTCAGGATGATTATTCCGGCGGCCTGCGCCTGCGTGGCAAGGATGTCACGCCGATCATCGATGCGCGGGCGCGCTTCGGTGAGGCCGTCGAGATGAGCATCGCCGCCGAGGATATCGGCGGACGCTTCACCCAGCAGCTATCCACGCTGTTGACGCCGCACCTGGCCAGCGAAGGCCTGCCGATGCGGCTACGCTATCGCAATGCCGCCGCGGAGGCCTGGCTGGAGCTTGGTGAGCAATGGCGCGTCGCCCCCAGCGATGAACTGCTGATCCAGCTGGGTGAGGTGGAAGGCCAGCGCGGCGTGCGACTCAAGTACCGTGAGTGATTGTTGATCAAGGGGGAGGGACGCCATCCCTTCCCCTTGATGATGCAAGTGAAACGAGGTGGTGAAGGGCGTGGGGGAGAGGCAATCCCGCGCCGAACGGGCGGGCAAGGTTTGCACCTGTCGAACAGGGTGCGATAATGCCCCCCTATCTTTTCCGTACCCAATTCCATGCCGACTGTGACCGCCGTGAGCCACAGATCGCCTGAGCGCTTGCTCAGGGGGAGTGACCCGGCCGACTCGCTTTCCTGGCTGCCCGAGACGACGAACGAAACGCCTTATGAATCCCAATTATCTGGACTTTGAACAGCCGATCGCCGAGCTGCAGGCCAAGATCGAGGAACTCCGTCTGGTCGGTAACGACTCCCAGGTCAACCTGTCTGACGAGATCGCTCGTCTGCAGGACAAGAGCACCAAGCTCACCGAGTCCATCTTCAAGGACCTCGGTGCCTGGCAGGTATCTCAGCTGGCGCGTCATCCGCAGCGTCCGTATACCCTCGACTACCTCGAGAACCTGTTCACGGATTTCGATGAGCTGCACGGCGACCGTCACTACGCGGACGATGAAGCCCTGGTCGGTGGCATCGCGCGTCTCGACGACAAGCCGGTGATGGTGATCGGTCACCAGAAAGGCCGTGACGTGAAGGAAAAGGTGCGTCGCAACTTCGGCATGCCGCGTCCGGAAGGCTACCGCAAGGCCTGCCGTCTGATGGAGATGGCCGAGCGCTTCAAGATGCCGATCCTGACCTTCATCGACACCCCGGGTGCCTATCCGGGCATCGGTGCCGAGGAGCGCGGTCAGTCCGAGGCCATCGCCTACAATCTGGCAGTGATGTCGCGCCTCAAGACCCCGATCATCTCCACCGTCATCGGTGAGGGCGGTTCCGGTGGTGCACTGGCCATCGGCGTGTGTGACGAGCTCAACATGCTGCAGTACTCCACCTACTCGGTGATCTCGCCGGAAGGGTGTGCCTCCATCCTGTGGAAGAGCGCAGAGCGTGCCGCCGATGCCGCTGATGCCATGGGCATCACGGCCTCGCGCCTCAAGGAGCTGGGCTTCGTCGACAACCTGATCAAGGAGCCGCTGGGTGGCGCGCACCGCAACCCGCAAGCTGCTGCCGACAGCATCAAGGCCGCGCTGGGTGAAGGCCTGGAGCGTCTTGGCGCGCTGGATGCCGACGCCCTGCTGGAGCGTCGTTACCAGCGCCTGATGAGCTACGGCGCACCGGCATGATCTCTGCACATCACGCTTGATGCGCATGCAGTTCACGCCTGAGTGACCAGGACGCCTCCGGAATCTTCCGGGGGCGTCCTTGCGTTCAGGGCCGCTTTTTCTCCGCTCACTCCATCCATCTGCTTTCGCGACGGGAGCTCGGCATGTCTCTGTCTTCTTCACTGGACTCGATGTCCTCGTCTCCGCAGTCTCTTGGCGAGATGGCGGAATCGCGCGCACTCGTTGCCGTCCGTGCGGCGTTGGCAGCAACGGATTCACGGCACACGGTATGGATCGCACTCTCGGGCGGACTGGATTCGGTGATGCTGGCGAGGCTGGTGGCGCGAGCGGCGCAGGAGTGCCCGCGACGGCTGCGCCTGGTGCATGTGCACCATGGCCTGCAGGCGGCCAATGATGATTTCGAGCGTCTGGCGCGCAGGCTGGCCTCGCGGTTGGGGCTGCCGTTGAGTGTGCGCCATCTGGCGCTGGATGAGGCCGCTTTCAAGTCGCGAGGCGTGGAGGCTGCCGCACGTGAGGCGCGGCTGGCGGCACTGACGGCCTGTCTGGCGGCGGGCGATAGCCTGTGGCTGGCGCAGCATCAGGATGATCAGGCCGAGACACTATTGCTCAACGCGCTGCGCGGCAGTGGCGGGCGCGGGCTGGCGGCCATGCCGCCTGAGCGGGCGCTGACCGTGGGCAACTTGTCCACTGGGCGAGATCTGCCCCCCCATGCGCGTGCACGACTGGTACGCCCGCTGCTGGATGTCTCTCGCCGTGATCTCGAGACTCTGGCGAGTCAGCAAGGGCTATGTGTCTCACGAGACTGGTGCGAGGACCCCAGCAATCTCAGTCAGCGTTTCGATCGCAATTATCTGCGTCACACGGTGCTGCCGGCACTCGAAGGGCGTTGGCCACAGGCTGCGGGCAGCCTTGCGCGCTCGGCGCAGCAGCTCCAGGAAGAGCAGTCATTGCTGGATGAGCTGGCGGCCGAGCTGCTGGCGAAGGTACGGCTGTCAGGCGCGGAGCGCGTCACGCCGGGGCAGGAGCTGGAGCAAGGGCAGGAGCAAGAGCAAGAGGTGCAGCTGTCGCTGGCACGTCTGGGCGAGTTGAGTGAGCCACGTCAGCGTCTGGTCCTGCGCCACCTGTGCCAATCACGCGGCTGGCCGGTGCCGCCGCGCGGGCGCCTGGCCAGTCTGCAGCAGTGGATCGTCACGCCGCCGGACTCGGTGGCGGAGGTGCGCTGGCACAGTCCGGTCTCAAGTCTGGTGGTGCGCCTCTGGCGCGGTCAGCTGTGGTGGCAGGCGAGTGATACCGTTACAAGGCATGGTCTTGGTGATGGGGTCAGTGACTGCCAACGGCGTGAACTGGATGATCGGGCGAGACAGAGCTGGCAGGCATTGGCCGCGCAGGAGGACGAAGTCGTGATCGGTCAGCGTCAGCCGGGTGATGTCATGCGTCTGGCTGACAGGGGCCGGCGGGACCTCAAGCGCCTGCTGCAGGAAGCCGACATCCCACCCTGGCAGCGCCACCAGCTGCGGGTGGCGCGACGTGCCCGCGATCAAGCCATCGTGGCGCTATGGCATCCCGCGTGCGGGTGGTGGTTGCGAGCAAAGCCGAGTGGCTGACTGTGGGCCTCAGAAGTCGGCCCCGGGAGTCAGTCTCGACAGAGAGTCTCACGGGGCCCTGGGCGTAGTGGCGGGACAGCACGAGGCCAAGGCGGCGACCGTTCTCAGTCGACGCCTTCGAGGGTGAGCGTCATGTCGGCGGCCTTCTGCAGACTGCTTTCCTGGGTCAGGTCATCACAGATCAGACTGTGATCCCGATATTCTTCTGCCAGGCTCAGTCGCAATTCGTCGCCCTTGGCGCTCAATTGCGTGCCGAGGACAGGCTGTTCAGGGCGTGAATGATTGAGCATCACGGCGATGCGCAGCAGGCGCGCCAGACGGGCGAGGCGTGGCTGAAGCGTCAGCGGCAGATTGGCAAGCTCCCGGCTGGCGAACTTGCGACGATGGGCGCGTACCAGGAAGGCGAGCGCCTTCTGCTCCGGTCGCGAGAACCCCTGCAGGTCGGAATGCTCGATCAGGTAGGCGCCATGACGATGGAACTGGCTATGCGAGATGGCCAGCCCGACTTCATGCAGTTCGGCCCCCCAGGCCAGCATCTGACGGGAGGTTGCCCCCAGTGACCACGCATCCGCGACCTGGTCGAACAGCGCCAGCGCGGTATCGCGCACGTTGGCCGCATGGCGGGTGTCGATACCATAGCGACGACGCAGCAGATCGATGGCCGCGATGCGCGAGTCTTCCGCCGTATTGCGACCGATCAGATCAAACAGCACGCCTTCGCGCAACGCGCCATCGGAGTAGCGGATCTGCTCGAGTTCCAGGGCTTCGAAGATACCGCACAGGATCGCGACCCCGGCCGGGAAGACGCTGGCGCGGTCACTTTTCAGGCCTGGCAGGCTGACCTTGTCGAGACGCTTGAATCCCAAGAGAGCGGTGCGCAGCCGATGGAGTCCCTCGCGAGTCACCAGGCCGTGTGCTGCCCAGCCATGGGCTTCCATCACGCTGGCGGCTGCCTTGATGGTGCCGGAGGAGCCGACGGGGTCGTCCCAGCCCAGCTCGCGATAGCTGCGCTGTATGCTGGCCAGCTCCGAGCGAGCGGCCAGTTCGGCACGGCGCATGCGTTTCTCGCTGATCTCGCCGTCAGAGAAGAATGTCTTGGTATAGGCCACGCAGCCCATGTGCAGACTTTCCAGCAACAGCGGCTCGAACTGTTCACCGATGATGAATTCCGTCGAGCCGCCGCCGATGTCGATGATCAGACGCTTGCCATGCACATCGGCCAGGGCATGGGCGGCCCCCAGATAGATCAGGCGCGCTTCTTCACGGCCGGCGATGATCTCGATGGGATGCCCCAGCAATTCCTCGGCGCGATCGATCAATGTCTGGCTGTTGTGCGCGGCACGCAGCGCGTTGGTGCCGACGATGCGCAGATGCTCCGCCTCGATGCCATCCAGGAAGGGCGCGAACTGTGCGAGGCAGTTGAGCGCACGCTCCATGGCATCTTCACTGAGCATGCCGTCTTCATCCAGGCCAGCTGCCAGCTGGATCTTCTCGCCCTGCTTGGCCACGACCTGCAATTGTCCGGCCTGATGATTGGCCAGCAGCAGATGGAAACTGTTGGAGCCGAGATCGATGGCGGCCAGCTTCAACAGTGGTGCATCGTCACTGGTGTCCGTGGCAGCGGGGGAGCTGTCAGGTAGAGAGGAGGCTGAATCACTCAAATGCATGGTCCTTGTGGCAGGTCCTGCTGGCAGGCCTTGCGCGAACGGGCGCTGCTACATGCGCTGTCCTCGAGGGCAGGGCGCCATGTGCCAAGCCGTCCACGCTGCGGAGTATCACGGTAAAGAATGCAATGTCAGTCTGGATCAAGGTTGCGGCGACTTGTGTGAGGTGTCAAACCTCATGGCATGTCGTCGGCAGGATCGGTCGAGAGTGGGGCATGTCAGAGACAGGGCGTGGTAGTCTACTGGTGCGACATGACAGTCGTGCGAAGCGCCAGAGAGCGATGCCTCTCGTGCAAGGCGCTCGCGTGACACCGCTCGTCGCGGGGCTTGCCGTCATCGTCGTCACGCTGAAGCATCATCATTTACCTGCAGGAAGATCAGCAAGGCCGATGTGGCCTGGGAGATAACGTCGCGATGAGCGAACGTGTGGCACCGATTTCAGAAAGAGACTTTGAATCCGTGGTGTTGGAGAGCGAGCAGCCGGTACTGGTGGATTTCTGGGCCTCCTGGTGTGGGCCGTGCAAGACGGTGGCCCCGACACTCGAGTCGCTGGCGGAGGAATATGAAGGGCGGTTGAAGATCGTCAAGGTCGATGTCGATGAGGCCCCTGAGCTGGCGTCCCGTTTCGGCGTTCGTGGCGTGCCGACCCTGATGCTGTTCCTGTCCGGAAATGTCGAGGCCAGCAAGGTCGGGGCGATGCCTCGTGCGCAATTGGCCGCCTTCCTGGATGCCAACCTGTGATGGGGGATGACGCCGTCAGTTGAGCGGCGGCCCCGTCCCCCGGGCTGCGCTGGCATGGCCTCTGAGCACGGGACTTGCGTTCGAGGTGAAGCTTGACTACCATCGAGGCGTTCGCCTGATTACACGCTCTCTGATTGCGTCATGTCGACCGTCCCACGGTCCCCCAGTTGTCAGCCAGCCCTCTGGTAATTCTGTCCTTCTATTCACAGGTCAGCCACCAGGCGATTCATACCGCTAGATTCCATATCGAGAAGACTTTTACGTCAGGAAGCACGACGCCCCATGTCCTTGCGGACGGGCTGCAGTCGCTCGACACTCCGTTGCCGAATCCGTTGTACGGCCGTGGTGAGTGATCTTTCCTGAACCTTTGGCACCTGTATTCTTTCCACTCAGGCGCTTGCCCCCGGGAATGCTGTCGAGATCAGCCTGCACTCACACAGTACAGTGTCAGTCTCTGCCTCCTGCTCGTCTTCTCGATTCCCTTCTTATCTTCAGCCCTGCTGACACGAGCTACGTTCAAACAAGCCGATGAATCTTACCCAACTCAAGCAAAATACCGTCCCGGAACTGCTGGAACTCGCCCAGACCATGGGGATCGACAACCTGGCACGTTCGCGCAAGCAGGACATCATCTTCGCCATCCTCAAGAAGCACGCGAAAAGCGGCGAGGATATCTATGGTGATGGTGTGCTGGAAATCCTGCAGGACGGCTTCGGCTTCCTGCGCAGTGCGGATTCTTCCTACCTTGCTGGCCCCGACGACATCTACGTTTCCCCGTCCCAGATTCGCCGCTTCAATCTGCGCAAGGGCGATACCATTTCCGGCAAGATTCGTCCGCCGAAGGAAGGGGAACGTTACTTCGCGCTGCTCAAGGTCAATCAGATCAACTTTGACCGTCCCGAGAACGCCAAGCACAAGATCCTGTTCGAGAACCTGACGCCGCTGTTCCCGCAATCGCGTCTGCTGATGGAAATCGGCAACGGTTCCACCGAGGACATCACCTCGCGCATCCTGGATCTCACGGCCCCGATCGGCAAGGGACAGCGTGGTCTGATCGTGTCACCGCCCAAGGCGGGCAAGACGATGATGCTGCAGAACATCGCCGCCTCCATCACTCGCAACAACCCCGAATGTCACCTCATCGTGCTGCTGATCGATGAGCGTCCCGAGGAAGTCACCGAAATGTCGCGCACCGTGCGCGGCGAAGTCGTGGCCTCCACCTTCGATGAGCCGCCGGCCCGTCACGTCCAGGTCGCCGAGATGGTGATCGAGAAGGCCAAGCGTCTGGTGGAGCACAAGAAGGATGTCGTCATCCTGCTCGATTCCATCACGCGTCTGGCGCGTGCCTACAACACCGTGGTGCCGTCTTCCGGCAAGGTGTTGACCGGTGGTGTCGATGCGCATGCCCTCGAGAAGCCGAAGCGCTTCTTCGGTGCCGCGCGCAACATCGAGGAAGGCGGCAGTCTGACCATCCTCGCCACGGCGTTGGTCGACACCGGTTCCAAGATGGACGAAGTCATCTTCGAGGAGTTCAAGGGCACCGGTAACATGGAAGCGCACCTCGACCGCAAGCTGGCCGAGCGTCGTGTCTTCCCGGCACTCAACATCCGTCGTTCCGGTACGCGTCGTGAAGACCTGATCGCGTCTGAAGATGAAATGCAGCGCATGTGGATCCTGCGCAAGCTGCTCAATCCGATGGAAGACGTGGCCGCGACCGAATTCCTGATCGACCGCCTGAAAGATACCAAGACCAACCTCGAGTTCTTCGAGGCCATGAAGCGCCGCTGAGCCGATGTCCTGAGTTGACGAGGCAATGCCATGGATTCCCCACGTGATTCCGTTCAATGACGGAATCACGTGGGGAATCAGCACTTCCCGAGACGCCCATCTCCTGATCAGGAGATGGGCGTCTTGCGTTGTCGGCCTGCCGACTATCGGCTGGCAATGGTATGCTCGGAACCTGATCAAGCCGACCGGAAACTCCCATGCAGTATCGAGACTTGCGCGATTTCATCGCGGCGCTGGAAGAGAAGGGCGAACTCAAGCGCATTCGTGCCGAGGTGGACCCTTACCTGGAGATGACCGAGATCTGCGATCGCACCCTGAAGGCGGGTGGTCCGGCGTTGCTGTTCGAGAACGTCAAGGGCCACAGCATGCCGGTGCTGGGCAATCTGTTCGGCACACCGCGTCGTGTGGCGCTGGGCATGGGGCAGGAATCGGTCGAGGCGCTGCGCGAAGTCGGCGAGCTGCTCGCCTTCCTCAAGGAGCCGGAGCCGCCCAGAGGCTTCCGTGATGCCTGGGACAAGTTGCCGATCTTCAAGCAGGTGATGAGCATGGGCCCCAAGCGGGTCAAGCGTGCGCCCTGTCAGGAGGTCGTGCTGGAGGGGGATGATGTCGATCTCGACATGATTCCGATCCAGCACTGCTGGCCCGGAGACGCCGCGCCGCTGGTGACCTGGCCGCTGGTGATTACCCGCGGGCCGCACAAGGAGCGTCAGAACCTCGGCATCTACCGTCAGCAGAAGCTTGGCAAGAATCGGCTGATCATGCGCTGGCTGGCGCACCGTGGCGGGGCTCTGGACTTCCGTGAGTGGCAGAAGGCCCATCCGGGTGAGCCCTTCCCGGTCGCCGTGGCGCTGGGGGCTGACCCCGCGACGATTCTGGGCGCTGTCACTCCGGTGCCGGATACGCTGTCCGAGTATGCCTTCGCGGGGCTGCTGCGCGGCTCGCGCACCGAGCTGGTCAAATGCGGCCTGTCGGAGCTCGAGGTGCCGGCCAGCGCCGAGATCATCCTCGAGGGCTACCTGTATCCGGATGACATGGCACCGGAAGGCCCCTACGGCGATCACACCGGCTATTACAACGAGGTCGAGAGCTTCCCCGTCTTCACCATCGAGCGCATCACCCATCGGCGCGATCCGATCTATCACTCGACCTATACCGGGCGTCCACCGGATGAGCCGGCGATTCTCGGTCTGGCCCTCAATGAGGTCTTCGTGCCGATTCTGCGCAAGCAGTTCCCGGAGATCGTCGACTTCTATCTGCCGCCGGAGGGATGCTCCTACCGCATGGCGGTGGTGACGATGAAGAAGCAGTACCCCGGCCACGCCAAGCGCGTGATGATGGGAGTCTGGAGCTTCCTGCGCCAGTTCATGTATACCAAGTTCGTGATCGTGCTGGATGATGATGTCGATGCCCGCAAGTGGGAAGATGTCATCTGGGCCATCACCACGCGGATGGACCCGAGCCGTGATACCGTTCTGGTCGACAATACGCCGATCGACTATCTCGATTTCGCCTCGCCAACCGCGGGGCTCGGCTCCAAGATGGGCATGGATGCCACCAACAAGTGGCCCGGCGAGACCGACCGCGAATGGGGCGAGCCCATCGTGATGAGCGACGAGATCGTCTCGCGGGTCGATGAGCGCTGGGACAGTCTGGGCATTCTGGATTGAGTCTCACCTGACCATCACCACTCATGCATTTACCCTGCCTCGGCGCCAGGCGTCGCGGCAGGCTTCAGACAACAAGAGGATACGATGACGGCGCGGACCCTGACCTGTCATGTCGAGAGTGTGGAAGACCTGACCCCGGACGTGTTTCGTGTGCGCTTTGCCGCACGTCCCGAGGCCCTGGCGCATGCGCCGGGCCAGTATCTCGAGATGAAGCTCGACGACACCACCTGGGTACCGTTCTCCATCGCCAACGCTGCCAAGGGAGATGGCGTGCTTGAGTTGCACATCCAGCACTGGCCGGAGCGCAGCAACTCGGCGCGTCTGCGCAGCCTGCTGGTCGCGGCCAATCAGCTGGAGTTGCGCCTGCCGAATGGCGAATGCGTGCTCGATCTCGACGACCCCAGTCCCATCGTGCTGATCTGTGCCGGTACCGGATTCTCGCAGATGCATGCCATGTTGCAGGCAGCGTTTGCACACGGCCTCAATCAGCCCATCGAACTGTGGTGGGCCGCGCGTGAGCGTCGGGATCTGTATCTGGAAAGCGCTGCGCTCCACTGGGCCGCCAGTCAGCCCAATTTCCGCTACGTGCCGGTACTGGAAGAAGCGCCTGAGGCGGGTGATGCCCACCATCAGGCACTGGAAGCGGCTGGGGTCGAGGCAAGCTTCAATGGCCATATCGGTCGTATCGATGATGCGCTGCGAGCGCATGCGGAGAGCATGGCAGGCAAGCGCGTCTATCTGTCGGGCTCGCCCGGCATGGTCTATGCCTGTGTCGATGCGCTGACGCCGCTGGGGGTCGAGGCCGGCGCGCTGAGCTCCGATGTCTTCAGTTATGCACCACGCGAGCCGCTGCTGGATCCGGCGCTGGTATCCGGCTGAAGCTGCCTGACGTTGCCTGAAGGAGTCGAGTGAATGAGTCAGTCCCCCATCCTGATCACCGGTGGCGCCCAGCGACTGGGGCGCTACTGCGCCGAACGTCTGGTGGATGATGGCCATCCCGTCATCATCAGCTACCGACGTGAGCGCGAAGAGCTCGATGCCCTGCGGGCGTTGGGTATCCGCACCGTCCAGGCGGATTTCTCCAGTGAGGCGGGCATCCAGGCCTTCATCGCGACGATTCGTGAGATGACGCCGACGTTGAGGGCCATCGTGCACAATGCCAGCGACTGGGCGCCGGATGGTGGGGCGGAGGAGCGCGGCGAGATGTTCGAGCATCTGTTTCGCGTCCACATGCAGGCGCCGTATCTGATCAATCTGGCGCTGCGTGATCTGCTGGAGGCAGGTATCGAGACTCAGGCCGACATCGTTCACATGAGTGATTTCGTGGTCCAGAAAGGCTCGCGCAAGCATGCGGCCTACGCGGCCAGCAAGGCGGGGCTCGAGAATCTGACCTTGTCGTTCGCATCGATGTTCGCGCCACGCATCCAGGTCAACACCATCGCTCCGGCGCTGATCATGCTGCGCCCGGACGACGATGATGACTACGCCGAGCGAGCGCGGGCCAAGTCTGCGATGCAGAGTGTGCCGGGCCCAGGGGTGATCTGGCAGGCGCTGCGTTATCTGCTGGACAGTCCCTATGTCACGGGCACGACACTGCCGGTGGATGGCGGACGTCATCTCACGTGACGGGTATTTCCTGCCGGTGTCCGGGTAGCCTCCAGAGATCGAGGCCCGGCAGAGCAGCATGAAAAAAGCCCCCGCTGAGAAGCGGGGGCTTTTTCGTTGATGCGGCGTCGTGTGGTGACGCAGCGTTTGCCGTCAGTGCTTGCAGGCAGTGCCTACAGAATGTGGCGGCCTTCTACGGCGGTGAACTGGCCTTTCTTGAGCGTTGGGCCCATGTTCTGACCGGAGGGAGCGCCGCCCGGATTTTCCAGCGTGATCACCAGATCGCTGTCGGGGAAGGCGGCCAGATATTCCTTCGGCACCTCCACCTTCATGGTGCCGGAGTGCGGCAGGATGCCCAGTGACATCGGCTCCTTGCCATCCTTGGCCATCAGCCACAGCTCGCAGACCTTGCCGGGGGCCGGGGCGTTGGGGCTGACGGCCTGGACCATCATCTCACCCGAGTGGGAGGCATTGACGATCCAGCCGGGGCTGCTGTCAGGGTTGCTGACCACGAACACGTAGTCGCTCTCCATGCTCTCGTTCTGACCCAGACTGAAGGTCAGGCTGACGGCGAGTGCGAGGCTGAACGCCGTGGCCGTCATGCCTTGCCACAGGCCCAGGCGACGCCACCACGGCTGCCGGGCGGTGCCCGTCGCCTCGGCGATGCCTTGCCAGACATCGGCGGGCGGCGCGACAGGGGGCAGCTGTTCATTGAACACGTTCAGGTGTTCGCGCCAGCGCTCCACATCGCGCTGCAGATCGTGACTTACGGAGAGCAGCGACTCGAAAGCGGCGCGCTCACTGCGTGTCAGGGTTCCGAGCGCGTACTCGCCCGCTGCGGTTTCGCGCAGTTCGGGATCGCTCAGATCAAATGACTCATGCATGTCTTTAACCTCTCGAGTCCACGTCGGACCCAGCTCTTGACGGTGCCCAAGGGCTGGTCCAGTTGGTTGGCCAGATCCTGGTGGGTGAGGCCTTCGAAGTAGGCCAGTTCCAGGGCGCGGCGTTGATCGTCATTCAGCTCGGCCAGACACTGGTGGAGTTCACCACTGTGCTGGGCCAGGTCGACATCTGCCTCGATATCACTTCGACCGGGCATGGCAGCGATCAATTCGTCGCTGTCGTGCTCGCTGGGTCGCTGTCGACGTATCCAGTCGATGGCGATGTTGCGGGTCATGGTGCCGAGCCAGGTCATCGGGCGGGCGCGGCCGGCGTCATACTGGCCGGCGGCGGCCCATACCCGGATGTAGACCTGCTGAAGACAATCCTGCGCGGATGCCTCATGTCTCAAGATACGCAGCAACTGAGCGTATAGATGCGCACTGGTTGCGCGATAAAGTCGATCCAGTGCCTTGGCATCCTGCCGGGCACATCCCGACAGATACTCTATCAGTGCTTCATTTCGGGAATCCTGCATGCATGCATTCCAAGCTGTGGGCGCGGTGTCAGGCACCGCTGGACGAATGCGCGTTGCCGATCATGTCGTTCGACAACCAAAGGTTATACTGATGCCACTCCGGGCTGATAGTCCTTCTTTATACGTGCAGGCAACGGTTTGTTGCCCGATCACGCTTGCGTGCGACGTTTCGTAGTGCAAGGATAGAGTCATCGACGCTTCATCGTCATCACTGGACACCGGCCCGACCCATGAATCAATCCTCAAGCTCCCGCCTTCGCACTGCCGCTGCCTGCCCTTCGGGTCAGCTGGCGTCGGCTGCGTGTGCGGCCGGCTATTGGTATTGGTTTACACAGGGGCGCGCCTGAGGTTACGGCGTGCCTGTCTCGTACGGGCTGCCACCACCTTGAAGAACCCCCGGTCGCAGCCACGACCGGGGGTTCTTGCGTTTGGGCCCGGCAATCTCTCATGACGAGAGAGGCGTGCCACCCTAACGTGCCAACGATGATAGCAGCATGAATGACTGGAGGAATGACCATGCGTACCACGATCCCGACTACCCGCTTCTCTTTCGCTTCCGCTCGGGTCGTGCATGGTTATTGGCGCTGGCGATTTAGCGGCGTCCTGCCTCTTTCCGCTGTCACCGCGGGGCAGGGCGAGCAACATCGGGGTGACGATTCGCGAAGTCCCTGTCTGTCAGAGTGAATATTGCGTGATGAAGCCGAAGCTTCGTCACAGGAGAGAAGACCATGAACGCCAGCCTTGAACGCGTGTTGACGAATGACCCGCACACAGCCGATACCACTGTCGACACCATGACCGCCGAGACTACCCCCGTGACCCGCTTCGATGCCGCCCAGACACCGACCACTCCCGGACGCATCAGTCGTGAAGCCCTGCCCAGCGCCAGCGAATTGCGCGCGCAGCTGCCGGTGGATGCTGACCTGGCCGGCCAGATTCGCCAGCACCGCGCTGAGATCAACGCGATTCTTGCCGGGGAGGATGATCGTCTGCTGGTGGTGGTCGGCCCGTGTTCCATCCATGATCTCAAGGCCGCGCGTGAATACGCCCAGCGCCTTGCGGTGATCGAACCGCAGGTCCGTGATCGCCTCAAGCTGGTGATGCGTGTCTATGTCGAGAAGCCGCGCACGACGGTGGGCTGGAAGGGGCTGGCCTATGATCCGCATCTGGATGGCAGTGATGACATGGCCAGCGGCCTGCGTCAGGCGCGTGAACTGATGCGCGAGATCAATCAGCTGGGCCTGCCGGTGGCGACGGAGCTGCTGCAGCCCCTGACGGCCGCCTACCTGGAAGACCTGCTCGGCTGGGCGGCCATCGGGGCACGCACCACCGAGTCACAGATCCACCGCGAGATGGCCTCCGGCCTTGGCTGCGCCGTAGGCTTCAAGAATGGAACCGATGGTGGGGTCGAGGTCGCCGTGCAGGCGATCGGTGCGGCAGCTCACGGGCATCGCCACTTCGGCATGGATGACAGCGGGCGCCCGGCGCTGATCGAGACCGCGGGCAATCCCCACACCCACGTGGTGCTGCGGGGCGGCCATGGTCAGCCCAACTACGATGCAGACTCGGTGGCCGCCTGCCGGCGAGAGCTGGAAGGGGCCGGTCTGACACCGCGACTGATGGTCGACTGCAGTCATGCCAACTCGCGCAAGGACCACCGTCGTCAGAGCGAAGTGATGCTGGATGTGCTCTCCCAGCGTCTGGCCGGTGATGACGCCTTGATCGGCGTGATGCTGGAAAGCCATCTCAACGAGGGCAAGCAGGCATTGCCGGCAGCGGACAAGCTCTCGCAGCTGCGCCATGGCGTTTCCGTGACCGATGCCTGTCTCGGGTGGGAGACGACGGAGCATCTGCTGAGTCTGGCGGCAGAGCGTCTGCGAGACGCCTGACCCAGACACCACCCTGCTGGTGAAGCCCTCTTTCCTCACGGCTGACGGAGCAGGTCTCGCGCTTGTGAATTCCCCGCGCCCGATGGTCATGCGACCGTCGGGCGCTGTCGTTTGCATGAGGCGTATCGTTCGCGTCATACGACTGTCATTTGGTTCGCGTATCACTCTTGTTGCCCTTGGCGGCCCCACAGGGGCCAAGCCTGAAAAGAACAACCCGCAACCTGACTACGGGGAAGCAGCATGAGCAAGGAAATTGAAGATCATCGCCTACTGAATGCCAGTCACAACGAGACATTTTCTTCCATCATCGACAAGCACCTTTCCCGTCGTCGCGTGTTGCAGGGTGGTCTGGGCATGGCGGCTGCCAGCATGCTGGGCGGCTTCGGGCTGGCGGGCCTGAGCGGTACGGCCAATGCCGACAGCGGCAAGAGCACAGGGACCCCGGCGAAGACACCGCTGGCGCTGGCCTTCGAGTCCATCAAGGGCTCTCGCACGGATGCCTTCGTGGTACCTGCAGGGTATACCGCCCATGTCCTGGCACCCTGGGGCACCCCGCTCAACGACAAGGCACCGCAGTGGAGTGAATCGCTGGCGATGACGCCGGAGGCCCAGCTCAACAGCATCGGCATGCATCACGACGGCATGCACAACTTCGCGCTGAGCGAAGACACCGCCTCCAGCAATTTCCTGCTGGTGATGAACAATGAGTACATCGATCAGGATGCCCTGTGGGCGCCCAAGGGCGGCGCGACCAATGCGGAGTCCGGCAAGCGCCCGGCCGATGAAGTGCGTACCGAGATCAATGCCCACGGCGTGACCGTCGTCGAAGTCAAGAAGGATGCCGGCGGCAAGTGGGATGTGGTGAGCAACTCCGGCTACAACCGTCGCTATACCAGCGCCAGCGAGATGGTGTTGAGTGGCCCGGTGGCAGGCAGTGATTACGTCAAGACTGCCTTCTCTCCGGATGGCACGCGCACGCGTGGTACCAACAACAACTGCGCCAACGGCTATACCCCCTGGGGCACCTACCTGACCTGTGAGGAGAACTGGCCGGGGTACTTCGTCAAGCGCAGTGATCGTCAGAGCGATGATGATCGCATCGGCATCGAGACCGAGCGTGGCCGCTACGGCTGGGAAACCACCGCGGGAGATGCCAGCGAAGTCGATGGCGAATTCGCGCGCTTCGACAATACGCCGACGGCGGACAGTGCCGACAAGGATTATCGCAACGAGCCGCGTACTTTCGGCTACATCGTCGAGATCGACCCCTACACCGGTGAGAAGGCCGTCAAGCGCACCGCGCTGGGACGTTTCCGCCATGAAGGCTGCTGGCCGGGCAAGCTGGTCGAAGGCGAGCCGGTGGTGTTCTATTCAGGCCATGACTCGCGCAACGAATACATCTACAAGTTCGTCTCCGATGCCAGATGGGAGGCCGCCGATGCGCACGTGCCGGGAGCCGACAAGAATCGCCTGGCGATCGGTGACAAGTATCTGGACAAGGGCACGTTGTATGTTGCCCAGTTCTCCGCCGACGGTACTGGCAAGTGGCTGAAGCTGACGCCGGACGCCGTGACCAAGGATGGCCGGACGCTGGCCGCTGCACTGGGCCTGGCGGCCGATGATCTGGCCGGTGTCATCATCCATACCGCGGACGCGGCGGATCTGATGGGCGCCACGCCGATGGACCGCCCGGAGTGGGGTGCCGTCGACCCGGCTTCCGGTGAGGTCTACATGACACTGACCAACAACTCCAAGCGCACCGAAGAGGGTACCGCGGCGGCCTTCACCAATGACGGCAAGGCCATCGAGGAGCCGGGAGTCGGTTACAAGACGGCGCCGACCAATGCCGCCAACCCGCGCGGTGACAACGAGGCAGGACAGATCATCCGCTGGCGTGAGGCAGGGGATCACACCGCCTTCGATTGGGAGATCTTCGTGTTCGGCGCGGCGGCCAGTGATGCCGACAACCTGTCCGGCCTGACTGAGATGAATGAATTCGCCAGTCCGGATGGCCTCTACTTCGACGAACGTGAGGACGAGCAGGGTATCCTGTGGATCCAGACGGACAACGGCTACGCCGGTGTGGCGGACGCCACCAATGACCAGCTACTGGCCGTCGTGCCGGCCGCGCTTCAGCAGGCCGAAGGGGATGCTGCCGTGATCGGTGCCGATAACCAGGCACAGCTAAAGCGCTTCGCGGTTGGCCCGAACGGCTGTGAAGTGACCGGCATCTTCGCGACACCTGACAGGACGGCGTTGTTCGTCAATATCCAGCATCCCGGCAACTGGCCGCAGAGTGTGGATGCGACTGCCGAAACTGACGGCAGTGTGCGCCCGCGCGCCGCGACCGTCGTCATCCAGCGTGAAGATGGTGGTCAGATCGGTGTCTGATCCGTTGAGCGCTTGATCCGATCGTCAGCTGCCAGGCCCCCGCATCCATGATGCGGGGGCCTTTTTCATTGTCTGGTGGGGGCAGGCGTCATGGGCGGGTGATGTCGGCAATCAGGCGAAGGCAGAAGGGGGAGCGCAGAAGGAAAGAGTGGGGCAGAAGGATCGGGACAGGAGGACTGGGACAAGGCTTGTCTGCTCAACGCAGACGGCCCCCACGCAAGCGTGAGGGCCGAGAGTCAGGTGAATGGACTGCGCCGGATGAGGCGGGCCCGAGCGGGGCGCGATCAGGCCTTGGCAGCGTAGGCGAACAGCAGGGTTTCCTGCACGCTGATCGGCTCTGCATCGCCGGCATCCAGCTGGGTGTAGTGACCATCGCTTTCCAGGCGCCAGCTCTGGCAGTTGTCGACCAGATAGGTGTCCAGGTCCTTGCGGATGCGCTGCGCCAGCTTCTTGTCGAGCAACGGGAAGCAGGTCTCGACGCGATGGAACATGTTGCGCTCCATGAAGTCCGCGCTGGAACACCAGGTCTCCGGCTGGCCGGCATTGTGGAAGTGGAAGGTGCGAGTATGTTCCAGGAAGCGACCGATCACCGAGCGGACGCGGATATTGTCGGAGATGCCCGGAACGCCCGGACGCAGACAGCAGACCCCGCGGATGATCAGATCGCACTGCACGCCCGCGCGTGAGGCGCGATACAGCGCGCGGATCAGCTTGGGTTCGGTCAGTGAGTTGCACTTGATGATGATGTGGGCGCGCTTGCCCTTCTCGGCGTTGCGCGCTTCCCGGTCGATCATCTCCACCAGTCGCTCATGCAGTGTGAAGGGGGCATGCAGCAACTTCTCGATATTGCGTTGCTTGCCCATGCCGGTCAGCTGCTGGAAGACCTTGTGCACGTCCTCGCACAAGGTCTCGTTGGACGTCAGCAGGCTGTAATCGGTGTACAGGCGCGCCGTCTTGGCGTGGTAGTTGCCGGTGCCGAGGTGCGCATAGTGGCGCAGTTCGCCATTTTCTCGCCGCACGATGTGCAGCATCTTGGCGTGGGTCTTGTAGGCCATCACCCCGTAGATGACGATGGCGCCTGCCTCCTGAAGGCGGGAGGCCAGCTGCAGGTTGTCGGCTTCATCGAAGCGGGCGCGCAGCTCGATCACCACGGTGATCTCCTTGCCCTGACGTGCAGCTTCCACCAGCGAGGAGACGATGTTGGAATCGGCTCCTGTGCGATAGAGCGTCTGCTTGATGGCCAGCACGTTCGGGTCGCGCGCTGCCTCGGCCAGCAGACTCTCGACCGGCGAGAACGACTGGAAGGGGTGATGCAGCAGGATATCTTCGCGGCGAATGGCATCGAACAGGCTGTTGTCACTCTTGAGTGCCTTGGGCGTGCCGGGAGTGAACGGTGCGTAGAGCAGGTCCTCGCGGCCCACGTCGCCGATGACTTCCATCAGGCGATTGAGATTGACCGGTCCCTTCACCTGATACAGGTCTCGCTTCTCCAGCTCGAACTGCTTGAGCAGGAAGGTGTAGAGCGCCTCCGGACAGTTGTCCGCCACTTCCAGGCGCACGCCATCGCCGTAACGCCGCGCCAGCAGCTCGCCGCGCAGCGCCGAGGCCAGATCCGAGACATCCTCGGCATCCACCGAGAGGTCGGCGTTGCGCGTCAGCCGGAACTGGTAGCAGCCCTTGATCTTCATCCCCGGGAACAGCTCCTGGGCATGGGCATGAATCATCGAGGACAGGAAGACGTACTCGGTATAACCGCTCTCTGCCAGCGCTTCCGGCACGCGAATCAAGCGCGGCAGCGAGCGCGGAGCCGGAAGAATGGCCAGGCCGCCCTCACGCCCGAAGGCGTCCTTGCCTTCCAGCTCGACGATGAAGTTGAGGCTCTTGTTGACCAGGCGCGGGAAGGGATGTGATGGATCAAGCCCGATCGGGCTGATGACCGGCTGAATCTCTTCCTCGAAGTATTCGCGAACCCAGGCTTTCTGGGCGTCGTTCCACTGATTGCGGCGACGGAAGCGGATGTGTTGCTCTTCAAGCGCCGGAATCAGTTCTTCGTTGAGGATGCGGTACTGGCGCTCCACCTGCTCGTGGGTGATGCGCGAGATCTCGTCGAGCACCTTGCCGGGCAGCATGCCATCCGGGCCGGGCTCGGTGCGGTCGAAGGCGATCTGATGCTTGAGACCCGCCACGCGGATCTCGAAGAACTCGTCCATGTTGGACGTGAAGATCAGCAGGAACATCAGCCGGTTGAGCAGCGGATGCGAAGTGTCCTGCGCCTGTTCCAGTACCCGGATGTTGAACTGCAGATTCGACAGCTCACGATTGAAATACAGGGCGGGGTCGGCCAGGTCGGCTTCGGGGGAGGGCGTGACCTTGGCGTGAATGCCCTTGCGCGTGCGATTGACGCGCAGGGGCGGAGGTTCAAGGGCTGGCGGCTCGTCGGTGACCAGCTCCATGTCGCCCTCTTTCCCCCGGGACGCCGCCGGGGCGGCAGCGTCCTGATGCGGTTGGGGAGCGGTGTCCAGCGAGGTGTCTGACGCGTCATCTATGGCGTTCTTGTGGGTCTGTTCCATCATCAACTCCATGACCCCGGTCAGACACGGTCGCCGGGGTAGTCAAAGGCGATTCTTCTCCGCCAGCAGTTCCGCGGCCCGGCGGGCAAAATAGGTGAGAATGCCGTCGGCACCCGCACGCTTGAAGCACATCAATGATTCGAGAATGACCTTGTCGGCATCCAGCCAGCCGTTCTGGAAGGCGGCCATGTGCATGGCGTACTCGCCGCTGACCTGGTAGGCGAAGGTCGGCACTTCCAGTTCACGCTTCACGCGGGACACCACATCCAGGTAGGGCATGCCCGGCTTGACCATCACCATGTCGGCGCCCTCGGCGAGATCCATGGCCACTTCATGCAGCGCTTCGTCGCTGTTGGCCGGATCCATCTGGTAGGTCTGCTTGTCGGCCTTGCCCAGATTGCCGCTCGAGCCCACCGCATCACGGAACGGGCCGTAGTAGTTGGAGGCGTACTTGGCCGAATAGGCCATGATGCGGGTATTGATCAGGCCTTCCTGTTCCAGCATGGCACGGATGGAGCCGATGCGGCCGTCCATCATGTCAGAAGGGGCCACGACATCGGCGCCCGCTTCCACGTGTGACAGTGCCTGCTTGATCAGGGTGTCCACGGTGCGGTCGTTGAGCACGTAGCCGTCATCATCGAGGATGCCGTCCTGGCCATGCACGGTGTAGGGATCCAGCGCCACATCGGTGATCACGCCCAGCGTCGGGATGGCTTCCTTGAGGGCACGCACCGCGCGCTGCACCAGGCCATTGGCGTTGTAGGACTCCTCGGCCAGCAGGCTCTTGGCCTCGGCATCGATCACCGGGAACAGCGCGATGGCCGGCACGCCCAGCGCATGGACCTCACGGCATTCCTCGACCAGCAGGTCGATGGACAGGCGCTCGACCCCGGGCATGCTGGTCACGGCTTCACGACGCTGCGAACCTTCCAGCACGAAGACCGGCAGGATCAGATCATCGGCCGTCAGCTGGTTCTCGCGCATCAGGCGGCGAGAGAAATCATCCTTGCGCATGCGGCGCATGCGAATCGCAGGAAACTGGCGTGGGGTACGTTGGCTCAAGAGAGGCTCTCCGGATCTAAGGCTCCGGTTCCGTGAGGGACGCTGGAAGTCTAGGTCTATAATATTTCAATGATATTACAGGTCAGACGGCGCCCATACGACCGAAGGAGATGGGATTGGCCGAGCAAGCTGTCGGCACGATGCCTTCGAGTATATCAGTGCATGCAGGTCGGAACAGGGGCGCGGCATGGGGCAGGGTGTCGCGTCGTGTGCACTGTCATCCTGCCCGCCGAACCGCGAGGGGCGCCCTTGAGATGTGGCCATGCCGCCCATAGTCTTGGGGCATCGGAGTGACGAATACTCAGGTGCTGCAGGCTGCCGGCATCATCTGTCCTTTCCAGCCGGTACCTCTTCACATGGTGCTTGCCTGTAGCGGATTCCTGTACGAATCTGTCACTTCTGACCTGTCGGCAGCCGCCGAGCAGTTCACCGTCAATGGAGTAACACATGACCAAGCAGGTAGCCCTGATCCTATCCGGTTGCGGTGTCTATGATGGCTCCGAGATCTACGAAACGACCCTGACCATGCTTCGGCTTGATCAGCTGGGCATCCGCTACGAGTGCTTCGCTCCGGACATCGATCAGCATCATGTGCTCAACCACGCCACCGGCGAGGAAATGGACGAGACACGCAATGTGCTGACCGAGTCGGCTCGCCTGGCGCGTGGCAAGGTGCGTCCGTTGCCGGAGCTGTCCGCCGAGGACTTCGACGCGCTGATTCTGCCCGGTGGCTTCGGTGCCGCCAAGAATCTCAGCAACTTTGCCGTCAAGGGCGCGGATCTGACGCTGGTGGATGGTCTGCGCGAGGTGGTGCAGCCCTTCCATGCGGCCGGCAAGCCGATCGGCGTGATGTGCATCGCGCCGGTGATGGTGCCGAAGCTGCTGGGCGAGGGGATCTCGGTCACCATCGGCACGGACCCTGAAGTCTCCGGCGCCATCAGTGCCCAGGGCGGTCTGCACAAGAGCTGTGAGGTGACGGATATCGTGATTGATGCCGCCAATCGCGTGATCACGACGCCAGCCTACATGCAGGCAGAGCGCATCTCCGAGGCTGCCGAAGGCATCTTCAAGCTGGTGGAGCGTCTGAACGGCTGGATCGAGGAAGACCAGGCCAAGGCCAGTCAACAGGATTGACACGGTCGCACGGCACCCAGCAGGAAACGACGAAGCCCCCGCCATTGGCGGGGGCTTCGTCGTTTCCTGCGTCATGATTCTTGCGCGTCATCGTTCAGGCGCTGTCTGCTCGAGTCTTCGCGTCAGGGGGCCTGCTGCGAGGCCTCATCATCGCTCGCCGGACGGCGGCGCTTGAAGGCGCGTGCGGCGAGAATCCCGACCTCGAACAGCAGCCACATCGGAATCGCCAGCAATGACTGCGAGATGACGTCAGGCGGTGTCAGCAGCATGCCGACCACGAAGCAGGCGATCACGATGTAGGGGCGTTTCTTGCTCAGCACCTCCACGGACGTGGCCCCCGTCCAGATCAGCAGGAAGGTGGCGATGGGAATCTCGAAGGCCACACCGAAGGCGAAGAACAGCTTGAGGACAAAATTCAGGTACTGATTGATGTCCGTCATGATCGCCACGTTCTCGGGGCCCGTGGTGGTGAAGAACTGGAACAGCAGCGGGAAGACGACATAGTAGGCAAACGCCGCGCCCGCATAGAACAGCAGGATGCTGGAGGCCAGCAGCGGCAACGCCAACGCCTTCTCGTTCTCGTAGAGTCCCGGCGCGATGAAGGCCCAGGCCTGATAGAGCACCGCCGGAATCGCCAGGAACAGCGCCACCACCAGTGTCAGCTTGAAGGGGGCCAGGAAGGGCGAGGCCACCTCGGTGGCGATCATCTGAGAGCCGGGAGGCAGCAGGGCCATCAGCGGCTCGGCCACATACAGATAGATCTGATTGGAGAAGCCATACAGCGCCGCGAATACCACGAGGACCACGACAGTCGCACGCAGCAGGCGGGAGCGCAGTTCGATCAGATGCTCGATGAGCGGGGCGTGGGCAGCCTCGCCGGAGGCGGAGGGCTGCGGGTCATGCGGATCACTCATCAGGAACGCGGCTCCCGTGACTCACTGGTGGGGGTGGCGGAGGTCTCTTGCTCGCCTGAGGTCGTCTCCGTGGTCGAGCGAGCACTGTCGGCGGCAGGCGAGGCGTTGGCATCCTCCTGTGACGCGGGCGAGGAACGCGTGATGGTGGTTTCCACCTCACGCGCCTCATTGCGGGCATGTGCCAGGGTCTCGTCGAGCTGCTTCTTCTGCTCATTGAGCGTCTGACGCAGTTCTTCGGCTTCCAGCTGGGCGCTGATTTCCTGCTGGATCCCCGAGACGCTGCGCTTGATGCGCCCCAGCCACAATCCCGCCGTACGCGCCGCCCGGGGCAGACGCTCCGGGCCGAGCACGATCAATGCCAGCAGCGAGATCAGTGCCAGTTCAAAAAAGCCGATGTCGAACATGCGGCTTACGAGCGCTTGTCAGCGGTATCGCGGCGCTCGGCCTCGACATCGATGGTATCGCCGCGGGATTCACCGTGGGAGACCTTCTGCTGAGGAGCCGTGTCGTCGGGGGCCTTTTCCTCTTCCTTCATGGCGCCCTTGAAGCCTTTGACCGCGCCACCGAGGTCTGATCCGACGTTGCGGAGCTTCTTGGTGCCGAAGATCAGGATGATGATGCCGAGCACGATGAGGAGCTGCCAGATACTGATGCCACCTAACATGGGAAGTTCTCCATTTTGGCCGATGGGACTAGGTCACGAGGCCTTGAGTCTTGCAGGGTGAGAGCACCACTGCCAGGGAAATCGGCTTGCGCTGCAAGTCGTCTGCTTGATCATCACTGACCGCGAGCGGCCTTTTCATCATGGCCGGAGACGCCGAAGCGTCGCGCCAGCTCATCCAGCACGTCCTGATGGTCCAGCCCGAGGTGAGAAAGCATCACCAGCGAGTGGAACCACAGGTCGGCGGTCTCACCGATCACTGCACGGTGGGAGTCCACGTCGTCCTGAGTGAAATCCTTGGCGGCCAGTACCGTTTCCGTGGCCTCTTCGCCAATCTTCTCCAATACCTTGTTGAGGCCCTTGTGATGCAGGCTCGCGACATAGGAGGACGTCGGATCAGCGTCGCGCCGCTCTGCCAGTACGTCTGACAGGCGGTTGAGAATATCACTCATGAATCATCATTCCTGAAAGCATGGGGTCTGGCATGAAAACCTTATCTGCATGAGAACCGTTGCATGAGAACCGTTGCAGGAGCGTCGCGGCCAGCCGGACAACCGGGCCCGGGCGAAGGCAGCGAGTCCAGCCCGAGGCTCCTGCCTCATCGAGCACTGCCGCGAGGCAAGGCCCGGCGACTCAGGATGCAAGGGTTACATGACAATCATATTGCACTGCGCCCCGAGGGGCGGCAAGTTTCGGTCAGCGCCGCGAGCGAAGCAGGGGCGCGGCTAGCGCCACAGCAACAGCACGATGCCCAGCCCCGCGCCGACCAGCACCATCATCGGCTGCGTCTCGGCCCAGGCGATCAGCGGTTGCCAGCCGAAGGCCACGGCGATCAGCAGTCCACCTGCGCGCAAGCGCCAGCCGGTGCTGGACGCATGATTGACACGATCGCGCAGCGTGGCGAGTGCCTCGGTCTGACGCTGTCGAGCGCGGTGTTCATCGTCGATGCGCTGCATGGCCTGGAAGGCCATCACCGGCAGCTGCGGCAGCTGATGTGACAGCTCCGGAGCCTGTTTGACCATCTCGGCCCAGAACGCCTTGGGGCCGGCGCGCTCCTTCATCCAGCGCTCCAGATAGGGGCGGGCGGTAGCCCACAGGTCGAGATCCGGATACAGCTGACGGCCGAGGCCCTCGATGTTGAGTAGCGTCTTCTGCAGCAGGACCAGCTGCGGCTGGACTTCCATGTTGAAGCGGCGCGCGGTCTGGAACAGGCCCAGCAGCACCTGGCCGAAGCTGATGTCCTTGAGCGGCTTCTCGAGAATCGGCTCGCAGACGGCCCGGATGGCCGCGGCGAACTCGTTGGCGCGCGTGCCTTCCCCGACCCAGCCGGACTCGATGTGCAGCGCCGCGACCTCGTAGTAATCCTGACGGAAGAAGGCCAGCAGATTGCGCGCCAGATAGTCCTGGTCCTCGCGGGTCAGGCTGCCGACGATACCGCAGTCGATGGCGATGAACTGCGGGTCATGGGCGTTCTCTCGCGAGACGAAGATGTTGCCGGGGTGCATGTCGGCGTGGAAGAAGTTGTCGCGGAACACCTGGGTGAAGAAGATCTCCACGCCGCGCTCGGCCAGCTTCTTCAAGTCGGTGCCCTGGGCTTCCAGCTCGTCGATGTCGGCGACCGGGATGCCGCGGATGCGCTCCTGCACCATTACCCGGCGCCGCGTCAGCGGCCAGTGGATGGTCGGCACGTAGAGCAGGGGCGAATCGAGGAAGTTGCGCTTGAGCTGGGAGGTGTTGGCGGCCTCCTTGTGCATGTCCAGCTCATCGAACAGCGTGGCCTCGTAATCGGAGACCACTTCCACGGGGCGCAGACGCCGTGCTTCCGGCGAGAGCTTCATCAGCAGGCGCGCGAGCAGATACAGCAGGCCGATATCCTTGCGCATCACCTCTTCGATGCGCGGGCGGATCACCTTGACCACCACGTCGGAACCATCGTGCAGGCGTGCCGCATGGACCTGGGCGATGGAAGCCGAGGCCAGTGGTTGCGCCTCGAATTCGGCGAAGGCTTCCTCGACCGGCATGCCCAGCTCCTGCTCGACCAGTTCGCGCGCCACCTCGTTCTCGAAGGGCGGCACCTGGTCCTGCAGGCGCTTGAGCTCATCGGCGACGTCCGGTGGCAGCAGGTCACGACGAGTCGAGAGCATCTGGCCGAACTTGATGAAGATCGGGCCCAGCGCTTCGAGTGCCAGCCGCAGGCGCTCACCACGCGAGCGCTTGCCGACAGGCAGCAGGCGCAGCGGTGAGAGCTTGACCAGCGGCCGCAGCAGCGCAGGTACGCGAGACAGCGGGATCAGATCATCCAGTCGATAGCGGGCGATGACCCACAGGATGCTCAGCAGGCGATAGAGTCTCACGACGGCTGGCACTCCCGATCAGCGGACTGTGGCGTGGTGACGGCCTCCAGATGGCGTCGCAGGCGCGCCAGGCGTGCCTCGGTGCGATCCAGGCACTGGGTCAGCTCGGTCAGCTCGTCCCGCGCGACCTGCAGCTGGGCATGGCCGGGCAGCCAGCGTGCTTCCTCGGTCAGATACTCGCGCAGATCCAGCTCCAGCTCACGACGGCTGGTCAGCCCGAAGCGACCGAGGCTGCGCAGGCCGGTGGCCAGACTATGACCGGGGGTCTCGCCGAACCATTCGCTCAAGGCCCCTTCCCAGTCGAGATCGAGATCCATCACCAGGTCCCGTGCGCTTTCCAGCAGGTGCAGACGGCCACGCACGGCCAGGCGGCCCTCGAACATCAAGCGCTCGATGGGCTCACCGGACAGCAGTGCCGCGGCAGTTTCCATGTCCAGCTCCACCACCACGTCGCCGTCGCTCTCGTTGGCCTCGGGCAGGCGCAGCAGATGCAGCCCCTGCAGGTCGAAGTGCACCAGCAGGTCGAAGGCGGGGCGCTCCAGGCGCAGCAGCAGGCGTCTGCCGGCAAGCGCATTCAGGCGCATGGCGGAGGCGGGGTCACGGGCGAGCAGGCGGTTGAGCGTGCGTTCCGCCGTCGCCACCAGCAGGGGGGTCAGCAATGCCATGACAGCCTCAAAGCTTGATACCACGGTGCAGCGCGACGATGCCACCGGTGAGATTGGTGAACTCGACACGCTCGAGACCTGCCTCTTCCATCATGCCGGCCAGGGTCTTCTGGTCGGGGTGCATGCGAATGGATTCGGCCAGATAGCGGTAGGAATCGGCGTCGCCGGCGACCATCTCGCCCATCTTCGGCAGCAGGCGGAAGCTGTACTGATCGTAGGCGGTGGAGAGCAGCGGATTGACCGGCTTGGAGAACTCCAGCACCAGCAGACGGCCTCCGGGCTTGAGGATGCGCTGCATGGAGCGCAGGGCCTTGGCCTGGTCGGTGACGTTGCGCAGCCCGAAGGCGATGGTGATGATGTCGAAGGTGTTGTCAGGGAAGGGCAGCGCCTCGGCATTGGCCTGCACATACTCGACATTGCCACCCACGCCGCGGTCGAGCAGCTTGTCACGCCCGACGTTGAGCATCGAGGCGTTGATGTCGGCGAGCACCACGCGACCCTTCGGGCCGACCAGGCGCGAGAACTTCAGCGTCAGATCCCCGGTGCCACCGGCAATGTCCAGCACCGTCTGGCCCGGACGGGCACCGGCACGCTCCAGGGTAATGCGCTTCCACAGACGGTGGATGCCGAAGGACATCAGGTCATTCATCACGTCGTACTTGGCGGCGACACTGTGGAAGACATCCGCGACGCGGCCTGCCTTCTCGTCCACGGCAACTTCCTGATAACCGAAGTGAGTCGTACGCTTGTCCATGACTTCCCCTGTTGTGACGCCTCCCATGGGGGACGTCAGCGCAATATGGTGAGCTTTCGCAGTGGCTCGATTGTAACCGCTGGCCAGCGGGCTGTCTTTTGACAAGACGTCGAGTCGGACATCTTGCCGCGCCCCATTGGCATCAGTGGCTTACAGCTGATTGAGCGGAATGCCCAGCGGCTCACGCGAGGCACCGGCCTCTTCCAGCTGGCGCAGGTAGTAGGCCCACATGGCATCGCGGCGGTTGGCCAGTTCCCACAGGTATTCCCAGGTGTAGAGGCCGCTGTCGTGGCCATCATCGAAATGCAGCTTCAGCGCGTAGCGACCGCTCTGGGTGATGTTGGCCAGACCGACATGGCGCATGCCGACCTGCAGCGTTTCCTGGCCGACACCGTGACCGCGCACTTCCGCGGAGGGGGACATCACGCGCAGGAATTCGGTGCTGAGGCGGAAAGTCTGGCCATCCGCATAGCCCAGTTCCAGTTCACGCTCCGACTTGTGGTAGTGCACGCGCGTGGGGACCGGGGCCTCGTCGGCGTCACGGGCATGGCGCTCATTGAGGTGGTAGTCGCGCTGCTGGCTGCGGGGTTCGTCCTGCTCGGCAGCGTGGTCTTCAGGTGTGTCGTGGCTCATCAGGGCATCCTCGTGTCAGCCCGCCGTCCAGCATGACACCACGCTGTAAGGCGACCGAAGGAACAGGGGCGTCGAGCGACATCTCGGGCGCGTCGACGTATCTATGTCGCATGATGCACTGACGCCCGAACCGGGCCAAGCCGGATCGGGCGTCAGTGGCATCTCTCAAGGTGGCGATTGCCGCCGTGAGGGCTTCTCGCGGGTCAGGCGCTGACGCCAGACGTCAGAGAATGTAGCGCGACAGGTCTTCGTCACACGCCAGGTCGCCCAGGCGAGCATCGACATAGGCGGCATCGACCTTGAGCTCACCCGCCTGATCGGCACCTTCGTAGGAAATCTCTTCCAGCAGGCGTTCCATCACGGTATGCAGACGACGCGCGCCGATGTTCTCGGTGCCTTCGTTGACCTGATAGGCGATCTGGGCGATACGCTCGATGGCGTCATCCGCGAAGCTCAGCTCGACGCCTTCGGTGGCCAGCAGCGCCTTGTACTGACGGATCAACGCCGCGGACGGCTCGGTCAGGATGCGCTTGAAGTCGTCCGGGGTAAGGGCATTGAGCTCGACGCGGATCGGCAGACGGCCCTGAAGCTCCGGAATCATGTCCGAGGGCTTGGACAGGTGGAAGGCGCCGGAAGCGATGAACAGGATGTGGTCCGTCTTGACCATGCCGTGCTTGGTGGAGACGGTGGAACCCTCGATCAGCGGCAGCAGATCGCGCTGCACGCCTTCACGGGACACGTCGCCACCACTGCCGGACTCGCCACGCTTGGCGACCTTGTCGATCTCGTCGAGGAAGACGATACCGTTCTGTTCGACGGCCTCGATGGCACGGCTCTTGAGGTCTTCATCGCTGACCATTCTGGCCGCTTCTTCCTCGTGAACCAGCTTGAGGGCTTCCTTGACGCTGATGCGACGGCTTTCCTTCTGCTGCTTGCCCATGCTGGAGAACATGGACTGCAGCTGACTGGTCATCTCTTCCATCCCCGGCGGGGTGGCGAAATCCAGGCTCTGGCTGGCCGGGCTCAGCTCGATGTCGATTTCCTTGTCATCCAGCTGACCTTCGCGCAGCTTCTTGCGGAACATCTGACGCGTGCTGCTGTTGTTGGCCGCCGCATCATATTCCTCGCCACGGGCGCGCGGCAGCAGCGCATCGAGGATGCGATCCTCGGCGGCATCCTCGGCCTTATCGCGCACTTCCTTCATGGCCTCTTCACGCACCAGCTTCATGGCGACCTCGACCAGGTCACGGATGATCGATTCCACGTCACGTCCGACGTAGCCGACCTCGGTGAACTTGGTCGCCTCGATCTTCAGGAAGGGTGCGCCGGCCAACTTGGCCAGACGACGGGCGATCTCGGTCTTGCCGACACCGGTCGGGCCGATCATCAGGATGTTCTTCGGGGTGACTTCCGGGCGCAGATCATCGTTGAGCTGCATGCGACGCCAGCGATTGCGCATGGCCACGGCCACGGCACGCTTGGCTTCCGGCTGACCGACGATGTGCTGATCGAGGGCGTTGACGATTTCCTTCGGGGTCATCTGGGACATCTCAGGACAGCTCCTCGATGATGGCATTGTGGTTGGTGAAGACGCAGATGTCGGCCGCGATGGAGATGGACTTCTCGGTGATCTCGCGGGCGGACAGCTCGGTGTTCTCGATCAGGGCGCGGGCGGCGGCTTCGGCGAAGTTGCCGCCCGAGCCGATGGCCAGCACGCCGTGTTCGGGCTCGACCACGTCACCGTTGCCGGTGATGATCAGCGAGGCATGCTTGTCGGCCACCACCAGCATGGCTTCCAGCTTGCGCAGGGCGCGGTCGGAGCGCCACTCCTTGGCCAGTTCCACGGCGGATTTCACCAGCTGGCCCTGATACTTCTCGAGCTGCGCTTCGAAGCGTTCGAACAGCGTGAAGGCATCGGCGGTACCGCCAGCGAAGCCGGCCAGCACCTGATTGCGATATAGGCGACGCACCTTGGCGGCGTTGCCTTTCATGACAGTGTTGCCAAGGGATACCTGGCCGTCACCAGCCAGGGCGACCTGGCCGTTGCGACGCACGGAGACGATCGTGGTCATGGATAACTCCTGAGAGAGCATGCCGGCGATTGGAATAAGGTGAACGGGGCCGGGCATGGCATTTCGGGGCAGACGGGGCCAGGGCCTCGTCGCGTAAAACGGGTGGTGGTCGTCAGTCTGGCAATTGCCACTGCTTGCCGCGACGTGTCACCGCCACCGTGGCGGATCGCGGTCTGATATCTCACCGGAATGCTGTAAATGGGGGCGCTGATACGGGTTTCAAGTCATCGGCGACTCAGCGTTGACGCCCGTTGTGCAGAGGGCTGGCACCCTTTACGCAACGGGCCCGCTCAACATGTGAGCGGGCCCGTTGGCCTGTGGCGTCATGCCGAGGTCATTGCAGCTTGATCAGCAGAGGCTCGATGCCCTGGGTGTTCATCAGATCCTGTGCGCGGTTGAGCTCGCGGGTGTCCTTGTACGGGCCGACCTGCACCCGGTGCCAGACGGTACCGCCAGAAGCATTGACGTCACTGACCTTGGCCAGCAGGCCGAGATCCTTGAGCTTGCCGGCCAGTTTCCTGGCATCGGACATCTCGCGGAAGGAGGCCGCCTGCAGCATGTAGTTGGTCAGCGAAGCCTCGGACTTCTTGGTGCTCTCGGCGCTGCCCGGACGCGGAGTGGACTTGTACTCATCCACCTTGGGGGCGATCACCTCGGTTTCCGGCAACAGGGTATAGAACTCGAAGGTCGGCATGCTGCCGCCGCTCTCTTCGGGAGTGTCCTTCTGCGATGCCTTGTCCTGCTGGCTACCCTGTTGTGCGGCCTGCTGACCATTCTGCTGAGTGTTGGCCTTGGGCACGATGGCAGCCACCGGCAGACGCGGCGCCTGTTGCTGGAAATACTGAGCCAGCACGAAGCCGGCGACCAGACCGACGATCCCCCACAGCCACCCCGGGAAGCCGCGGCTCTGACTGGCGGCGGGCTGCCGGCGGGGGCTGGCTCCCTGACGGGAAGCGGGCTTCTTGCTGGCGGGGCGGCGAGCAGCCATGGCTTACATCTCCTCGGGAGCGCTGACACCCAGCAGGGCCAGGCCGTTGCGGATGACCTGAGCGGTCGCCAGACCCAGCGCCAGGCGCGCGTTGCGGGTCGCGTCGTCCTCGACCATCACCTTCACCGCGTTGTAGCAGGTGTGGAAGTCAGAGGAGAGGTCCTGCAGATACTGAGCGACCTGCTGCGGTTCCCGCACCTTGGCGGCGTGGGTGACGACGTCCGGGAACTGGGCCATGCGATTCATCACGGCCTTTTCCTGATCGCTGGTCAGCAAGGACAGTTGCGCCATGGCCAGAGATTCATCGAAGGCCTTGTCTTCACGGCTGGCCTTGCGCAGCACGCTGTGCACGCGGGCGTGGGCATACTGGATGTAGTAGACCGGGTTGTCGTTGGACTGGGAGCGGGCCAGGTCGATGTCGAAGGTCAGCTGGGAGTCGGCGCGCCGCGCCGCCAGGAAGTAGCGGGTCGCGTCGCGGCCGACTTCCTCGATCAGGTCGCGCAGGGTCACGTAGCTGCCGGCACGCTTGGAGAGCTTCACTTCCTCACCGGAGCGCATCACGGTGACCATCTGGTGCAGCACGTAGTCCGGCCAGCCTTCCGGGATGCCGGCCTTGAGGGCCTGCAGGCCCGCACGCACGCGAGTCACGGTGGAGTGGTGGTCGGCACCCTGTTCATTGATGACCTGGGTGAAACCGCGCTGCCACTTGTCCAGGTGGTAGGCGACATCTGGCAGGAAGTAGGTGTAACCGCCGTCACGCTTGCGCATCACGCGGTCCTTGTCATCCCCGAAGTCGGTGGTGCGCAGCCACATGGCGCCATCGTCTTCGTAGGTATAGCCGTTGTCGACCAGGCGCTTGACGGTGTCTTCGACCTTGCCGTCACGGTAGAGCGAGGATTCGAGGAAGTAGACGTCGAACTCGACGCCGAAGGCCTTGAGGTCCAGATCCTGTTCATGGCGCAGGTAGGCGACGGCGAAGACGCGGATGGCGTCGAGATCGTCAGGTTCCGCGGCGCCCGTGACCTGCTTGCCATCGGCTTCGACGGTATCGCCGGCCATGTAGGAGGCGGCCAGTTCGCGGATGTAGTCACCGCGATAGCCATCAGCCGGCCAGCTGGCGTCATCCGGGCCCAGGCCCTTGGCGCGTGCCTGAACGGAGAGCGCCAGATTGTTGATCTGGGCGCCGGCGTCGTTGTAGTAGAACTCGCGCGTGACGTCGTGGCCGGTGGCGGCCAGCAGGCGGCACAGCACGTCGCCGACCGCGGCGCCACGCCCGTGACCGACATGCAGCGGCCCGGTCGGATTGGCGGAGACGAACTCGACCTGGACCTTCTCGCCGGCGCCCACGTCGCTGTGCCCGAAGCGGTCGCCTTCGCTGAAGACGCGGCGCACGATGTCGGCCACCGCCCCGGTCTCGGCGAAGAAGTTCAGGAAGCCGGGGCCGGCGATCTCGACCTTGGAGACCGCGTCGGAGGCCGGCAGGGCGGCGACCAGCTTCTCGGCCAGCTCACGCGGCTTCATGCCGGCAGCCTTGGACGTCATCATCGCCAGGTTGCTGGCGTAGTCGCCGTGGGTCTTGTCCTTGGTCGGGTCGACCTTGATCTGCGGGCTGGCGTCGGCGGGCAGAGTGCCGTCGGCCTTGAGGGAATCCAGGGCCTGGCCCAGCAGTTCGATGATCGTCTCTTTCATGGAATATCGGTCTCTTCACGGCTCAGGTCGCACCGCGTGCTCTGGAGCAGGCGGTTGCAGGCATCAGGCCTGCGGGCAATGGGGGAGTGCGGATGTCGCTGCACGATGGCGGGCATTATCACCGATCCTGCGGCTTGCATAAACCGTCGTGATCAATCACGGCGCAATCCGTGCCTTGGCGGGATAGTGGTCAGTTCAGTATCGGAGCTGGCGACACCTGCCTGAGTCCCCCTGCCAGACTCAGGCCATGCCGATGGGATCGACATCCAGTGACCAGCGCAGGCGGCGCGCGTCACGATCCTGCTCGCAGAGCGTCACCAGCCAGGCGGCGGCTTCATGCAGCGGGCCGCGTTTCGCCGCGCGCAACAGCAATTGGGCGTGATAGCGATTCTGGCGGCGCTCCATCGGCGCCGGTACCGGGCCGAGGCAGTCCACCTTGAGGTCGGCACTGTCGATGTGCTGACGCAGGGCGCTTCCTACCTTCAACAGCCACTGCTCGACCTGCTGCTGATCGGTGGCTTCGGCGCGCAGCAAGGCCAGATGACTGAACGGCGGCAACTGCGCGATGCGGCGCTCCTCCAACAGCTCGCCGGCCAGCTGTGGGTAGCCGGCCTGGATCAGTGTCAGCAGGTTGGGGTCTTCCGGATGGCGGGTCTGGATCAGCACCTCACCGGGGCGTTCGGCGCGTCCGGCACGCCCCGCGACCTGCACCAGCAGCTGGGCGGATTGCTCCAGCGCACGGAAGTCGGCGGCGTAGAGTCCGCTATCGGCATTGACCACCACCACCAGCGTGACGTGGGGGAAGTGGTGGCCCTTGGCCAGCATCTGGGTGCCGACCAGCAGGCAGGGTTCGCCACGGCGGATCACTGCCAGCGCTTCACTCATGGCGTCCTTGCGCTGGGTGCTGTCGCGGTCGATGCGCAGCACCGGCACGTCGGGGAATTTCTCGCCGAGCAGCTCTTCGGTGCGCTCGGTGCCCGCACCTTGCGGACGAACATCGCCGCTGCCGCAGGCCGGGCAGGCATCCGGCAGCGGGCGGGTGCGTTCGCAGTGATGGCAGGTCAGCTGCGGGGGATGGCGATGCAGGGTCATGCGTGCGTCGCAGTTGTCACATTCGGCAATCCAGCCGCAGGCATGGCAGGTCAGCGTCGGGGCGAAGCCGCGCCGATTGATGAATACCAGCACCTGATCGCCCTGGGCGAGGCGCTTCTCGATGGCGTCCAGGCTCTGGGTGGAGAGTCCGCCCAGCGTCATGCGGCCGCGCAGGTCGATCGGGTGCAGGCGTGCCGGTTGGCTGCGCCCGGCACGCTGATGCAGATGCAGGTGAGTGAAGCGCCCTTCGCGGGCATGACGCAGGCTTTCCAGAGACGGCGTGGCGCTGCCGAGCACCACCGGGATGCCTTCCTGCTTGCCACGTACCAGCGCCAGATCCCGGGCGTGATAGCGCAGGCCATCCTGCTGCTTGAAGGAGCCATCGTGCTCCTCGTCGACGATGATCACCTCGAGCTTTGCCATCGGCGTGAAGATGGCGGAGCGGGTGCCGATCACGATGCGCGCGCGGCCGCTGCGTGCCGCCTCGAAGCCATCGAGGCGCTCGCCATCGCTGACGCCGGAATGCAGCATCACCTGAGGGACGCGGAAACGTCTGCGGAAGCGCTCCAGCGTCTGGGGCGTCAGGCCGATCTCGGGCACCAGCACCAGTGCCTGGCCGCCGCGATCCAGCACCGCCTCGATCAGTTGCAGGTAGACCTCGGTCTTGCCGGAGCCGGTCACGCCCTCCAGCAGCGTGGGGGAGAAGCGACTCAGGCCTTCATGCAGGCGCGAGAGCGCGCGGCCCTGCTCGTCATTGAGTGCCAGGCTGGGCTCGGCCAGCACGCCCTTGATGGCCTGCTCCGGGGTGGCGCCGGTGACAGGCTCTTCACGTGATTCGATGAAGCCACGACCGCGCAGGGTTTCCAGCTGCTGGCGGGTGAAGCCCTGGGCGGTGATCGCGCTGTGTACCAGGCCATGACGGTGCTGAGCAAGCAGCTCGAGCAATGCGATCTGGCGGGTCGCGCGGCCGAGGCTGGCCGGCTCCGTGATACGCCCCTTGTCGGTGAGTGACCAGCGCTCACGGGTGCGTGCCTCGAGGGCACGTCCCTGGCGCAGCAACGATGGCATCGCCTGCGCGAAGGTGTCGCCGAGTGAGTGCTGGTAATAGCGTGCGGTGAACTGACATATCCACAGCCAGTCGGCCGGCAATGGCGCTTCGTCGATCACCTCGCTGACGGGCTTGAGCTTCTCGATGGGAAAGGCTGAGTCGCTGCGCAGTTCCGCGATCACCCCGACCAGCTGGCGACGGCCGAACTCGACGCGCACGCGCAGACCGACCTGCCAGCCATGGCGAGGTGGCTGGCGTGCTGGCAGATAGTCAAACAGGTCGCGCAGGGGGCCGGGAATCGCGATGCCCAGTACACGTCCGGGCAGGTGAGTCGCAGTCTTGTCGCTGGTGTCAGGCACGCAAGGCATCCGAGGAAGAGAGAATGAGAAGACGAGAGGAAAACGCCACGCAGTCTACAGAGTGTTGCCGGCAATAAACGCCACAAAGTTTGGTCTTGTCGCAGATGGCTGGTAAAATGCGTCGCCTTCCGTCGGAGTCGGCGGAATGACCGGTTACATCCAAAACCCGTGTACGGTGCCTGGCAATCGATCAGGTGGCGGTGCACAGCGACCTGAGGTTACACACCATGAAACAGGGTATCCATCCGGACTACCAGCGCCAGACCGCAACCTGCTCCTGCGGCGCGCAGCACGAAATCGGTTCCACTTCCAAGCAGACCTTCGCGCTGGACGTGTGCTCCGAGTGCCACCCGTTCTACACCGGCAAGCAGAAGCAGGCTACCACCGGTGGCCGCGTCGAGCGCTTCAACAAGCGTTTCGGTGCTGCCATCAAGCGCTGATACCTTCAGCTGCTTGTCGCTTGCATGGCGCTGTGCATCGCGCAGCGCCATCAACGAAAAAACCCGCTTGCGAGCGGGTTTTTTTGTGCCTGTCATTCGATGCAGGTGAGGGGATTGGTGCCGAGCTGGCACTATTCCAGCGCCACCAACGCATCAACCCTCTGCGCAGGAGGCATTTCATTTCCGGCGCCGGATGCGCGCGGTCATTGCGCGGATTTTCATGAGATACGCGGGGCGAAACGCCACGCCGACCCGTCAGTGATAAGGAAAGGTTTATGACTGAGTGGGGCATCCATAACGTTAGACGAATGGCTAAAACAGTTTTTAAACATCCGTATTAATTCCTTTTATAACAACAAGTTGCGTTGGTTGTTCGCGAGGGGGTTTTTCTATATTCTGGTCACAGCCAACCCCCGCTAAAATACCGGATGACACGCATGTCTGATGCCATGAAGAAAGCAGCACTGCAATATCACGCCGAACCGATTCCCGGAAAGCTGTCCATCGAGCTGACCAAGCCGACAGAAACTGCCAAGGACCTCGCGCTGGCCTACAGCCCGGGTGTAGCCGAGCCGTGCCGCGAGATTGCTGCCGATCCGGAAAATGCCTACCTGTATACCGGCAAGGGCAACCTGGTCGCCGTCATCTCCGATGGCACCGCCATCCTGGGGCTGGGCAATCTCGGGCCGCTGGCTTCCAAGCCGGTCATGGAAGGCAAGGGCGTGCTGTTCAAGCGCTTCGCTGGCATCAACTCCGTCGACGTCGAGATCGATGCGGAAAGCCCGCAGGCCTTCATCGATACCGTGCGTCGCATCCACACCACCTACGGTGGCATCAACCTGGAAGACATCAAGGCACCGGAGTGCTTCGAAGTCGAGCAGGCGTTGATCGAACAGTGCAACATCCCGGTCTTCCATGATGACCAGCACGGCACGGCCATCGTCACCGCTGCCGGCATGCTCAACGCACTCGATATCGCCGGCAAGTCCCTGGAAGACGCGCGTATCGTCTGCCTGGGCGCCGGTGCTGCCGCGATTGCCTGCATGAAGCTGCTGGTCTCCAGTGGTGCCAAGGTCGAGAACATCTTCATGCTCGATCGCAAGGGCGTGATCCACAGCGGCCGTGATGACCTGAACCAGTACAAGGCGATGTTCGCCACCGAGACCGAGCTGCGTACGCTGGATGATGTCATCGAAGGTGCGGATGTCTTCGTCGGCCTGTCCGGCCCCAACCTCTTGAAGGCCGAGCAGCTCAAGAAGATGGCTGACACGCCGATCGTGTTCGCGTGCTCCAACCCGGATCCGGAAATCCATCCGGATACCGCTCGCGAAGCGCGTCCGGACGTCATCATGGCGACAGGTCGCTCCGATTACCCGAACCAGGTCAACAACGTGCTGGGCTTCCCGTTCATCTTCCGCGGTGCGCTGGACGTGCGAGCCACACGCATCAATGAAGAGATGAAGCTGGCGGCCGTTCACGCGCTGAAGGACCTTGCTCGCGAGCCGGTCAGCCAGGACGTGCTGGATGCCTACGAGATCGACAGCCTCGAATTCGGTCCGGGGTATATCATCCCGACGCCGATGGATGCGCGTCTGCTCGAGCGTCTGCCGGCTGCCGTGGCGCAAGCCGCCATCGATTCCGGTGTTGCGCGCAAGCCCTATCCGGCGCATTACCCGCTGACCAATGCGGATCAGGTCTACGGCTAAGCGTCATCGGGCCCCGCTTGCGGGGTGCTGAAAAAAAAGCCCTCGTCGGAGATGTCCGGCGAGGGCTTTTTGCTGTCTGTCCAACAGCTTTTGGTTGCGCACTAGAAGCTGTAGAGAATCGAGGCGGCGGTGGTGGTGTCGGTCTTGGCGTCCGTGTCATCCGGCGGGCTGGTGTTGTTCTTGATCTCGTGGGAGAGCTTCAAGGCCAGGCTGGAATTGATGGAGACGGTCAGTGCGGTATAGCTGCGGCTGATGATGTTGTCCCGGGTACCTTCCACCGAGAACTGCTGCTCGAAATTCGAGGTATCAGACAGCTGCCAACGATAGTCCATGGCCGTGTAGCCGAGGAGATAGTTCTCGTGATCCCCCTCGGTGATATTGTCGTAGCGATAGCCCGGGCCCGCCTCGACAGAGAGGTTGTGCTCAGGGCCTGACAGCAGGCGAATCCCGTACCCCCCGATGGAGGTGACTTGATCGTCATAGCCGGAGAAGCGCTCCTTCTCCCAGCGCAGCAGCCCGAAGGCATAGCGATCACGCCCCAGGTCATAGCGCTCACGCTGACCGATCAGGTACTGCTCGGTGGTGGTCTCGCCGCTGCTGGACACATGCTTGGCTTCCATGCGGAAGGTATGGGTCCAGGGCTTGAGGTGCCAGGACAGGCGGGCCTTGCCCAGCAAGGTTTCGCTGTTCGAGTTGCCGGAGAGCTTGGTAAAGCCCAGCTCGGCCTGACCGCTGAATGGCTCGGAATCCTCGCTGGCGGCGGGGGGAGCGTAGAAGAGGTCATCATCGGCACTGGCCTCGCGAAGCGGGCTCAGGGCCAGACACAGCAGCAGGGTCATGCGCAGTGTGGGCAATGGGTGAAGCATGCAGACTCCGGGCATGGTGAAAGGGGGCATTGAAGGACAGCGAGGCCAGATGGATGAAAGAAGAGCGACCATGGGCCGCTCTTCTTTCACCTCACTGCGCGCGGTGTGGACGGGCGCAGGTGACCTGCTTCAGATCAGAAGATGGCCTCGAAAGTTCCAGTACCTTCTGAGCCGCTCTGTTGCTCCAGCTCCTTGCGGATGGTGCGTTCCTTGTAGGGCGGCAGATTGTCCTTGCGGAACAGCTCGCTGACGCCGCCGGATTGACCACTGTGCAGGCGCTTGCCGGACTCCGGGTCGATGGTCGCGCTCACGATGTCATCGGGGCGCTCCATCCTGGCGGATGGCATGCCCTTGAGGGCGCCACGCATGTAGTCGACCCAGATGGGCAGCGCGGCCTGGGCACCGTACTCGGCGAGGGTGTCATTGGAGTCCTTGCCGACCCAGACGGTAGCGACCAGCTTGCTGTTGAAGCCGGAGAACCAGGCATCACGCTGGTCATTGGTGGTCCCTGTCTTGCCAGCCAGGTCATCGCGACCAAGCGTCAGGGCCCCACGGCCGGTGCCGCGCTTGATGACGTCTTCCATCATGTCACGGATCAGGTACATGGATTCCGGCGAGGCGATGCGCTCGGCCAGCGGATACTGACGGCCATCACGATTGACGGTCACCATGCCCGGCGTGCAGTTGGCGCAGGCGACGGCCGGATGAGCTTCGTAGTCGGTCTCGTCGTCACCGCGCGTGACGGTGTCGATGTACCAGGGTTCGACACGGAAGCCGCCGTTCGAGAGTACGGCGTAGGCACGGGCCATTTCCAGCGGTGTCAGCGAGGCGCTGCCCAGTGCCAGTGACAGACCGTTGGGCAGCTCTTCGCGCTTGAAGCCCACCTTGACGAGGAAGTCGAGCGTCTTCTCGAGACCGACGGTCTGCAGCAGTCGCACGGACACCAGGTTCAGGGAGCGATAGAGACCAACGCGGATCCGGGTCGGACCAGTGAACTTGCCGCCGGCGTTCTCCGGGCGCCATACCTTGTTGCCATCCTGCATGACCACCGGAGCATTGTTGATGATGGTCGCCGGTGACATGCCGCCCTGCTCGAGCCCCGAGAGGTAGATGAACGGCTTGAAGATGGAGCCGGCCTGACGACGTGCCTGTATCGCTCGATTGAACTTGCTGGCGGAATAGCTGAAGCCGCCCTGGAGTGCGAGGATGGCGCCACTTTCCGGGTCCAGTGAAACGATGGCCGACTGGGCATCCGGCAGCTGACCCAGGCGATAGCCATCATCTTCCTTGATGACGCGCACCAGATCGCCGACCTTGGCAATCTCGGCGGCAGAGCCGGGTACACCACCGCGCCAGCGGGAGCTCTTGTACTCGCGCGCCCATTTCAGACCGTCCCAGCCAATCGTGGCCAGGCTGGCGTCTGCCAGCAGGACCTTCATCTGCTTGCCATCATTTTCCACCACGATGGCGGCTTCGAGCGGGCCATAGTCCGGCGTGCGATCCAGCACTTTCAGCCAGTTGGAGACATCGCGGTCGATGCCCTCGATGCGCTTCTCGCTCTTCTGGGCGGCCTGTCTGGCCGTTTCCAGCACTTCGGGAGAGCGAGAGATCTCTTCTTCGAGGCCGGCCTGATCGGTCTGGTCCTGAGCTTCCGCCAGTGACGCCGCGATACCGGATTCCTCCACGCCACGCCAGCCATGGCGGGTGTCATAGTCGATCAGGCCCTTGATCAAGGCATCGCGAGCCTGCGGCTGCAGCTTGCTGTCCAGCGTCGTGGTGATGCGCACATTGTCGGTATATGCCTTGTCACCGAAACGATCGACCGCGAAGCTTCTGGCCATCTCTGCGACGTAGGGCGCCTCGACTTCCGGGCGCGTGTAATGGCGTGCCGCGGTGATCGGTGCCTTGACGGCCTCGTCATAGGCCTGAGGCTCGATATAGCCCAGTTCCTTCATGCGCAGCAGGATCCAGTTGCGACGGATCAGGGCGCGCTGAGGGTTGGTGAGCGGGTTGAAGCTGGAGGGGGCCTTGGGCAGGCCTGCCAGCATGGCCTGCTCGGCCAGGGTCAGTTCATCGAGAGACTTGTCATAGTAGGTGCGTGCCGCAGCCGCGATCCCGTAGGCGCGATGGCCCAGGAAGATCTTGTTGACGTAGAGCTCTAGGATCTCCTGCTTGGAGAGGATCTGCTCCATCTGCAGTGACAGCAGGATTTCGCGAATCTTGCGCGTGAACGTCTGATCCAGCGTCAGCAGGTAGTTGCGCGCGACCTGCATGGTGATGGTGCTGCCGCCCGATTGGATGCTGCCGCTGGAAGCCAGCTGGACGGCGGCACGCGCGAGGCCCTTGGGGTCGATGCCCGGGTGCGAGAAGAAATTGCTGTCCTCGGCCGCGAGCAGGGCGTCCACAAACGTCTCGGGGATCTCGTCGAAGGTGACCGGGATGCGGCGCTGGTCACCGTATTCGCCGATCAGCTTGCCGTCACGGGTGTAGATGCGCAGCGGCGTCTGCAGCTTGGTATCCTGCAATTGGTGAACATCGGGCAGGCCAGGTGCGAAATACAGGGAGGCGCCGACGATGGCCAGCAATCCCGCAGCACACAGTGACAGCAGCAGCCAGAACACTGGCGAAAGTAGTCGTCTCAATAGCTTCATGGGCAAGACAGGGTCCGTGGGTAATGAAAGGCGGGTGGCTGCGGGGGGATTGGCAATTCCATTGCTGGGGCATTATAAGTAGCGGGTCCAGATGCGGCCAGCGTTGAACCCTGTCTTGCGCGTCTGTTGTGTTATTCTGCGAAACATAATGTAACCTCTCAGCAGAAGAGGGTGCCGCGGCGGTGCCGCACGGGAAGCGGCGGCCCGCCAGTCAGACGGGGTCGTCATCAGAGCAGGGGAATGCCAATTGCTGGGACTCAAATCCGCCGGCAAGGGACTGATTGGCGTCGATATCACATCGGCGACCGTCAAGCTCCTGGAGCTGTCCAGACACGGAAATCGATACCAGATCGATAGCTACGCGGTGCGCCCCTTGAAGGAAGGCGCAGTCGTCGAGCGGCGCATCCGCGACATGGATGAAGTCGTGCTGGCGATCAAGCGCGCGGTCGAGCAGGCCCAGCCGCGCTCGCGACGAGCCGTCGTGGCGGTGCCGGCCAGTGCCGCCATCACCAAGACGTTGAGCTTTCCGACCAATCTGGCCGATGACGAGATCGAGCAGCGCATCGCGCTCGAATCCGAGAAGCATTTTCCCTTCCCGCTCAATGACGTGGCGTTCGACTTCCAGCATCTGGGGGTCAATGCCCGCAATCCTGATCAGCAGGATCTGCTGCTGGTGGCCTGCCGCAGCCTGGATGTCGATCAGCTCACCTCCGCGCTCGAGCAGGCCGGTCTTGAGCCGTCAGCGGTCGATGTCGAGACCTTTTCGCTGGAGCGTGCCTTCGGTGAATTGCGCCACCAGCTCCCCCCTACCTACGACAATGAAGAGTGCGTCGCGGTCGTCGATATCGGTGCCACCATGACGGCTTTTCATGTCATCCAGAATGGTCGCATCGTCTACAGCCGGGATGCCGTGTTCGGGGGGCGTCAGCTGACCGACGAGATCATGAACCGTTTCGATCTTTCCAATGACGAAGCGGGTCTGGCCAAGAAGCGCGGTGGTCTGCCGGACACCTATGACAGTGAAGTGCTGGATCCGTTCCGTGACACGCTCGTGCAGCAGATCGCGCGCTCCCTGCAGCTCTATTACACCGCCGGCAAGCGTCGTGAGGTCCAGCGCATTCTGCTGGGAGGAGGGACCGCCGCCATTCCCGGATTACGTGAGTCGCTGGCAGGGCACACCGGACTGGAAGTGATCATGGCCAATCCCTTCACGCACATGAGCGTCAACCCTCGAGTCGACATCCAGGCGCTGGCCGGTGATGCCCCTGCGATGTTGACGGCCTGCGGGCTTGCGATGAGGAAGCGCTCATGACCATCGAGATCAATCTGCTGTCGTGGCGTGAGGAGCGTCGCGAGAAGCGCAGCAAGCGCTTCTTCGGCATTCTGGCGCTGGCCGCCGTGGTGGGGGTGGGAGCCGGGTTTGGCATGAGTGAGTATTACCAGAGCCAGCTCGAGGCGCAGAAGCAGCGGCATGCCTTCATCGAGAAGGAAATGGCGCGACTGAATCGCGATATCAAGGAAGTCGAGGATATCGAGAGTCGGCGTGATCAGATGCTGGCGCAGATCGAGCTGATTCGCAGTCTGCAGTTCTCGCGCCCGGAAACGGTACGTGTCTTCAATCAGCTCGTTGCGACGCTGGTCGAGGGTGCCTGGTACCAGAGCATCAGTCGCAGCGGACGTCAGATCAAGGCCAACGGCATCGCGGAGAATACGCGTCAGGTGTCCGGTCTGATGCGCACGCTTGCGGCATCGGATGTCTTCGGTACGCCGACACTGTCCGACGTACAGAGCAGCGACGATGATCGTCGCAGCTTCAATATCATGATTCCCGAGACACCGACGGCTGTCGCTTCCAGTGCTGCCGATACGAAGGCCGCCAGGCAGGGAGGTCGGAAATGAGTTTCCTCAATGCCGAAGTGCGTCGTCTCAAGTCGACGGACTTCCAGGATCTCGACCTCAAGGAGGCGGGTATCTGGCCCGTCACCTTGCAGGTGGTATTGGTGCTGATCGTCTTTGGTGCCCTGTTCTGGGCGTCCCACTGGTTCCTTGCGGCACCCAAGGCCGAGGATCTTGAGCGCCTGCAGGCCAAGGAACGTCAGCTGCTGAGCCAGTTCGAGACCAAGGCCTTCAAGGCGGCCAATCTGCCCGTGATGCGTGAGCAGATGGCCGAGCTGGAGACGCGCATGGAACAGCTGCTCGAGATGCTCCCGACCGATGCCGAAGTGCCGGCTCTGCTCGATGACATCAGCGAGACGGCCATCAACAACCAGCTGGAGGTGGAATACATTCGCCTCAAGCCGGCCCAGAATCGCGATTTCTACGTCGAGCAGCCCTTCGATATCAAGGTGCGCGGCGATTACCACCGCATTGCCGCCTTCGTGTCTGGGGTCGCCGGGCTTTCGCGTATCGTGACGTTGCATGACTTCGTGCTGACACCGGTCTCGCAGGGTGAAGACCTGGAGTTGTCGCTGCTGGCCAAGACTTACAACTACCGCCAAGGCGCACCGTTGCCATCGGGAGGTAAATGATGAGTCTGACGACACGTCGCAAGCATGTCGTGCTGGGTGGTGCGGTGTTGCTGACACTGCTGGCCGGTTGTGGTGACCCGCAGCTGCCTGCGCTGGAGAGCGAGCTCGAGTCGCTCAGAGGGCGGCCGACGGGGCAGGTCAAGGACCTGCCGCCTCAGCCCGAGTATCATCCCGTGACGTACGACATGGCAGATGCTCGCAGTCCTTTCCAGTCGCGACTGCCGGAGCCGGAGGAGGAGCTCGCCATGGTGGACAATGGCGTGCGGCCGGATTTGGATCGCCCCCGCGAGCCTCTTGAGGCCTGGCCGATGGAGCAGCTCAGCATGGTGGGGACCCTGGATGTGGACGGCAGTCGCTCGGCGTTGATCTTGACGCCGGAGCAGGAGGTGCAGCGTGTGAGTGTCGGCGGACACATGGGGAGCAATTTCGGCCGCATCATTCGCATCGGTGACACTCAGCTGGACCTGGTGGAAATCGTGCCCAACGGTCAGGGCGGTTGGATCGAACGAACCCGCGCCATGGCATTGACTCAACCGGCAGATGCCAGCGGTTAGCGCGTGCTGGCGGCGCTGTCTGCAGAATCGTCACGGAAGATGAGCGGTCGATGACCGACACCATAATGCTTCGACAAGAATAAGGCGCGATCAGCTTCAATGGCTGGGCGGAGCCGCAGCGAGACAGGGGACAAGGGAACATGACGCGATTGCAACGAATGAGTCTGCTGGGGTTGGCGGCTTTCGGCAGCCTGATGGCGAGTGTGGCGCAGGCGGCCTCCACGCTGCAGGATCTGGAATTCACTTCGCTGGGTGGCGATCGGATGGAGCTCAAGCTCGATTTCGCCGGCGGGGTGCCTGAGGTCAAGGGATACCGGATCGAGACACCGCCGCGTATCACCATCGATCTCATGGATACCAGCAGTCAGCTGGACAAGCGCCGCTTCGAGCTCGGCCTCAATGGGGTCGAGGAGCTGGTGGCGCTGGAGGCCGGCTCGCGTACACGCCTGGTCATGAAGCTCAGCCAGACCCGCCCCTATGTGACCCGTACCGAAGGCAATAGCCTCTATGTCATCGTCGGTGAGCAGGGCGGTCCGGTGGCCGCCGCCGCGTCAGGCCAGTCCGCGCAGCCGCAGCAGCAGGGTGGCGGACTGGAAGTCGCGGCGGAGCCTTCCGTCAGTGGTATCGATTTCCGTCGGGGCAGCGAGGGGGAAGGGCGTGTCGTGGTCAACTTCAATCGCGCCAATGTCGAGTCTCGCGTGACCGAGCGTGGCCGCAAGATCTATATCGATCTCAAGGGTGTCGCCCTGCCGCCAGAGCTGAATCAGGTGCTGGATGTCGGTGATTTCGCGACTCCGGTCTCGAGGATCGACCCGCAGCGTACTCGTGATGGTGTGCGCCTGGTGGTGGATGCCAATGGCTACTACACCCAGTTGGCCACCCAGGCCGGCAACGAGCTGGTGCTTGAGGTCAAGCCGCTGACACGGGAGGAGCAGGCGGAGCGGATCAAGGACAAGTTCCCGTACACCGGCAAGAAGATCTCGCTGAACTTCCAGAATATCGAAGTGCGCTCGGTGCTGCAGATCATCGCGGACTTCACTGGGCTCAATCTGGTGGCCAGTGACAACGTCACCGGCAACGTGACCCTGAACCTCAAGGAAGTGCCCTGGGATCAGGCGCTGGACCTGGTGCTCAAGTCGAATGGCCTGGCCAGTCGCCGCATGGGCAACGTGCTGATGGTCGCGCCGGCGGAAGAGCTGGCGGCACTTGAGCGCAAGGAGCTGGAAGCCAATCAGCAGGTCAAGGAGCTGGCGCCCCTGACGACGGAGTACATTCAGGTGCGTTATGCCAAGGCGGCGGACCTGGCGGCATTGCTGCGCGGGGAAGGCGGTATCGGCCTGCTCTCCGAGCGCGGTCGTGTCATGGTGGATGAGCGTACCAACACCATGTTGATCCAGGACACGCGCGACACTCTGGAGTCCATTCGCGGTACCCTCGAGTATCTCGACATTCCGGTGCGTCAGGTCCAGATCGAGGCGCGCATCGTGATCGCGCGCAGCAGCGTGTCGAGTGAAATCGGTGTCAACTGGGGGCTTTCCAACAGCAGCAACGGCAAGTTCGGTCTGGAAGGCGCCTCGACCGGCACGACCAGTGATGGTGGCCTGAGCGTCAATCTGGGTGACGACAGTGATCCGGGCAGCACCTTCAGCTTCGGTTATCTGTCCGGCGACATCCTGCTGGACCTGGAGCTTTCGGCGCTGGAAAGCGAAGGCAAGAGCCAGACCATCTCCCAGCCCAAGATCATCACCGCCAACCAGAAGAAGGCCGTCATTAAGCAGGGTCAAGAAATTCCCTACGAGGAGGCGACCTCCAGCGGCGCGACCAACATCGAGTTCAAGGAGGCGGTGCTGGCGCTGGAGGTCACGCCGCAGATCACCCCGGACAACCGCATCATCATGGATCTGTTGATCAACAATGACGACGTGTCCGATGACAGCTTCAATGGCGAGCCGGCCATCGATACCAATGAAATCGAGACTCAGGTGCTGGTCAATGATGGCGAGACGGTGGTGCTGGGCGGTATTCTGACCTCTGAACAGATACGCAGCGTCTTCAAGACACCTTTCCTGGGGGATCTGCCGGTGATCGGGAATCTCTTCCGCTATACCGAAGAGTCCAACGAGAAGGTAGAATTGCTGGTATTCATTACCCCGAAGATCATCGAGGACGGCCTGGCGGTGCGCTGATGCATGTGATTCCCAACGTATTCCTTGTCGGCCCCATGGGGGCCGGCAAGAGCACTATCGGCCGCCTGCTGGCGGCCGACTTGCATCGTGAATTTTGCGATAGCGACCACGTGATCGAAGATCGCTGCGGTGCCAGCATCCCCTGGATCTTCGATGTCGAGGGCGAGGCAGGCTTTCGCGGGCGCGAGCAGGCCGTGATTGACGAGCTGACCTCGCTGTCCGATGTCGTGATGGCCACCGGTGGTGGTGCCATCATGGCCGAAGCCAACCGGCGTGTGCTGCGAGAGCGCGGCACGGTGGTCTATCTCTATGCTCCGGTCGAGCAGCAGCTCAAGCGTGCCGGACGTGACCGCAATCGTCCTCTGCTCCAGCAGGATGACCCGGGGCGGGTGCTCAAGCGTCTCTTCGAGCTGCGAGACCCTCTCTATCGCGACACCGCGGATATCATCGTGCGTACCGATCGACGCAGCCCGCGTGCGGTCACCAACGAGATCCGGCGCCGGCTCAAGGCATTGTCAGACCCGCTCCACGTGCATGGCTAGACTCCCCTGGGGAGTCTGGCTCTCGCTTACATTCAGGCGCCGTCATTCGTTTCGCCGCAAGGAGAATCATCATGTCCCTGGCTCCCGCTCATCGTCTCGATGTCGCACTTGGCGAGCGTAGTTATCCCATTCACATCGGCCCGGGCCTGACGGCGCGAGGAGACCTCATTCGTGAGCATCTCGCCGGTCGTCAGGTGATGATCGTCACCAACACCGTGGTGGCGCCACTGTATCTGGAGGCGCTCAAGGCATCACTTGGCGATGGTCTGGATATTCGAGAGGTGATTCTCGAGGATGGCGAACAGACCAAGCACATGGCCAGTATCGGTCTGATCTGGGATGCCCTGCTCGAGGCCGGCTTCAATCGTCGTTGCACCTTGATCGCCCTCGGTGGGGGAGTCATCGGCGACATGACCGGTTTTGCCGCCGCCTGTTATCAGCGGGGGGCGGCCTTCATCCAGGTACCGACCACGCTGCTGTCGCAGGTGGATTCCTCGGTGGGGGGCAAGACCGGCGTCAATCATCCGCGCGGCAAGAACATGCTGGGTGCCTTCTGGCAGCCGAGACTGGTGTTGATCGATACCTCAAGCCTCAGGACATTGCCGCAGCGTGAGCTGTCGGCGGGCATGGCCGAGGTCATCAAGTATGGCCTGCTGTGGGATGAAAGCTTCCTGAGCTGGCTGGAAGACAACATGCAGGCCTTGATGGCGCTGGATGAAACCTTGCTCGGAGAGGCCATCCGCCGCAGTTGTGCGATCAAGGCGGATGTCGTGGCGCAGGATGAGACCGAGCAGGGCGTGCGCGCACTGCTCAACCTCGGCCACACCTTCGGGCATGCCATCGAAACGGACCAGGGCTATGGCGTCTGGCTGCACGGTGAAGCCGTCGGCACCGGCATGCTGATGGCCGCTGAGCTTTCGGCGCGCATGGGGTGGCTGTCGAGTGCCGATGTCGAGCGTATCGCCAAGGTAATCGGCAAGGCCGGTCTGCCGCTGCAAGCGCCGGAGGACATGGGGGTCGAGGACTTCCTGCGTCACATGCAGCTGGACAAGAAGAATGTCGATGGTCGTCTGCGTCTGATCCTGCTCGAGCGTATCGGGCGTGCGGTGATTATCGAAGAGGCGCCTGCCGGCCTGCTGGCGGACATGCTGGAGCACTGGCCGCGCAGCAGCCACTGATCCCTCGACCAGCCGTTGGCTGGTGCACGGAATCTGCCGCAGAAGAAAAGCCGTCACCTCTGGGTGGCGGCTTTTCTTTTTGTTGAGCGTCAGTGGGCACTTCAGGTGGACGTGCCCAGGGCGCATGTCCGATACGGGTCGGGTGTGCTGGTGAGTGTGCAGGACAAGTGCATTAGCGGGGCGTGATTCCTGAATTGGTATGCCGTATGCGTAATCGGTATGGGGAGAATTGAATAAAAACGCTGTTTTTTATTCATCCAAGACTAAAGTTGCAAGGCGAAACCCGCGAGGCATGTCTACCCGCTAAGCGCTTGAGCCTACAGGGTTTTTTGGAATGATGTGTCTCTAACCTTCGGTTTTGTCAGGTTTTTTTGCCCGATGGGCGACCTGTGGAGAATTGCGCGGTGGGGAAGCGCGGGGATATGCTCGAGGGAAATCTGGCGTCGTGTTGCGACACTGATGGCGCCACTATCGGCAGGCATAAAAATAAAGATAACCGATAACTATAACCTCGAAAATGCTTGTTGAAAAGCATCTGGACACATGATTTCTCCGTGAGGCATGCCCATGAATAAAGGTCTCCACCAACCGGGAGAGTTCCGCGACAACTGCGGCTTCGGCTTGATCGCCCATATGGAAGGGCAGGCAAGCCATGAGCTGCTGCAGACTGCCATTGAATCCCTGACGTGCATGACTCACCGCGGTGGTATCGCTGCCGACGGCAAGACCGGTGATGGCTGCGGCCTGCTGCTCAAGATGCCGGATGGCTTCATGCGCCAGATCGCCCGAGAGACGCTCGGGCTCGAGCTGGGCGAGCGCTATGCCGTCGGTACGCTCTTCCTGCCGAATGATGACGCGCGTGAACAGGCCGCGCGTGATGCCTTCGAGTCCGCCCTGACGGCACGCAACCTCGAGGTGCTCGGCTGGCGTGACATGCCGGTGGATGACAGCGTGTGCGGCCCGATGGCCCGCGACTGCCTGCCGCGCATTCGTCAGGTCTTCGTTGCAGCTTCCAGTGAACGTACCGATATCGCCTTCAATGTCGACCTGTTCATGGCGCGCAGATACGCCGAGCAGGCGCTGAAGGGCGAAGAGGACTTCTACGTCTGCTCGCTGTCCGGCAAGGTCATCTCCTTCAAGGGTCTGGTGATGCCGGAAGACCTTCCGCGCTTCTACAAGGACCTGGGCGACCCGCGCCTCGAGACCGCGATCTGTGTCTTCCACCAGCGCTTCTCGACCAACACCGCGCCGCGCTGGCCGCTGGCCCAGCCGTTCCGCTTCCTCGCCCACAACGGCGAGATCAACACCATCGAGGCCAACCGTGGCTGGGCAAACGCGCGCAAGGAGAACTTCGTCTCCGAGCAGCTGCCCGAGATCGCCGAGCTGGACGAGATCGTCAACACGGTCGGCTCCGATTCCTCCAGCATGGACAACATGCTGGAAGTGCTGCTGACCGGTGGCATGGATATCTATCGCGCCATCCGCATGATGGTGCCGCCGGCCTGGCAGAACGTCGAGCAGATGGATTCCGACCTGCGGGCCTTCTACGAATACAATTCCATGCACATGGAAGCCTGGGATGGTCCGGCGGGCATCGTGCTCACCGACGGTCGCCACGCCGTGTGCATGCTGGACCGCAACGGTCTGCGTCCGGCGCGTTGGGTCATCACCCGCAATGGCTTCATCACGCTGGCCTCCGAGATCGGTACCTACGATTACAAGCCGGAAGATGTCGTCGCCAAGGGGCGTGTCGGGCCGGGGCAGGTGCTGGGTGTCGATACCGAGACCGGTGAAGTGCTGCACACCGATCAGGTCAGCGAGCGCCTCAAGGGGGCCCATCCCTACAAGCGCTGGTTGCGTGAAAATGCCAATTACCTCGAGTCCGCGCTGACCGAGCTGGCGCGTTTCCAGCCGATGGAAGCGGACACGCTGGACGTCTATCAGAAGATGTTCCAGGTCAGCTTTGAAGAGCGTGATCAGCTGCTGCGCCCGCTGGCCGAGAGCGGTCAGGAGGCGGTTGGCTCCATGGGGGATGACACCCCGATGGCCGTGCTGTCGCGCCAGAACCGCGTACTGACCGACTATTTCCGCCAGAAGTTCGCCCAGGTCACCAATCCGCCGATCGATCCGCTGCGCGAAGCGATCGTGATGTCGCTGGAGACCTGCTGTGGCGCCGAGCTCAACATCTTCGACGCGACGCCGGAACACGCGCATCGTCTGATCCTGACCACGCCGGTGCTGTCACCGCGCAAGTTCAATGCGCTGGTCAATCATGAGGACCCGGCGTTCACCTCCCAGACGCTCAAGCTGCACTATGACCCGAGTCAGGACTCTCTGAAGCAGGCGCTTCAGGGTATCTGTCAGCAGGCCGAGGAAGCGGCGCGCAATGGCAAGGTGATCCTGGTGCTCAGCGATTGCGGGCTCGCCAAGGGGCAATTGCCGATTCACGCGGCGCTGGCGACCGGTGCCATTCACCATCACCTCGGAGCACTGGCACTGCGTCCGCGCGTCAATCTGGTCATCGAGACCGGCTATGCGCGTGATGCACACCAGATGGCAGTGCTGTTCGGGGTGGGCGCCACGGCGGTCTACCCCTACCTTGCCTATCAGGTGATGGCCGACATGCATCGCACCGGCGAGCTGTCCGGCAACCCGGCCGATGCCCGCGAGAACTATCGCAAGGGCATGCAGAAGGGCCTCTACAAGATCCTGTCCAAGATGGGCATCTCGCACATCGGCTCCTACCGTGGTTCGCAGCTGTTCGAGGCCGTAGGGCTCAACAGTGAAGTCATGGACATGTGCTTCACCGGCATGGCCTCGCGCATCGAAGGCGCCGGCTTCGCCGAACTGCAGTTCCAGCAGGAGCTGCTGGCGCGTGAAGCCTGGCTGCCGCGCAAGCGCATCAAGCAGGGCGGTTTGGTCAAGTACGTGCACGGTGGTGAGTACCACGCCTACAACCCTGACGTGGTGATGAAGCTGCAGCAGGCCGTACAGCAGGGGGACTACGGCAAGTGGAAGGAATTCGCGCGCCTGGTCAACGAGCGCCCGGTCGCGACCATTCGCGATCTATTGAGCCTCAAGCCCGTGGCCGAGCCGCTGCAGCTTGAGGAAGTCGAGTCCGTCGAATCACTGCTGCCGCGCTTCGACAGCGCCGGCATGTCACTCGGCGCGCTGTCTCCCGAGGCACATGAGGCGCTGGCGCAGGCCATGAACGAGGCCGGCGGGCGCTCCAACTCCGGTGAGGGCGGTGAAGACCCGGCACGCTACGGCACCGTGCGCTCCTCCAAGATCAAGCAGATCGCGTCCGGGCGTTTCGGTGTCACGCCGGCGTACCTGGTCAATGCCGAGGTACTGCAGATCAAGGTCGCACAGGGCGCCAAGCCCGGTGAGGGCGGTCAGCTGCCGGGCGGCAAGGTCAACGACCTGATCGCACGTCTGCGCTACGCCGTGCCGGGGGTGACACTGATCTCGCCACCGCCGCACCACGACATCTATTCCATCGAGGATCTGGCACAGCTGATCTTTGACCTGAAACAGGTCAATCCGTCAGCGCAGGTCTCGGTCAAGCTGGTCTCCGAGCCCGGCATCGGCACCATCGCCACCGGTGTCGCCAAGGCCTATGCCGACCTGATCACCGTCTCCGGCTACGACGGTGGCACCGCGGCCAGCCCGATCACCTCGATCAAGCATGCCGGTTCCCCGTGGGAGCTGGGGCTGCCCGAGGTGCACCAGGCGCTGCGCATCAATCAGTTGCGTCACAAGATTCGTCTGCAGACGGATGGCGGCCTCAAGACCGGTCTGGATGTGGTCAAGGCGGCGATTCTGGGGGCCGAGAGCTTCGGCTTCGGGACGGCACCGATGGTGGCGCTGGGCTGCAAGTACCTGCGTATCTGTCACCTGAACAACTGTGCCACCGGTGTCGCGACCCAGCACCAGGCGCTGCGTGATGAGCATTTCCGCGGCACCGTCGAGATGGTCAAGCACTACTTCCGCTTCATCGCTGAAGAGGTGCGCGAGCTGATGGCGTTGCTGGGCGTGCGCCAGATCACCGACCTGATCGGTCGTACCGATCTGCTCGAAGTGCTGGAAGGCGAGACCAACGCGCAGCGTCGTCTCGACCTCACGCCGTTGCTGGGCAATGACTTCGTGCCCGAGGACGCGCCGCAGTTCTGCCAGGTCAGCCGCAACGAGCCGCATGACCCCGGCGCCAAGAACCTCGAGATGCTGGCGGCGATGGAGTCGGCGATCGACAGCCGCAGCGGTGGCGAGTTCAGCTTCCATGTCACCAACTGCGATCGCTCCATCGGGGCGCGCGTCTCCGGTGAGATCGCCAAGCGGTATGGTGAGGCAGGACTGGCGGGCTCGCCGCTCAAGGTCAGTCTGACCGGCGTGGCAGGGCAGAGCTTCGGGGTCTGGAATGCGCATGGCCTCGAGATGCATCTGGAAGGCGATGCCAACGATTACGTCGGCAAGGGCATGAATGGCGGCAAGCTGACCATCGTGCCGCCGCGCGGCTCGCGCTTCGAGAGCCACAAGACGGCCATCATCGGCAACACCTGCCTGTATGGGGCGACCGGCGGCAAGTTGTACGCCGCGGGAACTGCCGGCGAGCGCTTCGCGGTGCGCAACTCCGGTGCGCATGCCGTCATCGAAGGGGCGGGCGATCACTGCTGTGAGTACATGACCGGCGGGCTGGTCTGCGTGCTGGGCGAAACCGGCGTCAACTTCGGTGCAGGCATGACCGGCGGCTTCGCCTATGTACTGGACGAGAGTCGAGACTTCGTCGACAAGTACAACCACGAGCTGGTGGAAATCCACCGTATCAATACCGAAGCCATGGAGGCCTATCGTCGCCATCTGCGCGAAGTGATCGAGGAATACGTGGCCGAGACCGGCTCCGAGCGCGGTCGCAACATCCTGCGTGATTTCCCTGACTTCGTGCGTCACTTCTGGTTGGTCAAGCCCAAGGCGGCAAGCCTGGGTGGATTGCTCGATCAGTCCCGGCGTCAGCCGGAGTGACCGCATCCCTCACCCTGGCAAGCCCCGGGTGAGGGCCCGCACCGCGACGGTGCCCGGATTTTGAGAGAGGATTCATCATGGCCAATCAGCTCGCCAACGACTTCCAGTTCATCGATGTGGGTCGTCAGGACCCGCAGAAGAAAGATGCTCGCGTGCGTGCCCGCGAGTTCAACGAGATATACGCCGAGTTCAAGCCGATGGAAGCGGCCAGTCAGGCGCATCGCTGCCTGGGTTGCGGTAACCCCTACTGCGAGTGGAAGTGTCCGGTACACAACTACATCCCCAACTGGCTGAAGCTGGTCTCCGAGGGCAACATCCTCGAGGCTGCGGAGCTTTCGCACCAGACCAACTCGCTGCCCGAAGTCTGTGGGCGCGTCTGCCCGCAGGATCGTCTCTGTGAAGGCGACTGCACCCTGAATGATGGCTTCGGTGCCGTCACCATCGGTTCTGTCGAGAAGTACATCACCGACACCGCCTTCGCGATGGGCTGGCGTCCCGACATGTCCAAGGTCAGCTGGACGGACAAGCGCGTCGCCATCATCGGTGCCGGCCCGGCGGGTCTGGGAGCCGCCGATATCCTGGTGCGCAACGGTGTGCGTCCGGTGATCTATGATCGCCATCCGGAAATCGGCGGTCTGCTGACCTTCGGTATCCCGGAGTTCAAGCTCGAGAAGGGCGTGATGACGCGCCGCCGCGAGATCTTCGAAGAGATGGGCATGGAGTTCCGTCTCAATGTCGAGGTCGGTCGTGATGTGACCTTTGATGCGCTGCTCGAGGAATACGATGCCGTCTTCCTGGGCATGGGTACCTACAACGCCATGAGTGGCGGCTTCCCGGGCGAGGATCTGCCGGGCGTGCACAAGGCGCTCGACTTCCTGATCGCCAACGTCAATCACTGTCTGGGCTTCGAGAAGGACCCGGCGGATTACGTCTCCATGGAAGGCAAGAAGGTCGTGGTGCTCGGCGGCGGTGATACCGCGATGGACTGCAACCGCACCTCCATCCGCCAGGGCGCGGAAAGCGTGACTTGCGCCTACCGTCGTGATGAGGCCAACATGCCGGGCTCACGTCGCGAGGTGACCAATGCCCGCGAAGAGGGCGTCGATTTCCTCTTCAACCGTCAGCCGGTGGCGGTGGTCGGTGAGGGCAAGGTCGAGGGCGTCAAGGTCGTGCGTACCCGCATGGGTGAACCGGACGCCAACGGGCGCCAGCGCCCGGAAGTGGTGCCGGGTTCCGAAGAGATCCTGCCGGCGGATGCCGTCATCGTCGCCTTCGGCTTCCAGGCCAGTCCTGCACCGTGGTTCACCGATTTCGATATCGGGGTCGATGAGCGTGGGCGCATCGCGACCAGTGCCGAGCGACTCGCCTTCCAGACCACCAATCCCAAGGTGTTCGCCGGTGGTGACATGGTGCGCGGTTCCGATCTGGTGGTGACCGCCATTGATGAAGGTCGCCGGGCCGCAGAAGGGATTCTCGATTTCCTGGAAGTGTAAGGAGATCGCAGTATCACGTATCAGGCCCGCCATGGCGGGCCTGATACGTTGGGCGGGTGCCCGTGGCGGCGTCACCAAGGATGGATGGAGTGGCAATCAAATTGAGCCGGAGCAGCCTTTCCGCTAGACTGGCGACCCATCCTGATCCGTTCCCCCGGATCTCTCCTACAGCTCACGTTTTCGGCAGGTTTCCATGACACGATTTATCTTCGTGACGGGCGGCGTTGTGTCCTCGCTTGGCAAGGGCATCGCATCCGCTTCGCTGGCGGCTATTCTCGAGGCCCGTGGCCTCAAGGTCACCATTCTCAAGCTGGATCCGTACATCAACGTCGATCCGGGCACCATGAGCCCGTTCCAGCACGGCGAAGTCTTTGTCACTGAAGATGGCGCGGAAACCGATCTGGACCTCGGTCACTACGAGCGTTTCATCCGCTCGCGCATGACCCAGGGCAACAACTTCACCACCGGCCGTGTCTACGAGCACGTGCTGCGCAAGGAGCGCCGCGGCGACTACCTGGGTGGAACGGTTCAGGTCATCCCGCACATCACCGACGAGATCAAGCGTCGCGTGATCGCTGGCGGTGAAGGCTATGACGTCGCGCTGGTCGAGATCGGTGGCACCGTCGGTGACATCGAGTCCCTGCCATTCCTGGAGTCGATCCGTCAGTTGCGCGCCCAGCTGGGTAGCGAGCGTGCCATCTTCATGCACCTCACGCTGGTGCCGTACATCAAGACGGCTGGTGAGACCAAGACCAAGCCGACCCAGCACAGCGTCAAGGAGCTGCGCTCCATCGGTATCCAGCCGGATATCCTGATCTGCCGCAGCGAAGTCGAGATCGAGGAAAGCGAGCGTCGCAAGATCTCGCTGTTCACCAATGTCGAGGAACGTGCTGTCGTGTCGCTGCAGGATGCCGACACCATCTATCGTATCCCGCTGATGTTGCATGAAGCCGGTCTCGATGAGATTGTCTGCGACAAGCTGCGCCTGGAGGCCAAAGAGGCCGACATGTCCGAGTGGGTGTCGGTACTGGATGCCAAGCTCAACCCGCTCAAGACCATCAACATCGCGATGGTCGGCAAGTACATGGAGCTGCTGGACGCCTACAAGTCCCTGAACGAGGCACTGATTCATGCCGGTATCCAGGGACGTGTGAAGGTCAACGTCGACTTCATCGATTCCGAAGAGATCGAGCGCAACGGTACCGATCGTCTAATCGGCAAGGACGCGGTGCTGGTGCCGGGCGGTTTCGGCGAGCGTGGTGTGGAAGGCAAGATCGCCACCGCACGCTTCGCACGTGAGAACAAGGTGCCGTATCTGGGTATCTGTCTGGGCATGCAGGTCGCGGTCATCGAGTTTGCCCGCAACGTGGCCGGCTGGACTGATGCGAACTCCACCGAGTTCACTCACGACACCCAGCACCCGGTGGTCGGTCTGATCACTGAATGGCTGACGCCGGAAGGCAAGATCGAGACCCGTGACGCGGCATCCGACCTGGGCGGCACCATGCGTCTGGGCGGTCAGGCCTGTCGTCTGCTCAACGGCTCCAAGGCGCATCAGGCCTATGGCAGCGATGAGATCGTCGAGCGTCACCGCCACCGCTATGAGGTCAACGACCAGTTCGTGCCGGCGCTGGAAGAGGCCGGTCTGATCTTCTCGGGCCGCAGCGTCGACAACTCGCTGGTCGAGATGGTCGAGCTGCCGGACCACCCGTGGTTCGTGGCGTGTCAGTTCCACCCGGAGTTCACTTCCACCCCGCGTGATGGTCACCCGCTGTTCTCCGGCTTCGTGAATGCGGCGCTCAATCACAAGGCGGCGCGGACTCGCGGCGAGTGATAGGGTGATCGCCGGGCGTCACGCCAGAGTGGCGCCCGTGGGTCTTTTCCGCGGCGGCTCATCAAGAATGTCCGGCAGGCAAGGGCATCGCGGCTGAGCCGCCGGTGGGCAACGTTTTTGATGGACGGTGCAGTGATGAGCAACGAACAACGCGTGATCGAATTTGCAGGCCTGCAAGTCGCCAATGATCGGCCGATGACGCTTTTCGGTGGCATGAACGTGCTGGAATCGCGTGAGCTGGCATTGGAGGTCGCCGAGCAATATGTCGAGGTGACATCGCGCCTCGGCATGCCGTACGTCTTCAAGGCCAGCTTCGACAAGGCCAATCGCAGCTCCATGCACTCCTATCGCGGGCCGGGGATGGAGAAGGGTCTCGAGATCCTCGCCGAGATCAAGTCGCGCTTTGGCGTGCCGATCATCACTGACGTCCACGAGCCTCATCAGGCAGCTGCCGTGGCCGAAGTGGCCGATGTCATCCAGCTGCCCGCCTTCCTGGCGCGCCAGACGGATCTGGTCGTGGCCATGGCGCGCACCGGTGCCGTCATCAACGTCAAGAAGCCGCAGTTCCTGGCCCCGCACGAAATGCGCCATATCGTCGCCAAGTGCGGTGAAGCGGGCAATGACCGGATTCTGCTGTGCGAGCGCGGCTCCAGCTTCGGCTACAACAATCTGGTGGTCGACATGCTCGGCATGGCCGAGATGAAGGATACGGGGCTGCCGGTGCTGTTCGATGTCACCCACTCGCTGCAACGCCCGGGTGGGCGGGCCGATTCTGCCGGTGGTCGTCGTGAGCAGGTCTTTGATCTGGCTCGTTCCGGCGTGGCGCTGGGGCTGGCAGGCCTGTTCCTCGAGGCACATCCGGACCCGGACAATGCCAAGTGTGACGGCCCTTGTGCATTGCCGCTGGATCAGCTCGAACCCTTCCTGCGCCAGCTGCAATCGCTGGATTCGCTGGTGAAGGGCTTTGCGCCGCTGGATATTCGCTGAACATGACTACTGGCCGTTCACTACCCTGTGAGCGGCCTTTTTGCGCTATGGGCAAGATGCCCGTCGTGGTGTTTCAATCCCCCGTGTAGAGGACGACACAAGATGGCCAATATCGTCGAAATCCGCGCCCTTGAGGTGCTCGATTCCCGTGGTAACCCGACCGTACAGGCCGAGGTCGTGCTGGAAGGTGGACAACGTGCCAGCGCCTGCGCGCCTTCCGGTGCCTCCACCGGTTCGCGCGAAGCGCTGGAATTGCGTGATGGCGACAAGAGCCGTTATCTGGGCAAGGGTGTGCTGAAGGCAGTCGAAGCCGTCAATGGCCCGATCCGCGAGCGTCTCGTGGGCATGGATGCACTGGACCAGCGTGCGCTGGATGACGCCATGCTGGCGCTGGATGGCACCGAGAACAAGGAATCTCTGGGTGCCAATGCGATCCTCGCGGTCTCCCTGGCCGCTGCCAAGGCAGCTGCCCAGGCCAAGGGTATCGAGCTCTACGCTCACATCGCCGAGCTCTACGGTCAGCCGGGCAAGTACTCCATGCCGGTGCCGATGATGAACATCATCAATGGCGGCGAGCATGCCGACAACAATGTCGACATCCAGGAGTTCATGGTCCAGCCGGTCGGCGCGCCGACCTTCCGTGAAGCGCTGCGCACCGGCGCCGAGATCTTCCACGCGCTCAAGAAGGTCCTGCAGGGCCGCGATCTGAGCACTTCCGTGGGCGACGAAGGTGGTTTCGCACCGAACCTTGCCTCCAATGCCGAAGCGCTGGCGGTCATCAAGCAGGCGGTCAGCGATGCGGGCTACACGCTGGGCACTGACGTGACCCTGGCGCTGGATTGTGCCTCCTCCGAGTTCTACAAGGATGGCCAGTACAACCTGTCTGGTGAAGGCAAGAGCTTCGATGCACGTGGTTTCGTCGACTACCTGGCCGAGCTGGCGGACGAATACCCCATCGTGTCCATCGAAGACGGCATGGATGAGTCTGACTGGGAAGGCTGGAAACTTCTGACCGACAAGCTCGGCGACAAGGTGCAGCTGGTCGGTGATGACCTCTTCGTCACCAACACGCGCATCCTGAGCCGTGGTATCGATGAAGGCATCGGCAACTCCATCCTGATCAAGTTCAACCAGATCGGTTCACTGTCCGAGACCCTGGATGCGATCAAGATGGCGCAGGCCGCTGGCTTCACTGCGGTCATCTCCCACCGCAGTGGCGAGACCGAAGACACCACCATCGCCGACCTCGCCGTGGGTACCTGTGCCGGGCAGATCAAGACCGGCTCTCTGTGCCGCTCTGACCGTGTCGCCAAGTACAACCGCCTGCTGGTGATCGAGCAGCAGCTGGGCGATGTCGCCTACAATGGCCTGAAAGAGATCAAGGGCCAGTAAACAGGCGACAGGCTTGTGGGTGCCGCCTTTGGTCGTCGGCATCCACAACGCTTCCACATGACGGGGTCGTACCTTCGGGTACGGCCCCGTCGTGCGTTACACGTACTGTCCGCGCAGGTTGCGTCTCAAGTACGTGGACTTTCCCCATCTCTGCAGTCAGTTCATGTAAGCCTTTTCCTACAAGATATGCAGGACATAGAGGATAACTGCTGCACTCCGGATACGTGTTCAATCGTATGTTTTTCTATAGATCACTGTTTTAAAAAAGTTTTATCTAAAAGCTTCCTTGTTTGTCCCGATGCGTCTGAGCGGTTTGGCTAGTTGCCTGATGACGGGTTGCTGACCAGAATAGCGTCATGGAAGCGGGATGCGGCGGGACACCGCACCCTTGAGCGGGATGCTCTTGATGATCTTCCAGGGAGTATGTCGGGCAGGATGCCCGACTCGTCTGAACAGGATGTTCAGCGAACAGGAACCGTCAAGGATGACGGAAGCAGCAGCACTGCATGGCATCTTGCCCGAGGAGCGGGCAGGAAATGGCCAGGGACCACGGATGAATGGCCAGGTACAGGAAGTATCGGATCAGGAAGATCCAGAGTGACGGTATCGTCATTGGCAGCGGACGCGCAATCACGACAGGGATGGTTGATGGGTCTCGACCCGATATGCAGTCAGGAAGCTCGCCTTCACAGGAGTGACGGATGACGGGACATCATCCGTGTCAGGCAGACGAGGCAATCAGCGGCAGAATCTCGACGGCAGGATGCCGAGGCAAGGATGTCAGATCACGGAACATCATGAGACTGTCAGCTGAGGTAGGTCAGGAGCGGCACGGGCAGGATGCCGGGCAATGCATCTGCGATGCAGTTGCATGAGCAGGACAGCAGGGCAGGCAATAAGCAGAAACGGGCATTGTGGTGGGACAGCTGCGCAAGCAGTGCCACAATGCCCCATGCGTGACGGTGCGCTCTGAATGGCAGGATGCCATGACGGGCAGGGACAGCACCCAGGAACACGATCCAGGACGGATCGACAGGGACACGCTTGGAGCGGGCGACCTTTCGGGGTTGCCCTTTTTTGTGCCTTTTTTTCGGCCCCACCCGCCGGGCTGGCTGACCATGAGCGCTCAAGACGAAGACGGCAGCCACCCCTGAGGGAGTGGCTGCCGTCTTGATGAGAACCTGGTGCTTGCCCGGTCAGGTCGGGCAGGGCATTTACTGCTCCAGGTATTCGAGCTTGCCTTCGACACCATCCCACTTCTCAGCGTCTTCCATGGCGTCCTTCTTCTCGCTGATGTTCGGCCACACTTCGGCCAGATCGGCATTCAGCTCGATGAATTCCTTCTGATTCTCCGGCACTTCGTCCTCGGAGAAGATGGCTTCCGCGGGACACTCCGGCTCGCACAGAGCGCAGTCGATGCACTCGTCCGGGTTGATGACCAGGAAGTTGGGGCCTTCATAGAAGCAATCGACCGGGCAGACCTCCACGCAGTCAGTGTATTTGCAGCGGATGCAGTTCTCGGTGACGATGAATGCCATCTGGGTCTCCTGACGCGGGTCGGCGTCTCTCGTAGGTCGTGGTCCAGCGCCACTCTGTGCCGTCTGAGCGGCATCTTGAGTTTCAGGTTATAAGCGGCGCGAGTGTTATAAGGCGTTATTCTAGTGGCGCTCTGCCGCCCTCGCAATCAGCGTGGGCGGATCGTTTTGGAATGGTGCTATGCCCATCGCGCACTGTCGAGTGTCGGCAGGCGCATGGTGTCATGCGACTTGTCAGTCGACTCACTCCGCCGCTTACTGGATCTTGCGCCATTCATAGATGAGTTCCAGTGCCCGCTTGGGGCTCAGGTCATCCGGGTCCAGCTGGGTCAAGGCTTCGACGATCGGGTGAGGCGGTGCCGCGAAGAGATCATTCTGCTGCGGTACTGGCTGGCCGAGTGCATCTTCACGGGCAACCTGTGGACGATCGACCTCCTGCTGCTCGAGACTGGTCAATTTCTCACGTGCACGCAGGATGACGTTCTGCGGGACCCCGGCCAGCTGGGCAACCTGCAGGCCATAACTCTGGCTTGCCGGCCCCTCCTCGACACGGTGCATGAAGACGATGCCATCGCCATGCTCTGCGGCAGTCAGGTGAACGTTGGCCACGCCATCGACGTGCTCGGGGAGTGCCGTCATCTCGAAATAATGGGTCGCGAACAGCGTGAAGGCGCGCGTGCGGGCCAGGTGCTCGGCGCTTGCCCAGGCCAATGACAGGCCATCGAAGGTCGAGGTGCCGCGACCGATCTCATCCATCAGCACCAGACTCTCGTCGGTGGCGTTGTGCAGGATGCTGGCAGTCTCGGTCATCTCGACCATGAAGGTCGAGCGGCCACCGGCCAGGTCATCCGAGGAGCCGATACGCGTGAAGATTCGATCCAGCGGGCCGATGCAGGCGCGAGCGGCGGGTACGAAGCTGCCGGTATGCGCGAGCAGTGCGATCAGCGCGGTCTGACGCATGTAGGTGGATTTACCGCCCATGTTGGGGCCGGTGATCACCAGCATGCGGCGCGCATCGTCAAAGCGCACGTCGTTGGGCACGAAGGGGTGGTCGCTGACATGTTCCACCACCGGGTGGCGGCCGCCTTCGATGTCGATTCCCGGCGTGTCGCTGAGCTGTGGGCGGACGAAGTCCAGTGCGGCGGCGCGATCAGCGAAGGCGGTGAGCACATCCAGTGACGCCAGGGCGCGTGCCGTCTGCTGCAGGCCATCCAGTTCGGTATTCAGGTCATCCAGAAGGTGCTCATACAGCAGCTTCTCGCGGGCCAGCGACTTGGACTTGGCCGACAGCGCCTTGTCCTCGAATTCCTTGAGTTCCGGGATGATGAAGCGCTCGGCATTCTTGAGCGTCTGGCGGCGGATGTATTCCGGCGGAGCTTCCGCTGACTGGGAACGCGGCAGCTCGATGAAGTAACCATGCACGCGGTTGTAGCCGACCTTGAGGTTGCTGATGCCGGTGCGCTCACGCTCACGAGTCTCGAGGGCCACCAGATACTGACCGGCGTTCTCGGAGAGGCCGCGATACTCGTCCAGCTCATCGTCGTAGCCATCGGCGATCACCCCGCCATCGCGCAGCACGACCGGCGGATTCTCGATCAGCGCTTCGCTGAGCATGGCCGAGAGGGCGGGGAACAGGCGGATGCCATCGCGCAGGTCATCGATGGCACTGCCTTTCTCGACGCTGGCGAGCACGGCACGCAGCTCTGGCAGTGTATTGAGGCCATCACGCAGGCGCGCCATGTCCCGCGGGCGGGCGCTGCGCAGTGCAACACGCGCCAGAATGCGCTCCACATCGCCGATCCGCTTGAGCAGGCCTTGCAGTTCGAAGGGGTAGTCACCCTCCATCAAGCGCTGCACTGCCGCCTGGCGCTGGCCGATCTGGGTCTGATCGCGCAGCGGACGGTTGAGCCAGCGCTTGAGCAGGCGTGAGCCCATCGCGGTGGCAGTCACGTCCAGCACACTGGCCAGCGTGTTGTCGCTGCTGCCGCCCAGGTTGGTGTCGATCTCGAGGTTGCGACGGCTGGCGGCATCGATCACGACCGAATCGTCGCGACTCTCGACGGCCAGCGCCGTCACGTGGGGCAGACCGGTGCGCTGCGTGTCACGTGCGTAGTCGAGCAGGGCACCAGCAGCGGTGACCGCGCAGGTCAGATGACTGCAACCGAAACCATTAAGGTCCTGAACGCCGAACTGATCGCACAGCAGGCGCAACGCGGTCTCATGGTCGAAATGCCAGTCGCTCTGACGGGTCAGGCCCGGGCGTGAGGCAAGACTGCTTGGCAGTTCACGACTCTCGCCGACCATCAGCTCGGCGGGTGACAGACGCTGGATCTCGGCCAGCAGTTCTTCATCGCCATTGACTTCCAGTACGCTGAAGCGTCCTGAGGAAAGCTCCAGTGCCGCCAGGCCCCAGGTCTCACCGTCTCGATGCAGCGCCACCAGCAGATTGTCACGGCTGGCATCCAGAAGCGCCTCGTCATGCAGGGTGCCCGGTGTGACGATGCGCACCACCTTGCGCTCGACGGGGCCCTTGGTGGTCGCGGGATCGCCGATCTGCTCGCAGATGGCCACGGATTCGCCCATTTTCACCAGGCGTGCCAGGTAACCCTCGGCGCTGTGATAAGGCACCCCTGCCATGGGAATGGGGGAGCCGCCGGAGCTGCCACGTGCCGTCAGGGTGATGTCGAGCAGTTGCGCGGCTCGCTTGGCGTCCTCATGGAACAGCTCATAGAAGTCGCCCATGCGATAGAACAGCAGCACACCGGGGTGCTCGCGTTTGATCTTCATGTACTGCGCCATCATCGGCGTCATCTGGGGCGCGCTGTTCTTGGCCATGGCCATGGACTTCCTTGACTGCACTGCAATGGGAAAAAGACGCACATGCGAGAACACGGCATGCGGGATGCGCGATATTCTACGGACTGGCGCGGCCGGCTCCAATGCCTGTGATGCCTCCTGCTCGCTTCCCTTTTCCTCAGACCACTTCTAGAAAGGAGTTCGTTCATGGCCCGATTGACGGATACGACGTCCGAGGCACCGGATGCGAATGCACTGGCCGAGCAGCTGCAGGCGCTGGCATTGGCGCGCGGAGTCCAGATCACTGCTGCAGAGTCATGCACCGGGGGCGGCGTGAGTGCCGCGATCACGGCGATTTCCGGTAGCTCCGGCTATTTCGAGGCGGGCTATGTGACGTACTCGAATGCGGCCAAGCGGCGTCTGCTTGGCGTCAGCGAAGCATCGCTCGCGGACTTCGGGGCAGTCTCCGAGGCCGTCGTGCGCGAGATGGTCAAGGGAGCGTGTCGTGACAGCGGTGCCGAATTGGGGGTGGCAATCAGTGGTGTGGCGGGTCCGGGAGGCGGCAGTGAAGAAAAGCCCGTGGGGACGGTGTGGCTGGCATGGGGCAGTGAGGCGCGACAGCAGGCGCGGTGTTTCCACTTTCCGGGAGACCGGCAGGCCGTGCGCGACGCCGCCGTGAGGGTGGCATTGCAAGGCTTGATCGAATACGTGGAAGCCTGGCAGGGCTGAACTGGTGAGGCTCGAGACGCATGCAACCCTCTGCGTTGAGACTGCTGCCTGAAAAAGCGCATCACCGGACTGGCAGAACGATGAAACATGCGGCATCATACTGTCCATGTATACAGGGTTTTGCCATGACAGCCCAGCCGCTAGGCTGACAGTCTCTGCATCACCCGAAGCTTGAGAATTTCCTATTTCAGGTGGTTGCCCATGCGGCGCCGCCGTTCGACAGGAGGCCACATGGCACAGGACGACAATCGTACCAAGGCGCTGAACGCGGCGCTGTCCCAGATCGAGCGCCAGTTCGGCAAGGGCGCCGTCATGCGCATGGGCGATGCCCCGCGTGTGGCCATCCCGTCGGTATCCACCGGGTCTCTGGGCCTGGATATCGCGCTCGGCATCGGTGGCCTGCCTTTCGGTCGAGTGGTCGAGATCTACGGTCCGGAATCCTCGGGCAAGACGACACTGACGCTCTCGGTCATCGCCCAGGCCCAGAAGCAGGGCAAGGTGTGTGCCTTCATCGATGCCGAGCACGCGCTGGATCCGTCCTACGCCGAGAAGCTGGGCGTCAATCTGGACGAGATGCTGGTCTCCCAGCCGGATACCGGTGAGCAGGCACTCGAGATCGTCGACATGCTGGTGCGCTCCGGTGGTGTCGACGTCATCATCGTCGATTCCGTGGCAGCCCTGACGCCGCGTGCCGAGATCGAGGGTGAGATGGGTGACTCCCACGTCGGCCTGCAGGCGCGTCTGATGTCCCAGGCGCTGCGCAAGGTGACGGGTCACATCAAGAATGCCAACTGCATGGTGGTGTTCATCAACCAGATCCGCATGAAGATCGGGGTGATGTTCGGTAGCCCGGAAACCACCACCGGTGGTAACGCGCTGAAGTTCTACTCGAGTGTCCGTCTCGACATCCGTCGTACCGGCTCCGTGAAGTCCGGCGATGAAGTCACCGGTAACGAGACTCGCGTCAAGGTCGTGAAGAACAAGGTCGCGCCGCCGTTCCGCCAGGCCGAGTTCCAGATTCTCTACGGCAAGGGCATCTACCACGCCGGTGAGGTCATTGATCTGGGCGTGCAGTGTGGTCTGGTCGGCAAGGCAGGTGCCTGGTACAGCTACCAGGGCAGCAAGATCGGTCAGGGCAAGGCCAACTCCGCCCAGTATCTGGAGGATAACCCCGCGATCATGGAAGAGATCGAGAGCCAGATTCGCGCCCAGCTGCTGGCTTCTCCGGAAACCAAGGAAGAGGCCAAGGAAGAAGTGGTCGCCGAAAATGAAGATGATCTGGATCTCGATTGAGACCTGCTCGAGAACGTGTTCATTGAGCGCTGATTTCAGCGCCTTTCAGTGATCTGCAGCGCCCGCCCCGTTTTCGGTGGCGGGCGCTGTGCGTTTTGCACCGGGGATTTCGCCATCTTGGGTGCCTCTCCAGAAAGGAGCGCCAACATGCACGATCAGGAAAGAGAGACCGTCGGGCCGGACTATCAGCCCCTCGATGTCGGCGCGATGACGCCGCAACGGCGTGCCCGCAATGACGCCATCGCACGTCTGGCACGCCGCGAGCACAGCCGTCGCGAGCTGCACGACTATCTCAAGGAGCGCGACTACCTGCAGACCGTCAGCGATGATGCGCTGGCGGAGCAGTCCGCGAGTGGCGAGGAGGGCGCCGAGACGCGCTTGAGTCGTGATGAGGTCGAGCTGCTGATCGAGGAAGTGCTGGAGCGTCTGGTCGAGGAAGGCCTGCAATCCGATGAGCGCTTCGCCGCCAGCTTCCTGCGGACACGGGTGCTGAGGGGGCAGGGCCCCAGGCGTATCCAGCAGGAGTTGCGCCAGCGTGGCATCGACAACGAGACGTCAGGTGCCGTGATGCGTGCTGCCTGTGATCCGGTGCCTGATGCCTTCGGACATGTTGATGCGGTGGACTTCTTCGAGCTGGCGCGCGAGACGTTGGCAAGGCGCTTTTCCTCAGCGGGCGAGGGTCACAAGGAGCGTGCGCGCCGAGAGCGCTTCCTGCTCCAGCGCGGCTTCGACTACGAGCAGTTGCGCTACGCCATGGAGTCCGCCTGGACGGAAGACGAGGCGTGAGGCCAGCCATTGCCCGGGTAATGGCTCGGAACGCGCAAACCGGTCACTCAAGCCATTTCCCCCCCTTTAGCTTGCGCGAACAGGCGTTATACTAGGTCGTCTTGCGACGGCACGGGGCAGGCGCCTTCTTTCATGCTTTTCATTGCACCTCCATGCATTCCCACATGGATGAATATGCAGAAACCATGCGGAAGTCATGCAGAAGAAGACCCCCGGAGCGTCTTTACGCACATCGCTACGGAACCTCTATGAAAAGCGCAGAAATCAGAAACGCCTTCCTGACCTATTTCGAGAAGCAGGGGCATACCATCGTTCCCACCAGTTCTCTGGTGCCGAACAACGACCCGACCCTGCTGTTCACCAACGCCGGCATGGTGCCCTTCAAGGATGTCTTCCTGGGCCGTGATCCGCGTGGCTACAGCCGTGCCACCTCCGCACAGCGCTGCGTGCGCGCCGGCGGCAAGCACAATGACCTGGACAACGTCGGTTACACCGCACGTCACCACACTTTCTTCGAGATGCTGGGCAACTTCAGCTTCGGTGACTACTTCAAGCGCGAAGCCATCCAGTTCGCCTGGAAGTTCCTGACCGAAGAGCTGGGCCTGCCGAAGGAGAAGCTGTGGGTCACCGTGCACGTCAGCGATGACGAAGCCCGTGACATCTGGTTCAACGAGGTCGGCATCGATCAGAACCGCTTCTCGCGTCTCGACGAGGACAATTTCTGGCAGATGGGCGACACCGGCCCCTGTGGCCCGTCTTCCGAGATCTTCTATGATCACGGTGAAGACGTCGCCGGTGGCCCGCCGGGCAGCCCGGACGAAGATGGCGATCGCTACATCGAGATCTGGAACCTGGTCTTCATGCAGTTCGATCGTGATGCCGAAGGCACGCTGAACCCGCTGCCCAAGCCGTCCATCGATACCGGCATGGGGCTGGAGCGCGTCGCGGCCGTGATGCAGGGCGTGCACTCCAACTACGAGATCGACCTGTTCCAGAATCTGCTGGCGGCGGCGGCCGAGATCATCGGTCATGACAACATCACCACTCCCTCGCTGCGCGTGGTGGCGGATCACATCCGTTCGTGTGCCTTCCTGATCGCCGATGGCGTGCTGCCGTCCAACGAAGGGCGTGGCTACGTGCTGCGTCGCATCATCCGCCGTGCCGTGCGTCACGGTCACAAGCTGGGCGCGCGCGGCAGCTTCTTCTACAAGCTGGTCGCGGCGCTGGATGCCGAGATGGGCGATGCCTATCCGGAACTGCGCTCTGCGCGTGAGCAGATCGAGCGTGTGCTGCTCAAGGAAGAGGAGCAGTTCGCGCGTACGCTGGAGCACGGCATGAAGCTGCTCGAGGAGGCCATCGCCGAGCTGGATGGCAATACCCTCGACGGCGAAACCATCTTCAAGCTCTACGATACCTACGGCTTCCCCTACGACCTGACCGCCGACATCTGCCGCGAGCGCGAACTGATCCTCGATGAGGCCGGTTTCGAGGCCGCGCTGGAAGCTCAGCGTGAGCGTGCACGTGCTGCCAGCAATTTCGGGGGCGACTATTCCGCCAACCTGACGCTGGAAGGCGAGACGCAATTCACCGGCTATGATCACCTCGAGGGTGAGGCGACCGTCACCGCGCTGTTCGACAGCGAAGGTAATACGCTCGAGCGTCTCGAGGCCGATACCAAGGGCATCGTGGTACTCGATACCACGCCGTTCTATGGCGAGTCCGGTGGTCAGGCGGGCGATACCGGTTATCTGCATCTGGAGGGCGGCCGTTTCCAGGTCAGTGATACCCAGAAGCAGGCCGGACATCATCTGCATCACGGTGTGCTGATCGAAGGTTCGCTCGCGGTGGGCGACGCGGTGCGTCCGCAGGTCGATGCAGATCTGCGTGCTGCCTCCGTGCGCAACCACTCCGCCACGCACCTGCTGCATGAAGCGCTGCGCCAGGTGCTGGGTGAGCATGTCCAGCAGAAGGGCTCGCTGGTGACGGCCGAGCGCCTGCGCTTCGACTTCAGTCACTTTGAGGCGATGACCGCAGAACAGCTCTCCGAGGTCGAGCGCATCGTCAATGCGCAGATTCTCGCCAACGCCGAGACCACCATCGAGTTCATGACTCTCGATGAAGCCAAGGCGCGCGGCGCGGCGGCACTCTTCGATGCCAAGTATGGTGAGCAGGTTCGCGTGCTGACCATCGGTCAGAATGCCTTCTCCATCGAGCTGTGTGGCGGGACTCACGTCAAGCGCAGTGGTGACATCGGTCAGATGCACATCATCGCCGAGACTGGCATCGCCTCCGGCGTGCGCCGCATCGAAGCCATCACTGGCCGTGCGGCACGTGATTTCCTGCTGGCGCAGGAAGCGACCCTGACTCGTCTGGGTGAGCGCCTCAAGGCCAAGCCGGAGCAGGTCGAGGAGCGTGTCACCAGTCTGCTTGAGCGCAACCGCGGTCTCGAGAAGGAGCTTGAGCGTCTGAAGGCCAAGCTGGCGTCCGCTTCTGCCAGTGACATGCTGAGCGACATCGCGGATGTCCAGGGGCTCAAGGTACTGGCCAAGCAGGTCGAAGGCGTCTCCGGCAAGGAGTTGCGTGGCCTGATGGATGACCTGAAATCCAAGCTGGGTTCCGGCATTCTGGTGCTTGGCGTCGCGGATGGTGACAAGGTCAGCCTGATTGCGGGCGTCACCGATGATCTGACCTCGCGCATCAAGGCGGGTGATCTGGTGCGTCACGTGGCTGAGCAGGTCGGTGGCAAGGGCGGTGGTCGTGCTGACATGGCGCAGGCCGGTGGCAGTGATGCCGCATCGCTTCCCGGGGCACTGGCCGGCGTGCCAGCCTGGGTAGACGCCCAGCTGGGGTAAGAAGACAAGATGAAGGCCGGGCTTCTCGTGAGGAGACCCGGCCTCTTTTTGGGCCCGCATGAGTCTCATGTGGGGACAACGCAAACGGACACGGATAACGGAAACGCACATGGCGCTATACGTTCAGAAGTTCGGAGGCACTTCGGTCGGCTCGGTGGAGCGGATCAAGGCCGTCGCCGAGAAGGTCAAGCGATTCCGCGACGAAGGACATCAGGTTGTCGTGGTCGTCTCAGCCATGAGTGGCGAGACGAACCGACTGATCGGTCTCGCCAGCGAGATCAACGATGACCCGACGCCGCGCGAAATGGACATGCTGGTCTCTACCGGTGAGCAGGTGACCATCTCCCTGCTGGCCATGGCACTGCAGAAGATCGGTGTCGACGCGACCTCCTATACCGGCGCTCAGGTAGGCATTCGTACCGATAGCGCGCACACCAAGGCGCGTATCCAGCGCATCGACACCGATGACCTGCGCGAAGACCTCGATGCTGGCAAGGTCGTGGTGGTCGCTGGCTTCCAGGGGGTCGATGATGAAGGCAATATCACGACACTGGGGCGCGGTGGCTCCGATACCACCGGCGTCGCCCTGGCGGCAGCCCTCAAGGCGGACGAGTGTCAGATCTATACCGATGTCGATGGTGTCTACACCACTGATCCACGTGTGTGCTCCAAGGCACGTCGTCTGGAGACGGTGACCGTCGAGGAAATGCTGGAAATGGCGAGCCTTGGCTCCAAGATCCTGCAGATCCGTTCGGTGGAATTCGCCGGCAAGTACAATGTTCCCCTGCGTGTGCTGTCTTCCTTCGAGGATGGCCCGGGTACCCTGATCGTCGCTGAGGAAGAAGACAACATGGAAGAACCGCTGATCTCCGGCATTGCCTTCAATGTCAACGAAGCCAAGCTGACCCTGCTCAACACGCCGGACATTCCGGGTGTCGCCTCCAAGATTCTGGGCCCGATCGCCGATTCCAACATCGAGATCGACATGATCGTCCAGAACGTCTCCCCGGACGGCAATACGACCGACTTCTCCTTCACGGTGGCCAAGAGCGACTTCAAGGCGACCCAGCGTATCCTCAACGAGACGGTCATTCCGTCCGTCGGCGGCGGTGAGCTCAGAGGCGATGACAATATCGCCAAGGTCTCGCTGGTCGGTGTCGGCATGCGTTCCCATGCCGGTGTCGCCTCCAAGATGTTCCGCGTGCTGGCGGAAGAGGGCATCAACATCCGCATGGTGTCCACGTCCGAGATCAAGATCTCCGTTCTGATCGACGAGAAGTTCATGGAGCTGGCCGTGCGTGCACTGCACACCGCCTTCGGCCTGGATGCGGAAGCCGTCAGCGACGAGACTGCCTGATTTGCATTGAATGATCAGCACAATGGTGCTCAGATGAAGTGACTTGCCACCCGTGGGTGGCTCGTCCTTCCGCCAGGGACTGCACTGCATGGAAGTGAGGCCCGGCAAGGAGCGCCAGGGGCCCTGCCTCATGCACCCGATACATTGGCGATCGCACCTTCTGGGGGAGAGCCGGTGTGTCGGGTGCTTTCATTCAACGAGTCATTCAGTTGATATGAAGGGGTGGTGTTGGCCGTCGGAGCATGCATGACGCATAATCTCCAGGCCTCATGCACCTCGGTGGCCGGCTCGTCCCTGCCGGTCGCTGACTTCGAATCCTGTTGCCGTCCCGGCTGTATGAATTACTGACAAGGAGATCAGTCATGCTCATCCTGACCCGTAGAGTAGGTGAAACGCTGATGATTGGTGATGACATCACCGTCACCGTGCTCGGTGTGAAGGGAAATCAGGTGCGAATCGGTGTCAACGCACCCAAGGACGTCGCCGTCCATCGTGAAGAGATCTATCAGCGTATCCAGCGCGAGAAGGAAGACAATGGTGATGCCATCGCCTGATGGCATGTCATGCCCACCAGATGGCTCCGGATACTCTCGAGAGCACCACACGAACGCCAACTACGCTGTCCACCTGGTTGGCGTTCGTGTTTCTGGGATATGGTCTGTGCGGTCTGGGCGTTGCCCGGTCCTGGCGGCCTGAGTGACTCGATCCGTTCAGGCTCAGATGCATGCGTCGGAGGCATCAGGCAGAGCTGAATGGGCGGCTGAGCGTCAAGTCAGTGTTCCATAAGGAAAAAATTCACTTTTTTCCTGGAAAGGGGGAGACAGACGACTTCTTCTTGGGTATTATTCCCGCTCCCTCGAACGAGACGCGACGACAGGCTAGCCATCGTCATGTTCTGGTTCATGCGGGGAGATTGCTTGGGGGCGCGCAGCCTCGAGCCTGTTGTCGAATGGTGATGAGATGCTCTGCATCGAAGCCAAAAAATCGACACAGGGGCTAGACAAAGCCCAATCAAATGAGTAAGATATGCGCCGTACCTGATGAGGAGAGGTGGCCGAGTGGCTGAAGGCGCTCCCCTGCTAAGGGAGTATAGGGTTTATAGCCCTATCGAGGGTTCGAATCCCTCTCTCTCCGCCATTAGGTACAAATGCAGTAAGATGCGCCCTTAGCTCAGCTGGATAGAGTACCTGACTACGAATCAGGCGGTCGGAGGTTCGAATCCTCCAGGGCGCGCCACTGCAATGCAAGACGGTGTTGGAAAGACACAACACTCGCAAGTCAAGTCCTGAAGACATTTGAAATGCTCAGGCCACAGATTTCAAGGTTTATGCGCCCTTAGCTCAGCTGGATAGAGTACCTGACTACGAATCAGGCGGTCGGAGGTTCGAATCCTCCAGGGCGCGCCAATTGAAAAACCCGCTTCACTGAAGCGGGTTTTTCTTCGTCTGAAGAAAAGTCAGGCATCTTCGGTCTCAGCCGGCATGGCCTCGATCCTTGCCTTCATGTCATGTCTGACAGTTCCCCGTTTTCCTTGACTGTGATGTCACGCCTTCGGGCGGACGATCGCTAGGGCGCCCTTTTCGCGAGGGGCGCCTTTTTTTGTTTCGGACGGATCAGGCGAGGGCGGGCAAGTCGGCGGATTCCGGCATGCGGGTCACCGATGTCAACAGACTCGGCGCCAATGCCAGCGAGGTACCTGCAACCAGACCGGTGAAGAATTCGGCGCGCCCCTTGTGGCGCTTGATGGCCTGGAAGCGACGTTCCGCTTCCTCGTTGCCGCTCTGGCGCATCATGTTCATCCACTGCTTGAGCAGCGGCACCATCACCTTGTCAGGCAGATGGGCGCAGCGTTCGGCGTGGGAGAGCAGCACCTGTGCACGCTGTGTCCAGTCCGTCTCGGGCAGCAACTCCCCGGTCATCTGCCAGTGCTTGATGCGCGCCGCGAGGAAGGGGTCGGCCAGGGCGGCACGCCCCAGCATCACATCGCGACAGCCGGACAGTGAGCGAGCCCGCCAATAGCAGGGCATGTCCCAGATGTCCCCATTGGCAACGACCGGAATGGAGAGTTCGGACGTGATCTTGCCGATCCATTCCCAGTGCGCTGGCGGACGATAGCCTTCCTGTTTGGTGCGCCCATGCACGACCAGCTGCGTGGCGCCCCCGGCCTGGGCTGCCTGAGCGCATGCCAGTGCCAGGCGACGGTCGTTGAAGCCGAGGCGAATCTTGGCCGTGACGGGTACCCCGGTGCCCTTGAGGGCATCGCGCACGCCCTCCACCGCACGAAAGACGCGGTCCGGCGAGCGCAGCAGGGCTGCGCCTCCGTCGTGACGGTTGACGGTCTTGGCCGGGCAGCCGAAGTTGATGTCGACGCTGGGTGCCCCCAGGCGTGCCGCGACGCGAGCGTTGATGCCCAGCGCCTCGGGGTCGGCACCCAACAGCTGCAATGCGACCGGTGTGTCGTGTCGTGTGCGTGCCGTCCGTGTCGGGGAGGCTTCCAGCAGCTCCGGGCAGATACGCTTGAAGACGCGAGGCGGTAGCTTGACATGCGTCACGCGCACGAATTCCGTCACACACCAGTCATAGCCGCCAAGGCCGGTGAGACATTCGCGCGTGATGTCATCAATCACGCCTTCCATCGGCGCGATGCCGATGCGGCCAGCCCGCGCGAGGGCTTGTGGGGTCAACGATGGTGTCATTGCAATTGCCGTGGAATCAGGCACTTTAAAGCGATCAACAAGCACTGAATGCCGCTGCATGGGGTGTCGACAGTGGCCAGCGACGCAACGGCGTGAACGCTTGGACGTGTCGAGCATCATCGAAGGCATGGGCAATCATCGCTCATGCCGCACCCTGATTGGCGCGATGACGAGAATGACTCGAGGACACTGGCATGCAAGAGAATGATCTGCTCGGTGAAGGCTTGAACCTGATGGTGTTCGGGATGGGGTTCGTGTTCGTGTTTCTAAGTCTGCTGGTAGTCGCCATGATGGCGATGGCCAAGCTGGTGGACCGTTTTGCGCCCGCGCCGCTACCGGCTGCACCGCGCACGACGCGCGCGCCTGTCTCGGCGGCCTCTGCAGCAGAGGATGACAGCGAACTGACGGCTGTCATGGCGGCGGCGATTCACCGCTTTCGCCAGGATCATCACAAGCACTGAGATCTCGCGGAAGTCGTCGGTGCTGCTGGTACTCTCGGAGCGCCGGAGCGACACCGCAGCGAGAAAGCGGCGATTCTATCATGAGCCGTCCGGTGGGGAGACCACCTCTCGAGTGCAATATTCTGTGTGGCAGGCGCGGTGAAAGGCAAGCCTGCCACCACGGCAGAACCCGATATCCACATTATAAAGAACAAGGGATCACTCATGGACAAGCAACCGCTGGGCATCACGGATGTGGTACTGCGCGACGCGCATCAGTCATTGCTGGCCACGCGCATGCGCCTCGATGACATGCTGCCGATCGCCGCCAAGCTGGACGACATCGGCTTCTGGTCGCTGGAGAGCTGGGGCGGCGCGACCTTCGACGCCTGCATTCGCTACCTGGGCGAAGACCCCTGGGCGCGCATACGTGCCTTGAAGGAAGCGATGCCCAAGACTCAGCAGCAGATGCTGCTGCGCGCCCAGAACCTGCTCGGCTATCGTCATTACGCCGATGACGTGGTGGATGCCTTCGTCAAGCGTGCCGCGACCAGCGGTGTCGATGTCTTCCGTGTCTTCGACGCGATGAATGACCCGCGCAACCTCGAGCGTCCGCTCAAGGCAGTGCTGGATCAGGGCAAGCATGCCCAGGGCACCATCTCCTACACCGTGAGCCCCGTGCACACGCTGGAGATGTGGGTGGAGCTGGCGCAGAAGATCGAGTCCATGGGGGCCCAGTCGCTGGCGATCAAGGACATGGCGGGCCTGCTGACGCCGTATACCGCCTTCGAGCTGGTCTCGCGCCTCAAGGCGAGCCTGTCGATCCCGATCCACATGCAGTGCCATGCCACCACCGGGCTTTCCACCGCCACGGCTCTCAAGGCCATCGAGGCGGGCATCGACAACGTCGACACCTCCATCTCCTCGATGTCGATGACCTACGGCCACAGCCCGACCGAATCGGTCGTCGCGATGCTGGCAGGCACCGAGCGCGATACCGGACTGGACCTCGAGAAGCTCGAGGATATCGCGGCCTACTTCCGCGAAGTGCGCAAGAAATACGCGGCATTCGAGGGCAGTCTGCGCGGTATCGATTCGCGCATTCTGGTCGCCCAGGTGCCGGGTGGCATGCTCACCAACATGGAAGGCCAGCTCAAGGAGCAGGGCGCCGGTGACAAGCTGGATGACGTGCTCGCCGAGATTCCGCGCGTACGCAAGGACCTGGGCTACATCCCGCTGGTGACCCCAACCTCACAGATCGTCGGCACCCAGTCGGTGATGAACGTGATGATGGGCGAGCGCTACAAGTCGATCTCCAAGGAAGTGCAGGCGTTGCTCAAGGGGGAATATGGCGCGGCGCCGGCACCCTTCGACAGCGAACTTCAGTCCCGCGTGCTGGAAGGCGCCGAGCCGATCACCTGCCGCCCGGCAGACAACCTGACGCCGGAGATGGAGCGTCTGCGTGAGGAGCTCAAGGGCAAGGCCAGGGAGGAAGGTATCGCGCTGGAGAGCGGCGAACGCGAGACCGATGACGTGCTGACCTATGCACTCTTCCCGCAGATCGGCCTCAAGTTCCTGCGCAACCGTGGCAACCCGGATGCCTTCGAGCCCGCCCCGCAGGCTGTCGATGACAAGGCATCCAAGGCCGCCGCAGCGCCGGTCTCTGGTGCTCCGGCCGTCAGTGCTCAAGGCGCGTCGAGCGGCCCGCAGACCTACACCCTGAACGTCAACGGCAAGCAGTATGTCGTCGAGGTTGCCGAAGGCGGAGACATCACCCAGGTGCAGGCCAGCGAGCCTGCGGCATCGGCTCCGGCAGCCGCGGCACCTGCCGCCCAGGCCGCCTCCGGTGAGCCGGTGAATGCGCCGCTGGCGGGCAACATCTTCAAGGTCAATGTCGCCGTCGGTGACAGCGTGGCGGAAGGAGATGTCGTGATCATTCTCGAGGCCATGAAGATGGAGACCGAGATCCGTGCCCACCAGGCCGGTACCGTCTCCGCGGTGAAGGTCAAGGAAGGCGACAGTGTCAGTGTCGGCGACGTTCTGATCACCCTCTGAGCCGGTGTGTCCGGCCCGTCGGCATGCACGACGGGCCGGTCGGTGATGCTCCTCTGCAAGGCGACACGACATGGACAAGATACTCAACCTCTGGCACGGCTCGGGGCTCTACAACATGAGCTTCGGCCAGCTGGCGATGATCGTCATCGGCCTTGGCCTGCTTTATCTGGCGATCCGCAAGAACTTCGAACCCCTGCTGCTGGTGCCGATCGGCTTCGGTGGCATTCTGGCCAACATTCCGGAAGCCGGACTGGCGCTGTCTGCTGCCGAGCAGGCGGCGCATCTCGGCAAGCCGGAGCTGCTGGCTTCGATGGCCAATCTGCTCAACGTCAACATCGCCAGCCTGCCGCTGGATGAGGCGCGCCACGCGGTGGAGCAGGCACTGCATGGCGAGATTCCCGCAGTGCTCAAACAGCAGGCCAGCAACATGGCGCTGGATGGTGGCTTCTCCAACGGCATGCTGTACAGCTTCTACAGCGTGGCGATCGCTTCCGGCATCGCGCCGTTGGTGATCTTCATGGGCGTTGGGGCGATGACGGATTTCGGTCCGTTGCTGGCCAACCCCAAGACCCTGTTCCTCGGGGCGGCGGCGCAGTTCGGCATCTTCGCGACGCTGTTGGGCGCGGTGGCGTTGACCTCGATGGGGCTGATGGACTTCAGCCTGCAGCAATCGGCGGCCATCGGCATCATCGGTGGTGCGGACGGCCCGACCTCCATCTACGTCGCCAGTCTGCTGGCGCCGGAGCTGCTGGGGGCGATCGCCGTGGCGTCCTACTCCTACATGGCACTGGTGCCGATGATCCAGCCGCCGATCATGCGCGCGCTGACCACCGCCAAGGAACGCAGCCTGGTGATGACGCAGCTGCGTCCGGTCTCCAAGACCGAGAAGATCTTGTTCCCGCTGGTGCTGTTGATCATGGTGGCGATGCTGCTGCCGGACGCCGCACCGCTGCTGGGCATGTTCTGCTTCGGTAACCTGATGCGCGAGTGCGGTGTGGTGGAGCGTCTGTCGGATACCGCCCAGAACGCGCTGATCAACATCACTACCATCTTCCTGGGACTGTCGGTGGGCTCCAAGCTGCAGGCCGACAAGTTTCTGGCGGTGGAGACGCTGGGCATTCTGGCCCTCGGCGTGGTCGCCTTCGGCATCGGCACGGCCTGCGGTGTCTTGATGGCCAAGCTGATGAACAAGGTCTCGAAGACGCCGATCAATCCGCTGATCGGGTCGGCCGGTGTCTCGGCGGTACCGATGGCGGCACGTGTCTCCAACAAGGTCGGGCTTGAGTACAACCCGCACAACTTCCTGCTGATGCATGCGATGGGGCCGAACGTGGCCGGTGTGATCGGCTCGGCGGTGGCCGCTGGGGTGATGATCAAGTACCTCGGCTGATCCTGTCCGCAGTACTGAGACGATAACGCCCGCCATGGCTTCCATGGCGGGCGTTGTCGTCTCTCGGGCCTTCATCAGCGGCGCTTTATCTTGTCTCGGCCGAGGGGCTGGAGGGCGTGGCAGAGACGGTGCGCTGGCTTGGCTGCATGCGAGATGCCGGGTCATGGATGGCTTGCCAGAGGCTCAGCAAGGCAGCGCGATCGACACGCTGACTGGGCAGTCGCTGGCTGTCGTCCAGAGAATGCCATTCACGTGTGCTGGTCTGGCGGGCCAGCGCGAAACGGAAGGGGTGATAGCCGGGCGAGCCCAGGCGGGTATCGGTCACCGCCAGCAGCGTCTCGCCCTCTGATGTCCGCTCGCGGCTCGCCCGCAGGTAGGGCGCGGCGAACCAGCGCAGACGCTGTCCATCCTCAAGCTTCCCGACCTCGGCATGCAGCGCTGGCTGGCGCGGGAAATCCCGTCGCGCCAGTGCCATCAGTTGCTCGTCGGAATCGAAGACGCCGACCATCCATTCGTGATCTGCCAGTGGCGTGACCACGCTGACCCGCCATAGCAGGCTGTTGAAGGGCGTGGGCTGCACCATGCGTGGGGCGTTCGTGAACCCCTGACTGGCCAATACCGGCGCCATGCGATGTTCCACCCAGCTCTTGGCGGCCAGCCCCCAGCCAAGATAGAGGCTCGAGAGCATCAGGCCAGTGGCCAGCAATCGTCCCGCATGGCCGCGTATGGCGACCCACAGGCCGGTGATCAGCAGCGGCAGGGTGTAGAGCGGGTCGATGATGAAGATGCTGGCCAGGCTCACCGGTCGGCTTGGCCATGGCCACAGCAGCTGGGTGCCATAGGTGGTGAAGGCATCCAGCAGCGGGTGCGTGACCAGGCACAGCAGGCAGTAGGCGATCAGGCGGCCATGCCCCAATGGTGCCAGGCGTGGAAGACGGGCGAGCAGCCAGCCGAGCAGAATGCCCAGCAGCCCCAGCACCGGCAGGGAATGGCTGAAGCCGCGATGATGGGTGTAATTGGCGACGGCATCGCCGTAATCAATCATTACGTCGAGATCGGGCAGGGTGCCGAGTGCCGCTCCACCGAGCAATGCACGACGGATGGCAGCGCCGCGTCTTTCGACGGGCAAGCGTCGGATGGCGGGCGCCATGACGGCACCGCCCACGGCGGCTCCGAGGCAGATCTGGGTAAGGGAGTCCATCGGCGGGCTACCTGCGAGAGGGAAGGGGGAGTGAAGAGGACGAGCTGGTGTCAGGCATCCGCATGGATCGCCTCCAGGGCACCCGGCTCGGCCCAGCGCGGGCCGGCGTCCAGCACGCGAGCCTGTACCGGACAGTCGTCACGATGACAGCCCGGCAGATAGCCGCAGCTCATCAGCAGCTCGTTGACGATCTCGGGACCAGTGAAGCGGAAGGTCTTCTTGAACAGCTTGACCCAGGCGGGCAAGGGTTGCGGATGATGGGCATCCAGCCACTGGAGAAAGCTGCCGTGCGAGTCCTTCATCTGCAGTACCACGCCCGCGTTGTGGATCACGGCATTGACCTTGAGGCGGTTGCGGATGATGCCGGCATCGCTCAACAGACGCGCGCGCTCTTCATCTCCATAGGCGGCGATACGCGCGATATCGTAATTCTCGTAGGCCTCGCGAAAGGCCTCGCGCTTCTTGAGTACCGTCAGCCAGGAAAGGCCGGCCTGGTTGATCTCCAGCACGAAACGCTCGAACAGTACCCGGTCATCGCTGACCGGGAAGCCGTATTCGTGATCATGATAGGGACCATGAATCGGGTGCTGGGGAGCATTCTCGCAATAGGTGCTGGCAGTGACGACGTCGGCCATCAGTCCTCCTGCACCGCGAAGCGGCCACTGCCGAGAAAGACGACGGCCAGTGCGCTGGCGAGGAAGAAGCCTTGCAGTTCCAATGCCCAGCCACCGGACGATGACAGGCTCAGCAGCTGCCCCATGTGAGCCACCGCAATGGCGAACAGCATGTTGGCGACGACGATCAGGCCGGCGATGCGGGCGTGCACGCCGAGGATGAGCATGATGGGCGCAATGATCTCGCCGATGTAGACCCCATAGGCCACCACGCCTGGAATCCCCATCTTCTCCAGCTCGCCGGCGATCCAGCTCAGCGTGCCGCCATCACCGAGCAGTTTCGAGAGGCCGTGGAACAGCAACAGCAGTCCCAGAGTCAGGCGCAGGATCAACTTGCCGAGGTCATCATTTTCGAGAAATTGCACGTCAGAGCTCCTTGCTCAGCGAGGGTTGCGGGAAATCAGCGAGAGAGGTCAGGCGTTGGGGTCGTCCACCAGCAGGCGCGAGAAGCGCACGATCTCGGCATTGCGATTCGCCCAGCCCAGACGCTCCCAGAAGCGGTGGGCCTCATGATTGTCATGCAGGGTATCCAGGTGCACCTTGTCGATGCCTTCCTGTGCCAGGGCGTCCAGGCAGCGCTCGACCAATGTTCTCGCGATCCCCTGGCCTCGCATGTCCGGGGCCGTCATCACATGTTGCAGGTAGCCGCGCTTGCCATCATGCCCGGACATGGCACATCCCACCAGCCGCACGCCGGAGAAGGCCAAGTGGCTCATGCCGGGGTTGCGGATCAGATAGCGCTCGACGGCGGCATACTCATCCGCCTTGCGGATCACCACCCCCGGGGTGGCCTCCATCATGTGCATGAAGGCCGAGTGGTCGGCGGGTGTCATGGGGCGATAGGTGACGGGTAGCATCGACGAGCCTGTCATGGAAGGTGAGCCGGTGGTCGCTGGGGCTGCCAGCTGGAGAAGATATCAGTCGCGCGGGATATCGAAATGGCCCGGGCGCGCCGCGACACGTGCCAGCCACGCCTGTATGGCAGGATAATCATCCAGCGCGAAACCGCCTTCATCAGCGACATGCGTATAAGCATAAAGGGAAATGTCGGCGATCGTGAACTGATCCCCTACCAGCCAGTCATGTTCGGCGAGATGGTGCTCCATCACCCGCAGGGCACGCTTGCCGCCCTCCTGCTTGGCGGCGTACTCGTCACGGCGTTCCTCGGGCAGGCCGAGGTAGCGATTGATGAAGCGGGCAGTGGCGATGTAGGGCTCATGGCTGTATTGCTCGAAGAACTGCCACTGCAGCACCTTGGCACGCAGGAAGGGGTCACTCGGCAGATAATCGCTGCCATCGGCGAGGTAGTTCAGGATGGCGTTGGACTCTGACAGTGTCTCACCGCGATGCAGCTCCAGCAGCGGGATCTTGCCATTGACGTTGCGGGTCAGGAATTCCGGCGTGCGAGTATCGCCGGCCAGAATGTCGACTTCGATGTAATGGTGATGGCGTTCGAGAAGGTGCAGCAGCAGCTCGACCTTGTAGCAGTTACCGGAGCGGCGATCACCATAGAGCGTCAGCATGGAGGAGCATCCTGTGCAGGCGTGTAAAAAGCGTCCTGACAGTCTAGCGAACATCGCGAGGGAAAACAGTGGTGATGCGAACAGTGTTCGATATCCGTGATGTACTGCCGTCCCTCGCAGGCCAGCGACGATCAGCCCAGGATGAAGATGACACAGGAGGCCGTCAGTGCCCCCATCACGCGGTTGAAGATCCTCCAGGCGCGATCGGTATTCAGCAGACGCCCGATGGCGGTGCCGAAGCCTGCCCACAGGGAGATGCAGGGCAGCGCCACCAGTTCCGCGAAGCTCGCCAGCAGGATCGCGTTGAGCCACACCGGCCCGTCTTCCGGGAGAAAGCCCGCCATCAGCGCGATACCCATGACCCAGGCCTTGGGGTTGGCGAACTGGAACAGCGCGGCTGCCAGAAAGCTCATCGGCCGTGCATCCTGTCGGCTCGACAGGTCGGGTGGTGGGGCCATGGCAATCTTCCAGGCCAGATAGAGCAGATAGCCACTCCCCAACACCTTGAGCAGTGTCTGCACGATGGGGTAGCGCTCGAAGACCAGTCCCAGTCCCAGCGCGATGCCGATGAACAGCACCAGGCAGCCGATCATGATGCCGAAGATATGCGGCAGGGTGCGCCAATAGCCATGATTGGCTCCGGAAGCCGTCAGCATGACGTTGTTGGGCCCCGGTGTCAGGGTCATCGACAGCATGTAGAGCGTGGCTGGGGCAAGAAAGGCGAGGGATTCCATGGGTGTCCTTCAGCGTATGGGGCGTTAGCGTGATTCCGCATTATTGTATGGGTGCAATTGTGATGGATGTCGGCACGTTCCAGCATTTTATGGCTTGTTGGTGCCATGTTTTGAGCATAATCTGATGACAATTACCGTCAACAGGTTTTTTGTCACCATGACAATATGGACTCCGACACTTGATCCCACCCTGCCGCGCTATCGTGCGCTGGCGGAGGCCATCCGCCTCGATATCGCCTCAGGCCTGCTCAAGGAGGATGAGCGACTGCCGCCGCAACGCCGACTTGCGGATGCGCTGGGCGTGACGATCGGTACCGTGACACGCGGCTATGCCGAGGCCGAGCGACATGGGTTGGTCAGGGCGCGTGTGGGGAGCGGAACCTACGTCAATGCGCCGGTCAGCGCGGGGCCTGTGCCCGACAGGCGCTTCGGACATGCCTTGCATGCCAGGCCATCATTCGGGATCGCGGCGGAGTCGGATGACTCCCTTTCGGCATCCTCTGGTGTGATGGATCTCACCATGAGCCTGCCACCGCCGCATCCGGCGCGGCAGCAGGGGATGGCGGCGGCGCTGACCGCGATCAGCCACTCCCCCGAGGCATTGGTGCGGAGTGTCGAATACCAGAATGAATTCGGGGTGGGCAGTCATCGCCAATTGCTGGCGAGCTGGATGAGCGAGCTCGGCATGCCGGTCGAGCCCGAGGAGCTGATGCTGACGCAGGGAGGGCAGAATGGCATTACTCTCGCGCTGTCGGCCTTGCTGGCCCCCGGAGAGGCGGTGGTCACGGGAGCGCTGACCTACCCCGGACTGATCGCCGCGAGTGCTGAGCGGGGCCTGAAGCTGCTGCGAGTACCGCTGGATGAGGAGGGCATGGATGTCGAGGCTCTGGCGCGGCTGTGTCGCCAGCAGGTGCCCAGGATGGTCTACGTGATGGCCGAGCAGAACAATCCGGGCGCGGCGCAGTTGTCTCATGCACGGCGCGAGGCCCTGGTCGCCCTCGCGCGCCATCATGACTTCTGGATTCTGGAAGATGGGGTGCAATATCTGCCCAACGAGGAGTGCGGCACGCGGCTCTATCAGATGGCTCCTGAGCGCACCCTGTATGTCTTCAGTACCTCCAAACTGCTGGCTGGCGGTCTGCGTCTGGGCGTATTGCGCGCCCCGGTGGAAGTGCTGTCCCGGATTGGCGCGGTGCTGCGCAGTCACAGCTGGATGGTGGCACCGCTGCTGATGGAAACGGTCTGCGCCTGGCTGACCAGTGGCAATGCGACACAACTGGTGGACTGGCAGGTGGAGGAGATGCGGGCGCGCCAGCGACTGGCACGTACTCTGCTGGGGGAGTGGACGCTCTCTTCGCGGCCTTCATCGTTCGATCTGTGGCTGGTGCTACCCGAAGGGCAGCGTAGCCAGGCTGTGGTCGAGTCATTGGCTCGGCGCGGGGTACATGTCACCAGTGCCGAGCCTTTCTGTGTCGGCAATGAACCTCCACCACAGGCATTGCGGCTGTGCCTGAGTGCCGCCGAGAGTCGTGAGGTCCTGACGCGGGCCCTGGAGATCGTCCGTGAGGTGCTGCATGCCCCGCCGCCGTTGCGTTGCACAACGCTCTAGCCGCTGTGCGCTGGCGAGCCTCATGATCTGTCGGAGGATTCGGCCTCCTGAGCCAGCCTTGCCTGCTTGAGTTCCACTCCCCAGCGATAGCCACCGAGACCACCATCGCCACGCACCACACGGTGGCAGGGCGTCAGCAGGGCGAGGGGGTTGGCGCCGCAGGCATTGGCGACGGCGCGGCTGGCAGTGGGTCGCCCCAGAGCTTCAGCCAGTTGCCGGTAGGTCAGGGTCTCGCCGCTCAGGGTGGTATTCAGTTGCTGCCAGACACGCAGCTGAAATGCGGTACCGCGGACATCCAGCGGCAGCTCGATGAAGAGCGCCTGGCTCGTCTGTGGAGTCTCGCAGAGTGCCAGCAGGCGCGCACCGAGCATTGCATGCAGTGATTGCCCTGCCTCGTCGTCGGGTGTCACCTGTTGCCAGTCAGCCTCTGGCAGACGAGCTTCCAGAGCACTCTGCCCAGCATCACGGCTATCCGTCAGCTGGATGGCCACCACTCCACGTTCACTGAGCGCGGCGCTCAGCCAGCAGTGATGCTCGGGCATACCGAAACTGCATGGCCAGTGCATCGCCAATAGTGTCTCGCCACTGCCTCCTTTCGAACGAGCGCTGGGTGTCATGCCGCCGGCGCGTGCATGGGCACGGCTGGTGGAGCGATAGCCTGCCGTGAGGATGGCGTCGGTGACATCGCGCCCTTGTTCGAGCAGATCATGAAAGCGCAGCTGGCGCAGTCCGCTGGCATAGTCGCTGGGCGACAGGCCGAGCCAGGCCTTGAAGCGGCGCTGAAGGTGAGAGCTGCCAAGGCCCGTGAGGATGGCCAGACGGCTCAGTGACGGTGTCGGCCGGCTCTCGGCGACGGCGGCTTCCAGTTGCCGACAGACGGCGATGAGCCAGTGTGGCATGTCGGGGATCTCGCGGTTGTCCGAGGATGAATCCGTCTCTGGGTGACAGCGACGGCACGCGCGCAGCCCGGCTGCATGCGCGGCGCGGGTGTCAGGGAAGAACCTGACATTGTCACGCCGTGGAGGCGGTGAGGGACAGCCGATACGACAGAAGATGCCGGTGGTGATCACGCCATAGCGCAGTGACTCACCGGCAATCGACTGGCGAGCCAGCAGGCGTTGCCAGATGGCGTCTTGTGCCGCTCGTGAAGGAGTCATCGTTCGTCTCGCGGTGACGGAGTTCCGCCCAGTATCGCCACGTGGCGACTACTTCGCACTCCGCATCTTGCACTGGCTTTCGAGATCGGTGTCTCAGAATTCCATCGATTCCTGGCGCTTTTCCTCTTCCTCGGCCTGCTTGCGCAGCTTCTTGCGAATCGCGGCCTTGTGGAAGCGCAGTTTCTGCTCCTGGGTTTCCAGGTTCAGTGGCGGCACCGGAACCGGATTGCCGTCCGGATCCACCGCGACCATGGTCAGGTAGCAGCTGTTGGTATGACGAATCAGGCGACCCTGGATGGACTCGGCGACGACCTTGATGCCGATTTCCATCGAGGAGCGGCCGACATGATTGACGGAGGCCAGGAAGGTCACCAGCTCGCCGACGTGAATCGGCTGCTTGAAGCGCACCTGGTCCACCGACAGAGTGACGACGTAGCTGCCGCTGTAGCGGCTGGCACAGGCGTAGGCGACTTCATCCAGCTTCTTGAGAATGGCGCCACCGTGCACCTTGCCGCTGAAGTTGGCCATGTCCGGTGTCATCAACTCGGTCATGATCAACTGGTGCTGACCGGGGAGGGCGTCATTGAGGGTGGCCTGATCAGGCTGGGTGTCATTCATGCAGGAATCCTTGATGAGCGAGTCAGGGTCAGAAAGGCTCGAGTGACCCTGGGGACGGGTATCGGAGCGGGATGATTCTTGTCCCTGACAGTCTGAGGGATTCGGCGTCACTTGGCACCCTGTGAGCGGCATATCAGCACTCTCTGAACGACCTGGCCCCCGAAGAATCACTCCCCGGGGGCCAGGTGGCATGACGTTGCGAGGGGCCGGGAGTCGTGGCGTTCGAACGTCTCGTCAGAGATATTTCGTCACGGCGACCTTCTCATAGAAGGGTCAGCCCCAGTGAGATGATGATACCGGTCACCAGCAGCTGCACCAGACAGAACCCCATGATGTCCTTGGCCTTCAGGCCCGCGATGGCCAGGACAGGCAGTGCCCAGAAAGGCTGCAGCATGTTGGTCCAGGCATCGCCCCAGGCGACGGCCATCGCGACGCGTGGCAGGTCGGCGCCCAATGCCTGGGCGGCAGGAATCATGACCGGTGCCTGAACCGCCCACTGCCCACCACCGGAAGGTACGAACAGATTGACGATACCGGCACTGATGAAGGACCAGAACGGCAGGCTCTCGGCGCTGGCGATCGACACGAATCCCTCGGAGAGGGTAGTCGCCAGTCCGGACTGCACCATGATGGCCATGATGCCGGCATAGAAGGGGAACTGGATGACGATACCGGCGCCGCCCTTGATGGCCTCGTTCAGACTGTCCAGCAGCTTGCGCGGTGTGCCATGCAGCACGATGGCCAGGAACAGGAAGCTGAAGTTGATCACGTTGAGATTCAGGCCACCGCCACGAATCACGAAGTGATCCACCAGCCAGGCGAGGCCGAACAGCCCCACGACCCAGGCGAGGATCGGTGAGTTCTCGAGACGCTCGGCGGGACGAGGCTGGTCGCTGATCTCGGTGGGCTTTTCCTCCAGCAGGGCCGGATCCACGTACACGCTTTCCTTCTCGAAGGGCATCATGGCGCGATTGACCAGCGGCATGATGATCAGCAGCGCCGCGACGATGGCGATATTGAAGAAGGCAAAGATGGTGTCCGAGGTGGGCACGATGCCGATGCTCTCCTCGGTGAAGTGGCCCGCGGTGGCGATGGTCAGCGGAATCGAGCCCGAGATGCCCGCATGCCAGATCACGAAACCTGAGTAGGCGCTGGCGATCAGCAGCCGGTAATCCACCTTGATCATCTTGGCCAGCTGCTTGGCGAATAATGCACCGATCACCAGTCCGAAGCCCCAGTTGATCCAGCTGGCGATCAGCGAGACGAAGGTGACCAGCATGATGGCACTGCCAGGCGTTCTGGCCAGCGAGGCGATGCTGGCCAGGCCCTTCTTCACCGGCGGCGTATTGGCGAGCATGAACCCCGAGATCAATACCAGCAGCATCTGCATGGAGAAGGTCAGCAGATTCCAGAAGCCATCGCCCCAGTAGCGCATTACCTCGGCGGGGGAGCGTTGCTCGATCAGCATGGCGGCTGCGGCCGCGACGACGGTCAACAGCAATACGAAGATATAGGGGTCAGGTAGATAGCGCTCGACCAGCTTGACGGCTGGCCGGGATAGCGATTGCAGCATGTGATGCTCCCTGTGGCTTTTTATCGGTATGGGAGTTGGGTTGGCATGCTCACATTAGTCTATCCGATAGCAGTAGAGTATCGCGCGATGGTCGAGGGGTAGGGCTCCGATGCGCCTGGCGAGCACTTCATCGCTGGATCAACCCAGGGCGTGCTCTGCTCGATAGGGTTCAGCGCCAGTGGTGACGGCGATGATGCAGATAGTAGCCGCCGAGCACGACAGAACGAACGCTGGTAAACAGCAGGAACGCCAGCCACAGGCCATGATTTCCGAAGCTCTCGAGCAGGGGCCACAGTCCGATGAATGCCAGCAGGGAGACCACCAGCGTATTGCGCATTTCACGTGTCGCCGTGGCACCGATGAAGATCCCGTCCAGCAGGTAGCTCCATACGGCCACCAACGGCATGGCGACCATCCAGGGCAGATAGGTGATTGCCAGTTGTCGTACCTCGGGCAGGTCCGTCAGCAGGGCGATCATCTGCGGGCCAAGGAGCCATAGCAGCAGGCTTGCGGCGGCGGCAGTGACCAACGAGAAGCGCGTAGCCGCCCTGACGCTGCGGGTGAAGCGCTGCCAGTCTCCCTGTCCCATGGCGCGGCCGACCTCAGATTCAGCAGCCTGCGCGAAACCATCGAGCCCGTAGGACGTGATCATCACGAATTGCAGCAGCACGGCATTGGCCGCCAGAGTCTCGTCCCCGAAGCTGGCTCCCTGGGACGTGAAATAGGCCGTGGCGCCCAATAGACACAGGGTGCGCACGAAGAGGTGCTGATTGACGCGGATCAGTACGCTCCAGGCGGACAGTGACAACAGGGCGGCGCGATCACTGTGACCCGGCATGCGGGAGAGTTGACGTGACACCAGCCACAGGCCGGCCGCCAACCCGCAGTAATCCGCGATCACACTGGCCAGGGCCACGCCATCACTGGTCATCCCCAGGCCTGGGACGAAGGCGAGATCCAGCACGATATTGAGCACATTGGTCAGCACCAGGATACCCAGCGTCACCCGTGAATTCCCCAGGCCCAGAAACCAGCCCAGTATCACGTAATTGATCAGTACGGCGGGTGCCGACCACAGGCGAATGCTGGCGTAGTCATGGGCCAGTGCGCGAGTGGTCTCGCTGGCCTCCATCAAGCCCAGGCCCAGCGAAATGAGCGGTGAGCCGAGCAGCATCAGAAGCATGCCGATGGCCAGTGCCAGCAGAATGCCCTGTCCGAGCAGCGTTCGCAGCCGGTCGTGATCACCACGGCCATGTGCCTGGGCCGTCATGCCGGTCGTGCCCATGCGCAGGAAGCCGAAGCCCCAGTAAAGGAAGCTGAACAGCACCGCGCCCAGCGTGACGGCACCCAGATAGATCGCATCTTCCAGATGCCCGACCACGGCGGTATCCACCAGTCCGAGCATCGGCACCGAGATATTGGAAAGGATGATCGGCCAGGCGAGCTGCCAGAGATGGCGGTCGGTGCGAGCGGCCGATGGAGAAGAGGGGTCGGCTTGTCGTGAAGAATCGGTCATTGGCGCTCCTCAGGTGGTACAAGCCTACCCTTGCGAAAGAAGTCGTCAATGGCTTTGAGGAGCTCTGGATATGATGATGCCCTGCAAAAACTCTGCAGGGCATCAGCAACAGGCGATGATTCTTGAATGACTATTTGAAGAAAAGGAAGCGCCGTTTAGAAATACATGCCAGCACTCAAGCTCCAAAGGTCAATGTCGACATCTTCGTCGGAGCTGCCACTGTCTACATCGAGCATATAACGCGTGTATTCAGCACGGGCGAAAAGGGATTGATTGCTGTACTCAAGGCCGCCACCGAAAATGGGGTCAGTACCGTTGTCCTTTTCCTTGTCGTTGAGAAGCTTGGCCTCGGAGTCCCATTTGATGGCGCCGATGCGTCCGATTACGCTCAAGCCTCCGTCGATTGGCAAGCGACCCAGCAATGAAGCCGATACGCCATCGACCTCGAAAGACGCGACCTGACCAACGCCGCTGACCTTGCCCGTTGCCTCCCCCAGGTTGACGTAGGCGACTTCCATGCTGAAATTCGGGTTGAATCGATAACCGCCGAACAGCGTATAAGCGGCATCCCTTTCATCAACATTGGCGCCCTCGATGTCATCGATATCATCGAGAGTGTCACTGTGATAGACAGCCTGACCGGCGCCCCCACCCAGATAGAACTTGTCAGATGGTGTGGTATCGCCAGCGGCATGAGCCTGTGTTGCCGAGAAAAGCAGAGCACCGGTGAATAGCATCCTTGCAAACATGATCGTTATCCTTGCACGTGTTATTGATTATGATGGTTTCGTACGAGTTATATAATATCACCGCAGGTCTAATATATCGTCATATTGTATTATAAGCATTCTCGCAACAGTATCCTTGATGCGACGCACCATCAACGTTGACCACCCGGAATGCACACTCTCCAGTCGGAATGTCTTCACCTGATACACTTGAGTGGAGTCGTGCGCCTACAGGCCACCATCCTGGTGGGGACGCGAGTGCATCCATGCAGCCTACAGGGAGTTAGGGGAATGAAAACAAGACAAGAAGGGTGGTTGGGACTCGTGGCGGGTGGGGTGATGACCCTTGCCATGGCCATGCCCGCTCAGGCGCTGGACCTGCCTGGCGAGCCGGAGCAGTCAGGCCCCGGAGCCGGAGCCATGGTGGCAGATGCCTTGATCGGGCGTCCTCTGTTGTTGTTGACGACAGTCGCGGGTACGGCAGTCTTCTTGGTGTCAGCGCCTTTTGCGGCTCTCGGGGGCAATCTGGACGCCACTGCAGAGACGTTGGTCAAGACGCCAGCCGAAGCTACGTTCCGACGCTGTCTGGGATGTGAGATGAGTCGGCGGGCCGAGGAAATGTGAGATCTGCCTTGGCATGGTGCAAGGAGAGTCGTGCCATGAAGCAATGACCCCGCACACGACACCGCCGGCCATCATGGCCGGCGGTGTCGTCTTTGAGGTCAGCGGAAAGAGGCTGAACTCGAGCGCTGCAATATCACGAGGCCTCATCTGGGAGAGGACGTGACTCGACGGTCTTCGGTGGGGGGCAGATTGTTGAAGCACAGAACGCGTTGACGGCCCGAGCGCTTGGCCTGATAGAGCGCGTTGTCGGCCATGCTGAACAACGTGTCGGTCGACTGACTGTCGTGGGGAGCATTGGCGACGCCGGCGGAGAAGCTCAGCCCTGTCAGCTGTCCCAGGGTGTCATGCTCGAAACTTTCTTCCCGGAAGGCTTCAAGGATGGCTTCGACGCGTGCGCGTGTCACGGCAGCGCTGGCCCCCGGCATCAGAATGACGAACTCTTCCCCACCATAACGGCAGGCTTCATCCGAGCTGCGCAGCGACTCGCGGATGATGCTGGCGAGGCGAGACAGAACCTGGTCCCCCATCTCATGACCGTAGGTATCGTTGACCTGTTTGAAGTTGTCCAGATCCAGAACTACCAGTGAAAGGGGGTTGCCGATGCTGGCTTCTGCCAGTTTCTGTGGCAGCACTTCATCCAGATGCCGGCGATTGTAGAGTCGAGTGAGGGTGTCCCGACGTGCCTCATGGGCCAGCCCCTGTTTCAGTTGCAGGTCAGCCAGCGCCAGCATGATCAATTGACAGACGTCCTCTGCCAGCGGGCGGAGGTGCTCCTGACTCTCGCTGTCAGAGGGGATCTGCAGCGTGAAGTTGCCGATCACCGTATCCCCGACGCTCAGTGAGTGATTGAGTACGCAGACTTCCGTGGGAGCCGTCCCCCACTGGATATGTGTCTTCTGCTGGTGATCCGCCGGATCTGCCAGCTGCAGCGTGCCCTCGCAGCCGGCGAACAGGCTGGGCAGGCGCACATTGAGCTGGGTGACGATCTCGTCCAGTCGTGAGCAGGTCAGCAGACGTTCCGAAAGATGATGGATCTGGGTGCGGCTTTCCGAGAGGCGTGACAGCTTGAGATTGGCGATCTGGAGGTCTCGTTGCGCGCGTTTGCGATCCGTGATGTCGTGCACGATCGAAAACAGCAGGGTGCGGCCATTGAGGTCAACCGGGCCTGTGAAGATCTCGACGTCACGCAGTTCGCCGTTGGCCAGCTGATGGCTGGCCTCAAAGTGGTTGTCAGTACGGTTGACTACCGAACGGATGCGCTTCGAGAGCGTCTGGCTTGCCAGCACGTTGATGCGTCCCAGGGGCATGCCACACATCTCACCGATGCTGTAGCCGTAGAAATCGGCGGCGACCGGGTTGGCATCGATGATTTCAGCCAGTTCCGGATCGATCAGCAGCTTGATGGCGTTGCCGGTACTGAAGACTTCCTGATAGAGCGTCGCGTTCTCCTCCAGCAATTCGATGGCGCGGCGACGATCCTCGATGTTGTTGACCAGCACCAGGGTGCGATCCTCGCCTTCAAGCGGAGTAAGGGTGACTTCCGCCCAGAACAGATGCCCGCGCGCGGTCTGCATGTGGTATTCGTCCTGGAAGTTGCCGCCCTCGCGCTGGAGTTGCCCCCAGGCACGCTTCAGGCGACTGACTTCCTCGAGGGAGAACAGCCCCCAGAGGGACTGCTGGAAGAGCTCGGCTTCACCTCTGCCCAGCAGGTTGTGCATGGCGGAGTTGGCATCGACGATGGTGCCGCTGCAATCTGCCACGATGATGCCCACGGGGGCCGAATGGTAGATGGAGCGCAGCCGTGCCCGACTGGTGATCAGGCGTTGCTGCTGTTCCTTGATCCAGTCGATATCGCTGTGAGTGCCGATCATGCGCAATGGTCGACCGTCCGGTGAGCGTTCGACGACTCTTCCCTGATCCAGAATCCACTTCCATTCGCCGCTGCGGGTCAGCATGCGATGCTCGTTGCGGTACTCGACGCTGTGCCCCTCGAAGTGTTGCTTGAGGTCTTCCAGCGTCCGCTGCATGTCGTCAGGGTGTATGCGCGATTTCCATTCGTCGAAGCTGCTGCCGATGTCCTCTTCTTCATAGCCCAGCGTCGCTTTCCACTGCGGAGAGTAGAAGACCTGATCGCTGTCCTGCTTCCAGTCCCAGACACCGGCGCCTGAACCTTCCAGCGCGAACTGCCAGCGCTGTTCCGCTTCTGCCAGCGCACTGCTCATGTCCTTGAGTCGCTGGTAGGGGTAGACCAGGCGTGAGGAATAGATGGCGTGGTAGAGCATGCCGTAGGCGGCCACCTTGTACAGGTGCCCCAGGAGATTGAAGACGTCGTGGGCAGTGGCATACAGGGTGAAGCAGAGCTCCGAGAGGCCAGTGGCAAGCGCGGCGACGGCCAGCCAGCTGATGTTGGTGCCCTCGGGCAGACGTCGGGAGCTGAGCAGCAGGATCGCGGCGATCAGGGATCCGATCGCCAGTACCCATTCGTAACCGATCTTCCACGCCGTCAGGCCGCTTCCGGGGATGAAGGTCGCGGGGAGGTAGTCAAGATGATAGAGCCCTACCCAGCTGACCAGCAGGCCAATGACAAGCGTCAAGACGAATGCCAGTGGCAGCCGGCGGCGCGTCATCGGGCGTGAGGTGATCAGGCAGGGTGCCAGCAGCGCCACGACGAAGGCCGTCCGCCCCGCCAGCCAGAAGTGGATGGCTTTCTGTACCGACGCATCACTGACGAAGTTCGGCATGCCGTCATAGCTGAAGATATGAATCAGGTCGAAGAAGGCCGAGAGCAGAAAGGCACAGCCCATCACCACGAAGCTGACGGGGACCGTGCTGCGATGGCCCTGGAAGATGGAGATGGCCGCCATCGAGGCGACCAGTACCGCACCGATCTCAAGCAGTGAATGAGGGATGAGGTATTGCGCGACTGACGTGAAGATATCGGGGCGTGGCAGCAGGATCAGCAGCACCATCAAGACCAGCATTCCGGCCAGACCGATCAATCCCGAGGCGGGAAGTGGAGTATGGGCTTTGAAGGCTGGCATTTTCAGGGCTGACGGCAGTTGGCGTGATGACATGTGCATTCCGTGCGCGTGAAGGGCGATCGGTGACTGTATCCCTACAGGATAGAATACTTCTGTTACTGTGTACTAACAGAAATTAACCTATCGTCGCGCTATCCACCATCATATTCTTTATCGCTGATGAAAGTGCGAGGCGCCTGCCTCCCGGGGAGTCGCGCAAGCCGAGCCGTCCTGCACGGTGTCAGCGGCTGACCGTTGGCACTGAGACTCGTGCGGTCATCGCGCATCGCGAAGCACGCAGGATGGAAGAGGTTGAAAAGAGAGAATAGAGAAGAGAGAAAACAATAGAAGAGAGACGAGCAAGTGGGAGGAGAAAGGAGAGGCGACAGGACAGGAGGGAGAGGAACGCTGCCAAGGAGGGAGTCAGGACATGGCTTCTACCGGCGTTGCAGGAGTGCCAGGCCACCACGAGCGCCTGACAGGGGCAGGCGCACGTGGTGGCGGGCAGGTGCAGGTCAGTTGCCCAGCGCTGCCGTGATGATCTGGTACTTCTCCATCAACTCTTCCTGGCTTTCCTTGTTGGCCGGGTCGAGCGGGATGCAGTCAACCGGGCAGACCTGCTGGCATTGCGGCTCATCGAAGTGGCCGACGCACTCGGTGCACAGGTCCGGGTCGATGACATAGATCTCTTCACCCGGCGAGATGGCGCCATTGGGACATTCCGGCTCGCAGACGTCGCAGTTGATGCACTCATCAGTGATGATCAGGGCCATGGTGGTGTCCTCAGCTTGTGGCGGTGTCGGCGCCGGGCGGATTGAAGTGGCTGGCAAGAGCCTCGGCCACTATCGGGTGCACCAGACGCGACACATCACCCCCGTGTCGCGAGATTTCGCGCACGATGGTCGATGAAATATAGGAGTTCTGCAGTTCCGGGGTCAGGAACAGGCTGTCGACGTGCGGCGCCTGTGCCCGGTTCATGTTGGCCAGCTGCAGCTCGTACTCGAAGTCGGATACCGCGCGCAGGCCGCGCAGAATGATACGCGCATTCTGCTGTTCCAGCAGCTCCGTCAGCAGACAACTGAAACCGATGACCTCGACATTGTCGAGATGCGAGAGAATCTGTCGGGCAAGCTCGATGCGCAGTTCCAGTGGAAGGGCGGGTTGCTTGCTCGGGCTGTAGGCGACCGCGACGATGACCTTGTCGAACAGGCGAGCACCACGCTCGATCAGGTCGGTATGGCCATTGGTGATCGGATCGAAGGTGCCAGGGTAGACGGCAATGTTCTTGGGCATGACGAACTCGTGCTCTGTCAGCGGGCCATCGCGGACGGCCTTGCTGCAATGGACGACGAAGGATGAGAAGCCTGCGCTCTGGTCTTGGTGCAAGACGCCTGCGGGCAACGAGCGAAAGCTGGTGGCCAGTCCGAGTGTAGAACCCCCAGCCTTGCTGTGGCCAGCAGGCTGGGGGAGCGCTCTTCACGGCAGTCGCTCACGAGGTGTCGCTAGAGTGACCCGAAGGGGTTGTCGACCTTGAGAGAGACGGCTTTCGCGTATCCCGGAATGCGGATCTCGCGATCAGTGATCTCAAGCTCCGGCCCTTCCAGCACACCCTCGCCGAAGCGGTAGGTCGGCGTGAATTCACCGCGCTGCGCCTTGTCCAGATAGTCCGCCCGACGTTGCTCACAGAGGCCGCTGCGCTCACGCCAGGCCGCCAGGGCGTCGTCACCATGTCGCGCTGTCAGCAGCTTCAGCGTGACATCGGCCGACAGCACCACGCCGCTGGCGTTGTTGCCACCGAATCCCTTGGCATTGATGAAGGCGACATCGGCCGAGAATTCGCGAGCTTCGCGTCGGATGTCGAGATGGCTGTGATGCACGTCTTCGGCGATGGCATCCAGCGTCGGAATGCCCGGCAGAATGCCGGTGGTCATGCTGCCGAGTGCCGAGACCGTCTGATCACCCGCCGCGCTGCCCTGGCTGTGGCCGACGAAGGTCTTCACCGCCACGACAGGCCATGCTTCGATACCGTTGGCCCGCGCCACCTCGTTGAGCACATGGGATTCGGTCGTGCGGTTCTTCGGTGTGGAGGTGGCGTGTGCATGCACGAAACTGCGCTGGCGTACGCCTTCATCACCGACGATATCTCGCGCCAGCGCCACCGCCTTGCTCAGCGTGATGTAATTGCCGACGCCCGGTGCCGAGATGGACCGCTTCCAGCCATCCGCATTGACGAAGACATCCGGGACACTGCCCAGGATGCGAGCGCCGGTCTCCAGCGCCAGCTCATCCGCCATCAGAATCACGAACTGGGTCGCTTCGGCGATGGTGAAACCGCAGTTGCGCGCAAAGGGACGGCAGGCTTTCTGGTAATCGCTGTCAGTGAGGACTTCCAGCGCATCGAGGGCCTTGAGGCTCTCGTCATCGGCCAGTGCTCCCATGCTGCGGAACCCTTCAATGACTTCCGGCGTGATGGGCGCATCCGCCGTGCCTACCATCACCACGCGACGACGTCCGCTGCGGATGTCATTCAGGCCCAGCTTCAGGTTGTAGAGGAAACTGGCGCAGGCACCCATCGCGGCACCGGCTCCCCCGACATTGCCAAGCACATAGGCATTCAGGAAGTCGGCCGGCATCTGGGCATAGCCCAGCGGCATCTGCTTGGAGGTGGCGCGCTCGCCGGCCACGAAGGACTTCATTAGTCCGCCCCAGCCTTCAGTGTCCATCTGGCCGATCGAGTTGCCGGCATAGACGGCAATGTCGTCGGGGTCGAGGCTGTCGCGCAGCGAGTCCCAGTCAAGTCCGCTGTCGCCGAGGCAATCACTGGCGCCGAAGATGGTCATCGACAGGCCGCGAGGGTGATGCACGCTGCGGTAGAGCTGCTCCGGCGCGAAGCCGCTGGGCAGCTGACCGGCGGCGCGGACCAGTGCCCTGCGGTTGTCCGGCAGAAGAACATCGAATTCGCCTGCCGGCACCGTGACTTCGACGCGACGATTGTCCAGCTCGCGGATCTGCCACGCGGCGGGTGGCTGCTCCGGCAGCTGGCGGCTGCGCAGGGTGAAGCTCAGGTCCTCGGTCAACGTCAGGCGTGACTGGCGGTTGGCGGGAATCCCGGCGTCATTGAAGCGTTCGTCTTCGATGCGACGAATCAGGGAATGTGCCAGTACCCGCTCTTCCAGACGAGCCGCGAGTGCCTGTGCCTCGGCGGGCTGGCCTTCGGCATCGAACCACTGACCCTGCTCGTCGCAGCGGGCGAGATTCATGAGCGATGCAAGGCCCAGCAGGGTCTCCTGGCGGTCCGTCTCCGACAGAGTCTCGAGCACCGTGCGCCGGAAGGCTTGATGACCCGAAGTCCTGCCGGCGGCGTTGACTCCGCCCATGCCGACGATCACCGGTAAGTGTGACAAGCCGCTTTCCTCGTGAAAAATGCTGTGAGTCGTTGGTCTGGGCGACGCCTCTGCGGGCATTCGTCCAAATGATGCCGCGATGATAACACCCCCTCAATACAGGCGTCATGCACCCTGCTCTCAGGCTGCGGCGCTAGCGAGGACTCGCTGCGAACACTGTGCGATATCCTGCGTTGCAGGGTAGGCCATTCCACCGAGGTCCTGGGTCACGAAAAAAGATCAATCGTTTGTTTGATTATGGGCGTGACGGATGAGATGCTTCAGGGGCTGTTTGAGTCGCTAGAGTTGGTGTAGGCGCGTGCCGAGAGGCATGCGCCTTTTTTTGTGCATTGCCTGCCGGCGCTTGCCGCCAGACCGAGCGGGGCGCGGCGGATTCCCGAAAGAGGAATCTGCTAGAATTCCCTCGTCCATTTTCTGCTCGCCTGCCACCGGAATTCCGATGTACGCCAACTCCCGTCAGATCGACTCTCCCCAGACCGGCCCCCACGAGGACATCGAGCGGCGCGTACGCCGTGCGATGGCACATCCGCTTCGCAAGCCAGTCGCGGAGCACACGCGTGAGGCGTTTGAACAGGCGCAACGCTGGCTGGCGGAACAGGACAAGCCCTTGTGGCTGGACAGCGGCTGTGGCGTCGGGCGCTCGACCCGCCTGCTGGCACTGGCCCATCCGGATCATGCGGTGATCGGGGTCGATCGCAGCGAGGACCGCCTCACTCGCAAGCACGGCGAGCTTCCGGACAACGCGTTGCTGGTACGTGCTGATCTCGTTGATTTCTGGCGTCTCGCACTGGCGGCAGGCTGGGCGCCGGCTCATCACACCCTGCTGTATCCCAATCCCTATCCCAAGGCGCGCCACCTCAAGATGCGCTGGCAAGGCCATCCGGTATTTCCGATCATCATGGCATTGGGCGGTCGGCTCGAGTTGCGCACCAATTGGCAGATCTACGCACTGGAATTCGCTCAGGCCATCGGTCATGCCACCGGTGTCGAGGTGACGGCAGAGGCCTTTGTCCCGCACGGCGATTATCTGACCCACTTCGAGCGCAAGTATTATGAGTCCGGTCAGGCGCTGTGGCGCCTTGAATGCCAGCTCGAGCACACGCCTGAGCGTTACCCCCTGCAGGTGTGAGGCGTGTCATGCCGGCGGCAGGTTCTGGTTGGCGATGGCGGCGTGACTGTCACGGAAGGTGTCGCGCAGTGATTGGCGCAGCCAGCTGGCGGCAGGGCCGCGGGGGCTGTCACGTCGCGAGATCAATTCGATATCGATATCGGCGGTGGCGCCCAGTGCACTCAGGTCCAGTATCGTCAGCCGCTTCTGGAAGGGCGGGTAATGGGCGATGTGGCGTGGCACCTGTGCCCAGCCCAGGCCACGTGTCGTCAGTTCCGCCATGGCATAGAAGCTGTTGAGCTGCCAGAAACGCTGTGAACGAGGAGCTTCCTGGCCGGGGCCCAGCTGCTGACGCTGACCGATCATCAATTGACGGTGATCCGCCAGATCGCTGTGGGTCGGGCTCTCGAGCTGTGCCAGGGGATGGTCGCGGGCGACGATCAGCACCTGCTCCAGTCGTCCCAGTGCCTCCCGCTCCAGTGCCATGGCACAGAGCGGCTGGCAGAACAGGATGCCGAGGTTGGCCTCGTGCTGCTCCACCCAGCGCGCCACTTCATCCTGAGCCCCATTGAGCAGATTCAGTGTCAGTGTCGGATACTGCACCGCCATCTTTTCCAGTACTTCCATCACGGGTGGCATCTCCACCAGCGCTTCATCGATCGCCAAAGTCAGGCTGGCTTCCAGGCCCTCGCTGAGGGTGCGTGCGCGGGCCTCCAGGCGTTGGCATTGCACCAGTACGCTATTGGCTTCGTGCAGCAGTGCCTTGCCTGCAGGTGTCAGGATGGGGGTACGCGGGGTGCGATCGAACAGTTCGCAGCCCAGGTCCATCTCCAGATTGGCGATGGCGGTGCTGACGGCGGACTGCGCACGGCCCAGACGACGTGCCGCGGCAGAGAAAGACCCCGTTTCCGCCACGCAACGCAGCGTCGTCAGCTGTTCCAGTGTCCAGTTCATTGCCTTTCCTCTTGCCTCGATCCATCTGAATACTAGATGGATACTAACTTTCATCCATCTCCATGACCTCTAGAATGCCTGACATATCCACCTCGCACAGCCGCACGGCATCATGTGCGAAGTCTGAGCAGGAGTCTCGGTGATGCGTTCCAACAAAGAGCGATTGGCACAGGCTGGGTTGCTGGAGCTGGGCGGCATTCTGATCGTGGCCCCGCTGTCCGCCATGTTGACGGGGCATGATCTGGCGAGCATGGGGAGCCTGGCCGTGGTGATGTCCACGCTGGCCGTGATCTGGAGTACGGTCTGGAACTGGATGTTCGACCGCTGGGTACCGACTCGCCAGCGCAATATGCTTCAGCGCATCACCCAGGCACTCGGCTTCGAGCTGGGGCTGGTGCTGGTGACGGTCTTCCTCGTCGCGGCCTGGCTGGAGATCGGGCTATGGCAGGCACTGTTGCTGGACCTTGGTTTCGTGGCCTTCTTCCTTGTCTGGGCCATGATCTTCAATCCACTGTTCGACGCGGTCATGACCCGCCTGCTGGCACGCAAGGCTGCCCGTGAGCGGAAGCACCCGTCACCACATTCCATGAGGTGAGTCGATGAGTTATGTCTTTCTGGCGCTGGCAATACTGGCAGAGGTCATCGCGACCAGTGCGCTCAAGGCCTCCGAGTCCTTTTCGCGACTCGGCCCCAGCCTGATCGTGGTGGTGGGGTACGGCATCGCCTTCTATCTTCTGACGCTGGTGCTGCGGGACCTGCCGCTGGGCGTCACCTATGCGGTGTGGTCTGGACTGGGGATCGTGCTGGTCACCCTGTTCGGCGCGGTGGTCTATCGCGAGATGCCGGACCTGCCGGCGATCCTGGGTCTGGCGATGATCGTGGGGGGAGTTGCCGTCCTGCATCTGTTTTCCAGCGCCACTCCTCATTAAGCTAGAGGCATCACGGCGCCAATCCGGCTGTGACATGGATGCTCACCGACGACGTCACTGGATGCCTCATGCCTCTACTTCGCACTGCACCAACCTCTGCGCGACCTGCGTTGCTGCCCACGTTGCTCTCTTCGCTGCTTCGCCCGTTCAAGGCAGCGGCACACCCCGCGGTGTCGGGAATGCCGCTGCGCTTCACGCGCTCGCTGCGCGGACTGGCCATCGCCGCCGGCGCTACCCTGGTAGCGACTGGGCCGGCGCAGGCAGCCGGGTTCGACAACCTCACTCGCCTGGCTGACAAGGGCTTCATCGTCAGTGCCCAGGCTCGCATGCTGGACACCGGCGAGACGCTGGCCTCGGTCAATCCCGACCAGCAACTGACGCCGGCTTCGCTGTCCAAGCTCTATATCGCCGGCGCGGCGCTGGACCGTTTCGGGCCGCAGTATCGCTTCTCCACACGTCTGCGCAGCACGGGCTCGATCAATGACGGCGTGTTGACCGGCGATCTGGTGCTCGAGGGCAGTGGTGACCCGGCATTGACCAGTGAAGAACTGTGGCGTCTGACCGAAGAGCTGCGCTTCAGGGGCATCCGGCGTATCGAGGGACGCCTGCTGGTCAGTCAGTGGCGTTTCGGGCCGGTGCCATGCATCAGTACCGATCGCTGCAATGCCTCGCGTCGCTCGAGCAACGCCTACGATGCGCTGCTGTCGTCCGCGGCCAGCAACTATGCCAGCTGGTGCGTGAAGGTGATGCCGGGGGCGGGCAGTCAGGCGCCGGCGCGACTTGCCAGCTGTGACACGACCCAGCCCACCGAGATCTTCGACAATCAGGTCACCACCGTCGCGGCCGGCGGAAAGAATGCCCTCAATGCGCGGCGTACCACCAGCAACGGGCGCGATACACTGGTCGTCAGTGGCACCATCGCCGCCGACAGCCAGCCGCGCAGCATCTACCGTGCCGTGTCCAATCCGGCGCTGTATACCGGCGAGCTGATGCGCGACATGCTGGCGCGTGCCGGCATCGCGGTCACGGGCGGCGTGGACATCACCACCACGGCACCGCCTTCCAGTGCGGTACAGCTGGGGAGTGTCGAGGGCAAGCCGATGCAGGAGCTGTTGACGCGGATGCTCAACTACTCCAACAACTTCATGGCCGACCAGCTGACATTGGCACTGGTCGGTGGCAGTCAGGCCACGCTGCGTCAGGGAGGCGCCAAGCTTGAGACCTTCGCCAGCGCGATTCCGGGTCACGGTCCGCTGACGCTGTATTCAGGCAGTGGTCTGACATCGCAGAACCGTACCAGCGTCAATGGTCTGATCGCGTTGCTCGACAGCATGTACCACCGTCCGGCCCTGTTCCCCACTTTCGTTGCTGGGCTTCAGGCACCGGCCAATGGTCCGATGCGCTTCATTCGGCGCGGCAGCGAGACCTTCCGCAACCACGTGATGGTCAAGACGGGAACGCTCAACAATCCTGTGCCGGTGCGCGCCATCTCGGGCTACTTCCGCACCCAGACAGGCCGCTGGGGAGCCTTTGCCGTGATGGTCAACGGGCGTGCCGCCGTACCGTATCTTTCCTGGCCGCAGGTGCTGGATCCGGTCGCGGAGGACCTGACCGCGATGATCGAGCGCAATTGATCCATCGGCCGTGACTGCATGACACGAAAGCCCCCGCCAGCTGGCGGGGGCTTTCGTCTTCATGGCCTGTGTGACAGGCACAAAAAACCCCGCCCGAAGGCGGGGTGATCCTCCACACGCCCGGCATGGCTGAGGGGAGGGCACTCGGGACGCTCGACAGGGCGTAACGAGATGCCTAGAGCATAGCGTCGTGAGGCCGCCTTGGCTAACCTCAAACAGCGTATTGCACCGCAACAATCAATGACTTGGCGCAATTTTCGAGGCAATGGCGCATTTTTTCCGTGATCGGCTGCGATTCGTGGTGCGCGCTGGCATGTCAGCGGGCGGGATCCAGCAGTACGCGGCCACTGATGTTGCCGTCGATCATGGCCTCGGCACGTGCCGCGATGTCATCCAGTCCCACCGTCTCCAGCTGCATCCGCGCGTGCAGCTCGCTGGAGACCTCGGCCAGGCGTTGCCACACCTGCTGGCGACGCTCGGCATTGATCATCACGCTGTCGACGCCGAGCAATGAGACGCCGCGCAGGATGAATGGCATCACGCTGGTGGGCAGGTCCGCGCCCGCCGCGAGTCCCACGGCCGCCACCTTGCCATCGTAATGCATCTGCGCCAGCAGGTTGGCCAGTACCTGGCCACCGGCGGTATCCACGGCACCGGCCCAGCGGCTCTTCTCCAGCGGACGGCCCTTCTCCTCGAAATCGCTGCGCAGATGGACCTCGCTCGCACCCAGTGACTCGAGCCACTCACGCTGCTCGGCCTTGCCGCTGACCGCGTGGACCTCGAAGCCCTGCTCGGCCAGCATCTGCACTGCCCAGCTGCCGACCCCGCCAGTGGCACCGGTGACGATCACCGGGCCTTGCTGGGGCGTCAGGCCGGCCTCTTCGAGACGCATCACGCACAGCATGGCAGTCAGGCCCGCCGTGCCGAAGGCCATGGCCTGTTCGGCACTCAGGTTCGCGGGGCGCTTGACCAGCCACTCGGGCTTGACGCGCATGCGCTCGGCCAGTCCGCCCCAATGACGCTCGCCCACGCCCCAGCCGGTCAGGATGACCTCGTCGCCTGGCTGGAAGTCCGGCGAATCGGAGGCCTCGACACGTCCCGCGAAATCGATGCCCGGCACGAAGGGCAGCTCGCGCACGATCTTGCCACGGCCGGTGATGGCCAGCGCATCCTTGTAGTTGAGGCCGGAACGCTCGATGGCCACCGTGACAGGCAGGTCGGGTAGCTGATCATCGGAGAGTTCGACGACTCGGGCGCGTGGGGTCTCATCGTGCAGCATCAGTGCGCGGGACATGGCAGTCTCCTCGTGATTGGCGTTGGTGTTGGCGCTCTTCCTGCGTGAAGGTGTCAGGGCGTCTGGCGTGAGACGCTCGGTCTCACAGTGCCTGCAAGCGACGCCGCGGGGAAGTCCCGAGACCTCGACATTGGGATGAGACTGACGCAACCGGGGCCGCTGATCAGATGAAGCTGCGCACGGTGGCCAGGCCGACCAGGGTCATCAGCACGGTATAGGGCAGCGCCATCCATACCATGCGCCCGTAGGACAGCCGGACCAGCGGGGCGATGGCCGAGGTGAGCAGGAACAGGAACGCCGCCTGACCATTGGGGGTCGCCACGCTTGGCAGGTTGGTGCCGGTGTTGACCGCCACCGCCAGCGCATGGAAATGCTCACGACTGATGTTGCCTGCCAGGTACTCGTTCTTTACCTGAGTGATGTATACCGTCGCCACGAAGACATTGTCCGAGATGGCGGACAGCAGTCCGTTGGCGAGGAACAGCGCCCCCGCCTGGTCCTCCATCGGCAGACTGAGCACCCATTGGATGAAGGGCTGGAACAGATGCTGCTCGTGGATGACGGCGACGATGGTGAAGAACACTACCAGCAGTGACGTGAAGGGCAGCGCTTCCTGGAAGGCGCGTCCGATCTGATGCTCATCGGTGATGCCGTTGCCGGCGGTCAACAGGATGATCACCGCCAGCCCGATCAGCCCGACCTCGGCCAGATGCAGCGCCAGTGACAGGACCAGCAGGATGGCCACCACCCCCTGCACGATCAACGCTGCGCGCTCGCGCGGGGTGCGGCGCGCATCCTGATGGCGATCATAGTCCTCGAGAATCCGGCGGACGCTGGCAGGCAGGCGTTGGCCATAGCCGAACCAGCGGCCGCGTTCCAGCAGCACGCATAGCGCAAGTCCGGCGAAGAAGGTGGGAAGGGTGACGGGGGCCATCTGCAGGAAGAAGGACAGGAAATCCCACTCGGCGGCCTTGGCGATCACCAGATTCTGCGGCTCGCCGATCATGGTGCTGACGCCCCCCAGCGCGGTACCGACGGCACCATGCATCAACAGCGAGCGCAGGAAGCCGCGGAAGTCCTCGAGATCTTCGCTGTGGATCGCCTCGACACTGATGTCGTTGGCGTGATCATGCTGGGTATCGAAATTCTTGCCTGATGCCACCTTGTGATACACGGAGTAGAAGCCCACCGCGATACCGATGATCACCGCGGTCACGGTCAAGGCATCCAGGAAGGCGGACAGCAGGGCGCTGGCCAGACAGAACATCAGCGACAGCCAGGTCTTGGAGCGGACGCCGAGAATGATCTTGGTGAAGGTATAGAGCAGCAACGGCTTCATGAAGTAGATGCCTGCCACCATGAACATCAACAGCAGAATCACCGGCAGATTGCGCTCCATCTCCTGCATGATGGCATCCGGGGAGGCCATGCCGATGGCGACGGCCTCGATCGCCAGCAGGCCGCCGGGTTGCAGCGGGTAGCACTTGAGCGCCATGGCCAGCGTGAAGATGAACTCGCCCAGCAACAGCCAGCCGACGATCACCCCACCCTGAGGGCCGCTGAACCACAGCAGCAGCGGATTGGTGATCAGGAACAGGCACATCAACTGCTTGTACCAGCGCGGCGATTGGCCGAGGAAGTTGCGCGCCAGTCCGTGGCCGAGTGTCTGGCGTGTGTCGTGAGATGAGGAAGGCATGGGCAGTTCCCGGGCGTTGACTTGTTGTTGTTGGATGACAGTATCGGCAATGCCGCAACATCGCGGGCTTTGCTATCATCGCCGCCGTCATCGAGCGCCTGGCGGTATTAGAGCATGCTCGGTGATGAGGTCTCGGGTAGCCTTTGGTCGTGAAAACCGCGCAGCTAGCGCTGCGAGGTCGCCAGCCGGTGTGCTGGCAGCTCTTCCCGAGACGTGTTTCTGGTAAACGTCATCGTCCGATTGAAAGATCGGCCTCTGCAGCCACCGTGCTGCGTCTGCACGAGACCCGAAGATGAAATCACGGCATACCGGCCTGACCCACCTCAAGCACTCCGCGCGTTACTCTCTCAAGGGGCTCAAGGCGGCCTGGCGCAATGAAGAAGCCTTCCGCCAGGAGTTGATCCTGTGCGCGCTACTCTTGCCGTTCGCCTGGTGGATCGGAGAATCGCACATCGAGTGGCTGCTGCTGGTCGGCTCCATCCTGATCGTGTTGATGGTCGAGCTGCTCAATTCCGCGGTGGAGTGCGCGATCGATCGCATCGGTCCGGAGTTTCATGAACTGTCCGGGCGCGCCAAGGACATGGGCTCGGCAGCGGTGATGCTCGGTCTGATCTTCGCGGGCCTGACCTGGGGCACGCTGCTCTACGACAAGCTGTTCGGATAGGGCATATCGCCTGTGGGGCATGGCCGTGTCATGTCCCCTCTGCCTCCGTTATGCTGAAGGTCGGATCGAAGGAGACGACCATGCCCGACAACGCCCCCGCCTCATCACCCCACTCTTCCCGCCCGTCAGCGGATCTCCCGCTGCCGGCAGACTTCCTGCCGCTGGAGTCGCTGCTCGGCCAGCAATCCGAGCACAGTCGCCAGACACTGGAGGAGGCTGCCGGCGCCGCACGGGAGCGTCTGAACGAGAGCCTGATGCAGGCCCGGAGTCTCAGCGAGATGCGCGGCGATGCCAGCTCGCCCGTGGCGACGTTTCTGGCGCTGGGGGCGCAGCAACGTCTCGAGCTCGCCCGTCTGGTCACGCTGTCGGACTTCGCTCTCGATACCCTGTGCCGTCGCCCTGAGCTTCTGGCCGAACTGATCGAGAGCGGCGAGCTTGAACGCGCCTTGCCGCCACGGGAATTGAGCGTACGGCTGACGGAGGGGCTGTCGGCCGCCGAGGATGAAAAGGCGATGCAGCAGGTGCTGCGGCGTTTCCGCCAGCTGCGTATGCTGGGCATCATCTGGCGTGACCTCAATGGCACGGGCATGTGGGACACGGCGGGCGCGGTCTCGCGACTGGCCGAGGTCTCGCTTGAAGGTGCGCTGGGATGGCTGGAGGCCTTTCTTGAACCGCGCTATGGCCGCCCGGCAGCGGATCGCTTCGGAGAGCCGCAGCGGTTGGTGGTGCTCGGCATGGGCAAGCTGGGGGCCGGAGAGCTCAACCTGTCCTCCGATATCGACTTGATCTTCGCCTTCCCCGACAAGGGCGAGACGACGGGCGGGCGCAAGTCGCTGGATCACCAGGAATATTTCACGCGGCTGGGCCAGAAGTTGATCGCGGCGCTGGATGCGATGACCGCCGATGGCTTCGTGTTCCGCGTCGACATGCGCCTGCGGCCGCTGGGGGACGGCGGTCCACTGGTGGGCAGCTTCTCGATGCTGGCCAGCTACTACCAGGATCAGGGGCGTGAATGGGAGCGCTACGCGATGCTCAAGGCGCGTCCAGTGGCCGGCAGCATCACCGCGGGCGAGCGACTGATCGCGCATCTGCGACCCTTCGTCTACCGCAAGTATCTGGACTTCGGCGCCATCGAATCTCTACGCGAGATGAAGGGGATGATCAATCGCGAGGTCAAGCGCCGCGGGCTCTCTGACAACATCAAGCTGGGGTCCGGTGGCATTCGCGAAGTGGAATTCGTCGTCCAGGCCTTCCAGTTGATCCGCGGTGGCCGCGAGTCGGAACTGCAGGTCACCTCACTCAAGACAGCCTTCGCGCGACTGCCCGAGCTTGGCTTGCTGCCACAGGCGGTCGTGGATGAGCTGGTGCCGGATTACGTCTTCCTGCGTGATCTTGAGCATGCCCTGCAGGCGCAGGCCGACCGCCAGACCCAGACATTGCCGCTGGACCCGCTGGGGCGCGAGCGTCTCGCCCTGGCGATGCAGCTGCCGGACTGGGAGGCGCTCACCGAGCGACTCGAAGAGGTGCGCGCTCGCATCCGGCTGCACTTCGACAACGTGATCGCCGCGCCGGAAGACGAGGAAACCGAACCGCCCGAAGGGCAGCAGGCACTCGATGAGTGGCGTGCCCTGTGGCGTGATGAGCTGACGGTGGAAGAGGGGCGGGAGCTGCTCGCCGAAAGCGGATTCGAGGCACCCGACGAGAGTCTGCGGCGCCTGAACAGCCTGCGTCGCTCACGGGCAGTGCAGGGGATGCAGCGCATCGGTTTTGGTCGTCTGGATGCCTTGATGCCCTCACTGCTGCAGGCGCTGGGCTCGGCGGCGGGCGATCCGGAAAAGCCCGGCGAGCATGATGCCAGTCGCGTGCTGGAGCGTGTGCTGCCGCTGATCGAGGCCGTGTTGCGTCGCACGGCCTACCTGGCGCTGCTGCGCGAGAATCCTGATGCACTGACGCAGTTGATGCGCCTGTGTGCGGCGAGCCCCTGGATTGCCGAGCAGCTGGCGCGCTATCCGGTGCTGCTGGACGAGCTGCTGCACCCGCACAATCTCTACTCGCCCGCCGACAAGGTGCGTCTGGCCGATGAGCTGCGCATCGCGCTGTCACGCATCCCCGAAGAGGATGAAGAGGCGTTGCTCGAGGCGCTGCGCGTCTTCCGTCACGCCCAGGTGCTGCACGTCGCGGCCTCCGACATCGCGGGGGCGCGCCCGCTGATGAAGGTGAGCGATTATCTGACCTTCATCGCCGAGGTGATCCTCGAGCAGGTGCTGGCGATGGCCTGGAAGACCCTGACCCGCAAGCACGGCTTTCCGCTGGGGCGGGATGGCCAGCCGATCACCGGGGACAGTCTGAGCGGCTGCTTCGTGATCGTCGGCTACGGCAAGCTGGGGGGCATCGAGCTGGGCTATGGCTCGGATCTGGATCTGGTCTTCCTGCACGATGCCGCCAGCAAGGGCCAGACGGATGGCCCGCGCCCCCTCGACAACCCGCTGTTCTTCACCCGGCTGGGTCAGCGCATCATTCATCTGCTGACCGCGGTGACTCCGGCCGGTGCCCTCTACGAAGTCGACATGCGCCTGCGGCCTTCCGGCAACTCCGGACTGCTGGTCTCGAGCCTGGCTTCCTTCCGTGATTACCAGCTTTCCCAGGCCTGGACCTGGGAGCATCAGGCGCTGGTGCGGGCACGTGCCGTGGCGGGGGATCCGGCGCTGGCGCTGGCGTTTGAGCAGACACGTCGGGAGGTGCTGGGGCAGGCCCGAGAGGCCGATGTCCTGGGCAAGGAAGTCGTCGCCATGCGCCACAAGATGCGGGATCACCTGGGGAGTTCCGCCAAGGACCGGGATGCAGGCCAGTTCCACCTCAAGCAGGATGCGGGAGGCATCGTCGATATCGAGTTTCTGGCCCAGTACTGCGTGTTGTCGATGAGTCATCAGGAGCCGGAGCTTCTGAGATGGAGTGACAACATGCGACTGCTCGAGACGCTGGAGGCCTGTGGGCGCCTGCCGGGGGAACAGGCCAGTGAACTGCGCGAGGCCTATCTGGCCTATCGCAATACCAGCCACCGCCTCGCGCTGGAAAAGCGTGGCAGCCTCATCAATCTCGAGCAGGTGCCGCTCATCGCCATGCACCGCGAGCGTGTCATCAGCATCTGGCAATCCTTGCTGGGGGAGTGATCTTGACTCAGACATTTCGTGTCCGGCTCAGGCATTTCCTGTCCCGATGATTCGCACGGCGTGATTAAACGCCATATCAATGCTCGCAATCCCCTGTCGCCATCCCCAAGAAAGGGTGCACCAGACAACGTTGACAGGGGAGGTCAGCATGATGGAGTGGATCGCGAATCACTCGAAAACCATCTCGGCGATTGCCAGTATCGGCTCGTTCTTCATCTGGCTGGTCTACGCACAGCTGCTGTATCACAACTTCCGTCGCCAGCGGCGCCCGCGCGTGCTGATCAATCGCGGCAAGTCCAAGGGGATCGACAGCCTGTGCATCGTCAGCAACATGAGTGCCGAATCGATCTTCATCGAGCACATCATCGCCCGGCTGGATACCAGTCATGGCAGCCTGCTGATGGATGTCACCGAGTTCGAACGCAGCTATCAGGAAGGTGACGAGCAGAGTGACAATCAGCAGGACGGCGACAGCGAACAGTCCGCGAAGGAGGCTTCCAGCAGCAGTGAATGGCGTATCTCCGATACCACGCGTCAGGGGCCGCTGGGCTCGGGCGACTTCCTGCATATCGGGACGTTCTCTGAAGTCATCGAGCGCATGGCGCGCCGCAATGGCATCTCGCTCGACGGTCACTGGCCCAGCAATGAGCAGCTGAAATTCCAGCGCCTGACGCTGAGCATCATCGGCATCTATGGCAGTGAAGACCACCCGATCGGCGTCGAGCGTGCCTTCCGTCTGCACGATGCCAATGGAGAATGTGCGCTGGTACCGGAGCGCTGGGATTCCAATCGCCTGTCATCACGCCGCCAGCGTCACAAGTTGCGCAAGCTTCTGAATCGCATCAGTGGGGAAGACATCAGCGAGCAGTCTACCTTCCAGCCCCCGAGTGACGATGAGTCGCGCGACAAGACGTCATGAGCGCGGGCGCATGAGGCTAACGCATGAATCACCGGACGCATGAATCACCGGACGCATGAACTACTGGACGCATGAATCACCGGACGCATGAACCACCGGACGCATGAATCACCGGGCGCATGAATCATCGCAAGCACGACAGCGGTGTCTTCACACTGTCAGGGCGTCGAGGATGGGGTAGGCTTTCCTGAGCCCCATTTACGGAGATCCTCGGATGCAGGAACGCGTCACGCCCTTTCAGCTGTTCATTCTGGTGCTGTCACTGTATGTCATCGGTGCGATGGTCGTGGATCTGATCTTCGAACTGTCGCCCCCGGTCCAGCGACTGCTGCAGTACATGGACTACGTGGTCTGCCTGTTCTTCTTCGTCGATTTCTGCAAGCGGTTCGCCAGTGCGAAGAGCAAGCGTGAGTACATGAAGTGGGGCTGGATCGACCTGCTGGCCTGTATTCCGGCAGGCCTCTTCCAGGGGGCGAGGCTGTTTCGCGTGGTGCAGATACTGCGGGTGCTGCGCGCCATCAAGTCGATGGAGATGATCTGGAAGCTGCTGTTCCGCAATCGCGCCGAGGGGGTGTTCGCCTCTGCGGCCACTGCCACGGTGCTGCTGGTGGTCTTCGGCGCACTCACCATGCTGATGGTGGAGACTCCCAACCCCGACAGCCCCATCAACACTGCCGAGGAGGCGCTGTGGTGGGCCGTCGTGACGGTGACCACCGTCGGCTATGGGGACTATTATCCCATCACCACTCTGGGGCGGGTCGTGGCCGTGCTGTTGATGGTGGGAGGCGTGGGGTTGTTCGGGAGCTTCGCGGCCTACATCAGTTCGATCTTCATCGAGGATGACAGTGAGCAGGAGGCGCGCGCGGCGCGTGCCCAGCGCGACATGACCCGCGCGCTCTACCACCAGATCAGCGAGCTGACGACCGAGGTGCGTGAATTGCGCACCCGGCTTGATGAAGTGGCGGTGATGCAGGGGGAGTCGCTGGCGGAGCGCGAACAGCGCCGTGAGGCGCTCCAGCGTGAGGTCAATGACGAGATGGCCCGGCGTCTGGACGAGGCCGGCACCACTGCGCCGCAACGCAAGACGGACCCCGGGCCTGACGGAAAGCGTTGAGCCGTGATCGGGCCAGAAAAAAGCCCCTGACACCCAAAGGTGTCAGGGGCTTTTGCATGCCTCGAGGCGTGCCCGGCTCAGTCGAAGTTGCGCGAGTAGAAGATCTCGAGCATTTCGCGACGCAGGCGGCTTTCGATGTTGGTGGCTTCCTCGAAGGTCAGCTCGCGACGCGAGGTGCCGAAGAGGTAGTTGTCCAGCTCGAAGTCCTTGAGCAGCATCTTGGTGTGGAACATGTTTTCCTGATACACGTTCACATCGACCATCTGGTAGGCACACTTGGTGTCTTCCGCCAGGTAATCCTGGATCGAGGTGATGTCGTGATCGATGAACAGCTTCTTGCCATCCACGTCGCGGGTGAAGCCGCGCACGCGGTAATCCATGGTCACGATGTCGGAGTCGAAACTGTGGATCAGGTAGTTCAGCGCCTTCAGCGGGCTGATCATGCCACAGGTCGAGACATCGATATCCAGACGGAAGGTGCTGATGCCGTTGTCCGGGTGGGACTCAGGGTAGGTGTGCACCGTGACGTGTGACTTGTCCAGATGGCCGACGACCGTCTCGGGCAGCGGGCCAGGACCCGGCTCCGTCTGGGCGGGGTCCGTCTCTTCCAGCTCATGCTCGGCGATCAGGATGGTCACGCTGGCACCATGCGGCTCGTAGTCCTGACGTGCGATGTTCAGCACGTGGGCACCGATGATGTTGGTGACATCCTTGAGTATCTGGGTCAGGCGCTCGGCGTTGTAGAGTTCATCGATATAATCGATATACGCCGTACGCTGTTCTTCGGTCTGCGCGTAGCAGATGTCGTAGATATTGAAGCTCAACGAACTGGTGAGGTTGTTGAACCCGTGAAGGCGGAGTTGATCGCTCACGTCCAGGCCTCCTTGAGATGGGAGGGTGGTATGACATCCGATGCCTCTATCACGCCCGTGTGGCGTTGCCATCCAGGGGTGAACATCGGGCCGAAGAAGGTGTCCTGCGGCGCTCGTTTCGTGGCCGATGGCCGAGGAGCGACCGGGAAGACAACCGGTTTGAGGGGCGTATTATGCACAGGCAGGGCTGACACGCCAGCGTCAATTCCCGTCGAGCGTCGCTCGCTGGCGTGAGTCCCCCCTCTGCCACCCGCCGTCAGATCGCTCATGGCGGCGGGTGGCAGAGGGGGAGTGCCGGGAGATGATCAGGCGGCGCTGTCGATGACTTCGTAGGAGTGCGTGATCTCGACGCCACCGGCGCTGAGCATCAATGACGCGCTGCAGTACTTTTCGGCGGACAGCTCCACGGCGCGTTTTACCTGTGCTTCCTTGAGGTTGTAGCCCGTGACCACGAAGTTGACGTGAATGCTGGTGAAGACGCTGGGCACGCCATCGGCGCGCTCGGCCGTGAGGTCTGCGCGGCAGTCCGTGACCTGCTGGCGGGCCTTCTCGAGAATCTGGATGACGTCAAAGCTGGTGCAGCCGCCCAGCCCCATCAGCAGCATCTCCATCGGGCGCGGGCCGGTGTTGCGTCCGCCATTTTCCGGATTGCCATCCATGACGACGCTGTGGCCGCTGCCGGATTCCGCGAGGAACTGGCGACCATCGGTCCACTTGATGCTGGTGTTCATTGCCATGACGAATTCTCTCCCTTCGGTGAATCAATGAGTCAGTGAGGTGCACCGGTGCGCAGGCGGGACCGCACGAAGGCGCACAGAATAGCATTGCCGCGCCCGCGGCCGGAGGAACGTCCGGCGCTGAGCTTATGCCTGCGAGCTCATGCCTCCGGATGTGCCGGGCGATCGCTGAGCAGCCTGTCCAGCTCGTCCAGTCTTTCCGGCGTTCCGACGTCGATCCATTCGCCACGGTGATGCAGTCCGCGTGCCTCCCCGCGCTGCATGGCATCGCGCAGCAGCGGTGCCAGCTTGAACACGCCATCACCCTCTCGCAGAGCCGGCGTCTCGTGCAGGGCGCGCCGGATCAGGCGTGGGGACAGCCATGACACGCCGGAGAAGGTCAGGCGGTCTGCGTTGTCCATGCGCTCGTCCGTTCCATTCACGGGGCCGTCGCGGACTTCGCCATCCTGCATCAGCAGGAAGTCGCCGCTCGGATGGTGTGGCGGGTTGTCCACCAGTACCAGGCCCGCCAACGGCCTTGGCGGCAGGCACTGAGTCTGGCTGGCCAGTGCCTGGGCCATCAGCGCCCCGAGATCCACATCGCACCAGACGTCGCCATTGATCAGCAGGAAGGGCGTCTCGTCGGCGTCATCGGCCGTCAGAGCGCCGGGCAGTGTCAGCGCGCGTGCGATGCCGCCACCGGTCTCCAGTGGCGTCGTCTCATGGGAGAACGTCAGTGTCAGTTCGCGCCTGCGGCCCTGCCAGCGTGCCTGCAGCAAGCCGCAGGGAGAGCGAGCAGCGGCGAAATGCTCCAGGATCTTCTGCGCAAGATGGCCGACGTTGATGACGATGTCATCCACGCCTGCGGCTTCCAGCCTGAGCAGGTGATGCTCCAGCAGCGGGCGTCCTGCGACGTTCAGCAGCGGCTTGGGCGTGTGGTCAGTCAATGGACGCATGCGAGTCCCGAAGCCCGCGGCCAGAATCATCGCGCGCATCAGCCTTTCTCCTGCGTGACATCTGTCTGACGTGCCTCGGCGTTGCGCATCAGGCGTGCCGCGCGATCGGCCAGTGCAGCCAGCTCATCGTAGTCGTCAAGGTTGATCTCCGGCGTCTCGCCATTGGCCAGTCGCAGGCCTCGTGCCTCGCACTCGGAGGCCAGACGCAGTGACAGCGCCGGGGTCAGCACCTCATCCAGCCAGTGGGTGAAGGAGATCAGTTCGGGGCAGAAGGCCAGACCTTCACGCAGATGGCCGAGGAAGCGTGGCATCAGCGTCAGATAGCGTGGCTTGGCGTCGCGCAGGGTCAGGCGCGCGAAGATGCCGAGAATCTTGAGATTGCGCTGCACGCCCATGCGCTCGACGCTCTGACGATACTCGAGCGGGCTGGGGGCCGGCAGGCCAGCGGCGTCATAGCGTGGCAGGGCGGCAAGGCGGGCCTGTTCGATCCAGCGCGCCATGGCGGGCTCCGGCCAGCGCCAGTGGCGGTCACGCAGCAGCGAGATCAGGTCGTAGTTCTCGGGACCGATGACGGCATCCTGGAAGTCGATGATCCACAGCGTCTCCCGCGACTGGCCGGCATCGGCATGCAGGAACAGGTTCTGGGCATGGAAGTCGCGGTGCACGGTGACGAGAGGTTGCGCGCGCGCGGCCGTCAGCAGCTGTCCGCAGAGCGTTTCCCAGGCGGCGTAGCGGCGGTCATGCGGCATGTCGAGCAGCTGCCCCAGACACCATTCGGGGAAGAGGTCCATCTCGGCCTTGAGACGCGCATCGTCATAGGCGGGCAGGTCGGCCAGCGGCAGTTCATGCAGCTGCTCGAGCAGGCCGATGGCCTCGCCATAGTAGTGGTCAGCGTGTTCGGTGCTGGTCAGGGCCGTCATCAGTGGCGTATCACCGAGATCCTCAAGCTCCAGAAAGCCTCGGGCGTCATCGAAGGCGAAGACCTCGGGCAGGGGCAGGCCGGCTTCCCGCCACTGGCGAGCGATGGCGACGAAGCCATGGCTGTCCTCCTTTTCCGGCGGTGCATCCATCAGGATGCGGGGCGACATGCCGGGGACGCTCTCATCGAGATGCAGGCGGAAGTAGCGACGAAAGCTGGCGTCGTCGGCCACCGCGCTCATGCGGACGGTGTCGGGGGTGAGGTCGTGGCGTGCGGCAGCCCAGGCGTGGAGGGCCTGACGGCGGGCGTCGGATGTCATGGGGCGGGGCTCCTGTCGGCGGATACGGGGGCCGGCTGTCAGTTGACGCCTGTGCCGCGGCCCCGCATGCTGGGGTGTGGTGACCACAGGACAGGCGGAACCGGCAAGCAGGAAGGCCGGTTGCTGGGCCTGTATAATACCGATTCCCCCAGCCAAGGACACAGAGCAGCCATGGCCCAGCGCAGCCATTCAATACACACGGGCAAGCCGGTGTCCGCCCTCGGGCGGCCGCATCGTCGTCTTGCGTCTTCCACGACGGCGACGCGTCTCCCCGTCAGCCAGCCGGCGACATGGCGGCTCAAGCCGCTGGTGCTGCGTCTCCTGTGGACGCTGGCCCCGCTGGCCGCTGGCGCGCCGCTGATGGCGCAAGCCGCCCCGCCGGAGCCGCTGTCGGCAAGCCAGCTCGACTGGCAGCCTTATGATGAGGTGCCGCAGGGGCAGCTGTGCAGCGGTCGCTACGTGACACCGGCCTACCGGATCGATGCGGGTGACACGCCCGAGCAGGTCGCGACCTCCGCCGACAAGGCCAATTATGGCAATGACGGCGTCGCGACCCTGATGGGCGAGGTAGTGCTCAGACGGGGTGATTCCCAGCTGGAATCGCCTGAGGTCAGCGTCAACGAGGCGCGAGACACCGCGACGGCCAAGGGCCCGGTGACCTACCGTCAGCCCGGCGTGCTGCTGCGCGGAGATGATGCCCGCGTCTCGCTCAACAGCGACGCGGCCAGCGTCGACAATGGTCACTACGTCTTCCACAAGCAGCGTATCCGGGGGGATGCGGTGCAGTTGGCGCGTCTGGAAGATGGCCGTTATCGCCTGAAGGATGCCAGCTTCACCTCCTGTGAGCCGGGCAACAGCCTGTGGCGTCTGGTCGGCAGCGATATCACCATCGACCGGGAGTCCGGTTGGGGGGAGGCGACCCACGCGCGCATGGAAATGGGCGGCGTGCCGGTCTTCTATTGGCCCTATGTGCGTTTCCCGGTCGATGACCGCCGCCACACCGGGTTGCTGTGGCCGCAGCTCAGCTACACCAGCTCCAGCGGCTTCGATTATGCCCAGCCCATCTATCTGAACCTGGCCCCGAATTACGATGCCACCATCACGCCTCGCTACATTTCAGAGCGCGGTGAGATGCTGGAAGGTGAGTTCCGTTATCTGCTGCCGCGTGGCGACGAAGGCACGCTGGAAGGCGCCTGGTTGGCCGATGACGATGGCGGCAGTGATCCGGATGACGATGAAGAGGATCTCATCGGCGAGGATCGCTGGTACATCAATTACCAGCACTCTGGTCGCTATGACGCGCGCACGGCCTATCAGCTCAAGTATGGCGCGGCATCCGACGGCAATTACTTCGATGACTTCGGGCGCAACTTCGGCGAGACCGAGACGGACAGCCTCGAGCGTCTCGCGCGACTGAATTACCGTGGCGACGTCTGGGATCTCGAGTTCAAGGCGCAGGGGTATCAGCGGATGGACTTTCCGCTGGATGACGAGGACAAGCCGTTCTATCGCCTGCCGAGCCTGACTGCCAACGCGCGCTGGAGCCAGACCAGCGGCTTCTATGAAGAATGGAATTCCAACGCCACCTACTTCTGGCGTGATGTGGACGAGACCGACACGGACATCGACGACGATGAAGCCGCCAACGGCACCCGTCTGCGTCTGGCACCGGCCGTGGGCTGGCGCAGCGATCAGAGCTGGAGCTTCATCGAGCCGCGTGCCCAGCTGATCAGTCTGAGCTACGACCTGGACTACGGGGATCGCGAGACCGATCGTGACAGCAGTACCTCGGCGACCATTCCGGTGCTGTCACTGGACAGCGGCTTGATCTTCGACCGTGATACCGAGTGGTTCGGCGAAGGTTACAAGCAGACGCTGGAGCCGCGTCTGTACTACGCCTATGTCCCTGAGGTCGATCAGTCCGACTTCCCGGACTTCGACACCTCCGAGGATGCCTTCAGCTGGAATCAGCTGTGGTCTCCCTACCGCTTCAGCGGTGGCGACCGAGTGGGCGACACCAACAAGATTTCCTACGGCGTCTCCTCGCGCTTCATCAGTGACGAGAGCGGTCGCGAACGCCTCAAGCTGGGCGTTGGCCAGTCCAGCTACCTGTCGGATCGCAACATCGACATGGATGGGGACCCGGACAAGACGTCGCGCTCCGACTTCGACAGCTACTCCGATTACTATCGGGCGACGCGTGACCGCTCGCCGGTGGTCTTCCAGGCCGATGTGGTCCTCAACGACCAGTGGACCGCGACCCAGGCCGTGTTCCAGGACTTCGATCGCGGTGTCACCGAAAGCGCCCAGACATCACTGCGTTATCGCGCCAAACAGGGCACGGTACTGAACTTTGGCTTCAATCGTGAGATCGAAGGGTTCGTGCCTTACGATGATGAGGACGATGAAGACGTGCTGGGCTATACCCGCAACGAGTGGGATTTCTCGTTCGCGACGCCGGTCAGCGCAAGCTGGTCGCTGCTGGGCCGCTATCAGTACGACAGCACCAATTCCCGCTCGCTGGAGAAGGTGCTGGGTGTCCAGTACAACGACTGCTGCTATGGCGTCCAGGTCACCTGGCGGGAATGGCAGGATGACAACGACACCGCCAATACCATCTCGGATGATGAAGAGAAGAACGGTATCTTCCTGACCTTCGAGTTCAAGGGACTGGGTGGCGTCGGCCAGAGCGCGGACAGCTATCTGGAGCAGGCGGTGCCGGGCTATCGCAACGCCGGTTTCTGACCCCCGGGATGCGTCACGCACGCTGACGACAGGGCGTCGCTGCAAGGCGGCGCCATCAACATTTTTACGTCGAGAGAACACCCGATGCGCAAGACCCTGATTGCCCCGCTGGGGCTGGCATTCGCGCTGGCAAGCCTGCCGGTGAGTGCCGCCGAGTTGCTCGACCGTGTGGTTGCCGTGGTCAACAAGGACGCCATCATGCAAAGCGACATGGAGCGGCGTGTCTCCCAGGCCAGCCAACAGCTGCAGAGTCGCGGTATCAATTTGCCGCCGCGCAATGTGCTGGAGCGCCAGGTGCTCGACCGCATGGTCAATGAGCAGATTCAGCTGCAGATGGCGGAGCAGGCCAATCTGAGCATCGATGACACCCAGCTCAATGCCACCCTGCGGGGAATCGCCAAGGACAATGGTCTTAGCCTGGAGGCCTTTGCCGACAAGCTCGAGCAGGATGGCATGTCGCTGGCCGATGTGCGTGATCAGGTGCGTCGTGAACTGCTGGTGCAACAGATCCAGCAGCGTCGCGTGGCCAGCAAGGTGCGCATCTCCGATCGCGAGATCGACCGGTATCTCAACCAGCAGGACGTCGGCAGTGATATCCAGTATCACCTGGCGCACCTGCTGGTCGCCCTGCCGCAGGAGCCGACACCGGCTCAGGTCAAGGCGGCGCGCGAGCGTGCCGATGGTCTGCGTCAGCAGATCGCCGATGGGACGGACTTCGCCCAGGTGGCAGCGGCGGAATCAGCTGGCAGCCAGGCGCTGAGTGGCGGGGATCTCGGCTGGCGCGCCGGCGGTGAGCTGCCGAGCGTATTCGCCGATGTGGTGCCGGACATGCAGGCAGGTGAGGTGTCCCAGCCGTTGCGCAGTGCCAGCGGCTATCACCTGGTCAAGCTGATCGAGAAGCGTGGCGCAGGCAAGTCATTGATTTCCCAGACTCAGGCGCGTCACATCCTGATCCAGCCCAACCCGAACATGAGTGATCAGCAGGCGCTTGAGCGTGCCGAGTCCATCCGCCGTCGCGTGCTGGGAGGCGAGGACTTCGCCGCGCTGGCCCAGGAGTTCAGCGACGACAAGGGCAGCTCTCTCAAGGGTGGCGAGCTGGGGTGGGTCAGCCCGGGGCAGACGGTGTCGTCCTTCGAGACTGCCATGAACGCCCTGAAGGTGGGGGAGGTCAGCCAGCCCATCAAGACGCGCTTCGGTTATCACATCATCGAGGTCGAGAATCGTCGTCAGCAGGATGTCACCAATTCCAGCCAGCGTGACAAGGTCCGCAAGACCCTGTTCCAGCGCAAGCTCAATGACGAACTGGAAGCCTGGCAGCAGCAGATCCGCGCCGAGGCCTATGTCGACAACCGCCTTGATGAGCAGTGAGCGCGCCATGTCGTCCGAGGTGATCGCGCTGACCGCCGGGGAGCCGGCGGGCATCGGTCCCGAGCTGCTGGTGATGCTGGCGGCTCAGGCCGAGGACTTCCCGGCGCAGCTGGTCGCGGTCGCCGATCCCGACCTGCTGGCCAGTCGTGCCCGGCTGCTGGGGCTTTCGCTTGAATTGCATGAGCTGAGCCCCGGCGCCCCCCTGCCACCGGCCCGCAATGGTCATCTGGCCGTATGGCCGGTGCCGCTGGCGGTGCCCAGTGAGCCGGGTGTGATCGATGCGCGCAACGGTGATCATGTCCTGCAGATGCTCGACGTGGCCATCGCCGCCTGTCAGGCCGGACACGCCAGTGCCATGGTGACGGCGCCGCTATCCAAGGCGGCCGTGATCGAGGCCGGCCACGCCGGTTTCACGGGGCATACCGAGTATCTGCGCGACGTCTGCGGTGTCGAGGAAGTGGTCATGATGCTGGCGTGCCCGGGACTGCGTGTCGCGCTGGCCACCACCCATCTGCCGCTGCGTGAGGTGGCCGACGCCATCACGCCGCAGGGGCTGACACGAGTGCTCACTATCCTGGCGGAAGATCTCAAACGCTACTTCGGGCGTGAGACGCCGCGCATCGCGGTGTGCGGACTCAACCCCCATGCCGGCGAAGGTGGGCATCTCGGCGTCGAGGAGATCGAGGTGATCTCACCGACGCTCGAGGCACTGCGCGCCACGGGCATGCAGCTGGCGGGGCCGCTGCCGGCGGATACCCTGTTCACGCCACGTCATCTCGATGGCGTGGATGCCGTGCTGGCGATGTATCACGATCAGGGGCTGCCGGTGCTCAAGTACGCCGGATTCGGTCAGGCGGCCAACATCACGCTGGGCCTGCCCATCGTGCGTACCTCGGTCGATCACGGTACCGCGCTGGATCTCGCGGGCACGGGTCGGGCCGATGTCGGAAGTCTCGTGCAGGCCGTGCAGGTGGCCATCGAGATGGCAGCCGCCGCGCGAGCCTGAGATAATCCCCCATCATCTGGCGTGGCCGTCCATGCGGCACGCCGAGCGCGCACCTCAAGCAGGCGTCGCCGCTACCCCAGTCATTCGACCATCCAGGATGGTCTCGCCGTCCTTTCCATGTCCCTCGATGCCTCTGCATCGATTCCACAGGTGAAGGATGGCGTCTTGTTGTCGGGAGTCCACAGGGCTCCCCGGAGGAAAGTCAGTCCCATGTCCCAACATTTCCCGGCGCATCGTGCGCGCAAGCGTTTCGGCCAGAACTTCCTGCAGGATCTTGGCGTCATCTCCCGTATCGTCAGGGCCATTCGTCCGGCAGAGGGGGAGCGGCTGGTCGAGATCGGTCCGGGGCAGGGGGCGCTGACCGGTCCGTTGCTGGAAGCGGCGGGCAAGCTGGAGGTCATCGAGCTGGACCGTGACCTGATCCCCGGGCTGCGCGTGCAGTTCTTCAACTATCCCGATTTCGTCATCCACGAGGGCGATGCCCTGCGCTTCGATTTTCCGGCGCTGGTGGGCGATGGTCCGGCACTGCGCGTGGTCGGCAACCTGCCGTACAACATCTCCACGCCACTGATCTTCCACCTGCTGGAAGCGCGTGGCGCGATTGCCGACATGCACTTCATGCTGCAGAAGGAAGTGGTCGAGCGTCTGGCGGCTGAGCCGGGTGGTACGGACTGGGGCCGTCTGTCGGTGATGACCCAGTATTACTGTGCGGTCGAGAACCTCTTCCTGGTGCCGCCCAGTGCCTTCTTCCCGGCGCCAAAGGTGGACTCGGCCATCGTGCGTCTGGTGCCGCATGCCGAGCTGCCGCATCCGGCGACTGACGAGAAGCTGCTGGCCATCATCGTGCGGGAAGCCTTCTCTCAGCGTCGCAAGACCCTGCGCAACAACTTCAAGGGGCGTATCGATGCCGAACAGCTGACGGCGCTGGGCATTGATCCCTCGCGTCGCCCGCAGACGCTGACGGTCGCGGAGCTGGTGATGATCACCAACCATCTGAGCGCCCAGGGCATGACCGCCAGTCAGGCGGACAGCGCGCCCCGCAAGCGCCCCCGCAGCAATGTCGGTCACGGTGAGGTCACGACCTCGCAGGCCGCCACTGACAGCGATCACGACGCATGAGCGGCGTGGCGGACATTCATGTCGACGCCGTACCGGAGTACTGCGCCGACGAGAGTCGTCCGAGCGAGAACCGCTTCGTGTTCCGCTACACCATCACGGTGCACAATGGCAGCGACGAGACGATCCAGCTGCTGGCGCGTTACTGGAAGATCACCCAGGGAAGCGGCAACGAGCAGGAAGTCCGCGGCAAGGGGGTGGTCGGCAAGCAGCCGCTGATCGCCCCGGGGGAAAGCTTCCGCTATACCTCGCGGGCCGTCCTCGACATGCCGGTCGGCGTGATGCAGGGGGCCTATACCTTCTCCGATGCCACCCATGCGCGCACCTTCGAAGTCGCCATCGCGCCATTTCGTCTGGCCGGGCCGCATCAGGTGCATTGATGCCTGCCGAGTCTCGGGCCAGGTCGGGACATGGCCCATCGGTCTGTCGCCGTCCTGAACGAAATCATCAGCAAGTCATTCACGTAGCAGGCCGCCAAGCGGCCGGGGGAGCAGCATGACGCAGTGGGCGATTGGCGATCTGCAGGGATGTCACGTTGAGTTCGAACGCCTGTTGCAGCGTCTGGAGTTCACGCCCGGACGTGATGTGATGTGGTTGGCCGGAGATCTGGTCAATCGCGGGCCGGGCTCGCTTGAATGCCTGCGCCATGCCAAGGCTCTCGGGGACAGTGCGCGCATCGTGCTGGGCAACCATGATCTGCATCTGCTGGCGGTCGCGCATGGCTTCGGGCGCCTCAAGCGTTCCGATACGCTTCAGCCCATTCTGGACGCGCCGGATCGCGACGAGCTGCTTGACTGGCTGCGTCGCCAGCCGTTGATGGTGGAAGAGACCATCGATGCGCGGCGCACGGTGATGACGCATGCCGGCGTTCTGCCCGGCTGGACCTTGAATCAGGCGGCAGCGCTGGCCCGCGAGGCGGAAGCTGCACTGGCGGGGGACGCCTATCGCGAGTTTCTCGGCGAGATGTATGGCGACACGCCCGATCTCTGGCGGGAGGATCTCAGCGGCATCGCGCGGCTGCGTTGCATCGTGAATGTCTTCACCCGCATGCGTTTCGTGGACCGCGAGGGTCGCATGGACTTTGCGGCCAAGGAGGGGCTGGATTCCGCGCCCGAGGGCTATCGTCCCTGGTTCCAGTTTCCGCGTCCCGAGGGGGCCTGGGATGACTCTCCGCGCCTGCTGTTCGGCCATTGGGCGGCGCTGGAAGGCGAGACTCCAGCGGCGGGCCAGGATGTCGCGGCACTGGATACCGGCTGTGTATGGGGTGGCGGGCTGACAGCGCTCGATCTCGAGACGGGGCAGCGCGTGTTCGAACCGGCGGTGACATCGCGCGACTGACTCTGCAAGGCGCCTCCCCTGCGCGGCGCACGTCCATTTTCCTGTCCCTATCTTCAGCGGAGTTCCCATGAGTTTCGAACATCTTGATCTGGCGTCACTGGCGCAATGGCGCGACGGCGAACAACCCTTCGTGCTGCTGGACATCCGTGATCCGCTCAGCTTCACCCAGGGGCGCATTCCCGGCAGCCGGCATCTGGACAACGCCAGTGCGGGGGCGATCCTGGAAGAGACACCGCGTGACACACCGCTGGTAGTGGTGTGCTATCACGGCCACTCCAGTCAGCAGGCAGCGGCCTGGCTTGCCGGGCAGGGCTTCGAGAAGGTCTACTCTCTCGATGGCGGTTTCACCCAGTATCAGCTCACCCATGGCGACGATGTCGAAAGCGGTAGCTGATCCTACCTTTGCCTGATTGTCTCATCTCCCTTCTGCCAAGGAGTCCCCATGACTCGTAGTGCCCCTCATCGACTTGATGCGTCATCGGACCGCCTGCTGCAAGGGCTCGAGGTCTATCGGGTAGGGGGCGCCGTGCGCGATGCGCGCCTGGGCTGGCCATGGCATGAGTGCGATTTCGTGGTGGTGGGCGCGACGGTCGAGGACATGCAGGCGCGTGGTTTCCGCCCGGTGGGGCGCGACTTTCCGGTCTTCCTGCACCCTCAGACGCAGGAGGAATATGCGCTGGCACGCACCGAGCGCAAGTCCGGACATGGCTACGTTGGCTTCAGCGTGCATGCCAGCCCCGACGTGACCCTGGAAGAGGATCTCGTGCGTCGTGATCTGACCATCAATGCCATGGCCGAGCCGCTGGACAGTCCGCCCGGCGAGGGCGAACTGGTGGACCCCTACGGCGGACTTGCGGATCTCGAGGCACGACTGTTGCGCCACGTCTCCGACGCCTTCAGTGAAGACCCGCTACGCGTGCTGCGCGTGGCACGCTTCCTGGCACGTTATCAGGGGCTGGGTTTCACGGTCGCCGAGGAGACTCGCGCGTTGATGCAGGGGATGGTCGAGAGCGGCGAAGTCTCGCATCTGGTCGCTGAGCGTGTCTGGAAGGAAACCGAGAAGGCGCTGGGGGAAGCCAGTCCTGAGGCCTACTTCCAGCTGCTGGATGAGCTGGGTGCCCTGAGCGTGCTGATGCCGGCACTGGCGAGGGAGGCCCGTGCGCTTGAGTCAGCGCTGGAGCGGCTGGATCGACTGCCGCGACAGCTGGTCGATGAGGCGGAGATGGTCTGCTGGCGCATGGCACGGCTGGTGGAGCACCTGTCGCGTGAGGAGATCGATACCCTGGCGCAGGAGCTGCGTCTGCCCAGTGCCGTGCGCGATGCGGCTCAGCAGGCGCGTCTGTGCCGAGAGCTGAATGATGCGTCGCATCGTGAGGGTGGCGTGCAGGCGGAAGATCTCAAGGTCTGGCTGGATGGCGTCGATGCGTGGCGTCGTGGTGAGCGCCAGTCGGTGCTGGTGGCCTTGCTGGCGGTGGAAGACAAGGGGCTGGCACGGCTGGGCAATGCCGCCTGGCAGGCCGCGACGGCGGTCTCGCCGCAATCCCTGGTCGCTCAGGGGCTTAAGGGTGCCGAGATCGGGCGGGCGATGGGCGAGCAGCGTCAGCAGGCGATTGCCGAGGCGTTGGATGAGTGGCGAGCCACGCCAGAGGTCCATGCGCCGCACTGTGGTTGTGGCCACGCTCACTGAGAGGACGATGCACGCAGAGGCAAGGGCCGGGCTGCGGAGTGAGGGTCTACAGGCGCGGTTCGCTGCCATCGCTCAGGCGGCGCAGATTGAGCGCGTGACGCACCACGATCAGACTGGCGAAGACGAGTATCACGCCGCTCATTTCCGGCGCCAGCCACAGGCTGAAGAGCGGGGCGGCAAGCCCTGAGACGAGTGAGGCAATGGCGGCGGTGCGCAGGCGCCACGCCAGTCCGATCCACAGGGCAGCACAGCTCAGGGCCACGCCCGGTGCCAGCATCAACAGCACGCCGAAGGCGGCAGCGACAGCCTTGCCGCCTCGATGTCCACGATGCCATAGCGGCAGGCTGTGGCCGATCAGCACCGCCAGCCCGATCAGTCCCAGTGCCCAGGCGGGCAGGGCGATCTCGCCACCCAGCCACAGGGCAGGCATGCCCTTGGTGGCATCGAAGGCCAGGACCAGCGCGGCAGGCATGGCACCGTGCAGTCGCAGTACATTCGAGAAGCCCGGATTGAAGGAGCCGGCCAGCCGCGGGTCGGTCAGGCCCAGGCGCTGGCAGATCCACACCGCTCCCAGAACCGACCCTCCCCCATAGGCCAGTGCCAGCAGCAGGCTCAGCTGCTGCCAGTGTGCCAGCGTGGCCACCCAGCCGATGATGTCGCTCAGCATGCCTCCCCCGCACATGACCCGCTGCGCGCCGTCAGCCATGTCGCTTGCGGACAGGCGCATCGCGCGGCTCGGTTTGGCCAAGCAGGGGCTGGGTGCAGTAGAATCTCGGGCATGATGGCGGGGCCTTTGGCAGCGTCGTTTTACTGGTTCATCCGACAAGCATAGAGGTAACGCCATGGATCGTGTGCTGATCGAGGCTCTGGCAGTTGAGACCGTGATAGGAGTCTATGACTGGGAGCGTACCATTCGCCAGCGTCTGGTGATCGATCTGGAGATGGCGACGGACATCCGTCCTGCCGCGGCCGGGGATGATCTGACGCATACCCTTGATTATGCTGCCATCAGCGCTCGGATCCAGACCTACGCAGACGACAGCCAGTTCGAGCTGGTGGAGACCTTCGCTGAGCGTCTCGCCGCGCTGCTGCGGGAAGAATTCGGGATTCCCTGGCTCAGGATGACGGTGCGCAAGCCGGGGGCGGTCCCGGAGGCGCAAGCGGTGGGCGTGCGCATCGAGCGTGGCACGCTCGTGGATGTCAGCGCATGACCCTGGTGCTTGTCTCCATCGGCAGCAACATCGAGCGTGATCATCACGTGCGAGTCTGCCTGGATGCCCTGGAGGCGACCTTCGGGGAGCTCACGCTGTCTTCCGTCTACGAAAGCGAGCCGGTGGGGTTCGTCGACGGGCGCAATTTCTACAATCTGGTGGCGGGATTCCACAGTGACTGGAGCGTCGGTGAGCTGCAAGCCTGGTGCAAGCAGGTCGAGTTCGCCAACGGACGCCTCGAGGGCAGCCCCAAGTTCAGTCCGCGTACGCTGGATATCGACATCCTGACGGTCGGTGAGCTGACCGGCGAGATCGACGGTGTCCTGCTGCCGCGCGAGGAAGTTGATCGCAATGCCTTCGTGCTGCTGCCACTGGCGGAAGCCTTCGCCGAGCAGCGCCACCCGGTGCGTGGGGTCGACTATGCCAGCCTGTGGCAGTCATTCGTCGAGCATGGGCATGCCGAGTCGCAGCCCTTGTGGCCGGTGGAGTTCAGCTGGCGTTGTCGGAGGATCTCCCGCACCGGCGTCGCGCCGTGATGAGGCGGCACTCTGCGCGGTCTGATCACGGCGCTGAATGACGCTCGAGCCATGACCTGCGCCACATGAAGCACGAACGCCCTGCCGGGTAGCCCGGCAGGGCGTTGCTGTTTTCATCGGAGCCGTTTTCATCGTAGCCGTTTCATCGCAGCTACGCCTTTTCACGGCCGCCGAGACGCGCCGGGAGCGGCAGTGATCAGTCGTGATGCCCCTGCGGCGCGGACAGGCTATCGAGAGGCCAGCGTGGTACGGCCTTCATCGGGCCAGTGTCCTGCTCACCGGCGTTCAGTCGTTGTGCACCCACGTAGGCGATCATGGCGCCATTGTCGGTACAGAAGCGACCGCGCGGATAGTAGGCGCGGGCGTTGCGCTTGGCCAGTTCATGGCTCAGGCGCTCGCGCAGGCGGGTATTGGCACTGACGCCGCCCGCCACGACCAGACGCTTGAGACCGGTCTGATCCAGCGCGCGGCGGCACTTGATGACCAGGGTGTCGACCACGGCTTCCTCGAAGGCGCGCGCGATGTCGGCGCGATGCTGTTCGTCCGGCTCGCCACTGGCCTTTGCCTTCTTGAGGGTGACCATGGTGTGGGTCTTGAGGCCCGAGAAGCTGAAATCCAGTCCGGGGCGATCCGTCATCGGGCGCGGGAAGCGGTAGCGCTTCGGATCGCCCTGCTCGGCCAGCTTGGCAACCTGCGGGCCGCCGGGGTAGGGCAGTTCCAGCATCTTGGCGGCCTTGTCGAAGGCCTCGCCTGCGGCATCATCCACGGACTCGCCCAGCAGCTCGTACTCGCCCAGCCCGCGTACCGCCACCAGCTGTGTGTGACCACCGGAGACCAGCAGCGCCACGAAGGGGAATTCCGGTGCGTCGTCTTCCAGCATCGGGGCCAGCAGGTGGCCTTCCATGTGATGCACCCCGAGCACCGGAATCTGCCAGGCTCTGGCCAGGCCATGGGCCGTCGAGGCGCCGACCATCAAGGCGCCCACCAGCCCCGGGCCTGCGGTATAGGTGATGGCATCGATGTCAGCGGCTTTCAGATTCGCCTCGTCCATCACCTGCTGGATCAACGGCAGCAACTTGCGGGTATGATCGCGAGAGGCCAGCTCCGGCACCACACCGCCGAATTCGGCGTGCATGGCGATCTGGCTGTAGAGGGCGTCTGCAAGCAGGCCCTGGTCCGTGTCGTAGATGGCGACGCCGGTCTCGTCGCAGGAAGTCTCGATGCCGAGCACACGCATGGCTGACTCTCAGGAAATATCAGAAGTAGAGGGCGGCACGGCCAGCGAGGCTGCCTGAGCGAGCCCGAGAGGCGAGGGTGCCGTGAATGCGCGATATTCTACTGGCTGTGAGCACGGGTGTCGCGCCAGCTGGCGTTATGCGAGAGACGATTTCCGGTTTCCGCGTTTGCAAAGGCGGGGACGGGTGTCTAGAATATGGCACTCTGCAAGACTGGGTCGTGCATCCGACCACCCCGCAAAAGCTCCCCGAATCATGATTCCAGCCAGCGACGGCTACCCTCACCGGTGGTGTCGCAGGCGACTGATTGATGCTGGATCGACCTGCAGGTGGCGGTTTACCGTCGCTGGCTGGTGGCTCCTGAGGAGTGGCTGCACCGGATGTGCGTTCAAACCGAACTCATGATCTCAAGGTAGGTGAGTGTTTAATGCCTTCAGTTAAAGTACGTGACAACGAGCCGTTCGACGTCGCCCTGCGCCGTTTCAAGCGCTCCTGCGAAAAAGCCGGTGTTCTTTCCGAAGTGCGTCGTCGTGAGCACTACGAGAAGCCGACCGCTGTTCGCAAGCGTCAGCAGGCGGCCGCTGTAAAGCGCCACGCCAAGAAGGTTCAGCGTGAGCGCAAGCGTTTCGAGCGTCTCTACTGATCCGTACTTTTGGGGAGTGATCCACTGCTCTCTGGAAGGACACCAAGCGGCTGCCTCACGGTGGCCGCTTGTTTTTGTCTCTGGTGATCCGTTTGTTCCCGAGTCGTGTGTCAGTTCACTGCACACGTTGCTGTTTCTCGAGGGATGGCCTGACCCGAGCGCTGTCGTCGATGTGATCGCCCGTTGGCGTGATGTCGACTCACTGCGTTGGGGTCAGTCCGTTTTTCCATGACTTCTGGCGAACCATGGCTGGTCTCATCCCGCAAGGCTTCATAGACGATCTGCTGGCCCGTACCGATGTGGTCGAGGTGGTAGGTGAGCGTGTCCAGTTGAAGAAGGCTGGCAAGAGCTATGTCGGCCTGTGCCCCTTCCATCAGGAAAACTCTCCCTCGTTCAACGTCATTCCGGACAAGCAGTTCTATCACTGCTTCGGATGCGGGGCGAGCGGCAGTGCCCTCAAGTTTCTGATGGAATTCGATCGTCTGCCGTTTCCGGAAGCGGTCGAGCAGCTTGCCTCGCGTCTGGCGCTCGAGGTGCCCCGTGAAGGCGGCAATCAGAGCCCCCATGAACGTCGTGAGCGCCAGCGCCGCGAGCAGGCCCGTGAAGAGGGTGTCAATCTGCTTGAGGCGGCGGCTGACTTCTATCGCCAGCGCCTGACGGAACCTGCCGCACAGCCCGCCCGTGAGTATCTTGAGGGGCGTGGGCTGTCGCGTGAGGTGATGCGCGATTTCGGTATCGGCTTTGCGCCCCAGGGCTGGGAACATCTCAAGCACCATCTGAGCAAGCTGGGTGTCAGCGAAGAGGTGCAGATCGAGTACGGCCTGCTGATCCATCACGAGGAGAGTGGGCGGCGCTATGACCGCTTCCGCGATCGCGTGATGTTCCCGATCCGTGACTGGAAGGGGCGCACCATCGCCTTCGGTGGTCGCGTGATGGGCGATGCGAAACCCAAATACCTGAATTCCCCCGAGACGCCTGTCTTCCACAAGGGGCGTGAGCTCTACGGCCTGTATGAGGCCCGCGAGGCGAATCGCAAGCTTGAGCGCATGCTGATCGTCGAGGGCTACATGGACGTCGTGGCGCTGGCGCAGTATGGCATTCGCAATGCCTGCGCCACCCTGGGCACCGCGACCAGTGAGGAGCACCTCAAGCGCCTCTATCGGCTGGTCGATGAAGTGGTGTTCTGCTTCGACGGTGACAAGGCTGGCCGTCAGGCCGCGCGCCGGGCACTGGAGACGGTGCTGGACGTTATGATCGATGGCCGCCAGGCACGTTTCCTGTTCCTGCCTGAGGGTGAAGACCCGGATTCGCTGGTGCGCAGTGAAGGGCAGGAAGCCTTCGAGAAGCGGGTGACCTGCGCCTCGGGGCTCTCCGAATTCCTGTTCGAGCAGGCGGCGGAAGGGCGCGACCTCAAGCGCATGGAGCAGCTGGAGCGCTTCGTGACCCAGGCGCTGGAATGGATCTCCCGGGTGCCCGAGGGGGTGCTGCGTTCACTGCTGCTCAAGGAGCTGGAGCGCCGCAGTGGCCTGGAGCGTGAGCGGCTGGATGCCATGCTGGTGGAGCGTGCCGCGGCGCGTGATGCCCAGCAGGCGCGTCTCCGGCAGCATCAGCAGCTGCGCCAGTCGCACTCCGCCGCTCCGGCGGGGAATCGCCTGGAAGGTGGCAGTCTGAATGAACCGCAGGGTGGCGACTGGTCATCGCTGGATGCGATGGCAGATGCCGGCTTCGGTGAGCAGGATGCAGAGGGCTGGCAGCCGGAGGACTGGGCGCCACCCCCGGAGGCTGGTGGTGCCTCGGGTGGGCGGTCTCGTCCGGGCGCTGCCTCGCATGGCGCGGCGCGCAAGACGTCACCGCGTCACTCGGTCAGCATGCTGACGCGCCTGCTGCACCTTCTGGTGCATGAGCCGCAGCTGGTGGCGGAGCTGCCGGCCAGCGATGAATGGATCGAAGGCGCCGGCGAGCCGGCAGACAGTGAGGATGTCCGTCTGCTGGTCGAGGTGGTGAGATTGCTCAAGGCTGGCCAGTATCGTTCGCCTCAGGTGCTGCTGGCGCACTTTCTGGGCACTGCTCAGGGGCCGCGCCTCGAGCAGTTGGCCGCGCGTGAGCTGCTCATCCCGCGTGAAGTGCGCAGCGAGGAGCTGAAGGGGCTGGTGGAGCATTGCCAGCATCAGCTGGCGCGCACGTCACCCGAGGCGGAATACCAGGCCTTGCTGGCCAAGGAAAAGCAGGGCGAGAAGCTGTCGGCTGAGGAGAAGCAGCGGCTGATGGCCCTGCTGATGCAGCTGGCAACGCGGCGCTGAAGCTCACGGAGCCTTTCGGTGACCGCATGTGGGAGATGGGCCGTCCTCGCGGATGAAAAAGCGTTGGCTGACCTTGAAAGACGCTCTCACACACACTATCTAATGGGGTAGTTCCCGATGCGGACTGCCGCAACGTAACCGATAACGCTAACACACCTGGATGGTCCGGCAAATACGCCGCTGGCAGCATCTCCCGATGGCACGCTATACTGGTGCGCTTGATGCTCTCTTCGTCCCTAACCGGCGCTTACTCGCTGAGCAGCGTCGCGTCCAGGTGCTTCATTCTTCTTCGTCGAGATTAGGGGTTCTATGGCTGGTAATGCGCAGCAGCAGTCGCGTCTCAAGGAGTTGATCGCGCGCGGCAAGGAACAGGGTTACCTGACCTATGCCGAGGTCAACGATCACCTGCCCGAGGATATCGCTGATCCAGAACAGGTGGAAGACATCATCAGCATGATCAACGATATGGGCATCAAGGTCGCTGAAGAAGCGCCTGATGCCGATACCTTGATGATGTCTGATTCCTCCACTGACGAGTCCGCCGCCGAAGAAGCCGTCGCTGCTCTCGCCGCGGTGGAAAGCGATGTGGGACGCACGACCGACCCGGTCCGCATGTACATGCGTGAAATGGGTACCGTCGAACTCCTGACCCGTGAAGGCGAGATCAAGATCGCCAAGCGGATCGAGGAAGGCACGCGTGAGGTCATGTCGTCTCTGGCCTTCCTGCCGGGAGCGGTCGACTCCATTCTCGAAGCCTACGATGGCACGCTCGGCGAGGACGGCGGACGTCTGTCCGACCTGTTCTCCGGTTTCATCGATCCGGATGAAGGCGTACCGGGTGTCGCTGAAGTCGAGGTCGAGGAAGTCGAGGAAGTCGAGGAAGGCGAGGAGTCTGAAGGCGAGGACGACGACGAGGACGACTCCGCTTCCGAGGGTGGTCCGGACCCTGAGCTTGCACGCGTGCGCTTCGAGCAGATTCGCGAGCAGAATGATCTGACCAAGGCCGCCATCGAGAAGTACGGTTCAGGTTCTCCTGAGGCCAAGGCCGAGCAGGAGCGTCTTGCCGAGCTGTTCTCGCCGATCAAGCTGGTGCCCAAGCACTTCGAGCGCCTCGTCGGTCAGGTTCGCGTGTCCGTCGAGCAGGTGCGCGAGCAGGAAAAGGTCATCCTGCAGATCTTCGTCAAGCGCGGCAAGGTGCCTCGCAAGAGCTTCATCAAGGCCTTCCCGGGCCACGAGTCCGACATGGATTGGTTCGACAGCTTCATCGGCGGCAGCAAGAAGTACGCCGACAAGCTCGAGCCGTTCCGTGCCGACGTGCTGCGTGCCCAGCGCAAGATCGCCTTCGAGCAGGACATGGTCCAGCTGCCGGTCAGCGAGCTCAAGGAAGTCAATCGTCGCCTGTCGATCGGTGAAGCCAAGGCGCGGCGTGCCAAGAAGGAAATGGTCGAGGCCAACCTGCGTCTGGTCATCTCCATCGCCAAGAAGTACACCAATCGTGGCCTGCAGTTCCTGGATCTCATCCAGGAAGGCAACATCGGCCTGATGAAGGCCGTGGACAAGTTCGAGTACCGTCGTGGTTACAAGTTCTCGACCTACGCCACCTGGTGGATCCGTCAGGCGATCACGCGCTCCATCGCGGATCAGGCGCGCACCATCCGTATTCCGGTGCACATGATCGAGACCATCAACAAGCTGAACCGTGTCTCGCGTCAGATGCTGCAGGAAATGGGTCGCGAGCCGACGCCGGAAGAGCTGGGTGAACGCCTCGAGATGCCGGAAGACAAGGTGCGTCGCGTGCTCAAGATCGCCAAGGAGCCCATCTCCATGGAGACGCCGATCGGTGACGACGATGATTCGCACCTGGGTGACTTCATCGAGGACGGCACCATGGTCTCGCCGATCGACTCCGCCACCGGCGAAGGTCTGATCGAAGCGACCCGCGGCATCCTGTCCGGCCTGACCGCACGTGAAGCCAAGGTGCTGCGCATGCGTTTCGGTATCGACATGAACACCGACCACACCCTCGAGGAAGTCGGCAAGCAGTTCGATGTCACCCGTGAGCGTATCCGTCAGATCGAAGCGAAAGCGCTGCGCAAGCTGCGTCACCCGTCACGCTCCGAGTCACTGCGTTCCTTCATGGAAGAGTGATCTGAAGCGTTCGGAGCCACGGTTCAGCCGCTGGCCCCGCTGACAGCACAACGCCCGCCCCCATGCGAATGGGAGGCGGGCGTTGTCGTTTCTGGTCGCGAGTGAATGGCGTGGATGGCAGGCGGACATGATCGTCTTGCGATGCGCTGAGTGGTGGTGCCGTCAGGCTCCATGCCCCAGCTGATGCGAGGATGAGGTCGCGGCCACGCTGAAGATGACGCGTCCCTTGACGCACTGGCGGGACACCGGGCCCATCTGCTCACTGCTCAAGCCATCGGGGTGCTCTCCGTACAGCCAGAGGCGGCCGTGGTGGTCGATGCGATCTACATGCTTGATCAGCCGTCCCAGCGTCGGGTGTTCCACCACGATGGTGGTACCCGGTGCCAAGGGCCAGTGTCCAGGCCAGCGCATGCTGATGACCAGACTGTGCTGCGGGAGGCGGGGGGCAAGACTATGACCGTGCAGGCGGTAGCTGTTGAACCAGCGCATGTGAGGCTCCTTGAAGGTGAGGGCATGACACGGTCGGGGTCTTGTCGGTGTCTTTCCTGAGCAGTGGTGATAGTTGTAGGATATCCACTGCTTAGTAAAATATAATCATTCTCATTTGATGTCCAGGCATTCTCATCCCCGGACGGAGGGATGGTGCCGGGCAAGGGCCGAAAAAAAAGCCGCGGCTCATGGTGAGCAGCGGCTTCTTCGGTATCACGAACGTGCGGGATTCTCGGGGTTCCAGCGGCGCTGGAGAGGGACTCGAGCGATGTGCGTCAGAGTGCGGCGTCGAGTTCGCGCAGTCGGGCACGGCGCTGGCGACCCATGCGAATGGCCAGCAGCACGATTTCGGCCACGGCGATCGCCATCAAGGTGTAGCCGAACAGTTCGGTGACTTCCTCGGCAGCATTCTTGACCGAGCGCAGGTAGGCGCTGCCCATCAGGGTTTCCCAGAACTCCGAGCGACCATAGAGGCGCGAGAAGACATAGGTGGCCAGGAAGCCGGCGCCAAACAATCCGAAGGCGAAGCTGCGACCGAAGTGTTCGAACTCGGCCACGAAGCGGGTGCGATGGCGCCATACGCCGATGATGACCGGAATCGCGACCACGCTGACCAGGATCTGCCAGCTGCCATCACCGAGCATGCCATCGAGCATGGCGTCCTGTTCACGGATCAATGACGCTGCGAACAGGCCGAACAGCAGCAGGCTGACGGTGCGCAGATCCGGCAGGCGTGAATGTACCAGCCACATGGTGGCGGCACTCAGCGCCAGCAGGGTGCTCTGCATGTGTTCCGTCCAGCTGGCTTCGCTGAAGCCGACATCGCCGAAGTGATGGGCATCATGCATTACCAGCGACATCATCGCTGCCACCACGGGGGCATAGATGGCCAGGCGCAGGCAGGCCTGCATGAACAGCGAGGTCGGCTTGCGACCATAAAGAGGCTGTTCGGCGCTGATGGGCAGCGGGACGGTATGGTGGTGTCGTGTCTGTGAGGTCAGGCGAGACAAGGGACTCTCCGGACAGTCCATGGACTGCCTGTCAGGGTGAGGGTGTCGTTTGCCTGCTCATTATAACGATGCAAAGGTGGCGGGTTAATATTGCCTTAAGAAAACTGTGAGGTGCCATTTGAGCATCGATGTCGCGTCATCAATCACTCATCCCTGTCTCAGTCGGTCGCGCTCGGCCTCTTCGACGATCCAGTCATGCACGGCCTGGATACGGCCATCGTCCAGAGTGCCGTGGGGATGGACGATGACGTAACGCTTGCCGGTCAGCACGCGCTCCGCGAACGGGGCAATCAGGATGCCGCTGTTCAGTTCATGGGTGATCAGGGTGCGTCTTGCCATGGCGACGCCCATGCCGGCGATGGCCGCTTCCATCGAGAGATGATTGCGATTGAAGGTATAGCCACGCTGAACGTTGACCTCCGGTGCGCCGATGCTCGCCAGGTAGAATTCCCATTCGGCATGGTCGTGGCTGCCGCGCCACGCAGTAACGTCATGCAGGAGGGGGTACCAGGCGAGATCCTGAGCATTGCGCAGTGGGGGGCGGCCGCGCATCAGGCCGGGGTGGCAGACGGGGAAGATCTCTTCTTCCATCAGCTCCGTGACCTGCATGCCGGGGTAGTGGCCATCGTTGAGGTCGACCGCCAGCTCGAAATCCCCCTCGCGCAAGGGTGAGTCACTGTCCTCGGCACGTACGTGCAGCTCGATGTCCGGGAAGCGTGCCTGCAGGCGGGGCAGGCGTGGTGCCAGCCATTTCGAGAGGAAAGACGGCACCGAGCGCAAGCGCAGCACGCCGCTCATCAGGCCGCTGCGCAGCCGCTTGACCTCCAGCCCCACTGCGCCGTAGGACTGCTCCACCACGCGTGCCAGACGCGCACCTTCCCCCGTCAGTTCCAGCCCGCGTGAACGGCGTAGAAACAGCTTGAAGCCCAGCCGCTCCTCCAGTTGCTTGATCTGCTGGCTGACTGCACCCGTGGTGACATGCAGTTCCTCGGCGGCACGCGTGAAGGAGGCGTGGCGCGCCGCGCAGGCGAATACCTGAAGCCAGGCGTGGGTCTGGCCATTGAGATGGCGTGGGCTGATGGGGTGAGGCGTGGCGAGTGGCGAGTCGGAGGGCTTGGGCATGCTGGAACTCGTGCTGGCAAGAGACGACAGATGGATGCTGACTGAACAGGGATGACGCTTATGACACAGTCTACGCCGTTTTTGTCTCGTATGGTTTAGTAAAACTAAAGCCATGGGCAATTTTTATGGTTTGTGACTGTGGTCCCCCTCCCTCATCATGGCGTCATTCACTCGCACGGCCACTGGCTCGGCGGGAACTCGAGATGAGGTGTCGTCATGTCCATCAGCGTATTTGATCTCTTCAAGGTCGGTGTCGGTCCGTCCAGCTCGCATACCGTGGGCCCGATGCGCGCTGCCGCACAATTCGTGGAAACGCTGCGCGCAAGGGATCTGCTCGAGCGTGTGGCGCGCATCGAGGTGCAGCTGCATGGCTCGCTGTCCGCGACCGGTGTCGGGCATGGCACCGACAAGGCTGCCATCCTCGGGTTGATGGGCGAGCTGCCCGAGACCATCGACCCGACCATCATCGAGCCCTGCGTCGAGGAGCTGCTGGAATCCCAGACGCTGCTGCTCGACAACCGCATCGCGGTGCCCTTCGTGTGGGTGCGCGACATGCAGTGGCACGACGAGCCCTTGCCCTATCACCCGAATGCCATGCGTCTGGTGGCGCATGGCTACCGTGAGGAGCTGTACCGCAATGTCTACTACTCGGTAGGCGGCGGCTTCGTGGTCGATGAGGTGGAAGCGGCGCGTGATCCGTTGCTGGAAGACGAAACCCTGCGCCTTCCCTATGAGTTCAATACCGCCAATGAGCTGCTGGCGCTGTGTCGCATGCACAAGATGCGCATCAGTGAGCTGATGATGGCCAATGAGTGCTCGTTGCGCAGCGAAGCTCAGGTGCGTCGCGGTCTGTGGCGCATCTGGGAGGTGATGAACGAATGCATCGACAACGGCCTCAGCCATGAGGGCATTCTGCCCGGTGGGCTCAACGTCAAGCGGCGTGCCAAGCGGCTACACGCGCGTCTTCTGGATGTGGAATCCAGCAAGTCGATCATCACCTCGACCTTCTCGGCGATGGATTGGGTCAACCTGTTCGCGCTGGCGGTCAATGAAGAGAATGCCGCTGGTGGTCGCATGGTCACCGCGCCGACCAATGGCGCGGCGGGCATCATTCCGGCGGTGCTCAGCTATTACATGAAATTCCAGGAGGATGCGCGCGAGGAGGATGTGGTCGACTTCCTGCTCACGGCGGCCTCGGTGGGCATCCTGTGCAAGAAGAACGCGTCCATCTCCGGAGCGGAAGTCGGCTGTCAGGGCGAGGTGGGCTCCGCCTGCGCGATGGCGGCGGCCGGCCTTGCCGAGCTGATGGGCGCGACGCCGGAGCAGGTCGAGAACGCCGCGGAAATCGGTCTCGAGCATAACCTGGGGCTGACCTGTGACCCGATCGGCGGCCTGGTGCAGATTCCCTGCATCGAGCGCAATGCGATTGCCTCGGTCAAGGCGATCAACGCCGCCCAGATGGCGATGTGTGGCGATGGGGATCATTTCGTCTCGCTGGACAAGGCGATCCGCACCATGCGCGACACCGGCCGCGACATGCAGGACAAGTACAAGGAAACCTCCAAGGGCGGGCTCGCCGTCAACGCCATCGAGTGCTGATGCGGCTCCCTGTTCCGACGCTCTCTTTTCTCTTCTGAAGTCTTGCCATCTTCGGAGGCTAACGCATGGTCTCCGGCCAGAGATCATGTGCTCGGCAACCCTCATTGACGCCTCTCGGCACGGATTTCCGTGACCGGGATGGCGTCTTTTTTGTGCGTCTCTTTCACCGACCGTCACCACCCGACGCCTGATATCTGGCAAGGAATCGTCCCCTTGCGCGTGCCCTGGCGGCAATCACCTGCCGCTGGCATCGCCATGCCCGATATTTCGCGCCTGTCGATGATCAAGCAGAAACTGATATATCGGCTATTGGTCGAGTGACGTGGGATGAGGCTGGCAGCGTGAGTGGCAGTGTTCTAGTTTACGTTAACGTTAATTGCGCTAAGTGCAACGCCCCTGTCGGGCGGCGCCAGCGCCACTTCACTCAGCCTTGTCGCACAGACACTGCCGGCTTGCCGGACAGGGACGGAGACCCGACATGCCATCACCTCCCATTCAGGGACCGCGCGCCAGTGGAGGTGCCTCTGCCACGGCGCCCATTCTCGAGACACGTGGCCTGAGCAAGGGTTTTCGTGGTTTCACCGCCGTCGATGATGTCGATCTGCAGATTCAGGAAGGCCACATCCATGCGCTCATCGGACCGAATGGCGCAGGCAAGACCACGGTCTTCAACCTGCTGACCCGGTTCCTGCCCGCGACCCGTGGCGAGATTCTCTATCGTGGCAAGTCGATCACCCGCATGCGCTCGCATGAGATCGCGCGTCTCGGGCTGGTGCGTTCCTTCCAGATATCCGCGGTCTTCGCGCAGATGACGGTGCTCGAGAATGTGCGGGTGGCACTGCAGCGCTCACAGGGCACCTCGTTTCACTTCTGGAAGTCCGAGCGCAGCCTCGACAGCCTCAATGAGCAGGCGCTGCATCTGCTGGAAGAGGTGGGGCTGCGCGAGGACGCCAACCGAGTGACGGCCAGTCTGCCCTATGGCCGCAAGCGTGCGCTGGAGCTCGCCACCACGCTGGCACTGGAGCCGACGGTGATGCTGCTGGATGAACCGACCCAGGGCATGGGCGCCGAGGATGTAGACCGTGTGGTCGAGCTGATTCGCGTCGCGGCACGTGGGCGCACGGTGCTGATGGTCGAGCACAACCTGAGCGTGGTCAGTCGTCTGTGTGACCGCATCAGTGTGCTGGCGCGCGGACGCGTGCTGGCGGAAGGCGACTACGCCAGCGTATCGGCCGACCCCGAGGTGCGCGAGGCGTATCTGGGCAGCGAGGTGACCGATGTCACAGCGGATCAGCGCGAGGAAGTTTCATGACCGAGATTCTGGAAAGCCCGGCCAAGCGTCAGGCCTCTGCGAGTGACTCCGCCACGCCGCAAGAGCAGCTCTGTCTGCGCGAGCTGAACGCCTGGTATGGCGAGTCCCATGTGCTGCATGGCGTCAACATGACGGTGCGGCGCGGCGAGCTGGTGACCTTGCTGGGTCGCAATGGTGCCGGCCGCAGCAGCACGCTGCGCGCGATCATGAACATGGTCGGCCGGCGCAGTGGCGGGATCTTTCTCAAGGGTCGCGACACCATGAAGCTGGCCCCGCATCACATCGCCCATCTCGGTGTGGGCTACTGCCCCGAGGAGCGTGGCATCTTCTCGAGTCTGAGCGTCGAGGAAAACCTGCTGTTGCCACCGATGGTCAAGGGCGCAGGGCATGGCCAGAGCCAGAGCCAGCGTCAAGGTCAGGGTCAGGGTCAGAATCAGGGCATGTCGCTGGATGAGCTCTACGCGCTGTTTCCCAATCTGCATGAGCGGCGCAACAGCCAGGGCACGCGCCTCTCCGGTGGCGAGCAGCAGATGCTGGCGCTGGCGCGCATCCTGAGAACCGGGGCCGACCTGCTGTTGCTGGATGAGATCACCGAGGGTCTCGCGCCGGTCATCAATCAGAAGCTGGGTGAGGTGCTGATGCTGCTGAAGGCGCGCGGCATGACCATCGTGCTGGTCGAGCAGAATTTCCGCTTTGCCGCACCACTGGCCGACCGCCATTACCTGATGGAGCACGGCACCATTCTTGAGGAGATCTCCGCCGCTGAGCTGCCGGCACGCCACGAATATCTGCACAAGGTACTGGGGGTCTGAACTCCCGGTCGGGCTGAGCTGCACCGGGCTTGCCGCCATGCACCGCCGTTGCGCTCGCCAATCTGAAGTCCGTACGTCTCACCACAACAATCACAATATTGCCGGGTAAACCGGTCTGGAGATGTCATGCACGCCACCGTTTCATCCAACGCCACCCCTGTCGCATCACCGTTGTCACGCCGCATCACGGCGGCCACACGCCGGCGCCTGTGGCCGCTGTCCGCGCTCATGATGGGGTCACTGCTGTCGGCGGGAATCGCGCAGGCCGATATCAGTGACGGCGTGATCAAGATCGGCTATCTGGCCGACATGTCGGGTACCTATCGTGACCTGGCAGGCCCGGGCGGCCTGGATGCGCTCAAGATGGCGGTCGAGGACTTCGGCGGCAGCGTCAACGGCATGCCGATCGAGGTATTGAGTGCCGATGACCGCAACAGCGCCGATGTCGGTGCCAATACGGTGCGCGGCTGGATCGATCAGCAGAATGTCGACATGGTCGCAGGCCTGGTGGCCTCATCGGTAAGTATCGCGGTGACGCGGATTCTCGCCGAACAGGACACGCTGGGAATCGTCTCCGGCTCGGCGGCCTCCAGCATCACCAATGAGCATTGCACGCCCAATCATGTCCACTGGGTGTATGACACCTATCCGCTGGCGCACGGCACGGCCAAGGCCATCGTCGATGAAGGCGGCGACAGCTGGTTCCTGCTGACTGCGGATTATGCCTTCGGTCATGCCCTGGAAGGGGATGTGGAAAAGGTGGTGACCGAGAACGGCGGGAGCATCGTCGGCAAGGTGCGTCATCCGTTCCCGACCAGTGATTTCTCCTCCTACATCCTGCAGGCGCAGGGTTCCGGCGCCAAGATCGTCGGGCTGGCCAACGCCGGGGCGGACACCGTCAATGCGTTGACCACGGCGAGTCAGTTCGGCGTGGTGCAGTCGGGGCAGTCGCTGGCCGGGCTGTTGATCTTCCTCAACGACGTGCACGCGCTGGGGCTTGAGGTCGCGCAGGGGCTGCAGCTCACCACCGGCTGGTACTGGGACCTCAATGACGAGACGCGTGCCTGGTCCCAGCGCTATCACGAGCGCAATGCGCGCATGCCGACCATGGTCCAGGCCGGCATCTACTCAAGCACCCTGCATTACCTGAATGCGGTGGCAGCCACCGGCAGTGATGACACCGCCACCGTACGGGCGAAGATGGGCGAGACGCCGGTCAATGACATGTTCGCCAACAACGGCACCATCCGTGCCGATGGGCGCATGGTGCACGACATGTACCTGGTCAAGGTCAAGACGCCCGCCGAGTCCCAAGGCGAGTGGGACGTCTATGACGTGATCCGCACCATTCCCGGCGCTGAGGCCTACCGACCGCTGGCGGACAGCCAGTGCGAGCTGGTCAAGGGCTGAAGCCGAACGTCAGTCGAGTCGCTGAGACGTATGGCATGGCGCTGCTGATCACGGGATCGGCAGCGCCGAACGGCTGACGCAAGTGGGCGCTGAAAAGGACTGAGCGGATGACGATGATTCTTGGAATACCCCTGATGGTGCTGTTCGGTCAGCTGATGCTGGGGCTGATCAACGGTGCCTTCTATGCATTGCTGAGTCTTGGGCTGGCGGTGATCTTCGGTCTGTTGCGCATCATCAACTTCGCGCATGGTGCCCAGTACATGCTGGGCGCCTTCGCGGCGCTGCTGGGAGCGCAATATCTGGGGCTCAACTACTGGACGGCGCTGATCGTGGTGCCGCTGGTGGTGGGTGCGCTGGGCATTGTTGTCGAGCGCTTCCTGCTGCGCCGCATCCAGCATCTTGATCACCTCTATGGCCTGCTGCTGACCTTCGGTCTAGCGCTGATCCTCGAGGGCACGCTGGTGAATCTGTTCGGTGTCTCGGGGTCGAGCTACCCGATTCCCGAGGCGCTGAGTGGCGGCTTCAAGCTGAGCTTCATGTTCCTGCCCACCTATCGCGCCTGGGTGCTGGTGGCGGCACTGGTGGTCTGCTTCGGAGTCTGGTTCCTGATCGAGCGCACGCGTCTCGGTGCCTATCTGCGCGCGGGAACCGAGAATCCTGAGCTGGTGCAGGCCTTCGGCATCAATGTGCCCTTGATGGTGTCACTGACCTACGGACTGGGCGTGGCGCTGGCCGCCTTCGCCGGCGTGCTGGCCGCACCCTTGTATCCCGTCTCGCCGACCATGGGCTCGAGCCTGCTGATCGTGGTGTTCGCGGTGGTGGTCATCGGTGGAATGGGCTCGATTCTCGGTGCCATCCTCACCGGGCTCGCGATGGGGCTGATCGAGGGGCTGACCAAGGTGTTCTATCCCGAGGCCGCCAATACCGTGATCTTCGTGGTGATGGTGATGGTCTTGATGCTTCGCCCCGCCGGGCTGTTCGGAAAGGAGGCCTGACATGGCCGTACTGCAACAGGACCACCAGGCCGCGCGTGCAGGCAGCGCGCCGCGCAGAATCACCCCGCTGGGCATGCTGTATCTCGTGCTGTTCCTGCTCGGGTTGCTGGCGCCCTGGGTCGCCTATCCCGTCTTTCTGATGAAGATTCTGTGCTTCGCGCTGTTCGCGAGCGCCTTCAATCTGCTGCTCGGCTTCGTGGGGCTGCTGTCCTTCGGGCATGCCGCCTTCCTGGCCACGGGCGCCTATATCACCGGCTTTCTGCTCGCGGAGTATCCGGGCCTGAGCCCCGCGCTGGGCATCGTGGCCGGCACCTTGGGGGCCGTGGTGCTCGGCACGCTGTTCGGCGCGCTGGCCATTCGGCGGCAGGGCATCTACTTCGCGATGATCACGCTGGCCCTGGCACAGATGATGTTCTTCTTCTTCATCCAGGCGCCGTTCACCCATGGGGAAGATGGCCTGCATGGCGTGCCGCGCGGTGAGCTGTTCGGCGTGTTCGATCTGGCGGACAACCACACGCTCTATTACGTCGTGTTCGCGATCTTCGTGGCGGCCTTTGCCCTGATCCGCCGTGTGGTGCATTCCCCCTTCGGTCAGGTGCTGAAGGCGATTCGCGAGAACGAGCCGCGTGCCATCTCGCTGGGCTATCACACCGATGCCTACAAGCTGGTCGCCTTCGTGCTGTCGGCGGGGCTGGCGGGCCTTGCGGGAGCGACCAAGACGCTGGTGTTCCAGCTCGCCTCGCTGGGCGATGCCAGCTGGCACATGTCGGGGGAGGTGATCCTGATGACATTGCTGGGCGGCGTCGGCACGCTGCTCGGGCCGCTGGTGGGTTCCGGGCTGGTCATCGGGCTTCAGCATCAGCTGGCGCAGTCCGCGCTGGGGGATTGGGTCAGCGTGATACTGGGCGCCATCTTCGTGATCTGCGTGCTCAGCTTCCGCAGTGGCATCATCGGTGAATGCCAACGCTGGATCGCGCGTCGTCAGCAGCGGGAAGAAAAATGAGCGGCGAGGGTAGGGATGAGAAGCGAGGTCAGCAAGAAGGTGCGGGTGGCGCGTTTTACTCTTAAGCAAAGAAAATCAATGGCTTGCCGATGACTTCAGGCATAAAAAAAGTCCACCCAAGTGGGTGGACTTAAATGCCATTGTATATCGAGGGGGATACGCCGGTCCCGGATCCTCGACTCAGCAATGAGCACGCCATGCGAGATAGCCGCCATTTGCCATCTCGCTTTATAGATTGCATACCTGGTGCCAGCTTTCTAGCAAGTCATTCAAAAACAATAGCTTGAGTGTTTTCTCTTCGCCAGATGCCTGCCAGGTAGCGGTCAGGCGAGTCGAGGCGTGCGCATTGCCGGGCGGATCATGGTGCGTTGCAGCATGGTTGTGCACCAAATATGTGCCATTTTTCGAGCATATCCGTACGTCATCAATAGCTTATGTGCTTTTCAGGCATCGGCCTGTCCGCTAGCACTGTATCTGCACGGCATCCCCCTCGAGGCGAACCGGCCACACCTGAAGCGAGAGCGTCTCGTCATCCAGGCATTGGCCATCTTTGAGTCGATAGCGCTGCTTGTAGAGCGGCGAGATCACCAGTGGCTCACCGGCATGATCGCCCAGCAGACCGCGGGCGATCACGTTGGCGCCGGATACCGGATCATGATGGTCGATGGCGAACAGCGTGAGGGCGTCGCTGTCCGCGCTGGAGGGTAGCGTGAACAGCGCGATCTGGAAGTCCTGGCCGGCCTGTTCCAGCCAGGCGGCCACCCCGGAGCCCGGCACCAGGTCCCCGCGCTGACAGAGTGTCACCCAGCGAAGTGGCGACTCCTCCTTGGTTGAGGTGTCAGGTGCCGTGTCCTGTGCCGTGTGGCACGCTGTGGAGAGCGGTGTGGAAGCGAGTGCAGGCGATGTCATGAGCGCACCTCCGTGGCCAGGTTGGCCGTCAGTTCTGTTGCCAGGCTGATGCCTGAGTCCGTTCCCTCATCGAGAGAGCCGCCGTCACTGGTGATCAGCTCGCCGCGGCTTGCCGGGCGTATCTGGTCACGCTCGATGATGTTGACCACGGCCGGGTCGGGTCGCTGGTCATTCACGTAGTGGCGGAAGCGCTTGAGCTTCTCGGGACTCTTGAGGGCATTGGCCCATTCGCACTCGTAGCGGTCCACCACCTGTTGCATCTGCTCCTCGAGGGTCTCGCCAAGCCCCAGACTGTCCTCGAGAATCACCTCCTTCAGATAGTCGAGCCCGCCTTCGAGGCCCTCGCGCCAGACAGAGGTGCGCTGCAGGCGATCGGCGGTGCGAATGTAGAACATCAGGAAGCGGTCGATGGTGCGGATCAGTGTCTCGTCATCCAGATCGGTCGCGAACAGCTCGGCGTGACGCGGGCGCATGCCGCCGTTGCCGCAGACGTAGAGGTTCCAGCCGTTCTCGGTGGCGATCACGCCGACATCCTTGCTCTGGGCCTCGGCGCATTCACGGGTACAGCCGGAGACGGCGAACTTGAGCTTGTGCGGTGAACGCAGGCCCTTGTAGCGGTCTTCCAGCGTCAGCGCCATCGCCATGCTGTCCTGCACGCCATAGCGACACCAGGTGCTGCCGATGCAGGATTTCACCGTGCGGGTGGACTTGCCGTAGGCGTGGCCGGTCTCGAAGCCGGCGGCGATCAATTCACCCCAGATATCCGGCAGTTCATGCAGCTGGGCGCCGAAGAGGTCGATGCGTTGCCCGCCGGTGATCTTGGTATAGAGGTTGTAGCGCTTGCCGATCTCGCCGATGGCGATCAGCTTGTCCGGCGTGATCTCGCCGCCGGGAATGCGTGGCACCACGGAGTAGGTGCCGTTCTTCTGCATGTTGGCCATGAAGGTGTCATTGGTGTCCTGCAGCGGAATGTGCGAGGCCTCGGTGATCGGCGCATTCCAGCACGAGGCCAGAATCGAGCCCACCGCGGGCTTGCAGACCTCACAGCCCAGGGCATCGGGATGGCGACCGTGGCTGGCCATCAGCTCGGCGAAAGTCTGGATGCCTTCGACGCGCACCAGCGAGTAGAGCTCCTGACGGGTATGCGCGAAGTGCTCGCACAGCGAGCGATCGACCTCGACGCCACGACTTTCCAGCTCGGCATCCACCACCTTCTTGAGCAGCGCCGCACAGCCCCCGCAGCCGGTACTGGCCTTGGTGCAGGCCTTGATGGCGCCCAGATCGCTGTTGCCGGCGTCGATGGCGCTGCACACATCTCCCTTGGAAACGTTGTGGCAGGAGCACAGGGTGGCGCTGTCAGGCAGGGCATCCGCGCCCAGGGTGATGGACTCGCCACTGGCATCCGGCAGGATCAGTGCCGCCGGGTCCTTGGGCGCCGCGATGCCATTGGTGACGTACTGCAGCAGGGTGTCGTAGCGCGAGTTGTCACCGATCAGCACCGCGCCCAGTACCTGCTTGCGGTCCTGCGAGACGACAAGGCGTCGATAGACGCCGTCGGCCTCGTCACAGTAACGATAGCTGATCGCGCCTTCGCTCTTGCCGTGGGCGTCACCGATGGAGCCGACATCCACCCCCAGCAGCTTGAGCTTGGTGGACATGTCGGCGCCCTGGAAGCGGAAGCGCTCCTGCGCATCGCTTGTGGCATCGCCTGTGCTGGCGGCCAGCAGGGACGCCACGCCGCGTGCCATCTGATAGCCGGGCGCGACCAGCCCGAAGATGCGCGATTGCCACAGGGCGCACTCGCCGATGGCGAAGATTTCCGGGTCCGAGGTGCGGCATTCGTCATCGATGATGATGCCGCCGCGCTCGCCGATCTCGAGGCTGGCGCTACGTGCCAGTGCATCCTGAGGACGGATGCCGGCGGAGAAGACGATCAGATCCGCTTCCAGATGCTCACCGTCGGAGAAATTCATCCGCCACTGGTACTCCTCGCCGGGCACGATGTCGGTGGTGGCGCGATTGAGGTGCACTCCCACGCCCAGCGCAGTGATGTGTTGCTTGAGTGCCAGGCCGCCATCCTCATCCAGCTGCACCGGCATCAGGCGCGGCGCGAATTCGACCACATGCGCCTCCAGACCGAGTGACTTGAGGGCGTTGGCGGCCTCAAGTCCCAGCAGGCCGCCACCGACCACCACGCCACGCGTCTTGCCGTCGGCAGCGGCGCGTATCTGGTCGAGGTCTTCCAGGGTGCGGTAGACCAGCCGATTGCTGGCGGCAGCCTCGCTGCCTGGCTCGCCAAGGCCCTGGATGGGCGGCACGAAAGGCGTGGAGCCGGTGGCCAGCACCAGGCTGTCGTAGGGATAGCGCCCTTGGGGAGTGATGACATGGCCGCCGTCGCGATCGATCGCCGTGACGCACTCGTCGAGGTGCAGCGTGATACCGGCGCTGGCGTAATCCTCCACGCTGCCGAGCGCGAGAGAATCGGCATCGCGTCCGGTGAAGTACTCCGAGAGATGTACGCGGTCGTAGGCGATGTGGCGCTCTTCGCCGAAGACATGAATCTGGTAGTGCGCGGTGGCGCCCAGCGCGATCAGCTGCTCGACGCAATGATGGCCTACCATGCCATTGCCGATGATGATCAGGTGTTTCATGCGGCCTCCTCGAAGGTGTCAGGGGTGGTGTCGCGATCAGGATGTTGAGATGCAGTGTTCTGGTGGGTCGCTCTGCCGCCGGGGTCATTCGGTGGGCCAGAGGGTGTCTCGTCCAGTTGTGCCAGCGCTTGTGCGGGCATGAGCAGCAGGTCGTCACGAATCGCTGTCAGTGGCGTGCCTGCCTTGAGGGCTTCGAACAGCGCGTTGCCGGCACTGACATCGCCGTAGAGCACCACCCCGACCAGACGCTCATCGCGCAGCAGCAGGCGGCGATAGTCACCCAGGGCGTGGTCCTGATAGACCAGCACCTCGTCAGTGGGATGTGGCATCAGCTCGCCGCAGCTGTAGAGGTCGATACCGCTGACCTTGAGACGCGTCGCCAGGGGGGCATTGCGATAGGGCGGGGTCGCTTGCTCAAGAAGATGGCGTGCGAGCACCTCGATCTGTGCCCAGATGGGCTCGATCAGACCGAAGGTCTCGCCCTCCACCTCACAGCATTCGCCCAGCGCGTGAATGTGCGGATCGCTCGTGAGCAGGTGGCCATCGACCTGGACAGCGCGCTGGCAGGCCAGGCCGGCAGCACGCGCAAGCGTGATCTCGGGGCGGATGCCAGTGGCGGCGATGGTCAGTCCGGCGTGCAGTTCACGGCCATCCTTGAGACGCACGCCAGTGATGCGGCCCTCCGGCGTCTCGAGCCATTGCTCAAGATGCGCGTCGGTGATGATCTCGAGACCGCGCTCGCTCAGCTCCTGCTCCAGCAAGCCAGCGGCCACGTCATCCAGCTGACGGTTCATCAGGCGCTCGCTGCGCTGTAGTAGCGTCACCTCAAGGCCACCCTTGCGCAGGCCCTCGGCGGCTTCGAGCCCCAGCAGGCCGCCGCCGATCACCAGGGCATTGCCGTCGTGACCGGCTCTGGTGCGACAGGCGGCCTGCATCTGCTCGACATCCCTGAGGTCACGAAAGCCCATCAGTCCCGGTGGCCAGTCGTTGGCATCGAGTGCCTGAGGCAGGTGAGCGGGGAGCGGCAGTGGCAGCGCCGGGCGTGACCCCGTGGCGATCACCAGACGCTGATAGGGAATGCGGCGACCGCTGGCGGTCTCGACACAGCGGGCGGCGCGGTCGATCTGACAGGCGGGATCACCGCTGATCCGTGTGATGCCATGCAGCGAGAACCAGTCGGCCTGCTGGCTGATCAGGTCATCGGCTTGCGTCTCGCCCGCCAATAGTGGGGAGAGCTGAATGCGGTTGTAGGGCAGGTGAGGCTCTTCACCGATCACCGTGACTGCCCAGGGGAGCTGGCGATCAGGTGACAGCGCGACCAGTTGCTCCAGCAGCTTCTGCGCCGCCATGCCATGACCGATGATGATCAGGGACGGGGTCGTGTCGCCGGTGGAAGATGACGGATGCATGCTGCCTCCTTGCGTTGGGATATCGAGTGCAAAAAAAAAGCGCCTGCTTGCCGCCGTGAAGTTCACGACGTCAAGCAGGCGCCTTTGCCTGGAAGATGAGGGCTAAGCATTGGATAGCGAGTTGCAGTGCTGCGCGACGATACGGCTGTCACTCGGGACTGCGGCAGGTCTGACGGACCGTTGGCTGCCGTGCATCCACATGGATGCGCGGCGAGACCTGCGATTCGGGGTCGTCATTGACCCAACCTGTCAGGAATACAGCGAATTTGGTGCCGCCTGACGAAAAACCACCAACTTTCATTGGTTTGTGAGTATTTCGATGTCGAGGGTCAGGTGTTTTCGAGTGGCTGGAGGCGCCATGGGAGTCGCCTGTCGTGAGGGAATGGTGCAGGAAGTCTCAAGGATGCACAGGGCTGGTGCGACAAGGCGGAGTGAGCGGCAGGGTCTTGCGGCTCCTGTCGACAGACTGGTGAGGCTGAATTGTGCAAGTTGCTGTTATCAAAGAGAAAGAGAAATGGTTGGTCTGGTATCTGCCTCTTTTACCGCATTCATGTGCAGACATGACTGAGGGATCCATGTTCGCGTCAGCAATGACGTCGGGCATTACATCCGGCCAATGGCGGCTTGATCAGTCAGCCCGCGCGATGACCCGAACCGGGTCAGATACCTAGTCAGTGAACAGATATCAGCAACAGGCAAAGGCGCCTGATGACCGCACGCTTCGTGCTCGGTCGTCAGGCGCCTTTTTCGTGGTCAACGTTCTGTGCTCAATGCACCAGGGAGTGATGTCGATGCAAGTCAGGAATCCCCCAGACGCCCCGCAACCTGCTAGATGTCGTGCCACCACCACCTGCCCGTATTGCGGTGTCGGATGTGGTGTGGCGGTCGAGCTTGAGCAGGACCAGGACAGTGTGCGCATCGTGTCGTTGAGTGGTGATGTCGCGCATCCGGCCAACCATGGCCGGCTCTGCGTCAAGGGCTCCGCGCTTGCCGAGACGCTGTCGGCCGATGGGCGTCTGACGATGCCGCAGGTGCGTGATGAGGCCGGGGTATTGCGAGAGGTGAGCTGGGAGACGGCGCTGGACCTGATCGCCGCACGCTTTGCTGATCTGAGCAGGACGCATGGCGGAGAAAGCATCGCCGCCTATCTCTCGGGGCAGCTGCTGACCGAGGACTATTACGTCGCCAACAAGCTGTTCAAGGGCTTCATCGGTACCCCTCATCTGGATACCAATTCGCGACTGTGCATGGCCTCGGCCGTCGTGGCTCACAAGCGTGCCTTCGGAGCGGACGCCGTGCCCTGCAGTTACGAGGACCTCGAGCGTGCCGAGCTGGTCGTGCTGGTCGGCAGCAATCTGGCCTGGAACCATCCGGTGCTGTTTCAGCGGCTCAAGCAGGCGCGTATCGACAATCCATTGCTGCGAATCGTGGTGATCGACCCCCGGGTGACCGACAGCTGCGAGATAGCCGATCTCTATATTGGCCTGCGTCCCGGCAGTGATGCGCGTCTCTTCAATGGTCTGCTGGCCTACATGGCAGATCGCGGACGCCTGGATCGCCTCTATCTGAAGGCGCACACCCAGGGCTTCGATGCGGCGCTCAAGGCGGCAAGGCGGGAAGACTGCTCGCTGGCGGCAATCGCGCGTGACTGTGATGTCGATGTGGAGCGTCTCGAGACTTTCTATTACTGGTTCGCGACCCAGTTGCATGTGGTGACGCTGTTCTCCCAGGGTGTGAACCAATCGACCAGCGGTACCGACAAGGGCAATGCGATCATCAATTGCCATCTGGCCGGGGGCAAGCTCGGGCTGCCGGGGGCGGGACCGTTCTCGATCACCGGACAGCCCAACGCGATGGGCGGCCGGGAAGTCGGTGGACTGGCCAATCAGCTGGCGGCACACATGGACTACGAGACGCCGGGCGCGCGGGAGCTGGTCGGTGAATTCTGGAACGCCCCGAATATCCCTCAGGGGCCGGGGCACAAGGCGGTCGAACTGTTCGCGGCGATCGAGCGTGGAGAGATACAGGCGCTATGGATCATGGCGACCAATCCGGCGGTCAGTCTGCCGGACAGTACGCGCGTACGTGCGGCGCTGGCGGCCTGTCCGCTGGTGATCGTCTCCGAGTGCATGGCGGACAGCGACACCCTGGCGTATGCCGATGTGGTGTTGCCGGCCAGCAGCTGGAGCGAGAAGGATGGCACCGTCACCAATTCCGAGCGCTGCATCTCGCGTCAGCGTGGGTTGCTCGCACCGCCGGGCGAGGCACGTCACGACTGGTGGCAGCTGGCGGAGGTCGGCAAGCGCATGGGGTACCAGGCGGCATTTGGCTACTCGGGGCCCCACGCGATCTTCCGTGAGCACGCCAGGTTGTCCGGCTTCCGCAACGTCGCGCCATGTCACAAGGCGGGCAGCAAGCCTCTGGCGGCTTCCTCGATCAGGCGGCTGTTCAACATCGCGCCGCTGGCCGAGCTGGATCGCGAGGGCTATGACGCGCTCAGACCGATTCAATGGCCGGTACGGCGTGGTGAGAAGGGGGAGCTCATCGGCACATTGCGGTTGTTCGAGGATGCCACCTTCAATACGCCCAATGGTCGCGCACGGCTGGTGCCCGTGACCCCGCAATTGCCGCATCAGGCGCTGAGTGATGCGGTACCGCTGCGCCTCAATACCGGTCGCATTCGTGATCAGTGGCACACCATGACACGGACTGCGCGCAGCGCGCGCCTGATGAATCATCGCGCCGAACCCTTCGTGGAGCTTCACCCGCAGGATGCCGCGGCTCGCGGTCTGCAGGAGGGGGCTCTGGCGCAGCTTGCAGGGCGTGATGAGCAGGGGAGCGTGCGTGGCGACTATCGTGCGCGTGTGCGTATCAGTCATGGCCAGCGTCAGGGTGAGGTGTTCATCCCCATGCACTGGAATGATCACTTCGCCAGTCACGGGCGCGCCGGGGCGTTGCTGGCCGGCCTGGTCGATCCTCTCTCCGGTCAGCCGGAATCCAAGCATGGCGCGGTCGATGTCATGCCATTGCCCTGTGAATGGCAGGCCACCTTGCTGATCGCCCCTGGCGTATGGGGTGGGCATGAAGATCTTGCAGGCGCGATGACAGAGCTCGAGGGATGCTATTGGGCGCGCATCCCGCAGGCGACATTGGTGCGCTGTCAGCTGGCAGGAGAAGGGCAGCCGGATTGGGCGCTCTGGTGTGAAAGGCATCTGAGTGTTCAGGCGGGGCTCTGGGCACAGGATGTGGCACAGGGAGGCATCAGTGCCGCAGGTTTTCGTGAGGGACGGCTGATCTGGTGGTTGAAGGTCACCGCTGGCGCGGCACACTCCGACCGACAGCCCAACATTGCCTGGCTGGGGGAATGTTTCGCCTCTGACCAGCTTTCTGCACTTGAGCGTCGCAGTCTCCTCGCCGGACGCCTCTCTGGTCAGGCGGATGTCGGGACGATGGTATGCGCCTGCCATCAGGTCGGCGAACTCACGATTCGGCTGGCTATCCAGTCGGGTGACCGTTGCGTGGAAGCATTGGGGGCGCGATTGGCCTGCGGCACTCGCTGTGGCTCCTGCCTGCCTGAACTCAAACGTCTTGTGGAAGAGGAGCGATCCGATGAGCGGACTGATTCGTTGGAAATGGCGTGATCTGATGGCATCGAGCATCAATTCAGCAACCCTCGGCATCTCCATGGCACGGCTGACGGAAAGCTTGCTGTCGCGTCGCGAGTGGCGTGCCATTGGCGGACAGGCACCATCACGGGCTGATGCCGGGGCCATCACGCCTGCCTGGGACGGGCTTCTTCCGGGGCAGGTCGCGTTGGTAGGAGCCGGCCCGGGGGATCCGGATCTGATGACGCTCAAGGCCTGGAGAATGCTCAATGCAGCGGATGCCGTGGTCTATGATCGCCTGGTCGGTGACGAGATTCTGGCTCAGCTCCCGATGCACTGTGAGCGCTATTACGTCGGCAAGGCCTGCGGCAATCACAGCGTACCCCAGGACGAGATCGGCGCGCTGATGGTGCGTCTGGCCAAGGAGGGTATGCGTGTGGTCAGGCTCAAGGGCGGGGATCCCGGTATCTTCGGTCGCATGGGAGAAGAGCTGGCGGCACTTGATGAGGCTGGCATCACCCGTCATGTCGTTCCCGGCATCACCGCGGCCGCCGGTGCGGCAGCTTCGCTGGGCATGCCGCTCACCGACAGGGCTCATGCTCAGCGGCTGCGATTCGTGACCGCCCAGCTGTGCAACCGGAATGACCAGCCCGAATGGCAGCAGCTGGCACGCCGGGATGAAACGTTGCTCTTCTATATGGGGCTGAATCGCCTCGACACCATCTGTGATGAGCTGCAGCGCCATGGTCTGCCGTCAGACTGGCCGATGATGCTGGTGGCCAATGCGAGCCTCCCCGAGCAGCAGGCCTTGCACGGCACCCTGGGTGACATGGTGGCTCGTCTGGCAGAACGCCCGCTGCCGACACCCTGCCTGATCATCGTGGGCAGCGTATGCGAGATGGCAGCGGGGCGAGACCTCGTGATGGCTGCGGCCATGGCACATTCCTCAGAGCGCGAAGCGTGTGTCGCCTGACAAGATCAGCCGCGCCGAGGCGGCTGCAAGGTGGCCAGTCTTGTCACGGGGTCAGAAGGGGAGTCGTTCTGGAGGGCATGTGGATGAATCTTTTATCCACAAGGCCTTGAAACCAGGCCGGTTCGTGCGTAAAGTACGCATCCGCTGCCGGGGACGCATGGCGTTACCAGCGGTGAAAGAGGTTTGCAGGTGATTGTTTTGTTTGATGTTTTTGAAGTCCGCTTCCAAATCATCGATTGACAATCTCGGGCGATTCGCTAGAATACGCCGCACTCCTTACGGAACAGGTGATCGAGCAACGCTCCTCACCGCTGGATGATGCTTAGAGGCAGTCGACTGACTCATCATCAAGTGCTTGACTTCTCAAGCGTTCCGGATAGAATATGCCTCCTCGCTTAACAGCGACGCTCTTTAAAAATTTGATCAGGTAATTCGTGTGAGCGCTTGCCGATGAGTGGTGACAAGGTCACCAAATATCGGAGCAAGCCTCTCACGAGAAGTTTGACTCTGAACCAAGTTTGGTCTGCTTAACAGACTATCAAGCTTTCAACTGAAGAGTTTGATCATGGCTCAGATTGAACGCTGGCGGCAGGCTTAACACATGCAAGTCGAGCGGAAACGATTCTAGCTTGCTAGAAGGCGTCGAGCGGCGGACGGGTGAGTAATGCATGGGAATCTGCCCGATAGTGGGGGACAACCTGGGGAAACTCAGGCTAATACCGCATACGTCCTACGGGAGAAAGCAGGGGATCTTCGGACCTTGCGCTATCGGATGAGCCCATGTCGGATTAGCTTGTTGGTGAGGTAACGGCTCACCAAGGCGACGATCCGTAGCTGGTCTGAGAGGATGATCAGCCACACTGGGACTGAGACACGGCCCAGACTCCTACGGGAGGCAGCAGTGGGGAATATTGGACAATGGGCGAAAGCCTGATCCAGCCATGCCGCGTGTGTGAAGAAGGCCTTCGGGTTGTAAAGCACTTTCAGCGAGGAAGAACGCTTCGGGATTAATACTCCCGAGGAAAGACATCACTCGCAGAAGAAGCACCGGCTAACTCCGTGCCAGCAGCCGCGGTAATACGGAGGGTGCAAGCGTTAATCGGAATTACTGGGCGTAAAGCGCGCGTAGGTGGCTAAGTCAGCCAGGTGTGAAAGCCCCGGGCTCAACCTGGGAACGGCATCTGGAACTGCTTGGCTAGAGTGCAGGAGAGGAAGGTAGAATTCCCGGTGTAGCGGTGAAATGCGTAGAGATCGGGAGGAATACCAGTGGCGAAGGCGGCCTTCTGGACTGACACTGACACTGAGGTGCGAAAGCGTGGGTAGCAAACAGGATTAGATACCCTGGTAGTCCACGCCGTAAACGATGTCAACTAGCCGTTGGGTCCCTTGAGGACTTAGTGGCGCAGCTAACGCAATAAGTTGACCGCCTGGGGAGTACGGCCGCAAGGTTAAAACTCAAATGAATTGACGGGGGCCCGCACAAGCGGTGGAGCATGTGGTTTAATTCGATGCAACGCGAAGAACCTTACCTACCCTTGACATCCAGAGGACTTTCCAGAGATGGATTGGTGCCTTCGGGAACTCTGAGACAGGTGCTGCATGGCTGTCGTCAGCTCGTGTTGTGAAATGTTGGGTTAAGTCCCGTAACGAGCGCAACCCCTATCCTTATTTGCCAGCGAGTAATGTCGGGAACTCTAAGGAGACTGCCGGTGACAAACCGGAGGAAGGTGGGGACGACGTCAAGTCATCATGGCCCTTACGGGTAGGGCTACACACGTGCTACAATGGCAAGTACAAAGGGTTGCAATACGGCGACGTGGAGCCAATCCCATAAAGCTTGCCTCAGTCCGGATTGGAGTCTGCAACTCGACTCCATGAAGTCGGAATCGCTAGTAATCGTGGATCAGAATGCCACGGTGAATACGTTCCCGGGCCTTGTACACACCGCCCGTCACACCATGGGAGTGGACTGCACCAGAAGTGGTTAGCCTAACCTTCGGGAGGGCGATCACCACGGTGTGGTTCATGACTGGGGTGAAGTCGTAACAAGGTAGCCCTAGGGGAACCTGGGGCTGGATCACCTCCTTATCGACACTGTCTACTGCTCGCGGCAAGTGCTCACAACGAATTACCTGATCAAGTTAGTTTATCGAGTAGTAGTGTCGGGTCTGTAGCTCAGTTGGTTAGAGCGCACCCCTGATAAGGGTGAGGTCGGCAGTTCAAATCTGCCCAGACCCACCAAAAGCTTCGTGCTTTTGTCGACACGGTTTGCCGACTTTTGGGGCCATAGCTCAGCTGGGAGAGCGCCTGCCTTGCACGCAGGAGGTCAGCGGTTCGATCCCGCTTGGCTCCACCATCAAGTTCCGGTTCAAGCTTCTACTGCCTGATAACGCTGACAGTTCACAGTGACAAGCATATTGCCTTCCTCGAGAAGGTTGTGTGACTTCTCACTGTTCTCTGAACAGCCGCTCTTTAACAATGTGAATCATGCTGACGATGGAATGTGCGCCAAGCACATCTCCATCAAACGATATGTCGGAGAGGTCCGACAGATTCGTAATCCTTGACAGACCCCTTGGGGTTATATGGTCAAGCGATTAAGCGCATACGGTGGATGCCTTGGCAGCCAGAGGCGATGAAGGACGTGATAGCCTGCGATAAGCGTTGGCGAGGTGGCAAATACCCTGCGACCCAACGATTTCCGAATGGGGAAACCCACTCACCATCAGGTGAGTATCTATAGGCCAATACATAACCTATAGAGGCAAACCCGGGGAACTGAAACATCTAAGTACCCGGAGGAAAAGAAATCAACCGAGATTCCCCAAGTAGCGGCGAGCGAACGGGGACCAGCCCTTAAGCGATACAACTGACAGACGAACAAGCTGGGAAGCTTGACGATACAGGGTGATAGTCCCGTAGTCGAAGTCTGAGTATCGTGAAATCGAGTAGGTCGGGGCACGAGAAACCTTGACTGAACATGGGGGGACCATCCTCCAAGGCTAAATACTCCTGGCTGACCGATAGTGAACCAGTACCGTGAGGGAAAGGCGAAAAGAACCCCGGCGAGGGGAGTGAAATAGATCCTGAAACCGTATGCGTACAAGCAGTGGGAGCACCTTCATGGTGTGACCGCGTACCTTTTGTATAATGGGTCAGCGACTTATATTCTGTGGCGAGCTTAACCGTATAGGGGAGGCGTAGCGAAAGCGAGTCTTAACTGGGCGACCAGTCGCAGGGTATAGACCCGAAACCGGGCGATCTATCCATGGCCAGGGTGAAGATTGAGTAACATCAATTGGAGGCCCGAACCCAAGTATGTTGAAAAATGCTGGGATGAGCTGTGGATCGGAGTGAAAGGCTAATCAAGCCCGGAGATAGCTGGTTCTCCTCGAAAGCTATTTAGGTAGCGCCTCACGTATCACCGCTGGGGGTAGAGCACTGTTTCGGCTAGGGGGTCATCCCGACTTACCAACCCGAGGCAAACTCCGAATACCAGTGAGTGCAGCGTGGGAGACACACAGCGGGTGCTAACGTCCGTTGTGAAAAGGGAAACAACCCAGACCGTCAGCTAAGGTCCCAAAATCCTGATTAAGTGGGAAACGATGTGGGAAGGCTCAGACAGCTAGGAGGTTGGCTTAGAAGCAGCCATCCTTTAAAGAAAGCGTAATAGCTCACTAGTCGAGTCGGCCTGCGCGGAAGATATAACGGGGCTAAATCAGGTACCGAAGCTACGGGTTCATCCTTATGGATGAGCGGTAGAGGAGCGTCGTGTAAGCCAATGAAGGTGGATTGAGAAGTCTGCTGGAGGTATCACGAGTGCGAATGCTGACATGAGTAACGATAAGGGGAGTGAAAAACTCCCCCGCCGGAAGACCAAGGTTTTCTGTTCTACGTTAATCGGAGCAGAGTGAGTCGGCCCCTAAGGCGAGGCGGAAACGCGTAGTCGATGGGAAACGGGTTAATATTCCCGTACCGGATGTGGTTGCGATGGGGGGACGAAGAAGGCTAGGTGAGCCAGGCGTTGGTTGTCCTGGTGAAAGCATGTAGGCCGAGGAATCAGGCAAATCCGGTTCCTCTGAGGTCGAGATGCGAGACGAACTGACTACGGTCAGGAAGTCATCGATGCCACGCTTCCAGGAAAAGCCTCTAAGCTTCAGATCACATGCGACCGTACCCCAAACCGACACAGGTGGTCAGGTAGAGAATACCAAGGCGCTTGAGAGAACTCGGGTGAAGGAACTAGGCAAAATGGCACCGTAACTTCGGGAGAAGGTGCACCGGTTCGAGTGAAGGACTTGCTCCGTAAGCTCTTACCGGTCGAAGATACCAGGTGGCTGCAACTGTTTATTAAAAACACAGCACTCTGCAAACGCGCAAGCGGACGTATAGGGTGTGACGCCTGCCCGGTGCCGGAAGGTTAATTGATGGGGTTAGGATTCGTCCGAAGCTCTTGATCGAAGCCCCGGTAAACGGCGGCCGTAACTATAACGGTCCTAAGGTAGCGAAATTCCTTGTCGGGTAAGTTCCGACCTGCACGAATGGCGTAATGATGGCCACGCTGTCTCCACCCGAGACTCAGTGAAATTGAAATCGCAGTGAAGATGCTGTGTACCCGCGGCTAGACGGAAAGACCCCGTGAACCTTTACTATAGCTTTACACTGGATGCTGATGTTGTCTGTGTAGGATAGCTGGGAGGCTTTGAAACCACGTCGCCAGATGCGGTGGAGCCAACCTTGAAATACCAGCCTGACATCATTGGCGTTCTAACTCAGGTCCGTTATCCGGATCGAGGACAGTGTATGGTGGGTAGTTTGACTGGGGCGGTCTCCTCCTAAAGAGTAACGGAGGAGCACGAAGGTACCCTCAGCACGGTTGGAAATCGTGCATTGAGTGCAAGAGCATAAGGGTGCTTGACTGCGAGACAGACACGTCGAGCAGGTACGAAAGTAGGTTCTAGTGATCCGGTGGTTCTGTATGGAAGGGCCATCGCTCAACGGATAAAAGGTACTCCGGGGATAACAGGCTGATACCGCCCAAGAGTTCACATCGACGGCGGTGTTTGGCACCTCGATGTCGGCTCATCACATCCTGGGGCTGAAGTCGGTCCCAAGGGTATGGCTGTTCGCCATTTAAAGTGGTACGCGAGCTGGGTTTAGAACGTCGTGAGACAGTTCGGTCCCTATCTGCCGTGGGCGTCGGAAGTTTGAGAAGAGCTGCTCCTAGTACGAGAGGACCGGAGTGGACGAACCTCTGGTGTTCGGGTTGTCATGCCAATGGCATTGCCCGGTAGCTACGTTCGGACGGGATAACCGCTGAAAGCATCTAAGCGGGAAGCCCCCTTCAAGATGAGACTTCCCTGAGGCCTTGCGCCTCCTGAAGGGCCCTTGAAGACTACAAGGTTGATAGGCTGGGTGTGGAAGCACAGCAATGTGTTGAGCTAACCAGTACTAATTGCCCGTGAGGCTTGACCATATAACACCCAAGGGGTTTGCGCAGGCAAACCGCCGGGATTGCGACAGGATCGACGACATATCGGTCAGCATGATTCATATTGCGAGTCGCGAGGCCACAAGCCTCGGGACTCAGGCATCGCAAGATGCCACCGTTTCGCCTGACGACCATAGCGAGCGTGAACCACCCGATCCCATGCCGAACTCGGAAGTGAAACCGCTTAGCGCCGATGGTAGTGTGGAGTTTCTCCATGTGAGAGTAGGTCATCGTCAGGCACTTATACTGAACCGCCCCTGCAGCCCAGCTGCAGGGGCGGTTCTCTTTGTGAGTGAGAAAAGTCGTGCTCTCAGAAGGTTGTGCGAGAGAGGGCCATGGATAAGCGAAGCCCGCTGAAACATTGACTCAAGAAGCCGCTATCATTTTCGTGATAGCGGCTTTCTTGTTTATTGATCAGTACGGAGGGTGAAGTACGGCAGTACTCTGCTGATGATCAGTCTCATGGGCAGGCATTCCACGTTCTCGGGGGATATTCTCTCTACTGCAGAACCTGATCGATGATTGCGATGTCATTGAATACCACGCACGGGACTATTCGTGAACGCGCGCAAGGAGGCGGCATGTCGAAATACTTTTCATTTATCCCATCAAGGTCATTGCTGGCAGCGTTGATGGTGCTCTTGATAGGTCTGACGGCTTCAGGAGCAGCATCTGCTGGTGAGCGTGAAGAGAAGATAAAACGTTGCCAGTTCATCAAGAACAAGATCGAATATTATACCGCCATGCGTCGTGGCGGTGGGTCTTCAAGCCAGATGCGTAGTTGGCAGTCTCAGCGCAATGACTACAAGCAGCGTTATCGGGACGAGAACTGTACGCGGGTCCGAACGGCACTGAAGTGATCAGCATCTCGTGGCAATGGCGGTGGTTGCAGCACGACCCCTTGGCTGCAAGTCAGAACAAACGATGCCCCTCAAGAGTGCTTCTCAAGAGGGGCATCGTCGTTCCATCGATCGTTCAGGAGCGTTGGCGCAGGCGCGTCAGCCCTTCCTGAGCGCTTGACGCGACCAATTCGCCATGGCGATTGTAGAGGCTGCCGCGTGAGAAGCTGCGAGCGCCGCCTGCCCACGGGCTATCCATCTCGTACAGCAACCAGTCGTTGACGCGAACATCCTGGTGGAACCAGAGTGAGTGATCCAGGCTGGCCATCTGCAGCTCCGGGGAGCCGAAGCGTACACCGTGTCCTCCCAGCGCAGTGGCCAGCAGGTTGAAGTCGGAGCTGTAGGTCAGGAGATAACGGTGCAGAGCATCATCTTCCGGCAGCTCGCCTGAAAGACGGAACCAGAGGCGCTGACGAGGTGGCGCTGATGACGCGCCCTCGCTTGTCGTAGCCGGGGCCTTCATGCGCAGGAACTCGATGGGATGGCCCTCGTAACGTTCGATGCGTGCCCCCTGTTCGATCAACTGCTCAGGGGATTCGATATCGGGCATGGCGAGCTGATGCGTGAAGCCCTCTTCCTTGCCATGGAAGGAGGCGCTGCAGAAGAAGATGGTCTTGCCGTTCTGGATGGCGCTGATGCGCCGGGTCGTGAAGCTGCCGCCATCACGTACGCCATCGACCTGGTAGACGACTGGCTTGTGAGCATCCCCCGGGCGAAGAAAGTAGCCATGCAGCGAATGCACCTTCCGTTCCGAGGGGACGGTGCGTGTCGCGGCGGACAACGCTTGGCCAAGTACCTGCCCCCCGAACAGTTGTGGAAAGCCGAGATCCTGGCTGTGACCCCGGAAGAGATTCTCTTCCAGAGTTTCCAGCCCCAGCAAGGTGACGAGTGATTCAAGCGGTGTCGGTGAAGCGTCGGTCATCGTCCCATCCTTCAGGAAAAAGAGTCACGGCAAGCGGCTTTGATACGAGCAAATGAGCGGGTTGGCATTAGTCGGTATCATGTCGCTTGCGCCAATGACATCAGGATACCGGAGAATGACGGTGAGCGACGAGAGCGTGAGGTCTGAGGCGGCGATGCCTCGCAAGGATCAGTACTACATGCACCGCGCCCTGGATCAGGCGCGGCTGGCATTGGAGGCCGGAGAGGTGCCGGTGGGGGCCGTCGTGGTGAACCCACAGGGGGAGATCATCGGGAGCGGGTTCAATGCCCCGGTGGGGACTCCGGATCCGACGGCACACGCCGAGATTCAGGCACTGCGTTCAGCAGCGGCCCGGCTTGGCAACTATCGGCTTGATGACTGCACGCTCTATGTCACCCTCGAGCCCTGCATGATGTGCAGTGGTGCCCTGATCCATGCCCGTGTGGCGCGCGTGGTATATGGTGCCGCTGAGCCGAAGACGGGGATGGTGGAGTCTCGGGCCAACCTCTTCGTGCAGCCGTGGCATAACCATCAGGTACAGATAGAAGGTGGGGTGCTGGCTGCCCAGGCGAAACGCCTGCTCAAGCAGTTCTTCGCCGAGCGGCGCGCTGCCGCGTTGCCAACCGATGCGTCACCCTGACTCGGCGCTTGCCATGACCCTGCGATGAAGCCGGTGCTTCAAGGGAGCATGAGGCTTCAGGCGGCGACCTGGACCTGATTGCGCCCACTGGACTTGGCGCGATACAGCGCCTCATCCGCAGCCTGAAGCAGTGCTTCCAGTCGCAGAGGTGCTCTGGCCACGCAGGCCATGCCAACCGAGACGGTGACGACACTGTCCGTGGCAGGCTGGGGGAGGCCTGCCGCCTGTACGGCACGACGTAGCTCTTCCGCGAGCGTCCGGCCGACAGCACGGGGGCATTCGGGGATGCAGACGACGAATTCCTCGCCGCCGAAACGTGCCAGAATCCCTCCCGCTGCCTCGACAGGCGCTCGCGATACCGAGGCTATCTTCTGCAGGTAGCGATCGCCCTCGAGGTGCCCCAGCTTGTCGTTGATCGATTTGAAGAAATCGATGTCCAGTATCATCACCGTCAGTGGCATCTGGCCATTGAAGGTCTGCACCTGTTCGAGGAAATAACGGCGATTGGGGAGCTGGGTCAGCTCATCATGACGTGCCAGCCATTGTATCTCGTTCTGCAGTCGCTCTCGGCGCGTCATCTCTTCCTTCAGGGCATCGTTGGCTTGCTTGACGATGCCATGCTCCTGGGAGACGCGGCGGTACATGTAGACCACCAGGAAGAGCAGATACGAGAGCATGATGCCGGTCAGGAGCGTGACTTCTGGCAGGCGGCCACGGCTTGCTGCGAGGTAATGCTGCGTCGGCTGCAAGCCCAGCGTCAGGTCCGTGGCGGGAAGTTCGATGGGGATTCGATGCCCCCAGGGAGCAAGACGGCTTTCCGGGCCTACATGAATGTAGACATTGCTGCGTTCTGACAACGTGATGGCAAAGGCATCATTGCGGGCGGCATCCAGTGCCTGGTCCAGCAGCGGTGCCAGATCTACCACCATGGCGATGGCGCCGAGGATGTCTCCATCACGCGGATTGCGTACAGGCAGGTAGGACACCATGCCCTTGCCGCCCTGCAGGAGATCGATGATGCCGGTGTGGCCTTCAATGCCCAGCTCCAGCGGATTGCGCAGGGGGGTATCTGGCTGGGCATCAAATAGCCTCACGCCCAGCAGATCATGGTTGCCGCCCTTGTCGGGGAATACCAGAGTCACCACGCTGTCGGGATCAATGAAGGCGATATTCTGGAAGTAATTGAAATCATTGTAATAATTTCGTGCCAGACGTTGCCATTCACCCCGTGAAGGTGTCTGCCCCATCAGGCTCCAGAAGCCGGCGAAGCGCCGCATGGCATTGAGTTGATCATCGATCTCGCGTGACAGCTGTGTCGCGATCTTGTCGCCCAGTACATAGGTCGCCTGGTTGATGCGGTTGTTCTCATCCTTGGTCTGCTGTTGCCACGCCAGAAGACAGACGAGCGTGATGGAGGCAGAGATGGCCAGGGGTAGCACGTTGCGTCGCCACATGCGAGTGAGCGCTGGCAGCAGATCCAGCCATTGTGCAGCCAGAAGCAAGCCCAGGAAGGCAAGCAGCGTGGTTCGCTCCACCCCTACCAGCGGCATGCTGGCCACGGAGAGACTCGGGTCGGCGATGATGGCGAAGATCAGTATGAGAGTCGTCTGCGCCAGCTGTATCGTGGCGCCGAAGCCCAGGCGCATCCGCAAGAGAGAACAGCAGTTGAGCCCCAGGCATGCCAGCAGAATCAGAATCGGAGGGCGAATGTTGGCGACATGCCAGTCACCGGGCAGGGCGGTCAGCAACGCGCCCCAATGATCGACACCGACCCAGCTTTCCGGCAAGAGAAAGGTGCAGGTAAGCACCAGGTTGATGAGCAGGGACATGCCGAGAAACAGTGGACTGAGGAACAGGTTTCGCCAGTGCCACGCAGTCTGCCCTGCCGCCTGCAATGTCAGCATGATCAACAGCAGTGCATTGGCTTCGTGGCCGGCGCGAGGCCAGAGGCCCAGCAAGGCGACGCCGAAGGCAAGCAGGCCAAGCAACATCAAGATGAATCTGCGTGTCATTCCCTGTCCTTAGAAGCTCCTGATGCACCACGCCCCGTGCGCGCTTTTCTCGCCTGTCACGAGTCGCCGACAGGTTTCCCACTACCTTGTTCATGGATCACAGGATCGGGGGGACGGTATCGAAGGGATTGTTGTCCCCTTCATCATCGGTTATCTGGCGCTCATTCAGCTGATAGAACTGCTGCTGACTGCGGTAAACATAGTTGAGTATTTCATAATACCGCCGGATGTTGCGTACATAGATGACAGGCTCACCACCGCGGGCATAGCCATAACGTACCTGTTGATACCATTGGCGTTTCTGCAGCAGAGGCAATGCCTCGCGCACATCCTTCCAGTGATCGGGGTTGCCACCTTTCATGCGCACGATGCGCCTGGCATCCAGCAGGTGCCCGAGACCGACATTGTAGGCTGCCAATGTCATCCAGGTCCGGTCCGGCTCCTGAATCCCTTCGGGAAGACGTCCCTTTATACTCACAAGATAGCGTGACCCGCCATCGATACTCTGGACGGGGTCCAAACGATTGGCCACGTTCATCTCGCGGGCGGTGGCGTTGGTCAGCATCATCAGCCCACGTACCCCGGTAGGTGACGTCGCTTTCGGTTGCCAATGGGATTCCTGGTACCCCACCGCCGCCAGCAGTTTCCAATCGATGCCGGTATCGCGAGCGGCTTGCTTGAAGGTATCGATGTAGCGCGGGAGCCGCTCTCGTGCCTGGCGGATGAAGGTACGTGCGCCCACATATTCCAGATAGTCATCATGCCCGAAGTACTGGTCGACCAGCTGGTCCAGGGTGCCATCCTCGCTGCGTGTCTCGAGAAAATCGTTGGCAGCGCTCAGCAAGGAGATATCTCCCTGCGCCGGGAAGGCCCAGGCCAGAGTCAATGGGTCCCCCACGGTGAAGCCGTTCTCCACATTGGGGAAGAACAGCCGATTGAGCTTGAACTGGTGGGCGTAGACGACCGCCACGTCCAGGCTGTCTTCCTCGATGCGCTGCAGGAGGTCGGCCACCTCGAGTTCGCCGGTTTCCTTCCAGCTGAGCTCGGGAAGCTGCTGTTGAAGCTCATGCAGAATCAGGCTGGTACCGGCTCCCTTGATGACGCCGATCCGCTTGCCGACCAGATCTTCAAGCTCTCTGGGCGGTTGCATTCCGCGTCGATAGACCACCATCGCCTGCAGTTCGAGAATCGGGCGAGTGAAGCGCAGCCCCTGCTCTGACAGGTCAAGAGGGAGGGTGGCGGCGGCAAAATCGGCCTGATCATCACGCACGCTTCGGGTGAGGGATTCGATATTGTGTTCTGCATCCATCGACAGGCTGACGCCGAGGTAGTCGGCAAAGTCTCGCGCCAGCTCATACTCGAAACCGGTGGGGCCCTGACGGCCACGGTAGTAGGTGGTCGGGCTGTTGCGAGTCACCACCTGAAGGAAGTCGCGCGTGCGAACATCGTCAAGCCGGGAGGGCGGGGCGATCAGGGTCTTTTCCGGCAACAGCAGGGCCAGCGCCATCACCACGAGCGCAAGCCACCGGCGCGAATGGCGCAGCAGTGCTTGCAGGGGCGTGATGAGGGAGGAAAGCGAGGTCTTGAGCATGCGTCAGCATCATTCACGGCAGGGGTTTCACCATACCGACAGCGCTTCACACTGTCATCCAACGCATGTGACTGTCGGGCTTCGTTCACGGGCGGCTTTCACGTATGATATGCGCTTGCTGCCGCCGCTCGGCGGTTGTCCGTTCACGCTGCTTCAGAGGCTTTCCCTGACCATGCTCGAACTGCGAGGCGCGCCTGCCCTTTCCGCCTTCCGTCACTCCCGTCTACTGGCTGCATTGCGCGAGCTGGTGCCGGAGGTGGAATCCCTTCATGCCGAGTACCTGCATCTGGCCGAGGTCGATGGTGAACTGAGCAGTACCGACCGGACCACGCTCGAGCGTCTGCTGGACTACGGCCCCAGTCGCGACGAGAGTTCTCCCGAAGGTCATCTCTTCCTCGTCGTTCCCCGCCTCGGCACGCTGTCGCCCTGGTCTTCCAAGGCCACCGACATCGCTGCCAACTGTGGTCTCCCGCAAGTCCGCCGCCTCGAACGTGGCATCGCCTATCGCATCAAGCTCGACGCCCCTCTGAGCGAAGAACTCTTCGCCACGCTGTCTTCCCGCCTGCACGACCGCATGACCGAAACGGTGCTGACGCGTACTCAGGACGCGGCGCGCCTCTTCCAGCATCAGGCCCCGGCAAAGCTTGCCCATGTCGACATCCTCGGCGGTGGTCGTGACGCACTGGTGCAGGCCAATGGCTCTCTGGGCCTGGCACTGGCGGATGACGAGATCGATTATCTGGTCGAGTCCTTCAAGACTCTGGGCCGCAATCCTGCCGACATCGAACTGATGATGTTCGCCCAGGCGAACTCCGAGCATTGCCGCCACAAGATCTTCAATGCGGACTGGACCATCGACGGCGAAGCGCAGTCGCACTCGCTGTTCAAGATGATCAAGAACACCTACCAGCATCATCCGGATGGCGTGCTGTCCGCCTACAGTGACAATGCCGCCGTCATGGCAGGCCCGACCGCAGGGCGTTACTTCCCGACAGGCGAAGGCCACATCTATACCTATCATCAGGAACCGATCAACATCCTGATGAAGGTCGAGACTCACAACCACCCGACCGCCATCGCCCCCTATCCGGGCGCCGCGACCGGTGCCGGTGGCGAGATTCGTGATGAAGGCGCGACCGGTGTCGGCTCCAAGCCGAAAGCGGGTCTGACCGGCTTCAGCGTCTCCAACCTGCGTATTCCGGGCTTCGAGCAGCCGTGGGAGCACGACTACGGCAAGCCGGAGCGCATCAAGACCGCCTACGACATCATGCTCGAAGGTCCGATCGGTGGCGCTGCCTTCAACAACGAATTCGGCCGCCCCAATCTCAACGGCTACTTCCGTACCTATGAGCAGGATGCCTTCGGCGCCGGTGGTATCGAGCGTCGCGGCTATCACAAGCCGATCATGCTGGCGGGCGGTTACGGCAACATCCGCAGTCAGCACGTCGAGAAGGGCGACATTCCGGTCGGTGCCAAGTTGATCGTGATGGGTGGCCCGGCGATGCTGATCGGTCTGGGTGGCGGTGCCGCCTCTTCCATGGCCTCCGGCAGCTCCAGCGAAGACCTCGACTTCGCCTCCGTGCAGCGTGACAACGCCGAGATGGAGCGTCGCGTGCAGGAAGTCATCGATCGCTGCTGGGCGCTGGATGACAAGAACCCGATCTGCTTCATCCACGATGTCGGCGCGGGCGGTCTGTCCAACGCACTGCCGGAGCTGGTCAAGGATGGCGGTCGCGGTGGTCTGTTCGATCTGCGCGCCGTGCCGAGCGCCGAATCCGGCATGAGTCCGCTGGAAATCTGGTGCAACGAATCCCAGGAGCGCTACGTGCTGGCGGTGGCGCCGGAGAATCTGGCCACCTTCGAAGCGCTGTGCGAGCGTGAGCGCTGCCTCTACGCCGTGGTCGGGGAAGCACTGGAAGAGCATGAGCTGATCGTCAAGGATGGTCACTTCGATACGCGTCCGGTCGACCTGCCGATGGACGTGCTGTTCGGCAAGCCGCCCAAGATGTCACGCAGCTTCGAACGTCAGGCGCTGGAACTGCCGGCACTGGCACTGGACAACCTCGACCCGCGTGAAGCGATGACCCGTGTGCTGCAGCTGCCCACCGTCGCCTCCAAGAAATTCCTGATCACCATCGGTGACCGCTCGATCACCGGCATGGTTGCGCGTGACCAGATGGTCGGTCCGTGGCAGGTGCCGGTGGCGGATTGCGCCGTCACCACCAGCTCCCTCGACAGCCACGTCGGTGAAGCGATGGCGATGGGCGAGCGCACGCCGGTCGCGCTGATCTCGCCGGCCGCCTCCGCGCGTCTGGCCGTGGCCGAGGTGATCACCAACCTCGCCGCCGCGCCGATCGCCAAGCTGTCTGACATCAAGCTCTCCGCCAACTGGATGAGCGCTGCCGATCACACCGGCGAGAATCAGGCGCTGTTTGATGCCGTCCACGCCGTCGGCATGGAACTGTGCCCGGCGCTGGATCTGACCATTCCGGTCGGCAAGGACTCGATGTCCATGCGTACCGCCTGGCAGGACGAGAACGGCGAAGACAAGTCGATCACCGCGCCGCTGTCGCTGGTGATGACAGGCTTCGCGCCGGTCACCGACGCCATGCGTACCCTCACGCCGCAGCTGCGTCGCACGCTGAATGGCGAGGCCGTGGAGACGGACCTGATCCTGATCGATCTCGGCCATGGCGCTCACCGTCTCGGTGGCTCAGCGCTGGCGCAGGTCTATGGACAGGTCGGCAATGACGCGCCGGATCTTGCCAAGCCGGAAGACCTCAAGCACTTCTTCGAGGCCATCCAGCGCTTCAATGTCGAAGGCAAGCTGCTGGCCTATCACGACCGCAGCGACGGCGGCCTGTTGACCACCCTGATGGAAATGTCCTTCGCGGGACGTGTCGGTCTCGACATCTCCCTCGACTGGACCGCCGCCGAGCCGGGTCAGGCCACCGGCGCGCTGTTCGCGGAAGAGCTGGGTGCCGTGGTGCAGGTGCGTCGCGAGCACACCGAGTCCATTCTCGCCGAGCTCAAGGCCGTGGGTCTCGAGCACAGTGGCGTGATCGCCACGCCGCGTCATGATGAGCAGATCAACATCACGCTGCTGGGCCAGAACCTGCTCTCCACCACGCGTGCCAGTGCCGAGCGTCTGTGGGCCGAGACCAGCTATCGCATGCAGGCCGCGCGTGACAACGCCGATTGTGCCAAGAGCGAATTCGAGTCCATCAACGACGTGCGTGATCCGGGTCTCTCCGTCCAGGCCACCTTCGACGTCAACGAGGACATCGCGGCGCCGTACTTGAACACCGGTGCACGTCCGCGCATGGCGATCCTGCGTGAGCAGGGCGTCAATGGTCAGCTCGAGATGGCGGCAAGCTTCGACCGCGCCGGCTTCGAGGCGGTGGACGTCCACATGAGCGACATCCTTGAAGGACGTGTCGATCTGGACACCATGCGGGGTCTGGTCGCCTGTGGCGGCTTCTCCTACGGTGACGTGCTGGGCGCCGGCGGCGGCTGGGCCAAGTCGGTGCTGTTCAATGCGCGTGCGCGTGAACAGTTCGAGCGCTTCTTCCAGCGTGACGACAGCTTCGCGCTGGGCGTCTGCAACGGTTGCCAGATGCTCTCCCAGCTCAAGGAGCTGATCCCGGGGGCCGAGGCCTGGCCGCGCTTTGTGCGCAACGAGTCCGAGCAGTTCGAGGCGCGTGTCGCGATGGTCGAGGTCGAGAAGAGTGCCTCGCTGTTCCTCGATGGCATGGAAGGCTCGCGCCTGCCGATCGCCATCGCGCATGGTGAAGGGCGTGCCGAGTTCCGCGACAGCGCTCACCTGCGCAAGATGCAGAGCAGCGGCCAGGTGGCACTGCGCTACGTCGACAACTATGGCCAGACCACCACGCGTTATCCGGCCAACCCGAACGGCTCGCCGTCCGGTATCACTGGTCTCACCACCAACGACGGGCGCGTCACCATCATGATGCCGCACCCGGAGCGTGTGGCGCGCGCCGTCACCAACTCCTGGCGTCCGGATGACTGGGAGCAGGATGGCGCCTGGTTGCGCATGTTCCGCAATGCACGTCGTTGGGTCGATTGATCCCGCGAGAGTGCGCAATGCACAGGTGATGATTGCCTGACCGACGCCCCCATGGTGAACGCCATGGGGGCGTCTTGCGTTCTGACTGACGCGCGAGCCGATTGGCTGGCGGCATCTGGCTCCCTCAACGTGGCGTTCCACGTCGTGAGCTGGGTGTCGGACGCCGGGTGGCTTAAGGTGGGGGATGCCTCGAGGTCTGGGGCACGAATCCCTGCCTGACACATTACAAGGATGTCGTGATGAAGCTGAAATGGTCGCTGTTGCCGCGTTATTCCGTCTTTCTGCTCTGTGTGCTGGGGGCTCTCGTCTGTCTGCTTCTGACGATGCAGACCCCCTGGGTGTGGCCGCTGGCCGTGATCTTTCTGCTGTTGGTCGCCGTCGGCATCAACGACATGCGGCAGTCGGATTACGCCGTGCGGCGCAACTACCCGGTGATCGGCAACATGCGCTATCTGTTCAAGGCGCTGCGCCCGGAGATGCGTCAGTACCTGTTCGAGTCGGATACCGACCAGCTACCGTTCTCCCACAAGCAACGTGAGCTGGTCTATGCCCGCGGACGCCAGCGCAATTCCTCGCAGCCCTTCGGTACCTTGCTGGATGTCTACTCCGACAGTTACGAATTCATCGGACACTCGATGCAGACCTCCGAAGTGCCTGACTTTCGTGACTTCCGTCTGACGATCGGCAATACGCAGTGTGCGCAGCCCTACAGTGCCTCGCTGTTCAACATCTCGGCGATGAGTTTCGGTTCGCTGAGTGGCAATGCCATCCGTGCGCTCAACAAGGGCGCGATGCTGGGAGGATTCGCGCACGATACCGGCGAGGGCAGCATCAGCCCCTACCATCGGGAATTCGCCGGCGATCTGATCTGGGAGCTGGGCAGTGGCTATTTCGGCTGCCGCACCGCGCAGGGGGGCTTCGATGCCGAGAAGTTCGCCCGTCAGGCGGCCAGCGAGCAAGTGAAGATGATCGAGATAAAGCTGAGCCAGGGAGCCAAGCCGGGGCATGGCGGTGTGCTGCCAGCCAGCAAGATCAGCCGCGAGATCGCCGAGACGCGGGACATTCCGATGGGCGAGGACTGCATCTCGCCGGCCAGTCACAGTGCCTTCAGTACCCCTGTCGAGTTGCTGGAGTTCATCCAGCGGCTGAGAGAGCTGTCCGGTGGCAAGCCGGTCGGGTTCAAGATGTGTCTGGGCCAGCCCTGGGAGTTCATGGCCATCGTCAAGGCAATGCGCGAAACGGGAATCGTGCCGGACTTCATCGTGGTGGATGGCAGCGAGGGCGGCACCGGAGCCGCGCCGACGGAATTCACCGATCACCTCGGGACACCGCTGCGCGAAGGGCTGCTGTTCGTCCACAACACCCTGGTGGGCGCGGGGCTGCGTGATGACGTGCGCATCGGCGCCAGTGGCAAGATCATCAGTGCCTTCGATATCGCCTGCGTGCTGGCTTTGGGGGCGGATTGGGTCAATGCCGCGCGCGGTTACATGTTCGCCCTGGGCTGCATCCAGTCGCTGAGCTGTCATACCAACAAGTGTCCGACGGGCATCGCCACCCAGGATGATTTGCGACAGAAGTCGCTGGTGGTGGAAGACAAGGCCGAGCAGGTCCGGCACTTCCATCACAACACCCTGCATGCGCTGGCGGAAATCATCGCGGCCTCGGGGCTCTCGACGCCGTGGCAGATCACTCCGGACCATCTCGTGCATCGCGTGTCGGAGAATGAGGTGCGTCTTTTCTCGCACCTGCACCCCTTCCTGACGCCCGGCGCCTTGCTCAAGGAAGCGGATGATTTCCCCTTCTATCGCCGCGTGTGGGCGATGGCTCAGGCGGACAGCTTCCAGTCACGCTCGCTGGCAGACGTCTCGGGTGCCAAGCGCGAATAGACGTCATGCAAGAGGGTGCCGTGTGATGTCGATTGGCCGGGTGTGGACCTTCTGCGACCAAACGACCGTTTCATGATGGCGTGCGGACAGCCACACTGGACCTCGAGATTGCGCTATCTGTCATTTGCCTCGCAGATACCTGATGTCGACATGGGCATTGGCTGCCCGTTGTGTCTCGTGAGCAATCGCTGACCGCCGTTTCATTCGCCGTTCGAGGGAGCCGCCATGAGTGATGCCGCAAAGTGCCCGTCCGCACGCCGCGTGACAGTGATGATCAATGAGCATGTCGCCGATGTGCGCCTCAATCGACCCGACAAGCACAATGGACTCGACTGGGCGATGATCGATGCCATCCTCGGTGCCCAGGCAGAGTTGCGGGCGCGTGCCGAGGAGGGAGGGCTGCGAGCCATCGTGCTATCCGGAGAAGGCGCCAGTTTCTGCGCGGGGCTCGACATGGCCGCCATCATGGGAGAGGCATCGCGGGTGCCGCAGTTGCTCGTCGCGGGGGCCAATGGCTGCACGCCTGAGCGCAATACCGTTCAGCAGCTGGCACTGGGCTGGCGGGATGCCGGCGTACCGGTGATCGCGGCCCTGCAGGGCAATGTCTTCGGGGGCGGGTTGCAGATCGCGCTGGGAGCGGATGTCCGGCTGTGTGATCCGGATGCGCGCCTGGCGGTGCTCGAGATCGACTGGGGCATCATTCCTGACATGGGCATCAGCGTCACGGCACGTGGAGTGCGTCCTGACTGGTTGCATGAACTGAGCTGGAGCGGCCGCAAGGTTGCCGCCCGCGAGGCCCAGGAAGCCGGGCTCGTGACGCGCCTGGTCTCCAATCCGCGGGAAGAGGCACTGGCGCTGGCGCGGGAGATCGCGACACGTTCTCCCCGGGCGATTCGCTGCATCACCCGGCTGTATGCCGAGGCGCTGGCGGCACCGGAGGGCGAGGCACTTGCCCTGGAGGCCAGGCTGCAATCCGGCTTGCTCGGCCAGCCGGAGCACATGGAATGTGTTGGCGCCAGGCTTGAAGGCCGCACGCCGCGCTTCTGAGCGCACCTGACCTTCATTCGGGTTATCCACACCCGGTCGCTTTACCGCCGGGGGGCGGGATCAGGATAATGGGTCTTCTGCAGGTGGATGGCTGCCTCACCCCTCATGGGCGGCCATTGCCCCTCAACCTGTGCCCCTTTTCCGTGACCCGGCGAGCTCTCATGTCTGCACCACTCTTTCTGATCATGCCGCTGCCCATGGCCGGCCCACGTGTCCTTGCAGGGAACAGCCGGCATGTTTGAGCTACGTCCCTATCAGCAGGAAGCCGTCCGGCGCACCGTGGAGCATTTCCGCAAGAGTGACGAGGCGGCGGTGGTCGTGCTACCCACCGGTAGCGGCAAGTCACTGGTGATCGCGGAGCTTGCGCGTATCGCGCGCGGGCGCGTGCTGGTGCTGGCGCATGTGCGCGAGCTGGTCGAGCAGAATCACGCCAAGTACGAATCCTATGGCAAGGAGGCCGACATCTTCAGTGCCGGCCTCAAGCGCAAGCAGGCCGCGCGTCAGGTGGTGTTCGGCTCGGTGCAGTCGGTGGTGCGCAATCTCGCGGCCTTCACGCCAGGTGAGCAGACAGGTGCGTTCACGCTGCTGGTGATCGACGAGTGTCACCGGGTCTCGCTGGAGAAGGATGCCAGCTATCGCAAGGTCATCCATCATCTGCGTGAGCAAAATCCACGCCTCAAGGTGCTGGGGCTGACGGCGACGCCGTATCGCCTCGGGCAGGGCTTCATCTTCCATCGTCATTATCACGGCATGGTACGCGGTGATGACGACTGCTTCTTCCGTGACTGCGTGTTCGAGCAACCGTTGCGCCTGATGGTGCGCCAGGGCTTTTTGAGCGAGCCGCGGCGTGTCGATGTCGCCGTGGCGCGCTATGACTTCTCGCAGCTGGCACCGGGGATCGGCGGCAGCTTCCAGGAGGCCGAGCTCAACGAGGTGGTGCAGGGCTCACGCGCGACGCCAGGCATCGTGCTGGATATCGTCGCCCAGGCACGCGAGCGACGTGGGGTGATGGTGTTCTGCTCCACCGTCGAGCATGCCGAGGAGGTCACGGGGCTCCTGCCCAAGGGTGAGGCGGCGTTGATCACCGGTGAGACGCCCGGCGATGAGCGCGAGCGCCTGATCCATGCCTTCAAGGCGCAGCAGCTCAAGTATCTGGTCAACGTGGCGGTGCTCACCACCGGCTTCGATGCCCCGCACGTGGACCTGATCGCCATCCTGCGGCCCACCGAGTCCGTCAGTCTCTATCAGCAGATCGTCGGGCGTGGGCTGCGCCTGAGTCCCGGCAAGACGGACTGCCTGATTCTCGATTACGCCGGCAATCCCTGGGATCTCTACGCGCCGGAAGTCACCACACCCAAACCGGCAGGGGATACCGAGATCGTGCAGGTCGAGTGTCCCGTGTGCGGCAATGCCAATCTGTTCTGGGGGCGCAAGGATGGAGAGCTGGTGGTGGAGCACTTCGGGCGGCGTTGCCAGGGGCTGGTGGAGTCGCCCGACGGCGAGGGCAAGCCGCTGGTGCAGTGTGATTTCCGCTATCGCGCCAAGGCCTGTCCGCAGTGTGGCGAGGCCAATGACATCGCCGCCCGTCATTGTCACGCCTGTCAGGCGCGGCTGGTGGACCCGGATGACAAGCTGCGCGATGCGCTCAAGCTGCGTGATGCACGGGTGCTGCGCGTCAGCGGCTGGCAGCTGGAGGAGACGCGCAACGGGCGGGGACTGCCGCGTCTGAAAGTGACCTATTACGACGAGGATGGCACCGATCTGTCAGAGTGGTTCGCGCTCGAGACGTCCGCTCAGCGCCATGCCTTTCGCCTGAGTTTTCTCGCCCGGCACCTGCGGGCGCCGGGCAGTGACTGGGCGCCGAAGGACATCGCCGAGGTATTGGCCGGTGAGGAGCGCCTCAAGGCCCCTGACTTCGTCATCGGGCGCAAGAGCGGCCGCTACTGGCAGATCCGTGACAAGCTGTTCGATTACGCCGGGCGCTATCGCACCGGCATCGCGGCGGGGTGAGTCGTCTGCGTGACGCAGAGCATGACGCCTCCCGTACGAGACACGACGTCACGGGGATGCTGATCGGGGGCCGGGATTGTTAGACTGGCCGCTTCATACGTTTCAGGGAGAACTCACAAGGTGAGTGCCACCGATACCTCGGCCAGGCTGGTGTCCGGCTTACGCCCCAGCGGACACCTGACGCTCGGACACTATCATGCCGTGATCCGACGCTGGACCGAGCTGCAGTACCACCACGATGCCTATTTTCTGATCGCCGACTGGAACGCGCTGGCGGTCAGTGGGCATGCGCCCCATGAAATCGAGCAGTACAGCTGGGCCATGGTCATCGATTGCCTTGCCTGTGGGATCAACCCCAAGGTCGCCACCCTGTTCATCCAGTCGTGGGTGCCGGAGCTGACCGACGTGCACATGATCCTGTCCAGCGTGACGCCCAAGGCATGGCTGGAGCGTCTGCCCAGCTATCGTGAGATGGTGGCGGGACTCGGTGAGCAGCAGGGGGCCAGTTTCGCGATGCTGGGTGCCCCTCTGATGCAGGCGGCCGACATCCTGGCGCTGCGGGGCGAGGTCGTGCCCGCCGGACCGGAACAGCGTGCGCACATCGAGTTCACCCGCGAGGTGGCGAGGCGCTTCAACCATCGTTATGGACGCGACGCCGGCTTCGAGGAGCAGGCGGAGCGGGCCATCGCGCGACTCGGCAAGAAGAGTGGTCGCCTGTATCGCGAATGGCTGAGTGACTATCAGGAAGAGGGGGATCTTGAGGCCTTCGAGCGCGCGCGTGGACTGCTGGCCGAGACCAGCAAGCTCAACCGCAATCAGCAGGAGCGCCTGCTCGGCTATCTGGAAGGCGGCGGGCGTCGCATCCTCGGTGAGCCGGAACACTGGCAGGGGGACAGCCAGCCGCTGCTGGGCATGGAGCTCAAGACCCGGCTATCGTCGCATGAGGAGGCCATCTTCCTGCGCAGTGGGCGTGCCGAGATAGACGCCAGCGTGCGCGAGATGCCCACCGACCCCGCGCGGGTGCGGCGCAGTGATCCGGGCGACCCTGAGCGTTGCCCGCTGTGGAGTCTGCATGAAAGCTTCACTCCCGAAGCGGACCGCAAGTGGGCGGCCGCAGGCTGTCGTGAGGCCAGTATCGGCTGCCTGGACTGCAAGGGCTGTCTGGTCGAGCATATCGATGCCACCCTGACGCCGATCCGCGATCGCGCCGAGGCGCTGGAAGGCGAGCATGGCAAGGTACGTACCATGATGACCGAGGGTGCCGAGCGTGCCCGGGACACCGTTCGCGATACTCTGGATGAGCTGCGACGCGTGATCGGCCTCACCTATCGGTGATCCGTCTTGCACAGGGCGTCGCGAATCCGGCAGGTCCCCGCGCCACCATGACCTTCGACCTCATCGCGACTCTCGGTACCATCATGACTCTCGGTACCATCATGCTCTCGGTACCATCATGACTTGGGGGATGGGCCCTGAACGGCTAGAATGCCCGTCCCCCGGTCGCCGTACGGCTCGATGGTGCCTCCGACGACCCGGTGCATCCTCCGCCCTGGTTCTCCCGACTTCAGCCTCCTGCAGGAGACTTCATGAGCGACCTGCTCGATGGCGCCAGCTTTTCCCTGACCGATGGGCATCAGCCCGCACCGCTGATCACCGTACCTGCAGTGGGATCGGCCGTGCTGGCGCGCGTCAACGACACGCCGCTCACCGAGATGCCGCAGGATCTCTACATCCCGCCTGAGGCGCTGCGGGTCTTTCTCGAGACCTTCGAGGGGCCGCTGGATCTGCTGCTGTATCTCATCCGTCGTCAGAACCTCGACATCCTCGCCATCAACGTCGCGGCCATCACGCATCAGTACATCGAGTACGTCGAGCTGATGCACGCCATGCAGATCGACCTTGCCGGGGAATATCTGCTGATGGCCGCCATGCTGGCGGAGATCAAGTCGCGCAGCCTGCTGCCGCGCCAGCCGAAGGAGAGTGATGATGACGAGGAAGAGGACCCGCGCGCCGAGCTGATCCGGCGTCTGCAGGAGTACGAGCAGACCAAGCTGGCCGCCGAAGGGCTGGACGAGATGCCACGCCAGGGGCGTGACTGGTTCGTCGCCACGGCGGAGCTGCCGGAGCTGGAGACGCGTGTCGTCCACCCTGAAGTGGACCTCTCGGAGCTGCTCGGCGCGCTGTCCGGTCTCCTGCGTCAGGCGGATCTCGTCCAGGCGCACACCATCTCGCGTGAGGTGATGTCGACCCGTGAGCGCATGCTGGCGATCATGAATCTGCTGAGCCACGAGCACTTCACGCCCTTCGAGAGATTGTTCACCCTCGAAGAGGGGCGTGCCGGCGTGGTGGTCAGCTTCATGGCGATTCTGGAGCTGGCCAAGGAGGCGCTGATCGAGGTCGTGCAGAATGCGCCGCTGTCGCCCATTCACGTGCGTGCTCGTACGCCGGAGCCTGACAGCGAGGACGACGAGGACTGGCTGGCACTGGAATTCGCCGACGAAGACGAGGTGGCGGCCGACCAGGGGGCGTTCGATGACGCAGCGTACGATGACGCGGCGTTCGATGACGCGGCGTTCGAGGATGCGCAGACGTCACCTTCCTTCCCCCCATCCGACGAGCAGGAGAACGCGCCGTCATGAGTTCGCGCGATGCCCCCCTCGACCAGATCATCGAAGCGGCGCTGCTGGCTGCCGGTGAACCGCTGACGCTGGAGCGTCTGGCGGGATTGTTCGATGAATATTCAAGCCCCACCAAGCCTGCGCTGCGTGAGGCACTGGGCCGGCTGGGAGAGCGCCATCCGGCCGACGCCAGTGCGTTGGAACTGATCGAGACCGCCAGTGGCTGGCGGCTGCGTGTTCGCCAGCAGTTCTCTCCCTGGGTGTCACGGCTGTGGGAAGAACGCCCGCAGCGCTATTCTCGCGCTCTGCTGGAGACGCTGGCGCTGGTGGCCTATCGTCAACCGGTGACCCGTGGTGATATTGAGCAGGTGCGTGGCGTGACGGTCAGCTCTTCCATCATGCGTACCCTGGTCGAGCGCGGCTGGGTGCGGGTGGTCGGGCACCGTGACGTGCCGGGGCGGCCGGCGGTCTTCGCCACCACGCGCCAGTTTCTTGACGACTTCGGGCTCAAGACATTGGAAGAGCTGCCGCCGGTGCATGAACTGAAAGGCTTCGAAGGACTCGAACAGCTGGAAGCGGAGCTGTATGATGTGCCGCCCTCACAGACCTTGCCGCTGCCGGAAGATCCGGATGGCGAGGGCGACGGGGGGGCATCGGCCGATGATGCGCCGGATTCCGCTCCGTCAGGTCCCGATGCGACAGCCGCTGATGCGCCGTCAGCCGAGACTTCCTCGGACGAGACTTCTTCAAACGAGACATCGTCAGAGACGACGGGGGCTCAGGTGCCCGCCGACTGGCAGCCGCCGGAGATCACCGCCGAGCAGCTGGAGGAGGCGCTGAAGGCGCGCGCGCTCGATGTCGCGGATGATTCACCGAATACCGCAGGACCCTCCGCCTCACAGGCGGAACATGATCACGCCGGGATGGCGTCCACCGGCTCGGGGTTCGACTTCGCCACGATCGAAGCGCGCCTCAGCCAACGTTTGCGCGGTGCAGAAGATGAGGACGGGGCTGGCGATACGCCACCCAATGACTCCTCCGCTGCCGGGACCGTCGATGATGACGACCCTGCGTAAGCGAAATTCCTATTGATGAAATGGTTCATGTCATGAGCAAGACAGACACTGATAAGCGCAAGGCATCACGCCAGAACGACGGCAAGTCGACCACTGGCAAGGCCTTCGCGGGCGGCAAGGCGACGGACAGCAAGGCGGCTGGCAAGCACGCTGCCAGCAAGGACGGCGCACAGCCGCGTCGCGACATGGGCAAGTCCACCCGTGGCAGCAAGGCCAATGCCGGCAAGAAGCCGGCCGCCGCCGAAGCCCCGGAATTGCGTCCGCTGCCGCCGCAGGCCAAGGGCGACAAGCTGGCCGACGACGAGAAGCTGCAGAAGGTGCTGGCGCGCTCCGGTCTCGGCTCACGCCGTGAGATGGAAGTCGCGATCAGCGCTGGCCGCGTCAAGGTCAACGGCAAGGTCGCCCAGCTGGGAGACCGCGTCGGCCCCAACGACCAGGTCAGCCTCGATGATCGCCCGCAGAACCTCAAGGGCGCCGAGGAAAGTGCGCGCCGCGTCATCATGTACAACAAGCCGGAAGGCGAGCTGTGCACGCGCAAGGACCCGGAAGGCCGTCGTACCGTCTTCGAGCGTCTGCCGCGCCTGAAAGGTGAGCGCTGGATCGCCATCGGTCGTCTGGACATCAACACCAGCGGTCTGTTGCTGTTCACCACCGATGGTGAGCTGGCCAACCGTCTGATGCACCCGTCGACTCAGATCGAGCGTGAATACGCCGTGCGTGTCATGGGTGAGGTCAAGCGCGAGCACGTCGTCAACATGGTCAATGGCGTCATGCTGGAAGATGGCCCGGCGCGTTTCACCGACGTGCAGGAATTCGGCGGCGAAGGCATCAACAGCTGGTTCCACGTGGTGATCATGGAAGGCCGCAACCGTGAGGTTCGTCGTCTGTGGGACTCCCAGGGGCTGACCGTCAGCCGCCTGAAGCGCGTGCGCTACGGCAACATCTTCCTCGACAAGCGCGCTCGCGCCGGCGAGTGGGTGGAGATGGAGCAGAGCGAGATCGATGAACTGTCCACGCTGGCAGGTCTCGAGCACCGCAAGGCGCCGGCCCTGACGCCGGACGAGCAGAACCGCTGGAGCCGCGACAAGCAGAAGCGTCGTCCAGTGCGCGCCATGAAGAAGCCGCCGCAGCGCACACGCAAGCCGCGCTGAGGCTCTGCGGAGATCGCGTGCCTTGCGCCCGCCATCTCCGGCTGGCCTTCCGTGGGCCTGACGTGCATGTCAGTCTCGCCATGCCGTCGGCAAGTCTCGCAAGCCCGCGCCTGTCGCGGGCTTGCGTGCATCTGGACGGTGGATGGCGTGGGGCTCTCGGGGCGCCATGAGCGGTCAAGCTGGTCATTTGCTTGAAGTTTTTTTGCAAAAGACTTGCGTCGTCTCAGGAATGGCGGTATCTTACGCCCCGCTTCGCAAGGGTCGTTAGCTCAGTGGTAGAGCAGTTGGCTTTTAACCAATTGGTCGAAGGTTCGAATCCCTCACGACCCACCATTTCTCGAAATGGTCTCTTGCAAAGCACCCGGCGGCGGGTCGTTAGCTCAGTGGTAGAGCAGTTGGCTTTTAACCAATTGGTCGAAGGTTCGAATCCCTCACGACCCACCATCCGCCACCCAGTTTTGGGTCGTTAGCTCAGTGGTAGAGCAGTTGGCTTTTAACCAATTGGTCGAAGGTTCGAATCCCTCACGACCCACCAGATCTTGCCCCGTGCCTTCATTGGCGCGGGGCAATTTTTGTTATGCGTCAGAAAGATTCCGCGGCGTTGCCTCGACCTCACGCCCGGGTACCTGGCGTGAGGTCGACTGGAGCGGGGAGCGTGGCAGGCGTATCCTTGTGCGCGAGCCACGGCTCATGTCCTTCAGAGGATGACGCTCGACAGGACACCGCCAAGGGCGATAGACGCCCAAGGCACCAGTTGCAGTCTGGGGAGCCCAGCTGCAGCGCAAGGGAGGGCCGCCACGCGCCGTTCGTGCTCATGGCCGGGCCCTGACCCACTCAGCACAGGGGGAGCCCCTGTGGGCTAGGTGAGAGACACATGAACAGCCTGACAAATGCCATGCCGGGTCGTGAGGCCCACGATAGCGTCCGCGAGCAGGTGCGAGAGCACCTCGCCCGTGCGTACTGCCCGACCCGCCCCGCGGCAGGGGATGCCGCGCTGATCGCCGAGATCAAGCAGCTGCTCGTCAAGCGTGATGCCGTGCTGGTCGCCCATTACTATTGCGATGACGCCATTCAGCAGCTTGCCGAGGACACCGGCGGCTGTGTCGCGGATTCCCTCGAGATGGCGCGCTTCGGCGCCCGTCATGACGCCTCGACGTTGATCGTCGCCGGCGTGCGCTTCATGGGTGAGACCTCCAAGATCCTCTCCCCGGAGAAGCGCGTGCTGATGCCGACGCTGGAGGCGACCTGCTCGCTGGATCTGGGCTGCCCGGAAGACGAATTCGCCGCCTTCTGTGATGCCCATCCCGATCGTACCGTGGTCGTCTACGCCAACACTTCGGCGGCGGTGAAGGCGCGTGCCGACTGGGTGGTGACCTCCTCCATCGCCGTTGACGTGATCGAGCACCTCCACGCGAAGGGCGAGAAGCTGATCTGGGCCCCGGACAAGCATCTGGGCGCCTATGTGCAGAAGCAGACCGGCGCTGACATGCTGCTGTGGGATGGTGCCTGCATCGTGCATGACGAGTTCCGCGCCCAGGGCATCACCGACCTGCTCAAGGTCCACCCGGACGCCGCGGTGCTGGTGCACCCGGAATCGCCGCAGTCGGTGGTGGAGCTTGCCGACGTGGTGGGGTCCACGTCCCAGCTGATCAAGGCCGCCGTCGAGCTGCCTCACGAGCAGATGATCGTCGCCACCGACCGCGGCATCTTCTTCAAGATGCAGCAGGCAGCACCGGGCAAGCAGTTGTTCGAGGCGCCGACCGCCGGCAATGGCGCGACCTGCAAGAGCTGTGCGCACTGCCCGTGGATGGCGATGAATGGTCTCGAGAATCTGGCCGCGGTGCTGCGCCGTGATCCCGCCGAGGCCAACGGCGAGGAAATCTTCGTCGACGACAGCCTGCGTGAGCGCGCGCTCAAGCCGCTGACCCGCATGCTGGAGTTCAATCGTGGCTGATCACGCCGACGCCTGATCGACGAGAGGCGCTGCAGGCAGGCGACGCAAACCGCCGCACCCGAGGAGTCGGGGCGGCGGTTTCTCATTGTCGGCGTGAAGGGGCGGGGGAGATCAGAACGCTTCGATGGCGTTGCGATAGTCCTTGAAGTCCTCACGCCGCGCATTGATGCGATTGGCCAGCGCGAAGTCGTCTGCCTTGCGCGCCGCCTCATCGGCCAGTTTCAGCTGGGCGAAGGCACTGTCCATGCGTCCCTCGAGCTGCTCGAATTCCGCCCGGTACAGGAAGGCTTCGGCCTGATGCCCGCTGCGGCCACTGGCCTCGGCCGCCAGATTCCAGACCTTGGGATCATCGGGATGTTCGCGGCGCATGTCTTCCAGCTGTTGGCGTGCGCTGGCGGGGTCCTGCTGCAGCCTGACCTCGGCAAGTGCCAGGCGTGTCGGCAGGTAATCCGGCTGCAGGCGCAGCAGGCGTCTGGCGCGTTGCGTGGCCTCGTCATAGCGACGTGCATCCCGGGCGACCTCGATGGCACTGGCGCTGATCAGGGTGAGGTCGGGATGCTTGTCGTGCAGGCGGTCCAGCGCCGCGAGGGCGCTGTCGATCTCGTGATTCTCGGCGGCCGCCAGTGCCTGGTAGTAGGCGATGGCATCCGGATCGGCTGAATCCTCACGCAAGGTCACCAGCCCCTGGGAGGGCTGGCTCAGGTTGAGCGCCAGCAGGGCGCGGGCGCGTATCATCTCGTAGGCCAGCGTGCCCAGCGGATCAGGAGTCGCGGTCTCCAGAGCATCGGCACGCGCCTGGGTGTCACCGATACGTGCTTCGGTGACCGGGTGCGTCAGCAGGAATTCCGGCGCGTTGCTGCCCTGCAGGCTGGCCATGCGCTGCATGGCGCGAAACATGCGGGGCATGGCCTCGGGGTCAAAGCCGGCACGCGCCAGCGCCTCGATGCCGACACGGTCGGCCTCCTGTTCGAAGCGGCGTGAGTAGGCCAGCTGATCCGAGATCGCCGCCGCCTGAGTGCCGGCCATGGTCGCGAGACCGGCCGAGCCGCCACCGCCGGCCGCGATCACCATGCCGGCGAGAAAACCGGCCAGTGTCGGCAGGCGAGTTTCAGCCTGACGTTCCATGTTGCGGGCAAAGTGATGCTGGGAGAGGTGGCCCAGCTCGTGGGCGAGCACCGAGGCGAAGGCGTCGCGGTCCGGCGCGAAGGCGAACAGCCCCGTATTGACGCCGACCACGCCGCCGGGCACGGCGAAGGCGTTCAGCTGACTGCTGGCCACCAGGGTGATGATGAAGTCATTGCGGTCCAGCTCACTCCAGGGCGCCAGCTTGCGAACGATGCCATTGATCCAGTCCAGCGTGATAGGGTCATCCCATTCACGCACGTGGGCGCGGAACTGGCGCAGCCAGGCGCGTCCGATACGATATTCATCGTTGCTGGAAATGCCGCCGCTGGCGCTGCCCAGGTCCGGCAGTCCATAGTCGTTCTGCGCCACGGCGGGGGGGCTGGCCAGGGAGGCACCCATCAGCGTCAGGCTGAGCAGCAGGCTGGACAGGGTGACGCGTGTGGTGCGTGCGTGACGAACGCGACCGCTCAAGGGGGACAGCAACGACATGCAGGCAATCCTCTTCAATAAGGCACAGTCGGCCCGCACGACACATGAAGTGAGCCGGACTGACCTGGCGCCCCCTCACTCTCAGGGGGTGGCGGGGCGGAAAGTTGCTTTGTCAGGCAAGGTGCCCTTAAATCGGGGCGTTTTCAAGCTGCACCCTTCATGCGTGTGGCAGAACATCATAACGAGAACGGAAGGGCAGATGGCATTCGAACGACCTGGCGCTGAGACTGCGAATCCGACGGCTGATTCCACGGCCGATACCCACCTGACAACGCTCGATGCGCGCGGCCTGCACTGTCCGTTGCCGCTGCTGCGCACCAAGCTGGCACTGGCTGGCATGAGTGCCGGCGAGCAACTCGAGGTCCTCGCCAGCGACGCCGGCGCCTGGGGTGACATCCCCGCCTATCTGGCGCTGAGCGATCACGCGCTGGTCTCGCGTGAAGAGACGGCCGCGGGTGATTATCGCTTCGTGATCAAGGCGCTCACGGAGGATGACCCCTCATGACCATGAAGACCCTGTTGCGTGGCTGGTTGGAGCGCTATTTCTCCGATGAGGAGGCGGTGGTGCTGTTTCTGGTGCTGGTGCTGGTCTTCGCGGCCGTCATCTGGCTGGGCAGCATGCTGGCGCCATTCTTCACGGCCTTGATCGTCGCCTTCCTGCTGCAGAGCGGCGTGAGCTTTCTGGAGCGGTTCGGCTTGCCGCGTCTGGCCGCCGTCAGTCTGATGACGCTGGTGTTCATGGGCATCATGCTGGCCAGTGCGCTGATCCTGTTGCCGCTGGTCTGGCATCAGCTGGCCAATCTGATCCAGGAGATTCCCGGCATGTTCGCCTCGGGTCAGCGCTGGCTGGGCGAGTTGCAGCAGCGCTTCCCCGGCCTGATCACGCCGGAGCAGGTCCAGCAGTGGGTCGGCGCCGCCGGGCGTGAGCTGACCCAGTTCGGGCAACGTGCGGTGTCCCTGTCGCTGGCGTCGCTCGGCAACCTGATGGGCGTGGTGATCTATCTGGTGCTGGTGCCGATCCTGGTGTTCTTCATGCTCAAGGATCGCGAGCGGCTGGTGGAGTTCACGCTGGCATTGCTGCCGCGCAAGCGCCTGCTGATGAGTCGGGTGTGGAACGAGATGGATGACCAGATCGCCAACTTCGTGCGCGGCAAGGTGATCGAGATCGTCATCGTCGGTGGCGTCAGCTACGTCACCTTCGTCATCTTCGGATTGCCGTACTCGGCGCTGCTGGCCATCGTGGTCGGTTTCTCGGTGCTGATTCCCTACATCGGGGCGGCGGGGGCGACCCTGCCGGTGGCCGCCGTGGCCGGTTTCCATTTCGGGCTGGGCGATACCTTCATGTACGTGATGATCGCCTACGGCATCATCCAGGCGCTGGACGGCAACGTGCTGGTGCCGTTGCTGTTCTCGGAGGCGGTCAATCTGCACCCGGTGGCGATCATTCTGGCCGTGCTGTTCTTCGGCGGGATCTGGGGCTTCTGGGGCGTGTTCTTCGCCATCCCGCTGGCCACGCTGATGAAGTCGCTGCTCTACGCCTGGCCGCGTCGTTCCCGCGCCGAGGCAGGCCTGCCCGAAGAAGAAGTGCAGAGCTGAGCGCATGTCCCGGGCCTCGTCCCGTGTCGCCTGCATGAAAAAGCCCCGCCGATCGGCGGGGCTTTTTCATGGGCGAGTGGCGGCGTTTCACCGCCATGGCCCTCCAGCAGGACCCTTGCGCACAGGCAGGCCTTGACGCTCGGGGCTGGCAGCCTTCCGGCGAGCATCACTTGCCGGCGTCGAGCTCGCGGGCGGCGTCCAGCACTTCCTCGACATGGCCCTTGACCTTCACGCCACGCCATTCGCGCGCCAGATTGCCGTCGGCGTCGATCAGGAAGGTGGAGCGCACCACGCCGAGACTTTCCTTGCCCATGAATTTCTTCATGTGAATGACGTCAAAGATCTTGCACAGGGTCTCGTCCGGGTCGCTGATCAGCTCGAACGGGTAGCCCTGCTTGGCCCGGAAGTTCTCGTGGGTGCGCAGGCTGTCGCGGGAGACGCCGAGAATCACGGTGTTGGCCGCTTCGAATTCCTTGAGGTGGTCGCGGAAGTCACCGCCTTCGGTGGTACAGCCCGGCGTGTGGTCCTTCGGGTAGAAATAGATGACGGCTTGCTTGCCCTTGAGGCTCGCCGGGGTGACTTCGGTGTCACTGGTGGCTTGTGCGGTAAAATCGGGAATTGGCTGACCGAGGCTGACGCTCATCGTGCTCTCCTGGCGATGACTGACGGCCATGTGGCGGCTGACAGTATGGAATGAGGAAAAAAACCGGCAGTCATGGGCATCGCGCTTGCCCGGTTCTGCGGTATGTCCTGCATTACACGCAGGGCGCCCGAACTTGTCAAAGACGGGGCAGAACTCTTGTGTTTCACCGCCTTGGCGACCGGCGTCATCGGGCCCGTCCGGCGTGCATCTGTCCCGTGGACAGGCGAGGGAATCCATCGCTTTGCACAACCGGTGCAGATGGCGTCTGTACAGGCTTCGATGGTCTTTGTAACATCATCACCCTTGGCGCGACTCGCGTGTCGGCGTGCCCACGCAATCAGAGTCCTGCGTCAACCAATCTATGTCAGATGTCTGTCCCCGGGATCTGCTGTTTCAACAGCACAGGGACACGCCTGGCGCATCAGGCACCAGAGGAGAATTCGAGGGATGATCACAGGTAGCATTGTCGCACTGGCGACCCCGATGAAGGCCACCGGCGAGATCGACTGGGACGCCCTGCGCCAGCTGGTCGCCTTCCACCTCGAAAATGGCACCGATGCCATCGTCGCCGCCGGCACTACCGGCGAGCCGACCACCATGTCCTTCGCGGAGCACTTCGATGTGATCCGCTGTGTGGTCGAGACGGTCGCCGGCAAGATTCCGGTCATCGCCGGGACTGGCGCCAACGCCACCTCCGAAGCCGTCGAGCTTGCCCGTTATGCCAAGGAAGTCGGTGCGGATTACTGCCTCTCCGTGGCGCCGTACTACAACAAGCCGACCCAGGAAGGGCTCTATCAGCACTTCAAGGCCGTCGCCGAGCAGGCCGGCATTCCGGTCATTCTCTACAACGTGCCGGGTCGTACCTGCTCCGATATCTACAACGAGACGGTCTTCCGCCTCGCCGAGCTCGACAACATCGTCGGCCTCAAGGATGCCACCGGCAATCTGGAGCGTGGTCAGGAGCTGATCGACCGCCTCAAGGGCACCGATTTCGCGCTCTACTCCGGTGATGACCCCACGGCCTGCGACTTCATCCTGATGGGCGGCCACGGTGACATCTCCGTGACGGCCAACGTCGCACCGCGCCTGATGCACGAGATGTGCGCCGCCGCCGTCGCCGGCGATGCCGAGCGTGCTCACCAGATCAACACGCGCCTGATGCCGCTGCACTCCGCGATGGGCGTCGAATCCAACCCGATTCCGGTCAAGTACGCCATGCATCGCATGGCGCTGGCACCGGAAGCTGGCGTGCGTCTGCCGCTGACCTGGCTGTCCGAGCAGTATCACTCCACGGTCGATGAAGCGCTGCAACTGGCCGAGGTGCTCAACTGATGAGTCAGCGTCTTGTGCCACTGGCCCTGCTGACGGCTCTCGCGGTCGCCGGCTGCTCCAGTGATGGTTATTACTATGACCGCAACAGCGAGTATGCGGACGCCAGCATCGCGCCGCCGCTCGAGCTGCCCGAGACACGCAATCGCGCCGAATATCAGGACTCGATGCCGGTGCCACAGGCCAGCAGCGATTTCCTGGCCAGCGATGACTTCGAGGCGCCGCGTCCGCAGCCGCTGGCGACCAGCGAGAAAGGACAGCGTGAATTCGTCGCCCTGCGTCAAAGTGGCGATGCCCGCTGGCTGGCGGTGAATGCCGCGCCTGCGGCGGTCTGGACGCGCCTGCAGACCTTCGCGCGTGACCAGCAGCTGGACGTGCAGAGCATCGATGCCGGCAAGGGCGAGATCACCACCAGCCAGGGCGTGATCAGCGTCAATCAGGGCCTGCGTGCCGACGCCTCTGAAGTGCGTTGTCAGCAGGGCGGTGACGTCTCCGGCAGCTGCCTGAACGCGCTGCGTGGCTATCTGGCCGCCTCGCCTGCAGACAGCGGTGTCTCGCTGGCGGCGCAGTCGCTCAGCCGTGACGACCGGGTACGTCTGGAAGGCCGTGACGGTACCTGGCAGATCGACCTGGCACTGGATACCGAGCGCAGCTGGGCCGAGCTGCTCTACCAGCTGCAGAAGAACTTCAACACCGACTACCAGAAGCTGGTGGATCAGAACCGCTCACGTGGCGAATTCATGGTCAACTACATCCCGCGGGAAGATCGCGACGGTGGCTGGCTGGGGATCGGCGGGGATGGCGAGCCGCTGCCGATGGTGCTCACGCTGCGTGGCGAGCAGGATCATACGCTGGTCACAGCCAAGCGCGCCGACGGTGAAGAGACCACGCCTGCACTGGCCCGCGAGCTACTCGACGCCGTGGCGTCGACGCTGCGCTGAGCATGCTGCTTGATGCGTCTGCCGCCTCATTCGACCTTGCGTCGGATGAGGCGGCTGCGTTCTCGGCGCCGGCCCGCAGCGGCGTGATGTCGATGGCCTCGCTGGGCAGTGGCAGCAAGGGCAACGGCACGCTGATACGCACGCGCGAGGCGCTGGTGCTGGTGGACTGTGGCTTCACGCTCAAGGAGAGCGAGGCGCGTCTGGCGCGGCTCGGGGTGCATCCTTCGCAGCTGGATGCCGTGCTGGTCACCCATGAACATGGTGACCATCTGGGAGGCATCGGGCCGCTGGCGCGCCGTCATGGTGTGCCGGTGCATCTGACCACGGGCACCTGGCTTGCCGGCCGCGCGAAGAAGCTGGGCACGTTGCCGAGCCGTCATCTGATCACGCCGCAGCAGGAATTCGCGATCAAGGATCTCGAGATCCTGCCGGTGACCGTGCCGCATGATGCACGTGAGCCGGTGCAGTTCGTGTTCAGCCGACGTGGCGAGACGGCCACGCGGCGTCTGGGCGTGCTGACGGACCTCGGTCACGTCAGCGAGCACGTGCTGAGCTGCTTTGCCGACTGCGATGGTCTGGTGCTGGAGTTCAACCACGACCCGCAGATGCTGGCCAGTGGCCCTTATCCGCCCAGCCTCAAGCGGCGGGTCGGTGGACGGCTCGGCCATCTGGCCAACGCCCAGGCCTGTGCCGCGCTGCCGTATCTGGGGCTGGAGCGCCTGCAGCGGCTGGTCGCCTCGCACCTGTCGGAGAGCAACAATCATCCGTCATTGGCCCGGGAGGCACTGGCCCCCTGGCTTGCGGATGACGATAGCCGCCTGATCATCTCCGCGCAGGACAGTGGCTTTGGCTGGCAGGCCATCGCCTGATACTCATGACGCCCGGTCGCTTCGCGATCGGGCGTTTGTGATTCTGGATGAGCTGACCAGATGGACAGCTCTCGAATCACGCCATACACCAACGCCACGGTCCTTCTCGACTGGGCGTGACAGACTCAAGCGTGATCGATTCATCGTCGACCGCCTCAACACTCGACGCGACTAGCGTCATCAGGGGGAATCTCATGGAAAAGCGTGAAGAGCTCTACGCTGGCAAGGCCAAATCCGTCTTCGTCACCGACGATCCGGATCTTCTGCTGCTGGAATTCCGCGACGATACCAGTGCCTTCGACGGCAAGCGTATCGAGCAGCTGGACCGCAAGGGCATGGTCAACAACAAGTTCAATGCCTTCATCATGGAGAAGCTCAAGGCGGCCGGTATCCCGACCCACTTCGAGCGTCTGGTCAGCGACAACGAGTGTCTGGTCAAGCGTCTCGACATGATGGCGGTGGAGTGCGTGGTGCGTAACATCTCCGCCGGCTCACTGGTGCGTCGTCTGGGTGTCGAGGAAGGCCTCGAGCTCAATCCGCCGACCTTCGAGCTGTTCCTCAAGAACGACGAGAAGGGCGACCCGATGATCAACGAATCGTTGGTCGAGACCTTCGGCTGGGCAGAGCCCAAGCACCTGGCGCGCGCCAAGGAACTGACCTTCCAGGTCAACGACATCCTCAAGCAGCTGTTCCTCGATGGCGGCATCCTGCTGGTCGACTACAAGCTCGAGTTCGGTGTCTTCAAGGGTGAGGTCGTGCTGGGTGACGAATTCTCGCCGGACGGCTGCCGTCTGTGGGATGCCGAGACGCGCGAGAAGCTCGACAAGGACCGCTTCCGTCAGGGGCTGGGCGGCGTGATCGAAGCCTACGAGGAAGTCGGCCGTCGTATCGGGATCGATTTCACGGCGTGAGCATGGCGTGAGGCCGCCGCCTCACTCACGATGCACGCATGAACGAGACGACCCTCCTGCCAGTGGCAGGAGGGTCGTCTCGTGTCAGAGGTTTGCATGTGCAGAGGTTCGCATGTGCAGAGGTGAAGCGGTATGGAGGCGTTACCCGTGGCGCAGTCTCGCCAGTTCGATCACCTGCTGTGCGACACTCGCCAGCGCGTGATCCTGACCTTCGTCATCCAGGCTGCCATCCTCGCGAAAGGCACTGCCTGCCCGGGATACCGCGATCTGCTGGGGAGCGACCAGCATGCCGAGGTTGTTCAGATAGAGTCGCACGAACGGCAGGGCGCGCATGCCGCCCATCCCGCCCGGGGACGCCGAGACGATGCCGACCGGCATGCCGCGCAAGGCATCCATGCCGCTCTGGCCTTCGGTGTCCGGACGCGACAGCCAGTCAAAGGTGTTCTTGAGCAATGGGCTGAAGAAGCCATTGTATTCCGGGGTGGCCAGCAACAGCCCCTGATGGCTGGCAAACAGGGCCTGCAGACGGTCTGCACTGGCAGGACGCCCGTTGGCTTCTTCGCTGTCCCCATCGTAGAGCGGCATCGGGAAGTCGTTGAGGTCGAGCAGGTTGATCTCGGCTCCCTGATCGCCGGCCAGATGGGCGAGGCGAGTGATCAGGCGCCGATTGACGGAGGCCTTGCGGGTACTGGCGGCAAAGGCAAGTAGACGAATACTCATGCGGCGGACTCCCGGTGGAACACGTGAAGATGCTGGAATGCACGCCCAGTATGGTCAGGAGTCGTGACGGTTCGCCAATGCAATCTGGCATTGTCCTGATCTGGCGCCGCTCTCTCGTTCAGCTGGCCACGATGGCGGCGACCTGCATCGTCAGACTGCCGTCGGGTTGGGTGTACGCCGTGAAGCGCACATCCACGTCCACCAGCTGCACGCCATATTGACGCTTGCCATCGGCAGTCTTGGCTGCGTGGTAGGCGGGGCGCGGGTCCTGGGCGAGCACTTCCTCGATCAGCGCGCGCAGCGTGGCACTGTCGGAGCGCTGTTCAAGCTGCTGCTCGGCCTCGTCACTGAACATGACGGCATGGCGTGGCGGCGGGGCAGGCGCGTAACCGGCACGTGCCTGGGGCACGGCATCGACCCACGGCAGATAGGGCTTGATGTCCATCACCGGCGTGCCATCCAGCAGGTCATGGCCGCGCAGCAGCAGACGCACGCCGCTGGCGCCTGTCTCGACGCCTGCAAGCTCGACTACCGACTGGCCCAGTCGGTTGGGACGATGGGTACTGCGCGAGGCGAACACGCCGGTGCGTGCATTGCCACCCAGGCGTGGCGGGCGGATCAGCGGCGTCCAGCGTGTGGGGCTGGCGTGGAACAGGAAGTGGATCCACAGGTGGCTGAAGCCGTCGATGTCGCGCACGCAGTCCGGGTCATCGAAGGGCGGCAGCAGGTGCAGGATGGCGGTGGCATGGCGTGCCAGACCCGGCTGGCGGGGAATGCCGAACTTGTCCGGGTAGCAGCTCTCGATGATGCCCACCGGCTGCATGGTCTGTTGCCCCAGTGTCATGGCCTGCTCACGCAGATGAGGGGGCAGCAGCGGCATGCGTCTGGCCAGTGCGGCATCGCTCATCGGGCGCTCGGTCGTGTCGGCGGTCGGATGGGGGCTGGCGGGCTGATCGGAAGAGGACATGGCAAGACCGTGGCAGAGGCTGAAGTGATGACGGGGCAGGGTGTCGTGTGACATCCCGGGCCGCCATGATGCCATGCTCGTCGTCGTACGGCATGACTGGTCTCGCCGGGCTGGCTTGTGTAGTCTGCCGCGAGAGCAGTGCCCAGCGGCACTGAGTCGTGATGCTGGCGTCGGAGCGAGAGCGCTCCACGCGATTCTTGAGGGCCAATCAGACCATGTCAGACCCCATCGCCATTGCCGCCACCGCCGATGGCCTGCAGCCGACGCTGGATCTTGATCATCTGGCGCAGGCGAGCCAGCAGTTGATCGAGGCCGGGCGCGCACTGGACGCTGCCGGTCAGGTGCCCGCCACGGGCGGCAACTTCTCCTGTCGCCTCAGTGATCGCCTGATGGCGGTGACTGCCTCGGGCTGCCACAAGGGCCGCCTGACCAGTGGCGATATCCTGGTCAGCGATTTCGCCGTCAGATTGCTGGGCACCTCACGCAAGGCCTCGGACGAAGCACGCCTGCATGGCCAGCTCTACGAGGATCTGCCGCAGGCGCAGGCGATTCTGCATACCCACTCCAGGGCCGCCACCGTGCTGTCGCTGTGTCATGAGGGCGACACCCTGAACCTAGAGGGCTTCGAGCTCAACAAGGCCCTGGAAGGTATCAAGAGCCATGAGACGCCAGTACGTCTGGCGGTGTTCGACAATACTCAGGACATCGATGCACTGGCGCTGGACGTGCGGGCCCGCCTCAAGGCGGATGCCGGCCTGCATGGCTACCTGATCCGTGGTCATGGCCTCTATACCTGGGCCAGCAGCATGACGGCCTGCCGCCAGCATGTCGAAGCGCTCGATTTCCTGATGGGCTGTGAACTGGAACTGAGGAGACAGCGATGAGCTTTCTGGCCATCTACGCCGAACAGGACGCCTCGCGTCCGCAGTTGATCACGACCGATGGCGCGCGGATCGCCAGCGAACTCGAGGCCGAAGGCATCCGCTTCGAGCGCTGGACGGCGGGCTGCGAGTTGCGTGATCCCACCGACCAGGCTCAGGTGCTGGCGGCCTACGCCGACGATGTCGCGCGTCTCAAGCTGGAAAACGGCTTCGTGACCGCCGACGTGATCGGTCTGACGCCGGATCACCCCGAGCGGGAAGCGCTGCGGGGCAAGTTCCTCGATGAGCATCGCCACGCGGAGCACGAGGTGCGCTTCTTCGTGCGCGGCAGCGGCATCTTCTACCTGCATCTGGGTGAGCGGGTGCTGGCGGTCGGTTGCGAGAAGGATGACCTGATCGCCGTGCCGGCCGGTACCGCGCACTGGTTCGACATGGGACCGACGCCGGACTTCACCGCCATCCGCCTGTTCACCAATCCGGAGGGCTGGGTCGCCAACTTCACCGACAACGACATCGCCGCCCGCTTCCCGCGTCATGAAGCGCTGGCGGAACACTTCACCCAGACTGCCGCCCCGCATTCCCAGGAGTCCGCATGATTCGCGCCATCGTCACTGACATCGAGGGCACCACCGGCTCGATTCGCTTCGTGCATCAGGTGCTGTTCCCCTATGCGCGCGCCAATCTGGGCGATTTCCTGCGCGCCAATGCCGAGCGCGATGATGTCGCCGAGCAGCTGGCAGCCACCCGTGAGCTGGCCGAGGCGCCCGAGGCGGACCTCGAAACCGTGATCGGCATCCTGGAAGGCTGGATCGATGCCGATCGCAAGGCCACGCCACTCAAGGCCCTGCAAGGCATGGTCTGGGCGAAGGGCTACGCGGACGGCGACTTCACCGGCCATGTGTATCCCGATGCCGTGAAGGGATTGCGTGACTGGAAGGAACGCGGGCTGTCCCTGCATGTCTATTCTTCAGGCTCGATTCAGGCGCAGAAGCTGCTGTTCGGTCACTCGGATGCCGGGGATCTCACACCGCTGTTCGCGGGCTACTTCGATACCACGACAGGGCCGAAGCAGGAGGCCGAGAGTTATCGTCGGATTGCCGCGCAACTGGGCCTGCCGGGTGCCGAGATCCTGTTCCTGTCCGATGTGGTGGCTGAGCTCGATGCCGCCGCGGCCGCCGGCTTCCAGACCTGGCAGCTGGTCCGTGAGCCCGGCATGGTCACGGGGGATCACCCTCAGGCCAGTCGCTTCGATGAAGTGTCCTTCAGCGGGTGAGAGGTAGTCGCTGATCAGGCGTCTCTCGACACCCTCTGAGCCACCGCGAGTCAGCCGCATTCCCGAAAGCGAATCGCCCCGTCCCGGGGCACAAGGAGGACCTACGATTGCACAGCCAGACCGATAGCCGCGCAGCAGCCTCGCGCATCAGCATCGTGACCGCGCAGCCGCGCCACGCCGCGGATCAGGCCGAGGTGTTCTATCAGGCCGTGATGCAGGGGGCAGCCAGTCACTATGATCTGGCGCAACGCCAGCAATGGGCGTCCCGTGTGCCCAGAGATGCCGAGCGCTGGGCGGCGCGCCAGCATCGCTTCGAAGTGCTGGTGGCCGAACGGGACGGGCGCTGCATCGCCTTCTGCGAGTATGCCCCTGAATGGCCGCTGGCCCGGATCGAGATGCTCTACGTCTACCCGGGGCTGACCGGGCAGGGGATAGGCACCCGCTTGCTGGAGGAGGCCGAACAGGACCTTCGCCGACGCAAGGTGCGGGTGGTGAGTCTGGAGGCCAGTCTGATGCTGTCGCCAGGGCTTGCACGCCGCGGCTGGGAGAGTCTGGGGCTTGAGCACGTCAAGCGAGGCGGCATCTGCCTCAAGCGCGAGCGCTTCGAGAAACGTCTCGACGAGTGACGCGTGCGTCACGGTGATATCGGACATGAAGACGCCCCCACCGGTCACCCGGTGGGGGCGTCTTGCGTTCGACAGGGTAACGGACCTGGCTGGCGATCAGGCCATGGTATCGACGATACCGCCTTCCACCCGCAGCGCGGCACCTGTCGTGGCACTGGCCTGCTCGGAGGCCGCGTAGACGCTCATGTTGGCGACTTCCTCGGGGCTTGCCATGCGCTGGAGGATGGAGGTGGGGCGGGTCTGCTGGACGAAGTCAGCCTCGACCTCCTCAAGCGTCCTGCCTTGCTCCTCGGCGTTCTTCTTGAGCATCTCGAGCACGCCCTCGGAGCGGGTCGGCCCCGGCAGGATGGCGTTGACGGTGACCTGCGTGCCGGACAGCACCTTGGCGAGCCCGCGTGAGACGGACTGGACGGCGGACTTGGTCATGCCGTAATGGACCATCTCGCTGGGGATGTTGAGCGCCGACTCGCTGGACAGGAACTGGATGCGCCCCCAGTCGCGCTCCTTCATGCCGCGCGCATAGTGGCGGGACAGGCGTACCGCCGACATCACGTTGACCTGGAAGAACTGCTCCCAGGTGTCGTCGTCGGTCTCGAAGAAGTCCTGTGGGGCGAAGATGCCGACATTGTTGATCAGGATGTCGGTGTCCGGGACGGTCTGGATCAGCGTGTCGCAGCCTTCGCGCGAGCCCAGGTCCGCGGCCACGCCCTGTACCTTGCTGTCAGGGACATCACGCTTGAGCTGGGCGATGGCGTCATCGACACGTGCCTGGGTACGGCCGGTCAGGGTGACGCTGGCACCCGCGCGGGCGAGTCCCGTCGCGATGGCAAGGCCGATGCCGGCGGTGGAACCACTGATGATGGCGCTGCGTCCGTGTAGATCAATCTGCATGCAACCTCCTTCACGGCAAGCGACGGCGTTCGCACACGATGGCCTGGCACCTGGGTGAGTGCCGGGACAACGGTCACGAATCGGCTCGCTGCTGTCATCTGGATGTCCTTGTTGCGTGGCGGTGCCGGGCGCGCAATGCAAGGGGCAGCGCCGGTGCGGATCAGATCTTGCGAAGGTGCATGTGACGCAACAGGCCGCCAGGCCCGAGGTCGCGGTCTTCCATGCGCTGTATGGCATGCCCTTCCAGCAGGCCATCGAGAGGCACGCTGAGATTGGTGGCCAGCAGGCGGGCCAGCGGATTGAGCAGCCGCCGGATCACCCCGGCTGGCTGTTGACCGCGCAAGCCCTTGTCGAGCAGGGACATCTCGCCGTCTGATGCCAGCACGCGCAATGCTTCATCGAAGGCTGTCTGCGGTTCTGGCACGACCGCGAAGATCAGGTGGGCGATCACGACGTCAAAGTGGCCATCGGGAAAGTCGAGTGCCATGGCATCGCCCAGCTTGACGTTGGCATCGAAGCCCAGCGCCTCGGCGCGCTCGCGGCAGCGGCGCAGCATGGCGGGCGAGGCATCGACCACCTCAAGCTCGATGTCACGGGGCAGGAAGGGCAGGTCGAGCCCGGTACCGCCGCCGAGCAGCAGCACGCGAGTCCCGGCTTTCAGGTCCAGTGTCGCGATGGCGTCTCGGCGTGCCGAGCGCAGGACACGCGCTGCCACGCGGTCGTAGATCGGTGCGTAGAGGCTCCAGCGGCGGGTCTGCCAGCGTCCGCCTGACACCGTGGAGGCGGCAGGCGGACGCTGATGAGGAGATGGCGAGGACATGGGGCGCCTCCCTGGCGGTATGGCAAGGCGTCATGAAGATGGGCCGGCGTCACCGGTGGCATCAGCAGGACAGGAGCTGACCAGCAGGAAGGCACTCACCTGTCATCTGGCTAGCGGGTCTCGACAGTGTAGATGCGCATCGACAGGTCGATGGCCGTCACGTCCTTGGTCAGCGCGCCGATCGAGATGCAATCCACGCCGGTGGCGGCGATGCCGGCCAGGGTGCTCTCGTTGACGTTGCCCGAGGCTTCCAGCACGGCTGGCTGGGCATGCGCCTTGTTGCGCGCGACGGCCTCGATGAGCTGATCGTTGTTGAAGTTGTCGAGCATGATGACGTCGGCACCGGCATCCAGCGCCTGTTCCAGCTCCGCGAAATTCTCGACTTCCACTTCGCAGGTCAGGTCCGAGGCGATATCGCGTGCCTCACGGACGGCGGCCGCGATGCTGCCACAGGCGGCGATATGGTTTTCCTTGATCAGGAAGGCGTCATACAGGCCGATGCGATGATTGTGGCCGCCCCCGCAGCTGACGGCGTATTTCTGGGACACTCGCATGCCGGGCAGCGTCTTGCGGGTATCCAACAGACGCACGCCGCTGCCTTCCACGAGTGAAGCGTAGTGGTGGGCGCGGGTCGCGGTGCCGGACAGCGTCTGCAGCAGATTGAGTGCTGCGCGCTCTCCGGTCAGCAGCGAACGAGCGGGGCCTTCCAGCTCAAGGAAGGGCGTGTCGGCCTCGAGTCGGTCACCATCGCTGGCCAGCCACTTGAGACTGACACGCGAGTCGAGGCGACGAAAGAGCTCATCCACCCAGGGCACGCCGCACAGAATGGCCGCCTCACGGCTGATCACCCGGGCCTTGGCCCACTGTCTTTCGGGAATCAGCTCGGCGGTGATGTCGCCACCGCCAACATCTTCGGCGAGCAGGCGGGCGGCGCTGGTGCGGATATCCTCGGCGAGGGCGTCGTGGAAGTTCATGCGCGTCTGATCCTTGTGCAAGAAGTGCTGCCGGAGCTGGTATCGCGCCGCAGGAAGCCCCCCGACACAGACCCATGGCTGCCGAGCATGCCATAATGTGCGCCATTATAGGAAAAGTCGCGCGGGCGGTCAGTCCCTGTGTGCGATACCGGTGCGATATCTCGCCTGACGGTGCACCGGGCCGGCAGGATCACGATCAGGCCGTCATGAAACTCACGCCCCGCGTGCAATGTCGTTCCCGTCTGGAGTCATCGATGCCCCCCTCGTCTTCCTCCCCATGGTCGGGCCAGCTGGCGCGACTGGCCGTCACCCCTGAGCACTGGCTGGAAAATGCCCGTCAGGTGCCGTCGCCCAACCACAATGCGCGTCCCGAGGGCGAAGTGTCGGCATTGGTGCTGCATTCCATCAGCCTGCCACCGGGGCGCTTCGGGGGGCCGGCCATCGAGCAGCTGTTCACCAATCAGCTCGACCCCGGTGCCCATCCCTACTTTGCCGACATCCATCATCTGCGCGTCTCGGCGCATGTGCTGATCCAGCGTGATGGTCGTCTGGTGCAGTTCGTGCCCTTCGATCGTCGTGCCTGGCATGCGGGGCGGTCGCGCTGGCATGACGGAGCGCGTGAGCGCGTGGAGCTCAATGACTTCAGCATCGGCATCGAGCTCGAGGGCGATGAGGTGCACCCCTACCGCGAGGTGCAGTACCGGACGCTGGCACGGACGGTCGCCGGCCTGATTGCCCGCTACCCGGCGCTGACCCGTGAGCGCATCACCTCGCATGCGCGGATTGCGCCGTTGCGCAAGACGGATCCTGGTCCCGCCTTTGACTGGGCTTACTTCGATCGCCTGCTGGACGACATTCAGGACTAAGGTCGCAAGTGCCTCGCGATGGTGCAATGCAGCATGCAGGGGCCGGATTCCGGTCAGGGAGCGTAGCCACGGGGCGCGTTGGTAGTTTTATTACAAGACGTGCTCCAGGCGACGGCTGGCATGCGGCGGGAAATCCCGCTCGGCACTGGCCGAGACCCGCACGGCCACGGCGGTGCCAGTCCATGGCGCACGGCTGCGCGGCCATGCGCACCGAATTGGCACGGGGGGGTGTTTGCGGTATCTTTCACGCCAAATGACTGCATCTTGTGCCCTGCTTTGACGCACGAAGCACAACGCATCTGGCAGCCGGAGTCTCCGGTTGCCGCGGTTTTATCGGAGACGCGGCCCACTCAGAAGGCTGTGCCCACACTGAAGAGCGCCACTGGTTCCGATGTAGCATTTCGTCGGAACAACTGACAAAAAATTTCTTCACTCGGAGAGACGTCTATGAGTCTGGAGGCAAGAGAAGATCTCGATCCGATCGAAACCACGGAATGGTTGGACTCCCTGGAATCGGTTCTGGATCGTGAGGGTGAGGATCGTGCCCAGTACCTGATGTCACGCCTGGCCGACCGCCTGCGTCGTGATGGCCATCAAGTACCCTTCTCGGTGACCACGCCCCATCGCAACAGTATCCCCGTGCACCGCGAAGCGCGCATGCCGGGCGACCTGTTCATGGAGCGTCGTATCCGTTCGCTTATCCGCTACAACGCCATCGCTCAGGTGATCCGCAACAACCGTGCCCACAAGGGCCTGGGCGGTCACATCTCGAGCTTCATGTCCAGTGCGACGCTTTATGATGTAGGTTTCAACCACTTCTTCCGTGCACCGGAAGGCGATTTCGAAGGCGACCTGCTGTATATCCAGGGCCACGTGGCACCGGGTATCTATGCACGTTCCTTCCTGGAAGGTCGTCTCAGCCAGGAGCAGATGGACAGCTTCCGTCAGGAAGTCGACGGCAATGGCCTGTCCTCCTATCCGCACCCGTGGCTGATGCCGGATTACTGGCAGTTCCCGACCGTCTCCATGGGTCTGGGCCCGATCCAGGCGATCTACCAGGCGCACGTCATGAAGTACCTCAACTCGCGTGAGTTGAAGTCCATGTACGACCGCAAGGTGTGGTGCTTCATGGGTGACGGCGAGTGTGACGAGCCGGAATCCCTGGGTGCCATCTCGCTGGCGGGTCGCGAGAACCTCGACAACCTGATCTTCGTCATCAACTGCAACCTGCAGCGTCTTGATGGTCCGGTGCGCGGCAACGGCCGCATCATGGACGAGCTGGAAGGCGTCTTCCGTGGTGCCGACTGGAACGTGCTCAAGGTCACCTGGGGTCGCTTCTGGGATCCGCTGTTCGAGCAGGACAAGAAAGGCATCCTGCAGAAGCGCATGGACGAGGCGGTCGACGGTGACTACCAGAACTACAAGGCCAATGGCGGCGCGTACACGCGTGAGCACTTCTTCGGCAAGTACCCGGAGACGGCCGATCTGGTCAAGGACATGTCAGACGACGACATCTGGCGTCTGAACCGTGGTGGCCACGACCCGTACAAGGTCTACGCGGCGTATCACGAGGCGGTCAACAACGCCAATGGTCGTCCGACCGTCATCCTGGCGCACACCGTCAAGGGGTACGGCATGGGCATGGGCGATGGCGAAGCGGCCAACGAAGCCCACCAGGTCAAGACCATGGAGCACGAAGCGCTCAAGACCTTCCGTGATCGCTTCGGTATCCCGCTGACCGACGAGCAGCTCGAGGAAGTGCCGTACTACAAGCCGGCGGACGACAGCCCGGAAATGAAGTACATGCACCTCATGCGCGAACGTCTCAACGGCTACCTGCCGCAGCGTCGCACCGAGTATGAAACGCTGGAAATCCCGCCGCTGGACGACAAGATCTTCGCGTCCCAGCTCAAGGGCTCCAACGGTCGCGAAGTGTCCACCACCATGGCCTTCGTGCGCGTGCTCAACGGTCTGGTCAAGCACAAGACCCTCGGCGAGCGTGTCGTGCCGATCATTCCTGACGAAGCGCGTACCTTCGGCATGGAAGGCATGTTCCGTCAGCTGGGCATCTACACCGCGGCAGGCCAGAAGTACGAGCCGGTCGACAAGGGGCAGATCATGTATTACCGCGAGGACCAGAAAGGTCAGGTTCTCGAGGAAGGTATCTCCGAAGCGGGCGCCATGTCCGCGTGGGTGGCGGCGGCAACGTCCTACGCCAACCACAACCTGCCGCTGATGCCGTTCTACGTCTACTACTCGATGTTCGGCTTCCAGCGCATCGGTGATCTGGCGTGGGCCGCGGGCGATCTGCAGGCACGTGGCTTCCTGGTCGGCGGGACCGCCGGACGTACTACCCTGAACGGTGAAGGTCTGCAGCACCAGGATGGCCACAGCCATATCCTGGCCTCGACCATCCCGAACTGCCGCACCTACGACCCGACCTACGCTCACGAAGTGGCGGTCATCGTGCAGGACGGCATGAAGCGCATGTTCGAGCAGCACGAGCCGGTCTTCTACTACCTGGCGGTGATGAACGAGAACTACGAGCAGCCGGAGCTTGAAACGGTGCCCGCAGACGACATCATCAAGGGCATGTACCTGCTCAAGGAAGGCGCGAAGGACGGCAAGGCACGCGTTCAGCTGCTGGGTTCCGGCACCATCCTGCGTGAAGTCGAAGCCGCTGCCGTGATGCTGAAGGACGACTACGGTGTCGATGCCGACATCTGGAGCGTCACCAGCTTCAACGAGCTGCGTCGTGAAGCGCTGGAACTGGATCGTCAGGCCTTCCTCAAGCCGGAAGAGACCCCGGCCAAGCCGCACATCACCCAGTGCCTGGAAGGACGTGACGGCCCGGTCGTGGCGGCCACTGACTACATGAAGCTGTTTGCTGACCAGGTTCGCGCCTGGGTGCCGGCTGACTATCACGTGCTCGGTACCGATGGTTTCGGTCGTTCCGATACCCGCGAGAAGCTGCGTCACTTCTTCGAAGTCGACCGCAACTTCGTCACCGTCCAGGCTCTGAAGGCGCTGGCGGATCGTGGTGAGATCGACCGCAAGGTGGTCGCGGAAGCGATCAAGACCTACGGCATCGACCCCAACAAGCCGAATCCGCTGAGCGTCTGAGCGGAGATCGCGGAACAGGCGAGCGGCACTCCATCCTCGACATCAAGATGATGCGAAGGTGATTCGGGTGTCGCTCCCCGTGCACGTTTTGGAAGGAGCACGATCTTGAGCAGCGAAATCATCAAGGTTCCCGACATTGGCGGTAGTTCCGATGTCGAGATCATCGAGATACCGGTGGCGGTCGGAGATGTCATCTCCGCCGAAGACACCATGATCACTCTTGAGTCCGACAAGGCCAGCATGGATGTGCCGGCACCGAAGGGCGGCAAGGTGGTGAAGATTCTCGTCAAGGAAGGCGACACCGTCTCCGAAGGCGACGACATCCTGGAGCTGGAAGCGGAAGGCGGTGGTGACACCTCCTCTGACGCTTCTGACGAGCAGGAAGCGCCGAAGGAAGAGGCTCCCAAGCAGGAAGCGTCTGAGCAGCAGGCGCCGAAAGAGGCCGCTGCTGCACCGAAGGCCGCTTCCGGTGGTACCCGGACCGTCGACATCGTCGTGCCGGACCTGGGCGACTCCGAGGCCGTGCCGATCATCGAGATGGCGGTCTCCGAAGGCGACGAAGTCGACGCCGAGGATGCGCTGATCACGCTGGAATCCGACAAGGCCAGCATGGACGTCCCGAGCCCGCACAAGGGCAAGATCGTCAAGCTGACCGTCAAGGAAGGCGACAACGTCGCGTCCGGTGATGTCATCGGTCAGATGGAAATCGCCGGTGAAGGCGGTGACAGTGCGGCGGAATCAGCGCCGGCGGAAGAATCCTCCGCGTCTGCGTCTGCGTCTGAGACTGAGTCTGAAGAGACCGCCGCTGAAGCGCCGGCTGCCGAAGAAGAGCCGGCCTCCGGTGAGCCAGCCTCCGGTGAGCCGGAGCGCAAGGAATTGCGTGTCCCGGATCTCTCCGGCAGCGACAGCGTGCCGATCATCGAGATGGCCGTGGCCGTCGGTGATGAGGTCAACGAGGAAGACGCGCTGATCACGCTGGAATCCGACAAGGCGACCATGGACATCCCGAGCCCCTACAAGGGCAAGGTGGTGGAGCTTTCCGTCAAGGAAGGCGACACCGTGTCCGAGGGCGACCTGATCGGTTACCTCGAGGTCGCCGGTGCCAAGCCTGCGCCGAAGGCTGCCAAGGCGGAGGCTCCGGCCGCGCCCAAGGCAGACAAGGCCGAGCAGAAGCCTGAGCCGACACCGGCCGGTACGCCGAGCCCGGAAGCCCAGATGGCGGCCCACAAGCCGAGCAAGGGTGCCAAGGTCCACGCAGGGCCTGCGGTTCGCCTGCTGGCGCGTGAGTTCGGTGTCGATCTGGCGGACGTCTCCGGCAGCGGTCCGAAGGGCCGTGTGGTGAAGGAAGATGTCCAGGCCTACGTCAAGCAGATGATGCAGAAGGCCAAGTCCGCACCGGCAGCCCCTGCCGCGCAGGCCACCGGCGGTGCCGGTATCCCGCAGGTGCCGGATCAGGACTTCAGCCAGTTCGGTGAGATCGAAGAGTCGAAGATGGGCCGCCTGATGAAGGCGGGTGCCACCAACCTGCATCGCAGCTGGCTCAACGTCCCGCACGTGACCCAGTTCGATGAAGCCGACATCACCGAGCTCGAGGCCTTCCGCAAGTCCATGAAGGCCGAGGCAGAAGCGGCAGGCGCCAAGCTCACGCCGCTGCCGTTCATGATCAAGGCGGCTGCCCACGCGCTGGCCAAGTATCCGCAGTTCAACGTCAGCCTCAAGTCTGACGGCGAGACCCTGGTGCACAAGAAATACGTGCACATCGGTATCGCGGTGGATACGCCGGACGGCCTGATGGTGCCGGTGATCCGCAATGCGGATCAGAAGAGCCTGCTGGAGCTGGCCCGCGAATCCGTGGAGCTGGCCAAGAAGGCGCAGACCAAGAAGCTCAAGCGCGAAGAGATGACCGGTGGTTGTTTCACCATCTCGAGCCTTGGCTCCATTGGGGGTACTGCCTTCACGCCGATCGTCAACACGCCGGAAGTCGCCATCCTGGGTGTCTCCAAGGCGCAGATGAAGCCGGTGTGGGATGGCGCTGCCTTCCAGCCGCGTCTGATGATGCCGCTGTCACTGTCCTACGATCACCGGGCGGTGAACGGGGCGGATGCGGCACGCTTCACGGCGTATCTGGCTCAGGTGCTGACCGACGTGCGTCGTCTGCTGCTCTGATCCGTACCTTGCATGACAAGGGCAGGTGCCAGATGGCCTGTCGACAGAACGGCCTCCTTCGGGAGGCCGTTTTTTTTGTGCATGTCCGTTGGCGTGGCAGGGCGGCGACAGCTGTTGCTGCCCTGCACAACATGCGATGCTTCACGCCAACCTGCCGCGATCTGCCGCATCGTGCTGGCACTACCCGGGAAGGCCGGTTCTCGCAACACACAAGGAGCAAGACAATGGAATGGTTGATGGACCCTTCGGCATGGGTGGCTCTGGCGACCCTGACCGCGCTTGAGATCGTGCTGGGCATCGACAACATCATCTTCCTGTCGATTCTGGTCGCGCGCCTGCCCGAGGCTCAGCGCCAACGTGGCCGCATGATCGGTCTCGGCCTGGCGATGGGCATGCGCATCGTGCTGTTGATGTCGTTGTCGTGGCTGATGTCATTGACGACACCGTTGTTCAGCGTGCTGGATTTCAGCTTCTCCGGGCGGGATCTGATCCTGGTCTTCGGGGGGCTGTTCCTGCTCGGCAAGAGCACCCATGAGATCCATGCCAACCTCGAGGGTGAGGACCCGGCGGAAGAGGGCGCGAAGAAGGGCGGTGCCAGCTTCATGGCGATCATGGTCCAGATCGCGTTGATCGATATCGTCTTCTCGCTGGATTCGGTGATCACGGCGGTGGGCATGGTCGACCATCTGACGGTGATGATCATCGCGATCGTCATCTCGGTGGGCATCATGATGGTGGCGGCCAAGCCGATCGGTGATTTCGTCGATCGCCACCCGACCATCAAGATGCTGGCCCTGTCCTTCCTGATCATGGTCGGCATGATGTTGATGGTCGAAGGCTTCGGCGTCCATGTGCCCAAGGGCTACATCTACGTGGCGATGGCCTTCTCGCTGGCGGTGGAAATGCTCAACATCCGGCTGCGCGGCAAGCGGGCCAAGGCGGTGCGGCTACGTCGCAGCAGCCAGGCGGAAGAGGTCGCCGAGTGAGGTCATGACCCCCAGGCCATGACGCCTGAACCCTGAAATGAGTGGAACCCTGCCACGACGCCCCTGCGACCGAGTGCCGCGGGGGCGTCATGCCATCGTGAGGCTGGATCACGAGGCGCTGCACGCGCCGATCGCCTCGTCCGTCATCAATGAGCCAAAACAGTGCCAAGGGGCGTCATGCGCGCCTTTGGTGTGCTTGTGCGATGGCCGTGTGAGCGGTATCGTCAGCCCTTGCGTTGCATAGCGATGACATAATGAGATCGTCAGTGCGTGGAGAGTGTTCGTCACGCCACCAGTCGGTCCGCTTCCTGTTTCATCCTGGTCGCAAGCCGCTCGAGGCCCCGTAGTTGTCTACTTCACTGTCATGTCGATGGGGAGACACTGCGCAGGTCAGCGCGTGAGCCGAGTCGTCTTGAGCGCTCGGCGGCCAGAGCGCCTCGGATGGCCATCTGCCGTCGAGGGCAGGGCACACAAGCCCGGATGACCCATTTACACCCGTTTCACGCTTTTCATTTGCACACTCAAGGAGCAGTACCGATGCGTTTGATCCTGTTGGGCGCCCCCGGCGCCGGCAAGGGCACTCAGGCCCAGTTCATCTGCGAGCGTTTCAACATCCCGCAGATTTCCACCGGAGACATGTTGCGTGCAGCGGTCAAGGCCGGCAGCGAGCTGGGGCTCAAGGTCAAGGAGATCATGAATACCGGCGGGCTGGTGTCCGACGAGATCATCATCGCTCTGGTCAAGGAACGCATCAGCCAGCCCGACTGCGAGAACGGCTTCCTGTTCGATGGCTTCCCGCGCACCATTCCGCAGGCTGACGCCATGAAGGAAGCGGGCGTGAAGCTGGACCACGTGGTCGAGATCGCCGTGGCGGACGAGGAAATCGTCAAGCGTCTGTCCGGTCGTCGTGTGCACCCGGATTCCGGTCGTGTCTATCACATCGAGTACAACCCGCCGCGCGAGGAAGGCAAGGACGACGTCACTGGCGAAGCCTTGATCCAGCGTGAAGATGACCGTGAAGCCACGGTGCGCAACCGTCTGTCCGTCTACCATGAGCAGACCGAGCCGCTGGTCGAGTACTACTCCAGCTGGTCCGCCACTGGCGATGCCCAGGCACCGGCCTACCATCGCATCGAAGGCATCGGCTCCGTCGATGACATTCGTGCCCAGTTGGTCAGCGCGCTGGAGCAGTGAGTCGCGTTGCCTGAGACGGCATGAGGACTATGGCGCCGTCATGGCCCGCATGATGCGCTCTTTCGGTATCAAGCGCCTTGAAAACGCCCGCAGGCTTCGTCTGCGGGCGTTTTCTTTGGTCGCGAAAGCGAAATGGCGTGTTGCGACAGACCCCTTCTCCAGCGCAGGTTCGCGGCCTGTGGCACGACTGACGCACAGCGCCGACACCTGCCGTGGACACCCTGCGTCTTTTGCTGCTAGCGGGGGACGGGTAGAATCGCGTCACATTTTTCTGATGATGAACCGCCCATGACCACGCTTCTGGCCATTGATGCATCCTCCTCCGCCTGTTCCGTTGCCCTGTGGCAGGACGGCGTTGTTACTGCCGAGCGCTGTGAAGCTCCCCGTCAGCATACCCAGCTGATGATGCCGATGATCGAGACGCTGCTGGCAGATGCCCAGCTGACGTTGAAGGATCTGGACGCGCTGGCCTATGGCCACGGCCCGGGTTCCTTCACGGGCCTGCGCATCGCGGCTGGCACCATCCAGGGACTGGCCTTCGGGCTTGAGGTGCCGGTGATCGGTGTCTCGACCCTGGCGGCGCTGGCGCTGCAGGCCCATCGCCATCACCACGCCCGTTTCGTGTTGCCGATGCTGGATGCCCGCATGGGCGAGCTTTACACCGGCGCCTATCGTGTGGCGACCTCCGCCGAAGGTGAGGTCGAGGTCAGCCAGCTGCTGCCCGAGCAGGTCGTGGCGCCGGGACTCGTGGAGTTGCCCCAGGAGCTTCGTGAGCACGACTGGCTGGCCATCGGTTCCGGGCTGGTCATGCACGATGCGCTGCCGGAAGCCTTGCGCGCCAGCATCGTGCAGCGCCTGGAGGCACCGCAGCCGGATGCCGAGGACATGGTCATCCTGGCGGCGCAGGCCTTTGCGCGCGGCGAGGCAGTCGCTGCCGTCGAGGCGCAGCCTGTCTATCTGCGTAACGAGGTGGCATGGCGCTGATGGCGCCAGGGATCGCCATCCTCTCGCGTCAGTCAGGTGGTCTGCCAAGGCTGCCGTAAGGTTTCAGCATCACACTGCGGCCCCCTGATGTCGGTCGCGCATCGGCTGACAGGGAACCGTTCTGTCATCACCGCACCTCGCAGTGCCACAGGCGATGTCTGTCGTCCGTGTGGGCCATTGAGGCCCGTTACTCTTAAAAGGATGTTTCATGGAACTCATGCACGTGGTGGCGTTGGCCGTCATTCAAGGTCTGACCGAATTTCTGCCGATTTCCTCCTCCGCTCACCTGATCCTGCCCTCCCAGGTGCTTGGCTGGCCGGACCAGGGACTGGCCTTCGATGTCGCGGTCCATGTCGGTACTCTGCTGGCCGTGGTGATGGCCTTTCGCAAGGATGTCGTCAATATCCTCGCTGGCTGGTTCGGACAGTTCAGCGGTTCTGGCGGGCTTGCGGCGCGTCAGACCGACGACAGCCGTCTGGGCTGGGCGGTATTGCTGGCGACGCTGCCGGCCGTCGTCTTCGGTGGCCTGTTGGGCGATGTGGTGGAAACGGCCGGGCGTTCGACTGCCGTGATCGGCACGACCACCATCGTCTTCGGTCTGCTGCTGTGGTGGGCGGATGCCAAGGGCACGCGCACGCGGGATCTGGCGACGCTCACGCTCAAGGGGGCGTTGATCATCGGTCTGTTCCAGGCATTGGCACTGATTCCGGGCACCTCGCGCTCGGGCATCACCATCACTGCCGCGCTGCTGCTGGGCTTCGAGCGTCAGAGTGCGGCACGCTTCTCCTTCCTGCTGTCGATTCCGCTGATTCTCGCGGCGGGCTCACTCAAGGGGCTGGAGCTGATCGAGACCGGCAGTGAAGCCCAGCTGTTCGATGTCGGACTGGGTGTGGTGCTGTCCTTCGTCTCGGCGCTGGTGTGCATCAAGCTGTTCCTCAAGGCCATCGACAGCATCGGCATGTTGCCCTTCGTCATCTACCGTCTGCTGCTGGGCGTGCTGCTGTTCGGCATGCTGTTGCTGTAAGTCGCGTACGGCAAGTTCAGTCTTTCTCCGACGGCGTCGCTCTTGCGGCGCCGTCGGCGTTTCTGTCAGCCTTGCTTGCGCTTATCATGTCGCCTTTGTGCTGGTCTTTCGCGAGTCCCAGTGTCTCTTCATTTCCATAGAGCCCGTTCATGCTGCCATCCGATCCCCTCGCTCCTTCCTCTGACGCCGCTGACGCGACCCCCGTGATCGCCATCGCTCGTTCGCAGCTGGCGGTGCATTCGGAGCTCGCCATGCTGGCGGCGCACTTCGGGATCGCCATCCGGGACGATGATGCGTTGCCGGCTCTGCGGCTCGAGGTGGCGCAGGACGAGCAGGGCGTACCGCGGGTCGTGATCGCCGGTGACGAGCGCGAGTACGGCAAACCGCTGCATGTGGATTTCGTCGCTGGTCGGGCGGACCACCGCCGGCGTTTCGGCGGGGGGCGCAATCAGCTGATCGCGCGGGCCTGTGGCCTGAATCGCGGCGTGCTGCCAAGCATCGTCGATGCCACCGCCGGGCTGGGGCGCGATGCCTTCGTGCTGGCCAGTCTCGGATCGCCGGTGCTGATGATCGAGCGTGTCGCCGCGACGGCGGCGATCCTGGTCGATGGCCTGACCCGCGCGCAGGGCTGTGCAGACGATGAAATACGCGAGATCGCGCTACGCATGCAGGCGCTGCAGGGGGATGCCTCGCGTGATCTGGGAGAGCTCGTCGCGCTGTGGGATCAGCCGCCGCAGGTGGTGCATCTGGATCCGATGTACCCGCACCGTGACAAGTCTGCGCTGGTGAAGAAGGAGATGCGGCTCTTCCGTGCCCTGGCGGGGGATGACGCGGATGCGCCGGCCTTGCTGGATTCGGCACTGGAGGTCGCGACCCATCGGGTGGTGGTCAAGCGTCCACGCAAGGCTGAGCCGATCGGCGGCATCGCGCCGAGTCATGTGGTGGAGGAGAAGACCAGCCGCTACGACGTCTACGTCAAGCAGGCGCTGCGCTAGCCGCGAAGGCCGGGTGATGCACCCTGACGTGCATGACCGCTCTGAAGATGACAGGACCCCGCTCGCGTCTGCCGCGAGCGGGGTCCTGTCGTTCATGCGAAGGGATGGCGTGGCACCGTTGTCAGCGTGGCTCGTCAGCCGAGTCAGCATTGTCCTCTGGCGTGTCCGGCGTGTCCGGCGTATCGCGCAGGCGCACATGCTGCAAGCGATGGCGCAATGCCGGGTCGAACAGGTCGCGCCCACGGGTCTGCAGGTCTTCCAGCGCTTCGCCGAAGCACAGGCGGTTGTCGTCCAGCCAGATGAAGTCCAGCTCCAGCAGGGTATCCAGCAGGCCGCGGAACAGTCGCTTGTCGAAGAACTCGGGCGCGTTGAGGCCCGAGAGCAGCGTCAGCCGCTCTGCCAGCGCGCCGGAGTGGGTCTCGAGGGCTTCGCGATCCAGCGTGCCGCTGCCGTGTTGCAGCAAGGCCGCGATCAGCAGGTAGCCGCGCTCCAGCGTCGGCTGGACCGGCTGGGCCAGCAGCCGCAGCTGCTCGGAGGATTCCTGGCTTGCGACCGGACGCGACCAGCGTTCGGGCGTGTTCTCGGTTGCCGGCTGGTGCTCCAGCAGGCCCTCGTCGCTGAGCAGCGCGAGGGTGGCGGCGATATCGCCTTTCAGCTCCGGGGCTTCCGGCACGAACAGTTCACGTACCAGTACGGGCCAGGCCGGGCTGATCTGCTCATCCAGCGCCTGCAGGGTGTACTGGGCGGTGTTGCGGAAGGCGAAGGCGATCAGCGCCGGCAGCGCCAGCAGATGCAGGACGTTGTTGCGGTACCAGGTCAGCAGGCTGGCCTGTTCCGGTGTGGCGATCACCAGCTCACCGAGGTGCTGGGGGCGCAGGGTGACCAGCCCCAGGTGCGCACAGTGCGCGATCCATTCTTCCGGCGTGCCTTCGGGCAGGCTGTGGTCCTGCCGGCCAGGCAGCTTGCCGGCCAGCCGCACCAGCATGGCCAGCTGGCGCTGCATCAGACTGGACTCGATGGCGTGGTGTGCGGTGGAAAGCAGTACCAGCGCCGACAGCGAGACAGGGTTGAGGGCCGCGGCGGCATTGATGCGCGTGGCGATCTCGTTGCCCAGTCGCGGCACGGCACTGGTCAGCCATTCCGGGCGCCGCTGGTGGCGACTGGCCTGCCACTCGGGAGTGGTCTCGTCCAGCCAGGCTCCCAGCTTGAGCGGCTCGCCAATGTTGAGATAGACCTTGCCGAAGGGCTGCTTGAGCTGCCCCAGCACGCGAATCAGATCCAGCGGCGACTCCTTCTTCTTGCTGGCGCCCGACAGTTCACGCTGATAGCTGAGGCTCTCGAAGACCTTCTCGTAGCCGATGTAGACCGGGACGAAGGCGACCTCGCGGCGCGTGTCACGCAGGAAGGAACGCAGCGTCATCGCCAGCATGCCCGGACGTGGCGGCAACATGCGTCCCGTGCGTGAGCGTCCACCCTCGATGAAGTATTCCACCGGGTGCCCGCGGGTGATCAGCTGGTGGACATATTCATCGAAGACCGCGCCATAGAGGCGATTGTCTCGGAAGCTGCGGCGCAGGAAGAAGGCACCGCCACGCCGGAGGATCGGGCCGATCACCGGCATGTCGAGATTCTTGCCGGCTGCCACGTGCGGCGTCATCAGCCCTTCGTGAAACAGCACGTAGGACAGCAGCAGATAATCGATATGGCTGCGATGGCAGGGAACATAGATCAGCTCGCAGTCACCGGCGATCGCCTTGACGCGCGACATGCCGCGGATCTCGATGCCGTCATACAGCTTGTGCCACAAGCGCTTGAGGGCGTGAGCCAGGAAGCGCTGCACGGGATAGCCCATGTTGGAGGCGATCTCGCGGCCGTATCTCAACGCGCGCTTCTCGAGACGCGCGGGACGCTGGTTCTGGTCGCGGGCCAGCTCGCTGATCACGTCCTGTACGGCGGGCGCCTTCTGCAGATTGCGGATCATGGTGTGGCGATGCGAGAGGTCCGGCCCCAGCAGTCGGGTGCGCACGCGACGAAAGTGCACGCGCAGCAGACGAGCGATGCGCCGGCGCGCCAGCGCCTGATCCTCGGGACCTTCGCGCAGCACCTCGTGGAGCTTGAGCGGCTGGCCGAAGTGCACATCCACCGAGCGACCATGCACGAGGATGGCGATGGCGCGACGCAATACCCCGGTGACACGCCAGCTGTCAGCGGAGATGAACTTCCAGAAGCCGAATTCCTTGCCCGGCGCACGCCCCCAGAACACGCTGACCGGTACCAGCTGGACCTCGACCTCATCCGGGGCGTTCTCCAGTGCCTCGATCAGCTGCGCGAGTCGTCGGGAGAGCAGGCCCTTGCCCTTGCGTGAGTGACGCAGCAGGCGCAACCGCGAGTGACTCAGGCGCATGTCGCCTATGCTCAAGGGCAGAGTGGGAGACGGCAGGCCACGCCCCTCGCAAAGCTGCTCGATCACCAGTTCATCGGAGAGCGCCTGATAGGGGAAGACGTAGACCACCGGCAGGTCAGGGTCGAGATTCAGGGCACTGTGGTCCAGCGCGTTGATGTCGGGTTCCACCGCGCGCAGCTCCACCCATTTGTCCAGCAGACGGCGGCTGAGGTTGCGCAGAGGGCGCAATAACAGGGTGACGGGCGACATGGCGGAGCCTCGCAGGTGTACTCGAAAAGTTCGATGGTGAGACGCTGTCACAAGCAGGATCGTTTGCGTTGACTCACAGGATGCGGGAGTGGCGATCCGAGGATATCGACGTTGGGTCGCCGCATGCATGATATTGATCATTATACGCATTCTGTTCGATGACGCCGATATCGGCTGTCATTGCCCAGTGCGGGAGCGACGGGAGGCATGTCATGCTCGGAATGTGGCGTTCAGGCAATCGATTTACCCTGCTGCCGGAGGGGGCGCGCTTTCTGCCCAGCATGCTGGAGGCGGTGGAAGGCGCACGTCACTCGATACTGCTCGAACTGTATCTGGCCGAAAGCGGTCACCTCAGTCGGGTCCTGATCGAGGCTTTGAGCGCTGCGTGCCAGCGTGGCGTCAATGTACTGGTGCTGCTGGATGGTTTCGGCTCGCTGGGGCTCGAGGGGGCGGATCGCCAGCGCATGACCGAGGCCGGCATCGCCCTGCGCTTCTACAACCCGATTCGCTGGTGGCGGTTCGGTCGCAACCTGACGCGGGATCACCGCAAGCTGCTGGTCGTGGATGGCGAGGTGGGCTTCACCGGCGGTTTCGGCGCGGTCGATGAGTTTGCCGAGGCCTGGTCAGAAGTGGCGATACGCATCGAGGGGCCCTGTATCCGTGACTGGGTCAGGCTGTTCGCGCGGGTCTGGGATTCCGCTGCCAGCGAGGGGCAGGGGCGTCGTGAGGCCGTGCGCAGCGTCAACATCAATGCGGTCAACGTCGTCACGGGATATCTGGGGATGCGCGGGCGTGTCGTCTGGGGCCATGGATTTCGTTATCAGGCGATTCGCCACTCGCTCCAGCATCAGGCCAGCAGCACCCGCAAGCGGCTGTGGATCTGCACGCCTTACTTCGTGCCGACCTTCAGCATGCGTCGACGCCTCAAGCGCGCCGCTCGGCGCGGCGTCGATGTGCAGCTGTTGATCGCGGGACAGCATCACGACCATCCCGGCGTGCGTTCTGCGGGGCAGCGTTTCTATGCGAGTCTCCTCAAGGCGGGCGTGCGGATCCATGAATTCCAGCCGCGCTTTCTGCATGCCAAGTTCTCGCTGGCGGATGACTGGGTCACGCTGGGGTCATGCAACTTCGATCACTGGAGCCTGCAATGGAATCTGGAGGCCAATCAGGAGGTGCAGGACCATCGCTTCGCGGCGGAGGTGGCGGCGCTGTTCGAGCAGCATTTCGCGCGCAGCGTCGAGATCACCCGGGCTGCCTGGCAGCGACGCTCTCTGGCGCAACGCTGTCGCGAGTGGGGCTATGGCACCCTGGATAGCCTGGTGACGCGGCTGCGCTAGCCAGTTCACGGATGTCAGACACTGCTTCGTGACACGACAACGCCGGACGACCCCAAGGGGCGTCCGGCGTTGTCGTGTCTGGCGCTGCGCGGCGCAAAGAGGGGGATGGCGGGGGCTCAGCGCTTCTTGCCGCCACCCTTGCCAGCAGGCTTCTTCGCGCCGCCCTTGCCACTGCCCTTGCCGCCCGCATGCTTGCCACGCGGAATGCCCGCGGCGCCCGGCGTTGCGGCTCCCTTGCGGCGCGGTGATGGCTTGGGGCTTTCCGGCGGCACGCGATAGAGCAGGTAGAGATCCAGCAGCAGTTCCGGCAGCTGGTTGACGAAGCGCTGGGCACCGACGGGGTCGGCGATCAGCTCGCCGATCTCCGGGTCTTCATCGTCGAATACGCCCGAGATGGCCATGAAGGGCAGCAGCAGCTCGGCCGCGGTCTCTTCCTGGGTCCCGAACCAGGCTTCCTCGTCCATGAAGACACCTTCCATGAAGCCTGCACACCAGTCACCGATCGGCGTCTCGACGGGGTCGAGGCCACCGAGTTCCAGCTCGAACAGCAGCTCAGGCAGGATGCCGTGCTCGAGGGCGTCGATGGCATTGGCGCGCATCTGCTCGAACAGCGCGACCACCTGGGCTTCCTGCTCGGGGCTTTCATAGGCGGGCTGCCCCTGGAACAGCTCCGGCAGCCACAGGCTGGAAGGCACTTCGCGTGGTGCGATGGCCAGTGCCAGCATGAAGCCATGCGCGCTGATGATGTCGAGGGCTTCCGGGCCGACCAGGTCGGATTCAAGGAACTCATCGAGGATGTCGAGGGATTCATCATCCAGCAACGGCTGGGTCTGGACAGGCTCGGCCATGGGGAAGGTCTCACATGCGGGATAGAAGTCGGGCAGGGCGTCGCGGCCACTGCGAATGTGGCTAGTGTATCATCTCGTGGCAGGGGTTTTCGTCGCCACGAAAGCCCCTGAATCGTCGAATTCTCCACTTTCTTCAGCGGTTGCCGTTCACCTCGATCGTCTGGCATCAAGGGGTCGTCTCATGTCTTGTTCCCGTGTCGCGCACGCCGTGGATGGCGGTGTCGTCAGTCGATATCGCTTTCCCGTCGACCATGTGCTGGCGTGTCTCGGTGATGCGGTCGCCGACCCCCTGCCGTTGGCCGATGAGCAGACACTGGATGCCCTCAGCGAGCCGCAACTGCATGCCATGCTGCAATCCCGTGTGCTGGCCTGTCTGGCGCGCGCACGTGCGCACTATCCCGAGATGCGCATGCCCGCCGTGTCCTGTCGTCTCAGAGGACGCACTGCCGGGACAGCCGAACCGGCGCGCCAGCGCCTGCGCTTCAACTGGCAATTGCTGTGCGAGAACCGCCATCACTTCCTGAGCCAGACCGTCCCTCATGAGGTGGCGCACTGGGTGGTGATGGAAGTGGTGGAGCGCGCGCGCGGCCAGCGGGTCAAGCCGCATGGCCCGGAGTGGCAGCAGGTCATGACGAATCTCTATGGTGTCGCACCTGAGGTGACCCACCGCATGGATGTTTCCCGCGCGAGTCCGATGCCCTGGGCCTACGGATGCGATTGCGAGACACCGCACTATCTGAGTCATCGTCGACATGCCAATGCGCTTCGTGGGCAGCGTTACCGATGCCGGCAGTGCGGGAAAGCGCTCAAGGGGCCATTGAGCGATTCCTGATGCCTGCCATCGCCTTCCGTGCTGTCCTGCCTCCCGTTTTCAATGCCGCCGTGGCGCGCTCAGTCCCTCTGGAGTGCGGGTTTTCTGCGGCGAAAGTCGCTGTGACCTTGGTGTTATTTGTTGATAAATAGTTGAAATTATTGGGAAAAAATTGTCTACCAAGGTCTAGTGTGTGGCCCCCCCATGCTTGGGTTTAAGCTGAAACGGACTAGCCATGACTCGTCCGCAGCGTACCCGTGTCGTATGAGGCAGCCCGAGGCGTGTCGCCCGCCAACTTCCAGAGGTCGAACAACAATGAGCGAAGATGCCAAGGTCCACCCGGTCAAGCCTGATGTTGCCGCCCGTGCATGGGTAGATCGTGAGCGCTATCAGGCCATGTATCAGCAGTCTGTCGAGGCACCCGAGGATTTCTGGGCCGAGCAGGCGCAGTCGCTGGACTGGTTCAAGGCGCCCTCGGTGATACGCAGTACCGACTTCGGCCCTGAGAATGTCGATGTGCGCTGGTTCGAGGATGGTCAGCTCAACGTGGCCCACAACTGTCTGGATCGTCATCTCGAGGAGCGTGGCGACCAGGTGGCGATCATCTGGGAAGGGGATGACCCCAGCGAGTCCCAGTCGATCACCTATCGCGAGCTGCATGCGCGCGTCAGCCAGTTCGCCAATGGCCTCAAGGAACTGGGTGTGGGGCGTGGTGACGTGGTCACCCTTTACATGCCGATGATCCCCGAAGCGGCCATGGCGATGCTGGCCTGTACCCGCATTGGCGCGGTGCACTCGGTGGTCTTCGGGGGCTTCTCGCCGGACGCGCTGGCAGGACGGATCGCCGATTCCAGCTCGCGTATCGTGATCACCGCCGATGAATCGCTGCGCGGTGGCAAGCGAGTGCCGCTCAAGGAGAATGTCGACGATGCGCTGGAGCGCGATGGCACCGACTGCGTCGACCACGTGCTGGTGGTGCGGCGTACCGGGGGTGACGTGCACTGGGGGAGTCGTGATCTGTGGTTCCACGAGCTGGTCGACCGTCAGTCCAGCGACTGCCCGGCAGAAGCGATGGGCGCGGAAGATCCGCTGTTCATTCTCTACACCTCCGGCTCCACCGGCACGCCCAAGGGGCTGAAGCACACCACGGGCGGCTATCTGCTCTATGCGGCCATGACCCATCGTTACGTCTTCGACTACCACGATGGCGACATCTACTGGTGCACGGCGGATGTCGGCTGGGTGACAGGGCACAGCTACATCGTCTATGGACCGCTGGCCAACGGCGCGACCACGCTGATGTTCGAGGGGGTGCCCAGCTATCCGACTCACGGGCGCATGGGGGAGATCGTCGACAAGCATCAGGTCAATATTCTCTACACGGCCCCGACTGCCGTGCGCGCGCTGATGGCACACGGTGATGGCGTGATGGACTCCAGTTCCCGCGACAGCCTGCGCCTGCTCGGCTCGGTGGGTGAGCCGATCAATCCTGAGGCCTGGGAGTGGTTCCACCGCGTGATCGGCAAGGGCAACTGCCCGCTGGTGGATACCTGGTGGCAGACCGAGACCGGCGGCATCATGATCGCGCCGCTGCCGGGTGCCACGGATCTCAAGCCGGGTTCCGCCACCTTGCCGTTCTTTGGCGTGCAGCCGGCGCTGGTCGACAACGAGGGCAACATTCTCGAGGGAGCCACCGAAGGCAATCTGGTGATTCTCGACAGCTGGCCGGGGCAGGCGCGCTCCATCTGGGGCAACCATGAGCGTTACGTGCAGACCTATTTCTCCACCTATGCCGGCATGTACTTCACCGGCGATGGCTGCCGCCGTGACGAGGATGGGTATTACTGGATCACCGGACGCGTCGACGACGTGCTCAACGTTTCCGGGCACCGCATGGGCACGGCCGAGATCGAGTCATCGCTGGTCGCGCATGAGGCGGTCGCCGAAGCCGCGGTGGTCGGTTATCCCCACGACATCAAGGGGCAGGGGATCTACATCTACGTGACGCTCAATGATGGCATCGAGCCAAGCGATGAGCTCAAGAAGACCCTGACCCAGTGGGTGCGCAAGGACATCGGGCCGATCGCGTCACCTGATGTCATCCAGTGGGCACCGGGACTGCCCAAGACGCGTTCCGGCAAGATCATGCGGCGTATCCTGCGCAAGATCGCCGCCAACGAGACCGACGGTCTTGGGGATACCTCGACGCTGGCGGACCCGACGGTGGTGGATGATCTGATCGAGCATCGCGCCAACCGCTGAACTCGTCGGATGGCGACCATGCAGGCCTGACGAGACACGTCGCGACATCGAAGCGCGGGAGCCTGGCTCCCGCGCTTTTTTCGTGTGCGTCCGGGTCATGCGCTCCTGTTTCGTGAGTGCCTGTCTCGTGCACATCCTGGCCGTGTCTGAAGCAGGAAAGGTTGGCCATCGATGAGCGGCAGGCTTGATAATGATGCGACAACCCGCATGCGACAGGTGGGCCTGATGGCCTCCCTGAGCATTTCCTCATTCACTTCATGATCAAGGCAGCCCCCATGTCAGCAGGCAAGTCGGATGCATCCTGCGCCACGCCTCAGCCCGCCACTTCCTCACAGGTTGCATCATCGTCATCCACCGAGGGCGAGAACCGTCCACGCGCTGTCGTGCTGATGTGCCTGTCGGCGATCTCCTTCGCGTTGATGGGTGCGATGGTCAAGTTGAGCGGTGACTTGCCGCTGTTCGAGAAGGTCTTCGTGCGCAACCTCGTAAGCCTGGTGGTTGCCGTCGTGATGGTACGCATGGCGGGTGCTCGTCTGCTGGGACACTGGCACCATCAGCCGTTGCTGCTGGCGCGCTCGCTGATCGGGCTTGGCGGCGTGATGAGCTTTTTCTACGCCATCGATCACCTGCTGCTTGCGGATGCGACTATCCTAAACAAGCTGTCGCCGTTTTTCGTGATGCTGTTTGCCGGCATGTTTCTGGCAGAGCGCCTGGGCGGCTGGCGGCTGGTAGGCATGCTGATTGCCTTCGTGGGGGCGACTCTGGTCATCAAGCCGCAGCTGGCGTTCGCCGAGGGAGGTGTGGATGCACTGTTTCCGGCGCTGGTCGGATTGGGCTCGGCCATGTTGGCCGGCGCTGCCTACACACTGATTCGGGCGCTGCGAGGGCGTGAGGCTTCCGCGACAATCGTGTTACATTTCTCGCTGGTCTCCAGCATCGTCACCCTGGTGCCGATGCTGATGAATCCGGTGATGCCCAGTGCGCCACAGGCACTGGCCCTGTTGGGGATCGGGGTCTTCGCGGCCGGTGGCCAGATCCTGATGACCACGGCCTATCGGCTGGCGCCCGCGGGGGAGGTGTCGATCTATTCCTATCTCACCATCGTGTTCTCCGCATTGGCCGGCTGGGCGATCTGGGGGGAAGTGCCGGACGCTGCCAGCCTCATGGGTTTCCTGCTGATTGCCGGTGTGGCACTGGTCGGTTGGCATGCGAGTCGCGTTGCGGTTAGGGTGGTCTGACTCTCCATCCGCAGGATGCTGTCAGAATTCACTTGTGCATTATCCACTCATCATTGGGCAATCCGTGCGATACTCGTGTTCCCCGAGCGAAACATCAGTATGTCTCCCGATGGTGGGCTGCTTTGTTAAACGCGCGTTCCATGGGGTAACATGCCAGAAAATAACGGCGATCATTGACCGGCCAGGAAGGTCGGTGATGATCACCATCGGGGTTTTGGAGGAGACTCAATGGCCTTTGCCCAGAAGTTCATCGTTGCAGACGATCATCCGCTCTTTCGTGCCGCACTGACGCAGGCACTCAGGCAAGTGGCCTCACAGGCAGAGATTGTCGAAGCCGACAGCATGGACGCGACCAACGATATCGTTGCCCGCCACCCCGATGCTGATCTGATCCTGCTGGACCTGCACATGCCGGGAGCCCATGGCTTCTCAGGCCTGATCCAGCTGCGTGGTCAGACGCCGGATATCCCGGTCGCCGTTGTATCCGGTAGCGAGGAGCCCTACGTGGTGCGCCGCGCCATCGATTATGGCGCTTCCGGTTTCATCCCCAAGTCCGCAAGTCTGGATGTGATCGCCGAGGCGATCGGCGAGATTCTCGAAGGCGAAGTCTGGCTGCCGACGGACATCGCCGAAGCCATGGGCGAGTCCAGCGAAGATGAGTCCCGCTTTGCCGAAGCGATCGCCTCGCTGACGCCACAGCAGTTCCGCGTGCTCAACATGCTGACGGAAGGCCTGCTCAACAAGCAGATCGCCTATGAGCTGAATGTGTCCGAGGCCACCATCAAGGCGCACGTGACCGCCATTCTGCGCAAGCTTGGCGTGCATTCCCGCACCCAGGCCGTCATCGCGGCGCAGCGTCTGGAAGTCGAGCCGCCGAAGGTTCGCTCCTGAAGTGGCTGTGATTGACGGGATGATGCATCCCGTTCGATGAGCATGATCCTGCTTCGGAAAGACAAAAGCCCGCCCTGTCACTGACAGGGTGGGCTTTTTGCGGATACAGCGCCTGCTCGTTCACAGGCGCTGCGCGATTCACCCGCGATCAGCCATCGCCGTTCTCCGGGGCTCCGCCTGTCTCATCCGAGGTACCGCTGGCATGCTTCTCGGCACGATTGGCCTGCAGGGTACGCGTCAGCAGTGCGCGCAGCGCCGCCGGACGCACCGGCTTGAGCAGCAGGTGATAGCCGGCACGGCGTACCTCCTCGGCGACTTCGTCAGTGCGATCCGCGGTGATGACGATGCCGGGCACGGAGCCTGCCAGGCGTTCATCCAGAGCATCCAGCGCCATCAGACCGGTCACTTCATTGTCGAGGTGATAATCGGCGAGGATGGCATCCGGATCACCATCCAGATTGCGAATCACGGATTTGGCACCACCGATGGACGTGGCGGTGAAGACTTCGCAGCCCCAGCCGGACAGCATCGCCTTCATGCCTTCCAGAATCAGGCTCTCGTTGTCGATGCACAGCACGCGGGTACCGGTCAGCTTGTTGCCGGCGCGCTTGCGGGCCGGGACGGCATCCGGCTGTTCAGCGGCCGGCAGTGTCTTGCTGATCGGGACGCTGACCGCGAAGACCGTCCCCACACCGACCCAGCTGCGCACCGTGATCGGGTGATCGAGCACGCGACTCATGCGCTCGGCGATCGACAGCCCCAGCCCCAGCCCCTTCTCGCTCTCTTTGTGACGCTCGCTCTGATCGAGACGCCGGAATTCCTGGAAGATCTCGGTCAGCTTGGACTCGGGGATGCCGGGGCCGGTGTCCCAGACTTCGATGCGAATGCGATCCCCCAGGCGGCGACAGCCCAGCAGTACGTGGCCCTGACGGGTGTAACGCACGGCGTTGGACAGGAAGTTCTGCACGATGCGCCGCAGCATCTGGCCGTCAGAATCCACCGCCAGCTGGGTCATCACCACCTTCAGGTCCAGCCCTCGGTCTTCCGCCATCACCTCGAACTCGGCCTTCAGCGGCTTGAGAATATCCGACAGGCGGAACACGCTGCGACGTGGCGCCAGCGCGCCGGCATCGAGCTTGGAGATGTCGAGCAGGGTGCTGAGCAGCTCCTCGGCGGCCTGCAGCGAGTTGTCGATGTGATTGGTGGTGGTCTTCATCTCGCCTTCCACCTGCTGGGCGAGAGCGGAGGTGAACAGGCGCGCGGCATTCAGGGGTTGCAGCAGGTCATGACTGGCCGCGGCCAGAAAGCGCGTCTTGGAGGCGTTGGCATCCTCGGCCAGCTGCTTGGCCTGACGCAGTGCCTGCTCGGCTTCCGCACGTACACGGTTCTCGGTACGCAATGCCTCGTTGACCTGTGACAGCTCCTGGGTACGCACGCGAACGCGTTCTTCCAGATTCTCGTTGGTTTCCTTGAGGGCAATCTCGGCCAGGCGGCGTTCGGTGATGTCCTGATAGAGCGCGAAGAAGCCGAGGATGTTGCCCTTGCCGCTGAAGTGCGGCGTATAGGTCACCAGCATGTAACGCACACCGCCCTCGGGGGCTTCCAGCGAGATCTCGAAGGAGACGCGTTCCCCCGCCAGGGCGCGCGTCATCCAGGGGGCGCGTTGGCGATAGATGTCTTCAGGCATCGCCGCCTCGGCCGGCTCGCCGATGACGGCGGTACGGTCGATGCCCATCACCGCTTCATAGGCGCGGTTGGTGAAGAGGTAACGACACTCCTTGTCGAAGTAGGCGATCAGCGCCGGCACGTTGTCGGTGTATATGCGGATGTTGTTTTCCGAGCGGATCAACGCCTCTTCGGTGCGCTTCTGCTGGGTGATGTCCTGGTAGGTATAGACGAAGCCGCCGCCGGGCATCGGGTTGCCCTGGATCTCCATCACGGTGCCGTCCTGGCGATAGCGCACGTAGCGATGCGGCTCGCCGTCACGGATGGCGTCCAGCAGCTGATCGACATGCTCTTCCGGGTCGCCCGGACCATATTCACCATTGTGCGCGTTGTAGCGGAAGATGCGATCGATCGGGGCGCCGACACGGATCAGGTTGTCAGGGAAGCGGAACATGTCCAGATAGCGCTGATTCCACACCACCAGGCGCATGTGCTGGTCGACCACGCTGATGCCCTGGTGGATGTTCTCGATGGTGGCCTGCAGCAGGGCGCGGTTGAATTCCAGCACCTGTGAGGCTTCATCGACGATGGAGATGACATCCGAGATACCGATGCCGCGTCCCTGCAGGGCGGAGTTGACCACGATCCGCGCCGAGGAGGCACCGAGCACGGAAGCCAGGAAGCGCTCGGTGAACTGTATCAGGTCGATTGACGCGCGCCCGTGCAGTTCCAGCGGCTGGCCGCTGCGGCGTGCGTAATCTTCGAAGGCGCGTTCGACCTGCTCATGGCTCAGGAAGCGCTCACAGAGTACGCGCAGGTCCGAGACGGAGGTGGAGCCGGTCCACGGGCGCGAGACGCTGGTCTGACGCGTCTCGACGCTATCGACGAACAAGGATGCCTGGATGCGCTCGACCACGCGTTGCGGCGTCATCTGCGAGACGAAGATATAGCCGAACAGGTTGAGGCCGAGAGACAGCATCACGCCATGGGTCAGCGGGTCACTGAAGCGGAAGCCGAACAGGCCATGCGGCGAGAGCCAGTCGATGCCGAGCGGACCGTAATTGACCATGTCGGCGGGCATCAGGCCTGCCTGGGCCAGTGCCGGAACCAGCAGGGTCCAGGCCCAGACGGCGAAGCCGAGGTTGAGGCCGACGATGACCCCCAGGCGATTGCCACGCTTCCAGTAGAGCCCGCCCAGCAGAGAGGGCGCGAACTGGGCCACGGCGGCGAATGACAGCAGCCCGATGGCTGACAGCGTGCTGTATTCGGCGATCAGCAGATAGAAGCCGTAGGCCAGGCCGAGAATCATCACGATGGTCAGGCGGCGGGCCAGCAGCACGATATGACTGTAGTCGCGGGCTTCGGTATCGAACCAGCGCAAACGGAACAGCAGCGGGATGACGATCTCGTTGGAGATCATGATCGAGACCGCGACCGCCGCGACGATGACCATGCCGGTCGCGGCCGAGAAGCCCCCGATGAAGGTCAGCAGGGTCAACCAGGTCTGATCTGCCGCCATCGGCAGTGCCAGCACGAAGCTGTCCGGTGATACCGAGCCATCCGGGAACATCGTCAGGCCGGCGGCGGCGATGGGCAGCACGAAGAAGGAGATGGCGATCAGATAGATCGGGAACAGCCAGCGGGCGCGGCGGGCATCCGAGTGGTGGGTGTTCTCGACCACCGCGACATGGAACTGGCGCGGCAGGCAGAAGATGGCCAGCATCGCCAGCAATGTCTGGGCCCAGAAGCCGGAGCCGAAGGTCTGGTTCTCGAGCTGTTGCTGGAGCTCCAGATAGGTGTCCGCCTTGGTGAAAAGATCCCCCAGGCCATTGAACATGCCCCAGGTGACATAGGCGCCCAGCGTCAAAAAGGCGATCAGCTTGACCAGAGATTCGAAGGCGATGGCCTGCAACAGGCCGACATGGTGCTCGGTGGCATCGGTATGCCGCGTGCCGAACAGGATGGCGAATATCGCCATCACCGCCGCGACATAGAAGGCGGTATCCCCCAGCCAGGCAGTGCGCGTGACGTCACTGGTGTCGGTCAGTACCTGATAGGCACTCGACACCGCCTTCAGCTGCAGGGCGATGTAGGGCAGGGTGCCGACCAGTGCCACCAGCGAGGCAAACACGGCCAGTGACTGCGTCTTGCCGTAGCGCGAGGCGATGAAATCGGCGATCGAGGTGATGTTCTGTCGCTTGGCGACGCGAATCATCTTCAAGAGGATCGGCCAGAACAGCAGACAGGTCAGGATCGGCCCGATGAAGATGCTCAGGTAGCTCCAGCCACTGGTCGCGGCCTGGCCGACACTGCCGTAAAAGGTCCAGCTGGTGCAGTAGACCGCAAGCCCCAGACTGTAGACTGCCGGTCGGCGACTGGCAGACCCGTGCTTCTTGGCGTTGCGATCCCCTCGCCACGCAATCATGAACAGTACCGCGATATAGCCCAGCGCCACTGCGATTAGCCACCACCCCTGGAACATGTTGCTCTCCTCTCTGGAAGCGCCATTCTACGCAGGCCCGGCCATGAGTCCCAAGCTTTGCAGGCCGCTCGGGGCTTCCTCCTGTCCATCAGACGACAAGATGTCTGCTCTCGCTCGTCCGTTCTCACCCGGCCTGAGGTGTCTCCGGCAGAAAATTGCGCCGCTTTCTTTCAGTGACATGACGAAAGAGCGGGGCCGTCTCGCCATCATTGCCGACGCGTCATGAGAGTGTTTCGTTACTCATTTGGCCAATAGACCAAGGGAGTGCGTCTTTAGTTTATCTTTCAAGTATCTGTTATTTAAGGAATTGATGAGAGGCGTCATGAGGTCTTCAAGCGGATGCTCATGCTCTCGACTAAAGTCAGCCTGCGATGAGCTGGCCCCTTGGCTACTGTCAGAAGCGAGTCGCCAAGTTTCCTGATAAGCAACGCAAGACGCAGGGAATATCACTCACTCCATGAGGACGAATGATTCAGTCAATGGAGACCATTCATCGGTTCATCGCCGATGGGTCTCTCGCCAATCACAATAACAATGCGAGAACTCCGTCATGAAGGAAGAGAATGCCAAGGCGTATTGGGCCGCCAATATCAGACTGATCATGGGGTATCTCGTGATCTGGTTTGTCGTGTCCTATGGATGCGGAATCCTGTTGGTGGATGTCCTCAACAATATCCAGTTCTTCGGTTTCAAACTCGGTTTCTGGTTTGCTCAGCAAGGGGCGATCTATTTCTTCCTCGCGCTGATCATCTTGTACGCCCGTTCGATGAACAAGCTGGATGAACGCTTCGACCTCCACGAGCAATGAGCGGTGTTGAACCGCTTCCGTGGGCAGGTCTGCGATGAATTCCAGCAACGGTTCTGCAGGAAAGGAACAGGACTGAGCGTTTCATCTCTCACGACAACAAGATGATCGATATCGCCAAGGACAACGCCAATGGATGTTCAATTACTGACGTACCTTTTCGTGGGCGCCTCGTTCGCGCTCTACATCGGCATTGCGGTGTGGTCGCGTGCCGGCTCTACCAAGGAATTCTACGTGGCGGGCGGAGGGGTCCATCCCATCGCCAACGGGGCCGCCACCGCTGCGGACTGGATGTCTGCCGCCTCCTTCATCTCCATGGCGGGCATCATCGCCTATGTGGGCTATGACGCCTCCGTCTATCTGATGGGCTGGACGGGTGGCTATGTGTTGCTGGCGATGTTGCTGGCACCGTATCTGCGCAAGTTCGGCAAGTTCACGGTGCCGGATTTCGTCGGTGACCGTTATTACTCGAGCGTCGCACGTACCGTGGCGGTGGTCTGTGTCATCTTCATTTCCTTCACCTATGTCGCGGGTCAGATGCGCGGCACCGGCATCGTCTTCGCGCGCTTCCTTGAAGTGGACGTGAACGTCGGTGTCGTCATCGGCATGGCGATCGTCTTCTTCTATGCCGTTCTGGGTGGCATGAAGGGGATCACCTATACCCAGGTGGCGCAGTACTGCGTGTTGATCTTCGCCTTCCTGGTACCGGCCGTCTTCCTGTCGATCATGATGACCGGACACGTGCTACCTCAGACCGGCTTCGGCGGCACGCTGGTGGATGCACAGGGCAACGATACCGGCGTCTATCTGCTGCAGAAGCTGGATCAGGTCGTGACTGACCTCGGCTTCCGCGAGTACACCGAAGGCTCCAAATCCACCATCGATGTCTTCTTCATCACGGCGGCACTGATGTGCGGGACCGCGGGTCTGCCGCACGTCATCGTGCGCTTCTTCACGGTACCGACCGTCAGGGATGCACGTATCTCCGCTGGCTGGGCGCTGTTCTTCATCGCACTGCTCTATACCACTGCGCCGGCCGTGGGTGCCTTTGCGCGGGTGAACCTGGTCGAGACCGTCAACGAGACAGCCTATGAGGAACTGCCGGGCTGGTTCTACAACTGGGAGAACACTGGTCTGATCGGCTGGGTCGACAAGAATGGCGACGGCATCATCCAGATGCGCGGCGGTGACCCCTTCGCGGGCAAGCCGAGCTATGAAGGCGACGCCGACAGCCAGGCCGCTCGTGGTGAGTATGGTCAGCGTCTGGTGAGCAACACGCCCACCGACAACGAGAGCGAGGTCTACATCGACCGCGACATCATCGTGCTGGCCAACCCGGAAATCGGCAACCTGCCGGCATGGGTCATCGCGCTGGTGGCGGCAGGTGGCGTGGCGGCGGCGCTCTCGACGGCAGCGGGGCTGTTGCTGGTCATCTCCTCGGCCATCTCGCATGACCTGCTCAAGAAGACCTTCAAGCCAGACATCACCGAGAAACAGGAGTTGATGGCAGCTCGCATGGCGGCAGCGGTGGCCATCGTGATCGCCGGTTACTTCGGCATCAATCCGCCAGGCTTCGTGGCGCAGGTGGTGGCCTTTGCCTTCGGTCTCGCGGCCTCGAGCTTCTTCCCGGTCATCCTGCTGGGGATCTTCTCCAAGCGCATGAACAAGGAAGGCGCCATCGCGGGCATGCTGGTCGGGCTGGTGTTCACCTTCAGCTACATCGTCTACTTCAAGTTCATCTCGCCGGAGCTCAACACGGCGGAGTACTGGCTGCTGGGCGTGTCGCCGGAGGGGATCGGCTCGCTGGGCATGGTGCTCAACTTCGTCGTCGCGGTCGTCGTCTGCAAGGTGACACCGCCGCCGCCCGAGCACATCCAGCATATCGTCGAGGACATCCGCGTGCCGCGCGGGGCAGGAACGGCAGTGGATCACTGATCCCTGACGACAGCGCCTGGCCCGCTTGACCTCTCGGTCTGCGGGTCAGGCCCTACATATCCCGAGGCCCCGTCGTGCATTCGCAGGCGGGGCCTCATGGCTTGATGATCCGTGCCCTTCGGGGCGGGGAGCCAGTGGAGTCGTGTCATGCAAGCCACATTAGTCGAAATTCCGTTCGGCGAGCCGCCGTTCAGCCTGCTGGATGAGCGCAGCCGGGCACGCCTGGCCGAGAACGTCGACCTGCAGTACTTCGCGGCCCTGGAGCAACCGCTGATACCGGGAGCGGTGGGAGAGGCGCTCTTCATCATCCACAAGGGCGAGGTGGTCGAGCTGGCGGCAGAAACGCCATTGCCGGACACCGCCACCCTGGAGCAGGCGCGACGTGAGGGTCACGACGCCTGGCTGAGTCTGCGCATCGGGCATTACAGCAAGGGAGATCTGTTCGGGGCCTTGACCCTGCTCAACGGCGAATGCCGGACACGCTTCGTCTGCGAGCAGGAAACGCTCTGCTATCAATTGCCGGCCGACCACTTCCGTCAGCTGTGTGAAGACAATCCCGGGTTTGAGGAGTATTTCCAGCACAGCCTGCGTGACAAGGCCCGACTGCTCGCGGCGTATCGGGACACCCGACTCGGCAGCAGCCGGGACCAGACAGGCTTCATGCTGGCGAGGGTGATGGATTGCATGCGTCCGCCACTGGTGATGCCAGCCAGCAGCAGCATCGAGGCAGGCGTGAAGGCCATGGGAGAGGCTGGTGCTGACAGTCTGATCATCGAGGTACAGGGCCGTTGTGGCGTGGTCACGCGCACCGATCTGCTCAACGCACTGGTGCTGGAGGGACTCCCTGCCACGCATCGTCTCGCCCCTCTGGGCACCTTCGCGCTGGTGGCGGTCACCGCCGAGGATTATCTGTTTCAGGCACTGGTCCAGATGACGCGTCATCGGGTCGCCCGCGTGGTGGTGCAGGAATCGCTCGCTGCCGATGCCAAGGTGGTCGGAGTCATCGAGCTGACCGATGTGCTGGGCTTCTTCTCCAATCGTAGCCAGCTGGTCAGTCTCGAGATCGAGCGCGCGGCGGATCTGGAGGCGCTGGCGCTGGCCAGTGCTCGCCTGCCGGAGCTGGTCCGCGCGCTGGTTCTCCAGGGCGCGCATCTGCGCCATGCCATGGCACTGCTCAGCGCCCTCAATGGACGTCTGATCGACCGCACCTTCGCCCTGCTGGTGGAAGAGCAGCACCGAGTCTCCTGCTGTCTGATGCTGATGGGCAGTGAGGGGCGTGGCGAGCAGATGCTCAAGACCGACCAGGACAACGGGCTGATTCTCGCTGATGGACATCAATGGCCAGACTGCAGCGACGCCATGCAGACCTTCAGCGCTACCCTGGCACGCCTCGGCTATCCGCCGTGTCCGGGCAACATCATGGTCTCCAATCCAGAGTGGGTCGCGACCGAATCCCGCTGGCGCGGCAAGGTGGCGCGCTGGTGTGCCGGACGCGATGGGGAGGCGCTGATGAATCTAGCCATCGTCTTCGATGCACGCGCCAGCGGTGGCAATGCCGAGCTGGTCGACAGTCTGCGCGGACACCTGGTGCAGCATGCCCGACGTGATGAATTGCTGCTGTCGCACTTCGCGCGCCCGGCATTGCGGTTCTCGACGCCGTTGACGCTGTTCGGCTCACTGCGCTCACCCCGCCATGGCATCGACATCAAGAAGGGCGGCATCTTTCCCATCGTGCATGGGGTACGCACCATGGCGCTGGAGCGTGGCGTGATGGCGACCGGCACCTTTGCGCGTCTTGAGGCGCTGGTAGAGGAGGGGCGTATCGAGGCCAGCGACAGCGAAGATCTGTCTGAGGCCCTGTCGCTGTTCTCCGAACTGCGTCTGCGTCAGCAGTTGCGGCATCTCGAGGAGGCGCCGGCCAACGCTGGCAGACACGCTGAGCAAGAGCTGTCCGAGGCACGGGGTAACGCCAGCACTGCCAGTGCCAATCTCATCATCACCCAGTCGTTGTCTTCGCTGGAGCGGGACCTGCTGCGCGATGCCTTGAGTCGGGTCAAGGATTTCAAGCAGCGCCTGACCCATCGTTATCACCTGGATTACTGACGCGCGGCCGAGCGCCGCAAGGAGATGGCATGTTCCAGCAGCTACGTCGTGCGGCAGACCGCCGCCGCCATGGGCATGGCGAGTTTGCCGAGCTGTTCAGACCCTGGCACGCCAGTGAACATGAGGGAGAGCGGGTGGCACTGGATTGCGAGACCACCAGTCTCGATGTCGAGCGTGCCGAGCTGGTCTCGCTGGCGGCGGTACGTTTCGATGCGCGCCGGGTGAGGACGGCCAGCGCGCTGTCGTTGCAGCTCCAGTGCCCGGAAGGCCTGCGCGGTGACTCCATCCGGATTCATCGCCTGCGCGGAATCGACCTGCATGGTGGCGAGGCGCTCGGCGACGCCTTGCACCAGTTGCTGGCCTTCATCGGCAATCGCCCGCTGGTGGGGTGGTGCATCGATTTTGATGTCGCGGTGATCAATCGCCACCTGCGCCCACGTTTCGGCTTCGACCTGCCCAATCTGCGTCATGATCTCGCGCGCGACTACCTGAAGCGCTGTCGTCACGCTCAGCCCGAGGCCGCGCCGGACCTGCGCTTCGAGGCCATGGCCGAGGCGCTGCAGGTGCCGGTGATCGGGCGGCACACTGCGCTGGGGGATGCCGTGACCAGCGCCATGATGGCGCAGCGCCTGATGCTGCCGGTCACTCAAGTCGTGCCACGCCACGATGCCTGTTCAGGCTCATGAGCCTGAACCACCTGGTCCATGCGTCGCCCGGGCGACGAGCCTGTGGTTGATGGCCCTGCGATTGATGGCCCTGTCGTTGTTAAACCTCTTGGCTAATAAACCAAGGTCTGTTGCCGGAATGTCCAATGGCAAGACATCACCCGCTTGGCCACACTGGCCCCATACGACGACGCCACGCTGCTTTTCCTCATCGTGACAGGCATGCGCGAGCCCTTGTCGAACCGGATTACACGCCAGTGCAGTACCGACCAGCAACACGGTCAGCCATGCAGGATGCATTACCGAGCAGCTTGATAATCATAACGGGGTAGCGACAGCGTGCAGAGGTCATGATCGACGAAGACCTGCTGTCAGCCAGCCCCAGTCAGGCCCGAGGGATGTGAACGCTTCGCCCTGCGCGATGACGGATGCACTCTCGGGATCGCCATCACTACGCCAGGTGATGGCACCGGGCCTTGGGCACCTGCCTGAGGCCCGGTTTCAGATTGGGCACCACGCGTTGTTGCCTTTCTTGCCTATTCAGGGTTCTTGCCCACGAGGTGCGACATGCTGATCGCGACCAACACGTTATTGATCATTGGCCTTGCCATCGTTCTGTTTGCCTATTCCCTCTACATCCGTCGTACCCAGGATGTCCGGGGAGTACTGATGTTCTGGTCTCGCAAGCTGGCGCTCACCGCGCTCGAATTCCGACTGCAGCGATTCGGCATCATGGTGATGCTGGGCGGAGTGGTCATCCGCTATCTGGAAGTCCTGCGGCTGTTCTGATCGCTTCCCGTCATCTGCAAGAATCCCCCCCACGCCCGCTGACTGCGGGCGTCTTGCGTATTGCGGCAGGCCGTCCGCCTCTGTGACGTGACACTGGCCGATGCTAGACTGTGTGCCCTCCCAAACTGCCTGTCTGATGCCCCATGTTCACACCTGAAACTGACGCCACCTCCCGCACGCATGACGCAGCGGATGCCAAGCATGAGCTGAACAAGCTGCAGAAGCGGCTGCGCCGCAATGTCGGCACCGCCATCACGGATTACGGCATGATCCGCGATGGCGACAAGGTGATGGTGTGCCTGTCAGGTGGCAAGGACTCCTACACCATGCTGGACATCCTGATGAACCTGCAGCGCAATGCGCCGGTCCAGTTCAGTCTGGTGGCGGTGAATCTGGATCAGAAACAGCCCGGTTTCCCGGAGCACGTGCTGCCGGCATGGCTTGAGTCAGTGGGCGTGGAATACCACATTCTCGAGCGTGACACCTATTCCATCGTCAAGGAGAAGGTGCCCGAGGGCAAGACGACCTGCGGGCTGTGCTCACGCTTGCGGCGTGGCTCGCTGTACGGCTTTGCCACCGAGATAGGGGCGACCAAGATCGCCCTTGGCCATCACCGCGATGACATTCTCGAGACGCTGTTTTTGAACATGTTCTTCGGTGGCAAGCTCAAGACGATGCCGCCCAAGCTGCTGTCGGATGATCAGCGGCATATCGTCATTCGTCCGCTGGCCTATTGCCGCGAATCGGACATCGAAGCCTATTCCACGGCGCGTCAGTTCCCGATCATTCCCTGCAACCTGTGTGGCTCCCAGGAGAACCTGCAGCGTCAGGTGGTCAAGGAGATGCTGCAGGACTGGGAGACGCAGCATCCCGGGCGGCTCGAGACCATGTTCCGTGCCGTCACTTCCGTGGCACCCTCGCACCTGGCGGACCGTGAGCTGTTCGACTTCGCGGGGCTGGATGAGAAGCGCGATCGCTTCCAGGCCACGCGTATCGATGCGCTGGACATGGACTCGGAGCAGGCCGGCATGGCAGAAGACCTCTTCGAAGCCGAGCGCCGTGTTCAGACTGCCTCCGAGACTGCGGCCTCATTGGGCCGGGAGCTCTAAGCCCGGATCCTGCTGACATCCGCGAATCCCCGACGCCATCTCGCCTGTCGCGAGGTGGCGTCGTGCGTTTCATGGCCGGTAATCCTCAAATGGCAAGATGGGACAGCGCTGGCGTGCGTGAGTGGAACGTCATCGACAGTTGACGGCCCGCGACCATTGTCGTCTCGCCTGACGGGGCAACTGTCCGCATGCTCTGAGGATGTCGGATGACCCAAGGGCAGGGGGGCGGTGATGGACAATGATGTCGATGAACGTGGCAATGGTCAGCAGGGCCAACGTCTGGCGGCGACGGTGCTGCATGGCTTTGATGAGTACCGCTCGCGCTTCAAGCAGATTTCCAGCGATGCCAGACGGCGTTTCATCGAGGCCGACTGGCGTGAGGCACAGCAGGCCTCGGCGGCACGCATCAATCTCTATGACGAGAAGGTCGCCGCGACCATGGAGCGTCTGGCGCGCGCCTTCGAGCCTGAGCGTCTGAGCGAATGCACCCTGTGGGGCGAGGCCCGACGCCATTACATGACGCTGATCGATCAGCGCCTGGACTACAAGCTGGCCGAGACCTTCTACAACTCCATCTTCTGCAGTGTCTTTTCCCACCGTCATATCCGGGACGACTGGATGTTCGTGTCATCCTCCCGGCAGGCGCCAGCTCGCCACTCCGGGATGAGCATCAGCCACCGTGTGCCGGTCGAGGGTGATTGGGCAGGGGCGCTGGACACGGTATTGAGCGAGGCCCCGCTGGGGATCGCCTTCGAACATCAGGGGCGCGACGTGACATTGGGCGCCGAGATGCTGCTCGAGGTGTTGCCACCCGAGGTGCGTGAGGCCTCCGATGCCACCTTCGAGGTGCTGCGCAGCGTCTTCTATCGCAACAAGGGGGCCTACCTCATCGGACGCATCGAGGGCGGCGGGCAGACGCTGCCGCTGGTGCTGCCGGTACTGCATACCGAACGCGACGGCGTCTATCTCGATACCGTGATCATCGAGCCCGAGGAAGTCTCGATCATCTTCTCCTTCACCCGCGCCTACTTCCAGGTCGAGATCGAGGTGCCCGGTGAGGTGGTGGGCTTCCTGCAGACACTGATGCCCGACAAGCCCATCGGCGAGCTCTACGCTGCCATCGGGTTCTACAAGCACGGCAAGACCGAACTTTTCCGTGGCCTCAACGACCATGTCGCCAGTCGCACCGACCGATTCATCATCGCGCCGGGCGTGCGAGGCATGGTGATGGCGGTCTTCGTGCTGCCCAGCTATCGACTGGTCTTCAAGCTGATCAAGGATCGCTTTGCGCCCAGCAAGGACATGAGCCGCGACCAGGTGCGCCAGAAGTATCGTCTGGTCAAGCGCCACGACCGCGTCGGCCGTCTGGCGGACACCCAGGAGTTCTCCAATTTCGCCGTCGGACGCGATCATTTCGATCCCGACTGCCTGGCCGAGCTGCTGGAGGTCTGCAGCTCCTCCATCACGCTGCGCGGCAACAAGGTATTGATTCGGCATTGTTATACCGAACGCATGATGACGCCGCTCAATCTCTATCTCGAGCAGTGTGATGAGGATGAGACGCGCGCCGTGCTCAATGACTACGGCAATGCGATCAAGCAGCTGGCCGCGGCCAACATCTTCCCCGGCGACATGCTGCTGAAGAACTTCGGCGTGACCCGTCATGGTCGGGTGGTCTTCTACGATTACGACGAGATCAACTATCTCACCGAGTGCAATTTCCGCGAGATTCCCGAAGCGCTCTACCCTGAGCAGGAGATGGCCAGCGAACCCTGGTATTCCGTGGGACCGAACGACATCTTCCCGGAAGAATTCGGCCCCTTCCTGTTCGCGGATCTTGGGCTGCGCAAGCTGTTCTACGAGCTGCATCCGGAAATCTTCCAGGCCAGCTGGTGGAAGGGGCTGCAGGATGCTATCACGGCGGGACGGGTGATCGATGTCTACCCCTATCGCAACAAGCGACGTTTTGGGGTCGATCGCAGCCAGGACTTCATCGATGACTGAAGGCTTGCGTTTGGACAGGAAGCGCCCCCAGGCTCGGCAATGGGACGTCACGATCAAGTTCACAGCGAGAGAGAGTGTTGGATGAGTGAAGGTTTCAGGGATCCTGGCGCGCGCCATGGTCGGCATCTGGTCGTGCTCAGTGGCGCAGGCATCAGCGCGGAAAGCGGTCTGCGCACCTTCCGTGCGGAAGATGGCCTGTGGGAAGAGCACCGTCTGGAGGAGATCGCCACTCCGCAGGCATTTCGGCGTGATCCGCAGAAGGTGCTGCGCTTCTATGATGATCGCCGTGCCCAGGTCCGGCGGGCCAGGCCCAACGCGGCGCACAAGGCACTGGCAGAACTTGAACAGGCCGGTTTTCGTGTCTCGGTGATTACCCAGAATATCGATGATCTGCACGAGCGCGCCGGCTCGCGCGAGGTCATGCATCTGCATGGCGAGATTCTCAAGGCACGCTCGAGCGTCGACCACGGCTTGCGCTACCCGCTGCCGCGCGGTGGCATTCGGCTGGGAGATCTGTGTGACAAGGGCAGTCAGTTGCGCCCGGACGTGGTGTGGTTCGGTGAGGCAGTGCCACTTTACGGCGTCGCCGAAGGCATCGCGGCGGAAGCGGATCTGCTGCTGATCGTGGGGACCTCGCTCAAGGTGATGCCGGCCTCGAATCTCTATGCAGCGGCACCGTTGGATGCCCCCATCGTGCTGGTGGACCCGAATGCCCATGAGCTGGCGGAGCCCGGCGTGCATCCCCTGGCGGAAAGCGCCGGGCAGGCAGTGCCACGTCTTGTGCGCCATTGGTTGTATCAGGGACACCTGGGCCTGCCTGATACGTTATGATGCGCGGCTTCAGGCCTGCCATGGGCGGTGGGCCAGCAATCCCGGAGGCAAGCAACCTTCGGTGACCGGAAATTGAAAGCATGTTTGAGACGCTGAATCGTTTCTTCCCGCTGTGGGCCCTGTTGTTCGCCGGCCTCGCCGTGCTGGCGCCGGCGCCTTTCGTGGCCCTCAAGGATGTCATCCAGCCGCTGCTGGCCCTGATCATGTTCGCCATGGGACTGACGCTGTCGCGTGAGGATTTCATGCGTGTCGCACGTCGTCCGGGGCCCATCGCGCTGGGCCTGCTGCTGCAATACAGCGTGATGCCGCTGGCTGCCTTCCTGATCGCGCGGCTGCTGGGGCTGGACCCCGCGCTGACGGTCGGCATGGTGCTGGTGGGGGCCACTGCGGGGGGGACCTCCTCCAACGTGATGACCTGGCTCGCCGGTGGTCACGTGGCCCTGTCCGTCTCGATGACCATGGCCTCGACACTGCTCTCCATCGTGATGACGCCGCTGTTGACCTGGTGGCTGCTGGGGACGGACATCGACGTGCCGGTGAGCGGCATGCTGCTGAGCATCGCCAAGCTGGTGGTGGCGCCCATCGTGCTGGGTGTCATCGTGCATCACTTCGCGCGTGACGCCATCCGCGAGTGGGAATCGGCGCTGGCGAGTCTGGCCATGCTGGCGATCGTGCTGATCATCGCCATCGTGGTGTCGCTCAATGTCGGTCGCCTGGCCACGCTGGGCCCGCTGGTGGCATTGGCCGTCGTGGCGCACAACGCCATCGGCCTGAGCGCCGGCTATGGCCTGTCGCGCCTGTTCGGACTGGATGAGCGTACCTCGCGCACCATCGCCATCGAGGTCGGCATGCAGAACTCCGGACTGGCGGCGTCACTGGCCAGCCAGTTCTTCTCCGCCACGGCGGCGTTGCCGGGAGCGATCTTCTCCATCTGGCACAACGTCTCCGGCTCGTTGCTGGCCGGTTACTGGAAGCGTCGGCCGCCGAAGTTCGTGACCGGCGGCAAGCACCGCTACGAGGTATAGCCGCGACACTCGCTGAGTGAACCACGCTCGGCGACACGAGACGGCAACATGAGAAAGGGACACGCATGCTAGAATGCGCGTCCCTTTTTCTTTGGTACTGACCACCCATCATGTGTGATTCCCGTCTTACGCCGGCCGCTGGTCATCCCGCCAGCGTTGATCAAGCCGCTTCCTCCGCCCCGGAGTCGACCGAGCCGGGCGAGGCCAGCGGTATCACGACGCTTCCCAGTGGCGAGCCGGATGAGTGGCACGGACGCCACCCGCGACGGGAATTCAAGGCGCGTGGCAGCCAGGTGATTCGTTGCGAGGCCTGCCGTCTGCCCAGGCTCAATTGCCTGTGCCCGTATCAGGTCAGCGCGCAATCACGGATCACGTTCTGGTTGATCACCCACCCGCTGGAGCACTACAAGCCCACCAATACCGGGCGCCTGATCGCGGATGTGCTGGCGGGCACCGAGGTCTTCAGCTGGTATCGTGTCGAGCCGGACCCCCGCCTGCTGGCGCTGCTGGAAGATGAGCGCTATCAGCCGTTCATCATCTTCCCGGACGATCAGCCGGACTACGCTGATCGCGTGGTCGACGTGAACGCCATCGCCGGTGTCGGGCCCGAGGTGGCGACGCATACCGCCAGTGGCGAGGAGCGCATTCCGGTCTTCATCCTGCTGGACGGGACCTGGCGTCAGGCGCGTCGCATCTTCCGCAAGAGCCCTTATCTGGATGGTCTGCCGGTGCTGCCGCTGCACACCACGCGTCTGACGCGCTATCACCTGCGCAAGCCGGCGTCCCAGTCACATCTGTGCACGGCGGAGGTGGCGGCGGAGCTGCTGCGTCAAGCGGGGGAGGAGGAGGCGGCCAACGTGCTGGATGATTACTTCGACGCCTTCAACGACTGCTATCGCGCCAGCCGGATTCACTATGTGCTGGAGCCGACCGCACCGATGCGTCGGCTGTTGGCTCGCCGTGAGGCCAAGGCCGGCGAATAGCCGTGACACAGAAGTGAGAACGCCCCCGTCGGAGCCATCCGGCGGGGGCGTTCGCGTTCAGGGGCGGGCAGGAGCTTGTCCGCTCCGCCTGCTCGACGGGCAGGACTCAGCGTCGCCAGAAGGCCGGCGTGAACAGAACCAGAACCGTGAAGATCTCCAGGCGTCCCAGCAGCATCGCCAGAATCAGGATGCCCTTGGCCGCCCCCGGGATATCGCCGTAGTGGGTCGCGACCTCACCGAGTCCCGGCCCCAGGTTGTTGAGCGCAGAGCCGACCGCCGACCAGGCCGTGACCTGATCCAGTCCGGTGGCCAGCATGCCCAGCATCATCAGCACGAACAGCAGCAGGTAGACGGAGAAGAAGCCCCATACTGCCTCCGCGACCCCTTCGGAGATGCGCATCTTGCCCACCTTGACCGAGAGGATGGCGTTGGGGTGGATCAGACGATGCACCTCACGCACGCCCTGCTTGAGAATCAGCAGGATACGGATGACCTTCATGCCGCCGCCGGCGGACCCGGAGCACGCGCCGATGAAGGCGGCGATGAACAGCATCATCGGCAATACGCCCGGCCAGCCGGTGAAGTCGGCGACGCCGAAGCCGGTGGTGGTGGCCACCGAGACGGCCTCGAACAGGCCATGGCGCAGCGCCTTGCTGTCATCGTAGCTGCCGGTGAGCAGCAGGCCGGCGATGGTCACGCAGGTCAGGATCAGCAGCAGGATCAGGAAGAAGCGGGTCTCGGGATCGCGCAGATAATGACTGATCCGCCCCTCGCGCCAGGCGGCGAAGTGCAGGCCGAAACTGATCGAGGACACCACCATGAAGAACACGCAGATCATCTCGATGGTGGCGGAATCGAAGTAGCCGATGCTGGCATCGTGGGTCGAGAAGCCGCCCACCGCGACGGTGGAGAAGCTGTGGCCGAGGGCATCGAACCAGCTCATGCCGGCGGCCCAGTAGCTGGCGAAGCACACCAGGGTCAGGGCGGCGTAGATGTACCAGAGCGCCTTGGCCGTCTCGGTGATGCGCGGCGTCAGCTTGGAGTCCTTCAGCGGCCCGGGGATCTCGGTGCGATAGAGCTGCATGCCGCCGATACCGAGAGTCGGCAGGATCGCCACCGCCAGTACCACGATCCCCATGCCGCCCAGCCACTGCAGCTGCTGGCGATAGTAGAGGATGGAGTGGGGCAGCAGATCGAGCCCCGTCATCACCGTCGCCCCGGTGGTGGTAAGTCCCGAGAACGACTCGAACATGGCGTCGATGATCGACAGGTTCGGGTCCTCGGCGAGCAGGAAGGGCAGCGACCCGAACGCACCCAGCACCGTCCAGAACAGTACCGTGATCAAGAAGCCATCGCGGTTGCGCAACTCCTTGCGGGCATGCCGGTTGGGATAGAACAGCGCGAAGCCGGTCAGCAGGGTGATGCCGAGGGCGATGGCAAAGGCGCTGAGGGTATGGTCCTCGAAGGCCAGCGAGATGAGCATCGGCGGGACCAGCGTCAGGCTGAACAGCATCAGCAGAATGCCGAGGATGCGATAGATGACGCGCAGGCTCATGCACGACCCCCACGCATCATGACGCGAATGTGGCGGCCCATGCAGCGAGCCCGGCTTGCGAGAGACATCGTGGCGGCCATCATCAGAAGAAGGTCAGCCCGACCTGGAACAGGCGCTCGACTTCCCGGATACGGCGCTTGTCGACCACGAACAGGATGACGTGGTCGTTGGATTCCACCACCAGATCGTGATGCGCGACCAGCACTTCCTTGCCACGCACCACGGCACCGATGGTGGCACCCTCGGGCAGATTGATGTCCTCGATGCGCCGGCCCACCACCTTGGAGGAGCGCTCATCGCCGTGGGCGATGGCCTCGATGGCTTCTGCCGCGCCGCGCCTGAGAGAGTGCACGTTGACGATGTCGCCCTTGCGCACATGCGTCAGCAGACCGCCGATGGTGGCCTGCTGCGGCGAGATGGCGATATCGATCTCGCCACCTTGCACCAGGTCCACGTAGGCCGCGTTGTTGATCAGCGTCAGTACCTTCTTGGCGCCGAGTCGCTTGGCCAGCATCGAGGACATGATGTTGACCTCGTCATCGTTGGTCAGCGCGCAGAAGATGTCGCAGTCCTCGATGTTCTCCTCCAGCAACAGGCGCTTGGAGGTGGCGCTGCCGTGCAGGACCACGGTGCGGTCGAGGCGCTCGGACAGGTCGGTGCATCGGGCCAGCGAGTGCTCGATGATCTTGACCTGATGGGTGTGCTCCAGCGTCTCGGCCAGGCGCTCACCGATGTGGCCGCCACCGGCGATCACCACGCGGCGGAAGTTGCGGTCCACGCGGCGCAGTTCACCCATCACGGTGCGGATATCCTTGCGCGCCGCGATGAAGAACACCTCGTCATCGGCCTCGATCACGGTATCGCCACGCGGGATGATCGGACGATTGCGCCGGTAGATGGCTGCCACGCGAGTATCCACGTTGGGCATGTGACGACGCAGGAAACCGAGTTCCTGACCGACCAGCGGACCGCCATAGTAGGCCTTTACCGCTACCAGCTGGGCGACGCCATTGGCGAAGTCCAGCACCTGCAGGGCGCCGGGATACTCGATCAGGCGGCGGATGTGATCCGTCACCACCTGCTCGGGACTGATCAGCACATCCACCGGGATGGCATCGTGGGAGAACAGGCCCTTGCGAGTCAGGTAGGCGGTGGAGCGCACCCGCGCGATCTTGGTCGGGGTATGGAACAGGCTGTGGGCGATCTGACAGGCAATCATGTTGACCTCGTCAGAATTGGTCACCGCGATCAGCATGTCGGCATCTTCGCCGCCGGCCTGACGCAGCACCTGGGGATAGCTGGCCGCGCCGGTGACGGTGCGGATATCGAGACGGTTGTGCAGCTCGCGCAGCCGCTCGGTGTCGGTGTCCACGACCGTGATGTCATTTTCTTCATGGGCCAGGTGTTCGGCGAGTGTGCCGCCGACCTGACCTGCCCCCAGAATGATGATTTTCATGTCCGGCTCGTCCGCTGTTGCTCAGTCGGCACAGGATAAACCAGTGCCATGACGGAAGACAGCCGTGCCCCGGGAGTCGGGGCACGGCTGTCCTGATGTGCCAGGCGCGTCATCTCGCAAGCCGGGATGCGGTACGCCTGTCCGGTGATCCTGCCGAGCGTCAGGCGCCGGCCTTGGTGATGTGCGCCAGATAGAAGCCATCGTGGCCATTGACCTGCGGCAGCATCTGACGACCGGCACCGGAGACACGGCCCCAGTCGGCCTTGATGGTCTCGGCCTTGGCATCCGGCGTGGCGGCCAGGAAGCGATCCATCACCCGGGCGTTTTCCTGGGTGATGATGGAGCAGGTGCCGTAGACCAGGGTGCCGCCGGGCTTGAGCATGCCCCACAGGTTCTCCAGCAGCTTGCCCTGCAGGCGTGCCAGGTCCCCGATGTCGTTCGGGCGACGCAGCAGCTTGATGTCCGGGTGACGGCGGATGACGCCACTGCCGGAGCAGGGCGCGTCGAGCAGGATGACATCGAAGGCTTCGCCGTCCCACCAGTCGCGCTCGCTGGCATCGGCGCACACGACGCCGGCGCCCAGTTCCAGACGCTCCAGCGTCTCTTCCACGCGTTCGAGACGCTCGCCGTCGATGTCGATGGCAGTGGCGTCCAGCGCGGGGAAGCGCTCCAGCATGTCCGCCAGCTTGCCGCCCGGCGCGGTGCAGGCATCCAGCAGGCGCACGCCTTCCCCTTCGGGGTCGATGGCCGTCACGGCGGGGGCCAGCAGCTGACCGGCCAGCTGGGCGGCCTCATCCTGCACGCTGACCAGGCCTTCCTCGAAGCCCGGCAGGGCACTGACGTCGCAGGCGCTGGCCAGGGTGATGCCGTGCTCGGCGAAGGGGCAGGCCACGGCGTCGATCTCGGCGTCGGCCAGCTGGGCGAGGTAGTCCTCGCGGCTGATGGCGGCGACGTTGACGCGCAATGTCATCGGGGCCTGGGCGTTGTTGGCGGCGGCGATGGCTTCCCAGTCGTCCGGCCAGTTGCGCTGGAAGGTGTCCAGCAGCCACTGCGGGTGGGAAAGCGCCACGGCGGGGTCCTTGTCGACCTCGGCTTCCAGTGCTTCCTGCTCACGCTGGAAACGACGCAGGCAGGCATTGAGCACGCCCGTCGCCCAGCCCTTGCCCAGGCCGCGTGCGGCGCCAGCGGTCTCACCGACGGCCGCATGCGGCGCGATGCGCATGTACAGCAGCTGGTAGAGGCCGAGCAGCAGCAGGGCGTGGATATCCTGGTCCTGCGCCTTGAAGGACGATTTCAAAAGCTTGCCCGCGAGTGCGTCCAGACGCGGCAGCTGGCGGCAGACACCGAAGCACAGTGCCTTGTAGAGGCCCTGGTCACGCCCGGCGACGCCAGACGGCAGGCCGTCCAGATTCAGAGAGGTCTTTGCCGCCAGTACCGGCGCCAGGGTGCGCGCAGCGGCAACCCGGACGGCAGCGCCCGGTGAGGCCGGGGCATTGTCAGGCTTGCGGCGCGCACCACCGTGCTTCGAACCACCGCCCTTGCTGCGGGCCGGCGGCAGGGAGTTGCGCTTCTTGCCGTTGCCCTTGGAGGACGGGTTGTCTGACTGGCTCATGCGGAAGTCTCGGTCTGTGAATCGGAATCAGGGGCGTGGTCGGCGCCGAGGACAAGGCCCTCGGGGAAGCGCGCGGCACGTGAGTTGAGCAGGTCCTTGACGGACAGCGGCTTGGCACCGGGCAGCTGGGCACGGGTGATCTCCAGCACCTGATGGCCATCACCGCAGGCGATGCGCAGGCAATCATTGCCGGGCGCCAGCAGAGTGCCGGGTGACACGAAGTCTGCGAGGCGCTGCTCGCCCGTGCGCGACATCCACAGGCGTAGCGGCTCGCCGTCCAGGCGTGTCCAGGCCACCGGCCACGGGTTGAAGGCGCGAATGCGCGCGTCCAGCTCGGCGGCGGGACGGGTGAAGTCGAGTTCCGCCTCGGCCTTGGAGAGCTTGGCGGCGTAGGTGACACCTTCCTCGGGCTGTCGGGTCGCCGGAAGATCGCCATCGGCGATGGCGTCGAGGGCCGTGACGATGGCCTCGCCGCCCTGTGCCGCCAGGGCATCATGCAGCTCGCCGCCAGTGGTGCTGGCGGTGATCGGGGTGCGACGGATCAGCAGCATGTCGCCGGTGTCCAGGCCGGCATCCATCTGCATGATGGTGACACCGGATTCGCTGTCGCCGGCCTCGATGGCGCGCTGGATCGGCGCGGCACCGCGCCAGCGTGGCAGCAGGGAGGCATGGATGTTCAGGCAACCGAGGCGCGGGATGTCGAGCACGGCCTGCGGCAGGATCAGCCCGTAGGCCACCACCACCATGATGTCGGCCTCGAGATCGCGCAGGATCTGGCGATCGGCCTCGTCCTTGAAGTTGAGCGGCTGATGGACGGGAAGGTCGTGCTGGAGTGCCAGCTGCTTGACGGGGCCGGGGGTCAGCTTGCGGCCGCGCCCGGAAGGGCGGTCAGGCTGGGTATGGACACTGACGATCTCATGGCGGCTTTCGAGCAGCGCGGCGAGACATTCGGCGGCGAAATCGGGGGTGCCGGCAAAGGCGATGCGCAGGGCTTTCGACATGCAAGAGCTCTCATATGGGGAGCGCGGCCGAGGGCCAGGCTCAAGGTGCTGACGGTAAAGGAGGGATTCAGGCGGTGCCGGTGAATCACTCATCAACAAGCAGGGAGGCCAGAGGAAATCCCCCGGCCTCCCTGCGATGTGACATGGCGCACCGGAGTCCCCTCCGGCGCGCGGATCACGCTTCCTGCAGCTTGTGGCGCTTCTGCATCTTCTTCATCACCCGATCACGCTTGAGCGGGGAGAGGTAGTCGACGAACAGCTTGCCTTCGAGGTGGTCGTTCTCGTGCTGGATGCAATGTGCCAGCAGGCCTTCGGCCTCGAGTTCGTAGGCCTCACCGTTGCGATCCTGAGCGTTGAGCCGTACTTTCAGATAGCGCGGCACTTCGGCGTAGTATTCCGGGATCGACAGGCAGCCTTCCTGCATCGGCTCCTGCGCTTCGCCGATGGGCGTGTATTCGGGATTGACCAATACCAAGGGCTGGGATTGATCTTCGCTGACGTCGATGACGATCAGACGACGATGCACGTCGACCTGGGTAGCGGCGAGGCCAATGCCACGCGCGTCATACATGGTCTCGATCATGTCGTCGATCAGGGTCTGCAGTTCCGCGTCGAAGGTATCGATCGGGGCGGCAACATTGCGCAGACGCTCATCGGGGAATTCAAGAATTTCGCGCTTGGCCATGACTGGTGTAATTACCGTTGTGCTGTCAGTGGAGATTTGCCTGATATTGTAGTGTGCACAGCCGAGGAACGGAACCGATGGCCTTCAATGCTGCTACTATCGCGGCAATAGTCATGATTGATCGCGAGTTCCGTCAGGCAGGGGCAAGGCTGGGCGGCACGCGCTCGGCGCGGGTTTGAGACAGGCCATCACCACCGACAACAACAGGTGGCATCAACGCAAGGGACGCAGGAATGGGCATGAAACGACTGGTCGGCAACGCCGTGTTCACGGCACTCCTTGGCATGGCGACACTGGGGGCAAGCGCAGGGACGTCGCTGGCGCAGGCAGCAACCGTACGTGATGACGTACCCTCCACCTATGTGGTGGTGCGCGGCGACACGCTGTGGGACATCTCGGGACGCTTTCTGCGTGAGCCCTGGCTGTGGCCGGAAGTCTGGCGTGCCAATCCGCAGATCAAGAATCCACACCTGATCTATCCGGGAGATCGCATCTCGCTCTATTACGAGAACGGCGAGCCTCGTCTGCGCCTAGAGCGTGGCCAGGGCGGCGTGGTCAAGCTCTCGCCCAAGATTCGCAAGATTCCCAAGCGCGAGGCCGTGCCACCGATCCCGCTCGAGAAGATCTCCGCCTTCCTCAAGGACCACCGCGTGGTCGATCCTGGCCTGCTCGAGAATGCGCCCTACGTGGTGGCCGGTGACGACACGCGTCTGATCAGTGGTGCCGGGGATACCGTCTATGCGCGTGGTCAGTGGCCGGCCTATGACACCTTCAGCATCTACCGGACGGGGCAGCGTTACCTGGACCCTGTCACCCAGGAATTCCTGGGCCTGGAGATGATCAGTATCGGGGATGTCCAGCTGGAGCGTCGCGAGGGCGACATCGGCGTGATGCATGTGGTCTCGGCCAATCGCGAGATTCTCAACGGTGATCTGCTGTTGCCGGCCGATGGCGGGGCCATCAGCACCAGCTTCCAGCCACAGCCTCCCGTCGAGGTGTCGGGCGGCGAGATCCTCGCGGCACCGGACGGACTGCGCAACATCGGTCGCAATGACATCGTGGCGCTCAACCGCGGGAGCCGGGATGGCGTGGAGCCGGGCTTCGTGTTCGGTGTCGAGCGTCAGGGCGAGACGATCACCGACCCCAAGACAGGGGAGCCGATCACTCTGCCGGGTGAAGAGGGCGGCCTGCTCATGGTCTTCCGTATCTATGACAAGGTCAGCTATGCCCTGGTGATGAGGGCGGAGCGCCCGCTGAGTGTCGGAGACAAGCTGCTGGAGCCGCATGGCTGAGCAGACATGCCCGGTATTTGATCCGCAACTGTGAGCATCCGCTCGGGAGGTGTGGCGTGTCGATCGATGGTGATGTCGAGCAGCGCCGCCCCTCGCGGGCGGATTTCGTCTTTCTGGCGCGTCTTCCGGGTATCGGTACGCACACCGTGGCCAAGCTGCTTGAACGAGCTGACTGGCCACAGGGGTGGCTGGCGGCACTGCCGTCGCGCCTTGCCGCGCCTGTGCGGCTGTGGTGTCAGCGACCCGCATCTTCACCGCTTCATCAGCAGGTGATGACGGATCTTGCCTGGCATGCGCCAGAGCAGGGGCGTCATCTGCTGACCCCCGCCGATGCCGACTGGCCTGCCATGCTGGCGCTGTTGCCAGATCCGCCCATCGCGCTGTGGGCCCTGGGCAGGCGCTCCCTGCTCGAGCAGCCCATGCTGGCCATCGTCGGTGCCCGCAAGGCGAGCCCCGCTGGCATGACGCATGCGCATGACCTGGCCGCCGAGCTGGTCTCCCGGGGCTGGAGCGTTGCCAGTGGCCTGGCGCTGGGCATCGATGCCGCAGCGCATCAGGGGGCCTTGAATGCTGCGCTGCGCCTGGAAGCCGATGCCTATCCCGCGCCACCCTCGACTCTCGCCGTGCTCGGGTGTGGCGTCGACGTGACCTATCCTGCCCAGCACCATCAGTTGCGGCTCCGGCTGCTGGAGAGCGGAGGCCTGCTGCTGTCGGAGCATCCGCCTGGTACCGGGGCGCATGCCCGTCATTTCCCGCGTCGCAATCGTCTGATCACCGGCCTCTCGCATGGCGTGCTGGTGGTGGAGGCCACGCTGCGCAGCGGCTCGTTGGTCAGCGCGCGTCTGGCGATGGAGCAGAACCGCGAGGTCTTCGCATTGCCCGGGCGGATCGATGACATCGCCTCCAGCGGATGTCTGGAGCTGATCCGTCAGGGGGCTACCTTGGTGCGTGATGTCGATGACATGCTCGCCGAGCTGAGCCATCTGATGCCGACGGAGCAGCGTCGCCCCTTGGCCAGCCCTCGAGGTGTCGTTGACTCGCCATCCACGCCTCGCGTCTCCTCCTCCCGTTCCGTGCCGACGGGGGCGCGCGGCAATGCGCTACCCGAGAATCTGCCGCTGCTGGAGGGGGACAGGCCTGTCGCGGAGACGTCACCTGTGCCTGCCCCGCTGTGTTATCTGAGTGCGATGCCACTGGCACTGGATCAACTGGTGGAGCTCTCGGGGACGCATGTGAGTGTCCTGAGCATGCAGCTTCTGGAGCTGGAGCTGGAAGGGCGTGTGGTGCAGGCGCCGGGAGGCTGGAAACGCCTGTAAGCCGTTCAGACATCCCGTCATGGCCCGTCGTGTTTCACGCAAGCTTGCGCAGCGAGCCGTCTCTAGACATCAAAACGCCCTTCAGCGCTGCCTCGGCGGCATCTGAAGGGCGTTCCTGTTTTCTGCAACCCTCAGGCGAGTCACGCTCGCCTGAGGGCGTTGCCGGCCATGCATGGCCGGCAACGTGAACTCACTTGCCTTGGCTGACGCTGCCGCTCTCGGGTTGCCAGACATTCAGTGCCGCCTCGCGCATGGCACGCTTCTCTGCATCGCTTGCTCCCCAGTTGCCGTCATAGACGACACCTTCCCATTCGCCGTAGGTCGGGTTGGGCAGCATGATGAAGCGGCGTCCGAATTCACCGGCCTGCTTCTCGACTTCCGCGTGGCGTGCCGCGCTGGTGGCTTGCTGGAAGGCCTGATCGAAGTCCCCCAGGTTGTCACCCATCAGGATGACGATGTCGTGCTCGGCCGTGACGCTGGCGCGGCGTGCGGTCTTGTCGGAGCTGTCGGTACGCGGCATCACGTGCTCGGCATTCGCCTGCGGGAAGCCCAGTGCGGCGAGATTGTCGATGGTGGCCTGCTTGCCGACCGCCTTGCGATTGGTGATGTAGTAGACATCGACACCGCTGTCGTGGGCGTAGTTGAGGAAGTCGACGGCGCCCGGGGAGGCGGTGGAGACGGCGTCGTCTACCCAGTCCGCCCAGCTCTGGCTGTCGTAGGTACGGCCTTCGCGCAGCGCCCAGCCACCATAGCTGGTGGTGTCGAGCACGGTATCATCGACATCCACGACCACCGCGAGTGGCTTGTCCTCGGCACTGCGGCGCGCGAGTGCCAGATTCAGACGATCATGCGCCACATTGAAGGCCTGCAGCGACAGACCATGGAATTCAGCACTGCGTTGTATCCAGAGGGTCGCCAGCATGGCCTGGTCGCTGAGTGGAGCGGCCTGGGCGGCGGCGGGGGCCCCACCTTCGGTGGAATTCAGGGAAGGCGTCTGTTCCGCTGTCGGGGCTCCAGAGCTGGCACAGCCGGCCATCGTCAACAGGAGGGCGGCAGACGTACCGAGGGTCGCAAGACGGCGCATGAGGCAGGGTTTCCTTGTTCGGGAGGAGAGGGTGGATTCGTGGTGACCTGCGGTCATCGTGATCCAGGGATGATGCGATTGCGGGATGATGACGTGATGTCGGTGCCATCATAAGTCATGCCTGCGCGACTCAGCGTTGCGTCGGCCTCGCGCTGAGTGGCGTGGTAGAATCCGCCGACTGTCGATGCGGCGACAGGCAAGCCGCCTCGCCGTATCCTCTCTGCCAGTGTCCATTTCCAGGAGTCCGTGCGGATCATGAATGCCAGTGCTGTTTCGTTCGATCTTTCCGCGGTAGCGGCGGCTGCCGAGCATGTGCGTGGTGGCGGCATCGTCGCCTATCCCACCGAAGCCGTGTGGGGGTTGGGATGTGACCCCGACGATGGCGAGGCGCTGTCGCGCCTGATCCGGCTCAAGGAGCGCGATCCGTCCAAGGGACTGATCCTGATCGCCGGCGACGTGACGCAGATCGAGCCCTGGCTTGAAGGGATCTCCGAGCAGCAACGTGAACGGTTGATGGCCAGCTGGCCCGGCCCCTTCACCTGGCTGGTGCCTGACAATGGTCGCGCCCATCCGCTGCTCAAGGGAGAGCACGTGAGTCTGGCGGTACGTGTCAGTGATCATCCTCTGGTCCAGGCGCTGTGTGCGGCGCTGGATGGCCCGCTGGTATCCACCTCGGCCAATCGTGCGGGAGACGCTCCGGCGATGACGGCTGCCGAAGTGCAGGCTGCCTTCGGTGAGGCGCTGGCGGATGACGTGATTCTGACGGGGCCGCTGGGCGGCAATCCTCGCCCCAGTACCATTCGTGATCTGGTGACCGGCGAGGTCCTGCGGGCCTGAGCGTTCACTTTCTTGATGCAGGTCAGGCACGCAGACGAGTTCGTCTGCCCGGCCCGCGCGGGAGGGGTATGCTGGCGCTTTCGTTTTCCTCGGCAAGCGCAGCGACGTTATCGTCGCTTTGACATCTTTCATTTTTCGATTCACCGGAGGCATCGTGGCACACGCCAATCTTGAAGACGTGAAGGTCTACCTGCTCGACCTGCAGGACCGCCTGTGTGATGCATTGCAAGCCTGCGATGGCAAGGCTGACTTTCGGGAAGACAGCTGGGAGCGTGCCGAAGGTGGCGGCGGCCGCTCACGAGTCATCGAGAATGGCGGTGTCTTCGAGAAGGGCGGCGTCAATTTCTCGCATGTCTTCGGTCACGAGCTGCCGGCCTCGGCGACTGCCGTTCGCCCTGAGCTGGCGGGCCGCAGTTTCCACGCGGTGGGGGTCAGCTGGGTGTTGCATCCCCATAATCCGCATGTCCCGACCAGTCATGGCAACGTGCGCTTCTTCATCGCCGAGAAGGAAGGCGAGGAGCCGGTCTGGTGGTTCGGAGGCGGTTACGACCTGACGCCGTTCTATCCGGTGCTGGAAGATGCCCGTCATTGGCACCAGACCGCGCACGATGCCTGCATCGCCTTCGGCAGCGATGTCTATCCTCGCTACAAGGCCTGGTGTGACGAGTATTTCTATCTCAAGCATCGCGGTGAGACGCGTGGCATCGGCGGCCTGTTCTTCGATGATCTCAACGAGTGGGGTTTCGAGCGTTGCTTCGCCTTCCAGCAGTCAGTGGGAGACAGCTTCCTCGATGCCTATCTGCCCATCGTCGAGCGCCGTCGTGATACGGCCCATGGCGAGCGTGAACGCAACTTCCAGCTCTATCGTCGCGGGCGCTACGTGGAATTCAATCTGGTCTGGGACCGTGGCACCCTGTTCGGCCTGCAGAGCGGCGGACGCACCGAGTCCATCCTGATGTCGATGCCGCCGGTGGTCCACTGGGAGTATGGTTACCAGCCCGAGGAAGGCAGTCCCGAAGCCGCGCTCTATCGTGACTTCCTGCATGCCCGCGACTGGCTGGGCGAAGAGGCCTGATCGCGTCATTGGCCCTGATGTTTCACTGTGATTGTCACCGGAGTCCTGATGTCCCGCTACGCTGTATTCGGCAACCCGATTGCCCACTCGAAATCCCCGCTGATTCATCGTGCCTTCGCTGAGCAGCTCAAGGACTCCCTGAGCTACGAGGCGCGACTGGCGCCGGTGGATGACTTCGCGGCTGGCTGGGCCGAGTTCGTCGCTGAAGGCGGGCAGGGGGCGAATGTCACCATGCCCTTCAAGGAGCAGGCCTATCGGCTGGTCGAGGTATTGAGTCCGCGCGCTCGTCGCGCCGGTGCCGTGAATACTCTGCTGCTGGGCAAGAATGGCCAGCTGTATGGCGATACCACCGATGGCGTCGGGCTGACCCGTGACCTCGAGCGTCTCGAGGCCCCGCTCACGGACGCGCGTATCCTGATTCTTGGCGCTGGCGGCGCCGTGCGTGGCGTGCTGGAGCCTCTGTTGGCCAAGCAGCCTGCGGCATTGGTGATCGCCAATCGCACCGCTGCCAAGGCCAGCGCGCTGGCCGAGGACTTCGCGGACCTGGCGGGAGATGGCTGTCAGCTCTCCGGTGGCAGCTACGAGGCCATCGAGGGTCAGTTCGATCTGGTCATCAATGGCACCAGCGCATCGCTGGGCGGTGAGTTGCCGCCGTTGCCGGATTCGTTGTTCTCATCGCAGGCGCTGGCCTACGACATGATGTATGCCGCCGAGCCGACCGTCTTCATGCGCTGGGCCAGCGAGCAGGGGGCACGGGGCGAGGATGGTCTCGGCATGCTGGTGGAGCAGGCGGCCGAGTCCTACTTCCTGTGGCGCCACAAGCGCCCGGATACGGCACCCGTGGCGGACATGCTGCGCAAGATGCTGGTCAGCGGCTGACAGGTCGCTGAGGCAGGTCAGTCAGTGACTGCAGCCCGGGTGTTCGGGATGCATGCAGGAGCCGGCACTTCGTTCAACGACGTTCCGGCTTCTTGCGTTGCGGGGCAGAGAAGGAAGTGGATACCGAGGAGGTGGGTACGATTCTCAAGCGCTGGCAGCGGACAGCGCCGATGGCGTGCAGGTTTCCAGACGATAGCCATGTTGATACACGCTCTTTAGGCGCAGGCCACGCCGACCGTCGAGTTCCAGCTTGCGGCGCAGGCGACTGATATGGGTGTCGACGGTGCGGGTGGAGATGTCGCCATTGATCCCCCAGACCATCTCGAGCAGGTAAGCCCGCGAGAACAGCTCTCCAACATGACGCAACAGCAGCACGGCAAGCCGGTATTCGCGCTGCGTCAGATTGACGGGATGTTCGCCGCACCAGATGGTGTGCTCATCCTGTTCGATCCGGTACTGGCCGGGGAGCGCTTCCACTTCCTGCGATCCATTGCTGGCCTTGCTGTTGGCAAGGCGTCGTCCCAGCGCGGACACCCGGGCTGACAGCTCTCTGGGATTGATGGGTTTGCTCAGGAAGTCGTCGGCACCATGCTGCAAGGCATGCACGACATCCTCCTCTCCCTGGCTTGCGGTGATGAACAGGATCAACCCCTGCCAGCCGTGTTCATTGCGCAGCGTACGCGTCAGTTCCATGCCGCAGGCATCCGGCAGCTGCCAGTCGATGATCAGCAGATCGAAGCTGCGTTCACGCAATGCGCGCAACAGTTGGCTCGCGCGTTCGAATCCTGCCACTTCATGCCCCTGGGACTCGAGACACAGGGTCAGATAATCACGTTGATCATGGTCATCTTCGAGAATGCCGATATGCATGTCGTTGCCTCCCTGCGTGGGTATGACCAGCAGTCTACGCGCCCCTTGCGTGAGACCGCGTCACAATGGTTCACGTTTGGCCCGACGATGGCGGCTTATACTCGTTCCCAGCTGCTCTCTTGCTGTCGTGCACCTCTGCTCATGGTGGCTCGTGATTGGCGATGATGCCTCGCGACGGTGAATCACTGGCCGTGATCAATGGCTACCCATGATCCACAGGAGTCTCCCTCATGCCTCTTCTCGTACTCTCACGCCGCTGCATTCTGGCGTCACGTCGCATGCGCCACTGGCTCCTGCTGATGGCGTTGTCGCTCTCACCCTTCGCCCTGGCGCTGGAAGCACCGCAAGGGCCGGTCGTGCTGCGCGTCACGGGTGATATCCGTCACGTCAATGCCGGTGATGAGGCACATTTCGATCGCGCGATGCTACAAGCGCTGCCACAGCGGGAAACCGTGACCACCACGCCATGGCATGACGGTGAAGTCAGCTTCAGCGGACCGCTCGGTTCGGCGCTGATGGAGGCGGTGGGCGTTGACAGTGGCACCATGCGCATCGTCGCGCTCAATGACTACGCGGCCAATGCCCCGGTGCAGGATTACTTCGACTACCCGGTGATACTGGCCATGCAGGCCGAGGGCAAGCGTCTTCGGGTACGCGACAATGGCCCGATCTTCATCATCTATCCCTTCAGCGAGCAGCCGGATCTCCTCAACGAGGAAATCATGACTCGCTCTGTCTGGCAGGTGAAGCGGATCGTCATCGAACGCTGAGCCCACATTCTCCGCTCCGTCTGATGAGCTCTGGCAGGATGCCTGTGCATGAATCCTCTTCGTTCTCTGCATTTCAGGACCGCCATCGCCATTGCCGCGACGCTGTTTTTCGTCTCGGCACTGGTGACTGGCGTGTTGGTCTACCAACGCCAGCAGGCCCTTGAGCACAAGCTGCGCGAGAACCTGATCTGGGCGGTCTATCAGTTCGACAGGGAGGTACGCGAGCTGCGCATGGTGGTGGCCGAGGAGCAGCAGTCTCCCACGCCACCGGAACTGATGGATGACAGTGAGCTGCTGTTGCGTCTGGACATCCTGTACAGCCGGGTACAGCTGCTGCAGAACGGTCAACTCGGCAGCATGCTGGCGGGGATGCCGGAACTGCATGTCCAGCTGCTGGCGATGCTGCCCAGAATCGAGGTGCTGGACAACGGCATCATGGAGCTTGCGAGTCGTCAGCAGCGTGAAGAGGCACTCTACGCGCAGCTGCTCAGTCGCCTGGTCTCTCTTCAGGAGCAGACAGGCAAGCTGCTGCTGGATATCAACGCGGAGGCTGCCTTGCAGCGCACGAAGGAGCGTACGGAGCTTCTCAATCTGTATGCACTCGCGCTGTCACTGGTCCTGCTGATGACCCTCAGCGGCACTGTCCTGGTGGTCGCTCTGATCGTCGAGAGTCGCGGGCGGGCCTCCAAGACCCGCAAGCTGGAGGAGCGTACTCAGGAGCTGGATGGTATGGTGCAGCTGGCGCAGGCCGCCAGTCGTGCCAAGTCGGAATTCATGGCGATCATGAGTCATGAGATACGCACGCCTCTCAACGGCATGGTCGGCGTATCGGACCTCATCGGTGAGGAAGTCTCGACCCAGCGTGGGCAGCAATATCTGGTGATGCTGCGTCAGAGTGCCGAGAGTCTGCAGGCCGTCATCAATGACGTGCTGGATTATTCCAAGATCGAGGCCGGCAAGCTGGAGCTGGACCGGCGCTGCTTCTCGCTGCCCGACTTTCTCGAGTCATTGTCCGCGCATTACACCCGTCAGGTAGACGGTGCCGGCAAGGGGGGCTCGCGCATCTTCCTGGAGGAGCGTGCCGATGACCTGCCGGTCTGGGTCGAGGGAGACGTCAATCGTCTGCGCCAGGTGCTGACCAACCTGCTCAACAACGCGTTCAAGTTCTGTCCCCAGGGGACCATCCGGTTGCGGGTGTCATCGCAAGAGGACGAGACCCTTCATTTCGAGATCCACGACAGCGGTTGCGGTATCGCCTCTGACCAGGTGAGTCAGCTGTTTGCCCCCTTCACCCAGGTGGATACCTCGATGGCACGTCGCCATGAAGGGACCGGGCTGGGGTTGGCCATCTGCAAGCGGCTGGTGGAGGCGATGGGTGGAGAGATCGGCGTGGAGAGTCATCTTGGCCTCGGCAGTCGATTCTGGTGTCGCGTGCCGTTGCCGGTGCTGACGGCCTCCGAGGCCTGCCCCCAGCAGACGGCGAGGGAAGCCCCCTTGCCCGAGGCCCGCGTTCTGGTGGTGGAAGACAACGAGGTCAATCAGTCGCTGGCTCGCGCAATGCTGGAATATCTGGGGCAGCAGGTCACGATCGTCGAGGAGGGGGAGCAGGCGCTGGCCTGGCTGTCGCAGGCGGACCATGAGGTTGATCTGATCTTCATGGACATGCAGATGCCAGTGCTGGATGGTCTGGAGACGACACGACGCTGGCGTCAACGGGAAGCCGAGACGTCCGCGACCCGCCTGCCGATCATCGCGATGACAGCCAACGTGATGCAGGAAGATGCACGCCGTTGCATCGAGGCCGGAATGGACGGTGTCCTGCACAAGCCCTTCACTCGTGATGACCTGCAGCAGGTGCTGCACCAATATCTGACGTCCCGCCAGCAGGAGATTCCCGTGGACGCTGGCGTGGGCTCTGGCGCGGAGTCTGACGCGAAATCTGGCATGGAAGTCCTCGCCATGGCGAGCCTGGCGGAGGAGCCCTCCGCCAGTGGCGTCAACGTGCCGTTGGCGGATGAGCAAGCGGCGCCGCTCGGTACGGAGCCGTCATCAGATGAGACACATGCTGGCGCCGATCCGGCCTCTGATCAGTGTGACCTGCAGGGCAACCCGTCATCGCTGCTTCAGCAGGCGACCTGTCAGGAGCTGCTTGCCACCCTGAGTCGCGAGGCTTACTCACGACTCTTGAGCAATTACCTGGCGCGCCTCGAGGGGCGAGTCGACGTGATGTTGACCCTGCTGCAGCAGAGAGATCTCGGGGAGCTCAAGCGGGAAGCGCATTCCCTGAAAGGGGCCTCTGCTTCGTTGGGATGCAGCGGTATCGCCAGCGGTGCCAGGGCGTTGGAGGAGGCCGCGATCTCCGAAGACATGACCCGGGCCCATCATCATGTCGCCACGCTGCGCGCCTTGAGTGTGCCGACGCGCGACAGTCTTCTCGAGCAGGGATATCTGCTCTCCTGAAGGGCTTTTTCTCCTGAAGTGCCTTTTGCAGGAGCCCTCATGTGAGGGCGATAGGCGAGCGAAGGGAAGTGAAGCGGAAGAGAAAGAGTGCAGGAAGTGCAGGGAGTGCAGGAAGTGCAGGGCTCGCAAGACAGAAACGCCACCCATGGTGACATGAGTGGCGTTTCTGTCTTGAAGGAGCATTCGCTTGCTCGAGTCGGCTTTCTTGATCCGGGCATGCGTTGATGGGAAGCCTGTCCGTCAGTGAACGGAAGGCGCATGGCGCTGGATGAGGGCGCTGACGGCAGTGGGTGGGCAGTGGCTCCAGGCATTGAAGTCGGTGACTGTCATGGGCCGCGCGAAGAGATAGCCCTGGCCGAGATTGCAGCGAGTATCGCAGAGGTAGTCGCGTTGCTGTGTCGTCTCGATGCCTTCCCCGACGACAGCGAGATTGAGTCGCTGGCCAAGCTCGACGATGGTGCGCGTGATGGCACGGGCTTCGGGGTGGCTATCGCTGCGCCCGACGAAGCACTGGTCGATCTTCAGTTCGTCAAAGGGCAGATTGTAGAGCTGCATCATCGAGGAGAAGCCGGTACCGAAGTCATCCAGTGCCAGGCGATAACCGCGCTCGCGAATGGCGTTCAGGAGATGGCGGGCGTAGGTCAGACAGTCTATGCCGCAACTTTCCGTGAGCTCCAGGGTGATCGTATGGGGGTCGACCTGATGCTGGCTGGCAAGTGCATCAAGCTTCTTCAGCATGTCGCGCGAGCGAAGCAGTTGTGGGGAAAGATTGAGCGCCAGATTCAGCGTGAGGCCCTGTGATTGCCACTCCTGCTGCTGACCGAATCCCTGATTGATGACCTGCCAGGTAAGCGATTCGATGCGATTGCTGCGCTCCGCCAGGGCGATGAACTGGTTGGGCATGACCATGCCGCGCAGAGGGTGCTGCCAACGCACGAGGGCCTCGGCACCACTCAGCTGGCCACTGGCAAGATCGATCTTGGGTTGATAGACGAGATGCAGCTGCTGCTGGGCCAGGGCCTCATCCAGCTCCGCGAGCGTCAGCGGATTATGGTGTTCATCGAGATCATTGAGCATGGACGCCAGATGCTTGAGATCGAACGGCTTGCTGAGCTGTCCCAGCATGTCCAGGCCACTGCGTCGGCCCTGATTGATCATCGCCTGCATGTCGTCATCGTGACAGGCGCTCATCAGAATGATGCCCGCCTCGACATTGCGCTCACGCAGATAGCTGAGAACATCAGCACCGGTGAAGTCCCCCAGTTCATAATCCACCAGGATGAGGTCTGCCTGCAGAGAGGAAGGGTCACAGGCGATGTCCTGCAGTCCCTCACTTTCCATGCAGCTGAATCCGAAGGTGGAAAGCAGTCCGGCGATCAGCTCACGAAAGTCCGGATCATCGTCGATGATGAGTGCATGTCGCGTCATGTGATACATCCTTGGCTGGGGGCGAGAGGACGCTCACGGTGACATTTCTCGAGGGGTAGGTGAGCGCATGTCTAAAGACTAGCAACGTCGCCACTCACAACGCGTATATCGACACATTTGGCGCCACCTTTTTACATTCATGCGCCTGGTGGAGTCGTCCGGATTCAGAGTGGCGCACGGCGGTGAGACGTCGGGGCGCGAGATCGATGAATGCGCGGCAGAGATGCCAGAGGCGCCCGACAGGCGCCTCTGGAAGACGGGGACGTTCTCCTGCGTAAGCCGGCTCAGCGCAGCCTGTCGCAGTTGGGCTTCTCGCCGGCGGCCCGTGCCTGCTGGTAGGTCGGCAATGCGGTCTCGAGGCGCTCGTTGAGCGCGGTCATGCGCTGCTCGTCACTGGGATGAGTGGACATCCAGACCGGGGGCTGAGCGCCACCGGAGGCGTTCATGTTGGCCCACAGCTTGATGCTGGCACGTGGGTCAAAGCCGGCTTCGGCCATCAGGTCCAGCCCCAGCAGGTCGGCCTCGGACTCATGTGAACGCGAGAACGGCTTGAGCACGCCATATTCCGCGCCCATGCCCAGCAATCCCATGAGCTGGTCACCGCCGGTGCCTTCCAGTCCGGCCAGTGCCTGGGTCAGGGAAAGACCTGCGGACGTCAGGGATTGGGTCGAGACGCGCTCATTGGCATGGCGGGCCAGCACGTGGGCGATCTCATGGCCGATGACGGTCGCCAGCTGATCCTGATTCTCGGCGACTTCCAGCAGACCGGTGTTGACGCCGATGTAGCCGCCCGGCAGTGCGAAGGCATTGGCAGAGTCATCCTCGAATACCTTGACCTGCCACTCGCTGATGCCATAGCTGGCGGGCACCTTGGCGGTCACGGCATCTGCCACGCAGCTGACATAGGCATCCTGGCGGCCTTCCACCACCGGCAGCTCCTGTTGGTACTTGCTGAAGCTGGCTTCTCCCATCTTCTCCAGCTCCTGATCCGAATAGAGCGTCAATTGGCTTCGGCCCAGAGGAGAACTGGCGCAGGCACTCAGGGTGACGGACGCCGCAAGAGCCGCCAGCGGGAGCAGACGGCGCAGGGCGCGGGGAGATGAGTGATCGAGCAATCCTGGCATTGAGGCCTCCTGGCAATGGTGACGATGACAACCTTCGAGTGCACGGCAAGGCGGTGCTGAACGTGCAAGAAACGTGCAGACAGCATAACCGGATAGGCGCAGTGGTGCAGTCAGCGAAATGATACGTTGCTGAGATCACAGCAACGTCAGGCCAGACGGGCTCGCCGGGCATGAGATACTGGGCGCGATCTCATGGGCCTGCCACGGCCCTTGCCCCATGTACCTGACAGGGAGTCATCATGTCACCAGAGTTTGAACACCGCCTCTCGCAGTTGCTGGACCGTCTGGAGCCGATGCTGCCGCCGACGGCTGTCGAGGTGGACTGGACACGAGACGTCGCCGCCTTGTGGACCCGCCACCCCCTGGGCGGCCGCCTGACCCCGATCGCGCCGCGTGATGCCCTGACGCTCGAGGATCTGCTCGGCATCGCCCGTCAGAAGCGCGAGCTGCTGGCCAATACCCGCGCCTTCCTGGCGGGTCGGCCGGCCAACCACGCGCTGCTGTGGGGCGCGCGTGGCACCGGCAAGTCATCGCTGGTACGTGCGCTGCTCAACACCCTGGGCAGTGAAGGCCTGCGGTTGATCCAGATAGACCGTCACGACCTGCCGGCGCTGCCGGGGCTGGTCGCCGAGCTGGCACAACAGCCGCACCGCTTCATCGTCTATTGTGATGACCTGTCCTTCGAGGGTAGCGATGACGCCTACAAGGCGCTCAAGAGCGTGCTGGATGGCACCCTGACGGGCCCGCCGGAGAACGTGCTGCTGTACGCCACGTCCAACCGTCGTCATCTGCTGCCGGAGCACATGAGCGACAATCACGACACCCATATCGTCGATGGCGAGCTGCATCATGGCGATGCGGTGGAAGAGAAGATCTCGCTGTCGGACCGCTTCGGCCTGTGGCTGGCCTTCCATCCCTTCAATCAGGATGCCTACCTGGAGACCTGTCAGCACTGGGTGGAATGGCGTCTCGGCGCGGGCAGCTTCGACGAGGCGGCGCGTGCCGAGGCGTTGCGTTACGCCACTCAGCGCGGGGTGCGCAGCGGGCGTGCTGCCTGGCAGTTCGCCAACCTGTGGGCGGGACAGAAGACGCTGGAAGCCTGATGCCATCATGTGACCGGGGTGTGCAGCACCGGCCACTGGCCTGAGGCAATGCGCCCAGACGAAGACGCCGCCCCTGCAGTCATCTGCGGGGGCGGCGTCGTTCAGGTGCGGAACCTGTTCAGAGCATGCGCGGCGGCTGTGATCAGCGGCGTTGCTTGCGTTCCTTGCGGGCTTCCTTGGTGCGCGCCAGTGAACGCTCTTTCGCGCGCTCGCGGTCATCGCTGCCCTGGGCACCGTCGAAGGGGTTGTCGCCTGAGCGGAACTCAAAGCGCATCGGCGTGCCCTTGACCTTGAGCACCTTGCGGAAGGTGTTGGTCAGATAGCGCTTGTAGGCTTCCGGCAGCTTGTTGGTCTGGTTGCCGTGCACCACGATCAGCGGCGGATTGGCGCCGCCCTGGTGTGCCATGCGCAGCTTGATGCGACGGCCGTTGACCATCGGCGGCTGGTGCGCCTGAGTGGCATCCTGCAGCAGGGTGGTCAGGCGCTTGGTCGACCAGCGGGCCACGGCACTCTCGAAGGCGCGGTCGATGGACGGGTAGAGGTCACCCACCGCCGTACCGTGCAGTGCGGAGATGAAATGCAGGTCGGCGTAGTCGGCAAAGCCCAGACGACGCTTGATCTCGGAACGCATCTTCTCCTTGGCTTCGCTTTCCAGACCATCCCACTTGTTGACCACCAGCACCAGAGCGCGACCGCTGGTCAGCACGAAGTCCAACAGGTGGAGATCCTGCTCGACCAGGCCCTGACGGGCATCGAGCACCATCACGGCGACGTTGCACTTCTTGATCGCTTCCAGGGTCTTGATGATGGAGAACTTCTCCACCACTTCGCGCACGTTCTTGCGGCGACGGATCCCGGCGGTATCGACCAGCAGATACGGCTTGCCACGACGCTCGAAGGGAATCTCCACGGCGTCGGTGGTGGTGCCGGCCTGGTCAAAGACGACCACGCGCTCCTCGCCCAGCAGGCGGTTGACCAGCGTCGACTTGCCGACGTTCGGGCGACCGATGATGCCGATGCGCACGCCGCGGTCATCCAGCTCCGGATGCAGGTCCTCGTCTTCGCCTTCCTCGACTTCCGGGTAGGGCGAGAGTACCTCTTCCAGCAGCGTGGTGACGTTGCGACCATGCTCGGCGGCGATGGCGCGCGGGTCACCCAGACCCAGGGTCCAGAAGTCGGACTTGCCGATTTCCTCGTCCATGCCGTCGGTCTTGTTGACCACCAGCCAGGTCTTCTTCTGGTTGATGCGCAGGTGGTTGGCGATGGCTTCATCGGCCATGTTCAGGCCGGCGCGCGCGTCGACCATGAACAGCACGATGTCGGCCTCATCGATGGCGGCCAGCGACTGGCCCGCCATCATCAGGTCGATACCTTCCTCGTCACCGCTGATGCCGCCGGTGTCGATGACAGTGTAGGGCTTGCCACCGACCTTGCCGGTGCCGTACTTGCGGTCACGGGTCAGGCCCGGGAAGTCGGCGACCAGGGCATCACGGGTCTTGGTGAGGCGATTGAATAGCGTCGACTTGCCGACATTCGGGCGGCCGACCAGGGCGATCACGGGGTTCATGAAATCTCACAGCATTCGCAGGGATAGCATCGATGCCGGCCCCGGGCGGTCTGCTTCGAACCATGACGGCTGGAAAGCACCTTGTGCAGGCAGGGCGATAGCGATGATATCGGACTTGGGTCACTGAAGGGCGTCGTCGGCAGGCGCCTGACGAGGCGTGTCTCCAGTATGGCCCGCAGAGTGGGCCTTGGCACTCTCTGCGGAAATGATCTCGGGGCTGAGTTCAGCGAATCTGCCGACACCTTGGCGCGTCAGCCGACTCGTGTGGTCAGCGGGGGCGGTATTCTAGCACTGCGAGCATGACGCTACCAATGGCGTAGACGGCATTGCGTGCCCACAACGCATCAACGGCAGCACTGGGGCTGCCGTTGATGCGTTGCAGAGGCTTCCCGACCGGACTCAGGGAGCTTCGAGATCCAGTGCGGTCAGCTCGCCATCATTGGTGTAGACGAAGATGCGCTTGCCTTCGGTGAGCGGCGTGATGCTGATGCCGTCGCCACCGACGTCGTAGCGGCCAGCCATTTCCCCACTCTGGGCATCGATCAGGTGCACGTAGCCTTCATAATCTCCCACCACCAGCTTGCCATCGATGAAGGCGGGTGAGGTCAGCCAGCGACCCTCGAGGTCTTCCGATTTCCACAGCACGTTGCCGGTGTTGGCATCCATCGCCAGGATGTGGCTGGCGTTGTCGATGCTGAACAGGTAGTCACCCACGACGATCGGTGTCAGGTAGCTGGAGGAAGGCTTGTCCCACAGCGGCTCGCCATTGCGAGCATCCAGCGCGATCAGGCGGCCGTTGTAGCTGGTGACGTACAGGCGACCGTCACGGGTCAGCACCGGCTGGCCATCCAGATCCACCAGCTGATCCACTTCGGTACGCCCGGAGGGCACCGCGACCCGCAGGTCCCACAGCTCCTGACCCGAGCGGTTGTCCAGGGTCACGAGCTTGCCATTGGCGAAGCCGGCGAAGGTGACCGGCTGGATGACGCGCGGTGCGCCGGTGCCGCGCAGCGTCAACGCGGGGATGGTCGCGGAATAGACCCACTGTTCCTCGCCGGTGAAGCGATCCAGTGCGGTCACGCTGCCATCGACGCTCTGCACCACGATCAGCTCCTCGTTGTACTGAGGTGCGGCCAGCACTTCGCTGGAGACTCGCGTGCTCCATTCGATGCTGCCGTCCTGCTGGTCAATGGCGCTGACCTTGCCATCGCGGGTACCGACATACAGACGAGACGGGTCGGCATTCAATGCACTGGTGATGCCGGCCGGCAGGGTGATCTGCCAGACCTCGTCGCCGGTCTTGGCATCGAAGGCTTCCAGCTCACCCTCTTCAGCAGCCACGAACAGCCGGTCATTGGCCACGATGGGGGCCAACGGGTAGTGAGCGCGACCCAGGCCGTTACCGACCGATTCGCTCCAGGCGGAATCCAGCGCCACCGTGGCATCGAAGTCGACGAGTTCCTTGGGGGCATACTCTGGCTGGGCACTGCTGGCGCAACCGGCCAACAGGCTGACGGTCAGCAGTGACACAGGCAGCGACAGGCGGTGATTCAGTTTCATGACGGGCTCTCCACGGCGAGGTCGGCGAGTTTCAGATCCAGCCCGTAGACCGGCTGGCCGCTCTGCTCGGACAGGCGGCTGGCTTCTTGATAGGCCGCGACGGCTTCATCACGCTTGCCTTGTGCCACCAGTGCATCCCCGCGCACGGCGGCGGCCTGTGCCGCGAGGGTCGTGGGCGGGTTCGCCAGCAGGCTCAAGGCCTTGTCCTGCTCGCCGAGCTCCACATGGAGTCGGGCCAGACGCAGGCTGGCCAGCCCCTTGAGATAGCTGTCGGCGTCGCTGTCCACCACGCTCTGCAGTGCCTTGGCGGCAGCGTCGAGGTCATTGGCCTTCACCGACATGCTGGCATCCAGCAGATGGGCCATCTGGGTATAGAGACTGTCGGCGTGCTCGCTTTCCAGCTCACTGATCAGGTTGCGTGCCCGCTGGACACCCGCATCTTCCAGCGTGGGCTGACTGACGAGGCTGATCAGCTGCTGATAGCGCATGGAGGCTGCCTCGGACTGACTGGCCTCGTAATTCTGCCAGGCCTTGAAGGCAAAGATGCCGGCACCGGCCAGCACGACACCGGCGATCAGTGACTTGCCGTTCTCGCTCCACCAGCGCTTGATGGCCTCAAGCTGTTCTTCTTCGCTTCTGAGCTCTTCCGCCACGGGCGGTCTCCTTGACCTGGCCGGTACGCCGGCACATGCATTCGGGAGGCGGGGCGCACTGGCCCCGCCGGATATTCACTGGCCGTCTCAGGCGCTGAAGACACTCGCGAGACGCTCGCCGAGGGCGCGCTGATTCAGGGTTTCCTGATCACGCTCCTCGCGCAGGAACTTGAGTCCCACGGTCCCTTCGATGACTTCATTCTCACCGAGAATCAATGCCACGCGTGCGCCGCTCTTGTCGGCCTTCTTCATCTGGCTCTTGAAGCTGCCGCCGCCGCAATGCTGCACGAGGCGCAGGTCGGGCAGGGCGCTGCGCAGATCTTCGGCCAGACGCATGGATTCGGCTTCGGCCTGCTCGCCCATCGACATCAGATAGACATCGACGGTCTCACGCACGGCCTCCGGGACCAGTTTCAGTGTCTCGAGCAGCAGGATCAGGCGCTCGACACCCATGGCGAAGCCGACCGCCGGTACCGGCTTGCCGCCCAGCTGTTCGAACAGGCTGTCATAGCGGCCACCGGCACACACGGTGCCCTGGCTGCCCAGTGCGGTGGTGGTCCACTCGAACACGCTGCGCGAATAGTAATCCAGGCCACGTACCAGGCGCGGATTGATGACGTACTGGATGCCCGCCGCATCGAGACGTGCCTTGAGGCCCTCGAAGTGCACGCGGGAGGCTTCATCCAGATGATCGCCGAGACGCGGCGCGGCATCGACGACGGCGGCCATGTCCGGGTTCTTGGTATCGAGAATGCGCAGCGGATTGCTGTGCAGGCGACGCTTGGCGTCCTCGTCGAGCACATCCAGATGCTGCTCGAAGTATTCGATCAGCAGGTCACGATAGGCAGCACGTGCTTCCAGGCTGCCCAGTGAGTTCAGTTCGAGCGTGACGTGCTCCAGCAGGCCCAGCTGACGCCACAGGCGTGCCGAGATCAGGATCATCTCGGCATCGATGTCCGGGCCATCCATGCCGTAGGCTTCGACACCCACCTGATGGAACTGACGATAACGGCCTTTCTGCGGGCGCTCGTGGCGGAACATGGGGCCGGCATACCACAGGCGCTGGATCTGGTTGTGGACCAGACCGTTCTCCATCGCCATGCGCACGCAGCTGGCCGTACCTTCCGGCCGCAGGGTCAGGCTGTCGCCGTTGCGATCCTCGAAGGTGTACATCTCCTTCTCGACGATGTCGGTCACCTCGCCGATGGAGCGCTTGAACAGCGCCGTCTGCTCGACGATGGGCGTGCGAATCTCGCGATAGCCGTACTGGCCCATCAGGGTCTGCACCTGGCGTTCGAAGTATTGCCATACCGGTGACTGGTCCGGCAGCAGGTCGTTCATGCCACGGATGGCCTGGATCTTGGTGCTCAACGTTCTCTCCTGAATCCTTGCGCATCTCCCCGCGGCAGCGGCATGCAACAGCATGACGTCAGGCGGGGAGACGAAGGCGCATCGTGATGATGCGCAAGCCGACTGAGACGTGCTCAGCCCTGGCGGATGATGGTATCGGCCTCACGGGCCTCTTTTTCGGCGACCTTGTCTCGAATCAGACGTTCCAGATCATCGACGAGCGTGTCGTTAGTCAGCTTGCTGGCCGGCTTGCCGTCCAGATAGACCAGATTCGCCGGGCTGCCGCCGGTCAGACCGACATCGGTCTCCTTGGCTTCACCGGGGCCGTTGACGACACAGCCGATCACCGAGACGTTCAGCGGCGTCAGCACGTCCTCGAGGCGATTCTCCAGCTCGTTCATGGTCTTGATGACGTCGAAGTTCTGACGTGAGCAGCTGGGGCAGGCAATGAAGTTGATGCCCTTGGCACGCAGCTTGAGACTCTTGAGCATGTCGAAGCCGACCTTGATCTCCTCGACCGGGTCCGCGGCCAGCGAGACACGAATGGTGTCGCCGATGCCGTCCATCAGCAGCATACCGAGGCCGATGGAGGATTTCACGGTACCGGAACGCAGACCGCCGGCTTCGGTGATCCCCAGGTGCAGCGGCTGTTCGATGCGCGTGGCCAGATCACGATAGGCGGCGACGGCCATGAAGATGTCGCTGGCCTTGACGCTGACCTTGTATTCCTGGAAATCGAGGCGATCGAGGTGATCGATGTGGCGCATGGCGGATTCGACCAGCGCGGCCGGCGTCGGTTCGCCGTATTTCTTCTGGAGGTCCTTTTCCAGGGAGCCCGCGTTGACGCCGATGCGGATCGGGATACCGTTGTCACGCGCGGCACTGACCACGGCACGCACACGGTCTTCACGGCCGATGTTGCCCGGGTTGATGCGCAGGCAATCCACGCCGAGCTCGGCGACGCGCAGGGCGATCTTGTAGTCGAAGTGGATATCGGCCACCAGCGGGATGTTGCTCTGCTGCTTGATGCGACCGAAGGCTTCAGCGGCATCCATGTCCGGCACGCTGACACGCACGATATCGGCACCGGCATCCTCGAGGCGCTTGATCTGCGCGACGGTGGCGGCGACATCGTTGGTGTCGGTATTGGTCATGCTCTGCACGGAAATCGGTGCATCGCCGCCGACGGCGACGTTGCCGACATGAATCTTGCGCGAGACGCGGCGCTTGATGGGGGAGTGACTATGCATGGGATTCCGGATCATTCACCGAGTGTGAGTTTGGCGACGGTGCCGCGTGTGGCGCTTTTCAGATCAACCGGCTCGTTCATGTATTCAAGGACGACGCCCGCGGATTTGCCGATGGTGAGCTTGAACGGCGGCTTGCCTTCCAGCGTCTTGCTGCTGCCTGGCGGGTTGGTGCCGTAGAGCAGTTTCTTGCCATCAGCATCACGGATGTCGGTCCAGGAATCCGTATTGAAGGTCAGTGTCAGCTTGCGCGGGTCAGCGGCAGGGGCGGTAGCTTCCTGTACCGCTTGCGGTTCTGTCGTGTCCTCTGCGCCGGCAGCCACGGTGTCGCTTGCGGTGTCCGCCGCGAGGCTGGCATCCGCCGGCGTGGTGCCGGTTTCGCTGACGTCGCCGCCAGTCGTGGCCGGAGTCGCGCCGGGTGTCGTCGCGACGGATTCGCCGGTGCTGGCCTCCCCGGCATCGTCATCGGCAGGCGCTGCTGCCGTCTGGGAGAGGGTCAGCTCGATCGAGCCATCGGCGTTGACGACCGGTGAACCATCGTCGGTCGCGCCTTCGCTGAGGGGGGCGGCGTCGGACGTCTCTGACGGTGAGGTGCGTCCGTAGTCTCCGCTCTGCCACCAGACGTAGCTGAGGCCGATCAGTCCGGCGATGACCAGCAGGCTGACGAGTCGAAACAGGTACTTGCCCAGCTTGCCGGGCGGGCGCACCGAGGGGCTCATCGCAGGAGGATGGCGCTCCACCTCGGTGGTGCCGAACTGGGCATTGTACTGGCCGACGACCGCTTTCTCATCCATGCCCAGCAAGCGGGCATAGGCGCGTAGGTAACCGCGGCGGTAGGCCGCGATGGGGATCTGGTCGTAGTGGTCGCGTTCCAGGTCATCGACCAGACTGGGGCGCAGGTTGAGCTGTGTTGCCACTTCATCACGTGACAGCCCCTGATGCTCCCGCTCAGCCTTGAGAAGCTTGCCAGGCAGTGTGTCGCTGACGGACATGTCAGGGGAGGGCTGATGTTCGCTCATGGCGCATCCTTGTAGGGAAGAACGGACGACCGGATACCTGTCCGGGCACTCTTCCGGTATTGCTGTGAACAGTTACTGTAAACAACTGCTGTGAACGATGGTCGTGAAAACGGGTGACTGCCAACAGGAGTGACCATCCGCTCCGGCTGTCGAGCTGACATGCCACGACGGTGACGTGACCTCGTCGGCGATGGCAAGCCGTCATGCCATGTTGACGTCGGCACTATACCAAGGCCGGGCCAGAATTTTCACCGGCATTTCGGTCTTCCGGTGCCTCAACGAAGCAACCTGTCGCCGAGTGACGCCCGGTGAGCCGGGCGCGCAGGGCGTTTCCCGCGTCACGCCACGCCCGAGCCCCGGTTTCATGGTGTGCGGATGACCGCGCGTCCGGCCTCGCGTGTTCTAATCTGCTCCAGCTGTCGGCCGTAGAGGTCCGCCAGACGTGCATCACCGCGTGCCACGGCGACATCCACGGCCAGTTCCAGACTGTCACTGTCGGTGCCGTTCAGTCGGAAATATCGACTCAGCGCCTGCTGGGCAGCGTCATCGTCACCGGCTTCATGTTCCATGCGCGCCTTGGCGAGCCACGCCTCGGCCTCCCGCGGGTTGATCTTGACGGCACGATCGAAGTTCGCCCGTGCCTCGCTCGTCTTGCCCAGCTGCAGCTGACAGCGCCCCAGGTTGGTGTAGAGCTGGCCGCGGTTGTCATAGGTCAGATCCTGCGTGGCTTTTTCCAGCTGCTCGCAGGCGGCGACATATTCCCCGCGCGAGTACAGGAATGCCGCATAGTTGTTGCGTGCCCGCGTGAACGAGGGGTCACTGGCGATGGACTGCTTGAAGTAGTCATCTGCCAGCACGTTCTCGCCCTGACGCTGATAGATCATCGCCAGCCCGGCCTTGGCTTCGGCATTCCCCTGCTGCAGCTTGAGTGCCTTCTGGAAGGCATTGTCCGCGCGTTGCAACTGATTACGACTCAGATAGGCCTCGCCAAGTTCCACATAGGCCGTCGATGCCTTGTTGTCATCGGGGGCCGCGTAAGGGTCATTGGTTTCCACGCGCGTCGCGCAGCCCGACAGGGTCAGGCCGGCAAGACTCAGGCACAGCAGCATGCCGCGAACTCGCGCCGTGGCGCCGCGGCGGGAAAAGCGATGAAGTGGCAGACGACTCGACATGCAATCCTCGCGAGATAAGGCTCGTGATCTGCCTGCGGGCGAGGATCGCTGCAGGCAACAGAAGCGCCTCCATCAAAGCGCTGCACTCCAGACAAGTCAAGGCGGGTTTGTCAGGCAGGGCGGTGGGGGTCGTCACAGTCGCGCGGAAGGCATCCCCATGGGCCATTTGCGGCTTCCCCGCGCGAAAACGCCAGCCATGAAAAGCTCATGGCTGGCGCTGGGAGTCACCGTGGTGGCCTCAGGTATCTGGCCCCGACAAGTGCTCTGGCTCAGTCGGCGTCGAGCTGGATGGCGTTGATGTAACGCTCGGCGCGACGGGTGCGGTCCTTGACCTGACCGACCAGCTGGCCACAGGCGGCGTCGATGTCATCGCCACGTGTCGCGCGCACCGGGGCGGTGTAGCCCAGCTCATAGAGACGCTGCTGGAAGCGCATCACCTGATTGCGTGACGGCTTCTCGTAACCGGAATGCGGGAACGGGTTGAACGGGATCAGGTTGATCTTGCACGGCAGCTCGTCGAGCAGCGCGGCCAGTTCCTCGGCGTGCTGGATCTGGTCGTTGACGTCCTTGATCAGGGTGTACTCGATGGTGACGATACGCGCGTCGTCACACTTGGCCAGGTAGCGATGGCAGGAGTCGAGCAGCGCGCGGATGTTCCACTTGCGGTTGATCGGCACCAGCACGTTGCGCAGTTCATCGTTGGCCGCGTGCAGCGAGATCGCCAGGCTGACGTCCATCTCGTCGCCGAGCTGGTCCAGCTTGGGCACCACACCGGAGGTGGAGAGGGTGACGCGACGCTTGGACAGGCCGTAGGCGTTGTCGTCCAGCATCAGCTTCATTGCCGGCACGACGTTGTCGTAGTTCATCAGCGGCTCGCCCATGCCCATCATCACCACGTTGGTGACCGGACGCTTGCGGGTGTCCTTGCGGTCTTCGGCGCCACGGGTGGCGACCCACACCTGGCCGATGATCTCGGCGGCGGTCAGGTCACGCTCGAAGCCCTGCTTGCCGGTGGAGCAGAAGCTGCAGTCCAGCGAGCAGCCGACCTGGGAAGACACGCACAGGGTGCGACGATTGCCGTTCTCGGACGGAATCAGCACGGTCTCGACATAGCTGCCGTCGCTGACTTCCAGCACCCACTTGCGGGTACCGTCCTTGGACTCGCCTTCATAGACGATGCCCGGCGCGCGAATCTCGGCGACCTGCTTGAGGCGTTCGCGCAGGGGCTTGGCGAGATTGGTCATCTCGTCGAAGCTGTCGACGCCTTCCTGGTGAATCCATTTCATCACCTGGGTGGCGCGGAATTTCTTCTCGCCGATGCTCTCGAAGAAGGCTTCCATCGCCGGGCGCGGCAGGCCAAGCAGGTTGGTGAGCTTCACGTCGGCAGGTGCCGCGGCATCGGTAGCGGTTGCAGTGGTATCAGTCATGGTCTCGGGCCGGTCGTGTCAGGGATGGGCAGGCGTCAGCTACAAGGATAGACGTCTGCAGGGTGGCGCTGTCAGCGGAGGTGGCGATGAATCGCGGACCTCAATGGACACTCGCAGTCAGGCAATGGGCAGGGAATGGCCGCACGGCACTGGCGGAGGTAGCTGCAGGGCTTCAAGAAAAGCGTATCGGACCTGCTCAAGCGTCGAATCTGCTTCAGGGAATGCAGGTTGGCGCACGACGCTTCAGCACGTCCGATACCACGACGGCCCCGCCACGCAGGCAGGGCCGTCGAGTCATGCACGGCTGGTGATATCACGCCCGCAAGGGACAGACATCATCAGGCGCACAAGGCGAAATCAACCGCGCGGGCAGATTTCGTTGTCGCCGAAGAAGTAGGCGATTTCGCGAGCAGCGGATTCCGGCGCGTCAGAACCGTGAACGGCGTTGGCGTCGATGGAAGTGGCGAAGTCTGCACGGATGGTGCCAGCTTCTGCTTCCTTCGGGTTGGTAGCGCCCATCAGGTCGCGGTTCTTGGTGATGGCGTCTTCGCCTTCCAGCACCTGGATCATGACCGGGCCGGAGGTCATGAAGCCGACCAGCTCACCGAAGAAGCCACGTTCGCTGTGCTCAGCGTAGAAGCCTTCGGCCTGTTCCTTGGACAGGTGAACCATCTTGGAAGCGACGATCTGCAGACCGGCCTTCTCGAAGCGAGAGTAGATCTCGCCGATCACGTTCTTGGCGACGGCGTCCGGCTTGATGATGGACAGAGTACGCTGGGTCATGGTGAATCTCCTGAGACAAGCTTTGAAGAGCCGCACGGCCTGGGGCCTTGCGGCGGAAAAAGGGCTCTGTCGACGCAGGGCTCGACAAAAGTGGGCGGCATTATAGCTGCTCGCGTCATCCACTGCATCCATCATGCGGATACTGGATGACGCGCGGATGGCAGGCGTCTTGTCTGCAATGACGCTCTACGCGCTGAGCCAGCTCTACACGCTGACGCTGGATCTACACGCTGAAGCTGGATCTACACGCTGAAGCTCTCGCCACAACCACACTCGTCCTTGACGTTGGGGTTGTTGAAGCGGAAGTAGCGGTTCAGACCGTCCTTGACGTAGTCCACTTCGGAGCCGTCGAGCACGGCCAGCGCTTCGCTGTCGACATAGACAGTCGCGCCGTGATCGACGAAGACGACATCTTCCTCGTTGGCCTCATCGGCGAAGTCGAGCACGTAGCTGTAGCCGGAGCAGCCGCTGGGCTTGACCGAGACGCGCAGGCCAAGGCCGTGGCCGCGCTCGGCCAGCACGACACGGATCTGGTCGGCGGCGGAGGGGGAAATCGACAGGTGTGCCATGAGCAGTCTCCCGGGTCAGGCGCGCAGCGAGGTCAGGGCATGCCTGAGCTCGCCGAGCGCGGATTCAATGTCGGCGGCGGTGGTGAATCGTCCGAAGCTGAAGCGCAGTGACGCCAGCGCCAGTGGACGGGGCACCCCGATGCCGGTGAGTACGAAGGACGGTTCGACACTGGCGGAATTGCAGGCCGAACCGGTGGAAATCGCGATGCCGCGCAGTGCCATCAGCATCGCCTCACCGTCCACGCCTTCGAAGGCGAGGTTGAGGATGCCGGGGGCGCTGACGTCTATATCGGTATTGAAATGCACGCCTTCAAGGCCGGATAGTCCGGCGACGAATTGCTGGCGCAGCGTGATCAGGTGCTGGTGGTCGGCATCGAACTGTTCGGCGCACAGGCGGTAGGCCTCGCCCATGCCGACGATCTGATGGGTGGGCAGGGTGCCGGAGCGCATGCCGCGCTCATGCCCGCCGCCGTGGATCAGGGCCTCGACCTTGATCTGCGGCTGACGTCGCACGTACAGTGCGCCAACCCCCTTGGGGCCGTAGGCCTTGTGCGCGGACAGCGACAGCATGTCGATGGGCTGTCGGCCGACATCGAGCTGCACCTTGCCGGGAGCCTGGGCGGCATCGACATGGAAGGCCGCGCCATGCGAGCGGGCGATATCGCCGAGGGCATCGAGATCATTCAGGCTGCCCAGCTCATTGTTCACTGCCATCAGCGATACCAGGATCGTGTCGGCGCGCAGAGCGTCACGCAGGCTCTGGGGGCTGATGCGGCCATCCGGCTGCGGTGCGATACGCGTGACCTCGAAGCCCTCGGCTTCCAGCGCACTGGCGGTATCCAGAATCGCCTTGTGCTCGATGGTCGAGGTGATCAGGTGACGCCCACGCTCGGCATTGGCGCGCATGTAGCCGGTCAGCGCCAGGTTGTCGGCTTCGGTGGCACCGCTGGTCCAGACGATCTCGCGCGGGTCGGCGCCGATGGCGTCGGCTACCTGACGACGCGCGCCCTCGACCGCCTGCTCGGCCAGCCAGCCCGGCATGTGACTGCGCGAGGCCGGGTTGGCGAAGGTGCCGTCCTGCGTCAGGTGACGCATCATCAGCTCGGCGACGCGTGGGTCGACGGGCGTGGTGGCAGCATAGTCAAGGTAGATCGGCTGGGACATGGTGACTTCCTGAAGACATGACGAACGGGTTCAGCTGCCGGGCATGACGGTGATCGGTGTCGGCTCGCAGGCCTTGCGCTGACGACTGGCAATCTGGCGAACCTCCTCACGTGCGACCAGGTCCGCCAGGCTGATGCCATCGAGAAAGCCATGGATCTCATCGGACAGGTCACACCACAGATGGTGCGTGAGGCAGGTGTCGCCTGCCTGACAGTCCGAGAGTCCCTGGCAGCGGGTGGCATCCACCGATTCATTCACGGCATCGATGATGCGCGCCACGGAGGTGCTTTCCAGCTCGACGTCCAGCAAGTAGCCACCACCCGGGCCGCGTACGCTCTTGACCAGCCCGGCACGGCGCAGGCGAGCGAACAGCTGCTCGAGATAGGACAGGGAAATGCCTTGGCGCACGGAGATGTCGGCAAGGCAGGTCGGACCACAACTGGCATGAAGCGCCAGATCGAGCATCGCGGTGACGGCGTAGCGTCCCTTGGTGGTCAGGCGCATGGCGGAACTCGTGAGCTGGTGGAGCGAATGGCATCGGCGACAGGGCCGCAGTGTCGGCGCCGTCTGCAGGCAGACGGCGCATCAGACTGTCCATTATGGTGAGACGCGGCGAGGGGGTCAATCCCGACTGATTTGGTCAACTTTATCCGTGCTGGCGCTCGGACTCGCCATGACCGGAGGCGCTGGGTGTGGCGTCGGCTTCGCGGGTGACCGGCCGGGCCTGCGGACGCTTGTCCGCGGGCTCACCACCACAGGGGCCCAGCTCATCGATCAGCTGCGCGAAATCGGCATCGTCCAGCTCGGGAAGGTGGCCGGCGCGATAGCTGGCATCCAGCTTGCGCAGCGTGCCGCACATCTGTTCGATCCGCTTGTCCACCGCATGCATGTGATCGAGCATCGCGTGCATGGAGCGCGCGACCGGGTCGGGCATGTCCTGGCCCATGCCGTAGGCATCGAAGCCGAACTTCTCCTTCATGGCTTCGCGGCTTTCCGGATCGACGGGCGGCTCCTCCGCCACGTCCGGTTCGGCGCGCTTGACGATCTTGCCGGGAATCCCGACCACGGTGGCACCGGCCGGGACTTCGCGTGTGACCACGGCGTTGGAGCCGACCTTGGCCCCGGCGCCGACCGTGAACGGGCCGAGAATCTTGGCGCCGGCCCCGACGATGACGCCATCGCCGAGGGTCGGGTGACGCTTGCCGGCATTCCAGGTGGTGCCGCCGAGGGTGACGCCGTGATAGAGGGTCACGTCATCACCGATCAGCGCCGTCTCGCCGATCACGACGCCCATGCCGTGGTCGATGAAGAAGCGGCGTCCGATGGTGGCACCGGGGTGGATCTCGATGCCCGTCAGCCAGCGCATCAGGGTCGAACCGGTGCGCGCCAGCCACTTGGCGTTGTGACGCCACAACCAATGATTGATGCGATGCGCCAGCAGGGCGTGCAGACCCGGATAGTTGGTCAGGACTTCAAAGAAATTGCGTGCCGCCGGGTCGCGAGCAAAGACGCTGTTGATGTCTTCACGCAGTCGAGTGAACATGGCGTGTCCTCAAAGAGTGCGGTTTGCCGCGTCGGTCTGTGCCAGGCGGACCTGCTTGTCGACTGACGAGAGAATCCCGCGCAGGATGTTGATTTCCATGCTGTCGGGGCGGGCGCGCAGGTACAGTCTGCGCAGGCGTGCCATCAGCTGGCGCGGTTGTTCCGGGTCCAGGAAATCGATGCTGATCAGCGTCTTTTCCAGATGCTCGAACAGGCGCTCGAGGTCTGCGTGGCTGGCCAACGGACTGTCCCAGTCGATGCCGAATGGCTGGTCATCCTCGGCCCGCGGGGTCTCGCCGGCGGCTTCCTGATCAGCCAGCCATGCCTGGCGGCACTCGTAGGCCAGCACCTGCACGGCCGCGGCCAGATTCAGCGAGCTGAAGTCCGGATTGGTCGGGATGTGGACGTGACGATGGCAGCGCTGCAGCTCTTCATTGGAGAGCCCGGAGTCCTCGCGCCCGAACACGATGGCCACGCGGGCCTCCGGCAGGCGGGTCTCATCGGCCAGGGTGGCGCCGAAGGCGCGCGGCGTGATCATCGGCCATGGCAGATTGCGGGAGCGTGCGCTGCACCCGACCACCAGACTGCAGTCCGCCACGGCCTCTTCCAGCGTCTCATGCACGTGGGCATTGGCGACCAGAGTATCGGCGCCGGAGGCGCGTGAGGCGGACTCCTGACATTGCACCTGACAGCGCGGCGCGACCAGAGCGAGGTCGGCCAGACCCATGTTGAGCATGGCGCGGGCTGCACCACCGATGTTGCCGGGATGGCTGGTACCGATCAGGACAATGCGCAGACGTTCAAGCATGAGGACTTCCAGGATAGCGATTGAAGGGCGGGGCAATCGACGCGGCCCGGGCACCGGGCAGGGCGGGATGTGCGTCAGGACCCGATATCCTAGCATGAAGCCGGCGCGGGGAGCAGTCAGGCGCTGACCGATCAGGCCGGCTCTCTTCGCCGAAGGTCGGGGATGGCGATGGCAGCCGGGCGTCGCATCTGCTAGACTTCGCCGTCCTGTTGTAGCGTATTCGCTCTCCTGCATTGCCGACCCCCCGTGTCCGGCAGGTGTCATGAGCGTGGCCGTTGCACCCGCTGGCAGATTTCCGGGCCAGCCGCCTTACTGCGTTACACACCGTTCTTTAACAGCTTCCGACTCGTCAAGGCCTTGATCATGCATCCGATGGTCCAATTTGCGCTGCGTGCTGCACGCGGCGCCGCAGAGCAGTTCGTCCGTGTTCGTGAACGTATCGAAGTCGCGCGCAACGACAACGATCTCGATACCTTCATCGCTGACACCGCACGCCGCGCCGAAGCGCACATCGTGCGTCAGCTGGAACGCGGCTATCCGCAGCACGGCCTCTCCGGCCGTTACACCGACCATCGTGATGGCGAAGGCCAGGGCGCTGACTACCACTGGCGCATCGAGCCGGTGCACGGGTATTCCAACCTCGCATCCGCCTCTTCCGGCTTCGCGCTGTCCGTGGTCTGCCTGTTCAAGGGGCGTGCCGAGCACGCCGTGGTCATCGCGCCGTTCACCGACGAAGAGTACATCGTCAGCCGTGGTCGTGGCGCCCAGCATTCCGGCCACCGTATCCGCGTGACCAATGCCACCTCCATCGAAGGTGCGCGTCTGGCGATGGGTCTGCCGGAAAGCTGGCAGCGTCCGCGTCACCTGGCCACCTACCTGTCCATCGTCCAGCAGGTCGGCCCGCAGCTCGATACCCTGCGTGCCAATGGCTGTGCACTGCTGGATGTGCTCGAACTGGCCGCCGGCCGTGTCGATGCCGTCTACGTGCTGGGTCTGGAAGCCGGTGATAGCGAGATCGTCAGCCTGTTCCTGAAGGAATGTGGCGCACTGGCCGGCAGCGCCGATGGTACGCCGGTTGTCGTGGCGGAAGGCACGCTGATGGCCGCGGGTGCCCGCCTGTACAAGGCGCTGGCGCAGACCATGCAGCCGCACCTGTAAGATGCCGTGATTCGCAGTCCTGCCAGCCGCAGGGCGACGCGGAGAACGAAAAAAACCCCACCTCATGCGAGGTGGGGTTTTTTTGTGCCTGGCGATCCGTGCCGGGCGGTCGAGCGAGGCGCTTACGGCGCGCCGTCCTCGAACTGCTCCTTGGGCGGGGGAATCAGATCCACGCGCTTCAGGCCGACCACCAGCAACAGCGCCGCTGCCACGTAGATGGACGAGAAGGTCCCCGCGACCACGCCGATGATCAGCGCGATGGCGAAGTTGTGGATCATGTCGCCGCCCAGGAAGAACAGCGCCAGCAGCACCAGCAAGGTGGTGCCGGAGGTGGACAGCGTGCGTGACAGCGTCGCGTTGATCGCGTCATTGAAGATCGACGGCATGTCATCGGTACGTGATTTGCGAATGTTCTCGCGAATGCGGTCGTAGACGATGATGGTGTCGTTCAATGAGTAGCCGATCACGGCCAGCACCGCGGCCAGTACCGTCAGGTCGAAGTCGAGTCCGAACAGGGCGAAGATGCCCAGCAGGATGATGACGTCGTGACCCAGCGAGATGAGAGCGCCGAGGGCGAACTTGTACTGGAAGCGGAAGGCCACGTAGACCATCACCACGGCCAGGGCGAGCAGCATGCCGAGACCAGACTGGTCACGCAGCTGATCACCGACCTGAGCACCGACGAACTCGGCACGGATCAGGTTGACGCTATCGCCGGTGGCCTGCAGGTGCGCCACGATGTCATTGCCGATGCCGGCCTCGAAGCTCTGCTGCAGACGCACCAGAATCTCGTTGCTGGCACCGAAGGTCTGGACCGAGACGTCCTTGTAGCCGGCGGCTTCCAGTGTCTGGCGTACGCTGTCCAGCGCCGGCGCCGCCTGGTATTGCACTTCCACCAGGGTGCCGCCGGTAAAGTCGAGGCCCAGGTTCAGGCCGTGAATCACAAGGGCGCCAATGGCCACGATCGTCAGCACGATGGAGACGATGAAGGCCGCGCGCCGCTTGCTCATGAAGTCAAACTGTCGCATCACGATGGCCCCTCAGATCCAGAGTTTCTTGAGTGTCTTGCCGCCAATGGCAAGATTGATGATGCCGCGCGAGACCATGATCGCCGTGAACATTGACGTCAGGATGCCGATGGACAGCGTGACCGCGAAGCCCTTGACCGGGCCACTGCCGATGGAGAACAGGATCACCGCGACCAGCAGGGTGGTGATGTTCGCATCGACGATGGAGGTGAAGGCGCGTTCGAAGCCGGTATGCACGGCCTGGTGCAGCGGCATCTTGGAGCGCATTTCCTCGCGGATACGCTCGAAGATCAGCACGTTGGCATCCACCGCCATGCCCAGCGTCAGCACGATACCGGCAATGCCCGGCAGGGTCAGGGTAGCGCCCAGCATCGACATCGCGGCGATCAGGATCGCCAGGTTGGCGGTCAGGGCCACGTTGGCGACGACACCGAAGGCCTTGTAGCGGGCCAGCATGAACAGCACGACCAGCAGCAGGCCCAGCTCGACGGACAGGATGCCGCGCGAGATGTTCTCGGCACCCAGGCTCGGGCCGATGGTGCGTTCCTGCACGAAGTAGATCGGCGCGGCCAGCGAGCCGGAACGCAGCAGCAGCGACAGCTCCTTCGCCTCGGTCGGGGAATCCAGACCGGTGATGCGGAAGCTGTTGCCCAGCGCGCTCTGGATGGTCGCCAGACTGATCAGGCCCTTCTCGGTGTAGGGGATGCGCTTCTCGACTTCCTCGCCATCCTCCATCACGGTGCGCGTGCGGGTCTTGTGCTCGATGAACAGCACCGCCATGTTGCGGCCGATGGCAGCACGCGTGACGCGGTTCATGATCGAGCCACCGGTGCCATCCAGGTTGATGTTGACCTGCGGACGGCCACTTTCATCGAAGCTGGTGCTGGCGCTGGAGACACTGTCACCGCTGATGATCACGTCCTTCATGATGTTGGCGGTGCGCCCCGGCTGGTTGCGGAAGGCGAAGGTTTCCATCTCGCTGGAGGGCGTGTCGCTGGCCGCTTCGAGACGGAACTCGAGGTTGGCGGTGGCACCCAGTACGCGCTTGGCAGCGGCCGTGTCCTGCACGCCCGGCAGCTCGACCACGATGCGGTTCGGGCCCTGACGCTGCACCAGCGGCTCGGAGACGCCCAGCTCGTTGACGCGATTGCGGATCGTCGTCAGGTTCTGATTGACCGCGTAATCCTGAATCTCCTTGATGGCGGCGGTCGTCAGAGTGAGATCCAGTACGGCCCCACGATCGACATCGCGCTCATCGTATTCGAAGTTCTGGAAGTCGCGCGAGACCAGTGAACGTGCCTTCGAGCGGTCTTCGTCGTCGGAGAAGGTCAGGCTCAGCGTGCCATCGTTGACCTCACTGCCGCGGTAGCGGATACGCTCCTCGCGCAGGGTTTCCTTGATGGCGCTGGCGTTGACTTCCAGGCGTTGCTTGACCGCGGCGTCCATGTCGACTTCCAGCTGGAAGTGGACCCCGCCGCGCAGATCAAGCCCCAGCTTCATCGGCGAGGCGCCGAGACTGGAAAGCCACGACGGCGTGGCATCAGCCAGATTCAGCGCGACGATGGCGTCATCGCCAAGGGTGTCGCTGATCAGTTCCTTGGCACGCAGCTGCTGGTCGTTGCTGGTGAGGCGAATCAGGCCGGTGGAACCATTGAGTTCCTCGGATTTGGGCGTGATGCCGGCGTTTTCGAGGGCGCTGGTGGCGCGATCGAGATCTTGCTGGTCGATGGCATCGGCGCCGCTGGCGGCACTGATCTGCACGGCCGGGTCTTCGGGGTAGAGATTCGGCAATGCGTAGATCACGCCGACGGCAAGTACCAGGCAGATCACCAGGTACTTCCAAAGCGGATAGCGGTTGAGCATGGCAGCCCTGTCCTTGGTGGAGCGGGAGAGAAATAGCATGCTGCCGGCACAGGGGCCGGCAGCAGGAGGGAGATCAGATGGACTTGATGGTGCCCTTCGGCAGGACCGCAGCCACGGCGGACTTCTGCACGTTGACTTCGTTGCCTTCGTTCAGCTCCATGGTGATGAACTGCTCGCTGACCTTGGTGATGCGGCCGACCAGGCCACCACCGATGACGATCTCGTCACCCTTGGCCAGGTTGCTGATCAGGTTCTTGTGTTCCTTGGCGCGCTTGGACTGCGGACGCCAGAGCAGGAAATAGAAAATGACCACGAAGCCGACCAGCATGACGATCTGGCCGATGGCGCCGCCGCCGGCGACAGCCGCTTCGGCTTCCGCGTGTGCGGCAGGAATCAGGAATTCCAGCATGTGTATCTCCAGAGGTTACGAGTGAACTGTTGTTATGCAATGAGCGTGATTCGAGCGCTGCTTCACGCCTGTCTCGAGTCAGATACCAAGGCGACCGGAGCGGGTTGCTCTCCGGTCGCGCTTCGATTCGATCAGTCGGCCAGCGGCGGCACCGGCAGGCCGCGCGCGGCATAGAACTGTTCCACGAAGTCCTGCAATGTACCCGCTTCAATTGCACCGCGCAAACCAGCCATCACGGTCTGGTAGTAGCGCAGATTGTGGATGGTGTTGAGCATGGAACCGAGCATTTCTCCACAGCGATCAAGGTGATGCAGGTAGCCGCGTGAGAAGTTGGTGCAGGTGTAGCAATCGCAGTTCGGGTCCAGCGGTGACGTATCGTGCTTGTGGACGGCATTGCGGATCTTGACCGTACCGGTCGGCGTGAACAGGTGGCCGTTGCGCGCGTTGCGGGTCGGCATCACGCAATCGAACATGTCGACACCACGGCGCACGCCTTCCACGAGATCCTCCGGCTTGCCGACACCCATCAGGTAGCGCGGTTTGTCCTCCGGCATCCACTCGGGGAGGTAGTCGAGCACCTTGATCATCTCGTCCTTGGGTTCGCCCACGGACAGGCCACCGATGGCGTAGCCATCGAAGTCGATCTTCTTCAGGCCCTCGAGGGATTTCTCGCGCAGGTCCGGATACATGCCGCCCTGGATGATGCCGAACAGTGCCGAGGGGGAATCGCCATGGGCATCGCGGGAGCGCTGGGCCCAGCGCAGTGACATCTCCATCGACTTGCGGGCTTCGTCATGTGTGGCCGGATACGGCGTGCACTCATCGAAGATCATCACGATGTCGGACCCCAGCGAGCGCTGGACGGCCATCGACTCTTCCGGGCCCATGAAAACCTTGGAGCCATCCACCGGTGAGCGGAAGTGAACGCCCTGTTCGGTAATCTTGCGCGTCTTGCCCAGCGAGAAGACCTGGAAGCCGCCGGAATCGGTCAGGATCGGCTTGTCCCATTGCGCGAAATCATGCAGGTCACCATGCGCTTCGATGACTTCCGTGCCCGGGCGCAGCCACAGGTGGAAGGTGTTGCCGAGGATGATCTCGGCGCCGATCTCCTTGATGGATTCCGGTGTCATGCCCTTCACGGTGCCGTAGGTGCCGACCGGCATGAAGGCCGGGGTTTCCACCGTGCCGCGCGGGAAGGTCATGCGGCCGCGTCGCGCGCGACCATCGGTGGCGAGCTTCTCAAAGCTCATGAAGCATTCTTTGCGCATGGTTCTCTCTAAGGCTTGGCGGCGAAACAGGCCGCAGCGGGTGTGGGGCTAGCGTAAGCCACGTCGTGTTAACTGCGCATGACGTGGCTCATGTGATGAGGTGTCGCTCGGGTCAGGCGCGTTCCAGCAGCATGGCATCGCCATAGCTGAAGAACTGGTAGCGCTCCTGCACGGCAGCCTGGTAGGCGGCCATGGTGTGCTCGTACCCGGCGAAGGCCGAGACCAGCATCAGCAGGGTCGATTCCGGCAGATGAAAGTTGGTGATCAGCAGATCCACCACCTGCCATTCATAACCGGGGTAGATGAAGATGTCGGTGTCACCGGAGTAAGGTGCCAGCTCGCCACCGTGGGCCTTGGCAGCACTTTCAAGGCAGCGCACGCTGGTGGTGCCGACAGCGACCACGCGACGGCCGGCCGCACGAGCACGCGCAATCGTGTCACAGGCTTCCTGACCGACCTCGATCCACTCGCTGTGCATGTGGTGCTCGAGAATGCTGTCGACACGCACCGGCTGGAAGGTGCCGGCACCGACGTGCAGGGTGACGAAGGCGGTCTCGATGCCTTTCTCGGCCATGGCGGCCATGATCGGCTCATCGAAGTGCAGGCCAGCCGTCGGTGCGGCCACGGCGCCATCGCGCCTGGCATAGACCGTCTGGTAGCGCTCGCGGTCCGACAGCTCGTCATCGCGGGTGATATAGGGCGGCAACGGCATGTGGCCATGCTGGTTGAGCAGCTCGATCATCGGCGTCTCGCCGTGGAAGCGCAGCTCGAACAGCGCGTCCTGCCGACCTTCGACCACGGCGGTGATGCCGCCTTCGAAGATCAGCTCGGTGCCCGGCTTCGGCGACTTGCTGGAGCGAATGTGCGCCAGACCACGGTGTGCATCCAGCGGACGCTCCAGCAGCATCTCGATCTTGCCGCCGGAGGCCTTCTGGCCGTGCAGGCGCGCGGGGATCACGCGGGTGTCATTGAAGACCACGACATCGCCGGGTTCCAGCTGCTCGAGCAGGTCAGGAAAGTGGCGATGCACGATCTCGCCGCTCTTGCCGTCCAGGTGCAGCAGACGGCAATCACTGCGCTGCTCGGAAGGGTAGCGGGCAATCAGCTCATCCGGCAGACTGAAATCATAATCACTGCGCTGGAGCGGGCGCTCGGAAGCGGAGGGGGCAACGCCAGAGGCATCGCCGGAATCGATTCGTGACATGGCCAACGGAAACTCTGGTGGCACGGCGCGCAGAAGGCGCTCCGCTGCAATGGAGATACCCTGCTCGCAGGCGTTCATGCCGTTAGCGCGTCTGTCTGTCTGCCCGCTCTCGAGAGGCAGTGGTCAGGGGCGATACGCAGGATGGACTGGCGAGCCTGGGCAGGCGAAAAAGGTGGCTCATGATACCGAATGGCATGGCTCCCGCGAAGTCCCGTTTTCGAACGACCTGTCCCGCTCAGTGCGTGAATCCGTCGCTGGGATGCGTTGCATGTGTCTGATCTGGCGTGAAAACTCGTTGACCTCGGCGTAGGCTTCCGTATAATTTCGCTCCATTGCCGGTGTGGCGGAATTGGTAGACGCAGCGGATTCAAAATCCGCCGCTTAATAGGCGTGTCGGTTCGAGTCCGACCACCGGCACCACCTTTGAAAACAGTCGCTTACGAGCGGCTGTTTGCGTTTCTGGCCTTCGCCTCAGATTCATTGCTCTCAACTTCATTGCCTTGTGATCCCAGAGCACTCTTCTTTCTATTTCCTCTCTCCTCTCTGTCCTTTCTTCGCGCTCTTGCCAGATGATGGTCTGGGTGTCTGAGGCATAAAAAAGCCCCGAACGGATGTCGGGGCTTACTTGTCTCTGGCGCATCTGCCGGCGATTCACGCCTGATGTGGAACGCTCTTGACGCGTCGGTAGATGCTGTTGCTTGCGAGGGAAGGGTCAAGGAGTGCAATGCGCGTGCTCTGTATCGCGAGTTCCTGGCGCAGGGTAGACCACATGCCGATGAACTCGCGGCAATCCTGGCAGTTTACGAGATGGTCGGCGGATGGTGCATGGTATTGATAGTCCATCTTGAGGCCGGAACATACCGGACAACACAGAGCCGCTCGAGCTTTCCCTTTCATTTCTCCTCTCCCTCTCAGCATTCGACTGAATTCGGTGAGGTTCAGCGTAGTGGTCTCATTTCCTTGAGTTCGCGAGCTTGCCAGTCATCAAGATTCGTAAGCCCACCAGCTCAGGCTTACGGATCTTTCTGGCCGCGTGGCATAGCCCCCACACTCGCGAGTCATCCTCTGACAGGGCCTTTCCCTGGCTGCACTTGCCTGTGCACTTAGCCCATCACTACGCTGAACTCGCCGCTCTCCCTGAGCAGCGATTAAGAAATTACTGATTATTGAAAACTTGTACAAGAGTTAATTTGTTGCACAAGTTTTCAGGTATGTAAGATCGTGTACTTCAAGATAGTCTCATATCAAGATGTTCTCATGTAATGTGGCGTTCGATCATTCTGATTCGCTGGCGACGCTGTCCGGCGCGCTTGATGGTCCACGTCATGTGCAAGACCAATGTCGCCTACATGACATGGTGATGTCGCTGCCGGGCCAGTCTGACGCTTGGTACAATCGGGCGTATCCGCTGGAGCTGCAGAGGGGAAGGCTGAACACGGAAAGCGCTCTCATCCCGTCAGCCATCGCGGGCAGGGGATTCAGAACCTGTACTGAACTTGAATGGAACTCGCGTGATGCTCGAGGGGCGCCTGGCGGCGAACCGCTGTTCAAGCATCGCTTTCACGAACTGCCATGGAACATGGAAAGACTGTCATGCATTGGATGCCACTGAATCTGTGGTTGTCACTGGTTGCGCTGTGCGCCATGGGGGCGATGTCGCCCGGTCCGAGTCTGGCGATGGTGCTTCGCCACACGCTGGGAGGTGGCAGAAGTGCGGGAGTCGCCGCCGGTATCAGCCATGCATTGGGGGTCGGGTTGTATGCCGCGCTCACCGCCTGGGGACTTGGTGCCTTGATCGTTCATTATCCGGGCATGTTCCAGGCGATCATGATTCTGGGGGCGGCCTATCTGGCCTGGTTGGGCGTCAAGGCATTGCGGGCGGGCCGTGGCGGGGCGCTGGAGGCGCAGGCCGTCACCACATCCCGTTCCATGGCGTTTCGCGATGGCTTCATGGTGGCGCTGGCCAATCCCAAGCTGATCCTGTTCTTCGTGGCGCTGCTCAGTCAGCTGATCACGCCGGAGATGAGCGAGATGGGCAAGTGGCTGGTGGTCGTGACGGCGATGGGCATCGACGGTGCCTGGTATGTGCTGGTGGCGATGGTACTGTCGCACTCTCGGGTGCTGCCCTGGCTTCAGGCGCGGGCGGTATGGATCAATCGCCTGACCGGTATCGTGTTGCTGGCGTTGGCGCTGCGGGTCGTATGGGGTGTCTGACCGGCGCATGCCGGGAGTGACATGCGCCGTTGAGGAATGAGATTGCCTGGTAGAAGACGGCGGCCCTGACAGGTGATGTCAGGGCCGCGTTGCATTGCAGGGGGTGGCTGGTGGAGCCGGAAGATCACGGAGTGAAGATGTCGGAGTAATCCTTCACGGGAACCCTGATCTGCTGATCCGGACGTGCCTGAAAGTGCAGGGTCACGGGGATTTCATCGCCTGACGAGATGGGCTGAGTCAGCCCTGTCAGCATCAGATGGGGCCCACCTCCCGGCCGCATCTTCAGTGGGGACTTGGGGGAGAGGGGCAGGTGCCCCAGCTGGCGCATGTGCATCCGGCCTTCGTGCATCTGCATCTCGTGCAGCTCGATGCTCTGCGCCATGGGAGAGCTGGCGCCTGTCAGCGTGACCTTGCCTCGGGGGAGCGAGAGCGTGATATAGAGTGCAGCGGTCGTCGCGCCCGGAGGCGTTGGTAGTGCGAAGGCATCTTCCAGTACGGGATTTTCCAGCACGGGATTTTCTAGTATGGGGTCTGTCGCCACGGGGGGCGTCGCGGCGCTTGCATCGGTGCGCATCCACAGGATGCCGCTCATGGCGATTGCCAGCATCAGGCTCGCGCGTGAGAGTCGTGTCACGTGGTGTCGTCTCCTTGGCCTCTCATGGCAGTACCCGTGCCAACAGATGGCGCGGTGACATGCCCGGCGGCAGCCCATGTACGCCAGTGGCGCCGGGGATGTCGGTGCCTGCCAGTCGAGTGGCGCAGAAGGCCTCGGCCACGTCGGCAGGGGCATGGCGAATCAGCAGGGCAGCCTGCCATAGCACGGCCAGTGACTGGACCAGTTGCCGGGCTCGGGCTTCCTCGGCGTGATGAAGGAGGTTGCCGCGTTCGAAGGTGGCCAGTGCGGCGTCATAGCGAGGACTCTGCCCCCGGGCGTCCCTGAGCTCGCTGAGCAGCGCCTCGCCTGCGTCGGGGTGACGGGCCAGAGTGCGCAGGACATCCAGACACAGCACGTTTCCAGAACCTTCCCAGATGGCGTTGACAGGGGCTTCGCGATACAGGCGCGCTGTCAGGTGTTCCTCTATGTAGCCATTGCCGCCCAGGCATTCCATGGCCTCTGCCAGCAGTGCCGGTGCACGACGATTGTGCCAGTACTTGGCGATCGCCGGCGCAAGGCGGGCCAGGGGGCGCGCATCCGGTTCCCGTGTGGCGTCATCGAACTGTCGCGCAATGCGCAGACACAGTGCGATGCCGGCTTCGACTTCCAGTGCGATGTCTGCCAGCACCTGCTGCATCAAAGGTTGCCTGGCCAGCGGCTTGCCGAAGGCATGACGTTGCTGGCAGTGGTGCAGTGCCTCGACCAGTGCCTGGCGCATCAGTGCCACCGGCGCGGTGGCAGCATCCAGTCGGGTCTGGTGGACCATCTCGAGAATGGTGGTGATGCCACGTCCCGGCTCACCAAGGCGCTGCCCTCGCGCATCGACCAGCCGGACTTCGCCTGAGGCGTTGGCGCGATTGCCGCACTTGTCCTTGAGGCGTTGCAGTTGCAGGCCATTGTGGCTGCCATCCTCCCGTCGCCTCGGTACCACGAAGCAGGTCAGCCCTTCCTCGAGCTGCGCCAGAGTCAGAAAGGCATCTGACATCGGGGCACTCATGAACCACTTGTGACCGTTGAGGCGATAGCCTTCACCCTCAGCGTGTGCCTGTGTCAGGTTGCTACGGACGTCGCTGCCGCCCTGACGTTCCGTCATGGCCATGCCGAAGGTCGCGCAGTGCTTGTCGCGAGGGGCACAGGTTCTCGGGTCGTGGCTGCGGGCCCGCAGGCGAGGGCCCCAGAAGGCGGCCAGAGATTCATCCTGACGCAGCGCGGGCCAGGCGGCATGGGTCATGGTGATCGGGCAGCAGAAACCGGGTTCGGCCTGGGTGAGCAGGTAAAGGGCGGCGACATGGGCCTGATGTCCTCCGCAGCCTTCCGCCTCCCAGGCGACACTGTGCCAGCCACCTTCCAGAGCGATGCGCATCAGCCGGTGATAGTCGGGGTGATACTCGACGTCATCCCGCCGCCGCCCTTGTGGGTCATGGGTGTGGAGGACCGGCGGATGCGCATTGACGGCAAACCCCATCGCGCGGGTCTCTAGCGTGCCCACCTGCGCCCCGAGGTCGGCCAGGCGAGTGAGCAGGTCCGCCGAGAGCCCAGGCGCGTGGCAGCGCAGCGCCTCACGCAAGGGGAGGTCATCGACGAAGGCATGGCGCAGCGGTGGTGCCGATTGATTGAGCACCTCATCGCGCCATGGAGCAGGCCGCTCCTCTTCACGAGAGTGCTCAGTCGAGGACGCAGGCAGCGAGTCGGGCATCGTGGGGTCCTGTCATGAGAGGTATGCCTTGAGCGTAGAACACCTGCGGCCTGCTGGCGGAGTGGAAGGCAGCTGCGTCGCATTCTGCTACCGTGGGGGCATCAGTCGGTGCGTGGCATCGCGACGATCAGCACAGGGAAAGGACAGGGTACGGTGATCCAGGACGAAATCATTCAATTGGTTGATGCACGCAATCGCCCATGCGGTACGGCTCCTCGTCGCCAGATGCGACGTTATCGCTACTGGCATCGAGCGACCTATGCCTTCGTGCTCAATGCCAGTGGAGAGCTGTGCATTCAGAAACGCACCATGAGCAAGGAAGTCTTTCCAGGGTATTTCGACCTCGCCAGCGGAGGTGTGGTCGGCGCGGGCGAAGCGGTCCACGTGGCCGCACGACGCGAGCTGGAGGAGGAGATCGGTGCCCGGGGCGTCGCGCTCAGACATTGCTTCGATTTCTGCTATCGCGATGCCACCAATCATGTCTATGGCAGCGCCTACCTCGCACGTTATGACGGTCCCTTGACGCTTCAGGCCGAGGAGGTGGCTGACGCCTTCTGGGTGACACCGCAACAGGCGCTGGAATTGCATCCTTCAACGCCGGACAGCCGTATGGCGCTTGAACGCCTCATTCGTGAGGGCTTTCTCGTCTCTGCCATGGAAGAGTAGGCAATGATGGCCTGTCGGCGGCGCGCCATGACCCTGCACGCGCCTGCATGTGCTTTCTCTGTCCCACTCTCCCTACCACTCTCTGTGCTGGAGTCTGCGCATGAATGCCAAGGTATCGCCCCAACAGCTGGAAGAGGTGGAGGTTGCACTGTCGAGCGTGCTGGCGGGCAAGCCGCATCAGATCCGGCTCGCTCTGTGCTGCCTGCTGTGTCAGGGCCACGTGCTGATCGAGGATCTGCCCGGGCTTGGCAAGACGACGCTGGCCCAGGGACTGGCGCGTCTGATCGGCACCGACATGCAGCGCGTCCAGTTCACCAGTGATCTGCTGCCCGCCGACATTCTCGGCGTGTCGGTCTTCGACCCTCGCGAGAGCGCCTTCCATTTCCATCCGGGCCCCGTCTTTCACTCGCTGGTGCTGGCGGATGAGATCAATCGTGCCACGCCCAAGACCCAGAGTGCGCTGCTGGAGGCCATGGAAGAGCGCCAGGTGACCGTGGAGGGCGAGACGCGTCGTCTGCCGGAGCCTTTCTTCGTCATCGCCACTCAGAACCCGCTTCAGCAATCCGGTACCTTCCCGTTGCCTGAGTCCCAGCTGGATCGCTTTCTGATGCGTCTTTCGTTGGGATATCCAGAGCCTGCGGCTGAGCGAGAGATACTGAGAGGCAATGCCGGTCGCCAGCACATCGAGGCGCTGCGTCCCCTGTTGCCGCTCGAGGTACTGCGTGAGTGGCAGGCATCCGTGACGCGCGTGCGTCTCTCTGAACCGCTGCTGGATTACCTGCAGGCACTGGTCGCTGCCACACGGTCGTCGCCGGAAGTGCCTTACGGCCTGTCGACGCGAGGCGTGCTGGCATTGGCCAACGCCTCGCGTGGCTGGGCGTTGCTCGCGGGGCGTGACTACGTGCTGCCAGAGGATGTCCAGGCCGTCTGGGCGCCGGTGGTCGGCCATCGACTGAGCGAGGGCAGTGTCGCGGAGGGAGATGCCGTGGCTCGCCATCTGCTGGGGCAGGTGGCGGTGGTGCCTGCATGACACGAGCGGCCAGTGTCGGACCATGGGGCCGACTCAAGGCGCGCATGTTGCGCAGGATGTCCATCGCCGGCGGTGAGGCGCTCCATCATGCCCGTCTGATGATCCTGCCCACGCCCTTCGGCCTGTTCTGGGCAGTGCTGGTGTGCATGCTGCTGCTGCTGGGGATCAACTACGAGAATTCCCTCGCGCATGCGCTCGCATTCTGGTTGTTCTCGCTGGCAGTGATCAGCATCTTTCGAAGCTGGCGCAATCTTGCCGGTGTGCGCGTCCAGTTGATCGCGGATGGCGAGGCCTACGCAGGCGGTGAGTTGCGCCTGCTGGTCCGGCTGAGCGGGCGGGCGCGGGCGCGCGCCATCGATGTGCGTCTCGGGAATAGTCGTCAGCGTCTCGAGATTCATGCCGGAGAGGGCAGTGCGCCTATGGGGCTGCCGGTCGCTCTTCGTGGGCAGTTCACCTTGCCGCCATTGACGCTGGAGTCTCGCTGGCCGCTGGGGCTGGTGCGTCTGTGGTCCTGGGTCGCGATCGAGATGCCGGTGATGATCCACCCCTGTCCGCAGATGCCGGCCGCACCGCAGGGCAGTCGCAATACGCTGGAACAGGTCGAGCAGGGCGACTTCGCCGGCCTGCGTCGCTATGTGGCCGGTGATCCACCGGCGCATGTGGCCTGGAAGCACTGGGGGCGCAGCGGTGAGCTGGTCACCAAGCGTTTCGAGACGCCGGCACGCCCCTCCTTGTGGCTGGACTACGAGGCGTGCCATGGCGACATGGAACAGCGTCTCGGCGAATTGACGGCACGCGTGCTGGCGGCGGAGAAGTCACAGGCGACCTATGGGCTGCGCCTGCCGGGCCAGACGCTGGCCATCGCCAGTGGTGGGGCGCATCGGCGACGCGTACTGGAAGCGCTGGCCTTGTTTGGAGGAGAGACGGTGCTGCCCTGGGAGGTTCAGCAGCAGGCCGTGGCGTCTCGAGAGCTGGCCGGGAGGGCAAAGACATGACGCGAGCACATGGCAATGTCTCTCGCCGCTGGTGGCAACGCAAACCTCTGACGCCTGATCAGGCGCTTGGCTGGCTTGAACTGCGCCACCTGTTCATTGGCCAGTGTCTCGTGCTGGCGCTGCATCTGTTGTGGATGCCGATCTGGCTTGCACTCCCTGCGCTGCTGGCGGCGCTATGGCGGTTTCAGCAATTGCGCGCCCGCGTGCCGCGTGCCGGCATTCTGCTGCGGCTGGCGGCGGTATGTCTGGTGGCAGCAGGGCTGTTTCTGGAATACGGGCAGATGTTGCGCCTGGAGGCGATGATCGGCCTGCTGGTGGGAATCTATCTGCTCAAGCTGCTGGAAACTGACAGCCTGCGTGATGGTCGCGTGGTCTGTGGGCTGGGGTTTGTCGTGCTGGCCTCCGCCTTCCTGCATGATCAGGGGCCGGTGATGGCAGCTGCAGCGATTCTGGCCGCTGGCTGGCTGATCGGTGGTCTGGTCCTGATCGCCGGAGCGCGCCGCAGTGGTGAGGCACTGCGTGAGACTTGCTGGTTGATGGGCTTGTCATTGCCGCTGATGCTGGGATTGTTCGTGCTGTTTCCCCGTCTGCCGCCACTCTGGAACGTTCCTCAGCTGGAAGAGGCCACGACCGGTCTGACGGATAGCGTATCGCCCGGTGATATCGCAGCGCTGGGGCGCAGTGACGAGCTGGCTTTCCGAGCCCGTTTCGACGGTGCCTTGCCGGCAGCTTCAGAGCGCTACTGGCGTGTCTATACCTTGAGTCTGTTTGATGGCGTGCGCTGGTCACGTGCCTCCCCTGATAGGCTGCAGAGTGCGTTGGGTGGGCCGGCGTCGCGCTATGCCGTGCGTGGCAGGGGCGTGGGCGGCGGCAGCCCCCGGCACCGTTATGAGCTGTTGCTGGAGCCGGACCCGCGCCCTTGGCGGCCAAGCCTCGGCGCTCCGTTGTCGAGTGATCAGGAGGCGCGTTATCTGGTGGACGGCACTCTGGAAGGGATGTCGTCACTCAACACCCGTGCATTGCTGAAATTGAGTTCCTCCGGTCAGCCTCCCTTGGCGGCACCACAATGGATGCAGCGTCTGGATCTGCTGTTGCCTGAGGATGGCAACCTCCGTGCTCGCGCATTCGCTCGTGATCTGATGCATCAGGCGGGTGGAGACCCCCAGGGCTTCCTTCGCCTCCTGTTCCAGCATTTCCATCGTCAGCCTTACCACTACACCCTCACGCCCCCGCGTCTTGAGGGCATGAATCGTGTGGACGATTTCCTGTTTGATAGCCTGCAGGGGTATTGCACGCATTACGCATCGACTACCGTCTTTCTGGCGCGGGCAGCAGGAATTCCGGCGCGCATGGTGGCGGGCTATCTCGGTGGAGAGGCGCAGGGTGGCGCCGCGAGCGGTGAGCGTGAGTTGAGCATTCGACAGTACGACGCCCATGCCTGGGTCGAGGTGTTCCATGGGGGGCGCTGGCACCGGTTCGACCCGACGGCGGCGGTGGCTCCCGAGCGTATTGCCCAGGGGGCGCTCAGTCTGCAAGGTCAGCCGGGTTTCATGGCAGATGCCGGTCTGCGCGCCTTCACGCTGAATAATTCCATGCTTCGTGATCTGAGGCGTCAGTGGGAGCGTTTCGAGTACCGCTGGCAGCGAAGTGTCGTGGGGTTCCGCCTGGAACAGCAGCGTAGTCTGTGGCAGCGGATGTTCGGCGAGTTTCGCTGGGAGTGGCTGGTCTGGGGGGTACTCGGATTGCTGACCTGTGTGGTACTGGTAGGGGCGGTGCTGGTGCTCTGGTCTGGCCGTGAGGTAACGACACATGCCGGTGTCAGAGCCTACCGTCGTCTGGCGAAGCGTCTGGAGCGCTCCGGGCTTGGCCCTGGCCCGGGTGAGGCGCCCGGCAGTCACCTGCGGCGTGTCGCACGGCTGCAGCCGGATAATGTTAAAGAATTGTTACAGTTGTCGGAAGTCGTTGAACAATGGATTTACAATGATGACGCGCAAGAGGGCGCTTCTCATGCCGGCGGCTCGTCTTCTCGTAGCATGCGTCGCCAGTGGTCAGCGTTATGCCGTAAGTTGACATAGGCCACGTTTTCCATTGTGGTGGTGTGTGATTCCTTGTTTTCTGGGTATTTTTCGAGATTAGGTATCTCAGTCTCGTTGCGTGGCACCACTACGGAAAATTGCTAGGTTGCGGTAAGTGTTTTTGTGTATCAAAATGTAACCATCTGATTTTGTCGATCATGCCATTGCGCCCTTCGCAGCATGATGCAGCACCTTTCCCCAGCAGGAGTAAGTCCCCATGGTTCAGGTCATTCGCACAGAAGGCACAGTACTTGTTGTTTCCGCCACTAACGAGTCGCAGCGTGTCGTCAATGGAATGACGCTTGAACCTACTGCCACCCTGATCGCGCCGCAGGGAGCGATCATCGTGCTGGAAGATGGTTCTCGGTTGGTGGTGCCGCAAGGGGCCCCGATCGGTATCGAGGTACTGCTCGCAGAGTCTCGCGATGACGCACCTGTCGACCCGACGGTAGAAGCATTGCGCGAAGCGATTGCCCGAGGCGAAGACCCGACGGCCATCCAGGAGGCACCGGCAGCGGGGGAAAATGCAGGGTCTCCGGGCAGCAGTCGCAGTGGCTTCCTGGATGCCTCTGGCGTCGGTCGGGATGGCCGTGTCGAGCGCACTTCCTACGAATATGAAGGTGGGTTCACCGATCCCACCTATACCGATGAAGACGAAGATGGCCTCGGGTTGGATCCTGAGTCGACGGAAACCGACCTGGCCTTGACCGTCGATGCCCCGGCACTGACCTCCGACACCACGCCGACCATCGTCGGTACCACCGATGCCGAAGACGGCAGCACCGTCACCCTGGTCATCACTGACAGCGACGGCAACGAACAGACCGTCACCGCTACCGTCGAGAACGGCACCTATACGGTCGACGCAGAGACGCCGCTGAGCGAAGGCGAGTACAGCGTCGAGGCCTCGGTCACCGATCCGGCCGGCAACACCGCGACCAGCAATGATGTAGGCGAGATCGACGCAAGCGCGCCGAGCCTGACCGTCGATGCGCCGGCGCTGACCTCCGACACCACGCCGACCATCGTTGGCACCACCGATGCCGAAGACGGCAGCACCGTGACCTTGGTCATCACCGACAGTGAAGGCAACGAGCAGACCGTCACCGCGACCGTCGAGAATGGCACCTACAGCGTCGACGCCGAGACGCCGCTGAGCGAAGGCGAATACAGCGTCGAGGCCACTGTCACCGACCCGGCCGGCAACACCGCGACCAGCAATGACGTGGGTGAGATCGATCTGTCCGCGCCGGCTCTGACCGTCGATGCGCCGGCGCTGACCTCCGACACCACGCCGACCATCGTCGGCACCACCGATGCCGAAGACGGCAGCACCGTCACGCTGCTCATCACCGACAGTGAAGGCAACGAGCAGACCGTTACCGCGACCGTCGATAACGGCACCTATACGGTTGACGCCGAGACCCCGCTGAGCGAAGGCGAGTACAGCGTCGAAGCCACCGTCACCGACCCGGCCGGCAACACCGCGACCAGCAATGACGTGGGCGAGATCGATCTGTCCGCTCCGGCTCTGACCGTCGATGCCCCGGCGCTGACCTCCGACACCACACCGACCATCATCGGCACCACCGATGCCGAAGACGGCAGCACCGTCACGCTGCTCATCACCGACAGTGACGGCAACGAGCAGACCGTCACCGCGACCGTCGAGAACGGCACCTACAGCGTCGATGCCGAGACGCCGCTGAGCGAAGGCGAATATAGCGTCGAAGCCACCGTCACCGACCCGGCCGGCAACACCGCGACCAGCAATGACGTGGGCGAGATCGATCTGTCCGCCCCGGCACTGACCGTCGATGCGCCGGCGCTGACCTCCGACACCACGCCGACCATCGTCGGTACCACCGATGCCGAAGATGGCAGCACCGTAACGCTGCTCATCACCGACAGTGAAGGCAACGAGCAGACCGTTACCGCGACCGTCGAGAACGGCACCTATACGGTTGACGCCGAGACCCCGCTGAGCGAAGGCGAGTACAGCGTCGAAGCCACCGTCACCGACCCGGCCGGCAACACCGCGACCAGCAATGACGTGGGTGAGATCGACGCAAGCGCGCCGGCGCTGACCGTCGATGCGCCGGCGCTGACCTCCGACACCACGCCGACCATCGTCGGTACCACCGACGCCGAAGACGGCAGCACCGTGACCCTGGTCATCACTGACAGTGACGGCAACGAGCAGACCGTCACCGCCACCGTCGAGAATGGCACCTACAGCGTCGATGCCGAGACGCCGCTGAGCGAAGGCGAGTACAGCGTCGAAGCCACCGTCACCGACCCGGCCGGCAACACCGCGACCAGCAATGACGTGGGTGAGATCGACGCAAGCGCGCCGGCGCTGACCGTCGATGCGCCGGCGCTGACCTCCGACACCACACCGACCATCGTCGGCACCACCGATGCCGAAGACGGCAGCACCGTCACGCTGCTCATCACCGACAGTGAAGGCAACGAGCAGACCGTCACCGCGACCGTCGAGAATGGCACCTACAGCGTCGACGCCGAGACGCCGCTGAGCGAAGGCGAATACAGCGTCGAAGCCACCGTCACCGACCCGGCCGGCAACACCGCGACCAGCAATGACGTGGGTGAGATCGATCTGTCCGCTCCTGCACTGACCGTCGATGCGCCGGCGCTGACCTCCGACACCACACCGACCATCGTCGGTACCACCGATGCCGAAGACGGCAGCACCGTCACGCTGCTCATCACCGACAGTGAGGGCAACGAGCAGACCGTCACCGCGACCGTCGAGAACGGCACCTACAGCGTCGATGCCGAGACGCCGCTGAGCGAAGGCGAGTACAGCGTCGAGGCCACTGTCACCGACCCGGCCGGCAACACCGCGACCAGCAATGACGTGGGCACACTGGTTGGCAGTGATTCTGGCGCGGTAACAGAGGATGGCGTTACCGAAGCTTCCGGCACGCTTGTCGATGTTGAAAGCACCGATGTGGTCGCTGGCTCCCAAAGCGATGATTACGGCACTTTCAGCATCAATGAGTCAGGTGAGTGGACCTACACGCTCGATAACGAAGCCGCTGCCGTCCAGGGGCTGGATGCAGGCGATACTGTCAGCCAGTCATGTGTGGTCGAGCTGAGCGATGGGACGACCACCACGGTCGACATCGTCATCACCGGCACCGACGACCTGCCGGTCATCACGGCCGATTCTGGCGCCGTGGAAGAAGACGGCACTCTGGAAGCCACTGGCACGCTGACGGCCACGGATGCCGACAACCCGGATCTGGCCTTCGTCGCCGCCACCGATGACAGCAGTGTCTACGGCAGCTTCGAGGTCGCCGCCGACGGCAGCTGGACCTACACCCTCGACAATGACGCCGCCGAGACCCAGGCACTGGCTGCCGGCGAGACCGTCACCGAGACCTACACCGTCACGCTGAGCGATGACTCGACCACCACGGTCAACATCGTCATCACCGGCGTGGACGACGGCGCCGTGATCTCCGATGACAGCGGTGAAGTCACCGAAGACACCACCCTGGAAGCCAGCGGTACGCTGACGGCCACGGATGCCGACAACCCGGATCTGGCCTTCGTCGCCGCCACCGATGACAGCAGTGTCTACGGCAGCTTCGAGGTCGCCGCCGACGGCAGCTGGACCTACACCCTCGACAATGACGCCGCCGAGACCCAGGCACTGGCTGCCGGCGAGACCGTCACCGAGACCTACACCGTCACGCTGAGCGATGACTCGACCACCACGGTCGACATCGTCATCACCGGCGTGGACGACGGCGCCGTGATCTCCGATGACAGCGGTGAAGTCACCGAAGACACCACCCTGGAAGCCAGCGGTACGCTGACGGCCACGGATGCCGACAACCCGGATCTGGCCTTCGTCGCCGCCACCGATGACAGCAGTGTCTACGGCAGCTTCGAGGTCGCCGCCGACGGCAGCTGGACCTACACCCTCGACAATGACGCCGCCGAGACCCAGGCACTGGCTGCCGGCGAGACCGTCACCGAGACCTACACCGTCACGCTGAGCGATGACTCGACCACCACGGTCAACATCGTCATCACCGGCACCGACGACCTGCCGGTCATCACGGCCGATTCTGGCGCCGTGGAAGAAGACGGCACTCTGGAAGCCACTGGCACGCTGACCGCCACGGATGCCGACAACCCGGATCTGGCCTTCGTCGCCGCCACCGATGACAGCAGTGTCTACGGCAGCTTCGAGGTCGCCGCCGACGGCAGCTGGACCTACACCCTCGACAATGACGCCGCCGAGACCCAGGCACTGGCTGCCGGCGAGACCGTCACCGAGACCTACACCGTCACGCTGAGCGATGACTCGACCACCACGGTCGACATCGTCATCACCGGCGTGGACGACGGCGCCGTGATCTCCGATGACAGCGGTGAAGTCACCGAAGACACCACCCTGGAAGCCAGCGGTACGCTGACGGCCACGGATGCCGACAACCCGGATCTGGCCTTCGTCGCCGCCACCGATGACAGCAGTGTCTACGGCAGCTTCGAGGTCGCCGCCGACGGCAGCTGGACCTACACCCTCGACAATGACGCCGCCGAGACCCAGGCACTGGCTGCCGGCGAGACCGTCACCGAGACCTACACCGTCACGCTGAGCGATGACTCGACCACCACGGTCAACATCGTCATCACCGGCACCGACGACCTGCCGGTCATCACGGCCGATTCTGGCGCCGTGGAAGAAGACGGCACTCTGGAAGCCACTGGCACGCTGACGGCCACGGATGCCGACAACCCGGATCTGGCCTTCGTCGCCGCCACCGATGACAGCAGTGTCTACGGCAGCTTCGAGGTCGCCGCCGACGGCAGCTGGACCTACACCCTCGACAACGAGTCGGCCGCGGTGCAGAGCCTGACGCCAGATGACACCATCAGCGAGCAGTACACCGTCACGCTGACCGATGGGACGACCACCACGGTCGACATCACCATCACCGGCGTGGACGACGGCGCCGTGATCTCCGATGACAGCGGTGAAGTCACCGAAGACACCACCCTGGAAGCCAGCGGTACGCTGACGGCCACGGATGCCGACAACCCGGATCTGGCCTTCGTCGCCGCCACCGATGACAGCAGTGTCTACGGCAGCTTCGAGGTCGCCGCCGACGGCAGCTGGACCTACACCCTCGACAATGACGCCACCGAGACCCAGGCACTGGCTGCCGGCGAGACCGTCACCGAGACCTACACCGTCACGCTGAGCGATGACTCGACTACCACGGTCGACATCGTCATCACCGGCACCGACGACCTGCCGGTCATCACGGCCGATTCTGGCGCCGTGGAAGAAGACGGCACTCTGGAAGCCACTGGCACGCTGACCGCCACGGATGCCGACAACCCGGATCTGGCCTTCGTCGCCGCCACCGATGACAGCAGTGTCTACGGCAGCTTCGAGGTCGCCGCCGACGGCAGCTGGACCTACACCCTCGACAATGACGCCACCGAGACCCAGGCACTGGCTGCCGGCGAGACCGTCACCGAGACCTACACCGTCACGCTGAGCGATGACTCGACCACCACGGTCAACATCGTCATCACCGGCGTGGACGACGGCGCCGTGATCTCCGATGACAGCGGTGTAGTCACCGAAGACACCACCCTGGAAGCCAGCGGTACGCTGACCGCCACGGATGCCGACAACCCGGATCTGGCCTTCGTCGCCGCCACCGATGACAGCAGTGTCTACGGCAGCTTCGAGGTCGCCGCCGACGGCAGCTGGACCTACACCCTCGACAATGACGCCGCCGAGACCCAGGCACTGGCCGCGGGCGAGACCGTCACCGAGACCTACACCGTCACGCTGAGCGATGACTCGACCACCACGGTCAACATCGTCATCACCGGTACCGACGACCTGCCGGTCATCACGGCCGATTCTGGCGCCGTGGAAGAAGACGGCACCCTGGAAGCCAGCGGTACGCTGACGGCCACGGACGCCGACAACCCGGATCTGGCCTTCGTCGCCGCCACCGATGACAGCAGTGTCTACGGCAGCTTCGAGGTCGCCGCCGACGGCAGCTGGACCTACACCCTCGACAATGACGCCGCCGAAACCCAGGCACTGGCCGCGGGCGAGACCGTCACCGAGACCTACACCGTCACGCTGAGCGATGACTCGACCACCACGGTCAACATCGTCATCACCGGCGTGGACGACGGCGCCGTGATCTCCGATGACAGCGGTGAAGTCACCGAAGACACCACCCTGGAAGCCAGCGGTACGCTGACGGCCACGGATGCCGACAACCCGGATCTGGCCTTCGTCGCCGCCACCGATGACAGCAGTGTCTACGGCAGCTTCGAGGTCGCCGCCGACGGCAGCTGGACCTACACCCTCGACAATGACGCCACCGAGACCCAGGCACTGGCTGCCGGCGAGACCGTCACCGAGACCTACACCGTCACGCTGAGCGATGACTCGACCACCACGGTCAACATCGTCATCACCGGCGTGGACGACGGCGCCGTGATCTCCGATGACAGCGGTGAAGTCACCGAAGACACCACCCTGGAAGCCAGCGGTACGCTGACGGCCACGGATGCCGACAACCCGGATCTGGCCTTCGTCGCCGCCACCGATGACAGCAGTGTCTACGGCAGCTTCGAGGTCGCCGCCGACGGCAGCTGGACCTACACCCTCGACAATGACGCCACCGAGACCCAGGCACTGGCTGCCGGCGAGACCGTCACCGAGACCTACACCGTCACGCTGAGCGATGACTCGACCACCACGGTCGACATCGTTATCACCGGTACCGACGACCTGCCGGTCATCACGGCCGATTCTGGCGCCGTGGAAGAAGACGGCACCCTGGAAGCCAGCGGTACGCTGACGGCCACGGATGCCGACAACCCGGATCTGGCCTTCGTCGCCGCCACCGATGACAGCAGTGTCTACGGCAGCTTCGAGGTCGCCGCCGATGGCAGCTGGACCTACACCCTCGACAATGACGCCACCGAGACCCAGGCACTGGCCGCGGGCGAGACCGTCACCGAGACCTACACCGTCACGCTGAGCGATGACTCGACCACCACGGTCGACATCGTCATCACCGGCGTGGACGACGGCGCCGTGATCTCCGATGACAGCGGTGAAGTCACCGAAGACACCACCCTGGAAGCCAGCGGTACGCTGACCGCCACGGATGCCGACAACCCGGATCTGGCCTTCGTCGCCGCCACCGATGACAGCAGTGTCTACGGCAGCTTCGAGGTCGCCGCCGACGGCAGCTGGACCTACACCCTCGACAATGACGCCACCGAGACCCAGGCACTGGCTGCCGGCGAGACCGTCACCGAGACCTACACCGTCACGCTGAGCGATGACTCGACCACCACGGTCGACATCGTCATCACCGGCGTGGACGACGGCGCCGTGATCTCCGATGACAGCGGTGAAGTCACCGAAGACACCACCCTGGAAGCCAGCGGTACGCTGACGGCCACGGATGCCGACAACCCGGATCTGGCCTTCGTCGCCGCCACCGATGACAGCAGTGTCTACGGCAGCTTCGAGGTCGCCGCCGACGGCAGCTGGACCTACACCCTCGACAATGACGCCGCCGAAACCCAGGCACTGGCCGCGGGCGAGACCGTCACCGAGACCTACACCGTCACGCTGAGCGATGACTCGACCACCACGGTCAACATCGTCATCACCGGCGTGGACGACGGCGCCGTGATCTCCGATGACAGCGGTGAAGTCACCGAAGACACCACCCTGGAAGCCAGCGGTACGCTGACGGCCACGGATGCCGACAACCCGGATCTGGCCTTCGTCGCCGCCACCGATGACAGCAGTGTCTACGGCAGCTTCGAGGTCGCCGCCGACGGCAGCTGGACCTACACCCTCGACAATGACGCCGCCGAAACCCAGGCACTGGCCGCGGGCGAGACCGTCACCGAGACCTACACCGTCACGCTGAGCGATGACTCGACCACCACGGTCGACATCGTCATCACCGGCACCGACGACCTGCCGGTCATCACGGCCGATTCTGGCGCCGTGGAAGAAGACGGCACTCTGGAAGCCACTGGCACGCTGACCGCCACGGATGCCGACAACCCGGATCTGGCCTTCGTCGCCGCCACCGATGACAGTAGTGTCTACGGCAGCTTCGAGGTCGCCGCCGATGGCAGCTGGACCTACACCCTCGACAATGACGCGACGGAAACCCAGGCACTGGCTGCCGGCGAGACCGTCACCGAGACCTACACCGTCACGCTGAGCGATGACTCGACCACCACGGTCAACATCGTCATCACCGGCGTGGACGACGGCGCCGTGATCTCCGATGACAGCGGTGAAGTCACCGAAGACACCACCCTGGAAGCCAGCGGTACGCTGACCGCCACGGATGCCGACAACCCGGATCTGGCCTTCGTCGCCGCCACCGATGACAGCAGTGTCTACGGCAGCTTCGAGGTCGCCGCCGACGGCAGCTGGACCTACACCCTCGACAATGACGCCGCCGAGACCCAGGCACTGGCCGCGGGCGAGACCGTCACCGAGACCTACACCGTCACGCTGAGCGATGACTCGACCACCACGGTCAACATCGTCATCACCGGTACCGACGACCTGCCGGTCATCACGGCCGATTCTGGCGCCGTGGAAGAAGACGGCACCCTGGAAGCCAGCGGTACGCTGACGGCCACGGACGCCGACAACCCGGATCTGGCCTTCGTCGCCGCCACCGATGACAGCAGTGTCTACGGCAGCTTCGAGGTCGCCGCCGACGGCAGCTGGACCTACACCCTCGACAATGACGCCGCCGAAACCCAGGCACTGGCCGCGGGCGAGACCGTCACCGAGACCTACACCGTCACGCTGAGCGATGACTCGACCACCACGGTCAACATCGTCATCACCGGCGTGGACGACGGCGCCGTGATCTCCGATGACAGCGGTGAAGTCACCGAAGACACCACCCTGGAAGCCAGCGGTACGCTGACGGCCACGGATGCCGACAACCCGGATCTGGCCTTCGTCGCCGCCACCGATGACAGCAGTGTCTACGGCAGCTTCGAGGTCGCCGCCGACGGCAGCTGGACCTACACCCTCGACAATGACGCCACCGAGACCCAGGCACTGGCTGCCGGCGAGACCGTCACCGAGACCTACACCGTCACGCTGAGCGATGACTCGACCACCACGGTCGACATCGTTATCACCGGTACCGACGACCTGCCGGTCATCACGGCCGATTCTGGCGCCGTGGAAGAAGACGGCACCCTGGAAGCCAGCGGTACGCTGACGGCCACGGATGCCGACAACCCGGATCTGGCCTTCGTCGCCGCCACCGATGACAGCAGTGTCTACGGCAGCTTCGAGGTCGCCGCCGATGGCAGCTGGACCTACACCCTCGACAATGACGCCACCGAGACCCAGGCACTGGCCGCGGGCGAGACCGTCACCGAGACCTACACCGTCACGCTGAGCGATGACTCGACCACCACGGTCGACATCGTCATCACCGGCGTGGACGACGGCGCCGTGATCTCCGATGACAGCGGTGAAGTCACCGAAGACACCACCCTGGAAGCCAGCGGTACGCTGACCGCCACGGATGCCGACAACCCGGATCTGGCCTTCGTCGCCGCCACCGATGACAGCAGTGTCTACGGCAGCTTCGAGGTCGCCGCCGATGGCAGCTGGACCTACACCCTCGACAATGACGCCACCGAGACCCAGGCACTGGCCGCGGGCGAGACCGTCACCGAGACCTACACCGTCACGCTGAGCGATGACTCGACCACCACGGTCGACATCGTCATCACCGGCGTGGACGACGGCGCCGTGATCTCCGATGACAGCGGTGAAGTCACCGAAGACACCACCCTGGAAGCCAGCGGTACGCTGACGGCCACGGATGCCGACAACCCGGATCTGGCCTTCGTCGCCGCCACCGATGACAGCAGTGTCTACGGCAGCTTCGAGGTCGCCGCCGACGGCAGCTGGACCTACACCCTCGACAATGACGCCGCCGAAACCCAGGCACTGGCCGCGGGCGAGACCGTCACCGAGACCTACACCGTCACGCTGAGCGATGACTCGACCACCACGGTCAACATCGTCATCACCGGCGTGGACGACGGCGCCGTGATCTCCGATGACAGCGGTGAAGTCACCGAAGACACCACCCTGGAAGCCAGCGGTACGCTGACGGCCACGGATGCCGACAACCCGGATCTGGCCTTCGTCGCCGCCACCGATGACAGCAGTGTCTACGGCAGCTTCGAGGTCGCCGCCGACGGCAGCTGGACCTACACCCTCGACAATGACGCCGCCGAAACCCAGGCACTGGCCGCGGGCGAGACCGTCACCGAGACCTACACCGTCACGCTGAGCGATGACTCGACCACCACGGTCGACATCGTCATCACCGGCACCGACGACCTGCCGGTCATCACGGCCGATTCTGGCGCCGTGGAAGAAGACGGCACTCTGGAAGCCACTGGCACGCTGACCGCCACGGATGCCGACAACCCGGATCTGGCCTTCGTCGCCGCCACCGATGACAGTAGTGTCTACGGCAGCTTCGAGGTCGCCGCCGATGGCAGCTGGACCTACACCCTCGACAATGACGCGACGGAAACCCAGGCACTGGCTGCCGGCGAGACCGTCACCGAGACCTACACCGTCACGCTGAGCGATGACTCGACCACCACGGTCAACATCGTCATCACCGGCGTGGACGACGGCGCCGTGATCTCCGATGACAGCGGTGAAGTCACCGAAGACACCACCCTGGAAGCCAGCGGTACGCTGACCGCCACGGATGCCGACAACCCGGATCTGGCCTTCGTCGCCGCCACCGATGACAGCAGTGTCTACGGCAGCTTCGAGGTCGCCGCCGACGGCAGCTGGACCTACACCCTCGACAATGACGCCGCCGAGACCCAGGCACTGGCCGCGGGCGAGACCGTCACCGAGACCTACACCGTCACGCTGAGCGATGACTCGACCACCACGGTCAACATCGTCATCACCGGTACCGACGACCTGCCGGTCATCACGGCCGATTCTGGCGCCGTGGAAGAAGACGGCACCCTGGAAGCCAGCGGTACGCTGACGGCCACGGACGCCGACAACCCGGATCTGGCCTTCGTCGCCGCCACCGATGACAGCAGTGTCTACGGCAGCTTCGAGGTCGCCGCCGACGGCAGCTGGACCTACACCCTCGACAATGACGCCGCCGAAACCCAGGCACTGGCCGCGGGCGAGACCGTCACCGAGACCTACACCGTCACGCTGAGCGATGACTCGACCACCACGGTCAACATCGTCATCACCGGCGTGGACGACGGCGCCGTGATCTCCGATGACAGCGGTGAAGTCACCGAAGACACCACCCTGGAAGCCAGCGGTACGCTGACGGCCACGGATGCCGACAACCCGGATCTGGCCTTCGTCGCCGCCACCGATGACAGCAGTGTCTACGGCAGCTTCGAGGTCGCCGCCGACGGCAGCTGGACCTACACCCTCGACAATGACGCCACCGAGACCCAGGCACTGGCTGCCGGCGAGACCGTCACCGAGACCTACACCGTCACGCTGAGCGATGACTCGACCACCACGGTCGACATCGTTATCACCGGTACCGACGACCTGCCGGTCATCACGGCCGATTCTGGCGCCGTGGAAGAAGACGGCACCCTGGAAGCCAGCGGTACGCTGACGGCCACGGATGCCGACAACCCGGATCTGGCCTTCGTCGCCGCCACCGATGACAGCAGTGTCTACGGCAGCTTCGAGGTCGCCGCCGATGGCAGCTGGACCTACACCCTCGACAATGACGCCACCGAGACCCAGGCACTGGCCGCGGGCGAGACCGTCACCGAGACCTACACCGTCACGCTGAGCGATGACTCGACCACCACGGTCGACATCGTCATCACCGGCGTGGACGACGGCGCCGTGATCTCCGATGACAGCGGTGAAGTCACCGAAGACACCACCCTGGAAGCCAGCGGTACGCTGACCGCCACGGATGCCGACAACCCGGATCTGGCCTTCGTCGCCGCCACCGATGACAGCAGTGTCTACGGCAGCTTCGAGGTCGCCGCCGATGGCAGCTGGACCTACACCCTCGACAATGACGCCACCGAGACCCAGGCACTGGCCGCGGGCGAGACCGTCACCGAGACCTACACCGTCACGCTGAGCGATGACTCGACCACCACGGTCGACATCGTCATCACCGGCGTGGACGACGGCGCCGTGATCTCCGATGACAGCGGTGAAGTCACCGAAGACACCACCCTGGAAGCCAGCGGTACGCTGACGGCCACGGATGCCGACAACCCGGATCTGGCCTTCGTCGCCGCCACCGATGACAGCAGTGTCTACGGCAGCTTCGAGGTCGCCGCCGACGGCAGCTGGACCTACACCCTCGACAATGACGCCGCCGAAACCCAGGCACTGGCCGCGGGCGAGACCGTCACCGAGACCTACACCGTCACGCTGAGCGATGACTCGACCACCACGGTCAACATCGTCATCACCGGCGTGGACGACGGCGCCGTGATCTCCGATGACAGCGGTGAAGTCACCGAAGACACCACCCTGGAAGCCAGCGGTACGCTGACGGCCACGGATGCCGACAACCCGGATCTGGCCTTCGTCGCCGCCACCGATGACAGCAGTGTCTACGGCAGCTTCGAGGTCGCCGCCGACGGCAGCTGGACCTACACCCTCGACAATGACGCCGCCGAAACCCAGGCACTGGCCGCGGGCGAGACCGTCACCGAGACCTACACCGTCACGCTGAGCGATGACTCGACCACCACGGTCGACATCGTCATCACCGGCACCGACGACCTGCCGGTCATCACGGCCGATTCTGGCGCCGTGGAAGAAGACGGCACTCTGGAAGCCACTGGCACGCTGACCGCCACGGATGCCGACAACCCGGATCTGGCCTTCGTCGCCGCCACCGATGACAGTAGTGTCTACGGCAGCTTCGAGGTCGCCGCCGATGGCAGCTGGACCTACACCCTCGACAATGACGCGACGGAAACCCAGGCACTGGCTGCCGGCGAGACCGTCACCGAGACCTACACCGTCACGCTGAGCGATGACTCGACCACCACGGTCAACATCGTCATCACCGGCGTGGACGACGGCGCCGTGATCTCCGATGACAGCGGTGAAGTCACCGAAGACACCACCCTGGAAGCCAGCGGTACGCTGACCGCCACGGATGCCGACAACCCGGATCTGGCCTTCGTCGCCGCCACCGATGACAGCAGTGTCTACGGCAGCTTCGAGGTCGCCGCCGACGGCAGCTGGACCTACACCCTCGACAATGACGCCGCCGAGACCCAGGCACTGGCCGCGGGCGAGACCGTCACCGAGACCTACACCGTCACGCTGAGCGATGACTCGACCACCACGGTCAACATCGTCATCACCGGTACCGACGACCTGCCGGTCATCACGGCCGATTCTGGCGCCGTGGAAGAAGACGGCACCCTGGAAGCCAGCGGTACGCTGACGGCCACGGACGCCGACAACCCGGATCTGGCCTTCGTCGCCGCCACCGATGACAGCAGTGTCTACGGCAGCTTCGAGGTCGCCGCCGACGGCAGCTGGACCTACACCCTCGACAATGACGCCGCCGAAACCCAGGCACTGGCCGCGGGCGAGACCGTCACCGAGACCTACACCGTCACGCTGAGCGATGACTCGACCACCACGGTCAACATCGTCATCACCGGCGTGGACGACGGCGCCGTGATCTCCGATGACAGCGGTGAAGTCACCGAAGACACCACCCTGGAAGCCAGCGGTACGCTGACGGCCACGGATGCCGACAACCCGGATCTGGCCTTCGTCGCCGCCACCGATGACAGCAGTGTCTACGGCAGCTTCGAGGTCGCCGCCGACGGCAGCTGGACCTACACCCTCGACAATGACGCCACCGAGACCCAGGCACTGGCTGCCGGCGAGACCGTCACCGAGACCTACACCGTCACGCTGAGCGATGACTCGACCACCACGGTCGACATCGTCATCACCGGTACCGACGACCTGCCGGTCATCACGGCCGATTCTGGCGCCGTGGAAGAAGACGGCACCCTGGAAGCCAGCGGTACGCTGACGGCCACGGATGCCGACAACCCGGATCTGGCCTTCGTCGCCGCCACCGATGACAGCAGTGTCTACGGCAGCTTCGAGGTCGCCGCCGATGGCAGCTGGACCTACACCCTCGACAATGACGCCACCGAGACCCAGGCACTGGCCGCGGGCGAGACCGTCACCGAGACCTACACCGTCACGCTGAGCGATGACTCGACCACCACGGTCGACATCGTCATCACCGGCGTGGACGACGGCGCCGTGATCTCCGATGACAGCGGTGAAGTCACCGAAGACACCACCCTGGAAGCCAGCGGTACGCTGACCGCCACGGATGCCGACAACCCGGATCTGGCCTTCGTCGCCGCCACCGATGACAGCAGTGTCTACGGCAGCTTCGAGGTCGCCGCCGATGGCAGCTGGACCTACACCCTCGACAATGACGCCACCGAGACCCAGGCACTGGCCGCGGGCGAGACCGTCACCGAGACCTACACCGTCACGCTGAGCGATGACTCGACCACCACGGTCGACATCGTCATCACCGGCGTGGACGACGGCGCCGTGATCTCCGATGACAGCGGTGAAGTCACCGAAGACACCACCCTGGAAGCCAGCGGTACGCTGACGGCCACGGATGCCGACAACCCGGATCTGGCCTTCGTCGCCGCCACCGATGACAGCAGTGTCTACGGCAGCTTCGAGGTCGCCGCCGACGGCAGCTGGACCTACACCCTCGACAATGACGCCGCCGAAACCCAGGCACTGGCCGCGGGCGAGACCGTCACCGAGACCTACACCGTCACGCTGAGCGATGACTCGACCACCACGGTCAACATCGTCATCACCGGCGTGGACGACGGCGCCGTGATCTCCGATGACAGCGGTGAAGTCACCGAAGACACCACCCTGGAAGCCAGCGGTACGCTGACGGCCACGGATGCCGACAACCCGGATCTGGCCTTCGTCGCCGCCACCGATGACAGCAGTGTCTACGGCAGCTTCGAGGTCGCCGCCGACGGCAGCTGGACCTACACCCTCGACAATGACGCCGCCGAAACCCAGGCACTGGCCGCGGGCGAGACCGTCACCGAGACCTACACCGTCACGCTGAGCGATGACTCGACCACCACGGTCGACATCGTCATCACCGGCACCGACGACCTGCCGGTCATCACGGCCGATTCTGGCGCCGTGGAAGAAGACGGCACTCTGGAAGCCACTGGCACGCTGACCGCCACGGATGCCGACAACCCGGATCTGGCCTTCGTCGCCGCCACCGATGACAGTAGTGTCTACGGCAGCTTCGAGGTCGCCGCCGATGGCAGCTGGACCTACACCCTCGACAATGACGCGACGGAAACCCAGGCACTGGCTGCCGGCGAGACCGTCACCGAGACCTACACCGTCACGCTGAGCGATGACTCGACCACCACGGTCAACATCGTCATCACCGGCGTGGACGACGGCGCCGTGATCTCCGATGACAGCGGTGAAGTCACCGAAGACACCACCCTGGAAGCCAGCGGTACGCTGACCGCCACGGATGCCGACAACCCGGATCTGGCCTTCGTCGCCGCCACCGATGACAGCAGTGTCTACGGCAGCTTCGAGGTCGCCGCCGACGGCAGCTGGACCTACACCCTCGACAATGACGCCGCCGAGACCCAGGCACTGGCCGCGGGCGAGACCGTCACCGAGACCTACACCGTCACGCTGAGCGATGACTCGACCACCACGGTCAACATCGTCATCACCGGTACCGACGACCTGCCGGTCATCACGGCCGATTCTGGCGCCGTGGAAGAAGACGGCACCCTGGAAGCCAGCGGTACGCTGACGGCCACGGACGCCGACAACCCGGATCTGGCCTTCGTCGCCGCCACCGATGACAGCAGTGTCTACGGCAGCTTCGAGGTCGCCGCCGACGGCAGCTGGACCTACACCCTCGACAATGACGCCGCCGAAACCCAGGCACTGGCCGCGGGCGAGACCGTCACCGAGACCTACACCGTCACGCTGAGCGATGACTCGACCACCACGGTCAACATCGTCATCACCGGCGTGGACGACGGCGCCGTGATCTCCGATGACAGCGGTGAAGTCACCGAAGACACCACCCTGGAAGCCAGCGGTACGCTGACGGCCACGGATGCCGACAACCCGGATCTGGCCTTCGTCGCCGCCACCGATGACAGCAGTGTCTACGGCAGCTTCGAGGTCGCCGCCGACGGCAGCTGGACCTACACCCTCGACAATGACGCCACCGAGACCCAGGCACTGGCTGCCGGCGAGACCGTCACCGAGACCTACACCGTCACGCTGAGCGATGACTCGACCACCACGGTCGACATCGTCATCACCGGTACCGACGACCTGCCGGTCATCACGGCCGATTCTGGCGCCGTGGAAGAAGACGGCACCCTGGAAGCCAGCGGTACGCTGACGGCCACGGATGCCGACAACCCGGATCTGGCCTTCGTCGCCGCCACCGATGACAGCAGTGTCTACGGCAGCTTCGAGGTCGCCGCCGATGGCAGCTGGACCTACACCCTCGACAATGACGCCACCGAGACCCAGGCACTGGCCGCGGGCGAGACCGTCACCGAGACCTACACCGTCACGCTGAGCGATGACTCGACCACCACGGTCGACATCGTCATCACCGGCGTGGACGACGGCGCCGTGATCTCCGATGACAGCGGTGAAGTCACCGAAGACACCACCCTGGAAGCCAGCGGTACGCTGACCGCCACGGATGCCGACAACCCGGATCTGGCCTTCGTCGCCGCCACCGATGACAGCAGTGTCTACGGCAGCTTCGAGGTCGCCGCCGATGGCAGCTGGACCTACACCCTCGACAATGACGCCACCGAGACCCAGGCACTGGCCGCGGGCGAGACCGTCACCGAGACCTACACCGTCACGCTGAGCGATGACTCGACCACCACGGTCGACATCGTCATCACCGGCGTGGACGACGGCGCCGTGATCTCCGATGACAGCGGTGAAGTCACCGAAGACACCACCCTGGAAGCCAGCGGTACGCTGACGGCCACGGATGCCGACAACCCGGATCTGGCCTTCGTCGCCGCCACCGATGACAGCAGTGTCTACGGCAGCTTCGAGGTCGCCGCCGACGGCAGCTGGACCTACACCCTCGACAATGACGCCGCCGAAACCCAGGCACTGGCCGCGGGCGAGACCGTCACCGAGACCTACACCGTCACGCTGAGCGATGACTCGACCACCACGGTCAACATCGTCATCACCGGCGTGGACGACGGCGCCGTGATCTCCGATGACAGCGGTGAAGTCACCGAAGACACCACCCTGGAAGCCAGCGGTACGCTGACGGCCACGGATGCCGACAACCCGGATCTGGCCTTCGTCGCCGCCACCGATGACAGCAGTGTCTACGGCAGCTTCGAGGTCGCCGCCGACGGCAGCTGGACCTACACCCTCGACAATGACGCCGCCGAAACCCAGGCACTGGCCGCGGGCGAGACCGTCACCGAGACCTACACCGTCACGCTGAGCGATGACTCGACCACCACGGTCGACATCGTCATCACCGGCACCGACGACCTGCCGGTCATCACGGCCGATTCTGGCGCCGTGGAAGAAGACGGCACTCTGGAAGCCACTGGCACGCTGACCGCCACGGATGCCGACAACCCGGATCTGGCCTTCGTCGCCGCCACCGATGACAGTAGTGTCTACGGCAGCTTCGAGGTCGCCGCCGATGGCAGCTGGACCTACACCCTCGACAATGACGCGACGGAAACCCAGGCACTGGCTGCCGGCGAGACCGTCACCGAGACCTACACCGTCACGCTGAGCGATGACTCGACCACCACGGTCAACATCGTCATCACCGGCGTGGACGACGGCGCCGTGATCTCCGATGACAGCGGTGAAGTCACCGAAGACACCACCCTGGAAGCCAGCGGTACGCTGACCGCCACGGATGCCGACAACCCGGATCTGGCCTTCGTCGCCGCCACCGATGACAGCAGTGTCTACGGCAGCTTCGAGGTCGCCGCCGACGGCAGCTGGACCTACACCCTCGACAATGACGCCGCCGAGACCCAGGCACTGGCCGCGGGCGAGACCGTCACCGAGACCTACACCGTCACGCTGAGCGATGACTCGACCACCACGGTCAACATCGTCATCACCGGTACCGACGACCTGCCGGTCATCACGGCCGATTCTGGCGCCGTGGAAGAAGACGGCACCCTGGAAGCCAGCGGTACGCTGACGGCCACGGACGCCGACAACCCGGATCTGGCCTTCGTCGCCGCCACCGATGACAGCAGTGTCTACGGCAGCTTCGAGGTCGCCGCCGACGGCAGCTGGACCTACACCCTCGACAATGACGCCGCCGAAACCCAGGCACTGGCCGCGGGCGAGACCGTCACCGAGACCTACACCGTCACGCTGAGCGATGACTCGACCACCACGGTCAACATCGTCATCACCGGCGTGGACGACGGCGCCGTGATCTCCGATGACAGCGGTGAAGTCACCGAAGACACCACCCTGGAAGCCAGCGGTACGCTGACGGCCACGGATGCCGACAACCCGGATCTGGCCTTCGTCGCCGCCACCGATGACAGCAGTGTCTACGGCAGCTTCGAGGTCGCCGCCGACGGCAGCTGGACCTACACCCTCGACAATGACGCCACCGAGACCCAGGCACTGGCTGCCGGCGAGACCGTCACCGAGACCTACACCGTCACGCTGAGCGATGACTCGACCACCACGGTCGACATCGTCATCACCGGTACCGACGACCTGCCGGTCATCACGGCCGATTCTGGCGCCGTGGAAGAAGACGGCACCCTGGAAGCCAGCGGCACGCTGACGGCCACGGATGCCGACAACCCGGATCTGGCCTTCGTCGCCGCCACCGATGACAGCAGTGTCTACGGCAGCTTCGAGGTCGCCGCCGACGGCAGCTGGACCTACACCCTCGACAATGACGCCGCCGAGACCCAGGCACTGGCTGCCGGCGAGACCGTCACCGAGACCTACACCGTCACGCTGAGCGATGACTCGACCACCACGGTCGACATCGTCATCACCGGTACCGACGACCTGCCGGTCATCACGGCCGATTCTGGCGCCGTGGAAGAAGACGGCACCCTGGAAGCCACTGGCACGCTGACGGCCACGGATGCCGACAACCCGGATCTGGCCTTCGTCGCCGCCACCGATGACAGCAGTGTCTACGGCAGCTTCGAGGTCGCCGCCGACGGCAGCTGGACCTACACCCTCGACAATGACGCCACCGAGACCCAGGCACTGGCTGCCGGCGAGACCGTCACCGAGACCTACACCGTCACGCTGAGCGATGACTCGACCACCACGGTCGACATCGTCATCACCGGTACCGACGACCTGCCGGTCATCACGGCCGATTCTGGCGCCGTGGAAGAAGACGGCACCCTGGAAGCCAGCGGCACGCTGACGGCCACGGATGCCGACAACCCGGATCTGGCCTTCGTCGCCGCCACCGATGACAGCAGTGTCTACGGCAGCTTCGAGGTCGCCGCCGACGGCAGCTGGACCTACACCCTCGACAATGACGCCGCCGAGACCCAGGCACTGGCTGCCGGCGAGACCGTCACCGAGACCTACACCGTCACGCTGAGCGATGACTCGACCACCACGGTCGACATCGTCATCACCGGTACCGACGACCTGCCGGTCATCACGGCCGATTCTGGCGCCGTGGAAGAAGACGGCACCCTGGAAGCCACTGGCACGCTGACGGCCACGGATGCCGACAACCCGGATCTGGCCTTCGTCGCCGCCACCGATGACAGCAGTGTCTACGGCAGCTTCGAGGTCGCCGCCGACGGCAGCTGGACCTACACCCTCGACAATGACGCCGCCGAGACCCAGGCACTGGCTGCCGGCGAGACCGTCACCGAGACCTACACCGTCACGCTGAGCGATGACTCGACCACCACGGTCAACATCGTCATCACCGGCGTGGACGACGGCGCCGTGATCTCCGATGACAGCGGTGTAGTCACCGAAGACACCACCCTGGAAGCCAGCGGTACGCTGACGGCCACGGATGCCGACAACCCGGATCTGGCCTTCGTCGCCGCCATCGATGACAGCAGTGTCTACGGCAGCTTCGAGGTCGCCGCCGATGGCAGCTGGACCTACACCCTCGACAATGACGCCACCGAGACCCAGGCACTGGCTGCCGGCGAGACCGTCACCGAGACCTACACCGTCACGCTGAGCGATGACTCGACCACCACGGTCGACATCGTTATCACCGGTACCGACGACCTGCCGGTCATCACGGCCGATTCTGGCGCCGTGGAAGAAGACGGCACCTTGGAAGCCACTGGCACGCTGACGGCCACGGATGCCGACAACCCGGATCTGGCCTTCGTCGCCGCCATCGATGACAGCAGTGTCTACGGCAGCTTCGAGGTCGCCGCCGATGGCAGCTGGACCTACACCCTCGACAATGACGCCACCGAGACCCAGGCACTGGCTGCCGGCGAGACCGTCACCGAGACCTACACCGTCACGCTGAGCGATGACTCGACCACCACGGTCGACATCGTTATCACCGGTACCGACGACCTGCCGGTCATCACGGCCGATTCTGGCGCCGTGGAAGAAGACGGCACCTTGGAAGCCAGCGGCACGCTGACGGCCACGGATGCCGACAACCCGGATCTGGCCTTCGTCGCCGCCACCGATGACAGCAGTGTCTACGGCAGCTTCGAGGTCGCCGCCGATGGCAGCTGGACCTACACCCTCGACAATGACGCCACCGAGACCCAGGCACTGGCTGCCGGCGAGACCGTCACCGAGACCTACACCGTCACGCTGAGCGATGACTCGACCACCACGGTCGACATCGTCATCACCGGCGTGGACGACGGCGCCGTGATCTCCGATGACAGCGGTGAAGTCACCGAAGACACCACCCTGGAAGCCAGCGGTACGCTGACGGCCACGGATGCCGACAACCCGGATCTGGCCTTCGTCGCCGCCACCGATGACAGCAGTGTCTACGGCAGCTTCGAGGTCGCCGCCGACGGCAGCTGGACCTACACCCTCGACAATGACGCCACCGAGACCCAGGCACTGGCTGCCGGCGAGACCGTCACCGAGACCTACACCGTCACGCTGAGCGATGACTCGACCACCACGGTCGACATCGTCATCACCGGTACCGACGACCTGCCGGTCATCACGGCCGATTCTGGCGCCGTGGAAGAAGACGGCACCCTGGAAGCCAGCGGCACGCTGACGGCCACGGATGCCGACAACCCGGATCTGGCCTTCGTCGCCGCCACCGATGACAGCAGTGTCTACGGCAGCTTCGAGGTCGCCGCCGACGGCAGCTGGACCTACACCCTCGACAATGACGCCGCCGAGACCCAGGCACTGGCTGCCGGCGAGACCGTCACCGAGACCTACACCGTCACGCTGAGCGATGACTCGACCACCACGGTCGACATCGTCATCACCGGTACCGACGACCTGCCGGTCATCACGGCCGATTCTGGCGCCGTGGAAGAAGACGGCACCCTGGAAGCCACTGGCACGCTGACGGCCACGGATGCCGACAACCCGGATCTGGCCTTCGTCGCCGCCACCGATGACAGCAGTGTCTACGGCAGCTTCGAGGTCGCCGCCGACGGCAGCTGGACCTACACCCTCGACAATGACGCCGCCGAGACCCAGGCACTGGCCGCGGGCGAGACCGTCACCGAGACCTATACCGTCACGCTGAGCGATGACTCGACCACCACGGTCGACATCGTCATCACCGGCGTGGACGACGGCGCCGTGATCTCCGATGACAGCGGTGAAGTCACCGAAGACACCACCCTGGAAGCCAGCGGTACGCTGACGGCCACGGATGCCGACAACCCGGATCTGGCCTTCGTCGCCGCCACCGATGACAGCAGTGTCTACGGCAGCTTCGAGGTCGCCGCCGACGGCAGCTGGACCTACACCCTCGACAACGAGTCGGCTGCGGTGCAGAGCCTGACGCCAGATGACACCATCAGCGAGCAGTACACCGTCACGCTGACCGATGGGACGACCACCACGGTCGACATCACCATCACCGGCGCGACCGATGCCGCGCCGACCATCACGCTGGCTGACAAGGAAGTGACCGAGGCCACGGGTGCCACTGTCACTGACACCTTCCAGGTCGAGGCGGATGCCGGCATCGCCAGCGTCACCATCAATGGCACGGATATCACTTCGGCGTCAGTGGATAGCCCCATCGTGATTCCGGGCGCGACTGATGACGAAGGGACGCTGACTATCACGGGCTACGATTCCGGCACTGTGTCCTACACCTATGTGGAGGATGGCACGGCTGCGGATCACACGGCTGGTGACAATAGCGTGTTCGACAACTTCGCCGTGGTCGTCACTGACTTGGCAGGACAGAGCACGAGCGACAGCCTTGACGTCAAGATTCTGGATACCGCGCCGGTTGCCAACCCTGATGAACGCACCATCGAGGAAGATGCGACGGATGAACTGACTGGCAACGTGATTGACGGTATCAATGACACCGCCGATACGCTGGGCGCCGATACGCCGTTCATGGTCTGCAAACTGGACGACAAAGGGATTGCCGACGGCGGCAGTGCGACCGTCACCGGCGACTATGGCACGCTGACACTCAATAGTGACGGCAGCTATACCTACGTATTGGATACCACCAAGACGCAGTCGCTGGCTGATGGTGTGCAGGCGGAAGATGTCTTCACTTATGTCCTGGAGGACAGTGATGGTGATACGTCTACCACCACGCTGACCATCAACATCACGGGGTCTGACGATCTGCCGGTACTTACCGCAGACACTGGTGCCGTGAGTGAGGACGACGTACTGAGTGCCACTGGTGCGCTGACGGCTACCGACGTGGACGGCATCGCTCCGACCTTCGTCGCCGCCACCGATGACAGCAGTATCTACGGCAGCTTCGAGGTCGCCGCCGACGGCAGCTGGACCTACACGCTTGATAACGACAGTGCAGACGTACAAGGCCTGATTGAAGGACAGACCGTCACCGAGCAATACATCGTGAGCCTGTCGGATGGCACCAGCACTACCGTCGATATCATTATTACCGGTGCTGATGATGGTGAGCCGACCATCGACTCGTTGGAAGATCAGTCAGTCATCGAGGGTGAGGGTGCGACCGTCACCGATACCTTCAATGTCCAGGCTGATACTGGCATCGCTACCGTCACCATCAACGGCACCGATATCACCGGCGCGACTGCAGACAATCCGGTCGCGATTCCTAGCACGGATGGTGATGAAGGTACGTTGACCGTCACTGGCTACGATGCCGACACGGGCACCGTCTCTTACCGCTATGTGGAAGATGGTACTGCCGCTGATCACTCTGGCGGCGATGACAGCGTTGTCGATAGCTTCACCGTGGTGGTGACGGATGTTACCGGTGCAACAGCCACCGACAGCCTCGACGTCACGGTTCTGGATACCGCGCCTGTCGCCAATGATGACACCTACACCATTCGTGAGGACGATACTTCCCCTGATGGTGAGCCGGTGATCAGTACCAATGTCATCACGAGTGTTTTGGGTCGTGGTCAGGATGAGCTTGGTGCCGACGCCGTGACCATCACGAAACTGGACGGCATCTTGCTGGCAGACAACGGGGGTAGTGTTACCGTCGATGGCAGCTATGGCAGCCTGACCCTCAATACCGATGGCAGCTTCAGTTATGACCTGGACGATGTACGTGCCCAGGCATTGGGAGCGGGTGATCTGGTCAAGGAGGAGTTCGAGTACACCATTCTTGATGCGGATGGGGATTCGGATACCGCTGTCATCACCATCAATGTCCAGGGCTTGAACGACAAGCCGGTGGCCTATGACGATGGCCCGATTCTGGTCGAGGAAGATACTCCGGTCAGCGGCAACGTCCTGAGCAACGATGTTGATGCCGATGGTGATGAGTTGAGCGTCTTCAGCTTCACTGTTGACGGCGATACCTACGACCCGGGCGAGACGGCGGATCTTGGCGAAGTCGGCACGCTACTTATCAATGCCGATGGTACCTTCACCTTCACGCCCGGCGAGAACTACAACGGTCCGGTGCCTGATACCACCTATGTGATCACGGATGGTACCGAGTTCGATGAAGCCATTCTCAGCTTCCAGGATGTCACGGCGGTCGATGACCCTGTTGTCATCAGTGCCGATGATGGCGCTGTTGCCGAAGATGGTGTGACACAAGCGTCGGGTACGCTGACCGCGACCGATGTCGATAGTGTTGCGCCGACATTCGTGGCCGCGACCGATGACAGCAGTGACTACGGCAGCTTCACTGTCAATGCTGACGGTAGCTGGACCTATACGCTCGACAACGACACAGCTGCTGTTCAGGGGCTGACGTCTGAAGACGAGATTGTCGAGCAGTACACCGTCACGCTCAGCGATGGTTCCACCACGACAGTGGATATCGTGATCACCGGTACTGATGATGCACTGCCGGTCATCAATTCACTGGAAGATCAGTCCGTCACCGAAGCGACAGGAAGTACGGTCACCGATACCTTTACCGTGAAAGCTGCGGCAGGTATTGCGGCAGTGACGATCGCTGGTGTGGATATCACGGATGCCAACACCTCACCGGTAGTGATCTCCAATCCAGATGGCGAAGGGACGCTGACCGTCACTGGCTATGATGCCGACACCGGGGTGGTCTCCTACAGCTATGTGGAAGATGGCACTGCGGCTGATCATTCCGGTGGCGATGACAGTGTCGTTGACGACTTCGCTGTCGTGGTGACGGATCTTGCCGGTCAGAGCACCACATCCAGTCTGGATGTCACCGTTCTGGACACCGCGCCGATAGCCAATGCTGATACCCGCAGCATGAACGAGAATCGCAGTGCTGCCGTTACCGGCAATGTGGTGGACGGCTCATCTGCGACGGCGGACACCCTGGGGGCCGATGCGGTCACCGTCACCGCCGTCACTTCCGGATCAGAAACCGTCGCGGTGAGCGATGGCGCGGCGGCTGTGATCACTGGTGCTCATGGCGAGCTGACGCTTGAAGCGGATGGCTCCTACAGCTACCAGTCAGCACGCGAAGATCTGCAGTTCCTTGCGGCGGGTGAGTCGGTCACGGATGTCTATACCTACGTGATCAGGGATGCTGACGGTGATACCTCCAGTACTACCCTGACGATCACCATCAATGGTCGCAACGACGGCCCGGCGATCAGCGTCAACATTGGTGATAGCGCCTCCGCCAGCCTGACGGAAACGGACTCCGCGCTGAGCACCAGCGGTACGCTGTCGGTGACGGATGTGGATCTCAGCAATAGCGTGACGCCAAGCGTGACCAGTGTCTCCAGCAATGGTGATACTGGCGCGCTGGACAACGATGATCTGCTTGCGCTGCTGGGGGTGGACACCGGCGCCATCATCGATGACGAGAACACTGAAGGGACGCTCAACTGGACCTTCGACAGCAGTGCTGCCGGGGAAAGCTTCGACTACCTGTCTGCAGGCGAGTCACTGGTCCTGACCTACACCGTCACTGTCACGGATACGGCGGGAGCGACAGCTACCCAGGATGTCACCATTACCATCCAGGGGACGAATGACGCTCCGGTGGTGACTGCGACTGAAGGCCGCGTCAGCGAAGAAGGGCTCGAAGGCGGTATCGCCGACAGTGATGCGGCTGATGGCTTCACGGATACTACCGATGCCACCATCGTCACCGGTACGGTTTCGGTCACGGATGTCGACAGTGACAGTGTCTCGTTGGTGCTGACGGCGCCTGCCACGGCCATCACATCCGGTGGCAGTGCGGTGACCTGGTCCGGCAGCGGTACCCAGTCAATGGTGGCAACCGATGCCGAGGGCAATGAAGTCGCGACGGTGACCATCGATGACAGCGGTGCCTATACCTTCACTCTGAGTCAGGCGGTTGATCACTCGGGTGATGGGGAAGATGTCCTGTCTCTGGACTTCGGTGTGCTCGCAACGGATAGCGAAGGCGCAAGCTCCGCCGGCACGCTGACCATCGGCATCGAGGATGATGCCCCCGAGCAGCAGGAAGCACAGAGCTTCTCCTCGACCTTGGTGGATACTAACGTCACAATTATGCTGGATATCTCGGGCTCGATGAATACGAGGGATGGAGTTGATGGTAGCACTCGTCTCCAGAGTGCTATTGATTCGGTCAAAGTTCTTCTAGATTCTTACGATGATTTCGGTGATGTACTGGTCAACCTTGTCGTCTTCCAATCGTACTCATCGTATGCGCCTGGTTGGATAACAGTTGAAAGAGCTTCACTATTGTTGGACACACTGCAAGCCGGCGGTGCTACCAATTATGATGCTGCTCTGGATACGGCAATGCAGAATTTCAATGTAGATGGTGCTCTTGAATCGGCACAGAATGTGTCTTATTTCTTCTCAGATGGTATACCTAATCGTCCCACTGGAAGTGCTGGGATTTCAGCTGATGAAGAAGTCGAATGGCAACAATTCTTGACCGATAATTCGATTAAGTCTTACTCAATTGGTTTAGGTGGCTCTGTCAACGAGAGTAATCTAAATCCGATTGCCTTCGATGGCTCGGCGAATGAGAATATTGATGCGACAGTGGTTACTAGTTTTGAGGATCTAGATGATAGCTTGGCAGCGACTGTGCAATCACCCGTCAGTGGTCAGCTGGTATCAGGCAGTTCCGTGGATGGCAGTCTGTTGGGAGCAGATGGCGGTTATCTGCAGTCGGTCACTGTGGATGGCACGACCTACAGCTATGATCCGGATACCAATGCTGTTTCTGCCACTGGCACCGACAACAGCAGCTACGATGCAGACAGCCTGGAGTTGACCATCTCGACGGATCTGGGCGGCAGCATGCTGTTCAATCTGGGGACCGGTGATTTCTCCTATACGCCGCCGGACAATGTCAGTGAGCGTTCCACGGACAGCTTCGATTACGTCACGGTCGACAACGACGGGGATACCAACACTTCCAGCGTCAGCATTGATGTCGACAAGTTGGCTGTCGTGATCGGGACTTCCGGTAACGATACTTTGACAGGTGATGGTGACGGGCCTTTCTATGCCGATTATCTGATCGGCCAGGGCGGCGATGACATCTTGACTGGCGGTGTGGGCAGCGATCGTCTGGAAGGCGGTAGCGGCAACGATACGCTGAGAGGTGGTACCGGCAACGATATCCTGTCCGGTGGCGAGGGCGATGACCTTCTGGTGGGTGGCTCCGGCAACGACATCCTCACTGGCGGCGATGGGGCAGACACCTTCCAGTGGATGAGTGGTGATGACGTCAACAGCGAAGGCGGCATGGCGACGGATACCATCACCGACTTCAGTGTGGCGGATGGCGACGTCATCGATCTTTCGGATCTCCTTCAGTCCAATGGGGACGCCGATGCGCTCTCGAGCTTCCTGCACTTCGAGTCAGATGGGGACGGCGGTACCACCATCGAGATCAGTATGGACGGCTCTGCGGGCAGCAATGTCACCCAGGAGATCACTCTGCAGGATGTGGATCTGACATCGGGCGGTGATTCCGATGCCCAGATCATCCAGTCGCTGCTGGATAGCAATAGCCTCAAGACCAACGTTGACGGTTGATGCAAAAGATAAGGGAGATGGCTTAGGCCATCTCCCTTTTATTGCATTAGACTTCACCGAATGAATGTCTGCGAAGTGCCCCACTAAGGAGGACAGGTTGAGCGATCAACCCACGCCATTGAGACCAGAGCCGGTCGGCGAAAGAGAGGGCGACCCTCTGCTGAATGCGCTGGTGTTCATGGCGCGTTACCACGGCAATCCCCGGTCAGCCGCCGTGCTGACGGACGGGCTGCCGATGGAGGACGGGCGTTTGCCTCTGGCGCTTGTCAGCCGTGCAGCCGCGCGTGCCAATCTGAGCGCCAAACTGGTCAATCAACAGATCACCGCGATCAGCGATCTGTTGATGCCCTGCATTCTGATGTTGAATGAAGGGCGCGCTGTCGTGCTGCTGGAAGTGGATGCCAAGACAGAAAAGGCGCGAATCCACCAACCGGAAGCGGAAGGCGATGCATGGATCGAACTGGAAACGCTGACGGCACGCCATGATGGACGAGTGGTCTACCTGAAGCAGGAACACCGTTTCGATGAGCGCGCCCCGGAAACGCTGGAACAGAGCGATGGCCACTGGTTCTGGTCGACGCTGAAGCTCTCGACGCCTATCTATCGTGACGTGATTCTGGCCTCTGTCCTGATCAATCTGTTTGCTGTGGCATCGCCACTGTTCGTGATGAATGCCTATGACAAGGTGGTGCCCAATCTGGCGTTCAACACCTTGTGGGTCATGGCGACGGGCATGGCGATCATCATGGTATTCGATTTCGTGATGCGGCAGACGCGTGCCTATTTCATGGATACCGCCGGCAAGAAGTCCGAGGTGCTGCTGACTTCCAAGCTGTTTGCCAAGACCATGAATCTGCGCATGGAGTCGCGCCCCGGCTCCGTGGGCGGCTATGTGAAGCATCTCCAGGAATTCGATTCCATTCGCGAGTTCTTCACGTCAGCGACGTTGACCACGCTCGTCGACCTGCCGTTTGCGCTGCTGTTTCTCGCCATCATCTGGATCGTCGCCGGGCCCCTGGTACTTGTGCCCCTGATAGCTCTTGTCATCCTGCTGATCTACAGCCTGGCGATACAGAGACCGCTGCGCAACAGCATCGAGAAGGGCTCGCGGCTGGCGACCGAGCGCAATGCGCGTCTCGTGGAAGCGGTCTCGGGGCTCGAGAGCCTCAAGCTGGCCAATGCTCAGGGAGAGACCCAGCGCCGCTATGAGCGTGCGGTGGGTCAGATCGCTCATTGGGGGGTGAAGAGCCGCAATCTGACGACATCCGTCAGCTCGCTGAGCATGTCATTGACGCAGGCCACCACGGTGGCACTGGTCGTGTTCGGGGTCTATCTGATCGCGGATGCACGACTCTCGGTGGGTGGGTTGATTGCCGCGGTCATGCTTTCCGGGCGCGCGCTTCAGCCCCTGGGGCAACTGGCGCTGCTGATTACCCGTATCGGGCAGACGCGCAGTGCCATGAGTGCGCTTGAGCAGATCATGGCGTTGCCTGAAGAGGCAGAAGATCGTCGGTACGTGCATCGCGAGACACTGCAGATGCGGATCGAGTTCGATCGTGTCGGCTTCGCCTATGCGGCCAACACGCCGCCGGCGGTGACCGATATCTCGTTGACCATCGAGCCAGGCGAGCGAGTGGCCATCATCGGCCGTATCGGTGCCGGCAAGAGCACCCTGCAGCGCCTGATCTGCGGACTCTACCGTGCTACCGCCGGCAGCGTGCGAGTCGATGGTCTTGACCTCAACCAGATCCATCCCGCCGATGTCCGGCGTCATATCGGGCATGCCGGTCAGGACAGTGCGCTGTTCTTCGGCTCTATCCGCGACAACATCACCCTGGGGCAGCCGCATGCCAGTGATACCCAGATTGAACTTGCGGCCGATGCTGCCGGCGTGACCGAGTTCACTCGCCATCACCCGGAGGGGCTTGATCGCCAGGTCGGGGAGGGGGGACGGATGCTGTCCAGTGGCCAACGTCAGACGGTCCTGATGGCTCGGGCGCTTCTGATGCGACCGCCGCTGCTGTTGCTCGATGAGCCCGGTTCGCACATGGACAATCGTGCCGAGCTGCGCCTGAGGCGTATGCTCAAGTCATTGCCGCGTACCCAGACCATGGTGCTGGTGACGCACAAGAGCAGCATGCTGGAAGTGGTAGACCGCGTTATCGTGATGGAAGGTGGGCGTATCGTCGCTGACGGTCCCAAGGACAAGGTATTGAATGCCTTGAATGAAGGGCGTGTGTCCGGGCGCAAGCAGGAGGCTCAACGTGGCTAAGGCACCGATTGAACAGCGCGATCTTCACCACCTGGATGACGTCAGCTCAGCCGTTCTGCTGGCGACCCCCTGGAAGTCACGCATCCTGATCTGGATGGTGCTGGCCTTCATTGTGGTGTTCGTCATCTGGGCCAGCCAGGCGAGCCTGGAGGTCGTGACGCGAGGTTCCGGCAAGGTGGTGCCCTCCACCCACCTTCAGGTCGTGCAGAATCTGGAAGGGGGGATCGTGCGCGAGATCTACATCAAGGAAGGGCAGATCGTGTCGCCCGGAGAGCCCTTGCTGCGCATTGATGACACCAGCGCCGGTTCCGACCTGCGCGAGCGTGTCTCGACTCTGGATGGCCTGCAGGCCACCATCATCCTGTACGACACCGAGCTGGATTCCATCGCGGTGGACGCCTCTGCCGATGACTGGAAGGACCAGGTCGTCATGTCCCGCGTCCCCCTGCCTTTCGATGAGGAGTTCAAGACTCGCAGTCCTGCACTTGTCGCGCGTGCGATGACTGCCTATCGCACCCACCTCAACCAGTTGAACAGTGGCTTGAATGGCTCTCGTGAGCAGATTCTGCAGAAGGAGCAGGAGCTGAGAGAGCTGAAGTCACGCATCAATAGCCTGGAGCGCAGCTACCAGCTGTCACGTCGTGAGCTCAACATGACAGCACCGCTGGTACGTGAAGGCGTGGTATCGCAAGTCGATCTGCTCAAGATCCAGCGTGAGGTGAATGATCTGCGGGGGGATCTGGAGTCGGCGCGACTGGCAGTGCCTGGCAAGCAGTCGGAGCTGGATGAGGCCATCTCGAATCGTGTCGGTGTTGCCCAGGAATTTCGTTCGCGTGCAGCAGACGAGCTGGCCAAGACCCAGGCGGATCTCGGGCGATTGCGTGAGGGGCGTACCAGTCTTCAGGACCGTCTTGACCGTACTTTGGTGACGTCTCCCGTTCAGGGGGCCATCAAGACCTTGAATATCAATACCATAGGCGGGGTCATCGAGCCTGGCGAAGATCTGATGGAGATCGTTCCCATCGAAGATCAGCTGCTGGTCCAGGCCCGGGTGGCACCCAAGGACATCGGCTTCCTGCGTATTGGCCAGCCTGCCGTGGTCAAGCTGTCCGCCTACGACTTCACCATCTATGGAGGGCTCGAAGGCGAGGTGGAGCAGATCAGTGCCGATACCGTTCAGGATGAAGAAGGCAACAGCTTTTATGAAATCAAGGTGCTCACGGAGCAGAACCACCTTGGAAGTGACTCAGACCCGCTCACGATCATCCCGGGCATGCAGGCCAGCGTGGATGTCATCACCGGTGAGCAGACCATCCTGCAGTACCTGATGAAGCCGATTCTGCGCGCCAGGCAAGGTGCCTTGCGTGAACGTTGATCATGGACATGAAGTATTCAAGGGCAACCCATAATGAAAAAGACACTCTTGGCATTGAGCGTGATGGCGGGGATGAGTTCCAGTTTCTCCGCCTCTGCGCAGTCATTGGAAGAAGCCGTTTCCAAGGCAGTGATGGAAAATCCGCGTACCCGCTTGCAGGTGACCCGTCATATCCAGCGTCTGGAAGAAGCGGAAGTCCAGCGTGGAGCCTATCGCCCGACGGTCGATCTGACCGGACGACTGGGCTATGGCAAGTTCGACTCCGAGGATGATGGGGTCAATGACGAGGATGACTGGCACGATTATCGTCGGTTGGATCTCACCATTCGCCAGCTGCTCTGGGACGGTGACACCACGATCGAGCGCATCCGTCAGGCAGAGACCGAAGCTGACTATCAGCGCCTGCAGACGGCCGCCGAAGCCAATGATGTCGCGTTGGATACGGCCGGGGCCTATCTGGATGTCATGCGTGATGAGCTGATTCTCAAATATGCGCAGGCCAATCTCGATGCGCACCGTCGTATTTCCAGTGATATCGGGCGTCGTGCAGAGTCCGGTCTCGGTGCACGCAGTGACGTGCGTCAGGTGGATGGTCGTCTGGCCAATGCCGAGGCCAGCGTGCTGTCCGCCCGGAACAACCTCGAGGATTCCCGCTCGGCGTATCTGCGTCTGGTCGGTGAGCTGCCCACGGATCTGAACCTCCCCAGCCTCGATACCGATCTGATCAGTGCCGATGTGGAGAGTGCCTATGTCCAGGCCAATCAGCGCAACCCCCTGCTGGCAGCGGCACGGGTGTCCATTGATGCGGCTCGTCATGAGGTGAACGCTGAGAAGGGTGACAACTACCCGGAATTCAGCATCGAGGGCAATCGCACGCTGACGGACGATTATGATCAGGACGAGAGCAGCTCCGATGACTGGAGCGTCGAGCTGGTCATGCGCTACAACCTGTATCGCGGTGGGCGGGATCAGGCCGAGATTCGCGGACGCCAGGCGGCGCTGGAAACCGTCGAGCATGACAATGATCGCGTGATGCGCGATGTGCGTGACGAGATCCGACTGGCCTGGAATGCACGCGAGAACCTCAAGCGTCAGATCGATTATCTGGAAAGCTATGTGCGTGCCGCGACGGATACGCGCGAAAGTTATCGCAAGCAGTTCGATATCGGCCGCAGGACGCTGCTGGATCTGCTGGACAGCGAAAGTGAGCTGTTCACTTCGCAGCAGAATCTGATTCGTGCACGTTTTGACCTGGAAACGGCCAACTATCGCTTGTTGTCCGCGACAGGTGCATTGCTGGATTCAATGAACGTTGCCGTACCGACCCGACAGGGTTGAGTCGCTCACGGCACCACCAGGAAGTGGTGCCGTGGTCATACTGACGGCTGATGAGGAAATCAGATGAGTCTTTCGCGCCGCCTGTTTACCTTGATGTTGTTGGTGCTGTTGGTGTTTTCCTTCGGTATCTTCTTCATTCAGGTCAACAATACCCGTGATTCACTGGCCGAACGACAGCGTGTCGAGCTCTCGAATCTCGCCCAGAGCCTGAGTCTTGCACTGGTGCCGCATGTCGAGCTTGGTGATGCTGCCAGCGCGGAAACCCTGATTCGCGCCACCCTGGATGGTGGATATGTCCGGGATATCCAGCTGGAAAGCGTCGCGCTCCCGGCCCCCATCGCGTTTGACATCACACGAGAAAGCCAGGCACCCGAGTGGTTTCAGCAGATGATTCCCATGCCGGTAGAAACGGTCAGGCGTGAATTGCCGGGTGGGTGGGCCTCTCTGGGGACGATCGCGCTGACGGGAGAGCCGGCCCAGGGTCACGATGACCTCTGGAAGCTCGCCAAACGGCTCGGACTCTGGTTGCTGTTGGGGGGCTTGTTGACCCTGCTGGTGGCCTCGCTGGTCATGCGTCGTCTGCTGCGCCCTCTGGACCGCCTCTCCGCACGTCTCAACGAGATGGAGACACAGCGTTTCGACGCGCCTCTGGAGGAAACCAGTGTCAAGGAGCTGCGTGGCATCACGTCGGCGGTCAATCGACTCGGGCAGCGTCTGCATACCCAGTTCGAGGCTCAGGCGGCGCAGTTGGCGCGCCTGCAGCGCCAGGCAGAACAGGACGCTGTCTCGGGGCTTGGCAACCGTGGTTACCTCAATCGTGCAGTGGATGAATGGTTGAGTGAGCCTCTGGGAGGCAGCTTCGCACTGTTGCGGGTCGCGCAGCTTGAAGTCGTCTATCAGGAGCAGGGCTACAAGGGACGCGATGCACTGCTGCGCGCCATCGCCCAGCGGCTTGAGCAGCGTGAGCTGGCCGGGGAGCCCATCGTGGCAGGGCGATTGGCCAATCATGACTTCGGCTTGCTGTTGCCAGAAGCCGATGAGTCCGCGCTGCAGGCCTTCTTGAAGGGCATCACCGAAGACATCGATCGACTGCTGGATGCCAATCCCATGGCGAACAGCCGCCCGATCGGCTGTGTCATCGGGGCGGCAAGGCGAGAGCCGGGCATGACCCGCACCCAGTTGTTCACGGTGGCGGACACGACCTTGCTGCAGGCCATCGAGCATGGCAGCAGCGTCGCGCTTGCCGAGGAAGGGGATCAGGCGCGTCCACGCGGCGAATGGCGAGAGGTCATCGAGCAGTCGCTGGAGCGCCCTGATGGGCTCGATTTCGTGGCGCAGCCCGTGCTGTTCAATGATGGCAGTGAGCTGCACCGGGAGCTGTTCGCGCGTCTGCGTGAAGGGGACCAGCTGCACCGAGCCGGCGATTTCCTGCCGGTCGTGCGCCATTTCCGTCTGGGAGCACGCTTCGACCTGCATGCGCTGGAGTGGCTGGCTGCCCATGTCGATGGCATCGAGGCCCCACGTCTGGCGCTCAACCTCACCGAGGAGACGCTGGATGATGAGGCGAGCTTCTCGGGACTCATCAGCTGGTTGGGAGTCCATCCGCGTCTCTGCAAGCGTCTGGATATAGAAGTGTCGGAAAGCATCGCGCTTCGCCATCTGGAGCGCGTCAAGCTGCTGTTCCGGCGTGCACGCCGGCTGGGCGCGCGTGGAGGCATTGACCGTTTTGCACGTGAGCTGAAGGAGCTCAGTTATCTGGAGGCGCTGCGTCCGGACTACGTCAAGATCGATCAGGCGTTCTTCAAGCGTGACGATGTGGACACCGAGCTGTTGCAAAGCCTGTGCATGACGGCGCATCAGGTCGAGTCTCTGGTGATCGTGACACGGGTCGAATCCGAACAGGACCAGGCGCGCGTGATGTCCCTTGGCGCCGACGGCTATCAGGGCTATGTGGCACCGGCCGTCGATGTCATGGCGAGGAAGCCCTGATAGACAGCCAGGGGCTGGTCGCCATGTGGCAGAGACGCTGCTTCAGCTGGCTGATCGCCTGGGTATTGATGCTGTTCACGGTCGGTTCCGTACTGGCCCGCGATACGCAGGCACAACGTTTCATCGAGGTCTATGGTCAACCGGGGTGGGCGAGAGTCCAGCAATGGGAGCAGCTGCTCGTGGATCTCGACGGGCAGCCGGCCAGGCGTCAGCTCAGTGAGGTCAATGATTTCTTCAACCGGATGCATTTCACCGATGACATGCGCGTCTGGGGGAAGGAGGATTACTGGGCGACCCCGCTTGAGTTCCTGGGGGCCGGCGCAGGGGACTGCGATGATTTCGCCATGGCCAAGTATCTGACATTGCGTCAGCTGGGCGTGCCGGAGAGTTCCTTGCGCCTGCACTACGTCAAGGCATTGAGGCTCAATCAGTTCCACATGGTCGTCACCTATCAGGGCGCGGGCATGTCGATGCCTGATGTGCTGGACAACCTCAACAGCTCCATCCTGCCGGCCAGTGAGCGCACCGATCTCCTGCCGATCTACAGCTTCAATGGCAACGCGTTGTGGATGAGCAAGCGGCTGGAGGGGGGAGAGCGCATCAGCGACAGCCGAGGGCTGTCGAGTCTCACGGACTGGCAACGACGCTACAAGGACGGTGTCCTGAAAGCTCCCCTGCGCAAGCGCCCCTGAGGCGAGGGGCAGTTCAGCGTCGAAGCGCGACAGGTATCGAGCAGAACGCCCCGTGGCCGGACCGCCACGGGGCGTTCTGCTTCATGCGGTGTCGGATCGCTTCATTCCGGCGTGTTGCCGCGCAGATGGAGCACTTCGAGCAGGTTGCCGTAACGGTGACGGCTGGGCATGGTCGCCAGGCCGGAGAACAGCAGCCAGAAGAGGCGCTTCCCGCGAGTGAGCTGATGCGTATGCTGCAGCAGGCGCGACAGCAGGCGGTTCTCGTCGCGCTCCTTGTAGCTCGGGGCCATGCTGACCTGCTCACGCACCAGCACCGGGGCCATTTCGAGTCGATACAGCGTTTCGAGTTCCCGGAAGCTCAGGCCGTGTGCCTCGACCACTTCGGCCATGTGCTGATACTCCGCCTCGCGGGGGTCACGCTCCTCCCAGAGAGGCGCCAGCGCCAGCCAGACCTCCTGGCGGCGTTCGAGCAGGGCGGCCACATCGGGGGCGAGGTGAGCGTTCTGGTCGTTCATGGAGAGATCCCGAGCGAAGGCTGTCAGACAGACACACCATCAACGGATGGCGCGAAGCAGGACAGCGGTGTGATGGCGGTGCGCTGAATGCGTCACATGATACGGCAGTCGTCATGGAGGGCTCCAGTAACGTGACATCAGCGCGGGTTGGCCCGCCGGGGCGGACAGCGTCGCCGACAGCCGCTAGAATAGCGGCCAGCAGCAGGCACACACGCCTGCATGTCCTGATTCGACAGCCAGACTCACCAGACGTTTTCAGAGCAAGGCACCGGTCGCGCAGCGTGCGCCGTGGTCATTGCATACTGGAATCGGGCATCAGCATCGGCGGGTACACGCCGGGCCAACAGCAAACGAGGTTCTTACGTGATCATCAAACCCAAGGTTCGCGGCTTCATCTGCACCACGACTCATCCCAAGGGCTGCGAGCAGAATGTTGCCGAGCAGATCGCCATCACCCGCAAGACGGTCGGTGACAAGCGCGACGGTGGCCCGAAGAAGGTGCTGGTGATCGGTGCTTCCAGCGGCTATGGCCTCGCGGCGCGTATCACGGCAGCCTTCGGTTACGGCGCGGACACCCTGGGTGTCTTCTTCGAGAAGCCGGGCACCGAGAAGAAGGCCGGTACCGCAGGCTGGTACAACTCTGCCGCCTTCGACAAGTTCGCCAAGCAGGAAGGCCTCTACAGCCAGGCCATCAATGGCGACGCCTTCTCGCACGAGACGCGCGCCAAGGCCATCGAGCTGATCAAGGCCAACATGGGCGAAGTCGATCTCGTGGTCTACTCGCTGGCCTCTCCGGTGCGCAAGCTGCCGGACAGTGGTGAAGTGAAGCGCTCCGTGCTCAAGCCGATCGGCGAGACCTACCGGGCGACCGCCATCGACACCAACAAGGACACCATCATCGAAGCGGAGGTCGAGCCGGCCACCGAGCAGGAAATCGAAGATACCGTCACCGTGATGGGTGGTCAGGATTGGGAGCTGTGGATGCAAGCGCTGGACGACGCCGGCGTGCTGGCGGATGGCGCCCGCTCCGTGGCCTTCAGCTACATCGGTACCGAGATCACCTGGCCGATCTACTGGCACGGTGCGCTGGGTCGCGCCAAGGAAGATCTGGACCGCGCCGCCGGCAGCATCCACGAGAAGCTGTCCGCCAAGGGCGGTCGTGCCCACGTGGCCGTGCTCAAGTCCGTGGTCACCCAGGCCAGCGCCGCGATTCCGGTCATGCCGCTCTACATCTCCATGGTCTACAAGATCATGAAGGAGAAGGGCCTGCACGAAGGCACCATCGAGCAGCTCAACCGCTTCTACGCCGAGCGCTTCTATGGTGAAGGCGAGATCGTCACCGACGAGTCCGGCCGTCTGCGTCTCGACGACTGGGAGCTCAAGGACGACGTCCAGCAGGCCTGTCAGGAACTGTGGCCGCAGGTCACCAGCGACAACCTGTTCGATATCACCGACTACGCCAGCTACAAGCAGGAATTCCTCAAGCTGTTCGGCTTCACGCGTGATGATGTCGATTACGATGCCGACGTCGCCACCGACGTCGAATTCGATGTCGTGCAGATGTAAGAGCGCTTCAGCAAGCGCAGAGGTCAGGGTAGCGAGCGCTGCCAGCTGACCGCTGCCCGCTGAGCGATGACGACGCCACCCTTCGGGGTGGCGTCGTCGTATGTGGCGGCCTCATCTTGAGCGTCATGCCAGTCCGGGCCAGGCACAAGTGCCAGAGGCATGGCACAATATGCCGGCAGGTTTTCCCCACCCTCACGCGATGGACCTCGACTCACACCCATGCCCGTGGATTCACTGGTTTCCCCCCAGGCCCAGCAACGCCAGATCGGCTTTGTGCTGTTGCCCGGCTTCTCGTTATTGTCCCAGGCCTGTGCGCTGGAGCCCCTGCAGGTGGCCAATCAGCTCGCGGGGCAGACACTCTATCGGGCCGTCACCTTTGCGCTGGACGGGCGCGGTGTGGCGTCCGCTGCGGGCTTGAACCTGTCACCGGACAGCCTGGTCGCCAGTGATTCGCGCCATCTGGACGCCCTGTTCGTGTGCGGTGCTCAGCCCGCGGGCGAGGCGGGCCTGCAGGAGGTGGCCTCGAATCCCGCGCTGCTGGCCTGGCTCAAGCGTCTGGCCGAGCGTGGCGTGATGCTGGGCGGTATCTCCACCGGCACCCGTGAGCTGGCTCGCGCCGGGCTGCTTGATGGCTATCGTGCGACGATCCACTGGCAGCGTGCCGAGTCGTTCCGTCGCGACTTCCCGCAGGTCAACGTCTCCCATCAGCTGTATGAGCTGGACCGTGATCGTGTCACCTGCGGTGGGGGTACCGCGGCGATGGACATGATGATGACGTTGATCGCCCAGCAGCATGGTCGTGCGCTGGCCGAGAAGGTCTCCGAGCACTTCGTCTGCGAGCGTATCCGGCTGGCGGATGAGCCACAGCACGTGCCGCTCAAGAACCGTTTCGCCCATGCGCCCCAGCCGCTGGTGGAGGCCGTGACCCTGATGGAAGCCAATATCGAGGAGCCGCTGTCCACCCACGAGATCGGCGAGCACCTCGGGATCTCGCGGCGTCAGCTGGAGCGGCTGTTCAAGAAGCATCTGCAGGCGGTGCCCAGCCGCTACTATCTGGATCTGCGTCTGGCACGCTCACGTCAGCTCTTGCGCGAGAGTGATCAGCCCATCGGCGAGATCGCGCTGGCCACCGGCTTTTCCAGCGCCGCTCACTTCTCCACGGCGTTCCGCAACCATTTCGGGCGCAGCCCCCGCGACGAACGTCTCATGCTGCAGGCCTGAAATGTCGCATCGGTGACAAAAGTCGCCTCCTGACATAAGTCGTCGTCCTTTCGCTGAAAGTCTTTGTCATCTCGCCTCCCTATACTCGGGAGTCATGACCCGTGGCTCGCCGATCATCGGCCTGCCACGCAACGCCCCGCGATGAGGAAGAGACGATGACCCAGCTGACCCGTGCCGATTTCGACCATGCCATGGTGCCCAACTACGCACCCCAGGCTGCCATTCCGGTACGCGGCGAGGGCAGCCGTCTGTGGGATCAGGAAGGTCGTGAGTACATCGACTTCGCCGGCGGCATCGCCGTCACCTCGCTGGGTCACTGCCACCCGGCACTGGTCAAGGCGCTCAAGGATCAGGCCGACAAGGTCTGGCACCTGTCCAACGTCTACACCAACGAGCCGGCCCTGGCGCTGGCCAAGGCGCTGACCGAGCGCACCTTCGCCGACAAGGTCTACTTCTGCTCCTCCGGTGGTGAGGCCAACGAAGCCGCGCTCAAGCTGGCACGTCGTTTCGCCCACGACACCCATGGCGAGAAGAAGGACAAGATCATCTCCTTCCGTCAGTCCTTCCATGGCCGCACCTTCTTCACCGTCAGCGTCGGTGGTCAGCCCAAGTATTCCCAGGGCTTCGGGCCGATTCCGGGCGGGATCCAGCACGCCGAATTCAACAACCTCGACTCCGTGCGCGAGCTGATGGGCGATGACACCTGCGCGATCATCGTCGAGCCGCTGCAGGGCGAGGGCGGCATCATTCCGGGGGAGCAGGCCTTCCTCGAGGGGCTGCGTGAGCTGTGCGACCAGCACGATGCGCTCTTGATCTTCGATGAAGTCCAGAGCGGTGCCGGGCGGACCGGCCACCTCTACGCCTACCAGCACTTCGGCGTGGTGCCGGACATCCTGACCACCGCCAAGGGCATCGGTGGCGGTTTCCCGTTGGGCGCCATGCTGACCACGGATCGCATCGCGCCGGCCATGGCCATCGGCACTCACGGTTCCACCTACGGCGGCAACCCGCTGGCATGTGCGGTGGGGCTGGCGGCGCTCGAGACCATCGACACGCCGGAAGTGCTCGAGGGCGTCGCGCATCGCCACCAACTGCTGCGCAATGGCCTGGAAGGCATCGCCAAGCGTCACGGTGTCTTCAAGGAAGTGCGTGGCATGGGCCTGTTGATCGGTGCCCAGATGGCGCCGGACTATGCGGGCCGTGCCAAGGACATTCTCAATCTGGCGATGGAAGAAGGTCTGATGGTGCTGGTCGCCGGGCCTGACGTGCTGCGTCTGGCACCGTCGCTGGTGATCAGTGAAGCCGAGCTCCAGAGCGGTCTCGACAAGCTCGACCGTGCCGTGGCGAGCTTCGTCGCCGCCTCTGCATCTGCATGAGCAGCGCCATGAGCAGTGCCCCGATGCTGGTGGTGCGGCCTGCCGAAAGCCGCGATCTGCTCGCCCTCGAGCGGCTCGCGGCCTCGGCCACGCCACGCCTGACCAATCTGCCGGCACATCGTGACCGCCTCGAGGAGCGCATCACGCGCTCCCAGCGCAGCCTGCGTGCCGAGATCGATTTTCCCGGTGACGAGATCTACTGCTTCGTGCTCGAGGATCTCGATAGCGGGGAAGTGGTCGGTACCGCCTCGCTGCGCGCCGAGGCTGGCGCGCGGGAGGCCTACTACACCTATCGTCAGGAAACGCTGATCCACGCCTCGCAGCAGCTCAACGTGCGCCATGAAGTGCAGACGCTGTCGCTGTCGCATGAGGTGTCGGATGCCACGCTGCTGTGCGCGCTGTCGCTGGATGCCCGCTACCGCGAGACGGATGCGGACAGCCTGCTGCGTCGTGCACGCATGATGTTCATCGCCCAGTACCCGGAACGCTTCGCCAATGAACTGGCGGTGGCCTTCCCGGGCTATCTGGAAACGCGCGACGAGCGTCAGGTCAGCCCGTTCTGGGACAGCGTCGGCCAGCACTTCTTTGATCGTGATTTCAATGACATCAACCAGATGGCGGGGGTGCGCTCCAAGAGCTTCATCGCCGAGGTGATGCCGCCGTTCCCGCTCTATCTGCCGCTTCTCACGCCCCAGGCGCGCGCTGCCATCGGGCGCGAGAATCCGCGCCACGAGTACGCCATGCAGGAGATGCTCGCCGAAGGCTTCTCGCGCTCGCGCCACGTCGACATCTTCGATGCGGGCCCCTTGCTGCTGGCGGAGTGCGAACGTCTGCACACCTTCAAGCAGTGCGGCTGGCACCCGGTGCGTATCCGTCCGCAGGAAAGCCTGCCGGACGCGGTGCCGGCGATGGTCGCCAACCAGCGGCTCGGCGATTTCCGCTGCGTGCTGGCGCGCTATGCACTGACGCCGACCGGCCAGCTGATGCTGACGCCGCAGCAGGCCGAGGTACTGGGGGTGGAAGAAGGGCGTGCGGTGCTTGCCGTGCCGATGCCCTTGCCGGCGGTCGATGAGGGAGAGCTGTAATGCGTATTCGTCCTATCGCTCGTCACGATATCGAAGGCCTCAAGGTGCTGGCGCGGGAAACCGGCGTCGGCTTCACCTCACTGCCGGACAATCATGAATTTCTCAGCGCCAAGATCGAGCGCACCCTGGCCGCCTTCGAAGGCTGGGAACCCGGCGATGATCGCCTGTACTTCTTCGTGCTCGAGGATGAGCGCGACGGCAGCATCGCGGGCTGCTGCGCCATCGAGGCCTGTGTGGGCACCGATGCGCCGTTCTATCACTACCGGCTCGGCTCGCTGGCGCATTCCTCGGTGCAGCTCGATCTGCATCGCACCCTGGATACGCTGACGCTGTGCTCCGATCACACCGGCGATGCCGAGGTCTGCTCGCTGTTCCTGCGTGAGGGCTGGCGCAAGGACCGCAACGGTGCGCTGCTCTCCAAGGTGCGCTGGCTGTTCATGGCCCAGTTCCGCGAGGCCTTCCCCGACAAGGTGCTGGCCGAGATGCGCGGTGTCTTCACGCCCGAGGGGCGCAGCCCGTTCTGGGAGTGTCTGGGCAGCCACTTCTTTCCGATGGACTTCAATGAGGCCGACCGCCTCACCGGCATGGGCCAGAAGAGCTTCATCGGCGAGCTGATGCCCAAGTTCCCGATCTACACGCCGTTTCTCTCCGAGCAGGCGCGTGCCGCCATCGGGCAGGTGCACGAGCACACCCGCCCGGCGGTGGCGATGCTCAAGAAGGAAGGGCTGCGCTGGGAAGGCTATGTCGACATCTTCGATGGCGGCCCGACGGTCGAGGCCTATATCGATGACGTGCGCGGCGTCCGTGACAGCCAGCTGGCATGTGTCGAGGTGATCGCGTCTGATGCCCCGGCCTGTGAGCGTCCCGCCGTGATGGCCGCCACCACCGGTATGGCGGACTTCCGCGCCAGCTGGATCAGCCATGCTGTCACGCGGGACGACGCGGGTGCCTGCCATGTGCGCCTTCACCGTGATGAGGCCGAACGCCTCGGCGTCACCGGCGGTGACACGCTACGCGTGCTGGCCAGCTGAAGCATTCGCCCCGGGCATCCGCTTCTTTGCGCCATCTCGCAGGCCCATGTCGCCTTGCGTCCTTTTGCCATCAGCGGGGCAGATCGCCAACTGCCCCGTTATCTCCTTGTTCAGCGTCGCTTACGCGGCGCGCCCTTTCGATGAGGCATGCCATGACCACTACGACTCCGACTCCCGCCACACTCAACGTGCGTCAACAGCTCTTCATCGACGGCGCGTGGCAAGCGGGGGAGGCCGAATCCTTCACCAAGACCGACCCCGTCTCCCAGGCACGCCTGTGGCAGGGCGCCTCGGCCACTGCCGAGCAGGTCGAGCAGGCCGTCGCGGCAGCGCGTCAGGCATTCCCGACCTGGGCGCGTCTGGGCTTCGAGGCACGTCTGGCGGTGGTGGAGCGTTTCCGCGATCAGCTGGAGCAGCATCGTGAAGCGCTGGCGATCTGCATCGCCAGTGAAACCGGCAAGCCGCTGTGGGAAGCGCGTACCGAGGTCGGCGCGATGATCGGCAAGATCGCGATCTCGGTGAAGGCCTATCACGAGCGTACCGGCGAGCGCGCCAAGGATGTCGCGGGCACCCAGGCGGTCCTGCGCCACCGCCCGCATGGTGTGATGGCCGTCTTTGGCCCCTACAACTTCCCGGGGCACCTGCCCAACGGCCACATGGTACCGGCGCTGCTGGCGGGCAATGCCTGCGTGTTCAAGCCCTCCGAGCTGACTCCGGCCACCGCCGATCTCACCCTGCAATGCTGGGAGGCCGCGGGCCTGCCGGCCGGCGTGATCAATCTGGTGCAGGGCGCGGCGGACGTCGGTCAGGCCCTGTCCCAGTCCGAGGGCATCGATGGGCTGCTGTTCACCGGCAGTGCCAAGGTCGGCAAGCTGCTTCACCGTCAGTTCGCCGGTCAGGTCGGCAAGCTGCTGGCGCTGGAACTGGGCGGCAACAATCCGCTGGTGGTGCGTGATGTGCAGGATGAAACCGCCGCGGTGCTGGCGATCATCCAGTCGGCCTTCGCCTCGGGCGGTCAGCGCTGCACCTGTGCGCGCCGCCTGATGGTGCCGCAGGGCGAGGTCGGTGATCGTCTGATCGAGGCGCTGGCCACGGCGCTGCGCGAGTTGCGCGTGGCGGGGCAGTTCGAGCAGGACGCGCCCTTCTATGGCGGCTTGGCCAGTGTCGCGGCGGCCGAGGGCCTGCTCAAGGCGCAGGATGATCTCGAAGCGCTGGGCGGCAATGTCCTCGTGCGCATGCAGCAGCTTGAAGAGGGCACCAGTCTGCTCAGCCCGGCGCTGATCGATGTCACCGGCCTTGCGCTCGAGGACGAGGAATTCTTCGGTCCGCTGCTCAAGATCCATCGCTACACCGACTGGGACGAGGCCATCGCGCTGGCCAATGACACCCGCTACGGTCTCTCGGCCGGGCTGATCGGCGGTGAGCGTGCTGACTGGGACGACTTCCTGCTGCGCATTCGCGCCGGCATCGTCAACTGGAACCGCCAGACCACCGGCGCCTCCGGCGACGCGCCCTTCGGTGGCATCGGCGACAGCGGCAACCACCGTCCCAGCGCCTATTACGCGGCCGACTATGTCAGCTATCCGGTCGCCTCGATGGAAGCCGAGGCGCTGGCGCTGCCCGCGACCCTGCCGGCCGGTATCCGTCTGTAAGGCCGTCCGTTCGGGCACCGCTGCCGCTTACCCATTGTTGACCACGACGCTCGCCGTGCCTGCTCCCTGAGGTGCCAAGGCGTCGTGGCAGGAGACCTTCATGTCCGATACTCCGTATCAAGAGATCAATTTCGATGGCCTGGTCGGCCCGACCCACAACTACGCCGGTCTGGCGCATGGCAACGTGGCCTCGATGCGTCACGGCGGGCTGGCCTCCAACCCGCGCGAAGCCGCGTTGCAGGGCCTCGACAAGATGAAGTCGCTGGCGGATCTGGGTTATGCACAGGGGATTCTGCTGCCGCAGCAGCGCCCGGACCTTGGCGCACTGCGTGATCTCGGCTTCACCGGCAGCAATGCCCAGGTGTTGAAGGCGGCCAGCGAGCAGGCACCGCAGCTTCTGCGCGCGGTGTGTTCCGCCTCCAGCATGTGGACGGCGAACGCCGCCACCGTCACGCCCTCGCGCGACAGCGGTGATGGCCGCGTGCACTTCACGCCGGCCAACCTGCAATCCAGTTTCCACCGCTACCTGGAGCCCGCGACCACCGGACGCATCCTCGGTGCCATCTTCGCCGACGATGCCCATTTCGCGCATCATCCTGCGCTGCCCGCGACGCCGGCCTTCTCCGATGAAGGTGCGGCCAATCATACGCGGCTGTGTGATGGCCACGGCGGGCCGGGCGTGCATCTCTACGTCTATGGCCGTCAGGCCTTCGGCGGTGACGGCGTCGAACCGCGTCGCTATCCGGCGCGTCAGACACTGGAAGCCAGTCAGGCCGTCGCGCGTCAGCATGGCCTGAGCGAGGATCAGGTGGTGTTCGCCCAGCAGCATCCGGAGGCCATCGATGCCGGTGTCTTCCACAACGATGTCATCGCGGTGGGCAATGGCCCGGTGCTGTTCTATCACGAGCTGGCCTTCCGCGATGAGGAGGCGGTGCTCAACGAAATTCGCGCGAAACTGTCCACACCGCTGATCCCGATCCGCGTGCCGCTGGAAGCCGTCAGCCTCGAGGATGCCGTCTCCTCCTACCTCTTCAACTCGCAGTTGCTCTCCAATGACGATGGCAGCATGACGCTGGTGGTGCCGGGCGAGTGTCAGGAGAACGAGGCGGTATGGAATGCGCTGCAGAATGCGATTCTGGCCGGCCCGAACCCGATCGGGGAAGTGCTGGTCAAGGACGTCAAGCAGAGCATGCGCAATGGCGGTGGCCCGGCCTGCCTGCGTCTGCGCGTGGTACTGAGTGACGCCGAGCGCGCCGCGCTGTCCGGGCGTGTGATGATGACGGATCAGCTGCACGGCGAGCTGGGTGACTGGGTCAAGCGTCACTATCGTGACAGCCTGACGCCGGCGGATCTCGCCGACCCGCAGCTGGCCGAGGAGACACTGGCGGCGCTGGATGAGCTGACGCGGCTGTTGAAGGTCGGCAATGTCTACGCCTTCCAGCGTTGATCGCCTGGCCCGAGCCCATACGACACAGCCCCCATCGGGTTCGCCGATGGGGGCTGTGTCGTTGTGGAGGTGTGGTCTGACATTTGAGAATCAGATGCCGTGGCGCGACTCAGGCCAGTTGTGGCTGCACCATGCGCTTGGGCTCGCGGCGCACCGGCCAGTGCACGAGCGCGGCCAGCAGACCGAAGATGCCGCTGGCGATCCACAGCAGGTCGTAGCTGCCGGTCAGCTGATAGACCACACCACCGCCCCAGGCCCCCAGGAAGGCGCCGACCTGATGCGCGGCCAGCACCATGCCGAACACGAAGGCCTGACGCTTCTGGCCGAAGTAGAGCGCGACGGCCTGGCTGGTCAGTGGCACCGTCGACAGCCACAGCACGCCCATGATCGCGCCGAAGGCGTAGAGCAGCATGCTGCTGGGCGGGATGACCACCATCGCCATCACTAGTGCGGCGCGGCACAGATAGATCAGCATCAACAGCTGCGGCGGGTGACGGCGGCCGCCCCAGGCACCGAACAGGATGGTGCCGGCGATATTGAGCGCGCCGATGATCGCCAGCGTGTTGCCGGCCACGTTCAGGGGCAGACCGCAGGCGACCACGAAATTGGGCAGGTGGGTGGCGATGAAGGCGACGTGCACGCCGCAGACGAAGAAGCCGCCGGCCAGCGCCAGAAAGCGCCGGTCCTGCAGCAGCGGGCCCTGGCTCGGGACATCCTCTGCCTGTGTTTCACTGCCGGCCGGCGGGCGACGCAGCAAGGGCAGGGCCATGGGAATCAGCAGCAGACAGCTGGCGCCGAGCGCCAGCATGGCGATCTTCCAGTCGATCAGCACCAGCATCGGGGTCGCGACCGAGTAGACTAGCTGCCCGAAGGAGCCGCCGGCCGAGGCGATGCCCAGGCCGATGCCACGATGCTGGAGGGGAACCACGCGCGTGACGGCGGCCAGCACCAGCGGGAAGGTGGTCGCCCCGATACCGATGCCGGCCAGCACGCCGGCGCCCAGCATCCACACCGTCGGAGTCGGCCAGAGGGCGGTGACGCCCATGCCGACCGCATAGCACAGGCTGCCGACCAGGAAGACGCTGAGCGTGCCGAAGCGATCCGACAGCTTGCTGGCGATGGGCGCGGCCAGCCCGAAGACCAGATTCTGGATGGCGAGGGCAAATGACAGGCTGCCCATGCCCCAGGCAAGCTCGCTGGCCATCGGTGGCAGCATGAAGCCCATCGCCTGGCGCGCGCCGGTATTGATGGCGAGTATCAGCGCTGCCAGCGCGATCGCCGCCTTCCAGTTGAGTTGCATGTCAGATCCTCATGCCGGGAATCGTTATTGTCGTTGTTCTTGCAGTTCTTGCAGTTCTTGCAGTTCTTGCGGTCCCTGCGCCCGGTGCTGGCCATGGGCGGAACATCCTCCATGAGGACTCTCGCTACATTTCACTTTATTCTCATAAAAGTACAGATGCCGGATACGCCACTGTCAGACGCGTCTGCGACACTCTCGTCCATACCAGGCAGTCACATGGCTTCGCGGGAGTCCTCGCTCCGGTGCGCCGCCATCATTCTCGACCGCTACCGGCCCAGTCCCGAGGCGGACCGATGTCATGCAAACATCTGCCGATGACAAGGCGTGAAACGCTATACTGTGTGGCATGCGAGACAGCATCTGCATGGCCATGATGAGCCCAGTGACATCACACTGTTTCCTTTTTGGCACCGTGGTGCCGAATCGTGACCTGTAGAATTCACCGATTCGAATCGTGCCAGGCCTCAAAGCCTGGGGTCGGTCCCTGACGCCGAACCCACGCCACGTCAGTCAGATGACGCCATGGCTGGCCGCGACACCCTGCACGCGTTGTCCGAACCCTGTCCCCCTGCTTCATGCTCCTGAGGAGAAGCCCCTTGGCCAACTTCACTCTGAACGGCAAGGCCGTCAGTCTCGAGGTCGATCCGCAAACCCCGTTGCTTTGGGTGCTGCGTGAACACCTGGGCCTGACCGGTACCAAGTTCGGTTGCGGAATCGCCCAGTGCGGCGCCTGCACCGTGCACCTGAACGGCACCGCGGCGCGCACCTGTGTCCTGCCGGTACTGGCCGCCGAGGGTGGTGACATCGTCACCATCGAGGGGCTGGCCGAGAACGATGACCACCCGCTACAGCAAGCCTGGGTCGAGGAGCAGGTGCCGCAGTGCGGTTACTGCCAGTCCGGCCAGATCATGCAGGCCGCTGACTTCCTCAAGCACACACCGAACCCCACCGATGAGCAGGTCACTGCCGCCATGGCGGGCAACCTGTGTCGTTGCATGGCGTACGTGCGTATCCATCGTGCGGTGAAGCGTGCCGCCGCGATCGCCAGTGAGCGCGACACGGCGCAGGTGATGGGCCAGCAGACCGAGGCCACCGCCGCGACTGCCGGTGTCGGCACATTCGATCCGCGTGCCACGGCAGATGCCGTGAGCCATTCTGCTGCCGAGGAGACATCTCATGGCAAGGTTTGAAGATACGCTGGGCCGGCATCAGCGCGCTCAGGCAGCCACTTGTCACCCCTCGAGCCAGCACGGCATCACGCGGCGTGGTTTTTTGATCGGCAGTGTCGCGGGTTCCGCGATGCTGGCGTTCGGGGTCTCCGGCGCAGCCCTGGCTAGCGGCGCCGATGACGGCCGCTCTGCCAGCGAGACGCTGTCCGCCGGCGCCTTCGAGCCGACCATGTGGTATGCCATCGGCACTGACGGCACCATCACCATCCATATCACCAAGGCCGAGATGGGACAGCACGTCGCCACCAGCCTGGCGCGTCTGGTCATCGAGGAGCTCGAGGCCGATCTGGCCTCCGTCGAGATCGTCTACGTCGACAGCGATCCCAAGTGGGGCTACATGATCACCGGCGGCAGCTGGTCGGTGAATCACAGCTACCAGCCGCTGTCGCAGGCGGGGGCTGCCGGGCGTATCGCGTTGATCGAAGCGGGCGCCAGACAGATGGGCGTGTCCGTCGAGAGCTGCAAGGCGCGCAAGGGCCGTGTCATCAGTGGCGATCAGTCACTGGGCTATGGCGAGATCGTCGCGGCAGGCCTTGAGCGCAGCTTCACGGAAGATGAGCTGGCGGCCATCGAGCTCAAGCCGGCCTCCGAGCGCCGCGTGCTCGGCACCAAGGGCAATGCGCTGGACGTGCCGGCCAAGACCAACGGTCAGGCGGTCTACGGCATCGATTACACCCTGCCTGCCGAGGTGGAAGCCCGTGTCGGCAAGACGCTGCATGCGCGCCCGGTGTTGCCGCCGAGTCGCTTCGGCTGCAAGGTCACGGCCGTGGATGACAGCGAAGCCCAGAAGGTCATCGGCTATCGCCAGACCATTGAGCTCAAGGATCCGTCCGGCATGTGTCAGGGGTGGCTTGCGGTCATCGCCGACAACTTCTCGGCGGCCATGCGTGCCACCGACCTGCTCAAGGTGGAATGGAGCAAGGGCGACAGCTATCACGTCGATGAGGCGGCGATCCAGGCAGAAGGCCAGCGACTGGTCAGCGCCCCGAGTCGTGACAATGGCTCGCTGATGGTGGATCAGGGTGACCCTTCCGCGCTGATCGAAGGTGCGGCGACCACGGTGGAGTCCACCTTCACCACCTCAAGCGTGCTGCACTTCACTCTGGAGCCGGCCAATGCACTGGCCTATGAGGAGGAGGGGCATTGGCATGTCCACTGTGGCAACCAGCAGCAGTCATTGCTGATTCCCCTCGTCGCCAAGGCGCTGGACGTCGGGGATGGCAAGATCACTCACCACCAGCTGTATCTGGGCGGTGGCTTCGGGCGTCGTCTCCACGGTGACTACGCCGTGCCGGCGGCACTGGCGGCCAAGGCCGTGGGACGTCCGGTCAAGATGATCTTCACGCGCCCGGACGATAGCCGTTTCGATTGCGTGCGCTCGCCCTCGGTGCAGCGTGTGCGTTCCGGTCTGGATGCCGATGGCCGTGTCGTGGCCTCCGAGCACGCCGCCGCGGCAGGCTGGCCGACTGCCGCGCTGATGCCGAGCTTCCTCGCCGAAGCCGTGGAAGGCGGTGGCAAGCTGGATTCCTTCTCCATCAGTGGCGCGGACCACTGGTACAACGTCGGCACCCAGCGTGTCTGGGCGCAGCAGAACGAGGTCGCTCATGAGGCCTTCGTGCCGGGGTATCTGCGCTCCGTCGCACCGGGCTGGACGCTATGGGCGGTCGAGCAGCACATCGATGAGCTGGCGCAGGCAGCCGAGCAGGATCCGGCCGAATTCCGCCTCTCGCTGCTGGACGCCGAAGGCCGCAATGCCGGCAAGGCGCCGGTCAGCACGGGCGGGGCGGAACGTCTGCGCAACGTGCTCACGCGCGTGATGGAGAAGTCCGGTTGGAGCGAGCGTGACAGCCTGCCGGAAGATACCGGCATGGGCGTGGCGCTGAGCTTCGGTCAGGAACGCAGCATGCCGACCTGGGTGGCCTGCGTGGCACGGGTCAAGGTCGATCGCGCCACTGGCGAGGTCAAGATCGAGAAGCTGACCAGTGTCGTCGATGCCGGTACCCTCGCACACCCGGATGGCGCCATGGCGCAGCTGGAGGGCTCGCTTTTGTGGGGCGTCTCGATGGCGCTGCACGAAGGCACCGAATACCGCGAGGGTGGCCCGGTGGCGCAGAATCTGGGCGCCTACCAGCCGCTGCGCATGCATCAGGTGCCGCAGATGGATCTCGAGTTCGTTGACAGTACCGAGATGCCTGTCGGTCTTGGCGAGCCGGGTACCACGGTGGTCGCACCGGCGGTGGCCAATGCCATCCATCATGCCGTAGGCGTTCGCCTGCGTGATCTGCCGATGCGCCCGGCGGCGCTCAAGGCCGCGCTCAGCGAGGCCTGATCCTCACCGATGAATGCGTCTGATACCCGCCACTCCGGCATGCCCGGGTGGCGGGTTTCGTGTCTTCTGGCTGGGAGCCGGCTTCCGATATGAGAGATTTTTGATGCAACATCTTGATCTTGAAGTGATCTGTCAGGCGATCGACTGGCTGGCGCCGTCAGATGGCACGCGGCCTGACAGCCCGATCTGGCTGTGTACGGTGCTGTCCACCTTCGGCTCCTCACCGCGTGAGCCGGGTGCCTGGCTGGTGGCGCGTGCCGATGGCCAGCATCGTGGCTCGTTGTCCGGTGGCTGTGTCGAGGAGGACTTCCTGGCGCGCCTGGCGGGAGGCGAATTCACCGCGAGCGCCCAGGTGATCCGCTATGGCGAGGGCGGCCATCAGGGCGCGGGGATCGCCTTGCCGTGCGGTGGCTTGCTGGACGTGCTGGTCGAGCGCTTCACGGCCAGCGAGGCGGACATCGCGCATCTCAAGGCACTGCGCGAGGCACTCGAGGGTCAGACGCCGCGTCTGCGTCAGGTCATGCTGGCGGGGGATGGGGCGCGTGCGCTTCAGCAGGACAGCGGGCTGGGGGAGCGGGTCGAGCCACTCAAGGGCCATGAGGGCGAGGCGTACGGCTATCAGCTCAGGGTCGGGCCGGTGGCGCGTCTGCTCTTGGCGGGACTCTCGCCGGTGGCGGAAGCCTGCGCTGCCTTCGCCGTCAGCCTCGGCTTCGAGGTGATCATCTGCGAGCCACGCGAGGAAGTGCTGGCGGACTGGGATGCCCGCAAGACGCCGCTCGCCGGTGTCACCCTGCGTCGTGAGCTGCCCTCGCGCTTCATCGCGGCGGGGGGCTGCCATGCCGCCACTGCCGTGGTGGCGCTGACCCATGATCCACGCATTGATGATCTCGCGATGATCGAGGCGGTACGCCAGCCCGCGTTCTACATTGGCGTGATGGGCTCGCAGCGTACCTCTCAGGCGCGCGCCGAGCGGCTGGCACGCAGCGGTGGGCTCAGCGCCGAGGAGATTGCGCGTATCGTGATGCCGATCGGGCTGAATCTGGGCAGCAAGACACCGGCCGAGATCGCGCTGGCGGTGATGGCCGATATCGTGCGCATCCGGCGTGGGCGCGCTCGGGAAAGTCTGTGAGACCCGACATGAGTGAGACGATCATTCTGGTGATGGCGGCCGGTCAGAGTCGCCGTTTTGGCAGTGACAAGCGTCAGGCTTGTCTGGCGGATGGCCAGACACTGTTGATGGCGACGCTTTCGCAGGTCATGTCCTGTGAGGTGGACTGGCGTCTGCTGTTGCGTGAGGACGATGATCCCGCCGCACTGCTGGGAGATGACTTCGCGCGTGAGCATGCCCGGCGAATCTGGCGTGCGCCGCAGGCGGGCAACGGCCTCGGCGCCAGTCTCGGCGATGCCTTCCGTCAGCTGAGTGAGGACGCCACCCTGGCGCATGTGCAGGTGGCGGCGGTATGGCTGGCGGACATGGCGCGGATCACGCCGCAGACCTTTCACGCCTTGCACCGTGAGGCGAGTGCGGAGCATGTGGTGCGGCCGGTACTGACAGGCGAGAAGGGCAGGCCCGGGCATCCGGTGCTGTTCGGGCGGACGCTATGGCGTGAGCTGGCAGCGCTTGAGGGCGGTGAGGGTGCGCGGGAAGTGATCCTTCGACATCGTGATGCCTTGCGTGAGGTGGTCGTCAGCGATGCCGGCATTCTCGACGATATCGATACACCGGCGATGCTGGCGGAAAGGCGGCGAAGTCTCCCACCCCCAAATGCCTGAGCAAGCGTTGGGCGGCAAGCCATCGCGCCAGACACAAGGACGCCCCGTCACCTTCAGGTGACGGGGCGTCCTTGTGTCTGCTCATCCGCATTCTACAGCGTGCGCACGTCCAGCAGCTTGATGCGCTGGATGCGTGGCTCACCCCAGCTCAGATCCAGCACCCACTCGGCATCGAAATGCGTGTGCAGCACGCTGCCGTCGTGATGCGCGGCGCGGTGCTCGCCGCCCATGCGCAGGGTGGCCGTGTCGAGACTCTCGCGTCGGGCACGTACCCAGCCCAGTGCATGACTGTTGATCAGCAGATCATCACGGCGCTGTTCCCAATTGGTCAGGAATTCGCTGCCAGTGAGCGTCTCATCCAGCAGCTGGATCACGGCATCGTCTCCCAGCAGCTCGGCCAGCTCGAGGGACGGCGCCAGGCGGTTGAGCAGAGAGAACCAGCGATGCGCGAAGTTCTCGAGTTCAGCCTCAAGGGCCAGATCATTGAAGGTATCGGCGTACATGCTACCCGCTCCCGAGTATTGAACAATGTAGGTTCGGCGGTGTGCCGAGACGATGCGGCGAGGCAAGCCAGTGCGGCGAATCATCTCGCGTCGCCGCACTGGCGGTGTGGTCCGTGAAGCCCCGGCTTCTCTAGGTACGCTTCTCGACCATCCTGCGGATGCCGACATAGAACAGTGGCGTCAGCAACAGGCCGAACACGGTGACGCCGATCATGCCGGAGAACACCGCCACGCCCATCGCCTGGCGCATCTCGCTGCCGGCACCGGTGGCCAGTACCAGCGGCACCACGCCGGCGGTGAAGGCCACCGAGGTCATCAGGATGGGCCGCAGCCGCAGGCGACAGGCCGTCAGCACGGCATCCAGGCGACTCTGACCTTCATGCTGCTGCTCACGGGCGAACTCGACCAGCAGGATGGCGTTCTTGCAGGCCAGCGCCACCAGCACGATCAACCCGATCCGCGTGAAGATGTTGTTGTCGCCTCCCGTCAGCCACACGCCAGCCAGTGCCGACAGCAGCGTCATCGGCACGATCAGGATGATCGCCAGCGGCAGCGACCAGCTCTCGTACTGGGCAGCCAGCACCAGGAACACCAGCAGCACCACCAGCGGGAAGATATAGATCATGGTGTTGCCGGCCAGCACCTGCTGGTAGGTCACCTCCGTCCACTCGTAGCCGATGCCCTGGGGTAGATTGGCTGCCAGCACTTCCTCGATGGCGGCCTTGGCCTGATCACTGGAGACACCCGGTGCCGGCGAGCCGTTGATGTCGGCGCTGACATAGGTGTTGTAGTGCATCACGCGGTCCGGCCCGGTGGTCGGCGTCACCTTGACGAAGCTGCCCAGCGGAATCATGCGCCCGTTGTCGCTGCGCACCTTGAGATTGCGGATGTCATCCGGGTCGAGACGCGCTGACTGCTCGGCCTGGGCGCGTACCTGATAGGTACGCCCGAAGCGGTTGAAGTCATTGACGTACAGCGAGCCCATGTAGATCTGCAGGGTCTCGAAGGCGCGTTCCACCGGGACGCCCATGATCATCGCCTGCTCGCGGTCCACATCGATGTCGTACTGCGGCACCTGGATGCGGAAGCTGGAATAGACGCTGCTCAGGCGCGGGTCGGCATTGCCCTTGGCGGTGATGGTCTGCACGGCGGCGAACAGCTGATCGAAGCCCTGGTTGCCGCGGTCCTGCAGCTGCAACTTGAAGCCGCCCGTGGTCCCCAGACCCAGAATCGGCGGCGGCGGGAAGACGGCGACGAAGGCTTCGTCGATGCCGGCAAACTTGCGGTTGAGCTCGGCGGCGATCGCCTGGCCGGAGAGCTGGGGCGACTGGCGATCCTCGAAGTCATCCAGCGGCGTGAACAGGATGCCGGAATTGGAGGCATTGACGAAGCCGTTCACCGACAGCCCCGGGAAGGCCACGGTATGGGCGACCCCCGGTGTCTCGAGTGCCAGCTTCTGCATCTCGTTGATGACCTCGGTGGTGCGATCAAGGCTTGCCGCGTCCGGCAGCTGAGCCATCGCGACCAGATACTGCTTGTCCTGTCCCGGGATGAAGCCGCCGGGCACGCTGTCGAACAGCTTGCCGGTGGCGCCGAGCAGGGCCAGATAGATCACGCCGACGATGACACCGAAGCGCAGCAGCTTCTTGATCAGGCCGGTGTAGCCGTTGGACATGGCATTGAAGGCCCGGTTGAACGGCGCGAACAGCCAGCGTCCGAACAGGCCATCGATGAGGCGTGTCAGCCAGTCCGGCTTGGCACCGTGCGGCTTGAGCAGCAGGGCCGAGAGCGCCGGCGACAGGGTCAGTGAGTTGAAGGCCGAGATCAGCGTCGAGATGGTGATGGTCAGCGCGAACTGCTTGTAGAACTGGCCGCTCAGGCCGCTGATGAAGGCGGTGGGCACGAAGACCGCCGTCAGCACCAGCGCGATGGCGATGATCGGGCCGGTCACCTCGCGCATGGCGATCTGGGTCGCTTCGATGGGGGAGTGGCCCAGCTCGATGTTTCGCTCGACATTCTCCACCACCACGATGGCGTCATCGACCACGATACCGATGGCCAGTACCAGTCCGAACAGCGACAGCGTATTGATCGAGACACCCATCAGCTGCATGACCGCGAAGGTGCCGATCAGCGAGACCGGCACCGCGATCAGCGGGATGATCGAGGCGCGCCAGGTCTGCAGGAACAGGATCACCACGATCACGACCAGCAGGATGGCCTCGAACAGGGTGTCGATGACCGCCTCGATGGAGCCGCGCACGAAGACGGTGGGGTCGTAGACGATGTCGTAGCTGACGCCATCGGGGAAGGCATCGGACATCTCGCTCATGCGCTCGCGGACCGCATCCGACAGCGCGATGGCATTCGAACCGGGGCGCTGGAAGATCGGCATCGCCACCGCATCCTTGCCGTCGAGTTGCGCGCGCAGCGAGTAGCTGTCGGCACCCAGTTCGACACGTGCGACATCCTTCAGGCGCGTCAGGCGGCCATCCTCATCGACACGGATGACGATGTTCTCGAATTCCTGCGTGCTCTCGAGACGTCCGCGCACATTGAGCAGGCGCTGGAACTGGTTGTCATCCGGGGCGGGCTGGGCACCGACGGAACCGGCGGCGACCTGCTGGTTCTGGGCGCGCAGCGCACTAATCACGTCACCGGCAGACAGTCCACGCGCCGCCACGGCGTCCGGGTCCAGCCATACACGCATGGAATACTCGCCAGCACCGAACAGGCGCACGTCACCGACGCCGTCGAGACGGGCGAGGTTGTCCTTGAGATTCAGGCGCGCGTAGTTGGATAGCCACAGCTGGTCATAGCGGCCATCCGGAGAGGTCAGGTGGACCACCATCGTCAGGTTGGGCGAGGCCTTCTCGGTGGTGATGCCAAGCTGCTGCACCTCCTGCGGCAGGCGTGGCGTGGCACGTGCCACACGGTTCTGCACCTGCACCTGGGCCTTGTCCAGATCGGTACCCAGTGCAAAGGTCGCGGTCAGGGTCAGGTTACCGTCGGAGGTCGCCTGGGAGTCCATGTACAGCATGCCTTCGACGCCGGTGATTTCCTGCTCCAGCGGCGTGGCGACGGTCGAACCGATGACTTCCGGGTTGGCGCCCGGGTAGTTGGCGCGCACCACCACGGTAGGTGGCACGACTTCTGGATACTCGGAGATGGGCAGCTGGAACAGTGACAGCAGCCCCGAGATGACGATCAGGATCGACAGCACCGCGGCGAAGACCGGGCGCTTGATGAAGAAGCTGGAGACGTTCACGTACGGCCTCCTGCTGCCTGGCGGTCGGCCTCGGCCAGCGCCGCGGCATCCTGATCTTTGTCGTGCGACGGCTGATCCTTCTGGTGTTGCGTCAGGCGAGCGACACGCTCGGCGAGGGCCTTGAGGGCACCATTGTCGGACATCTCAACCAGCTTGGGCGTGATCGGCATGCCCGGGCCTGCCTTGGCGGGGCCGGCGGCCAGCACGCGATCACCGGCGGCCAGGCCATCGGTGACGGCACGCAGCGGGCCAAAGCGCGGGCCAGTGGTGATGCCACGGTAGGCGAGGGTGTCATCTTCGCCGATCACCAGCACGAACTGACGATCCAGATCGGTGCCGATGGCACGCTCCGGGATCAGCACGGCGTCGCGAATCTCGGGGGAGGCGATGCGCAGGCGCGCAAAGGCGCCCGGCCGCAGGGCAGGGTCCTCTGCGGTGAAGGTGGCGCCAATGCGCAGGGTACCGGTATCGATATCGACGCTGTTGTCGATGAAGTCGAGCTCGCCCTGGAACGGGAAGTCCTGCTGGCCTGCCAGCTGCAGTTCCACCGGCAGATGATCCTCGGCGGAGACGTCGGCAAAGTCCTGATTCCAGGTCAGCTCGCTGATGTCGATATAGGCGTCCAGCTGGCGGGTTTCCACCAGGGTGGTCAACACGCTCTGACCGGCTTGAACGGTATTGCCGCGCGTGATGCGGGCATTGGACAGTCGGCCATCGATCGGGGCACGCACCGTGGCGTAGTCGAGATCCAGACGGGCGCGCTCGAGCTGGGCGATGGCGGCCTTGAGCTGGGCGTTGAGACCGGAGACGCTGGTGCTGCGTGAATCGGCTTCCTCGCGGGAGATCAGGTTGCGCTTGACCAGGCTGGCCGCGCGTCCGGATTCACTGCGGGCGTTGGCCAGTTCTGCCTTGACGCGAGCCACCTCGGCTTCCAGACGATCAACCTCGGCCTTGAAGGGGCGCTGATCGAGGCGGGCCAGCGGGGTGCCGGCGCTCACCTGACTGCCTTCGGTGAACAGGACCTCTTCGATTTCACCGCTCACGCGCGGGCGCAGCTGTACGCTCTGCGGAGATTCCAGGCGGGTGGTGTAAGTGTGCCAGGCCGCGACCGGCTGAGCCTTGGCCGCGACGACTTCCATCGTGGGAGGTGTCGGCTGGGCGCCAGCGGCAGCCTCGTCATCGCCTTCACTGCAGGCGCTGAGCGCAAGGAGACCGCCAAGGGTCAACAGCAGGGAAGAGGCGATACGAGAAAGGCGCGCCGGACGTGAAGGATGTCTCGACATGGGGGAGCTACCGTTGCAGGAGTGGGATGCTGGGCATCCTAGAGAGGCCGGGCAGACGGGATAAGCCCTCTCAGCCACACTGCTTTGGTTCTCAATTTGCACCAATTGTGCAAGGGGACGCGATGACTTGGCATCTGGCTCAGGCGTGGCGGGGGCTTGCTCTCATTCCCCGGCGGCGCTGATGAAGGGGCTGGGTCGGGAATGACCCTGTCTCAACGTAAAAGTCCCGCGGCAGATGCCAGCGGGACGTGTTGTCTTGCGTGTCACTTGCGCCTGTCAGTTCGCGCGCGTCATGACATGGGAGGCGATCTTACTTCTTCTCGCCGAAGTACTTGGTGTGGATGGTGTCGTAGGTACCATCGGCCTTCAGTTCCGCCAGTGCGCCGTTGATCTGCTCGGCCAGGTCCTTGTCACGCTTGCGCATGGCGATACCGAAGCCGTCGCCGAAGTATTTCTTGGGCTCGGTGACCACTTCCCCCACGGCCTTGTAGTTGCCGTTGCCGCCATCGATGAGGGTGGACTTGCCGACCGGGAAGTCGAGGAAGGCGATGTCGAGGCGACCCGCATCCATGTCCAGCACCAGGTCATCGGCGGTGGTGTAGCGCTTGACCTCGGCATTCTTGGCGTAGAGATCCGTGACGTAGTTGTCCTGCAGGGTGCCGCGCTGCACGCCGATGGCCTTGCCCGCCAGGGCCTCGGTGGAGGTGGCGCTCAACGCGCTGTCGGACGGCGCGAACCAGGCAGACGGCGGCGTGATGTAGGTGTCGGAGAACAGCACCTTCTCACGGCGTTCTTCGTTGATGGTCATCGAGGACATGATGGCGTCGTACTTGCGTGCCATCAGGCCGGGGATGATGCCGTCCCATGCCTGGATGACCCACTCGCAGTCGCGGTTGATCTTCGCGCAGATGGCATTGCCCAGCTCGATGTCGAAGCCGGTCAGCTCGCCGTCCGGTGTCTTGTATTCCATCGGCTCATAAGGCACATCGACGCCGATGCGCAGTGTCTCGGCGGCCTGTGCGCCACCGGCCATCAGTGCTGCACCCAGCAGGGAAATTCCCAGAAGCTTCTTCATGTCGTTCCCGTTCCTCGTTGTTGTTGGTCGAGCTGACGTGTCAGCGACACCAGACGCTCCCTGAAAAGGTATCAGGCGTCTGCGCCGATGAAGACAGGACTGTCGTCAGCCATTGTTCTCCACACTAGCCCAGTCCTGCGCTGTGGTGAAGGGGGAAAATGGTCGGATTCAAACGTTCGTTAAACGAGATGCATTGCTGGATCAGGAGTGAAAAACGAAAGAAGCGCCCGGCAAGAGGCGCTTCTTTCAGTTCAATTCAATGGTTTCAAGTGTGCCAGCAGACGTTTCTCCAGCTGCCTGAAGATGGCAATGATGGTGAAGGTCAGACACAGATAGATGGCGGCGACGAACAGGAAGGCTTCGAAGGGGGCATAGAAGCGTGCATAGATGTCACGCGCCGCCCCGGTGAGATCCAGTAGCGTCACCACGCTGCAGATGGCGCTGGCATGCAGCATGAAGATGACTTCATTGCCGTAGGCCGGCAGTGCACGTCGGAAGGCACTGGGCAGAATGATGCGACGCATCATCTTGCCCCGCGACATGCCATAGGCGCGTGCAGCTTCCATCTCGCCCTTGGGCGTGGACTGGATGGCACCATGGAAGATCTCGGTGGTATAGGCCGCGGTATTGAGCACGAAGGCCAGCAGCGCCGGGACGAAGGGGTCACGGAAGTACTCCCACAGCCAGGTGTCCTGAATGCTGGGGACATGCACGCTGGTGATTCCCAACGAGATGTCGAAGCCATCGAAGAACACCACTCCGTAGTAGATCAGGTAAAGCTGGATCAGCAGAGGGGTACCACGGAAGACATAGGTGTACAGGTAGACCGGCATCTTGATCCAGCGGCGGCGCGAGCCGCGCAGGATCGCCAATGGCACGGCCAGCACCAGCCCGATGATCAGCGACAGGAACACCAGCTGCACCGTGGTGACCAGCCCCTCCCAGTAGTGCCAGAGAGTGGTGGCGGTGAAGATGTAGTTGTCGCTCAGCACATCATCGAGCATTTGGCCAAGCTGGGCGATGATGCCTGTCGGGCCCGCATCGTTCAGTTGTTCCATGCGCTGGCCTCCCCGAATCCGGTGTTGTAGCGCTTCTTGAGGCGCGAAAGCCCCCATTCGGACACGGTGGCGATCAGCAGATAGCCCGCCGCGACCGGCAACAGGAAGGTGAAGGGCTCATGGGTCGCCTTGGCGGCCTCGCTGGCGACACGCACCATGTCGACCAGCCCGATCACCGACACCAGGGCGGTGGTCTTGAGCAGTACCATCCAGTTGTTGCCCAGCCCCGGCAGGGCGTGACGCATCATCAGCGGGAAGCGAATGCGTTTGAAGACCTTCCAGTTGCTCATGCCATAGGCGCGTCCGGCCTCGATCTGGCCGGCATCCACTGCCATGAAGGCACCGCGGAAGGTCTCACCCATGTAGGCGCCGAAGATGAAGCCGATGGTGATGACGCCCGCGGTGAATTCGTCGACGTTGACGAAGACATCGATGTCATAGCGGTCATACAGCCAGTCGGTGACCATGTTGATGCCGATCTGACCACCGAAGAACAGCAGCAGCATCAACACGATATCCGGTACGCCACGGATGATGGTGGTGTAGAGCGTCGCGATCCAGCGCAATGGCGTGGAACGCGACATCTTGGTGGTCGCTGTCATCAGCCCGAGGGCGATGGCCAGCAGCTGGGCCAGCACGGCCAGCTGCACCGTGACCCAGGCACCCTCCAGCAGACTTGGCCCGTAGCCTTGTAGGTCGATCATGGGAATCCTCCCGTGAAGCGCCGTGCAAACCGCTCAGCGGTTTACTGGCTGTTGGCGGTCGCGGCGCTGGCGAAATACTTGGCGTTGAGACGCTCGAGCGTGCCGTCGGCCTTCAGCGTGTCCAGTGCCTCGTCGATGGATTTCTTGAGATCACGATCGCGCTGCTTCATGGCGATGCCGAAGCCGTCACCGAAGTACTTCTTCGGTTCGCTGATGGCGCTGCCGGTATTGACGAAATTGCCATCATTGGCCTCGACCAGGGTGTCCTGCCCGACCGGCAGATCAAGGAAGGCGACATCGACGCGACCGCTGTCCATGTCCAGCACCAGGTCATCCAGCTTGGTATAGCGACGCACCTCGGCCACGCTGGCGTAGAGGTCGGTGACGTAATGATCCTGCAGGTTGCCGCGCTGGACACCGATCACCTTGCCCTTGAGGGCCTCGGCATCGAGGCTGTCCGCGCCGGCCAGCGGGCTGTCCGCCTTGACGAACCAGCCGGACGGCGGCGTGAAGTAGGGCGCGGAGAACAGCACCTGACGTTCACGCTCCGGGTTGATGGTCAGCGCGGACATGATGACGTCGTACTTGCGTGCCATCAGGCCCGGGATGATGCCGTCGAAGTCCTGCTCGACCCACTCGCAGCGAGTGGCGAGCTGCTCGCAGATGGCATTGCCCAGCTCGATCTCGAAGCCGGTCAGCTCACCGCTCGGCAGCTTGTAGCCGAAGGGCGCGTAGGGCACGTCGATGCCGAGGCGCAGCGGGTCCGGTACATCGGCGGCCTGCACGGCGCCTGCCGAGATGGCGAGAGTGGAGAGGCCGAGGGTGAGGCCCATCAGGGCGCGTGTCGCGAACTGTTTCATCACTTTCATTCCTGAAATCTCTTGCGCCTCGAGGCCTGCCGATGGCATGGCGCTCGCGGTGCTGAATCATGTGCCGGACACGGGATCACCGTGCCGGGGGAAGCGCCGGCGGAGCGAGCGGTTGATCAGAGCCGTCCGTCAGTCCTGTTCATCAGTCCTGCCTGTCAGTACTTGGGCGCCAGGAACTGCTTGAGTCGCTCTGACTGGGGATTGCCCAGTACCTCAGCCGGATCGCCGGCTTCCTCGACCAGACCCTGATGCAGGTAGACCACCTGACTCGAGACGTCGCGCGCGAAGCTCATCTCGTGGGTCACCACCACCATGGTGCGGCCTTCCTCGGCCAGGTCGCGCATCACCTTGAGCACGTCACCGACCAGTTCCGGGTCGAGTGCCGAGGTCGGCTCGTCGAACAGCATCACTTCCGGCTCCATCGCCAGGGCGCGCGCGATGGCACCACGCTGCTGCTGGCCCCCCGACATCTGGGCCGGGTAGTAGTCGGCGCGTTCGAGCAGGCCGACGCGATCCAGCAGGCTGCGCGCGTGCGCGATGGCTTCTTTCTTTGGCTTGCCGAGCACGTGGATCGGCGCCTCGATGACGTTTTCCAGCAGGGTCATGTGTGACCACAGGTTGAAACCCTGGAAGACCATCGACAGGCGCGCGCGCATGCGCTCGACCTGACGCCAGTCCATCGGCTCGCGACCGCGGCGGGTGTCCTTGAAGCCGATCTGCTCGCCATGGACGAAGATGTCGCCACCGTCCGGCTGTTCCAGCAGGTTCATGCATCGCAGAAAGGTACTCTTGCCGGAGCCAGAGGCACCGATCAGCGTGATGACGTCGCCCTTGCGTGCCTTGAGCGACAGGCCCTTGAGCACCTGATTGCTGCCGAAGGACTTGGTGATGTCGCGAACCTCGAGGGGCAGCACCTCGCGGTTCGGGGTCTCGATCCCGGGGGATGTCTTGGTCATGCCGTTACTCCGATCCAGACGCAGCGCATCGCTGCCTTGCCAGGCGGCGCGGGCGCGTCCTGAGTCTGCCGCAGGGCGGCACGGACCCGTGGGAACTTGTGCGTTGTCGACACGGCGGCACAGGGTGCATGACGTCGCCAGGCGAGACTGAATCTCGCTGGCAGCTGGCCATGTCGTCGCAGCCGCTCGAGTGGTATCACGGTCGTGATCGTGAAAGGGGGCAGATTCTACCAGCTCAACGCTGGGTTAACTGCTTCCTTGGAGCGTCGCCGGATACGACTTTGGTTGAGCGCGTGTCGGCAAGAGTCGCTGGCTGGCGACAGGAGGGACAGAACGGCAGGAATGCGTCATGAGTGGGGACCTTGTTGTCATTATTGGGGGCGCCCACCCTGCCGATGCGCCGTGCTGCGTGGGGCAGTACGGCGGTGGCTGCGGGTGGGGCGCATTTCATGATCAGGCTGTCTCGGGGGGAGCACAGCTGGCCAGCAGCAAGGCGGCGCGAGCGCCGATCTCGACACTGGCATTGGGGAATACCACGCTCAGCGGCGTGTCCCCGATGATGCAGGGGCCCGCCTGCGCATCCCGGGCGATCAGCGTGCCGGGGGCGAAGCGGGTGAAGTTGGCGACGTCCTCGCTGAAGCACAGCGCGAAGTCTGCGGAGTGGCGCATCAGCTCCACTTCCACCTTGAAGTAATCCATGGCACCGGGATCAGACTCATCCGGCGGCGTTCCAGTGGCTAGAGCCGCGAGCAGGCGGGACATCGGCGCCAGTGCCGCCATGTCATTGGCGCCGAATGGACGCACCTGGCCCAGCTCCAGCGTGAAGGCATCGGCATCATGGTAGTGGCGCGAGTAGTGCGAGAAGGTCCAGCTGTGCTGATGTTGATGCAGCACGGCCTGGAGGCCGGCAGCGCTCAATATCGACCACTGTGAGGGACTGATGGCCTCTCCCTCGCTGAAGGGCACCACGGCAAAGCGCGGGTAGTGACTGTCGCGGATCGCGGTATGCATGTCGTAGTGCAGGTGTCGCGTGCCATCGGCCGGCGGGAAGCGGGCGTAGAAGTCATCCACTGCCGCCATCAGCTGGCGGGCGCGTGCCGGCTCATCATCGGCTGGACAGTCATTGGCCTTGCCGGCAGCCGCGTTGCCGGCGTCCACCGAGATGGCGGTCGCCGTCTCGGTACGTCGGAACAGCCGATTGAGGTTGGTCGCATGGAAGCGCTCACCGGTGCGGATGGCGGGCAGGTTGCCCAGAATCAGCAGCAGCGGGGCACCGGCGATCAGGTGGCCGCTCTCGAGACCGGCGATCAGCTCACCCAGCAGTTCGATGGGCGCCGTCTCGTTGCCGTGAATTCCCGCCGAGAGCACGCAGGGGCGAGCCGCAGGCCCTTGGGTGTCCGGACAGATCTCCAGCACGCCGGGGGCGACGATCTCATAGCGCCCACCGGGGATGCGTCCCATGCCACGCGCGCTGGCGTGGCCTTCGAGTGTCAGGTCAAGCCAGTCGGCAATCACGGGGTGGAGTGCTCCCTTGGGCTGTCCTGACCGGTATCGGAGGATTCGGTCAGGTGGGTGGATTCGAAGATCTTGTCGGCACTGGCGGCCACGAAACCCTGATACAGCTTGCCGTCGGCATCCGGATAGCGACGGGCGAACTCGTAGTAGCAGGTCGCGATCTCGTGCTGCTCGCCGCCGGCGAAAGTGAAGGTCTGGCGGTCGGCGAGGGTGGAGGCCTGCTCCAGCAGGACCTCGGGTGAGCCCTTGATGCGTCCGCCGGCCGGATTGATGCCCAGGCCAAGTGCTTCGACGCGCGTCAGTACCTTGTCGAGCGTGTCATGACGGGTAAGTGCATTGACGCTGATGGTGAAGTGATTGGCACGCAGGCCGATGATCGACAGCCAGGCCGCGTATTCGCTCTCCTCCATCAGACGCTGATACTGCTCGAAGGTCGGCGCGTCCCACAGGCGACCTGACCACAGCACGGAGGGCTGGGTGGCGGCATCCGGCGAGATCTGGCTGACCAGACCATCGATGATCGACTGGGCGCGCTCGGAAAGCTCATGACATTTCAGCTCGGAGAGGAAGACGCGCGGCATGTCGGGAGACGGCGGCAGATAGCCGAAGGCGCGCAGTTTCTTCTCAGCGAAGTCATAGGGGGCGAAGCGGGTGTAGCCGAGCGCCAGCAGATGAGGTTCCAGCGCGCTCAGGGTGATCGGCCCGCGGTCGAAGGTCCGGAAGGCCACGTGGTCGTTGACGATGGTCTCGCCGTCGGCCACGAAGGCATCTTGGATCTGTTGGGCCTGGGGCGTCATGGCGACGTAATCATCCCATAGGGCGCTGAAGAACTGCTGGATATCCATGGCACGAGCTCCCTCTGAACTGAGTTGCCCAGTGCAGCGAGGTGTCACTGACACTGGGCGACGGCATGTGGCGATTGGCAGCAGGGCAGCGCACTCGGCGAGACGCTGCCTCGGCAGATTGTCAGCTCACCATTGGCGAGCCGCTGGCGCGTGGCAAGAGGCAAGGTCGGTTGGATGAAAGCGGCTGTCCGCACCATGTAAACGTCACGTGTCGGTTTAGACCTTGGGTGGAGCCTGCGCCGTGAGCAAGCGCCTGCGTCATCAGCTCTCGCCGTCAGCGACGGGACATGTCTCACCCTGCTCGACCTTGATCAGTGAATCGGTGGCGAAGCCGAGCTCGGCGGCCTGATCGACCAGCGCCTGATAGGTGCCGTCATCCAGCTGCGGCTCGCGCGCCAGTATCCACAGGTAGTCGCGATCGGCACCGGCCACCAGCGACCACTGATAGTCATCATCCAGTGCCAGCACGTTGTAGCCACCATAGAAGGGGCCGAAGAAGCTGACCTTGAGGGCCGCGGTCTCGCTGCCCTGCGTGAAGTAGGCCCGCCCTTCGGCCTGACTCCATTCGCCCTTGTCGGCATCAAGGCCGCGATTGATGACGCGCACGCCGCCGTCCTCGCGGGGCGAGTAATCGGCGGTGACGCAGCTCAGTCCCTCCTCGAAGCTGTTGGGCAGGCGGGCGATCTCGTGCCATTGCCCGTAGTAGCGTTCGAGCTGGAAGTCCCCGACGGGCTGGGTGCCGGACGGGACACCGGCACAGCCGCCAAGGAGGCTGAGGCCAGCGAGCGAGAGGGCGAGATGCGGCAGGCGTGTCATTGGCGGGCTCCATGAGACAGGACGCCCCGGCGAATCGTCGCGGGGCGTCGTTACGTGATGAAAGGCTGCACAGGCATCCTTCTCTCATTGGGGCGTCTGCGGTTGTCTCAAGAGGGAGGGGGCATCATTCGTGGTGGAGGCTCACAGCACCAGGCGCAGCGGGTTGGCCGCGACCACTCGCCCGCGGCCACGTTGCTTGGCTTCATACATGGCACCGTCCGCACGCGCTATGATGGTTTCCGGCGTGGCACCGGAGAAGGGGAACAGACAGACGCCCACGCTGGCGCTGACACCGATGATCAGCGGCTCGCCGTCGACCTCGAGGTGGATGGGCCTGCTGATCGCGTCCACCAGACGATTGGCCAGTGTTTCCGGGCCCTGGCGGCTATCGCCTTCACGACTGATCAGCACGAGAAATTCATCGCCTCCCAGGCGGCCGACGATATCGTTGCCACGCAGGGTGTCTCCGAGTCGTTCGCCGATGATGCTCAGGACCTGGTCGCCGATGTGGTGACCATGGCGGTCATTGATGGGCTTGAAGCCATCCAGGTCGATGAACAGCGCAGCCTGTATGACGCCGGGTGCCTGGATGTCGAGCACCTGATCGAGATGCTCCATCAGGGCGCGTCGATTGAGCAGTCCGGTGAGCGAGTCGCGGGTCGCGTGGTCACGCAGATTGTCTCGCTCGTCGGTGACGTGACATTCGCGCAGGAACAGCAGGCGGCTCTGTCGCTCTCGCGAGTAGGCGCTCATGCCGGCCAGCAGGTTGGCGGACATCATGAAGAAGGCTTCGTTGGCTTCCACCAGCACGCCGGTACCACTGTGCAGGATCGCGCAGCTGGCGGTGCAGCCCATCCAGATCAGCAATCCGCAGGCCAGTGCATAGATGAACTGCAGCCCCAGCAGGGTGTAGGTCCAGAACACCAGCAATAGCAGACTGACGAAATAGGCCGGGAATTCACCCTCATGCATCTCATGGTGATCCACTGCGTGGTCATTGCCGAGATGGAACATGGCCAGCGTGCCCAGCGCCGCGCTCAGGGAGGCCAGGCACAGCAGGCCATTGACCCGGTGTCTGTATCGCGCATGGCGTGACAGCAGGAACAGGCTCAGGACACTGACGAGAATGCCGGCGCGCAGCAGCAGCAGGCTCTCGAAATGGTGGGTAAGACTTATCTCGATCAGCGCATAGGACGCGAACATCACACAGCTCAGCGGGATGGTGAACCGGCTGAGCTTGTGTGAGGTCTCGATCTGTTGTCGACGATAGCGTCGTTCCAGGGTGTCATCCGCAAAGCAGAGCGTCATGGGATTCATGGGCGGTACCTGAGTAGCCAGAGTCTCAGGATGCCATCGCCTTGCGTGGTCTGCTGCCGGGACTGGGCGAATTGAATCACTGAGCTTCAACGCTCGCGGGCCGTCGTCAGTCCAGCTGGCGCGCTGTGACGCGCAATGCCGATTCCACCATGTCGTAATCGACGTAGCAGCCTTGCAGGTGCCGGCGCCCGGTGGTCGGGTCGAAGGACCGGCGCCCATGCATCACGCGGCGGTTGTCGAAGGCCACCATCTGACCGGCCTCGAGCTTGAGGTGCAGGCGGAAGTCCGGTTCGCGCAGGATGCTCCAGTAGTGGCGGTAGGCGTCGTACCAGGCCTGAATCCGTTCCAGCGGCAGGCGCAGGCTATCGCGGATCCAGTTGTTGAAACGCACCTCGATGACCTTGCCGCTGGCATCCAGATGGATGACCGGTTCGCGCACCACGAGGTCGGTCTGCTCATCCGCGAAGCGAAAGTCCACCGGCGTCTCGGCCAGCAGGCGGAAGGCGGCAGGGTCACGCCGGCGCAGTTCCTCGGCGACGGCCATGCCGTCACCGAAGATCGACTCACCGCCCTCGGCGTCATTGACCAGGCAATAGAGCATCTGGATGTCCGGCGGCTGGCGCCAGTTGGGCAGATCCGTGTGCAGTTCCAGCGCGATGGGCGTGTAGGCGGCATTGTTGGGCGCCTGCTTGGAGAAGACCTCGAAGCGCCCGCCGAAGTTGGTGGCACGGATGGGGCCGATGGTGGCCGCGATGGCATCGATCTCACCGCCTTCACAGGTGCCGCCGTCCAGAATCGCGAAGCCGTCGCGGCACAGCGCTTCCAACCAGCCAAGTCGTGCCTGTCCACCGGCCATGTAGTCGGCAAAGGCGGTAGCGTGAGGCTGATGGCCCTGCTGCCAGGCGCGGCTTGAGGGGACCGGCGTGGCTGGCGGCGCATCACTCGGGCGACGTTGCAGCAACCAACCGGCATCGAAACGACTGGTGTGGCCGTCCTGCCAGATGACGACGAGATTGCCTTGCTCGACACGCAACTGATGCACCGTCAGGGCCGCATCATCCATGAGCATGAAGGTGCGCTCGAAGGTCTGCGGATGACGGCAGGCGTCGCAGGCGCAGTGATCACGCAGCCAGATCAGCGGAAAGCGTGCCTGATCCCCATCGGCCCAGCTCAGAGTCGCCAGTGCCTCGTCATGGGTCGCCTGAATCAGGGGAGTGCCGCGATGATGGGGCTGATATTCCTTCATGTCCCACTGATGACGCGTGCCGGCATCCGTCGCTGCCGTGTCGGTAGTGTCGATAGTGTCGATAGTGTCGATAGTGTCGTTCGTATCGATAGTGTCGTTCGTCACGCTAGTGTCGCCAATACCATCAGTGTCGCTGGTACCGAAAGTGTCGGAATCAGATGCGGTGAGAGTCTCCATGGGCGCCTTCCTTGTCTCTGTCGGTGTCGGTGAGTCTTGTGCTGAGAGTGAGTCTATTGTCTTGCGTGTCATGAGGGCTGACCAACGCGAAATATGACGCCCATGGCTTAGCTGAGCTAATGTGTGGTCATGCTCCTCCATTGTCCGCCACGAGATTGCCATGCACGACTCACCTTCCTCGCCGCCGAGTGTCTTGCCCGTTTCCTTGTCCAGCCCGTTGCCACCCCTGGCCTGGCTGCAGGCCTTCGAGGCGGCGGCACGCCTGATGAGTTTCACGCGGGCGGCCGATGAGCTGAGCGTCACCCAGTCCGCCATCAGTCAGCGTATCCGCCAGCTGGAGGGTCGGCTCGGCCAGCCGCTGTTCGTGCGCCATGCTCGCAGTCTGAATCTGACACCGGCCGGGCAGGCCTGGCTGCCGGCGCTGCAGGATGGCTTCCAGCGTCTGCAGGAGGGCACGCTGGAAGTCTTCGGACCCTCGCGCGCCGCGCCGGTGAGTCTGCGTGCGACGCCGATGAGCCAGCAGGCCTGGTTGTTGCCGCGTCTGGCCAGCTTTCATCGAGATCAACCCGAGATCGCCCTGCGGCTGGTGAGTGCCTTCTGGGCGCGTGATTTCGATGGCGAGGAAGTGGATATCGAACTGCGCTATGGCCAGGGGGACTGGCCGCAGGTCGAGGCGATCAAGGTGGGAGCGGAGCAGGAGCGGATGATCGTCGTGGCAAGCTCGGCACTGAGCGCCCGGTTGAGCACGGCGGCGGATCTGACCGGAATGACGCTGCTGCATGCGGCGGGATTCGCGGTGGGCTGGCGTCGCTGGCTGGTCGCGGCTGGTCAGCTGGGACTGGAGAAGACGACGTCCACCATCAGTTGTGACACCCAGGTCATGACACTGGAAATGGCGCGTCTCGGCATGGGCGTGGCGCTGGTGCATGAAGGCCATTTTCAGCAATGGATGGCCTCCGGCAATGGCGGACTGGAGCAGGCCTTCCCGCTGGCGATTCCTGCCGAGCAGCATTTCTGGCTGGTACGTTCCTCCCAACGTCCCATGCGACCCACGGCCCAGCGTGTCTGGGATTACCTGGTGGAAAAGTCAGCAGTGACCGACTCAGGTACTGCTCTTGATGCATCGGGGAATCGCAACGGCGGGCCCGCCGCGGCACACCCTGATTGATATACCGTTAGCTTGAGCCGGTGGTTGAGGGGGGGAGCGGTCGCTATTCATTATCCGGATCTTCTTGTCTGCCCGTCTGCCTGCCTGGCTGTCAGGCGATCAGTCGTGAGCCGTCGGGCAGCGTGGCAATGGCGATTGATGGAAGAAGCGTTCCAGCAGGGCATAAAGCTCGGGATAGGCGGCTTCGAGGGTGTCCGGTGCGGTAAAGAAATACTCGCAGCACACGGCGAAGCATTCGGCGGGGTGACTGGCGGCGTAGTCATCGATCGGCGTGGGAATGCCGTGTGCCAGGCGCTCGCTCAGGTCATCCCAGACGGCGGTGAAGATGGCGTGCCATTCCTGAGCGCTGATGTGGACAGGCAGAGGCGGAAAGCCATCGGCATCGGTGGCGTTGGCCATGTCGAGCTTGTGGGCGAATTCGTGGATGACCACATTGAAGCCGCTCCAGTCACCGCTGGCGGCCAGGTCCTGCTGCGTGACCACCACCGGCCCCTGGTACCAGGTCTCACCGGCACGGGTGTCCTGGAAGACATGCACCACGCCTGCCTCATCCATCTCTTCCACTTCACGGCGGATGGCCTCGAGCGGCAGCATGATCTCATGGACGCGAGCGCCGGCATCCTGCCAGCGCTCGGCATGCGCCCAACCATTGAGCAACAGCATCGCCTGAGCCGCCAATGCCAGCGCCTCGACCTCCTCGAGAGGCTCGGCGCTGGTCAGCTTCCAGTCATGCAGTTGCCGCCGGGCGCGGCGCTCGAGACGCGTGAGCGCCTCGGCGTCGAGTCCCTCGAGGATCGGCAGACGCTCGCGGACGGATTGCCACAGGGTGTCCCCCTCCTGGGTCTGGGAAGAGAAGGGGGCTGAGGCATCGGCATCATGGCCGTGGCGCTCGGATCGCTGCCACAGTCGTTGCCACCAGGGGGGCATCGAGTCAGTCCTGACGACTGCCGGACTTCCAGGACCAGTCGCGCAGGCGCAGGTCGAAGAGGTCCTTGCGACGGTCCTTGAGGTTGGTCACCGAGCCTTCGCTGCGCACGACCTTGAGACGTTCCAGATCGAGATCCGAGAACATGATCATCTCGGTGTTCGGGGTCGTCTCGGCCATCACCGCATCATGCGGGAAGGAGAAGTCAGAGGGCGAGAATACCGCTGACTGGGCGTACTGGATGTCCAGACTCTCGATGGACGGCAGGTTGCCGACACTGCCGCAGACCACCACATAGCACTCGTTCTCGATGGCGCGTGCCTGGGCGCAGTGGCGGACGCGCAGGTAGCTGTTCTTGGTGTCGGTCCAGAACGGCACCATCAGGATGTCCATGTCCTGGTCGGCCAGCAGGCGTGACAGCTCCGGGAACTCCACGTCGTAGCAGATCAGCATGCCGATGCGGCCGGCATCGGTCTCGAATACGGCCAGCTCGTCGCCGCCCTTGATGATCCAGTCACGGCGCTCCTGAGGCGTGATGTGCAGCTTGGCCTGACGGTCGATCTCGCCATCGCGGTGACAGAGATAGGTGACGTTGTAGAGCTCGTTGTCATCACCGACCTCCACCATGGACCCGGCCACGATGTTGATGTTGTAGGCCACCGCCATGCGCGAGATTTCCTGCTTGAAGCGCTCGGTGAAGCCGGCGAGGAAGCGGATGCAGCGCACCGGGTCACTCTGGTCTTCCAGCAGGCCGATCAGCGGCGTATTGAACAGCTCCGGGAAGACGGCGAAGTCGCTCTGATAGTCCGAGAGGGCATCGACGTAATATTCCACCTGCTGCAGCACGGATTCGACACAATCGAACTTGCGCATCTGCCATTGGACGGCGCCGACGCGAATCATCGTCTTGCGGCTTTCCAGCACACGCTCGACCGGCTCGAAGAGGATGTTGTTCCACTCGAGCAAGGTGGCATAGCCCTGTGAGCTCTCGTCTTCCGGCAGATACTGGCGCATCAGGCGCTTGACCAGAAATCCATTGGCCAGCTGGAAGGACAGGATGGGGTCGTAGATCTCGCGTCGCTCGACCTTGTCGATGTAGTCGGTCGCGGACAGCTCCGCGGCATACTCGTGATACTGGGGAATGCGCCCACCGGCCAGAATCGAGCGCAGATTCATGGAGCGACACAGTTCCTTGCGCGCTTCATACAGGCGGCGGCCGAGACGATAGCCCCGGTAGTTGGGGTCGATCAGGACATCCAGGCCATAGAGCGCATCTCCCTCGGGGTTGTTGAGGATGACTTCGCGCTGGCCGATCAGATCATCGTACTTGTGCGGGTTCGAGAAGGCGTCGTAATCCACCAGCGCCGTCAGCGCGACCCCGACCAGCATCTCGCCGTCCTCGATCACGATCTGACCATCGGGGAATTCCGCGACCAGGCGATTGATGGTGTGTTCCGGCCAGGCGCCGCCGATGTCGTCGTAGATGCCGTCCATCAGGCGTTTCAGCTGGGGGTAGTCGGATTCCTGCAGGTTGCGCAGGTTAAGGTGCAGGTCTTCGACGGACATCGAGACTCCTTGGGAAATGAGTGATGAGAGCAGGGCGAGACGCGGCGGGTGCGACAGCTTGGATCCATTATTCGCGCTGTCGAGGCCGAGTGTCATCAATATCCTTTGGTCAATGACCGGCGCGTGTCGCGAATCCCTCCTCAATGGGTCCAACCTCGCGCCACTGCAAGGGTGAGCGGGTGGAAGCACGGCGAGCGGCGTATCAGCGGGATATTGAACGAATGCTCATTTTGCTTGCATTTGCGCGGCACAACGTCCAAAACATTGCCATGGGCAAGACGCCCACGGCGACGTCATGCCGAACATCTTGAGCTTGAATGACACCGGAGGATACCTGCATGACCCCAGTACTCTATGAATTGCGAGGCCGTGATGACCGTCTGCGTTTCTCGCCGTTCTGCTGGCGCGCGCGGCTGGCCCTGGCCCACAAGGGCATCGAGGCGGAACTCGTTCCCATGCTGTTCACCGACAAGAGCCCGATCGACTTCTGCGATTCCACCACGGTGCCGGTACTCAAGGATGATTTCGGCGTGTCGATGGACAGCTACGACATCTTCCAGCACCTGGACGAGCATTATCCGGATGCAGGCCATGGCCCGCTGATCGGCGATGCACTGGCAAGGGCGCGCCTGAATTTCGTCAAGGTCTATGCCGAGCAGGTCATGGCCGTCGGTTTCTTCCGCCTGGTGGCGCTGGATCTGGTGCAGGCCATTCACCCGGATGACCGTGAATACTTCCAGAGCGCCCGAGAAGCCCGCTTCGGCATGTCGTTCGAGGAGTTCCACGATGTCGAGATCGCCCGTGGCATTCTCGACAGCGCCTTCAAGCCGTTGCGTGGCCTGCTGGGCAATCAGCCCTTCATGGATGGCGAGTCACCGGCGGCGGCGGATTACCTGATCTTCGGCTTCTTCATCTGGGCCCACATCGTCTCCGACACCTCGCCCTTCGGCGAGACGGAAGACCCCGCTGATCCGCTGGTGCAGTGGCGCGAGCGCATGATGGATCTCCATGACGGCATGGCACGCAAGTCGCCGCGTGCCAGCGAGATCCCGCAGTAATCCCTCGATCGCGTCAGCGATGCGCTTCCTGATGGCTCGAACGCTTCCAGGCGTTCGGGCCATGTCGTCTTGCCCTCGAAAAGGTGCTCACGATGATTGACCTGTATTACTGGACCACGCCCAACGGCCACAAGATCACGATCTTTCTGGAAGAGGCCGGCCTCGAGTACCGACTCATTCCGGTCAACATCAGCAAGGGCGAGCAGTTCGCGCCAGCGTTTCTGGCCATCTCGCCCAACAATCGCATGCCGGCGATCGTCGATCATGCGCCGGCCGATGGTGGCGAGCCGATTTCCGTGTTCGAATCCGGCGCGATTCTGGAATATCTGGCCGACAAGACCGGCCAGTTCCTGCCGCGCGAGACGCGCCCACGCAATGATGTGCTGCAGTGGCTGCATTGGCAGATGGGCGGCCTGGGGCCGATGCTCGGTCAGGTGCACCACTTCAAGCACTACGCGCCAGAACCGGTGGAGTACGCCATCGAGCGCTATCACAAGGAAGGCGAGCGCCTCTACGGCGTTCTGGAGCGCCAGCTTGCGGGGCGTGACTTCGTGGCGGGGGACGAGTTGAGCATCGCCGACATGGCCATCTGGCCGTGGCTGAAGGCCGAGAAGCAGGAGATCGATCTGGCCCGCTTCCCGGCGGTGGCTGCCTACCGCACTCGCATGGCCGAGCGTGATGGTGTCAGGCGGGCGATGGCGCGCATCGACGACATCAATCCGGCGGCCAATGTGGCGATGGATGAAGAGGCGCGTCGCCACCTGTTTGGCCAGGGCCGCTGAGTCGCGCTGGTACGTGAGGCCTGCGTGGCTAGGGCTGCCCCCAGTCCTTGGGCACATGGCGCCGGATACGATCCAGCAGCGCGCCCAGCTTGCGCGGCGGGTGCCCGAAGGGATAGTGCAGGCTGACCGGAATCGAGGGTCCTTGCCACTCGGGCAGACAGGCCTCGAACTGGCCGGGATGTGCCACGGAGCGGGTGCGCACGTGGTGGTCCGGCAGCAGGCCGATACCGGCGCCATGCGCGATGTGGTCGGCATGTACCACGACATTGTCGACCGTGAAGCGTGAGGGCGGCAGGCTCACTCGGTACTCGCCCTGTTCCGGATGGTGGAGCACCAGATCGGGATGATGGCGGTCGATCAGGTTGACCCAGTCGTGGGAGGCAAGCTCGCCGGGATGCTGCGGATGGCCATGCTGACGCAGATAGTCCGGGTGGGCATACAGATGCTGACGCTGGTGGCCCAGCACCTCGTCACGCAGGCCGCTGTCACGGGTCGGTCCTTCCCACAGCCACAGCATGACCTGATCATCCTCACGTGTCGGAGGCTGCAGGTTTGAAGTCAGCGTCAGGCGAATGCCCGGATACTCCTCGATGAACTCGGTAAGCAGACGATTGAACCAGCCACGCAGGAAATGCGGGTGGACGCTGATGCTGAGATCACCGCTCACCTCCTCGCGCAGCTCGTCCAGTGCCATCTGCGAGCGCTCGCCCAGCGACAGCATCTGCTGGCAATACTGATGGAACAGCGTGCCGGCCTCGGTGGGAATCAGGCGGTTGGCCTGGCGATGCAGCAGCGGCTGACCAAGCTGATACTCGAGATGACTGATCCGACGGCTGAGCGTGGACTTGGAGATACCGAGGTGTTCGGCGCCGGCGCCCAGGTTGCCATGGCGCATGATGGCATCGAAGGCACTGAGGCCCTGAAATTCGTCAAGTACGGGAGGCATGGATTGGTGGCACCTGAGACTGTCTGCCACTCGGGCAGCCGATGGCATGAAAGAGAGCGTGGAGGCAGAGTGCGCCGCGGATCTGGCGCAAGGGCCAGTGGCGAGTTGCCGATTTGGCCAGCATTGTAGCCGATTTGGCGGGGGGAGTGGCATGCATGAAAGTGATTCGCGTTCTCTGCTGGCGGGCGCGTTCAGATAATGGGGCTCACGATTTCAGCTCGTTGACGCCCATCCGCGCCCGAGCGGGATGCATGTGGCGGGTGGGCGCGGCATCATGGCATGCAGCAGTGGCACGCGCTGTCGCTGCGTTTCACTCTTCCAAGGCCCTTTCGCGGCCTGACAAAGGACCTCGTGATGTCACTCGCCACGCGCTTGCGCGCTCACTTTCGCTCATGCCAGGAATCCGCCTGCCTGAGACGCACCTCTCTGACGGCCCGCTCGACACTGCTGATGACGTTGGTGGCGCTGCTGGCGGCACCGGTGCAGGCCAACGAACCCACCCGGATTCGCGTCATGGCCGCCGCCTCGCTGCATGATGCGATGGATGCCATCGAGGCCCGCTACGAGCGCCTCGCCAACGTGGATATCCTGCCGGTCTACGCCTCGTCCTCGACCCTGGCGCGTCAGCTGGCCAATGGTGCTCCAGCCCAGCTGTATCTGTCGGCCAACGAGCGCTGGATGGACTGGCTCGAGCAGCAGCCCGGCGTGGTGGTGACAGGGCGTCATGATCTGCTGGGCAATCGTCTGGCGCTGGTAGCCGCCGGGGTAAGTTCTCTGGATGCCGGCGTCAGCAATGCCCGGGACGTGACGGACGTGGCCAAGAGACTGGCCGCGACGGGCGACGCCTCCCGGCTGGCGGTGGGGGACCCGGATCACGTGCCGGCGGGCATCTATGCACGTCAATCGCTGGAATCGCTGGGTCAGTGGCAGGCACTGCGCTCGCATCTGGCCAGTGCCGAGGATGTGCGTGCGGCGCTGGCGCTGGTCGAGCACGGTGAAGCCCCACTGGGCATCGTCTACTCGACGGATGCCTCCGTCAGTCATCGCGTTCATCAGATCGGCCTGCTGCCCGAGAGCAGCCACGACCCCATCCACTATCCTGCCGCCTTGATCACGCGGGGCGGGGATGCGTCCGACGAGGCAGCGGAAACCTTCGCCCACTGGCTGTCCAGCAATGAGGCAGGGGCCATCTTCCATCGCTTCGGGTTCACCACCCTTGGGACCCAGGCTGCACCCGCCACCGCTGACAGCCAGTGAGAGCGCCCCGGCGGCCGGCATGTCCCGGAGGCACGCGGGCCGCTACACTGGAGGTTTTCCGTGGCATCATTGCGGCAATGACGTGGCTGGCAGAGCGAATCATCGAGCGGGCCATGGCGATGCCATGGGCGCGAGTCGTCTCGTGATCGCGCTGCCCTGCGCCACCTGATCTTGTTCGAGGAGAGTGCATGCTGAGCGCACTGGAATGGGAAGCCCTGAGCCTGAGTCTCAAGGTCGCCTGCGTGGCCGTCGGCTTCAGTCTGATTCCCGGCTTCGCCGCGGCCTGGTGGCTGGCGCGACGCGAGTTTCGTGGCAAGGCGCTGGTGGATGGCCTGTTGCATCTGCCACTGGTGCTGCCACCGGTGGTGGTCGGCTATCTGCTGCTGGTCACCTTCGGACGCAACGGCGTCATCGGTCAGTGGCTGGCGAAGATCGATATCGTGTTGCCCTTCACCTGGCAGGGCGCCGCCGTCGCGGCAGCGGTCATGGCCTTTCCGCTGATGGTGCGTGCCATGCGCCTGTCGCTGGAGGCCATTGACCCGGGGCTGGAGGCCGCGGCTCGTACCTTGGGGGCCAACCCGCTGCGGGTGCTGTTCACGGTGACGATGCCGCTGGCGCTGCCCGGCATTCTGACCGGCGGCATGCTGGCCTTCGCGCGCGCGCTGTCGGAATTCGGCGCGACCATCACCTTTGCGGCCAACATCCCCGGCGAGACCCGTACCTTGCCCCTGGCGCTCTATACCCTGATCCAGACGCCGGGCGAGGAGGGCGCGGCCGCGCGTCTGTGTCTGATCGCGGTGGTGATCGCGATGCTCTCGCTGTTGTCTTCCGAATGGCTGGCGCGCCGGGCCCGACTCCGGATGGAGGGGCGTGATGCTTGATTTCCACCTTTGCCGCACGCTGGGCGCCTTCCATCTCGATGCCGAACTCAAGGTGCCGGCACGCGGGGTCACGGCGCTGTTCGGACGTTCCGGCAGCGGCAAGACCAGCATCCTGCGCATGATCGCAGGGCTCGACCGCCCGGATCATGGCCATCTGCGTCTCACGGGCGAGTGTCTGATCGGCGGCGAGCATGATCACTGGGTGCCTGCCCATCGGCGCAATCTGGGCGTGGTCTTCCAGGAGCCTCGTCTGTTTCCGCACTACAGCGTGCGCGGCAATCTCTGCTACGGCATGCCGCTGGCACTGACGCGTGCTCAACGCCAGCGCAACCGTGACCACCTGCACGAGATCGTCGCGCTGCTGGGCATCGAGGACCTGCTGACGCGCATGCCGGGTCAGCTGTCGGGTGGCGAGGCGCGGCGTGTCGCCATCGGGCGCGCCCTGCTGTCACGCCCACGCATGTTGTTGCTGGATGAGCCGTTGACCGGCCTTGATGGCGCCCGCAAGCAGGAACTCCTGCACTACATCAGCCGTCTGGCTCGCGAGATCGAGATTCCGATCCTGTTCGTCAGTCACGATACCCGGGAGCTGTTCGCCGTCGCGGACCGCCTCGCGCTGGTCGACAACGGGCGCATCACCGCCAGCGGCGAGATCGGCGACATGCTGTCACGTCTTGATCTGGCCCCGCAGACCGGGCGTTTCGAAGCCGGCTCACTGCTCAGCGCCGAGGTGCTCTCGCACGATGAGGCGCATCAGCTGACCCGTCTGGGGCTCGGGGCGGGATTGAGTCTCAAGCTGGCGCGCCTGGCGATGCCGGTCGGGCGTCGGGTACGCCTGCGACTGCGCGCCCGTGATGTCAGCATCGCGCTGGAAACCCCGCTGAATACCAGCCTGCGCAATACGCTGCCCGCCGTGATTCACGAGATCGAGAGCGAGCGCGGCCACGCCAGTGCGGAACTGGTGCTGGGCATCGCCGGCCAGCGGCTCAGAGCGCGCGTGGACCGGCTGGCCTGCGAGGAGCTGGGGCTCAAGGTCGGCCTTGGCGTCAAGGCATTGATCTCGAGCGTCGCGCTCTCCGGCCCGGACGTGATCAGTCTCGATGTCGGAGACGAGGCCGCGCAGCAGGATGAGGCGGCCGGCACCAGCGAGACGACGTCTCCCTGAGTCTCCCGCGATCCCGCTCCCCTGAGCCCCCTCGGGCCGGGCATTCTGGTAATGTGCCTCGCTCGGTATCCATCGACAAGGAAGACCCTGATGCAGCTGACCCACCTGTGGCGCTACCCCTTGAAGTCAGGCGCCGCCGAGGCACTTGAGAGCACGACTGTCGGCGAGGAAGGCCTGACGCAGGACCGCCGTTTCGTGGTGGTCGCGGCACGCGGCAAGTTCGTCACCGCACGCACGCATCCGCAGATGCAGCGTCTGGCACTGCGCGAGCAGTCGCCGGGCCACTGGCGGCTATGGCAGCTGGACCGCCCGGCCTGCGGTGAGGTGAGCTTCGCGACCCGTGATGAGGCCGAGCGTCTCGACATCCAGGTGTGGGCAGACCAGTTCAGCGCCCTGAGCGTCAGTGACGAGGCGGATGCCTGGTTGAGCGAGCAGCTCGGCATGCCGGTGCGGCTGTGCTGGCTGGGCGAGCGCTCCGAGCGCTATCGCGAGATCATCCGACAGCGCGTGAGTGCCGCGGACGGCTTCCCGCTGCTGCTGGCCAACGAGGCCTCGCTGGAAGCGCTCAATCGCGAGACGCCGACGGCGGATCACGGCATGAACCAGTTCCGGCCGAATCTCGTGATCAGCGGTGCCGAGGCCTGGGCCGAGGATGGTTGGCAGGAGGTGATGATCGGCGAGGTACGTTTCCGCCTGGTGTCATCCTGCACGCGCTGCGCGATGGTCAATGTCGACCCGGCCACCGGCGAGAAGCGTGGTGACAGGGAGCCGCTGACGACACTGGCGCGGGTGCGCCGTTTCGAGGATGGCCAGGTGCACTTCGGCTACAACCTGGTGGCGGTGGACCCGACGCGCCACCAGCCGCTGCGGGTCGGTGATCCTGTCGAGGTCACGGCCTTCAAGTGACGCCTCGCGTCTGCGTTCAGGGGGCGGTTGGCAAGGCTCAGTCCGGCGGCCCGAACAGGGCAGGCTGACCATGTGCCTCACGCCAGACATCCAGCGCTGCACGGTGCAGCTGACTGTGTCGCCACGCCAGCGCCTCGATATCACGGTCATAGCCGCCGCCGATCACGCAGGCCACGGCCGCGCCTGCCGCGCGACAGCGCTCGATCACGTGGCGCTCGCGCCGGTAGAGGCCGCGGTCGCTCAGTTCGAGATGGCCGAGCCTGTCGGCGGCGTTCGGGTCGACCCCGGCATCGAAGATCACGAGTTCCGGCTGCACCCGCGTCAGCACCGCCTCCAGCGTGCGCTCCAGCACCGCCAGATAGTCCTCATCGCCCATGCCTTTCGGCAGGGGCACATCCAGATCACTCTTCTGCTTGCGGGCCGGGAAGTTGCTCTCGGCATGCAGCGAGAGCGTGAAGACCCGTGGCTCGTCAGCGAAGATCAACGCGGTGCCATCGCCCTGATGGACGTCGAGATCGACGATCAGCACCCGCGTCACGCCATCTTCCAGTGCCTGATGCGCCGCCACGCCGATGTCGTTGAGCAGACAATATCCGCTGGCCGCCTCGGGATGGGCGTGATGGGTACCCCCGGCGGTATTGCAGGCCAGGCCGCGCGTGAGGGCTTCGCGCACGGTGGTCAGCGTGCCGCCCACCGCCAGCACGCTGCGCTCGCGCAGGGCCTCGCTCCACACGAAACCGCTGCGACGCTGGGCCTGATGACTCAAGGTGCCACTGAGAAATTCATGCACGTAGCGGCGGGTGTGCACGCTGAGCAGGTCTTCCTCCTCGGCGGGCTGGGGCATCACCCACTCGACGGCCCAGGCGCAGTCGACCAACTGGCGGTCCAGCAGCCGTTTGAGCACGCTGAACTTGTCCATCGGAAACGGATGCTTCTCGGGCAGCGCGATGCGATAGCCGGGGTGATGGATCAGCGCCAGTGGCGGGCAGGCAGCCTCAGCGACGTGGGACAAAGTGCACCTCCCGGCCCTCGGTGGTCAGCTGACGAATGGCGATGGGGCGGCCCTTTGCATCGAGATCCACCAGTCCGATACCGCAGGCATTCAGCAGGCGTTCGCCGTGACTTGCGGCATCGTGACGACGTGGCGTGATGCGCATGTTGCGACGCCGTGTCAGCAGGTTGAGCGGTGAGCGTGGGGCGTACAGCCAGCGATTGAGGCGATCCAGCACGTCAAGCAATCCCACCGGGAAGCGGTTGCGGATGCCGCTGCTGGTGATCTGCCAGATGTGCGGGCTGGACCGGCGGTGCCTGAGGCGCACATCGTAGGCGAAGGAGTAGTGCACATCGCCGGACAGAATCACGAAATGCTGTGGCGTGCGCGAATGGCGGAAGATGTTGAGCATCACGCTGGCGGCGCCCTGGTGGGCCATCCAGTTCTCGGCGTCCACCATCAGCGGCTTGCCGGCGAAGGTGAAGAGCTTCTGGATCGTCTCGATCAGCTTGACCCCGAATACGGGAGCCGGAGACACCAGTACCACCGCGTGCTGCTCCACCAGACGTTGCTGGAGTTCACACAGCGCCTCCCAGTCCATCAGACCCGAGGGGTGCGACAGCTTGCGCTCACTGCGCCAGCGGCGAGTGCGGGTGTCCGCCACGATCAGGGCCGGCGTGGTCTCGAGCTGATAGTCCCAGCGCTCGCAGCGCTCGAGCCGGGCGATCAACGCCTCCTGACGCTCGACGTCGAAATGGCCCTCCGGCGCGGTCTCGGTGTCGGCATGCGCATCGGTGAACAGCTCGCTGGCCTGCTCCAGCAGCTCACCGAGCGCCCGAGGTGCGTTGCCCGCGCCCTGACACAGCAGGTAGCCGGTCAGCGCATTGCCGATGATGCGCCGCGAGAAGGGATTGCCGTAGGCGGCTTTTTCCCAGGCGGCACTCAGATTCCAGTCATCGGTGACGTCGTGGTCATCGAAGATCATCAGGCTGGAGACGTTGGCCAGCAGGCGGCGCACCTGACCGAGCCCGGCGCGGAAACGTGCCAGATGGCGTGCCTCGCGGGCATGGCGCTCGCGGGTGGCCTCGTCGTGGCCTTCGAGCGCTGACGGGTCTTCCAGTTCGACCCCGAGGGCCGCCCACGGCACGTCGGACCACACCAGCAGGTACATCGCGACGACTTCCGACAGGCCGATCAGGTGATTGTCAGCCCCGGTGGAGGTGAAGATGGGCTTGCGCTTGGCGCCGAAGAAACTGGCGGCCAGTCCCTCATTGGCTGGCATGTCCGGCAGCAACTGCGGGCGATGATAGAGGTGCGACGGGTGCTGGCGCAGTTCGCGGCTGTCGGAGACCTCGGCGCCCAGCAAGGTCTCTTCCGGCAGCCCCAGGCGCTCGATCACCTGATCGATGGCCCCCAGCATGGGGCCGGCGACGTCATCGGCGTAGATCTGATCGCCCGTGAACAGCATCACTTCCGGCCATTCCAGCGGTGTGGTGCGCCGCTCACTCAGCCAGTGATCCAGTGCGACCAGACCATCGCCGGCCGGGCCTTCAGGAGCACTGTCACTGGCGTTGGCGCAGACGCGTTCGGCCTCCTTGTCACTCAGGCCGTGATGCGGCTTGCGGCAGCTGCCATGCGCGATGCGGGTCAGCTTCGCCGGCAGACGGAAACGTGGCAGAGGCTCGCCGGGGTAGCAGATCTCTGGGCCCCACTCGGCGATGCCATGCCAGTCGCCGTCCTGCGGCGCGGCGCTACTGTCAGCGGTGTCCTCGCGCTCGCTCAGTGCCAGCTCGTAGGCGATGGCGCAATCGGCGGGCAGGGGAGACTCGGCATGGGCCTCCAGCAGCATCAGCCAGGCATGGGTGCCCAGAGGGATGGCCAGATGCTCCGTCAGTCGGGCAGGTGGCGTATCTGGGAGCCCCGCGAGCGGTGGGCGGCTCTCGTCTTCCGGCAGTAGCCACACGCGGGCTTGTTGAGGGCGCGAGGTCACCAGCCACAGTACGATGCTGTCTGGCGTGACGCGCCTGAGCATCGGACCCGCGAGAACGCGTGGCAGGAGAGAGGAAGGCTCGGGGGACGCTGGGCAATCAGTCATGAACGAAACGGACTCGACGGGTGAAAATGGGCAGCGCTGCAGATCGCGGCCGGCAGCATGGTGTGGGCCCCCGGTCAGGCGACACGACGCGACGCCTAGCGTTCAGAGCGGGGCCGGATGCAGGCCTTCAAAGGCAGCCGAGTCGTCAGGCACGCCTTGTCGCAGGCTCGCAAAGCACAGGGTGGCTGACGTAGAGTTGTGGCTCTCTGCGGACGTGGCGTTGGCAGGATAGCATGGGACAGCAGGATGAAAGAGTGCATGGCAGGCCGCTTCAAGGCCATCTGGACAGAGGCAGAAAGCACTCTGGTGGCGCCTGACAAGACCGGGAAGACAGCCGTGGCGATTCGCGCATGGCGTGGGGCGCGGCGGGTCTCCTCGCTGTGCCTCGCTCTGTTGGCGGCAGGCCTTGCCCCGTCAGCCTTGGCGGCGCACGCGTCAGTGCCCCCTGCAAGGGAGTCTCACCCGCTCAGGGCCAACGAATGCCTGCCGGCGCCCAAGGGCAAGGTCGTACTGACCATCAGCGGCGTGGTGACGTGTGGCAATGCCGGCAGTGAGACGTCGCCATTGGCTCGCTTTGACATGCCGATGCTGGAGGCGCTGCCCTCGCGCGTGAATGCCACCCACACGCCATGGACCCAGGGAGTCGTCCGCTTCAGCGGGCCCTTGCTGCGCGAGCTGATCCAGCGGGTGGCGCAGGATGTCTCGACGGTGAGCGTGAAGGCCATCAATGACTTTTCCGCCGATATCCCGATGTCGGATATCACGCGATACGAGGTGTTGCTGGCGACGCGCCGCGATGGCGAGCCGATGCCGGTACGGGATTTCGGTCCCTTGTTCATCCTCTATCCCTTCGATGCCCATCCGGAACTGATGACGGAAGAGATTCGCTTCCGTAGCGTCTGGCAGGTCAACGGGCTGGTGCTGCGATGACCAAGGCTGCGATGACCAAGGCTGCGATGACGGATGTCGTCAAGTCGCCTTCGGGCGCCGTCGTCCCGGGCATCCTCGTCCTGGGGCCCCCCTTCCTCAGGTACCCTCTGGCTCGCGCTTGAATCGGATCTTCTCGTCTCCCTCGTCCACGCCCGGCAACCCACATGATGGTGAGCCGTCTTCCCCCTCGTCGGTGGCGGGCTCCCCTGCATCACGGGATGAGGTGCCGGGCGGCGAGGCAGACTCGCACGCCATGCATGCTCTGGCCCAGGCGCCACGGACACGCTGGCCGCTGTGGGTCGGCATGGCCATCATCATCGCCTTGCTGCTGGCGGCCGTGGGAGTGGGCGGTGTCATCCTCCACAACCAGGTAAAGCTCGAGAATCGCACTCGCGATGATGCCGTCTGGACGGTCTATCAGCTGGACCGCGAGGCCATCACCCTCACCAATTCCCTCGCGCGCTATGCCCAGGCGCAGGGCGTGAAGCGTGGTACGGCCTGGCAGGAGGTGCTGGAGGATTTCGAGCTGCTCTACAGCCGGACCTTCATCTTCCGGCGCGGCGACTTCCGTCATCATCTGATGAGCCTGGCCTCGGTGCCCATGCTGGCCGATGAGGTGATGAGCCAGATCGACTACCTCGACATCCGACTGGGCGTATGGCGGGAAGAGGGGGAGTGGCGGAAGGAGGCAAAGTGGCGTGAGGGCAGAGAGTTGCCGGACGCCGCCTCTGTCGCGAGGCTGCAGACGCTGAGCGACGAGATCAGTGACGTCACCCAGACGTTGCTGCTGCGGGTGAGAGCCCAGCTTGCCGAGGAGTCCACCCAGGAACGCCAGCAGCGCGATCGACTCGTGCATTGGATGCTGTTGCTGCTCGGGCTGATGGTACTGACGACCCTGCTGGTCAGTCGCCAGGTCTGGCTGCAGGCCCGTGCGCGGGAGCAGGCCCGCCAACAGCTGCTGAGCCTGTCCACGGCCCTCAAGCATGAAGCCGAACGCGCCGAGCAGGCCAGCCGTGCCAAGTCCGAATTCCTCGCCACCATGAGTCATGAGATTCGCACGCCGCTCAACGGTGTCATCGGCATGAGCGAGCTGCTGCTGGCCGAGCCGCTGGACAACAGCGCACACCGGTATGCCACCAGCCTGCGTGACAGCGGGGAGGTGTTGATGGGGCTGGTGGATGACGTGCTGGACTTCTCGAAGATCGAGGCCGGCAAGTTGACCGTCGAGCGGCGACCCTTCGATCTCCAGCAGGCCGTCGATGGCGTCATCGATCTGTTGCTGCCGCAACTGGACAGTACCCGTGTGGCCTTCGTCGATCATCGCTCGGCCCAGCTGCCACGCTGGGTCATGGGAGACTCCGTTCGCCTGCGTCAGGTGCTGCTCAACCTGTTGTCGAACGCCTTCAAGTTCACCCGGCACGGCAGGATCACCCTGATGGTGCATCCGCTGCCGGCGGGGCGAGTCCGTTTCGAGGTCAATGACACCGGTATCGGCATCAGCGAGATGCAGGCCGAGCGCCTGTTCGAGCCCTTCACCCAGGGGGATGCCTCGATCGCACGGCGCTTCGGCGGCACCGGACTGGGACTGGCCATCGCGCGCCGCCTGGTGGAGCTGATGGGGGGGCGTCTGGGCATGAACTCCCGCGAGGGTGAAGGCGCCTGTTTCTGGTGCGAGTTGCCGCTGCCGCTTGCCCCCATGAGCCCGCCGCAGACCGACTCCCACGCGCCTCTGCCGCTCAGCCGTGGAGAGAAGGTGCTGGTGGTGGATGACAACCACATCAATCGTGAAGTGGCGCGCGCCATGCTCTGCAGTCTCGGCTATGCGGTGACGGTGGTCGAGAGCGGTCAGGCGGCGCTGGACTGGTGTACGGAAAACGACGATATCGTGCTGGTGTTGCTGGATCTGCGCATGCCGCGGATGGATGGTTTCGCCGTGGCACGAGGCTTGAGGGCTCTGGAGCGGCGCGACGGACGCACCGCCAGCTTGATCGTGGCGATGACCGCCAATGTGGAGGCCGGTGAACGGGCGCGCTGTCTCGCGGCCGGCATGAATGACTTCCTCTCCAAGCCGATGCGCCGTCACCAGGTCGCCACCATGCTGGCGCGCTGGCAGCTGCGGGACGGAGGCCTGGCTGGCTGGCATCAGAGTGAGGCGGAACCGGACTGGGGGGGCGAGCCGGGGATCCGCCTTCGCGGCGACGCCGGGGGTGAGGCTCAGCGTGATGCTCAAGGGAAAGCATCGCCGGGAGCATGCGCCGAGACGCCAGGCCGCCCAGGGCCGGCACCACAAGCCCGTCATCTGGCGAGCCCATCCCCCTCCAGCTTGCGCGATGAGCTGGACACCGCCAGCATCGCCGAGCTCGAGAAGGCCTTCGATGCTCAGCTGACGGAGCAGCATCAACGTCTGACCCGTGCGCTGGCGCAAGGGGATCTGGCGCAGCTCACCCATGAGGCGCATCTGCTCAAGGGCAGTGCCGCAGCGCTGGAGCATGACCTGCTGAGCGATGCCGCGGAGCTGCTTGAACAGCACCTCGCCCGGCAGGCACCCCAGGGACGTATCGAGGCCGCCGTGGATGCGCTGCTGGCGGAAATACGTGAGCATCGTGCCACGGTGGGCGGGCAGGATAGCTGAACCGGTCGCGGGGCCGGGCCCGACGGCGCGTGAGGCGTCTAGCGGCGACGCAACTCGCGTTCCACCAGGGTCAGGCCCGGCGTGATATCGCTCTGGATGGCGGCGAGCGCCAGGGTGAGGGTGGTATCCGCGATGCGCTGGTGGCACTGGGGCAGCGAGTGGATCGGCAACGGCAGGAAGTCGAGCAGGCGATCATCGCCGAAGCTGGCCATCGCCCTGGGGGCGTTGACAGGTGGGCCCTTCGAGAACAGCACGTCCAGCACGCCATCCATCAAGGTGTAGGAGGCGGTCACGATCGCCTCCGGCATGGGCGAGTGCGCGAGGTATCCGCGCAGTGCCTCGGCACCGGCGGCGCGCTCATAGCGGGCGGCGTGCAGTGTCGTCGCCTCAAGCGGCGTCTGGCTCTGATGGGTCTCGAGCGCCGAGCGCATGCCCTGGGCACGTTCCCGCGATATCTCGAGTTCCGGCAAGGCATCCAGCCACAGCAGGTCTCGTGGTGAATGCTCAAGCACCGCACGGGTCAGCTGGCTGGCGGCATCGGCATTGTTGCTGACCACGCTGGCGAAGTGGCGCGTGTCCAGTGCGCGGTCCACCCCGATCACCGGGAAGCCATCCAGCGTCAGTTCGCGGTAGAAGGGATCATCCGGTGCCAGACAGCTGGCGGTGATCAAGGCATCGACCCTGCGAGCCTTGAGCATGCGGGCCAGTTCGCGCTCCGTGTCGGGGATGTCGTCGGAGCAGACGATGAACAGCTGATAGTCGCGCTCGCGGGCACCGCGTTCCAGCAGCTTGGCGAGGCGTGCGTAACTGGCATTCTCCAGATCGGGCAGCATGAACCCCAGTGTCCGGCTTTCCCCACGGCGCAGGGCGGCTGCCTGGGCATCGATCCGGTAGTGATGGCGTTGCACCACCGCCATCACGCGCTCGACCGTCTGTGGGCTGATACGTCGTGCCTGTGCCTGCCCATTGACCACATAACTGGCGGTGGTACGTGAAACGCCTGCAAGACGCGCGATTTCTGCCAGGGTCATGCCACTGTCCTTGCTGGAAGAGGGAGAACGGGACCTGCGAGCTCCATGTGCGAGGAATGATGCTCACTTGTGGCCTGAGGTGCAAATCCTCACTGATGACGGTATCCCTCGACCAACCCCTCGCAACCCCGCACCACAGGCGGCTCTACGCCCAATGTCTAGTCAGGAAAACCGCGCATCTGCATGGCATTCACTTGATCACGCGCAAGAAAACGGCCAGCATGAATCCATTGAGGTGACACGATTCAGCAGTATTCGTCATCACGCCACGCCGCCGCTACCCTTGTGGTACTCGCCCGATGAAGTGCCGGTGCGTCAGATGTCACGCCCGCGCCGCACGTCACACATCCAGGCCTCTTGCCAGAGAGGGGCCTCAAGGAGCCCGCCATGCTCAGCCTTGCTCATGAGGATGTCCTCCTCGCCGCCCACGCCAATGACTGGCGCGATGCCCTGAATCAGGCCGCTGATGCCCTGGTCGCCGGTGGGCGCGCCACGCCGGCCTATCGTGAAGGTCTGCTGGCTCGCGAAGCGCAGTCTTCCACCTACCTGGGGCAGGGCATCGCGATTCCCCACGGGACACCCGACAGTCGTGAGGCCGTGCTGGCCACCGGCGTGCGTGTCCTGCAATTCCCGCAGGGGGTGGAGTGGCACGATGGCAACCGTGTCTTTCTGGTGGTGACCATCGCGGCGCAGTCCGATGAGCACCTCGATATCCTGCGTTCCCTGACGCGTGTGCTGGACCGCGAAGGCGTCAGTGAGCGCCTGGCATCCGCGACGACCGCGGAGCAGATTCTCGCCGAGCTTGGCCGCGAGGTGATTCCGCCACGTCTGGATGCCGATACCGTGCTGTGTGGCTTCCCGGCACGCGACCGCGATGAGCTGGTGCTGGCAGGCGCGGCGCGATTGCGTCAGGCCGGTTGCGTCGGGGACGGCTTTCTCACCGCGATGCTCCAGACCGAGCCGAACGCTCTGGGCCAGGGCATCTGGCTGGTGCAGTCCCGACAGGACGTGAGCCAGCCGGCGCTGTCCGTGGTCACGCCCGAGAAGGCGCTGGATACCCGTCACGGGCGCATCAACGCCGTGGCCTGTCTGGCACTGGACGCTGATGGCGGGCAGCACCGCGTGTTGCTGGAGCGTCTGCTGACGCTGCTGGAAGATGGCGCAGGCGAGCGCCTGCCGGGGCTGTCCACCTCTGCTCTGCTGGCTCGGCTGCTGGGGGAGTCCTCCACGGCACAGCTGGCGAGCGTGACGCTGCTCAATGCACATGGCCTGCATGCCCGTCCCGCCAAGCAGCTGGTGCAGGCCGCGCGGGACGCCGGCGAGAGTTTCGGCATCATTCCCTCGCTGCGCCTCGAGCAGGGGGAAGGCGGTATCGTCAGTGCCGCCAGCCTCACCAAGGTGCTGGGGCTGGGAGCACGTCGTGGCCAGACGCTGGTCTTCAGTGCCAACGGCGAGGATGCCCGGGCCAATCAGGCCGCGCTGGATGCCATGGTCGCGGCGGTCAAGGCAGGACTTGGCGAGTCCGTGGAGCCGCTGATGGACCAGCGTCCCGAGGCCAGTGCGCCGGATGCCCAGCCGGCTTCCGACAAGGTGGCAGCCCCCGAGGCCGACAGTGTCGTGCCGGCGGTGGCGGCCTCGCCGGGCATGGCCATCGCGCCCTGCTGGGTGATGTATCAGCCGCGCTTTCTCTATGAGGCGCGCAGCGATGCGGGCGCCGAGCACGAGGCCCAGCGACTGGCGAGCGGCATCCAGACGGCGCGTGAGCAGCTTCAGGAGCTGGTCAATCGGGCCGAAGGCGCCGAGATGGCCGAGATTCTCTCCATGCACGAAGAGATGCTCGGCGACCCGGAGCTGTTTGCCGCGGCGCGCGAGAGTCTCGAGGAAGGCCACAGTGCCGAGGCTGCCTGGTGGTCCGCCATCGACAGCGCCGCGCGTGCCCAGGAAAACCTCGCGGACCGTCTGCTGGCCGAGCGCGCCGCTGACCTGCGCGACGTCGGGCGCCGTGTGCTCGGCGTGCTCACCGACACGCCGCTGCCCAGCGCCCCCGAGACGCCGCATGTGCTGGTGACCGAGGATATCGGCCCGTCGGATGTGGCGCGTCTGGATACCTCCCGGGTGCGTGGACTGGTCACGGCCCTGGGCGGGGCCACCTCGCACAGCGCGATTCTGGCGCGTTCACTGGGCATTCCGGCGGTGGTCGGGGCTGGCCCGAGCGTGCTGGCGATCGCCGATGGCAGCGAGTTGATCGTCGATGGTGAGCGCGGGCGTGTCAGCGTGATGCCTTCCGCCAGTCGTCGCGCCCGGGCCGAAGAGGCGATCGCCGGCCATGAACAGCGTCAGGCCGCGGCCTGGGAAACCCGCATGGCGCCAGCCATCACCCGGGATGGCCATCAGGTCGAGGTGGTGGCCAACCTGGGCAATACCGCGCATGCCGGCGACGCCGTCGAGCGCGGTGCCGAAGGGGTCGGCCTGCTGCGGACCGAATTCGTGTTCATGGCCCATCCGCAGGCACCGGATCTCGCCACCCAGACCGCCCAGTACGGTGAGGCACTCGATGCGCTGGATGGCCGCCCGCTGGTGGCACGCACCCTGGATGTCGGCGGTGACAAGCCGCTGCCGTACTGGCCGCTGCCGCGAGAGGACAATCCCTTCCTCGGGCTGCGTGGCATCCGTCTGGCGCTGACGCGTCCGGAAGTGCTTGAGACTCAGGTCAGGGCACTGCTGATGGCGGCAGGCTCCCGCCCGATCCGCCTGATGTTCCCGATGGTCAAGGACCTTGCCGAACTGCGCGCTGCACGTGCCATCGTCGAGCGCGTACGCAGCGAGCTGGACGCCGCCCATGAAGCCGAGCACGGCCAGCCGCTGGTGCGTGACGTGCAGGTCGGCGTGATGATCGAGATTCCCTCGGCGGCGCTGACGGCCGCCAGCATCGCCCCCGAAGTCGATTTCTTCTCGGTGGGCACCAACGATCTTACCCAGTACACCCTGGCCATCGACCGCGGCCATGCCACGCTCTCCGCACAGGCCGACGGGCTGCATCCGGCAGTGCTGCGTCTGATCGAGATGACGGTGGCGGCCGCGCATGCCCATGGTGCCTGGGTCGGCGTCTGCGGTGAGCTGGCCAGTGATGATCAGGCCGTGGGTGTGCTGGTCGGCCTGGGGGTGGATGAACTGTCCGTCTCCAGTCGCCAGATTCCGCTGGTCAAGGCGCGGGTGCGTGAGCTGGATCTGACCATGGCGCGCGAACAGGCACGCGTCGCCCTGGCGCAGCCGACGTCGGAAGACGTGCGCAGTGCGCTGGACAGCCTGATCGAACAGAACGCCCAACCCCATCCCCGGCAGGAGGAGCAGGTGTGATGACAGCTTCCCATCACTCGCCATCACACCCGGCCGCTGACTGTCCCGTGCTGTGCGTGACGCTCAATCCTGCGCTGGATCTGAGCATCGGGCTGGACAGTCTGACGCTGGGAACGGTCAACCGTGCACGCAGTCATCATCTGGAAGCCGCGGGCAAGGGCATCAACGTGGCGCGCGTGCTGGCGACGCTGGGCCACCCGGTGACCTTGAGCGGCTTTCTGGGGGCCGACAATCAGGCCGATTTCACCGTGGCCTTTGCCGACTGGGGACTGGTGGACGCCTTCGAGCGAGTGGCCGGTGCGACGCGCATCAACGTCAAGCTTGGCGAGGCCAGTGGCCGGGTCACCGACGTGAACGGTACCGGCATGCGGGTGGACGAGGACGCCCTGGCGCGCCTGGAAGCGCGCATCGATGACTGGATCGACCGCCAGCAGGCCGAGGGCAATCTGCCACGTTGTGCGGTGGTGATCGCCGGCAGTCTGCCGCCGGGGATCAGCCATGCCCAGCTGGCAGCACTGGTGAGTCGCGTGCGCGAACGCCATGTCGCCTGCTGGCTCGATACCAGCGGTGCCGCGCTGGAAGCGGGGCTGGCGGTGCCGCCCACGGCGGTGAAGCCCAATGAACAGGAGCTGGCGCTGTGGGCCGGGGAGCCGCTGGACAGTGATGCGGCCCGCGAGCGTGCGCTCAGGCGTCTGATCGATCACGGCATCGAGCAGGCGCTGATCTCCGCCGGGCCGGAAGGCGTGCTGTGGGCCAGCCCCGGCGCCGCCATGCTGCGCGCTCGGCCGCCGCGCATGCAGGTCGTCAGTACCGTCTGCGCCGGCGATACCCTGCTGGCCGCCATGCTGCATGGCGTGCTCTGTCAGCCCGATGCCTCACCCGAAGATCGCAAGCGGATTCTGCGCCATGCCACCGCACTCTCCGCCGAGGCCGTGACCCATCCCGGTCCCGGCAATCCGCTTGCCACCACACTCAAGACCCTCCAACAACACACCAGCATCGAGACATTGGCGTCTGCCGATGTCGAGACAGCCGGAGAGCCACGCCAATGAACGTCATCATCGTCACCGCCTGCCCGAGTGGCATGGCGACCACCTTCCTGGCGGCGCGCCGCCTGGAGCAGGCCGCGCGTCGTCGTGGCTGGAATCCGATCATCGACATGCGCTCGCGCATCGAACCCGAGATCACCCTCAGCGAGGCGCAGCTGGCGGAGGCGGAGCTGGTGCTGATCGCCGCATCGCCGCTGGCCAGCGTGGCGCTGGACGACTTTCTCGGCAAGCGGGTGCATCTGGCCCCCATCGAGGATGCGCTGCCGGACCCGCAGGCCTTTCTGGAGCTGGCCGACTCGCGTGCCCGGGTGCTGGAGCGCAAGGACATCGCGGCCCTCACGGACTCGGCCGCACCCGCGTCTGCTGCCGGTGAGACACCCGTCACGTCGTCCCGGGGGCCGTCCATCGTGGCGGTCACGGCCTGTCCCACCGGTGTGGCGCATACCTTCATGGCCGCCGAGGCACTGAGCGAGGCCGGGCGGACGCTGGGCTATCCGACCCGTGTCGAGACCCAGGGCTCGGTCGGTGCCCAGGATGCGCTGACCGAACAGGAGATCGCCGAGGCCGAGGTAGTGATTCTGGCCTGTGACATCGAGGTCGACCCGACCCGCTTCGCCGGCAAGCGCGTCTGGCGCACCTCCACCGGTACCGCGCTCAAGAAGCCGCGCGACACCATCGAGCAGGCGCTGGAAGGTGCTGAGGTGGAATCCGCCACGGCCTCTGGCGGTCAGAGCGGCCAGCAGAAGGGCGAGAAGCGCGGTCCCTACAAGCACCTGCTGACCGGGGTGTCCTTCATGTTGCCGATGGTGGTGGCAGGCGGCCTGATGATCGCGCTGTCCTTCGTGTTCGGCATCAAGGCCTTCGAGGAGGAGGGCACGCTGGCGGCGGCGCTGATGCAGATCGGTGGTGGCTCGGCCTTCAAGCTGATGATTCCGGTACTGGCGGGCTACATCGCCTACTCGATCGCGGACCGCCCGGGGATCACGCCGGGCATGATCGGGGGCTGGCTGGCCGCGACACTGGATGCCGGGTTCCTGGGTGGCATCATCGCCGGCTTCCTCGCGGGGTACACGGCCTCTGGGCTCAGTCGCTACGTGAAGCTGCCGCAGTCCATCGAGTCGCTCAAGCCGATCCTGATCATCCCGCTGGTGGCGAGCATGGTCACCGGGCTGGTGATGATCTACGTGGTCGGCACGCCGGTGGCGGGGCTGATGACGGCGCTGACCGAGTTCCTCGAGTCCATGGGCTCGGCCAACGCGGTCCTGCTGGGCATTCTGCTCGGCGCGATGATGTGCTTTGATCTGGGTGGGCCGGTCAACAAGGCCGCCTATGCCTTCGGGGTCGGCCTGCTGGCCAGCGAGACCTACGCGCCGATGGCCGCGATCATGGCCGCGGGCATGGTGCCGGCGCTGGGCATGGGGCTGGCAAGCTTCATCGCACGTTCCAAGTTCGCCGAGCCGGAGCGTGAGGCCGGCAAGGCCAGCTTCATTCTCGGGCTGTGCTTCATCTCCGAGGGCGCGATTCCCTTTGCCGCCAAGGACCCGCTGCGCGTGATTCCCACCTGCATGGTCGGTGGCGCCGTGACCGGTGCCCTGTCGATGCTGGTGGGTGCCAAGCTGCTGGCGCCGCACGGTGGCCTGTTCGTGCTGCTGATCCCCAATGCCATCAACGTGCCGCTGATGTATCTGGGCGCCATCGTCGCCGGCACTCTGGTGACCGCAATCAGCTATGCGATGATCAAGAAGGGCGCACAGCAGGTCGAGACCGTCGCCGCGACCTGAGATGTCCGGTGCCTCGGGCACCCGTGACGTGATGGCGCAGACATGGAAAAGCCCCCGCCGGGAGACCGGCGGGGGCTTTTGCGTTGCAGGCCGAGCGTAGGCTCGGCACCGGATGACGACTCAGTCGATGTCGGTCTGCTTGCCGATCACGCCTGGCATCACCGGGGCTTCATTGACCGTATCGTTGCGCACGAAGGCCAGATGCTGCTGATAGGCGGTGACCACTTCATCGAGCACCTGAGCACGCGACAGGCCGTTGAGCTCCTGACCGCTGCCACCCTCGGAGAGGTGGACGGCCAGACGCAGGTAGTAGTCATCGTTGGCATCGATGAAGCTCGGCGTCTGGTGACGCACCGAACGCACCTGGTAGACGAAGTTGGAGGCATCCTCGAACTCGACTTCCAGTGTCACGCGCGGCAGCGGCTCGCCCTCTGCCGTCTCTTCACTGACCGAGGAGACCTGGCCGCGACGGTTGAGCTCTTCGGCCAGCTGATTGAGTGCCGGACGAATGGAGCGCTTCAGCGTTGCCTCGGCACTGCCGCTCTTGGCGAAGTCGAGCACGTGATCCAGACGCTCGTGCCAGTCGACACCCTCGTAGACGCAGCTGTTGTCCTGACGCACGTTCTCCTTGCGGTCCTCGATCATCAGCGCCTTGTACATGCCGATCATCATGAAGATCAGCACGATGGAGAAGGGCACGGCGGTGATCACCACGGCGCTTTGCAGCGCGCTCAGCCCCCCGACCATCAGCAGAGCCAGCGTCAGCAGGCCGATGATGGCGGACCAGAAGATGCGCAGCCAGATCGGTGCATCGTGGTTGACGTCCTTGAGGATGGACGTGAAGTTGGCCAGTACCAGCGCGCCGGAGTCGGCGGAGGTCACGAAGAACACGATCCCCAGAATCGCCACCACGGCGGTGGTGATGGTGGAGTACGGCAGCTGCTCCAGGAAGGTATAGATGGTGTTCTGCGGTGCGTTCAGGGCTTCGGTGGCCAGTGCGCTGACGCCCTGGTTGGCGACCATGTCGATGGCCGAGTTACCGAAGACGCTCATCCATACCATCATGAAGCTCAGCGGGATCAGCAGCGCACCGAACACGAACTGACGGATGGTGCGGCCACGTGAGATGCGCGCGAGGAACAGGCCCACGAACGGGGTCCAGGCGATCCACCAGCCCCAGAAGAACAGGGTCCAGCCGCTCATCCATTCATCGGTACCCGGCGTGTAGGCATAGGTATCGAAGCTCTTGGCGGTGAACTGGGTCAGGTAGTCACCGATGTTGAGCACCAGCGCGTTGAGCAGCTGGGAGGTGTCGCTGACGGCCAGCACGAAGATCAGCAGGGCGGTGGCCAGCAGCATGTTGAATTCGGACAGCAGGCGGATGCCCTTCTCGACACCGGTGATGACGGAAATCGTCGCCAGAATCATCACGCCGATGATCAGTGCCGCTTGCACGGCGAGGTTCTCGGGCACGCCCAGCATGAACTTGAGACCGTAGTTCAGCTGGATGACGCCGATGCCCAGTGAGGTGGCGATCCCGAACACGGTGGAGATGATGGCGAAGATATCCACGGCGTTGCCGATCGGGCCATTGATGCGGTTGCCCAGCAGCGGATAGAAGGCCGAGCGGATGGCCAGCGGCAGGCGGTGGCGATAGCTGAAGTACGCAAGCGACATGCCGGCGAGCACATAGATGCCCCAGCCGGAGAGCCCCCAGTGGAAGAAGGTTTCCACCATGGCGTTGCGGATCGCCGCCTGGGTCTCGGGGTCCCCCGTGACCGGTGCCACATAGTGGGACAGCGGCTCGGCGATGCAGTAGAACAGGATGTCGATGCCGATACCGGCGGCGAACAGCATCGCGGCCCAGGACATCAGCGAGAATTCAGGACGCGAGTCGTCCGGTCCCAGGCGGATGCGCCCGAAGCGTGAGCAGGCGATCAGCACACCGAAGACCAGATAGGCCACGATGGCCAGCATGTAGAACCAGCCGAAGGTATCGATGGTCCAGCTCAGGGCATTGCCGATCCACTGGTCAGCCAGTTCGGTGAACAGCATCGCGAAGGCGAGGAACGCCACGATACCGATGATCGATCCGTAGAAGACCGTCGGATTGATGCGACTCGAGGTCGGCGCAGCGCTCTCGGAGGAAGCGGGTTTCTGCATGAGGAACTCCTGTCATGGGGAAGTTTCACTCGTGCGTAGTGCTTTGCTGACAGCCTGCGGCTGTGGGGGCAACGGCAGGGTGTCAGCAAAGACGGACACGAACGGCACGGGCCTCGCTCAGCACCCGTCATGGGTAGCGCTGAAGCGGTGGCAGTGTCGACTGGCAGGCGGAGGAATGGCAGGTCCATCCGCAGGCAGCAGGCGAGAACGGCCTCAAGGCGATTCACGAAGGTCGGTCGGCGGGCGCCTCGGCAACGGCATGCCTGGCGACTGTCTCGCGACCTTCATCATGGTGAACGTTCACAGGGCGCTGCTGGACGTCAGAGACTGTCTTGCCAAGATCTCTGACTCCGACATCTGCGCGGCGCGAATTCCTTCGCGGTCAGTGCCGGGTCCGCTTTCCGCTGACGGTTGCAGGCATCCCCCTGCGGTGGCTTCTGTCATGGACACCGTTGCTCAATGCCCTGTCGTTCGAGAGAACCCTCGGACGGGGGAGCTCAGCAGTCAGGAAAGCACGACTCTCATCATCACGCCATGTAATGCTCAAGGCCTCGCAAAATTATTTTAATTGATTGTTCAATAAAAATATAACCCCCATTACCCAAAAAGACAGGGGGACTGTCGCTTTCTCTTATGAACCTGTCGCGATCCGTCGGGCGCGAGCCCTCATGCCAGAGCCTCCCGTCAGGAATGTCGCGGAGAGAGACATTTCTGTCGCCAATGGACGAAAACGACACCGCCCCGACCACCAGAAGGCGGCCGGGGCGGCATCGTTTTCGCGTTTTCTTCCCCACAAGACCGATCAGGGTCACTTCATGGGGCGTGTCTGGCTGGCACCTGAAAAGGGGAGTCGCCTCTCAGGTGCCGCGCATCAGGCCTGCGGAGCCGGCTCGCCCGGTCCCTCCTGCGGACCACCGTGCGGGCCGCCATGACGCATGCCATTGGCCATGAAGGCCTCCAGCGCGTCCAGCTGTTCGGCGGACAGGACATCAGCCAGTTTCTCGCGGCCTTCCTGACGCAGTTCCAGGCGCTGCTCCTTCATCTCCTTGCGCATTTCCTGACGGGCCGCGACACGCTCCTGTCTGGTGTCGGCATCCTTCATGGCATCCCGCATGTCGTCGTGCATCTCTTTCATGCTGTCATGCATCTCGTCACGCATTTCCTTGCGGACTTCCTTGAGCGCCTGCATCTGATCATCGCTCAGATTCCAGCTTGCCAGCAGGGCCTTCATGCCTTCGCGCTGCTGACGCTCCGCCATCTTCGGGCCGCGCTTGTCGCGCTGGTGCATCATGTCCAGCACCTTGATCTGGTCATCGTTGAGCACCTTGGCGAGGCGCTCGTGCTGCGTCTCGCGCAGTTCCTTGAAGGCGGCCTTGCGCGCTTCACGCGATTCGAAGTCGGTTTCCTTGAGCGACTTCATGTCGCCGCGCATGGCATCGAAGGAATCCTTGAGGGACGCACGCTGGTCCTCATCCAGGTTCCAGCTGTCGAACAGGGCGCCCATCAGTGCCATGCGCTGATCGCCATCGCGTCCCATGTGCTTGCCGCCGGCCGGCTTGTCCTTCATGGCCATCGGCTTGTCGCCATGCTTGTCGGCCCCATCAGGGCGCTTGGCATCATGCTTGCCATGCATCGGCTTGCCTGCGGCCCAGTAGGCTTCAAGCACCTTGACCTGGTTGTCGTCGAGAATCTCGGCGAGGGCCGCCTTGTGCTGGTCACGCTGGGCCTTGATGGCATCACGACGTGCTTCGCGAGAGTCGAAGGACTGTTCCTTGAGCTGCTTGCGGCTTTCCATCTGCTGCTGCTTCAGCGTTTCGAGCTTCTGTTTCTGAGCATCGCTGAGGTGCCAGCTGGCGAGAATCTTGTCCAGGCCTGCCTGGCGGCCGGCGGCACCGTCGTGCTGTTCCTGTTGCTTGACGCCGCTGGCGGCCATGGCGGTCATCGGCAGTGCCAGGGCGGTCAGCAGACCGGAAACGATGAGCTTGCGAGAAATGCGGTTCATGGCGTACTCCGTATGTCGAGATAAAGAACTGCGTTCGTGCGATATAGCGAGTATCGGCGGCGAATGTGCCGGGATTGTGCAAGTACTCGCGGGTAAGTGTGCAATGTGTCATGTCAGGATCTGCAACGCTGTCGCGGCAGCCTGCCACGAGGCCGTCAGTGCCGGGCTTGCTTGCCCGTGCTGGCCTTGTCGGGGTAGTGGCGATCGAAGTGCTGATGAAAACGGCTTGTCTGCTCGGCGTTCAGGATTCTGTCGACCTTGGCCAGATAGTCCTGACGGGCCTTGGCCAGCGCCTTTGCATCGTGGTGGCTCTCGGCCGCCTGACGCTGCTGGCGGTAGTGACGATATTGCGTGTCGAGGGTGTCGCGCTGACTGACGTTCAGGCTGATGCCATCCAGCAATACGCTCAGGGAGACATCGGCGGCGCTGGCGCTGCTCACGGTCAGCGGTGACACCATCAGCATGACGCTCAGCATGCCGGCACTGATCAGACGAGTGCGAGGACGCGCACGCTTGGCAGGACGGTGGGACATGGCGAATACCTCACTTGTGGCGTGAGCCCGAGCTCATGCGGCAGTCGATGTCGCGTACTCAGGCAGTGATGACAGTATCCGTCGCAGTTGGACAGCAAGTTAGCACCGCGGGTGCAACAAAAACGCAACCGCCGTCTGTGGTCACAGACGGCGGTTGTCATGTTGCTGAAAGGTTCGCGGGCCCGGGGAGAGGCGGGGAGTCAGTCCAGCACGTCAGGCTCGAACTTGTAGCCGACGCCATAGATGGAGCGGATCACGTCGCGCTCCGGCCAGGCACTGGCGATCTTGCGGCGAAGCTTCTTGACGTGGGAATCCACGGTGCGCTCCGAGACGATGCGGTGATCCCGGTACATGTGGTCCATCAGCTGATCGCGGGAGAAGATGCGCCCCGGTGATTGCATCATCACCTTGAGCAGCTGGAACTCGACGGCGGTCAGCCCCAGGTCATGGCCATCCGCCAGGGCCTGCCAGCCTTCTTCGTTGAGCGTCAGCTGGCCCTTGGCGGAGCTTTGCGAGAGCGTCTGGTCGAGTGCCTGACTGCGACGCAGCACGGCCTTGATGCGGGCGACCACCTCGCGCGGGCTGAAGGGTTTGCAGATGTAGTCATCGGCGCCCAGCTCCAGCCCCAGCAGGCGATCCACTTCCTCGACGCGCGCGGTCAGCATCACGATGGGCAGCAGGCCGTCTTCAGCGCGCAGCTGACGGCACAGGGTGAGGCCATCGGTGCCCGGCAGCATCAGGTCGAGCAGGACCAGTGCCGGTCTCTCGTCATTGACCGCGGCGATGACGGCATTGCCATCATCCACGTGGCGGGTGCGATAACCGCTGCCATTCAGATAATCGCACAGCAGGCTGGCGATCTTGGGCTCATCCTCGACCACCAGAATCAGTGGCTTGCGAGATTGTGCCTGGTCATCGGAGTGGTCGGCGTGAATGTCGCTCATGGTCAAGAGTCCTTGCGGATGAAAAAGAGTCAGTCTCAAGTAGACAACAGCGGCAGGCGAATGTCCCATCGCAGCCCGCCCAGTGTGGAGTGCCCCGGCACCAGCTCGCCTTCATGGGCACTCACTAGCGCGCTGGCGATGGCCAGCCCCAGCCCGCTGCCACCGCTTGAGCGATTGCGCGAGTTCTCGACGCGATACAGTCGCTCTGTGAGGTGGGCAAGCTCGGCGTCCGGCACGCCGGGGCTGGAATCCTCCCAGCGCACGATCGCCCAGCCGGGGTGGCCGGCTCCCTGGGCGGGGCTGGCGGCTTCGTGCAGCAGACTGACCTTGAGCCTGCCCGGTGCATCGGTATAGGCACGGGTGTTGCTGGCCAGGTTGCTCCACAGCTGATGCAGGCGTTGCGTGTCGCCCAGCACCCGCAGCGGCAGCGGGATGTCGGTCTCCAGTGCGATCCCGGCATCCGCCAGCCAGCCGCGCAGGTCGTCCAGGCTGTCACGGAGCTGGGTATCCAGCGCCAGCGGCTCGCGCCAGGCTTCCAGCGTACCGGCATCGCTCTGTGCCAGCAGGCGCAGGTCCGCCACCAGGCGATTGAGGGCGTCCACCTCCTGGGCCAGCGAGCCGAGGCTTGAATGGCTCATCGGGCGGAAGCCATCCTGCATGGCTTCAATCTCGCCCTTGAGCACCGCCAGGGGAGTCCGCAACTCGTGGGAGATGTCGCTGACCCAGCGCTGGCGGGAATCGCGATTGCTCTCCAGTGTCGCCGCCAGGGCATTGAAGTCCTCGGCCAGCCGCGACAGCTCATCCTGCCCGCGGACCGGCAGACGGGTGGCATAGTCGCCACTCGACAGGCGATTGGCACCAGAGGCCAGGTCACGGACGCGGTGCCCCAGCCACCAGGCGATCCCGGCGGCCGCCAGCAGCGAGGCGAAGGCGGATGAGAGCATGATGATGGCCAGATCGCGCGACTGACGTTCCAGATACTGGTCCTTGCCGCGCTTCAGCATCTCGCTTACCGGCAGATAGCCGAGTTCTCCGATCTTGCTGCCATCAAGCATCAGGTCCTTGAACTGCATGCCGGGAATGGGGCGCGGTGCCCCATTGAGACGCTGGCCATCGGCATCACGCAGCATGTAATCCTGTGGGCGCGTCATGTTGGGCCCCAGCAGCATGGCCTGCTCTCCGACCGGCGGGCGCGACATGCCGGGGCCGGGCATCATGCTGTCCTCCCGTCCCGGCGGGCGCGACATGCCGGGGCCGGGCATCATGCTGTCCTCCCGGCCTGGCGGCGGTGACATGCCGGGCCCGGGCATCATGCCGTCCTCTTCGCTCGGCGGGCGGGAGTGCACGATACGCCCCCAGTTGCGCCGACTCTTGAGCCATTGCCAACTGCCCTCGGCGGCATAGGCGCTGATCAGGTCCGTCGAGATCATCTCGACGCGCTCCTGCTGGGTCTGCTGCAGGTACTCGGCGAAGCCCTTGTCCATGCTCTTGGAAATGAACAGGTAGATGCTGCCGCCGATCACGACATTGGTCAGCAGCAGGATCACGAACAGGCGGACCGAAAGTCTCGAGCGCAGGGCGGTCACGGGTTGGATCATGACGCACGTTCCTCCTGAGACGGGGTGCGGGGCGGCAGTCCCAGCAGGCGACGCAGGCTGTGCTGCAGGTCTTCCAGCAGCAGATAGAGCGACGGCACCAGGATCAGCAGGATGACCGTCGCGAACAGGATGCCGAAGCCGATGGAAACGGCCATCGGGATCATGAAGCGAGCCTGGCGCGAGGTCTCGAAGATCATCGGCGCGAGACCGAAGAAGGTGGTCAGCGTGGTCAACAGGATCGGGCGCAGACGTCGCGTGGCGGCCATGATGATCGCCTCACGCGCACTGGCTCCGGCCAGCCGCTGGCGGTTGGCATAGTCGATGAGGACCAGCGCATCGTTGATGACGATGCCCGACAGCGCCAGCATGCCCATCAGGCTGATCACCGATAGCCCGTAGCCCATCAGTTGATGGCCGATCACCGCGCCGATCAGGCCGAAGGGGATCGCCGTCATCACCAGCAGCGGCTGCAGATAGCTTCTGAAGGGCAGGGCCAGCAGCAGATAGAGCGCCGCCAGGGTCAGCAGCAATGAGACCTGCAGGGACCCCAGATTGTCGGCGGTCTCCTCCTGACGCCCGCCATAGCCGATGCTCAGAGTTGGATACTGACTCTTCAGCTCGGGATAGACATCGCTTTCCAGACTGGTGATCACCTGACTGACCGCATCGGACGGCGTGACGTTGGCGGTGACCTCGATCACGCGGCGACCATCGATGCGCAGGATGCTGGAGGCGGCGCGCCCCTGTTGGATGTCGGCTACCAGTCCCAGCGGCACGCTGACGCCGTCGGCCGTCTGCACGCCGAAATTCTCCAGCTGGGCCAGACTCGCGCGCTGGGCTTCGGGCAACAGCACCTTGACCTCGACCTCATTGCGACCCTGCTGCTGCTTGAGTGCCGTGGCGCCGGACAGCGGTCCGCGCAGCTGGTTGGCCAGCGTCGCGCCGTCCAGTCCCAGCGAGCGTCCATAGGCATTGAGCTGCAGATAGAGCTCGCGCTTGCCGTCATCCAGGCCGCTGTCGATATCCGACAGCGAGCTGTAATCCTCAAGCGAGGTCGCCAGGGTCGCGGCGGCCGCCATCAGCGCGGCACTGTCGGAGGATGACAGTCGAATGGTGAGGCCCGCGCCGCGTCCCGGCCCGCCGATATCGGATTCGAACAGCAGCGATTCGGTATTGGCGATGGTGCCCGCTTCCTCACGCCAGGCCTTGATCAGCTGCGAGGGCGACCAGTTGTTCTCCACCGTGGTGTCCAGATTGGCGATGATGCTCAGCGAGTTGCCTTCTATCTCGGCGCTGGTGGAAAAGACCGCCAGGTCGGCTTCGCGCTCGCGTACGCGGTCCAGCGCCGCCAGCAGCAGGGTGCGCACTTCGCGGTCCTGGCTGATCGGGCTGCCCACCGGCAGATTGGCGGTGACGCCGGCGCGGTTGGATTCCACTCGTGGCATCAGCGAGAAGCCGAGACGGCCACTGGCCATCCAGGCCATCGCCAGCACCAGCAGCGCCAGGCCACAGATGGCGGTCAGACCACGGTAGTTCAGACACCCCTCGAGGAAGGGCTGGAAGCGCTGACGCGTGAAGCGCTCCAGTCCGTGCTGGACGCCGTGACGCACGCGGTCCAGCGGTGCCAGCCAGCGAATCGGCTTTTCGCTGGTGTGTCCCAGGTGCGCGGGCAGGATGAAGATCGCCTCGATCCAGCTCAGCGCGAAGATGCTGATCACCACCAGCGGGATGATGCCGAATATCAGCCCGAGGAAGCCGGGCAGGAACAGCAGCGGAATGAAGGCCACGATGTTGGACAGGATCGAGAACGCCAGTGGCACCGCGATCTCGCGTGCGCCGAGGATGGCGGCTTCGCGCATGCTGGCGCCGCGCTCGCGATGCGAGTGGATGTTCTCGCCGACGATGATGGCGTCATCCACCACGATGCCCAGCGCGATGATGAAGGCGAACATCGAGATCATGTTGATGGACACGCCGACCAGCGGCAGGAACAGCATCGCGCCCAGGAAGGCCGTGGGGATGCCCAGGGTGACCCAGAAGGCGAGGCGCGCCTCCAGGAACAGGCCCAGCAGCACCAGTACCAGCACCAGCCCCATCCAGGCGTTCTTGAGCAACAGTTCCAGACGGTCCTGGTAGACCAGCGAATCATCGTCCTCGACACTCAGCGTCAGGCCGCGCGGCAGGCTGGCGGACAGCTCCGGCAGCATCGCCATGGTCGCGGCGGACAGCTCGTTGGGTGTCTGGGAGCCGACCTGATAGATGTCCAGGCCGATCGCCGGTTCACCGTCATAGAGCACTTCCTTGTCACTGTCGGCGAAACCGTCGGTGACGGTGGCGATATCGCCCAGGCGGATGACATTGCCTTCCTGACTGGAGATCACCGGCAGCTGCGCGAACTCGGCGGCACCGTCGCGCCGCGCCTCGTAGCGCACCAGGTACTCGCCCTGCTGGGTGTCCAGGCTGCCGCCGGCCAGGTTGAGCGCCTGATTGCCGATCAGGCTGGCCACATCCTGATGCGAGAGGCCGTAACGGCGCAGCGCTCCTTCCTCCAGTGACACGTGCACTTCCCGGTCACGGATGCCGGTCAGCTCCACCTTGGTGATGTCGTTGCTGTCCAGCAGGCTCAGGCGCAGACGCTCGGCGACGTTGCGCAGGGTCTGGTCATCCGTCTGGCCGTGCAGCTTGAGTTCCATCACGCTGCGCGAGCGACCTGCCAGCGAGTAGACGGGCGGGTCGGACTCATCGGGCAGGGTGGTGATGCTGTCGATGGCCTGCTGGATGTCCTGGTAGGCGCGCATGGTCTCGACGCCATCCTGAAGCTCGATGGACAGTGAGCCGAGGCCTTCCTCGGCCGTGGCGGTGATCTCCTCGATCCCCTCCACGTCCTGCACCGCGGATTCCATGGCCTGCAACAGACTCTCGGACACTTCATCGGGGGTCGCGCCGGAATAGCTGACGCTGACGTTGATGATCTCGAGCTCGAAGGAGGGGAAGACCTCCTTCTTGATCTGGCTGGACATCAGCAGACCGCCGAGAATCAGACACAGCATCAGCAGGTTGGCGGCGACACCATGATCATGCATCCAGCGGATGGGGCCCTTGAGGCGCGATGGTGCCGTCATGAGTCACTTCCGGTGGTCGTGGCGCTCTTGTCGGCAACCGTGGCGGTCTTGTCACCAGTCGCGGTGTCCTGCTCAACTGTCGCGGTGCTCTTGTCGCCAGCCGTCGTCTTGTCGTCAGCCGCCTTGTTATCAGGGGTCCTGGTGGTCGGCGTCGGCGCATCACCGCGGGCACGCAGCGCCATGCCGGCCTCGACATTGCTCAAGGCACTCACGATGACCCGCTCGCCATCGCCCAAGCCTCCGGCGATCAGCAGGGTGTCGTTGCCCAGATGGCGCACGCCCACCGCACGTTTCTCCAGATAGCCATCCTCCGTCAGCACCCAGACCTGCTGGCCACTGCGCAGGGCGCTGACCGGCAGCTCGATCAGCGATGCGGTGCGCTGAGGTGTCAGAGTCGCTTCCACCACATCGCCCAGACGCAGGGCCGGCGTGCTGGCGCGCGCCTCCTCGGAGACGTCGAGCGCCAATGGGTCTTCCACTGCCACCATCACCTGAGTCAGCAGGCCGTTGTCCTCCAGGGACGGCAGGACGCTCCACACTTCGCCGCGCCGATGCTGGCCCTCCGGCCATGCCTTGCTGGACAGCAGGACCGGCGTGCCCTGTCCGTCACGGGCATGGGTCGAGAGCCATTCCATGTCGGCCTGCGGGAGATTGAGACGCACCCAGAAGCGGTCGGTGGCCACCAGCGTCAGCAGGTCGGTGAAGGCGTTGAGGTCACTGCCTTCGCCGACCAGACGCTCGCTGATCAGGCCGTCATAGGGCGCGCGGATCTCGGTACGTTCCAGATTGAGTCTGGCCTGGTCGCGGCTGGCGCGGGCACTGTCCACCGCGGCCTGAGCCGACTTGAGCTGAGGCTCGCGCAGCACCAGCGCTTTCTGCGCCGCCGGCAGGTTGCGACCGAAGGTCTTGTATTCCGAGGCCGCGCGGATCTGCTCGCCCTTTTCCGAGGCGAGGCTGGCTTCTGCCGTGGCGAGATCCGCCTCGGCCTGACGCAGCGCCAGCTGGTAATCCAGTTGGTCGAGGCTCGCCAGCAGCTGGTTCGCGCGGACTTCACGGCCCGCCTCGATGCCCTCGGGGAAGGGCGCCAGTTGACCGCTGACCCGGGTGGATACGGTCGTCTGGCGATCGGCGATCACGCGGCCGTAGCCTTCCAGTGTCGGTGCACTGGCCGTATGGCTGACCGTCACCACTTCCACGCTGGGAACCGGGGCGTCACTGGGCGCGCGCTTGGGGGCGCCGGGGCGGTGGGTCATCCACCAGGCCGCCAGCGCTATCGCCAGCGCGAGAATGATCAGCGCCAGCAGGCGCATCCAGATCAGACGGCGGGAGGAGGGTGGCTTGCTGCCAGTGGCGGAGGGTGGCGATGCCGGGGTTGGCGACTCAGGGCTGTTGTCCATGCGGACTCCGGACGAAAGATGTCAGGCCCTGATGCGCAACGCCCTCTGACCAGTCGCGAGAGCGCCGGGCAGAGACGTAGGATCATGGGCCAGAATGGCGGACGAAAGGGTGGATGATCGCATGATGTCATGCAGGCGCAATGCAAAAGTGGGAAATAGCGTGCAAGACGGCGTGATAGGGAATTCTGGCATTTGCCAGGCACAAAAAAAGCTGCCACACGCCGTGGCAGCTTTTCGTCAGCGCTCCGGGTCGCGGGTGTCTAGAGGAACAGCCCGATCAGCAGCGCCATGCTGACGCCGATCACGCCGATCAACGTCTCCATCACCGTCCAGCTTTTCAGGGTGTCCTTCTCGGTCAGGCCGAAGTAGCGGCTGACCAGCCAGAAGCCGGAGTCATTGACGTGGCTGAGCACGGTGGCGCCACTGGCGATGGCGATCACCACCAGCCCCAGCACCGGGCCGGACAGCGCCAGCGTATCGATGACCGGCGCCATCAGGCCGGCGGCGGTGATCATCGCCACGGTAGCCGAGCCCTGGATGACACGCACCGCGGTGGCGATCAGGAAGGCGAGCAGGATCGGTGGCAGATTGCTGTCGGCCATCAGGGTGCCGAGCACGTCACCGACGCCGGAGTCGATCAGCATCTGCTTGAAGACACCGCCAGCCCCGGTGACCAGAATGATGATGCCGGCCGGCTCGAGTGCCTTGGTGGCGACTTCCATCACCTGTTCACGCGTCATGCCGCGACGCGTGCCCAGCAGGGTGAAGGCCATCAGCGTGGCCAGACTCAGCGCCACGAAGGGATGGCCAAGAAAGCCCAGCCAGCCGACCAGCGGACTGTCGTCACCGAACAGGAAGCCGGAGACGGTGTTGAGCACGATCAGCGCCAGCGGCAGCAGCACGATGGACAGGATCAACCCGAAGCCCGGGGCGCGCTGATTGACCTCTTCATCGCTCATCACGCTGCCGGCATTTTCCATGTACTCCGGGATCTTGGCATCGATACGCTTGGCGATGAAGCGACCGAAGATCGGGCCCGCGACGATCATCGCCGGCAGACCGCACAGCGCCCCGAACAGGATCACGTAGCCGAGGTCGGCACCGATCAGCTTGGCGACCGCGATCGGCCCCGGGGTCGGCGGAATGAAGGAGTGGGTGACGGCCAGGCCGGCCAGCAGCGGAATGCCGTAATAGAGCAGCGAGCGGCCGCTGCGGCGTGCCAGCGCATAGACCAGCGGCACCAGGATGATGAAGGCCACATCCAGGAATACCGGAATCGCGACCAGGAAGCCGGTCAGCGCCAGCGCCCACTGGGAACGTGAGGTCCCGAAGCGCCCCAGCAGGGTATTGGCCATGCGGTCGACGCCGCCGGACACTTCCAGCATCTTGCCGAACATCGCGCCGAGCCCGACCACGGTGGCCACGAAGCCCAGGGTGTTGCCCATGCCGTTGGTGACGGAATCGATGATGGCGTCGGGCTGCATGCCGGTGGCCAGCCCGACCCCCAGACTCACCACCAGCAGGGCGACGAAGGCGTGCAGGCGCAGACGCATGACGAGGTACAGCAGCAGCAGGATACCGCCGAGGGCGGCAAGGACGAGGGTGCTATCTGGGGACATGATGGCGAACTCTTGCGGCTGGCGGTGGCGGTGCGATCTGCCACGGCCTTGGGCGTATGGTGTGAGGCGTGTCGTGTGAGGCCTGTGGTGCAGGGCCGGTTTTGCCAGACCTGTTGTGCAGACCTGTTGTGCAAGACCTGTTGTGCAAGACCTGTTGTGCAAGACCTGTTGCTTCGTGCAGGATGAAAGTTACCGGTAACATAAGCGTCTGTGCAATGATCCGAAAGGTGCATGTCGCCGGGTCGCCACGACATGGATGATACTGCGCGGGGTATCCTGCGCAGCGCCGCCGCTCATGGGCTCGCCACACAGGGTTCGCCGTGGCCGGCCCGGGTGGCAAGGTGGGACGACAGACAACACGGATATTCTTCAAGGGGAAGGGGTGTCATGCAGCAGCAGGCAGAAGGGGTGTCATCCACGGCGTCCGCTCAGGGCAGCGTCGCGCTGGACGACGAGAGCGTCACCTTGCCCGAGGGTGGGGTGCGACTGGTGGTGATGGGCGTGTCCGGGTGCGGGAAGTCGCATGTCGGCCAGGCGTTGGCGGCATGTCTGGGGGCGCAGTTCATCGACGGTGATGACTATCATGGCGAGGCCAACGTGGCCAAGATGGCGCGCGGCATCCCGCTCAATGATGAAGACCGCCATGGCTGGCTGGCCCGCCTGGTCGAGCTGATCGATGAGGCGCGCCGCGAGGGACGCAGTCTGGTGCTGGCCTGTTCCTCGCTGAAGCGACGCTATCGCGATCAGCTGCGTGGCGGGGATGCGGCGCTGGGCTTCGTGTTCCTGGAAGGCATGCGCGAGCTGTTGCTGGAGCGCCTGGAGGCGCGCACCGATCACTTCTTCAAGGGCGCCGCCATGCTCGATGACCAGCTGGCGACCCTGGAGGTGCCTGAGCGTGAGACGGAGCGCGTCTATACCCTCGACATCAGTGCCACACCGCAGGCGTTGGTCGAACAGATGTGTCAGCAGCTGACGGCGCAGCACGCATCCTCGAAAGCGCTCACGCCCGGGGCAGACTCCCGCCTCTCTGCAGGCTGAAGCCCAGGTCTTCCCACAGGCCACGCGGCGTGGAGGCGTGGTCGCCGCTCAGGCGTGCCAGCAGCAGGGCGGCGGTGCGTTCGCCGATCTCTCGGCGCGGCGTGACCACGCTGGCAAGCGCAGGCCAGGTGCCACGGGTCATCTCCAGACCATTGAAGCCGGCCAGCGCCAGCCGTGCCGGCACTTCCAGGCCGCGACGCTGACACTCGAACAGTGCACCGGCGGCCAGGTCGTCGTTGCAGCAGAAGACGGCGTCGAGATTCGGCCACCGAGTCAGCATCTCGTCCAGCAATTCGCCGCCCAGCTTGACGCTTGAGGGTGCCGGAGTGGTCATCAGGTACTCCTGTGACAGGCCGGCGGCCTCGACGGCGGCGCGCCAGCCCGCCAGACGCTGCTCGACGCGGCGGTCCATGCGCGCGGCCAGAAAGCCGATGTGCCGGCGGCCGCTCTCGATCATCGCCTCCGCCATGGCGCGGCCGGCGGCGTGCTGATCCAGCCCCACTGCCATGTCCAGTGGCGCCTCACGCTTTTCCATGCACTCCACCACGGCACAGCCGGAGCGCGCGATCATCTCGGTGACGCGTTCGCTGTGGCGGCTGCCGCACAGCACCAGACCGTCCACGCCGAACGAGAGCCAAGTCTCGATCAGGCGCTCCTCTTCTTCCATCGAATAGCCGGTATGGCCGATCAGCAGCTGATAGCCGGCGGCGGCCAGCGGTGCCTCAAGTCCCCGGTGCAGTTCCGAGAACACGGCATTGGACAGTGACGGGATCAGCAGCGCGATCAGCCGGGAGCGACCACTGGCGAGGCTGCCGGCCTGGCGGTTGGGCATGTAACCCAGTTCGCGGGCGCACTCCCGTACCCGCTCGCGCATGGCGGTGGAGACCTTTTCGGGCTGGTTGAGCGCGCGCGAGACCGTGACCTTGGTCACGCCCAGGCGAGCGGCGATGTCGGCGAGCGTCACGCGTCTGGGGCGCGGTGGAGTGTGATGCAGAGGCGGCATGGCAATGTCAGGCGCTGGAAAGAGAGAGGCCGAGTGTCACCGTTCCGGGGTGTCATCGGCAAGGACCACGACGTCAGACGTGGCTGAGCGAGAGCAGGAACAGGATCATCGGCGGCGAGGCCAGCGAGAGCAGAAAGCCGGATACGACGGCCACGGGCACGCAGGCAACACCGCCGGTCTGCTGGATGACTGGCAGAGTGAAGTCCATCGAGGTCGCGCCGCCGAAGCCGATGGCCAGCGGCGTGAAGCGTTGGATGGTCAGTGGGATCAACAGGAAGGCGAGCAGTTCGCGGCTCAGGTCATTGAAGAAGGCTGCGCCACCCAGAATCGGCCCGAGCTGATCACCGATCAGGATGCCTGACAGCGAATACCAGCCGAAACCGGCTGACATCGCCATGCCCTGATTCCAGTCGAGTGCCAGAAGCGGTGCCGCCAGCAGTCCGCCCAGCAGCGAGCTCGCCATCACCGTCAGCGCGATGAACAGGCCATGGCGGTTGAGCAGGATCTGGCGCAGGCTCATGCCGGAGCTTCTCAGCTGGCAGCCGATCAGCGCCAGCAGGGCATAGAGTGCCCACTCGGCCAGGGTGTCGGTGTCGAGCGAGATCTCCATCAGTCCCAGCACGACGCCCGCCGCGACGCCCAGCGCGACCGCCGCCGCCAGTGTCAGGGAGCCGGACAGCGCTTCCCAGCGGGTCATCGGCGCTCCCTCCACCACGCGTGAGGCATCCGCACGCAGTGCACTGCGGCGTGACAGCGCCCACAGTGCCAGCAGATTCAATGGCGTGATGATGGCGAACAGAATCACCGCCTGCCCGCTCATGGCGGCCATGCCGGCGCCGAGTTGCTCCAGCCCGGCAAGCCCCATGCCCATCAGGAACAGGATGACGTAGATCGAGGCATTCACCAGCTGATTGACGACCGCCAGACGTGCGGGCTGCTCGATACGCACCAGATAGCCGAGAATCAGCGGCAGCAGGATGAAGATGAGACCCGAGAGCATGACCCTTCCTTGTCATTGGCCGTCGACAGGACCAGAGCGACGTAAGCGATTGATTGTCAGTGAGTATCACTGGGAAGGGTTACTGTAACGATTGCCGGGGACAGAGGGTATCCCCGGGAGTGGATCCTGCGCGATAACTGCTGATGGGGGATCAGCGCGGCTTATGCCGCGGCCTGGACACTGAGTTCTGGACTCAGAGCACCGGACACCGAGCCTCACGACGGGTCACGGACTGGCCTGGCGCCGCGAGCTGCTGAGCCGGTCGAGGGTCAGATGTGCGGAGCGCTCGGGGACTTCACCTGCGGGGCTGTCCTCGTAGTCGAGGTAGTCGAGAGCCACCATCAGGCCCGGCCAGCGGGGGGCCAGCCACAGGCGGTAGTGCTTCTGATCACGATGCTTGCGCCAGGTGTCCAGCCGCAGGGTGCGGAAGGTCTGACCGGCGGCCACGCGGGATTCCTGGGCCTGGATCTCATACATCAGTGTCCGGGTGCGCCCCTTGTGATCCAGATATTCCAGCGCACAGGGGGCTCCCGTCAGGCAACTTCCCGCGGCCCACTGGGCATCGGCCTGCTGGCTCAGCAGTACCAGCAGGGTCTGGCGGTCGGGGAGGAGCGTCTCGTCAGGCTCGGGTGCCTCGCGGCTGTAGTCCTTGCCGATACCCGCCAGACGATAACCGGAACGATACCCGGCCGGCTGCAGCTGGCCTTCCTTGAGGAGGAAGCGTCCCTGCTCGTAGCCGCTGGCCACCTTGATGGAGGCCTCCATGCTGGCGATGTAAAGCTCCCCGCTCTGGCTGATGCGCTGCGTGATGGGCACATCCGGCCAGCCGTCCAGCACCAGGGTGTATTGAGCGGTGAAGGGCACGGGAGACTCCGCGCTGCTCACGTCAGCGCTCGCCTGTTGCGCCGTGCTCAACAGGGCTGATCCCAGCAGCATCGCGCCAAGCCAGCCGTTCAGGCGGCGAGGCGAGGGTATCCGTCGCAGGCGTGTCCAGTGGATTCGTCGTGGTACAAGGGCAAGCATGGTGACTCCTGTCGAAGCTTTCTGTCCGCAAATGGGGTCGCCCTTGGGGAGTGGTGTCGTTCGGGGCGAGAGCATGATGATTGGGCAGCGTGGCCGCATGCAAGGTTCCCTCGCGCTGGCGCACCTCTCCTGCCAGTCGTGGATGACGCATGAGGGCCCGCTGGCGATGGCCCCGATGACAGGCGCATCAGGCACAGGACGCTATTTCAGCGCTTGCTCATGCGCGCCGGACAGGTACTCTGGGAACGCCTTGTGCGTGAGCTGCAGGCTTCCCGACATGTCAGGCAGAGGTGATGTCAGGCGAGCGCGATGCAGTGATGCCAACCCCGTTTGTTCAATCAGGAGATCATCATGGCCAGCATTGTCATCATTGCCGGAGATTTTGTGGAAGACTATGAGCTGATGGTGCCGTTCCAGGCGCTGCAGGCGATGGGTCATCGGGTCGATGTGGTATGCCCGGACAAGCGTGAAGGCGATATCGTCAAGACGGCGATCCACGACTTCGAAGGCGATCAGACCTATACCGAGAAGCCGGGTCACAACTTCGCGCTCAACGCGAGCTTCGCCGACCTCAAGGCGGAAGACTACGATGCGCTGCTGATCCCCGGTGGCCGCGCTCCCGAGTACCTGCGTCTGGACGAGCGTGTGCTGAACCTGGTGCGTCACTTCGTCGAGGCCGACAAGCCCATCGCCGCCGTCTGCCATGGCCCGCAGCTGCTGGCGGCTGCCATGTCGCTGGAAGGCCATCGCGTCAGCGCCTATCCGGCCTGCGCGCCGGAGGTCAAGCTGGCAGGTGGCGAATTCGTGTCACTGGAAGTCACCGATGCCGTGACCTCCGGCAAGCTGGTGACCGCGCCGGCCTGGCCGGCCCACCCGGAGTGGCTGCGTCAGTTCAATGCCCTGCTGGCATGAGGCGTGACTGACCTCCATTGCGGCTGACATGCATTGCGACTGACATGAGCCGTGGCACGAGCTGCCATCGCGCCTCGTGATGCTCGACGACGACACCCCGCCCTTGGCGGGGTGTCGTCGTTTCAGGCGGTGAGTCTCTCGATCCAGGCGCGATGCGGGGCGAGGCGTGACTGGTGTTCCGCCCGCCAGACGGGGTCGCCCAGGGTGCTGGCGTAGCGGCTGGCATGATCACAGGCCAGCAGCAGCCAGCTACCCGTCAGCGCCTCGCCGCGGGCGTGCTTGAGCTCGAGGGTTTCCAGCAGGCCCGCGAAGGCGGTGCCGGTGGAGGGCCCGACGGCAAGCCCGGCATGCTCTGCCAGCCATAGTGCCGCCGCCTGGCTGCGGGCATCCGCGATGCGTCGATAATCATCGAAGTGCACGGGGTCGAACGCCTCCAGTACACAGGGGCGGCCAATGCCCTCGATGGGGTTGGGTGCCTGAGGCGCGGGCAGTGAGGTCATGCGGGTGCCATGGGTGTGATGGTGCTGCCAGCAGGCATGATAGACGGAGTGTTCGGGGTCCACGCCGATCACGCGAGCGCCATGGCCCCTGTGGTGTAGAGGCCCCGAGTGGTGAAAAGGCCCCGTGTGGTGTAGAGGCCCCGAGTGGCGAAGAAGACCCTTGTGACGCAGATGGCGCGCGAAGGTGGCGGCGCTGCCGCCGGTGCCAGCGCCGAGAAAGACCGCTTCAAGCTCCGGCAGCTCGCGTTCGGCGATCTGTGCCAGGCACTCGCCCGGCAGGCTTGTCTCGCTCTGCCAGTCGCTGGCCGTGGCGGCATGCTGGAACTGGTTGAGGAAGTGGCCGCCGCTGTCCTCGGCCAGCGCCTGGGCGGACTGGCAAAGGTGGACGGCATTCTCGATCTCCACGACACGCCCGCCCTCGTCACGAATCGCCTTCAGCTTGTCACATGCGGTGCCCTTGGGTACCACGGCGATGAATTCCAGTCCCAGGCGGCGTGCCAGCCACGCTTCAGAGACCGCCGTGGAGCCTGACGAGGCGTCGATGACCGGGCGTCCGGGACTGAGCCAGCCTTGCTTCAAGGCCTGCTCGAACAACGCCATGGCCAGTCGATGCTTGAGTGAACCACTGGCGTGGGCGCGCTCGTCCTTGATCAGCACGCGCGCCTCGCCAAGCCCGCAAAGCGCAAGCTCCCTGAGCGGAGTGACGGGCGTGGCTGCCTTCAAGGCGGCCAGCTGTGCCAGGCACTCCTGTCGCCATGCTTCCAGAGGCGTCCTGTACAGCAAGCCCTCCGAGGGAGTGGCGAGTGAAGAGGGCGCACACGGCGAGCGAGGGGGAAAGGCAGTGGTCGGCATGGCAGCGGTTCCTGTCGCGGGGAGGAGCCTTCATGGTACGACCGGCTGTCAGGCAAAACTTGCCAGTTGTCATGGCGTAGGCCATGTTCTGTAGCAAGATTTTGTCGTGAGGAGGGAGTATGGAGAAAATTGTGCTCGATGCCACGGACCGCGCGCTGCTGCGGCTGTTGCAGCGTGATGCCAGCCTGTCATTGGCGGCACTGGCGGAGTCGGTGCATCTGACCACCTCACCCTGCTGGAAGCGCCTCAAGCGGCTGGAGGAATGCGGGGTGATCACCGCGCGGGTGGCGCTGCTGGATGCCGAGCGGGTCGGGCTGGGGCTGACCGCCTTCGTGCAACTCAAGACCCGCGATCATTCGCGGGCCTGGTTCGAGCGGTTCGTGGCGGTGATCGAGGAGATCGAGGAGGTCACCGAGTTCTATCGCATGGCGGGCGACTATGACTACCTGCTCAAGGTTCAGGTCGCGGACATGAATGCCTACGACCGCGTCTACAAGCAGCTGGTCAATACCCTCGATGACCTCACCGATGTCTCGGCACGCTTCGCGATGGAGTGTCTCAAGTCGACCACTGCGCTTCCGGTGTGAAACGCACGTCTCAGTAGCCGTGTTCCAGACTGATGCCCGTCAGGGACTCACCGCGCTGCACGCGACGGATGTTCTCCGCCAGCTGGTCGGCGGCCTCGGAGACCGGGGTCGGGGCGGCGGCGTGCGGGGTGATGATCACCTTCGGGTGCTGCCACAGCGGGCTGTCGCCGGCGAGCGGCTCATGCTGGAAGACATCCAGCAGCGCGCCGCGCAACTGATCCTTCTCCAGCGCCGCGAGCAGATCCTCCTCGACCACGCTGCTGCCGCGGCCGGGATTGATCAGCACGGCGTCATCGGGCAGGGCCGCGAAGACCTCTGCATTCAGCACGTCGCGAGTGGCGGTGGTGTTGGGCAGCAGGTTGATCACCGCCTTGAGGCCAAGCGTTTCATCTCCCAGCACTGCCTTGAGCGAGCGACCGCCTTCCCCCTGTTCATGGTGGCAGGTCACGCCCTCCAGGGTGTGGGCGCTGCGGCTGAAGCCATGCACGGGGTAGCCGTCTGCCGCCAGCGCCTCGGCGATCTGCCGGCCGATGGCACCCAGGCCGAGCACCGCGACCGGATAATGCCTGGCGCGCACCACGCGATGTGGCGCCCAGTGACGCTCTGACTGCTGGACAGCGTAGCGATCGAAGTCACGTCGGAAGTGCAGCAGGCCGTAGCGCACGTAATCGAGCATGTGGCTGGCCATGCCGGCATCGCGCAGCTTGAGCACCGGCACCTCTCGAGGCAGGGCGGGATTGGCCAGCAGGCTGTCCACGCCGGCACCCAGATTGAGAATCGCCTTCACGTCGTGATCGCGATGCCGCTCGAACAGTGCCGCCGGGGGTGCCCACACCACCAGGATGTGGCCCAGGGTCTCGCCGTCATCGGCGAGGATCTCGATGTCGCTGCTGTCCAGACGCTCACGCAGTGCCTCGCACCAGCGTTCTGCCCGCTCGTGATGTACCAGAATTCGCATGTGGCTCATCTGAAAGAGTCTCCTGAAAGGTCCTGGAGTATTTCCCGGTGATGTCGTGATGATGGCGCGGCCCTTGCAAGGGCCGAAGGGAAGGGCGACAGTGCCAGAGTCGCCTTTGACCCGCTGTCGGCAGAGTGACAGACTCGAATCAAGAGGGGAATTCGGATGTTCGCATATACGTTGACGGCTCTGGGCACCAGAGGCGCGCGTAAGGCTCCGCCCCGACGTGCTGCTTGCCTCAAGGCCTGATTGAACAGGAGCGCTGCATGAGCCAATTCCCGTCGCATCCGCCTATTGCCCAGCCTCCATTCGCGGGGCTCAACAACTTGCCGAATGGCGAAGCGCAGGCGATGCCCGACAACTGGGTACCGCGGCCACTGTCGGCCGGACGCCAGGCCTTCACCATCGGGGAATATCACGCCCGTATCCAGCGTGTCCGGGAAGCGATGGCGCGTGCCGGCATCGATGTGATGGTGATTTCCGACCCCTCCAACATGGCCTGGTTGACCGGTTATGACGGCTGGTCCTTCTATGTGCACCAATGTGTACTGCTGGGTCTGAGCGGTGAGCCAGTCTGGTACGGACGCCGTCAGGACGGCAACGGCGCGCTGCGTACCTGCTGGATGGGCGAGGACAACATCCTGTGGTATCCGGATTACTACGTGCAGAATCCGGACATGCATCCGATGGAGTTTCTCGCCCAGTCGATCCTGCCGCAGCGCGGCTGGCACGACGGCGTGGTGGGGGTCGAACTCGACAACTACTACTACTCGGCACGTGCCCATCTGGCGCTGGTCAAGGAGTTGCCCCACGCGCGACTGGTGGACGCCAACTCGCTGGTCAACTGGTGTCGGGCGATCAAGTCCGAGCAGGAGATCGCCTACATGCGCGTGGCGGGGCGCATCGTCGAGCGCATGCACTCGCGCATCCTCGAGATGATCGAGCCGGGCCTGCCCAAGAGCGCACTGGTCGCCGAGATCTATCGTGTCGGGGTCGAGGGTGTGGTCGGGCCGAATGGTGAGATTCTCGGCGGCGACTATCCGGCCATCGTGCCATTGCTGCCGACCGGCAGTGATGCCGCTGCCCCTCACCTGACCTGGGATGACACGCCGTTTCGCGAGGGCGAGGGCACCTTCTTCGAGATCGCCGGCTGCTACAAGCGCTATCACGCGCCGCTCTCGCGCACCGTGTTTCTCGGTCGGCCGCCGCGCGATTTCGTGCGTGGCGAGTCCGCCCTGCTGGAAGGCATCGAAAGCGGCCTGGCCATCGCCAGACCGGGCAATCGTTGCTGCGACATCGCGCTGGCGCTGGGCGCGGCGATGGACAAGTACGGCTTCGACCGGGGGGGCGCACGTTGCGGCTATCCCATCGGCATCAGCTATCCGCCGGATTGGGGCGAGCGCACCATGAGTCTGCGCCCCAGTGACGAGACGGTGCTGGAACCGGGCATGACCTTCCACTTCATGCCCGGCATGTGGATGGATGACTGGGGGCTCGAGATCACCGAGTCGATCCTGATCACCGAGAATGGTGCCGAGCCATTGTGTGACGTGCCCCGCCAGCTGTTCGTCAAGTGACGGGCTGGCCGTTCGTCAGTGATGCGATGCCATACGCCTTTGTTGTTGTGAGTTCGTCCGGCCAAGGAGGCCTGTCATGCGTGAATCTCCCGTCAGCCTGACCATTGACCTGAACGCCGATGGCCTTCAACACGGCTTCTTCAAGTTGCCGATTTCCACCGATGAGTCTGCCTGGGGTGCCGTGATGACCCCGATCAGCGTGATCGCCAACGGTGAAGGCCCCACGGTGCTGCTCACCGGCGGCAATCACGGTGACGAGTACGAGGGCATCACCGCGCTCTACAAGCTGGCGGCCCGCCTCACGCCCGAGGACGTGCAGGGGCGTGTCATCATCGTGCCGACCATGAATGCGCTGGCGGCCAAGGCCGGCCGGCGCTGCTCGCCACTTGATGGCGGCAATCTCAATCGCAGCTTCCCCGGCGATCCCGAGGGGGGACCTACCGAGCAGATCGCCGACTATTTCACCCGGGTGCTGGTACCGCAGTGTGACTACGCGCTGGACCTGCATTCCGGTGGTCGCACCCTGGATATCCTGCCGTTCGCGGCCGCGCACCGCCTGGACTATCTCGAGGCGTCGCTGGGCGTGGAGCAGTGCCGTCATCAGGAAGCCGAGAGTCTGGCCGGTGCGCTGGCCTTCGGTGCGCCTTCGGCGATGATGATGTTCGAGCTGGATGCCGAGGCGCTCTACGACACTGCCGTGGAACGCCAGGGCAAGGTCTTCGTCACCACGGAGCTGGGGGGCGGCGGTTCCACCACGCCTGAGCGCCAGGCGATCGCCGACCGTGGCGTCGACAACTTCCTCGCCTTCAGTGGCGTGCTGCGCGAACGCAGTCGTGCCGACCTGGAGGGCGATGTCGAGCGACGCCATGCCGACCAGGCGGCCAGGCCGCTGCTGATCGACATGCCGGACGCCAGCTGCTACGTGCAGAGTGAGCATGAAGGCCTGCTGGAACTGTGCGTGGCGCTGGGTGAGCAGGTCAGCGCGGGGCAGTGCGTGGCTCGGGTCTACCCGCTGGGGCGGGCCGGTCAGCCGGCGGTGGAATATCGTGCCGAGCGCGACGGCGTGCTGGTAGCCCGGCGTTTCCCGGCGCAGGTCAGTCTCGGCGATACGCTGGCGGTGATCGCCGAGGTGGTGGACGATCTGGCGCGAGATGCCTCATGAGTTCAGGCGCTGCGCGCGCGATGCCCGCGCCCAGGCTTGATGCCTTCGATCTGAAGATTCTGGCGATCCTCGAGCGCGATGGTCGCATTACCAAGTCGCGGCTGGCCGAGGAGATCAATCTGTCGGTCAGCCCGTGCTGGGAGCGGGTCAAGCGCCTTGAGCAGGCCGGCATCATCGAGGGCTATTCGGCGCGCATCAATCAGGCGCTGCTCGAGGCGCAGCGCGGCGGTGGCGTGGTGGCAGCCCCGCGCACGCCGGTATGGGTGGAGATACACCTCAAGCATCACGATGCCGAGAGCTTCCAGCGCTTCGAGCGCGCCATGCGCGAGGCGGACGAGGTGATCGAGTGCGTGGCGGTCGGCGGCGGCGTGGATTATCTGCTGCGTCTCGAGACGGCGAGCATCGATGCCTACCAGCGATTGATCGACCGCTGGCTGGTCTCCGAGCTTGGGATCGATCGTTACTTCACCTACATCGTCACCAAGCAGGTAAAATAGCGCGCCATTGCAGCCGACCTTCCTCTTTCGCAGCGCGAGATATCATCATCATGGCGCCTTCCATCGCCCCTTCAGGCTCCGTTGTCAGCCAGTCCCATGTCCTATCTGACGCGCCTGACGCGCCGGTGCTGATCTTCGATTCGGGGGTCGGAGGACTCTCGGTGGCGGCGGAGATTCGCCGCCAATGGCCGACGTTGCCGCTGGCCTATGTGTGTGACAACGCCGCGCTCCCCTACGGCACCAAGGCCGATGACTGGCTGGTGACGCGCATCGCGCAGGTGTGTGCGGCGGCGGTCGAGGCAAGTGTAGCGCGTGCCCTGGTGGTGGCGTGCAATACCGCCAGCACGCTGGCGCTGCAGGCATTGCGCGAGACGTTGTCGATTCCGGTGATCGGTACCGTACCGGCGATCAAGCCTGCCGCGCTGCTGGCGCGCAGCCGTCAGAGCGCGGTGCGCCGCGCACAGGGCGAGCCGCCAGTGTTCGGCTTGCTGGCCACCTCCGCCACGGTGAGGCGTGCCTATACCGAGCAGTTGATCCATGATTTCGCGGCGGATTGCCAGGTGATTCGCGTCGCGGCGGACCCGCTGGTCGCCGAGGCCGAGCGCCGTCTGCGTGGCGAGGATGCTCGCCCCGAGGTGGTCGCGGCGAGTCTGGCGGATCTCGCGGCGGTGCCGGGGCTGGAGGTGGTGATTCTCGGCTGTACCCACTTCCCGCTGCTCAGCGCGGATATCGCCAGCGCCCTGGGCAGGAATGCGCCGGGTGAACCACCGCTGGCGTTGGTGGATTCCGGTGCGGCGATCGCACGGCGCGTGGCCCAGGTGCTGGAGTTGCCGGCCCGCACGGCGCAGGCCACGCTGGCGCAAGACGAGGTGTCTGGCGCAGGCATCGCCCTGGCGACGGACGCCCGTCAGCCCGGCCTTGCCACTGCACTTGAAAGCCAGGGGTTTGCCGCCCCTCGAGGACTCGCGCTCGGCCCCTGACGGCCCCTGTCGCTGCATGAGTCACCAACCCGTGCTTGAGCTTCGCGCTGCCGGTGGTAGGCTAGCGCGCCCAACCTTTGAATGGACGTGATCGGCATGGCTCTCCATGACCTCATCCGCGTCCCTTTGCTCATCGTTTCAGTGCTGCGGTATGCCCGCAGGCAGGAGTCAGTGTGGCCATCGCCGTCGTCGATCCCAGTCAGTATGAACAGCAGCTTGCCGAGAAGGCCGAGCAGACCCGCGCCCGTTTCGCCGCCTTCGATGCGCCGGAGCTCGAGGTGTTTCCCTCGCCGCCCAGTCATTACCGCATGCGCTGCGAATTTCGTATCTGGCATGAGGATGACGACCTCTACTATGCGATGTTCGAGGTGGAATTCGACGATGAGGGCAACAAGAAGAAGACGGTCGTGCGCATGGACGACTTCCCGGTGGCCAGCCAGCGCATCAATACGCTGATGCCGCTGCTGCGTGAGCGGCTCAAGGCCAGTCCGGTGCTGCGTGAGCGTCTGTTCCAGTGTGAATTCCTCACCACCCTGAGTGGCGAGGCACTGGTCACGCTGATCTATCACCGCAAGCTGGAAGAGGACTGGGAAGCCGAGGCGCGCGCGCTGGAGCAGGAACTCGACATCATGATCATCGGGCGTTCACGCAAGCAGCACCTCGTGCTGACGCGCGATCACGTCTTCGAGCGTCTCGAGGTCGATGGACGTGAATATGTCTATCAGCAGGTCGAGAACAGCTTCACCCAGCCCAACGCCGAGATCTGCCGCTCCATGCTCAGCTGGGCGCGCGACGTGACCCATCCGGACAAGGCGCGAGCGGAAGGCCGGGAGCAGGGCGATCTGGTCGAGCTCTATTGTGGCAACGGCAATTTCACCATCGCGCTGGCCGAGAACTTCCGTCGCGTGCTGGCCACCGAGATCTCGCGGACGTCGGTGGCCTCGGCGCAGGTCAATCTGGCGGCCAATGGCATCGACAATGCCCAGGTGGCGCGCATGTCCGCCGAGGACTTCTCGCTGGCACTGGCCGGCGAGAAGGAGGGGCGCCGCGTGGCGGAGATGGATCTCGAGAATCATGACTTCCGCACCGTGCTGGTGGACCCGCCGCGCGCCGGTCTCGATGCCGACAGCTGCGAGCAGACCGCGCGCTACGAACGCATCGTCTATATCTCCTGCAACCCGCAGACGTTGAGCGAGAATCTCGAGGTGCTGTGCCGCACGCATCGCATCGAGCGTTTCGCGCTGTTCGACCAGTTCCCCTATACCGATCACCTGGAGTGTGGGGTCTATCTCGTCAGGAAGTGAGTGAAAGCAGGCGTGTCAGCAAGTGAGAGACGGCGGAGCGTTTTCCGCCTCGACGCTTGAAAAGCCGAGGCCCCGTTGCCAACTAGACTCCAGATCCGGCTCCATGAGCCATCGGGAGTGATAGTGGCGGCGGGGCCTCGTCGTGTCTGTCTCGATGAACGTCTTGTTAGACTTTCGTTTCATGACGCGAGGCGCAAGTCAATACCCGATGCACAGATGTCATGCAGCATGACCAATATGGAACAGGCATGGGGCCGAGGCACAGACTGCGCTAGTCTGTGATGCACTGCATGAGCCTGCGCCTTGGCATCCTGTCACGGGTGCGAGCGTGGGCTCTCTATGACTATTCTTCCTGATACTTCCATCAGGTCAGTCGAGGTGATTGATGCTACACGTGGCGACGGACGGCAAGCAGGAATTCCTTGCGCAGCTCCAAGAGCAGCTGGACAAGCGACTTCCCAAGGACAAGGTGCAGGAAATCGCGGCCTTTGCGCGCGATTATCATGCGACGGCTTCCTTCGAGGACATGGCCGAGCGCAAGCTGGATGACCTCTACGGCTCCACTCTGGCCATATGGCACTTCCTGCAGAGTCACGCTGCCCCCAAGGTGCGCGCCTACAACCCTGACTTCGAGAAGCATGGTTGGCAGTCCACCCATACCATCATCGAAGTGCTGCACCCGGACATGCCCTTCCTGGTGGACTCGGTGCGCATCGAGCTCAATCGTCGCGGCATCACCGTGCATGCCATCCACAATGCCGTGCTGGCCGTGGCGCGCGATGCCTCCGGTCAGCTGGAGCGCGTGACCGCGCCGCGCGCCGAGAACGCTCCCGAGACGCGCGAGTCACTGATCTACATCGAGATCGATCGTCACAACGATGGCGAGATGCTCGAAGATCTGGAAAACAGCCTGAGTGAAGTGCTGGCTGAAGTGCGGGTCGCCGTGGCGGATTTCGAGGCCATGCGCTCCCAGGGGGCTCAGGCGCTCAGAGAGCTGCGTGACAACCGTCCTGCCACCGTGTCCGAGGCGGATCACCAGGAAGCCTGCGAGTTCATGGAGTGGATGGGCAACGATCACTTCACCTTCCTCGGCTATGACGAATACACCGTCGAAGAGCAGGACGACGGCACTCGCGTGCTGAGCAAGGTCGAGGGTTCCGAGCTTGGCGTCCTGAAGCTGGACCTCGAGCGCTATCACGAGCAGTCCCGCCATCAGCAGAGCGTCAACAGCGATCAGTACGTGTTGATCCCGGAGCTGCTGTCCTTCGCCAAGAGCGCCTTCCACGCCCGCGTGCACCGTCCGGCCTATCCGGACTACATCACTGTCGAGCGCTTCGATGCCGAAGGCCGCGTGATCGGCGAGCGTCGTTTCCTGGGGCTCTACACCTCCACGGTCTACAACCAGAGTCCGCGCAACGTGCCGATTCTGCGTCGCAAGGTGCAGGACGTCATGGAGGCCGCCGGGGTCAACCCGAAGGGCCACAACGGCAAGCACCTGCTGCAGATTCTGGAAGTCTATCCGCGTGATGACCTCTTCCAGATCTCCACGGATGAGCTGACCCGCACCGCCACCAGCATCCTCAATATCCGTGAGCGTCGTCGCGTGCGACTGATCGTGCGTGAAGACCGCTTCGGCAAGTTCTTCTCCGTGCTGGTGTTCGTGCCGCGCGATGTCTACTCCACCGACCTGCGCGTGCGCATCCAGAATCTGCTCTGCGAAGAGCTGGATGCCACCTTCGGTGATTTCACGCCGTATCTGTCCGAGTCCGTGCTGACACGCATCCAGTTCATCCTGCGCTTCAAGGGTGACGAGCCTGGCCAGTACGACATGCGCGCGCTGGAGAACAAGATCGCCCAGCTGGCACGCAGCTGGCGTGACGAGCTGCATGCCGCGATGGTTGAAGGCTTCGGTGAAGAGCAGGCCAATGAACTGATGAGCCGTTATCGCGATGCCTTCCCGGGCAGCTACCGTGATGACTTCTCGCCGCGCACCGCCGTCTACGACGTGGGCCATCTGCGTGCGCTGGATGAAGGCGATGTCGTGGCCTTGAGCACCTATCGTCTGGTCGAGGATGACAACTCGGGTGTCAACCTGAAGCTGTTCCACAAGCATCAGCCGATTCCGCTGTCCGACGTGCTGCCGGTTCTCGAGAACCTGGGGCTGCGCGTCATCGGCGAGCGTCCTTACGAGATCGAGCGCAGCGATGCCACCTGCTGGATCCACGATTTCGATCTGGAGCATCACGGCAAGGGCGCAGTCGAGCTGTCCGAAGTGCGCGAGAGCTTCATCGAAGCCTTCAAGAAGATCTGGTCCGGTGAAGCCGAATCCGACGCCTTCAACCGCCTGATCATCGGCTCCGGCCTTGATTGGCGTGAAGTGGCGATGCTGCGTGCCTACGCGCGTTACCTGAAGCAGATCCGCTTCGGCCTCTCCCAGGCCTACATCGCCAATGCCCTGGGCAGCCATCCGGATATCACCCGCGAGCTGGTGCAGCTGTTCAACCTGCGCTTCGACCCGCAGGGACAGGGCGATGAGGATGACGTCAGCGCCTGCCGCGAGCGCATCAATGGTCTGCTCGATCAGGTCTCCAGCCTCAACGACGACCGTCTGCTGCGTCGCTACGTGGATCTGATGATGGCCACGCTGCGCACCAACTTCTTCCAGCCGGCGGAAGATGGTCAGGCCAAGGACTACATCAGCTTCAAGCTCGATACCCGTCAGATTCCGGACGTGCCCAAGCCGCGTCCGATGTTCGAGATCTTCGTCTACTCGCCGCGCGTCGAGGGTGTACACCTGCGCGGTGGCAAGGTCGCGCGCGGTGGTCTGCGCTGGTCCGACCGTCACGAGGACTTCCGCACCGAAGTGCTGGGGCTGGTCAAGGCGCAGCAGGTCAAGAACGCGGTCATCGTGCCGGTGGGTGCCAAGGGCGGCTTCGTCTGCAAGCGCATGCCGGAAAGCAACGACCGTGACGTGATCCAGAAGGAAGGTATCGTCTGCTACCAGATCTTCATCCGCGCACTGCTCGACATCACCGACAACCTGTCCGGTGGTGACGTGGTACCGCCGAACGCCGTCGTGCGCTATGACGAAGACGACCCCTACATGGTGGTCGCGGCGGACAAGGGCACCGCGACCTTCTCCGACATCGCCAATGCCATCTCCAACGAGTACGGCTTCTGGCTGGGCGATGCCTTCGCCTCTGGTGGAGCCAACGGCTATGACCACAAGGGCATGGGCATCACCGCCAAGGGCGCCTGGGTCAGTGTGCAGCGTCACTTCCGCGAGATGGGCATCAACATCCAGGAAGACGAGTTCAGCGTGGTCGGTATCGGTGACATGGCCGGTGACGTCTTCGGCAACGGTATGCTGCTGTCCGAGAAGATCCGTCTGGTCGGTGCCTTCAACCACCGCAACATCTTCGTCGACCCGAACCCGGACACCGCGAAGAGCTTCGCCGAGCGCGAGCGTCTGTTCCGTCTGCCGCGTTCCAGCTGGGACGACTACGACAAGAGTCTGATCAGCGAAGGTGGCGGTCTGTTCTCGCGTGATGCCAAGACCATCACCATCACGCCGCAGATGAAGGAAGTCTTCGACATCCGCGAAGACCGCCTGGCGCCCAACGAGCTGATCAACGCGATACTCAAGGCGCAGGTCGATCTGATCTGGAACGGCGGTATCGGCACCTACGTCAAGGCCTCCACCGAGACTCACGCCGATGTCGGTGACAAGGCCAACGACGGTCTGCGCATCAATGGCAACGAGCTGCGCTGCAAGGTGGTCGGAGAGGGCGGCAACCTGGGGCTGACCCAGCGTGGCCGCATGGAAGCCGCAGCCAAGCGTGGCGTGCGCGTCAACACCGATTTCATCGACAACGCCGGTGGCGTGAACTGCTCGGATCACGAGGTCAACATCAAGATCCTGCTGGACGACATCGTCGCCCGCGGTGACCTGACCGACAAGCAGCGCAACCAGCAGCTGGCCGAGATGACCGACGAGGTCGGCGAGCTGGTGATCAAGGACAACTATCGCCAGACCCAGGCACTGTCGCTCTCCGAGCTGCAGTCCAAGGAAGGCATGGGCGTCTTCCGTCGCTTCATCAATGAACTCGAAGCGGCCGGTACCCTGGATCGTGAACTCGAGTTCCTGCCCTCCGATGAGGCGCTGATCGAGCGTTCCAATGCCGGTGAAGCCCTGACCCTGCCGGAACTGTCCGTGCTGGTGTCCTACGCCAAGAGCGATCTCAAGACCAGCCTGATCGCCTCTGACGTGCCGGATGACAGCTACGTGCAGCAGCATCTGGAGCGTGCCTTCCCGCGCGTGCTGATGGAGCGCTTCCCGGAGGAGATGTATCAGCACCGTCTGAAGCGTGAGATCGCCGCCACCCAGATTGCCAATGACCTGGTGGATCACATGGGCATCGCCTTCGTGCGTCGCCTGGAAGACACCACCGGTGCCGGCAAGGCCGAGATTGCGCGTGCCTACATCGTGGCGCGTGACAGCTTCAACCTGGAAGCGCTGTGGACCCAGATCGAGGCGCTGGATCACCAGGTGCCGGCCGACATGCAGTACCGCATGATGAGCGATCTGATGCGCCTGATGCGTCGCGCCACCCGCTGGTTCCTGCGTCAGCGCAGCAGCATGGGCGTCAAGGAGAGCATCTCGCACTTCGCGCCGCGTCTGGCTCAGCTGTCCGAGAGCATCGGCGAGCGCCTCAAGGGCGAAGCCCGCGAGCACTGGGAGGCTCGTCGCGACCACTACGTCGAGGCAGGCGTTCCGGAAGCGCTGGCCAGCACCATCGCGGCGACCTCAAGCCTGTATGCCGGTCTCGGCATCATCGAGGCCGCCAAGGTGACCGGCGAGAAGATCAACCGTGTGGCGGAAGCCTTCTACGGCATCGGCCATCGTCTCGAGCTGCCGTGGGTCGGCGACAAGATCAACGGCCTCGAGGTGCAGGACAGCTGGCAGGCCCAGGCGCGCGAGAGCTTCCGTGATGACCTGGATCGTCAGCAGCTGGCCCTGACCGTCAGCGTGCTCAAGCAGGACAATGCCCCGCGCGAGATCGATGAGCGTGTCGACAACTGGATGGCAAGCCATGAAGGACTGGTCAGCCGCTGGTGCTCACTGCTCGGCGAGATGAAGAGTGGTGCCCAGTTGAGCTTCCCGCTGTTCGCCGTCGCACTGCGTGAACTGGTCGATCTGGCCGAGTCCCGTCGCGAGGCGTGAGCCGGGCAGGAACTCTGCTGACCCGCGATACGCACATCTGTAAGCGTCATCGCTGAACGAAACCCCCGCCAATGGCGGGGGTTTTTTTGTGCAATCAAGAAAATCGCGATTGCCAAGGCTGGGGTAAGGTAACTGTCGTCGAGGGTCTGGTATGCTGAGGGCAGCGAGTGCAACCCCTGTTTCCTGAGCCGCATGGTTGCCGCGATGGCAGCGGTCGGCTTACGTTTTCAAGAACTTCAGTACAACAAGGCAGAGACACCATGTCACAACGTGCGTTACCCCTTGCCTGCGCCATTGCGCTCGGCCTCTCCAGTTTCGCATCCCAGGCCGTGCTGGCAGATGGCAGCCCTGCACAGCAGCGTGCCGAAGCCGCTGCGGGCAAGCTGGACATCTCCAAGTTTCTCAAGCCGCGCAGCGATGCCCACAGCCAGAACTTCCAGTTCGGTGGTACCAGTGTCCATCAGTTCACCATCAAGGAAGCCGGGCGCTATGAGATCGACGGCAACGCCAACTTCGATGTGAGTGATCCCTACACCCTGAATGCCAGCCTGGAAGACGAGCAGGGTGCGATCATCGCCACGGGCACGGGTGACAGGGCATCGGATGGCCTGAACATGAATGTCGAGCTGGAGCCCGGGGTCTACAAGCTGCGCGTACGCGCCGACAAGCTGGGTGCCGGCAAGTCGGGTGGCAATACCTATGAAGTGAACGTGGCGGGCCTCAGCGAGAGCGGTGAGAAGCTCTCCGCCGAGGAAAGCGGCATCGAGACCGGTGACGGTCTGGTGTTCCTGGACACCGATGGTGATGGCCGCCGCACTGCCTTCGTCGATGCAGACGATGAAGTGGCGACCATCAAGCCGGCCACCGTGGCCGCGGCTGAGCAGGCGGCGCGCGAGCAGAAGGCCGCCGAGACCGGCAACGCTGCCGCGGAAGGTAGCGCTACTGCCGGTGAAGCCGTCGCCAGCACGGCGACTGGCACGGCCGAAGCTGCCTCTTCTGCGTCTGCCACTACGGCGGCGGCGACCGGCAGCGCTGCTGTCACCGAGAGTGAAGCGGAGCCGGACCGTCGTTTCGATGAGATCGTCACCGATGTGCGCATTCGCGAGAAGGGCGAGGTCATGACCTTCGATGTCTCAGATCGCGGCACCGTGACCATCGACAGCGAGACCTTCCCGGGCAGTGAAGGTACCTACAAGCTGCAGATGCGTTTGCTGGATGAGAACGGCAATACCGTTGCCAGCGACAAGGGCGAAGGTTTCGAGGGCGACTTCCACCTCGAGACCGTGCTGGAACCGGGGCGCTACACCGTGTGGGTCAGCGGTCAGAAGTTCGGCACTGCCATGGAAGGGGTCAACAACTACACCGTGCGGGTGCGTCAGCTGGACGTCAAATAAGTCCAGCGATCAGACCCTGACAGTGACAAGGAAGGCGGCCCTCGGGGCCGCCTTCCTTCGTGTGTCGCTTCCTTGCCGCCTTCCTCTGTGCCTCATCTTCGTCACTTCTCTTTGTCACTTCTCTTCGTTCTCCCTCGTCATTCTTGCCTGAGGCAATCGCGTCCGGCGGAGTGTCTGTCGCGACGGGCTTCGGGTATACTTCGCGCCCAGTTCCGCTGTCGTCATGCCCCCTGTCGCTGCTGCCTGGAGATCACCATGTACTCGTTTGCTCGCTCGCTTCTGTTCAAGCTCGATCCGGAAACGGCTCATGGTGTGACGCTCAACGCCCTGGACATGGCCCATCGGCTTGGCATGGCGCGTGGATTGGGCGGTGAGGCACCACGTGACCCGGTGACGCTGATGGGCCTAGAATTCCCCAACCGTGTCGGGCTGGCTGCCGGTCTCGACAAGAATGCCGATCACCTCGATGCGCTCGCCGCCCTGGGATTCGGTTTCGTGGAGGTCGGCACGGTGACGCCGAAAGGGCAGGCTGGCAATCCGAAGCCGCGCCTGTTCCGCCTGCCGGAGCACCAGGCGATCATCAACCGCATGGGCTTCAACAATGCCGGGGTTGAGCATCTGGTCGCGAAGGTCAAGGCCAGTCAGGCGCATGGTGCCTCCGGTGTCGTGTTGGGGATCAACATCGGCAAGAACCTGACCACGGCGGTGGATGATGCGCTGAACGACTATCTGGTCTGCCTCGCGGCCGTGCATGCTCACGCCGACTACATCACCGCCAACATCTCGTCGCCCAACACGCCGGGATTGCGCAATCTGCAGTTCGGGGACCACCTCAATCAGTTGCTGGCGGGGCTGCGCGAGCGCTGTGATCAACTCGATGCCGAGCGTGGCAAGAAGGTCCCGCTGGTGATCAAGATCGCCCCTGATATGGACAGTGAAGAGATTCTGTTCGTGGCGCGGGCGTTGGCGGACAACGGCATCGATGGCGTCATCGCCACCAACACCACCATCGAGCGTACGGCGGTAGCGGGTAGTCCGCATGCGCAGGAGGCGGGCGGACTTTCCGGCGCACCGGTGCGTGAATCCTCCACCCGTGTGATTCGTGGCCTGCGTGAAGCGCTGCCGAACATGCCGATCATCGGTGTGGGCGGTATCACCGATGGCGAGAGTGCACGTGAGAAGATTGCCGCGGGGGCGGATCTGGTTCAGCTGTATTCCGGGCTGATCTATCGCGGCCCGGCGCTGATCGGAGAGTGCGCGCGTGCATTGGAGAAGGCGGATACGCTCATCAAGCTGTGATCAGACAGCCAGACAACGAAAGAGCCGCCTCCTGACATCAGAAGGCGGCCTCGGTACCGGCGTGAATGATGATGTGGCAGTGTCAGCGATGTGTCTCGTGAACTGACATTGCCGTGTTGGCTGCCATGTCCAGCCAGCGTGCACGATGCGAAGCGCTTTTGCCGTCAGGAACGGCGGTCGGGTATTGGCCCATCGAGCTCATCGGGTCCGTGGATGGTGATAGCAGGCCTGCAAGAAGCCTGCTGATGCAGTCAAGGTGAACGTTTGCCCGTGTCGTGCTCCGCGCTGAACCGTCGTTCATGCAGGCCGTCGCCTGCCGCGCATTCTCTGGAGCCATGTCGCGAGGGAATCGACACGAGCGCCAACATCTCGGCCTTTCAAGCGGAGAAGCGAGTCGGCCCCATTGCCTACTGCTTCACGCGCCTGACAGTGCCGTGCGTCTTCAAGATAGAAATAAGGCGTTACCTCCCTGGTGGCTTGTCATGTCGCTAAGCGACGTCCTTGGGATTTTCCGGGTGACATCAGCATCGACTGAGTCACCGTGAACACCTCGAGTCCTCTCTGTACGTGCCTTCCGGCGCCATTGATCAGGCGATCCGGTAGACTGATGCCGGAGAATCCGCTTGCGCAGCGCATCAGGCTGCGTGGGCGGGGTGAAAGGCGCCAGGCGCCATCTTCAGGTGTCACTCCTTGACGTCATGCATCCTGAAAGTCATCGGGACGGGAATCAACATCCCGGTGGGAGTATCCTGGTTTGTCCATTGCCGGAGCCCGCTGGGGCTCAGGACAGCACCATGGGGTTCTTGTGGATGCCGGACACGCCGGTCATGCCAGACCATTGGTCGCCACGTCCTTCGCGCCAGCCACTCATCCAGAATTCACGTAGATTGACATCGATACTGGGACAATCATCACGGGAACGACCGGTAACGCCGGCCTTGTAGCCGTGAACATAGGCACGCTGAAAGCGATCACGTTTCTGTCTCTTCATGGATGACCTCTATGTGAGAACCCATCGGCATTGGAGTCACTGTCGTGGTGTCTCTCGAGGAGACATCGTCCGGTGGCAGCGACTCGATACAGCATGGCTTGCCGAGTGAGAGAGTAGGCCGATGACCCGAAGGTCACTGCCGGCCTCGTGCTTCATCACCTCAGTGGCCACTGACCAGCCGTGTCGGGAAAGGCCGTGGATGTGAGATGATGGAGGGTCTTGCCAGTACATGCTCGAGCGTGATGGTGGATAGGTCACTGCAGGCCCGGATCTCTGCTCTGAAGGTTGTGTCATCAGAATCCTGTTTCATCGGTGGCAATGGTCACCGAGATGCAGTCGGGCATGCTGCCTGAATGAGGGTTTCGCTCCGTGAACCTCCTTTTCGCTTGGCGTGTCACCTTTCCGAATTGTAGCTACACCTATAGTTTTTAGAACACTGCCTCTGGCTTGTCGACAGCCGTATAGGAATATCGCTAGTGCCAGAAGCCAACTCACAGGAATAAGTCCGGCCTTTGCCGGTGAGAGATTCATGACTGACACGACTTCTGCGACTTCGCCGCGCGCCCCCAGCAACCCGCTCTCCACCTGGTTTGCGACCTGTCCGCGTGGCCTCGAGACCTTGCTGGCTGACGAGCTGACGTCGCTGGGTGCCGAGGTGACCGGCACCACCGTGGCCGGCGTCCACTTCAATGGAAGTCAGGAGACGGCTTACCGCACCATTCTGTGGTCACGCCTGGCCAATCGCATCATTCGCCTGCTGACCCGCGTGGGCGGCGTCGACACCGGCGAGCAGCTGCGCAAGGCGAGCGCCGGCGTCGACTGGGCAATGGAATTGCCGGATCGTGCCTCCATCGCCGTCGATTTTCACGGAACATGGAAAGATATTCGACACACCTTCTTCGGCGCTCAGACCGTCAAGGATGGCATCGTCGAGGCGATGTTCGAGGAAGGTCGCCACAAGCCGACCGTCGATGGCAAGAATGCCGATCTGCGCATCTATGCGCATCTGCACAATGGCTTCATCACCCTGGGCATCGACCTGGTGGGTCGCAGCCTGCATCAGCGTGGCTACCGCCCCGACCTCGCCCATGCGCCACTCAAAGAGAATCTGGCCGCAGCACTGCTGATGCGTGCCGATTGGCCGGCACGTGCGGCGCGGGGTGAGAGCCTGGTCGACCCGATGTGCGGTTCCGGCACGCTGCTGATCGAGGCGGCCTTGATGGCGGCGGATATCGCCCCGCAGTCGCTGAATGAAGACTTCGCCTGCCGCCACTGGGGGCGTCATGACGAGCGTATCTGGAAAGGCCTGCGCGAGGAGATGGAGCAGCGTGCCATCGCCGGGCGCCGCAAGGTCACCGCGCGTCTGTTCGGGCGTGATCATAGCCCGCAGGCGATCTCTGCCGCGCGCTCCAACGCCATGCGTGCCGGGATTCCGGCCCTGATCGAGCTGGAAGGCGCCTCCGTCGCCGAGCTGACCTGTCCTGAGGGCGCCACCACCGGCCTGGTGATGACCAACCCGCCCTACGGCGAGCGTCTGGGTGAGCTGCCGGCATTGGTGCCGCTCTATGCAAGCCTCGGTGAGCGCATGAAGCGTCACTTCGGCGGCTGGACGCTGGGCATGTTCACCGGCAACCCGGACCTCGGTCACCGTCTGGGCCTGCGTGCGCATCGTCAGTACGCCTTCCGCAACGGTCAGCTGGATTGCAAGTTGCTGATGATCGACGTGGCAGCGCGTGAGCGAGCGGTCGACGAGGACAGCGTGGCGGAAGATGCCCGCAGTCAGCCGGCACTCAGCGAGGGCGGCCAGATGTTCGCCAATCGCCTGAAGAAGAACCAGAAGACGCTGTCTCGCTGGCTCAAGCAGAGCGGTACCACCTGTTATCGCCTCTATGATGCCGACATGCCGGAATACGCGCTGGCCATCGATATCTACGGGCGTCATGTGCACGTGCAGGAATACACGCCGCCCAAGTCCGTGGATGCCAGTCAGGCGCAGCGTCGTCTGATGGATGCGCTGGCGGCGATTCCGCAGGTATTGGGCTGCTCGCCCAACGATATCCATATCAAGCAACGCACGCGTCAGGCGGGCAAGGCGCAGTACACCCGCCAGGACAGCTCCGGTCAGCGTATCGAGGTGCAGGAAGGCGACGCCAGACTGTGGGTGAACCTCAAGGACTACCTGGATACCGGCCTGTTCCTGGATCACCGTCCGGTGCGCAAGCTGCTGGGCAAGGAAGCGGACGGCAAGCGGGTGCTCAACCTGTTCTGCTATACCGCGACGGCCACCGTGCACGCGGTTTTGGGCGGTGCCAGCGAGAGTGTCAGCGTCGACATGTCCAATACCTACCTGGACTGGGGCCGCGAGAACTTCAAGCTCAATGGCATCAGCGAGAAGCGTCACCAGCTGGTGCGTGCCGACTGCCTGAAGTGGCTGGAACGTTCCCGCGAGGAGTTCGACCTGATCTTCCTGGATCCGCCGACCTTCTCCAACTCCAAGAAGATGGAAGGCACCCTGGATATCCAGCGTGATCACGCGCGCCTGATTGACCTGGCGATGGCCAGCCTGGCCCCGGGCGGCACGCTGATCTTCTCCAACAACCATCGTCGCTTCGTGATGGATGACAGCGTCAGCCAGCATCATGTGGTGGAAGACCTGTCACGCAAGCTGCTGGACCCGGACTTCAAGCGCCGTCCGGATATCCACCACGTCTTCCGCATCCGTCGCGCCAGCGACGTGAAGGGCTGAGCGATGGCCAGCGTCCCGCTGTGGCTCTACACCACGGCGGGCTGTCATCTGTGTGCTCGGCTGGAAGCCACGCTGCAGGCGCTGGGGGTCGATGTCACGCTCACGCGGGTCGAGATCGCCTTCGACGCGCAACTGAGCGAGCGTTACGCGACACGCATTCCCGTGCTGGCAAGCGCATCGGGTGCAGAGTACTCGCTGGCAGATGGCGAAGAGGCCTTGCCGGGCTGGTTGCGCGCGCAGGGCGTCGAGCAGGGCGTCGATCGGACGCCCCCTGCCAGGCGTGACTCAGGCGTCGAGCCGCAGGGGCATGTCATGCGCCATGGGCGTCGCGTTCTGCGCTGATTCGCATCATGTCCGGGCCTGAACGAAAGACCGCCGCTACCTCAAGGTAGCGGCGGTCTTCTTGTCTGCGGGTCCCTGCGGCGGCCTAGCCTTCCAGCAGTGACATCTGGCGCATGGCATCTTCGGCCTCGGGGCTGTCAGCCGTAGCCTCCAGCACCTTGGTGAAGCCACGTGAGGCCTGGATGTGAGCGAGGTCACTGACCCAGGTCATGGCCTGCTCGTAGCTTTCCGCCAGATCGTGCTTCAGTCCGCCGAACTGGGTGCCGATCTGGCCCCAGGAGCGACTGACGATCCAGTCGCCGAACATGTCCTGATGTACATGGACCAGGACGTAATCATGATGGCTTTCCCAGCGGATGATCACGCGTGACTCCCGAGGTGAAACAGAGGTGGCATGTGGATGGCTCGCAAGGCGCTGCAGGCTTGTGGCGCATGCTGCGTACGCCTAAGATGGCACGGCGGCGAACGCTGAATCATACCATTGTAATCTTCGCATGCCTTGCGGCAAGTCAGAAGCTTTGCAAGACGCCATGCGCGCGGCAACGACCGCAACGCTACCCACCGGCACAGCAAGGAACAAGGCAACAGATGCACATCATCGTGGATGATAACGTCCTTCTGGCAGAAGAGTTCTTCTCTGAATTCGGGGAAGTGATCTGTCTGCCGACCAGCGAGATCACCAATGCCGTCCTCAAGGAAGCCGACATGCTGATCTGCCGCTCCACGCTCAGGGTGGATGAGGCATTGCTGAAGGGCACTCGGGTGCGCTTCGTCGGCTCGCCGATCATCGGCACGGATCATGTCGATCTCGAATGGCTCGAGTCGGCAGGGATTCACTTCACCAATGCGCCGGGCTGCAATGCCGATTCGGTGGTGGATTACGTGCTGTCCTCGCTGTGGCATCTGGCGGAGCAGGAAGGCTTCGATCTGCAGCTCAATCGTCGTTTCGGCGTGGTCGGTGCAGGTCAGGTCGGCTCGAGGCTGATCAAGCGTCTCGAGTCGCTGGGCGCCGAGGTGCTGGTCTGTGATCCTCCGCGCGCGCTGGCGCAGGAGTCGGGAGAGGAGGCGGCAGAAGCGCTGAATTTCGTCGATATCGATCATCTCGTGGCCGAGTGTGATGTCATCTGCGTGCATACCCCGATGGTGACAGGCGGTGAGTACCCGACCCATCACCTGATCAATGCCGAGCGCATCCGTGCCATGAGGCCCGGCAGCGTATTGCTGAGCGCAGGACGCGGTGGTTGCGTGGATACTGCCGCGCTCAAGCAGCGTCTGCTGGAACAGGCTGATCTGCTGACCGTGCTGGATGTCTGGGAGAACGAGCCGGACATCGATGCGGAGCTCGCATCACTGGTGGATATCGCCACGCCGCACATCGCCGGACACAGTCTGGATGGCAAGATGCAGGGAACCGAGATCATCTATCAGCAGGCCTGCCGGCATTTCGGCCTGCCGGCACGGCGCAAGCTGGGCCAGTTGAAGCCGGACCCGTGGCTTCGCAAGCTGGTGCTGACGGGGTGGGCGCCGCCGGAAGAGGCCCTCGGTCTCTGCGTTCGGGCCTGTTACGACGTGCGCCGCGATGCCTTGGGTCTGCGTCGCTATCAGCGCCGCTTCGGCAACGCCGAGGGCTTCCTGCGTTATCGGCGTGAATATCCGTTGCGTCGCGAGTTCTCCACGCTGCGCGTCGAACTCAAGAAGAACGCCCGTGAGCTGCGTGAAGTGCTGGAAGGCTTCGGCTTCTCGCGTGTGAAGCTGGCCAGCAAATGATGTGACATGTCATCTCTCCTGCGATATCCACCTGCAGGAGGTGTCGAGGCCGAGTGACGGATCTCGATCGTCAGGCAGTCAGAACGCCCCTGTCAGCTTCGCTGGCAGGGGCGTTCTCGTCTCAGGTACGGATGTGGGGCGGGTGACCCGGTAGATGAAACCGGTTCTCGGACGTTTCGGACTGCGACCTTGGTCGATATAATGTCGCCCAAAAATACGCTGACGACAGATGTCAGGGCGCGCCCCGGGCGACTTGTCCGAGGGTGGTGTGGCCCGCTGGCTCCCCGCGTACTCCCCGTTTCTCGTGCCTTCTGCCATGCCCGTCACGACGGCGCGTGTCGGCGTCCTCATTTCCTGAAGATGGTGTCCTGAATGCAACAATCTCCTGATAGACCAGCCGAGGGCGGTGGCTTTCGCCCTCCCTCCCTGCTGGATGCTCTGATCCCCATCGTGCTGGTCATCGCCATGCTGGTGCTGGCGGTCGTGCTGTTCGGCGCCGATGCTTCCTGGGGGCCGAATCAGGTGGCATTGCTGTCTGGCGCGATGATCGCGGGAGTCATCGGCCTCAAGAACGGTTATCGCTGGAGCGATATCGAAGAGGGGATCAACAAGGGGATCCAGATCTCGCTGGGCGCGATCCTGATCCTGCTGGCGGTAGGCGCGATGATCGGTACCTGGATTCTCGGTGGCACCGTGCCGGCGATGATCTACTACGGGCTGGATGTGATCGCGCCTCAGTATTTCTATGCCTCGGCATGTCTGCTGTGCGCGCTGGTGGCGCTGTCGGTGGGGAGCTCCTGGACGGTGGCCGGCACCATCGGTATTGGCCTGATCGGCATTGCCGATGGGCTGGGGCTTTCCGAGGCGATCACGGCAGGTGCGGTGATTTCCGGGGCCTACTTCGGTGACAAGCTCTCGCCACTGTCGGATACCACCAATCTGGCGCCGGCGGCGGCGGGGACCACGCTGTTCGCGCACATTCGTCACATGCTGTGGACGACGGTTCCCAGCATCCTGCTCGCGCTGGCAGGCTTTCTGTGGCTGGGCCACGACTCCGTCTCCAGCCTGCAGACGCCGGAGCAGGTCGCCAACCTGCGTGCCCAGCTGGGTGAGCAGTTCAACATCGGCCTGCACCTGCTGATTCCGCTGCTGGTGCTGCTGGTGATGGCCGTGCGTCAGATGCCCGCCTTCCCGGCGATCTTCATCGGTGCGGTGCTCGGGGGTGTCTTCGCGGTCATCTTCCAGCCACAGGCCGTGGCGGGACTGGCGAATGTCCCTGACATGTCCACCGCCATGGCGCTGCTCAAGGGCGTATGGATGTCGATGTTCGATGGCTATGTCTCCCACAGCGGCGATGAGGTGATCGACTCGCTGCTCTCCAAGGGCGGCATGAGCAGCATGCTCAACACCGTGTGGTTGATCCTCTCGGCGATGACCTTCGGTGGCGTGATCGAACGACTCGGCCTGCTGGAGCGTCTGGTGCAGAGCCTGCTGGGCGCGACGCGCAATGCCGGTTCGCTGGTCATCACCACGCTGGGCACCTGCCTGGCCTCCAATGTGGTGACCGGGGATCAATACATCTCGGTCATCCTGCCGGGGCGCATGTATCGCGCTGAATTCCGCCGCCGTCGCCTGGCGCCGGTCAATCTGTCGCGGGCACTGGAAGATTCCGGCACCATCACCTCGCCACTGATTCCCTGGAACAGCTGCGGCGCCTACATGGCGGCAACGCTGGGGGTCGCGACTCTCAGTTATCTGCCGTTTGCGCTGTTCAATCTGGTCAATCTGGTGCTGGCGGTGGCCTATGCGATGGTCGGCTTCAAGCTGGAGCGTCTGGCCGAAGGTGACGAGGCGGATGGCGGAGAGCCGACTCCGCTGGCCGAATCTCTGGTGCTGGATACCCCTCATGAGACGGCAGAGTCTCGCTGATTGACGTACTGGGTGACAGAGACAGGCAAGCCCGCCGCGTGGTGAACGCGGCGGGCTTTTTCATGGGCACTCGAGGGGGGCGTCCAGCGTTCAGTCAGTGCACTGATGACGTGTGAGGCGTATCAGGAACTCGCGATAGCGCTCCAGTTCGGCGATGTCGATGTACTCATCCGCCTTGTGGGCCTGCGTGATGGAGCCTGGCCCGCAGACGACAGTCGAGAAACCGCGATCCTGGAACCAGCCCGCTTCCGAGCAGAAGCCGACACCGCAGCGTTCACGCTGACCCGTCAGCGCAAAGGCCAGCGTCTCTGCCTTGCCGTCGGGCTCTGGCGTGAGCGCCGGTACCGAGGCGTAGTCCTCCAGTGTCTGGATGGCGCACTCCGGTGAGTGCTCCTGCATCTCGAGGGCCAGTCGGGCGGTGAAGTCATCGACTCGCGCGCGTACCGCGTCAGGGGTATCACCGGGCAGGTTGCGCAGCTCCCAATGCAGGCGAGCATCCTTGGCAATGATGTTGGTCGCATTGCCGCCCTGGATGGTGCTGACGTGCAGCGTGGAGTACGGGGGCTCGAACAGTTCGCCCCGTGAGGCCTGGGTGCGCAGGTCGTTTGCCGTGCGCTCCAGCTCCGAGATGATGCGCGCGGCGTAGAACGTGGCCGAGACACCCAGGTCCGGTCGGCTCGAATGCGCCGGCACGCCAGTCACTTCCGTGCGCCAGTCATGCACCCCCTTGTGCGCCGAGACTACGCGTCCCTCCGTCGGTTCGCCGATGATGACGGCGGCGACGTCGGGCAGCGTGTCGCGCATGTGGTCGATCAGTGGCAGACAGCCCAGACAGGTGCTTTCCTCATCGTAGGAGAAGGCAAGGTGGAGTGGTCGCTTGAGGGGAGCATCAAGAAAATCCGGCACCATCGCCAGGCACAGGCCGATGAAGCCTTTCATGTCCACCGAGCCACGACCGTAAAGACGACCCTCCTTCAGCGTGGCCTGATAAGGGTCATGGGACCAGTTCTGGCCGCTTACGGGCACGGTATCGGTATGGCCGGAGAGCACGACACCACCGGCCACCGCGGGCCCTATCGTGGCGAGCAGCGAGGCCTTGTCGCCTTCGGCATTCGAAAGCACGCTCGCCTGGATGCCATGTTCGGCCAGCAGATCGCGAACGAAGTGGATCAATGCCAGATTGGAGCGATCCGAGGTGGTATCGAAGGCAATCAGGCGAGTGATGATGTCGAGGGTGCGTTGCATGTCGAGCCTCATGAGGCATGGCGCCGTTCGGGGAGGGGCCGGGTGTGAAAGCCCGAGGGGATCACATTGGCGCTGAACGGACGCAGGAGTCTGCTTTATGCAGTTGCCTGCATGCCAAGTCAATCGTGGCCGCAACCCCCTGTGGCACTTCGTGGCCGATCACGATGTGCCGCGAGGCATGCTTGGGAGTCTGCGGGGTCAGCCCTGACGCAAGAAGCCCGCCTCGTGACTCACGTGGCGGGCTTCTGCATCGCTCAAGTGTGCGGTGCTGCTCGAGGCTTACTTGTAGGCAGCGGCCTTGAGCGCGGCGATACGGTCATCCAGCGGCGGGTGGCTGGCGAACAGCTGCTCCATCAGCTTGCGGCTCTTGCCGGTGGTGATGGCGAAGGCGGTCATGGTGTCAGGCATCTGGTCCGGCAGCTCATGTTCCTGCTTGAGGCGTGCCAGCGCGTTGATCATCGAACCGCTGCCCGCGAGACTCGCGCCTGCGGCATCCGCACGATATTCGCGCCAGCGCGAGAACCAGGCGACGATCATCGAGGCCACCAGGCCCAGCACCAGTTCAAGGACGAAGACCACGGCCATGTAGCCGAAGAAGCCCAGGCCGCCGCTGTTGTCATCTCGCTTCAGGAAGGCGTCGATGGCATGTGCGGCAATGCGCGCGAAGAACATCACGAAGGTGTTCACCACGCCCTGGATCAGCGTCAGCGTCACCATGTCGCCGTTGGCCACGTGACCGATCTCGTGCGCCAGTACCGCACGCACTTCCTCGGGACGCATGCGATTGAGCAGGCCGGCCGAGACGGCGACCAGCGCATCGTTGCGGTTCCAGCCGGTGGCGAAGGCATTGGATTGCTGCGCCGGGAAGATGCCGACTTCCGGCATCTTGATGCCGGCGTCGCGAGACAGTTCCTCGACGGTCGTCAGCAGCCAGCGTTCGGTATCGTTCTGTGGCTGTTCGATGATCACGGTGCCTGTCGAGGACTTGGCCATCATCTTGGACAGGAACAGCGAGATCACCGAGCCGGCCATGCCGATGATGAAGCAGAAGATCAACAGGGCGGTGTAATTGATGCCGTTGGCTTCCATGTAGCCATCGAAGCCCAGCAGGCGCAGCGTGACACTGGCCAGCAGCACCACCGCCAGGTTGGTGATCAGAAAGAGGGCTATCCGCATCATGGGGTCAGGTCTCCAATGCCAATCTATCGGTAAGGCGCAATTATCTGCCCGCCATGCTGACAGTGAGATGAATCACTGCGACATGGCGGGCAGATGGCGCGTAACAGGAAGGTATCACCACCGTGCCGGTGTGCGTAGACCTTTCGTGAGGCAGGTATCGACACCGTGGCGTCAGGCCGTCTCGAGGCTCAGTGCTGCGGGAGCCTGCCGCAGGAAAGAGGTGTCTCAGCTCTTGCGGCGGCGCGCCAGGAAACGACCGAGACGCTCGATGGCCTCTTCCAGCTGGTCGGCGTAGGGCAGGGTGACGATGCGCAGGTGATCCGGATTCGGCCAGTTGAAGGCGGTGCCCTGCACCAGCAGCATCTTCTCTTCCAGCAACAGCTCCAGCACCATCTGCTGGTCGTCCTCGAAGGGATACATCTCCGGGTCGAGACGCGGGAACATGTAGAGCGCGCCCTTGGGCTTCACGCAGCTGACGCCGGGGATCTCGTTGAGCTTCTTCCAGGCCGCATCACGCTGGGCCAGCAGACGGCCACCCGGTAGCACCAGGTCGTTGATGGACTGATAGCCGCCGAGTGCCGTCTGGATGGCGTGCTGGGCCGGGACATTGGCGCACAGGCGCATGCTGGCCAGCATGTCGAGACCGGAGATGAAGTCGGCGGCGGGGCGCTTGTCACCGGAGAGAATCATCCAGCCTGAGCGGAACCCTGCGCAGCGATAGCTCTTGGACAGGCCATTCATGGTCACGACCAGCAGATCATCGGCCAACGCACCGGTGGAGACGTGCTCGGTATCGTCATAGAGGATCTTGTCGTAGATCTCATCCGAGAACACCACCAGGCCGTATTCCCGCGCAACCTGCAGGATGTCCTTCACGACGGCTGGCGGGTAGACCGCGCCGGTCGGGTTGTTCGGGTTGATCAGCACGATGCCCTTGGTGTGGCTGGTCACCTTGGCGCGGATGTCCTCGATGGAGGGAGCCCAGTCCTGCGCCTCGTCACACAGATAGTGCACGGCACGACCACCGGCCAGATTGGCGGCAGCGGTCCACAGGGGATAATCCGGTGCTGGTACCAGCAGCTCGTCACCATCATCGAGCAGGGCCTGCATGGCCAGCACGATCAGCTCCGAGACACCGTTGCCGATGTAGATGTCCTCGATGCCGACACCCTGGATGTCCTTGCGCTGACACTCCTGCATGATCGCCTTGCGCGCCGAGTAAAGCCCCTTGGAGTCACAGTAGCCCTGCGCGGTCGGCAGATTGCGCATCACGTCCTGCAGGATCTCTTCCGGTGCCTCGAAGCCGAAGGGCGCCGGGTTGCCGATATTGAGCTTGAGAATGCGATGACCTTCGTCCTCGAGACGCTTGGCGTGTTCGAGAACCGGCCCGCGAATGTCGTAGCAGACGTTGTCCAGCTTGTGTGACTTGCGAATTTCGCGGGGCTTTCTTTGCTCGGTATCCATGGTGCTTTCCGTAGATCTCCGTCACGTAAGGTGTAGGGGCGAGTGTCCAGCATATCGCGCCGCCTGCCTGCCGCGCCACGGCCAAGGGCCAATAGCGTGGTTAAATTTGCGGTTTGAAATGTTCAGGCAGAAAAAAATCCCGCCAGAGGTTATCTGGCAGGATTTTCAACTGGCTTGCAGGCATGGTCCGCGAGTGAGATCTGAATTCGACCGTCGTTATCTCACTGTTCTGGTAGCGTTATTCGCTCGCGGACTCAGGCGGTTCGCTTATCCGTGCGCCATCTTGCGTCTCGCCACTGGCTTCCGGCACCGGCTCGGCGGGAATGTCCGCCGGCGTTTCCAGCGTCAGGCGCCCGAGCTTGCCATCGCGCAGTTCGTGCAGCAGCACCTCTGCACCGCGATGTAGATCGATGATGCCACCGGCGCGCAGGCCGCCACGCTTGCTGGCGATCTCTTCCAGAATCGCGACCCCGTTGAAGCCCGAGAGCGCCATCAGGTCGACCTTGCGCGGGCCATCACTCTCGACTCGCTCGGCGTCAGGGTTGGCACTGTAGGCCGGCAGTGACTTGAGCTTGTAGCGAGCGATCAGCTCATCGGGATAGCGCCTGGCCAGCTCCGCCGCCACGACCACCGCCACATCGGTGTAGTCGATGGCGGTATCCCGAATCGCGCCGCTGCCGGCCAGACGGTAGGCGCTGGCCTGATCCTCGATCTTTGGCCACATCACCCCGGGGGTGTCGATCAGGGCGATGCCGCCATCGATGCGAATCTTCTGCTGACGCTTGGTGACGGCGGGCTCGTTGCCGGTCTTGGCGATCTTGCGACCCGCCAGACCATTGATCAGCGTCGACTTTCCGACGTTGGGGATGCCCATCACCATCACGCGCGCATCACGATCGACACGGATGTGACCGGCCATCTCGCGACACAGCCGCGGGATCTGCTTGAGGTCACGCGCCTCAAGCGTGGTGATCGCCAGTGCACGGGTATCGGGCAGGGCATCGAAATACTCGACCCATTCACGCGTGCGTGCCGGGTCCGCCAGGTCTGCACGTGACAGCAGCTTGAGGACCGGCTTGTGACGGGTCAGTTCGGACAGCACCGGATTGGTGCTGGAGTAGGGGAGGCGGGCATCGAGGACTTCGATGACCACGTCGATCTCGGGCAGCGCGTCCTTTATCTGACGACGCGCCTTGTGCATGTGTCCCGGGTACCAGCCCAGCATGTTGCTTCTCCTGCCGTCAGGGGTATGACGGTTGTCCTGTCACCTCTTGTCCTGCCTCCTCGCCCGCCTGTCAGGAGTCGCTCACCAATGGAGGTGGCGATAGATGACAGGCAGCAAGAAGAGGGGACGCGTATGGCGGCGCATTCTACCAGAGGCCGCTCGGCCATGGAGAAACGCTGGCATCGTCTTCTCGCGCTCTGGCGTCTCAGCTGCGCACCGGCTTGAAGCGCAGCGACACCGAGTTGATGCAATAGCGCTGCCCTGTCTCGGTAGGGCCGTCGGGAAAGACGTGTCCCAGATGGGATTCGCAACGACGACAGCGCACTTCGACACGTCGCATACCATGGCTGGTGTCGAAATGCTCTTCGACGGCGGCATCCGCATAGGGCCGATCAAAGCTCGGCCAGCCACAGCCGGCGTCGAACTTGGTGTCGTTGTCGAACAGCTTCGCGTCGCAGGCGATGCAGTGATAGGTGCCCGGTGTCGGGCTGACCTCGTGATCGCCACTGAAGGGGCGTTCGGTACCGGCTTCACGTGCGACGCGATACTGCTCCGGCGTCAGACGCTTGCGCCATTCCTCTTCACTGCGGATCAACTTGTCCTGGGTCGGCTTGTCTTGCTCGCTCATGGTCTCTTCTCTCTATGCGTTTCTCGAATCGACGCCCGCGCGAACCTGCAAGCAAGTTCCCGTGAGCGGCAATCCGAAACAATGGCTACCGGTCTTCACTCGACACCCGGTACATACCCCAAGAATGCGGGCGTCAGGGCGTGACCACAAGCACGTGGTGGATGCACTTGGCCAACGCCGGAAAAATCCTGTTGAAGCAGGGGGTTGACGAAGGGGAGGGGGCTTTGTAATATACGCGCCACCTCGACGAGGCAAGAACGTTACGTCCCATTCGTCTAGTGGTCCAGGACACCGCCCTTTCACGGCGGTAACAGGGGTTCGAACCCCCTATGGGACGCCACTTCTTGCAGCGTAGAGATCGGAGTGCGGGAATAGCTCAGTGGTAGAGCACAACCTTGCCAAGGTTGGGGTCGCGAGTTCGAATCTCGTTTCCCGCTCCAAAGGAAAAGGCAATGCGACAAGGTCGCGAGCTGGTTCGCCAGTCCGATCGAATCTCGTTTCCCGCTCCAGTGTGTCCCATTCGTCTAGTGGTCCAGGACACCGCCCTTTCACGGCGGTAACAGGGGTTCGAACCCCCTATGGGACGCCATCTTCGGTCTTGTGTGGTCGCATTATCTGCTTGTGTTGCGGGAATAGCTCAGTGGTAGAGCACAACCTTGCCAAGGTTGGGGTCGCGAGTTCGAATCTCGTTTCCCGCTCCAGTACGTCCCATTCGTCTAGTGGTCCAGGACACCGCCCTTTCACGGCGGTAACAGGGGTTCGAACCCCCTATGGGACGCCATGCAGAGCATGATGGTGTGGCAAGCCAGCAGTAAGACAGATGTCGTGAGCACAGCTTCATGACACCCGGTGCGGGAATAGCTCAGTGGTAGAGCACAACCTTGCCAAGGTTGGGGTCGCGAGTTCGAATCTCGTTTCCCGCTCCATTCGGAACAAGTGGTGTGACAAGGTCGCGAGCTGAACGTCAGCCCGGTCGAATCCCATCTCTCGCTCCAGAGGAAAAGGCAATGCGACAAGGTCGCGAGCTGGTTCGCCAGTCCGATCGAATCTCGTTTCCCGCTCCAGTACGTCCCATTCGTCTAGTGGTCCAGGACACCGCCCTTTCACGGCGGTAACAGGGGTTCGAACCCCCTATGGGACGCCATTCTGTTTGACAGCGCAGTTTTTGGTTTCGACAGGCGGGAATAGCTCAGTGGTAGAGCACAACCTTGCCAAGGTTGGGGTCGCGAGTTCGAATCTCGTTTCCCGCTCCAGTCGAAAAGTGGAAAGTCATTGGGTCGCGATCTGGAGCGCCAGTCCGCTGGAAAGCCAGTCCTATCGAATCTCGTTTCCCGCTCCAGTCGAACACGATGTGATTGATGAAATAGCAGTGCCCCATCGCCTGACAGACACGATCATCGTGCCACGTCACCGGCGATTTTTTTGTGCCTGAAATTCCTCCTCAGCCCGTTCTGCACCGGTCCTTGGTGTTGTCCTCCCAGTTGATTTTCTCCCTCCTGCTTGTTTCCCGTATCGCACTAATGCCTTTCCTGCAGCGTGCCTGATGTGGCAGCGCTGAATGCGTTACCATGCGCATCCAATGTCTTGTGTCTGATTTTCATGTTCGAGTGCTGCTCAGCGGTGTCGCTACTGTTGCGCAATTGTTCTCAGATGCGTCTTTTCTGCTGTGCTGGCTGACAGCGCCAATTTGATTACAGGTGTCCGATGTCACGACTCGCCTTGTCCATTCGTGGCCTGACCAAGGTCTACGGTAACGGTTTCGAGGCGCTCAAGGGGATTGATCTCGATGTCCCTGAGGGCGATTTCTTTGCACTGCTGGGGCCCAACGGGGCCGGCAAGTCCACGACCCTGGGGGTGGTGAGTTCGCTGGTGCAGAAAACCGCCGGCAAGGTCGAGATCTCGGGCATCGATATCGACAAGGATTTCTCGAAGGCCAAATACCATCTCGGTGTGGTCCCTCAGGAGTTCAACTTCAATCAGTTCGAGAAGGTGCAGGATATCGTGATGACCCAGGCAGGGTATTACGGTATGCCCATGAAGGAAGCGCGCCCGCGTGCCGAGCGCCTGCTCAAGGATCTCGGGCTGTGGGACAAGCGCGATACCCCGTCACGCATGCTGTCCGGTGGCATGAAGCGCCGTCTGATGATTGCCCGCGCGCTGATTCACAAGCCGCGTCTGCTGATTCTCGATGAGCCGACTGCCGGGGTGGATATCGAGCTGCGTCGCTCGATGTGGGAGTTCATGCGCCGCATCAACCGTGAGGAGGGCACTACCATCATCCTCACCACGCATTATCTGGAAGAGGCCGAGAGTCTGTGCCGCAATATCGCCATCATCAATCACGGCGAGATCGTGCATAACACCAGCATGCGCGAGCTGCTCAAGGAGCTGGACGCCGAAACCTTCCTGCTCGATCTACGTGAGCCGCTTGCCAGCGCGCCGGTCATCGAGGGATTCGAGGTCTCTCTGAGCGATCCCCAGCAGCTGTCGCTGTCCGTACGCAAGGGCCAGTCGATCAACACCGCCTTCGCGGCGCTGGATCGCGCCGGGATCACCGTGGTGTCGATGCGCAATCGCGCCAATCGTCTCGAGGAGCTGTTCGTCGACCTGGTCGAGCGCTCCAATGCCGAAAGCGGTATCGCCTCCAATGTCGCCAAGGAGATCACGCAGTGAACCCCCGTCAGCTATGGGTGGCTCTGGTCACCATCGTCGTCAAGGAAGTCCGTCGTTTCACGCGTATCTGGCCGCAGACGCTGCTGCCGCCGTCCATCACCATGACGCTATACTTCGTCATCTTCGGCAATCTCATCGGCTCGCGCATCGGTACCATGGATGGCATCAGCTACATGGATTACATCGTGCCGGGGCTGATCATGATGTCGGTGATCACCAACTCCTATTCCAACGTGGCCTCGTCGTTCTTCTCCAACAAGTTCCAGCGCAGCATCGAGGAGCTGATGGTCTCGCCGCTGCCGTCCTGGATCATCCTGCTCGGCTATATCATCGGTGGCGCCGTGCGCGGGCTCGGTGTCGGCATCATCGTCACCGCCGTGGCCTTCCTGTTCACGGATCTCGATATCCATCACCCGATCCTGACCATCGTGGTCGTGGTGCTGACGGCGCTGCTGTTCTCCATCGGTGGCTTCATCAATGCGCTGTTCGCACGCAAGTTCGACGATATCTCGATCATTCCGACCTTCGTGCTGACCCCGCTGACCTATCTCGGTGGCGTCTTCTATTCCATCCACATGCTGCCGGACTTCTGGCAGACGGTATCGCTGGCCAACCCGATTCTCTACATGGTCAACACCTTCCGCTACGGCATTCTGGGGGTCTCGGACATCAGTGTCGGCCCGGCGATGGCGGCCATCGTGGCCTTCATCATCGGCCTGTTCGCCTTCGCGCTGTGGCTGCTGGAGCGTGGCAAGGGCATCCGCAGCTGAAGATGTCGCCCAGAGGATGATGGTAAGATGCGCGCTATCGCGCCAGTGCACGAAACGCCGGCTTCTGCCGGCGTTCTGCTGTCTGCGCCCCTGATATCGATACGTTATTGGCCTATTTCACAGGAGTGCTGTCATGGCTCACCCCACTGCCGTCAACGTGCCCGACGAGGCGCGCCCCGAGACTCTCAAGGATGCCCCGCTCGGGCGAGAGTCCGCTTACCCCGAGCACTACGATGCCAGCCTGCTGTTCCCCATCGCGCGGGCGGCCAACCGTGGTCCCATCGGTATCGATGATGCGGCGTTGCCGTTCGTCGGTGAGGATGAATGGCACGCCTTTGAGGTCTCCTGGCTGGATGAATCCGGCAAGCCGTGGGTGCGTGTGGCCCGTTTCCGCCTGCCGGCGGCTTCCCCGAATCTGATCGAGTCCAAGTCCTGGAAGCTCTATCTCAACAGCCTCAATCAGAGCCGCTTCGCCGATCAGGCGGCCGTGCAGGCGACGTTGGAGCGGGATCTTGCCGCCGCGGCGGGCGCGCCGGTCGAGGTGCGTCTGCTGGGACTGGATGATGACGAGCTGGACGTCGGGCGCCTGCCGGGAGAATGCCTCGATGACTTGCCGATCACCGTCGAGCACTACACGCCATCGCCGGAGCTGCTCAACGCCGATGACGCCGATATCGTCAGCGAAGACCTGCACAGCCATCTGCTCAAGTCCAACTGCCCGGTCACCGGTCAGCCGGACTGGGGCAGCGTCTGGATCCGCTATCGCGGCCCACGTATCGATCGCGAGCGCCTGCTGGCCTATCTGATCAGCTATCGCCAGCACCAGGATTTCCATGAGCACTGCGTCGAGCATCTGTTCGTCGACCTGATGGCGCGCGTGAAGCCTGAGTCCCTGCTGGTGATGGCGCGCTATGTGCGGCGTGGCGGCCTGGATATCAGCCCGTGGCGTGCCACGCCAGATCTCGAGGCCGAGGCCCGTGCCAGCCTGCCGCTGCGTCTCTCGCGTCAGTAGTCCTCTCTATGGTCATGTCGTCTGATCGGCTTGCCAATCAGGCAGATAGCATCGAGTGATGAGACGGCGTGCTGGCGAGATGCTAGTGTGAGAATCATTCTTATCTTAAGTCTGTGACAGGAGAGACGATGGACGCGCTGACGTTACTGCATGAACGCAATTCCATGGGCAAGCTGATGGCGCCAGCCCCGAGCGATGCGCAGATGGAGGCCATCTACCAGGCCGCCCTGCGCGCGCCGGACCACGCCGAGCTGACGCCCTGGCGCTTCATCGAATTCACGGGCAGCGGGCTGGAGCGTCTCGGCGAGCTGTTTGCCGAGGCGGAGCGCAACACGTCGCCGGCAGGTGACGAGGCGGCCCAGGCCGCGGCCAGCAAGAAGCCGCTACGGGCGCCGATGGTCGTCGCGGTGATCGCCAAGGTCACGCCGGACCACCCCAAGGTGCCGCGTGTCGAGCAGGTGGTGAGTGCCGGTTGTGCCGCTCACGCCATGCTGTTTGCCGCTCAGGCACAGGGGCTCGGTGGCATGTGGCGCACGGGCGGCTACGCGTTCGACCCAACCGTGCACGCCGGACTGGGCATGAGTGAGCAGGATGAGCTGGTCGGCTTCCTCTACCTCGGCACCCCGGGCGGACGTCTCAAGCCCTTGCCGAGCCGCGAGAGTGCCGACTTCGTCGAACGCTGGCAGTGAGGCGCTGAATGAACGAGCAGTTGCGCTCGAGTGGTGAAGCCTGGCCACCGCTGCCTTTGCCGCGTGACGGGCAGGGGCGGTCGGGCACTCTCGCGGCGCCGGTCAGTGAAGATCTGTCACGGTTCCGTGATTGGCTGAGTCAGGCGATTCCGCTGGCTGCCCACATGGGGCTTGTCGAGATGCAGTGGTCAGAGCCCGAGCGCTCGACGGGTCAGCTGAGCTGGCGCCTGCATCTGCCGCCCAATCTCAACGACAAGGGCACGGCCTTCGGCGGGGCCATGAGTCTCGAGGCCACCTTGTGTGGCTGGAGCTGGGTGACGCTGTGGCTGCGTGCTCGCGGTATCCAGCGCGATCTCGTGGTGTCGCGTGCCAGTCAGCAGTTTCTGGCCCCGGTCAGTGGCGATTACCACATCCGCTGTGCGCCGGATGACATGGCTGCGCTGATCGACGTCGGCGAGCGTCTGGCGGCAGGGCGGCGAGCGCGATTGTCGCTGACTCAGCAGTTGTGGTGTCAGGTCGATGGGCAGTCTTCCCCGAGGCTGTGTTTCGAGGCCCGTGGCGATTACGTGGTGCTCGGACCGTGATGCCGAGCACGGTCTCGGCCCGACCTCGGCCCGAGTGCGGTGGGTGAGGGCGCTGACGCTATCTATCTGAAAGATTTTGGAAAAAAGGCTTGCGTCCCTCAAGGGTTATCGATAATATACGCCGCGTTCTCAAGGGAAACACGACGCAGTCGGGTGACCAATGAGAGCACTGATCTGGAGGGGTGTCCGAGTGGTCGAAGGAGCACGCCTGGAAAGTGTGTAAGTCGAAAGGCTTCGAGGGTTCGAATCCCTCCTCCTCCACCAGATTCAGAAAAGCCCGCATCTCACGATGCGGGCTTTTCGCGTTTCTGAGGGGGGATCTGGTCGAATTGCCTGCTCCCCTCGTGATCCCCTGCGTCTACTGGCGCCTCAGTCTCCTGTCATTCCTCCCTCATTCCTCCCTCATTGCTCGCGCCAGCATATCCACGACAGGCTTGCCGACATAACTGGCGAAGCTGCGCTCACCGGTACGGATCATCACTTCGGCAGGCATGCCGGAAAGCAATCGCATGCTCTCGGTCATGTTGCTCTGGCCGGTCCGGGTGACGCGAATCCGCGCCTTGTAATAGCGGGCACGCGTCGCTTCATCCTCGAAGCTGTTGGCGCTCACGTGCGTGACCTCGCCATCGATGATGTTGGATAAGCGCTGATTGAATGCGCTGAAGCGAATCTCTGCGGGCTGGCCGAGGTAGAGGTGGTCAATATCATGGTCCGGGACCCTGGCCTCGACGATGAAGCCGTCGCCGGCGGGCACGATATCGAGCAGGGGGTCGCCACTGCGAATCACCGCGCCCAGCGTATGGACCTTCAGGCCGACCACGGTGCCGGCCACCGGTGCGATGACCTTGGTACGTCTGAGGTTGTCATTGAGCGCGACCAGTCGTTCTTCCGCATCGGTGACCTCTGCCTGAACCTGACGCAGAGACTCGCCGATCTGTTGCTGGAATTCCTGCAGGCGAATCTGTTTCTGCAGCTCGTTTTCGCTGATCTGGGAACGCAGCCGTGCGACCTCGGCAAATTGGCCGGCATTGTCGCTCTGGTATTCGAGACTCTCACGCTCCATCTCACGCAATCGCTGGTTATTGATCAGACCATTTCGGAACAGCTTGCGATGGTTGGCAACGTCACCATTGAGAGAGTTGATGCGTCGTCTTGTGATGGCCTGGGTATTCTCGAGACCTGCAATCTGCTCGTTCATCTGCACGACCTGCTCATCCAGGGCTGCCATGGCACCGTTCAGCGATTGACGACGTACGTCAAAGAGCCGCTGCTGTACTTCAAGGACCTCCCGCACACGAGGATTGGTCGACTGCCTCAAGGCTTCCGGGAAGGTCAGGGTCTCGGCGTTGCTGTACTCGGCAAGCAGGCGTATCTCACTGGCTCTGGCAATCAGGTATTCAGCCTCGACGATCTTCTGCTGAGAGCGTGCCTGGGTGTCATCGAAGACGATGAGCACGTCGCCGGCCTCGACATGATCGCCATCCTCCACGCGAATCGACTCCACGATACCTCCCTCGAGGTGCTGGATGGTCTTCGTGAAGCTCTCTACCGATACCGAGCCCGGTGCCACCACGGAAATTGCCAGGTTCGCCATGACTGACCAGCTGCCGAATCCGCCGACCGCGATGAGCAGTACGGCCAGGCCGAGGCGTCGATAATTGTGGTCGCGTAGCGGAAGCTCACTGTCAAAGCCGCCATTCATGGAGTGGGAGGTGGTCATCTCGGGCTCTCCTCACCGCCTTCATGGCGGCCTCTGGCACTGGGTTTCAGCTCGGTGACACGCTGTGCGTTCCTGGACGGAGTCGAGTGCCCTTTCCCTGCCACGGCCCGTGCAACGGGTCGTCCTCGCGTCGGCGGGGACAGTGAAGCCACCTGGCCATCCTTGAGGACGAGGATGCGGTCGACCTGCTGCAGAAGACGTTGACGATGGGTGATGATGATGGCGGTGGTGCCTGCCTGGCGCAGTTGCATCAGACACTTGGCCAACGCCTGCTCGCCACTTTCATCCAGGTTGGCGTCCGGTTCGTCGAGCACTACCAGCACCGGTTTTCCATAGAGTGCCCGCGCCAGGCCGATACGCTGTCGCTGACCCGCGGAGAGGGCGGCTCCCCCGTGGGACAGCCAGGTGTCATAGCCTTGCGGCAGGCGAAGGATCATGTCGTGGACACCGGCGCTCTGGGCGGCTTGCACCACGAGTGACGCATCGACCTCCTGAAAGCGCGCGATATTCTCGGCGATGGAGCCATCGAACAGCTCGATATCCTGCGGCAGGTAGCCAAGATGAGGCCCGAGCGCGGTCCGCTTCCACTGACTGACGTCCACGCCATCGAGGCGTACGCACCCCAGCTGCACTGGCCATAGGCCGAGTATCACCCGTGCCAGGGTGGATTTGCCGGCGGCGCTGGGGCCTACCACGGCGATGTGCTCACCCCTGGCAAGTGTCAGAGTGATGTCCTTGAGGGTCGGTAGACGCTCGCCTGGCGGCGCGGCGTTGACTGCCTCCAGTGTCAGTCGGCCCTTGGGGGCCGGCAGAGGCATCGAGGGCGCCTCGGCCGGCACGGCCTCGAGCAGCTCCTCGAGGCGGGCTCGTGAGGTGCGTGCACCGCTGAAGCCTTTCCAGCCGGTGATCATCTGATCGATCGGCGCCAGCGCCCGCCCCATCAGGATCGAGCCGGCAATCATCATGCCGGGCGTCAGGTCGCCGGTCAGCACCAGATAGGCGCCAAGACCGAGGATCAATGACTGGAACATCAAGCGCAGCACCTTGGAGGTGTTGGTCAAGAGACCTGCGCGGTCGCTTGCCTTGGACTGCAGCACCAGATACTCACGGTGGCGCGCCTCCCATCGATTCTGTATGCCCGGCAGCATGCCCATGGCGTGGAGCACTTCGGCGTTGCGCAGATTGCTGTTGGCAAGATCCTGGGACAGGACATGTTGGCCGTTGGCATCGCTCAGCAGCTTCTTGGTGGTCTTCTCGTTGATCAGCGCAATGACGGTCAGAACAAGGCCCGCGCCTAGGGCGAACAGACCAAACCATGGGTGAAACAGTGCCAGCACGCCGATGTATATCGGCACCCAGGGCGCGTCAAAGAAGGCGAACAGGCCGTTGCCGGAAAGGAATTGGCGAAGGGTGGTGAGGTCGTTCAACGGCTGTGCGGAGGGCTTGCCCGGCGTCATCAGGGAGTGCTTGAACATGGCACTGTAAAGTCTCGGGCTGATCAGTACGTCCAGTCGATTCCCGACTCGGACCAGGATTCTCGAGCGAATCAGTTCAAGGGCCCCCATCACCATGAAGAGGAACACGACCACCAGGGTCAGCATCAGCAGCGTTTCCTGGCTACGTGTCGTGATGACTCGATCATAGACCTGCAGCATGTAGAGCGGCGGCACCAGCATCAGCAGATTGATGAACAAGCTGAAGAGGCCGACGTAGACAAAGCTGTGCCGACAGTGGTCCAGGATCTTTTGCAGGTCATTACCTTCCCGGGAGATGGCCATGGTGTCGTTCCCTAGCGTCGTTGGTGTTCTTTTTATCCACGTCACCGTCGTTGACGGCTACCTGAGCTCGGATATTTCACGTTGTCTTGAGGAGACGCCATGGTTATGTGGTCAATATTGATCATCTATTTATTAGGCTATTCTTTTTTATTCCTCTGACTGCCTGTAGAAATATTGCTGCTGAATGCTCGGCGAGCAAGTGAATATTTCGATGATCAATAAAAAACTTTCCGGGTTTTATTTTGCTGGTTTTTGCTGTTTATTTTGCTCATGTCTGATGGTGAAGATCCATATGGTTTACGTTTTTCAAAAAGTATGAAGGTTCTGGATTTCGACAAGATTATTTTCTCTGGTATTCAGCATTGTTTTTCTCCTCACGCAAGTCGTATCGAGGGTTTATAGGGGTGGTGTTTTATTATTTCAAAGCATTCACTGTATTGTTTTCATTGAATTTATTTTGATGTGGGAATCTGATGCATATTGCCATTTCGAGGGTGAGTGGAAATACCTCTTGTCTTGCGATAGGCCGCGTCTAGACTCGTTTTTGACGGGTTTACGAGCCTTTGCCGGTCATGTTCGAACTCTTTGGGAAAGCGTTGGAGAGTGGAACGTCATCGGGGATTCATTGCCGGTGAGGGACGTCGTGTCGTGAGGTCTAAAGATGGCGTAGAAATCGCCACTAAAAATTATTCGAGGGGTAGGGAAAATGTATTCCATGTCATTCGTATCGAGTCGTCTTGAGTCCATGGCATCACGTATCAGGAGTGGTGATCGTCTTGAGGGAAAGACGTTCCAGGATCACGAGATAATGGTTACGCCATTTCCCTCAGCGTGGGGGGATTCCATCAAGTCAATACGAATGACATTCGAGGATGCGCAGGATCGACTGTCGGTATTTGAGCGCTTTGAGCGTCCCTTTGTCTTTGATCATCTGCCTACCCCTCTATCAGGCAAGCTCAAGATGATGATCGAAGCGTTGGACGAAAGAGGCGAGGTACTGCCCGGGTCTGGTGAGCAGTTCGGCTTCGAGGTCGAGTCACCGGATGTCGTCGCCGAGGAGGTGAGTGACCAGGAGGACACGCCGCAAGCCGCCCAGGCGCTACTGACCAGTAGTGATGAACCTGCCGCGGGCACAGGGCCAGCCTTGCTGGCCGAACCTGCCCCTCTGGCCACGGCGGCGCTCATCGCACCGGAAAGCTTCACTACCCTTCGTATCGAGGCCGAAGACCTCAGCGATGACGACGGAGATGGCAATGCATCCTCCATCGGTGGAGCCGGTATCGAGGTGGTGACAGGGGGGGATAATCCGTCCAATACCGCCAATGCATCAGGCACTGCCTACGTGGACTTCGGCGGCGCGACCGGCGAGACGCTGACCTTCACCTTCAGCGTCACCGAGGCCGGTGAATATGAACTCGCGCTGGGGTATGCGCTCAGCCAGAATGGCGATGGGTCTGATCGAAACCGCCCATTGCGCCTGGACGTCAATGGCGAACTTCAGGATCGAATGTTTGATCTGCCGAGCACGACCCTGACCGGCGACGCCACTGATTTCAGTGAGTTCGGCGAGCGTACCATTCGCGTTCAGCTGCAGGCGGGCGAGAACACGGTGTCCTTCACCTCCAATGGGGCCAGTGGCCCCAACGTCGACTATCTGGAAGTGCGTGCACCGGACCCGGACGTCTTCGTCATTCAGGGTGAGGATCTCGATATCGGCTCGACGTCTGATGTCGCCGACGCTGGCACCAATCGTGTGGTGACTCTCGACAATATCGCCAGCTTCACCAATGGCAGGGAAACCTTCCGGGTCGGCGCCGAAGGCGCCAGCTATCTCGACTGGGCATCGGGCAATGCCGAGGCCTACGGTGACTTCACTTTCGAAGTGGCTACCGCCGGCACGTACAGCGTCACCGTGACCTATGCCAGCAGCTCGGCGCGTCCCATTGGCCTCTTTCTCATCGATGAGGGGACGCCAGGCCAGATTGGTACCTTCCAGTTCGCAGCGGTGACTGCGCCGAATTACTACCCCGATGATGTCGATGATGTGCCCGCAGACAACCAGCCAGGCAATGGCGGGCCTTCCGCGTGGGAGGGCTGGTCGACCGAGACGCTGGAGATCACGCTGGCCGCGGGCAGCAATACCCTGCGTCTGGGCGGCGCGACCAACGGGCCGAACATCGACAAGATCGAGGTGGCGCTTCTGGAGGCCGATGCGGTGGAGCCTGTCGATCCGGTGATTGCGCCAGTGGTGATGCAGGCAGAGGATGCCGTGCTGGGCGCCGACAACGGGGCCGCCACCGTGGTGCGTGACGCCGCGAATCCCGAGGCCGGTGGCTTTGTCGGACTGCGTCCGGACTTTTCCGGCACCGGTTACGTGGATTTCGGCAGCGCGCCGGGAGATAGCCTGACCTTCACCGTCAATGTGGCCGAGGCGGGCGACTACGACCTCAACTTCCGCTATGCCAGCAATGGCGCGCGTCCGTTGGCTCTCTCGATCAATGACGGCGAGTCCTCCGAGCTCGCCTTTGTCGGGACTGACCCCAACGCTGGCAACGTCGACCCTGAGGGCTTCGATGTCTGGAGCTACCACACCCTGACGACGAGTCTGGAGGTCGGTGACAACACCGTCACGCTGACGATCCCTGATGGGCGCAGCAATGGGCCCAATGTCGATCGCCTGGAGGTCACCACGGCGGGCACGGGCCCGGTAGGGGATGTCGTGGCGGATGCCGATGCCTCTGTGCTGACCTTTACCGCCGTAGACCCCCTCCTCAATGGCGCGACCGTCGGTGAAGCGGGCTTCAGCGTCAGCGGACTGGATGCTGACATCACCTTCGTCGGCGTGACCTTCGATGAGGGAATCACGGTCCAGGAGGTGGTGCCGAACCCGGATGGCAGCTTCACGCTGGATCTGTCGGGATTCGCTGATGGCGATCTGTCGGTCACGCTGATCGCCATGGATGCCTTCGGCAACCGTGCCGAACAGAGCCTGGCGCTGACGCTGGATACCACCGCCGATGAGGGGGGCGACCTGGCACTCGAAGGCCCGCAAGATGCCATCGAGGCGGATGACAGCGCCAGCGTGGTATTCGGTGTCGCGGGAATCGATGACGGCTCGACTCTCGAGATCAGCTTCGACGGCGGTGTGACCCGTCAGTCCGTTGTCAGCGATGGCGACACCTTGACGGTCGATCTCTCCACACAGGCGCCAGGCGATGTGATCGTGACCCTGATCGTGACCGATGCCGCCGGCAATGAGGCGAGTGTCGCGGAGGCGGTCACGCTGGCCGTCGTCGGCAGCGTGACGCTGGATGTCACCTTCGATGACGCCACGATCAGCGCCTACAACACGACCCAGGACAATCCCTCCGTTGGCACGGGGGCGGTGGTGGAAGACGACGGTGGCACTCTGACGTTGAACGACAATGTCTGGAAGCGGGCAGCCCTGCCGGAGGACTACACGATCACCAGTGGCAGCATCCTGACCCTGGATGTGGCCATATCCGATTCGCCGGTCCCCGAGATCGTTGCCATCGGCTTCGATGCCGATTCCAATCCGTTCAATGGCGGAAACAGCGTCTATCAGCTGGGCGGCAGCCAGACGCAGGGTGGCTTTGTCGATCTGCGTGGGCAGGGCATCGACAATGGCGATGGCACCCTGCGCTTCACCATCGATCTCTCGGCGCATGCGGGCATCACCCTCGATTCGCTGGTCTTCGTCAACGACGATGATGTGGGCGCCAAGGGCAGTGCGAGCTTCAGTGGCGTAAGCCTGTCAGAAGCCGATGTCGATGACACCAACAGCGCACCGCGCGTGGTGGGAGGTGGCATCGCTGACCTGAGTCTCGACGAAGGCGCGAATCTCGAGGTTGACCTGCCCTTCGTCGATGACGATGGCGATGACCTCGCCTTCAGCTTTCAGGTCACCGATGGCGATGGCCTGCCGGTCACCGTGGACGGGCTGAGTGTCAGCGACACTGTGCTGTCCGGGAGCCTCGCTGGTCTGGTGCCGGGCGATTACACCATCACGGTGACCGCCGATGATGGCACCGCCAGTACCGATACCGACTTCGCCTTGAGCATCGAGAACGTCAACGACGCCCCGGTGGCGGAGCCTGCCGCTCTCGAGCCCTACTTTGGAGAGGTGGGCGAGAGCTTCCTCCAGATTCCGCTGGCGGACTTCGCCTCGCTGTTCTCCGATGCCGATGGCGACAGCCTGACATTGACGGCCGAGGATCTGCCTGCCGGACTCGAGGTGATCGACGGTGTCATTCAAGGCACGCCAAGTGAAGGAGGCACCTTCGATGTTGTCGTGCGCGCCACCGACCCGAGTGGTCTGTCAGCGACCCAGTCGCTGAGCTTCATCATCGAAGGCACCCAGGTTGGCGATAGCATCACGATCGAGGCGGAAGATTTCACGGATCTCGACGCCGGTAACCTGATCGTCACCGGCAGTGCGTCGGCGTCCAACGAGCAGCTGATTCGTCTGACCAGCAATGCGCCGGCGATGATCGGCACTGATCTCTCGGCGGGCGGCGTGGAGCCGGGCTGGTACATCGCACGCCTCTATGTGTTCGATGAAACCGACGGTGAAGGCACCTTGACCCTGACCATCGGTGACACCGTGCTTGAAGCGCGCAACACGACAACCGATAGCCTGAGCGCCGACGTGGTATTGAACGACGACTTCGGCACCTTCGTCGGCAGTGGCGCGCGCGGAAATGCTGGCCAGAGCGGCAACCGCAAGGAAATCGTCTTCGAGACGCCCGTCGAGGTCACCGCCGGTGATCTGGCAAGCCTCGAACTGCGTGGTGCCGGTGGCGAGCTGATGCGTATCGACTCGCTTGAATTCGAGCGTATCGATGAGCCGGTCAATACTGCCCCGACCCTGGCGGGACTCGGTGCCGCGATCAGTGTCGACGAGAACAGTGCAGGCGTGGCAAGTCTGGTGCTTGAGGATGCCGATGGCGACAGCCTGACGGTGACGCTGTCCGGTGCCGATGCCGCGCTCTTCACCTACGACGTGGCGAGTGGAGGAATCGCCTTCCTCAATCCACCGGACGCGGAACTGGCCGCCGACAGCGATGAAGATGGTATCTACGAGCTGACCGTGACGGTGACCGATGGCGAGGACAGCGTGTCACAGGACACCCTGATCACCGTGGCAGATCTCAATGAGAGCATCGCCATCGACCAGACCGCGTTTGCAGTGGATGAGAACCTGACCGAGATTGGCGCGATCCCGCTCGTCGATGAAGACGGGGGGACTCTCGGCCTCAACGCGCCGGTATTCGCCATCACTGGCGGGGCCGACTCTCCGCTGTTCACCATTGACGCCACCACCGGCGTGCTGAGCTTCACCAGTGCTCGCGATTTCGAGCTGGCGGTCGATGATGACGAAGATGGCGTCTATGACGTCGAGGTCAGCGTCAGTGACGGCGATCTCTCCACCACCGCGCAGCTCTCGGTCACCGTGAATGATGTCGATGAAGCGCCGTTCTCGCCCCTGCGTCTGCAGGCCGAAGACGGCACGGTGACGAGCTTCGATGACGGCGCCAACGCGACGGATACCGTAGTGCGCGATGCCGACAATCCCGAAGACAATGCGAATCTGGAGAACGGTCTGCGGCCGGGCTTCTCCGGTACCGGCTATCTGGACTTCGGCGACACGGCTGGCGATAACGTCGCTTGGCAGATCGAGGTGGCCCAGGCCGGTCAGTACGACATCAGTGTGCGTTACGCCACCAATACCGATCGTCCGCTGGATCTGGTGATCAATGGCGGCGATCCGCTGATGCTGGCCATGGCCAGCACGGACCCGGACGGCAGCGGCGGGGAAGAAGGCTTCGACCACTGGGTCTTCGAGACCTTCACCGTCAGCCTGGAGGCGGGCAGCAACGCCATCGTGCTGGCGATTCCCGCTGGCGCCACCACCGGGCCCAACATCGATCGCATCGAAGTGACCGATGCCGGCAGCGGCCCGATCCCGGAGGATGTGAGTGCCGATGAGGACGGCGATCTCGCCATCGTCGCGGCTGACGACACTCTCGATGCCAGTCAGCTGGCGGCGGCAGTCTTCAACGTCTCCGGCATCGATGATGACGTGATCAGCGTTGCCGTGTCCTTCGACGGCGGCGCGACCCGTGAGGCAGTGACGCCGGACGCCGATGGCAACATCACGCTGGATCTGAGCGGCCAGCTCGATGATCAGAGCGGCGATCTCGCCGTCTCGCTGTTCGTCACCGATGCCACCGGCAACGAGGCCAGCGCCAGCGAGGTGGTCAGCTTCGCGGAGGGCGACGGCACGCCTGCATTCAACTTCGCCATCGAGGGCGAGGCGCTGACCATCATCGATACCGACGGTGATACCCAGGTGCGCGATGCCGACAATCCGGAAACCAATGTCGCCTCCGGGCCAGATGGGCTGTGGGATGACTTTACCGGCACCGGTTATCTGGACATGGGAGCCGACGCCGGTGACGCCGCCGAGTTCCAGGTGGCGGTCGATGAGTCCGGTACCTACACCCTGGAGGTTCGCTATACCAATGCCGGTTCCAACGGCGCGAATCGCCCCATGGACATCCTGGTGGACGGGCTGAGTCAGGGGAATCTGGCCTTTGCCTCCACGGGGACCGACGCCGCCGGCTGGGAGAACTGGACCACCACGACGCTCGAGGTGGAGCTCGAGGCCGGCGACAACACCATTCGCCTTGCCAACCTGGGCAACGCCGGCCCCAACATCGACAGCCTGACGGTGAGCCGTGATGGCGTGGTGCCGGAGCGTCCGGTGGAGCCGGGCGAGCGCTTCTCGGTCAAGATCAACTTCCAGCCCGAAGGCACCGCGGTGCCGGATGGCTACATCGCCGACAACGGCAAGGCCTTCGGCACCCAATCGGTGACCGTGGACGACCAGACCCATCAGTACGGCTGGATCACCGAGGCGTCGATCTACGACGGCGAGCCCGGCACCGAGCCGCTGGACATCAGCGCGCTGACCAGCGTGGCGGTGAATGATCGCACTGACGACATCGCCGGGCTCGACCCGCGCCAGGGCACCTACGCCCACTTCGACCAGCCGGGAAGCGCCTATGTGCGCGCCGGCTGGGAGATCGAGCTGGACGATGGCTACTACGAGGTCACCGTCTCCATCGGGGATACCTCCGGGCCCTACGACAGTCGCAACGTGCTCAATGCCGAGGGCGAGCTGTTCAATGATCCCTTCACCCCGTTCCGGCCCGATGATTTCCCGGCGGACGGCAATCCGTCAGATGATACCGATGGCTTCCGCTCGGATCTGGTCACCCGCATCGTGCAGGTCAGCGATGGGCGTCTGACACTGGATTCCCTGGGTCTCGACAACGAGAACACCGAGATCCAGTACCTCGAGATCCAGGCACTGCCGGACCTGACGCCGGAAGATGATCGCATCGCCGCCGAGGATTACGCCTTCTTCACTGACGCGCGCGCCATCGCTGGGGTCGGTGACAACGAGGTGGAAGTCGATCTGGATCCCGACGACGGCGGCCTGCCGAGCGGGGTCGACCCGACGTCCGACATCTTCGTCGGCATCTCGGTGGTGGACGGCCGCGGCGGGGCGCTGCTCGAGAGCCTGGCTGACGGTTCGATCCGTCTGATCGAGACGCTGACCGGAGAGGAGGTCAGCTTCAACGCCAACACCACCGGTGGCTTCGATTCCCTGACCATCTCGCCGAGCCAGACGCTCAAGGAGTTCACCAGCTATACGCTGATCATCGACGGCTTCCAGGATCGTGGCGCCAACGACGACCTGGACGCGCCGACCCGTGAGTTCCAGAAGTACACCAACACCTTCATCACCGGCGAAGCCCCGGAGATCGTCGCTCGCGATGTGGCCTTCAATGACGTGGTGGAACTCGACGGTGCCTCTGACAACGCCTTCGGTTTCACCTCGCTGGAGATCACCGCCGATGGCTCGACGATGTACATCGCGACCATTGGTGGGCAGATCCTGCGCTACGACATCGACCCCGTCGATGGCTCCCTCGGCAACCGCCAGGAGCTTTCGCTGCCGAGCGATTACTTCCATCAGGACGGGGCCGATGCCAGCAATGATCGCCGCGGGATCATCGGGCTGGTGATCGACCCCACCGACCCCGACGTGCTGTGGATCACCGACAACTATCCGATCCCGCTGTCTGGCCGTGACAACGGCGTGCCTGACTTCAGTGGCCGGATCACCAAGATCACCCTGGAGGGCGGTAGCGAGTTCTCGGGCACCGCCGAGCCCTACATCACTGGCCTGCCACGCTCCAATGGCGACCACGTGACCAACAGCCTGGAGTTCCGGGCGAATCCGGATTACGACGCCGAGACCAATCCCGATGTCCCGAGTCATCTGCTGTATCTGATCCAGGGCTCCAACTCTGCCATGGGCGAGCCGGACAGCGCCTGGGGCAATCGTCCGGAGCGTCTGTTGAATGCCGCGGTGATGGAGATCGACCCGACCCGTGATGCGCCTCCCGGTGGCTTCGATGTCACTACCGAGCCGCTTCCCGACAACGGCCAGAATACTCGCTTCGATGACCCGGATGGCCATCCCAAGGACGACCCGATCCCGATGGGCAATGGCGAGTTCCTGGTGTTCGATGAGCGTGGTGTCGCCACGGTGCAGGACGAGTCCGGCAACGTGCTCGAGTCCTACTACGACCCCTACGCCAGCGACGCGGTGCTGACGATCTTTGCCACCGGGGCGCGCAACGCCTACGACCTGGTGTGGCATTCCAATGGCTTCCTGTACGTGCCGACCAACGGTTCGGCGGCAGGCGGCAACGTGCCGGATGACCCGTCGACGCCGGAGGACGAGCGCTACACCAGTGTCGAGAAGCAGGATGACTATCTGTTCAAGATCGTCGAGGGAGGCTATTACGGGCATCCCAACCCGCTGCGCGACGAGTACATCCTGAACGGCGGCAATCCGACCAGTGCCACCGACCCCAATCAGGTCGACAAGTATCCGACAGGCACTAACCCCGAGGGCACCTACGATATCTCGGGTGTCTATTCGCTCGGCGAGAATCGCTCGCCCAACGGCGCAGTGGAATACACCAGTGATGTCTTCGGCGGCAATCTGCAGGGCAACGTGTTGTTCACCGAGTACTCCGGCGGTGATGACGTGCGCTCGATCACGCTGGATGCCAACGGCAACGTGATTGGCGATGACGTACTGCGGGATCCTGAGGGCAACGTCATCAGTTACGTCGACCCACTGGACATCATCGAGAATCCGGTCACCGGCCAGCTTTATCTGCTGACCCTGAATCGCGGCAATGGCCAGAGCCAGATCATTCGCCTCGACCCGGCACCGGGCGGGGTGGTGGATCCGGTCGACCCCGTGGACCCTGTCGACCCGACGGATGAGCTGGTCTCGCTGCTGGTCATTCAGGCCGAGGACAGGACGCCTGACGACGGCACCGCCGTGACGCTCGCGACGGGGACGGACGCCGAGATCCAGATTCGCGACATCGACAACCCCGAGACCAACCAGCCGGACCTGCCCAATGGCCTGCGCCCCGGTGCCTTCGGGCTCGATGGCAATACCGACGACACCGACGGCACGCCAGGTGGCTATGCGGACTTCGGGTCTACCAATGCCGACTTCCTCACCTTCACGTTCGAGCTGGATGCCGAGCAGGCTGGCGACTCGGTGCTGCATCTGCGCTATGCCAACGGCGGCAATGCTGATCGCCCGCTGGAAGTGTTCGTCAACAATGTCAGTGTCGGGGTGTTTGACTTCAGTCCGCCCGACGGCCTGACGGGGGATGCAGCCTGGGCCGAGTGGTTGACCGAGGCCGTGGCAGCGACGCTGGTCAGTGGTCAGAACACGGTGCGCCTGCAGGCCACCGCCGACACCGGCCCCAATATCGACCAGCTGGAGATCCTGCAGGAAGCGCCGGATACCACGCCTGGCGTCGATGAGTACGAGGCCGAGGGGGCAGTGCTCGATGGCGCCGTGGTGGTACTGACAAGCGATGATGATCGCAACGCGTCCGGTGATGGGTACGTCGACTTCGCGGGAACGGGTGATCAGACCATCACCTGGACACTCGATGTCGCCGAGACGGGAAGCTATGACATCGCCTTCCGCTACGCGCTTGCCGCGACCAAGGATGACCGTCCCCTGGGGCTTGCGATCAATGGTGTCGACCTCGGGATGTTGAACTTCGAAGGCCAGAGCAACGCTGACGAGAGCGACTGGTTCTTCCAGAACACGCTGGTCGCTCTGCAGCAGGGCAGCAACACCATCACCCTGACCGCGCCGGGTGCCGTGGGGCCGAACATCGATCTGCTGCAGGTACCGAATGCACCGTCCGACAGCTTCATCCCGGTCTATGCCGATGTCTCGAACGGGTCGCGCATCGAGCTCGAGAGCGGTGACAGCGCACGCACCCTCAACGAGCTGACCGCCGACTTCTACTTCAGCGTGGACAGCAGCGGGCTCTATCGTCTGGATCTGGCCGCGAATGCGGGCGCCGATGATGGCCAGGGCCTGGCCCTGACGCTCAACGGGCAGTCGGTGAAACTGCTGGCCTATCCGGGAGTGGGTGACGCTGGTGAAGAGGGCACCTATGTCGAGCTCGAGGCCGGGGTGGAGTACAACCTGCGTGCGGTGTCCACCGCCGATGGTGCCGATGATCTCGACTATCTCGATGTGATGCCGGTGGCCGGCAGCGACAACGCCGATATCGTGGTAGAGAGCGGTGATGCCGCCTACTACTCCGATCGCCTGCACTTCAGTTATCTGGACAACAACAGCGGTTCGAATCCCGATCGTGACTTCAAGGAAAGTGCCACGGTCACCATTTCCAACACCGGCAGCGATGTGCTGGAAGTGCTCGATGCCGACATAGACGGCCCCTTCACGCTGGCGGACCCCGGGGTGTTTGATGGCCTGACGCTGGCCGCGGGGCAATCCCTCGAGGTCACGGTGCTGTTCGACCGGGACAGCTACACCGCGCCGTCCAACAATGCCGGTGATGGGGTCTTCGAGGGCCGTATCCGTCTCACCACCAACGATGCCGACTCTCCGATCGCCGAGATCCACATGGCAGGCTTCTGGCAGGCGCGTGACGAGGGTGGCTGGGAGCCCAACGTCAACGAGGTGTGGGAGGTGTTCGGCTTCGGTAACCGTATCGAAGGCTTGTCGACCGTCGGTGGCGGAGAGAATTCGGTACTCAACGACTTCGATCTGTATCGCCCGGTCAATGATGACGAGGTGCTATCGCGCTACTGGTCTCTGGCCGAGGGGGCTGGCGAGGCCAGGATCACCCAGCTGGCGGCCTATCATGGCGGTGGCGGGGCGACGCTGGGTATCCACAACCCCGGCGACAAGGGGCAGGACGTGATCTTCTCCAATCACGCGGGCGACAATAACCAGTCGATCCTGCCGGTATTGAGCAACGGCAACTTCGCCACCGCGACCTTCGGGCTCGATGATATCCCGGCCGGGTGGGCCGGAAGTGGCGTGTTCGGTATCGAAGTGGCCAATCTGTCCACGGACCCGTCACTCAACCCGACCGGAGGCGGCACCCCGCCGGCCGATGCCGAGGGTATCGAGCGCGGCTATACCGTGCGCATGTTCCGGGCTCTCGATGCCGAGGGCAACGTGATCCCCGACACCTACCTGGGGATCATGGATTACACCGGGATCAACTATGACTACAACGACAACATGTTCCTCATCGAGGGCGTGACACCGGTGTCTGGTGGTGAGCTGACGGTCATCAACAATGACGGCGTGCCTTCCAACGATCGCCTGGTGATGTCGCGCATCGAGAATCCGGCCAATGCCGCGCAGGAGGTGCATGACGAGGTGACCGTCACGCTGAGAAACGATGGCTTCGAGAGTCTCGACATCACTCGTATCGAGGTCAGTGATGCGACGCTGTTCGAGCTGACGGAGGCCTTCACTGCGGTGACGCTGGAGCCGGGTGAGTCAGTCGATGTGATCGTGCGCTTCATCGCCGACGACCCCAACGATGGCAGCCTCTACGAGTCCAGCCTGATCATCACCTCAAGTGATGCGGATGAGGGAGAGAAGGTCATCGAGCTTGCCGGCCTGGCCCAGAATCGCTCAGAAAGCGGCCAGGAACCGGGAGTGCAGGAGATCATCGATGCCTTCGGCTACTCGACCAATGTTGCCGAAGGGCAGATGAACCAGGGAGGGCTGGTGGAGGCCAACGGCGATGAGATCCTGTCTCCGTACTTCCAGCGCGCCGATGGTGGCTCGCCGATCAAGATCACTCAGCTGGCGGCTTACCATACCCAGGGCGACGTGGCACGACTGTTCATCCACGACGTCGACAGCCGTGATATCGACGAGGTGCTGGCCCACGATGAGGCCGATGGTCAGACGTTGCTGCCGCGCACGCTCAATGAGGGAGATCTGCTGACCACCACCACCCTGGATCGCGATGCGCCCTTTGGTTTCTTCGCTGAGATATCGGGCCGCCAGGGCTATATTTCCTGGTCCGATCCCGACGCCAACCTCCATGAGGACACCGTCGATGCCATCGGCACTCCCGGCAACAATCTCAACTGGGACGAGAATGATGGCCACCTGATCCGTGTGTATGTGGCCAGGGACGCCGCCGGCAACGAAATCCCGGATACCTATATCGTGATCCAGGATTACGCGGGGGTGAACTACGACTACAACGACAACATCTTCCTGGTGGAGAACGTCACTACCTACGATCCCGCAGGGGCGGAAGATGCTGACGGCAATGGACGAGTGGATCTGTACGACGACGATGACAACGACGGTGTGCCGAACTTCCTCGACAATCCCGAGCCGGTGGGACAGAGCGCCTTCAATGCCGGCGAGACTGCCTGGGCGGTGGGAAGCGATGGCCTGACACTGGAGGCGCGCCTGTTCGACAACGGTGGCCAGGGCGTCGCCTACAACGACACCACGCAGGCCCACCAGGGCGATGGCTTCCGTTCCGACGAAGCGGTGGATATCTCCAATGGCAGTCTGGCCATCGGCTATGTGGCCGACGGTGAGTGGCTCGAGTACACCCTGAATGTCGAGACGGCGGGCACCTATGCACTGAACTTCTCCGCCTCGGCGACTTCCGACGGCAAGTCGATCACCGCCGCCTTCGAGCAGGACGGCAGCTTCTATACCGAGGGCCAGGCGGTGGCGGTACCGGACACCGACGGTTTCACCAACTTCACCGATGTGGGTCCCTTGACCTTCGCGCTGGAGGAAGGTGAGCAGGTGCTCAGATTGACCTTCAACGGCGGACAGCTGGATCTGGCCTCTCTGAATCTGACGCTGGTGGCGCCGGTGGACGATGGCCAGCAGGCGTACACCGACGATGGTCAGCCCTGGCAGGTAGGCAGTGACTTCAGCCTTGAGGCGGTGAATTACGATGAAGGCGGACAGGATGTCGCCTACAACGATTCCAGCGAGGTGCAGGAGGGGACCGATGTTCGCGGTGAGGGCGTGGACATGGCCAGCGGCGGCAGCGCCATCGGCTGGATCGAGGATGGCGAATGGGTGGAGTACACCTTGAACGTCGAACAGGCCGGTACCTACGACATGGCCTTCCTGGCTTCCCTGGGAGTCCCGGGGGGAGGGCAGCGCAGCATTACCGCAACCTTTGCCAAGGAGGCCGACGCCCCGTACGCCAGCGCCACACCGGTAGGGGTCTCACCGACCGGTAGCTGGACCAGTTTCGTGGGTACCGAGACCGCCCAGGTGACCCTGGAGGCTGGAGAGCAGGTGCTGCGGCTGACCTTCAATGGCGGTTCCATGGACCTGCAGGGATTCTCGCTCTCCCTTGATGGTCAGCAGGCCTTCAATGCGGGAGGCATCCCCTGGCAGGTGCAGGCGGATGAGGGACTCAGCCTCGATGCCGTCAACTTTGATGAAGGCGGGCAAGGGGAGGCCTACAACGAGCTCTCCAGCGCTCAGTTCGGCTCGAACTATCGCGATACACCGGTGGATATCGTCGGTGAGGGGGAAGCGATAGGCTGGGTAGAGGATGGTGAATGGCTTGAGTACACCATCGATGTCGAGCAGGCCGGCGCTCACACGCTGTCATTCGTCACCTCCGCTCCTGACAATGGGCGCAGCATCACGGCCTCGGTGGAGAAGAATGGCGAGTTCTATGACGAGGCCAGTGGCACGCTGCCCAATTCCGGCGCCTGGGGAGTCTATGTCGATGGCCCCTCGCTGACGCTGGACCTGGAGGAGGGGGTGCAGGTGTTGCGTATCACCTTCAATGGCGGTTCACAGGATCTGGCGTCCTTCCAGATCACGCGTGATCCGGATGTGACTCCGGCTGGCTCACCGAATGCACTCGCGATGATGAGCATGCTCGAGGACGGCGACGCGATTCCGGTCTCCAATGATGAGCAGGCGCCGATGAGCGACGATGTCGGCCTTCAGGGCATACAGGATGATGTCCAGGCCGGCCTGCTCTAGAAAGACGGCGCAAGATGACGGGGAAGGCGTGAGCAAGTGGCCGGGAACATGGCATGGGCTGGAACCTTGCCTTTCCCGGCCCGCGTAGATGCCTGGCAGGACATGCGTGAATCTCTGACGCGCATGTCCTGTCAGGCATCTGCGTGTCGCCAGTTCCCCCCCTCCTTCTTTCGGTGTGACGCTCCGAGATCTCCCGGCAACACCTGATGGCGCGAGACGGGTCTCGATCTCCGCGCCTGCGTCTGGCGTTACCGGAGGCTCGCCTGTCAGAAGCGGCTGCGAACACGCACTGCAGCGTCTGTCTTCCTGAGCTGTTATCATGCCCGCCTTCAGATTCACCTTGTTGGCTGTTGTCTCCCTCATCTTTCGTCTGGCCTCCCGCCATCTCCCTCGTCATGCGCCTGTTGTCGCAGGTCGTCGCTGACAGGTCGGCACCTCGGAGGGACAGAACGCGAACCGGGAGAAGACAGGCACGCATTCGCTTGCAAGAGGACATGAGATGGCTCGTATTGCCATGGCACGCCACATTCTGGTGAAGACCGAGGCCGAGGCGCAGCGTCTCAAGCAGTCACTGGAGCGCGGCCAGCCGTTCGAGAAGCTGGCGAAGAAGCACTCCACCTGTCCTTCCGGCAAGCGGGGCGGTGACCTGGGCGAAGTGCGCCCCGGCCAGATGGTCGGCGGCATCGATCGCGCCATCTTCAAGGGCCCGCTCAATACCCTGCAGGGGCCGCTGAAGAGCAAGTTCGGCTATCACCTGCTGGAAGTCTTCTTCCGTGGCTGATGCCTGACGGACCGCGATTCCAGACCCCGTATCATCCGGCGCCAGCGTGACGCTTCGTCACCGCCCACCTTTTCATTCCAAACGGATATTCCCTCGTGATCTCTACCGCCAATCTCACCATGCAGTTCGGTGCCAAGCCGCTGTTTGAAGACGTCTCCGCCAAATTCGGTCGTGGCAATCGCTATGGCCTGATCGGTGCCAACGGCTGCGGTAAGTCGACCATGATGAAGATTCTCGGCGGCGATCTTGAGCCGTCCGGTGGCCACGTCATGCTCGAGCCCAACACCCGTCTGGGCAAGCTGCGTCAGGACCAGTTCGCCTATGAGGAATACACGGTGCTCGACACCGTCATCATGGGTCACGAGCGCCTGGCGGTGGTCAAGGCCGAGCGTGACCGCATCTACTCGCTGCCGGAGATGAGCGAGGAAGACGGCATGAAGGTCGCCGACCTCGAAGTCGAATTCGCCGAGCTTGACGGCTACACCGCCGAAGCGCGTGCCGGTGAGCTGCTGATGGGCCTCGACATCCCCATCGAGCAGCACCTGGGGCCGATGAGTGAAGTCGCGCCGGGCTGGAAGCTGCGCGTGCTGCTGGCGCAGGCGCTGTTCTCCGATCCTGACGTCCTGCTGCTCGATGAGCCGACCAACCACCTGGACATCAACACCATCCGCTGGTTGGAAGGCGTGCTGACCGCGCGCTCCAGCACCATGATCATCATCTCGCACGACCGTCACTTCCTGAACAGTGTCTGCACCCACATGGCGGACCTGGATTACGGTGAGCTGCGTCTGTTCCCGGGCAACTATGACGAGTACATGACCGCCGCCACCCAGGCGCGTGAACAGCTGCAGGCCGACAACGCCAAGAAGAAGGCGCAGATCGCCGAGCTGCAGTCCTTCGTCAGCCGCTTCTCCGCCAACGCCTCCAAGGCCAAGCAGGCGACCTCGCGTGCCAAGCAGATCGACAAGATCCAGCTCAACGAGATCAAGCCGTCCTCACGCGTCAGCCCGTTCATCCGCTTCGAGCAGACCAAAAAGGTCCACAACAACGCGGTGATGATCGACAAGCTCGCCAAGGGCTTCGATGGCAACACCCTGTTCGAGAACTTCAGCTTCACGGTCGCCGCCGGTGAGCGTGTCGCCATCATCGGTCCGAACGGTATCGGCAAGACCACGCTGCTGCGCACCCTGGTCGGCGAGATGCACCCGGATGCCGGTGAAGTGAAGTGGACCGACGCCGCGGAAGTCGGCTACTACGCGCAGGACCACGCGCATGACTTCGCCAACGACATGAGCCTCTACGACTGGATGTCGCAGTGGACCGGTGGGGGCGAGCAGGTCGTGCGTGGCACCCTGGGGCGCATGCTGTTCTCCAATGACGACATCCAGAAGTCGGTCAAGGTGCTTTCCGGTGGTGAGCAGGGCCGCATGTTGTTCGGCAAGTTGATCCTCAAGCAGCCCAACGTGCTGGTGATGGATGAGCCGACCAACCACCTGGACATGGAGTCCATCGAGGCACTCAACCTCGCGCTGGAAAACTATCCGGGCACGCTGATCTTCGTCAGCCACGACCGTGAATTCGTCGGCTCGTTGGCCACGCGCATCATCGAGCTGAATGCCGAGGGTGTGGTCGACTTCTCCGGCACCTACGATGACTACCTGCGCAGCCAGGGCGTCATCGTCTGAGCGAGCACGTCTGCTCCCTGGCGTGAAATCGCCGCTCTGATCGCCCCCGTTGCCCCTGGCAGCGGGGGCGATCTGCCATCTGGCGTCGACGATCCGCGCCATTCGATTGCGCGATGTGACTGCATGTGAGAATCATTCGCCGATGAGGTGTATTTGTCTTATCATCTGCGCCTCTTGATCGCACCCGCGCGAAGGCGTGTGCATCCACCTTGTCGTCGCTCACCCCAGGAACAGAGTCATCATGTCAGATGTCGCACCCGGTGCCCCCGCTCAACGGCCCGCCTCGCGCGCCACGTCCCTGCGTCAGGACACCCCCCGTCAGCGAGGGCGGCGCAAGACCCTGGCGCAGCGACTCAATCCCTGGATCCGCTCTCTGCATCTGTATTGCGGCGTCGCGCTGGTGCCCTTCGTGCTGTTGTATGGCGTGAGCGCCTTCCTGATGAACCATCCCGGTCTGTATCGCGACATCCAGCAGACACCCTTGTCGTCCGAGGCATTGCAACGCGCCGCGTTGGGCCCGGTGGATGCCCAGGCTCTGGCCGTGGCCACCGTGGCGGAAATGAACCGAGTCTCCTCGGGGCGTCACGAATTCACGCTGGTTGACCCGCAGGCGCTCGAAGGGGCGCCGTTGTCTCTGCTGCTGGATTCCCGGGGAGCGGACATGCGTCAGCGCTACATGGTGGATCTTTCCCACGGTGAGGGGCGGCGCATCGCCATGCAGGAAACGCCCTCAGCGGCAAATGCGTCGGCTCGTCCTGCTCGCATGCCGCTGGCCGGCCAGACCCTGACGCTTCCTGACACCTCGCCACTGGCGGTGCCACTGGTCAGTCAGCAGGCCCGTCTGCGCGAGGCGATCGGCGCCAGTGAACGTCAGCCGCTCAATGGCAAGGGGACGCTCGACTTCACGCTGGAGGACGGCAGCGGCCAGCGCTTCACTGCCCAGCTGGACCTGTATTCAGGCAAGCTGAAGGGCCAGCCCGTCGGGCAGGTCCAGCCCGGCGCGGGGCTTGGCGAAACCCTGACGCATCTGCACAAGCAGCATGGCTACAAGAGCAGCGTGCTGGAGTGGCTGTGGGCCGTGGTCGTGGATGTCATGGCCTGCGTGATGGTGCTGTGGGGGCTGACTGGCCTGTGGATGTGGTGGCAGATGAAACGTCGGCGCCCCCTGGGCGGCCTGCTCATGGCGGCCGGTATCGGTCTGTCGGCGGCTCTGGGACTGGGGCTGCATGCCGGAATGTGACAGGTGAGGTGAGCAGGCTCTTGGCTTGACGTCATGTCCAGCGAGACACGACAGAACCTGACGAGATGGCATGTCAGCTGACGTGCGAGCTGACGTGCGAGCTGACGTGCGAGCTGACGTGCGAGATAAAAAGGAGCGCTGTGGATATCCGCAGCGCTCCTTTTGATGGCCATTCCGCGTTCCACATGTTGCCAGGGGACGGCGAGAGCCCGAAACCGGGCGTGGCTTCTGGTAAACTGCGCGGCCGGTGTCTGGCACAGTCGGGCCACCACGGTGCCGCTACTCGAGCACTCGGCGTTTCAGCACCGTCTTTCTCTTCTTGTTGCACGAGGTTTCCAGCATGGCCACATACGACGTCATCATCATCGGCGCAGGCGCGGCAGGCCTGATGTGTGCCGCCACGGCGGGCTATCAGGGCAAGCGCGTGCTGGTGCTGGACCACGCCAACAAGGCCGGCAAGAAGATCCTGATGTCAGGTGGCGGGCGCTGCAATTTCACCAACCTGGATGCCGGGCCGTCCAACTTCTTCTCGCGCAATCCGCACTTCTGCATCTCGGCACTCAAGCGCTACACGCCGCATCACTTTCTCGAGCTGGTGGAGCGTCACGGGCTGGAGCATGTCGAGAAGAAGCCGGGGCAGCTGTTCTGCGCGGATTCCGCCAAGGATCTGCTGGCGATCCTGATGACGGAGTGCGAGTGGGCCGGGGCGGAGATTCGTCTCAACACGCGCATCACTTCGCTTGAGCGTGCGGGTGAGGGCATGCGGGTCGAGACCAGCAACGGCACGCATACGGCAGGGCGGGTGGTAGTGGCGACCGGTGGCATGTCGATCCCGACGCTGGGCGCGACAGGCTTTGGCTATGATATCGCGCGCCAGTTCGGGCTCGAGGTCACCGAGACCTACGCGGCGCTGGTGCCGTTCACGCTGACCTCGCAGTGGAAGGAGCGCCTGTCGCCGCTGTCCGGGCTTGCCTGTGACGTCAGCGTCACCGCCGGCAAGGGCCAGTATCGCGAACCGATGCTGATCACCCACCGTGGGCTTTCCGGCCCGGCGATGCTGCAGGCCTCCAGCTGGTGGACGCCCGGCCAGCCACTGGACATCGACCTGTTGCCGGGGGTGGACGCCTACGCCGAGCTGCTGGCTCTGCGTGAGCAGCATCCCAAGCGCCAGATCGGTCCCTGGCTTGGCGAGCGCCTGCCCAAGCGTCTCGCCCAGTCGCTGGTCGAGTGGCAGGACGCCGACGCCGGCCGCATCAGCGAGCGCAGCCTCGCCGAGCTCTCCAACGCGCGTCTCGAGCAGCTGGCCAAGGCGCTCAACCACTGGCAGCTCAAGCCGGCGGGCACCGAAGGCTGGCGCACCGCCGAGGTCACCATGGGCGGCGTGGTCACCGATGCCATCTCGCAGAAGGACTTCAGCGTGCGCGATCTCCCGCAGCTGGCCTTCATCGGTGAGGTGCTGGATGTCACCGGCGAACTGGGCGGCTACAACTTCCAGTGGGCGTGGTCCTCGGCGGTGGCCTGCGGGCTGAACTGCTGACCAGCACGTTCTCACCACTGGCCGCGTCTCATGCCATCTGCTGGCGGATGGCGGGCAGGCGTTGCTCGACCAGCGCGACGAAGGCCTCGGTCACCGGTCGGCCCGGTGTGGTCGGATAGTGAAGCTCCAATGGCACCGCCCCGAGCGCCGGACGCAGGGGAATGAACTGACAGCCATCGCACTGCAGACGGCGGATGCAGCCGGGCGCGATGGCGACTCCCAGTCCGGCCGCGACCTCACTGAGCAGTGTCTGCATCATGGCCGGCTGGCGCTGGAGGCGCGGCGAGAAGCCGACATCGCCGCAGGCGCTGATGATCTGGTCAAATAGCCCCGTCGCCTGCGTGCGCTGAAACAGCACGAAGTCCTCCTGCGCAAGCTCGCTCAGGGTGAGCCGCTTGCGGTGCGCCAGACGATGGCCCTCGGGCACGACCGCCATCAGCCTATCCTCGTAGACCGGCAGAGCCGTCAGGGTATCGCGCTGCTCGATGGGCAGCGGACGCGACAGGCCGAGGTCGATCTCGTCACGCGCGAAGGCATCCAGCTGCTGCTGGGCGCTCATCTCATGCAAGGTGAGGCTGACCTCGGGGTGGCTGGCGGCGAAGTCGCGCATCAGCCCGGGAACGAAGCTTGCGCAGGCCGAGCTCATGTAGCCGATGCGCAACGTGCCGGTCTGGCCGCTGGCGGCCATCGCCACGCGCTTGCGTGCCTGTGCCTCCAGCGCCAGCATGCGCTGCGCTTCTTCCAGCAACGCCTCGCCGGGTGCCGTCACTCGCACTTCCCGCGTATTGCGCCACAACAGACTCACGCCCAGTTCGGCTTCAAGATCGGCGATCTGGCGACTGATGGCAGGCTGAACGGTGTGCAGCTCGCGGGCGGCGGCCGAGAAGCTCCGGTGCGTCGCCACGGAAACGAAGGTTCTCAGTGTGCGCAGTTCCATGGCAGCTCTCGTCAGTTGATTGATGTCCATCAAGTATAAGTCATATCAAGTATCGTCATTTCTATTATCAATGCTCGCTCATTAGTCTGGGGGCCTGCCAAGCCTCCCTCCGTCAGCTTTCTTCCTCTCGCGCCCTCCCGGCTTTCGTGTCTCACAAGCCAGGAGGGCGCGGCGATGCAGTGGCTGGCAAGAGGGCCCTGTTTCCGAGTGGAGCCGATATGACGACATCAACTTCCCGAGGTATCGCGCAGGATACGCGCGATACCTCTCGATCACTTTCTGGCGGTGGGCGTTTCACGCTGCTGGCGGTCGCCTGCCTGACCATCATGGTGGGTACCGTGGTGGCACCGGGGCTTCTGAATATCGCGGCCGCCTTGCAGGTGGAGAGCCATGCCAGCTGGCTGATCACCCTGCCGTCGCTGGGTGCGGTGCTGTTTGCGCCTATCGCCGGACGCATGATCGACCGCCTCGGGGCCTATCGCGCGCTGACTGGCGGGCTGTTCCTGTATGGTTTGCTGGGGGCGGGCGGGGCACTGCTGGAAGGCACCGTCGCCGTGTTCGCCGATCGTATCCTGCTGGGGGGCGTCACCGCGGTCGTGATGGCGGGCGGCACCACGCTGATCTCCGAGTGGTATCACGGCCATGCGCGACTCAAGATGATTGCCCAGCAGGGCATGTCCATCGAACTTGGCGGCGTGATCTTCCTGTTCGTCAGTGGCGTGCTGGCAGGCATCGCCTGGCAGCTGCCTTTCCTGCTCTACCTGCTGGCCTGGTTGCTGCTGGCCATGCTGTGGATGATGGTGCCCAGGCAGTCACCTGCAGCCCCTGATGAAACGGTTGGCAAGTCTGGCCAGCAGGCGCTGTCCGCTTCGCTCACCAGTGTCTATCTGGCGGCGGCCATGGCCATGACGCTGTTCTTCACCGCCATCGTCATGCTGCCCAAGCGCCTGAACCTGCTGGGGCTGAACGAGGCCTCGACCGGCATCTTCCTGGCGGCGATCTCGATGGTCGCGGTGGTGGCGGCGATGTGGATGCCGAAGGTCTCACGTGCCTTGCGCGAGATGCCGACGCTGGCACTGGCCTTCGTGCTGTATGCCGCCAGCCTGTTCGTCTTCCAGCAGGCCGAGAACATGGGGGTGATGAGCGCGGGTGCCGTGCTGGCCGGGATGGGCTTCGGCTTCTCGATTCCGCTGCTCAACCACATGACGGTGGAGCGCAGCCACGCACTGGTGCGTGGACGCAATCTCTCCTACCTGACGATGGCGATCTTCCTGGGCCAGTTCCTGACCTCCTTCCTGGAGTTCCTGCCCGGCGATGGCCGCCATGTCTTCGGTTTTGGCGCCGTGCTGGGCCTGATCTTCGCGGCTCTCTATCTGGGCATCCATCTGCTCAAGCGCGACAGTCGCGGCGCCTGAGTCATCCCGGGCAACGCCTGCCCGCTGCATATCGAGACGTGCGACGAAAAAAGCCCCGCGACCTGAGTGCCAGGTGGCGGGGCTTTCGGTATGTATCGTGATCACTTGTCGAACAGTATTCTCAGGCGGCGAATCATCACCCAGCCCATCAGGCCACGCTTGATCAGGCTCAGGCCCTTCTTTGGCCGGAAACCTCCCCGCGCGGCAATCAGGCCGCCCACCAGAACCAACGGGCCACGGTATTGCTGCACCTTGGCCCAACCACGGTCGATGGGGGCGGTTGCCTCCTTGAGGTCACGCATCGCATGACTGACGTCGAGGCGCTGCTGGCTGATGCGTGCTTCGAGTTCCGCACGCCTGGCATCGCGCGGATGCGCTTGCCGGCGACCGTTCCCCCCTGAGGGGGGCAGTGCCGGCTCACGCTGCGCGAGGGACTGTCTGGAAGAACTCATCTCGTCTCCTTGGCAGGGGCTGGCAGGCGGGGGGCATCAGAGGTTTTCGCGTTGGCGCTGGCGTTCCAGTGCGTCGGCGCGGACGTCCTTGAGGCTGTCGCTGTCGCGGCTCAGATTGCTGAGCGTCGAGCGCAGCAGGCTGCGCTGGGAAGCGATCACCTTGACTCGCCAGGCGATCAATCCGCCCAGTGCCAGCAGGATACCGCCGCTCAAGGCGATGGCAAGCAGGCGATGGGTATCCCAGAAGGCCACGACCACCAGCAGGATCGCCAGGCCGATACCGAAGCAGATCAGCATCAGGGCGATACCTGACAGCAGCAGCATCATGAACAAGCGTTCGCGTTCCTCCTCGAGCTCCAGCACGGCGAGACGCAGACGCGTCTCGCCACTCTCCACCAGGCTCGCGGTTAGACGACGGATGGCGCCAAGTACGCGTTCAACCGGCCCTTGCTCCTGCATCAGCGACGGCCAAGCAGCATGCCGATGACGACACCGGCGGCAGCGCCGATACCGACACTGGTCCACGGGTTGTCGTGCACGTAGCGGTCAGCGCAGTCCGCGGATTCACGCGCGCTGGCGGCCAGACGGTCACCCTGGGCACTCAGTCGGGCACGAGTGGCTTCCAGGCGGGTCTGGGCGCGGGCACGCGCTTCCTTCATGCTCTCGCGGGAGTCCTCGGCCGAGGCGTGCAGCAGTTCCTCGACGGTCTGGGAGAGATGACGCAGGTCTTCCTTCAGCTGCTCGGTGTTGGCACCGGTGGCTGAATTGGCTGTGGTCGTATGATCACCGATTTTCTGCATGGCCATGTTGTGTCTCCTTCCCGTGTGTCGAATCAGATTTCGTGAATTGTGAGCGCCAGATGGCGCGCATGACTCTCGAACTCAGTCTTCCCTGGGGCGCCGCTGGCGGCAGGGCATGACCTTTTCAGGTCGCAGCGATTCCTGTCTGGCTGCGTCTTTTCTGGTCATGAACAAATCCTTGGGGCCACCGGGAACAAACACAAGGGCTGGCAATGCCTGGATGATGATATCGGGGGAGCCGAGGCGCATTCGTTGATCTGGATCAGGGAGGGTGAATCCTGTCTGCACGGCCTGAAACGACGCAACGGGCAGCCTGGGCTGCCCGTTGCGTGGCGAGGGGATCATGGCTCGGCGGCCCGTGAGAGGCGCGCTGGCCGAAGATCAGGTCTCTGGCAGGCCGGCGAAGAAGGTGTTGATCGAGAAGCCCAGCCCCAGGCGGTTCACGCTGTGGTCGTAGTCGATGAGACTCTCGCCATAGCCGTGGTAGTACTGCACGTAGCCGCGCACCTTGCCGAACAGCGGGAAGGAGTAATCCAGCTGGTTGCCGAAATTGCCCTTGGAGGGGTTGCCGCGCACCATCCAGGTGAACTCGTGCTGATCCGCGGTATAGCCCACGGTGATGTCGCCGTAGCCGATGTAGTTGTAGAGGTCCGGATTGTCGTCCTCATCGGACTCCTCCGGCACGCGCCAATGCGGCGTGATCGCCACGGCCCAGTCGCCATTCTGGAACATCATGTCGGCATAGACCCGGTTCCAGCTGCGCGACAGCGGGTCGGAACGCCCGTTGGACTGATGGGCGAAACCGATGCGATTGCGCGTGTTGGTCCAGCCCAGTAGTTCATAGCGATTGTCGAACTGAAGGAAGGCTTCCGGCTCGTAGTTGGTCTCGCGGAACGGCGCCGAGGCATCGGAGTTGTAGGCCTGCCACCAGCTGCGCTGGGTATAGGCGAAGTACAGGTCGCCATTGTCATCGAAGATGTCATTCACCAACCCGACCTTGAGACTGAGCTGGTACTTCACCTCGGTGTTGTCCACCTCGCCTTCGCGGGTCACCTGGGCGAAGCTGCTCTCATTCGGGGTCGAGTTGTAGGCCCAGGGCAGCAGATAGTTGCGCTTGTAGGCGGTGATGGCCAGGGGATTGCTCTCGGCATCGTCCTCGAGCACCACCCGCTCCTCGGCACGTTTCTGAGCCAGGCTGTCCTGCCCCTGACTCTCCTGACCTTCCACGGTGGCAGGGGCGTCATCACTCGCCGCCAGCTCTGCGCCGCCACGTGCGGGCTGCGTATAGATCGGCGTGCGACGTGGATCGCTCTTGCGTGCCCCTGCACGCGCCTGGGCCGGAGTCATCCCCAGTTCTCGGGGCGTGAAGCGCTGGCCATTGGCCAGTACCACGCGGCCCTGGCTGTCCATGGTGTAGGGCACGTCTGCGCTGGCCAGTGGGGCGCAGGTCAGCAGCGCTGACGCCAGCATTCCGGACAGGCATGCCGCGACTGGCCGAGAGCCGGTGGAGGTAGGGCAGAGAAGCATGGAAATATCCTGTCTGTAACACCGCAAGAGACGAGCAGCGCATTATGGGGCAACGATCATGACAAGTCTGCCATTCTACTGGCTGGCAGGCGTGGGGTGCCAGCTGGCAACCGACGACACCTCTGTCGCCTGCCGCTCACATCCCCATGGTGCGCTTGGCGGGGAGGTGTCGGAGCGATTGCGCCTGACTGAGGCTCAGTTGACAATGCAGGCATCGTGGACCCCGAGAGGTCTGCCTCTGGTAACGATGCGGGTGAGGAGATGGATGTGTCAGGCATGAATTCCCTGAGAGCGACGACGCGATGGATCGTGATGATGCTTGTCGTGCTGCTGTGCGCCTTGCCCGGCATGGCACAGGCCGTCGTGGAGCGCAGCGATGTGCAGGGCCAGCTGGAGGACCTGCAGAGCGTCGAGAAGCCTGACGCGGAGACACGCCAGCGGATCGCGGATCTCAAGGAAACCCTGACGGTACTCGATGATCTCGGTGAGGCCAACAGCAACCTCAAGGACATCAAGGCCGAGGTGAAGACGGCGCCGGGTGATCTGGCCGAGGCCCAGGCAGCGCTGGCGAGCCTGCCTCGCGACAGCACCAGTCAGCTCGACGAAGCGAGTCTCGCCGAGGAATCGGTGGAGGCATTGGATGCGCGCATGACGCGTATCCTGGACGAGCTCCAGAGCCTGCAGGACAAGCTCGCGAGTACCAATCGGCGCCTCATCAATGCCCAGAGTCTGCCGGAGCGCTCTCGTTCGACCCTGGCGGATGCCCAGCAGCAGGTGCAGCGCCTGCAGACCCAGCTCTCCGGCAGCGACAGCCAGGCACTGACCGGCACGGGCCGAGACCTGCTGGAGGCGCGTCTGGCCCTGGCCGAGGCACGTGGCGAGCTCAGCCACACCGAGCTCAACTCCAGTTCGCAGCTGCGAGAGCTGGCGCAGGTACGCAAGACGCTCTACAGCCGGCGTATCGAGACTCTCGAGCAGGACCTCAAGGTGGTGCAGAGCCTGGTCAACGCCAAGCGACGAGACCAGTCCGAGCAGACCATCGCGGAGGCCACCAGCGGCGAGAATGCCGAGCTGGCCAGCAACCCCATCTTTCAGCAGGTCTTGAGTCGCAACCGTGAACTCAGCAGTCAGCTGCTGGCGATCACGGATCGCGTCAACGCCGTGATCCGCGATGGTCTCGAGGTGCGCACCCAGCTGGACCGCGTCACCCAGGTCGAGCGCACCATGAGCGAGCAGATCGAGGCCATCAAGGGCAGCGTGCTGCTGGCCCGTATCCTGCGTGAGCAACAGAGTCATCTGCCCAAGGTCGACGTGCGTCAGGACCTGAAGGAAGAGATCGCCGATCTGCGCCTCAAGCAGTTCGAACTCAACAAGGTGCGCGAACAGCTCGCGGACATTCCGCACTATCTGCAAAGCGAAGTGCTGAGCGAAAGCGCCGCGCTGGAGCGCCCCGGCGGCAACGCCGATGCCCAGACGGTCAGCTCCGAGCTGCGTCAGGCGCTGACTCGCCAGCTGGAGGCCCGCAAGGAGCTGGTCGACAAGCTCGACAAGGAATATGACAGCCTGCTGGCGCGCGCCATTGATCTGCAGCTCAACCAGCAGCAGTTGCTCGAAGTCTCCGGACGTCTGCGTCAGACCATCGAGGAGCAGCTCTTCTGGGTCGCCAACGGCAAGCCTCTGGACCTGGACTGGCTGTCGCGTACTCCACAAATGCTGGCGGACGAGCTCAAGCCCACCGTATGGCGCGGCGTGGTGGCGGGGCTGTCCAAGGGCTTCCAGCTCAATGATCTGTGGGTGGCGCTGCCGGGGCTGCTGTTGCTGATCTTCATCACATGGAAGCGCTCGCACATCCGATCGCGCCTGGCGGACCTGCATGCCCAGATAGGCCGCCTCAAGCAGGACACCCAGCTGCACACTCCGCGGGCGATCCAGCTCAACGTGATGCTGGCGATCCCCGGTGCACTCGCGCTGGCACTGATCGGCAGCGTGCTGTCGCTGGGGGAGGGCGTCATGCTGTGGGCGCTGGGCCAGGCGCTGCTCAAGCTGGCGCTGGCATGGGGGATCTTCGCCATCTTCCGGCGCCTGCTGGTCAAGGACGGCGTGGCCGAGCGTCACTTCCAGTGGCCCGCCAACTACGTGGCCGAGCTGCGCCGCCATCTGTGGTGGCTGGGCTGCGCGCTGCTGCCGGTCATCCTGACCACCAACATCATCAGCGAGGCGGATCTCAATCTGCTGGAGCGCCCACTGGGTCTGCTGATCCTGTTCTCGGGGCTATGCGCGATGAGCTTCTGTCTCTCGCGGTTGATCCTGGCGCATGTGCCGTTCTTCGGTCTCAAGCTGTTCCGCCTGATTCTGGGGCTGGCCATGGCCATGGTGCCGGTGGCGCTGGGCGTGCTGATCTGCCTGGGGTATGAGTACACGGCACTGCGCCTCAGTGGACGCTTCATCACCACGCTGTTCCTGTTCGGTGCCTGGATTCTGGTCGAGGCCACCGTGGTGCGCGGGCTGGCAGTCGCGGCGCGCCGTCTGGCGTATCGACGTGCCGTGGCGCGTCGGCGAGCCCAGGTGCAGGAAGGCGCGGAGGGCGGCGTCGAGGTGGTCGAGGAGCCGCCGCTGGACATGGAGCAGGTCAACTCCCAGTCGTTGCGCCTGTCGAAGCTGATTCTGGTCATCAGCTTCATGTTCATCTTCTATCTGGTCTGGGCGGATCTGCTCAATGTGCTCAGCTACCTGGACAGCGTCGTGGTCTGGGAGATCGCTGCCTCGGCCGAGGGAGATTCCGCGACCCCCATCTCGCTGGCGGATCTGATCGCGGCGCTGGTCACTCTCGGAGTCGCGGTGATGATGGCGCGCAACCTGCCGGGCCTGCTGGAGGTCTCGATCCTGTCGCGGCTCGAACTCAAGCAGGGGTCCAGCTATGCCATCACCTCGCTGCTGTCCTACGTGATCATGGCGACGGGCTTCGTGATGACACTGGGCAGCATGGGCGTCAGCTGGGACAAGCTGCAGTGGCTGGTGGCGGCGTTGAGTGTCGGCCTGGGCTTCGGTCTGCAGGAGATCTTCGCCAACTTCATCTCGGGTCTGATCATCCTGTTCGAGCGCCCGGTACGCATCGGCGACACCATCACCATCGGCAATCTGCACGGGACGGTCAGTCGTATCCGTATCCGTGCCACCACGGTGACGGATTTCGACCGCAAGGAGATCATCATTCCCAACAAGGTGTTCGTGACCGACCAGCTGATCAACTGGTCACTCTCGGACAACGTGACGCGGGTGGTGCTCAACTTCGGCGTCGCCCATGGCAGTGATCTGGATCTGGCGCACCGCCTGCTGATGCAGGCCGCCCAGGAGAACAGGCGGGTGCTCAAGGACCCGGAGCCTCTGGTGTTCTGTCTGAGCTACAACAAGGACAACTTCGGCTTCGAGCTGCGCATCTACGTCAACGACCTTACCGACCGCCTGTATGCGACAGACGAGATCAATCGCTGGGTCGATGCACGCTTCCGCGAGAACGGTCTCAAGGTGGCCTTCCAGCAGATGGATGTCTGGCTGCATCGTCAGGATGGCACCGAGCGTCTCATCGAGCAGCGAGCGGCCACGGGCGAGCCGCTCAGAGCGGCCAGCGGCTCGCCGGAAAGCGTTGGAGCCGAGACGGGAGACGCACCGTCAAGCAGCGAACATCGTGAGGGCGGCGCCTTGATCGCTCGTCGCAAGCCGACCACCGGCGTGGGCGGCCGTGAAGATGCCGGGTTGCGCGAATCCGCGCCCGACGCGACGGACGGCGACGGGGGAGATGGCGGCGGCCGCTAGTCGTCGAGCGTGGCCGGTGAGGCCGGTGTTGCTTGAGTCTCAGGCGCAGGCCTGGTTTAAGACTCAGAGTCAGGCTCAGACTCAGACTCAGACGCAGGCTCAGAGCCAGACCTGGGCCCGGGCGCCGGGGCCCGAAACTCCAGCGCCCAGCGGCTCAGGAAGCTGGCCTGCTTGAGCCTGTCGAGGGTGGCGAGCAGGCCGGGGCCTATCTCGATGGGGCGCAGCGCGTTGCCGAGACGTTCACGCAGATCACGCGCGCTGCCGTCACCGCTCACCTCGGGATGCAATGCGCCCAGATCGCTGTCACTGGCCACCGCCTGTTGGCCCTCAAGACTCAACCACCAGTCCAGAAATGCCTCGCCGGCATCACCATGCGGTGCCTGGCGCGGCACGAACGCCAGTCGGCGCTGAATCAGTACGTAGTCTTCCGGCACGATCACCAGCAGCTCAGGGTGCGCGCGGGCAAAGGAGATGGCATAGGGCCCGACCAGGTTGTAGGCGATATCCACCTCGCCGTTGGCCAGTGCCTCGAGCATGGCGCCGGTGGTGGTCACCAGCCGTGCATCGGCCTGACCCATGGCGCGCACCAGTGTCCAGTAGCGAGGCGACTGACGGGCATCGGAGACGGCATAGGTGAAGCCGGAGCCGCTGCGACGCGGGTCGTAGGTGATCACGCGACCGCGCAGCAGCTCCCGGCGTGTCTCCAGCAGATGCCAGAGATCCCGATGACTGCGCAGGGCATCGCGAGGGTCGCGCAGTCCTTCGCTGTCGGCCAGACGCTTCAGCGCATCGCGGCGCGCCACCATCACGATGGGCTCGAAGCTCATGGCGAACAGCTCATTGCGCCAGCGTGAGCTCTCGGGCCAGCCTGTCAGGTTCGCGGCTTGCAGCGGGCGTGCATGGCCGCCATTGGCCAGACGGTACTGCAGGCCCATGGCCGAGGAGATCATCAGGTCGGCCCGAGGTGTCAGGGGGGCGGCCAGATAGCGGGCTTCCAGCGCCAGCGCGGAGCGATTGACGTAATGCAGCAGCATCCCGGGGTGTTCGCGGCTGTAACGTTGCAGCAGCGGACGAATCTCGGGCAGATCCAGCGCCGCATGGATCACCAGATCCGCCTCTTCCCCGGACTGGACAGCCTGCGCGGCCACGGGCTCTCCTGCCTTGAGCCAGAGTGCCTGATGCTCATCGAGTTGCGGGTCGAAGCTCGCGATGTCCTGTGCCGAGCACAACGACGCGATGGCCAGCCCGACGACGGTGAGCACGGCGGCCCAGCAGCGGTGCGTTCTCAACATGCATCCCCCTTGGGGCCGGTCGATGCCTCGCGTGAGGCTGGGGCAGTGGCGGTCACGGGAGGCGGGCAGGGCAGCAGGTGAAAGCTCACGCGCAGTCCCGGCCGAGCGCCATCAGCGGGGACAGGGTCGGAGGCCTCCAATGACAGCCGGGCATCGTGGTGGCGGGCAATGCCATCGACGATGGCAAGCCCGAGCCCTGCGCCACTCTGCTCGGGTGTCTGGCCGCTAGAAGTGTCGGACATCGGCTGGGCGGCCGGGTGCTGGTCTGCCCGGGCATGGCGATGAAAGGGGCGCAGCACCAGCAGACGCCGCTCCGGCGTGATGCCCGGGCCATCATCCTCGACGCTCAGGCGCAGACGGCCTGGCGTGGCCGATTCACGTGCCGCGTCTTCTCCGCTGGCGGGTATCGCGTGCTCGCGGCTCAGCGTCACGGTCACTACCCGCGCGCCATGCTTGCAGGCGTTGTCGATCAGGTTGGCCAGCGCCTCCTGCAGTTGCCAGTCCACACCCGGCGTCCAGGCGGCATGGTCGATGTCCGGCGCGATCTCGAGGCCGAGATCCACACCGGCGCGATCACAGCGCAGGAAATGACGGCTGACCGTGTCGCGCACCAGGCTCGAGAGCTCCAGCGGCACCCGAGGAGGTTGCACTTCCGGATTGTTGAGGCGTGTCAGCGACAGCAGCTGATTGGCCAGGTGGGCGGTGTGACTGGCGGTGGCCTGCATCTGTTCCAGTGCCGCGTGCCAGGCGCTCGGGTCCTGCTGGCGCAGGGCCAGCTCGGCATGCGCGGAGAGACCGGCCAGGGGCGTGCGCAACTGATGGGAGGCATCGCCGATGAAGCGCTCCTGATTGGCACGGACCCGGCGCATGCGGGACAGCAGCTCATTGAGGGCATGCTTGAGTTCCTCAAGCTCGCGCGGCAGCGTCAGTTGCAAGGCCGCCAGGCTGCGCGGGTCGCGTTCGCGGATGGCTCGCCGCAGCCGCGTGAGGGGCGCAAGCGCCATGCGCACGCCCACCAGCACCACCATCAGGGCCAGAATGGCCATGCCTGCCAGGCGCACCAGCGAGCCACGATACAGCTCCTGGGTCAGCGCATCGCGCCCTTCGCGGGTATGGGCGACACGAATGCTGAAGCGTTGGCCATGACGCGGGTCATCACCCCAGCCACCGAGGCGGGTTTCGAGCGTGCCCAGGCGCAGTGCCTGCCCCTGCCAGGCGATGTCGCGAAAGGCCAGTTCGCCACTGCGTCCCGCCATCTCGTCCCGCGTGCCATGCGCGCCGGCCTCACTTCGTGCATCGGGCAGCCGCGTGTTGCCCGTGACCTGCTCGCCATCGGCGTCCACCAGGCTGTAGAAGACCCGCTCCTGGGCATCGGTGGCCAGCATTTCCAGGGCTGCCGGCGGCAGGTCGAGCCATAGCTGACCATCCTGCCATTTGACCTGCTCGGCGATGGTCACCAGCGAGGCTTCCAGCAGACGATCATAGGCGCGGTCCGCGGCTTCACGCGCGGACAGGAAGGCCTGCACCAGCAACAGGGTACCCAGGGCCAGCAGCGGGATCAGCAGCCAGCTCAGCAGACGACGATAGAGACTGACGGGCTGTTGGGCATCGCGTGGTGGCTGTGGGGATGCCGTGGCCTGGTGAGAGTCGAGCGCGCTCAAGGAGTCCGGCTCTCCGCCGGGGCCTGTTCCAGCAGATAGCCGAGGCCGCGAATGGTGCGCAGACTGACGTCGCTGCCGTCCAGGCGCTTGCGCAGGCGGTGGACATAGACCTCGATGGCGTTGTCGCCGACCGCCTCCTGCTCGCCGAAGGCCTCGCGGGTCAGGCGGGCCTTGTCCACCGGCTCACCGGCGTGCTGGATCAGGCAGCCAAGCAGACGCTGCTCGCGCGGGGGCAGTGACAGCGGTGCCTCGGCCAGCAGGAAGCGACCATTCAGCGGCTCGAAGGCCAGACTGCCCACCACCAGTCGCTGTTCGAGTGTTCGGCCCTGATGCGTGGCCTGGCTGGCTTGATGATTGGCATGACGACGCAGCAGAGCACGCACGCGGGCTTCCAGTTCATCGAGCACGAAGGGTTTGGCGAGGTAGTCGTCGGCACCGAGATCCAGTCCGCGTACGCGATCCTCGATGGCACCGCGGGCGGTGAGAATCAGGACCGGGGTATGGCGATCGTGCTCACGCAGGGCGGCCAGTATCTCGAGCCCCGAGGCGCCGGGCAGGTTGAGATCCAGCACGACCAGCGCGAAGCCGTGCGGCTGTCCTGGCGAGAGTCGCGCCAGCGCCGCGCTGCCATCGGCCAGGTGCGTGACGTCGAGTCCCTCGCTGATGAAGACACTGTGCAGGGTACTGGAGAGCAGCGCGTCGTCCTCCACCAGCAGCAGTGACGGCGTCTGTCGGGAAGGTGTGGAAGGTGTCGATTGCGTGGGGGGCATCCGGGCTCCGGGAGATGCACGGTATTCCCGTTCAGGTGGCTGCCGAAGGCACCACGATTCACGGTAGGATCATCAGGGCAACAAGCCATGTGGCTAGCGTACCATCACAGGCTCCCCTCGTGCCGCTGACAAGGATGTCGGAATGTCACTCATCTCGTTCGCGCGCGCTGTCAGACAGCGCTTCAGGACTCCATCCGTGGATAACGATCAGTGGAAATCGCTGGCGGTCTCGCTGGCGCTGGGCGTGGCGGGAGGCAGCCTCTTCCAGCTGACCGGCATGCCGCTGGCGTGGATGCTGGGGCCGTTGGTCGCCAATCTGCTCGGTGCCATGGCCGGGCTGACACTCGCCGTGCCGGAGCGATTGCGCAGCCTGTTTCTCGGGGTGCTGGGTCTGACGTTGGGAGCGCGAGTGTCGCCGGAGCTGGTCTCGCACCTTGCCAGCTGGTGGCTGTCGGGGACATTGCTGTTGCTCGGCGTGCTGGCCTCGACACTGGCCTGTGCCGCCTGGTATCGACGCTGCGGCTTCGATGCCACCAGTGCCTGGTTTGCCTCGGTGCCCGGGGTGCTGACGGCGATGGTGATCATCGGGGAGCGCAGTGGCGGCGATGCCCAGCGTATCGCGGTGGCCCAGTCGCTGCGCGTGCTGCTGGTGATACTCATCCTGCCGCCGCTCTACTGGCTGCTGGAGGGTGGCGGTGGAGCGGACGGGGTGGGCGACCCGCCAGTGAGCGGGCTGTGGCTGGTACTGACGTTGCCGTTGCTGTTGCCTCTGGGCAGGCGCCTGCGCTTGCCGAATGCCGCGTTGCTGGGGCCATTGCTGGTGGCGATGGCGTTGTCATTGGCCGAGGTGGTGCGCTTTGCGCCCCCGATATGGGGGACGGATGTGATGCAGCTGGTGCTGGGCTGCGCCATCGGGGCACGTTTCAAGGGGCTGTCGCCCGCCAGACTGGCGGGGCTGATGGGGCAATCGGGTGTCGCGACACTGATCGCGCTTGCGGTACTGGGTGGCTTCGCCGAAGTGATCCATCAGGCAATGGGCGTGCCGCGCGATGTGGCCTTTCTGGCACTGGCACCGGGCGGGATCGGCGAGATGGCATTGCTGGCGGTGGCGCTGGATCTCGATCCCGTCTTCGTCGCCTTTCATCACCTTCTGCGCATGATCGTACTGATGCTGGCGCTACCGCTGATGGTGCGCCATTTCCGGAGGCGTGCGCCGGTACCTGACGGCGAGGCGTGCGATGAGAGGAAGGGGGATTGAGGCGCTGCGACATCCCCTCTTGTGAGGGCGGCAACACGCTGTTATAGTGTGCGCCTTGATCACGCCAAGTGCTTGAAGTTCAAGCGATTGGCTCGGTAGTTCACCGATTGATCATGTCTGTGGTGGCCCTGTTGGTCCTCCCGCAATGCTAGGCTGCAAACCCCGCCAGGCCCGGAAGGGAGCAACGGTAGTGGCTGACGCGTGTGCCGGGATGTGGCTGATGGGGCCGCCTCCATTTCAGGGCAGCAAAGATCCGCATGCCTGAAATGCCACGTCTATGTGTTCCCCCCGCAAGTTCCCTGATCGACTCCTTCGTACGTTGCCATGCCCTGTCGGGCGTCTTGTCGTGTCCGTCTTGTGCCTTTGGCTTCCCCTGTTCGGCGCTTATGTTCGACATCTGCGTCCAGCACCCGCGTTCGGCGCTTATGTTCAACACCCGTGTTCGGCATCTATGACCAACACCCGTGTGCGATCCTCATGCTTGATCGTCATGTTCGATTGTCATGTTCCGCCGTCGGGCCCGTCATGCGGGCCTGGAGACAGCAATCCCGTTGCACAAGTGGTTACGTGCTTTGAAGCCACTCGGCAAGTCGCTAGAATGAGCGCATTCTCAGCGAGGCCGCGTCATCGGTCTCCGTCTGTCGACTGTCGGTGGTGACGCTTATCCGGGTCGTGCAGGCTTTCCGCTCATGTTTCAGATCACCCAAGGAATGCCTCGCTCAATGAGCTATCAGGTATTGGCGCGCAAGTGGCGCCCGCGCAATTTTCACGAACTGATCGGTCAGGAGCATGTCAGCCGTGCGCTGGTCAATGCCCTCGATCAGGGGCGCCTGCACCATGCCTATCTGTTCACCGGGACTCGCGGTGTCGGCAAGACGACGCTGGCGCGCATTCTCGCCAAGTGTCTGAACTGCGAGGAGGGTGTCAGCTCCAGACCCTGCGGCGTGTGTGGCACCTGTCGCGAGATCGACGAGGGGCGCTTCGTCGACCTGATCGAAGTCGACGCCGCCTCGCGGACCAAGGTCGAGGACACGCGTGAGCTTTTGGACAACGTCCAGTACGCCCCGACCCAGGGACGCTACAAGGTGTACCTCATCGATGAGGTGCACATGCTGTCGACCCACAGTTTCAATGCGCTGCTCAAGACGCTGGAAGAGCCGCCGCCCCACGTGAAGTTCCTGCTCGCGACCACCGACCCGCAGAAGCTGCCGGTCACCATCCTGTCGCGCTGTCTGCAGTTCACGCTCAAGAACATGCCGCCGGTCCGCGTGGTCGAGCACCTCACCGACATTCTCGGGCGTGAGGAAGTCAGCTTCGAGGAAGACGCGCTGTGGTTGCTCGGCAAGGCCGCCGATGGCTCGATGCGTGACGCCATGAGTCTGACGGACCAGGCGATCGCCTTCGGGCATGGTCAGGTGCGGCGCGAAGATGTCGCCGCCATGCTGGGCACCCTGGATCACCGTCATGTGCTTGCGCTGCTGGAATGTCTGGCGGAATTGAACGCCGCGAGTCTGCTGGCGGAGGTCGCGACGCTGGCCGAGCAGGGCCCGGATTACGGCGGTGTGCTGGATGACATGGCCTCCGTCTTCCATCGCCTGGCGATCGCCCAGATGGTGCCGAGCGCGCTGGACAACGGCCATGGTGACCGTGATGCACTGCTGGCGCTGGCCAGCCGCTTCACTGGCGAAGACGTGCAGCTCTATTACCAGATCGCCTTGCAGGGGCGCGCCGACATGGCCAATGCGCCGGATGCCCGCACCGCGCTGGAGATGACGTTGCTGCGCATGCTGGCCTTCCGCCCGCAGGGCGTGCCGCGTCCGGCGCAGACGCCGCTGCCGATGACCGGCCAGCCGGAGGGCGCCGCTCAAGCCCCGGCACCACAGGTGTCCGCGCCGCAGGCTCCGGCTCAACAGGCTCCTGTTCAAGAAGCACCGGTTCAGCAAGCCCCGGCTCCCGCCGCGGCGCAGTCTGCCGCACCGGTGACTGAAGCACAGCCGCCGATGGCCGATGAGCCGCCCCCCTGGGCGACGGAGGACGTTCCCCATGACGCCCGGGATGCCGGCTTTCGCGACCTGACACAAGATGAGCCCCAGACATCGGCCGCGACAGGGTCAGTGCCGGCTGCCGAGTCAGCTCCGGCGATGTCTGCCACGGGGGCGCAAGCGCCGCAGCCGTCGGAGCCGGTGGCTGCGCCCGCACAGGCAGCCGCTGCGCCCAGCTCGGCGATGTCACGCCTGAGCGCCGCCTTTGGTTCAGCGCAACCGGAGCCGGAACCGGAGCCGGAACCGGAGCCGAAACCGGAGCCGGAGCCCGCTGAAGCATCAGCACCGGAGCCCGCTGAAACAGCAGCGCCGATGTCTGCTGAACTGTCAGCGCCAGCACAACCAGAGCCTGCTGCGCCGGTCGTGTCTGAGCCCGCCATGTCTGAGCCCGCTATGTCTGAGCCGGTCATGCCCGAGCCTGTCGAGGCAGCGGCTCCCGCGCCGGTTCAGGCATCAGCACCTGCGCCATCCGATGCCCCGAGTGGTGATGGCCGCTTGAATCACGCGGCGTGGCTGGAGCTGTTCCCGGCGCTGGGGCTTGGCGGCATCACACGCAACATCGGTGCGCACTGTCTGGTCGAGCACGACGATGGCACGCACCTCAAGCTGAGGCTGGACCCTGCCCAGTCCGCGATGATGGCGGATGTCCACCGGGAGCGCATTCACAAGGCGCTGGCAGGACAGGGCGTGGTGCGGGAACTCGAGATCAATGTCGGCCCGCTGCCGGAGGGTCTCGAGACACCTCACAGCCGACGCATTCGTCTGCTGGGCGAGCGTCAGCTGCGGGCGGTTGAAGCCTTGCGTGCTGACCCGCATATCCAGTCATTGGAGCAGCAATTGGGCGCGCGCTTGATCGAGGAAAGCGTCAACTCCTTCGAGCCGGACAATTTCTGATCGAGCGTCATCGGTCACCGCGACCGGTGACGCTCCCGGATTCCGGGGGGGACGTGCTTGCGGGCATGTGCCCCCACGCCAGCCATGCCAGATGGCGCGGCTGGCAGACAGCATTTATCGTTAGTTCATGTACAACACGTCATTGATGAGGTGAGCCATGTTTGGTGGAAAAGGCGGTATGGGCAACATCATGAAGCAGGCGCAGGAGATGCAGGAGCGCATGCAGAAGGTCCAGGAAGAAGCGGCCAAGGCCGAAGTCCAGGGCGAAGCCGGTGCCGGCATGGTCAAGATCACCATGAACGGGCGCCATGACGTCTCGCGCGTCGAGGTCGACCCGAGCCTGATGGAAGAGGACAAGGAACTGCTGGAAGACCTGCTGGCCGCTGCCGTCAACGACGCGGTGCGCAAGGTCGAGGTCAATTCCAAGAAGCAGATGGAAGAGGCGACTGCGGGTCTCAACCTTCCGGCCGGCTTCAAGATGCCGTTCTGATGGGATTCTCGCCGCTGGTCGATCAGCTGCTGGATGCCCTGCGCGTGCTGCCGGGCGTCGGTCCGCGTACCGCACAGCGCATGGCGCTGCATCTGCTGGAGCGTGATCGCATGGGGGCCGACCGGCTGGTCGGTGTACTCGGCGAGGCGCTGGAGCGTGTCGGCTATTGCGCGCGCTGCCGGACGCTGACGGAAGAAGAGATCTGTCAGCTGTGCCTGAGTCCTCGGCGTGATGAGCGAGTGCTGTGCGTGGTGGAGTCCCCCGCGGACCAGCTTGCCATCGAAGGGGCGGGTGGCTACGTGGGACGTTACTTCGTGCTGCATGGCCACCTGTCACCGCTGGACGGCATCGGGCCTGAGGACATCGGCTTGGATGCGCTGGAAACCCGCGTGCGCGAGAGTCAGATCGAAGAGCTGGTGCTGGCCACCAACCCGACGGTCGAGGGTGAAGCCACCGCGCACTACATCGCCGAGCAGCTTCGCGATGTGGCGCATGGCGGGCAGCCCCTCAAGCTGACACGGCTGGCCTATGGCGTGCCGATGGGTGGCGAGCTGGAATATGTCGATGGTGGTACGCTGAGTCGTGCCTTCAGCGGCCGATTGCCCTTTACCCTCGGCGAGATCTGAACGTGTCGGGTTCGCCCGGTCGCGTTTCGCCAGCGGCATGTCTTTGACGCAAAGCGTCCGAAAGGCAACAACAGCAGCACGTCTGCGGGCGTGGTGGTCAGGAACCACCACGCCCGCCGTCGTTTCCGCCCGGTGTCTGGCGAGTGCCCGTCACCCTTCATTTATCGCTTGCCCGGGCAAGCCAGTCACCATGAGATATTCTTGCAGATGAGTGATCAATCCGCCGCCACCGCACTGCTGTCAGAGCTAGACTTCGATGCCATCTGGGTCGAGACCCCCGAAGCGCTGGCCGCTGCCTGTGCCGAACTTGAGGGCGCCGACTGGTTGGCGCTGGACACCGAGTTCATCCGTGAGTCCACCTTCTTCCCGATTCCGGCACTGGTGCAGCTGATGGCGGCCCGCGATGGTGAGCTGCCCGGTGCGGATGGCAAGACGCCGCGCATCTTCCTGATCGACCCCACGGTGGTGCCGGCCAGTGACGCGCTCAAGCGTCTGCTGGGTCCTGAGGGGCCGCTCAAGCTGCTGCATGCCTGCGGCGAGGACATGGAAGTCTTCCTGCGCTGGGCGGGCGTGGCGCCGGCACCGCTGATCGATACCCAGATCGCCGAAGGGCTCACGGGTGGCGAGGCCTCCATGGGTTATCAGCGTCTGGTCGAACGTGTGGCCGGCATCACGGTGCCCAAGGAAGAGACGCGCTCCAACTGGCTCAAGCGTCCGCTGAGTCAGGCGCAGTGTGACTATGCCGCTCTGGACGTGCTGTTCCTGCCGAAGGTCTGGGCACAGCAGCGTGAGGCCCTGAATCAGCTGGGTCGCATGGCCTGGCTGGAAGAGGACTGCAGTGCCCCGGGCAGCAGCGGGGGTGCCACGCCGGACCCGGAGTACTGGAAGCGCCATCGCAGCCTGTGGAAGCTCACGCCGCGTGGGCTGGCCGCCTGGCAGTCCCTGTGCGAGTGGCGTGAGGCCCAGATTCGTCTACGTGACGTGCCGCGCTCGCGCCTGCTGGCGGATGCCCAGCTGTTCGCCATCTGCGAGCGTCTGCCGGTCAATCGTTTCGAGCTGGCCAAGGTCGAGGGGCTCCACCCGCCGCAGATCAAGCGCATCGGCGACAGCGTGCTGGAAATTCTCAAGGACGTGGCGATGATCGATGACAGCCAGTTGCCGCGCGTGCCGCCGTCGCCGTTGGCGCCGGAATGGAAGGCGCGCATGAAGCGCCTCAAGCGTGAGGTCAACGCGGTCGCCGAGGCCCAGGACCTCAAGCCGGAGATTCTCGGCAAGCGTCGCGACATGGAAGCGCTGGTGATCGCCGACTACGAAGGTGAGCCGCTGCCGTTGCCGGGTGGCTGGCGCGGCGCGCTGCTGGCCGAGCGCCTCGCCAAGGCGTTCCAGCCGGAATGAGTCAAGGATTGCCTCCGGCATGGCCGGGGGCGATGACGTAACCAATGTGAGACGTCGTGCGCTCGTGTCCCGTGCGCACGCTGATGCGCGCATGCGCTGCAAGATGACGTGATGGGTGGTCCCGATGACTGATGACAAGATGATCTGCGAGATCTACAAGAGCGCCCGCAAGGACGAGATGTATCTGTACGTCGAGAAGACGCGAGGTCTCAAGGATGTGCCGGAGTCCCTGCTGGAGATCTTCGGCAGGCCTGCGCCGTTGATGACGCTGTTGATCCGTGCCGACAAGCCGCTGGCGCGTGTGGCCAGCACCACGGTGCTGGAGAAGATCCGGGAGCAGGGCTTCTACCTGCAGATGCCGCCGGTCAAGGAAAATCTCCTCAAGGAGATTGGCGTGACGCCGCCGGAAACGCACTACTGACGACTGCCCGTCGTCAGACGAGACCGACTGGACCGACCCTGCTGCCCGGCAGGGCGAGGAGAGCAAGATGAGTGATGTTCCGCAACCTGACGGCGGAAAACGTGAGCGTTTCTGGGAGCGACATGCGCTTTCGGAGCTGAACACGGCCGAGTGGGAGGCACTGTGTGATGGCTGTGGCCAATGCTGCCTGCTGAAATTCGAGGATGAAGACAGTGGCGACATCGCGGTACTGGATGTCGCCTGCCGCCTGCTGGATGTGCGCAAGGTCAGCTGCCGTGATTACCCCAATCGCGCCACACGCGTGCCGGGCTGCATCCCGCTGGATGTCGAGACGGTGGGCAAGCTGCGCTGGCTGCCGGAAACCTGTGGTTATCGCCGCCTGAATGAAGGCCGTGAGCTGCCAGAATGGCATCCGCTGCTGACCGGGGATGCCAGAAGCGTCAAGCGTGCCGGTGTCGCGGTGTCACGCTTCGCCGTCTCCGAGGCCTCGGTGCGCCAGCAGGATCTGGAAGACCATATCATCGCGATCATCGACCCGGAGAGCTGAGGCGCTGACGTTTTCGCGTCTCCCTGTCTGCCCGTCTTGATCGTGCAAGCGCAGCTCCTTGAGCTGCGCTTTTTCTTTGCCCGTTTTTCTTTGCCTGTTTTTCCTTGCCTGGTCTGAGGCAGGTGGGGCCTGGTGGTGTCTGCGTAGAGCCGCCGTCTGCATGGCAAGGCGGGGGCCGGCTGGCGCAATGGCTGGTTGTAAATAAATGAACGTTCATTTATTTTGTGTGGATTCTCATCCTGAGCAGATCCAGAGGCAGACAGGCCATGCGCCATCGTGATGAACACAAGCAGCAGGCGCTGCTGGAAGCCACTCTGCATGAGGTGGCCGAGCATGGTTTTGCCGTGACCTCCGTGGCACGCATCGCGCGTGCTGCCGGCATGTCCCCCGGAACGCTCTATCTTTACTATCGCGACAAGGACGACTTGCTGGAGGCCACCTTCAGCGAGGTCAGCCGTCGCATCATCGAGGTGGCGCTTGATGCCTTCGAGGCCGAGCCGGACGCGCAGGTATCACGGGTCACATCGCCCGCGATGTCCCCCGCGGCCTGGCAGCTCAAGTCAGCGCTGTGTCGGGTGTGGCACGCCCTGGTGATGCTGGGGCGCCGCCAGCCCGCCTTGTTCCGGTTTCATGATCAGTTTCTTCACTCCTCGCATATGCGGGACGCCCTGAAGGTGGCCAACCAGGAGCGGGCCGCGCCCTTGCTGGAAGCCTTCGCGCAGGGCCAGCGGACCGGCATTCTGAAACAGATCGACATCGCTCTCATCGAGGTGTTCATGTTTCGTTCGATCTACAGCCTGCTGCAGGGCTCGGGCTGTCAGGTGCCGGCCATCAGTGATGCCTGCTTCGACCAGGCCTTCGAGATGGCCTGGGACGCGATAGCGCTTCGTCATCCAGCGCCGTGAGCCATGGCCGTACGCATTGCCGGACAGATGACAGATCTTCGTTTTGTGCTTTTCCATTCCAATGACTCAAGGGCCTGCTGATGAAACTTCGACCTGGTGCCAAGCCACACCTGCGTACTCCCGCCGCCTGGCGCGGAGGCCTCGCCCTGCAGCTGTTTGCCGGTCTGCTGCTGGCCCTCGGGCTTTCGGCCTGCAGCGAGGCCGAGGCGCCGCTGAAGAAGCAGAAGGTGCATCCGGTCAAGTTGCTGTCATTGTCGGATGAGGGGGGCGGTGTCATTCAGCGCTATCCCGGCGTGGTCGAGGCCTCCGAGCGTTCCAATCTCTCGTTCCGGATCGGCGGTGAGCTGCGTGAGCTCAACGTGCAGGCCGGCCAGGAGGTCACGCAGGGTGAGCTGATCGCGCAGCTGGATGATCGTGATGCCCGCAGTCAGCTCAACAACGCCCGTTCCAGCTTCAATCTCGCCCAGGCGACCTACAAGCGCATGAAGTACTCGGTGGAGAAGGGCGCCATCAGCCGTGCCCGCTTCGATGAGGCACAGGCGGAATTCCAGTCGGCACAGGCCCAGTACTCCCAGGCGCAGGACCAGCTCAGCTATACCGAGCTGAAAGCCCCCTATGACGGGGTGATCGCCCGAGTGCCGGTGGACAACTATCAGGTGGTCACGGCGCAGGAAACCATCGCGGTGCTCCAGCAGCCCGGTCAGATCGACGTGACCTTCAATCTGCCGGAACGCCAGGTGCGCGCCATCGACCGTGAGCGTGCCATGGCCGGGCGTCAGGAGGATGCAGCGCTGGCCTGGGTACGCTTCGGTCGCGGTGAACAGCGCTATCCGGCGCGCTACAAGGAGCATGACACCAGCGCCAGTGAGGGCTCGCTGAGCTATCAGGTCACCCTGACCCTGCCGGAGCCTCAGGACATCACCGTGCTGTCCGGCATGAGCGCGACGGTCGAGCTGGACATGCAGCAGCTGACGGGGGCCACCGGGGGGCAATGGCGTGTGCCGGTGGAAGCGGTGGTGATGCGCGATGCCGACCCGCAGCAGGCCGTGGTGTGGCGTTATGTGGAAGACGGCTCTGCTGCCACCGAGACGTCTCCGGACGTCGAGGACAAGGACAAGGCAGGGCAGGGGACGGTGGAAGCCGTGCCCGTCGAGGTGCTTCAGGCCACGGGCGAGGGGCTGGTGATCACGGGGGAGTTGAATGCCGGTGATCGTCTGGTGACCGCGGGTGCCAGCCGCATGCAAGCCGGGGAGCCTGTGCGCCCCTGGGTCAAGGAAGCGGGGCTCTGATCCATGGTCGATTACTTCCTGAGACACAAGGTCATCAGCTGGATGGTCACGCTGTTGCTGTCGGTGGGCGGCGTGGTGTCATTCTTCAATCTTGGCCAGCTGGAGTTTCCCGAGTTCACCATCCGCAATGCGGTGGTGATCACCCAATATCCGGGCGCCACCCCCAAGCAGGTGGAGGAGGAGGTCACGCTGCCGCTGGAGAAGGCCATCCAGCAGATTCCCAATCTCAAGCGTGTCAGTTCGGTCAACAGCTCAGGCCTTTCGCAGATCACGCTGGAACTCGAGAGCAGCGTGCGCGCAGGCGAGATGCAGCAGTACTGGGATCTGTTGCGGCGCAAGATCAATGATGCCCAGTCGAGTCTGCCACCCGGCAGCTCCTCCTCGGTGGTCAATGATGACTTCGGGGACGTGTTCGGCCTGCTCTACAACCTGAGTGGCGAGGGCTACTCGGCGCATGATCTCGAGGATCAGGCCGATTTCCTGCAACGCGAACTGACGCTGGTGGAGGGCGTGAAGAAGGTCTCCATCGTCGGCGCGCGCAGCGAGCAGGTGATCGTGGCGCTGGACCGTGATCGCATGCAGGCGCTGAACATCTCGCCGGACCAGCTCTCCAATCTGCTCAATGCCCAGAACGTGGTCGGCAATGCCGGTCGTATCCGTCAGAACGGCCTGTCGCTGGAATTGCAGCCGGGCGGGGAGTTCCAGAGCGTGCAGGATCTGGAGCGCCTCGTGGTCGGTCGCCCCGGCAATGGCGGCCTGATCCGCCTCGGGGATATCGCCTCCGTCAGCCGCGAGTACACCGAATCCCCGTCACGTCTCTATCACACCGATGGCGAGACCGCTCTGTCGCTGGGGATCTCGTTTGCCTCCGGCGTCAATGTGGTGGAGGTCGGCGAGCGAGTCGACCAGCGTCTGGGGGAGCTTGAATCGCGCATGCCGTTGGGCATGGAGCTGACCACCGTCTATCACCAGCCGCAGGTGGTGGATGAGGCGGTCTCCGGCTTCCTGCTCAATCTGGCCGAGGCCGTCGGCATCGTGATCCTGGTGCTGCTGCTGTTCATGGGCGTCAAGAGCGGGGTGCTGATGGGGCTGGTGCTGCTGATCACCATCCTCGGCACCTTCGTGATGATGTCGATCCATGGCATCGAGCTGCAGAAGATCTCGCTGGGCGCGCTGATCATCGCGCTGGGCATGCTGGTGGACAACGCCATCGTGGTCACGGAAGGCATGCTGATCGGCCTCAAGCGTGGCAAGACCAAGCGTCAGGCTGCCTTCGAGGTGGTCAACCAGAATCGCCTGCCGCTGCTGGGGGCCACGGTGATCGCGATCACCGCCTTCGCGCCCATCGGTCTGTCGCCGGATGCGACCGGGGAATTCGTCGGCTCGCTGTTCTGGGTGCTGTGTTACTCGTTGCTGTTGAGCTGGATCACCGCCCTGACGCTGACCCCGTTCTTCTTCGACATGTTCTTCCGCGAAGCGCGTGAGACATCGGGCAACGACAAGGATGGCGCCGAGCATGAAGACCCTTACCGGGGCGTGGTCTTCCGTGGCTTCCGAACCCTGCTGGGCTGGGCGATCCGTCTGCGCTGGCTGACCTTGGGCGGGGCGCTGGCACTGCTGGTCGTGGCCGTGATGAGCTTTGGCCAGATCAAGAATGCCTTCTTCCCGGATGCCTCGACACCGCTGTTCTTCGTCGATGTCTGGATGCCGGAAGGCACCGATGTGCTGGAGACCGAACGGCATGTCTCGCGTCTGGAGCAGCAGGTGCTGAAGATGGAGCGCGTCAACCATGTCACCAGCGTGACCGGGGGCGGTGCCCAGCGCTTCACCCTGACCTACTCGCCGGAAGACAGCTACGCGAGCTTCGGTCAGCTGATCGTCGAGACCGAGGACCGCGACAGCCGCGAAGCGCGCATGGAGGAGGTGATACGCCTGTTGCGCGCCGAGTATCCGCAGGTGGAATACAAGGTGCAGGCCTTGCAGGTCGGCCCGTCCGCCAAGGCCAGTCTCGAGGCGCGCCTCTACGGCGAGGACCCGGCGGTACTGCGCCAGCTGGCCGCCGAAGTGCGTGACGTCTTCGAGCAGGAGCCGCTGGCAGACAGCATTCGCCTGTCGTGGCGCAACCGCGTCAATCGCATCGAGCCCGAGTTCCTGGATGATCAGGCGCGGCGTGTCGGCGTGACGCGGGATGCATTGCATGAGGCATTGCTGATCAACAGTGATGGCGAGAGCGTCGGCGTCTATCGCGAGGGCTCCGAACTGATCCCGATCCTGCTGCGCGGTGAGGAGCGTCAGCGCTTTGATCTCGACACCCTGGCCAGTCTCAACGTCTGGAGCGACGAACAGGAAACCTATGTGCCGGCGGGGGCGGTGATGGGCCCGCTCAAGGCCGAACTGCGTGATCCCCTGATCAAGCGGCGCAATCGCGAGCGCATGCTGGCGGTCTATGCGGAGCCGATGCCACTGTCCGGCGAAACGGCCGCCAGTGTATTGAGTCGCATCCGACCCAAGGTCGAGGCCATCGAGCTGCCGGAGGGATATCATCTGGAGTGGGGCGGTGAATACGAGACGTCCACCGATGCGCAGAAGGCGCTGTTCTCCTCGCTGCCGATGGGGCTGTTGGGGATGTTCGTGATCACGGTGCTGCTGTTCTCCAACCTGCGCCAGGCGCTGGCCATCTGGTCCATCGTGCCGCTGACGCTGATCGGTATCGTCAGCGGGTTGATCGTGTTCGGGGCGCCATTCACCTTCATGGCACTGCTGGGCACCCTGAGCCTGGTCGGCATGGTGCTCAAGAACGCCATCGTGCTGGTGGAGGAGATCAACGTGCAGCTGACCGAACAGGAGGACCGCTTCCAGGCGGTGATGCTGGCGGCGGTCAGCCGCGTGCGGCCGGTCTCGATGGCGGCGATCACGACCATGCTGGGCATGATTCCGCTGTTCTCGGATGCCTTCTTCTCGAGCATGGCGGTGGCGATCGTCTTCGGTCTGGGCGTCGCGACGCTGCTGACGCTGGTCGTGCTGCCGGTGGCCTACTGTGCACTGTTCCGTATTCCGGCAGGCAAGCACGAGGCGGCGTAGTCACGTCCCCCATGGCCATCCTCCCGGGAAGGCGCCATGCAGTGATGCCAACCACTGATGGCAAGCACTGCCGTTGGCGAGTCAGCGGTGTTCTCACGCGTCATCGCGATGCAGTCGATCCCGCATGGGGGCATCGCCAACAGCGCCTTTCCGTTACACTATGCGCCGCCAGTGGCGTGTTTAGGGTCCGCTGCTGGCCCGTCGTCATCAAAACCTGTCGAGTCGTGAGGTGTGCCTTGGTCGAACCCCTGAGTGCCTGGTGGGGGCAGCAGCTGGTGTTGTGCGGTTGGCGTTTCAGTGCGACACCCGAAGCGGTGTGGACATCCGAGGAGGCGCGTGCGCGCCTCAAGGCGCTGGAAGTGCCGGATGCCGGCGAGCTGGGCTGGCGCTTGCTGGAAGCGTTCCCCAGTGACATGCCCGACTCGCTGCGTCAGCTGGAAGCGCTGGAGCTGCTGGCGTTGGCGCGGACGGCTGGCTGGCTGTCCGAGGCGCGCACGCGTGCCTGGCTGGTGCGATTGCTCATGGCCATCGCATCACGTTTCACCTCGCTGGATGACTGGCTCAAGGCGCTGGCGCATTCGCGCAGCGATGCTGGCTGGACACGCGGCGATGACGGCTTCTTCGAGGCCAGTCTCGCGCTGTCCCGGCTGGAGCAGGAAGAGGCAGGCGTCACCTGGCCGCGTCTGCTGGAGGCGCTGGAAGGCCGTCAGCCGGTACCCGCCACCGAGCTGTGGCCGCAGGGTGAGCGTGACCGGGTGTGGATGGCGCGCGCCATCTTTGCACCCTGGGTCGGCGGGACGGCACTGACGTCGACGGATGACGGCCTCTGCGAGGCGAGTGACAGCGGTTTCGATGCGCAGGGTCACTGGCCCGACGTGCAACGCTGGCTGCGTGATACCTGGGCGATCCGCACTCGTGACGAATTGATCCGTCTGCTGTTGTGGCTGGCCTCACAAGGGCATCGCTACGGCTGGGACATCGACAGCGCGCGCATGCTGTCGGCCAGTCAGGATGAGCGTGACAAGTGGCTCGACGAGCTGGAGTCTGACGCCGCCTCCGAGGAGGCCGAGCGCAAGGCTCAGGGTCTCGCCGGCACCCCGGCACATGCGGCGGCCAGTGCGGAGCTGGCGGCCGCTGCGGGTCTCGAACAGGGCCCGTCGCCCGTGGCCTACGGGGAGCTGCTGCTCCAGTATCTGGATCGTGGTGAGCCACTGGAATTTGCCGCCTGGGACTGGCTGCGGCTGGTGGATCTGGCCTTTGCCGGTCTGTGTGCCGGCTGGTTGAGTCGTGAGGAGGGCGAGGACTTCGCCGCGCATGGTATCGACCTGCTGGTGCGTCGCTACGCGGATTGGCAGGGCGTGGCGTGCGCCTATCAACGCGGACGCAGCCTGTTCGAGGGGGCGGATCTCACCGGCTCCACCGACAGTGACTGGCGGCCATTGATGGCCTCACCGGTGACGCCGCTGCGCTGCGAGCTGCACGCGTTGCTGCCGGAGGCCATCCGGGATCGCTCACGCACCGCCATGCGTCAATGGCGCAGTGACAGCCGCCACTGGGTGCTGGCCATTGCCAGCATTCGAGAGCCGGACCTGCTCTATCGTCAGGGGCTGCCAGCGGATGTGGCGGACGCGCGGCGTGAAGAGGCGCGTCAGTACCTCAACGAGACGCTGGCCCTGGATACCCGCGATGGCGTGGCCGGCATGGCGCGTTTCTGGCTGCCGGCGCAGGCCCATCACCTCAATCAGCTGGCGGCCGATGCCGCACGGGGTGGGCTGCCTGATCCTCAGACGCCCTTCGGTCGCGCCGATAGCGCCGAGCTGGAACGGCGACAGCGGCTGGCAGTCTGTCATCGTCATCCTGCCAGCATCGTGATGGCGGAGAAGTACGCGTTCTATCTGCTGATGGTGCAGGACAGCCGCGATTTCGATGCCGGTGAGCTGGCGCAGTGTGCCGAGCGCCTGCGCAGCGCACTGTGCCGCTTCTATCCGGACGCCGTCCGCCTGCTGGAAGCCTGGGCGGTATGGGAATCCGCGGTCCCGGAACTTGAGGACCACCCGCTGGTCAACGAGATCCGCTGGCATCTCGAGGACCCCGGCAGCCTGTTCCACTGGCTTGACTGGCGCGCCAGTGACTGGCAGGAGCCCGGCGAGCGCCCCAGTCTGGATCGTTTCACGGCGCTTGCACTCAGTGGCCCGCTCAATTCGCCCTGCTGGGGCGAGCCGATGGTCGAGCATGGCCGGGGAGTCGAGGAACTGACCGGCTGGCTGGAAGGTCATTATGGTCTGGCCAACGCCGAGATGCTGATCGGCTTCCTCGATTTCCTGCGTGAAGCCGGGGATCGGGACGAATATCAGATCAATTACGGCCCCTATACCCTCAATCGTGCGCGTCTGGACAACGAGATCGATGTGCTCGAGAGCGGTGAACGCGGCGAGGATGAGCAGGTGCACCTCGATCGCCTGCGCCGTGTGCGTGACAACGAGGCCCGCTGCAATGAGCTGGACATGGCAGCCTGGGACATCGCGCAGCTGGTGGATCTGGCGATTGCCGGCCGTCAGCTGGGATGGCTGGATGCGGCCACCTTCACGGCCTATCTGGACAGCGCCCATGCGATGGCGCGAGCACACTACGGCAGCTGGAAGGAATATGCGCGCGGGCTGTTCGCCGGCTATGCCTTCTTCATGGGCGATACCGATCAGCGTGACAGCTTCCTGCGCGGCTTCCGTGATGTATTGATCCAGTGGCTGACGGCGGCGCCGCCATTGGCCGGACCCTGGGCCAGTCTGGATTTCCCGGGGGCGCGTCCGGGGCATTGGCCGGCGCTGCATCTGGATACCCTGAGCGGTGATGCTCGTCTGCTGCATTGAGTATTTTCTGATGCTTTAGTCTATCTTGTGAGGCGATGGCATACGGATTGCGGCAATATGCACTACCCTGCTGCGAACGGCATTCAATTGCGTCACAGGTCTCAGGGCATGCCGTTGATCCTGTTGATTCACGTTTCAGGCATGCAGGCATCTCGTGATGACGGGATTCCTGCCGGCTTTCTGTCTTGTCATGCATCACCTGTTATCGCCGTCCGCAAGTGCTGATCACGTTTTGTCTCATGGCGCCGGGCCCACGACGAGGAATGTTGGATGCGTCACACGTTATTGTGTTGTCTTTTACTGTTGCCGCTAGGTGTGGCGGGGTGTGCCAGCCATTCACAGCCTCCGAGTGACATGGCCTATTACGATGTCGATCTGCCGGAATTGCCCAAGCTCAAGCGTTACCGTCAGCAGGCCGGCCAACCGCAGGGCCCGGCAGAGCCGCAGCTGGCATCGGGTCCCAGTATCCGGGAAGTGTTGCTGGAAGAGCATGATCGCTGGGCGGGAACGCCCTATCGCCTGGGCGGCACCAACTCACGGGGCATCGATTGTTCTGCGCTGATGCAGCATGTGTTCAGTGACGGTTTCGGGATCGAACTGCCACGTACCACCCGTGATCAGGTCAAGCGGGGCAAGCGTATCGACAAGTCGCAGTTGAAGCCGGGGGATCTGGTGTTCTTCCGCCCCTCACGTCGTTACAACCATGTGGGCGTGTATGTGGGCAACGGCTATTTCCTGCATGCCTCCACGTCACGTGGCGTGAAGCTGTCGCGGCTGGACAATGTCTACTGGTCGCAGCACTACTGGCAGTCGCGGCGGCCCATGCCCCACGAGGCCATGCAGATGAAACTGGCCATGCGCAGTCAATGATGACACTCGCATGATGGACAACACCCGGCCCTGGCCGGGTGTTGTCGTTTTCGGCCCGCGAATTCTCGAGCCTCGCCATGTCCGGCAGCCCGCCTCATGGACTTTCGCGTACCACGGAATGTTCGATCACGAAGTCGACGAAGGCCTGTTCGGCCCGCGACAGTCCACGCTCACGTCGCCAGGCCAGCGACAGGTCCAGCCAGGCGGGTTCACTGAAGGAGATGGCGGTGAGGTTGTTTTCCTCACGGTCATCCTCCACCACGCGCTTGAGGAAGGTGGTGATACCGAAGCCGCGTGACACGATCGCCTTGTTGAGCGCGATCAGGTTGGATTCGAAGGCGATACTGGGAATCAGGCCGTGCTGGCTTGCCAGACGTTCGATGAAATCGCGATGGAAATAACCGCGCTTGAAGACGACCAGCTCTTCAGCGAAGAATGCTTCGAGGCTGATGTGCTCCCGTGTCGCCAGCGGGTGGTCGTTGGGCAGGCAGACCACCATCTCTTCGCGCAGGAAGTGCTGGCTGACCAGCCCGCTGGTGGCGCTGCCGGGGTGTTCCTCGACGATGACGCCCAGATCCAGCTCGCCATTGTCGATCATCTTGCGAAGACTCAGGGTGCCGCCCTCGATCACGCTCAAGGTGATATCAGGGTGGCGCGCCTTGAAGGCCATCAACAGGGGCGGGAAATAGTAGGACCCCAGCATCGAGGACACGCCGATGCGTACCTCACCTTTGACCAGGCCATCCAGTTCGGCCATGGCCAGGGCCGCTCGCTGCGCCTGTTGCAGCAGAGAGCGTGCATGCACGAGCAATGTCTCACCGGCGGGCGTCAGACTCACGCCCTTGGTGCCACGTATCAACAGCGGCTGGCCCAGCCGGGTCTCCAGGTTGGCGATCGACTGACTGACGGCCGACTGGGCCAGTTGCAGCGCCGTGGCGGCGGCGGTGAAGCTGCCGCGCTCCGTGACACTCACGAAGATCTCCAGTGCCCGCAGATCGAAGGGCAGTTTCATGTCGCGCTCTTCATGTCTGACGCCATCCTCATCCGTCGCCCTTGTCCCCGACCCTGACCGGCGTCCCTTGCAGCCATCACGCCGTCCAGTCCCCTGGACGTCATTCACCATGCGCAGGCGGTCTGACGGCGTGAGGCCTGCAGGCCGGTGGGTCAGGATCATGGGTATCACTTTTGCTGATGGCTGGCATCATGTCGAGCTATTTTACTGATGGTGTTCGAGGGCGCAGACTCACGCCATCCCCATGATTGACTGCAGGTACCTGATGGCTTCATCGCTGAGTGCGTCTTCCACCGCCCCATCCGACTCGGGGCATCACGATACTGCCGGGCAGCCAGTGCTGCCGTCCCCTCTCAAGGCGCATGGCCGTGATTGGCGACGCATGACCCAGGCGTTGTGTCTGGGCTCCTTCGTCGTCTTCATCAATCTCTATGTGGTGCAGCCGATGTTACCGCTGCTGGCGACCGACCTTGGCCTGAGCTCGCTGCAGGCGAGTCTGTCGTTGTCGGTGACCACCCTCACGCTGGCATTGGCGTTGCTGGTCTTCGGTCCGTTATCGGATGCACTGGGACGGCGACGTCTGCTGCTCTGGACATTGGCCGGGGGGGTGGCCTGCTCGGGACTTGCCTTGCTGGCTGAAGGTTTCTGGTCGCTGTTGGCAGTACGTGCGTTGCAGGGCTTTCTGCTCGGGGGCTTGCCGGCGGTCGCGGTCGCCTACATGAGCGATGAGATGGAACAGCCGGCGTTGATGGCTGCGGTGGGGCTCTATATCAGTGCCAATTCGCTCGGCGGCATCAGTGGGCGGGTCGCTGGAGGTTTCGTGGCTGAGCACTGGGGCTGGCAGATGAGTTTCGCGGTGATTGGCGGTATCAGCCTGTTGCTGCTGGCGGCGCTGTGGCAGTTGCTGCCGCGTCAGCGACGCTTCGTGGCACAGCCCTTCCATCCGGCCAGCATGCTGGCAGGGCTGGGGCGCCATCTGCGCAATCCACGGCTGTGGCCGGTGTTTCTGCTCGGTGGACTCAACTTCTTCATCTTCGTGAATCTCTACAGCTACATGACCTTTCGCCTGAGCGCGGCCCCCTGGTCACTGGGGAGTCAGTGGTTGGGATTGCTGTTTCTGACCTATCTGGCAGGCACCTTCGGTGCCGCGCAGTCCGGCCGGTTGGCACAGCGTCTGGCCGCCGGGCGGGGGCAGGCACTCGCGCAGGGAGCGCAGCGACAGGAGGAGCAGGATGGTGCGCAACGCCGCGCCCAGGCACTGACAATGATGCTGGGCACCGCGCTCTTGATTCTCGGCACTCTGGTCACGCTGAGCCATTCGTTGATCGGCATGCTGGCCGGCCTGAGCCTGAATGCCTTCGGCTTCTTCCTGGCGCATGCCACCGCGTCGGCCTGGGTCGGGCGCAATGCCGAAGGGGCGCGGGCCAGCGCCAGCGCGCTCTACCTGACGGCTTACTATCTCGGGGCGAGCCTGGGCGGCTTCTGGCTGGAGCCCTTCTGGCAGCAGGCAGGGTGGCCAGGGGTGGTGGTGGGTGGCGTCAGCGTTCTGCTTGTCACCCTGGGGTTGGCGATGCTGTGCTGGCGACGGGCCACGCCGCAGCATTGATATCCACCGTGAGATTCCTGCCTGACACGCAAACGGCTCGCCAGATGGCGAGCCGTTTGCGTGTCAGTGGCAGGCGAGGCGACTCGACGGTGAGACTCAGTGCGCCGGGGCGTCATCTCCCCAGATTTCCTCGAGACGGTCATCACGGCCACAGCCCGCGCGATAGAAGCGATAGCGCACCGGGTTCTTCTGGTAGAAGTCCTGGTGATATTGCTCGGCGGCATACCAAGGGCCCGCTGCCTCGATCTCGGTGGCGATGCCTTCGGGGAATCTGTCCTTCAAGTCGTCGAGGCTCGCCCGGGCGGCGTCTTGCTGCGCTTCATCCACCGGATAGATGCCACTGCGGTATTGGGTGCCGGCATCGCAGAACTGACGATCCACCGCGATCGGGTCGATGTTGTGCCAGAAGACCTCCAGCAGGGTGTCATAGCTGACCTTTTCAGGGTCATAGACCACCTTGACCGCCTCCGTATGGCCCGTCCTGCCGGCCGAGACCTGCTTATAGGTGGGATTGTCCGTCTCGCCTGCCGTGTAGCCGGACGTCGTCGAGATCACGCCGTCAAGCTTGTCGAAGGGGCCTTCCATGCACCAGAAGCAGCCACCGGCGAAGATGGCGACCTCCTGGCCTTGAGTGACACCCTCGGCGACGCCTCTGGGCGCCTGTTCCGGGTCAAAGGCATTGGCGTGGCCGGCAATCAGAAGACCGCCAAGTAGGCTGGCAAGCGGTGTGAGACGTTTGAGCGCAGTGGAGGGGAATCGCGTGTATCGGGTCATGGTGTCTCCGGGAAAGGCGTCGTTCCTTCGAAGTGAGAACACGGAAATCTCCATGTCTCGATGGGCCGCGAGGTGGCTTGCCTTGCCATTCCCTCACTGCCTGTATCAGGGTTCTACGCGAATCAACGTGGGATGGATGCGAAGATGTCGTATGAAACGGTACTGTTACCGTGATCATGATGAGGTCGTTCGCGTCATCATGACCTGATGAGTGCATCCAGTCAGCAACGCGTCTCGTAAGGACACGGTACATCCCAATGACATGCCCATGACGGCAGGAATCGAAAAGGAAATCGCCAGTGAATAAACGCAAGTTACTGCTTCTGGGCGCCATCGTCGCTGCCATCGTGGTCTTCTTTGCCAGTGGGGCACAGGACTACTTCACTCTGCAGAGCCTCAAGGCCAGTCAGTCGGAATTTCAGGCACTCTTCGAGGAATCGCCGTTCAAGGTCGCGGGTACCTTCTTCGTCGTCTACGTGGCAATGGCGGCACTCTCGCTGCCGGGTGCGGCATTGCTCACCCTGCTGGGCGGCGCCCTGTTCGGGTTTGGCTGGGGTCTGTTGTTGATCTCCTTCGCCAGTACCATCGGTGCCACCCTGGCCTTCCTCATCTCCCGCACGCTGTTGCGCGAAAGCATCGAGAAGCGCTTCCGTCGTCAGCTGGAATCCCTGAATCGCGGGGTCGAGCGTGAAGGCGGCTTCTATCTGTTCACGCTGCGTCTGGTGCCGGTCTTCCCGTTCTTCATCGTCAATCTGGTGATGGGCCTGACCCGCATGCGTGTGGTCACCTTCTATGTGGCAAGCCAGCTGGGCATGCTCGCCGGTACCGCCATCTACGTGAATGCCGGTCGCGAGCTGGGTCAGCTGGAGTCGCTGTCCGGCATCCTCTCGCCGGGGCTGATCGCCTCCTTCATCGCGCTGGGCCTCTTCCCGTTGATCGCCAAGAAGATCGTCGGCGTGCTGCGCAAGCGCAAGCAGCAGGCGGCCTTCGACAAGCCGAAGACCTTTGACTACGACATGGTCGTCATCGGTGCCGGTTCCGCCGGGCTGGTGACCAGCTATATCGCCTCCGCCGTCAATGCGCGTGTCGCGCTGATCGAGCGTCACAAGATGGGCGGTGACTGCCTCAACACCGGCTGCGTCCCCTCCAAGGCGCTGATTCGTGCCGGGCGTGCGGCTCATGAGATTCGTCAGTCCCAGCGCTTCGGGATCACCGCCAATGAGCCGGAAATCGACTTCGCCAAGGTGATGGGGCATGTGCAGGACGTGGTCGAGAGTGTCGAACCGCATGACAGCATCGAGCGTTACGAGAGTCTGGGCGTGGAAGTCCACACCGGCAATGCCAGACTCAGGACGCCCTGGGAAGTGGAAGTCGATGGTCGCGTGCTGACCACGCGCAACGTGGTGATCGCCACCGGTGCCCGCCCGCGTGTTCCTGCGATCCCCGGTATCGAGCTGATCACGCCGCTGACCTCTGACAATCTGTGGGATCTCAGGGTGCAGCCCAAGCGTCTGGTGGTGCTGGGCTCCGGCCCGATCGGCATGGAGCTGGGGCAGAGCTTCGCGCGCCTGGGCAGTCACGTCACCATCATCGAGGGTGCCCCGCGGGTGATGCCGCGTGAAGACGAGGAAGTCAGCGCGCTGATGCACGAGCAGCTGGCCGGTGAGGGCGTCGACCTGCGCATCAATTCCACCGCCACGCGCATCGAGGTGCTCAAGGACAAGGACAGTCAGCCGATGCGCCATCTGGTCGTGAGTTCTCCCGACGGCGAGGAGAGCTGGATCGAGTTCGATGAGCTGCTGGTGGCCATCGGGCGCGAAGCCAATGTCGAAGGCTTCGGTCTGGAAGAGCTGGGCATCGCAGTCTCCGAGCGCGGCACCATCGATGTCTCCGAGTCGCTGCAGACGCTGCAGCCGAACATCTGGGCATGTGGCGATGTCGCTGGCCCCTATCAGTTCACCCATGCGGCAGGTCATCAGGCATGGCACGCCGCGGTCAATGCACTGTTCGGCGGATTGAAGACCTTCAAGGTCGATTACCGCATCATGCCGATGGTCACCTACACCGAGCCGGAAGTGGCACGGGTCGGCCTCAACGAGACCGAAGCCAAGGCGCAGGGCTATGACTATGAAGTGACCCATTACGAGATGGGCGAGAGTGACCGTGCCCTGGCCGAGCGTGCGACGGAAGGCTTCGTCAAGGTGCTCACCGAGAAGGGACGCGATCGTATCCTGGGCGTGACACTGGTCGGTGCCTATGCGGGGGAATGGCTGGCGGAATTCACCATGGCGATGAAGCATGGCATCGGTCTCAACAAGATCCTGTCCACCATCCATCCGTATCCGACACTGTCCGAGGCCAACAAGGCGGCAGCAGGCATGTGGAAGAACGCCCACAAGCCGGAAGGCGTGCTCAAGGTGCTGGATCGTTACTTCACCTGGCGCCGCAATGGACGCTTCGAGCCGACCAAGACACGCCAGGCGGATGACGCCACCCCTCCCGTGACGGTCGACAAGCACTGATCCTTTCCCATGCCGCGAACCTGCTCGTTCAGGGTCGCGGCATCTTGCTATCAGGAGAAACCTCCATGGCTACGACATGTCTGCCGGGGCGACGTCGCGCACTGGCATTGATGGGTGGGTCACTGGTGTTGATGGCCGGCATGAGTGCCATGCCCTGGGCCACGTCACTGGCGTACGCCGCCGATGCCGCCAAGGGGCGGGCAGTGCCGATGCTGGCTGCACTGGAGTGGAACGTGATCGCCGACAAGGCACGCGGTCAGCGCATCGACTTCCACGCCTGGGGCGGGAGTGAAGCCACCAACGCCTATCTGCGCGCCCAGGCAGAGATCGCGGCACGTGAGCACGGTATCGAGGTGCGTCACGTCAAGATTGCCGATACCGCCGAGAGCGTCTCGACCTTGCTGGCCGAGAAGGCGGCGGGGCGCAGTGATGGCAGTATCGATGTCATCTGGATCAACGGCGAGAACTTCCGCGCGCTCAAGCAGGCCGAGCTGGTGTGGGGACCCTTCGTCGAACGCCTGCCCAACAGCGAGTATCTGCTCGAGGAGATCGGTGCGCGTGACTTCGGGCTCGCCACCGAGGGAATGGAGGCACCATGGGGGCGTGCCCAGCTGATCTTCATGTACGACAGTGCCTTGCTGGAATCGCCGCCACGTTCGATGCAGGCGCTGCTGGACGTGGCGAAGGCCAACCCCGGGCGCGTGACCTATCCGCAGCCACCGAGCTTTCATGGCACCACCTTTCTCAAGCAGGCGTTGCTTGAGTTGATGCCGGGCGAGCAGCGTGAGCTGCTGGCTGCGCCGGTGGCGAGTGATGCTCTGTTCGCTGAGGTGACCGCACCGCTGTGGGACTATCTCGATGCACTGCATCCGCTGATGTGGGCGCAGGGCGAGCGACAGCCAGCCGGCGCCGAGGAGCAGATGAAACTGCTGGCTCAGCGCAGTGTCTGGATCGCGCTGACCTTCGTGCCCCAGGAAGTGGCCAATGGCCGTCAGGAAGGGCGGCTGCCACCGACCATTGAGCCGTATATCCATGACGGCGGCACTCTCGGCAATGTGCACTATCTGGCGATTCCGGCCAGTGCGCCTCACAAGGCGGCCGCATTGGTGTGGGTCAATCAGTTGATGTCCGCCGAGGCACAGGCTGCCAAGGCGGACCCCTCACGCTGGGGTGACGAGACGGTGCTGGACGTGACGCGCCTGCCGGCGGCACAGCGCGCTGCCTTCGACGCCTTGCCGGAACTTGCGGGTGGCATGTCGCCCGAAGCGCTGGGCACGCCGCTGAGCGAGCCGCATCCCAGTTGGACCGATGCACTGGAGGCCGAGTGGGCGCGACGCTATCGCAACTGACGCAATGGCTTGCCGAGCGCTGGCGCGCTGAGCGCCCGGCGGGGCGCCTGGCATTGACACCGGCTCGCCTGCTGCGCTGGGCGGTATTGCTGTTGTTGCTCGGCCCCACGGCGCTGGGGCTGGCAGGACTGGTCGCACCGGCCCTCGGGCTGTGGCCGGCGCTTGGCTTCGAGGAGGTCTCGGCGATCGCCTGGCAGCGCTGGTGGGCCTTGCCGGGACTGGCCGACGGACTGCGTCTGACCCTGGTCAGCGGGATCGGCGGCACGCTGCTGGCGGTACTGCTGACCATGGGCTGGCTGGCCGCGGCCGCCGGTACCCGTTTCGGCGAGCGCCTCGAACGTCTGCTGGCACCGGTGCTGGCGATGCCGCATCTGGCGCTGGCTCTGGGGCTCTTGTGGCTGGCCGCTCCCAGCGGCGTGCTGATGCGACTGCTGCTGGCACCCTTCGAGGTGCTGGTCCCCCCGCAATACCCTCTGCCGGACGCGCATGGCATCACGCTGGCGCTGGGACTGGCACTCAAGGAAGCGCCGTTTCTGATGCTGATGGCCCAGACGGCGCTCTCGCGTCTGCCGGTCACCGCGCAACTGCAGGCGGGCCAGGCGCTCGGCTACAGCATCCCCCAGCTGCGCTGGCGAATTCTGATGCCGCAGGTGATGCGGGCCATCGCCCTGCCCATCGGTGCCGTGCTGGCCTATTCGCTGGCGGTGGTGGATGTCGCTCAGGTACTGGGGCCGACACGTACGCCGACCTTGGCGGTGCGTCTGGTCGAACTGTGGCGTGACAGTGACCCGAGCTCACGTCTACCGGCCAGTGTCGGGGCACTCCTGCTGGCTCTGCTGGTCATCGTGGTGATGGCGCTGGGTGCCGCTGTGGGACGTTATCTGTTGAATCGCCATCGTGACTGGGTGCTCGACAATCCTGCACCTCGGGCGGCGGTACGCAAGGGGCAGCGCGGGCGCGTGATCCGCGTCCTGCTTGGTACGGTGACGGCAGTCTCGCTGCTGGCCTTTGCCGTGATCGCCGTTCAATCGCTGGCCAGAAGCTGGTTCTTCCCGTCACTGCTGCCGGCTCGCTGGGGGCTGGAAAGCTGGCAACAGGCGCTTTCAGGACTGGGTGGAGCCTTCAGCAACAGCCTGTGGCTCGCCGTGCTGGTCGCCACCCTGGCGGTGATGCTCAGTGTGGCGGTCTTCGAGCGTGAGCGTGAGGTGGGTCGCCTGCGAGGCTTCGTGGTGTGCCTCTACCTGCCGTTGCTGCTGCCTCAGGCAAGCTTCCTGTTCGGTTTCCAGGTCGGCTGGCTGAGCCTCGGCGCGGATCCGGGCTGGGTGGGGGTGGTGATCGGCCATCTGCTGTTCGCCTTGCCCTATGCCTGGCTGACGCTGGCCGGCCCCTGGGCCCGCTTCGATGTGCGCCTCGAGCAGGCAGCACGACTGCTGGGGCGCTCGCGGCTTGAGGTGCTGATCGGCATCCGGCTGCGCTTGATGCTCAGGCCTCTGGCCATCAGCTGGGCAGTGGCCTTCGCGGTCAGCATCGCGCAGTACGTGCCGACGGTGGTGCTGGGCGGTGGACGCGTCCCCACCCTGACCACCGAGACGCTGGCGCTGGCCACGGGGGCGGATCCTCGCCTGACGGCGGTCGCGGCCTGCCTGCAGGCCTGTCTGCCGTTGCTGATCTTCCTGCTGGCGAGAGCCGTGCCTGCCGGGCGCGCGCTGGCACCGATACGTGGCTGACGCCTGACACCTTCCCCATTCAATCATTCTGGAGTCGATGAAGCATGCTGGACAAGTGGACCTCACGCTGGGTACAGCCACCCCTGAAGCGCCTGGCACGTAGCGCAGCGGAACGCGGTCTGCATCCTGACCAACTGACGCTGGCTGGCTTCGTCATCGGCATGCTGGCATTGCCGCTGCTGGCCTATGGGCAATTCGGACTGGCACTGATCGCGATCCTGATCAATCGGGTGGTGGATGGGCTGGATGGTGCCCTGGCGCGTCATGCGGGCTTGAGCTCGGACGCCGGCGGCTTTCTGGATATCTGTCTTGATTTCCTGTTCTACGCCGCTGTCGTGGTGGGCTTTGCACTGGCAGACCCGGCCACCAATGCCATGCCGGCCGTGGCGTTGCTGTTCGCCTTCGTGGGCACGGGATCCAGCTTTCTGGCCTTTGCCATCATGGCGGCCAAGCACCAGCTGGAGCGACCCAATTTCACTCGCAAGGCCTTCTATTATCTGGATGGCCTGACAGAAGGCACCGAGACGATCGGCTTCTTCGTGCTGGCCTGTCTGATGCCGCAACATTTCGCATGGCTGGCGTGGATCTTCGCGGCGGCATGCATCCTGACCACGCTGACGCGCGTATGGGGAGGGTATGTCACCTTGCGGGCCCAGGACCGCAGCGAGCAGCACGGCACCGACCCGGACTGATGCGTGCCAAGCGCGGTACCTGGCCCTGCAGGTGACTCGTCCCGTCATCTTTTTTCATCGCGTTGTTCAAGCGCTCCGGAGTCTTGCCAATGAAAACCACTTCCCGTCAGTTGTCTTGCTTCCTCCCCATGCTCGCGGCAGTCGCCTCCAGTGGCCTGCTGGCGGCGGCGATGCCCTCCGCGGCGCTGGCGGCTGACAAGACCTTCACGCCGGCCGAGATTCTCGCCTGGGGCGAGAAGACCTTCGAAGGCCAGACCGCGTATCGCGTGGTGGAGCGCGAAGGCCGGCCCGCTCTCGAGGCGCGTGCTCAGGGCCAGGCCTCCGCACGCTATCTCGAGGAAGATATCTCGCTCGAGGAGACGCCCTATCTGAAGTGGTGCTGGCAGGTGGACAGCATCTATCCGGGCGTAAACGAGAAGACCAAGGGAGGGGATGACTACCCGGCGCGCCTCTATGTGGTCAACAAGACCGGCATCCTGCCGTGGCAGGTAGAGGCCATCAATTACGTCTGGTCCAGCAGTGAGGCGAAGGACAGTCATTGGGACAATGCCTTCACCGACCGCGCCGTGCTGCTGGCGGTGGAGTCCGGTGATCAGAAGGTGGGGCAGTGGGTCGCCGAGGTACGCGACCTGCGTGCCGACTACTCGGCGCTGTTCGGTAGCACGCCAGACGAGATAGCCGGGCTTGCGTTGATGGCTGACGGTGACAATGCCGGAGGCGACGCCACGGCGCTGTTCCGTGGGCTGAGCCTTTCCAGTGATGCCACGCCGCCCAGCTGCGGCGCCTGATCTGCAGAGCGAGCCTTCGGGAAGCCTCATCACAGACAGCATCATCAGAACCGGGCTTCAGAACCGGGCCTCAGAACTGGGCCTTAAAACCTGGTTTCAGACATGAAAAAGCCCCGCGACCGAGAATTCGGTGGCGGGGCTTCAGGTTCAGGCGTCACACATTCTCGTGTGAAGCACTCATCGGGCGACAGGGCCACCCGATGAGGGAAGGGGCGGAGCTTAGTGCTCCACGCCACCTTCACCGTGAACGTGGCCGTGTTCCAGCTCTTCGGCGGACGCTTCGCGCACGTTGGTGATCTCGACGTCGAAGTTCAGGGTCTCACCGGCCAGCGGGTGATTGCCATCGACAGTGACGGTGTCGCCTTCGACCTTGGTGACGGTGACCATCAGCGGGCCACCCTGGGTCTGTGCCTGGAACTGCATGCCGGCTTCGATCTCTTCGACGCCCTGGAAGGCTTCACGCGGCACTTCCTGCACCAGCGCTTCCTGGACATCACCGTAACCTTCTTCCGGAGAGACAGCGACTTTCAGCTTGTCACCGGAAGTCTTGCCATCGAGTTCCTTCTCGAGGCCCGGAACGATGTTGCCGGCACCGTGGATGTAGGCCAGCGGCTCACGGCCTTCGGAGCTATCCAGCACTTCACCTTCGTTGTTGGTGAGGGTGTAGTGGAAGGATACGACGGCATTCTGGGCGATTTGCATGTTGAGGGCCTTTCGATAGGTATATGAACGGTCAATGGTAACGTGACCCTGAGGTGGCTGTCAGGGGGCTACGAGGAAAAATCCCGCGTATCGCGTGGCTTGCAGCTTGTTGAACAGCCATCCTGCAGGGCATGTCATCCACGTCACCGTGTCTTGAAATACTAGGTGACGCCCTGAAGGAGGCTTTTCAACCCGGTCCCCGAATTTTTTCTTGCCTGTTGCCCCGGGTGAGACTACACGCCTGCGCGAGCTTCCAGGGCGGGAAGGCGACGGGCATGGAGGAGAGAGGGGCTTGAGGGAAGATTGAGGGAAGAAGGAAAGGGGGAGGAACAGGAGAGAAGAAAGAGGAGAACACGAGAGAAGAAAGGGGGAGCTGGCCGCGCTTCGCTGTACGAGGCAGGGCAACTTCAGGCGCCAATCACGGTCTCATGATCAATGACCGACAATGGTTGGTGCTGTCCGCTTGCGAGGGCATCGGGGGGCCGTTACTCTGCCTGTTCAGACTGCGAATTCTGACGCGGGCCTTTCGTTACCGGCTCCGCTCGCAAGGTCTGCCCCGTGGCCGCTGGCGGGAAACGACAATCACATGTTCCATGCGACCCTATCTTTCAGGAGAGAATTTCGATGACCGTGACACTGATCTGGCTGGTGAGCTTCGCCGCGCTCTTCATGCTGTGCTTGAACCGTTGGGAGGGCTCGCTGGGTGCCACCGTCAAGCGCATCCTGCCGGATGCCCTGAGCATCGACAGCGGTGATCGCTATGTCTGGGGCGCAGCGCTTGCCGTGCTGGGCGCTACTTTCATCGTCAACCCCATTTCCATGCTGATGGCGCTGATCATGCTGGCACTGATCGCCTTCATCGGCGGCAAGCTGATCTGCTGGGGCATGAGCAAGGTCAAGATGCACTGATCTGCCTTTATCATCCCGGGAGGCTTCAGTCCGCGTGTGACGCGCTGATCCGTTGCCTCCCACGGACACACGAAGGCCGGGCATCTGCCCGGCCTTCGTGTGTCTGGCACGCCTGTTCTCACCGTCGGTCTCTGGTCTTCACAGCCAGGTGGAGAGCGTGATGGAGCCGAACTGATCGCTTTCCTGTTGGGTCTCGAATTCGTGCGTGCGCCAGACGTTGACGAAGGCGAGCTGCCAGCGCTGCCAGCTCAGGGCAAAGCCGAGCTGGACATCTCCTACCAGCGGGCGACGGTCCACCGAGTCACTGTCCTCAAAGCTGTTGCCGTCCAGCAGCATGTTGCGCGCCACGGCACGGCCTTCCAGATTGGCGAACAGATACCAGGCGAATTCACCATCCGGCTCGAAATACTGACGCCCGCTCTGGGAGGGAGCGACGGTCGGGATGCCGTAGCTGCGTGTCAGTCCCTGGCCGATGCGCACACCGCCCCCCACGCCGGCGTAGGTATACAGGTTGCCCAGCGCCATCGAGGCAGAGGGACCGTACTCCATTTCCAGGCCCCCCAGGCTTGCCGGCAGCCACAGCTGGCTCTGCCAGCCGGCATTGACCACGGCTTCATTGTGAAGCTGATGGTCCCAGCCCTGCGGGTCATCACTGCCGGTGATCTCGTGGACTCCTTTCTGCGCCTTCTCGGCACCTGAGGCGGGACCGACGATACCGAGATCCAGATTGAAGGTATCGACCCGTCGCCAATCCTCTCCCTCTTCACCGGCGAACAGCGAAAGGCCACCGAACAGATAGCCCGCATAGGGGCGATCATCCTCGTTTGGTTGCTCGCGAGTGATGTCGTTGGGGGTATAGATCTGCTGTCCGAAGCGATAGGCCGTGGCATCCAGACGTGCAGCGCTGAAACCGGGCACCCAGTCGGCGAAGGCGCGAGACCAATGCTGATCCGGTGTCGCGAAGGTATAGCTCAGCGCAAACCCATTGGTGTAGTGGCCGTCATCGCCGGAGGCGAGAAGGTCATTCTCGACCTTGAGAGACAGTACGCCACCCTCGTCCTCGTCAGCCTCCACGATGGGGGCCAGCGCCACCGCGCCGAGCATGATCAGCGCCAGCCCCAGCCGTCGCGTGGAGAAGGCGGGAGCCATCTGTGGGACATGGCGGGTGACGATAGTCGCGCACGGACTCTCATCACCAGAACGGCGGTGTCCGTGGGAGGAACTGGTCAAGGATGACGCGCTGCAAGGCGTCTGGCGGGCGCTCTGAAGAGAATCTGTGGGACGGGCAGTGACGGGACGCATCGCAACTCCTGGGACGAAAAGTTGTACACAGAGTCTAGTTAAGCTGCATGTGTATAACTTTGCACAAAAAATCACGATTTCATAGCCTGTTAATCAATAGATGACCAATGGATCACTCCGTACGGCGCGCCGCTCATGCGTGAGGAAGCGAAAGAGAGAGCAAGGGGAAGAGAAAGAGAGAGGAAAATATCGATACGCCAGCGTCAGGCGCGTGCGAGGGACCAGGCAAGCGCATGAATAGCGGGAAGGCGAGGGCAGCAAGCAAAGCCGCAAAATTGCAGGAGCCTCTTGAGTGCAGAGAGGCCTGCAACAGAAGTCGTTCAGGGAGGGGAGACACTGAATGGCTGGCACCCGGCAAGGGCACCAGCCATCAAGAGGATCAATACGGGGCGACGCTCAGGTTGGCGCCGTAGCCGACCAGGCGGACACGCTGGCCAACCGAGAAGGCGGTATCGGCCTTCTGGACGACGATGAGGCTGTCGCCAGCATCGCGACGCACCTCGATCTCATAGGCGTCGATCTGGTCGACGTTGTCGGCGATCGACTTGCCCGCGACGCTACCGCCGATGGCACCGGCGGCGGTCGCGATCGCGCGGCCGGAACCGCCACCGATCTGGCTGCCGAGCAGGCCGCCGACGACGGCGCCACCCAGGCCGCCAAGCACGCCACTGCCTTCATCCTGTGCCTGGATCTGCACCGGGCGCAGCGAGGTGATGGTGCCGTAGCTGACGGACTGCGCGCGCTTGGCCTGATCGCCGGTGTAGACGTTGCCGGAATAGATATCGCTGTTCGCGCAGCCACCCAGTGTCAGCAGGCCAATGGCGATCACTGGCAACCAGCGTGCCGAGCGTTTCGCGTCAGGACGTCGTTGTGAGTGGGTCGGGAAGCTCATGGTGTATTTCCTCGCAGGAAGCGGTGCAACATTCGGTTGTGATGAGGTCATGGGGTGTGGAGGCCGATGACGACGGATGAGAGAAGCTGGCTGGCACGTCCGTTGGCCGCCACCGTGTCGTTGCGCTGTCGAGGGCCGAGGCAATGCCCCCCGTGACAGTGCAAGAACACTGTTTCCTAACAGTATAGACCACGCCGCCATTCTCGGGTTCCCCTGCACGCCATCCCGGGCGGGAGCACCCGTGCCACTGTTGCGTCGCGCCCCATGCACCGAATTCTGGAACGACGAAGACACGCAAGCCCGCGTGAACGGGCTTGCGTGTCTTCGGATGGTGACCCTCGGTCAATTCTCTGTCTCGCCGAGGGTTGTCTGCCGCCTGCAGGGAAGTGCTGCGATCAGAACTGGTCTTCCTCGGTAGAGCCGGTGAGGGCGGTGACGGAGGAGTTGCCACCCTGGATGACATTGGTCATGTCATCGAAGTAGCCGGTGCCGACTTCCTGCTGGTGTGCCACGAAGGTGTAGCCCTTCTCGGCGGCGGCAAATTCGGCTTCCTGTACCTTCTCGACGTAGTGCTTCATGCCTTCGCCCTGGGCGTAGTCGTAGGCGAGATCGAACATGTTGAACCACATGTTGTGGATGCCGGCCAGGGTGATGAACTGGTACTTGTAGCCCATGTCCGAGAGTTCCTGCTGGAACTTGGCGATGGTGGCGTCGTCGAGGTTCTTCTTCCAGTTGAAGGAAGGCGAGCAGTTGTAGGCCAGCAGCTGATCCGGGTATTCCTTCTTGATCGCTTCCGCGAAGCGGCGTGCTTCCTCGAGGTCCGGCTTGGCCGTCTCGCACCAGATCAGGTCGGCGTAGGGCGCGTAGGCCAGACCGCGTGCGATGGCCTGATCCAGGCCGGCATTGACGCGATAGAAGCCTTCGTCGGAGCGCTCGCCGGTCAGGAACGGCTTGTCGTAGTCGTCGACGTCAGAGGTGATCAGGTCAGCGGCGTTGGCATCGGTACGCGCGATGACCAGCGTCGGCACGCCGGCCACGTCAGCGGCCAGACGCGCGGCGACCAGCTTCTGCACCGCTTCCTGGGTCGGCACCAGCACCTTGCCCCCCATGTGACCACATTTCTTGACTGACGCCAGCTGGTCCTCGAAGTGCACGCCGGAGGCGCCCGCGCGGATCATGGCGGTCATCAGCTCATAGCCGTTGAGTACGCCACCGAAGCCGGCCTCGGCATCCGCCACGATGGGCGCGAAGTAGTCGACGAAGCCGGCATCGCCCGGATTGGCCCCTTTCTGCCATTGGATCTGGTCGGCGCGACGGAAGGTGTTGTTGATGCGCTTGACCACGGTCGGCACGGAATCCACCGGGTAAAGGGATTGATCCGGGTACATGGCCTCGCTGGTATTGTTGTCAGCGGCGACCTGCCAGCCGGACAGGTAGATGGCTTCGATACCGGCCTTCACCTGTTGCATGGCCTGGCCACCGGTCAGGGCGCCAAGACAATTGACGTATCCCTTCTTGGCATCACCATTGACCAGTTTCCAGAGCTTTTCGGCACCACGCGTCGCCAGGGTGTTGGCTTCCTGGACGGAGCCGCGCAGGCGCACCACATCCTCTGCGGAATACGGGCGTGTCACGCCTTCCCAACGTGCATTTTCGGCCCAGTCCTTTTCCAGCGCTGCAATCTGTTCGGCACGTGATTGAGTCATGGTGCATCTCCTGATGGCTTCGTCGCAGGGCCTCGAGGGCGCCTGGCATGTCGTGGTGTCTTGTGTCTGTTGCCGTGTCATCTGGTGAATCAGGGCGGGACCTGGTCAGAGACTGGCGTGCGGAAATGTCGTGAGACCCTCCGGGCTGCCTGCCGCTCATCGCCGCCAAGCGCTATCCATCATTTGTCATTGTCATCGTGGGATAGCGAGATCATCGTTTGTTGTTGTGGGTCTTGAAGTCGTGTCGGTCAGGCGAGTTCTCTCGAGCAGTACCTGATGGCAGCCCTCGCGCATCTCAGGATGAGGCTGCAGAGTCAGACGCTCGAGCCAGGGCTGCAGGAAGTAGAGGCTGGCCTCCAGGACTGGCACCGTGCAGTTCGCAAGTCTTGCCGTGACGCGGGGAGGGCGGCCATCCGGCGCTCTGAGGCGCGCGATGAGTTCCCCCCAGCAGAGCGCTTCTCGCACACTGCCGATGTGAGCGATATCGAGCCCGGCATGGCGTTCGCCGCGATGCCGCGCGGCGGCCAGCGTCCAGAAGGCCAGCGGGAGGGGGCGTCCGGCGATCATGAGCCCCTTCACGGCTTGCTCAAGCCCGGGTAGCGCGAGGCGTGAATCAGCCGCCAGTCCGTCACCCTGACGTGCCACCTGCCAGGTGTCGTCGCGCAATCCCGGCTCCGGTCTCGTCGACGCGGGCTGCGAGGTCCCATCGAATCGTTGCCATTGCCAGTCGTTGCCTGCCAGGTGCCAGCGCTTGTCACGGCTCAGATGACAGATCGTCTGTGCCTGTGCAGCGGTCGGTTCTGGTGGAACGCTGGGCAGGAGGTCGATCATCGGGCGAGCCAGTCTGGCGAGGCGTGCCTGCATCTCTCGGGAGTGCCACAGCTCACTCCGGGCTTCCTCCAGTGGCTTCCCCGTGATGCCGCTGGTGGCACTGCGTCCCAACACATGGCTGCTGACGTTGGCCATGGAGCTCCCGCTGGATGTGGCAAGCGTTGCAGAGGGTATGCCATGCATGGGGAGGCCTCCTGATTGGCGATGCCGCAATGCAGCGTGATGGGGATGACTCCTAGCATCGCTGTGAATCATCGCGTTGTCTTTCATTCCTTGGTCGTATTAAAACGCCCGTTTCATACCGTTTCAACGCTGAGGATAATTCGTATGACAAACGAGTGTTTTAATATTTTCAATATCATCATCATGTCAGGTTTCATGGGCCCTGGGGAATGATGACTTGGTCACGTTTCACGTTGTAGACAGACTACAAGATATTTGAAGGCATAAAAAAACCGGCCCCCACAGGGAGCCGGTTTCTGGTGACAAAACGTCGCTTTTCAGTTGAGAATCAAGCGCATGCTGCGGTGCGGTATCCCGGCATCGATGAATTCCTCACCGAAGGCCGTGAAGCCCAGGCGTTGATAGAATTCCAGAGCGTGGATCTGGGCATCGAGCAGTACCTCTGCGTGACCCGCCTGGCGAGCGGCATGAATGGCCGCCTCCATCAGGCGCAGACCAAGCCCCAGCCCCCGTGCCTGGGAGAGCACGGCGACGCGACCGACATGGCCATCCGGCAGCAGGCGAGCGGTCCCGACGGCACGCCCTTCAAGACGTGCCAGGAAATGGACGCACTGCTCGTCGCGGCCGTCCCATTCCTCGTCCTGCGGGACCTGCTGCTCTTCGATGAAGACCACGCGACGGATCTCGCTGGCCTCATCGGCGAGGGTCTGCCAGTCACCGCGTTCCAGACTGATCATGGCGTCACTCATGCGTCATCTTCCTCCTCGTCCTCTTCGTCCTGCAGGTCGCATTCCAGAATCAGACTGCCGCGATTGACCAGCGCCGTGAGCAGGCTGACCACGGCCTTGCGATCAAGGTCGGCCGTCGTGTAGTCAAGCAACACCGCCGTCAGGCGTTCGCTGGAGGCCAGCGCTTCCGCGAGCGCCGGGGTCGCGGGGACGCCATCGCCATCGACGAACAGGGTGCTGGTGTCATTCTCACCGTGACGGAAGGCGAAGCGCGAGCCCAGCGAGCGCACCAGTACGCCTTCATCTTCCAGATACTCGACCAGTTCATGCGTCTTGAGCGCCGGCTCACGGGCGGCGAGCTGCTCCAGATACTTGGGTTGGGTCATGTAGCGACCGAACCACTGGGCCAGCTGGGCCGGGTTGTCCAACGTGCTGAGCAACAGTTCGCGTACGCGCTCGAGCGAGGCGTCGTCCAGCTCGCCGGCATTGGCGACCGGTGCCATGCCCTGGTCACGGTAGCGCAGCGATTCCGGCAGGCTGGCGCCCAGGTAATCGGCATAGGAGGTGACGACTTCATCGGCGGAAGGGGCACGGAAGCCGACCGAGATGGTCATGCAGTCATCGGACTGGCTGACGCCGTGGTGGGCCAGACGCGGCGGCACGTAGAGCATGTCGCCCGGCTCCAGCACCCAATCCTCGCCCGGTGTGACCTCGAAGTGCTTGAGGATGCGCAGGTCGATGCCATCGATGATCTCGGCGTCATCACCGTGCATGCCGCCCAGCTGCCAGTGACGCTGGCCTTGCGCCTGGAGCAGGAAGACATCGTAGTTGTCCAGGTGCGGGCCGACGCTGCCGCCGGTGGGCGCGTAGCTGATCATGATGTCATCGAGGCGCCAGCGCGGCAGGAAGGTGAAGGGCTCGAAGAGGGCAGCGACGTCCGGGACGTAATGGTCCACTGCCTGCACCAGCAGGCTCCACTGGCTGTCGTCCTTGGCATCGAGGCGCGCAAAGGTGGCGTCATCGAAAGGCCCGTGGCTGACCTGCCAGGCCTTGTCGGGACCATGCTCTTCCACCAGGCGTGCCTCGATGCCGTCCTCGCAGGCCAGTCCCGCCAGTTCATCGGCTTCCAGCGGCGTCTCGAAATCCGCGAAGGCGCCGCGAATCAGCAGCGGCTTCTGCTGCCAGTAGTCGCGCAGGAATTCGCGGATGCTCAGGCCGCCCAACAGTGCCAGTGGCGTGTCGGTGTCGTGGGGGGCGGGGGATGTGCTCATGCAGAACCTCTCGAACGTGAGCCGCGGCCCTTGGTGGGCCTGCGTGTCTCGCGATGACGTCGGTGAAGCCGCTTCCGGTTGGCTGGCGGCAATGCGATCCATGCCGGCCCGCGTGGGGCGTGACATGTCGTGCGCACTGACGTGGATACGTCAGTGGTCGTGAATTCATGGTCGTGAATACATGGTCGTGCAACGAGCGCCGCATGCAGCGCGTCGCCTGATGCCTGCTGTCTGATGTGTAATACGTGATACGTGATACGTGATACGTGATGCGTAATGCATGACGCCGGAGCAGAGGCCCCGGCGTCATCTGACATGCAGTGCGCAATGTCGCTTAGAGCGCCTTGGCCTGTGCAATGGCGTTGCCGATGTAGCTGGCCGGGCTCAGAGCCTTCAGCTCGGTCTTGACGTCTTCCGGCAGTTCCAGCGTCTCGATGAAGGCGGCGAAACCGGCCTGGTCGATGCGCTTGCCACGGGTCAGCTCCTTGAGCTTCTCGTAGGGCTTCTCGATGCCGTAACGACGCATGACGGTCTGGATCGGCTCGGCCAGCACTTCCCAGCTGTTGTCCAGATCCGCGTTCAGGCGTTCCGGGTTGGCTTCCAGCTTGCTGATGCCCTTCAGGGTCGCCTGGTAGGCGATCAGACCCTGTGCCAGACCGGTACCGAGATTGCGCAGTACGGTGGAGTCGGTCAGGTCACGCTGCCAGCGGGAGATCGGCAGCTTCTGTGCCAGATGGCCCAGCACGGCGTTGGCGATGCCCAGATTGCCTTCGGAGTTCTCGAAGTCGATCGGGTTGACCTTGTGCGGCATGGTGGAGGAGCCGATCTCGCCGGCCACGGTGCGCTGCTTGAAGTAACCCAGCGAGATGTAGCCCCAGACATCACGATCGAAGTCGATCAGGATGGTGTTGAAGCGGCAGACGGCATCGAACAGCTCGGCGATGTAGTCGTGCGGCTCGATCTGGGTGGTGTACGGGTTGAAGGTCAGGCCGAGGCTCTCGACGAAGGTTTCGGCATTGGCCGCCCAGTCGATGGCCGGGTAGGTGGTCAGGTGGGCGTTGTAGTTGCCCACGGCACCGTTGATCTTGCCGAGCATCTCGATGCGTTCGATCTGGGCCAGCTGACGACGCAGACGCGCGGCGACGTTGGCCATTTCCTTGCCCAGGGTGGTCGGGCTGGCAGTCTGGCCGTGGGTACGCGACAGCATCGGCTGTTCGGCGTGCTGGTGGGCCAGTGCGACGATGGCCTCGGTCACTTCACGCATCTGCGGCAGCAGCACGTTGTCCAGACCGCCACGCAGCATCAGGGCGTGAGACAGGTTGTTGATGTCTTCACTGGTGCAGGCGAAGTGGATGAATTCGGTGACGGCGTTGAGCTCAGCGTTGCCCTCGACCTTCTCCTTCAGGAAGTACTCGACCGCCTTCACGTCGTGATTGGTGGTGCGCTCGATGTCCTTGATGCGCTGGGCATCCTCGACACTGAAGTCGCTGACGATGGCGTCCAGTACGGCGTTGGCTTCCTTCGAGAAAGCCGGCACTTCAGCGATCTCGGCGTGGGCGGCCAGGCGCTGCAGCCAGCGCACCTCGACGGTGACACGGGCACGGATCAGGCCGAATTCACTGAAGTGCTCGCGCAGGGCCTCGGTCTTGGCGCCATAACGGCCATCGACAGGAGACAGAGCGGTGAGGGCGGACAGCTGCATGATGAGAATCTTCCGATGGTGGCAGGACAGGACGTGCTGCCAGTTCAAGTGTCTCGGAACCCGCTTGACGGGTTCCAGCGTTGTTGAAGCGAATTCGGGGTGTGCGCGGTGTTGCCTGGCGGGCGTGCTGCCGGCCAGGCGAACCGGCATCAGTCCAGCTGGCGCAGGGATTTCTTGAGCGCGGAGCGCTGGAAGATCAGCTTCCAGCGACGGCCGCCCTGCTGGTCCCACAGCAGCGCGAAGCGTACGCCGGCCAGCAGGGCGCAACGGATGCGCTCTGGCATCATGCGTTGCTGCAGCAGACCGGGATCGCCCTGCACCACGATCCGGTAACGGAAGGTGGAGAGGGTCTGCTGGTAGAGCTCGCCGAGGCTTGCGATCACGTTCTCGTGGGTCGGCCCGAAGTGCTCGGCCTGGCCCTGAATACGCGTCAGGCCTGCCCCCAGCTTGTCCAGCATGTCCGGGTCCTGCTTGAGCTTGCTCATCAGCATCACCAGCGAGAAGCCATAGCGCATCACCACAGGGGAGACCTGACGCCGATCCATCACCGCACTCACGGTGTCGATGCCCAGGCGCAGGCGGTTGTGATGCCCGCCGTAGATGGCCTCGAAGCTTTCCGGGTTGGTGTCCAGAGTGGCGTTGACCAGGGTTTCCCAGGCGCGCTCATCGCACTGGCCATGACGGGCGAGCTCATCGACCAGCGCGGCCGCCTGGAAGACGCCCGCCAGCGAAAGCGCCTGGCGGGTGGTGGTATCAGTGACGGGACGGATCGGCACGCTGGTCATTGCGCGGCAGACTCCTCGGGGCCAGAGAGCGGGGCGGCGGCCATGCTGCTGGCCGCTGCCGGAAGTTTCCAGGCGGCATCGATCACGCCGCCACCCAGACAGATGTCGCCGAGATAGAAGACGGCTGACTGACCTGGCGTGACGGCACGTTGTGGCTCATCGAAGCGTACCTCGACACGCTGGCCGTCATTGACGATCAAGGTCGCGGCCTGATCTTCCTGACGGTAGCGATTCTTGCAGCGGATACGCAGTTCGCCGTTGGCATCGGCCGCGGGCGGCTCGCCCGCCACCCAGTCGACGGACTCGGTGCTCAGGACCTGGGTGTAGAGCAGCTCGTGGTGCTTGCCCTGCACGGCGATCAGCACGTTGCGCTCCAGATCCTTGGCACAGACGAACCAGGGAGCGTCCGGATGGTTGCGCAGTCCGCCGATGCCCAGGCCCTGGCGCTGGCCGAGGGTGTAGTACATCAGGCCCATGTGCTCGCCGATGACCTCGCCGTCAGGCGTCTCGATCTTGCCCGGCTGGGCCGGCAGGTACTGCTTGAGGAAGTCGGCGAAGCGTCGCTCACCGATGAAGCAGATACCGGTGGAGTCCTTCTTGCGCGCGGTGACAAGCTCATGCCTCTCGGCGATGGCCCGCACTTCGTGCTTCTCCAGTTCTCCCACCGGGAACAGGGTGCGCGCGATGGCGGACTCCGGCACGGCGTGCAGGAAGTAGCTCTGGTCCTTGTTGGTGTCCAGGCCCTTGAGCAGGCGCGCACGACCGTCACGCACGCCGCCACGCACGTAGTGGCCGGTGGCGATCAGCTCGGCACCCAGCATCTCGGCATACTCGAGGAAGACCTTGAACTTGATCTCCCGATTGCAAAGGATGTCGGGATTCGGCGTGCGACCGGCCTTGTACTCGGCCAGGAAGTGCTCGAAGACATTGTCCCAGTACTCCGCGGCGAAGTTGGCGGTATGCAGCTTGATGCCGAGCTTGTCGCACACGGCCTGGGCATCGGCCAGGTCTTCGATGGCGGTGCAGTATTCGCTGCCGTCATCTTCGTCCCAGTTCTTCATGAACAGGCCTTCGACCTGATAGCCCTGCTCCATCAACAACAGGGCAGAGACAGAGGAGTCGACACCGCCGGACATGCCGACGATGACCTTGGTTCCGGTACCGGTTTCAGCGGTCATCAGTTCTCTCGTCACCCGCGTGGCCGCGAGTCGTCACAAACAGGGGAGGCGGCGGATACGTCATTCTGGCACCGCTTGATTGACCGCGATTATACCTGAAGGCGTGGGTGGGATTCACCCCGCCTGCAGCCTCTGACGCACGGCAGGCGCCTGAGCGGTCACGATGGCGCGTGTCAATCGTGGATGACGTCGAGCGGGAAGCGCTTGCCACGCAGGCTGTCGCGGATACGGCGGGTCACCAGCGGGCTGCGCAGACGCCCCATGGCCTCCAGCTGCTCGATTTCCTCGAGAGTCAGCCAGTGGGTCCTGACGATGTCAGGGTCGAGTGGCGTGTTCAGGTGCTCCAGCGCCGCTGCCTCGAAGCCATGCGAGTGGAAATGGGTGCCATTCTCGGCAACGTGCACGTACAGGCCAAGATAGCCTGTCAGCAGGATACGCCAGGCCGTTTCCTCACGTACCTCGCGCTGCACGCCATCAATGATGCGCTCGTGGGGCTCGAGGTGGCCGGCCGGCTGGTTGAACAGCGTCGCGGGGCCGCCCTTGTCCTCTTCGACGATCAGGTAGCGCCCGGCGCGTTCCACGACACAGGCAACGGTGGCATTCGGGGTCCAGCGTGCAGCCATCAGGGTTTTCTTCCTTTCTTGTGGGAGGGGGGGCGCGAGGAGGAGGGACGCGAAGATCCGCCGCTGCGTTTGCCTGCGGCTGCCTTGCCCGACGCTGGCTTGCCGTCGGCATGGTGGCCGGCCTGCCTGTCGGACTGTCGAGGCTTGCGCTTGTCGGCACCCCTGGTGCTTTGCTTCGGCCCCGAGCCGTTCTTGCGCTCCCCGGGGCCGCCAACGTTCCTGCCACGAGCGGGCGGGCGCGCCTTACGTGGCGGCACGGGCATCTCGACCTCCTCGCTGCGCCACTCGCCGGGTGCCAGGCCATCGAGCTTCCAGGGGCCGATGGCGGCTCGGACAAGGCGCAGTGTCGGCAGACCGACATGTGCGGTCATCCGGCGTACCTGTCGATTGCGACCCTCGCTGATGATTATCTCGAGCCAGTGGGTGGGAATGCTGGCACGAAAGCGCACGGGAGGTTGCCTTTCTGGCAACGCCGGTGGGTCGATGAGCCTGACCTGGGCCGGTCGGGTCAGGCCATCCTTGAGCTCCACGCCGGCTCTCAGCGCGGCGATGGCCTGCTCATCAGGGGCGCCTTCCACCTGCACCCAGTAAGTCTTGGGTTGCTTCTTCTTCGGATGTGCGATCTGGTGGGAGAGCGCGCCATCACTGGTGAGCAGCAGCAATCCTTCCGAATCGTAATCGAGGCGTCCGGCGGCATAGACATCCGGCACGTCGATGAAGTCCGCGAGGGTCTGACGGCCCTGATCACGGTCGGTGAACTGCGTCAGAACGCGGTAGGGCTTGTGTAGCAGATATATGAGAGACATGGTTTAGACTTTTGTCGCGGCTGCCGTATAAGCCTACTGTGAGAAGCGGCACGGGTGCTATACTCGCGCCTCCACTGAATCCATGACAGGGGAGTTATCAATGGGGTTCCAGAAGATTGTCGTCCCGGAAGGCGGTGCCAAGATCACCGCAAATTCCGACAATACCCTCAACGTTCCGAATAATCCGATCATCCCGTTCATCGAAGGCGATGGTATCGGCGTGGACGTGACTCCGGCCATGAAGATTGCCATCGACGCTGCTGTCGAAAAGGCCTATGGCGGTGAGCGCAAGATTCACTGGATGGAAGTCTACGCCGGTGAAAAAGCCACTCACGTCTATGACGCTGACACCTGGCTGCCGGAAGAGACTCTCGAGGCTGTCAAGGATTACGTCGTTTCCATCAAGGGTCCGCTGACCACTCCGGTGGGCGGTGGTATTCGCTCCCTGAACGTCGCGCTGCGTCAGAAGCTTGACCTGTACACCTGCCTGCGCCCGGTGCGCTGGTTCACGGGTGTGCCGAGTCCGGTCAAGAAGCCGGCCGACGTCGACATGGTCATCTTCCGCGAAAACTCCGAAGACATCTACGCAGGTGTCGAATGGAAAGCGGGAACGCCGGAAGCCGACAAGGTCATCAAGTTCCTGCGCGAAGAGATGGGTGTCACCAACATCCGCTTCCCGCAGAACTGCGGTATCGGCGTCAAGCCGGTGTCCGAAGAAGGTACCAAGCGTCTGGTCCGTCAGGCTGTCCAGTACACCATCGACAACGACCGTGAGTCGCTGACCCTGGTGCACAAGGGCAACATCATGAAGTTCACCGAAGGTGCCTTCAAGGACTGGGGCTACGAAATCGTCAAGGACGAGTTCGGCGGCGAGCTGCTGGATGGCGGCCCGTGGATGACCTTCAAGAACCCGAACAACGGCAAGGACATCGTGGTCAAGGACGTCATCGCTGACGCCATGCTCCAGCAGATCCTGCTGCGTCCGGCGGAATACGATGTCATCGCTACCCTGAACCTGAACGGTGACTACCTGTCCGACGCTCTGGCGGCGGAAGTGGGTGGTATCGGTATCGCGCCGGGTGCCAACCTGTCCGACACCGTCGCTATGTTCGAAGCGACTCACGGTACTGCACCGAAGTACGCCGGTCAGGACAAGGTCAACCCGGGCTCCGTCATCCTCTCCGCCGAGATGATGCTGCGTCACATGGGTTGGGTCGAAGCCGCGGATCTCGTGCTGAAAGGCGTCGAGAAGGCCATCGCCAAGGGCGAAGTCACCTATGACTTCCATCGCCTGATGGACGATGCCAAGCTGCTCAAGTGCTCCGAGTTCGGTCAGGCTGTCGCTGACAACATGGATGCCTGAGATCCGACACTTGTCTGACCGGGACTGACGTTCCGTTTCAGGCAGTGCAGGGTTCTCAGAAGAAGGCCCCCGGACGTGTCCGGGGGCCTTCTTGCGTCTTGAGATGTCGTTTCGTCTTTCAGGAGACGACATTCCGGCGCGCTTTGCGCCCGCTCGTGAGCACACTTGAGCGCAGGGCGCTTGCATCATGCGCGACATGCCCTCATCTTTTCCTTATCCCATCAACGTCAATGCCCGGCGATGGAAGTGGCCTTCCGTCGTGGCGCGTTGAGGCAATCAGCTTCGCCACTGCTTGTGTTCACCGGATCAGCCCCTTATGTTCAAGACAGACACATCGTGCAGCAGCTTCTCTTTCTCGCAGCTGTTGCGGATCAGGAATCAGGCTCCCTCGGCACAGGAGCCGTCGCACCAGGAGGATCAGGATGGCGATCTGGCGTTCGCTACCGCTGAGCCCGAACTGGCGCCACCGCCCATGTACAAGGTCGTTCTGCACAATGATGACTTCACGCCGATGGATTTCGTCGTGGAGGTGCTGACCACCTTCTTCAACAAGGATCAGGAGCAGGCAGTACAGATCATGCTCGCTGTCCATCATCAGGGAAAAGGAACCTGTGGCATCTTCAGCCGCGACATCGCGGAAACGAAATGCCACCAAGTGAATCAATATGCTCGAGAGTGCCAGCATCCGCTGCTGTGCGACATCGACCGGGCGGAGTGATCCGTCCAAGACGCGGCCTAGAGGGGACTTGCCATGTTGAGCAAAGAACTTGAACTGACCCTGAACACGGCCTTCACCGTGGCACGTTCCAAGCGCCACGAATTCATGACCGTGGAACACCTCCTGCTGGCACTGCTCGACAATGCCTCCGCTTCGGACGTCTTGCGCGCCTGTGGCGCCAATCTGGACAAGTTGCGAGTCGACCTTCAGGACTTCATCAACTCCACCACCCCGCTGATTCCTGAGGAGCAGGAAGACCGCGAGACGCAGCCGACGCTGGGCTTCCAGCGCGTGCTTCAGCGTGCTGTCTTCCATGTCCAATCCTCCGGCAAGAGTGAAGTGACCGGCGCCAACGTGCTGGTGGCCATCTTCTCCGAGCAGGAAAGCCAGGCGGTCTACTTCCTCAAGCAGCAGAATGTCGCGCGGGTCGATGCGGTCAACTACATCGCCCACGGCATTTCCAAGGTGGCGGGCCACACCCAGGCGCCTCAGGCGTCGGTCGAGAGCGAGGAAGGCGAGGAGAGCAGCAGCGAGAGCGGCAACAGCCCGCTGACCAACTACGCCACCAACCTCAACGACCAGGCACGTCTGGGCAAGATCGATCCGCTGATCGGCCGTGATGAAGAACTTGAGCGCGTGGTGCAGATTCTGGTGCGCCGTCGCAAGAACAACCCGCTGCTGGTCGGCGAGGCCGGTGTCGGCAAGACCGCCATCGCGGAAGGCCTCGCCAAGCGAATCGTCGAGGAAGACGTCCCGGAAGTCATCAAGGAAGCCGTCGTCTACTCGCTGGATCTCGGCGCGCTGCTGGCGGGTACCAAGTACCGCGGTGATTTCGAGAAGCGCCTCAAGGCTCTGCTGGCGGAGCTGCGCAAGGAACCGAACTCGATCCTGTTCATCGACGAGATCCACACCGTCATCGGGGCGGGAGCGGCGTCCGGTGGCGTGATGGATGCCTCCAATCTGCTCAAGCCGCTGCTGTCTTCCGGTGAGCTGCGCTGCATCGGTTCCACCACCTTCCAGGAATTCCGCGGCATCTTCGAGAAGGACCGTGCGCTGGCACGTCGCTTCCAGAAGGTCGATGTCATGGAGCCGTCGGTGGACGACACCATTCGCATCCTCAAGGGGCTGCGAGGTCGCTTCGAGGAGCACCATGCCCTCAAGTACACCGATGCGGCGCTCGAGACGGCAGTGCGACTGGCGGATCGCTACATCAACGATCGTCAGCTGCCTGACAAGGCCATCGACGTGATCGATGAAGCCGGTGCTCACCAGCGTCTGCTGCCCGAGAGCATCCGTGTCGATACCATCGATACCGAGCAGGTCGAGGCGATCGTGGCGTCCATCGCGCGCATTCCGCCGAAGACGGTCTCCAGCTCCGACAAGAAGCTGCTGTCCAATCTCGAGCGTGATCTCAAGATGCTGGTGTTCGGTCAGGACGATGCCATCACCGGTCTTTCGGCAGCCATCAAGCTGTCGCGTGCCGGGCTCAAGGCGCCGGACAAGCCAGTGGGCAGCTTCCTGTTCGCGGGGCCGACAGGTGTCGGCAAGACCGAGGTCGCGCGTCAGCTGGCAGCGTTGATGGGGATCGAGTTGGTGCGCTTCGACATGTCCGAGTACATGGAGCGTCACACTGTCTCGCGCCTGATCGGGGCACCGCCGGGCTATGTCGGTTATGACCAGGGCGGGCTTCTGACCGAAGCCATCACCAAGCAGCCGCATTGTGTGCTGTTGCTGGATGAGATCGAGAAGGCACACCCGGAAGTCTTCAACCTGCTGCTGCAGGTGATGGACCACGGCCGCCTGACCGACAACAACGGTCGCGAAGCGGACTTCCGCAACGTCATCCTGGTGATGACCTCCAATGCGGGTGCCGAGCAGGTGGCGCGTCGCTCCATCGGCTTCAAGCATCAGGATCACTCCACCGATGCGATGGAAGTCATCCGCAAGACCTTCTCGCCGGAATTCCGCAACCGTCTGGATGGCATCATCCAGTTCGGCGCGCTGGATCTCGCCGTGGTGCGCAATGTGGTCGACAAGTTCCTGGTCGAACTGCAGGCACAGCTTGACGAGAAACGCGTGCAGCTGGACGTGGCGGATGAAGCGCGAGACCTGCTGGCGACTCTTGGCTATGACCCGGCGATGGGGGCTCGTCCGATGGCGCGCGTCATTCAGGAGAAGCTCAAGAAGCCGTTGGCCGAGATGATCCTGTTCGGTGATCTGTCGGAGTCCGGTGGTATCGTGCATGTCACGGTCGATAACGGCGAACTGCACCTGGAGACCGAGGCTGAAATGGCCTGAGGGTCGCCGCGTCTCGTGATGTATTGATGCCCCGCAGCATCATCACAATGAACGGTCAGTGCTCAGGCACTGGCCGTTTTCTTTTGCCTGAAAAGCGAGCCAGCGCAGTGATTCCGCTCCGCCGAGGGTCAAATGCCGACAGCAGGGTCCATGGCGGAAAGGACGGCCGATGGTGCAGTCGAGAGAAGCAAGAGGGCAGGGAAGAAGAGGGGGTGAGGACGGATTACGCAGAAGGGGAAAGGTGAAAGGCGCCCACGCCAAGGCCTCTGCCGCAAGGGCAGCGTGTCATGGCAGGGGCGGGGGCATGGATGAGCCGCTTGTCCTCATGGGATGGGAGCGAAGGCCAGACGGGCGTTCGGGCTCAGGACGCATCCACGGGGCAAAGCGGCATCATCGGAATACTCTGGCGCGCACCATCGAGACGCGCCTTCAATGTCACGAGGAGTCGTGTCACGAAGGGCTTGTGGTGCGCTGTTCCGGGTCCGAGCGGGGGGATCAGGCAGGAAAGGCTTCCATGTCTGAAATGCCAGGACGGCCGGTTCAGCCAGCCGGTGTCACAGGGAGCATTGGCAAGTGGGGTGAGGGCAGATCTTGATTTGCCATGCCCCCGCAGCCTGATGCTCGATGTCGAGTGACCGGCAAGGCAGTCAGACCGTGCTCAGCGCGAACGGTAGACGATACGGCCCTTGGACAGGTCGTAGGGAGTCAGCTCAACCTTGACCTTGTCACCGGTCAGGATGCGGATGTAGTTCTTGCGCATCTTGCCGGAGATGTGTGCGGTCACGATGTGGCCGTTTTCCAGTTCTACACGGAAAGTGGTGTTCGGAAGGGTGTCGACGATGACGCCTTCCATTTCAATATGATCTTCACGCGCCATATAGGCTGATCCTCATCTGATACAGGGAGTAATGCGGTGGGTTCCGAGCCATCCGCGCACAGAAAAGTGCCGGATTCGGGACTTCGATAGGCGATATTGTGCCGCAAGGGCGGCAGCAAGGCAAAGTCGAAGCGAGATTGTACGCTCCTTGAGCGCTCGTGGGCAGGCCGCAGGAGCGATAAAATCGTATCCAGTGCCACCGACAGGTTCCGCCGGCGGTAGGGGCTGCCCTGTCCACTCTCGAGCTTCCCTTTCGAATCCCCTCTCGAGAACCCGCTGCACTGAGGTTGGGCAGCGGCACTGCCATGAGGTTCCCCATCCTTTCAGGAGCGGGGAGGCGAAGGCGGGCCCTAGGCGTCGCGCTGCAGGCTGTCACCAGTCTTGATGAGGCTCAGGGGGAGGTGAGTATCATGGAAGCTGAAGGGGATCCGGCGACGCCAATGGCTGCCATCCAGGTATTCCAACGGTTGAAAATGCTGCTTGTAGTTCATCTTGCGGCAATCCCGTATCCAGTAGCCCAGATAAAGATGCGCCAGAGCCTCCCGGCGCGCCTGCTCTATCTGCCACAGTACGGCGTAGGTGCCGAGGGAGCGCGACTGTAAGGCTTCATCGGGGTCGTAGAAGGTGTAGATGGCGGACAGCCCATGGCTCATGCGATCCATGGCCGCGACCGCCACCAGCCTGCCATCGAGCCGGAAGCTGATCAGGCGTGCATATTCATCGCGTGACGTCAGAAAGGTACGGTATTGCTCGTGGCTTGGCGGGAACATGTCGCCATCGGCGTGACGGCTACGGATATAGTGCGCATACAGACGATAGTGTTCGGGATCGAACAGTGCCGGGCCTTCCTCGATGGTGAGATCGGCATTGCGCTTGAGCAATTTCTTCTGGGTACGGTTGGGCGTGAAGTCGGCGATGGGGACTCGTACCGAGATGCAGGCGCGGCAATCGCCGCAGTGCGGTCGATAGAGGTGTGAGCCGCTGCGACGAAAGCCGAGCAGAGCCAGAGCATCATAGACGCCGGAGTTGGGCGCTTCCTGTGGGTCGAGGAACAGCGTGGTCGCCTGGCGTCCTTCCAGGTAGCTGCAGGCATGGGGCACGGTCAGGAAGAAGCGCAGATCGCGTTGCGGTTGTTTGGGGGTATTGCTGCTCACCTTCGCTTCATCTCCCTCACTGCATCAGTGTGGACGCTGGCAGCCCATCGTCGGTGATGACCTGCGCCAGGATGGCGGTATCGTTCCAAGGACCTGATGACCTTCACCTTGCGTTATGGCTCACAGGTCTTGATTGCCGTGTTTCAAGGGCTCGGTTGTCAGTGACCACTTGCCCTCATGCCCTTCGCCAGTGGCATACTGGTCAAGATAGCTGATGAATTCGCTGCGAGCGATGCTGCAAGCCCCAAGGCTCTCCAGGTGCGGGGTGTGCATCTGGCAATCGATCAGCGGAAAGCCGCGTGCTTCAAGTTCACGGCACAACACGACCAGTGCCATCTTCGAGGCATCCGTGGTGCGAGAGAACATGGACTCACCGAAGAAGACCCGGCCACAGGCCACGCCATACAGGCCGCCTACCAGGCTGTCACCCTGCCAGACCTCGACGCTGTGGGCGTGACCCATGGCATGCAGAGCGATGTAGGCCTGCTGCATTTCTGGCAATATCCATGTGCCGGCCTGCCCCTCACGGGAAATGCTGGCACAGGCATCGATGACGCCGGTAAAGTCGCGGTCGATGCTGAAGTGGAACCCGCCATTGCGCAGGCGTTTGGCCAGACTGCGACGTACGCGCACCTCCTCGGGTCTCAGCACCATGCGCGGGTCTGGCGACCACCACAGTATCGGGTCACCCGGGCTGAACCAGGGAAAGATCCCGCGAGGGTAGGCCGCCAGCAACCACTCGGGGCTGAGGTCGCCGCCCGCGCACAGCAGGCCATCGGGGTCGCTCAGCGCTTCGCTGGCATGCGGGAAGCGTACGGGGGCAGGAGGAAGCCAGGGCAGCATGGGCAGTCTCTTGTTGGATCGTGAACAGCTCAGTGCAATGCGCTCGTGACACCTGGATGTCATGGGCAGACGTGAATCGGCAATTGTGACGTCACTGCCATCGGATGGTTATGATAACCGGCTGAAGGTACATGGAAAATCGCCCACAAGGTGCAAGGGGGATGGCGACTTGACTGCCAAGAGTGCCAGAAAGACAAGTCGGGATCAGGCGAAGCCGGAGACCCGCAGCCGCCGCGCGGCAGCAACACCGAGAAAGCGTGCCCGCCAGAAGGCGGATGCGCCAGGCTTCTTCGCTCGTCTGCGGGGCGCTTCAGCGGCCAGCAAGCCCGCGCCCCGCAAGACGCCCAGAGTCTCGGGCAAGCCCGCGAAGAAGGACACGAGCAGGAATGAACCGCGCGAGATGAGCGCGGCGGCCCTGCGCCGTGAAGAGCGCCAGGCTGAACGCGAGGAGCGCAAGGCCATCCGTGCCGAACGACGCGCGGAAGCCCAGGCTCGCCCGCCTTCACGACTGACGACCACCTTGCAGGGTGTCAGCCGTGAAGGCGTGGTCATCCTCATGCTCAGCCTGTGCGTCTTCATGCTGCTGGCGTTGTTCAGCTACGCGCCGACGGACCCCGGCTGGTCCTACAGCGGACCTGAGTCGACGACGAGCAACTGGATGGGCAGCATCGGTGCCTGGTTGTCCGACGTCCTGTATTCCCTGTTCGGTGGCAGCGCCCTGTGGTGGCCTGCCATGCTCGGTTTCGGTGCCTGGCGTCTGATGCGTCAACCCAGCACCGAGCTGGTGTGGGACCCGACCACCATCGCGGTGCGTGCCGGCGGGCTCTTCCTGTTGATCATGGCGACTTGCGTGATCGGCGATATCCAGTTCTACAGCCCTGACAGCCAGCTGACCAACGGTGCCGGCGGTATTCTCGGCAAGGGCATCGCAGGAGCGCTCACGCCCTTGATCGGCATGGGCGGCACCGTGCTGGCGTCGCTTGCCAGCTTCCTGTGTGGTTTCACGCTGTTTACCGGCATGTCGTGGCTGACGGTCATGGACGAGCTGGGCAATGGCTGCATGCGCCTTGGCGTCTGGCTGAAGGAGCGACTCAACAGTCGTCGTGATGATGAATACGATGACGAGGCGACCTATGCCGAGGAGGCGCTGACTCACGACGAGAACGATGCCGACAACGAGCCGGAGCGTGATGATGAGCGACTGAGCTGGTGGCAGCGTCTGTTGCCGCGCCGTCGAGACGAGCGTGTCGAGTGGGAAGAAGACAGTGACGAGATACTGCTTGGCGCAGCGCAGGCCGACGACACTCTGGCGGCTGAGCCACGTGGCAAGCGTCGGGTGGAACCCTCGCTTGGCGGTGACGACGATTTCGCCAATGATCGCAGCACGGATATCCCCTGGCAGACAGCCGAGACCACGCCTTCCGCCAAGGTACCGGGGGCTGCCTACACCGAACGCATGACGGTGCAGAGTGCCACGGTCAACATCGAGGGCGTCGAGCTTGCCAGCGCCGTGCAGGCGGCCGTGGCGTCCCAGGCTGCCGCGGCCCCCAGAACGGCAGCCTCGCTCGAGAGCGCCGAAGACTCACGCGCCGATGTGACCCGCTCGCGCCTGCCGGATGCCTCTGCCATCGAAGCCGAGCGTCAGCGTCACGCCTCGGCGTCCCGTGACGCCGAGGCGTTGACGTCCGGCAGCACGCCGCCAGTCGATAGCTCGGTGAGCGAAACCGCACCGGTGACAGATTCCCGGCCAGCGAAGGAGTGGGACGCTGCGTCTGCCTTCGCACCTGCAGCGCGTCAGGACACTCGCCAGGCAGAGTCGACCTCCCGCGAAGCTGACAAGGCGCCGCAGAGCCAGGCAGACCGTGAGACTGAGGCGGCCCGCGAAGCAGAAGCGGCAGCGCGTGAAGCGGAAGCGGCACGTGAGGCTGAAGCAGCCCGTGAAGCCAAGGCAGTCCGTGAAGCAGAAGCGGCACGTCAGGCCCAGCATGAGGCCGAGACCTCCCGTCAGGCCGCCGCGCAGGAAGCCGAACGCGCTCACAAGGCAGCCAATCCGGCGCTTCAGCCGCCTGAGCCGCGTGATGAAGAGGATGCACCGCTACCGAGAGAGTCCTCCCTGGCAGGCGCTGCGGTCGGTGCCGGCGTGATGGCTGCCGGTGTGGCAGCAGCGGCCTCGCGCAAGGCCGTCGTCTCCTGGGATGATGCCTTCGAGGCCCCCACCGGAAAATCCACCGATGCCACACCCACCGCATCGGGTTCGGCAACGGCTGGTGCGAGCGGTGCTGGTGGCGTCCCGACGTCAACTTCGGCTCCGACACCGACACCGGCAGAACCGACGGAGCCGGCGCCACGTGCGTCAGAGCCTGAGCAGGTTTCCCGAGAGCCAGCTTCTCGAGAGCTGGCCGCTCGTGAGTCGGCCGCCCCGTTGCAGCCGGCAGAGCCGCAGGTGCCGGAAGACGAGATCGAGCCGCAGCAGGCCCCCGCCAACGCGACGCCTGAGCGTCCGAGCTGGGCCTATGACGGCGATGAGTCCGGCATGGTGCCGGGTGCCGGGCGACTGGCGACGGCGGAAGATGCGCAGGAAGCGGTACGGGATCCCTCCGGGCCGACACTCTGGACCGTGGAGCACCTGCAGAGTCAGCGTCACGAGGGATCGGATCACGAAGAGGCGCCGGAGGGCGATCTGCCACAGCTCAGCCTGCTGACGCCCCCGGATGAGCAGAAGCCCAACTACAGCGAAGAAGAACTCGACCAGATGGCCGAGCTGCTGGTGGTGCGTCTGCGCGAGTACGGAGTGAAGGCCGAGGTGGCGGATGTGTGGCCGGGGCCGGTCATCACGCGCTTCGAGATCCAGCCGGCGCCGGGGGTCAAGGCCTCCAAGATCTCCAACCTGTCGACTGACCTGGCGCGCTCACTGCTGGTCAAGAGCGTGCGGGTAGTCGAGGTGATTCCGGGGCGTCCCACGGTCGGCATCGAGATTCCCAACCCCAATCGCGCCATGATCCGCCTGCGCGAAGTCTTCGACTCGGATGCCTATCAGCTGGCGGATTCGCCGGTCACGCTGGCGCTGGGTCAGGACATCGGGGGCGCACCGGTGGTCGCCAATCTGGGCAAGATGCCTCACCTGCTGGTGGCCGGTACCACTGGTTCGGGCAAGTCGGTCGGCATCAACTCGATGCTGATCTCGATGCTGCTCAAGGCCACGCCAGATGAAGTGCGCATGATCATGGTCGACCCCAAGATGCTGGAGCTGTCGGTCTATGACGGCATCCCGCACCTGCTGGCACCGGTGGTGACGGACATGAAGGAGGCCGCCAATGCCCTGCGCTGGTGTGTCGCCGAGATGGAGCGTCGCTACAAGCTGATGGCCGCCATGGGGGTGCGTAACCTGGCCGGCTTCAATGCCAAGATCGATGAAGCCGAGGCGCATGGCGCCCAGATCGCTGACCCGCTGTGGGAGCCACAGCCCTGGGAGATGCACCAGCATCCGCCGGTGCTCGCCAAGCTGCCCTACATCGTGGTGGTGATCGACGAGTTTGCCGACATGTTCATGATCGTCGGCAAGAAGGTAGAGGAGCTGATCGCACGTCTGGCCCAGAAGGCGCGTGCCGCGGGGATTCACCTGATTCTGGCCACTCAGCGCCCATCAGTGGACGTGGTGACCGGCTTGATCAAGGCCAACATCCCGACGCGCATGGCCTTCCAGGTCTCTTCCAAGATCGACTCGCGCACCATTCTCGACCAGGGCGGTGCGGAAGATCTGCTGGGCCATGGTGACATGCTCTATCTGCCGGCCGGTGCCGGCATGCCGACGCGTGTCCACGGCGCCTTCGTCGATGATGACGAGGTGCACCGCGTGGTGGATGACTGGAAGCGTCGCGGCACGCCGGAGTATATCGAGGAGATCCTCACCGGCGGCGTGCAGGCGGATGCGCTGGCCGGGCTTGAGGCCGAAGGCGAGGACGGCGATGCCGAGCAGGATGCGCTCTACGATGAAGCGGTCGCCTATGTGGTCGAGTCGCGTCGGGCTTCCATCTCCGCCGTGCAGCGGCGCTTCAAGATCGGCTACAACCGTGCCGCGCGGCTGGTCGAGGCCATGGAAATGGCCGGTGTCGTCTCCGCGATGGGCACCAACGGCTCGCGGGAAGTGCTCGCCCCCAACCATAGCGGCTAGGGCAGCCAAGCGTTTGAGTTGAAACATGAAAGACACGAAGGGGAGCTTTTGGCTCCCCTTCGTGTCAAAGACGTCAGATCACCTGTCAGACTCGCGGCGAGACTGGCAGGCCACAACCCGAATCGCTGACATGAGGTGGATATCGCGCGTCGAGGCCTCAGGCCGCAGCCATGTCCGTCTCATTGCAAGGAGTGTCATGAATACACCGTCACGTTCTTTCGTTTCCTCATTGACCACCCGTCTGGCCAAGGGGCTGGGCGCCGCCTTGATGCTGGGCATGGCCAGCCTGCCTGCCCACGCCGATGACGCCGCCGGAGAGCGTCTTTCTCGCCTGCTGGAGCCCCTCAAGACCTATACCGCCGACTTCGATCAGCAGATTCTCGATGCCTCGGGCCAGCGTCTGCAGGAAGCCCACGGCAAGATGTGGCTGTCACGTCCGGGCAAGTTCCGCTGGAGCGTCGACGCGCCATACCGCCAGGAGGTGGTCTCCGACGGCAAGGAAGTCTATCTGCATGACCCGGATCTGGAGCAGGTCACCGTGCAGCCGCTGGATGAGCGCGTGACGCACACGCCGGCACTGCTGCTGTCCGGGCGTTCCAGCGAATTGACCGCCAACTACGATGTCGAGCGCCAGCAGCAGGGGGCCCGCGAGACCTTCACGCTGACGCCCAAGCAGGCCGACACCCTGTTTGAAAGCCTCAAGCTGACCTTCGACGGCGAGCAGCTCGATATGCTGCAGATGGCCGATTCCACCGGCCAGCGTACGGCCATCGATTTCCATGATGTCCAGTACAACCCGAGTCTGGAGGCCAGTCGCTTCGTGTTCCAGATTCCTGAAGGTGCGGATGTCATTCGCGAGCAGTGATCCGCGAGCAGTGACATGATGATCAGACGACAACGCCCGGGCCAGATGGCCCGGGCGTTGTCGTTTCTGGCGCTCACGACTGGGCGTCAGGCGTGTTCCGGTCGGCGTGGTCATCCAGCTCGCGGCGCCAGCGCTCTATCTCGGCAAAGCGCTTCTCGCCGCCATACTGGGTCGGGCGGTAGAACTGCTGTACCGGCAGTTCCTCGGGCCAGGCGTTGTGCGCCGTGCCGGCGGGATAGCCGTTGGGCTCGTTGTGGGCATAGCGATAGCCTTCGCCCATGCCCAGCTCCTTCATCAGGGTCGTCGGCGCATTGCGCAGATAGACCGGCACCCCGAAATGCGGCTGCTGGCGCACGAAGGCTCTGGCCTCCTTCCACGCCGTGTCGATGGCGTTGCTCTTGGGGGCGATGGCCAGGTGGATCGCCGCATGCGCGATGGCACGCTGGCCCTCGTAGTCGCCCAGGCGCAGATAGGCGTCCCAGGCCGCGATGGTCAGCGGCAGGGCGCGCGGGTCGGCGTTGCCCACATCCTCGGAGGCAATCGCCGCCAGCCGACGCACCACATCCAGCGGATCCCCGCCGCCATCCATGAAGCGTGCCATGTACAGAAGCGCCGCGTCGGGGCGCGAGGAGCGTACCGACTTGTGGATCGCCGACAGCAGGTCGTAATAGTCATCGCCCTGCTTGTCGAAGCTTGAGGCCTGATGGCCCAGCACGGCCTCCAGCGAGCTGTCCTCGAGTATCTCGCGCGTTCCCCCCTGGGCATCTGGCTCACGGCGCACGAAGTCGCAGGCGGTTTCCAGAAGGCCCAGGGCACGACGCGCATCTCCCGAGGCTGCCCGCGCAATCCGGGTCAGCGTCTCGCGGCTGGCGTCGATCTGACGCGTACCGAGGCCATTGACCTCATCGCGCAAGGCACGGGTCAGCACCTCGATCAGATCCTCCTCGTCCAGTGCCTTGAGCACATAGACCCGCGCCCGCGACAGCAGTGCCGAGTTGACCTCGAAGGACGGGTTCTCGGTGGTCGCGCCGATCAGCGTCAGCAGACCCGACTCCACATGCGGCAGCAGGGCGTCCTGCTGACTCTTGTTGAGGCGGTGGATCTCATCGAGAAACATCACCGTCTGGCGCTCGCTGGCCTGATGGTGGCGCGCTCGCTCCACCACCTCGCGGATGTCCTTCACGCCCGCCATCACCGCCGACAGCTGTTCAAGGTGTGCATCGCAGCCGTGGGCCAGTATCTCGGCCAGCGTCGTCTTGCCGACGCCCGGCGGCCCCCACAGGATCATCGAGCGCACCACGCCGGATTCCACCATCTGGCGCAGCGGCATGTCAGGCCCGACCAGCGCCGCCTGGCCGATGTAATCTTCCAGCGTGCGCGGTCGCATGCGGTAGGCCAATGGCGCATGGGAATTCGAGGCGGTATCGGCAAAGAGATCCATCGGCGAGTCAGGCTCCGGCAGGCGTGGGCGGGGAATGCGCTCATCATGGCCGATCACGCAAGCCTGTACAAATCAGCAGGGCTGGCGCGGCCTGCCAACGGCATCAGACCATCCGTGACTTCTTCACGGACTGTCATGTTTTCCTGACAGCATGCCTCGCGCATTCAGGCAATCCCGCCCAACGTCTAACGGGCGCTCATGGGATGTGTCCTACACTTCAGGATGACGACATTGCTACATTCGGTAGCAATGCCCGAGGCGGCAGCGCTGTCTGCCAGCATCGGCCACCTGTTCCGTCAGGAGGAGGAAGTCATGCCCAATGTGACTCAGCTGCGCCAGGACCACGCCAACATGGCGCGTCTATTGCACGTGCTCTCGCATCGCCACAGGACACTGGTCAGTGGCGAACGCCCGGACTTTCGCATGATGCGGGAAGTGGTGGATTACATTCTCGATTACATGCAGGGCTTCATCATTCCGCTGGAGCGTCAATGCACGCAAATGTTGTGCGAGCGCTCCGAGGATGCCTCACCCCTGTGTCAGCGGCTCATCCAGCAGTATCACACTCTGCACGGCCGTCTCTCCAAGCTGTCCGACAATCTCGACAGCATCCTGATGGATCAGATCATACCGATGGATCAGTTCATCCATGATCTGCGCGACTATGTCGAAGCGCATCGTGACTACCTGCGTGCCGAGCGTACCGAGCTGTTTCCGCTGATGCGGGACAATCTCAGTGATGAGGAATGGCAGCAGCTGACCGACGCCATCCCGCATGCCCGTGCAGAGCTTGAGCGTCTGCAGGAAGCCTATCCGGAACTCTACGCCGAGCTGACCGAAAGTGAGGTCGTGACCGCCTGATCCCCTGCACATGAAGGCCCTGTCGTCTCGTGAAGGTGAGGTCGCGCTCCAGAGCATTGCGCCGGAGCGCGACCCCGTCTGACAGAAAAAACCGCCATTTCGCCCGCCACAACAGAAAGAACGCCAAGCCTCTGGCGGGCATTCCCGAAAGTCTCCTCCCGTCACATCCCCCACACTGAAGTCACTGAAACGCGTCCTTCGCAGGCCTCGGGCTGCGCGAAGGACACTGCCCATGCAGTGCTCAGTGATGTGCATCCTTGCCGATATCCACAAGGGGCAGATCGTCTGAGTGTCCAGATGACGGCCCTTCGGCCGGGGAGAGCGCCATGAGTGTCCAGACCCTTACCCGTCAGTGGGCCAGCGCCAGCGATGGCATGGCACTGGAAGACCCGCGACTGTTTCGTCAGCTTGCCTACGTGAACGGCTGCTGGGTGCATGGTGAGGCAGGCCGTGAGGAAGCGGTCTTCGACCCCGCCACCGGCGAGCGCCTCGGTCAGGTGCCGTGGCTCGAGTCCACGCAGATCGATGCTGCCATTGCCGCGGCCGATGAGGCCCAGCGGGAATGGCGCAAGCTGCGGGCGGACCAGCGCGGCGAGCTGCTGGATGCCTGGTATGACCTCATCCGCGCCCACAAGCAGGATCTCGCCATGCTGATGACCCGTGAGCAGGGCAAGTCGCTGGACGATGCCCGTGGCGAGGTGGAATACGGCGCAAGCTTCGTTCACTGGTTCGCCGAGGAGGGCAGCCGTGCCTTCGGCGAGACCATCCCCAGTCATATCCCGAATGCCGCGTTGGGCACCGTGCGTGAACCCATCGGCGTGGCCGCGCTGATCACGCCGTGGAACTTCCCGCTGGCGATGATCACCCGCAAGGCCGCCGCCGCGCTGGCGGCAGGCTGCACGGTGCTGGTCAAGCCCGCCGGCGAGACCCCGTTCTCGGCGCTGGCGCTGGCGGAGCTTGCCGAGCGTGCCGGGATTCCCGCCGGTGTCTTCAGTGTCATCACCGGCGAAGCCGCGGAAGTCTCGAAGCAGCTGTGTGATGACCCGCGTGTCGCCGGGCTCTCGTTCACCGGTTCCACCCGGGTGGGGCGTCTGCTGCTTTCCCAGTGCGCCGACAGCGTCAAGCGCGTCTCGCTGGAGCTGGGCGGCAATGCGCCCTTCATCGTCGGGCCGGACATGGACCCCGAGGAGGCGGCGCGTGCCGCCGTCGATGCCAAGTTCCAGACCTCCGGTCAGGACTGTCTCGCCGCCAATCGCATCCTGGTGCACGACAGCCTGTATGAGGATTTCCTGAGCCACTTCGTGCGCCTCATGAAGCAGCTCAAGGTCGGCAATGGGCTGGTCTCGGGTATCGACATGGGGCCGCTGATCCACCGTGACGCCGTGGCCAAGGCGCAGACCATCGTCGATGACGCCGTCGAGCAGGGCGCGCGGCTGATCCACGGCGATCAGAGCATGGCTCCCGGCCCCAACTTCTTCATGCCGGTGCTGCTGGCGGATGTCACGCCGAGCATGCGCGCCTGGCGCGAGGAGACCTTCTCGCCGGTGGCCGGCGTGACGGCCTGGCACGATGAGGAAGAGGTGATCGCGATGGCCAACGACACCGAATACGGCCTGGCCGCCTACGTCTACACCCACGACATTCGCCGCGTCTGGCAGCTGATGCGCGGCCTGCGCTTCGGCATGGTCTCGGTCAACTCGGTGAAGATGACCGGTGCGCCGATTCCCTTCGGCGGCGTCAAGCAATCCGGTCTCGGGCGCGAAGGGGGTCGCCAGGGGCTGGAGGAATATCTGGATATCAAGTACTACTGCCTGGGTGGGATGGAAAGCGCCTCCGGGAGTTGAGACGGACATCATTCATTGTCACGGGCGGTCAGGGCCACGGCGCGATCGCCCCTTGTGGACCATTCGGAGAGTCACATGAGCACCGATAACACCCAACGCCAGTCTGTCGGCTTCGATGACAGCATCAGCACCGACGAGCTGATTCGCCGTGACCGCAAGGTCACCTTCCATGCCTCCACCCACCTGCGTGATTTCGCCCAGGGCGATCTGCCGGGCCGCGTGATCACCGGCGGCGAAGGCATCCGCATCCGTGAGCGCGACGGGCGTGAGCTGATCGACGGCTTCGCCGGCCTCTACTGCGTCAACATCGGTTACGGGCGCACGGAAGTCGCCGATGCCATTCACGAGCAGGCCCTCAAGCTCAGCTATTACCACACCTATGTCGGCCACTCGAACGAGCCGCAGATCGCGCTGTCCGAGAAGATTCTCGAACTGGCCGGGCCTGACATGTCCAAGGTCTACTACGGCATGTCCGGCAGCGATGCCAACGAGACCCAGCTCAAGCTGGTGCGTTACTACCACAACGTGATCGGCAAGCCGGAGAAGAAGAAGGTCATCTCGCGCTGGCGCGGCTATCACGGCTCCGGCATCGCCTCAGGCTCGCTGACCGGCCTGGCGGCCTTCCATGATCACTTCGATCTGCCGATCGCCGGCATCCTGCACACCGAGGCGCCGGACTACTACCGTCGCCCCGCGGAATGCGCCGAGATGAGCGAGCGTGAATTCTCCGCCTGGTGTGCCGACAAGCTCGAGGCGATGATCCAGGCCGAAGGGCCGGAGACCGTCGGCGCCTTCATCGGCGAGCCGGTACTCGGCACCGGTGGCATCGTGCCGCCGCCGGAGGGCTACTGGGACGCCATCCAGGCCGTGCTCAAGCGTCACGACATCCTGTTGATCTGTGACGAGGTGGTGTGCGGCTTCGGGCGCATCGGCAGCCAGTTCGGCTACCAGCACTTCGGCATCAAGCCGGACCTGGTCACCATCGCCAAGGGCCTGACCAGCGCCTATCAGCCGCTGTCCGGGGTCATCGTCGGCGACCGCGTGTGGAAGGTGCTGGAGCAGGGCACCGGGGAATTCGGCCCCATCGGCCACGGCTGGACCTACTCCGGCCACGCGCTGGGCGCAGCGGCAGGTGTCGCCAACCTGGAGATCATCCGTCGTGAGGGGCTGGTGGACAACGCCCGTGATACCGGCGCCTATCTGCAGAAGGCCATGAAGGAAGCCTTCGCCGATCACCCCATCGTCGGCGACGTGCGTGGCATCGGCCTGCTGGCGGCGCTGGAGTTCTCACCGCAGCCGTCAGAGCGCAAGGCGTTCGATTCCGCACTCAAGGTCGGCCCGCGCATTTCGGCGGCGGCACTCGAGGAAGGGCTGATCGCCCGTGGCATGCCCCAGGGCGACATTCTCGGCTTCGCACCGCCGCTGGTGATCACCCCCGAGGAGATCGATGACATCATCGCCCGCGCGCGCCGCGCCGTGGACAAGGTGCATCAGGAGCTTCTCGACAACGGTGATCTGGCCTCTGGTGACCCCGCTTCTGGTGACCCCGCTTCTGGTGATAAGTAAGCCATGGCATTGACCCTGCCCCCGCTCAAGCATCCACGGGAAACGCCGCTGGCGCTGGCTGATATCCATGCCGCGCGCCAGCGGCTGTTTCATTCATCGACTGACACGGGTGTCGAGCGTACGGCGCTGGTGCCATCCCCGGCACTGTCGCGACGCTTCGATGCCGAGATCCTGCTCAAGCTGGAAACCCGTCAGCCCACCGGCGCCTTCAAGCTGCGTGGTGCCAGCCACCTGCTGGCGGCCGTGGCCGAGCAGTCGTCGGGGGATGCCGTGACGCGCCTGGCGCGCGGCGTGACCACTGCCTCCACCGGCAATCACGGTCGGGCGCTGGCCTATGCCGCGATGCGCCGTGGCTTGAAGGCCATCATCTGTCTCTCCGAGCAGGTACCCGCCAACAAGGTACGGGCCATCGAGGCGCTGGGCGAACTGGGCGGTGCCTCCGGCGGCAGCGTCGAGGTACGCCGTGTCGGCCGCAGTCAGGACGAGGCCTTCCGGGAAGTCCATCGGCTGGTCGAGGAGGAGGGCATGCTGGCGGTGCCCCCCTTCGATGACCCGCTCATCGCGGCCGGTCAGGGCACCATCGGGCTGGAGCTGCTGGAGGATTGCCCGTCGCTTGATCACGTGCTGATTGGGCTCTCCGGCGGTGGACTGCTCGGGGGAATCGGGGCGGCGCTCAAGGCGATTCGCCCCGAGACCCAGGTGCATGGCATCAGCCTCACCGAGGGCGCCGCCATGTGGCATAGCCTGCAGGCGGGCAAGCCGGTGGAGGTGGAGGAGGTCGCAAGCCTCGCCGATTCACTGGGCGGCGGCATTGGCCTGGACAACCACACCACGCTGCCGCTGGTGCATCGCGTGATGGATCATCACCATCAGGTCAGCGAGCGCGCCATCGCCCGCGCCATGCTGATGCTGCTGGAGGAAGAGAAGCTTCTGGTGGAGGGCGCTGCGGTGGTCGGGCTTGCCGCGCTCGAGGCCTCGCGGCGAGGCGAGACCGACCCTGCGCTCGCGGAGTCGATCCGTGGCCAGCGCGTCGCGCTGATCATCAGCGGCAACGGCGTCAGCCTGGAAACGCTCGATCAGGCCAGAGCGCTGCTGGCAGACGCTCAGGGGCAAGGCCAGAACGCCTGAAGACACCAGGACGCCTGAAGCACCAGAACGCCTGAAGACACCAGAACGCCTGAAGACAACAGAACGCCTGAAGACAACAGAGCGCCTGAAGACAACAGAGCGCTCGATGACACCCGAACCCCCGGAGGAGGACGCATGACGGAACCGACTCAGGACAGCATGCAAAGTTATTCACGCGAACAGATCGCCGAGGTCGTGGGGCTGGATACCACGGCACTCAAGGCCATTCGTGATGCCTTCATCGCGCTGGGGCAGGGCAAGGTGGTGCAGCCGCCGATCCTGTCGATGGCCATCGAGGAGGCCAACGGCGAAGTGGACGTCAAGACGGCCCACATTCAGGGGCTCAAGCACTTCGCGATCAAGATCAGTCCCGGCTTCTTCAACAATCCCGCCCGCGGCCTGCCGAGTCTCAATGGCCTGATGGTGGTGTTCTCCGCCGAGACGGGCCTTGCCGAGGCGCTGCTCAATGATGGCGGCTACCTGACGGCGGTGAGAACCGCGCTGGCCGGCGCCGTGGCCGCCGATGCCCTGTCTCGCCCGGACAGCAAGCGGGTCGCGCTGATCGGGGCCGGTGAGCAGGCCGGCCTGCAGCTGGAGGCCTTGCGGCTGGTGCGCGACATCGAGAGTGTCGATGTCTGGGCGCGGGACAAGCAGCGTGCCGAGACCTTCGCGCGGGAGACGGAGGAGCGCCTGGGGCTGACGGTGCGCAGTCATGACAGCCTGCATGCGGTCTGCCAGAACGCCGATATCATCGTCACCGCCACCCCCTCGCGAACGCCGCTGCTGGACTACTCGATGCTGCCGGAGGGCGTGCATGTCACCGCGATGGGCTCCGACAGTCCCGAGAAGCGTGAGCTGGAAGCCGATGTGCTCCTCGAGTGCGATCATTTCGTGTGTGATACCCGCGCCCAGTCCGAGACCAACGGCGAGCTGAAAGGGCTGGAGGCCGAGCAGGCCAGATCGCGTGACGTGCATGAACTGGGCCGTCTGCTGGCCGAGGGGCGTGATCTGCGTTCAGGCGGGTCGGCTCCAGATACCTGCATCACGGTGGCGGATCTCACCGGTACCGGCGTGCAGGATACGGCCATCGCCAGCCTGGCGCTCTCGCGGCTCGTCCGGCGTTAGTACGGGAAGTGTCGGTACGGAAAACGTCGGTACTGGCAGCGTCAGCGCTGGAGCGCCTGAATGGTGCGGCGGACTTGCCCGCAGCGTCGCCGCATGCGAGGGTCACGCAGGTGACGGCAGGAAGCCGTTGACGCCCCTTGCCACTCGGAGCCTGTCGTGACTCGTACCTCGTCCTCATCTGCCGCCCGGCCGCGTGCCCTGAGCGCTGCGCCCGATGTCGAGATCTGCCGCACACCGCTGGCGGATCTCTGCGCCGACTGTGACGCCGTGACCCTGCTGCCGCCGCTCTCGCCGCCGGAGGAGGGCCATGTGCGCCACCACTGTGCGCTGGATGCCCCGCTGGCGGTGTTCGATCTCGACGATACGCTGCTCGATGGCGACTGCACTGGCATGTGGATGCGCTGGATGGTCGCCTGTGGCTGGATCAAGGATGTCGATGCCTTCATGGCCATCGGCGAGCGTCATCAGGTGCAATACCATGCCGGCACTCTGGACATCCACGAGCACACCGGCCATCTGCTCAGCCCGCTCGTCGGGCGGCATCGTGATGAGGTGCGTCGCGAAGTCGATGATTTCGTGGAAGAAATGGTCATGCCGCGACTGCTGGAAGGTGGCATCGCGCGGCTGGCCGAGCACGGTGAGGCCGGCCATCGCACCCTGATCATCTCCGCCTCCATGCATCATCTGGTCGGGCCCATCGCCAGTCGTCTGACCGCCGATGGGGCGCTGGCCACCCATCCGGCCTTTGATGAGCAGGGCTGCTTCACCGGAGCCACCAGCGGTATCGTCACCTTCCGCGAAGGCAAGCTGGCGGCGCTGGATGACTGGCTTGCGGGTGCCGAGCGCATCCATCGCACGCCGCAATCCCTGTGGGGCTATTCCGATTCCCACAATGACCTGCCCCTGCTGGAGCGGGTCGATTTCCCCCACGCCACCCAACCGGACGCACCCCTGCGCCAGCTGGCCGAAGCGCGCGGCTGGCCAGTGGTCGACTGGCGCCTGTCGCGCCTGTCGGACTGACGTCATGAACCCGCTGGCCGGGCGAGAAGCCGCCGCCCGCGCCTCGCGGCAGGCGCGGGGCGTGGCGATGACGGCCTGCGGGGTGTTGTTGATCTCGCCGGACGCGCTGCTGCTGCGACTCGCCGATGTCGCCGATGGCCCGCTGGTGTTCTGGCGCGGTCTGCTGACGGCCATCGGCTTTGCACTGCTCCTGCTGGCCCTCCAGCGCGGCACTCCCGCACAGCGCATCGCCAGCGCCCTGGCGCGCATGCGTGGCTGCGGGCGTACCGGCGTGTGGGTCGCGCTGCTGTTCACCGGCTCCACCCTGGGTTTCGTGCTCGCCAATCAATACACCCGCGCCGGCAATGTGCTGATCATCCTCGCCGCCAGTCCGCTGTTCGCGGCGCTGATGTCGCGCCTGTGGCTGGGCGAGCGTCAGCCACGCCATGTGTGGGGCGCGATTCTGGCCTCGCTGGCGGGCATCACGCTGCTGGTGCTCGATGAGGCCGGCAGCGGCACGCTCACCGGCAACCTGCTGGCGCTGGGCTGCAGCCTGTCGCTGGCCGGCAACTTCACGCTGTGTCGCACGCGCCCGGGGCATGACATGAGTCCGATGCTGACACTGTCCGGGCTGGTCACCGCGCTGTGCGGCCTGCTGGCGTGCCTGTGGAGCATGACGCAGGGCGGCGGTGACGTGCTGACGCAGCTGTGGCCTTCGCACGGTGCCGATTTCGCCCAGCGCGCCGGCTGGCTGGTGCTGCTGTGCCTGGTGCTTTCGCCGCTGGGCTTCACGCTGATCCAGCGTGGCCCGATCTATCTGCCCTCCGCGGAAGTGGCGCTGCTGATGTTGCTGGAAAGCGTGTTCGGCATCCTGTGGGTGTGGTGGGTGGTGGAAGAATCGCTCACCCCGCGTGGCTGGGCGGGCGGTGCACTGGTGCTGGGCGCGATGCTCATCAAGAGTCTGATCGACCGTCGTCACCGTCAATCGGTGACGGCGAGCGCGCGTTCTGCGGATGCGTCCACCGGTCGCAGCTGATACAATCCCGCCCATCCCCGAGTTTATTCACTGTCAAATGACAGCCCTCTGGACGCCTCACGGCGACCGGAGCGAATAGCTCATGGCGCGAAGAAAGCCACAGGGCGACCGGAAACGACAGCGGCATCACGACGCAAGCCAGGCGCGAGCGGCACTGCCCCTGACGGCAGCGATGAAGATTGCCACAACCGGACGCCAGACTGACTCGACAGCGCCAGGATTCAGCACGCACACCACCTTCCCCAACCTGTTGCGGACGACTCGATGACAAGCAGCCTCAAACAGCAGTGGCTTTCCAACCTCCGGCCCGACATCCTGTCCGGCCTGGTGGTGGCATTGGCCCTGATCCCCGAAGCCATCGCCTTCTCCATCATTGCCGGTGTCGACCCCAAGGTCGGCCTGTATGCCTCCTTCTCCATCGCCGTGGTGACCGCCATCGCCGGTGGCCGTCCGGGCATGATTTCCGCCGCCACCGGTGCCATGGCACTGCTGATGGTCGACCTGGTCAAGGACCACGGCCTGGAGTACCTGCTGGCCGCCACCGTGATGACCGGCGTGATCCAGGTCATCTTTGGTTACTTCAAGCTCGGCTCCCTGATGCGCTTCGTCTCGCGCTCGGTGGTCACCGGCTTCGTCAATGCACTGGCGATCCTGATCTTCATGGCCCAGCTGCCGGAGCTGACCAACGTCACCTGGCACGTCTATGCCATGACGGCCGCGGGCCTGGGCATCATCTATCTGCTGCCGCTGGTGCCGAAGATCGGCAAGCTGCTGCCGTCGCCGCTGGTCTGCATCATCGTGCTGACCCTCTTCGCGATGGCCGTCGGTCTGGATATCCGCACCGTCGGTGACATGGGTGAGCTGCCGGACAGCCTGCCGGTGTTCCTGATTCCGGACATCCCCTTCAATCTGGACACCCTGTGGATCATCCTGCCGTACTCGCTGCCGCTGGCGGTCGTGGGTCTGCTGGAATCCCTGATGACGGCCACGCTGGTCGATGATCTGACCGACACGCCGTCCGACAAGAACCGTGAGTGCAAGGGCCAGGGCGCGGCCAACGTCGTCACCGGCTTCCTCGGCGGCATGGCGGGTTGCGCGATGATCGGTCAGACGATGATCAACGTGAAGTCCGGCGGTCGTACGCGTCTCTCCACCATGGTGGCGGGTGTCGTGCTGCTGATCCTGGTCGTGTTCCTCGGCCCGTGGGTCTCGCAGATTCCCATGGCCGCACTGGTCGCGGTGATGATCATGGTCTCCATCGGCACCTTCTCCTGGCAGTCGATCCGTGACCTCAAGAGCCACCCGATGTCCACCAACATCGTCATGCTGGGCACCGTGGCCGTGGTGGTCGCGACCCACAACCTGGCGATCGGCGTGCTGGTCGGCGTGCTGCTCTCGGCGCTGTTCTTCGCCAACAAGATCGGCCAGGTGCTGCATATCGGCAGCGACATGAATGCCGATGGTCGTACCCGCGAATACCGCGTGGTCGGTCAGGTGTTCTTCGCCTCCAGCGAGCAGTTCCAGGCCGGTTTCGACCTCAAGGAGACCGTCGAGCGTGTCGTGATCGACGTCAGTCGTGCGCACTTCTGGGACATCACCGCCATCGGCGCGCTGGACACCGTGGTGGTCAAGTTCCGTCGTGAGGGGACCGAGGTCGAGGTACGTGGCCTCAATGAAGCCAGCGCCACGCTGGTGGATCGCTTCGCGGTGCATGACAAGCCGGACGCGGTCGAGAAACTGATGGGTCACTGATCACGCGCGATTGACCCTGCGCGATCTTGGCACTTCGCTTGATCGCGCCGCGTGACAAGGTCAGACGGCGGGCAGTCCTTCACGGGCTGCCCGCCGTTTGCGTTCATGGGGTCGGAAAGTGGTAATCTCGAAACAGGCCGCGCCGGCATCGCGGGGGGAATGTCAGTCCTCCTTCTGCGTCGCCCCGGTCGGCACGCCATCTCCGTTGTCAGTACTTTTTGTTGTCAGCACAAGGAAGCCCGCCATGAGCCAATCCTCTGCCAGTGCCGCGACAGGCCATGACAAGGTCACCGCCTGCATTGACGGCTCCGCCTTCGCCGCCCCCGTGTGTGACGCCGCCGTCTGGGCCAGCCAGCGCCTGTCGGCACCTCTCAGCATCCTGCATGTGATCGACCGCAATGAAAGCGCCGAACCCGCCAATGGCGATCTCTCCGGCAGCATCGGTCTCGGTGCGCGGGAGCACCTGCTGGAGGAGCTCGCCACCCTCGATGAGCAGCGTGGGCGCATCGCCCAGGAGCAGGGCCGCCTGATGCTGGAAGCCGCCTGTGAGCGCGCCACCCAGGCCGGTATCACCGAACCACGCCCTCGCCAGCGCAATGGTGAGCTGGTCGAGACACTGGCCGAGCTTGAGGACGAGATTCGCCTGCTGGTGATCGGCAAGCGCGGGGAAGGGGCGGAGCAGGCCAGTGAGCATCTCGGCTCCAATCTGGAGCGCGTGATCCGCAGCCTGCATCGTCCCGTGCTGGTAGTGCCGGGCGAGTTTCAGACGCCGACACGCGTGTTGATCGCCTTCGATGGCAGCGCCACCATCAAGCGTGCCATCGAGGTGCTGGCGGCCAGCCCCCTGCTGCAGGGCGCCGAGCTGCATCTGGTGATGGTCGGCGCGGACTCGGTGGAGCATCAGGCTCCGCTTGAGACCGCGCGTGACACCCTCCAGTCAGCGGGCTTCAACGTGCAGGCCAGCCTCAAGGCCGGTGAAGTGGAAGCCTGTCTGCGCGAATACGCCAAGGAGCACGCCATCGACATGCTGGTGATGGGCGCCTACGGCCACTCGCGCATCCGTCAGTTGCTGGTCGGCAGTACCACCACCGAGATGATCCGCAATGCCACGGTGCCGCTGCTGATCCTGCGCTAGCACGTTCAGCACACGCCCTGCCGGGCAATGAGAACGCCGCGCCTTCCCGTGTCATGTCGGGATGGCGCGGCGTCGTCATTTCCGCCCCTTGGGCAGTGGCCACAGATACGCAAGGCAGAAACCCTCACGACGACTGGAAAATACCCCGCAGGTCGCGTTGCGCCGCTCGCCGGAATCTGGAACGCTGATGGCCGCTTATCCTCATTGCGCACCATGCCGCTGAGGGGCTTTCCCTAACGCAGGTGCGTCTTTCACCACTCCAAGAAGAACGGCACAAGGACACTCTCCATGAGCGATATCCAACGTCACGATACCAAGGCACGCATGAGCCGCGCCGTCATCCACAACAACACCATCTATCTGTGTGGCCAGGTCGCCGGGCCGGAACAACGCTTCAGTGATATCACGGACCAGGCCAACAGCATGCTCGCGCGTGTCGATGCGCTGCTGGAAGAAGTCGGCACCGACCGAGAGCACCTGCTCTCCGCGACCGTCTATCTCAAGACAATGGACGACTTCAAGACCTTCAACGACATCTGGGACACCTGGGTACCGGAAGGCCACGCCCCCGCCCGCGCCTGCGTACAAGCCGCCATGGCCAGCCCTGAACTGTTGTGTGAAATTACCGTGGTCGCTGCGGTTAAGTAACTCGCAGCATGGTTTTTCTAACCCCGTCAGAGATTTCTCTGGCGGGGTTAATTTTATTGTGATTATTTTGTTTTTTGATAGAATCTTGTTTAGTGATGCCTGCATTTATGGTGTGTTAATTGTTTGGGAGGGGAGTCATGCTTAAGATTTGGAGATGGGAAGAGTATCAGTCTTTCTTTAACTTAATAGTTTTAAAATATTTGGTTGCTTGGTTTTCGATTGTGCCTGTATTAGCTAATCTAGCACAAAAATTGCCTGATACTATTAAGTTCAATATAGATGGAGCGGCCTTTGAAGTGAGCCTGAGTTTGCCTTTTCATTGGCAAGTTTTGTGGATGTCATCTCTGTTTTTTGTGCTGGCCTTGGTTGTATATAATGTTAGTTGTCCAGCCTTTATTAAGAAATATAATAATTATTCGGAGTATCTTAGCTATCAGCACCATTCAAGATGGTTATCATGGGAAGCAAGGAATTTACTTAAAGTTATAAGTCTTGAGCAGAAGAGAAAATTTAAGAGAAGGCTAGAAGATAAGCAATATATTGTCAAAATTGAAAGCCCTGAATATAAAGATGGAAAAGTTAAGGCATGTCATATACAGACTTTTCTCTATTTTCAAGTGGATGACGAAATGTATGAATTAGGCATGCCTGTACTCAATAATGCTAATGCTGATTCTGATAAAGATGTTTTTTACGAAATATTTGGTCGATACTCTGAAAGCAAAAAAGCTATTAGGGGTATAATACAGTTTCTTTTGATATTGAGTGCGTTGTGTTTTGCTTTTGTGCTTACTCAGCATATATATAATGGATTTGGTTTTATCTTAGAGTGGATCGGGTCGCACAATGGAAGCATATAAGTATTACTCTGGATTAACTAGTCAGTTAAGTTTTTGTGCCACCCCTTTACGGCTTGATTCGTATAGCCGATGTCAGTTTTCGTGTGAATATTGTTTTGCTGCAACTCGTCAAGGGTTTGGTAGACAAGGAAAACTAAAGATTAGTAGTCCTAAAGCTCTGTTATCAAGACTTAATAGAGTTTCCGAAGGGAATATAGCATCTGCTCTCGATGAATTAATTTATAGACGTGTGCCTTTTCAGCTGGGCGGAATGTCAGATCCTTTTATGAAAATAGAGGATGATAAAAAAATTACGCTTGAGTTTCTAAAAGTGCTTAAAAAGCATGATTATCCTGTCATAATTAGTACAAAGGGTATCTCTGTTTCAAATGATGATTACCTAGATTATCTGACGGGAGGGAATGTTTATGTGCGTTTCTCTACAACGATAGTTAACGAAATTAATAGGTATGATGTTGATAAAGGTTGCCCGAGTATACAAAGTATAGCCCAAGCAGCGAGAAAGTTAAGTGACTTAAATATTCCTGTGTCATTCAGGTTTCAGCCTATAATACCTGGACATGAGTCGTCTTACAAAAAAATTTTGGATTTAGCGCATTCATCAGGTGTTAAGCATATTTCGGCAGAGTATTTGAAATGTCCGATTGATGCAAATAAAAAGTTCGGGAAGAGTTTAAAGGCTCTGTTAAATAATGATCCTATCGGTTTTTATCAAAATCTTAACGCAACGAAAGTAGGTAGAGAATACCTTCTTCCTTTAAGTTATAGAGCTTCTTATTTGAAACAAATGGCTGGTAGTGCTAGATCATTAGGAATGACCTTTGGTTTTGCAGACAATGATCTTCTGATTCACTCAGATGGTGACTCTTGCTGCTCTGCTTCGAACTTATATTTGCGCGATGCTGGTTTTTTTTCTGCTAATATTGTTTCGTTAGCTAAGCGTAAAAAGATTGATGAAGAAATATTTTTTGAAGATTTTCTTGCAGGTTGGATGCCGAAAGAAAAGATATCAACTTATTTAAATTCTAAGTCAAGAATAATAGTGAATGATCAATCTACACCAGAGTGGGCTAACTACCTCCTTGAAATGTGGAAAGGTAATTTAGGTGTTTTTACTCCTGACTATTTTGACGGTGTAGAAAGATCGAGTGGAATAGATGATAGTGGTCTTCCAATCTATGTGCGAAAGAGCACTTGGTTCGAAAGTTATATTGATAATTGAGCTATGTTTTTTCACTTTTTTGATGAGCATTCAGTAACGAGTTTTATTTCAGCCTCATACCTCACCCATTCCCGATAAAACCCGTCCAGTCGTTCTGTCTCGCTGAGGTGTGATATCTCGGCGAGGCGTTCGCGTGCGTCTGTTGGTAGCGCCGCGATGCGGGCGTCGAGGTCGTGGGCGTGGCGGGGGTTGCGGTATTCGATATCCAGCCCGAGCGGGAGGGTGGCGAGGCCGACGAGCACATGGCCGTGGCGGTGGGCGATGGAGACGTGAAAGCCTGATGGCAGTGCAGGGTGATGGGGCGCCTGGCCACGCGGCGACCAGTCGGCCAGTGGCAGCGCAATGCCTTGGGCCGCGGCGAGTTCACCGAGCAGAAGGCGGGCGAGGTGCGATTCGGCTTCTCTTTGCTGGCGACGGCGGGCCTTTGCAGATGACACGGGAGTGTCCGCGTTATCCACATCCGTCTGGCGAGGGCGCATCAAGTTACCGCTGGAAGCCTCACCCGAGGAGTTGATAGAGGGATCAACAGCACTAAACGCAGGCAGCACACACGCCTCGGCCAGCCACAGGCGGGCTGGCCGAGAGAAGGAATCAGAGCAGAGATTCGGCAAATCGCGCGCAGCGCTGTCAGTCGCAGACGCCAAGGCGGCGGCGAGGGCATGGGGATCATGCGAGATCAGCGGCTCGCCGTTGGACAAGTCGGCGCTCAGCGAATCAGTGCTCAGTGAGCCAGTGCTCAGCGAATCAGTGCTCAGCGAATCAGTGCTCAGCGAATCAGTGCTCAGTGAACCAGTGCTCAGCGAACCAGTGCTCAGTGAAGCGGAGCCATGCGATACCGCATGCCCCAGCACCACGCAACGGTAGGCGGGGTGATCGGTCGGGCGCGCCGCAGGAGTATCCGCCGCGCGCGCCGAGCTGCCTTCGACCGGCTCGCCTGTCTCACTCACATCCTTGCCTTCCCTGGCCGTCATGATGGCGAATCAGTTCTTCGGATGCAGGATCACCAGATCCCCGCGCAACGCGACGCCCGCGACGACATTGCCCGCGTGGCACTCGTACTTCTCGCTGCTGGAGTAGGGCACGTTGTCATAGTCGCTGCGAATGTTGATGACGGCATTGGCCCCGTATTCCCGCGCCTTTTCCTGCAGCTCGCGCAGCGCTGACAGGAACACCCAGCGGCAGGCCGCGGCATCGCTCTTGTTGGTCGCGTTGGTCTTCGGGTTCACACGTGCCCAGCCACGCTTCTCGATGCGCTCGTAGGGCTGCTTGTCACCGAAGAAAAAGGCCACATCCTTGCCCAGTCGTTGACTGGCCGCAGTGCTGGCCATCACCGGCATGATGGGCAGGAAGTGCTGCGTGTCCCGCGCCTGTGCCGGCGCGGAGGCCAGCAGCCCGGCCGCGCCGAGCACCAGGGCGGACACCAGCACGCGTCCCCGCGACAGGCGGCCGACCGGCGCCGTGCTGGCGTGGGCCATGGGGTGTGACGAGGAAACGAACGACTGAGCAACGGATGACGCCATCTGACACCTCTCCTGACAGGGTTTGACTGGCTCGACGCCAGGGAATATCGCCTTCATCCAGCCAACGGCGTGAGCCCATCACACCATAGACCATGCAGCGGGCGCGTATCTTGCGCCAGTTGTGACCCGCTGCAAAGTCGTCTGGTGGCGACAGTCACGCGCCCGATGACCCCGAGGGCCGTGCGGGCGTCGTCAGCCCTGCCAGCGCCGCAGGATCAGCGAGGTATTGATGCCGCCGAAGGCGAAGTTGTTGCTCATCACCGTATCCGTCTCGATCTCGCGGCCGCCGTCACGCAGGTAGTCCAACGCCGCGCAGCGCGGGTCGATGTCCTTGAGGTTGGCGGTGCCGTGGAACCAGCCTTCGCGCATCATCTCGATGGCGATCCAGGCTTCCAGCGCGCCGCAGGCCCCCAGGGTATGGCCGGTGTAGCTCTTGAAGGCACTGATGGGCGTGCGTTCCCCGAACACGGCATGGGTGGCGTGACTCTCGGCGATGTCGCCGCGCTCGGTGGCGGTGCCATGCGCGCTGACATAGCCGATCTCGCTGGCCGAGAGGCCGGCATCGTCAAGGGCCATGCGCATCGCGGCCTCCATCATGTCGGCGTCCGGCTGGGTGACGTGGCGGCCATCGGAGTTGGTGCCGAAGCCGAGAATCTCGGCGTGGATGGTCGCGCCACGCGCCAGGGCGTGGTCCAGCTCCTCGAGGATCAGCGTGCCGGCACCTTCGCCGATCACCAGGCCATCGCGCTCGGCATCGAAGGGTCGCGGCGAGCGGTCCGGCCGGTCATTGCAGGTGCTGGTGGCGAACAGGGTGTCGAACACCGCGGCATCGGCGGCGGACAGCTCCTCGCAGCCACCGGCGACCATCGCTATCTGGCGGCCGAAGCGAATCGCCTCATAGGCATAGCCGATGCCCTGGCTGCCGGAGGTGCAGGCGCTGGAGGTGGTGTGAATCCGCCCCTTGATGCCGAGAAAGACGCCGATGTTCACCGGCGCGGTATGCGCCATCATGCGGATGTAGGAGTTGGCGTTGAGGCCATCGGTGGAGTGGTTGATCAGCATGTTGCCGAAGTCCGCCACCGCGTCCGGCTCACCGGCGGACGCGCCGTAGGCGATGCCCATCTGGCCGCTCTCCTTGAGCGGGCTGTCACTCAGTCCCGCGGCTTCCAGCGCCAGCTCGCTGGAGCGGGTCGCCAGCTGCGCCACACGCCCCATGCTGCGCAGCGCGCGGCGGTTGTAGTGCTTGGGCAGTTCGAAATCGCTGACCGGCGCGCCGAGACGCGTGTTGAGACCCTCGTACTTGTCCCAATCCTCGATATAGCGGATGCCGGTGCGGCCCGCGGCCAGATTGGCGCGCAGGGTCGGCCAGTCATTGCCGATGGGCGAGAAGCCATGCATGCCGGTGACGACGACGCGATGGCCGCGCAGCGGGGAAGAGGGAGCTGTCATCAGAACATCCCTCCGTTCACCGCGATGGTCTGGCGGGTGATGTAGCCGGCATCCTTCGAGCACAGGAAGGCCACGGTGGCGGCGACTTCCTCGGCCTCGCCCGCGCGGCGCATGGGAATCATCTTCAGCGCCTCGTCCATCTCGACCCCTTCGGTCATCTCGGTGGCGATGACCCCCGGCGCGACGGCATTCACGGTGATGCGGCGCTTGGCCAGTTCCACCGCCAGGGCCTTGACCGCGCCGATCAGCCCCGCCTTGGCGGCGGAATAGTTGACCTGACCGCGATTGCCCATCATGCCGGACACCGAGGACATCACGATGATGCGCCCCGGCTTGCGGCGACGCACCATCGGCATCGCCAGCGGCTTGACCACGTTATAGAAGCCATCGAGGTTGGTGCGGATCACGCTGTCCCAGTCCTCATCGGTGAGCGCCGGGAAGGCGTTGTCGGCGTGGATGCCGGCATTGCAGATGACGCCGTAGTAGCAGCCGTGGGCCTCGACATCGGCCTCCAGTGCGCTGCGTGCGGCCTCGCGGTCGGCGACATCGAAGTTCAGGATGCGCGATTCACCGCCCAGGGCGCTGATCTCACGCGCGACCTCCTCGGCGGCATCACGGCGCGAGCGGCAATGCAGCACCAGATTGTAGCCTTCGCGGGCCAGACGCAGCGCGATGGCGCGGCCGATGCCACGGCTGGAGCCGGTGACCAGAATCCACTCGCGCGTCTCATTGGCAGCGGCGGCACCCTGGTTGTCAGCAGGGGAAGTTCGAGTAGCGGGGGGTGTGACGGACATCAGACATTACCTTGCGGTGCGGCACCGGTAGCATCCTGCTGACCGGGTGAGTGTTCTTGTGAGTGTTCTTGTGAGTGTTCTGGTGAGCGCCCCTGTGGGACTGCTTCAGGGCTTCCTTCCTTCGACACGGCAGACGCCATGGCCTGGGCGGGCGGCTCGAAGACATTCACGCCGGCACGGGCGACCTGCGTGCCGTGCTCGTCGCTGAGGGTGGCCTTGAAGGCGCCCAAGCCGTTGTCGGCGCGATAGTCGAGCTGCACGTCTATCTGCCAGCGTTGCCCGCAGGCGAAGGCGGGCAGTTCGCTCTCATAGCGGCGGCTGCCGAGCAGAAACCCGACGCGGGGTGACTGGCCTGTGCGCGCGGCCTGCAGGCCCGACCAGGCGGCGATGGCCTGGGCCATCCACTCGAGCCCGACCCAGGCGGGAATCACGGCCTGGCCAGCGCCGTCCAGCTCCGCGAACAGATCCTCGGGCGAGGGGCGCACGCTCGCGCTCAGCGAGTGCTCGTCACAGGCCAGCACCTCATCCAGCAGGCACATGCCCGCCTCGTGTGGCACATAGGGGCCGATGGCGCAGGGCATGACGGGATAGCCCTCGTCACGGGAAGACGTGCCGTCGGGTAGCGGCGTGGCGGGGGTAGCGGTCGGGGTCAGCATGCAGAGGACTCCGGGTCGGTGGCGTGACGCTCCAGTATCAGCGAGATGTTGTTGCCGCCGAAGGCGAAGGCATTGCTCATCACTCTGAGCGGCGGGGTCTCGGGACGGTCACGATAGACGATGTTGAGCGCGGGCAATGACGGGTCCAGCGCCTCACGCGGGGTGGCGTGCGGCGGCAGGCGACCATGTTCCAGCGTCAGCCAGCAGAAGGCGGCTTCCAGTGCCCCGCAGGCCCCCAGCGTATGGCCGGTGAGGGCCTTGGTGGAACTGACGGCGGGCGGACGGTTTGCGGCCTCGTCGCCATCGGGACCGAACAGGCGGCTGATGGCGAGGCTTTCCATGGCGTCATTGAGCGGCGTGGCCGTGCCGTGCAGGTTGATGTAGTCGATCTCGCCGGGGACGCGGCCGGCGCTGGCGAGCGCGCCACGCATCGCGGCCTCGGCACCGCTGCCATCCGGGCAGGGCGCGGAGATGTGATGGGCATCGCTGGATTCGCCGACGCCGGTCAGCTGCACGCCGCCGTGCTCCGGCGTGACCACGAACAGCACCGCGGCCTCGCCCAGATTGATGCCGTCGCGCGCGGCGCCCAGCGGCTGGCTTTGCTGGCGGCTGACGGCCTCCAGACTCATGAAGCCCTTCACCGTCATGTGGCACAGGCTGTCGGCCCCACCGGCGATCACCGCATCACACTGCCCGGAGGCCAGCAGACGCCGTGCGCTGGCCAGGGCCTTGGCGCTGGAGGTGCAGGCGGTGGAGAGGGTGTAGACCGGCCCGCGCGCGCCACTCAACCAGGCCACGCACTCGGCGGGCGCGCCCAGTTCCTGACGGCGGTATTCAAAGCTCTCCGGCCAGCTGTCGGCGCTCGGCGTGCCCTGGGCGACGGCGGCGCGCTGGGCGTCCATCGCGGCTTCCGTCTCACCGATACCGGAGGTACTGGTGCCCAGCACCACGCCGATGCGCTCCGGCGCGATGCCCTGATGCTTGAGGGCCTCAAGCTCCGGTGTCAGCTGCTCAAGCGCGGTGGCCAGCAAGCGGTTGTTGCGTGAGCGCAGCGGGGCCGGCCAGTCGCTGTCATCCACCAGCCGCGCGGTGACACGGCCCAGTGACAGCGGCGTGCCGGGACTGAAGTCATCACTGACGCGCAGGCCGCGACTGGCGCTGAACAGCGCACTGCTGATCAGCCCGTGGTCGGCGCCCAGCGGACAGACGATACCGGGCCGAGACAGACGGCATGGGCTGCGAGGGGTGAGGCCATGGCGGGTATCAGGTGCCTCGGGTGTGACGGGTTCAGTCATGCGGGGAAGCTTCCGGTGAGTCGTCAGGGGCTGGGGGAAGACAGGGGATCTAGCGTCATCTGCATCTCGGTGGCCGGGTCCCGCAGGACCACGCGGCCTTCGGCGTCGCGGGTCAGCTCGGCCATGCGCTCGCCATCGCGCAGGATGAGGCGCTGCGCGGCCTGGTGAGGCGTGTCCCACTCGCCGTGCTGCACCAGTTGCCAGGCGCTGCCGGCAAAGGCGTCATCGATCGCGGCCTGTGGCCAGTGGACCCAGGCGATGCGACGGGCCAGCCAGTCGGCGGTGAAGGGCAGCTTGTCGAGCACCTCGGGGCGGGCCTTCTCGAAGCGGCTGCCATCGGCGTCATGCACCAGTGTCAGCAGTCGCTGGCCCTGCACGCTGAGCAGCACCAGCCGCATGGCCTCGGGCGATTGGCGCAGCACGCCGATGAGGGGCGGCAGGTCGCGAGCCTCGTCCTCAGCGGCGTCTGCTGCCGCGCGATTCTCGCTGGCCTCACTCTTGTTACGCTCAACGCGCAGAATCAGACGTTGGGTGCTGCTCTCCTGCAGGCTCGTCAGGGCCGGCATCGGGCTCTCGGCGCTGAGCGGACCGGGCACGAGCAGGCTGCAGCCGCTCAACAGCAGGCTGGTCGCCAGCAGCAGTCCGACGGATCGCCGCCCGACTGTACGCAGTCCGACGGATCGCCGCCCGACTGTACGCAGCCCGACGGATCGCCGCCCGACTGAGATGGCATGAGGCGAGAGACGCATGGATATCATGACGATACTTTACCTTTTCTGGCGTCATTCTGCCGCGTGCCGGCCGTTGAGAGAGCGCTTGCGGCGGGCTCGCAGGTTTCCGCTTGCGTCGCCTGCGCTGCCGAGAGCGTGGCCAGTGCGGTCAGGCGACGACGACTGGCGCTGACGAAGGGATTGGCCTCGTCCCAGGCGTAGCCGGCGAGGACCGAACTGATCATCTGGCGAATGCGGTCCGGCGAGCGAGGGTGATAGATGATGTCGGTCAGGCGGCTGTCGTACCAGGCGGTGACGAACTCGCGGAACACCTCGATGCCACGCCGCAATGGCAGCTCGTATTCGCGGGCCCAGTCCGGGCGCTGCTCATCGCGGGTCGCGGTCAGTTCACGCGCGACCAGCGGTGCGGCACGCAGGGCGGATTCCAGCGCGATAGTCACGCCGGAGGAGAATACCGGGTCCAGAAACTCGCCGGCATTGCCGAGCAGCGCATAGCCCGGGCCATGCAGGCGGCTGACATCGGCGCTGTAACCGCCCAGCGACTGCACGGCATTGGCGGGCGTGGCATCGCGCAGCAGCTCCGCCAGGCGCGGTTCTTCCATCACCCACTGCCACAGGCGTGTCTGCGCATCATCCCCGGCGGCAGGCTCGATCAGCTCACGCGGGCCGACCACGCCCAGCGAGGCGCGGCCATTGGCGAAGGGAATCAGCCAGTACCAGACATCGGGATGCACCGGGTGTGAGGCGATCAGGATAGTGTCGCGACGATAGCCCTCGGCGGGCGGCGCGAGGTCGGCGATGCCATCGTGGACATGGCCGAACAGCGCCATGCGCGGCTCCAGACGCGGATCACGCTCAAGCGATTCGAGCCGCGCCAGCACGCGCCCATAGCCGCTGGCATCCAGCACGAAGGCGGCCTGAAGCTCGCGGCCATCGGCCAACGTGAGACGCGGCCCCTGAGCCTGAGCATGGCCAGCGGTGTCACTCTGCGTGGGGCGAGCGGGAGTGAAACCGGTGACGGTGACGCCGAATTCGACCTCGGCCCCCGCCGCCCGTGCGCCCTCGATCAAGCGCTGGTCAAAGTCGGCGCGCTCCACCTGCCAGGTGGTACCGGGGCCGTCGCTGAACTTGTCGCGGAAGTCGATCACGCGATGCTCGCCGCGTCGGGTGAAGGCCGCACCGGTCTTGCGCTGATAGCCACCGGCGGCGGCGGCCTCCATCAGGCCGCAGGCCTCCAGATGCTGCATGCAGCGCGGCAGCAGGCTCTCGCCGATGGAGAAGCGCGGGAAGTGGCTGCGCTCCAGCACGCGTACCGCATGGCCGGCGCGCGCCAGCCATGCCGCCGCCGCCGCCCCGGCAGGTCCGGCGCCGATGATGATGACTTCCTTGCGTGGTGGGTTGTTGCTGCGATCTGCCGATTCCATGGCATCGTCCCCTGTCGTTGTCGTTATGTGTTCATGACGGCATTCGTGTTCCCGCCTCCGTCTGGCCCGCGTGACGAGATCGCCTCAACTGCGGGCGAAGGGCACCAGGCACCAGGTGGCCGTCAGCCCCAGCAGGCAGGCCAGTCCCAGTGCGGCCAATGCCGGTGTCTGACTGAAACTCAACAATCCGAAGGCTAGCAGGCTGGAGGCACATGACAGCGAGATCGCCAGCAGACTGGCCTGCGAGGCGCGGCTGGCGGTGTCTCCGCTCCTGTCTTTTTCTGCGCTGCGCGCAGGATGCTCGGCACAGAAGATGCCCGCACTGCTTTTTTCTGCGCTGCGCGCAGGATGCTCGGCACAGAAGATGCCCGCACTGCTTTTTTCTGCGCTGCGCGCAGGATGCTCGGCACAGAAGATGCCCGCATCCAGGCCAATCCCCAGTACCAGCAGCAGGCCCAGCAGGTGGAACAGGTTGAGGCCGACGCCCGCCAGCGTCAGGGCGGCGAGCGTCAGTACCAGTCCGCCCAGCGGCGGCAGCAGGGCGCGCCAGGTGCTGCGGCGATAGCGCAGCGCCAGCAGCAGGCTGATCACCACCACCGCAGCGCTGACCAGCCAGGCCATTTCGCTGCGAATGCTGCCGAGCGTCGTCGAAAGCCTGGCGACCTGATCGACGTACTCGAGGCGGTCATCGCCTGCCGCGAGGCGTGCCAGGGCGGCGCTACCCTCGGCCGTGACGTCACCAAAGCGCACGATGCCGATGGCGGCAGTGCGTGAGTCGAGCCACAGTCGCTGGCCCATCTCGCCGGCAGGCAGCGTGACCCAGTCCGCCGGGCGCAGCGGACGGGCGTTTTCGATGGCCTGCTCGGCCCGCGTGAGCAGCGCGGCGGGCAGGCCTGCGGTGCTCAGCACTTGGGGCAGCAGGGTGCGGGTGCGCTCACGCATGGCGCTGAGATTGGCCTGCTGCTGGGCAAGCGTCGGCAGTTGCTGGGCGAGGCTCGCCCAGTGCCCCAGCTGCTGCTGGGCATTCAGCTGCTGGAAGGTGTCTTCCAGTGCCTGCAGGCGCGTGAGCAGCGCGGCGTCATCCTCGGCCTGCACGATCAGGTAGCGCAGGCCGTCCGGTTCGGCGAGCAGGCGCTGTGCCTCGCGTTGCTCATCGATCAGCGACGCAGGCGAGGGGTTGAGCTGAGTGAGACGGTCATCGCTGCGCAGTCCGTAGAGGCTCGCCAGCGCGGCCACCAGCAGCAGACTCAGCGCCTGCCAGCTGCGCCTGCCGGGAAGTACGCGTGCCAGCCATCCTGCAGCGCGGGCGGCGGGGGAATCCTCGCGGGTGGCATCCGCCGGCAGCGAGAGACGCGGCAGCCACAGGCGCACGCTCAGCCAGGCGCCGAGCAAGCCGAGGGCGGCGAACATGCCCATCTGGCGCAGGCCGGGCATCGGCGTCAGGGTGATGGCCAGATAGGCGGCGAGGCTGGAGCACAGGCCCAGTGTCAGGCCCGGCCACAGCGCGGCGAGTCCGCCACGGCCATTCGTCGTCGCCAGGCGCCGCATGCATTCCAGATGCAGCACGTAATCGATGGAGATGCCGATCAGGCTGGCGCCGAAGGCCAGCGTCAGCACGTGCAGGCTGCCGAAGGCCCACCAGGTCAGCGGCAGCGCGAACAGCACGCCCGTGGCCACAGGCACCAGCAGCAACGGCAGCCGCCGTGGGGTGCGGAACACCGCCCACAGCAGCAGCAGCACGCCGATCAGCGAGCCGAGCCCGATGGTCGACATCTCCTGTCTGGCCTGCTGCGCTCCGGCACTGGCATGGAAGACCAGCCCGGAGCGCAGCAGCCTGACGTCGGGATAGTCGGCCTTCACGCCATCCACGGCCTGTTCCAGCGCCTGCTGATCCCCCATCGCGTAGGCGTTGCCGGTGAGGGTGGCGCTGATCAGCCGATAGGCGTTGCCGGGCTGGTCACCGCTTGACGTCGGCGCGCGCAGCAACAGCTGGCCGCCGGACAGCGACAGGTTGGCGGGTGTCAGCCAGTCCTGCCAGGCGCCGGCGAGACCGAAGGGATCATGGATCAGGTCGCGCTGGCCGCCGGGCTGGAACAGCTGCCTGAGCGCGCGCGCCTGCCACTGCTCTTCACTCAGCTCGGCAAGTCGCGGGGCGATCAGGGCCGGCTGGACCTCGGCCGGCAGGCGCAGGCTGGCGAGGCTCTTGCCGTCATCCAGCGTCGCGAGGGGGGCGAGCGCCTGACGCAGCGCCTGGGCGGCGGCGTCACGCTGCTTGAGTGACGTGGCGCTGGCATCGCGTGCGCCGACCAGAATCACCAACCGATTGGCGGTGTCCTCCAGCGATTCGGCGCGCGCGGCCAACGGGCTGCGTTCCTGCGCTGGCAGCATGGCGGTGATGCGGGTGTCGATCGCGCCTCGCCATGGGCTCTGCGGGGCGAGCTTCCCGGCCAGCAGCACCGCGCACAGCAGCAGCACGCCAGCCCACAGCCAGCGCCAGGCGGCGCGATCCAGCCCCGTGTCATGCGAGTCGCCGCGCCCTGTCATTCGGGGCACTGATCGCGCGGTGTCAGGGTCAGGGCGAGACGGTCACCGTCGCCGCTGGTGAGGGTCAGGTGGTCAAGCCAGCTGCCACCCTCGATCTCGAGGTGCTCGATGGCCTCGGCCAGACGGGCATCACGCGGTGTCAGGCTGGCCTGCCAGTCATCCGCGCTGCCGGTGAGCGTCAGGGTGAAGTGCTCCTCGAGCGCCTGCCAGTCGCCGTGGAAGAAGTTGACCAACAGCTCCGCCATCGCCTGCTGGTCGGCGGGCAGCGGCTCGCCGTCCGGGCCTTCGCTGGCATTCGGGCGCATCTCGAGACGGTCCTCGATGGGGGAGGTGGTTTCCCACACCAGGCCTTCGGGCGCGTTCGGATCCCCGATCAGATGGAACTGGCCACGACTCTTGAGCTGTGCGCCGACATCCTCGAGCCAGCGGGTCTGCTGGAAATCACCGCAGACAGGGGCGGTGCGCGCCAGCTGTTGCGTCAGGGCGCGGGCGTCGAATTCGGCGGCGCTGGCCCCGAAGGCACTGGCAGTCAGCAGCAGGGCAGTGGCGGCAATGGCAAGGCGTGACGTCATCACGGCGTTCCTCGTGTCGGGGGCGGGGTGGCAGGCGCGTCCTCGTCGGCTGTCTGTGACGGGCTGGTCTGTGACTGGCTGGCCTGCCAGGCGGCCAGCCGCTCGCTGAGCGCAGGCGGCGAGGCCAGCAGCATCTCACCATCCGCGAGTCCGACGGCGACCTGCACGCTATGGCCACGGGTCAGGCGCTTGCCGCTCTCGACATCGCGGATCACGTAATCGAGCTTGAGGCGGTTTTCCCACTCGCGCAGGCGCGCGGTGACGGCGATGCGCTGGCCGAAGCGCGCCGGGCCCGCGTAGCGCAGGCGCAGGTCGATCACCGGCCAGGCATAGCCTGACTCGCGCATCTGCGGGTAGTTGTAGTCGAGCATGTCGAGCAGCTTGCAGCGGGCGATCTCGAGATAGCGCACGTAATGGCCGTGCCAGGCGACTTCCATCATGTCGACGTCGTGGAAGGGCACTTCCATTTCCACCGTGGCGCTGGGCATCGGCGTTTCGGCGGGCTGGTTCATGGCGTTTTTCTCGCTCAGGGCTGTCTGTTCGCTCATGCGTTGGCCTCGTCTGCGCTCAGGGCCCAGTGGCGCTCACGGATGCGCGCACACAGCAGGCGCAGATCGGCCTCCAGACCGCGATCTTCCTCGAGCGGGGCGATGTCCTCGCGCAGCTCGCTGACGAAGGCCGCCAGGCTCGGCGGCGTGGCGCTGTGGCCGGCGATGGCGGCGCGTTGCTCACAGCCCTGTGCGGCGGCGTGCAGGGTGGCGGCGGCGACCTGCTCGACCAGCGCCAGCACGCGCAGGGCATCCCGCGCGGCGATGGTGCCCATGCTGACCTTGTCCTGATTGTGGCATTCGGTGGAGCGCGAGAAGACGCTGGCCGGCATGGTCAGCTTGAGGGCTTCCGCCGTCCAGGCCGAGGCGCCGATCTGCACCGCCTTGTAGCCATGATTGAGCGGCGCGCGCTCCGGCGTGGCACCGCTGAGGTTGCTGGGCAGGCCACGGTTGTAGCGGCTGTCGACCAGCAGGGCCAGCTGGCGGTCGAGCAGGTCGGCCAGGTTGGCGACCGCCGTCTTGAGGCTGTCCATCACCATCGCCACATGGCCGCCGTAGAAGTGGCCGCCGTGGAGGATCTTGCCGGCCTCGACATCGATCAGCGGGTTGTCGTTGGCGCTGTTGAGCTCGGTCTCCAGGAAGCGGCGCCACCAGTCGAGACTATCCTCGACCACGCCGATGACGTGGGGCGCGCAGCGCGTCGAGTAGCGGTCCTGCAGGCGCGGTGAGTTGATCGGTGTGGCATCGACCTCCGGCGCCGCCGGGTGGGCCAGATCATCACGCAGCCACTGCGCCACGCGGGCCTGACCGGGATGCGGCTTGGCGGCAAACAGGTCGGCATCGAAGTGGTAGGGATTGCCTTCCAGCGCCTGCACGCTGAGCGCGGTGATGCGCGCACTCAGACGGCTGAGGTAGCAGGTGCGACCGAAGGCCAGTGCAGCGAGGGCCGTCATCACGGCGGTGCCGTTCATCAGCGCCAGGCCTTCCTTGGGGCGCAGCACATAGGGTGTCAGGCCGTGCTGGGCGAAGACGTCAGCGGTCGGGCGCAGTTCATGTGGCTGACCTGCGCCGGGGCGCACCCACACCTCGCGCTCGCCACACAGTACGGCGGCCACATAGGACAGCGGAGTGAGATCGCCACTGGCGCCCACCGAGCCTTCCTCGGGGATGCGCGGCAGGATGTCGTGGTCGAGCAGCCAGACAAGGCGTTCCAGCAGCGCCAGGCTGACCCCGGAGACACCACGGCACAGCGAGACGAGGCGCACCATCACCACCGCGCGGCTGCTGACCACATCGAGGTCCGCGCCCATGCCACAGCCGTGGAAGGTGTAGAGGTGGCGTGGCAGGGCCTCGAGGTCCTCTGCCCCCTGCACGGCGCGGGTCACGGAATCGCCATAACCGGTGGTGACGCCGTAGACCACGCCTTCCTCCTCCAGCAAGCGTTCCAGCAGGGCGGGGCCTGCCTCGATGCGCGCTCGGAAGGCAAGCGCATCACTCAGACGTACGCCACACCGGCCCTCGGCGACGTCGATCAGCTGCTCGAGGGTGATATCACTGCCGTCGAGCGTCAGCGCCGGGGCAGTGGTTGAGACGGGATATGACATGACGAGGTACCTGAAAGCCGAGAGCCTGAAAGACGGAATGCCGGACAACTGAATCTGAACCTGAACCTGAGCTTGATCCTGAATCTGAATCTGAAACTGAAACAGAGAAAGACGGGGCGACGCGCCAGCCGTCAGGTCGCTCGCTCGGTCCCCGAGGCACCTTCGCTAGAGGTCGGGACGTCGGGCGCCTGGTGCCAGAAGTCGAAGAAGTTGAACCATTGCAGCGGGTGGCGTCTGACACGCGCCTCGAGATGACCGGCATGGCGCTGCATGGCCTGCTCAATCCATGCCTCGCGGCTGCTGCGCTTGACGGCGCGGCTGTCATCGAAGGACGCGAAATCGACCCGGAAGCGGGGATTGGCACCGCCCTGCTCGCGCACGCAGCTCAGGGTGTAGACGTGACAGCGCAGCAGCGCCGCCAGCATGAAGGGACCCACGGGGAAGGGCGCAGGTTGATCGATGAAGTCGCAGTGCTGGACACGGGCGCGGGTGACGGCGCTCTGTTCCACGCTCTCCCGCTCGCTTTCCCCCGCGTTTTCCCGTTCTGCCGCGTCGCTTTCGGGGGGAATCGGCACGCGGTCCGCGGCGATGACCACGAAGCCACCGCGATTGACGCGGTCACCCAGCGCCATGGCGGTGGCGGGGGTGATCTCGCTGACCTCGATCATCTGCGGCGGCTTGCGCCCGGTGGCCTGTTCCAGCAACTGGTTGAACTTCTCGGCGTGACGCGTGTGCACCAGCGCGCACAGGTCGATGTCGTGGCGCTCGCCGATGGCATTGATCACATCCAGATTGCCGTGGTGGGCGACGAGGATGATGCCGCCCTCGTCACGCAGCGCGGCATCGCGCAGGTCTTCCGGACCGGTGCCGGTCAGCGAGGAGAGCGGAATCTCGCCGCTCCAGGCCGAGACCTTGTCCATGATCGCCTCGCCGAACTGCATGAAGTGGGCGAAGCTTCTGGCCCACAGGCGCACGCCGCGAAGCCCGGGCTCCAGGCGTCTGAGGTAATCGAAGGAGGCACGTCGCGCTACGCCGCGCAGCAGGAAATACCACATCAGCACCGGGAACAGCGCGATGCGAAACGGCCAGGCCCCGAGCCGACGGCGGATCGTCACCATCAGCCGCATGCCGCTCAATGAGCCGGTTTCGGACAGGCGGGCCCAGTGATTGGGCGCGACGCTGTCGTCGGCGGTCTGTGCTGCACGGTCTTCGCCATCTGTCAGTGCGTCATCTTGAGCGTGGGCGGTTTGCCGCTTGCCGCCTCGGCGGCTCAGCGTGCGCCAGGCCAGTGTCGGCGAGCGCAGCAGCATGCCGCAGAACAGGCGGGTATGCATGGCGCTGATCAACAGGTTGTCGTGGCCGGGGCGGAAGTGGCTGACGCCTCCGGTGGGATAGCTGACACGCACCGGCAGGTTGGCCACCTCCCCCCCGGCCCAGTACCAGCGCACCAGTACTTCGGTGTCGAAGGACATGCGATCGCCACAGTCGTTGCGCGCCAACAGGCGATTGGTGGCGGCCAGCGGGTAGAGGCGCACGCCGCACATGGTGTCGCGGATGGCCAGCGACAGGGTGTTGATCCATACCCAGACATGTGAGGCGTAGCGACCGTAGAAGCGGATGCGCGGCACGCTGGCATCGTATTCGGGATAGCCGATCTGCAGGCAGTCGGGGTTTTCCTGCATGCCCTTCAGGAAGGCGGGCAGGTCGCTGACATCGTGCTGGCCATCGGCGTCCACCTGCAGGGCATGGGTGAAGCCGAGCTGCTCGGCAGCCTGCAGGCCACTGCGCACCGCCGCTCCCTTGCCGCCGTTGTGCGTGCGACGCACCAGGTGATGGCCCTCGGCCGCCAGCTGATCGAGTACCTCGGCGCAGGGGGCACTGCAGCCATCATCCACCAGCACGATGGGCAGGCCGAGCGGTGCCAGGCCCGCACAGACGCCGGCGATGGTGGCGGGGTGATCGTAGACCGGGATCACCACGCAGGCGCGCAGGGCGTTGCTCTGTTCAGGGGCGCTCTGGCGAGAGAGATGCTGCTCAGAATCGTGCTGCGAGTCGCTCACAGGCGCAGGGGATTGGCTCATGACGCCTCCGAGGTGGAATGGGGGGATGGGGTGGCCGCGGGCCCGTCATCGCGGGTGACGTCCGGAGCATGCGGCTGACCATGACGCAGCCGTCCACTGGCATGCAGGCCTGCGCGGGATTCCAGCCGGAAGTCGAGCCGCAGGCCCTGGGCGTCTTCCAGCAGGTGAGTGCTCAGCGTGAAGCGCATGCCGGGCAGCAGCAGGTTGGAGAACTTGAGGCGTTCCAGGCGCAGGAAGGGCGCATCGTCCATGCCTACGCCGTTCACCCGCAGTGTCCTGCCTTGCTCGCGTGCCCACTTGAGCATCACCACACCCGGCACCAGCGGTTGGGCGGCGAAGTGGCCGTCGAGATAGACCAGACCATCAGGCACCTCGGCTTCCAGGGTGCTCTGCTGTGGCCCGCTGGAGGTGTCCCCCAGCCAGCGTGGCAGGCGCGGATCATCGAGATCGGCGAACAGCCGCGCGATGGAGTCCGCGGTGAACTTGCCCTGGGCATTGAGCGGCAGGCGCGTGACGAAGCGCCAGTAGCGCGGCAGGGCGATGCGCTCGAAGCCCGGCATCAGCGCGCGGCGCAGGCGGGCGATCAGATCGCGGCGGCTGGCGTGATCCTGCGGCAGCGCGCACTCATCCATCACCACCACTGCGCCCAGGCGATGCTCACGCGTGGGCATCGGCAGGCAACGCACTTCAAGCACCTCTGCTTGCTCGCTCAGGCAGCGCTCCACCGCGCTCAACGAGACCCGCTTGCCGGCCAGCTTGACCAGCCGATCACTGCGCCCCAGCAGCTGAAAGCGTGGCGCCGCGTTCCGTGCGTCGTCACCCTCTGCCGCGTCCTCCACCAGCGCCGCCTTGTCGGCCTGCTGCCACCACTGATCAGGCGCTGCCAGAAATGGCGAGCGCACCGCGAAGTCCGGCGAGAAGGTGATCTCCACTGCCGGCAGCGGCGTCCAGTGGGCTGTCTCTTGCTGGCGGCGACGGGCGATGCCGCCCGTCTCGGTACTGCCGTAGAGCTCGATCACCGGCGCCTTAAGGCTGGCCTCGGCATGACGGGCAGCCTCGGCCGGCAGCGGAGCGCCCGAAGAAAAGACCCGCAATACCTGACCGAGTTCCGCCAGAGGGGCGGCGGATGGCGTCTGTTCATCGCTCTGTGGCAGACGCGCCAGCTGGGCCGGAGAGCTGACCAGCTGGCAGCGATGACCAAGCTCGGAAAGCTGAGCGATGGCGGCGGCCAGCTGCTCCGGGTAGTGGCAGGCTTCGCTCAGGAACGACACGCCTTCGCTGAGCGGACGCAGCAGCGAGACCAGCAGGCCGTAGATGTGCTGATGGCTGACCTGACTGAGGCTGACGGTGTCCGGCGTGGACGCCAGGGCTGTATCAGGGCCTGTCGCCAGCGGCCATAGCGCGCGATGCACGGCCAGTTCGGCCTCGAGCTGGTCGAAGCGCTTGGCGATGCGCAGTGGCTCGCCGGTGGAGCCGGAGGTGCAAAGCTCCAGTGCGATGCGTGCGGCATCGGGCGTGGTGTCCGGTCGTACAGGGGCAGGTGCAGAAGCCGTCGCGGCAGTACCTGCAGGGTCGGGCTGTCCCGGTGGCCAGCCATCGGCGGTGGTCTCGGGGAGCTGGCCGGCGCTGTCGCCCGCCAGACGTGCCAGGGTCTCGGGGCGGTCATCTCCCGGCAGGATCGCCCGCATGCCGCGCTCCCACAGCGCCAGCAGCTGCACGCAGGCGCCCAGCGTGGTGGGCTGGAACAGCACCCAGCGTGCGCCGGGCTGGCGGGCGTCGTGATCACCGGGCAGGCAGTCCAGCCAGTGGTGCCAGGCGTCCACGCGCGCCATCAGTTCGGCACGCGTCAATGCGCGCAGTGGGTGACCGGGGATGGCCAGCCAGCAGGCCGGCGTCTCGGGTGACTGTTCGGCGAGTTGACGCCAGACATGCTGCGTCAACAGCGACGTGACCGGCGTATCCGGGCTGACGGGAGATGAGTCAGGCATCAGGTGTGTGAACTCCGCAGGCGACGGCGAACCAGCCATTCACCGCCGAACAGGAGGCCCATCAGCACATAGCTGATCAGGCCGTTGTAGAGCGTCCAGGTCGCCAGGTCGGCATGCAGGGCCGTCCAGCCGGCGATGCTGGCATTGAAGAGGAAGAAGGCACACCACACCCGGGTGACCTGGCGGGTGTAGCGCACGCCGGCAGGGGGCAGGTCGGGTTCCTTGAGGCGTGCGAGGCGCTCGATCACCGGCATGCCGCGCCACAGGCTGGTGGCGAAGACGCTGAGCATGGCCAGATTGACCAGTACCGGATAGGCCCGCAGCCCGAGTTCGGCCTCGCTCGCCACGCTGATGCCCACCAGCAGGGCGGCCAGACCCAGGCGCAGTGCCGGATGCAGCGGCAGGCGCTGGATCAGCAGGGCGCCGAACAGGATCAAGGCCCACACCCAGGGCGACGAGTGTCCACTGACCGCGCCGCTGTCTGCGGTGAGGCGCGACAGCAGGGCGTAGACCAGCAGTGGCCAGCCAAGAGCGGCCACGATGCCCAGCACGCCGAGCAGCACCCTGCTCAGTGCGGGGCGCGTGCGGCTGTCAGGGGACGACGGCGTCATGCCTGGCGCTGTGTCAGCTGTTCGACGGCGGTGACCACATCGTTGAGCGTGCGCACGCTCTTGAAGTCGTTTGCGTCGATGCGTCGGCCGGTGAACTTCTTGAGCTCGACCACCAGGTCCACGGCATCGATGCTGTCGATGTCGAGATCCTCGTAGAGGCGCGCCTCGGGGTGGATGTCAGCGGCCTCGATCTCGAACAGCTCGATCAGGGTGCTGCGGACATGGGCGTAGATCTCCTCGCGGGAGGGGGTCGGTTGATCAGCGCTCACGACGGGCCTCCACCATCTCGCGCAGCGCGTTGAGGCTGGCGAAGTGGGCCCGGGTGTCCTCGGACTCGGCATCCAGGGTGATGCCGTAGCGCTTCTGCAGCGCGAGGCCCAGCTCCAGGGCGTCAATCGAATCCAGTCCCAGGCCGTCCACGAACAGCGGCTCATCGGCGACGATGTCGTCCGGGGTGATGTCTTCAAGCTCCAGCGTATCGATGATCAGCTGCTTGAGTTCCAGTTCCAGCGAGGTGGTATCACTCATGGGAAATCCTCTCTCTAGCGCGTCAGGGTCGTTGATCCATGGATCAGCGATGATGTCGGGGGTCAGTCATTCAATAACGGCAGATATGCCACCTGGATGAATCTGCGGCATGCATTCGTGACATGTCTGCCACTCATTCCTGGCCTTCCTGCACAGATTTTCATGCCTGATGGGGGCTGTCAGGCTCCGCGATGGCCTGCTGGAAACGCTCGAGCTGCGTGGCGAAGGTGCCCGCCAGCTGGCGGGTCAGTTCGCGGGCATCCCGGGACAGCGGCGCCTCCGGCTCATCCTGCTCCTGTGTACGGGAGACCTCGGGGGCCATGTCCGGCAGTACCTTGAGATTGAGCATCACGCGCTGCGCGGGGATGTGGTACCAGGGCTCGCCCTTGGTCAGCGTGCTGGGCTGGCAGTCGATGAGCACCGGGGTGATGTCACAGGGCGTGCGCAGGGCGATGTTGGCGGCGCCGCGACGGAACTTCAGGGCGCGGCCCGGTACGCTGCGCGTCCCCTCGGGGAACAGGATCAGGGCGTTGCCCTTGGCCAGGCTCTCGCGGGCGGCATCCAGCACGCCCTGTGGCTCGTTGTTGGTGATATAGCCGGCGGCGCGGATCGGGCCGCGAGTGAACGGGTTGCGGGCCAGACGCCCCTTGACCACGCAGTCAGCGTGGGGGATCAGCGCGATCAGGAAGACCACGTCGATCAGTGTGGGGTGATTGGCCAGCACCAGCAGCCCCGGGCGCTGCAGACGCTGACAGTCGTGCAGACGGTAGTCGAGCACACCCAGGCCGCGCATCAGCTGGAGGAAGCCGCGCATGGCGTGATGGATGATGCGGCGCGCCAGGCGCTGGCGGCGTTCGCCATCGCGCATGCTCACTGTCAGCAGGGGCAGCAGCCCCCCCAGCAGCAGGCCACCCAGCCCGAAGACGCTGAAGCTGATGGCGGTGGCGATGCCACGCCACAGGCGCCCGAGGGGGGAGGATAGCCCGAAGGCACGAGGAGGCGTCATCACTGCAGCGCGGCGTCAGTGGCGGGAGGAGGGTTCAGTTGCCAGGCCTGCCGGCGACAGACGAGCGGTGTCTGTCCGGCGGCTTCCAGCCACTCGATCACCTCGATGGGGGTCGGGGCGTGGCGGGCCGGCTCCTCGGCGTCGACTGGCAATGCGGCGAGCCGCGGGGCCTCAGGCGAGGTGCGGCTCACGCGCATGGCGACGGCACTGGCATGCTCGGGATAGTCGCCGTGGTGCTGGAAGGCCTCTGGCGCGGCGATATCGGAGAACAGCACGATGACTTCCTCCCGCTCCCCCAGATAGCCGAGCGCTTCGCTCATCAGTGCATCGAACTCGTCACCGCAGGCGGCGAGCGCCTCGAGCGGCTGATGGGACTGGCGCGTGATCGAGTACATGCCAAGGATGGCGTTGTGCACCGAGAGCGAGAAGCGTGCGGGTGACAAGGCTTCCTGCGGCTGGGTGGCCGAGTCGAGCAGGGCAAGTATCTTGCTGGTGTCGCCATGTCGGGAGGCGTGGATGATCGGCAGATCACCCTCAGGGTCGAGGGTGAACAGCAGCTTGCAGCATGCCTGCCCGACCGGACTCAGTCGGCGGCGCAGCATCGCCGGTACCTGTTCGGCACGCGGGGAGGGGGTGATGTCGGTGCGACCGTCGTGGGTCGTGCGTGTCGCACTCGCCTGCCAGGCTCGCCAATCAGTCAGACGCATGAGGTTCCTGTCCGTGAACGCATCGTTGCCATATTGGAGCCTCAGTGTACCGCAGGGGAAACGGCCAGCCCAAGCCAGCGGCCCATCAGGCCGACCGTTGTCGCTCTGGTGGACAAATGCCCGGTGCCGCCCGAGTGAGACGTCGCGGACCCGGCGCCTCGCACCACCGCGCGCTGGGCGCCTTGCGGGCATGAGCACTGGACTGCCCGCGATGACGGTGTAAGGTGTCGCTTCAGCGAGCCAGAGGCCGAGGGCCTGAGGGCGATGGGAGCGCCGGCAGCGGGGGCGTGTGCGCCTGCCGGGCGGTCCTGTCATGCCTTCTGGTGGTCATAACGAAGGGTGAGGATGGGGAATGAAGCCGATCATGCGTGAGGCAACGTCATGAGCACGCCGAGGGAGGCGAGAGCGGGGGGCCACGGTGCCGCCTTGATGCGCCGTCTGCAGGTGACGGAGTGGCTGCCGGTGGTCCGGGTGCTCGGCCTGCTGCTGTGCGTGGTGGCGGTGATGATGCTGGTGCCGCTGCTGCTGTTGCTGGAAGAGGGCGATGCGGATGCATGGGCCTTCGCGATATCGCTGGGCATCACGCTGGGATCGGCTCTGGTGATGCTGCTGGTCTCGCACCAGGTGGAGCTGCAGCTCAAGCCCCGCGCGATGTTCGTGCTGACGACCCTGAGCTGGGTGCTGGTATCAGCCTACTCGAGCCTGCCCTTGATCTTCGGCGCGACCCACCTGGGCGTCACCGATGCCGTCTTCGAGTCGGTCTCGGCGATCACCACCACCGGCTCGACCGTGCTGACCCACATCGAAGGACTGTCGGATGGCCTGAAGCTGTGGCGGGGCCTGATGCAGTGGGTGGGGGGGATCGGCATCATCGTGATGGCCATCGCGATCCTGCCGTTCCTGAAGGTGGGTGGCATGCGTCTGTTCCAGACCGAATCCTCGGACTGGTCCGACAAGGTGCTGCCACGTGCCGGGGGTGTCGCCAAGGCGATCGGGCTGGTCTATGTGGGGCTGACGCTGCTGGCGATCCTGAGCTACTGGCTGGGGGGCATGCTGCCGCTGGATGCCGTGGTGCATGGCATGACCTCGCTGGCCACGGGCGGGTTCGCCAACTACGACAGCTCGATGGGCATCTATTCCGATCGCCCGCATCTGCTGTGGATGGCTTCCGCCTTCATGCTGCTGGGGGCGCTGCCCTTCGTGCTGTTCATCCGCGCCTGGCAGGACAGTGCCGGGGTGATGTGGTGCGACGCCCAGGTGCGCGGCTTCCTGCGTTTGCTGGGCTGGGTGATCGCGGCGCTGACGCTCTATCGCGTCGTGCTGGGGGAGGATCTCTTCACGGCGCTGACCCAGGTGACCTTCAACGTCATGTCGGTGGTGACCACCACGGGCTATGCCAGCGATGACTACAGTACCTGGGGGCCCTTCGCGGTGGTGGCCTTCTTCTATCTGACCTTCGTCGGGGGCTGCAGCGGCTCCACCAGCGGGGGCATGAAGATCTTCCGCCTGCAGATCGGCCTGATCATGCTCGGCAATCACCTGCGCTCGCTGATCCATGCCAACGGGGTCTTCTCCCAGCGCTACAACGGGCGCGCCTTGCCGGATGAAGTGGTGCGCGCGGTCATCGCCTTCTCGTTCTTCTTCTTCATCACCATCGGCGGGCTGGCACTGGCGCTGTCATTGATCGGGCTGGATCTGGTGACCGCCGTGACCGGTGCCGTGACCGCCGTCACCAACGTTGGCCCCGGGCTTGGGGACATCATCGGCCCGGCCGGCAACTTCGCACCGCTGCCTGACAGCGCCAAATGGCTGCTGTGCATCGGCATGCTGATGGGGCGCCTCGAGATCCTGACCGTGCTGGTGCTGTTCTCGCCCAGCTTCTGGCGCAAGTAGGCGCTCGCCGGCAGCAGGCTGCATGAAGCGGCCAGACACGACAACGCCACCGTCGCAGGACGGTGGCGTTGTCGTGTCCAGGGCGGTATCCCGTGAGCGGGATCAGTCGGTGGCGGTGGCCTCGGCGGCGTCCAGCTTCTCGTCGAGATCGATGGACAGGCCTTCACGATTGAGGATCGGGTTGGCGTACTGTACCAGCCACCAGTCCCTGAGCTCACTCGGCACGCCGGCGAGACGGTTCTCGAACACGGCGCGCTCGGCACCACTGATAGCGGAGACATCCAGCGCGGCGGCCAGGCGTGGCTCGTCACGCAGCTGCGGACGGCTGGCGGCCAGCTTCTCGAGGGCCAGCTGGTGGCTCGGGTAGAGGGTGTAGTGCTGGAGTACCTGGCGGTCGACTTCGGCGACCACGTCGTCCGGAGTGGCGAAATCGCCCTTGAGCGGCTCGCCGAACACCAGCTTGACGCGCCCCTTGTGACCGCTGATGCCGGCGGCGATCGACTGGATGTCCTCGTACTGCACCTTCTCGTAGCGCCCTTCATTGGCGATGGCCGCCAGCTCGCGCGCCTTCTGTAGATCGCAGGGGTCGAATTCGTAGCTGATGGACACCGGCACGATGTTGAGCTCGCTGACGCTCTCGCTGAAGGGGCGTGTCTTGTCGGCGGTGCGAGCCGCCATGGTCAGCATCTTGATGATGGCGCTTTCGGTGCCGTCACGGCCATCCTTGGCACGTCCTTCCCGCTGGGCCAGCCAGATGGAGTGCCGATCGTGGATCAAGGAGTGACGAATATAGCCCGACAGTGACTGGTAGGCCGCTAGCATCGCGCGTTTGCCCTTGGCGGAGCGCGGCACGATGAAGCTCTTGTTGAGGCGCATCAGGTCGGTGACGAAGGGCTTCTGCAGCAGGTTGTCGCCGATGGCGATGCGCACCGTGTCGCGGCCGTGACGATAGAGCGCGTAGTTGACGAAGGCCGGGTCCAGCGAGATGTCGCGGTGATTGGACAGGAACAGATACGGCGTGTCTTCCGACAGCCGCTCGAGTCCCACCGTCTCGAAACTGGTGGTGGTGGTATGGATCATGCGCGCCATGTAGCTGGCGATGCGGGTCTGGAAACTGGCCACGTCCTTCACGCCCATCATCTCGCGCTTGATGGCCAGGCGAGCGATCTGGCGCGCCAGCCACGGGAAGCGCTGGGTCAGTCCCGGCAGGCGGAAGCGAGTCAGGGTGTCGAGCAGTTCGCGGTCCTGCTCGAGGCGCACCAGTACCTCACTTACCTCGTGATCGTGGTAGGGGCGAATCCTAGCGAACGGGTCCTGTTCGTCAGGCGTGGCAGGCTTGGGCGTTGCTGTGTCAGTCATCGACGCACGTCATCCGGATTGTCATTCTTGAGAAGAGAAGAAAGGGGGTGGCGCTCAGCTTCCCGGCTGAGCTTCGCCGCCCAGCCAGGCGGTCATCTGCTCGATCACGCCGGAGAGCACCTGGGCCATCAGCGCGAAGTCGGTCTCCAGTCGCAGGATGGGGTCTTCACCATCCTCCTGGGCATTGGCTTCATCGATGACGGCATCGGCGAACTTGAGGCTCTTGAGCGCCATGTCCTCGCCGAGGATCAACGCGACGCGGCCCTCAACTTCCAGTGCCAGCTTGCTGACCACGCGGCCCAGAGTGAGCGCCGTCTGGATTTCCTCGCCGTCGAGGTCGAACTGACGGGCACGCAGCACGCCATCCTCGCCGCCCGGCGCCTTGAGCTCGACCTGATCACCGACGATGAGGTCATCCGGGCGCGAGGCCACGTCCTTCAGCCAGGTGGTCATCACCTGGGAGGGCGGCTGGGCGACGGCCAGCGGCGTGACCTTGAGCGAGCCCAGCGTCTGGCGCAGCAGGTCGAGGGCTTCCTCGGCACGCTTGGCGTTCGAGGCATTGACGGCGATCAGCCCGCGACGGCTGTCCCACCACAGGTCAGTGCGCGAGGAGCGTGTGAAGGCACGTGGCAGCAGCTCCTCGTAGATCTGCTCCTTGAGGGTCAGCTTCTCGCGGCGACGCAGCGGACGACCTTCCGCCGTCTCGCGCTCGGCGACTCGCTCCTCGAGTTCTTCCTTGACCACGGCAGTGGGCAGGACACGTTCCTGACGCAGTGCGCTGATCAGATAATGGCCCTGGATCTCGTGGACCAGCATGTCGCTGTTGCGACCGCCCGGTGCCACCCAGCCGATACGCTTGGCTTCGACGCCGGTGACCGGGCGGAAGACATGCTCCGGCAGGGCGTCGGCGAGACGGCCCTCTTCCAGCGGTGCGCTATCGTGCAGGCGATACAGTTGCAGGTTCTTGAACCACATGCGACCAGTCCTTGAGTCCGGTGAACGGGGGCTGCCCGTCTGAATGGCGCATATTATGGCGAAACTCATGCGGCGGGTCATCCGCCGTGGACGTGACCCTGCGTCACACTGCGGTTGCCGGCCATCGCGCGCGAGCGCAAAGACATACTGTGTGCACGCTGTGGCGCTAGTCTGAGATCGACCTGACGGTTCGCGGTCTGGCGGTTTGCGGTATCGCCCGATAGATATCGACCCGCAGGCATCGACCATCAGATTTGAGACGCGGAGGGCGGCAGAGTGATCGACGACGGTGTTATGAAGACTGCTGTGGGGACTGCTGAGGAGACGGTTGTGGCGGCTTTTGTGAAGAGCAGAGCGTCGGGCGCGAGCGCGCTGAAACGGGCACGGCCGCTGACGCTGGCGGCGCTGACCCTGCTGCTGTTCGGCTGCAGCGGGGAGGACGACGCGCACGACAGGGCGGCCAGCACGGCGGCGGCCAGTACAACGGTCACGAAAGAGACAGTCGTTGCAGAGGAAGCCACTGACGGCGAACCTGCCCCGGCGGCGGTTGGACTGGATCCTCAGATATTTGCCGTGGGCGCGATCGTCGGTGAGGTCGAGACCGTCGACTGCACCCTGAGCGGCGGCACGCAGACGACCTGCTATCAGTTCCGTGTGGCCGGTGCGCCCGCGGACCCGGAAACCTCGCCGGTGGGGCCATTCTGCCCGCCCAATATCCACTCCGGTGAGGAGGAAGGCGGCACCTGGATGGATGGCGAGGGCACCCTCTATCAGGTGGACGGTGAGTTCATCAAGAATCTTGCCACTCTCTACAAGGACAAGGAGTGGCAGATGTACGACGTCAACACGGGCGAGATCACCGTGATCGATGGCGCGCGTGGTTGTGAGGTGGCGGGGAACCCGAACCCCATCGAAGGCTTCGACAATTTCTGTCTCGAGTGTCCGCTGGAGGAACTGGACGGCGGCATCGAGAAGACTGTCGTGATCCCCAAGGTGCCGGTACCGGCCGCCGAGCCGACCTCGCTGGCCGGCCGCGCCAACACCGGCGTGGCGCTCAATGGCGTGCTGTTCGGCCCGCCGGCACCGCTGGAGCTGATCCTGAGCTCTCACACCCTGGGGGTGCTCGATGATTGTGGCGCGCATGCCAATCCGCATGAGGGCTATCACTATCACACCGCCACCGGCTGCTCCGAGATCGGCATTCAGGAGGATGGCCATTCGCCGATGATCGGCTATGCGCTGGATGGCTATGCCATCTATGCCAGAGAGGACAAGGACGGCAATGTTCCCGCTGAGCTGGATGACTGTGGCGGCGAGACGGACCCGGTGCGTGGCTATCACTATCACGCCTCCGCGCCGGGGGTTAACCAGATCTTCGGCTGTTTCATGGGCGAGAAGGGGCACTTCCTCGACGAGGAGGGAGGCGAGAGGCCGCCGCAGGGCCCGCCCGGCGAGTAGCCGTCCTGCAGGTCTGGACGTGAAGGGCATCGTCCGTGGCAGATCCCGCCGCCTTGTCAGGATGGCGTGCAGGGCAGGCGCCATCATTCAACCAAGCGTTTGTTTTTCTGCTCGTGCCCGGCCTAAGATCTGATGACGAGGGCCGAGCAGGCTCATCCGTTTCCCGCACAGGAGGCAAGGATGCAACAGGACAGCCGTCAACAGGACGCCGCCGATGAGACCGCCGGCACTTTCAGTCGCACGACACTGACGGTGCGAGGTTATCACCTGGATGGCTATGGGCACGTCAACAACGCCCGGTATCTGGAGTTCTACGAAGAAGGGCGCTGGGAGTTCATGCTCGCGCATCTGGACCTGGCGGACCTCAAGCGCGAGGGCATCGCGATGGTGGCGGTCAATGTCAATCTGGACTGGCATTATCCGGCCACCGTGCATGATGAGCTGGTGATCACCACGCGACTCGCTCGGGTCGGGCGGCGCAAGATGATCATGCATCAGGAGATCCATCTGGGCGAGACGCGCATGGGCGAGGTGCATCCGCGCTCCGGCGCACTGGTCTCCCGCGCGGATTTCACCTTCGTGCTGATGAATACCCAGACCGGACGGGCCATGCCGCTGGAGGGAGAAATCGGCACGCTGCTGGTATCATTGCTGTCGCCCGAGCCGCGATGAGCGCTGTCAGCGACAGGGGCGCGGCAGTGGGCCGCGTGCCCTTGAGGCCGTACTACCGTACTGACATCCGTTTGCGGGCTCGTGTGAGCTGCTAGGTGAGCGCGCAAGTGATATAATCCCGCCACTTCGGTGCCGCGGAGCTGGCACCCCGTGTCCGCTTCACGCCACTGCCGCGCTGCAGTAGCGACCGAAACCTGATGCTGCCCGAAATACGGTTGCTGCCCCGAAACATTGTCGCTGCCGCAGTGGCGCCAACAGTTGAGTTCAAGGATTTGACGAATCATGGGTGAGATCGCCAGAGAGATACTGCCAGTCAACATCGAGGACGAGCTCAAACAGTCGTATCTCGATTACGCGATGAGCGTCATCATCGGGCGTGCCTTGCCGGATGTCCGCGATGGCCTCAAACCGGTTCACCGTCGCGTGCTGTTCGCGATGCACGAACTGAACAATGACTGGAACAAGGCCTACAAGAAATCCGCCCGTGTCGTCGGCGATGTGATCGGTAAATACCACCCGCACGGTGATAGTGCGGTCTATGACACCATCGTCCGCATGGCCCAGCACTTCTCCATGCGTTATGTGCTGGTGGATGGTCAGGGAAACTTCGGTTCCATCGATGGCGACAGCGCCGCGGCGATGCGTTACACCGAGGTGCGCATGGCGCGCCTGGCGCACGAGCTGCTGGCCGACCTCGAGAAGGACACCGTCGACTGGGTCGACAACTATGACGGCACCGAGCGCATTCCTGCCGTGTTGCCGACCAAGACCCCGAACCTGCTGGTCAACGGCTCCTCCGGTATCGCCGTGGGCATGGCCACCAACATCCCGCCGCACAACATGGGCGAGGTCATCGATGGCTGTCTGGCGCTGATCGACAACGGCGACCTGACCATCGATGAACTGATGGAATACATCCCGGGGCCGGACTTCCCGACCGCGGGCATCATCAACGGCCGTGCCGGCATCCTCGATGCCTATCGCACCGGCCGTGGTCGCATCTATGTGCGTGCCGTGCACACCATCGAGCACCACGACAAGAGCGGTCGTGACCACATCATCATCACCGAGCTTCCCTACCAGGTGAACAAGGCGCGTCTGATCGAGAAGATCGCCGAACTGGTCAAGGACAAGAAGATCGAGGGCATCGCCGAGCTGCGTGACGAGTCCGACAAGGACGGTCTGCGCGTGGTCATCGAGACCAAGCGTGGCGAATCCGGTGAAGTGGTCGTCAACAACCTCTTCTCCCAGACCCAGCTCGAGACCGTCTTCGGCATCAACATGGTCGCGCTGCACGAAGGTCAACCGAAGATCCTGAATCTCAAGCAGATTCTGGAATCCTTCGTGCGTCACCGTCGTGAAGTCGTCACCCGTCGTACGCTGTTCGAACTCAAGAAGGCGCGCGAACGCGGCCACATTCTTGAAGGTCTGGCGGTGGCGATCTCGAACATCGATGAGGTGATCGAGCTGATCAAGGGCTCGCCGAGCGCGGCGGAAGCCAAGGAAAAGCTGATCGATCGTGAATGGCAGCCGGGTCAGGTGGTCGAGATGCTCGAGCGCGCCGGTGCCACTTCCTGCCGTCCGGAAGACCTGCCGGAAGGTCTGGGGCTGTCTGAAGATGCCAGGCATTATCGTCTGTCGCCGGCCCAGGCCCAGGCCATCCTCGAGCTACGCCTGCATCGCCTGACCGGTCTCGAGACCGAGAAGCTGCTGGCCGAGTACTCCTCCATCCTCGAGCGCATCGCCGAGCTGATGGAGATCCTGTCCTCTGCCGATCGCCTGATGGAGGTCATTCGCGAAGAGCTGCGTGAAGTGCGCGCCCAGTACGCCGATGAGCGTCGCACCGAGATCATGACCAGCCGTCGTGACCTGACCATCGAAGACCTCATCAACGAGGAAGACATGGTGGTGACGGTCTCGCGCAGTGGCTATGCCAAGACGCAGCCGCTGTCTGACTACCAGGCCCAGAAGCGTGGTGGCCGTGGCAAGTCGGCAACCGCGATGAAGGACGAGGATGTCATCGAGCACCTGCTGGTCGCCTCGACCCATGACACCGTGCTGCTGTTCTCCAACAAGGGCAAGGTGTACTGGCTCAAGGTCTACGAGATGCCGCAGGCCTCGCGTGGTTCGCGTGGCAAGCCGCTGGTCAACCTGATTCCGCTGGCGGAAGGCGAGTGGGTGACCACCATCCTGCCGGTGCGTGATTACGCCGCCGACAGCTACATCTTCTTCGCCACGGCCAACGGCACGGTCAAGCGTACGGCGCTGAGCCAGTTCTCGCGTCCGCGCAGCGTCGGTCTGATCGCGCTGGACATCGAGGAAGGCGACCGTCTGATCGGCGCCGACATCACTTCCGGCTCCGACCACGTCATGCTGCTGTCGTCCAACGGCAAGGCGATCCGCTTCGAGGAGCAGAACGTGCGTGTCATGGGCCGTACCGCTCGCGGTGTGCGCGGCATGCGTCTGATCGGCGATGCTCAGGTCATCAGCCTGATCATCCCGCGCACCACGGCCATCGATGACAACGAGGCTGACGTCGATGATTCGCTGGATGTGACGGCGGATGGCGTCGAGAGCGCTGATGTGGCAGTTACTGATGTCGCGACGGATGAAGGCGTCGCGACCGGTGAGGTGCCGCAGTGCTACATCCTGACGGCCTCGGCCAATGGCTACGGCAAGCGTACGCGCCTGGAAGAGTTCCCGCTGCGTGGCCGCGGTGGCCAGGGCGTGATCGCGATGCAGACCAGCGAGCGCAACGGCGATCTGGTCAGCGCGGTTCAGGTCAGCGACAACGATGAACTGATGCTGATCACCGACCGCGGCACCCTGGTGCGGACCCGTGTGGCCGAGGTGTCCATCACCTCGCGCAACACTCAGGGCGTGACCCTGATCCGCACGGCGGAAGAGGAGCGACTGGTGACCACGGTGCGTGTCGACGAGCCGGAAGATATCGTGGTGATCGACGAGGACGGTACGGTCGCTCACGACGTCGAGGGTCAGGAAGAAGGCAAGAAGGACGCGCTGAGCACCGATGAACAGGTGCAGGCGGGAGACGCTGCCGAGTCGACGGATACCCCGCCGACAGACGTGGAATAAGACGCTGGATTGCGACCGCCTTCGGGGCGGTCGCTTCACTTTCGGGAATTAAGACGACATGACACGCAAGTTCAATTTCTGCGCCGGTCCTGCTGCACTGCCGACCGCTGTCCTGGAACGCGCACGCGCCGAGATGCTGGATTATCAGGGCCGCGGACTGTCCGTCATGGAGATGAGTCATCGCTCCGACGACTTCGTGGCCATCGCCGAGAAGGCCGAGGCGGATCTGCGCGAACTGCTCGACATTCCGTCCCACTATCGCGTGCTGTTCATGCAGGGCGGCGCTTCCACCCAGTTCGCGGGGGTGCCTCTGAACCTGCTGGGCGAGGGCGGCAGCGCCAACTATCTGTATACCGGTATCTGGGGCAAGAAGGCGATCAAGGAAGCCGAGCATCTGGCCGTGGGCAGCCATGTGGCCGCCTCCAGCGAGAGCAATGGCCTGATTGCCGTGCCGCGTCAGAATGCGATCCAGCTCTCGGGTGATGTGGGCTATCTGCATTACACCGCCAACGAGACCATCGGCGGCCTCGAGTTCGACTACATTCCCGAGGTGGCAGCGGATGGCGTGCCGCTGGTGTGTGACATGTCGTCTTCCATCCTGTCGGGGCCGCTGGATGTCAGCCGTTTCGGTGTCATCTATGCCGGTGCCCAGAAGAACATCGGTCCGGCGGGTCTGACGCTGGTCATCGTGCGTGAAGATCTGCTCGAGCGTGCGCGCAAGGACTGCCCGACCATGCTGAACTGGAAGACGGCCGCCGAGGCGGGCTCCATGTTCAACACCCCGCCGACCTATGCCTGGTATCTCTCAGGCCTGGTGTTCGAGTGGCTGAAGGATGAGGTCGGGGGTCTCGATGCCATGAATGCGATCAATGATCGCAAGGCGCAGGCACTTTATGCGGCCATCGACGGCAACGACTTCTACTCCAATCCGATCGTCACCGAGAACCGTTCACGCATGAACGTGCCGTTCGTGCTGGCCGATGATCGTCTCGACAAGACCTTCCTTGCCGAGTCCGAGGCGGCGGGTCTGCTCAACCTGGCCGGTCACCGCAGTGTCGGTGGCATGCGTGCCAGTCTCTACAACGCCGTGCCGGAAGCTGCCGTCACTGCGCTGGTGGACTTCATGGGCGACTTTGCGCGTCGTCACGGCTAAGGGAGAGGTGAGATGACGGATTCCAAGCAGAATCCTGCGCCGCAGGTGGCTGCCAAGGCGGTCACGCTGGACGAGCTACGTCAGCGCATCGATACCATCGACAGCGAGCTGCTGCGCCTGATCAGCGAGCGGGCGGGCTGTGCGCAGCAGGTGGCCGAGGTCAAGATGGCGGCCGGTGACGTGGGCGAGGATGGCCAGGTGCAGTTCTATCGTCCTGAGCGTGAAGCCCAGGTGTTGCGCCGTATCATGGCCGACAACCCCGGCCCGCTGAAGGGCGAGGAGATGGCGCGGCTGTTCCGCGAGATCATGTCCGCCTGTCTGGCGCTGGAGCAGCCGATTCGTCTGGCCTATCTCGGCCCGGAAGGGACCTTTACCCAGCAGGCCGCGCTCAAGCACTTCGGTGACAGCGCCGTGACCAAGCCGATGGCCGCCATCGACGAGGTGTTCCGCGAAGTGGAAGCCGGCGCGGTGCAGTACGGCGTGGTGCCGGTGGAAAACTCCACCGAGGGCGTCATCAATCACACGCTGGATTCGTTCATGGGCTCGCAGCTCAAGATCTCCGGCGAAGTGGTGCTGCGCATTCACCATCACCTGCTGGTGGGCCCGAATACGCGTCGCGAGAAGATCTCGCGCATCTATTCCCACGCCCAGTCGCTGGCCCAGTGCCGCAAGTGGCTGGATGCCCACTTCCCGCACGCCGAGCGCATCGCGGTGTCCTCGAATGCCGAGGCCGCGCGTCAGGTGCGCACCGAGTGGCACAGTGCGGCGATTGCCGGTGACATGGCGGCCAAGCTCTATGAGCTGGAGAAGGTCGAGGAGAAGATCGAGGACAGCCCGGACAACTCCACGCGTTTCCTGATCATCGGCGACAGCTCGGTGCCGGCGTCCGGTGATGACAAGACGTCCATCGTGGTGGCGATGCGCAACCAGCCGGGCGCGCTGCATGACCTGCTGGCACCGTTCCACCGCCACCAGATCGATCTGACCCGTGTCGAGACGCGGCCGTCGCGCTCGGGTGCCTGGAACTATGTCTTCTTCATCGACTTCCGTGGCCACCGTGATGATCCGCTCATCACGGAGACGCTGGAAGAGCTGCGTCAGTGCGCGGCGGACGTCAAGGTGCTCGGGTCCTACCCGGTCGGTGTGCTGTGAGCGAGTCGGAACAGGCAGTGACTAGCGCGGCGGCGGACATGCTGTCCTCGGAGCGGCTGGCCGGCGAGCGGCGTATCCTGCTGGTCGGGCTGGGGTTGATCGGTGGCTCGCTTGCCGCCGCATTGCGTGCGGCGGGTCATCGCGGCGAGATTCTCGCCTGTGATCGGGATTCTAACGAGATCTGCCTCGGTCAGCGCATGAAGCTGATCGATGGCGGCAGTACTCAGCTGGCTGGGCTGGTGCCCGGCGCCTCGCTGGTGGTGCTGTGCGTGCCGGTGATGGCGATGAAGGGCGTGATGACGGAGATCGCACCGCTGCTGGAAGATGATGCGGTGGTCACCGATGTCGGCAGCACCAAGGGCGCGATCCGCGACGCGGCGATCGGCGTGTTCGGTCACATGCCGCCGAATCTGGTGCTCGGGCATCCGATCGCCGGTTCCGAGAAGAGCGGGGTGGCGGCGTCCAATCCCGAGCTCTATCGCGATCACAAGGTGATTCTGACGCCGGAACCGGACAGTGACCCCGAGGCCGTGGCACGCGTGGCCGCCATGTGGTCGGTGTGTGGTGCTCAGCTGCTGGACATGAGCGTGGCACGCCACGACGAGGTCCTGGCACGCACCAGCCATCTGCCGCATCTGCTGGCGTTCTCGCTGGTGGACAGTCTGGCGCGTCAGGATGAGCGCCTGGAGATCTTCCGCTACGCGGCGGGCGGTTTCCGCGACTTCACGCGTATCGCGGGCAGTGACCCGGTGATGTGGCGTGACGTCTATCTGGCCAACCGCGATGCGGTGCTGGAGGCGCTGGATGAATTCGAGGCCGGGGTAGCGCGAGTGCGTGCTGCCGTGACCGCGGGCGATGGCGAGGCGATGCTGGGGATATTCACCCGCGCCAGCCACGCTCGACACTACTTCAATACCCTATTGAAACAGACGAGTTATCAGACAATGGAACAGCAGAACGTGCGGTACCGTGCACTGCCGGGTGGGCAGGTTCAGGGGCGCATTCGTGTGCCGGGTGACAAGTCCATGTCACATCGCTCCATCATGCTGGGCGCGCTGGCGAACGGCGTGACCGAGGTCGAGGGCTTCCTCGAGGGTGAAGACAGCCTGGCCACGCTGCAGGCCTTCCGCGACATGGGCGTGGTCATCGAAGGCCCGCATCAGGGTCGTGTGACCATTCATGGCGTGGGCCTCAACGGCCTGAAGCAGCCGCCGGGCCCGCTGTATGTCGGCAACTCCGGCACCGCGATGCGTCTGTTCGCCGGTCTGCTGGCCGGTCAGGCCTTCGATACCGAGCTGACCGGGGATGCCTCGCTGACCAAGCGCCCGATGGACCGCGTCGCCAACCCGCTGCGCGAGATGGGCGCGGTGATCGATACCGCCGAGAATGGCCGTCCGCCACTGCGTATCCACGGTGGTCAGCCGCTCAAGGGGATCCGCTACGAGATGCCGATGGCGTCCGCTCAGGTCAAGTCCTGCCTGCTGCTGGCCGGTCTCTACGCCGAAGGTGAGACCCGCGCCATCGAGCCGGCACCGACGCGTGATCACACCGAGCGCATGCTCAACGGCTTCGGCTACAAGGTCGAGCGTCAAGGCGCCGAAGCGTGGCTGACCGGTGGTGGCAGCCTCGAGGCCTGCCCGATCGACGTGCCGGCCGACATCTCCTCCGCGACCTTCTTCCTGGTCGCCGCGGCCATCACGCCGGGTGCCGATCTGGTGCTGGAGCACGTCGGCATCAACCCGACGCGCATCGGCGTGATCAACATCCTCAAGGCGATGGGTGCCGATCTGAGCATCTCCAACGAGCGTGAAGTCGGCGGTGAGCCGGTGGCGGACCTGCACATCCGCTATGCGCCGCTCAAGGGGATCGACATCCCGGAAGATCAGGTCCCGCTGGCCATCGACGAATTCCCGGCGCTGTTCATCGCGGCGGCCAATGCCGAGGGCATGACCCGCCTGCGTGGCGCCGAGGAGCTGCGCGTCAAGGAATCCGACCGCATCCAGGTGATGGCGGACGGTCTGGCGCAGATCGGTGTCGAGCACGAAGTCGTCGCCGACGGTATCGACATCCGTGGCGGTGCCTACGGTGGCGGTCTGGTCGACAGTCACGGTGACCACCGTATCGCGATGGCCTTCAGCGTGGCGGCGCTGCGTGCGCAGGGCGAAATCCTGATCGATGATTGTGCCAATGTCGCGACCTCCTTCCCGAACTTCGTGGCGCTGGCCAGTGAAGTCGGCATGCAGGTCGAGAACCTCGGTGCCGTGGCACCCGGACAGGAGGCGTCATGAGTGGTGAAGCGACTCCGCATCACAGCCAGGTGAGCGATGATCCGGTGCTGACCCTCGATGGCCCCGGCGGGGCCGGCAAGGGCACCATCAGCCGTCTGGTCGCGGCGAGCCTGGGCTGGCACCTGCTGGACTCCGGTGCGCTGTATCGCCTGACGGCTCTGGCCGCCGAGCGTCACGGTGTGGCATTGGAGGACGAGTCCGCGGTGGCCACCATCGCCGAGCACCTCGATGTCCAGTTCGATGCCGAGGGGGATGCCACTCGCGTGATTCTCGAGGGTGAAGACGTCACGCGTGACATCCGTCTCGAGACGGTCGGCAACAACGCCTCCATCATCGCGGCCCAGCCGCGCGTGCGCACCGCACTGCTGGCACGTCAGCGTGCCTTCGCGCGTGCGCCGGGCCTGGTGGCCGACGGTCGCGACATGGGCACGGTGGTCTTCACCGAGGCGCCGCTCAAGATCTTCCTCACCGCCTCGGCCGAGGAACGTGCGCGCAGACGTCATGCCCAGTTGCAGGAAGCGGGTGTGGATGCTAATATTTCGAGCCTTTTGACAGAAATACAGGCGCGCGATGCACGCGACATGGGCCGGGCAGTCGCCCCGCTCAAGCCGGCAGATGATGGCGTGATCCTCGATACGACGGATCTCGACATCGAGCAGGTGGTCGAGCGCATCCAGCAGCTGCTGGTCGAGTATGGCCTGGTGGCGGAACGCTGAAACGGCATGTCCGTGGCCTTCATCGGCAAGCGTACCTGTTGTGTCAGGACAATCGATTGATAGCCTGCTGCTGCATCAAGGCCTTCGGGCCGGGCAGTGGCAGGCTTCGCTCGCTCTGCGAGCGGAGACGCAGGACAAGGCACGACCCAGATGACACTGCGGTGTCATCAACCCCCCGGCCAGGTGTCATGGGGTGCATCGGCGGCAAGCGGAAAGCCGGTGTATCTCGAACCAGCGTCAACGCCCCCGGGGATATGTAGATATGGCCCGTGCTTGCTGGTGGTACGGAGACTGCGGTGCAAGCCGCCCCAAACGTTGATCATGTAGGAATACCATGAGCGAGAGCTTTGCTGATTTATTTGAACAGTCACTCCAGGACATCAACATGGAGCCGGGCGCAATCGTGTCCGCTACCATCGTCGATATCGATGGCGACTGGATCACTGTCAATGCCGGTCTGAAATCTGAAGGTCAGATTCCGTCTGAACAGTTCCGTGACGAAAGTGGCCAGCTGTCCATCAGCATCGGCGACGAAGTCATGGTCGCGCTGGAAGCCGTCGAAGATGGCTTCGGTGAGACCCGCCTGTCCCGCGAGAAGGCCAAGCGTGCCGAAGCGTGGAAAGAGCTGGAAGCCGCCTTCGAGAAGGACGAGATCGTCAAGGGCGTGATCAACGGCAAGGTCAAAGGTGGCTTTACCGTCGACATCAACACCATCCGTGCCTTCCTGCCGGGTTCTCTGGTCGATGTCCGCCCTGTGCGCGACACCGCCCACCTCGAGAACAAGGAACTGGACTTCAAGGTCATCAAGCTCGACGCCAAGCGCAACAACGTTGTTGTGTCTCGTCGTGCCGTCCTCGAAGCCGAGAACAGCGCTGAGCGTGAAGCCCTCCTGGCCACTCTGCAGGAAGGTCAGCAGATTCAGGGTATCGTCAAGAACCTGACCGACTACGGCGCCTTCGTCGACCTCGGCGGCGTTGACGGCCTGCTGCACATCACCGACATGGCTTGGAAGCGCATCAAGCATCCGTCCGAGATCGTTGCTGTCGGCGACGAGATCAACGTCAAGGTGCTGAAGTTCGACCGCGAGCGCAACCGTGTGTCTCTGGGTCTCAAGCAGCTGGGTGAAGATCCGTGGGTCAACATCAAGGCTCGCTACCCGGAAGGCGCCAAGATCAACGCACGCGTCACCAACCTCACCGACTACGGCTGCTTCGCCGAGCTGGAAGAGGGCGTCGAAGGTCTGGTCCACGTGTCCGAAATGGATTGGACCAACAAGAACATCCACCCGTCCAAGGTCGTCAATGTCGGCGATGACGTGGAAGTGATGATTCTGGACATCGACGAAGAGCGTCGTCGTATCTCCCTGGGTATCAAGCAGTGCACCACCAACCCGTGGGAAGACTTCAGCGGCAAGCACAACAAGGGCGACCGTGTCTCCGGTACCATCAAGTCAATCACTGACTTCGGTATCTTCATCGGTCTGGAAGGCGGCATCGACGGCCTGGTTCACCTGTCTGACATCTCCTGGAACGAAGCTGGCGAAGAAGCCGTGCGTCGTTACAAGAAGGGTGAAGAAGCTGAAGCGGTCATCCTGTCCATCGATCCGGAACGTGAGCGCATCTCTCTGGGCATCAAGCAGCTCGAGAGCGATCCGGTCTCTGAATACCTGGCCGTCAACGACAAGGGCGCCATCGTGTCCGGTCGTGTTGTCGACATCGACGCCAAGGAAGTTCAGGTCGAGCTGGCCACTGACGTCATCGCCATTCTGAAGGCGTCTGAAATCAGCGCTGATCGTGTCGAAGACGCACGCAACGTCCTGAGCGTCGGCGATGCTGTCGAAGCCAAGATCGTCGGTGTGGATCGCAAGAGCCGCCTGATCAACCTGTCCGTCAAGTCCAAGGACCAGGTGGAAGCACCGCGTCGCGATGCTGCCAAGCCGCGTACCCAGGAAGTCGAGAGCAACGGCCCGACGACCATCGGTGACCTGATCAAGCAGCAGCTGGGTCAGGAGTGATCCCGAGACATTCCGCCTCCTCGTGAGGCGGGATGTCCGGATCCACGCTGAGGTGACATGCCTCTGGTTGCCACCTCAGCGTCTCCGAATCGGTATCCTGCACACGACGCATGTCATGCGCAGGAACGAAAAAAACCGCCACCCTTCGGGGTGGCGGTTTTTTTGTGTTCAGAGATCGTGTCCGGGAAGTGCGGAGATCGTGTCCGGGAAGTGCGGAGATCGTGTCTGGAAAGTGCAGAGATCGTGCCTGTGCACCCTGTCCTCGCTGTGCGGACGTTACCGGTTGATTCCGCTGGCGAGAGAATGCCCGGAGTCCACGCGCTGACTGTTCTGGGCGAGAAGCTGCATCTGGCGCAGGGAGATGGTGCAGTAGAGGCTGCGGTACTGTGCCGGCTGCTCCGTCGGGTCGATCTGATGCAGGCGCTTTTCCAGCTGCTGGATGTCGCGGGCCAGTTGCTGAGGGCTGAGAGAGGCTGTCTGAGTCATGGTGGGCGCTCCTTGAGTTCAATGAACATCATTGCAAGGGTCAGGCGTGACGCCTCTCGTGGCGAGCTGTCGCGCGCTCATCGGGAGTCTTTGCCTGAGGTGGCGACAGGGGCGGCGGGGTCTGCGTGACCCTGCCACCTTCCGTCGCGAGTCATCGTCGTGACCACTACAGTCTGGACGATGTTCAAGCGTGCGCCTTGATCCATGTCAGGACGATGACGTCGAGCTGACAGTCTGCCTGTGGGATTGGCGGGTCGGGCCAGCAGACCAAGCACCAGTCGTTGCCGGCCCCATCGTCTCTTGATTGGCCCATCCCCGCCCAGCCCTGCGTGGTCTAGTCGTTCTCGCTCTGATCGGGCTTGGTGGCTTCAGCGGCCGCGGTCTGGCGTTCCAGGTTGGCCAGCATGCCGCGCAGGATGGACAGCTCACGGCGGGTCGGTTCAGCGCGGGCAAACAGTGCACGCAAGCGCTCTTCGGTCTGTGAGTGCGGTTGATTGAGGAAGCCGGAACCGCGCAGGGCACGGCCGAGGTGCTCGTGGAAGTGGCCGAGCTGCTCGCGGGTCGGCAGCTGGTCATCCTCACGACGCGCGACCGGAGCCTCGCTGGTTGGCTCCAGGGTGCGACGCCAGGCGCTGCGACACTCGTGGGCGAGTACCTGTACGGCCTGGGAGACATTGAGGATGCCGTAGTCGGGGTTGGTGGGGATGGACACCTGGTGCGTGCAGCAGCCGATCTCCTCGTTGGTCAGCCCGAAGCGTTCACGGCCGAACACCAGCGCCACCTTGCCATCCTGGGCGGTATCGATGACGCGCGCGGCCATCTCGCTCGGCTCATCGAAGTGAGGCAGCGGCAGACTGCGCAGGCGGGCGCTGGCACCGATGACCAGCTGGCAGTCATTGACGGCGTCTTCGAGACGCTCGAGCACGCGGGCGTTTTCCAGAAGCTCCGCGGCGCCGCTGGCCATGCGCGTGGCTTCCTCATCGGGGAAGCAGCGCGGGTTGACCAGTACCAGGTCCTTGATGCCCATGGTCAGGATGGCGCGGGCGGTGGCGCCGATATTGCCGGGATGGAAGGTCTGCACCAGCACGACACGCACGTTGTCGAGGGTGGCTGGGCTCGAGGCAGAGCTGGAGGTATCAGTCATGAGAAGAAGATCCTGGGCAAGCGAGGCGCGCGGCCTGAGCGGTTGTCGTCATTGATCGTGGGCGTCAATGCGCTGCCAGCCTCGTGCACTGCCAGCGTCATGCACTGTCATCACGAAGAGGCAATGTCTCAGGTCGCCGCAAAAAAGTGGCGCCTAGTGTAGCGTGACGGGCGAGAGGAGTCAGGTAGCGGCCTGCGCCGTGCAAGCGAGGCATGTCACGGCGGGGAGCGTGAATGTCAGGCATGAAAAAACCGCCCCTGCTTGCGCAGGAGCGGTTCGGGTCACGACGGGTGAGTCGTGGGGTGAGGCTGGCTTACATCATGCCGCCCATTCCACCCATTCCGCCCATGCCACCCATGTCGCCGCCGCCGGCAGCTGCCTTGTCTTCCGGGTCTTCGGCGATCATGCATTCGGTGGTGATCATCAGGCCGCCGATGGAGGCTGCGGACTGCAGGGCAGAACGCGTCACCTTGGCCGGGTCCAGCACGCCCATCTCGAACATGTCGCCGTAGACACCGGTGGAGGCGTTGTAACCGTAGTTGCCTTCACCTGCCTTGACGTTGTTCAGCACGACGGAGGCTTCTTCGCCAGCGTTGGTGACGATCTGACGCAGCGGCGCTTCCATGGCGCGCAGCGCGATGGCGATACCGTGAGTCTGGTCTTCGTTGTCGCCTTTCAGCTCGGTCAGCTGGTTGAGGACGCGAACCAGGGCGGTACCACCGCCAGGCACGACACCTTCCTCGACGGCTGCACGAGTGGAGTGCAGGGCGTCTTCGACGCGAGCCTTCTTCTCTTTCATCTCGACTTCGGTGGCAGCACCGACGCGGATGACGGCAACACCGCCGGCCAACTTGGCGACACGCTCCTGCAGCTTCTCGCGGTCGTAGTCAGAGGAGGTTTCCTCGATCTGCGCGCGGATCTGGGAGACACGAGCTTCGATGTCGCCTTCGTTGCCGGCGCCATCGATGATGGTGGTGTTTTCCTTGGACATGGTCACGCGCTTGGCGGTGCCCAGGTGGTCCAGGTTGGCCTGCTCGAGGTTGAGGCCGACTTCTTCGGAAATCACGGTGCCGCCGGTCAGGACAGCGATGTCCTGCAGCATGGCCTTGCGACGATCACCGAAGCCCGGCGCCTTGACGGCCGCGACCTTGACGATACCGCGCATGGTGTTGACGACCAGAGTCGCCAGCGCTTCACCTTCGATGTCTTCGGCGACGATCGCCAGCGGCTTGCCGGACTTGGCGACGCCTTCCAGCACCGGCAGCAGTTCGCGGATGTTGGAGATCTTCTTGTCGACCAGCAGGATGTACGGGTCTTCGAGTTCGACCGCCATGGTGTCCTGGTTGGTGACGAAGTACGGAGACAGGTAGCCACGGTCGAACTGCATGCCTTCGACGACTTCCAGCTCGTCTTCGAAGCCACGGCCTTCATCGACGGTGATGACGCCTTCCTTGCCGACCTTCTCCATCGCTTCCGCGATGATCTCGCCGATGCGAGAGTCGCCATTGGCGGAGATGGTACCGACCTGGGCGATGGCCTTGGTGTCGGTGCACGGCACGGACAGCTCACGCACGGCCTTGACGGCTTCGATGACGGCCTTGTCGATGCCGCGCTTCAGGTCCATCGGGTTCATGCCGGCGGTCACGCCCTTCAGGCCTTCATTGACGATGGACTGAGCCAGCACGGTGGCGGTGGTGGTGCCGTCACCCGCGACGTCGGAAGTCTTGGAAGCGACTTCCTTGACCATCTGGGCGCCCATGTTCTCGAAGCGATCCTTCAGCTCGATTTCCTTGGCGACGGACACACCGTCCTTGGTCACGGTCGGTGCGCCGAAGGATTTTTCCAGCACTACGTTGCGGCCTTTCGGGCCGAGGGTAGTCTTGACGGCATCCGCCAGGACATTGACACCACGCGCCATGCGCTTGCGAGCATCATCGGAGAAACGAACGTCTTTTGCAGCCATTGTTATCTCTACCTTTAATCAGTAAGTCGTAGCATTTAAACCGGAAACGCTGGAAATCAGCCTTCCACCACGGCGAGGATGTCGCTCTCGCTCATGATCAGCACTTCTTCGCCGTCGATCTTCTGCTTCTCGACGCCGTAGCCATCCTTGAAGATGACGGTGTCGCCGACTTTCACGTCAAGCGGGCGAACTTCACCGTTCTCGAGGATGCGGCCGTTGCCGGCGGCAAGAATTTCACCGCGCGTCGGCTTTTCCTGAGCGCTGCCGGGCAGAACGATGCCACCTGCAGTTTTCTGTTCTTCTTCCACGCGACGGACCACGACGCGATCGTGCAAGGGACGGATGTTCATTGCTCACGTTCTCCTGATGGTAAATCCCGCCATCTGCCGGTCTTTGCCGGCACGTCTGGCGTTCAATGGGGTTGCCTACCGAGTGTTGGGCCTCGCAGAGGCGAGGCCGTTATCCATTGCACCGCTTTTATGGTGGCGAGAGGACAGCTTTCAAGTAGGCGAACATAAAAAAATTTCAAATCTCGTCATCAACTGCGTCGCCTGAAAGGCACGCACTTGAGGTGCCGACTATCCCGATGCACTACTGTGAGTTGAATCAAGCAGTTGAGTGTATCTGAGCCATACGCCTCTGGCATGTGGACGCCCGACGGTGAATGACGTCCATTGGTACTAGGTGTCAGCGATGAGGCGCGTTGCACAGCGTTGCCATGCAAAGCGCGGTCATGCATGGCAACGAAAAGCCCGGCAGGGGAGATGGGCTCCCGTACCGGGCTTTGATCATCATCATGCAGTGGGGGCTCGTCGGGCTCTTTGCCTGTCGAGACGCGATGCTGGCCTACAGACGTGGCTCATCGCGGCTGATGTAATCGCCTTCCAGCGGCTGCCCACCCTTGTCACCGCTATTGGCGCGGCCTGATTCGCGCTGTGGCTCCTCCTGCTGGGCAGTGCCGTGATCCGTGGACTGCCAGTTGCCGGAGTGCGTCTGACGTGACTGACTCTGTGCGGAGAAGCGACCCTTGAAGAAGCGTGCGATGACGTTGTTGCCGCTCAGGCCTCGGGTCAGCAGTCCACGCGAGGCCGGCAGCAGGCAGAGCAGCCCCAGGCCATCCGAGAGAAATCCCGGTGCCATGAGCAGCGCGCCACCGAAGATCAGCGCCGCGCCTTCCATCAGTTCACCGGAGGGCATCTCGCCACGTTGCAGGCGCTCCTGGGCACGCATCAATGTCGCGCGACCTTCGCGTCGAATCAGATGCAGGCCCACGGCGCCGGTGATCAGTACCAGTGCCAGCGTCGGCAGCAGCCCTATCTGGCTGCCAAGACTGAACAGCACCACGAAATCCAATAACCCGAACAGGGTAATCACTAGCAGTATGGGCATCGTCTCTCCCGAATCCGGTAAATGGCAGCTTGCACCAGTGCGTCAAGGGTAAACCAGCAGCAGGATGGGGAACAGTCGAATCGATGTCATGAAAGGCTCATGCCGGCCGACGTGGATGGCTGGCGCTGGTGGTAGAGCGGTGCCATGCTGGATGTTGCAGTGCACAATGACAGCGAGTGATACCGTGTCAGGCGCGACGGATGTCTCAAGTGTCCGAAGGTGGCAACGATACGCCTGACCAGGCGGGCCCCATGGCGGCCGGAAAGGACGCGGGCACGTCGCATCAGCACCCGCCTGCAGGCCGCTACGTTGATGACGCGACCGGTTGCGTTGGCCGGTTGGGCCAGCGTTGAGGCAGGACACGTCGCAATCTGTTGCACTGCGTCATGCAGATTCACCGTGAGCCTGCAGCGTTCGTCATCCGTGACAGCTCCAGTCACGGTGGCACACGCGGATGGACGCGGTGCGGGACACTCGACACATTGATCGTGACGCTCGTACGGCATGCGGGCCTCGCACCCGGCAGGCATTTCTCGCTGTCGGCAGACAACCTGGGAGACGGGACATGAAGCTTGACGACAAGGTCATCACGATTACGGGCGGCGCTCGTGGGCTGGGGCTGGCCATGGCGCGACATCTGGGTGAGAAGGGCGCCGTGCTGGCGCTGCTGGATATCGAACAGGGCGGTCTGGATGACGCTGTCTCGAGCCTGGAAGCGGCGGGCATCAAGGCGCAGGGGTTCGTGACCGACGTCGCGGACGAGGCCTCCGTCACGCAAGCCTTCTCTGCCATCAAGGCGGCGCTGGGCCCGGTGAGTGGTCTGGTCAACAATGCCGGCATTACCCGAGATGGTCTGCTGATCAAGGCGCGTGATGGAGTCGTGGAGAAGACCATGTCGCTGTCCAGCTGGCAGCAGGTCATCGATGTCAATCTGACCGGTGTCTTCCTGTGCACGCGTGAAGCCGCCAGTCAGATGATCGAGGCCGGTCAGCCGGGCGTGATCGTCAACATCTCCAGCATCTCGCGCGCCGGCAACATGGGGCAGAGCAATTACACCGCAGCCAAGGCGGGTGTCGCCGCGATGAGCGTCACCTGGGCCAAGGAGCTGGCGCGCTACAAGATTCGTGTCGGTGCCGTGGCACCGGGCTTCATCGCCACTGAAATGACCGCCGGCATGAAGCCGGAGATGCTCGACAAGATCAAGAGTGGCATCCCGATGCGTGATCTGGGACGTCCGGAAGACATCGCGGGCAGCGTGGCCTTCATCTTCGACAATGATTACTTCACGGGGCGCGTGATCGAATGTGATGGCGGTCTGCGTATCTGAGCCGATGTCTCCTGCCTGACGTCATGCCTCCCTCTGTGAATGCGCAAGCCCCCATGCCGGATCTGCCGATATGGGGGCTTTTCGTGCATGCGAGAGAGTCGACTTGCGTGCGAGGGCCAAGGTGACATGCATCCAACGAGGCGTGCCGTGCGTAATCCCGGTATCGCGGTTCATATCGGATAAAGGAGATTCGTCATGCAACGTCGCCAATTCATGGGGCTTGTATTGGGTGGCGGTGCGATGTTGGCACTGCCGGGACTGGCTGCCGCTCGCCCGGAGCTTGAGCTGGAGCGCTCGCCGGACATTGCCGAGCTCGTGCTGGATGACGACGAGTGGCGCGCACGCCTGAGTGCAGAGCAGTATCGCGTGTTGCGCGAGGAAGGCACCGAGCGCTCAGGCTCCAGCGCGCTCAACAAGGAATCGCGTGACGGTGAGTACCGTTGTGCCGGTTGTGACCTTGCGCTGTTCACCTCGCGTACCAAGTTCGAGTCCGGCACTGGCTGGCCGAGTTTCTTCGATCATATCGAAGGGCATCTGTTGACCAAGACGGACTACGGGCTGGTGTGGCCGCGTACCGAATATCACTGCGCACGCTGCGGAGGGCATCAGGGACACGTGTTCGAGGACGGCCCCAGGCCCACGGGACTGCGCTGGTGCAACAATGGGGTGGCGCTGCGTTTCGTGCCGGCCTGAGGGGGCCTGTGAAGCTAAAGCAATCCACGGGCTTTGTGGTAACGTGATGGCATCGTGATGCAGGCGGCCCGGTCGACTCAGCGACCGGGCCGCCTGTGTCTTGTCACCAGAATCATAGTCGTGAAGGGATCGATGTTTCATGGACGCTACCGCAACTGACGCCACTACCGCTCGCCCTGCACCGACGCTGTCGCCTGCTGCCACCGCTCGCCGCATCCAGCAGGCGCTGGCGGCGGAGCTGGACGTGCGTGAAGAACAGATCACCGCGACGGTGGAGCTGCTGGATGGCGGCGCCACCGTGCCCTTCATCTCGCGTTACCGCAAGGAGGCGACCGGCGGGCTGGATGACACCCAGATGCGTCTTCTGGAAGAGCGCCTGCGCTACCTGCGTGAGCTGGAAGAGCGCCGTCAGGTGGTACTCGAATCCATTGCCGAGCAGAGCAAGCTGACCGCGAGTCTCGAGCGCGATGTGCTGGCTGCCGACAGCAAGCAGCGTCTGGAAGACCTCTACCTGCCGTATCGCAAGAAGCGTCGTACCAAGGCCCAGATTGCCCGTGAGGCGGGTCTTGAGCCGCTGGCGGATGCCTTGCTTGGCGACCCGACGCTCGTGCCGGAAGACGAGGCGGCTGGCTTCGTCGATGCCGACAAGGACGTGGCCGACCCCAAGGCGGCACTGGATGGGGCCAAGCAGATTCTGATGGAGCGTTTCGCGGAAGACGCCGCGCTTGTCGGTCGTCTGCGTCAGCGTCTGTGGGATGACGGTATCCTCAGTGCCCGGGTGATGAAGGGCAAGGAACAGGAAGGCACCAAGTTCTCCGATTACTTCGAGCACGACGAGCCGCTGCACAAGGCACCGTCGCATCGCGCGCTGGCCATGCTGCGGGGTCGCAATGAAGGCGTGCTGAGCCTCGCGCTCAAGCTGGAAGGCGAGGACGAGTTGCCGCGGCACCCGATGGAGGGTGCCATCGCGGCGCATTTCTCCCTCGAGGACCAGGGGCGCGCCGCGGATCGCTGGTTGAAGGAGGTGGTGCGCTGGACCTGGCGGGTCAAGCTCTATACCCATCTGGAAAGCGAGCTGATCGGCCGCCTGCGTGAGCGTGCCGAGCAGGAGGCCATCCAGGTCTTCGCCGACAACCTGAAGGATCTGCTGCTGGCAGCCCCGGCCGGGCCCAAGGCCACCCTGGGGCTGGACCCGGGCCTGCGTACCGGCGTCAAGGTCGCGGTGGTGGACGCCACCGGCAAGTATGTCGATCAGGCCACCCTCTACCCGCATGCGCCTCACAATCGTTGGGATGCCTCGGTGGCGGAGCTGGTCAGGCTGGTCGAGCGTCATGATGTCGAGCTGATCGCCATCGGCAACGGGACCGCATCACGCGAGACCGACAAGCTGGCCGCCGACGTGCTGACCCGCCTGTCCGGTCGTCGCCTGCAGAAGGTGATGGTCAACGAGGCAGGGGCGTCCATCTACTCCGCCTCGGAATATGCCGCGCGTGAATTCCCGGATCTGGACGTGACCATTCGTGGCGCGGTCTCCATTGCCCGTCGCCTGCAGGACCCGCTCGGCGAGCTGGTCAAGATCGAGCCCAAGTCCATCGGGGTCGGCCAGTATCAGCATGATGTCAGTCAGGTGCAGCTGGGGCGCAGTCTGGAGGCGGTGGTCGAGGACTGCGTCAATGGCGTCGGTGTCGATCTCAACATGGCGTCCAGTGCGTTGTTGTCACGCGTCGCGGGTCTGAATACCACGCTTGCCGAGAACATCGTCGCGCATCGTGATGCCAATGGCCGCTTCGCCTCGCGCAAGGAGCTTCTGAAGGTCAGTCGGCTCGGGCCACGTACCTTCGAGCAGTGCGCCGGCTTCCTGCGTATCGCCGAGGGTGAGAACCCGCTGGATGCCAGCGCCGTTCACCCTGAGGCCTACCCGCTGGTCGAGCGTATCGCCAGAGCGCATGGCCGTGAGCTGCCCAGCCTGCTGGGCGACAGCAGCTTCCTGCGCAGCGTGAAGCCTGCCGAGTTCACGGATGAACACTTCGGGTTGCCGACTGTCACGGACATCCTGCGGGAGCTGGACAAGCCGGGGCGCGACCCGCGTCCTGAATTCCGCTTCGCCGAGTTCAAGGAAGGGGTCGAGACGCTCAAGGATCTCGAACCGGGCATGAAACTTGAAGGTGTCGTGACCAACGTCACCCATTTCGGGGCCTTCGTGGACATCGGTGTGCATCAGGATGGCCTGGTACACATCTCTGCTCTGTCGCAAAAGTATGTTGCCGACCCGCGTGAGGTGGTGAAGGCCGGTGACATCGTCAGCGTCAAGGTGATGGAGGTCGACATACCGCGTGGACGCATCGCGCTGAGCATGCGCATGAGCGATACTCCCGGTGAAAAAGGCGCGGGAGGCGAGGCGCGACGCGGGGGCGAGGGCAATCGTGGAGGGCGCTCCCAGGCCGGGGGTGGTCGTCAGGAACGAGGCGGTCGCGGCAGCGGCTCCAGTGCAGGAGGCGGAGCGGCACCCGCCAACAATGCCATGGCAGCGGCCCTGCTCAATGCGCGCAAGTCGAAATCATAAGCCTTGAAAGCATTTTTTACGCGCCCATAATGTGGGCATACTGACTGACGCGAACGGTGGATGCCGTTCGCGTCTTGCATGGCATCCGGTGCAGTCCGCGGGCCATGGTCATCCAACTCGACCGGAGAGGCTGGGCTTCTCCCCATGCGAAAGGGTCAATACCTTGTCCGAGCAACTCGCGTCCGCCATTGCGCGACTCAAGGCCCCCGCCCGTCAGGGACTCTTCGGGCGTCTGCGCCGTGGCATCGAGAAAGAAGGCCTCAGGGTCGACGCCGACGGCCGCATCAGCCAGACCCCGCACCCGCGTGCTCTGGGGTCCAAGCTGACTCACCCGTACATCACCACGGATTATTCCGAGTCGCTGCTCGAGTACATCACGCCGGTCTTCTCGCGTCCCAAGGATTCCCTGGAGTTTCTGGCGGACCTGCATCGTTTCAGCTATCGCAATCTGGGGGATGAGCTGATCTGGCCGGCCAGCATGCCGCCGAGGCTGAACGGCAATGACAGCGTGCCGATCGCGGATTATGGCACCTCCAACACCGGCACCATGAAGCATGTCTACCGCAAGGGACTGGATGTGCGCTACGGGCGCATCATGCAGTCCATCGCCGGTATCCATTACAACTTCTCGCTGCCGGATGATTTCTGGACGCTGCTTCAGAAGATGGAGAATGCCGAAGGCGAGGATGCGCGTGACTTCCGCTCGCGCCGCTACTTCGAGCTGATCCGCAACTTCCGTCGCCATAGCTGGATTCTTCTCTATCTGTTCGGCGCCTCGCCGGGAATCGACGAAAGCTTCCTGGATGGCGGCAATGATGACCGCCTCAAGCGTCAGGCCGACCGCAGTCTGGTCTCGGCCTATGCCACCAGCCTGCGCATGTCGGACCTGGGCTATCAGAACAAGGTGCAGGCGCAGCTCAAGATCTGCTTCAACTCGCTGGACAACTTCGTCGGGACGCTGCGTCACGCCATCGTCACGCCGTGGAAGGACTACGAGAAGCTGGGGGTGAAGCAGGCTGATGGCAGCTGGTCGCAGCTCTCCAGCAACATCCTGCAGATCGAGAACGAGTACTACTCCGACATCCGTCCCAAGCGTGTCACCCGGCACAACGAGACGCCCAGTCAGGCATTGGAAGGCCGGGGTGTCGAATACATCGAGGTGCGCTGTCTGGATCTCAATCCCTTCCTGCCGGTGGGGATCGACGAGACGCAGATCCGCTTCCTCGATACCTTCCTGATCTGGTGTCTGCTGACCGAGAGCCCATGGATCGATGATGAGGAATGCGCCAACCTTGACGACAGCAAGCGACGCGTCGTGGAGGCGGGGCGTGACCCCGAGCTGACCCTGAACGTCAAGGGTGAGGAGCGGCGTCTGCGTGAACTGGCCGCCAACGTGATGGATGAGCTTGGCGAAGTGGCAAGCCTGCTGGACGAGAATCACAAGTCAGGCAGCGAGCATCGCGATGCGCTGGCGGTACTCGCGCCGCGCTTTGACGATGCCCAGACCACGCCCTCGGGCCGTCTGCTGACCAGCATGCTCGACAACGGCAGCAACTTCGTCGATGAAGTGCTGGCACTGGCCAAGGGGCAGGCCGAGCAGTTCAAGACGGAGCCGATGGAGCGTGCACGTGGCTACCTGCTGGATCAACTGGTCGAGACTTCCCTGCAGCAACAGGGCGATATCGAGGCCGGCGACCATCAGGACTTCGATACCTTCATGGCCGAATACTTTGCCTCGGCGCATGCCACGCAACCGGCCTGACTCGTCGATGCAACGCCGATTCATGTTCAGGTCATCCCTGCGCGGCATGATAGGCATCCATCGCTGATCGCGGCGACACCGGCCATCGCGACATCATCGGCGCCTCAGACTTGAGGCGCCGATGATGTCTCTGGCCCATGCGTGCGTTCTGGCCAGGCAATGACGCCACGCATGCTCTGAGGTGGTCATGGAGAGATGTCTTCGTGATCGCGCCATTTCTCACCAATGACTCCAGTGGAGTCGGACGGCAAGGACAGCAAATGACACACGCGGACAATCAATCAGGACAACAGCCGACACGCCAGGGTGGGGGTCTCGCCTGTCTGGCGCGCTGGAGCGGTCGTCAGTGGTGCCTGCTGGGGGCGCTGGGGTGCGCGTTGCTGCTCGGTGTCGCCTTCGTGCTGCAGTTTGCCTTTGGTCTGGCACCGTGTTCGCTGTGCATCTTCCAGCGCGTGGCGGTGGCCGTGGCAGGCGTCTTCTTCCTGCTGGGTGCCGTGCATGGACCGGGGCGTATCGGTACCCGCGTCTACGCGCTGGGTGCGCTGGCGGGCAGTGTGGGTGCCATCGTGCTGGCCGGTCGTCATGTCTGGCTGCAATCCCTTCCGCCGGATCAGGTGCCGGCCTGTGGCCCGGGCCTCAACTACATGCTGGAAGTGCTGCCGGTATGGGACGTGATCACCCAGGTGCTCAATGCCTCCGGTGAATGCGCGCAGATCAGTGCCCAGTGGCTGGGTCTCTCGATCCCTCAGTGGTCGCTGATCGGCTTCTGTGCTCTGGCACTGGTTCCGCTGGCCATGCTGTGGAGCAGCTTCCGGCGTTGAGGGCATGACGCCTGCCACCATGGTGGGGGGTTGGCAGCGTCCGTCGCATGGAGGATAGTGGGTTGGCAGCGGGGTGAGCACCTGATGTCAGCCCCACCGTTCGGGTCATGCCAGAGGAGGCGCCCATGCTGGAGGAATGCACCACTGCGGCGGAACGCTTTCGTGGCGTTCATCAGTTGGTTGATCGCTGGCTGGATCAGCGACGCGAGATGCTGGTCTGCTTCATGGATTTGCACGAGGCCTGCGTCAATGATCTCGAGCAGCTCGACATGACACGCGTCAATCGCTTCATCGAGCTGTTGATGGATTACATCTCGGCGGGCCATTTCGAAGTCTATCCTCAGCTCAAGGAAGAGGGGCGTGTCTTCGAGGATACCCAGGCTCTGGCCGCTGCGGAGAAGTTGATGCTGCGTCTGGAGCCCTCGACGGAGCTGGTACTGTCCTTCGATGAAGACTTCTCGAGTCCGACCCGCTGCCAGCACTACCGCACACGCTTGCCCGAGTGGCTGGCCCGTCTTCAGGAGGGGCTGACGGAGCGCTTCGCGCTGGAAGATCAACTGATTCAGCGCCTGCATGCGGTACACGAGCCACTGGCTCACTCGCGGCAACCCGTGGCATGAGTGAATGACTCAGGCAGACATGCTGTCCGCCTGAGTCCTGAGTCCTGAGTCCTGAGTACTGAGTACTGAGTGCTGAGTGCCAGCCGCCGTCAGTGGCAACACGAAAAAGCCCCCGTCAGCAGATGCTGGCGGGGGCTTTTCGTTCGGCTCGACTTCCTTCAGTTCACCTGCGCGGCGGTTGGCGCCGCGCGGCGTATCACATCAGGGAAGAGGCTTCCGGGCGTTCGAGTTCGGTCAGCTCGATCTCGCCGGTGAGCAGGTCACGCTCGAAGGCATCCTTGTCGATGTTGAAACCAAGGAATTCCTGAGCGAGATACATGTCCTTCTCGGCGTTGCCCAGACAGCTGGTGCCACCCGGTGACGGCGTCATGTTGAAGACGATGCCGGTGCCCGGATTGATCTTGGCTTCGCCCATCACGAGCTTCTGCTTGCTCTTGTCGATCAGCTGCGGGCGCACGCCGCCGAAGCCCTTGGCGAAGCTGACATCCTTGACGTCCAGGCTCGGGACGATCTTCTTGATGTCGCCGTGGAACAGGCGCTCACGCAGTACCGGCACCTCGAACATGAAGTTCTTGAAGATGTAGTTGCGGATGTCGCGCACCTTCATCAGGTCCCACAGGGCCTTGACGACGTTGCGGTCCATGCGCAGTACCTTGAGGAACTCCCAGAAGGTCTTGCCGTTGTAGCGCTCCAGCAGCGGCAGCATCAGAGCGGTCGGCCCGAAGCGGGTCTTGCCTTCCACCAGCACGTCCGGGTCGCCGTGGACGGCGGCGAACGGCAGGTTCTCGTTCTGGATGGTGTAGACCTTGCCGTTGAGCACTTTCGGAGTGAAGTAGAAGGAGCCAGCCATCGGCAGGCAGGACTTGTCCAGTCCGTAGCCCATCTTGTGGGCGAACAGCAGGGAGTGACCACCGGCGCTGACCACGACATAGCGTGCGCTGAGCTCGCCCTTGTCGGTCTTGACCTTGTAGACGTCACCTTCCTTGCGGATGTCTTCCACGGCGGTCGAGAGGCGAACGTCGAAGTTCATGCCTTTCTCGGCCGCTGCCTTCTCGCCTTCGCTGACGAAGGCCTCCGACAGGGTGGTGTAGTTGACGGCGGTGTATTCGTCGGTGGAACCCAGCGCGACGATTTCCTCGTCCGGACGGCGACCTTCCACGACCTTCGGCTCAAGCTCGGCGATGTCATCACGCTCGAGCAGCTTCAGATTCGGGAACAGTGGCTTGAAGGTCTCGAAGCGCTTGCGCAGGAACTGGCATTCCTTGGCACCGACCGCCAGTACCATCTTCGGGTACTTGTAGACGATGTGATCGCGCTCACTCTCGCTGAGCTTGGTGGCGAAGTTGACCACCATGCCTGCGGTGCGCTTGGTCACGCGCGCCTTCTCGACCGTGTAGTTGGTCTCGATGTCGCCGCAGTGGATGGTCTGGGAGTTGTTGCGACCGTGCGAGTTGACGATCGCGACATGGTCGTATTTTTCCACCAGGCCGACCGACGAGAGGTCGGTGTAGCGGGCGAGTTCATAGAGAAGGGCGGTGCCGGACACGCCGCCACCCACAATCAGGACATCGTATGTCGTTGAGGACATGGCTGCTCACGCTCAGAGTTGGTGAGGGACATCCCCCGGCACCCGACCGGGCTACCGGGGGCCGTCCTGCCGTGACGGGGCATGCCTCGTCAGGCTCGACGGTTCGATGGACACACATTATAGACACATCGGACGCGAAATGATTCAGCAAATAAGGTCGACTTTATGGTGAATGCCTGTAGCCACATGAAAACCTTATAGATGAAGCTGCATTCCCTTATAGGTCGATTATTTGTTTGAAAATCAATGGCTTGTCAGTCACGCAGTGAGATGATGCGCCATCCGCGCTGCTGGGCGGTCGCCAACAGTTGCTCATCCGGGTCCACTGCAATGGCAGTATCGACACGCTCGAGCAGCGGAAGATCATTGATGGAGTCACTATAGAAGGTGCTGCCATCCAGGGTGTGATCACGCTCGGCAAGCCAGGCTTCGAGGCGAGTGACCTTGCCGCCCTGGAAGCTGGGAACTCCGTCGACGCGGCCGGTGTAGCGCCCGTCGATGATCTCGGGCTCGATGGCGATCAGGTCATCCACGCCAAGGCGCTCGGCGATGGGGGCAGTGATGAAGCGGTTGGTGGCGGTGATGATCAGCAGCGTATCGCCGCGTGCACGGTGACGCGCCAGCAGCTCTTCTGCCCGTGCCAGAATGATGGGCTCGATCTTGGCGGCCATGAACTGCTGGTGCCAGGCGGCGAGTTGTTCCGGACTGTTCTCGGCCAGCGGCTTGAGTGAGAAGGCCAGGTACTCGTGAATGTCCAGTTCGCCACTCTGATAGAGCTGGAAATAGCGCTCGTTGGCTTCACGGTAGGTGTCAGCGTCGACAGCGCCTTGTTCAACCAGGAACTCGCCCCAGGCGTGATCGCTGTCCCCGGCGATCAGGGTATTGTCGAGATCAAAGATGGCCAGACTCACGGAGAACTCCTTGCTCAGCCCAGCCGTTGGCGTGGGCGACGGACGCAGACAGAGGGGCGCGGCAAGGTCGCCGGCCCAGTGTTTGCGCGGGTGTACGGGGGCCAACGGAGGATTTCCGAAGGCGGTGTTGCAGTGCAATACGGTGAAGGGGTCGATTATTGCAGACGTGCCTGGCCTTTCACACCGCCAAACCGCGTATTGAAGCGCTTTCAGCCTTTGTGGAAGAATGGTTTCAATTAACGAATCAAAGGTGACATCCGTGATCGACGCTGACGGCTTTCGCCCCAACGTTGGCATCATCATTGCCAACTGTGAGGGCCAGCTGCTCTGGGCGCGCCGGGTAGGACAGAATGCGTGGCAGTTTCCGCAAGGGGGCATCAAGCCAAACGAGACACCGCAACAGGCGTTGTATCGTGAACTCGAGGAAGAGATCGGCCTCAAGGCCGAGGACGTCGAGATACTGGCCTGTACCCGAGGATGGCTGCGCTACCGGTTGCCCAGACGCATGGTGAGAACGCACTCCCGACCGATCTGCATCGGTCAGAAACAGAAGTGGTTCCTGTTGCAGATCCGCTGTCAGGACAACCGCGTGAGTGTGGATTCCACGCCCAAGCCGGAGTTCGATGGTTGGCGGTGGGTCAGTTACTGGTATCCGCTGGGTCAGGTCGTGGCCTTCAAGCGCGAGGTCTACCGGCGCGCGTTGCGTGAACTGGCACCGCGTCTGCAACGACTGGTGGATTCGCAGGGCAATCTGCCGCTCTCGGCGGTGCAAGGCAACATGCCCTGCAGCGAGGACAAGGTCGCCATCAGGCCGACGGGAAATGATCGCCACATCCCCGATTGAGGTCGGGCTCATCATCTGCAACGTGCGCGTCCGGGCCAGGAACCCTGTTTCCTCGTGAGGCGCGTCATGCTCGAGGTACACCATGCTTGAGGTATTGCGGCGTATCGTTCAGGAGGTCAATGGCGCGCGTTCACTCGACGCGGCGCTGGCGACGATGGTGTTGCGCATTCGCAAGGCCATGAAGACGGATGTCTGTTCCGTCTACCTTCTGGCGCCCGAGACGGACCGATTCGTGCTCAAGGACACCATTGGCCTGCGCTCGTCTTCCGTGGGACAGGTCAGCATGGCGCGCGGTGAAGGGCTGGTGGGCATGGTGGCGCTCAGAGAGGAGCCGCTCAACCTCGAGGATGCCCCGGCGCACCCCCAGTTCCGGTATTTTGAGGAAACCGGCGAGGAGCGCTTCTCCAGCTTCCTGGGCGTCCCCATCATCCATCAGCGCCGCGTGCTCGGCGTACTGGTCATCCAGCAGCACGAGAAGCGTCGTTTCGATGAGGGCGAAGAAGCCTTTCTTGTCACGCTGGGCGCGCAGCTGGCGGGTGTGCTGGCGCATGCGTTGGCGACCGGGGCACTGGGCAAGCTGGCCGGGACCAGCGGCCAGGCGACCTTCAAGGGAGTCGCCGGGTCTCCCGGTGTCGTCATCGGCAAGGCCTTCGTGCTCTCTCCGCCGGCGGATCTGGACTCGGTGCCGGACCTCATTCCCACCGACATCGACTTCGAGATCGCTCGCCTGAAGGAGGCGATCAACGCCGTGCGCGAGGAAATCCGTGTCGCGGCAGAGCGGCTGGCCAGTCGTATCTCCACTCAGGAGCATGCGCTGTTCGAGGTCTACCAGCAGATGCTGGGCGACGCGGCGCTGGGCCAGGAGGTCGAGAAGCGTATCCGGGAAGGGCAGTGGGCGCCTGCGGCACTGGCCGATATCGTGCGCCGGCATGTTCAGTATCTCGAGCGCGTGGATGATGACTATCTGCGTGAGCGCGCCGCGGATATCCGCGATCTTGGCCGGCGGGTGCTCGCGCATCTGCAGGAGGAGGGCGACAGCGGCCCGATCGAGTACCCCGAGAACACCATCCTGATCGGCCATGAGATCAGCCCGGCGACACTGGGCGAGGTACCGCGGGAGCGGCTCAAGGGGCTGGTGGCGGTCAGCGGGTCCAGCACCTCCCACGTCGCCATCCTGGCGCGGGCCATGGGAATTCCGACCGTACTCGGGATGGTGGATCTGCCGCTGTCACGCCTGGGTGGCGCGCCGGTGATCCTCGATGGCCATCGCGGTCGCCTGGTGGTGCGTCCGGAGCATGAACTCAGCGTGCATTATTCGCGGCTGATCGCCGAGGAGCAGGCGCTGAGCGTGCTGCTGGAGCAGGAGCAGGATCTGCCGAGCGTGACGCCTGATGGCCATGTGATGCCATTGATGGTCAATACCGGCCTGGCGCTGGATGCCGTGGCCTCGCTCAAGACCCGGGTTGGCGGCGTGGGGCTCTACCGCACGGAAGTGCCCTTCATGATGAATGATCGCTTCCCCAGCGAGCAGGAGCAGGCACGACTCTACCGTGAGCAGCTGGCCGGTTTTGCCCCTCTGCCTGTCACCATGCGTACGCTGGATATCGGGGGCGACAAGGATCTTCCCTATTTCCCCATCAAGGAGGCCAATCCCTTCCTTGGCTGGCGCGGCATACGCGTGACACTGGATCACCCGGAAGTCCTGATGGTGCAGCTGCGTGCCATGCTGCGCGCCGCCGAGGGCCTGGACAATCTGCGTATCATGTTGCCGATGGTCTCGGGGATCGAGGAGGTGGATGCCGCGCTGGCGCTGGTCAATCGTGCCTTGATCGAGCTGGCGGAAGACGGTGTCAACGTCTCACGGCCCAGCGTCGGCGTGATGATCGAGGTGCCGGCGGCCCTCTATCAGCTGGAAGCGCTCGCGACCCAGGTCGACTTCTTCTCGGTGGGGTCCAACGACCTCACCCAGTACCTGCTGGCGGTGGACCGCAATAACCCACGAGTGGCGAGTCTCTATGATGCGTGTCACCCGGCGGTATTGCGCGCGCTGGCGCGCCTGGCGGAAGAATCGAAAGCGCTGGGCATGCCGGTGAGCGTCTGCGGTGAGCTGGCCGGTGACCCTGCCGGCGCCTTGCTGCTGCTGGGAATGGGCTTTGATGGTCTATCGATGAATGCGCCCAGCCTGCCACGTGTCCGTGCCGCCATTCGCCGCGTGTCGTTGGCGGCAGCCCAGGGGCTGGTCAGCGAGGTCCTGTGTCAGCCGACGGCCAATCAGGTGCATGGCCTGCTGCTGGAGCGCATGCAGGCATGGGAGCTGGCGCATCTGTTGCCACCGCGTGACCACACGCCGGATGCCAGTGCGGCCCAGGCGGCAGTCTCTCGTTAGCGACTTGCAGGCAGGATCGCAGACCTGCGCTCCTGCCTCGGGCGGCGTCCTCTCGCTGGCCTTCCTTCAAGACGTCCCCTGCAGGCAATCGTCAGCTCAGATGCCATCCCCGTGTCGCTTCCTCCTGGAGGTGCGACACGGCCTTGCGATGAGCGACGCACTGGCCTTGTGGTGAAAAGCGGCGCTCATGCAGTGTCAGTGAGGCCCGCTTGTCATCTCGCTGCCAGCGCACCAGGGTGGCAGCGCGGGTGCCGTACTCGGGGCTGGTGATGAAGGGGCTGGACAGCAGGGCTTCCCGCTCAAGCGCCAGGCCGGTGGCCGGCAACTGTGCCGTCGGCGGCCGCCATCCATCCTGCAGGATACCCAGACAGGCATCGTCATCGTGCATGACCGCAGACGCCTTCAGCGCGGCAAGGCGCTGTCTGAGTCGCCGCTGCTTTGGCCATTCATTGTCCGGGTGACCATTGGACAGGCTATGCAGCCCAGGGGGGAGTCGGATCAGCTGGCTGCCGTCGGGCCCATGATGGAGTCGCCAGAGAGTCCGGCCATCGCAGACCAGCAAATTGCACCAGTCAAGTGCGCTCAAGCTCAGGGGTTCGCAGTGCTCGGGAGAGTCCGCCGCGAGCCTTGCCATGACGGTCTCGCCAGCGCTCAGGGCCTCCAGCCAGTCCCCAGGCGACAGGGTGGAGGCATTGGCCACCGCCTGTCGCACGGCGGCCGTGACCAGCTGACCGCGACTGATGGTGGCCGCATGGGAGGGGCGGTCCAGCTGGCGGACATTGGTCAGCGTCGCCAGGGCGCCGGCCCGATGCATGACCAGCCATCCCCCTCCTGCCACCAGATCACGACCACCACACAGGGCGGTATCCGGCCAGCGGCACAGGCCAGTGGTCGCACGGGCATGAAACTCGTCGCGGTTGCCCAGCAGCGTGAGGCAGTGACCTGTCGTGGCATCTGGCTGCCAATCGAATGCCATCAGGCACATGGCGAGACTCCGAAAGAGGGTGGGCGAGGTTCCCGGGGATCAGGATGTGACAGGTGTCGCGCCGGGAACATGACGCCTGTCAGTGGCTTGCGTATGCTGCAGTCTTGTGGCGAACGGGCCGACGATCTGCCGTGACGTCGGGCTACGGGCAGCATGGCTCGATGCGACCCGATCGTACTGCTGCGGCAATGTCACGCCACGTCACGAATCGCTGCACCCATGCCCGATGGTTTTTGCTGTCAGGTCCATCTACAGGATGCTCCCAGACCATGTTCTCGCGCCGTCCTCCCCCTGTCGAGCCAGCGTCACGCTCGCCCGAGGCTGAATCTTCCCAAGCGGAGGCTCCCCCGACGGGAGCGTCCGGCGTCACCGGCGACGCCACTCGTCTCGAGGATGGCGGCAGTGCGGGGAACCGCAGTGAGAGCAGCCCCAGTGGACTGGAATCGGTATGGCGGCGCATGAGTCGCCTGACGGTGGGCCCGCTGCTGCTCGCCGAGCTGGCAGTGGCGCTCAGCTGTCTGGTCGGGGCCTGGGTCACCTGGGACAGCGAGCGGCACAAGCTCGTGGACAGCGCCCTGGGCGAGCTTCGCCAGCAGCATTCGCTGGCCACTGCCTTGGTGAATGAGCGCTTCGAGGCGCAGCAGCGTCGTCTGCAGATTCTGGCGCGCTACACGCGTCGCCATCTCGACCATGCCGGGGACGAGGCGGATTCGTCATTGAATGAGCTGGTGTTGACCGAGGAAGGTCAGCTGTTCCGGCCGATCACGCGTGGCGGCGCTGCCTTGTACGGAGAGTTTCACCGCGCATTGGATGAGCAGGATCACGACGTGGCGCGACGCCTGATCCGGATGCAATGGCTGTTGTCGGATCTGTATTCCACGGACCCATTGATCTCGCGACTGTTCGTCAGTCTCGACAACAGCATGATCATGCTCTACCCCTGGTTCAACGTGCTGGATGCCTTCTCACCGGGCACCAGGCTCCTTCCCTACACCGATGTCACACCTGCCACTCAGCGCCAGCTGGCCAGCAGCTCGGACAACGGCGCGCCGCGGGTCGTCTGGCTGCCGCCACATCCCGGTCCGGCGGGCCTGCCTCAGATCACCGCGCTGGTCGAGGTGGAACTCAACGCGGGACAGAAGGTCCATGTCGGGCTGGATCTCGCGGTCCCCCAGATGGAATCTCGCTTGCTGCTGCCTGGTCAGGGCCGCACGGCCCCCTATTGGCTGATCGGTCAGGACCTGGAAGTGTGGGCGGCCAGCAGCAATACGCGTGACCCTCGGCCGCGACGCCTGCCCGATGACGTGGCCCAGGCGGTGGACGGCGGTCTGCGTGGCGCTACCTTGCTGCCAGGACCTGCGGCGCGTGCCGTCGTCTGGGACACCTTGCCCGTCAATGGCTGGCGACTGGTGGCGCGGCGCGATCTTGACGTGCCGGGCGAGATGCCATTGCTGTCATTGCTGCTGGGCAGCGCCGGTGCCTTGCTGCTGGTCTTCGCGGTGAGCATGCTGATTCTGCAATGGCGCCTGCGTCGCCTTGATCAGCGCCTGGGGCAGCCACTGGAATGGTTGGCACGCCAGAGCGTGCGGCTCGAGCAGGGGCAGGTCATGGAGGAGTATCCCGTCTCGGCCCATCAGGCGTATCCGGCCGACGAGATTCTGCGCCGTCACCGTGCTGCCGTGGCACTGCTGCGCCGTGGTCGTGGCCACGAACTGGATGCCTTGCCACTGCCTGCCTTCGTGATGCGTCATGGCCTGCTGGCGATGGCCAATCCTGCCTTCGAGAAGCTGTTCGGGCTGGTGCTACATGAAGCGCTGGGGCGCTCGGTCGGGAGTCTGCTGATGCTGGAGCCCAACCCGAGCGTACCCAACAGTCGAGAATTGCGCGTCCATGATGCCGAGGGCCGCATGCGGCGCATGCGTCTCGAGCTGTGCCGTTTCAACAACGACCCCGCCCAAGTGCTGGGCGTGATGATTGATGAATCAGAACATGATCAGGCCAGCCAGCAGTTGCTGGTCGCACGCGACAGGGCGCGCGAGGAAGCCCGCCTCAAGAGTGACTATCTGGACATGCTGCACGCCGAGTTGACGCCTCCCTTGCAGGGATTGGTGCGCAAGCTGGGGCAGTTGCGTCGCGAGCGTCATCTGGAGGATGCCGAGCTGAGCCTGCTGCAGGGGCGTCTCGATAGCGTGGCACAGCTGCTGAATGTGCTGACGGAGCGCGACGATGTCGTGCGCACGCCGCTGGAGGAGAATCTGTTCACGCCGGCCGAGGCGCTGGGAGCGCTGCTCAATGACATGCAGCAGCGCTACCACGACGTGGGACTGCCCTTCGAGTGGCAGCTGGGCGCGCTGCCTGCATTGCTGCGTGGCGATGTACGGCGTCTGGCGCAGCTCTTCGAGCATCTGTCGGAAGATGGTTGTCGACGCGCCAGCGCGGGTCGGCATCGCGTGTTCGTCGAGGTGGTGGACGCCGAGGGTGCGTCGTCGCTGGCCGGTGGCCCGACGGGAGCTGGCCTGAGGGACACTGAGACAGGGGGGCGATGCTGGCTGAGGCTTGAGCTTCACGATCACTGTGGCCTCGATGTCGGGCGCAATGCGCCTTCCTCGCTGTTGATGGCTCGTCGTCTGGTGGAGGAGCTCGGCGGGCGCTACCGACAGCATGAGACGCAAGGGGAGGAGGTGCTGGAGATCCTGGTGCCGTTGTCCTGGCCGGACAATCCTGTCGAAACTCGCATTCTGGTCGTCGATGACGGTCCGGTGAACGCCATGCTGGCGCGCACGGTGCTCGGCCGCCAGGGATTGGTGGTGGATACGGCGAGCAGTGGAGAAGATGCGCTGGCCGCGCGCGAGCGCCATTTCTACGACCTGGTGTTCATGGATATCTTCATGCCCGGCATGGATGGCGTCAGCGTTACCCGGAATTGGCGCGAACAGGAGGCCGGGGCCGGCAGTGACAGGCGTAGCGTGATCATTGCCCTGACGGCCAATGCCAGCGAGGCGGACCGCGAGCGTTTCTTCGCGGCAGGTCTGGATGATTATCTTGGCAAGCCCTATCGTCCTCAGGCGTTGATCGACAAGGTTCGCAAATGGCTGCCTCGGGCCACGATGAAGGCACCGGGAGCAGAAGGTGGCGTGACGGGTGATGGGGTCTGAGTTGGCAAGGGTGAGCGATGAGCCATCGGTTCATGGCCTCAACCCGGCCCTTTGACAGAGGTTCTCGATGAAGACAGGTGCAAGGAGTGGGGCATGTGGTGGTGGTATCCCGTGTTGGGGGCCGTGGCGGGTCTGATCGCCGGCCTGTTCGGTATCGGTGGCGGGCTGGTCATCGTGCCGGTGCTGGCGGCAGCCTTTGCGCTGCAAGGTGTCGCCACTGATGTCTTGATGCATCTGGCGATAGGTACCTCACTGGCGACCATCGTGGTGACCTCGCTGTCATCGGCGCGTGCGCATCATGAGCGTGGCGCCGTGCGTCTGGACTGGCTCAAGCGCCTGCTGCCCGGACTGGTGGTGGGAACCGCGCTGGGGGTGGTGCTGGCGGGCGGACTGAGCAGCGAGATGCTCAAGCTGCTGTTCGGTGGCTTCGTGCTGCTGGTCGCCGTCAAGATGGGACTGGATCTCAAGGTGGGTCAGCTGGCGCAGGCGCCGGGGCGTGCCGGGCAGTTTCTTGGCGGTGGCACCGTCGGGGTGGTATCCGCGCTCTTCGGGATCGGAGGGGGGACGGTGATGGTGCCGATGTTGACCAGCTGGCAGGCGCGCATGACCGAGGCGGTCGGGACGGCGGCCGCGGCCGGGTTTCCCATCGCCTTGGTGGCAGCGCTGACCAATATCGCGGTGGGCTGGCACGCCCCGGGCTTGCCGGAGCATGCCATCGGCTATGTGCATTGGGTTGCCTGGCTCGGCATCGTGCTGGTGTCGGTGCCCTTCGCGCGAGTGGGCGCACGGCTGGCCCATGCGTTGCCGGCGCTGTTGCTCAAGCGGTTGTTCGCGTTGATTCTCGTGATCGTGGGGCTGCGCTTTCTCGTCTCGTGAGACATCTCGGCATGTCCGCTTTGCCGGGAAGGGCTGCTAGGTGGCGTTCATGCGCGAGCTGTTATCCTTCGCCACCTGACCGGTAGCGCATCGGATTGATGGCGAAAGACTTGCGACTGGCGTCAGTCGTGCCGACTTATTCATTCAAGGTTTTCTCATGTTGCAATATCCTCAGATCGACCCCGTGGCGTTGGCATTGGGGCCTTTCAAGATTCACTGGTATGGATTGATGTACGTGATCGGCTTCGCGGCGGCCTGGGGGCTGGCGCGTGCCCGGCGCGGGCGGGTCGGCCTGAGTCAGGATGCCGTGGGAGACCTGATCTTCTTCGGTGCGTTGGGCGTGGTGCTGGGTGGGCGCCTGGGGTATGCGCTCTTCTACGGCTTCGACAAGTTGCTGGCGGACCCGGTGTGGATCTTCAAGGTCTGGGATGGCGGCATGAGCTTCCATGGCGGCCTGCTGGGTGTGTTGATCGCCATGCTGGTGTTCGCGCGTCGTCACCAGCTGACCTTCTTCCAGCTGACTGACTTCATCGCGCCGATGGTACCGATCGGCCTCGGCGCAGGGCGCTTGGGCAACTTCATCAACCAGGAGCTGCCGGGGCGTATCACCGATGTCTCATGGGGCATGGTCTATCCGCTCTACGGGCCGGAGCCACGCCATCCCTCTCAGCTCTATCAATTCGCGCTGGAAGGCGTCGCGCTGTTCGCGATCCTGTGGTTCGCCTCGCGAGAGCCGCGCCAGAAGGGGTTGATCTCCGGTCTGTTCCTGCTCTGCTACGGCAGTTTCCGTTTCATCACCGAGTTCTTCCGCCAACCGGATTCCCAGCTCGGCTTCATCGCCTTCGACTGGCTGACCATGGGTCAGCTGCTGTCGCTGCCGATGGTGCTGTTCGGGTTGCTGCTGATGGCATGGTCGCGTGGTCAGGACGTGGCGCAGCCGCCGCTGCCTCGCGCATCCTGAGGTGGGAATGCAGGTGTGATTACAGGGGGCAATCGGTGTAAACTGGCCCCCTGCCAGATACGCAAGAACGCGGCCATCGGGCCGCGTTCTTGCGTATCTGGCAGCGTAAAATATCGTCAAGTGAACGATTCGAATTCATGAAGAGGCTGGTGCAGAGCCGATCCCCCGGATCCGCTCGCCGAGCCAGCCTCTGATCCGCCGTACGGACCCGCTGCCCATGCAACCCTATCTCGATCTGATGCGCCACGTGCTGGAAAACGGCACGCAAAAGGGCGACCGCACCGGTACCGGTACCTTGAGTGTCTTCGGTCACCAGATGCGTTTCGATCTGGCCGAAGGCTTTCCGCTGGTCACCACCAAGAAACTGCACCTGCGCTCGATCATCCACGAGCTGCTGTGGTTCTTGAAAGGCGACACCAACATCGCCTACCTCAAGGAAAATGGCGTGCGTATCTGGGATGAGTGGGCCGATGAGAATGGCGATCTCGGGCCGGTCTATGGCTACCAGTGGCGCAGCTGGCCGAGCTTGAGTGGAGAAGGTATCGATCAGATCGCCAATGTCATCGAGCAGATCAAGACCAATCCCGATTCGCGTCGCATGATGGTCTCGGCCTGGAACCCAGCGCTCATCGATCAGATGAAGCTTCCGCCGTGTCATGCCCTGTTCCAGTTCTATGTCGCCGAGGGTCGGCTGTCCTGCCAGCTCTATCAGCGTAGCGCCGACATCTTCCTCGGCGTGCCGTTCAACATCGCCAGCTATGCGCTGTTGACCCAGATGATCGCTCAGGTCTGTGGTCTCAAGCCGGGGGAATTCATTCATACCCTCGGCGATGCCCACCTCTACAGCAATCATCTGGAGCAGGCGCGTGAGCAGCTGACGCGGGAGCCGCTGGCCCTGCCGACGCTCAAGCTGAATCCGGACGTGACGGATCTGTTCGACTTCACCTTCGAGGACATCGCCATCGAAGGCTATGAATCCCATCCGCATATCAAGGCGCAGGTGGCCGTATGAGTGACAAGGAATTTTCTCCGCTGAGTGCCGCCGCCGAGACCGTGGTCCCGGTGGCGATGATCGCCGCCATGTCGGTCAATCGCGTGATTGGTGTCGACAACAATCTGCCTTGGTACCTGCCGGAAGACCTGAAGTTCTTCAAGCATGCGACCCAGGGCAAGCCGGTGATCATGGGGCGCAAGACCTTTGCCTCCATCGGCAAGCCGCTGCCCAATCGACTCAATATCATCGTCACGCGTGACAGCGAGTTCCACCACGATGGCGTTCGGGTCTGTCACGATCTGGCGGCGGCGCTCAACATGGCGGATCACCATGCGATGATCGAGGGTGTGGACGAGATCATGGTGATCGGGGGTGGACTGATCTATGCACAGGCACTGCCCGTCGCCACGCGTCTGTACCTGACCGAGGTAGCGGTCGAGATCGAAGGCGATGCGCACTTCCCGGAGCTTGGTGCTGACTGGGAAGAAGCTCAGCGTGTGCCGGGAGAAAGTGGTGAAGGCCTGCCTGCCTATGACTTCGTGCGCTATGAGCGCAGGGACGACTAGCGCTTGCGCCTGCCAGCGGGAACTTTACAGTCAGCAGGTACTGACACAGACTGGTGCCAAACGGAACTGCCCATAGCGTGCAAGGGAGGCTCAGGCCTTGACGATGGATCGCCTCGAAGCGCTGTACTCTGCGCTTGAACATGAAGCCGACACCCAGCGACAGCAGCGTGACGGAGAGCGTCAGGCTCGTCTGGCGCTGGAATCGGAAAATGCCCAGCTACGCGAGACGCTGGCCGCGCTGCGCCAGCAGATGCAGGAGCAGCAGGCGCAGCTGACCGGGCTGAGCGAGGCCTTGATGGCGCGTGATGCCGAGCTGCGCGAGTTGCGCGAACGCAGCGCACAGTCGCCCGCGTCACAGCCGGTGGAGGATGCGCGCCCCAGTGCTGCGCAGGTGGAAGCTGCCGCGGAGCAGCTGGCCTCCGCGAGCGAGTCACCCTATGTTGTCTCGGGGGAGACCGCTGACGCCGAGTCTGTACCGTCGCCAGCAATGTCTAACGACGCGCCAGTCGAATCCGCTGGCTCTGACGAGACACCGGACCAGGCAACGCCGCCGTCGCCCCAGGCGCTGCTCAAGCAATGGTACAAGCGCTATCCGGATACCTTCTTCAAGGGCCACACCCGTCCCTTGAAGATCGGCATCCATGTCGAGTTGCTGGAGAACGAGCCCTGGGACGAGAAGCTCGTGCGCCGCGCTCTGGCGGGCTACGTCCACTTGCCACGTTACCTGAAGGCCGTTCGTGCCGGCACGCAGCGGGTCGATCTTGAAGGTCAGTCCGTGGGTGCCGTCACGGAAGACGAGGCATTGCATGCACGTCAGCAGCTCGCGGAGCTGACTCGTCAGCAGAAGGAGCGTGAGGAGCAGGCTGCCAGCCAGCGCATCAGCCACAAGCTGAGTGAATTGATGACCAAGCACCGCTAGCGACGTGCCGTGCAGGCAGGCCCCATGGCCAGCCCGCACTGTCACCTTGATCGTCAGTGTTCAGAGCCCCTGTGCGGATTGCCGCACAGGGGCTCTGTCGTTGGTGGGTGGAAATCCGCACATCGGGCCGGCGCTGTCGGCAAGTCCACTCATGTCGCGAAGAAGGGTTTTCGCCACAGGTATCTGAATTCAATCGAAAAAACTGGGAATGTGCTGCTCATGGCGCGGTACTCGCTATACCCAGGTGTCCCTGCTCGCGCTCATGTCTGGCGTTGCGACTCGCGCTCATGCCGAGTGTCGTGATGCAGCACACGCCAGGCGGGATGATCAACAGATGACCAAACCCCAATAACAACCAAGATTCCGAGAGGAACTGCCATGCGCCTTTTCAAGCCTGCCCTGACAGCCCTGAGTGCCGCCATTCTGATGGCCTCGACCGCTGTCATGGCCGACCCCATCACCATCAAGTTCTCTCACGTCGTCGCGGAAAACACCCCCAAGGGGCAGATGGGCAAGAAGTTCCAGGAGCTGGTCGCAGAGCGACTGGGGGATCAGGTGGCCGTTGAGCTCTATCCCAGCTCCCAGCTCTATGGGGATGACAAGGTGCTGGAAGCCATGCTGCTGGGCGATGTCCAGCTGGCGGCTCCGTCACTCTCCAAGTTCCAGAAATACACGGATCAGCTGCAGGTCTTCGATCTGCCGTTCCTGTTCAAGGACATGGAAGCGGTGGAGCGTTTCCAGAGCAGCGAGACAGGCCAATCCTTGCTGACGGCGCTGGAGCCCAAGGGACTGGTCGGACTCGGGTATCTGCACAACGGCATGAAGCAGCTCTCCGCGTCCTCACCGCTCACGGTGCCTGATGATGCGGATGGCAAGAAATTCCGCATCATGACCTCTGACGTGCTCGAGGCGCAGTTCGATGCGCTGGATGCCGTCTCGCTGAAGAAGCCGTTCTCCGAAGTCTTCATCCTGCTGCAGACCAAGGCCATCGACGGTCAGGAAAATACCTACTCCAATATCTATTCCCAGAAGTTCTTTGAAGTGCAGCCTTACATCACCGAATCCAATCACGGCGTGCTGGATTACATGGTGGTGTCCTCGGCACGCTTCTGGAATGGGCTTCCGGAGGAGGTGCGTGGCGAGGTCAAGTCAGCGCTGGATGAAGCCATCGCCTATGGCAATGAGCTGTCCCAGGCCAAGAATCTCGAGGCCAAGCAGGCCATCATCGACTCCGGTCAGAGCGAGATCATCACGCTGGACGATGCGCAGCGCCAGCAGTGGGTGGATGCGATGAAGCCGGTGTGGGGTGAATTCGCCGATGATATCGGTCAGGACATCATCGATGCCGCTCAGGATGCCAATCGCTGAGACGCGCAGGCTGACAATCACTTGCCTCGCCGGGAGACGCGACATGTCCGTCCTCTCGTGCGAGGCAAGTCTCCATGAAGGGCATGAGGACATTGCCATGAAACTTGGATGGCTACACAAGGCAGAAGAGACGCTGTTCTCGCTGCTGCTGGTGGCGATGGTATTGCTGGTCTTCGTCGAGGTGGTGCTGCGTTTCGTCTTCAATACCGGTATCAGCTGGTCCCAGGAAGCCACTCTCTATCTGGCGGGCTGGTTCGTGCTGATCGGCGTGTCGTGGGGCGTCAAGCAGGGCGCGCACATCGGTGTGGATGTCGTGGTGAAGATGCTGCCACTGATCTGGCAGCGGGTGGCTACCCTGGCCGCGCTGGTCATCTGCATGGCGTACTGCGTGATGCTGCTGGTCGGCAGTTACGAATATCTGTCCTTGATGCAGATGATCGGTATCGAACTCGAGGATATCGCGATACCCAAGTGGTATGCCCTGACGATTCTGCCCATCGCGATGCTGCTGCTGATGCTGCGCTTCGCGGTATTGGGCTGGAAGGTGATACGCGGAGATGCCAGCGGTTTCGGCTTTCACGACGAAGGCGAGGACAGCATGCACCTGGTGCAGCCGGCTGACTCGGTCATTGGTGACAGCTCCGATGGTACCGGTGGTAAACGTGACAGTGATCAGGAACCCAGACGATGACCATAGCCACTCTGTTCGCGCTGCTGTTCGGTGGCATCTTTCTCGGCATGCCGATCGCCTTCGCGCTCGGATTTTCCAGTGTCACGACGATACTGCTGTTTTCAAGTGATTCGCTGGGCTCGGTCGCCATCAAGCTCTTTGAAGCCCTGTCGCATCACTACACCTTGCTGGCGATTCCCTTCTTCATTCTTTCCAGCACCTTCCTTTCGACGGGAGGCGTGGCGCGCCGCCTGATCACCTTCGCGACCGATGCCATCGGTCATGTCCGTGGCGGGCTTGCGATGGCCTCGGTGCTGGCCTGCATGCTGTTTGCCGCCGTCTCGGGGTCCTCTCCGGCCACGGTCGCGGCGATTGGCTCCATCGTGATCGCGGGGATGGTGCGCCAGGGCTACAGCGAATCCTTCGCGGCCGGGGTGATCACCAATGCCGGTACCCTGGGGATCTTGATTCCTCCCTCCATCGTGATGCTGGTGTACTCCGCGGCCACGGAGGTCTCGGCGGCCAAGATGTTCATGGCGGGCCTGATTCCCGGGCTGTTGATGGGCGGCATCCTGATGGTGGCCATCTATATCGCTGCCCGAATCAAGAAACTGCCTTCACAGCCGTTCCCGGGTCTCAGGACGCTGGCTCGCTCGGGGCTGGTCGCGATGGGCGGGCTGATGTTGATCTTCATCGTGCTGGGCTCGATCTACGGCGGGGTGGCCAGCCCCACCGAGGCGGCGGCGGTCGCGACGGTCTACGCCTGGTTCATCGCAGTGGTGGGCTATCGCGACATGGGGCCCTTGAAGGACGTGCCATGGCGCAGAGGCAACGAAGCATGGGGCAGAGCCGGGCTGCGTGCTCTCTGGCAGGTGCCGGCAGGCCTGGTGGGCTCATTCTCGGACCAGGAGGTCAAGAAGGTGGTGCTGGATGGTGCGCGCGTCTCGATGATGCTGCTGTTCATCATCGCCAATGCGATGCTGTTCGCCCATGTGCTGACCACTGAACGCATTCCTCACACCATCGCCGAGACCATCATCGGCTGGGGGCTGCCAGCCTGGGGATTCCTGATCGTGATGAATCTGCTGCTGCTGGCGGCGGGCAACTTCATGGAGCCCTCGGCCATCCTGCTGATCATGGCCCCGATCCTGTTTCCCATCGCGACGCAGCTGGGCATCGATCCGATCCATCTCGGCATCATCATGGTGGTCAACATGGAGATCGGCATGCTGACGCCACCAGTGGGGCTCAACCTGTTCGTCACCGCGGGTATCACCGGCAAGCCGATGACCTGGGTCATTCGTGCCGCACTCCCGTGGCTGTCGTTGTTGCTGCTGTTCCTGGTATTGATCACCTATGTCCCGTCGATCTCACTCTTCCTGCCCAACTGGCTAAGCCAATGATGGCGCCATGCTCCATCGCGGTGACGAGGCGACAGGAATGTGGAAACTTCGTGCAGGCGACATGTCGATCCTGCGCTATCCCTCACCAGAGTCGCGACGTGAGGTACTGCCGTCAGTGATGCTCTGACCAGCGGCATTCAGCCTGATCATGGTCAGGCCACCATGGACTACCCCGGTCACTCCATCGAGTGATCGGGGTTTCATCACGTCAAGGTCATCGGAGGAAAGCGGTGAGTCGTTGAAGAAGACACCGAAAATTGACTGCCATGTCATTTTTCACCGAGGCGCGTCCATGCTCGGTTTCCTTTCGATTCCAGAGATTTGCACGATGGCATGCAAGGGGAATGATGAGCTTCCAATGGCGTGAGATGACAAAGAATTCATCGGCTCAGTGCATGCTACTTTTGTCTTGCATGTCATGGCTGAGGCAAGTGTGTCTTCGCTCTGACTGCCGGGAAATCAGCGAACGTCAAAACCCTCGAGAAAACCCATGGTTGTCATGAATCCTTCATTCTTCCGCTCTAGAGTGTTGGCACGCCAGACAATTGACCGGCGTATTGGTTCAGGACCAGTGATCGAAAACAGTGTTTTTTTCTGTTGCACATCCTGAAAGCCCGGTATATGGTTTCCCTGCGAGCATTGGATAATAACAAGGCCACAGGGTTTTAGAGGCGTCATCAAGCGCCCGGAACCTCGGCCACTGCCACCGGCAGACACGATCGAACAGTTAACGCTAGTTAAGGAACTATCGCGATGAAAAAGACACTTCTGGCTACTGCCATCGCCGGCGCTGCTGCCCTGGCTGCTACCTCCGCTTCCGCTGCAACCGTCTACAATCAAGACGGCACCAAGCTGGACATCTACGGCAACGTTCAGCTGGCATACTCCTATGTCGACCAGCTCGGCGGTGACCCGGAAAGTGAACTGGGCGACAACGGTTCTACCTTCGGTGCCAAGGGTGAGCACAAGATCAACGATGACATCGTCGGTTACTTCAAGGCCGAGTGGGAATACGATGCTGACGAATCCAAGGGCGGCGGCAACGGCCTGAACGATGGCGACCAGTCCTACGTCGGTGCCAAGGGTTCCTTCGGTGACGCGCGTATCGGTTCCTGGGATCAGCTGATGGACGACTGGATCCAGGATCCGATCTCCAACAACGAATACTTCGACCTGACTGATTCCAGCACCCAGATCGACGGTGACAGCCAGACTCGTGAAGGCAACAAGCTGCAGTACATGTCTCCGGTCATGGGCGGCCTGCAGTTCGCTGTCGGTTCCAACTTCGAAGGCGACGGTGAAGACGAGAACGTCACTGATTCCAATCAGGCGTCCTTCTTCGCAGGTGCCAAGTACACCGTCGGCGGTTTCTCCATCGCTGGTGTGTATGACAACCTGGACCAGTTCGAAGCCACCAACGGCAGTGACATCGGCGACCAGTACGGTATCACCGGTCAGTACACCGTTGACGCCCTGCGCATCGCCGTCAAGGCTGAGCGCTTCGCGGGTGAAGAAGATGACACCGACGTTGATTACTACGGTATCGGCGCACGTTACGGCTACGGCATGGGCGACGTCTACGGCGGCTACCAGTACGTCGACGCTGAAGATGCTTCCACCGTGGCTTCCGAAAATGGCGGCGACGACAGCTTCAACGAATTCAACCTGGGTGTGACTTACAACATCTCTTCCGCGATGTACACCTACATTGAATACGCCCAGTACGATCGCTCTGGCGACGCTGGTGACGGCGCTGCAGTCGGCATCTACTACGGCTTCTAAGACGCCCTCAAACGTCTAGCAAGCTAACGAAAGCCGGTCCCTCGGGGCCGGCTTTTTTACGTCTGATAGGTGCCGACTTGAGACGGAAATTGCGTGGCTTTCTGCCGCGCTTCGCAGGCATATTTGTTGTTGGTTGGTCTTGGCCAAAAGACGCAGGGCTGTCATGACACCTGGCACGTGTACGTAGAACATGTACTTAAGACATGTACTCAAGACATGTACTCAGAATATGAACCAGGAACTTGAACTCAGAAAATCAAAAGCCCCGCTGATCATCAGATCAGCGGGGCTTTTACGTGCGCGTCTCAAGATTGTCGCTGGCTCTGAGGTGGCCAGTGACGTCACTCGGGCCGCTCACTGCATGGCAGTGAGGTCTTCTCGAGTCGGTAGCGCGGCATAGGCACCAGGGCGAGTCACGGCAAAGGCACCGCAGGCTGCTGCACGCTCAAGCGCAGCCTGAAGATGGCTCTCCTCCTCGCACCAGTCACGCAGCAGGGCTGCATCCACACCGGCTTCGCTGAGCGCCGAGAGGAAGCCGCCGATGAAGGCATCACCGCCGGCCGTGGTATCGATGGCCTTGACCACCGGCGGCGTGATGCTGACGGTCCTGGCCTCGCCGCTCTGCTTGCGCACCAGTGCACGGATGGTGCCAGGGCCGTCGGTCAGCACGATCAGGCGGACGCCGGCCTGCAGGCGTGCCTGCAGCCAATCGGACTCTTGCTGGCCGTCAGTGAGTGCCTCGACCTCTTCCTGGGAAAGCTTGAGGATATCGGCGTTGTCCAGCAGGCGAGTAACCAGTGACACGTCGACCTGCTGATTCGGCCACAGGTTGTGACGCAGATTGGCATCCACGCTGACCAAGGAGCCAGCAGCACGTGCGCGAGACGCCAGCACGAAGCTGGTGTCCGCGATACCGGCGTCGGTCAGGCTGTTGCTGCACAGATGGAAGATGGCGGGTTGAGCGAACAGCTCCGGGCCTGCATGTTCCGGACGAAACAGCAGGTCAGCTGCCGGCGGACGATAGAAGTCGAAGCGACGCTCGCCGTCCTCGTCGCGCGAGACGAAGGCCAGCGCGGTGCGTGCCTCGCTGGTGCGTTTGACGTGATCCAGGCGTACGCCATGGGTGGCCAGTTCGTCGTGCAGGAAGTCACCGAAGCTGTCCTGGCCCAGCATGCCCACGAAGTGGCTGGGCAGCCCGAGACGTGCGCAGGCCACGGCGACATTGGCGGGCGCACCACCAGCGTAGGGCGTGAAGGTTTCCTGCTCGACGGCCTGGCCGCCGAGCTTGTTGGACAGCATGTCGACGAGCGCTTCGCCGAATGCGATTACCGGAGTCATCAGGAGGTTGCTCCCTTGGTGGTGGCCGTCGGGGTCTTCTTGCTTGATTTGGTGCTGTTCACGCCTGTCTCTGGCTGCATGCTGTCTCCTGCGGCCGGGAAGTGCTCGCGTACCAGTGCCAGCAGGCCCTGGGTGGAGGGATCGAAGGCCTGGACGTCAGTATCGATGCGTGCGCTGATCTCGCCTGCGATGCGCTTGCCGAGCTGCACGCCCCACTGGTCGAAGGAGTTGATGTTCCAGATCACGCCCTGCACGAAGACCTTGTGCTCATAGAGAGCGATCAGCGCCCCCAGGTTGCGCGGTGTCAGCTCATCAAGCAGCAGCGTGCTCGAGGGACGGTTGCCCGGGCAATTGTAATGCGGGTCGAGGTTGCTGCCGTCCTGGCTGCCTTCCATGAAGGCATTGGCCTGGGCCAGCATGTTGGTGATCAGTGCGAAGTGGTGCTCTTCGGTACCCGGCTCCGGCTTCAGGGAAGCGATGAAGTCGATGGGAACGTAGCGAGTCCCCTGGTGCAGCAGCTGGAAGAAGGCATGCTGACCGTTGGAACCGGTCTCGCCCCACACGATCGGGCCGGTCTTGTAGTCGACAGGACGCCCGAAGATGTCCACCGACTTGCCATTCGATTCCATGTCGAGCTGCTGCAGGAAGGCGGGCAGCTGATGCAAGGCTTGATCGTAGGGCACGATGGCCTGGGTCTCGGCACCCATGAAGTTGATGTACCAGATACCGATGAGGGCCATCAGGACCGGCATGTTCTCGCCCAGCGGCGCTTCGATGAAGTGCTGGTCCATCTCATAGGCGCCTTCCAGCAGTTCCATGAAGCCGTCATAGCCGATGGAGAGGGCGATCGGCAGACCGATGGATGACCACATGGAATAGCGGCCCCCGACCCAGGCCCAGAATTCGAAGACGTTCTCTTCGCGGATGCCGAATTCCTTGGCCGCCTTGCGGTTGGTGGAGGCCGCGACGAAGTGGGCGCCGACGTCGGCATCCTGACCTGCCTGCTCCAGGAACCAGCGACGTGCTGACTTCGCATTGAGCAGGGTCTCCTGCGTGGAGAAGGTCTTGGTGGAGACGATGAACAGGGTCGTGGCCGGATCGAGGCGCTTGAGCACCTTCTGGATGTGGTTGCCATCCACGTTGGAGACGAAGTGGAAGTTCAGCTCCGGATGACGATGCTTGAGCAGGGCGCGGCAGGCCATGTTGGGGCCGAGGTCGGAGCCTCCGATGCCGATATTGACGACATCGCGGATGCGTTGTCCGTCATAGCCTTTCCATTCGCCGCTGCGCACGCTTTCGCAGAAGGCGCGGATCTGCTCGCGAGTGCTGTGGATCTCCGGCATCACGTCCTTGCCGTCGACGATGACCGGCGTATTGGACTGGCTGCGCAGGGCCGTGTGAAGGACGGGGCGATTCTCGGTCACGTTGATGATGTCACCCGAGAACATCTGGGAGCGACGCTGAACGAGGGCGGAGTGGTCTGCCAGCTCGATCAGTGCCTTCATCACTTCGTCGGAAATGTGGTGCTTGGAATAGTCGAGGAACAGGCCGCCGACCCGGAGACTCATCTTCTCGAAGCGCTTGGGGTCCGCGGCAAAGTAGTCGCGAATACGGTCGTTGCGGGTTACCTCGCCTAGCCGGGTCAGCGCCTGCCAGGAAACACTACGGGTCAATTGCAGCATGGAAGTGTCCATCGTATGGGTTGTGGATAGCTTGTGTCGCCAGTCTGCATTCCGTCGCTGACCAGCGCGCCTTGAGCTGACGAATGACGCTGGCAGGCGTGGCATGACACGATTCAGTGCCATGGGAAAGGCGTCTGCCGATGATTGCCTGCTGATCGCCGCTCGGTAGCCACCTGTCAGTGGGAGGCTGACAGGTGGTGTATGGATCGTGAGTGTCACCCTTCCTGTTCGAGAGGGGAGATGTGCTGTACCAGCAGATGTTGCGCGCCCGGTGGCAGCCAGACGGGGTCAAGGCGGGTACAGGCAGTCTCGACACACAGGAAACCACGGGCGTTCTCGACGCTGGTATCGGCCGGCGGTGCATCGCCCGGGTGCCAGACGACCGTGGAGTCGGAGCCTTGCTTTGCAATGCGCAGCCTGCGCTGGCCATCCTCGAGCACCTGGACCTGGCTTGACTGGTAGATGCGATCCAGCGGGCCGCGAATGCCCAGCTCGCCTTGCTGATCAAGACGCGAGAAGTCCTGACGCTTGTCCAGATAGCTGGCGCCGGCGAGGCCGGTGACGCGGCACTGGAAGGCATCTTCCACGGCAAAGTAGGTATGCAGGGCGCCGGTCATCTTGACCGGGTCCTCGCCGCGATTTTCCGTGATCAGCTCCACCTTCAGGAAGTGGCGACCCGCGAAGATGACGACGCGAGGTGAGAGTGCCGCGTGCAGGGGCGATTGCGGAGAGGCGTGGATCTCGACGCCTTCCTCCTCGTCTTCCTCTACCGCGTCGATGCGCCACTCGGCCTTGCGCGCCGGGCCATGTAGCTCTGTCTCGCCCTCAGGATACTCGTCAGCGAACCAGGGCCAGCACAGCGGAATGCCGCCACGAATGCTGCCCGGAAGCGCCGCCGGCGTCTCGGTGACCCACAGCCAGGGGCGCTGGGATGCTGGCTGGTAATGCAGCACCTGGGCGCCCTGGTGGCAGACGACCAGCTCGCCCCAGGCGCGGTTGAGGATCAGGAGCATGCGGCCTTGCCATTCGCAGGTACGTTGGCCGCTCGTGGCATCCACCAGTGCGCGCAGACTTTCAGGAATCATCTCGAGCTTCCTCGACGGTTCAGGAGCGTGGCCGACGGCATCGCGTCAGGCCACCTCTTCATTGTGCAGTGCCTCGGCGGCCCCCAGCAGACCGGTCCACGGCGCGGTCACCACCCAGGTAGGGATCGCGGCATTGTAACGGCTCATGCGGTTCTTGTCGGCGAAGGCGCGGCGAAAATCGCTTTGCCCGAGCAGGTCAAGGTTGCGCGGCAGGACGCCGCCGCAGAGATACACGCCGCCACGCGCGCCGAGCGCCAGGGCAAGATCCCCGGCCACGTCTCCCAGAATCTTCATGAAGCGCAGCACGGCATCGCAAGCCAGGCTGTCCTTGGGTTGCCCGAGCGCATCGCGGGCATGGGCGGCCTGGCTGACGTCCGCAGCGCTTTCGAGCGGAGTCGGCAGGCCGCGCAGTTCGCCCAGCGCCCGGTAGATCTCGAGCATTCCCTGGCCACAGAGCAGGCGTTCCACAGAGACTCTGCCGTGCCAGCGCCGGAAGATCTTCAGCAGCGCATCCTCGAGCGCATCGGTGGGGGCAAAGCTGACATGCCCACCTTCGGTAGCCAGTGGAATCCAGTTGTGGGTGCCATGTACCAGACCCGCGACACCCAGTCCTGTTCCCGGGCCCATGATCAGACGGGGGGCGGCATCATTGCCCGCTCCTTCCGTGAGTTCCTCACCGATGGGCAGTCGCTCATCGGGCTCGATGTGCGGCACGCCCAGTGCCATGGCGGTGAAGTCATTGAGGCACTTGAAGCGTGTCAGGCCCAAGGATTCGCGCACGTCGCTCTTGGCGAATGACCAATGGTTGTTGGTCATGCTGACCTGCTCCTCATGGACCGGGCAGGCAAAGGCGAGGCAGGCCTCCTTGGGTTGTTCGTCAGGGGCAAGCCCCAGTCTCTGGTAGTAGGCCTGGACGGCCTCCACGAGTCCGGAATGCTCGGCGCAGGCCAGCGTGTGGATGTCATGGAGGGTGTGGCTGCCCGGCTGGACAAGCGCCAGCCGGGCATTGGTACCACCAATGTCGCCTACCAAGGCAAAGCGGCTCGGTGTCTCACGAGTCATCGTGTGGCGTCCTCAGTCGACTTGCGTGGCTGCTCAGTGGGTATTGCGGTCGTGGCCGCTGCCGGGCTGGTCGCCGTAGCCTGCGAAGCTGGAGGCACCTTCTTCGGCGCCACCGACCAGGGAGCGCATCCCGGAGAACAGCTCACGGCCCAGGCCATGGTGGTAGCTGTCACGGGAGATGCCTTCGGCCTCACGAGCCTGCCATTCGCCTTCCTCGACCAGGGCTTCCAGTGTGCCGGCGTTGGCATCCAGACGAACGACATCGCCTTCGCGCAGTCGTGCCAGCGGCCCACCGTCCAGCGCTTCCGGGGTCATGTGGATGGCGGCCGGCACCTTGCCGGAGGCGCCGGACATGCGGCCATCCGTCACCAGCGCGACCTTGAAACCACGGTCCTGCAGGATACCGAGATAGGGCGTCAGCTTGTGCAGTTCCGGCATGCCGTTGGCGCGCGGACCCTGATAGCGGACCACGGCGACCATGTCCTGTTCCAGCTCGCCGGCCTCGAAGGCGGCCTTGAGCTCGTCCTGATCGCTGAACAGCTTCACGGGGGCTTCGACGAGGCGGTGCTCTTCCTTGACGGCGGAGACCTTGATCACGCCACGCCCCAGATTGCCTTCGAGCACGGTCAGGCCGCCTGTCGGCGCGAACGGATTGGCGACCGGACGCAGCACGTCCTCATCGAGGCTGTCGGTGGGGCCATCCTTCCAGACCAGCTTGCCGTTCTCGAGGAAGGGCTCACGCACGTAGCCGGCCAGGGTGCCACCGTCCTGGGTGGTGATGTCGTGCAGCAGTCCCGCCTTGAGCAGCTCGCGAATCAGGAAGCTCATGCCACCGGCTGCCTGGAAGTGGTTGATGTCAGCCTGACCGTTGGGATAGATGCGCGTCAGGCTGGGGACCACGGCGGAAAGCTCGGTGAAGTCATCCCAGGTGATGGTCACGCCTGCCGCACCCGCCATCGCGACCAGATGCAGGGTGTGGTTGGTGGAGCCGCCGGAGGCCAGCAGGCCGACCATGGCGTTGACGATGGCGCGAGCGTCGATCTGGCGATAGAAGGGACGATAGTCGCCACCGACTTCGCTGTTGCGGATGGTCTGCTCGGCAGCGTGACGGGTCAGGGCGTCGCGCAGCGGGGTGCCCGGATTGACGAAGGAGGCGCCCGGCAGGTGCAGGCCCATCAACTCGATCATCAGCTGGTTGGAGTTGGCGGTGCCATAGAAGGTGCAGGTGCCCGGGCTGTGGTAGGAGGCGGACTCGGCTTCCAGCAGCGCGTCGCGGCCCACCTTGCCTTCGGCGAACAGCTGACGTACCCGCGCCTTCTCGTTGTTGGGCAGGCCGGAGGGCATCGGGCCCGCGGGCACAAACAGGCTCGGCAGGTGACCGAAGCGCGCCGCGGCGATGAACAGGCCCGGCACGATCTTGTCGCAGACACCCAGGAACAGGGCGCCGTCGAACATGTTGTGTGACAGGCCGATGGCGGCGGCCATGGCGATCAGGTCGCGGGAGAACAATGACAGTTCCATGCCCGGCTGCCCCTGGGTCACGCCATCACACATCGCGGGTACGCCGCCGGCGAACTGGGCCGTGGACCCCATCGCCTGAACCGCTTCCTTGATGATGCGCGGGTAATCCTCGAATGGCTGGTGCGCGGACAACATGTCGTTATATGACGAAATAATGCCGAGGTTGGCCGAGTTCATCAGCTTGAGGCGATTCTTGTCGGTCTCACCGCAGGCAGCGAAGCCGTGCGCCAGGTTGCCGCAGGAGAGTTCGGAACGATGGACGCCACGGCGTTGCTGGCTTTCCATCAGTTGCTCATAGGCAGCACGACGTTCGCTGGAGCGATCAATGATGCGCTGAGTCACGCGCTCGACGGTCGGATTGACGGACATGCTCTTACCTCATGGGTCAGGCGGCGCAGGGCGCCGAGGCTGGCGAAGAAATGGGGGCTTCCCGTGCATCGGGCGTGCCTGTCTAGGGCGACGCTAGCCAGTGACGGCGGCACTGTAAAGTCTGGAGTCTCGGTCATCCTGCCGAGAGCAGGCTACAGTAGCGCGTCACGTTGCTCAGGAAACGCATTTGTTCGAAATATTCGGTAAACTTAACAAAAAAACTGCTTGAAGACTGGACGACTTTCGGCCAAATTAACGTAAAAGCGTGTAGGATACTTTCATGAGCCACGTTGGTCTGCCCGGGATGCGCCAAGTCTTCCCGAGCAGTGAAGCCATGTGCCAACCTGCACCTGCCATACGCCACAGGAGTTGAGTCATGACATTACGCGTCGCCATCAACGGTTTTGGTCGCATCGGTCGCAACGTGCTGCGTGCGCTGTATGAAGGCCAATACAATGATCGCATTCAGGTCGTTGCCATCAACGATCTGGGAGATCCGAAGCTCAACGCTCATCTGTTGAGCCGCGACACCGTGCATGGTCGTTTCGCCGAGACGGTCTCTCATGACGAAGAGAACCTGTTCGTCGGTGAAGACAAGATTCGTATCCTGGCGGAACGCGATCCGGCCAAACTGCCGTGGTCCAGCCTGAATGTTGACCTGGTGATGGAATGCACGGGTCTGTTCACCAAGCGTGCCGCTGCCGCCAAGCATATCGAAGCCGGCGCCAAGCGTGTGCTGATCTCCGCGCCGAGCGGTGATGCCGATGCCACCATCGTGTTCGGTGTCAACGAAGACACGCTGAAGGCAGAGCATCAGGTCGTGTCCAACGCGTCCTGCACCACCAACTGCCTGGCACCGGTCGCCAAGGCGCTGAACGACGAAGTCGGCATCGAGAACGGTCTGATGACCACCATCCATGCCTACACCAACGATCAGAACCTGTCGGATGTCTACCACTCCGACCCGTACCGTGCCCGCAGTGCCACGCACTCCATGATTCCGACCAAGACCGGTGCCGCGGCAGCCGTGGGCCTGGTGCTGCCGGAACTCAATGGCAAGCTGGACGGTCTGGCGATTCGCGTGCCGGTGATCAATGTCTCGCTGGTCGATCTGACCTTCACGGCCTCTCGCGATACCTCCATCGAAGAGATCAATGCCATCGTGACCAAGGCTGCCGAAGGCTCCAGCGTGCTGGCCGTCAACGAGCTGCCGCTGGTGTCCATCGACTTCAACCACGATGCGCATTCCTCCACCTTCGACAGCAACCACACTCGCGTCAGCGAAGGGCGTCTGGTCAAGGTCATGGCGTGGTACGACAACGAATGGGGCTTCTCCAATCGCATGCTCGACACCGCACTGGCCATGCAGGCCGCCAAGTAAGATGACTCAAGGCCTCGCCTGAGGTTCCCTGAAGAGGCCATCTCTTCAGGCTGGCACAGGTGAGGTCTCAGAATTCGGAGCCCTGTCAGAGACTCGACAGGCTCCCCCCAGGTGAGGACGAGTGGCCCGAGGATTCTCGCGTCGCGCTCAGGCTCCACGGACAAGGCAATGTCACTCGTCCCCTCTCAATCGTGTGTCGGTCAGGGTTGGCGCCAAGACCGGCTTCGATGCTGCTCGGAATGACATCGCGTCATCCACTCTTTGAACCTCCCAGTCATGGGAGGTTTTTTTTCGCCTGAATCTCGAGATGAGGGCTTGCCTAGCGATGCTCGTCCTCCAGGCATTCGTGTCTTCGTTTGGCATCATTCGCGTGTGGCATGAGAGACAGAGATTACAAAGATGGCGACACTCTCTGAAGTTGGTCGGCATAACGTGCGGTGAAAAGTGTCGAATGGCAGGCAATGTGCCGCTTTCTTGTGGGTGGTGTCGGTGTGATTAGCGAAACTATGAACATGTGTTACACTTTACTCTTGACATGCGCCGTGTACGTCGCTCGTGAGCGCGGGTGGCATGTCAGATCATGCAGGCACGCTTTCGTCCTGCGAATGTTCATGTACTGGGGCAATGCAGGGAAGGTATTGCCACACTGCCGCTGTTCTCGGCAGATCTCTTGACTTCCAAAGCAGGCTGTCTCAGATGCACGATGCCATTCGCGAAGCCCACGAACTGATCGGTGCGACGCTGCGCGACCCCGGGACACAACGTCAGGGACGCGTGGTCGGCATGGATCTCGGGCGTGAGCAGCCGGCCATCTATGTTCTCTGGCAGGAGAGTGCCGCCGCAGAGCGCATTGACATGACGCCGGATGACTTTCGTTCATTGCTGGAGCACTCCCGCGCCCGTGGTGGAGAGCGGCAGGAAGCTGCCACGCGACGTCACGCTACCGGCGCGGCTCAGAGGCGAGCCAAGGCGCCCTCTGCGGCGAGCCGAGTGCGCAAGGATGTCGCCCGCGATGGTGCCCCGCATGACACGGTCAGCGAGCCGGATACCCTGCAGGCTGATGCCATGGTCGGTGCACGTACCGCACAAGGCTAGCACCTTCCGCTCTGACCCCTTCACGCCCGACCCGGACTCTGTTCCGGGTCGGGCGTTTTCGTGCTGCCCATCGAGATTGTCAGTCTAGAGGCGGTATGGGCCTGCCTGCCCTTGACGGTGACGTGCCCTCCAGCGTTGGCGTGACGCACTGGTCTTGCGCGGGGTGATGACGCACTCTGAGGGGCGACGTCTGACCCAAAGGGGAGTCTCACATTGCTGGAATCGTTCTCAGATGCCCGCCTGCTGCACCATTACCATGCCGTCGCAGGGGATGTCCTGTTCATGTTGAGCGCGGACGGCCAGCGCTTCCTTACCCTGAATCCTGCAGTGGAGCGTCTGCTCGGGTATGGCGAGCGCGACTTCCTCAAGCATCCCGAACTGTGGTTCTCCCTGATCGTGGCGGCAGATCGTCAGCGAGTCAGAGACTTCCGGGCCTCCGGTGCTCCTGCCGGGTCGATGACCTATCGCATCAGGGATCGCAGTGGACACGGCGTGCTGGTGGAGGAAACACTCTGGCGCTCCGGCGCGAATCACCCGGTCTGCGGTCGAGTCGTCGATATCTCCCTACGAGAACAGGCACTTGCCCACGAGCGACAGCAGCTTCAGGCATATCGCATGATGCTGATGCGCAGCAGAGACCCCATGGCCATGCTGGAGGTGAGAGGAACCTCCCTGTACCTGCATGAGGCGAATCCGGCATGGCACCTCTACCATGACGCCGCCATGGCACATGCGGGACAGACCCTGGAGCGGGTGTATCACTCCCACGTCATGCATTGTCTGGAAGGAGCCGGGACCTTGCAGTGTGACGTCAGCCTGAGCTTGCCACGTGGCGATTGTCGTCTTTCCGTCCAGCTGGTGGGTCTGGGCCGGACGCAGCAAGGAGACTCGCCTCGAGTCGCCGTGATGGTGCGTGACATCAGCGCGACTCACCACCGGTTGGAGCAGGCGGTCAATCAACGTCAGCGGTTGATGACTCAGCTCAATGACACCCCGGGGGTGCGCTATTGTGCGCGAGGCCTCTGGCCACTGGAGGAGCTGCAATCCATCTCCTCCGGCGTCGAGATGCTGGCGGGCCTGTCGCGGGACCTGCTGCTGGCCAGCCCGCGAATCTGGCAGTCACGCATCTGCGAGGATGACCTGGCGGAATGTCAGGCACGCTTTCAGGAGGCCGTCGACTCGCGCAGTGCCAGCGTCAGCCTGCGTTACTCCTTCCGCCATGTGGATGGCCGCCAATGCTATCTGCAGGATGACATGCACCTCTACTATGCGGCCGGAGGCGCCGTCAGAGAGGTGTTGGGGCAACTGAGTGACATCAGTGAAAGCGAGGCTCATCGACGCCAGCTGGAGTATCTGATACAGCAGATGCCGGGCATGGTGTTTCAATGCCGGCTCAGCCGGGAGGATGAGTTCACCTATACCTATCTATCGCCGGTCGCCCATCAACTGCTGGGAGAGGAAGTTGACGCGACACTTGAGGATGCCTCGCGCTTCCTGTCGCATCTCAATGACCAGGAGCGGCAAAGACTGCTTGAATCGGCACGCGCCAGTGCCGAAACCCAGTCGCCCTGGGAGCCGGATATCTACTATGAGCATCCAGATGGGGAAACCCGGCGGCTGGCCTGCGTGGCCTTGCCCCAACCGATGGACCCCATCGATGGCAGCGTGACATGGAATGGTTACTGTGACGACATCACGGCGCGCCATCACATCGAGCGGGCGCTGCGTCAGAGCGAGGAGCGCTATCGATTCATTCTCGATTCCGTCAGCGACATGGTCAGCATTGAAGGCAGTGACGGGATCTGTCAGTACATCAGTCCATCCGTCGAGAGGCTTTGCGGGTTTGGCGTGAATGACATCGAGGGCAGCGAGATCAAGCTGCTGATTCATCCGGATGACAGAGACCGCGTCGCCAGGAAGGTCCATCGTTCCGCCTGTCTTGGAGAGGTCTTTCGTGTCGACTTCCGAATTCTCCACAAGCAGGGCCATACGCTGTGGTTCGAATCCATCTCCACGCCCTCGATGGACCCCAAGACCGGCCGCTATCTCCGGATTCTGTCGGTCTCGCGCAATATCAATGAACGCAAGCTGATCGAACAGCGGCGCGAGCATGAAGCCATGACGGACGCGATGACCGGTGCCATGACCCGCAGCTGCTTCCTCTCCATGCTGGATACGTTGCTGGTATCCGCCTCGCGGGACCAGATTGCCCTGGTCCTGTTCGATGTGGATCACTTCAAGCGGGTCAATGACAGCTTCGGTCATGCCGCCGGAGACCAGTTGTTGAGTGGGTTGGGCGGCATCTGTCAGCAGCAATTGCGGCGCAATGACTATTTCGGGCGATTGGGGGGCGAGGAATTCGGCATCTTGCTGGCTGATGCCGGGGTCGCCACCGCTGTCGGCATGGCAGAGCGTCTGCGTCAGAAGATTGCCGGCATGACCTTCGCGTTCATGCAGCAGGAGCTGCTGTGTACCGTGAGTCTCGGCGTCGCCACGCCGCTGCCCGGGGAGAGCCGTGACGACTTCCTGCATCGTGCTGACATGGCGCTTTACAGTGCCAAGCGGAGTGGTCGTAACCGGGTGGTAGTGGCATCAAGCTCGGTGAGCGAGGACAATCGGGAGGAAGGGATGTGACCGCGACACGACAGTGGGCACGTTCCATCATTCTGTACTCTGTCAATCTGCACAAGGAGTGGGCGATGCGTATGTTACGTGGCTGGTGCGCCGGAAGTCTGTTGTTTGCACAATCGGTGCTGTCCGCGGGGCAGGCATTGGCGGCCGATGATGGCACCCTCGTCGACCGCCTCGAAGGACCGCAGGTCGTCACCGAGGTCGTGACCTATCGTGCCAATGGTGAGGAGCATGTCGGGCTGATCGCGCGTGATGCCAAGGCCAAGGGGCGTCGTCCCGGCATACTGCTGGTCCATGAGTGGTGGGGGCTCAACAGTTATGCTCGCAAGCGCGCGGAGCAGCTGGCGGGGCTCGGCTATGTCGTGATGGCGGTAGACATGTACGGTGAAGGCCGCACGGCGGAGCATCCCGAGGATGCCAAGGCCTTCTCGTCGGCGGTGATGAGTGACTGGCCGAAGGCCGAATCCAGCTTCAATTCGGCGCTGGCGGTGCTGCGTTCTCGCCCCGAGGTGGATGGTGACCGCCTTGCGGCCATCGGCTATTGCTTCGGGGGAGGTGTCGTGTTGAACATGGCGCTTTCCGGCGCTCCGCTCAAGGCTGTCGTCAGCTTCCACGGCAGCCCTGGAATCGCCGTCGAGAATCCCGAGCCCTTCGCCGGACGCGTCGTGATCCAGAATGGCGAGGCGGATTCTCTGGTATCGCAGCAAGGATTGGACACGCTGCTGTCTACCTTTGAATCCCTCGGTACGCGGACGACCCTGATCCAGTATCCGGGGGCGAAGCATGCGTTCACCAATCCGGAGTCGGATGCCAAGGCCGCCAGGTACGACCTCCCGCTCGGCTATGATGCGTCGGCGGATGCTGCCTCCTGGCAGGTCATGCTCAATCTGTTCAATGGCGTGTTCAAGTCACCGAAGACCCAGCCGCAGACGTGAGCAGGTTGTCGTGACGCCGAATGCGTGACCTACATGAAGAAGCCCGTTCAGGCATCATCCTGAACGGGCTTCTTCATTGCGGGGTGACGGTGTCAGGGGCGAGCGCGTCAGTCTGCCGTCTGATCCAGCTCCTTGAGCGAGAGCACCTGATGCGCGAGACGGATCATGTCCGGATCACCCGTATGCTTGCTGGACACATCCGACAGCTTGATCACCGGCACCCAATCCTGACCCTCGGGCCGGGCTTCCGTCATCTTGATGACCATGTTCATCGGCTGGGGGCCGACGTCATTGGTGAAATTGGTGCCGATCCCGAACGACATGCCGATACGACCGGCACAATAGCGCACGATACGGTCAACCTTGTCGGTATCCAGACCATCCGAGAAGATGATCGTCTTGGTCTTGGGGTCAATGCCCAGCGACTCATAGTGGCGAATGGTCGCTTCGGCAAACTCGATGGGATCACCGCTGTCGTGCCGTACCCCATCAAACAGCTTGGCGAACTTCTTGTCGAAGCTTCTGAAGAAGGCACGACTGGTAAAGGTATCTGAAAGCGCGATCCCCAGATCACCCCGGTAGACCTTCACCCAGTTTTCCAGCGCCAGGATGTTGGCCATCTTGAATCCGAAGCGCGCTGCATGAAACATGAACCACTCGTGAGCATGCGTCCCGATGGGCTTGGTGCCATGACGCTGGGCCATGTGGACATTGCTGGTGCCGATGAAGCAGCCACGGCCCTGTTCCTTGAGGGCGGCCACTACCTGATCATGGACCGCATAGGAATGGCGACGACGCGTCCCGAACTCGGCGACACGTACCCCCAGACGCTTGTAGTGCTCGATCTTGGTCAGCGTACTGTCACGCACGCTCTTGTCGCTGTCACGCTGATCGCCACCAAGGCGGTACCAGAGCTCACTGATCATCGCCATCAGCGGGACTTCCCACAGGATGGCGCGGTACCAGTAGCCCTCGATATGCACCTCAAGCTCCTCACCCGACTGGGTGATGGTGATTTCCGCGGGATCGAAGCGAAAGCCGGCAAGAAAGTCACGATAGGTGGGGTCGAGGAAGGGGCACTGCTGCTCCAGAAACTCCTTTTCCTCAGCACTCAGCGCCAGGCGTGCCATGTCATCCACGGCCGCGCGCAGTGCTTCGCCGAATCCCGGGGGGAAGGCATGCTGGCCCCGGTTGATGAAGGCGTAACGTGTGCGTGCGTAGGGAAACAGTTTCACCACCGCGTTCTGCATGGTGAACTTGTAGAAATCATTATCGAGAATCGAGTGCAGCATCGAGGCTCGCTCAGGTATGAGGCGGCTCACAGGAGCCGGAATCGCTGGCGGGAGCACACCAGGTGCTCAAGGCGGCAGGGTGTCCCGCTGGCATGAAAATCGGGGGGCAGGCTGAAGGAGGGTCGTCCTGCGTCAGCTGCTGAACGCCATGATACCGAACATGGTGAGCATCATGCCGCCGAACATCAGCAGACCCGCCAATGACAACGCGATGAGCAGGTAGCCCAGTATGAGGCCGGCCAGCGCCCAGCTATCGCCGGCATCACCGCGCTGGCGAATCTGTCGGCGGGCGAGATGACCGCAGACGATGCCACCCAATGCCGCGGGTGCCAGCAGACAGCCCAGCACGCTCAGGGCAAAGGAGGCCAGTGCCATGGCATTGGTCTCGGCGCGGGTTTCCTGCGCAGAGGGAGTGGTGGGACGCTCGGTAGCCGTCGCCGTATCGCGCGTGGGCTCAGGCTTGTCGGCGGGAGGCGATGTATCAGTCATGGCAGTCTCATTGTCTTGCATCATGGCGACACACTAGCATGTCCTGGGGCAGGCGGCATATCGGCCGGGCGGCAGAGTGGGCATCTTCAGAGGAGAGCAGGGTGAGCGAGCACCGGGAAGCAGGGCATCAGGAGAGTGATGCGTCGCGAAGGCAGATCGGGACTGAGGCCACTGGCAGACGTGGCGCGAACTGGCAGCTGGACGTGCTCTCGTCGATCAGCGCTGTCACGCCCGCAGAATGGGATGCGCTGGCGGGAAAAGAGTATCCCTTTCTGCAACATGCCTATCTTCGTGCACTGGAAGACAGCGGCGCGGCCTGCGCGTCTACGGGCTGGTACCCGGCGCACTTGCTGGTGCGTGACGAGTCAGGACGGCTTGTCGCCGGCTTGCTGCGCTATCTCAAGCTGCACTCGCGGGGCGAGTATGTCTTTGACCAGCAATGGGCCGAGGCGCTGGAGCAGGCCGGTGGGCGTTATTATCCCAAGCAGCTGTCGGCAGTTCCCTTCACGCCGAGCGCTGGTCCGCGGCTGGTCCTGGCCTCATCGGAGACGGGAGGCCCTTCCCGTCGAGCGCTGCTTGCCTGGTTGTGGCCCAGGCTTCAGGCCGGCGTGGCACCCGCCGTCGACGCAGGCGGGCCCTTGCGACGCTTTGAGCACAGTGGCTTTCATCTGTTGTTCGCGGATCTCGACGAGTGCCGCGACTGGCAAGCCGTCAGTCCACAGCTGATGCTGCGTGGTGGCATGCAGTATCACTGGCAGTCGCGAGGTGAGCGAGACTTCGATGAGTGGCTGGGCAGTCTGCGCTCCAAGCGACGCAAGGAGATCCGCCGCGAGCGCCGCAAGGTGCTCGAGCAGGGCATCACCCTCGCGCGCCTCAGCGGTGAAGCCATCGGTGAGAGCGATCTCGAAGCATTCCATCGCTGTTACTGCATGACCTATCTGGAGCGCGGACAACGGCCCTACCTGACACTGGCGTTCTTTCAGCGCTTAAGGCGCAGCATGCCCGAACAGCTGCTGCTGGTGCAGGCGCGTGATGAACACGGCGATCCTGTGGCGGCTGCGTTGTGCCTTGTCGGTGCCGATTGCCTCTATGGGCGCTGGTGGGGCAGTGAAGTGCAGGCGGACTGCCTGCATTTCGAGGTCTGCTATTACCAGGGGCTGGAGTTCTGCCTTGAGCGGGGACTGACGCGCTTTGATCCAGGCACACAGGGTGAGCACAAGATCAGCCGCGGCTTCTCGGCCTATGACACCTGGTCATTGCACTGGCTGGTACATCCCGGCCTGCAGTCAGCCGTGGCTGACGCGCTTGAGGAGGAAGCGCGCTGGTTGAGCGGGGCGCGACGCCAGGTGGAGGCGATGCTGCCCTATCATCAGCAGCCTGATCTATCCTGAAGGTCTGTCCTGAAGCGCTATTCTTAAGGTCTGTCCTGAAGCGCTATCCTCAAGATCTGCCCTGTACCCGTTTCTCCCCTGCTTGTTCCCCCTGGCTGGTGGATGCCCTGACAGGTAGCAGGTGGCAGAGATGGCACTGCGATGACTACACTGAAAACATCTTAATGTTCTAAATTTAGAGGCTCCCATGCTGCTCAAGGATTGTGACTCCAGGGAGTATGACGTTCTGGTACTTGAGGTATTGGCGCAGAATGCCACCTTGAGCACCCAGGAGCGCCAGCAGGTTCTGAGGATGCTGCGAGGCGTTCGAGCGCATCAGGAGCGTCGTCGTTCGCTCGCCCGATTCCTGAACACCCTGTTCGAGTCGCGCGATGACTGGGTCGTGCTGCATGACCTGCGCCTGGAAGGGGATGATGGCGTGATCGAGCTGGATCACGTGCTGATCAATCGCCTCATGCAATTCTGGGTACTGGATTCGTCCTGCTTTGATCTCCCGCTGACGATCTCGCCATTTGGCGAGCTGAGCGCGCACCAAGGCCCCTCTGTCGAGCAAGGCGCTTCCGTCGGGCAGGGCTCATTGGAAGATACCGGGGAGGTCGTTCAGAGCGGTGATGAGTTGCGGTTGACGCCATCACCGCTGCTGGCACTCAAGGAACAGCAGCAGTGCTTTCGCCGCTGGCTGGAGAGCTCAGGTCTCCTGCCTTCCAGACTCGGGATGGTGCTGCAGCCACAATTGACGCATCGGTTGGTCATTGCCGCCGAGGAACAGGTCAGCCGGCCTCCCGAAGATATTCTGGACAGTCGAGCGCTGGTGGACCTGCGCGGGTTGTCCGAAGAATGCCTCAATCTGGGGAGCGGGGCGGCCTCCGTCGCCCGCATGCGTGATTTCACCCACCGGATCGACCCGCGTCGTCTGAGGCGTCTCGGTCGTGCCATCCTGGCGCAGCATGGCCCATCACGGGTCGACTGGGCGTCGCGACTCGGCTTGTCAGAACATTCCACCGTGGCCATCCATCCCGATGAGCAGACGGCCTACGCCTGGGTACCACCCCAGGACCCATCCGCTTCCCCCTCGGTGGCCCCCGTGCGTGATGACGCCATCCCTTCTTCAAGCGGGGATGACGCTCCTCAGGTCACGCCTCGTGAGGAGGGGCCAACACCTTCCGAGACTCGCCGGGCCACTCCTCCAAAGGCCACCTCATCCTCTTTCCAGACACTGATGTCCGGCATGACGCAGACCATGCCCTCGTCCACGTGCCACGGCTTGCAGGCTCAGGACTGGCAGCCTTCAGTTTCTGAGGTGAGGCTGCAGGGCGTGTCCTCCGCTGACGCGAAAGCCTCTGACGTGTCGCACGGCCATCGTGGCATGGCGTCTGGCCATGATGAGATGCAATACCTGCAGCCACGTTGTGATGAGTGTCGTCGCTGGTTGTCCAAGGCCAGTGTGGCGTTATGTCGTAGCGAGGGTCAGCGCGAATTGCTGGGTGACAGGATGTTGTGCCAGCGATGCCGTGCGAGCGACTGAAATCTTCATGTCATTCAGGGGCTTGGCGTCTCTAGGCAAGAGGGCAGTCAGCCCGGCAGCAGACTCGCAGGGCAAGGTGGTTGATCAATATTGCGCTCCTGATGTTGCAGTGCAGCAAGAGGTGGCTTATGCTGCACTGCAGCGAGGATGGAACCTGTCGAGAATGCTGGCTTGCAGTGAGATCTCGACCTCATGGCTCACAAGCTTGGTTCAGTCCTGGTAGCCAACGGAGCAAAGCTCCGCTTCATTTTCCGTGTGATGCCAAACCCTGGAGGGTGCCCCATGTTCAACACCAATCTTGAGAAGACCACTCAGCAGTTCGACGACATGTTCTTCGCTCCGCTGCGTGCTTTCAGCGCCCTGAGCCTCGATTACAGCGAGAAGCTGGTCAGCGCTCAGATGGATCTGACCAAGTCCTACGTTGACACCTCCATGGCGCAGGCGCGTTCCATGCTCGAGATCAAGGACAGCGAAGGCCTGAAGAACTTCGTCAAGGAACAGCAGGAGACGGTCAAGTCTCTGGGCGAGAAGCTTCAGAACGACACCCAGAAGGTGGTCGAGCTGAACCAGGAATACGCCAAGAAAGGTCAGGAACTGGCAGAGAACAATGCCAAGTCCGCCTCCGAGGCCATGCAGAAAGTCGCCAAGTAAGCGGCTGCTGCTGACGCTCTCAGGCGAGCGTCTACAACGCCCATCCGGTCTTCCGGGTGGGCGTTCGCGCGTCTGGAGTCTTGAACCTGATGGCTCGTTGCGGGAGGAGGAAGCGTTGGCACCATCCCCTTGAGCGTCAAGGCAATGATGGCGGTGAGCGGGTAATATCGCAGTGAGCGCGCTGACGCTATCGGTCGGTCTTATCCGGCAGCGCTATCAGGCAGCGTTACCAGATCATGTCACCGCAAGTGACGGTCATGGATGATCGAGCAAGGCTCCCCGGCGGCATATGTCGGGAGGCATCAACACAAGGAGTGTATGATGAATTCTGTCAGTGCGGCATTGGCAGCATTAATGGACGCGGTATCCGGCATGAGTGGGCAATTCGGGGAGGGGGTAGCGTCTCATCTGACGTCGACAGCAGGGCTTCAGCGAGAACATGTCGAGACCCGCTATCAAGGGCAGATGATCGATTTCGATACCTTGCAGTGGCGTGTTCTCAATGGCTCCGTGTGTGCCAATCAGCGGCAGAATGCCATGGCACATACCCGCTGCAGCCAAGCGGCCAGTGAGATGTTCGCTTCCACCTGTCAGGAAATGACCGCCAATCCTCCGATCCTGCCCTCCCAGCGTTACCACAGTACGCGGCGCATGGCCTGCCATGCGGCGGTCAGCTATCAGCCCAGCATCGGCAATATCCAGTGGGCTGAATCTTCAGGTGCCGATCAACTGGCAGAGGCGGAATGCAATGCTGCCACAGCGGCGCTGCTGGGCAGCAGCGACCTTGATGCCATCCAGTATCAGCGCCGGGTCTGTGGCGGACGCTAGCGGCGAGCGTCGCCTTGGGCCACAATGTGCTGCCACGCCGCCGGTGATTGCCGGCGGCATTTATTCGATCAGTGACAGGTGATAGACATGGCACAGGCCACAGCGCGTCATATTCTCGTTTCCAGCGAAGAACAGTGTGCAGCTCTCAAGACCGAAATCGAGAACGGCCGCGATTTCGCTGATGCCGCTCGCGAGCACTCCTCCTGCCCGTCCGGTCGCAGTGGCGGTGACCTGGGGGCCTTCGGCCCGGGCATGATGGTCAAGGAATTCGACGAAGTCGTGTTCAGCGCACCGATCAACACCGTGCAGGGCCCGGTGAAGACCCAGTTCGGTTATCACCTGCTGGAAGTCACCAGCCGCACGTGATCTCTGGATCACGCTCATGACACGTCATGAGCGGTTGGCAGCAGGCCATTGAAAACGCCCCGACCAGTGATGGTCGGGGCGTTTTTCGTGCGGCTCAGCACGTCAGCCTTTCGTGCGCCAGTCTCTCTACCTATACCTCCTGATAGAGCTGGCTGCCTTCGCGCTTGAACTTGTCAGCCTGCTCCTGCATGCCGGCCATCACGCTGTCGGCGTCACCGGTCAGGCCGTGTTCGTTGGCGTAGTCGCGGACTTCCTGGGTGATCTTCATCGAGCAGAACTTCGGCCCGCACATGGAGCAGAAATGGGCGACCTTGGCCGAATCCTTGGGCAGCGTCTCGTCGTGGAAGCTGCGCGCGGTGTCCGGGTCAAGGCCCAGATTGAACTGGTCTTCCCAGCGGAACTCGAAGCGTGCCTTGGAGAGTGCATTGTCACGACGTTGCGCGCCCGGATGCCCCTTGGCCAGATCCGCGGCATGCGCGGCGATCTTGTAGGTGATGATGCCAGTCTTGACGTCGTCCTTGTTGGGCAGGCCCAGGTGCTCCTTGGGGGTCACGTAGCAGAGCATGGCGCAGCCGAACCAGCCGATCATCGCGGCACCGATACCGGAGGTGATGTGGTCGTAGCCCGGGGCGATGTCGGTGGTCAGCGGGCCGAGGGTGTAGAAGGGCGCCTCGTCGCACTCGCTGAGCTGCTTGTCCATGTTCTCCTTGATCAGGTGCATCGGCACGTGACCCGGACCTTCGATCATGACCTGGACATCGTGCTGCCAGGCGATCTTCGTCAGCTCGCCGAGCGTCTCGAGTTCGCCGAACTGGGCGGCGTCATTGGCATCGGCCACCGAGCCCGGGCGCAGGCCATCGCCCAGTGACAGGCTGATGTCGTAGGCCTTGCAGATCTCGCAGATGTCCTCGAAATGGCGATAGAGGAAGCTTTCCTCGTGATGCGCCAGACACCACTTGGCCATGATCGAGCCGCCGCGCGAGACGATGCCGGTCACGCGGCTGGCGGTCAGCGGCACATAGCGCAGCAGGACGCCGGCGTGGATGGTGAAGTAGTCGACGCCTTGCTCGGCCTGCTCGATCAGCGTGTCGCGGAAGATCTCCCAGTCGAGATTCTCGGCCACGCCATCGACCTTCTCCAGCGCCTGATAGATCGGCACCGTGCCGATGGGCACGGGAGAGTTGCGCAGAATCCATTCACGGGTCTCGTGGATGTTGGCGCCGGTCGAGAGATCCATCACGGTGTCGGAGCCCCAGCGGATCGCCCAGGTCATCTTGTCGACCTCTTCCTCGATGGAGGAGGTGACCGCCGAGTTGCCCAGGTTGCCGTTGACCTTCACCAGGAAGTTGCGGCCGATGATCATCGGCTCGCTTTCCGGGTGATTGATGTTGGCGGGAATGATGGCGCGGCCACGCGCGACTTCCTCACGCACGAATTCGGCGGTGATCTCGTCGGGCAGGTTGGCGCCGAAGCTGTGCCCCGGGTGCTGGTGGCCCAGAATGCTCTCGACGGAGTCGCTGCCCTGATATTCCTCACGCAGCGCGATACGACGCTGATTCTCGCGAATCGCGATGTATTCCATCTCCGGCGTAATGATGCCCTGGCGCGCATAGTGCAGCTGGGTGACATTCTTGCCCGGCAGGGCACGGCGCGGGCGGTGGTCCAGCTCGAAGCGCAGGGACGACAGGCGCAGGTCGGCCTGGCGCACGCGACCATATTCGCTGCTCAGCTGATTGAGCTGTTCGGTATCGCCGCGTTCCTCGATCCACTTCTCGCGCAGTGGCGCCAGCCCGCGACGAATGTCGATCTCGACCGCCGGGTCGGTGTAGGGACCGGAGGTATCGTAGACGACGATCGGCGGATTCTCTTCCAGACCGCTGGAGGTCTGGGTCGGCGAGCAGCCGATCTCGCGCATGGGCACGCGGATGTCCGGGCGAGAGCCTTCGATGTAGATCTTGCGCGAGCCGCTCAGCGGCGCGATGGCGGCGGCGTCGACGCGGGCTTCGCTGGCGAGATGGCGACTGCCATCCTTGCGACCGGCACGTGCGCGCGCCTTCGGCGCAGCCTCAGATTGGGGGGCGAGCGACGGTTCGGCGGCGTTGGTGGCTTGCGGATCTTGAGTCGTGGGGGTAGTGCTCATGCAGGTCTCCTCAAAGGGCGACGTCACGGCAGACGTCATCATGGGAAGACCGTGCGCAGGGAGAGGATGGCCATCGCCGACTCCTTGCCAACAGGTGGCCCGGGAGCGAGGCGGCCGCGGGCAGCGGCTGACCATCAGCTTGATTCCTACGCCGGTCCTAACCGGTTCAGGTTCCACGGGACCCCTTGCTGGCAGCCTCGCCCATTTGGCGGCGAGGTGATGCATGCAGAATCTCAGCCGGTTCCACCGGCACCCCGTCAAGCGTGCTCAGAATTCAATGCGGGCATGACCTGTGCTGAGCGTTGTGCTGGCCCAGGTCATCGTGCTCGCATTCAGGCTCTGATGGCCTGTGGTGTGTCTGGATGATTGGCGAGAGGACCACGTCCCCAGGCCGATGAAAATCGGTGTGTCTTCCGTTCGCGCAGGCGCGGCCTGTCAGGCGACGGCCTGCCACGGATCAGTCGCGATCAAGGCCCATCTGCCAGAAGTCGATCTCGAGACGCGTCGCATCGCGGAAGACATCCACCAGTTCGCCCAGTCGGCGCTCCGAGACCTCCGAGAGCCGAGCGTCCAGCCATTCACGTTCGGCGTCCACCGCTTCCTTGAAGTCATCGCTGGAGTACATCGCGATCCAGTCCGCGTACGGATTGTCCTCGATCTCGGTGGTGTCCTGGTCCAGCAGCCACTCGGCGATCTCGCCGTAGCCGATCAGGCAGGGCGCGAGCGCCACGTGCAGATCGAGCAGGTCGCCGCGCTGGCCGCAATCCAGTACGTAACGGGTATAGGCCAGGGTCGCGCGGGATTCCGGCAGCTCACTCAGGTCATCCTCGCTGATGCCCCACTCGCTGCAGTAGCCGATATGCAGGTCGAGCTCGGTATTGAGGATGGTGTCGAGACTGGCCGTGGCCTGACGCAGCTCCGCGAGGGTGCGGCTCTTGTAGGCGGCCAGCGCCCAGGCGCGCGCGAAGTGGATCAGGAACAGGTAGTCCTGCTGCAGGTAATGGCGGAAGGACTCCTCTGGCAGACGACCTTCCCCGAGCTGGCGAACGAAGTCATGCTCGAGATAGTCGCGCCATTCCTCGGCGCAGGCACTGGTCAGGTCTGAAAAGCTGGGCATCGACGCATCCCTCGGTGAGCGTGCTGCCAATCCGTGATGGAGTGGCAAAGGTCTGGCTCGAGCGTGGTCAGGTCCGGCATTCTGCAGGGAAAAAGCGGGGGGAGGTGCGGCGTTCACCTGGAAGAGGTGAAGATGATGTGCGGCAACACTTCGCGCTTGATCCCTACGCCGGTACTAACCGGATCAGGTTCGGCGGGATCGTCATACACGCACCTCGATGCAAGGCCTCGAACAGTGCGAATGACATCTCAGCCGGTCTTACCGGCACCCCGTCAAGCTGTGACTCAGACGTCACGATATCTCGAGTGTAACAGTCCTGCGGTGCAGGAAAAGCCTCTGCCGCCCTAAAACCCATGCGACTTTGGGAGGCCATCTGCGATGCTGAAAGGGCTTCCTGCGATGCGGGAAGCGTGTCATGCGCTGCAGGAAAGATGTCATGCAGGCTGACAGGAGGAGAGGTTCGCCATCAGGGCTGGGAAGTGTCGCCTCAGGCGCACCAGATCGTGAGGCTCATCGACATCCCAGCTGACAGGCAGGCAACCGACGCTTCTGCCTGCCTGAGCCAGCAGTGCAAGAGTCTCCCGGCTCACGTCGGCATGGCTCCAGTGATCCAGCTGGAAGGCCGCCGGGCAGGCTGCTTTCAGGCCAATCAATCCGTATCCCCCGTCTTCGCTGGGCTGCAGCACCGCCTCATGGTCATGCAGGCACCGCGCCGCCTCGCGCAGACGTTGACTGTCCAATGCGGGCAGGTCAGAGCCCATCAGCAGCACGGGGCCTGCGGGCAGGTGGCGCAGCATGGCCTGATGCATGCGCTCCCCAAGCCCACCCTGTGGCTGTGCCTCGAGCGTGATCCGCCTGCCATGTGCCGCCATGCTCTCTGCACGCCACTGATCCTCAAGTTCCGTCAGCAGGGCTGCCTGCTCAGGTTGCTGCCGGGCGTGCTCGGGGGAGGGAGTCAGCATCACGACCACCTTGCCGAGGCGTGAGGCGCAGGCCTGCTGAACGATTCTGCGCAGCATGCGCGAGTAGAGGCGTGCCGCCCCCTCGGGACCGAGGGCAGGGATCAGCCGCGTCTTGCATTGTCCGGCCAGTGGCAGGCGGCCGAAGATGATGAGCGTCGGGCGCATGTCATACGCGGCCGTGTCGGTTTCCCTGTCAGCAAGCGAGGCTTCAGGCATGAGGCAAGCCACGCTGTTCACACGCCTGAGCGGCGGCACCATATCCATAGAGGCGCGCCAGACGGACAGGAGATACGCCACCCCAGGCTGCCAGGCGCAGCCCCCACATCTTGAGGATGGTGCGACAGACGCCATGGGTTTCCCAGCGTCTTCCACTGGTGGTGACTCTGGCGGAGAGGTTCAGCGGCGAGGTCAGTCGCTTGAGCCTGACGCTCAGCTGGATGTCCTCCATCAGGGGCACGACGGGAAAGCCCTCGATGGCCTCGAAGGTGGAGCGTCGTACGAACTGGGTCTGATCACCCGTGCTGATGCTGGTCAGGCGCGAGCGCAGATTCATCAGCATGGCGATCACGGGCAGCAGCGGAGAATCTCCTTCGATGTCGACATCGAAGCGACCCCAGTCGCACTCGCGATGCTCGGCGAGGGTCTCTGACAGTACCGAGAGGACATGTGCCGGCAGGCGCGTATCAGCATGCAGGAACAGCAGCCATTGGCCACGAGCCTGAGAGGCACCGGCGTTCATCTGCGTTGCCCGGCCCGGATCACTGCTCAGGCAGCGATCGCACAGCGGCGTTGCCAGCTCGCGGGTAGTATCCGTGGAGCCGCCATCGACCACGATGACCTCGCAATCCCCGCTCGCGCGCAGTGGACTCAAGGCGATCAAGGCCGAGACGATACCGGATGCCTCGTTGTGGACTGGCATGATGATGCTCAGCCACGGGGTGCGTGTCAGGGCGCTGCCCGAACGGACAGCCCTGGGGGCAGGTCTGGCAACTGGCGAGAAGATGGAGGGCTTTGTCATGGCGCAGGCTCCGGCGATGGCGTCGTCCTGAGAGCATACGCATGTGATCACCCCATGGATGCAGAGCGTCGAGACGCTCGCTCAACGCTTGGGCGAAGAATCAACGCGTGAGCCGCCGTGTCGAGTCAGAGGCGGCTGGAGGTCACTGAGAGAAGGTGATCCGATAGAGTCCTGAGGCTCCGGTATCGCTGGTCAGGTAGAGGCTGCCATCCTTGCCGAATGCTACATCCAGTGGGCGTATCCAGCGCTCGCCGCTGGCGGCATCCTGCAGGCCGGTCAGTACCGGCACTAGGCGTGCTTCAGTGTCTGGCGTTGCCAGCTTGAGGCCCAGCAGGCGAGGCTCACGACGACTGGCGGGGTCTCCCCACGCCTTGCCGGAGGGCGCCGTGCCCCAGCTGCCGTGGACTGCCACCACGACATCCATGTCAGCAGCCAATGGATGCCCAGGCGGCACCACCGCGATACCCATCGGCGCACTGCGAGCGGGGATCTCGGCCAGTGGCGGTGCAATCTCGTCACGTTCGCGCGGTGAATCGCTCGTGATGCAATCATCTGCCTGCCAGCGGCCATCGATCCACTGATACCAGGGCATGCCATGGAAGCTGCCTTCGCGGGCAGCGACCACAAGCTCGCGGGGATGCTCGTAGCCCAAATGGTCCGGTCCGTTGTTGGTGGCCAGCAGGCGCGTCTCTCCTGTCGCCAGTGCCTGCCAGACCAGGCCGACGGGGTTGCGCAGACCACTCGCCCACGCACGCCACTCGGGAGGCTCGCCACTTTCCTCAAGGCGCATCACTCCCCCACGGCGCTGTTGCTGTGGATAGCGAGGCGAGGTGCCCGCCAGATACTGATCGGAGCAGTTGCCCTGGATCCCCAGCGCCAGATACAGGCCATTGTAAGGGCCCAGGCTCAGCGTACGCGAGTTGTGGCCGCCGCCGCCGGGAATCGCGATCACGCGGTGGAAGTCGCTCGGGGCAAGGGAGATCCCGGGATGGTAGTCCGCGACCAGCAGGGCGTCCGTGGTCGCGACATACAGGCGCGCATCGCGGACGACGACAGAGTGGGGATAGCCTTCCAGCTCGACCAGCACTTCCATGCGCTTGAGGCTGCCATCATCGGCCAGCTGGCCTCGATAGAGCTTGCCGGCCCGCGAGCCGATCAACACCTCATCGTGAGCGGTGAGGTGCAGCATGCGAGGTGCCTGAAGCGATGCCAGCCGAGTCATGCCGGCCCCTGGTGGCAGCCTCAGGGAGGGGGCGTCCTCGGGAACCGAGCTTGCCGCCTGCAATGCCAGAGTCGGGGCATGAGCAGAGGTCTCGCCATCGAGGGTGTCGTTGCTGCTTGCCTCGCTCCAGGCAGGAGACGACGCGCAGAGACAGCTGATGAGTGCCGTCCCCATCAGCTGTCTGATGCTTGCGCATCCACGGATTTCCTGTTGGCGCTTGCTCATGTGCTCCACTGCCTCCCTGGCCTGTCGCGGCTGCCTCGGCAAGTCGACTGGCATCGCTCGCCGCCGTGCAGGAAAGTCTGGAAGCTTGTGCCGGTTTGCGCCAGTGCTGCCCTGTCCCTGGAGAGTCAGGAGCGCTTCGCGTTGCGGCGGCGGTACTTGAGGTGGCGGCGCCAGCCCTTGAGGGAAAGCCAGGAGTCGTCGCGGGGATAGAAGCGCTTCTCACGCCAGCCCGGCTGCTCGTCCAGTTCTTCCGGGCTCTTGCGCCAGCGCTTGTATTCCCATTGATACTGCGCGGGCGCCAGGGCGATCGCGGCTTCCACTGAGGCATTCACTCCCCGCGCCGAGATGACCTCGTCTTCGGCGTAGACCGCCTCATCCGCCGCAAGGAAGTGGATGGCGAAGCCATGGCCATCTTCCAGGCGTTGAGCGACACCGGTCACCACGCGGGCGTCGGTTCTCGCCACCAGCTTGGGGAGCAGAGTGGCGGTGTAGGCGAGGCGGCCGTAGAAGTCGGCGAAGACACCGCTACCGCGTCCCGGTTCCTGATCCGGCAGGATGCCGATCGCCTCGGCGCGCTTGAGCGCCTTCAGCAACGCTGCCACGCCGCGGGAGTTGGTAGGCACCAGTCTCGCCCCCATGCGCTCACGCCCGTTGCGAATGATCGGGTCGAGCCGCTCGAACTTGGGCGGCTCGTACATGGCAGTGAAGGGGAAATGGCTCGAGAGCCAGAAATTGAGCACTTCCCAGTTGCCGAAGTGCGGCGCCAGCACGATCACGCCACGTCCCTCGGCACGGGCTTCGTCGAGCAGATTGCGACCGTGCACCTCGAGAATCGAATCGCGCACCGCGTCTTCATCACCCAGCCATACCTTGCCCAGCTCCAGCATGGTGGCGGTGGAGTGGGCGAGGCTCTCGGTCACGAGGCGTGCGCGTGTCTCACGCGGCTGATGAGGGAAGGCCTGGCCAAGATTTCTGCGCGTGACGCGCCGTTCCCGCGGATTGAGCAGTTGCACGAGACGCGCGACCGGGCGCGCCATCCACCACAGCTGGCGGGTGGTCAGGCCCGAGAGTCGCTGCCATAGCCAGGCGACGGCATTGGCCTTGAGAGGTAAAAGGCGTTGTTCCATGGCCTTTTCAAAACGCTTGAGAGTCTTTTCCATCGTCACACATGAAGTTCCGGTGGTCTGGCGTGAGATACCGCACTGGTCAGAGGGCGAGTCCTGCGCTGCCCGTCGCGCCCCATTGTGCCAGAGGGGCGTACGTCATGCAGGTTCGAGGCATCGGGGGGCACGCACTGACCTTCGTCGTGTGTGGCACGGGGCGTGCGGCCCGTTTGCTCTGCCAGTATCATGCTGGCATCGGCACATCCGGGATCACGTCGCTGGCGTGGTCCCGAGGCGCTCTGTCAGACAGTCAGACCACGGCACTGCCCGAGCGGTTCTCGTGTGCCGTGCTTTCCAGTAGTGCTTTTCGGTGATGCTTTCCCTGATGCGCTTTCCCTGATGTGCTCGTCCTGTCATGTCTTGTGCCTGTCGTGTCCCTTGCCCTGCGCGGAGCCCTGATGTCATCTTCCCCCATTGCCCCCGAGTCCCCGGCACAGCCATTACCTGAATCCGACCATCAATGCCCGTTATGCGCGACGCATGGCAGTCAACCTGTGCTGCATCTGGTGCAACGACGCAAGCCATGTCCGCGGACCGGTCAGCGTCCGCCTGCCGACGAGCGTGATTACCTGCGGTGTGGCGAATGTCATCTGCTGTATCTCGCGCCCTCTCAACGACTGGATGCCCGCGCAGAGCAGGACATCTACGACCAGCACGAGAACGACCCGGCAGACCCGCGCTATCGCACCTTCCTGTCCAGGCTGTTCACGCCGATGTGCGAGCGGCTGGCGGCCGGTGCCAGCGGGCTCGATTTCGGTTGTGGGCCGGGGCCAGCCCTGGCACGGATGTTCGAGGAAGTCGGCCACCCGATGGCATTGCATGATCTGTATTACCACCCGAACCCGGCAGCGCTCGCCCGTCAGCATGATTTCATCGTCAGTACCGAGGTGATCGAGCATCTCTACGCGCCCGGCGATGTCTTCCGTCAGTGGCTTGGGTGTCTCAAACCCGGTGGCCTGCTGGGGATCATGACGCAACCCGCCGCGGATGATCTGGATGCGCTCAAGCGTTGGCACTATCTGCGTGACCCGACCCATGTCTGCCTGTTCAGCCCGACGACCTTCGCCTGGCTGGCGCGGACCCATGGCCTGGCCTTCGAGCAGATTGCGAGCGATAGCGTCATCTTCCGCGTTCCGATGTCCTGAAGGGCTCGCGTGGCGGGTGTGGAGTGGAGGATGCCCGCTACCGAGGCATGATCCAGCCGCCCCACGCGCGTGCGCCTGACCGGGCTGGCCGCGAGATTCGGGGCGAGACAATGAACGATGTCGCGAAATGACGTGAAGCTGACGCAAAAACACTTGGATTTGGCGCAGACTGTCACTATATTGCCCGCGCCTTGCGAGATTCCTGCAGGGCGCTTCCCTCTCCCGTAGCTCTCCGCACCTTGCGGCATTGGCCGAACGCAGTCCTGCGCCTGGCCGAGGAACTGGTCATGCCCCGTCATCTGTTGTTGATGTCTCTCGCGCCCTTGCTGGGCCTTGCCTTGCTGGGGATCGGCAATGCCATGCTGACTTCGCTGGTCCCCCTGCGGCTGTCTGCCGCCGGTGTCTCGAGCGAGGCGATCGGCCTGATCAGCTCCGCCTACTATCTGGGGCTTGGACTGGGAGCGCTGGTCAACGACCGCCTGCTGCTGCGCATCGGACACATCCGAGCCTACGCCGGCTTCGCCTCGCTGGTGGCAGTCGCCGCCCTGGCCATGGGGCTGGGCGATCATCCCGTGGTGTGGTTCCTGCTGCGCATGATGATCGGCTGGTCGCTGGTCGGCGTCTATCTGGTCATCGAGAGCTGGTTGCTGAGTGCCGCCGACCCCGCCGTACGTGGACGCCTGCTGGCGCTCTACATGATCGTGCTTTATGGCGCGGGCGTGCTGGGGCAGCTGCTGCTGGGAGTAACCGCCATGCTGAGTCTCGAGGCGGCCTTCATGCTGGTGGCGATGCTGGCGGCGGCGTCCGTATTGCCGCTGGTGCTGCTGCCGCGCGTATCACCGCTGATCGAGCAATCCGAGCCGTTGAGTCCCTGGCGTCTGATTCGCATCACGCCGACCGGCGTGTTCGGCTGCCTGGCTTCGGGGCTGGTGGTGGCAGTGCTCTACAGCCTGCTGCCCTTGGCATTGGGGGAGGGCGGCGTGCTGGACACCGCGGAGATCGGGCAGCGCATGGCGCTGGTGATTCTCGGCGGCATGCTGCTGCAGTACCCCATCGGGCGCTGGTCTGACAGTCATGATCGTCAGCAGGTATTGATCATCCTGTCGGTGGCCATCATCGGGTTCGCCGCCTTGCTGATGGGGCCGGCACGCGAAGGCATCGCGCAGTTGACGGTGTTGTTCCTGCTCGGCGGCGCGGCCTTCACGCTCTATCCGGTCGCGGTCAGCCATGCGGCAGACCGTGCCCCCGCCGGGGCGCTGGTGCGCATGAGTCAGGGATTGTTGCTGATCAATGCCGTGGGCTCGACCCTGTCACCGCCGGCCGTATCACTGCCGATGGCCGAGATGGGTGCCATGCCCGGCATGGCGCTGAGTCTGGCGGTGATGGGCGGTGGCATGCTGGCCTTCTTCGTCTGGCGACGCGTGATGCGTCCGGCGCCGCAGCCGCTGGCCCCCTTCGAGACCCATGCGCCACAGACGCCCCTGGGAACGGAGCTTGCCGTCGGGCCGGAACTGGTCGAGGCCGCCGAGGAGCACCTGCGGGATGCCGAGGTCAATGACCCGCTGGTCGAGGTGACTCGCGAGCTGGCCGTCGACATGCCGGAGCTGATCACCGAGGCGTCCCTGGATAGTCTCGAGGAGATCGAGACTCATGAGGGTGAAAGCCAGCGCCAGGCGCCCCGCCATGGCGAGGCTTCCGACGGGCGCAACGCAGATTGAGGCCTTGTGTGAGCGGCATGCCTCACGTGTGTCGCAAGGGGGGAGGTGAGGGTAGAGGAGTAGGTCGCACTAGCGGGAGGGGTCGACCAGGTTGCCCTGCGAGGCGTTGCGGCGGAACCAGCCGGTCACGCTGGCGCGCGCCTGTTTCGTCGGCAGCACCTCGTGGGGGATCCGTTCGGAAAGGAAGCACACGAAGGTCCCGGCCTCGGGGGTGACACGCCGGATTTCACGGCTGTCATCTTCGGGGTCGTAGAGCACGATCTCGCCACCGGCGTCCGCCGGCCAGTCGGCATTGAGATAGAGCACGCTGGAAATCAGGCGATTGCCACGCCCGCGGAAGCTGTCCAGGTGCTTGCGATAGAAGCTGCCGACCGGATAGTGGGCAAAATGCGCCTCGTACTCGAACAGCCCCAGATAGAGGGCACGGTTGAGTTCATCCTTGAGGACATTCATCGCCTCCAGGTAGGCACGCTGGGCACGCGAATCGCGATCCAGCCAGCGAATCGCATCCCCGCGGATGTCCGGGCGAAGGTCATGCTCACGCCCGCGTCCGATTCCCGCAGCCGTCAGTCGCTGATGGCTCTCCAGCGCCCGCAACTCGTCATTGAGATGGCGGATCAGGTGTGCCGGCAGAAAGTCCGGGCGCACGCTGTAGCCATGCTCGACCAGTTCATCGATCAGCAGGTTGAGCGCGGTGGGGTCCAGCAGTGGGGCGGGTGCAGCGGGCATCGGGCGCTCCGGAAAAAGGGCAGAAGGCATCAAGGCGCAGTGTTATAGAGCAGCACGCGCAGGGGCGCAATGCCTTGAGTGAAGGCCTGGCAATCCTCAGCCCGCGAGACATGCGTCAATCACGCCAGAGGCTCATGCCCGTGGTGCATGGGGGCGAGGTGGTAGGTGGCGCAACGGTGCCCCGGGCGGTGGCGGGGAGGACAGGCTGATGGTGTGTCCGAACCCGATGGCCATCATCTCCACCAGCATCATCGCGGAAAGCCCCCACAGCAGCTGCCCGGCCACCTGATAGCCGGGCACGTACCAGGTGTCATCGCCCACGCGGATGACGTCGGTGTGGGCGCGTTCATCGCGCAGCAGCATGCTCAGTGGCATCTCGAAGATATGCGCTATCTCGCCGGGGTCGGCGCGCAGCGGCAGGTCGGGAGCGATGCGTCCCACGAAAGGCGTCACGGTCATGCCGTGCAGCGAGATCACATCGCTCAGTTGCCCGTATATCTCCACTTCGCCGGAGGGCAGGGACACTTCCTCCTCGGCCTCACGCAGCGCCGTGGCCAGCAGACTGATATCCTCCGGCTCCGCCTTGCCACCGGGGAAGGCGACCTGGCCGGCATGCTGACTCAGGTGACTGGCGCGTTGCGTGAGCAGCAGCGTCGGTTCCGGGCGGTCGATCAACGCGATGAGTACCGCAGCGCGTGGCTGGTCGTTGCTCACGATACGGGGGTGATGGGATTGCAGGCGCTGGCGCAGAGCTTCTAGCATGTCGGGTCCTCGTTGACCTTCATCTTGTGGCGTGGGATGTGAGGCGGTCAAGATGTGAGGTGACAGCCGGCCGAGTCAGCGGCACCATTTCCAGAAGCCGAGCCCGGGCATCGGCGTTCAAGAGTTTCACGGGAGAGCGAATGAACTACTGCAGCCATTGTGGTGAGACCGTGCGTCTGGCGGTGCCACAAGGAGATGATCGACTGCGCTACCTGTGTGATAGCTGCGGCACCATCCATTATCAGAATCCACGCATCATCGCCGGTACCCTGCCGATACGCGATGGCAAGGTGCTGCTGTGTCGCCGCGCCATCGAACCGCGCCTGGGGTATTGGACACTGCCGGCCGGTTTCATGGAGAACGCGGAGACCACCAGTGAGGCCGCTGCCCGCGAGACGCGTGAGGAAGCGGGGGCCGAGGTCAATCTCCAGGGCCTCTACACCCTGATTGATCTGCCACACATCAATCAGGTCTACATGCTGTTTCGCGCCGAATTGACCAGTGATATCTCCGCGGGTATCGAGAGTCTCGAGGTGGCGCTGTTCGCCGAAGAGGAGATTCCCTGGCAGTCACTGGCCTTCCCGACCATGGAAGTGACGCTGAGGCGCTATTTCGAGGACCGTCGTGCCCGCCAGGGAGAAGGCGAATTCCCGTTGCATCTGGAACAGATCGATCTCGAGACGCGCGAGCGCTTCTTCAAGACGACACATCTGCCCAAGCACTGAGCGGGCCGTGGTCAGGCTTCACCCCGGGACCTGCCGTCGCTTGACGGCGTGACCGGGGTGGGCATCGCACCTTCAGAAGCTTTCCAGTCGCCAGCAGTCAATCGGCACTTCCTCGTAGGGGTGCGCCTCGCGCAGTGCGGCCACTGCCGTGCGAATCAGCGCGTCCTCACACACCATCTCGACCTTGACCTCCTCGACACGTTCCAGCGTGCCGCGTTCGCCGATATGCGGATTGGCACCGGCCAGCGGACGAAACTGCCCCGTGCCGCGCGTCTCGAAGCAGCAGGCCTCGTAGTCGCCCATGCGTCCGGCACCCGTGGCGAAAAGCGCTTCCTTGACACCTTCCAGTGCTTCGTGTGGAACGAAGAATGCCAGTTTGTACATGGTGGGCCTCCTTGAGGGACGTGACGGGCGATGAGTGCCAGGGCGCCAATCGCCCCGGGGAAAGACGTGCGCTGGCGAGGACGCAGTCAAGCGTGGCAGAGCCTGCGCGGCGTCCCCTGATGATGGCATAATGCCCGCTGCAACGGCCAAGGACACTGCCATGCTCAAATGGATCAATATCTCACTGCTGCTACTGCTGGCTCTGCTCCAGTACCGGCTGTGGTGGGGCGAAAATGGCGTCACCGAATTGTTCGACATCCGTGCCCGCGTGCAGCAGCTCTCCAGGGAAGCGGCGCAGCTGGACAACCGCAATCAACGCCTGGGCGCTGAAGTGGTCGATCTCAAGAATGGTCTGGCGGCCATCGAGGAGCGTGCGCGCAACGATCTCGGCATGGTGCGCAAGGATGAGCAGTTCCTGTGGGTGCCCAACGTCGAGGTACCCAAGCGCCAGGTCTCGTCCGCGGATGAAGTGGCGGAAGGGGCGCTGGAAGGCAAGGGACTGGAAGAGGGCCTGCCCAAGGTGCTCAACCCATGACTCGCATGAATGATGCCCCGGCGCCGCGTCTCTGGTATCTGGTACCCGCCGCAGGCGTGGGCAGCCGCATGCAGGCTGACCGTCCCAAGCAGTATCTGGAACTGACGCCCGGCGGCAGTGTCCTGGAGGCGACCCTCACCACCCTCAGGCGCGCATTGCCCGAGGCCGGGTTGTGTCTGGTGCTGGGTGCGGAGGATGCCTATTTCACGCCGACGATGGTGCCATGGCAGGAGTGGCTGCGCGCCGATGGCGGCAGCGAGCGTGCCGACAGCGTGCTGGCGGGACTCGAGTGTCTGAGCCGAGTGGCGAGTGATGATGACCTCGTGCTGGTACACGATGTGGCGCGTCCCTGTGTCCGCGAGAGCGACATCCAGGCGCTGGTCAAGGCGGCACGCGAGAGTGACGACGGCGCCATTCTGGCCGCTCCCGCCAGTGACACCATGAAGCGGGCCGCTGTACTGAGCCATGCCGTGGAACGTACCGAGGGCTCAGCGCAGCGCATCGCGCATACCGAATCCCGGACAGGGCTGTGGCATGCCTTCACGCCCCAGGCATTTCCGCTGGGCCTGTTGCGCACGGCGCTGCGTGCCGCCCTCGCGGAGCAGCCCGAGCGCATCACCGATGAGGCCTCGGCACTCGAGGCCTGTGGACGATCCCCCGTGCTGGTGCCCGCGGCGCGCGACAATCTCAAGATCACCCATCCGGAAGACCTCGCCATGGCGCGCCTGTTGCTGGCGGCCCGCGAGGATCACGCCGACAGACCCCGGACACCTGCCTGACATGATGGATCATCCCGTGACCCCCGACACTTCGAGTTCCACGACCTCCCCCGCGACCTCCGGGCATGTCCCGATGTCACTGCGCATCGGGCATGGCTTCGATGTCCACCGTTTCGGCGACGGCGATCATTTGATGATCGGCGGCGTGAAGATCCCCTACGAACACGGTTTCGTGGCGCATTCCGATGGCGATGTATTGCTGCATGCGTTGTGCGATGCGCTGCTCGGGGCCTGCGGGATGGGCGACATCGGCAAGCATTTCCCGGATACCGACAGCGAGTGGTCCGGGGCGGACAGTCGCGGCCTGCTGCGCCACGTCGTCGGGCTGATCAATGCCGCTGGTTTCGGGGTCGGCAATGTCGATCTCACCGTGATGGCGCAGGCCCCCAAGATGGCGCCGCACATCCAGGCGATGCGTGAGGTGATCGCCGAGGACCTGCGTGTGCCGGTGGCGGTCGTCAACGTCAAGGCCACCACTACCGAGCGTCTCGGTTTCACCGGTCGCAAGGAAGGCATCGCCGCCGAGGCCGTGGCGGTGCTTGGCAGGCTGCCCGCCGCGGGTGGAGCCGAGCATGTCTGAAGTGAATGCCATGTCTGAGCCGCCCGAGTCCGATGCGCTGTCTGTCGCGGCGCGAACGGCACTGGAAGCCGCCGGCAGCGAGCCATGGGTCAAGGAAGCCGAGCTGATGCAGCGCTGGCCGCATGCCCATGGGGGCCCGCTGGGCGCAGGTGACTTCCGACACACGCCGGAAGACTTTCGCGTCACGGAATTGATGGACTTCGTGCCCGAAGGTCACGGGGAGCACCAGTGGCTCTGGATCGAGAAGCGCGGTCTGACCACTGACGAGCTGTGCCGCGAACTGGCAGGTCTTTGCGACGTGGCACCGCGTGACATCGGCGTGGCGGGACTCAAGGACAAGCAGGCGATTACCCAGCAGTGGGTCTCGGTATGGTTGCCGGGGCGTGAAGCCCCTGAGCATCTGAGTGAGGCCTTGGCCGAGAAGGGGGCCCGCGTGCTGGCCAGCGTGCGGCACCCGCGCAAGCTCAAGCGGGGCGTGCATCGCGGCAATCGCTTTGCGCTGCGGGTGAGCGGCGAGGCCGTGGCCCATCCGGATTTCGAGACTCGCTGGCAGACATTGATACGCGATGGGGTGCCCAACTATTTCGGTCCGCAGCGTTTCGGGCACCAGGGGCATAACTTGGGGCGTGCACGCGCCGTACTGATACGTGGCTGGCGCAAGCGTGATGATCGCAGCGGCATGCTGCTGTCCACCGCGCGCAGCTTCCTGTTCAACGAAGTGCTGGCCGCGCGCCTCAAGGCAGGCTGCTGGGCGACGGCGTTGAGCGGTGAGGTGTTCGCGCTCGACGGGACGGGATCGCGCTTCGTCACCGATGGCAGCGAAGCTGTCGAGACGCTGACCCGGCGCCTTGCCGACGGGGATATCCACCCCACGGGCCCGCTGTGGGGCACCGGCCGTGGCGAGTCCCATGCGCAGGTCGCGGCGCTTGAGCAGGTGCTGGCGTCCAGCTGGCCCCAGCTCTGTGACGGCCTCGAGAAGGCTGGCGTGAAGGCCGAGCGTCGGCCACTGCGCCTGATGCCTGCCAATGCTCGCCTGGAGTGGGCCATCACGCCGGCCCAGGCCGATGCCGAGGCGACTGCGGCCAGTGCGTGGCTGCATTTCGATCTTCCGCGCGGCAGCTTCGCCACCGGCCTGTTGCGTGAGCTGATTGCCCACCCGCTGCTGTAGCGGCCTGCCCAGCGTGCGCCACGACATGACACCGCGATGAACATGAACAGGTGAGACGATGCGCAAGATTCTGCTTTCCAATGATGATGGGGTACATGCCCCCGGGCTCAAGGCCCTGCATGATGCGCTGTGTGATCACGCGCGAATTCGCGTGGTGGCACCGGACCGTGATCGTTCGGGTGCCAGCAACTCCCTGACCCTGAGTCGCCCGCTGATGCTGTCCGCGATGGACAACGGTTTCTACAGTGTCGACGGCACCCCTGCCGATTGCGTCTATCTGGGGGTCAACGGTGTCTGGGACGAGAAACCGGATATCGTGATCTCCGGCATCAACCACGGTGCCAACCTGGGAGACGATGTGCTGTATTCCGGCACTGTGGCAGCGGCGATGGAAGGCCGCTCGCTGGGCATGTCGGCGATCGCGATGTCGCTGTGTGGCAAGACCCATTTCGAGACGGCAGGGCGTGTGGCGGCGAGTCTGGTCGGCGCGGCCGAGACGCTGGCCTTGCCGCCGCGTTCGCTGCTCAACGTCAATGTGCCGGATGTTCCCTGGCACGAGATCCGCGGATTTCGCGTCACGCGCCAGGGGCATCGTGGTCCGGCGGGCGCACCGATCGCCGTGCGGGACCCTCGCGGGCGCACCCGGTACTGGATCGCGCTGGCCGGGGACGGAGTCGACGATGGTGAGGACACCGATTTCGCGGCCATCGCGGCCGGCTATGTGTCCATCACGCCGTTGATGACCGACCTGACCTCCCATGCGGCGCGTCAGGATGTGGAGCAGTGGCTGGAAGCACTGAGTTGACCTCGTGCGCCACCGCCTGGCGGTCAGGGGTGTCGGGGATCGATCAGCAAGCCGGCGCAGGCGCGTCGGTCGACAGGGTGTAATTCGATGTCATGAAGGACGTGTATCAGAACGGTTTTCCCGCCGCGCAGTCTGAGAGTGGGCAAGCCATGGCGGATTCGTCGGCCACTCGAACCTCATCGCCACCGGTGCCCATGCGCCTGGAGCGCCCGAATGCCGCGCAGTTGAGCGGTATCGGCATGACCTCTCAACGAACGCGTGATCGCATGGTCATGCGACTGGAAGAGGCCGGCATCCAGGACGAGCGGGTACTGGATCTGATGGCGGCGGAACCGCGCCATCTGTTTCTCGATGAGGCGCTGGCGCATCGCGCCTATGAGGATACCGCCCTGCCGCTGGGGCAGGGGCAGACATTGTCGCAGCCCTACATGCATGCCCGCATGACGGAGCTGGCTCTGGCCTCGGCACCGCGCCCGCGCGAGCAGTGTCGGGTGCTGGAGGTCGGCACCGGTTCGGGCTACCAGACCCTGCTGCTGGCGCGGCTGTTCGGTCAGGTGGCCTCGCTGGAGCGTATCGCCTTGTTGCATCTGCGTGCCCGGCAGCGGCTTGAGTGGTTCGGGCTGGACAATGTCCAGCTGCGTCACGCCGATGGCGGGCACGGCTGGCAGACCACGGCGCGTGAGACGGCCGTCCAGGAGTCGGTGACCCTGCCGGGGTTTGATCTGGTGGTGGTGACGGCATGTGCCTCGCACTTGCCGCAGGCATTGCTCCAGCAGCTGGCACCGGAGGGAGTGATGATCGTGCCATTGGCGGAAGACGGCAGTGATCGTCAATGGCTGACACGAGTGCGCCACGTCGGCGACACTCAGGATATTCAGCGGCTCGAGGCTGTGCGCTTCGTGCCGTTGCTCGAGGGAGTGATCAGGTGAAACGAGCATTGAGCGTGTTCTTCAAGGGGGCGGGCATGGGCGCTGCCGATGCCGTGCCCGGCGTCTCGGGAGGCACGATAGCCTTCGTGACGGGCATCTATGAAGAATTGATCGAAACCATCAAGCGCTTCGGACCTTCCGCCATCGGTGTCTGGCGTCAACAGGGCGTCAAGGCGTTGTGGCAGCACTTGAATCTGGCGTTCTTGCTACCGCTTGCCGCCGGCATTCTCGCCAGCCTGATCAGCGTGGCGCACCTCGTCACCTGGCTGATGGAGGCGCAGCCGCTGCTGCTCAATGCCTTCTTCTTCGGTCTGGTGGTGTGTTCCGGTGTGGTCGTGGCGCGGCGCATTACCGGCTTCAGGGTCGGGTATCTGGTGTGGCTGGTGCTGGGGCTAGTACTGGCCAGTCAGCTGCCCAGCCTTCTGCCAGCGGGCACTGATGCGCCCTGGGTCATCGTCGCCGGGGGGGCCATCGCCATCAGTGCCATGTTGCTGCCAGGCGTTTCCGGCAGCTTCCTGCTGTTGACCATGGGCCTCTACGGCACCGTGATGACAGGCATCAAAAGCTTCGATCTGACGCTGATCCTGTTGTTCGGAAGTGGCTGCGCCATCGGACTGTTCACCTTCTCGCGTGTACTGTCATGGTTGTTTCGTCACCATCACACCGCGACACTGATGCTGCTGGTCGGCTTCATCCTCGGCTCGCTGCCGGTGCTGTGGCCCTGGCGCACGATCACCGATTATCGACTGGGGCCCAAGGGGGAGCAGGTACCGCTAGATTATCAATTCATGATGCCGGAGACCTATACCAGCGTGACGGGTGAGCCTGCCCAGTTGTGGGCGGCGCTTGCCCTGATGCTGGCAGGTATCCTGCTGGTCTGGTTCGCGGGTGAGCGCTCAGGACCGGATGATTCTTCCAGTGATTCCCGCAAGGAGCAGGAACATGCCTGACATGATGGACAAGGGATTCAAGCTGGCGCTGGCGGGTCTGGCGCTGGGCGCTCTGACGGCGTGCAGTACCGCCACGACGCGTCCGCAGATCCAGGATCTCAGTGGTGGCACGACACGCATCACTGCAGACAGCTATACGGTCCAGCGCGGTGACACGCTCTATGGCATCGCCTGGCAGAGTGGCCAGGACTTCCGTGACGTGGCGCGCATGAATGGCCTGCGCCCGCCCTACACCTTGCAGCCCGGGCAGACTCTGCGCCTCGACCCTCAGGCACCGTTGCCCGCGAATGCCGGCAACTCCCGTACGGCCGGCACGGCATCGGGGTCGGCATCAGGCACGGGCGTGGTGGCGACCGGGCTTGGCGGCAGCGATGACGCCATCGCCAGCGGCGGCGAGGTGCCGGACTGGCTGGCTCCGGATGAGTCGGCCATTGCTCAGCAGAAGCAGCGTGCTTCCCAGGCGCAGTCCCTGACCACCGGTAGCGGCGGCGTCGCGGCGGCTGCCACGGGCGCAGCTGCTGCTGCGGGCGTCGGCCCGGGCCCCGTGTATCAGGAAGGCAGTGAAGAGGTGCTGGCGGAGTCTGCGCGTGCACAGGCCGCGGACGATGCTTCCCGAGCCGACGAGGCACTGGAGAGTGCCGGCAGCAATGCCCAGGCCAGGGCGAGTGAGGCCGAGGCTGCTGCTCGCAAGGCGGCGCAGGAGAAGGCGGATCGCGAGAAGGCCGAGCAGCTGGCAGCGGCCAAGGCCGAGCGTGACAAGGCGGCGGCAAACGTGAAAAGTGCCTCCGACAAGGTTGAAAAGGGGACCAACGTTGCGGGCGCCACACCCGAGGCGGCACCGGCCAAGAAAACCTATGTGCCGGTAAAAAACGTTGACTGGCAGTGGCCTACGCAAGGCGAGATCATCGGCAAATTCGGTGAGTCCGAGAGTGTGACGGGCGGCATTGATATCGCTGGTCAAAAGGGGCAACCTGTCAAGGCAGCAGGGCCGGGGATTGTGGTCTACGCGGGGAGTGGAGTGCGCGGTTACGGCAACCTCATCATCCTCAAGCACAATGACCGTTATCTGAGCGCCTACGCCCACAACGACAGCCTCCGCGTCTCGGAGAATGATGTTGTCGAGGCCGGACAGGTAATCGCCACTCTGGGAGCCACTGACGCCGAACGTGCGCAGCTGCATTTCGAGATCCGCGAGGATGGGCAGCCGAAGGATCCCTTGAAGTTCCTGCCCAAGCGCTGACGTCCACCGCTGCCACAACAAGAAGTTCCTGGCACCAGACCAGAGACAACGGGGTATCGACATGAGCATGCTGGAAAAGGATATCGATCAGGCCGAGGTGGAGCTGTCCCTCGATGATGTCGAGGAAGACGATACGCTTGAGGCTGAAGCGGAAGAGGCGGCATTCGAACGCGCCCTGAACCGTGAAGAGCGCAAGCACTACCAGAGCCTGGATGCAACGCAGATCTACCTCAACGAGATCGGCTTCTCGCCATTGCTCAAACCCGAAGAGGAAGTCTATTTCGGGCGACTGGCGCAGGCGGGAGACCCTGCCGGTCGGCAGCGCATGATCGAATCCAACCTGCGTCTGGTGGTCAAGATCGCACGGCGCTATCTGAATCGCGGATTGTCACTGCTCGACCTGATCGAGGAGGGCAATCTGGGCCTGATACGCGCGGTGGAGAAATTCGACCCCGAGCGCGGTTTCCGCTTCTCGACCTACGCCACCTGGTGGATCCGTCAGACCATCGAGCGCGCGTTGATGAATCAGACGCGCACCATCCGGTTGCCGATTCATGTCGTGAAGGAGCTCAACATCTATCTGCGCGCTGCTCGCCAGTTGACGCAGAAGCTTGACCACGAGGCGACGGCCGAGGAAATCGCCGATTTCCTCGACAAGCCGGTGGAGACGGTCAAGAAGATGCTGGGGCTCAATGAGCGAGTGTCCTCGGTGGACTATCCGATGGGCGGCGAGAGTGACAAGCCGTTGATCGAGACGATCGCCGATGAAAATGACACCAGCCCCGAGTCCAGTCTGGTCGATGTCGACGTCAAGGCACATGTCGATGAGTGGCTGGCGGAGCTGACCGACAAGCAGATGGAAGTGGTGGTACGCCGCTTCGGGCTGCGGGGTCACGAAGCCGCCACGCTGGAGGAGGTCGGCGAGGAGATCGGTCTGACGCGTGAGCGAGTGCGTCAGATTCAGGTCGAGGCGCTCAAGAAACTGCGTCGCATGCTCGAGAAACAGGGCCTGTCGCTGGAATCCATCTTCGAATGATTCGCTGACATGTCATCGTCAGGGCTGGCAGCTGTCATCGTCTGGCCCGATATCCGTGACATCCTGCTGGATAGTGGACGCAACACGACATGAAAACGGCCCCCCGCTTGCGGGCGGGCCGTTTTCATATTTTCTGAGCATTGGTTTGGCAGGCTATGGGGTTGGCAGAAAGATGACGGTGCATATGATTCGACACCGGGGCCGTGTTGCATTGTTGCTGGGATGGAAACGCTGTAAGGCAAATGAAGTTAGCCAACTAACTGGACGCCTTGCAAGGCGACGATTAGACTGAGTCCTTTTTCCACGACCCGCCCCCGAAGGGGCTGATGCCGTCATCAGCCGGCCCGTGAAACGACCTTATCTCCCCTTGCCTTGGTGCCTTTGGCGCATCATGCAGGTCACGACTGACTGTTACCGATCAGGAATACGCATACATGGCCAACATACGCATACTGCCTCTGGTGCTGGCGATGGGTTTCGCGACCCAGGCCCAGGCTGCCGATCTGCTCGACATTACCCGTGATGCGCTGACCCACAATGCCAGCCTGTCGTCCTCTCGCTCTCTGTATCAGAGCGTCGAGGACAACGAGCGGATCGAGCTTTCGGATCTGCTGCCACAGATCTCGGCCACCGGCACCGTGTCACGCACCGATGTCACGGGCAATTCCCAGAGCGGTGTGGAAGGGGATTACACCGACAGCAACATCGTGCTCAACGTGAATCAGCAGCTGTTCGACGCTGCCGACTGGTATGAGCTGGCGACCAGCAAGGACAGTACCGAGCAGCAGAAACTGCTGCTGGATTCCGATCAGCAGCAGCTGTTGTACGATGTGGCTTCCGCATACTTCACCATCCTCAACAACCGGGATGTGCTGGATGCGCGCATCGCGCAGGAGAAGGCCTTTTCCCGTCAGCTGGATCAGGCCAATCAGCAGTTCGAGGTCGGGCTGATCGCGATCACCGATGTCCAGGAGGCCAGAGCGTCCTTTGATGACGCACGCGCCCAGCGGATTGCCGCGGAAGCCGACCTGCAGGTCAGCTTCGAGGCACTTCAGCAATTGACCGGCCAGCAATACGATTCCATCGATGGGCTGGAAGAGGATCTCGCCATCGAAGCGCCGGTGCCCGCCAGTCGTGGCAAGTGGGTCGAGATGGCGTTGGTCAACAATCCCTTGATCGGTGCCGCGCAGAAGGGTGTCGATGTCGCCAAGGGTGACGTCAAGACCTCGCGTGCCGGTCATCTGCCGGAAGTCGGTGCCTTCGCGACCTACTCCTATGATGAAACCGACGTCGCATCCTCCGGGGGATATCAGGAATACAACCAGATCGGTATCCAGGCGTCATTGCCGATCTATACCGGTGGTCGCACATCCGCGCAGGTACGCCAGAGCACGCACCTGCTGGAGCAGAGCCAGTACGACCTGCTGGACCAGCAGCGTTCCACCACCCAGAGCGTGCGTTCGCTCTACAGTCAGGTCCGCAGCGACGTCCTGACGGTCAAGGCGCGCAAGCAGGCCATCGTCTCCAGCCGCAGCGCGCTGGAAGCCACGCGCTCGGGGTATGAAGTCGGTACCCGTAACATCGTCGATGTGCTGGATGCCGAGCAGGCGCTCTATCAGGCCCTGGCGGACTATGCCTCCTCGCGTTACACCTACGTGCTGGATCTGCTCAACCTGCGCCAGGCGGCGGGCATCATCGACGTCAACACCGTGCGCGATCTGAACGAGAGCCTCAAGCGCGATCGTCAGGTATCACTGGTTCTGCAGGACGAAGACGACACCGAGCTGGATGGTCCGGCCCAGTGATCTGATACTGGCCTGACCGGCTTCTCCTGACACCCCCATCGGCCATTGCCGGTGGGGGTGTTCGCGTATCGGGGGGGGCAGAAATCTCGCCGTGAAGCGTGAATGACAACAGCTGTGATGCTTGTCTGGAGGAATATGCCATTGATTTGATGAAAACCAGAGATAACGTCAAGAAGTTGGCTTGATGTTTGGTGGTTTTCACCGTGACCTTGGCGCGATGATGGAAAATAATTGATGGCTGGAGAACGCCTGCTCCGGTTGGCCGCCTCCTTTTCATGGTGCGTGCCTTGCTCGCTCGTTGGCAGGTCCCAACTTGCTGCGTCACCCGTGCGTGATTCGTCGTGTCTGTCCCTCTTTCTCATTGTCTGGAGTTGCCTCATGTCCCGCCCGTTGCGTGCTGATATTGATCTGGATGCCCTGCGCCACAATTATCAGCTGGCCTGTGAGCTGGCGCCGAATTCCCGCTCGCTCGCCGTGATCAAGGCTGACGCCTATGGCCACGGGGCCGTGGCATGTGCCCGTGCGTTGGCAGATCTGGCACCGGCATTTGCCGTCGCGACCATCGAAGAAGCGCTCGCGCTGCGGGAAGGCGGTATCACGCATCCGGTGGTATTGCTCGAAGGTATCTTCGAGGCATCGGAATACCAGCTGGCGGCGCAGCATGACTTCTGGTGTGCCATCCACAGTGAATGGCAGCTGGCCGCCCTGGAGGCGGCAACGCTCCCCGGGCCGATATCCTGCTGGATCAAGTTCGATTCCGGCATGCATCGTCTCGGCTTCGATGCCGAGCAGGCCAGGGCGGTCAAGGAACGCCTGGTGGCGAGTGGCAAGGCGCAGGACCTTCACCTGATGACGCATTTCGCCACGGCCGACAGCCTGACGCCCGATTATTTCCAGCATCAGATGGCGGCAGTGGAAGCGCTGGCCGCTGAGCTTGCCCTGCCACTCTGTCTGGCCAACTCCCCGGCGACGCTTGCCTGGCCGCAATCGCATGCCGCCTGGAATCGTCCCGGCATCATGCTGTACGGCGCGGACCCGCTGGAAGGGGCCAATGATGCCAGCCGTCGTCTGAAGCCGGTGATGACCCTGTCTTCCGCCATCATTGCCGTACGCGAGATCGCCATCGGCGAGCCGGTGGGCTATGCCGGACGTTTCGTGGCGACGCGTCCGACACGTATCGGTGTCGTCGCCTGTGGCTATGGGGATGGCTACGATCGCCATGCGGTGGACGGGACACCCGTACTGGTCGATGGCCAGGAGACCGTGCTGGCCGGCAAGGTGTCGATGGACATGCTGACGGTGGACATCACCGACCTGCCGGAAGCGGGCGTCGGTTCTCGCGTGGTGCTGTGGGGCGAGGGGTTGGAGGTCAATCGCGTGGCCGCCAGTTGTGACACCATCAGCTATACCCTGCTGACAGGGATCCTGCCGCGTGTTCCCAAGCATTATCACGGTGGTCAGGCACGCGAGGCGGACCCGATGGCCTCTCAGGCAGTGGATACGTGCGCCTGACCTGACGGCAGGGCTCGGGCGGTCTACAATGGCCGCCGTTGCCCGTTGAACGAGAGAGTCATGGCCAAGAAGACCTACCCCGAGAGTTTTGCGCATCCCCGTTACTGGCCGGCCTGGCTGGGAATCGGGGCCATGAAGGCCTCGGCCTTCCTGCCCTGGTGCGCCAAGCTGTGGCTGGGGCGCGGCATCGGTGAGCTGGCATGGCGTTTCGGCAAGCGTCGTCGCCATATCACGGACACCAATCTCAAGCTGTGCTTCCCCGAATGGAGCGAAGCGGAGCGTGCGCGTCAGGTACGCAAGACCTTCCATGCCAACGGCATCGGCATCTTCGAGACCGCCACGGGGTGGTGTCGAGACCCGGAGCACATGCGCGACCGCGTGACCTTCAAGGGTCAGGAGCACATGGAGCGCGCCATGGCGCAGGGCAAGGGCGCGCTCATCGTGGGCATCCATTTCTCGACACTGGATCTCGGTGGCGCACTGCACTCGCTGTTCTTCCCGGCCGATGTCGTCTATCGCCCGCATGACAACCCGCTGTTCGAGCGTTTCATGACGCGCGCGCGCAATGGCATCTTCGGCACGGCCATCGACCGTCATGACCTGCGGGGTGTGGTGCGCCGCATCAAGAGCGGGCATGGCGTGTGGTATTCGCCGGATCAGGATTTCGGTCGGGACGTCAGCGTCTTCGCGCCGTTCTTCGGTATCGATGCCGCCTCCATCAAGCTGACGGCCAAGATCGCCCGCATGACAGGGGCGCCGGTGATGCCCTTGATGTTCCATCGCAATCCGGACAATCGTACCTATACGCTGGAGTATCTCCCGGCACTCGACAACTTCCCGAGTGGCGATGATGTCGCGGATGCCACGCGCATCAATGCCTTCATCGAGGGGGCGATCCGCAAGCATCCCGAGCAGTACCTGTGGTTGCATCGCCGTTTCAAGACTCGTCCAGAGAAATCCGATCCGTCCCTGTATTGAGGTGAACCATGAGCAATGACACGTCTTCTCTCGCCACTCTGGCCGATGTCGAAGCACGCCTGGCGGCCGGCGATACCTTCGTCCTCAATCAGATTGCGCAGTGGTGCCCGGACTGCACCGTGCGTCAGCGTCCGCCGCTGCCGGCCTTCGAGGCGGCTCTGGCGCGAGGTGGTCTGCCGCTGGTGAGTCTGTGCGTGCAGGAGACTCGCGGAGTCTATCTGAGTGAGGCACATGCGCAGCTGAGCGAGCGCATCGGTGGGGCGGGCTATCCGCGTACGCTGCTGGTGAAGGAAGGGCGGCCTGCCAGCGTGGACAGTGGCCTGAATCGGGTCGAGGTCATGAGCGAGCCGGAGCTCATCGCCTATGCCGAGGCCATGATCGCGGCGCTGTAAACGTCACTTGAGCCCATGTGTGAGCCGACGAGATCTGCCGTGACGCGACACGCATGGGCATCATCGAAAACGCCCCGCCAGGAACTTCCTGACGGGGCGTTTTCGATGGAGATCAGGCGGCACCCGACAAGCAGCGCCACTTGTCCGAGCTGCATGCGTGCGGCCAACCGGATGCCGCCTGCCGTGTGCCTGAAAATAGACCTGCGGATGATGAGGGAGGCTTTCAACCCGCGCGGGAAAATCTTTTACCGATTCGAGACATGGCCTTGACTTTACTTGTATTGATTACCATCTTCACATGGACAAGGTGATCAAGCGGTCTGTCGTGACTCCGCCCTCTGGCAATCACGTCAGCAGCCACACCTGATGAGCGAAGGGCGAGCGCGTCGAATGAGACGCCACATGCAGAGGCAGTCGTCGTGCCGCTGCGGTTGTCGCCCACTACCGGTTCTCCATGACATAAGGAATTGCCATGCTCAACTATGCCATCATCTTTCTGGTCGTTGCCGTGATTGCCGCCGTACTCGGCTTTGGCGGTATCGCAGGTACTGCGGCCACCATCGCCAAGGTACTGTTCGTCGTCTTCCTGGTGCTGTTCCTGGTGTCGTTCTTCAAGGGGCGTCGCAAGCCCTGATACGGACGGCTTTCACCACGACGCAAACGCCCGCAGACGGTAGCGACCGCTGCGGGCGTTTGCGTGTTCATCAGGCCTTCAGGCCATCAAGTCATCAGGCCAGCAAGCCATCAAGTCATCAGGCCAGCAGCAAGTCATCAGGCCAGCAAGTTACCACGGGGTACCTGGCAGCGTCAGACGATGATGCCCGGCCTTGAGGCCCTGCTCGATGAAGCGCCTGTCCACCTCGAACTGTGCCTGGGCAAGGATGGCCTCCACCACCTTGTCGGCATGTTGTTGCAGCAATGCCAATTGCGCGTCATCGCTGCCCAGCAGTGACAGTGTCTTGAGCAGCGAGAGCAGTGCCAGACAGATCGAGAGGTCATCACGACCATAGTGCAGGATGGGGGAGATGCTGCGGTAGAGCAGACTGTCGAAGCTCTCCATCTCCCAGCTGACCCGTATGTGATCTTCCTCATCCACGCAGCAGTTGCACAGGGGCAGCTGCATGCGCTCACTGAGCAGTTCGGTGAGTTGATGCAGGCACAGGCGTGCGGTGCCCGGATCATTGATGCCGGGGGACAGCGCCTTGATGGCGACTTCCATCAGCTGGGTCAGGCCGTGCTCGTGAAGGTCATCGACGGATTCCCCATCCAGATAGCCCAGTGCTGCGCGCAGCTTCTTGATCAGTCCTGCCTGATGGTGCTCATCGAGCTCATCACCCGCCGAGACGCCTTCGGGCAGGCCCGCAGGCCATTCGATGCGCATCAGCGGCATGCCACTGACGATGAAGGCCCCGAGCGCGAAGTCCAGGTGCACGATCATGTCGTGGTCGATGGCCAGCTGGCGAAGGGCTGCGAAATCGACCTGCTGCACATAGCCGCGTCGCTTTGCTCTCAGCAGCTGGCAGCGTGACGTGTCGCGAGTGATCTGGCGCTCGCCGAAACCGTCGTGGCGATTGCGCTCTCGCAGTCGTTCAAGCGAGACCCGCGTGCGCCCGGACAGGCGGCGAGCCACGGCATTGATCTGCACGGACTGTGATGCCTGGTGGATGAAGTAGATGAACATCCCCAGGCAATTGACCATCATCAACACGCCCAGATAGACCGCGATGGAGCGCCATAGCGTTGGCGAATCGCCGGTATTGGGTACCATCAGGTTGATGAGCAGGAACAGCAGACTGCCCAGATAATGTCCCAGCACCAGCTGATGGTGACGCTCGGTCACCAGCCCCAGCAGCAGCTTGTGGGAGAACTGTGCGCCCGCCTGGGTCAGCACGCTCATCACCATGGTGAAACTGAAGACCATCAGCGAAATGAGCCCGCCGACCAGTGCCGCCAGCAGGGTGCGCGGCGTGTCGTGCTCCTTGAAGGTCAGGGCATTCAGCATCTCGCTGGCTGGCAGTTCATGTGGCTCGGGGAGGCCGGAAGGCAGCACCGAGATCAAGCCAAGCAAGATATAGAGCGTCGCCAGCAGGCTTGGCAGATAGGCGATGCTGGTGGTGAAGGTGCGTAACCACATCAGCGGCTGTTGCAGCCAGCGATTCATGGGCAATTCCTGATCCTGTGAGTGGCGCGACGGCGTGTGCGACGGACGGCCGTGAGTGACGGCAAGCATTCGCTCCGTTATCTCCCGTGTTCGGCCTGACTGCAAGTGCCAGAGGCGACGCGGGAGCGCCCTTGTGAGGCTTGCCTCAAACGCAGGACGCCCTTGCGGCGTCAGCGGCAAGGGCGTCCTGGTCAATCCAGCGGTTCAGATCACCGGATCAGGCATCGATACGCTTGTACTTCATGCGCTTGGGCGCATCGTTGCCGACACGCGCATGGTAATCCTCTTCGTACTCGCTGTAGCTGCCCTCGAAGAACACCACGTTGGAGTCCCCTTCGTAGGCGAGGATGTGGGTCGCGATGCGATCCAGGAACCAGCGGTCGTGCGAGATGACCAGCGCACAGCCCGGGAAGGCGAGCAGCGCCTCTTCCAGTGCACGCAGGGTCTCGATGTCCAGATCGTTGGACGGCTCATCCAGCAGCAGCACGTTGGCGGCCTGCTTGAGCGTCTGCGCCAGCTGCAGACGACCACGCTCACCACCGGACAGATCAGACAGACGCTTCTGCTGATCCGTGCCCTTGAAGTTGAAGCGGCCGACATAGGCGCGCGAGGAGACTTCATGGCCATTGATGTTGAGCATGTCCTGGCCACCGGAGACGGCTTCCCAGACAGTCTGATTGTCTTCCAGGCCATCACGCAGCTGCTCGACGTAGGCGATCTTGACGGTCTCGCCCAGCACCACTTCGCCGCTGTCCGGGGTTTCCTTGCCGGTCACCAGCTTGAACAGCGTGGACTTGCCCGCACCGTTGCCGCCGACGATACCGACGATGGCACCCTGGGGAATGGTGAAGGACAGGTCGTCGAACAGCAGCTTGTCCTCGAAACGCTTGGTGACGTTGTGCAGCTCGATGACCTTGTCGCCCAGACGCGGTCCCGGCGGAATGTAGATCTCGTTGGTCTCGTTGCGCTTCTGGAAATCACCGGACTGCATTTCCTCGAAGCGGTTTAGACGCGCCTTGCTCTTGGCCTGACGACCCTTGGGATTCTGGCGAACCCACTCCAGCTCCTGCTGGATGGCCTTGTTGCGTGAGGCTTCCTGCTTGGCTTCCTGCTGCAGGCGAGCGTCCTTCTGCTCCAGCCACGAGGAATAGTTGCCTTCGAAGGGAATGCCCTGGCCACGGTCGAGCTCGAGAATCCAGCCCGCGACATTGTCGAGGAAGTAACGGTCGTGGGTGATGGCGACCACGGTGCCGGCGTAATCGTGCAGGAAGCGCTCCAGCCAGGCGACGGACTCGGCGTCCAGGTGGTTGGTCGGCTCATCCAGCAGCAGCATGTCGGGGCTCGAGAGCAGCAGGCGGCAGAGGGCGACACGGCGGCGTTCACCACCGGACAGCACGCCGACATTGGCATCCCACGGCGGCAGGCGCAGCGCTTCGGCGGCCACTTCCAGCTTGCGCTCGAGGTTGTGGGCGTCGGAGGCCTGGATCAGGTCCTCGAGCTTGGCCTGACGCGCGGCGAGGGCGTCGAAGTCGGCGTCCGGCTCGGCGTAGGCGGCATAGACTTCATCCAGCTCCGCCTGGGCATTCTTGATGTGGGCCAGAGATTCCTCGACGCACTCGCGCACGTTCTTGGAATCATCGAGCTCCGGCTCCTGGGGCAGGTAGCCGACATTGAGGCCCGGCATGGGACGCGCTTCGCCGTTGTAGTCCTGATCCACGCCGGCCATGATGCGCAGCAGCGAGGACTTGCCCGAGCCGTTGAGACCGAGCACACCGATCTTGGCACCCGGGAAGAAGGACAGCGAGATGTCCTTGAGAATCTCGCGCTTCGGGGGGACGACCTTGCCCACCCGGTTCATGGTATAGACGTATTGCGCCATGGAATCCCAATTTGGTTGGAGAATGGAATGACGCGCTGATGATAGTGCCCGTGGTCACGCTTGACCAGTCAGGGCCATCGTTGGCGTGACGGCGGCCATTCCATGGCCGGTTCGCTGACGGGGCTGAACCCCCTGGTCTTCACCAGGAAGCGGTGTGGCGAACCTTCCCTGAAGGGGCATCTCGAGGCCAGCCTCGGCCTCATCGCCAGGCGCTCACTCCTCCTCTCCCCAGTCACTGGCGTCCAGCAGGTCATCATCATCCGCTTCATCGTCCCAGCCTTCACGGATGGAGCGTGCCAGCGCACGTTCTTCCAGCAGGGCTTCGAGGCGCTGGCGCGAGTCGCTGCGCTGGGGCCTGGCGGGGGTGGAGCTGGAAGACAGTTCGAAGTCCACGTCGTTGGTGGCTTCCTCCGCCAGGGCGGTAGCATCGATATCGTCGAGGAATTGTTCGCGGGCCATGGGCGGACCTCCCGATCATGAATCAGTCTGCCAGACGCGAGGCGTCAGACACCGCCTGCGGCGACCTGCCGAAGGCTCCTTCGCTATATAGCGCTGGTGAAGTTCGATGACAAGTCCTGTGTGCGTGGAAGCATGCTCTGGTGGGTCGTGGGGAAGTTTTCGTCTGCGCACGAACGCCAACGCCCACCGGGTGGTGGGCGTTGGCGAGTCGTTCATGACCGAAAGGAGGGGAGCGTGTCAGTGATCACTCGACATCGCTCTTGCGGGCTTCCCGCAGGCGCTCCAGCTCCTCATGCGCGGTCATCAGGCTGGTGACATCCTTCTGGACTCCGACGAAGTACTGGAGATTGTCGTGCTCGTCGAAGACCGGTGTCATGGAGAGTTCGTTCCAGAACAGGCTGCCATCCTTGCGATAGTTGCGCAGTATCTCGCGGCACGGGCGCTTGTCGCGCAGCGCGGCACGGATGTTGTCCAGCTGTGGCTGGTCACGGTCGTCATTCTGCAGAAAACGACAATCGCGGTAGAGAATCTCGTCGGCGCTGTAACCGGTAAGGCGCTCGAAGCCCTGATTCACGTAGATCAGGATGTTCTCGTCACCTTCCTGTTCGGCCACCACGATGCCATCGTCCGAGGCATTCACCACTCTCTCGAGCAGCTCGGGGCTGATCATGTGGGGTCTTTTCATCTGGCACTGATCCTTGCGGCTAAAGAACCCGGCCCTTGTGACCGAGCCCGAGAGTACGGGTATCGGGTGCCTGTCCGTGTGCCCGGACATTCCAGCACCATCATCGGTTTCACTATGGCGGGGAGTCGCGGCTTATGCAATCGCAGCCGCTAATGTGTCGGGGGCCAGCGCCTGTCCCGGGCCCCCGTCGCGAGGTTTGGCAGACCGCTCTGTCCGGTATCAGTCGTCTTCCACTTCCGGTAGACGTTGCGCACACAGGGCGGCCGCCGTGGCGACACCGGCCAGAATCAGCAGCAGCCACTCGCTGCCCAGCCATTGGGCCAGACCGCCGATGGCCAGACCCAGCACCAGCATCAGCACGCCGGTGAGGGTGTTGGACAGAGCCACGTAGAGCGCGCGATTGTCAGCGCTGGCGAGATCCACCACGTAGGTCTTGCGTCCCAGACGGATGCCGGAATGTGCGATCACCAGCAACCCATAGACCACGGCATAACTCCAGACGCTGTCGGAAAGCGCTCCGGGCCACCACACCATGCTGCCGGCCAGCGCGCAGCACACGGCGGCACCGGCGCCGGCGTTGCGCATCACGCGCCGACTCGAGGTATCGGCAAGCTTGCCCCAGATGGGGCTGGCGACCATGCCCGCCAGGCCTGACACGACCACCAGTACCCCGAGTCCGCCGAGGCTTTCGCCACTCTGCTGCTGGCCCAGCAGCGCGATGTAGGGGAGGGCCAGGGCACTTGAGAGCAACAGCGCACGCGCCAGATTGAAATTGCGGAAGGCGGCGTCATGACGCAGCTGGCTGAACCCCTGGCGCACGGTGTCCCAGGCATTGGCACCGCCGCTGGTGGCGCCGCGATCTTCCTTGATCAGCGCCGCGCAGAAAGCATTCAGGCTCCAGCCCAGTGCCGCGATCGCCATCAGGGTGGCAAGCACCTGTTGACCGGGCTGCTCGCCCAGCAGCATCAGAACACCCCCCGCGAGCAACGTCATGGCGCCGGCCAGGCTGCCACTCCATCCCATCAGGCGGCCACGGCGCTGCTTGGCGATCGTCTTGCCCAGCACGTCCTTGGTGGCGATGGAGGCCACGCCACGCCCCAGTGACAGCACGACCAGACACCCCAGCACCAGGCCACCGGCCAGGCTGCCGCCCAGGCCACTGTCACCGTCGCCTCGAGAGAGCAGCGTGATGATCACCAGGCTGAAGGCCATCAGAGCTTGCAGCACGGACCCCGCGACCCAGACCCATTTGCGCCGCGGGAGCGGGCGGATGAAGCCCGCCACCACCAGTTGCGGCAGCAGGGCGCCGGCTTCACGAATCGGCACCAGCAGCCCCACCATCCACACCGGGGCGTCGATCAATCCCAGCAGCCACGGCAGCACCAGGCGTGCGCTTGCCAGCTCGTCGGCCAGCTTGGTCCCCAGCGAGGCCAGCAGATGACGCCAGACATTGCCGGGCTGCTGATGGCAGGCATCCTCGGAGATATCCTTGCACATGCGCGAGTCTTCATCGCCGGTCATGCGCTCGAAGAAGCGGCTCTGGGCGCCGCTGGTGGTGTCCTTGACCTGGTCCTGCTCCGGGCGTTGTCCCGTGGCGTGCTCCTTCTGGGGGCCAGGCGTCCCTGTCGTCGTGGCCTCCGTCGAGGCATCTGACGAGGGCCTTGAGGCCGAGCGCGAGGAGGGAGACGATGGGGACGAGGACGATGACGGGTCTGACATGCATGGCTCCGAAGGTCGGCGGCTGAATCCTCATTATTCCGTGCCCGTGCGGGGATGCCCAGTGCCAGTTGTCGATGCTCTTATCCCTGCACGCATTTCGGCATTGACCCGGACGCCTCGCTGCAGTGAAGTGGGAACGGCAACTCTTCACTCACGATTGGAACGCTCGCTCTCATGGATCAACCGTCCACGCTCAAGATTCGCATTCACTACTGCACCGGCTGCAACTGGCTGCTGCGCGCGGCTTGGTATGCCCAGGAACTGCTCTCCACCTTCGGGGAAGCGCTGGATGAGGTCGCTCTCGCGCCCAGTCACGGCGGGCACTTCGAGGTGCTCTGCCAGCCTGCGCCTGACGCCGAATGGCAGGTGCTCTGGGAGCGCAAGCGGGATGGCGGCTTCCCGGACAGCCGTGACCTCAAGCAACGCGTGCGTGATGTGCTCGACCCGGAGCGCGATCTCGGCCATATCGACCGCGCCAGCCGCGAACAGGGCACTCCGACACCGTGACGAGTGCCCCGATCCGCGTCACCACCATTTCTTGCGCTTGAGCAGCCACATCTGCATCGCGACCACCCCAAGCGTCATGCCGACGAACAGCGTGAAGCCCCATGGGCTCTCGCTGCCGGGAATCCCGCCGACATTGACGCCCAGCAGGCCGGTGAGGAAGCCCAGCGGCAGGAAGACGGCGGTGATGACCGACAGCAGATACATGCGCTGGTTGAGCTGCTCGTTGTGCTCGCTCATGCGCTGCTCGTGAAGGATCAGGGCGCGTTCCTGCATGGCTTGAAAGTCCTCCACGTAACGCGACAGCTGGTTGGCGATCTCGCGCAGGTCCAGTCGCGCCTGCTCATCGATCCACAAGGGCCCCTGAGCCAGCTGGGCCAGGCAGTCGCGCTGAGGCCCCATGAAGCGCCGCAGGGTGATCAACGGGCGGCGCAGCCGCGTGATGTCGTCGGGATCGATCTCCACGTCATTGAGCTGATCCTCCTCGAGGATCGCCAGTTGATCGTCAAGGCGGTGGCTGAGCTCGGCGACGCGATCGACCAGCGCATCGCTGATCATCGCCAGCAGCCAGGAGATGTTTTCGGCTCCCTGGCCGGCTTCCAGCTGCTCGCGTACCTGGGTGATCGACTGGAAGGGGCGTCGGCGCAGGGTGATCAGGCGAGTCGGGCTCATCCACAGGCGCAGTGACAGCAGGTCTTCCGGCGCGGCACCCGGGTTGAGATTGATGCCGCGCAGGGTGGTGACGATGCCGCCGCCGAAACGTGCGACGCGTGGGCGTGTGTCCAGCTCGGTGAGGGCCTCGATGCTGGGATCATCTAGCTGCGCGATGCCGGCGAGATAATCATTGACGTCGCCTCGCGTGTAATCGAGGTGCATCCAGATCAAGGCCTCCGGCTCCTGCCAGGCCTGGCGCAGCTCATCATCGCTCAAGAGGGTCGCGCTGCCCTTGCCGTCGAGACGGTAGGCGCTGACCAGCGCCGTGGAGGGGGGATCGGGCTGCGGGTTGGCGTGCGGTAGCTGCGAGGAGGGGCTGGTGGTCATCGTAAAGCGTCCTTTGCGTACACGGGCTTGCAGCTGCACGCCACGCGCGCGATGCTCAAGCCTGCGACGCGCATGGCGGGCATGGGCGTCAGGTCGACACCGCCAGGATGGCGGTGTCCGAATTGCGAGGAAGCATGCCATGAGTCAGGACAGGGAGGCCATGCTCTATGGTCTGGGAGCGGTCGGGTTGTGGTCGACCGTGGCAACGGCCTTCAAGCTGGCGCTGGCGCAGATGTCGCCGCTGGAGCTGGTGTGGCTGGCAGCGCTGGTCTCCTGGCTGTTGATCGGCGTGCTGATGTGGCGTCAGGGTCGGCTGCGCGAGGCGCTCGCCAGCGGCTGGAAAGGCGGCTGGCGGACAGCGGCCTGGGCCGGACTGATGAACCCGGTCGGCTATTATCTGGTGCTGTTCGGCGCCTATGCACGTCTGCCGGGGCAGGAGGCCATGGCGCTCAACTATACCTGGGCACTGGCGATGGCCTTTCTTGCCGTGCCGATCCTCGCGCAGCGCCTGACGCGCATCGATGTCGCGGCAGGGCTGATCGCCTACGCCGGGGTGTGGACCATCGCCACCCGCGGGCAGGTGTTCGATGTCGCCTTCGCCGATCCCATCGGCGTCGGACTGGCGCTGGGCTCGACCCTGCTGTGGGCCCTCTACTGGCTGCTGAACGCGCGGGATGCCCGCGCCCCGCTGGTCGCCCAGTGGCAGAACTTCAGCGTCGCCTTGCCGGTCCTGACCTTGCTGGTGGCCATCGGGCCGGGGTTTGGCAACTTCATCGGGGAAGACGCCAATCCTCAGGCGCTGATGGCCGGGCTCTATGTCGGCCTGTGCGAGATGGGCATCGCCTTCGTGCTCTGGCAGCTGGCGGTCCACAAGGTGTCGCGTACCGCCAAGGTCTCCAATCTGATCTTCCTGTCCCCCCCCGTGTCGTTGACGCTGCTGCACTTCATCGTCGGCGAGCCGATCCTGACCTCGACACTCGCGGGGCTGGTGCTGATTCTGGCAGGCCTGGGCCTGCAGCAGCTGCAGAAGGCGCCGGAGACACTGTCACACACGACATGAGCGCGCTCCGCCCGCGCCTGCATCCTCAGGGGCGTACTAGTCCGTGGGCAGGATCAGACGGCCGGCATCCACCACGATCAATGGGTCCGGCGTGCCGATCAGCCGTGTGTCCTTGCCGGGGTAGTCGAGCTGGCTGAGCACATGGCGCAGTGCGCCGATGCGAGCACGACGCTTGTCATCGGAGCGAATCAGCGTCCAGGGCGCGTGGCGACTGTGGGTACGCGCGAACATCGCCTCGGCCGCGGTGGTGTAGTCGTCCCACTTCTCCTGGGCCACGGCGTCCATCGGTGACAGTTTCCAGCGCGTCAGCGGGTCGGCGGCGCGCTTGGCGAAACGATTGGACTGCTCTTCCCGGGAGACCGAGAAATAGAGCTTGACCAGATGCAGGCCATCCTCGACCCACAGGCGCTCCTGCTGTGGCACCTGGATGAGAAAACGCTCGACCTCGTCAGGGCTGGCGAAGCCCATCACCGCCTCGACTCCTGCACGGTTGTACCAGCTGCGATCGAACAGCACGACCTCACCACTGGTGGGAAAGCGCGAGACGTAGCGCTGGAAGTACCACTGTCCTTTCTCCGTCTCGTTGGGCTTGTCCAGTGCCACGATGCGCGCGAAACGCGGGTTGAGATATTCCATGAAACGCTTGATGGTGCCGCCCTTGCCGGCGGCATCACGCCCCTCGAACACGATGGCCAGCCGCTCGCCACTGTCACGCAGCCAGTGCTGGACCTTGAGCAGCTCGATCTGCAGGGCCCGCTTCTCGGCCTCGTAGACCTTGCGCTTGAGCCGCTTGTCGTAAGGGTAGGCGTCGCTGGAGACCGGTCCGAGCGTCATGTGGGGAGTCTCGGGGGCCGGCGGGGGCTGCCCGGTTGCCACATGCGCGGGTGTCGCTGTAGGGGCGGACTTGCCGGGGACTGCCTTGCGGGACTGGCTCATGGTGGAATCCTCAGTGCTCTGAAGGGCGAAGCGCCCCGGGCGGGGCACGATGGACGAGCGTGATGAAAAGCGTGGCGGCAGGGCATGACAAGAGGGCTTGTCGAGAGGGCGTATCGAGAGGGCGTATCGAGAGGGCGTATCGAGAGGACACGCCCTTCGGGAAACCACCGTCACCTTTGATTCTGACCGGGATGCCCCATGTCATGTTCAGGCAAGGTAGACACGTGCAGGGTCATTGTGTGGCAGGTAGCGCGAGCGGCTCGAGCGTCGGCCAGATGTTGTCCAGCAACCTCGGCTGGGCCTTGGCCGTCGGGTGGATACGGTCCTGTTGCATCAGTTTCTGGCCGGCCGGTGCCGTGGCGATGCCCTCGAGAATGAAGGGCACCAACGGCACGGAGTATTCGTCGGCCAGCGCCCGATAGACCTGGCGGAAGGCGTCGGTATAGGCCGGGCCATAGTTGGGCGGGATCTCGATCCCCAGCAGCACGGGCTGGGCGCCGGCATCTTCCACGGCATCGATCATGCTGGCCAGATTGGATTGCATGCGCGCAGGTGGAAGGCCGCGCAGGCCATCGTTGCCGCCCAGTTCGATCATCACCAGCGAAGGGTCGTGTCGGTCGAGCAGTGCCGGCAGGCGATTCAGGCCGCCTTCGGTGGTATCGCCGCTGATGCTGGCATTGATGACCTCAGGCGCATCGTTGCCCAGGGTGTCCTCGAGGCGCTCGTCGAGCAACGCGACCCAACCCCGGCTGCTGTCGATGCCGTAGCCGGCCGAGAGGGAGTCGCCGACCACCAGCCAGGGAGCCGGCGCCTCTGCCAGCGCCACCTGAGGCGTCAGCACGGCCACGAGGGTCAGTGCCGAACTGGCAAGCGCATTGCGCAGCCGCGTGAGTCCGGCAGTCTTGCGCGTGACGCGCGGTTCGGCGACTCGGGACAGACGTTGCGTTTCACGGCGATTCACCAGCCATCTCTGCATTCCTCATCTCCATCATCTGCACACGTTTCACATCCGTTTCGGGGACTGGCGTTCATGGCCATCCCGTTCACTACCATAAGCGAGCAGACACGATGTCACATAACGCCTCCATTAACGACGCCCCCTTTGCGTCGGATCATGCGTCAGTCGCGGCACCGTCAGCAGCGAATCCGCAGGCGCCGACGGCAGTCCTCAATGTCACGGGTCTGACCCAGCGTGTCGCCAGCGGTGACGGCCAGTTGACCATTCTTGAAGATCTAGAGCTTGCCGTGGCAGCCGGCGAGAGCGTGGCGATCATCGGGGCCAGCGGTTCCGGAAAATCCACGCTGCTGGGGTTGCTGGCGGGGCTGGACAGTCCGACCCAAGGTGATATTCGCCTATTCGGCACCTCGCTTGCCGGATTGGATGAAGACGGGCGTGCGGCGCTGCGCGCGGGGCAGGTGGGCTTCGTGTTCCAGAACTTCCAGCTGCTGCCGACCCTGACGGCGCTGGAGAACGTGCTGATGCCGCTGGAGCTGGCGCCCCGGGGCGATATCGAGGCCAAGGCACGTGACTGGCTGGCGCGAGTGGGGCTGGGAGAGCGTCTTGATCACCTGCCGCGTCATCTGTCCGGTGGCGAGCAGCAGCGGGTGGCGATCGCCCGCGCCTTCGTGGCGGGGCCGGGGCTGGTGTTCGCCGATGAGCCTACCGGCAATCTGGATACCGCTACCGGTGATCGCATCGCGGAGCTGCTGTTCACCCTCAACCGTGAGCGCGGCACCACGCTGATTCTGGTCACCCATGATCTGACCCTGGCCAGACGCTGTGATCGCTGTCTGACGCTGGAAGCCGGCAAGCTGGTCGAATGGCAGGACGATGCCTCGGCACCTGCGGTGGCCACACCGCAAGGAGGGCAGCATGACTGATGCCAGCATGACATCTGACGCGCGATCGCCGCGCGGGGGCGCCATGCGTCTGCCGCTTGCGTTGCGTGGCCTGCTGCGGGACCTGCGTGCCAGTGATGTGCGGGCGCTGTTTCTGGCGTTGATGCTGGCGGTGGCCGCGACCACCATGATCGGCTTCTTTCTGGATCGTCTGGATCGTGGCCTCACGCGCCAGGCGGGACAGCTGCTGGGGGGAGATCTGGTGCTGGAGTCCAGCAATCCACTGGACCCGCGTTTCCGGCAGGCCTTCGAGGAGGCCGGGCTCGAGATGTCGCCGCAGCTGGGCATGGTCTCGATGGCCTCGCATGGCGACAGCTTCGTGCTCTCGAGCCTCAAGGCAGTCTCGCCGGGGTATCCGCTGATGGGGCAGATCGAGCTTGCCTCCGATACGCCCGAGACCCGAATCGCGGGGGCGGACGGCAAGCTTTCCGACGGCGGGTCGGCTGACGGTGAGAGAGCCGCCACACGCCCCGCCATCCCGCCACCCGGGGAGGCCTGGCTGGTACCACGCCTGGCCACGGCGCTGGGAGTGTCGCCGGGGGATACCCTCACCGTGGGACGCAAGACCCTGACCCTGACCGGCCTGATCACTCGTGAGCCGGACCAGCAGGGCGGTTTCTCCGAATTCAGCCCGCGCCTGATGTTCAACATGGCGGATCTCGAGGCGACCGGTCTGATCCAGCCCGGTTCACGCATGGAATATCGCCTGCTGGCCGCTGGCGATCCGGCGGCGGTGCAGCAGGCGCGCGATGCCATCGCGCCGCTGCTGGCGAGTGCCGACAATGCCGAGGTGCGCCTCAAGGACGTGCGCGAGGATCGTCCGCGACTGGGGCGCTCACTGGAGCGTGCCGACAAGTATCTGAGTCTGGCCGGGCTGGTGGCGGTGCTGCTGGCCGGGGTCGCGGTGGCGATGTCGACGCGCCGCTATGTGGAACGCCATCTGGACAGTGCCGCGCTATGGCGCTGCTTCGGGGCTTCCCAGCGTCAGCTGTCACGGTTGTTTGCCGCTCAGCTTGGCTGGCTGGCGCTGCTGGCCAGTACCCTGGGGGCCGTATTGGGGCTGCTGGGGCAGATGGGGCTGGTGGCACTGCTGGAGCGCTTCCTGCCGCTGGAGCTGCCGGCGCCGGGCCCCTTGCCGCTGGCATTGGGGATCTTGACGGCACTGGCGGTGCTGGCCGGCTTCGCCGGTCCGATGCTGCTGCGCCTGCGTCAGGTCAGTGCGCTCAAAGTGCTGCGGCGTGAACTGGCCCCGCTGCCGGCCTCGGCCTGGGTGGTGGTGGCGATGGCCAGTCTGGTGTTCGGCGCCTTGATGTGGCTCTACTCGGGCGATCTCATGCTGGCGGCCGGGTTGCTGGTCGGCGGCGTCATCGGGCTGGGTCTGTTGCTGGTGGTGGGGCAGCTGCTGCTGTCACTGATGGTCAAGGTGGTGGTGCGTACGCGGGGACAGGGCGGCTGGAGTCGGCCGGTCCGTCTGGCGGGCGGGCTGCTGGCGCGGCGTCGCGGCGCCAGTCTCGGTCAGCTGGTGGCCTTCGCCGTCACCTTCGCGGCCGTGGCACTGATCGCGCTGGTGCGTGGTGATCTGATCAGCCGCTGGCAGGCGCAGATTCCGGCCAATGCCCCCAACCACTTCGCCATCAACATCCAGCCGGGCCAGCAGCAGGCCTTCGGCGAGGAGCTGTCGGCCATCGTGGAGGCGCAAGGGGCGGAGTCGACCCAAGACGGCCTGAGTGAGCTCTATCCGATGGTGCGGGGGCGCATCACCGCCCTGAAAGGCGAATCCTTGCTGGGTCGCTCACAGCAGCGGGCGCTGGAAAATGCCGCTACCCGTGAACGTCAGCCGGACACGCAACAGGCGGCCGGTGGCATGCAGGAAGGCACCGGGGAGGCTGAATCCTCACGCGGCGTGCCCCAGCGTGAGCTCAATCTCACCTGGCATCGTGATCTGCCTGATCACAACCGCGTGACGGCAGGTGACTGGGCGCCGCTCGAGGACTTCGCGGATGCCGAACCCTCGCGGCGTCAGGCCATCGCCGAGGCGCAGGGGGTGCCGGTCTCGATGGAGGAAGACCTGGCGCAGCGCATGGGACTGTCCATCGGCGATAGCCTGTCGTTCACCATCGGCAGCGAGACCCTCAAGGCGCAGGTGGTCAATCTGCGCCATGTGGACTGGGACAGCTTCATGCCCAACTTCTATGTCATCTTCCCGCCCGGGGCGCTCGAGAGCTTCGCCCACAGCTACATGACGGCGTTTCATCTCGAGGAGGAGGGAGCGCTGGCACCGCTGGTGCGCGATTACCCCAGCGTGTCCCTGATCAACATCGACGCGATTCTCACGCGGGTGCAGGAGCTGATCGCCCAGGTCTCGCGGGCCGTCGAGCTGATTCTCGGTCTGGTACTGCTGGCCGGTGCCAGCGTGCTCTACGCGGCCCTGGTGGCCAGCCGCCCCGCACGAGAACACGAAGGTGCGCTCTACAAGGTATTCGGTGCCGGGCAGAGCCTGCTGGCCCGCCTGCAGGCTGCCGAGTTCGTGCTGCTGGGGGCGTTGAGCGGTCTGCTGGGTGCGATGCTGGCGGAAGGCGCGGCGGTCGGGCTCTATTCCGGCTGGCTGGGCCTGCCGGTGGTGCTGCATCCGTGGCTGTGGCTCGGCCTGCCGCTGATCGGCGCTGTGCTGGTCGGCGGGCTAGGCTTCTGGCTGTCGCGGGAAGTGCGCCGCCAGCCGCCCATGGCAGGGCTGCGCGCCCTGCAGTGAGCACGGAAAGGCAGCATCAGTGCAGTGCATGACGCCGCCGCAGGATGGCCTCGGGATCGTCGTGTCGATCGTGAGGCCATCTTGCGTTAACAATGATGCTGATTCATGTGAATCGGACCGCCGGCTGAGGTATCATGCTGGTCCTGATCTTACCCCTAGATGGCGATCCGGCCGCGCCGGAATTCGCTGTCGTCATCACCCTTCAGGCGAGGACACCCGATGTTCACCCGTGACATGCAGATTGCCGGTTTTGATGATGCGCTCCTGAGCGCCATGGACGACGAAGTCGTTCGCCAGGAAGCTCACATCGAGCTGATCGCCTCCGAGAACTACGCCAGCCCCCGCGTCATGCAGGCGCAAGGCTCCCAGCTGACCAACAAGTACGCGGAAGGCTACCCGGGCAAGCGTTACTACGGCGGTTGCGAGTTCGTCGACAAGGTCGAGCAGCTGGCCATCGATCGTGCCTGCGAACTGTTCGGTGCCACCTACGCCAACGTTCAGCCGCACGCCGGTTCCCAGGCCAACAGTGCCGTCTTCCAGGCGCTGGTCTCGCCGGGCGACACCATCCTGGGCATGAGCCTGGACGCGGGTGGCCACCTGACTCACGGTGCACGTCCGAACTTCTCCGGCAAGCACTACAACGCCGTGCAGTACGGTCTGGGCGAGAACGGCCTGATCGACTACGCCGAAGTCGCGCGTCTGGCGCGTGAGCACAAGCCGAAGATGATCATCGCCGGCTTCTCCGCCTACTCCCAGATCATCGACTGGGCCGAGTTCCGCAAGATCGCCGACGAAGTCGGTGCCTATCTGCTGGTCGACATGGCCCACGTGGCCGGTCTGGTCGCCGCCGGTGTCTACCCGAGCCCGCTGCCCCACGCCCACGTCGTCACCACCACCACGCACAAGACCCTGCGTGGTCCGCGTGGCGGCCTGATCCTGTCTGCCGAAGGCAATGCCGACATCGAGAAGAAGCTGAACTCCGCCGTCTTCCCGGGTGGCCAGGGTGGCCCGCTGATGCACGTCATCGCGGCCAAGGCGATCTGCTTCAAGGAAGCGATGGATCCGTCCTTCAAGACCTACCAGCAGCAGGTCGTCAAGAACGCCCAGGCCATGGCATCCGTGTTCCTGGAGCGTGGCTTCGAAGTCGTCTCCGGCGGCACCGAGGATCACCTGTTCCTGCTGTCACTGGTCAAGCAGGGCCTGACCGGCAAGGACGCTGACGCGGCACTGGGCCGTGCCCACATCACCGTCAACAAGAATGCCGTGCCGGGTGACCCGCAGTCGCCGTTCGTCACCTCCGGTCTGCGTATCGGCACTCCGGCCGTCACCACACGCGGCTTCAAGGAGCAGGAGTGTCTGGATCTGGCGGGCTGGATCTGCGACATCCTCGAGGCGATGGTCGCCGGCGATTCCGCCGCTGCCGAAGCCGAGGTACAGGCCAAGGTCTCCGAGGTCTGTGCACGTCTGCCGGTCTACGCCTGAGTACCTGACGGATGGCGCTCGCTGACACATGATGTTCGCATCATGAGGGAGCTGGCCACCGGTTCGGAGTGAGGTGCTCGAGAACGCCTGTCGCGAAAGCGGCAGGCGTTTTTTTGTGCCCGGCTCACGTCCAGACGGGGCGACATGTCGTTGATCCGTGGTCCACAAGCGCTCAGAAAGATCAGTCCTGATGCTCGCGGGGACACGCTAGGCTTCTTGATGCGTGATCCATCTCGTGGTGAGGAGACTTTCATGGCCGTGAAGACGCACGACGTTATGCACCATGCCTTCCTGATTCTGGTCGAGCACAGTGGCAATACCTCGCTGAGCAGCCAGGGGAGCGGGGAGATGCGACTCTCCGTCGCCACATTGGGCTCGCTCAAGGCGGCCGAGCGACTGGTCAGTGAGCTGATCGTCCAGGGGGTCAGTCAGATCGAGCTCTCGGCAAGCTTCGGCGCGGCAGGCGAGGCCGCGGTGAGAACGGTGGTGGCCGACAGCGGCGCCGAGCGAACGGTGATGATCGGTCGTGTCCGGTTCGCGACGTGAGCGAAGATGGCGCGAAGTCTGGTGAAGTTGAATAATCCTTGCGCAACATGGAGTTGCGTAAAGGTGTGACCAAAGTCGGGTCTCACCCTTGGTCTAAGGTGTCTTGTTGGCATGTCTGACATGGGCTATTCCTTGACGGACAAGAGCGCACCGCGACCCATCCTGCGAGGGAGGTGAGCGAGCCACAATTGACGCGCCACGCCATCAAGGAACGTTCGATCATGCCCACGCCACCCAGGAGTGCTGCAGGCGGCCACCCGCGTGCCAGCACGTCATCCCCAACGTCAGCGACCACCAGTGAATCGTCGACCACCGCCCGTGTCGATGTGGCGGAATGGCTGGCGCAGGCCATCTTCGAGAATCGTTATCCGCCGGGCAGTCTGATCCCTCGTGAGCTGGATCTCTGCGATCAGCACGCCCAGAGCCGTGCCACCGTACGCACCGCGATCCAGAGTCTGGTCAATGCCGGCATCCTGACCCGCACCACCGGGCAGGGCACGCGCGTCAATCCGCTCAGCGAGTGGCATCTGCTCGACCCACGCGTCACCGGCTGGATGACACGCTATGCGATGCCGCATCCGCAGCTGGCACGGGATATCTACGCCTTCCGCATTTCCATCGAACCCTTCGTTGCCGCACTGGCGGCCACCGAGGCCACCGCCCAGGACCTGTCCGCCATCGAGCAGGCCTACGACGGCATGGCGGCAGCGGTGCATGGCGGCAGCGCCATGGAAGAATTCGATCGTGCCGACATCGCCTTCCATGACGCCATCTTCGCCGCGACCCACAACGTCATCTGGGCGCAGCTCGGCCATGTGCTCAAGCCCTCGATCAGCCTGCTGGTGGCGACCTCCAACCACAACGCCTCGGAGCTGGGCGACAGTCTCGGTCGCCATCGTGCGGTGATGGAGGCGATTCGTCTGCGCCAGCCGGAGGCGGCCCATGCCGCAACCCTGCATGTGCTGGATCGCACTGGGCGTGATCTCGGACTCGCCATGCCCGAGGTAACTGATGGGCCGCACGGTGTCGGGCGCGCCCAGGAGCCGCTGGAGCTGCTGCGTCGTTTCGGTCAGCTGCCCAGTCTCTCCGCCCCCCTGTCAAGAGAGTGACCCGCGCCCTGGGCGTCGCCACGCCGGGAAGTGTCTGCACGTCTTCCCTCCGCCAAAGAACGTCATAACACGTCATAACAACACGCCAGGAGTTCCACCATGCCGCATTCCACCACGTCTCACCGTCCGTCCCTCACCTCCGGGCGTTTCGCGCTCAAGGCGCTTGCCCTTTCCACGGCGCTGGCCGCCAGTGCGATGGCCGCGCCCAGCTGGGCGGCCGAGTACGAATGGACCTTCCAGACCTCGGAAACGGCCGGTGAGCCGCAGTTCGAGGTCAAGAAGGCTTGGGCCGAGAACATCAAGACCATGTCGGATGGGCGCATCGCCATCGAGATCCTGCCGGTCAATGCCGTGGTACAGGCCAACCAGACGCTGGACGCCGTCAGCTCCGGCATCCTGCAGGGCCACCTGACGGACCCGTCCTACTTCTCGGGCCAGAATCCGGCCTTCGGCATGCTAGGCAACCTGGTGGGTGCCTGGGGGGATCCACTGGAATATCTCGAGTACATGCAGCACGGCGGTGGTGAGGCGCTCTACAACGAGCTGGTCGAGCCCTACGGCGTGCATCTGATCGGCGCAGGCGCCACCGGGCTTGAGTCCTTCGTCTCCAAGAAGCCGGTGCGTACCGTCGATGATCTCAAGGGCCTCAAGGTGCGTGCGCCGGAAGGCATGGTCTACAACATCTTCCAGAAGGCCGGTGCAGCCCCCGTCAACCTGCCGGGCTCCGAGGTCTACACCGGTCTCGAGAAGGGCGTGATCGACGCGGCGGATTACACCGTGTTCGCCACCAATGATGACCAGGGCCTGCACAGCTTCGCCAAGTACCCGTCCTATCCGGGCTTCCACTCGCTGCCGATGGTGGCGGTGTCGATGAACAAGGACATCTGGGACGGCCTGCCGGCGGATCTCAAGGCGATCATGGAGACCGCGACTGACTCGATGGCCTACGACATGGTCTTCACCCTCAAGGCGCGTGACCTCAAGGCGGTGAGCGCGGCGCGAGCCAATCCGGATATCGAGGTGATCGACATGGCGCCGGAAGAACGCGCCAAGTTCCGTCGCATCGCCCAGCAGGAATGGAAGGTATGGGCCGAGAAGAACGAGCTGACCGGCAAGGTCTACGAGTCCGTGGTCACCTTCCTCACCGACCGCAACCTGATGTAAGCGTCCACTCGCTGTCATCGGCCGCGTGACAAGAGTCGCCGGGGCGAGACGTCGACAGGATCAAGACGATCAGGAAAGACGCGGGAGATGATGATCGGCGTGCTCACTGGGCGCGCCGATCCTCCTTGAGCAAGCCAGTTAGCAAGGAATTCGATATGGCAGAACATGATGTGGCGTCGCCGGGCCTGCCGGAGGCGTCGGATGACCACGACCCGAATCTGGGCACGCGCACGCCGCTGGACCGACTGGTAGGCAAGGGCACGCGCGCCGCGGCGTGGCTGGTATTGCTGGCGATGGCGATCAGCGTGTTCGAGGTGGTGATGCGCTATGGCCTCGACTCGCCGACCTCCTGGGTCCACGAGACGGTGATCTTCCTGGTCGCGACCAGCTTCGCGCTGGGCGGGCCGGCGGCGCTGGCCAACAACCGCCATATTCGCGTGCGTGTGCTCTACGACCTGGTCGGCACGCGCTTTCGCTACGTGCTGGACTGCTTCAATGACGTGATGACGCTCGTGTTCTGCATGGCGATGAGTTACGCAGGCTGGGTGATGTTCTGGCGCGCCTCGCACAGCCCGCTGGGGGAATGGCAGCTGGAGCGCTCCGGCACCTCGTGGAATCCGCCGTTTCCGGCGCTGACCAAGGGCGTGATCCTGTTCGCACTGGCGGTGATGACCCTGCAGGCGCTGTGGCATCTCTACCAGACCTTCTTCTCTCCCCGTCCGCCCGAAGGGGAAAGTGACGCCGCTGCCCACCCGGCACAAGAGACGCGTACCACGTCAGACAAGGAGCAGCGCTGATGGATATCGCAACGGCTACGATGCTGCTGGTCGGCGGCATCTTCGCGCTGCTGGTCACCGGCCTGCCGCTGGCCTTCGTCACCGGCCTGGTCGCGCTGGCCTACACCTTCGGCTGGTTCGGCCCGATGGCGCTGCCGCTGGTCACCAGTCGTGTCTATGGCTTCGTCACCGAGTATTCGCTGGTGGCGGTGCCGATGTTCGTGTTGATGGCCTCGCTGCTGGATCGCTCCGGCATCGCCAAGGACCTGTTCAATGCCATGCGCGTGATGGCAGGTCGCCTGCCCGGCGGCGTGGCGATCCAGACCATCGTGGTGGCGTTCTTCCTGGCGGCGATGTCCGGCATCATCGGCGGCGAGATCGTGCTGCTGGGGATTCTGGCGCTGCCGCAGATGCTCCGGCTCGGCTATGACAAGCACATCGCCATCGGCGTGGTGTGTGCCGGGGGCTCGCTGGGCACCATGATGCCGCCCTCCATCGTGCTGATCATCTATGGCCTGATCGCCAACCAGTCGATTGCCGATCTGTTCACCGCGGCGATCACCCCGGCCATCGTGCTGATGGCAAGCTATATCCTCTATGTGCTGATCCGCTGCCTGCGCAATCCCGCGCTGGGGCCGGTGATGCCCGAGGAGGAACGGCGTGCCAGCTTCCAGAGCAAGCGTGAGCTGCTCAAGGCCGTCGGCGTGCCGGCGATCATCGCGGGACTGGTGCTGGGTTCCATCTATGGCGGGGTGGCCTCGGTGACGGAGGCAGCGGCGATGGGCAGCTTCGGCGTGCTGGTGGCGGTGATGCTGCGGGGTGAATTCTCCATCACCCTGATGCAGCGTGCGCTGTCCCAGACCATGAACACCTGCGGCATGATCATCTGGATCGGTATCGGGGCGGCGGCGCTGGTCGGGGTCTACAACCTGATGGGCGGCAACCGCTTCGTGTCGAGCATGATTCTCGGCCTCGATATCCCGCCGTTGGCGATCATCATGGTGATGATGGCGATCCTGCTGCTGCTGGGGCTGTTCCTCGACTGGATCGGCATCGCGATGCTGACCCTGCCGATCTTCGTGCCGATCATCATCCAACTTGGCTATGACCCGGTATGGTTCGGCGTGCTGTTCGCGGTCAACATGCAGGTGTCCTTCCTGTCGCCTCCCTTCGGGCCTGCCGCCTTCTATCTGAAAGGCGTGGCACCGGAAGGCATCAGTCTCAAGGATATCTTCGTCTCGCTGCTGCCGTTCATCGCCATCCAGCTGTGCGTGCTGGCGATGTTGCTGCTGTGGCCGCAACTGTCACTGTGGCTGGTCTAGTCTCAACAGATGTTGCTGATGGCCGAAGACTCGACGCCCTCGCAGATGCGAGGGCGTCGTCGTTCGTGACGACAGGTTTGCGCTGCAATGTGGCGACGCGACATGCATCAGGGGATTTGTGCTCATTGTTGGTGCAAGCAAGCCGGCGGTGAATCAGAGTTGAGAGTTGAGAGGCCAGACTGTCATTGCGACTGCACCATCTTGGCACATTCCCTGCAATGCTCTTGGCAGGCTTGCCTGGCGCAACGAGACCGCACCGCGGGGATGCTTGGCACGCTGCAGCACTTCATGAGGAGAGTTCACATGTCAGAGACTCAAGCACCGCTGTTGTTGCTGACCGACCTGGATGGCTCGCTGCTGGACCATCACGATTACTCGCCGGGTCCGGCGCGCAGCTGGCTGACCCGCCTGCGTGCTCGCGGCGCCTGGGTCGTGCCCAATACCTCCAAGACCGCGGCTGAACTCACGCCCTTGATGCGCTCGCTGGGGCTGGCGGGTCAGCCCTGGATCGCCGAGAACGGAGGCGTCGTGGCGCTGCCGGCCTCCTGGCTCAGTGCCTATCCACTGGAGGAGGCCAGTGCCCCGGATGCGCACGGCCTGTGCCGTATCGCGGTGGCCATGCCGCGCCGCGCGATTCTCGAGGTGCTGGATGGATTGAGGGAGGAGTTCGCCTTTGAAGGCTTTGCCGCGATGTCGGTGGCAAGAATCAGCGAGCTGACGGGGCTGGGGGAGGCGGATGCGGCGCTGGCGGGGGAGCGTGATGCCAGTGAACCGCTGGTATGGCAGGACGCGCCGGAGCGCCTCGAGGAGTTCCGCACGCGCCTGGCCAGCCATGGCCTCAAGCTGACGCGGGGCGGGCGTTTCCATCATGTGACGGGCGACACTGACAAGGGGGTGGCGGCGCGCTATCTGATCGCGCGCTACCGGCTCTGTGAGCGGGTGCGTCCCTGGACACTGGGCTTCGGTGATGGCGCCAATGACCTGCCATTGCTGGCCGCGGTCGATAACGCTGTCCTGATCCCCGGCGTCGGTGATACCTCACAGCGCGATCGGGAGCTTGCCGAGTATCCGCTACTGGCGGATGAACGCCGCTGTTTTCGCGCCAATCACCCCGGGCCGCAGGGATGGGTCGAGGGATTGCGTCACTGGCTGGCCAATGGCCAGCCGGAAGAATGGACATCCAGAGGCCTGCGCGCCTGACGCCTGCCTGATGCGTGTCTTCGGTATGACAAGGAGCTGACATGAGCGATTTTTACCAGAATGGCATCATCACCAACTTCCATAACCTGACCGACCGTCCGGTGGAGGACCTTGAAGCGGATCTGATGCGCTTCTCCCGCAAGCGGCCGATGAGCCTGATTCTGCCGTCGCTGTATTCCGAGCTGGAAGGCCCCGCGCTCAAGCACATCGTCGATGAGCTGGCGCAGGTGCCGTATCTCAGCGAGATCGTGATCGGGCTGGATCGTGCCGACCGCGACCAGTTCGAGCATGCCAAGGAGTTCTTCTCTCACCTGCCACAGCATCACCGTATCCTGTGGAACGACGGGCCGCGCCTGCGTGCACTGGATGAAGAGCTGACCGAGCATGGTCTGGCACCGATGGAGGCCGGCAAGGGGCGCAACGTCTGGTATTGCTCCGGTTACGTGCAGTCATCAGGCATCGCCGAGGCGGTGGCACTGCATGACTGCGATATCGTCACCTATGATCGCGGCCTGCTGGCGCGCCTGATCTACCCGGTCGCCCATCCGCAGTTCAACTACGAATTCTGCAAGGGCTACTATTCGCGCATCGCCCAGGGCAAGCTCAATGGTCGCGTGGCACGTCTGATGGTCACGCCGTTGATCCGTGCGCTCAAGAAGGTCTATGGCCCGCTGCCGTATCTGGATTATCTCGACAGCTATCGTTATCCGCTGTCCGGTGAGTTCTCGATGCGCACCGACGTGCTGGCGGACATTCGCATCCCCAGCGACTGGGGGCTGGAGATCGGCGTGCTGTCCGAGGTGCATCGCAACTATTCCACCAAGCGTCTGTGCCAGGTGGACATCGCCGATGCCTATGATCACAAGCATCAGCCGCTGTCCGAGGAAGATGCGCTGGGCGGCCTCAATCGCATGAGTCTGGATATCGCCAAGGCCATGTATCGCAAGCTGGCGACGCTGGGGGTCGAGATTCATGGCGAGACTTTCCGCACCATCAAGGCGACCTACTATCGCATCGCGCTGGATCTGATCGAGACCTATTACAACGACGCCGTCATGAATGGCCTGACGGTGGATCGTCACAGCGAGGAAGCGGCAGTGGAGCTGTTCGCCGCCAACATCATGGATGCCGGCAGCGCCTTCCTCGACAACCCGCGTGACAAGCCCTTCATTCCGAGCTGGAATCGGGTGCAGTCCGCGGTGCCGGACCTGCTCGAGCGCATGCATGAAGCGGTGGAGCTGGACAACCAGTAACGACACCTTTCACCAACCGCTCACGTGGGTCACGCACGTTGCGGCAGACACGGGAAGGTAAAACGACAACGGGGCTGCCACTGGCAGCCCCGTTGTCGTTGGCGGGCACGTCGTCAGGTCAGACGACCTCGATGGCCGGTGGGCGCACCGACTGCTCCATCAGCCAGGCTGCCTGATAGGGGCGGCGCGCCATGGCGGGGTCGAAGGCCTTGTCATGACACAGGTGGTCGGTCAACGCGAGGCCCTGCCAGCTTTCCGGCAAGGGCAGCACACGCGGCTGGTCGGTGACATTGAGAGCGAACAGCAGGCGGCGTCCCTCGTGGGTGACGCGCTCGAAGACGAAGAAGTCCGGCCCCAGGTCGAACACCTGCTGATGGGCATCGGGGTGGAAGCACGGCTCCTCGCGGCGCAGCGTCATGCGACGCTTCAAGGCATGGAAGACCTCATGGGTCGCGGTGTTGGGGCTGGACAGCAGGGCTTCCAGTTCATCGCGCTGCCACTTGCGGCGGTTGATGGCGCGCAGATGCCCGTCGCGTTCGACCCCTTCCTGGTGATTGGGGGTGGCGGTCAGTGAATGAAGATAGAGGCCGGGAATGCCCTGCAGGCTCAGCATCAGGGTCTGACTGGCGATGAAGCGCTCGATCTGCCACGGGTCCCGTCCACGCCGCGTGCCCTTGAGGGCATCGAAATAGCTGATGTTCAGCTCATAGGGGGTGTCGGCGCGTCCCGGGTTGGCGCGCATGCTGACGTAGCCACCGAAGTCGTGCACCAGTCGCACGAGGGTATCGCGCTCATGGTCCGGCAGCAGGCCTTCCAGCGCACGCACGCCGATGCCATCGTGGCTGGCCGTGAAGTTGAAGTAGCTGCATCCCGCCGGCAGAGAGGGCAGGCTGGCGGCCCACTCGGTCAGTGCACTGGCATCCCCGGAGGTCAGGGTATGCAGAGTCAGCGGCGGCAGCGTGAACTGATAGATCATGTGGGCTTCATCGGCCTGGGCGCTGCCCTCGAGGGAGGTCAGGTCCTGCTCGGAAAGGCGATCCAGGCCGAAATACGACATGTTCTCGGCGTGGGGCACGTTGGTTTCCGTGATCAGCAGGCTGCCGGGGGCCAGATGATCCACGATGGCGCGCAGCAGGCGGACCACGGCATGCGTCTCCGGCAGATGCACGCAGGAGGTGCCCAGACGCTTCCACAGGAAGGCCACGGCATCGAGGCGGATCATGCGCGCGCCCTGCTCGAGGTAATAGAGCAGGATACCGATGAACTCCAGCAGGACGTCGGGGTTGGCGAAGTTGAGGTCGATCTGGTCATCCGAGAAGGTTGCCCACAGATGACGCAGGCCACGACGGGTATGCACCGGCGTGAGCAGGGCCGAGGGGCGTGGTCGCACCACGCTGGAGACGTCCGTTTCCGGGTCCATCTCGATGAAGTAATCGCGGCCGGGTTGCACGCCGGCCAGATAATCGGCGAACCACAGCGATTCCCGCGAGCAGTGGTTGATGACGAGGTCCGCCATCAGGTCACGTTGCTCGCTCAGACGCTGGATGTCCTGCCAGTCGCCGAGGGCCGGATTGACCTCACGGTAGTGGATGACGCTGAAGCCGTCGTCGCTGCTCCAGGGGAAGAAGGGCAGGACGTGCACCCCGGAGAGGCAGTCACCCAGACGGCTCGCGAGGAAGTCATTCAGGGTGGCCAGCGGGGCCTCGCCTTCCTGTTGCACGCTGTCGCCGTAGGTGATCAGCCACTGATCGCGTTCGCTCCACAGCGGTTCGCCCTCGGGAACCCGGGGGGCAAGACGCGAACGATGCAGCTCCATCAGTGTCTCGAGACGCCGCAGCACCTCATCCTTGCGCTCGGGATAGATCACCGCCAGCAGCGTCTCGGCGTGGCGGGCGAAGGCATCGTTCGAGAGCGGGTGTGACAGGGAGCGTGGGCCCGGTCGAGCGGCGTGTGAGGAAGAGGTGGAAGGATCGGGAGGTGGCATGTCGGGCATGAGCGGTCCTCGAAGTCATCAGTGCATGTGACTTGACCATGCAAGACGACGGCCAGCCCACTGGTGCAGGCTGGCCGTCGTCGAGTCATGGCGGGTGAAACCGGCGGGGAAAGCCATGTGATCAGCTCCTGTCAGGCCATGGAGCCGATCAGGCCCACCCGCACTGCTTGCGAAGTGCTCGCGAAGTGCCTGCGAAGTGCCTGCGAGCGGGTCGCGGGCTACCTGCGAACGACTCGATACAGGATCAGCAGGATGATGGCACCGAGCACGGCGATGACGAAGCTTGCCAGATTGAAGCCGGTGACATCTCCGAAGCCGAGCTGCGTGCCGATCCATCCCCCTACCACGGCACCCAGGATGCCGATGATGCTGGTGACGATGATGCCACCGGGGTCCTTGCCGGGCATGATGACCTTGGCGATGATGCCGGCGATCAGTCCGAAGATGATCCAGGCGATGATTCCCATGTCGCGTCTCCTTGCGTCATTAGTAAGCACTTGGTCGTGAAGATCATTCACTCATGTGGCGAGCATCCTTGTGGGAGTTTCTCGCCGGCCTCGGTTCTCGGGAGTCTATGCGGATTCCTCTTCCGCTCCTCAAGGCTAACGCAGATAGGATCTGACTGACATAGGCTCCCGTGCACGAGTCTTAACGGTTACAATGGCGCCCATTCCATGTCTTTCGGCTGTGCTGCCGTGGCCCGACGCTGCTCGGCAGTACCGGAAGCCGAAGTACGCAACGCCGCCACCTCGCACTCAAGCAGGCTCCCAACAATGCACTGTCCCTTCTGTGGAACTCATGAAACCAAGGTCACGGATTCCCGGCTGGTGGTCGAGGGTGACCAGGTGCGTCGTCGTCGCCAGTGCGCGGCCTGCGGCGAGCGTTTCACGACCTACGAGACGGCAGAGCTGGTCATGCCGCGAGTGGTCAAGGGTGACGGTTCCCGTGAGAGCTTCGATGAGCACAAGCTGCGGGCAGGCATGTTGCGCGCGCTGGAGAAGCGTCCTGTCTCCTCGGAGCTGATCGAGGCGGCTGTCGAGCGTATCCGTCAGCGTCTGCGCGCCACGGGGGAGCGTGAGATCGAGGCGCGCCGGATCGGCGACGAAGTGATGCAGCAGCTCAAGCGGCTGGATCAGGTCGCCTATATCCGCTTTGCCTCCGTCTATCGCCGGTTTCAGGATCTGGACGAATTCCGTGCCGAGATCGACCGCCTCGCCCAGGAGCCCAGTTTCCTGCCCGGCGAGGAAGACAGCCGCTCCTGATCCGCGCATCGCCCGACCGTCCTGCGGTCCGACTGTCGGGCCGGTCCATGTTGTCGTCACACGCCGATAGGTATTGCATGTCCCTCACCTCTCATGACACCGCAGTCGACCAGGAGCCTGGTCGCGATATTCGCCACATGGCGCATGCCTTGCGCCTTGCGCGCCTGGGAAGCTACACCACCCATCCCAATCCACGGGTCGGGTGCGTGCTGGTCGACCCTGTCACTGACAAGGTGATCGCCACCGGCTTTCATGTGCGCGCCGGGGAAGGGCATGCCGAGGTCAACGCCTTGGCCGCCGCCGGTGAGCAAGCCTTGGGCTGCGTGGCCTACGTGACGCTGGAGCCCTGCTCGCACACCGGGCGAACCGGGCCATGCTCACGCGCCTTGATCGCGGCGGGCATCTCGCGGGTGGTGATCGCCATGCGGGACCCGAATCCGCAGGTGGCCGGGCGTGGCATCGCCATGCTTCAGGGCGCTGGCATCGCCGTGACGGTGGGCGTGCTGGAGCAGGAGGCGCGTGCGCTCAATCCCGGCTTCCTGTCGCGCATGGAGCGCGGGCGCCCCTTCGTGCGTCTCAAGCAGGCCATGAGTCTGGACGGTCGCACCGCGATGGCCTCCGGTGAATCCCAGTGGATCACCGGCCCGGAAGCGCGCAGCGCCGTTCAGCGACTGCGCGCACGCTCCAGCGTGGTGATGAGCGGTATCGAGTCGGTCATCTTCGATGATTCGCGCCTCAACGTGCGCGCCGAGCAGCTGGGGCTGGAGGCGCATCCGCTGGGGCTCGAGGCGCTGGTGGCGCGTCAGCCGTTGCGCGTGGTGGTGGATACGCATCTGCGCCTGCCACTGGCGGCGCGAATCCTTGAGCAGGACGGCAGAACCCTGGTGGTCTGTGTCGCGGATGAGACAGCGGCTCAGGCAGAACGGCGCAGACTGTTGGAAGCGGCCGGCGCCGAGGTGCTGGCGTTGCCGGCGGGCCCGGAGGGACGTGTGGATCTCGAGGCGCTGTTGCGCCATCTGGCCGAGCACGAGCAGGCCAATGAGGTCCTGCTGGAGACCGGTGCGGTGCTTGCCGGTGCCATGCTCAGTGCCGGACTGGTGGATGAGATGCAGCTGTTCATGGCGCCGACGCTGCTGGGCGGGGAGGCGCGTCCGTTGCTGGCCCTGCCTGGACTCGAGCACATGGCGCAGCAGCGGCGGGTCGAGATCCGCGAGATTCGTGCCGTGGGGCGCGACTGGCGCATTACGGCAGTGCCCGACAACGGCGAGCCTGTCGGCTGAACTGACTGAGAGAAATTGCCTGCCAGCGCAAGGACTTGCCGCTGTCTGGCGACAGTGGCGTCGCGGGGCGCTGGCGCAAAACCGGGTGGCGGGGTACCCTGACGCCCGACTTTTTGATAACACGCGTGGGCCGGGCAACCGTCGGCGCGGTCCGAAATGTGGAGCAAGCATGGCGCTATCAGGCATCGCAGCACTCGTCGAGGATATCCGGCAGGGCAAGATGGTCATCCTCATGGATGACGAGGATCGTGAGAACGAAGGCGACATCATCATCGCCGCGGAAGCCGTGACAGCCGAGCACATCAACTTCATGGCGCGTCATGCGCGTGGCTTGATCTGCATGCCGATGTCGCGTGAGCATTGCGAGCAGCTCCAGCTGCCCTTGATGGTGCAGGCCAACGGTTCCGGCTTCGGCACCAAGTTCACGCTCTCCATCGAAGCCACCGAAGGCGTCACCACCGGTATCTCCGCCGCTGATCGCGCACGTACCGTGCAGGCGGCTGCCGCCCGCAACGCCCGTCCGCAGGATATCGTCCAGCCGGGGCATATCTTCCCGCTGATGGCGGAGCCGGGTGGCGTGCTGCGTCGTGCCGGCCACACCGAGGCGGCCTGTGATCTGGCCTCCATGGCGGGCTTTGGCGCGACCGGCGTGATCTGTGAGGTCATGAACGACGACGGCAGCATGGCGCGTCGTGAGGAGCTCGAGCGCTTTGCCGCCGAGCATGATCTCAAGGTCGGCACCATCGCGGACCTGATCGAATACCGCATCCACAACGAACAGACCGTGGAAGTGCTGGACAGCGAGCAGGTCGAGACGGCCTTCGGCGAGCTGACGCTGCACTGCTTCAGCGATCGCATCCAGGGCCGTCACCATCTGGCGCTGGTCAAGGGCACGCCGACGCCTGACGCCTTGACCACCGTGCGTGTGCATGTGGAGGACCCGATGCGTGACCTCCTGACCCTGCGTCAGCCGGGCAGCAGCAGCTGGGCGCTCCATGATGCACTGTCACAGGTCGCTGCCGCTGATGCGGGCGTGCTGGTGCTGCTGGATACCGGCAGTGATTCACAGGATTACAAGGAACGTCTCGATGTCTTCCTCGGACGACGTCGTACGCCGCGCACCAACGAATCCGATGGTGCGGGCAACTATCTGACTACCGGTACCGGTGCCCAGATCCTCAGGGATCTCGGCGTTGGCCGGATGCGTCTGCTCAGCTCGCCGTGGAAGTTCTCTGCGCTGTCCGGTTTCGGCCTCGAAGTGGTCGAGCTGATCGGCAGTGATGACGCGGCCAGTGGCACAGACACCGTGGGTGCATAAGGCCCCGGCACTACCCAAATGGCGGGAGTGGGGACCAGTCGCGGTCGTCGCTCCCGGTATGATTGATATCTCCGCCCCGGTTCGCCGGGGCGCTAGCATTGTGGACTGACCATGCAACCGATTGCTCAACTCGAAGGCACCTTCACCAATGTCGATGGCCGTTACGTCATCGTCGTCGGGCGTTTCAACCACCACGTCGTCGATAGCCTGGTGGAAGGCGCGGTCGATTCCCTCGTACGCCACGGCGTCGATGAGGAAAACATCGACCTGATCCACGTGCCGGGCGCCTGGGAAATCCCGCTGGCCGTCAAGGCCGTGCTGGCCAAGGTCAAGCCGCACGCCGTCATCACGCTGGGCGCGGTGATTCGTGGTGGCACACCGCACTTTGAATATGTCGCCGGTGAATGCAACTCCGCCCTGTCTCGTCTGCAGCTCGAGTTCGACACGCCGGTGGCCAATGGCGTGCTGACGGTCAACTCCATCGAGCAGGCCATCGAGCGTGCGGGCACCAAGGCCGGCAACAAGGGCACTGAAGCCGCGATGGCCGCCATGGAAATGGTCTCGCTGCTCAAGGCCATGGGAGGTGATGCATGAGCGAACGTCAGCAACGTTCCGAGCGTGAACCGTCCAAGCAGCAGCAGGCACGCCGTGCCGCGCGCGAGCTGGCGGTCCAGGGCATCTACCAGTGGCAGATGACCGGCAAGAGCATGACCACCATCGAAGCCGAGTTTCGCGGTCAGCAGGTCGATGACGATGTCGAGCTGCACGAGAACTGGGTCGAGGTGATGCGCATCGCTGACCAGGCGCTGTTCCATGAGCTGCTGCACAACGTGCCGCGTTTCCAGAAAGAGCTGGATGCCAGCATCAGCCCGCTGCTGGATCGTCGTCTTCAGGATCTCGACGAGATCGAGCTGGCCATCCTGCGTCTCGGCGCCTACGAGCTCTCCAGGCGCATGGAAGTGCCGTACCGTGTCGCCATCAACGAAGGGGTCGAGCTGGCCAAGACCTTCGGTGCCACCGATGGTCACAAGTACGTCAACGGGATCCTCGACAAGCTGGCAGTCAAGCTGCGCAGCGCCGAGGTGACCCAGGCCCGCCTGCGCTGACATGCCGGGCGAATTCGAGTTGATCGCCCGCTACTTCCAGCGCGATCTGTCCGGGGCACCGGGCGTGCTGCTGGGGCCGGGTGACGACTGTGCGCTCCTCGCCGCCGGTGATGGCATGCAGCTGGCGATCAGTGTCGATACCTCCGTGGCGGGCGTTCACTTCCCGCCGGATGCTCCGGCGTCCTCGATCGGGCATCGCGCCCTGGCGGTCAATCTTTCCGATCTGGCCGCCATGGGGGCGACGCCGCGCTGGGCGTTGCTGGCCTTGACGCTGCCGGAGGTCGACGAGGACTGGCTGCATGGCTTCGCTGCCGGCTTCCATGCGCTGGCCGAACGTCATGGCATCGCCCTGGTCGGGGGCGATGTCACACGCGGCCCGCTCTCCATCACGATCACCGTGCATGGCGAGCTGCCGCTGGTGCTGGAGGATGCAGGCCATCCGGATAGCGTATCCCGCCCCATCCTGCGACGTGATGGTGCCCGTGAAGGCGACCTGGTGGTCATCACGGGCGCACCGGGAATGGCGCATGCCGGTCTGAAGGCATGGCAGTCCGGCACGCGGGATGTGCTGGACCCGTGTCTGGCCGCCTATCTGCGTCCGGAGCCGCGTGTGGAGGCGGGCCTCGCACTGCGCCAGCTGGCCAGTGCGGGCCTGGATGTCTCCGATGGCGTGATGGGTGACCTGGCACACATCTGTCGTGCCAGTCAGCTGTCGGCGGCGCTGGAGCTTGGCGAACTGCCGCTGGCGCCGGAGCTGATGGCGGCGCTGGGCGAGCAGGGCGCGCGCGAGGCGGTCCTCAATGGCGGTGATGATTACGAGTTGCTGCTGACGATGCCGGAAGAGCATCTCGAGAGCGCCATCAACGCGCTGCGCCCCCTGAATCTGTCCTTGAGCGTCATCGGGCGCATGCAGGCAGTGGAGGGAAGCGAGCCGCGTGTCATCCTCGAGCAGGAAGGGGTCGAGCAGGCCGCCGCGGGACGCAGCTGGCAGCACTTCCCGCCGGCGGATGCCACGGAGGTGAGCTCATGAATCGTGCACCTGCCAGTGTCTGGCGTCGTCCCGTCCATTTCCTGGCCTTCGGGCTCGGCAGTGGCACGGCGCCCTTTGCGCCCGGCACCTTCGGCACCCTGGCCGCCATTCCGTTCTATTGGATGATGGCGGGACTGGGGCTCTGGCCCTACATCGCCATCGTGGTGGCCGCCTCCGTTCTCGGGATCTGGATCTGTGATCGCACCTCGAAGGATCTGGGCGTCCACGATCATTCCGGCATCGTCTGGGATGAATTCGTCGGCTACTGGATCACCATGGTCGCCGTGCCGTTTTCATGGCAGGCTGCCCTCTGGGGGTTCGTGGTCTTCCGGGTCTTCGACATTCTCAAGCCATGGCCGATCCGCTGGGCTGACCGTCGTGTGGCGGGGGGATTCGGCATCATGCTCGATGACATCTTCGCCGGCATCTTCGCCTGGTCGACCATGCATCTATGGCTGTGGCTGCATTGAACAGGAAGCGAGGCACTGCGTGGTGGGTGTGACGCTTCAACAATGATAAACAAGGGATAACAACGATGGGCAAGGGACTCGTAACTGCGGCGGCTGTCGTCGTCATCGGTGCTGCCGGCTATGTCGGTGGCGTGGCGTATTCCAGTCAGCGTTTCGAAGACGAGATGGCGCGAATGGTGGCGGAGCTCGACAGCAGCGCCGACATCAAGGCCAGCCGCGATGACGTGCAGAGCGGCTGGTTCGACTCGAGCGGTCGACTCAAGATGGAGCTTGCCACGGGGGAGCAGCAAGGGCCCGTGCGTGTCGTGCTGCCTTATGAAGCCGGTCATGGCCTGCTCTCCACCAGCATGAAGGGCAACATCAAGCTGCAGTACGGTACACCGGCCCGCGATGTGCTTTCCGAGGTCATCGGGGATGGAAAGGCCATCGCCTTCGATGGCAGCGTCGACAATTTCAGCGGTGCCAGTGATACCACGGTGACACTGCCTGTCTTTGAATGGCAGGACCCGGAAAGCGGCACGCGCTTCGACTTCAAGGGCGGCGAGCTGACGGCGTCACATGATGGCGGTGATACTCCCGAGATCACCGTCGACGGCGAGGTCTCTCCCTTCGAGATCACCAATGGTGACGAGAAGATCAGCGTCGGTACCCTGAGCCTGAACGGTCTTTATCGTGGTGCGGACAACGACTTCCGCCAGGATGACAAGATCGAGCTGGATACGCTGACCATCGACAATGGCATGGGGCAGCCGCCGGTGGTGGCGACCGATATCAGCTATTCCGGCGAGACGCGGCTCGACCCGACCGAGCTTCGCTATCTGATGAAGCTGGCCGTGCAGGACGTGAGTGCCGGTGATCAGCAGATGGCCAGCGGCAGTCTGGCGCTGTCGATCGACCGTCTTCAGGGCGCGGCGGTCTATGATTTCATCACTCAGCTGCAGGGCCTGCTGGAAGAAGCCGGCAAGCCGTTTGAAGAGCTGACGGAAGATCAGCAGGTCGCCATGCTCGAGAAGGTCGAGGCGCCGCTGTTCACCATGCTGAGCACGTCTCCTCGTCTGACGCTGGAGTCCCTCAAGGCGCGCAGCGAAGTCTTCGGTGTCGACATGCAGGGTGAGGGGCAGCTGATTCTCGATGGGGCCGGGATGACCGATCTGAGCATCGCCGAACTGCAGACCATCGAAGGGCAGCGTGCCTTCCTGGATCGCATGAGTGGACGTTTCGAATTCCGCAATGTGCCGCCGATGCTGGCGATGATGGCGGGCATCCCGCCGGACTCCGCTGACAAGAACCTGGTGCTGACCATCGATGGGGATGCGCTGCTCGTCAATGGCAAGCCGATCTATTGAGCCAGCCTGACTGAGCCGGTCAGATTGAGTCGGTCTGACTGAGCCGGACTGACTGAGCCGGCCTGTCTTTCACAGGTGGCTGAGCCACCTTCGGATCTGACCGTACCCTTCTGTCTGCCATCGTGCTGGACAGCTGACAAGGCCCGCCTTCTGGCGGGCCTTGTCGTATCCGTCGGCAGGTGGCGAACCGGTGCCGATAGACAGGCATCCCGTCAGACAAGTGCCCGACAGTACTTGATAAAGTGCCCGACAGACCACATTGGTGAAGATGATCGCCTCAACCGAGGCCCGGTTTCACGAGGGTTGCATGTCACGTCACGAAGATACCTCCGATCACGACAACGTTCTGTCCGGTTTTGAAGATGCCAGTCAGGAAGAGCCTGAGCATTCCCCGGGGGCTGGTGGGCTGGTACCCAGTGGTGATCAGCTGCCTGAGCGCCTTTACCTGCTGCCGATCCACAATCGTCCCTTCTTTCCGGCTCAGGTCCAGCCGCTGGTCATCAACAAGCAGCGCTGGGCAGAGACCATGGAGCGGGTCGGCAACACGCCACACCACGCGGTGGGGCTGGCCTTCGTCGGTGATGTCGAAGTCGACGAGATGGGGGCAGAGCATTTTCCCGAGATCGGTTCGGCAGTGCGTGTCCACAAGCCCGAAGATGGCCAGGATCAGGTCCAGTTCATCGCTCAAGGGTTGCGCCGCTTCCGGATCACCCGCTGGTTGTCACGCAAGCCGCCCTATCTGGTCGAGGTGACCTATCCGCGCGAGCCGGTGGATGCCGAGAGCGACGAGGCGCGTGCCTACGCGATGGCGATGATCAATGGCATCAAGGAGCTGCTGCCGATCAATCCGCTGTACGGCGAAGAGCTCAAGCAGTACCTCAATCGCTTCAGCCCGCATGAACCCGGCCCGCTGACCGACTTTGCCGCTGCCATCACCTCGGCCAAGGGGCCGGAGTTGCAGGAGGTGCTGGAATCGTTGCCGGTGATGGAGCGCATGCAGAAGGTACTGCCGCTGCTGCGCAAGGAGATCGAGGTCGCCCAGCTGCAGACCGAGATCTCCCAGCAGGTCAACGCGCAGATGGAAAAGCATCAGCGTGAATTCTTCCTGCGTGAGCAGCTCAAGGTCATCCAGCGTGAACTGGGCATCTCCAAGGATGATCGCGAGAATGATGTGGATACCTTCCGCGGACGCCTCGATGAGCTCAAGGTTCCCGAACGGGTGCAATCGCGCATCGACGACGAACTCGACAAGCTCTCGGTGCTGGAGACCGGCTCGCCGGAGTACGGCACCACGCGCAACTATCTGGACTGGCTGACCTCGCTTCCCTGGGGCATCACCTCCACCGACCAGCTGGATCTCGCCCATGCGCGCAAGGTGCTCAATCGCGACCATGACGGGCTGGATGACGTGAAATCACGCATCATCGAGTTCCTGGCCGAAGGCACCTTCAAGGGCGATGTCGGTGGCTCGATCCTGCTGCTGGTGGGCCCGCCCGGTGTGGGCAAGACCTCGATCGGGCGCTCCATCGCTCAGGCACTGGGGCGCGAGTTCTATCGCTTCTCGGTCGGCGGCATGCGCGATGAGTCGGAGATCAAGGGCCATCGCCGTACCTACGTGGGTGCCATGCCCGGCAAGCTGGTGCAGGCACTCAAGGAGGTCAAGGTCGAGAACCCGGTGATCATGCTGGATGAGATCGACAAGCTGGGGCAGTCCTTCCAGGGCGATCCGGCCTCGGCGCTGCTCGAGGTGCTGGACCCGGAGCAGAACGTCGACTTCCTCGATCACTACCTCGACGTGCGCCTCGATCTGTCCAAGGTGCTGTTCGTGTGTACCGCCAACACGCTGGATAGCATCCCGGGGCCGCTGCTGGACCGCATGGAGCAGATACGCCTCTCCGGTTACATCGCCGAAGAGAAGATGGCGATCGCCAAGCATCACCTGTGGCCGAAGCTGCTGACACGCGACAACATTCCCAAGAAGCGCATCAATCTGAGTGACGCCGCGCTGCGTCAGGTGATCGAGGGCTATGCTCGCGAGGCGGGCGTGCGTCAGCTGGAGAAGCAGCTGCACCGCATCGTGCGCAAGGCGGCGGTCAAGCTGCTCGAGGAGGACCTGCCGACGGTCAAGGTCTCGGTCAAGAATCTCGAGGAATTCCTGGGGGCGCCGATCTTCCGTCGCGAGAAGGTCCTGGCCGGCGAAGGCGTGGTGACCGGGCTTGCTTGGACCAGCATGGGCGGCGCGACCCTGCCCATCGAGGCCACACGTGTGCACGGCCTGACGCGTGGCTTGAAGCTGACCGGCAAGCTTGGGGAAGTGATGCAGGAATCGGCCAATATCGCCTATTCCTATACCCTGGCGAATCTTGAGGCCTACGATGCCGAGGCTGACTTCTTCAATGAATCCTTCATTCACCTGCACGTGCCGGAAGGGGCGACACCCAAGGATGGCCCGAGCGCTGGCGTGACCATGACCACGGCGTTGATGTCGTTGGCCAGGCATCAGGCGCCGCGCAAGGGGCTGGCGATGACCGGTGAGCTGACATTGACCGGACAGGTGCTGCCGGTGGGCGGTATCCGTGAGAAGGTTATTGCCGCACGCCGCAGTGACATCTTCGAACTGATCCTGCCACAGGCCAATCAGCGGGATTATGATGAGCTGCCGGACTATCTGAAGGAGGGCATGATCGTCCACTTCGCGGCCCGCTACGCGGATGTGGCACGAGTGGTCTTTGACAGCGACAACGCGCAGCGCCACTGACAACGCACGGCGCAGAATGGATGGCGACATCCGACGAAAAGCAGAAGCCCCGCCAATGGGCAGGGCTTCTGCTTTTCCGTGGGGCGTCGTGTGCATGCAGACGTCACGCTCGCGGGCATTCAGGCGGTATCGAGCTGTTCCAGCACGGCGGCTTCCGGTGCATTGCGTCCGACACTGGCAATGCCGTTGTCGCGGCCGGATTCCGACTTGTACATCTGGCTGCGGCCGATCTGCTGGCTGTTGGCGGCCAGCAGCGTGAAATAGAAGCGACCATCCTTGGCGACTTCCTTCGTGAAGCGTTTTTCCTCGGCGGCGTTCTTGCGCACGGATTCCACGCCGTTCAGGCAGCCGCGCTTGTCGGCATAGCCTTGGCTCTGGAGGATCTTTTCACCGTTGCCGGCCTTGAGCGCAAAATAGAACTTGCTGTCCTTGCCGCGGGTGATGACGAATTTTCCGGCCATGGGTGACTCCTGTTCCTTGAGGGATGTCTGACACTGCCTGATATGTCGTCTTCCAGTGTAAACAGCGCCTCTCGGGGGAAACCCACGCTAGGAGTTGCGGCATTCAACGTTCGGGAGCCATCGCGGCGTCTTTCACGCTGCCGCCGCGTACATGCGATGCTATCTGGTAGGCAAGCAGGGGCGGGACATGACAGAATTGAGCTCAGGCAGATAGCGGTGGCTCACATGTCCCGCATCTCCACTGGACACCAGGTCTGCGTCTTTTCACAAGCGAAGCGCAGCCTGATCAAAACAGAAGCCACTCCCGTGCGAAGGATCACCCGGACAAGCCCCGCGCTAGGGGATGTTCTCCGTCGATCGTTCTGCACAGGAGAGTGGCCAAGCATCATTGACGAGGACACCATGCCAGAGTATCGCTCCCGTACGACCACCGCAGGTCGTAACATGGCCGGCGCCCGCGCCCTGTGGCGCGCCACCGGCATGAAAGATGGTGACTTCCAGAAGCCGATCATCGCCGTTGCCAACTCCTTCACCCAGTTCGTGCCCGGCCACGTCCACCTCAAGGACATGGGGCAGCTGGTAGCGCGCGAAATCGAGAAGGCCGGCGGTGTCGCCAAGGAATTCAACACCATCGCGGTAGACGATGGCATCGCGATGGGGCACGACGGCATGCTGTATTCGCTGCCGTCGCGTGACCTGATCGCCGACAGCGTCGAATACATGGTCAATGCCCACTGTGCGGATGCGCTGGTGTGCATCTCCAACTGCGACAAGATCACCCCCGGGATGCTGATGGCCGCCATGCGCCTCAACATCCCGGTCATCTTCGTCTCCGGCGGCCCGATGGAAGCCGGCAAGACCAAGCTGCTGGACCACGGTCTCGACCTGGTCGATGCGATGGTCATCGCGGCCGATGACAGCGTCGACGACGAGACGGTCGCCGAGATCGAGCGCAGTGCCTGCCCGACCTGTGGCAGCTGCTCGGGCATGTTCACGGCCAACTCCATGAACTGCCTGATGGAAGCGCTGGGTCTGGCGTTGCCGGGCAACGGTACGGTGCTGGCGACTCACTCCGATCGTCGTCGCCTGTTCGAGAACGCCGGGCATCGTATCGTCGAGCTGGCACGCCGTTACTACGAAGGCAACGAAGAGCACCTGTTGCCGCGTGCCATCGGTTCACGGGCGGCGTTTGCCAACGCGATGACGCTGGATATCGCCATGGGGGGCTCGACCAATACCATCCTGCACCTGCTGGCCGCCGCTCAGGAGGCCGGTGTCGACTTCACCATGTCCGACATCGACAAGCTGTCCCACAGCGTGCCGCAGATGTGCAAGGTGGCGCCGAACACCCAGAAGTATCACATCGAGGATGTCCATCGTGCCGGTGGCATCATGGGGATTCTGGGCGAGCTGGACCGCGCCGGCGTGCTGGATACCTCGGTGCCGACCGTCTATGGCGACTCGTTGTCTGCGGCGCTGGAAGAGTGGGACATCATGCGCTCGCCCACCGATGAGGTGATCGAGTTCTATCGTGCCGGTCCGGGCGGGATCCCGACCCAGACCGCCTTCTCCCAGAGCGCGCGCTGGCCAAGCCTGGATGGTGATCGCGCCCAAGGCTGTATCCGCGATTACGATCACTGCTTCTCCACTCAGGGCGGCCTGGCCGTGCTCTACGGCAACATCGCACTGGATGGTTGCGTGGTGAAGACGGCAGGCGTCGATGACTCCATCCTCGTCTTCGAAGGCCGTGCCTATGTCTGCGAATCTCAGGATCAGGCGGTGGAAGACATCCTGGCCGACAAGGTCAAGGAAGGCGATGTCGTGATCATCCGCTACGAAGGGCCGAAGGGCGGTCCGGGCATGCAGGAAATGCTCTACCCGACGTCCTATCTCAAGTCCAAGGGACTTGGCAAGGCGTGCGCGCTGCTCACCGACGGTCGTTTCTCCGGCGGTACCTCTGGCCTGTCCATCGGCCATGCGTCTCCGGAAGCGGCGGCGGGTGGCGCCATCGGCCTGGTCGAGCATGGTGACACCATCCTGATCGACATCCCCAATCGCACCATCAATGTCCAGCTGAGCGATAGCGAGCTACATGCGCGTCGTGAAGCGATGGATGCGCGCGGCAAGCATGCCTGGAAGCCGAGCATCCAGCGCAATCGTCGTGTCTCCGCCGCGCTCAAGGCCTATGCCTTGCTGGCGACCTCGGCTGACAAGGGCGCCGTGCGTGATCTGAGCAAGCTGGATTGATTCCGTCCGCTCCGTCCCCGTCCGCCAGTGCCGCCGTGAAGGTGCTGGCGGTCAGTGCCTGTTGAAGACCGGCAGCACTGATCACCAGGCAGGACGCCAATGACATGCAAACGGCCACCCCGAGGGGTGGCCGTTTGCATGTCTGGCATTCGAAGTGGTTGCCGTGCATTTTAGCCGCCCCGGGCCCTGAGTCAGTCAGTACCGGCAGGCTTTGGCGGCAGGTTGGTCAGCGTACCGGCGTCAAGCGGCATGACCGGGTCTGGGTCGAGAAACCGTACCCGGTTGCATCCCTGGCGCTGGGCTTTCTTGAGCGCCTGCTGGGCACGGTCCATCAACTCGAGTCGATTGGCCAGTCTCATGGTATCGGGGGGCGGATGATAGCCGGTCAGGCCGACACTGCAGGTGATCGGCCGATCCAGCCCTGACAGTTCGGCGGCGGCATGGCGGACGCGTTCGGCAAGGATGATCGCGCCGCTGGCATCGGTGCTGGTGAGGATCGCCATCAAGGAGTTGTCCTCACGCATGCACAGGAGATCGCTCTTGCGGCTGGCGTTGCGCAGGATGGATGCCACCTGCTGCAGAGGGCGTTCTCCCGCCACGTGGCCATATTCGCGCGTGTAATCCTCAAGGTCATCCACGCTGAGGATCAGGATGCACAATGGCTGGCCATGGCGTGCACTGCGCGCGATCTCGTTGTCCAGCTGTTGCTCGATCAATTCGAATGGCATCAGCTTGTCGAGTGTCGAGCCGGGGAGTCGGCCAGCGGCAGGCGAGCGAGTTTCCAGTTGGTGGCGCAGCTTGGTCAGGCTCGCTTCATGAGCACGGCGCTCGCTGATGTCTTCATGCTGGGAGAGAATGATCCCGGCGCGACTGTCGATCACCTTCAGCTCCAGCATCACGTCGATCATCTGGCCATGACGCCCGAGATAACGGTGTGGCTGCCGATATTCGCTGATGTCGCCCGTCCGCATGGCGCTCAATGCCTCGCGGCACGTCAGCATGTCCTGTGGGTGCGAGATGTCTTCCAGGGCACTGCATGTCAGTTCCTTTGGCTCCATGCCCAGCAGTCGGGAAAAGGCCGGATTCATGCGGGTCCAGTGGCCATGAAAGTCCATCAGGGCCATGGGCAGGCTGCAATGGGAGAACAGTCCTTCCATTTTCTGGTAGGCGAGACGCAGGTTGTCGAGCTCACTGCGTGTGCGCTCTTTCGCGCGCTGGACATCCAGCAGCTGGCCCAGTGCCGTGGCAAGCGTTTCCACCAGGGCTCGCTCACTGGCGGTGAAGTCCTGTTGGCGCGGTGTTTCATCGCCGAAGCACAGCGTGCCGGTCAGGCGACCTTCAGACCAGAGTGGCGCTGCCACATAGCTTTCAAAGGGCATGCAGGAATAGGCAGCGTGGGCGCGAGTGTCTTCTTCAGCGCTGATGTGGCGATGAGCCACGCAGGCAGCCTGCGCGATGACGCTGGAACACCAGGTCTCTTCGAGTGGGCATTCGCCTCCGACTTCTCGCCCAGCAGGGGGATTGACCGCCGCCATGATCTCATAGCGACTGGATTCTGCATGTCCGAGGATGGCGGTGGTCATGCCAAGCAGACGGCAACCGGCATCCAGATGGGCTTCCACGTGGCGTTCGTGGGAGGGCTCAGGTGTCAGGCTGAGCGCCAGCAGTGCCTGCAGGTGCTCTGGCAGCAGGGAATCATGGGGGTGCCCGGCGTTGCCCGAAGGCAAGGGCACGGCAGAGAATGAGCTTGGCATCATGCGATATCCTTATCTGACATGCTGCAGGAGAGGGAGGGCTTTCCATACCACACCTCAATATACGACTTGCCGGGAGACGTGACAGGCGAGGAAATCGATTGTCTCAACCTTTCGCAAACGCAGCGGGCAGTCTTTACAGGCTGACAAGGGCAGAGCCCCTCAGCGAGGGTCTCGATGAGGGGCTCCGAAATGAGGGCTCCTTGCCTTCGCCATGGGTTGGCGTGTCTTCGCAAGGACGTTGATGGCGGTCTGCTGGTACTGCTCACGAGTCGTGGGCGGGAGTCAGGCCGCCTCGGCCAGCGGTGGTGCCGGCTGCTGCTGAGCTTCCAGGTCTTCCAGTGCCAGTTCGATACTGAACCAGTTGCTGTCAAGCCAGTGATCGATCACTTCTTCGTTCATGCACATCGTGAAGCCTCCCCGAGAGTGTTGGCGAGCCATTGAGTGTATGGGTGTGCTGCCGGTAAGCAGCACTCTCCAGTATGGCTGGTTCCGGGAAGACGCGAGTGAAGATCGTGTGATGCCTTGATGTCAGTCAAAGACAGGCAAACCTGCAGGACATTGACCATGTATGCCTACCCATGCCGAAGCGTGGGCAGCCCTTCGTGGCAGCTGGAAGGGCGAGGCGGTCATTGTCTTGCCCGGTCAGCGCGTCAACGACGTGTGAATGAGCGAAGGAGGCTGCGAATCAGGGAGCGTCCCAGCTGCGACCCCAGCGCGCGCATCACCGATTTCAGCAAGGTTTCCATGACGCCCTGGCGCTTGCGACCACCTCCGGTGTCCCGAGAGGGCCTGGCGGCAGCGGGCGGCCGGGTGGCTTGCGCCCCTTCAGACCGGGCTTCTTCAGAATCAACGTTTTCCGATGGACGCTGGCTTGGATCACGGTCTGCCTCCCCGGGCCTGGTCTTGTCAGGCTCACGGGGATTCGTGGCATGTGAGGCTTGCGCCTGGGCGGCAAGTCGCGCCTCCAGTCGCTCATGGGCGGACTCACGATCCACGCGCTCGTCGTAGCGCCCGGCCAGGGAGGAGTCGGCCAGCAGCGTGGCACGCTCCGCGTCGCTCAATGGACCGATGCGTCCTCGCGGCGGGGCGATCAGCGTGCGTTCCACCTGCGTCGGTGTGCCGTTGGCATCGAGTACCGAGACCAGAGCTTCGCCTACGCCCAGTTCCGTGATCACCTGCGCCGTATCGAGTTCCGGATTGGGGCGGAAGGTGTCGGCGGCCGTCTTGACGGCCTTCTGGTCACGCGGTGTGAAGGCGCGCAGCGCATGCTGGATGCGATTGCCCAGCTGACCGAGCACCTCATCGGGGATGTCGGCGGGTGACTGGGTCACGAAATAGACACCGACGCCCTTGGAGCGAATCAGGCGGACCGTCTGCTCCAGGCGCGTCAGCAGTGCCTTGGGGGCTGAATCGAACAGCAGGTGCGCTTCATCGAAGAAGAACACCAGTACTGGCCGGTCGGCATCCCCGCGCTCGGGAAGCTCGCGGAACAGGGTGGACAGGAACCACAGCAGGAAGGTGGTGTAGAGACGAGGGCTCTGCATCAGCTCGCGACCGTCGAGCAGATTGATATAGCCACGGGCCTGCTCTGCATGCCCGCGCGTCGCCAGCATGTCGTGGATATCCAGTGCCGGTTCGGCAAAGAAGCGTTCGCCGCCCTGCGTGGCCAGGACGTGGACCCGACGCAGCATCGCCCCCAGACTCTGCGGACTGACGCTGCCGTAACGCGCCTCGAAGCTGTCACGCTCGCGCTCGATGTGCTTCAGCAGGCTGATCAGGTCCTTTAGGTCGACCAGTTCCAGACCCTCACGCTCGGCGTGATCGAAGGCCAGATGCATCAGGCCGCCTTGGGTCTCGTTGAGCTCCAGCAGACTAGCCATCAGCTCGGGCCCCATCGATGCCACGCTTGCGCGAACCGCGTGGCCGCTCTTGCCATGGAGGTCCCATAGCCTGACGGGGGCGGCGTGCGGCTGCCAATCATCGATTCCCAGGCTGTCCAATCGTTCATCGATGCGAGGATGGGGAGTGCCGGTGGCAGCGATGCCGGAGAGATCGCCCTTGATGTCGGCAGTGAACACCGGCACCCCCATGCGCGAGAATTCCTCGGCCAGTACCTGCAGGGTGATGGTCTTGCCGGTGCCCGTCGCGCCCGCCACCAGCCCATGGCGATTGGCCAATGCTGCGTCCAGCGTGATGTGGCCTGCCGAACCTTGTCCCGCGCGGCCCCCTATCAGCACATCTGGCATGTGATTCTCCTGTCGTGGTCAGCATGTCGGTGGCGGTGCCCGTAGAGAGGATGGTGCTGTGCACTGCGAGTGGCCGCGAGGAAGTGTCCTTGCTTCTCAAACAGAGTTACAAAATGTTTCGTTGAGTAAAATACTGCAAGCGAATCCTGGGCATCCGATCGCACTGGATGGCTGCTTCGTCGGGCTGGAGGCTGCTGCCGTGCTGTCCTGGAGCGGGGTAGGCGCTAATTAAACGCGACGCGACAATTCACTCTTGTACAAGTAATTCTCTGGCAGATCATTTTTCTTTCCTTCCTGTGCTTGAAACTCAGCCCAAGTAGTTCCATATCTTTAGGCATCAGACGCTGTGTGATGGAACACGCTCGATCAGATCAATGTCATCACTCGCCAGCTCGTCACGCTTTCACGGTACAACTCTAGTGACGGTTTTCGAGTGATCACGAGCTCTGACGATGTTTCGACAGGATGTCTTGGCAACCCTTATCCGCAAGACGCAGGTGAATCGCTCGCCCGTCGTCTTGCCTGGCCCGGATGACAGAGGATCACTTCGATCCCGATGCATGCCGCGGCTCAACGGCAACGGTCGAGTGAATCATCTGCTCGCCTTTTGCAACAGACCGCTACTGGAGGATGGATCATGAACAAGCTGACTGCTGCACTCATCGCAACTGCCTTTGCACTGCCGACCGCCGCTGCCTATGCCGATCACCACGAATCCAGCAACACCGGTTCCGCCAATACCGGTGCTCACTCCACCAAGGTAGAGGGTGGCACTGCCGCTGGCCATGAAGGTGGCATGGTGCAAGATGATGCCGAACGCAATACCGAAAGTGGTTCTGCCAACACCAAGAAGGATTCCATGATGGTGGAAGGCGGGACCGCACAGTCTGAATCCGCCAAGCACGGCAAGGTGATGGACGAAGGCGAGGACCACATGGGTGTGAGCCCGGAGTCCGGCTCGGCCAACACTGCCGATGGCAGCATGAAGACCGAGTGAACGTCTTCTGATCCCGAGGATGACTCGGGTACGGCATGATCTCGTGGTGTGTCCGGGCAGGTCGCCAGCACGATCCGTCCACTGATATCACGGGTGAAACGACAAGCCCCCGCCATTGGCGGGGGCTTGTCGTTGTCTGAAGAACAGCGCGAGAGGGCAGGGCCAGGGCACGCCCGACGCCTTACCACCAGTCGGGGCTATGGAGCTCCTCGCCGGCCAGCAGGCGTTCCCTGGCCATGAAGAGGGCGGCGATGGCCCGCGCCTCGTGGAAGTCCTCGCGTGCCAGCAATGCCGGCAGCTCGTCGAGGCGGTGGCGCTCGACGACCAGAGGTTCCGGCTCATCCCCCGGCAGACGTTTCTCGTACAGGTCACGCGCCAGCATGACGTTCATGCGGTGATCCATGTAGTTGGGCGCCAGGCTCAGTTCGGCCAGCGGCTCGATGTCGTGAGCGCCGAAACCGCACTCCTCCATCAGTTCACGGTTGGCGGCGGTCACCGGGTCTTCGCCGGGGTCGATCAGCCCCTTGGGCAGGGTCAGCACGTACTGCTCCGGCCCGGCGGCATATTCACGGATCAGCAGCACGTGATCCGGGTCTGGCATGGCGACGATCATCACCGCACCATGGCCACCACTCTTGAGACGTTCGAAGCTGCGCGTCGCGCCATTCGAGAAGGTCAGTTCCAGCGCCTCGACGGTAAACAGCCGCGAGCGAGCCACCTCGCGTCGCGAGTCGATACGGGGGGGTGTCAGCGCGTCTCCATCGGCGTAGTGCCCGATGGTCGAGTGATCGGGGCGTGGCGCATCATCCATCGGAAGTCCTCAAGGCAGAGATCAAGAAGCGGGCGCCGGGCAGGCTGTCATGCCCGAGCATCGAGCTGTCGCGCCCATCGTGGCAGGCTGTGCCGGGCAGGGCAATTGTCGTGAGCTTGCCGGCATCGCTGATGTCCCGTGTGGGCACATGCGCAGCGCAGGACCATGCTTTACACTATACAACCCCAAATTCCCCGCCGGCTGACAGACTACCGATGATTGACTGGACCACGATCGACACCGTGCTGCTCGACATGGATGGCACCTTGCTGGACCTGCATTTCGACAGCCACTTCTGGCTGGAGCACCTGCCACGCCGCTACTGTGAGCTGCATCGTCTCGATAGCGCGCTGCAGGCGGACCTCAAGGCGCGCATCATCAGCGAATCCGGCACGCTCAACTGGTACAGCCTCGATTACTGGAGCCGCGAGCTGAAGCTGGATGTCGTCGCGCTCAAGCGTGAGGTGCAGCATCTGATCGGGTATCGCCACGAGGCAGAGGACTTTCTCGCCTGGCTACGGGATCAACCGCAGCGCGTGGTACTGGCGACCAACGCGGACCGTCACGGGATCGAGCTCAAGTTCGGTCTGACCGGCATGGGCGATTACTTCGATGCCGTCGTCTCCTCGGCGGATCTCGGACACGCCAAGGAGGAGCAGGCCTTCTGGCATCGGCTCAACGAGATCGAGCCCTTCGAGCCGGCACGTACCCTGTTCATCGATGACAATCCCCAGGTGCTGGAGAGTGCGCGCACCTACGGTATCGCGCATCTGCTGGGCGTGCGTCAGCCGGACTCGAAGCGCGAAGCGCGTGACTTCGAGCACGTGCACGGACTGGACGGCTTTGCCGTGCTGACGGCGGGTGGCGGCCTTCATCTGGAACACGAGGAGCGCAAGGAGTCTTGATGAGTGACCAGGTACGCATCGACAAGTGGCTGTGGGCGGCGCGATTCTTCAAGACGCGCGGCATGGCCAAGAAAGCCATTGAAGGTGGCAAGATCCAGTACAACGGCAGCAAGGTGAAGACGTCCAAGACCGTCGAGGTCGGCGCCTTGATCGAAGTGCCGCAAGGTTGGGATCGGCTGGTGGTCGAAGTGCTGGCACTCAGCGACCAGCGCCGTGGCGCGCCCCAGGCGCAGGCACTCTATCAGGAGACGCAGGAGTCTCGTGCGCGCCGCGAACGGGAGGCCGAGGTGCGTCGCCTTGGCAATCAGGGCATGAGCCCGCCCGTGGGACGTCCCGACAAGAAGCAGCGGCGCAGCATCCACCGCTTCCAGCGCCAGGATTCCGAAAGCTGACGACACAGGCTCTCGCCACCCTTGCGGGGGGAAAGCCTGTGGACGTCACGTTGATACTTACCCAATTCATGACGCACGGCCCGGCCTTCGGTGCCGAAGCCGAGGCAGGCCTGCGTCGTCGCCGAGGTTCATCGCGGTCCGTCGCTCGTGGTCCACGAGCTGATGGCCGCGATGGCTCGGTTCGAGGAGCCCCCAATGAGTGATCACGACATGCAAGACCCTGACAAGCAAGCCGGCGACGCCCACGAAGAGACGGCGCCGAATTTCGATCAGATCCAGCGATTCCTGTTCGACGCCACCAATGTGCGCGGCGAGATCGTCACCCTGGACAAGGCCTATGCCGAAGTCCTTGATCGTCATGCCTATCCCCAGGCCATCTCGCGCCAGCTGGGCGAGATGCTGGCAGCGGTGGCGCTGCTGACCGAGACCATCAAGCTGGATGGCACCATGACACTGGAAGTGCGTGGCACGGGGATCGTGCGTCAGCTGATGGCCGAGTCCAATCCCGGCGGTGAGCTGCGTGCCATTGCCCGTCTCAGTGACGAGGACGTGCTGCCGACCGATGAAGCCACGCTCCAGGCTCTGGTGGGGCAGGGGCAGATCGTCATCACGCTGGACCCGCGTGACGGCAAGCGTTACCAGGGGATCGTGGCGATCGATCAGGACAGCCTCGCCGGCTGCCTGGAAAGCTACTTCAGTCAGTCCGAGCAGCTGCCGACGCGTCTGTGGTTGATGGCCGATGCACAGCGTGCCGGTGGCGTGATGCTCCAGCAGCTGCCTGACGACGATGCCAACAAGGACCCCGATGCCTGGGAGCGAGTCGTCCATCTCGCCGACACCCTCAAGGCCGAAGAACTGCTGGCGCTTGATCAGCAGGACGTGCTGCACCGTCTCTATCACGAAGAGACCGTGCGCATCTTCGAACCCAAGGCGCTGCGTTTCGGTTGTACCTGTTCTCGTGAGCGTCTCGGCGCGGCACTGCACAGCATCGCCGCGGACGAGTTGCGCCAGATCGTCGCCGAGCATGGTGAGCTGGCCACGCAATGCCACTTCTGCCATACCCGGTATTCCTTCAATGCCGCGGAAGTCGAAGCCATCATCGAAGACCCGGCCGCAGGCAGCCCGATCGTCCACTGAGTCCAGCAATCGCGCTGGCGTCAGCGCGGCCTGTTGGCCTGCCTTGCGTCAGCTCGGGCAGTGTTGGCCGGAGTCTCGGGCGGAGACTGTCGATGCGCAGCAGCTGTCGATGGGCAGGTGCTGTCGATGGGCAGGTGCTGTCGATGGGCAGGTGCTGTCGACGACGGGCAGGAGGGGCAGGAGTGCAGGAGGGACGCCCATCATGAGGCCAGCGGCAAGGGTGGGCAGCCGAGCGATGTGAAATTGTCGGACATTTCGCGTCTCGAGTGTCAGTCAATGCGCTGTCGGGCGTTGCAGCAATCAGCGTTTCCGCCCGAGTCCCTTTTTGCCATAATGCCTTGCCAGTACGGGGCTGGACGCTCCGTTGCGGCAACATGGCCTCTAGGCCATGGTCGATTCCGGCAGCATCGTTCGATACCCCAAAATAAGCCTGCGGCATGTACCGCCGGCATCTGGCAAGAGCCATCAAGAGAGAGGGCGGCCCTGAGCCGCGGAGACGCGAATGAGCAAGCATCAAGACAGTGCGGTGACCACTCACACCAATCTCAGCAGCGCAGAGCTGATCGAGCTGGCAGTGGCTCGCGGCGAAGGACGTCTGGCCGACAACGGCGCGCTGGTCGTGGAGACGGGGGCTCGCAGTGGTCGCTCCCCGAACGACCGCTTCATCGTCGATGAGCCGTCCACCTCGGACGCCATTGACTGGGGAAGCGTCAACCGCCCGTTCAGCCCTGAGCGTTTCGACGCGCTGTGGGACCGGGTCGAGGACTACCTCGGTGCGCAGACAAGCTTCGTGTCCGAACTGCACGTCGGCGCCGATCTCGAGCATTACCTGCCGATTCGTGTCACCACGGAAACGGCGTGGCACAACCTGTTCGCGCGTACCATGTTCGTGCGCCCGGACAGCTTCAATGCCAAGGACAAGAGCGAGTGGACCATCCTCAACGCGCCGCACTTCGTGTGTGAGCCCGAGCGCGATGGCACCAACTCCGATGGCGTGGTGCTGATCAACTTCGCACGTCGTCGCGTTCTGTTGGCTGGCATGCGCTATGCCGGCGAGATGAAGAAGGCCATGTTCTCGGTGCAGAACTTCCTGCTGCCGGAAAAGGACGTGCTGCCGATGCATTGCTCCGCCAATGTCGGTGATGACGGCGAGACCACGCTGTTCTTCGGTCTTTCCGGCACCGGCAAGACCACTCTGTCCGCCGATCCGGCGCGCCATCTGATCGGCGATGACGAGCACGGCTGGGGCGAAGGCACCGTCTTCAACATCGAAGGGGGCTGCTACGCCAAGTGCATCGACCTCTCCGAAAAGAACGAGCCGGTCATCTGGAATGCCATCAAGTTCGGCGCCGTGCTGGAAAACGTGGTGCTGGATGACCGTCGCGGTGCGGATTACGGCGACGACACTCTCAGCCAGAACTCGCGTGCGGCCTACCCGCTGGAGCACATCGAGAAGCGCGTGCCGGAAAATCGTGCCGGTGAGCCGAATGCCATCGTCTTCCTGACCTGCGACATGTCCGGTGTGCTGCCCCCGGTGTCCGTGCTCAGCAAGCAGGCGGCCGCCTATCACTTCCTGTCCGGCTACACCGCCAAGGTCGGCTCCACCGAGATGGGCTCCACCGCCGGTCTCGAGGCGACCTTCTCCACCTGCTTCGGCGCGCCGTTCTTCCCGCGCCCGGCGCGTGAGTACGCGGATCTGCTGATCAAGCGCATCGAGGCGTTCGGCTCGCGCGTCTATCTGGTCAACACCGGCTGGACCGGTGGTGCCTACGGAGAGGGCGGCTCACGCTTCTCCATCCCGACCACCCGCAGCATCATCAGCGCGATCCAGAACGGCGCACTCGCCGATATCGAGACGCGTCACATCGACGTGCTCAACCTGGATGTGCCGGTGCGTGTGCCGGGCGTCGATTCCAGCCTGCTCGACCCGCGCGAGACCTGGGAAGACCGCGCTGCCTATGACAGCAAGGCGCGTGACCTGTCCGCCAAGTTCGTCGAGAACTTCAAGAAGTTCGCCGGAGTGGATGAGGCGATCATCGCGGCGGGCCCGACGCTGGTCTGATCGACCACCGTTCTCGCGATACGCCAGATGAAAACGCCTCGCTCGGGTGACCGAGTGAGGCGTTTTCATGTCCGGACAGCGATGACACCGCTTTGGGATCACGGCTGCGACATGGCGTGACTCAGGGGCTGCCACCGGCGGCCAGAGAGCGACTGGCAGGCGCATCCAGCGCCTCATCGTCTGACAGCGGGTTGCCGGTGGTATTGGCGCTCAGGATGGCCTCCGTCGCCAAGGCGTCCTGTGGTGCCATCCTGCGCTCGTCGTGGGCCGTATCAGGAGGCTCGGGCATGTTCTCTCCGGGCATTTCACTGTCTGGCAGGCGCTCGGCGACAAAGGGAGCGGGGGCCTGATACCACCAGCGGGTGGTCCAGGCGCGCATCACCCGCTCCGGGTACCAGGTCTTGCCGAGACTGCCATTGTAGCGGGCCAGTGCATCGGTGATGTCGCCCTTCTCACGCTTGAGGTAGTGGGCGAGGATGGTGGCGCCGTAGCGCAGGCTGGTGTCCTGGTCGAGCAGGTTGTCGCCCGGCTCGCCGATCTCGCGCTTCCAGAATGGCATCACCTGCATCAGCCCTCGTGCGCCAGCATGGGATACCGCCGTCGGCTTGAAGGCGCTTTCCACCTGGATCACGGCCAGAATCAGCTCCGGTGCCAGCCCCGTGCGGGTGGCTTCGCGGCGGATCTTGCGCAGCAGGTCGATCCGGGCGGCGCGATCGGGCATGTAGCGCTCCAGACGCTGCTGCATGCTCAGTACCCAGTGCAGGGCATTGATGGGGTCGTCGAAGGCTTCAGGCTCTGCCAGCGCTTCTCTCAGGCTTTCACGCAGTGCCGGAGAGAGGCCGTGCTCGGGGATGGCGGCCGCAGCATGGAGGGGCGCGCTCTGCAGCATGACTACCATGCTGCCCACCACGAGACAGGCTGCTCCCGCCAGGTGGCGGAGCAGGCGTTGGTGGTGTGGAGTACGAGCGCCTTCGGGGCGTGGTGTGGTCATGCGCAGTCCCTGCGTATCGGTCATGCCGGCATTATGCCGTGTTCGCGGCGTTGACGTTAATGCCCCAGTCAATCAGCCGCCTGAAACGACGACAGCCCGCCCCCCCGAGAGGGAGGCGGGCTGTCGTGCTCCGCGTCAAGGGAGCACCCTGGGCGGCAGCTGAGGCTTACTTGCCGCTGCGCTCGGCCAGGAAGTCCATCAGGTTGTCGACGGGGACCATGGTCGCGTCCGCGTCCGTGCGGCCCTTGTACTCATACTCGCCGTTGTCGAGGCCGCGATCACCGATCACCAGACGATGCGGAATGCCCAGCAGTTCGCCATCGGCGAACTTGTTGCCCGGACGCAGATCACGATCATCCAGCAGGACATCGTAGCCTGCGGCGGTCAGCGCCTGATAGACACGCTCGGAGGTCTCGCTGACGCGCACGGACTTGTGGGCATTCATCGGCACGATGGCGATCTGGAAGGGCGCGATGGCTTCCGGCAGCACGATGCCGCCCTTGTCGTTGCCCTGTTCGATGGCCGCGGCCACCACGCGGGTCACGCCGATGCCGTAGCAGCCCATCCACAGCGGCTTGGCCTTGCCGTTCTCGTCGAGCACGGTGGCGTTCATGGCATCGGAGTACTTGGTGCCCAGCTGGAAGATATGACCCACCTCGATACCGCGCGCGATGTCGATCACGCCGTGACCGTCCGGTGACGGGTCACCCGCGACGACATTGCGGATATCGGCGACTTCCGGCAGCGGCAGGTCGCGCTCCCAGTTCAGGCCGAAGTGGTGTTTGCCTTCGATGTTGGCACCGGCACCGAAGTCGCTCATCAGAGCGACGCTGCGATCGATGATGATCGGCATCTCGAGTCCCACCGGACCCAGCGAGCCGAAGCCAGCGCCGACGGCGGCACGCACTTCCTCGTCGCTGGCCATGGTCAGCGGCTCGGCGACCTGTGGCAGGTGTTCGGCCTTGATCTCGTTGAGCTCGTGATCACCGCGTACCATCAGCGCGACAAGCCCTCCCTCGACACCTTCGGCCGCCTTGACGATCAGCGTCTTGACGGTCTTCTCGATGGCCAGGCCATGCTGCTCGACGAGGGCGGCGATGGTCTTGGCATTCGGCGTATCGACCAGCTGCATGTCCTGAGTCGGTGCGGCGCGTTGCGGCGTCTCGCCCAGCGGTGCGGGCAGAGCCTCGCACTTCTCGATGTTGGCAGCGAAGTCGGAGCCGGTAGAGAAGGCGATGGCGTCTTCTCCGGAATCGGCCAGCACGTGGAATTCGTGGGAGCCGGTACCACCGATGGAGCCGTTGTCGGCGATGACGGGGCGGAAGTCGAGACCCAGGCGCGTGAAGATGCGCACGTAGGTGTCGTACATCACCTGATAGGTGTCCTTCAGCGAGTCTTCGCTCAGGTGGAAGGAATAGGCATCCTTCATGATGAACTCACGGGAGCGCATCACACCGAAGCGCGGACGAATCTCGTCACGGAACTTGGTCTGGATCTGATAGAAGTTGGCCGGCAGCTGCTTGTAGCTGTTCAGCTCGCGACGCGCGAGGTCGGTGATGACTTCCTCGTGGGTCGGGCCGACGCAGTAGTCGCGCTGATGACGATCAACGACACGCAGCAGCTCCGGGCCGTACTGTTCCCAGCGACCGGATTCCTGCCAGAGCTCGGCAGGTTGCACGGCGGGCATCAGCACTTCCTGGCCGCCGGCGCGGTCCATCTCTTCACGGACGATGCGCTCGACCTTGCGCATGGTGCGCAGACCCAGCGGCATCCAGGTGTAGAGCCCGGAGGTCAGGCGACGAATGAAGCCGGCACGCAGCATCAACTGGTGGCTTATGACTTCAGCATCGGACGGGGTTTCCTTGAGAGTGGAAATCAGCAGTTGACTGGCACGCATGGGCTCAGCGATCCCTCGACTTGTCGCTTTGATCGGTACGCTTCGCAATCGCGAAGCAAGAACAGGCAGGACTTCGGCACGCCAACGGCGGGCGTATCAGCGAAGCAGACTGGGGGCATTGTACTGCCGCGAGGCTTTGTGGGGCAAAGTGCTGCGACAGACTGGAAAAAAGTGCGCCGGCCTGCCGATACTGGTGCAGGGCGCAGGGCGTCCTGTGTCAGAGGCATGAGGGCACTGCAGGACGAAGACTGCCTCGTCAGGTGACGGGGAGGGTCGCACAAGGAGAGGTGGACATGGCGTCACAGGATCATCACGCAGGATGCGCGCCCGTCAGACGACACCCGCGGTGGCGGACCGCTCTGGTGCTGATGGTGCTGGTGTCATGTCTGGGGCTTTCCCTGTGGCTGGTGAGCCGCCATCTGCCGATTCCCTTCGTCGATGAGGGAGTCCATTTCGCGCAGATCCGCCAGTTTCTGGAGGGCGACTGGCATCAGCATCCCAAGCTGACCACGCTGACGCTCTATCACGCCAGCATGGCGCTGGTACTGATGACGCTCCAGACGCTCGGGGACTGGCTGAATCTGCCGCTGGCGACAGCCACCATGACGGGACGCTGGCCACAGATGCCGTCGGTGGACTGGGTGCGCGGTCTTTCGCTGGTGGGCTTCAGCGTCATGGCGTTCCTCCTCTGGCGGGCATTGCCGCAGGGCTACCGGCGTCTCGCTCCTTCGCTGGAGGCGCACGACGCTTGTCACCAGGCCAGCCGTCAGTGCTGGCAGTGGCTGTGGCTGCCGATCATCTTTCCCTATCTGGCGCTGGTGTATACCGACCCCTGGATCATCGCGCTGGTCGCGTTGCAGCTCGTCGCACTGGTGCGAGAACAGCGTCTGCTGCTGCTGGTATTGATCATGGCGGGATTGGGGTTGCGTCAGGACAGCATCGTGCTGCTGGGGTTGTGGGGCGGCCTGCTGCTGTGTCTGACCCATCACAAGGCCGTGAGCGAGGCGCGGATGGCAGGACTGGCGACTCCCTTGCGCGCGCCGCTCTCTCGGCTCTCCACCTGGTGGGCACTGTTCATCAACTGGTGGTGGGTGCTCGGGCTACCGGTGGTCGCCTTTCTCGGCTTCCTTCTCTGGAATGGCGGCATCGCCATGGGAGACACCACGCGCCATCAGGCCGGTTGGCACACCGGCAATCTCGGCTATTACCTGGCGGTGATCGGCATGGTGTTCCTGCCGCTGTGGCTTTCGGACCTGCCGCGTCAATGGCAGGGGATGAAGCGTGCATGTTCGCGGGAAGGATGGCGGCGAGAAATGCCGTTGCTGCTGCTGGCGGTCGGCCTGTGGCTGGTGCTGGCAATGAGCTTCGAGCTGACCCATGACTACAACTTCCAGCGCTGGACGATTCGCAATGTCTGGCTGATGTGGTGGAACGAGCACCCGGTCGCGCGCTGGATCACCCTGCTGATGTCCACCAGCGTGGCCTTCTGGTGGCTGAGAGCACCGTTGAGACTGGGGCATGGTGGGCTGCTGCTGGTGATGCTCGCGCTGATGATCTGCACGCGGGAATTGATCGAGACGCGCTACATGCTGCCGTTGATCACCGTGTACCAGCTGCTGCGTGTGCCTGAGCGTCCCGCCGTGGAGCGCGCAATGACGCTGTGGGCCATGGCGATGGGAGTGATGCTGCTGGCGGGACTGGTGCTGACCCGCACCTTGCCCTGAAAGCCGCAGGGCGAGGGAGCAAGGTACGGACTGGAGGCTGTCAGGCCTCGTCGTGCTGATGGCGGGCTTCTGCCGAGGCGTGCGGATCGGTGCTCGTAGTGCTGCCACGGGGTGACTCGGCCACCCAGGCATAGGCGGCTTCTCGCTCGGCAGGCGAGAAGTGGCGGACTTCGATGGAGCGCACCAGATGCTTGCTGAATTCGGTGACGTGACGCAACCACTCGGCCTTGCTGATGATGGCCTCGCGTTCGAAGTCGCCAAGATGACGCAGGGCGTAGCCGATATCGTTGAGCAGCGCTGCCGGCGTGATCAGCCCGAAGCGCTCGATTTCCACCAGCAACGAGATGCGCTCATGGCGCGCGAGGCGCTCATCACATTCGCGGATCACGGGAGCGAGCGACGCCTGATCGATGCTGCCTTCCAGCCGCAGGGCGACGACGTGATCAGCGGGACTCTTGAGCAATGTCAGCATGTTGGGCTCCTGCACGTGAGCGTGGTGGGGGAGTGGGTCACACAGCCACTCTGACAGCGATGTGACACATTTCAGTGTAGTCGCATGTAGCCATCGCAGCAGGCGCATCTGCGCGCCAGCATCACGGGGAGAGCGCCATGACGGCGTACCCCGGCCTGTCACTCACACCGTTTCGGACGCAGTCCGTACCACAATGGCAGCGCGACCAGCAGGCTGCCGCCCAGCAGGTTGCCGATGCCTGCCGGCAGGATGTTCCAGCGCATGGCGTCCCACCAGCCGGGGCCTTCTCCCGTCGGCATGATCATCGAGAAATAGGCCATGTTGGCCGGGCTGTGCTGGAAGTTGCCTGCCACGAACAGACTGACGGCCAGCACGATGGGCACGAACTTGTCGATGATGGTCCTGCCCATCACGGCGAGAAATGCCGCCATCCCGACCATCCAGTTGCCCAGCATTCCCGACAGCACCAGCGAGAACCAGCCTTCGGCACCTCCTGTCTGTTGATAGTGCATCTTCTTCGCCACCAGTTCGGCCAGCAGCTGATAGTGCTGGGGGGAGTAGACCTGTGCCACCGAGATCACCCAGCCTGTCAGCATCGTGCCGAGCAGATTGCCTATCCAGGCCAGTACCCAGAACTTCAGGCCGCGCCGCAGCATGTCACTGCGGGAGCAGTTGAGCGCACTGACCGGCAGGATGACATTGGCCTCGGTAAAGAGGGCGGCACCGGTCAGGATGACGAGGAAGAAGCCAACCGAGAACCCGACCCCCTGAAGCAGCAGCTGCAAGCCATGTGTCTCGACCCCGGTCGACAGCAGGATGGAAAACAGCGCCCCCATGGTGATGAAGGCGCCGCCCAGCATGGCCAGTACCAGAATGCGGGGGGCTGACAGGGTATGGATGTGTTCGCAGGCTTCTCGACAGATTTCCTGTGCCACATCACGGGAAGCGATGAACTGGGCGGCAGGGCGGTGGGACGAATCGTCGGACATGGGGAGTTCCTTCGGCCATTTCATGAGGCGGCAATGAGGTGATGCGGCAATGAGGTGATGCGGCAATGAGATGATGCACACTCACGTGGGCTCAGAGGAAATAGACCTTGGAGAGCAGAGAAGCCAATTCAATCGCACAGGGCACCTGGCGGTGAGTATCGAGCAGGTAATGGCAGCTCAGCAGGGGGTGGCATCTGGCGAGGTTTCTGGACGACAGGCATGAAAAAGCGCCGCCCGGACATGATGAACATGACATGGCGACGCTCTTGAATGCTGCTTGAGTCTGTCCTGCTTGGCGTGGTGCTGCCTGAAGCGATGGTACGGCCAGCCGGACTCGAACCGGCACGCCCGAAGGCAGGAGATTTTAAGTCTCCGGTGTCTACCGATTCCACCATGGCCGCGCAGACTGGCGCATAACTTAGCATATTTCAGAACAAGGTCAACTTTAATGCGTGACATACGAGGGTTAACTGTTTGTTCTGCAATCCCTTTGCCTCATCACTGAGGGCAGTGGTGCACATGACGCGCGTTCGGGCATCAGAGCGGACAGGCGCAATGAATCCTCTGCGCAAGACGTGTGCGACAGGGGCTCAGGCAAGGATGAGGGATGAAAAGACCAGCGGGAAATGATGCAGGTACTGAAGGCGAAAATCAGAGAAGACCGACAGGGAGTGTCAGTGATTCAACAGATGAAACGAGATGGATAAAGTAGAAAAGCAAGACGACCAGGAGGGAAGGTGTCTTGTCCATTTCAGTGCAGGACAGGGGATGTCAGGCGTTCTGAAATGGAGGCTGGAGTCGGAATCGAACCGGCGTACACGGAGTTGCAGTCCGCTGCATGACCACTCTGCCATCCAGCCTCAATGATCGAGATGTCAGTCGAAACTGATGTCTGATCCGAGGTTTCTCTGCGCGTTGCGCAAGAGAATTGAGTCAATGTCGAAGTGCCGTCAAGGCCACCTGTTTCATTGGAGCGGGAAACGAGATTCGAACTCGCGACCCCAACCTTGGCAAGGTTGTGCTCTACCACTGAGCTATTCCCGCTGAACTCGAGGTCGAATTATACGGATAATTCCCATGCTGTCAAACAGTTAATGAAAAAATGTCTCGCAGACCTGGTGGTCGGAAACGACGACGCCCACCTGCCGAAAGGGCGGGTGGGCGTCTCGAGAACTGGCCTCTGCCAGTCGGGCAACTTGCTGGGCCCGTGTCGTACTGAACATTCGTCGTGCTGAGCATTTGTCGTGCTGAACATGTGCCGCGTGTCAGACGGAACGTATCAGTTCCGGCCATGCCGCACGCAGGTAACTGATCATCGACCATAACGTCAAGGCAGCGGAGATATACAGCAGGCCGAGGCCAGCATCGCCCCCGAGACTGCCTGGGGAGAAGTACAGCAGCATGAACAGGGCGAGCATCTGGGCAGCGGTCTTCAGCTTGCCGACCCACGAGACTGCCACGCTGCCGCGCTTGCCGATCTCGGCCATCCATTCGCGCAGTGCAGAGATGACGATCTCGCGACCGATGATGATCAAGCTGGGAATCGTCATCCACAGGCTGTCGTAGCGTTCGATCAACAGTCCCAATGCCACGGCGACCATCAGCTTGTCAGCCACCGGGTCCAGGAAGGCGCCGAAGGGCGTCGTCTGATTCCAGCGTCGCGCGAGATAGCCATCGAACCAGTCGGTCACTGCCGCCAGGGCGAACAGCAGGGCGGTGACGGGCAGGCTCCAGTCATATGGCAGATAGAAGCACACCACCAGCAGCGGAATGAACAGGATGCGGATCAGAGTCAGGATATTGGGAATGCTCATCGTGACGGCACGAGTCCTTGCATGAAGCGTCGGGTGGCTGGGCGAAATCAAGGGCGACGCCCCGAAAGGGCAGATCGCTCCGCTAGCGCCGCACAAGTCGTCTATTCTAGCCTGCCGGTGAGGTGTTCAGCCATGCCAAACCGCAGGATATTCAAGCCGACTTCCGTTACCCCTGCCTGTGCGGCAGGCTGAGGGTGACAGAGGTCGGCGTGGGGTGTCGATGTATCCCCTGCTGCATGATCGGTCAGCCGTGCAGTGCCTGATGGATCACCTCGGCAAGGGATTCGCTGATGCCGGGCACCCGCGCCAGTTCCGGCTTGGAGGCCTGCTTGACCCCCTGGAGTCCCCCGAAGAACTTGAGCAGTTCCCGGCGGCGCTTGGGCCCGACCCCCGCGATGCCCTCGAGGCTCGAGGTGCGGCGCGCCTTGTCACGCTTGGCGCGGTGGCCGGCAATCGCGAAGCGGTGCGATTCATCACGGATATGCTGGATCAAGTGCAGCGCCGGTGAATGGCTGTCGAGATCCAGGGTGTCATGCACCGTCTCGATGAACAGCGTCTCCAGGCCGGCCTTGCGCGTGGTGCCCTTGGCGACCCCGAGCAGGATGATGTCGGTCACGCCGAGTGACACGAAGACCTCACGCGCCATGTTGAGCTGACCCTTGCCGCCATCGACCAGCAGGATGTCAGGGCGCTTGCCTTCTCCCTCCTGCAGACGCTTGAAACGTCGCGTCAGCGCCTGCTGCATGGCGGCGTAGTCATCACCGGCCGTCACTCCCTCGATGTTGAAGCGTCGATAATCCGACTTGATGGGGCCCTCGTGATCGAACACCACGCAGCTTGCCACGGTCGCCTCGCCGTGGCTGTGGGAGATGTCGAAGCATTCCAGGCGCTTGGGCACTTCCGCGAGTCCCAGAGCATCGCGCAATGACAGAAAGCGATTGGAGAGCTGCTGGCGGCTGGCCAGCTGAGTGGCCAGATACTGCTCGGCGTTGGTCTGTGCCAGCGTGAGCCACTGGGCGCGATGGCCGCGTACCTGGTGCGCCACGCGAACGCGGCGACCGGCTTTCTCGCTCAGTGCACCTTCCACCAGCGGCGCATCCTCGAGTGCCAGTGAGGTGAGCACTTCATCGGGCATCTCGCGATCCTGGCCCAGGTAGTACTGACTGACGAAGCCGGTCAACAGCTCGCTGCTGGTGAGGTCCAGTCCGTTGCCCGGCGAGAAATGACGCGCTCCGAGCATGCGCCCCTGGCGGACTGACAGTACGCTGATGCACAGTCCACCCGGGCGCTCGGCGAGTGCCAGAATGTCGGCATTGCCGGTGCCGGTATCGACATATTGCTTCTCCTGCATCCGACGCAGCTGGGCGACCTGATCGCGCAGGCGTGCCGCCTCCTCGAATTCCAGGCGCATGGCCGCATCTTCCATCGCCCGACTCAGCTCATCGGTGACCTGATCGCTCTGGCCGTTCAGGCACATCACCGCGTGTTCCATGTCGCGACGATAATCCTGCTTGCTGATGTAATCGACGCACGGCGCAGTGCAGCGGTTGATCTGATATTGCAGGCACGGACGCTCACGATGCGCGAATACCGAATCCTCGCAATTGCGCAGCCGGAAGATCTTCTGCATCAACGTCAGCGATTCCCGCACTGCCACGCTGCTGGGATAGGGGCCGAAATACCGGCCATCGTTGCGCTTGTGGCGCACGCGCTTGAACTCCAGCGCCGGATAGTCGTGATGCTGACTGATGAAGACGTAAGGGTAGGACTTGTCGTCGCGCAGCAGGATGTTGTACGGCGGGCGCAGCTCCTTGATCAGGGTCTGCTCAAGCAGCAGCGCTTCCGTTTCGCTGCGGGTGATGGTGACCTGGACATCCGCGATGCGCCCGACCAGTGCCTGGGTCTTGGCATTCAGGCCGGTATTGCGGAAATAGCTGGAGAGGCGTGCCTTCAAGCGCTTTGCCTTGCCGACATAGAGCACCTCGCCGGCGGTATCCAGCATGCGATAGATGCCGGGCGCATCACTGACATGCTTGAGGAAGTGGCGCGGATCGAAATCATTCGCCTCGGCCGCCGGGGCGGAGGCATCGCTGGTGATCAGACGACTGGACACCCGAGCGGCGTCACTGCGCTCGCGGTTCGCGTTGGACTCGTTGGCGGATTCCGGTGGCGTGGAATCGGGATGCTGCTTGGCCATGGGGTTCCTCGTTCGGAGATGTCGCCAGTCTATCAAACAAGCCGAAGGCCCGATCAAGGGAGCTGCATGTCCATCTTCAGGTGCCGTGGCTGTCTTCAGGGGCAATGCGCATCGGCAGGCAAACAGATCAGATTGGGGCGGGTGTCCCGCGCAGCAAGGGGGCAGGAGACGCGACGGGGTGGGATGCCCGGCGATGTCGGGCGCCGCCATGCCCATCGAGAGATGCCAGGCGAGCGATGCCCGTGGAGAGATGCCAGTGGAGAGATACCCGTGGGAGATACCTGTGGGAGATACCTGTGGAGAGAAGGAAAGGCCAGCAAGACGATCGGAAAAAAGCCCACGGCCCGACGATGCCTCCCCTGGGGGATGGTGTCATCGGGCCGTGGGCTTTCCCGTCAGCGAATCACTTCGCTGTCGCCTGCGTGGCTCAATCCGACAGCGGCCGAGCCTCGAGAGCATAGTCGTCGAGCAATTGATGGCGCATGGCCAGATGCGTCATCTCGACGTCACTGGTCACGCCCAGCTTCTCGAAGATGCGATAGCGATAGGTATTGACGGTCTTGGGGCTCAGGTGAAGGCGGTCGGAGATCTCGTTGACGCGATGACAGTTGACGATCATCAGCGCCACCTGCATCTCGCGGGTCGAGAGTTGCTCGAAGGGATTGCTGCATCCGGTGTCCATGCCCGAGAACACCAGGCGTTGCGCGATCTCCGGGGTCAGGTAGCGTTCGCCACCGGCGACTCGGCGAATGGCGCGAATCATTTCATCGAAGGGCGTGCCCTTGGAGATGAAACCGAAGGCCCCTGCTTCCAGCAGGCGTTTGGCGAAGGATTCCTCGAGATAGGCGGTCAGGACGATCACGCGAACTTCCGGCAGGCTGCGAACGATCTTGCGCGTGGCTTCAAGTCCATCGACGCCGGGCATGCGAATGTCCATCAGCACGATATCCGGACTGTGCTCACGGCAGAGTTTGATCGCGGTTTCGCCATCCGAGGCTTCTGCAATCACCTTGAGCCCATCCTCTAGCTCAATGGTACGGACGATGCTGGTACGCACCAGGTGGTGGTCATCAGCGACAAGAACCTTGATCAAGGCGGCTCCAGTAAAGATGTCATCAGGCGTGTTAGTTAGTATGGCTTTCAATGTACCCATTGGCCATGGGCTTGTCGATGCCACTGTCATCCCGTGCGTCGCATGCAAGATGACCACCCTTCATCAGCGTGCTTCGTGACGGTGAACGCGGGAAATCGCTGCAAAAATAAGGGGTTGACGGCTTGTCATGTGGTCTGTACTATTCGCTGCATCGTGAGCACGGGGCCTTAGCTCAGCTGGGAGAGCGCAACACTGGCAGTGTTGAGGTCAGCGGTTCGATCCCGCTAGGCTCCACCATGTCACGAGATGCCAGCATACCGGCATGCAGGGTCAACTCTGCGAAGTATGGCGCGCGACTTGAGCGCGCAGTGGGGCCTTAGCTCAGCTGGGAGAGCGCAACACTGGCAGTGTTGAGGTCAGCGGTTCGATCCCGCTAGGCTCCACCAGAATATTGAAAAAGCGGCCATCCTTCGGGGTGGCCGCTTTTTTTGGTTCATTGCCTCTTGCCCTTCACAGGGCCATCCCCGCCGTCGGCCGCCTGCGGTAACGCAGGCATCAGCAGCGCTCGCCCGAGCCATTCGCCGTGTCAGTGCCACGGCGAATGGCGGTCAAGCATTCACATTCCCGCGTCGCTGTCTTCCAGTCGTTCGAACAGGATCAGGTGATCGGCCTGAATGCGCAGACTGACGTCTTCCCCGGGGTGATAGTCATGGTGGCTGTTGAAGGCCGCCTCGACCTCACGACCTGACGGCAAGGCCAGGCGATACAGGGTGCTGGTACCGGCGAAGGTCGCGCTGAGCACGCGCGCCTTGAGATCACTGGTTTCCGCCTCTCCTTCAGCCAGTACCAGATCATCCGGACGCAGCAGCACGTCCACCGGTGTCCCGGCTTCATACGGATAGGCACGGTTGCCGCGGATCACCCCGAGTTCGGTGGAGACGCTTTCGTTGTCCGCCAGCGTGCCGGGGATGAAGTAGCCCTGACCGATGAAGTTGGCGACGAAGCGCGTGGCCGGCTCGTGATACAGATTGAACGGCGTATCCCATTGCTGCAAATGCCCGGCATGGATGACGCCGATCTGGTCCGCCATCGCGAAGGCTTCATTCTGATCATGGGTGACCAGTACCGCGCTGATGCCGAGGTGCTTGAGAATCCGGCGCACCTCCTGGCTCAGCTGGCGGCGCAGCTCCACGTCCAGATTCGAGAACGGCTCGTCGAGCAGCAGGATGCGTGGCTCCGGCGCCAGCGCGCGTGCCAGGGCCACGCGCTGCTGCTGTCCGCCCGAGAGTTCATGCGGAAAACGCTCGCCCAGATGCCCCAGACCGACCAGCGTCAGCAGTTCCGCCACCTTGGCATTGCGCTCGGCCTTCGGCATGCGGCGTACGCCGAACGCCACGTTGTCCGCCACGCTCAGGTGCGGAAACAGGGCGTAATCCTGAAAGACCATGCCGACGTGCCGCTCTTCCGGCGCCGTCAGCTGGGTGGCGCTGGAGAGCACTTCTCCTTCGAGGCGAATCTCGCCGACCGCCACCGGTTCAAAGCCGGCGATCGCGCGCAGCAGGGTCGTCTTGCCACAGCCGGACGGGCCGAGCAGGCAGGCGATATCCCCCTTGTTGAGAGAGAAATTGATGTCACGGGTCACCACGGTGGTGTCGTAGCGACATTCCAGAGAATCAATCTGCAGGAGCGGTTGCATGATGGCGGGTCGGTCCAGAAAACGAGAAGGGCAGCGAGTGGAACAGCCGGCGAGGGCATCAGGGGCGGGCGCTGAGCTCACGCGCCCGCCTGTCTGTGCATACGATGTCGCCGCCGGCATGGATGCAGGCGGCGACAGGCAGGGCTGATTCAGTCCTGACGACCCAGCATCAGGAATTCGAGCAATGCCTTCTGGGCGTGCAGACGGTTGCCGGCTTCCTGCCAGACGACGGCGCGCGGGTCATCCAGCAGTCCCATGCTGATCTCTTCGCCGCGGTGTGCCGGCAGGCAGTGCAGGAAGATGACGTCATCGGCGGCCTTGTCGAGCATGGCTTCATCGACCTGGTAGCCGGCGAAGTCGGCTTCGCGCTTGAGCTGCTCCTCTTCCTGGCCCATGGAGGCCCAGACATCGGTGGTCACCAGATCCGCGCCCTGGACGGCTTCCTGCGGGTCGCGGTGGATGCTGACGCGCTGACCGGCTGCCGCGACGATCTCGCTGTCCGGCTCGTAGCCTTCCGGGCAGCAGATGCGCAGGATGAAGTCGAACTGGCGTGCGGCATTGATCCAGGAATGGCACATGTTGTTGCCATCGCCGATCCAGACCGCTGTCTTGCCCTTCACGGAGCCACGGCACTCGGTCCAGGTCATCACGTCAGCCAGCAGCTGGCACGGATGGTAGTCATCGGTGAGTGCATTGATGACCGGCACGCTGGAGGCATCGGCGAAGGCTTCGATATCGGAGTGCGCGAAGGTGCGGATCATCACGCCATCCACCATCTCGGAGAGCACGCGCGCGGTGTCACCGATCGGCTCGCCACGGCCCAGCTGGGTATCGCGCGGCGACAGGAACAGGGCATGGCCGCCGAACTGGGCCATCGCCGTCTCGAAGGACACACGGGTGCGCGTGGAGGACTTCTCGAAGATCATCGCCAGGGTACGGTTGGCGAACGGCGTGTAGACCGGACCTTCCTTCTTCAAGCCATCCTTGATGGTGATGGCGCGCTGAATCAGGTAATCGAGTTCTTCCGGAGAAAGGTCAAGCAGAGTCAGAAAGTGCCGGGTGGCCATCGAGCGGGCTCCTGTCAGGGTCTCGGGCAGCACCATCGAAAAGGGCGCCATGCGTCGGAGGGAAGGAAGTCGCCGACGATCACGGCGCCCGATTGGCGCTGCCTGTCAAAAGAGCCATCCTAGCCAGCTGAGCGGGCGGGCGCAACGCCGAGGCGTCTCGCGAGGCATCGAGAGCCCTTGCCTCGCCCCGCGCGTGCGCCGGTCAGCCTGCCGACAGCGACATCGCCGGCCTGCCCTGCAGACACCAATCTCGCCCTGGGGCAATATCGGGGGCTGAATTCGTGGCTCACCCTCAGTAGAATGAGGGAATGACACTCACGGGCCTTGCGCCCACCGTCCGAGGATTGCACATGAGCACCACCATCGAATCGATCGAGAAGCAGATTGGCGAGAACCCCATCCTGCTGTACATGAAGGGCACGCCGCAGCTGCCGCAGTGCGGTTTCTCCGCCCAGACCGTCCAGGCCGTGATGGCGTGCGGCGAGCGTTTCGCCTTCGTCAACATCCTGGACAACCCGGACATCCGTGCGGAGCTGCCGAAGTACGCCAACTGGCCGACCTTCCCGCAGCTGTGGATCAACGGCGAGCTGGTCGGCGGCTGCGACATCGTGGTCGAGATGTACCAGAACGGCGAGCTGGAGCCGATGATCAAGCAGGCCGCTCAGGAAGCGGCTGCCGAGTGATCGGTCTCCCCGGGTCAGACATGTTCTGATCTGAGCGGAGCCTGTCAGACAAAACGCCCCCGCAGCCAGGCTGCGGGGGCGTTTTCGTGTGGCGATTTCACAGGAGTGTCTTGCGCGGCCGGGCCGGGCAAGCCCCTGGCTGTCAGGTGGCAGGCGTCTCGAGCGAGGCGGGCACCTCGTCGTTCATGCCCTGTTCCTTCATCGCCAGATCCCAGCCGCCCAGATCCTTGAAGCGATTGACCATCGCGCAGAACAGCTCCGCGGTGCGCTCGGTGTCATAGCGCGCCGAGTGGGCGGAGGCGTTGTCGAACTCGATGCCGGCGGCGCGGCAGGCGCGGGCCAGTACCGTCTGGCCGTAGACCAGACCTGCAAGCGAGGCGGTATCGAAGCACGAGAACGGGTGGAACGGATTGCGCTTGATACCGCAACGCTCCACCGCCGCGTTCAGGAAGCCCTGATCGAAGGCCGCGTTGTGACCGACCAGCACCGCACGTGTGCAGCCGTGTGCCTTGATGGCCTTGCGTATCGGGCTGAAGATTTCGCCCAGTGCCTGATTCTCGGCCACGGCCACCTGCTTGCGTACCGGGTTGTCCAGATCGATCCCGGTGAAGTCCAGTGCCGACTGCTCGATATTGGCCCCTTCAAAGGGCGCCACGTGAAAGGCGTAGGTGGCATCCGGCACCATGTTGCCGTCGTCATCCATGGTCAGCGTGACGGCAGCGATCTCGAGCAGTGCATCTCCGGCGGCATTGAATCCACCTGTCTCGAGGTCCACCACCACTGGCAGGAAGCCACGGAAGCGTTGTGCCATCAGCGTGCGCTCGCTCGCCTGGGTCATCAAGATCTCCAATCCCGTCATTGCGTCTCGTGCTGCGCCGTGCGTCTCGCCGGCGCTCAAGGAGAGCAATTGTAGCAGGGCGATACGGACACGTCGCGGCGCAGGCGTCAGGGCGGCCCCGGCAGGGGGACGCCAGGTCCCGTTCTGCCCATGACAGCGCCTGTCAGCAGTATCGGTGAGGTGCCAGCCTCGCTATAATCGGCCCCACATCGTGATTCGAGTGGCAACGGGCGGCCACCTGCTGGGCAGGCCTTCCTCGCGACCGTACGATCCATCCCCACCTGCGTCCCCGTCCTCGGGCGGTGGCATCGCGGGAACTACAAGCATCAACTCAGGAGTCAAGCATGTCCGACGTGCAAAAGGTCGTTCTCGCCTACTCCGGCGGCCTGGACACTTCAGTCATCGTCAAGTGGCTGCAGGAAACCTACAACTGTGAAGTCGTGACCTTCACCGCTGACCTCGGTCAGGGCGAGGAAGTCGAGCCGGCGCGTGCCAAGGCGGAAGCCCTCGGCGTGAAGGAGATCTACATCGAGGATCTGCGCGAGACCTTCGTCCGCGATTACGTCTTCCCGATGTTCCGTGCCAACGCCATCTACGAAGGCGAGTACCTGCTGGGCACCTCCATCGCACGTCCGCTGATCGCGCGTCGCCTGGTCGAGATCGCCAACGAGACCGGCGCTGACGCCATCTCCCACGGTGCGACCGGCAAGGGCAACGACCAGGTGCGTTTCGAGCTGGGCGCCTACGCGCTGAAGCCGGGCATCCAGGTCATCGCGCCGTGGCGTGAGTGGGACCTGAACTCCCGCGAGAAGTTGATGGAATACTGCGAGCAGCACGGTATCGAAGTCGACTACGCCAAGAACAAGAAGAAGTCTCCGTACTCCATGGACGCGAACCTTCTGCACATCTCCTATGAAGGTGGCGTGCTGGAAGACCCGTGGACCGAGTGCGAAGAAGAGATGTGGCGCTGGAGCGTCAGCCCGGAGCAGGCGCCGAACGAGGCGACCTACATCGACCTGACCTACACCAAGGGCGACATCACTGCCATCGATGGCAAGGAAATGGCCGCTCACGAAGTGCTCGAGTACCTGAACAAGGTCGGCGGCGCCAACGGCATCGGCCGTCTCGACATCGTCGAGAACCGTTATGTCGGCATGAAGTCCCGTGGCTGCTACGAAACACCGGGCGGCACCATCATGATGCGTGCTCACCGTGCCATCGAATCCATCACCCTGGACCGCGAAGCGGCTCACCTGAAGGACGAGATGATGCCCAAGTACGCTGAGCTGGTGTACAACGGCTACTGGTGGAGCCCGGAGCGTCGCATGCTGCAGGCGGCCATCGATGAGTCCCAGAAGGTCGTCAACGGCGTCGTGCGTCTCAAGCTCTACAAGGGCAACGTCATCGTCGTGGGTCGTCAGTCCGAGGATTCACTGTTCGACGCCTCCATCGCGACCTTCGAGGACGATGCAGGCGCCTACGACCAGAAGGACGCTGCCGGCTTCATCAAGCTGAACTCCCTGCGCCTGCGTATCGCGGCCAGCAAGGGACGTGGCATCGAGTAAGGCATTACCGGATGCGCATGCTGAGAGATCGCCTGCCCATCTGACCTGATGACGATGTCTGTCGGGTCATCAAGACGCCGGCCCTGGTGGCAGTCCCCGGACTGCTGACGGGGCCGGCGTTCTGCCATCTGTGCCATGCAAGCCGCGCCATGCAAGCGGCCAGCGCGACGCCCGTACGCGTGCCCCGGATGACATGCGGCTTAGTGTCTGGTGGGAAGGTCGCATTTCCCCCGGCACGGGGGCGTGGCATGCTGAGGGTCTCATCATAAACTCTCATTTCTTTCACTTTTTCCAGGTGAATGCCGGTGACACTAGAGGCCGGCCACCGAAGGATCCTTCAACATGCTGGGAATGCTCAAGAAACTGTTTTCCGCAGGCGAGCCTGCGCCGGTCAAGGAACCGGAGGCCGTCGAATACAATGGTTACCTCATCGTCGCCATGCCACAGAAGCACGAAGGGCAGTACCGGGTCTCCGGCGTGATTCGCAAGCCACTGGAAGGGGGCGAGACGCTGGAGCATCGCTTCGAGCGCTCCGACACCGTGCCGGGAGAAGACGGCGCCGTGGAGCTGACCGTGCTCAAGGCGAAACGCACCATCGATGATCTGGGCGACACGATCTTCGAACGCTGAGCCGACGTGATGGGTACCCAGCGGGTATCCTCGTCGAACTCGGCATCGAAGCCTGCGTTCAGGAAGCACGATTCAGGGAGACGACATGATCACGGTGCACCATCTGGAAAACTCACGCTCGCAGCGCATTCTGTGGCTGTTGGAAGAGCTGAATCTGGAATACCGCCTGGAAATCCATGCCCGTGACGCCGGGAGCATGCGTGCGCCCCGGGCACTCAAGGACATCCACCCGCTGGGCAAGGCGCCGGTGATCACCGACACCACGCTGTCCGGTGACACGGGAGCGCCTGTCGTGGTCGCGGAGTCCGGTGCCATCATCGAATACCTCATCGATGTCTATGGCTCGCAGGGCAGTGGGGAGAGTGCCCACCTCAGGCCAGCCCCCGGGACTCAGGCCGAGCGCGATTACCGTTTCTGGCTGCACTTCGCCGAAGGCTCCGCCATGTTGCCGCTGATGCTCAGGCTGGTGTTCTCGCGTCTCGACAAGCCACCGGTGCCGTGGTTGATCCGTCCGATCGCCCGCCTGCTGGCCAAGGGAGTCAATGACAAGTTCATCAGCCCGGAAATCAAGGCGCACCTCACCTACATGGATACCTGCCTCGAACGTCGCCCCTGGCTTGCCGGTGACGCCCTGACCGGTGCCGATATCCAGATGAGCTTCCCGATCCAGGCGCTCGATACGCGTCAGGGGCTCAAGAATCATCCGAACATCCAGGACTGGCTGGCGCGCATCCGGGCGCGCGCCGCCTTCCAGCGCGCCGTGGACAAGGGTGGCGAACTGGCCCTCTGATCCCCGAGCGACCGGAGCGACACGTCGCCCCTGCACCCCCTGCGCAGACAGGGCATGTGAACAGGGCATGTGAACAGGGCGTGTGGACCGGGCGTGTGAACAGGGCATGCAGACCGGCATGCAGGCAGCAAAGGCCGAGGTGGTGCGACATCGGGATGTCGCCTGGGCCATCACGCGGGGGATAGGGAATGTGATTCCCCCGCGAGGCTATCCGGGTGGGTGACGGGTAGCGGGACAGGGAGTCAACCGGGGACGAGGGAATGACACGCAAGAGTCTACGTGAGCAGTCGCTTGAGGCCACGATCCAGCAGATGGAGCGCGACAAGGCACGTCTGGAGCGCCGTGTCGCGAGTCTGGAGGAGAAGTTGTCGTCGACCCTCGACGGCACGGGCCTGCGTCTCTGGCAGCTGGAAGTTCCCACCGGCAAGCTCACCATCTTCAACTATCGCTGGGGGCGCATGCTGGGTTATCAGCCCGGCGAGTTGAACGCTCACTTCGATGTCTGGCGAGATCACCTCCACCCGGAAGACCGCGACGAGGTGCTCGCCAATCTCGAGGACCATCTCGCCGGGCGCACCGAAGTCTATCAGGTGGTGCATCGCATGCTGGCCCGAGACGGCAGCATCACCTGGGTCGCGGACAGGGGGCGAGTCGTCGAACGTGACGCGAATGGCAAGGCGCTGCGGCTGCTGGGCACCCATACCGACATCAGCCACGAGAAGGATTACGAGACTCGCCTCAATGCCCTGGCCAGCACCGATGCACTGACGGGGCTTTCCAATCGCCAGGCCATCAATGGCTGGTTCAAGCGCCAGCTGGCGGACGACAGTGCGCTGCTGTTCATCGACGTGGATGGCTTCAAGCAGGTCAATGATGCGCTGGGACATCGTGCTGGCGATGAAGTGCTGGTATTGCTCGCCCACGGTCTCAATGAAGAGCTGCATCATCTGGGCGTCCATCACCACCTGGCCGCGCGCTTCGGTGGGGATGAGTTCCTGTTCCAGCTGCCGCGCATGACACCGGCGCGTATCGAGATGATCGTGCGGCGCTGGCTGGCACGCTTCGGCCAGCCCCTCGAGATCAGCACGGGACAGGCCAGCATCGGCCTGAGCATCGGGGTCTGCTTCGGCCGAGACGCCAACGGCAACTTCGCGACCGCACTGGAATATGCCGATCAGGCGATGTATCGCGTCAAGCGCAGCGGCAAGCACGGCTACCATCTGCATGCCCCCTTGCGGCATGGCGAGGCGCCCCGCGTCAGCGCTTTGCAGGACTCTCCCTCCAGAGCGCGTCACGCCGCCGGCACCTCCCCGCAGCTGCCTCCCGAGATCCCCGTCGCCTCGCCGCTGGACACTCTGGCCCAGGCCTCCGCCGCGACACGCGCAGACAGCGCCACCCCCCTCACGCCTGCGCGTGACCCCGCCCCCCGCCCGGTCATCGACGAGTGACAGCGCGGATGGCAGGCTGACGCCGCATTGCCATGTGCTTGTGCTATCACTGCCTCTCAGAACTTCTGTCATCTCGGAGCTTCTATCAGCTCGGAGCTTCTGTCAGCTCGGTATCGCCCTGTCGTCTCTGTCTGCCTCGGGACTGATCGTCATGTCGGATGGCAATCCCGCATGGGCAATGGTTGACTGACACTGGCAGAGAGATGACAGGCGTCATGTCACCAGCAGGGCGAGGGTCCTCAAGGAGTGAAGGATGAGTCACAACGAGACAGGCCGACAGTGCGTCAATCAGTTCTTCCATCAGTCGGGCGATATCATCGGCGCGGCGCTTTCCGGCAGTGCCCAGTTGCAGCACCCCGATGGCAGCGGCCTGCGTCTGTCCGCGCCGGACAGCGGCATGCGCCTGGTGGTGCGCGATGACTGGCAGCGCGATCAGGTCGCGCTGATTTCCGGCGGCGGTTCCGGGCATGAGCCCGCGCATGCCGGCTTCGTCGGGGCCGGCATGCTCACCGCGGCGGTATGTGGTGAGCTGTTCGCCTCGCCGACGGTGGAGGCGGTGCTCGCGGCGCTCAGAGAGGTGACCGGTGACGCGGGGGCCCTGTTGATCGTCAAGAACTACACCGGAGACCGCCTCAATTTCGGTCTGGCGGCCGAACGGGCACGTCAGGAAGGACTCAAGGTCGAGATGGTCATCGTTGCCGATGATGTGGCGCTGCCTGACAACCCACAGCCGCGCGGGCTGGCTGGCACCTTGCTGGTCCACAAGATCGCCGGGGCACTGGCGGCAGGCGGCGCGGATCTCGAGGAGGTCACCGCCGTGGCGCGCCGGGTGGCGGACAGCTGCTCGACCCTGGGCATGGCGCTCGATGTCGGGCGTCATCCCGGCAAGCCGCGTGAGCCACGCGCGCCGGAGCTGGGGCTCGGCATTCATGGCGAGCCGGGCGCCACCACGCTGGAGTTCGGCAGCCGCGCCGGAGATTGCGACGTGCATGCCCTGATGGATCAGGTAGTGGCGGCGCTGATACAGGGGCACTCGCGCAAGGAGGCCGGGGGTGACCTGCCCGCCACCGGCCATCTGCTGATGATCAATGATCTGGGTGGCTGCTCGGCATTGGAGCGCGCGGTCCTGCTCGACGAGGCGCTGGCGCATCCGTCGCTCAAGGCGCTGGGCATTCACGCCGTGGTGGGACCCCAGCCGCTGATGACCTCACTGGACATGCACGGCTTCTCGCTGACGCTGTTGCCACTGGACGGCTTGCTGGAAGAGGCACTGGATGCCCGCTGTGCGCCGCGTGCCTGGCCCGGTGTTCAGCGGGTGGTGCCGCTGGCGCATTTCACGCCTCGTCTGGAGGGGGGGCGCGCTGTTCAAGACGCCTCCACGCTTGCCGAGCGCGCCCGAGCCAAGGCCGATTGCCAGGCGCGTGCTGCCCGGGAAGGCCGGGCGAGGGTAGCGCTGCCGGGCGACCCTCAGGTCGAGCAGCGGCTGCGTGCTGTGCTGGAAGTCCTGCTGGCCAGTGAGGTGGATCTCGATCGTCTCGATGCCATCAGCGGGGACGGGGATACCGGCACCACCTTTGCCGGCGGTGCCCGTGCCGTGTTGGAAGCGCTGGAGGACTGTGAGCTGGCCTGTGGTGACAGTGGCGAGCTGATGACCTCCATCGGCAAGCAGCTGGCCTACGGCATGGGCGGTTCCAGTGGCGTGCTGCTCTCGACCCTGTTCACCGCGGCGGCGACGCGGTGGAAGACGCAAGCCAGCGAGGCAGACGCCCGTGCACCTGCCTCGCTGGGGCAGCGCTGGCATGAGGCGCTCGATCACGGCGTGGGGCGGATGCAGCATTACGGCGGCGCCGTGCGCGGGGACCGCAGCCTGCTGGATGCGCTGTTGCCGGCGTTGGACGCACTGCAGGCGTCGGTGCAGGGTGAGCAGCAGGCGTCGATGCAGAGCGAGCGCATCGACTGGGCCGCGATGGCACGCGCCGCCCGCCAGGGAGCGGATGCCACCGCCGAGATGACCAAGGCACGCGCCGGACGCTCCGCTTACGTGCCTTCCTCCCATCTGGTCGGCCACAACGACCCGGGCGCGGAAGCCGTGGCGCGTGTCTTTGAAGCGCTGGCGGACGCCGCCGAGGAAGCGGCGGGCTGATTCGATTGACCCGAATGACCCGCGTCTGAGCTCCCCAGATCCACAAAGCACTAAAACCAAAAGGCCCGCCCATGAACCTCACGTTCAGGGGCGGGCCTTCTGGCATTGCGCGGAAGCCGTCAGACGACGTTCTGGCGAGTCGGCAGGCGAATCAGACGCGTGGCGATGGCGGTGCCCAGCAGGGTGATGCCCATGCCGGTGAGGATGCGCGCATCGATCACTTCATCGAGCAACATGTTGCCCCACAGCAAGGCGCTGACCGGCACCAGAAAGGTGACGGAAGTGGTCGCGGTGGCGCCGGCGCTGGCCAGCAGGCGGAAGAAGATCAGGAAGGCGAGGCTGGTGCTGAGTACCGCCAGCGCGATGGCGCTGCCCCAGGCCTCCGGGCTGACGCTGGCCTGCGGCCACATCCACAGGCCCGGGATCAGCAACAGCAGGGACGACATCAGCGAGCTGCCCGCGGCCAGCACCGGTGAGGGCAGGTGACTCAGACGCTGGCGCGAGAAATTGGAGGCGAAGCCGTAGCAGAAGGTCGCCCCCAGGGCGGCGAGGATGAACCAGCCATCGCCGCCGAGCTGGAAATCGAGGCGGTCACTCGACAGCACATAGACCCCGCTGAAGGCCACGGCCAGTCCCAGATACTGTTGCTTCTGGATCGGCGTGGCGAACAGCGCCATGCCCAGCAGCGCGGTGAACAGTGGCGTGGTGGCGTTGATCAGCGAGGTAAAGCCGGCCTCCAGCTGGGTGGTGGCCAGCGCCAGCAGGCAGAAGGGCAGTGCCTGACTGGTCAGGCCCAGCACCGCAAGCGAGCCCTTGTGTTCCCACAGCATCTTCAGGCGGCCCGCGCCCAGCAGCAGCGGGGCCAGCACCAGCGCGCCGATGCCCATGCGCAGCAGAATCAATGTGGTCGGGCCGAATTCCGGCGCGGCCACGCGCATGAAGATGAAAGACATGCCCCACAGGGTGGACAGCAGGACAAGACGCAAGGCATCGCTGGCGGACATGGTGTTCTCGACGTGGCGTGTGGAAGGCAGTCCGCTAGGCTAGCCCCTCACGCGCATCACGGGAAGCACGACCTTGTATCTGTCGCTGTCCAGCTTCTGCCCAGCTTCAGCCTAGCCCCAGCCAGCATCAGCCCAAGCCCAGCCCGCTGGCCTCAGGAGGACGGAATCGCCCCACGCTGGATGGCGGCGATGTCCCGGGCGGCGCGTTCCAGTGCCGGCAGATGCTTGAGCATGTCCTCGCGCGACTGACGCATCACCGGCGCCTGGATCGCCACGCCGATGTTGGAGGGCCCATCGGGATTGGGCGCCAGCACCGCGATGCACACCAGCCCGGGCAGGAATTCCTCATCATCCAGTGCATAGCCTTGCCGGCGGACCTGCTCGATCTCGGCCTCGACGGAGTCGATGTCGGTCAGGGTATTGCGTGTCATCGCGTTCAGCGGTGTGCCCTTGAGCAGGCGGCGGCGCTGGGCGGGCGGCATCTGGGCCAGAAACAGCTTGCCGCTGGCAGAGCAATGCACCGGCACCCGTGAACCGGGATGCAGATAGAAGCGCAGCGGCGCCTGGGTCTCGACGCGATCCAGATACAGCACCTCGCTGCCCGACAGCGCGGTGATGTTGCAGCTTTCCCCCACCTCTTCCATCAGCCGGCTGAGCACGCCGTGGCGCGCGCCCTGCACGGTATCGTTGAGCAGCAGATTTTCCGCCAGACGGCGCAGCCGGCTGCCCTTGCTGTAATGGCGGTTGTCCGCCTCGCGCTGCAGCATGCCGCTGCCTTCCAGCTGCTGAAGCATGCGATGCAGCGTCGGCTTGGGCAGGCCGGTCTCTTCCACCAGTCCCTGCAGCGTGAAGAACTGATCCTTGGCGGCGATCACTTCCAGCAGCGCCAGCAGACGCTGGGCGGGCGTATCGCCTTCTATCTTGCTGCCTTCCTTGCCGGTGTCCTTGTCAGCGTCCTTGCTGGCACGCGGCAGGCTTGCCTGGGGCTGGGTGGCACTGTTCATGGGCTGTTCCCTCCTTCAATCCGTGCGCTGGGCAGTGTGGCGCCGAAACGCTCGGCCCGTCAGTGCCTTGCGTTGCTGTGCCTACTTTAACAGTACTCCATAGGACGGAAGAAGTTTCTAAAAAAGACACGTTTTCTATCGTTTTATGAAATCTAGCTTGACGAGCGCCATGGTGAGGGCTAATTTTGGTCACATGTTTCGTTAATCGGAACTAAATGTACCAATAAACATAAAATTGATAGTTGGAGACGCCATGAGCACTCAAGACAGCGCAGACAACCGCAAGGTCGTGCAGGGCAAGCAGAAGATGACGCCCTCCGAGGCTTTCGTGGAAACCATGGTCGCCAATGGCGTCACCGACATGTTCGGCATCATGGGTTCCGCCTTCATGGATGCGATGGACATCTTCGCGCCGGCCGGCATCCGTCTGATCCCGGTGGTGCATGAGCAGGGCGCCGCTCACATGGCCGACGGCTATGCGCGTGTCTCCGGTCGTCATGGCATGGTCATCGGCCAGAACGGCCCGGGCATCTCCAACTGCGTCACCGGCATCGCGGCCGCTTACTGGGCGCACAGCCCGGTAGTCATCGTCACCCCGGAAGCCGGCACCACCGGCATCGGCCTGGGCGGCTTCCAGGAATGCAAGCAGCTGCCGATGTTCCAGGAATTCACCAAGTACCAGGGCCACGTCACCCACCCGTCGCGCATGGCGGAATACACCGGTCGCTGCTTCGACCGCGCCATGTCCGAGATGGGCCCGACCCAGCTCAACATTCCGCGTGACTACTTCTACGGCGAGATCGAGTGCGAGATTCCCAAGCCGGCACGCGTGGACCGTGGCCCGGGTGGCAGCAAGAGTCTGGATGAGGCAGCCGAGCTGCTGGCCAGCGCCAGGTTCCCGGTCATCGTCTCCGGTGGCGGTGTGGTGATGGCGGATGGCGTCGAGGAGTGCAAGGCACTGGCAGAGCGTCTCGGCGCGCCGGTGGTCAACAGCTACCAGCACAACGATTCCTTCCCGGCCAGCCACCCGCTGTGGTGTGGTCCGCTCGGCTATCAGGGCTCCAAGGCGGGCATGAAGCTGATCTCCCAGGCCGATGTCGTCATCGCGCTGGGCACGCGTCTCGGGCCGTTCGGTACCCTGCCGCAGCATGGCATGGACTACTGGCCGAAGGACGCGAAGATCATCCAGATCGACGCCGACCACAAGATGCTGGGCCTGGTGAAGAAGATCTCCGTCGGCATCTGCGGTGACGCGCGTGAAGCGGCCATCGCCCTGACCGAGCGCCTGTCCGGTCGCAATCTCGAATGCGATGCCACCAAGGATTCGCGCCTCAGCACCATCCGCGAAGAGAAGGCCGCCTGGGAAGCCGAGCTTGACGAGTGGACCCACGAGAAGGACGCCTTCAGCCTCGACGCCATCGACGAGGCCAAGGACGAGAAGCCGTTCTCCGGCGGCGAATACCTGCACCCGCGTCAGGTCCTGCGCGAGCTGGAAAAGGCGATGCCGGAAGATGTCATGGTCTCCACCGACATCGGCAACATCAATTCCGTGGCCCACAGCTACCTGCGCTTCGACAAGCCGCGCAGCTTCTTCGCCCCGATGAGCTTCGGCAACTGCGGCTACGCTCTGCCGACCATCATGGGTGCCAAGACCGCCGCGCCGGAACGTCCGGCCATCGCCTACGCCGGTGACGGCGCCTGGGGCATGAGCCTGATGGAAATCATGACCGCCGTGCGTCACGACATTCCGGTCACCGCCGTCGTCTTCCACAACCGTCAGTGGGGCGCCGAGAAGAAGAACCAGGTCGAGTTCTACAACCGTCGCTTCGTCGCCGGTGAGCTGGACAATCAGAGCTTCGCCGAGATCGCACGCTCCATGGGGGCCGAAGGCATCACCGTCGACCGTCTCGAAGACGTGGGCCCGGCGCTCAAGAAGGCCATCGACATGCAGATGAACGAAGGCAAGACCTGCGTCATCGAGGTGATGTGTACCCGCGAACTGGGCGACCCGTTCCGCCGCGACGCCCTCAAGAAGCCGGTGCGTCTGCTCGAGAAGTATCAGGATTACGTGTAACGCCCGGCCCTTGCGCGCCTGAGTGGACAGGCGCGCAAGCGAACATGGCGCAACACGCAAGCTAGACGGAACCTCTCCCTTGCCCCGGCCATTTCTGATGTCCGGGGCTTTTTGGATGTGTCGGCTGCCTGCAGGGGCAGCGAGGAGACAGACATGAAGGCACTCAATAACATTCTGGCGCGGGCCAAGGCTGACCCGCGCCGTATCGTGCTCTGCGAAGGGCAGGACATGCGGGTGGTGCAGGCGGCGGTGAGCGCGGCGGAGCAGGGCCTGGCGCAGGTGATACTGGTGGGCGACCCGACCGTCATCGCCGCCACTGCCAGAGAAGCCGGGCTCGAGGATGGCTCGCTGGGAAGCTGTGAGCTGATCGACCCCGCCATCTCCGAGCACACCGCCAGGCTTGCCGAGGCGCTGCACGCGCATCGCGCGGCCAAGGGCATGACGGCGGAGCAGGCCGCCGAGAAGATTCGCGATCCGCTGACGTTCGCCAACATGCTGGTGCGCGAAGGGCTGGCGGATGGCTCGGTGGCGGGGGCGGTGAATACCACCGCCGATGTGGTGCGCAGCGCCATTCAATTGCTGGGGCTGGCGCCGGGCAGCAAGCTGGTCTCCAGCTTCTTTCTGATGATGCTGTGCAAGCCGTTCCACAACCTGAAGGGCGGGATGATCTTCTCGGACTGCGGGCTGGTGATCGACCCCGACGCGGAAGAGCTTTCGCAGATCGCGCTGGCCGCCGCCGACAGCGCCCAGGCCCTGCTCGGGGAAGACCCACGGGTGGCGATGCTGTCGTTCTCCACCAATGGCAGCGCGCATCACGCCTCGGTGGACAAGGTAGTGCAGGCCGCGCATCGCGTGCGGGCGCAACGCCCGGAGATCGCCATCGATGAAGACGTGCAGCTCGACGCCGCCATCGTGGCGGAAATCGCCGAGCGCAAGCTGCCCACTTCGCGCGTCAAAGGCACCTCCAATGTGCTGGTGTTCCCCAATCTGGAAGCCGGCAATATCGGCTACAAGCTCGCCGAACGCATCGGCGGCGCCGAAGCCATCGGCCCGCTGCTCCAGGGCCTCGCCAAACCCGCCAACGACCTCTCGCGCGGCTGCTCCACCGCCGACATCCTCAATGTCATTGCGGTCACTGTTGTTCAGGCGCAGCAGCGTACCCCGCAAGACTGAATCTTACTCTCTGTTCTTTATTAAGAAGCCATATACAGCAGGTCAGGCAGGCGAAAGCCTGCCTTTATTTTGTTTTTTAGTTTAGTTTTGGCTTATGATTATAGAGTAAATGGATTAGTCGTTTGAGATGATATTTCGAGGTGTTTATGCCATATGAATTAGAGAAAAGATTGGTGGTAGGACTATCTTCTAGTGCCTTGTTCAATTTGCAAGAGGCAGATGAGATATTTAGAGAAAAAGGTGAGCAAGAATACCGCGAGTACCAAAGAGATAACCAAGATAAAACATTGCTCCCTGGTGTTGCTTTCCCATTTGTACGTCGTTTGCTTAAGTTAAATGAGCTTAGACCCTCAGATCCTTTGGTTGAGGTTATACTGCTTTCCCGTAATGATCCAGATACTGGTTTGAGAGTCTTGAATTCTATAGGATATCATGGGTTGGGAATAACTAGAGCTGCATTCCTACAAGGGAAATCACCTTATAAGTATATACCTGCTTTCGATATTGAGCTCTTCTTGTCAGCCAATGAGCAAGATGTTAAGCAGGCAGTGTTAGCAGGTTATCCAGCTGGTAAAATTCTAGAAGGTGATATTAAAGACGATATTTTTGATAAAGAGTTGAGGATAGCATTCGATTTCGATGGAATATTGGCGGATGATGAAGCTGAAGAAGTTTATAAGCATGGCTCCATAGAAGAGTTTCATGATCATGAATCAAAGAAAGTGAATATTGCCCACAATGCCGGGCCATTAAAGGATTTTCTGCAACGTATATCAATTATTCAGAAGTTAGAGCTTGATAAGTTGGAGAGTGATCCTACGTATACTCCGGTTCTAAAAGTCTCGATCGTTACAGCTAGAAATGCTCCATCTCATAAGCGAGTAATAAACACTATGAGGGAGTGGGGGATATTAGTAAATGAAGCTTTCTTTATGGGTGGGGTGGAAAAACATAAAGTGCTAAATATACTCAAGCCGCATATCTTTTTTGATGATCAGTTGAATCACTTGGAGCCTTCGGCTTCAGTGCTTCCATCCGTACATGTTCCTTTTGGGGTCGCCAATAAAGATGATGCCTGATTTAGAGGTGGACAGTCATGGAAGTTTTTAATGAAGTAATTTCAGATTATCAAAAGCTATGTGTTAATAAGCTTGATGATGTGTTTGGGCCTCGAAATGAGAATTTTGAAGATCCAATATACGAATACTTTAGGCTACAGAATAGAATGATTGATGTTAAGCCTAGAGTTGTTAAAGAGGCAAAAGGATTCGTATGTGATTCAGGGTTCCAGATGGTATACACTGAGCTGCTGAGGTGTATAGCTGAAGGTGAAGATTTAAGACGTTTTCGAAGTCGATTGATTAAGGTTCTGTCTTATGATGACGATATGCTCTCGCATTGGGGAATACATCATTTTCATTTGGGAAGTAAGATGGAGCGTGATGGCTTTGTAAAAAGAACAGGTAAGCTAGCTTTTATATTTTTCTCTGATCAAGATGCGTTAGTGTTGGGGATTTATGACCATGCTTCATGGTGTGATGTAGATCTAATACAAGTCATTCATGACAACTGGCCGGACAGGTTGACTGAGTTTAAAATATGTGGTCAAGATAAGCCATTGACTCAAGAAAGCTACAAAACTCTTAGATCTAAAAACATGAATTCTACAGTGGTTGTTGATGATGGAACCACATATTTGTCTCCAGGTATGGGTGTCACAACCAATGGTGTGTCCATTAAGGCCTCAATTACGAGAGATGTTTTAGTTAATAGGTTGGGTGTAGGTTTTTTGAACATCAAAAATAATATAGATCAGTTGGTATCAGCTTGTGATTCTGCTAAACATTTGAGTTCGATAACAATAGGTGTATTGGAGTGTGAAGCTGATTTTTCTCCGGTATATGTGATCAAGGAAACAGGCTTTAGGTTTACACTTAGTTAAGGTTTTTCTATAGATTTCACATCCCCTGATGCCGACACGCCAGCGCCATGTGATGAACAATTTCATCGGCGAGGGCGTTGTCGAGGGTACGTTCAAGATCGATGATCAGCTGGTTGGGGTAGTAGGCGCTGAGGTCCAGCCCGACGCCGAGGCCGAGGATGGCCTGGCGGCCGGAGCGGGTCTGTTGCGCGACGACATGCTTGAGGTGGCTGTCGAGGTAGTGTTCGTCATTGGCCATGTTGGTGGCGCTGTCACAGGGGCTGCCATCGGAGATGACGACCAGCAGACGGCGCGCGCCTTCGTCGGCAGGGGCGTTGTCCGCGAGACGTGAGCAGGCCCATTGTACGGCTTCACCATCCACACCTTCGCGATAGAGATCGGCCTTGAGCAGGGCGCCGAAGTGGCGGCGCGCACGTCGCCACGCCAGTGAGGCGGGCTTGAAGATCAGATACTGCACTTCATTCAGGCGGCCCGGACGCGCGGGCTTGCCGGCGCGTCGCCAGTCCTTCAGGGCGCGGCCACCATTCCAGGCGCCAGTGGTAAAGCCGAGCACCTCGGTGGGCACACCGGCCATGTCCAGCGCGCGGGTGAGTATCTCGATCAGCATCGCCACCGCCTCACCATGCACCTTCATCGAGCCGGAGCAGTCGATCAGGAAACTGACCTGAGCACTGGCTTCGGGCACCCAGCGCTCGCGCTGGAAGACCCGCCGTTCGGCCGGCGAGGAAATCACCTGACTCAGCCGCCGCCCATCGATGATTCCTTCCTCCTCACCGAAGTGCCACCCCTCACGCTGTGGCGAGCTGAAATGGCGCGCCAGCTGACGTGCCAGGCGCCGCACGTTGATCTTCTGCTCCGCCAGACGCGTATCCAGCGCCTGACGATACTCATCGAGCAGCGCGGCGCGCATGCGCCTGGCCGGTTCCAGCTCGCGGTCATAGGCCGTGGTGAACACCTGATAGGGCAGCAATTCCTCCGGCGCGCCACGCCGATGACTCGGCAGCGGCGATGCCGCCTGCTCCTCGAGCAGACTCGCTTCCTCATCCTCGTTTTCCAGAAACAGCGCGAAGCGTTGTCTGGCATCCGAGTCGTCATCTTCTTCGCCGTCCTGCTCCTCCAGCGATTCGGCCAGTTCCTGCTCCAGCCACAGGCTGATGTTCAGCGCATGCTGCTGATAGGCCGCCTGATCGAAACGCGTGCGTCTCAGTCCCGCCATGTCAGCGCCCAGCGCCTGATAGAAGGAGGCGCGCGTCGTCTCGATGTAATCCTCCGTCTCGTGGATCACCGCGCGGGCCATCAGGCGCGACCAGCACGACTGGATGACGCTGTAGATCAGGATGCCGCTGCTCGTCTCGGTCAGGCCCGCGTGATAGAAGGCCAGGCACCAGTCGGTGAAGCGCCGCGCCAGATTCTCCTTCACGCCGGGCATGTCAGGATCGACCAGCGCCTCGACGCGCAGCTGCTCCAGCAGGTCATAGATCAGGCGGGTTTCCGGCAACGCCGGACGCGCCGCCAGATGCAGCGCCTCGTCGGTGTGGAGCAGGCGCAGCGCGATGGCATCGCTGACCGCGCGATAGTTGTCGAGCGTGCAGTCATCTTCCTCAAGGCGCAGATGCGGCGTGCGCAATGGCAACGCCTGAGCATGCCGACTCAGGCGCCGCCCTCGATAGGCCCAGCCGGCCTGGCCGCTGAGTGCCCCGAGACTCGCCGCCGCAAGCTCCTCGAGATACTGCTGACGGCGGCGTACCTGCTGGGCCGCACTCATGCCCGGGCTCCCTTGTCGCTGTCCTGTTCATTCATCAGATCGCTCTCCATCAGCGCCGCGGATTCCTCAAGCTCCCTGGCGAAGCAGCGCTGATAGAACTCGGCGACCAGCGGGCGCTCATGCTCATCGCACTTGTTGAGGTAGGAGAGGCGGAAGGCCAGCGCCGGATTGCGGAAGATCTCGCAGTTCTCCGCCCAGGTGATCACGGTACGCGGCGACATCAGGCTCGACAGATCGCCATTGGCGAAGCCCTTGCGGGTGAGGTCCGCCACCGCGACCATCGCGCGAATCAGCGCCTGGCCAAGCTCGTTGTCCTTGGCGGGCACGCGGGCCAGCACGATCTTCACTTCCTCATCACGCGGCAGGTAATCCAGCTTGGCGACGATGTTCCAGCGGTCGATCTGCGCATGGTTGAGCAGCTGGGTGCCGTGATAGAGCCCATCCTGATTGCCCAGCCCCACGGTATTGGCGGTGGCGAACAGCCGGAACTGCGGGTGCGGGCGAATCACGCGGTTCTGGTCCAGCAGCGTGAAGTGGCCGTCGCGCTCCAGAATGCGCTGGATGACGAACATCACGTCCGGGCGGCCGGCATCGTACTCATCGAAGATCAGTGCGATGGGGCGGGTCAGTGACCAGGGCACGATGCCCTCCTGGAATTCGGTGACCTGCACGCCGTCGCGAATCACGATGGCATCCTTGCCGACCAGATCCAGCCGGCTGACATGGCCATCGAGATTGACGCGCAGGCACGGCCAGTTGAGGCGCGCGGCGATCTGCTCGATATGGGTCGATTTGCCGGTGCCATGCAGGCCCTGAACCATCACGCGACGGTTGTTGGTGAAGCCGGCGAGGATGGCGAGGGTGACATCGGGATTGAAGCGATAAGCCGTATCGATTTCCGGAACGTGGGCGTCGCGCTCCAGAAAGACCGGCACCTTGAGATCACTGTCGATGCCGAACAGCTCGCGCACGCCGCGCAGCTCAGTGGGCTGCAACTGACCGGCGGGCCGTGGCTGCTCGGCATTGGCCTGGTCATTGCGCGGGTCGGCGCTGGCATGATGCATCGTGGTGGCGTCGCTCACGGGGTGTCTCCCTCGTCATTCTTGTCGGTGGCTGCCAGGCAGACCTGTATCGGGGAGGTCGGCAGACCTGTCGCGGAGACGCAGGAAACCGGGCAGCGGCAATGGCTTGAATATAGCTTTGTTTCTAAAAATAATGCAAATCGTATCGAAATATGAGATTTGTGATTGTTCATTCCCCCGCAGGAGCAAGGCAGATGAGCGATACCCTGATCATTGGTGGCGGCGTGATGGGCATGATGATGGCGTGGCAGCTGGCCGAGGCCGGCCAGACGGTCACGCTGCTGGAGCGCGGCCAGTGCGGACGCGAGGCGTCGTGGGCCGGGGGCGGCATCGTCTCGCCGCTGTATCCGTGGCGCTACTCGAGTGCCATCTCGTCGCTGTCACGCTGGTCAGAAGGCGAATACCCCAGGCTTGCCGAGGCGCTCAAGGAGGCCACCGGCATCGACCCCGAATACCGCCAGAAGGGCTTGATCTACCTGCGGGTGGAGGATGAGGCACTGGCGCTGGACTGGGCGCACACCCAGCACAAGCCGTTGGAGGTGATCGGGCGGGAGGCGCTCTACGCGCGCGAGCCGCATCTGGCGGCGGGCCATCAGCAGGCGCTGTGGATGCCGACGCTGGGCAGTATCCGCAATCCGCGCCTCGGACAGGCGCTGCGTGCGCGTCTGCTGGCGCATGTGCGTGTCGAGGTGCGCGAAGGCTGCGAGGTGCAGGAGCTGATGATCGGCGCGGATCACCGCGTCACGGGCGCACGGCTGGTTGATGAGACCGTCAGCGCAGACAACGTCGTGGTATGTGGCGGCGCCTGGAGCGGCAAGTTGCTGGCCGCGGCCGGTGTACTGCTGCCGGTGCGTCCGGTGAAGGGCCAGATGATGGTGTTCAATCCGGTGGCGGCGGGGCTTTGCCGCGTGGAAGACCCGCTGCTGTCGCGGGTGGTGCTGTGCGATGGCCGCTACGTGATTCCGCGCGCCGATGGGCGGATTCTGATCGGCTCGACCCTGGAGCATCAGGACTTCGACAAGTCCACCACCTTAGAGGCACGCGAGTCACTGCATGCCAGCGCTGCGAGCATTCTGCCAGCACTCGGCGAGCTTGAACCGGAGCATCACTGGGCGGGCCTGCGCCCGGGCACGCCGGATGGCACGCCCTTCATCGGTGCGGTACCGGGCCTTCACGGCCTCTACGTGAATGCGGGCCACTACCGTAACGGCCTGGTGCTGGCGCCGGCTGCCACGCGTCTGCTCAGTGACATTCTGCTGGGCCGCGAGAGCTTCATGTCGGCTCAGGCCTTCACGCCGCCGGGAGTCGAGATCGCCACCGCTCTGGCGAGTTGACCCCGCTGTCTCGTGCGGGCTTGCGGGGACGATGGGACCAGTTGGCACCAGGCACGCCGCAATGGCGCCAACTGGCCCAATCGCTGGCCGCCAACTGGTGCTAAAGGGCAGTGATGGCAGGGGCGTAGTCTCGGGGCATGGCACAGCGATCGCTGATGCCCTTGCTCAAACGACACGCTCGACCAACAAGCCCAACAACAAGACTGCGGAGCCCGACCCATGACCCACCAAGCCACCATCGAACTGCTGAGTGCCTTCTGCGATGCCCTCAACCGTCACGACATCGACGATTGCCTGTCGATGATGACCGATGACTGCGAATTCCTCGCCATCGCCGGGCCGGAACTCGAAGGCAAGACCTTCGCCGGTCAGGACGCAGTGCGCGCGGGCCTCTCCGCTGCCTGGCAGAACGCGCCGGATGCCCAGTGGATCGACGCGGAAATCTTCGCCGATGGCGAGCGTGGCTTCGTCATCAGCACCTACACCGGCACCACCGCTGATGGCGCGCGCAGCGAAGCGCGCATGATCGATGCCTTCACGCTGCGTGACGGCAAGATCGCGATCAAGAACGCCTTCCGCAAGAATCGTCCGCCCGTCAATGTCTGAGCGCCAGCGGCGCATCGATCAGGGAAGCGGTTTCTGAAGCTGTCTTTGCCCCTGGGCAGCACGTCATGGCGTCAGGTTGTGGCATGCGCGCCCTGCGGGTGAGAGGAGGTGTTCGAGATGGAAACTATCGTGCAGCACGGCGCCCGGCCAGATGAGGTGGGCAGCGAGTCAGAGCAGCGCTCGGCCACTCAGGCTTCTCAGCCGTATGACCCGGCCTATGACCCGCTAGTGAGCGCCACCCCCGGCGAAGGACGCGACTACGCGCCGACCTACTGGGTCGCCACCGCCGGTGAGCCGCCGCAGGATGATGGTCCGGTGATGGGCGATATCGATGCCGATGTGGTGATCGTCGGCTCCGGCTTCACCGGACTCACCGCCGCCATCGTGCTGGCCGAGAAGTACGGCATCAAGGCCACCGTGCTGGAGGCCAATCGGGTCAGCTGGGGCTGCTCGACCCGCAATGGCGGCCAGGCGCAGTGCGCCACCGGTCGCCTCAAACGTTCGCAGTGGATCGAGCGTTACGGTCTCGAGGCCGCCCATGGCCTGCATCGCGAGTGCGTCGAGGGCATGGAGAATTTCAAGGAACTGATCAAGGACATCGATTGCGATCCGCAGCCGGGCGGCCATCTTTATATCGCCCACCGCGAGCGCATGATGCCGGGGCTGGAGAAGGAAGCGCGCCTGTTGCGCGAGACCTTCCACTACGATGCCCGCATCATCGATGGCGCCACGGTGCGCAACGAGTGGGTCGGGGATGAAGAGGCCTGCGGCGCGATGCACGAGCCGGAAGGCATCGGCGTGCACCCGGGCAAGTTGGCCTTCGGCTATCTGCGCAAGGCGCGACGTCTGGGGGTGAAGGTACACCCGGCAAGTCCGGTGGAGAGCTGGGAGACCCGCGATGGCGTGCACTATCTGAGAACGCCGGGTGGCGTGGTCAAGGCGCGTTCGGTGGGCATGGCCACTGGCGGTTACACCTCCGGCAAGCTGCATCCGGAGCTCGACAAGCGCCTGATGCCGGTGTTGTCCAACTCGCTGGTGACGCGCCCGCTGACGGCGCAGGAAATCGAGGCGACACGCTTTCATACCCACCAGGTGCTGACCGACACTCGCGTGCTGCGCCATTACTACCGTCTGCTGCCGGACAACCGCCTGCAGATCGGCAGCCGCAGTGCCGTGTCAGGCCGTGACGCGCCCAAGGCGCAATACGAGCAGCTGCTGATCGCCGACATGCATCGCAAGTTCCCGGCGCTGACCGGCATCGAGGTCGATTACTCCTGGTGGGGCTGGGTGGATGTCAGTCACGACATGATGCCGCGTATCCATCAGCCGGACCCGAAGCAGAGCGTCTATTACGCCATGGGCTATGGCGGCAACGGCGTGATGTATTCCGCCCAGGCGGGCAAGCGTCTCGCCCAGTGGATCGCCAGGGACGCGGCGGATCTGGTGCTGCCGATCTTCCAGTCGCGCCTGCCGTATCCCAATGTGCTCAACAAGGTGGAGTCGCCGCTGTTCGCGCCATTCCGCCGTACCGGCCAGCGTTGCCTGTATCGCTGGTATGCGATGAAGGACGAGGCGCAGTAGCCTGCAAGTGAGGTTGCCTGAAGGACAAGAGGCTCCCTGATTGCCACGTCTTGTTGGCCAGTCAGGGAGCCTCTTTTTTATCTATAGGGTAATCATTTGCCATTAGTGACTGTCGAGAATCAGGCGCTCATGTCAGTGACCCTGTCGGGTGCCTGCATCGCCAGTGGCACCAGCTCGGCCAGTTTCATGATGCCGGCTTCGATACGCGATTCCGGAATCGCCGAGAAGCCGAGGCGGAAGTAGTGGCGATGACGATCGCGATCGCAGAAGAAGTGCAGATCGCCCACCTCGATCAGAATGCTCTGCTGGCGGGCGAGGGCGGCCAGTCGATGGGCATCCAGGCTGGCCGGCCCGTGCATCCAGAAGCAGGAACCGCCATAGGTGGAGGGCGTGCTCATCATCGGCAGGTGACGCAGGATGGCGTCGCGCATCACCAGGAAGCGGCGCTGCATCACCTGATGCATCTGGTTGAGCAGGCTGTCGTGATAGCCCCGCGCGATGAAGAGGCCCACCGCGCGCTGATTGTTGGTCGGCGGATGGCGCAGCATCAGGCGGCGCAGTGCACGCGCCTCACGAATCAGCGTGGGGTGCGCGACCATGTAGCCCAGGCGCAGGCCGGGGGCGAGGGTCTTGGAGAGGCTGCCGACATAGATGACCCGCTTGTGACGGTCGAGACTCTTGAGCGCTGGCGTCGGGTTGTCGGCGTAGTTGCTCTCGCTTTCGTAGTCGTCCTCGATGATCAGGAAATTGCCCGTCTCGGCCATGTCCAGCAGCTGGCGGCGGCGCTCCAGCGGCAAGGTCACGCCGGTGGGCGACTGGTGACTGGGCGAGACGAACACCAGCCGGCAGTCCTTGAGCGATTCCACCGGCTGCTGGCCCTTGCCGTCGATGGGCAGCAGCTGGATGTCGTCCGTGAAGGTACGCGCGATGTTGTACATGTCGACGTAGCCCGGGTTTTCCATCGCGAACCGCTGGCCCTGCTTGAGCAGCAGCATGCAGCTGATCCACAGCGCCTGCTGCGCCCCCACCGTGATCAGGATCTCCTCCGGGCTTGCCCAGACTCCCCGGCGTGGCAACAGCCGCTGGTGAATCTGCTCGACCAGCAACGGGTCATCATGATTGATGTGGTCCACCGACCAGCTGCGGATCGACGGCACGCTCATCGAGTCCCGGCTGCATTCCCGCCAGTGCTGGGTGGGGAAGAATTCCGGGTCCAGCTGGCCATACAGGAAGGGGTAGTCGTACTGGTGCCAGTCGCCGGGTTTCTCGATGGCACGTTGCACGGAGGGCTTGATGGCCAGGCGCTCATCCCAGTCGAGGCTGTCGGCGTCGATGTCATTGAGGCGTACCGGCGTGTCGGCGCGGCCCTTGAGAATGTCGGGGTTGATGAAATAGCCGCTGCGCTGGCGCGCGATCAGGAAGCCGTCATCCAGCAGCTGGTCATAGGCCAGCATCACGGTATTGCGCGCGACATTCAGCTCGCGGGCCAGCTTGCGGCTGGAGGGCAGTGCCTCATCGCGGGGCAGATGGCCCTCGAGAATGGCTTGCGAGATCTGCTCGCGTATCTGGAACTGCAGACTTTCCTTGCGCGAGGCATCGAGGTGAAACAGCGGGTGGCTCATGCATCTTCTCTGTTGTTGTCGCGGGGATCTTCGTGGAAGTCCCCGTTTTTCATGCATTTTTCATACCTGCCTGTCCCGTCATGTCCAGGGCGAGCGGTGAGCTTGATCGCCTCGTCATGCGTCGGGAATGCCCTCATTGAGGCAGACGGCGCGGGGCAGGGCAAGCGCCTGGCGAGACTGGCCCCATCGATGGGAGTGGACTGGTTCTATGGAGGTCTGGCGCAGGGGAAGAAAGTGAAGTGGCAAGCACAGTGACAGCACGACGCGACTTCCCACTCCCTCTCTTGAGGGCTGCAGATGAGTGTGTGATGGACCTCGTGAATGACAGACCGACACTGCTGGAGGTGGGAGGCAGAGAGGGCGTCATTGACGAGTGCCGGTGCAGTGCCACGCTCGCGGTCACACGCAGCCGTCAGGAGCCCGCAACAACAATAACGACGGGACAGACAAGATGATCGACTCGACACAGACCCAATCAGCAGACCTCCGCGACTTCTCTGGCGCCAGCGCGCTCAAGGCGTCATTGGCCGTCGCGGTGATGGCCGCGAGTCTGGCCATGGCCGGGGGCGCCAATGCCGCGACCTGGAAGATGGCCCTGGGGGACGCCGCCGGTGGCACCCAGTACGAGCTGGGCAAGACCTTCGCAAGCCTGGTGGAAGAGAAGTCCGGCGGTGACATCAAGGTTGACCTCTTCCCCAACGGCCAGCTGGGCAGCGAGCAGGACACCGTCAACAACGCCAGCATGGGCCTGGTGGATCTGTCAGTGGTGGCGATCAACAACCTGACGCCCTTCTCGCCGACCGTCGGCGTGCTGACCCTGCCGTATGTCATCCACGGCCCTGACGATGCCAAGGCGCTGACCCACGGCAAGATCGGCGATGAGCTGCGTGACAATACCCTGCGCGATTCCGGTATCCGCATTCTGGGCTGGGCCTATTCCGGCTGCCGTCGTCTGACCAATTCCAAGCAGGCCGTCGCCTCACCCGAGGACCTGGCCGGCATGGTCATCCGCGTGCCCAAGAACGAGATCATGATCTCCTCCTACCAGTCCTGGGGCGTCAATCCCAACCCGCTGGCGTGGTCCGAGACCTTCACCGCCCTGCAACAGGGTGTCGTCGATGGCCAGGACAATCCCTACATCACCATCGATGCCATGAAGTTCTACGAAGTGCAGAACCATGTCACCGACAGCTGTTACGTGTTCTCGATGGAACCGCTGATCATGGGCGAAGGCACCTTCCAGAGCTTGAGCGAAGAGCAGCAGACGCTGGTGCTGGCGGCGGGTGAAGAGGCGACGTCCCACAGCTACGACTACCTGCTGGCCACCGAGGATTCCATCAAGAAATCACTGGTGGAAGAGCACGGCATGACCATCACCCAGCCCGCCAATGACGAAAAGGAATGGATCGCCAAGGCATCCAGCATCTGGCCGGACTTCTACGACAGCATCGGTGGGCGCGACAAGCTGGTGGAAGTGCTCGAGACACTCGGGCGTGATCCGTCCACCGCTCCCTGATGACGCGCTGAGCTGCTGAGGCTTTCAACGGCCCGTCCGCCACTCCCCTGTCTGTCGTCCTGCGAAGGGCGCCAGGCAGGGGGTGGCGAATGCCATCGATGTCAGGAGACGTATCTGAATGCGGATATTTCTGAAATGTCTGGACAATCTCGAGAATTATCTCTGCCAGTTCCTGCTGGTGGTGTTCGTCATCATTCTCTTCGCGCAGATCATGCTGCGTAACCTTTTCAGCTACTCGATTCCCTGGGGAGACGAGCTGGCGACCTATGCCTTCGTGTGGTTTGCCTATCTCGGGGCGGTCTATGCCACCCGCATGTCGGCGCACAACCGCGTGACCTTCCAGTTCCGTTTTCTGCCGCGCTGGGTGGAAACCGCCTGTGGCGTGCTCACCGATATCATCTGGATCGCCTTCAATGCGGTATTCATCTATTACAGCTACGACTTCGTGTTCAACAAGATGAACCTGTTCTGGAAGTCGCAGACGATGGGCGTGCCGATGAAGTACTTCTATCTGATCCTGCCGCTGGCCTTTACCGCCATGACGGTGCGCATTCTCCAGACCAACTATCTCAAGTTCGTGCGCAAGGAAGACATCGTGGACCCGGATTCCCAGGCAATGCAGGAGCTGAAGCAGACAGGACCATCCGTCAATGATGACGACAAGCGCGGGAGCGGGACACCATGATCGATTCCACCATCATCTATATCCTGTTTGGCGTCTTCTTCCTGCTGCTGGTGCTTGGCGCACCGATCACCGTCTCGCTGGGGGTCGCGGCACTGGCGACCTACCTGAGCATCGGCGAGAACCCGATGGCCTTCGTGCAGATCGCCTTTACCTCGGTGGGCGCCTTCCCGCTGATGGCATTGCCGGCCTTCATTCTGGCCGGGGCGCTGATGGAGGCCGCCGGCATCTCGCGGCGTCTTGTCGATATCGCCGAGGCCTTTGCCGGCCCGGTGACGGGGGGACTTGCCGCCGCCACGGTGTTTGCCTGCATGTTCTTCGGCGCGATTTCCGGCTCCGGACCTGCCACCACGGCGGCGGTCGGCATGCTGATGATTCCGGCGATGGCCAAGCGCGGCTATGACCGGGGATATGCCTCGGCGGTCACGGCGTCTTCCGGTGGACTGGGCGTGGTGATTCCGCCCTCGATCCCGATGGTGATCTTCGGGATTTCCGGCATGGGGCTGCAGCCACCTCCCGAAGCGGTGGCGCTGCATGGCGATTTCCAGACACTCTCCATCCCGAAACTGTTCATCGCGGGTGTCATGCCTGGCGTGGTGATCGCCGGCTTCCTGCTGATGATCAACTACGTGATCTCGAAGAAACGCGGCTATCGCGGGCTGACCAACAGCTGGTCGTGGACACATATCCGCGCCACCTTGAGGAAGGGGATCTGGTCGATGCTGGCGCCCTTCATCATCCTCGGCGGCATCTACAGCGGCCTGTTCACGCCGACCGAATCCGCCATCGTCGCCATCGTCTACACCCTGATCGTCGGCATCTTCCTGCACAAGGAACTCAAGTGGAAGCCGACGCTGCGCACTCTGGAAACCACCACCTGGATCACCGGTCGCGTGCTGCTGATCCTGTTCACGGCGACGGTGTTCGGGCGGCTGCTGGTCGAGCAACGCGTGCCGGCGCATATCGCCGAGGGCATGCTGGCGATGACCGACAACCTCTATCTCATCTGGGCGATGATCATCGTCTTCCTGCTGTTCGTCGGCATGTTCATGGAGACGCTGGCCGCGATCATGATTCTCACCCCGGTGCTGCTGCCGATCATGTACATGCTGGGGATGGACCCGGTGCACGTGGGCATCGTGGTGGTCTGTGCGCTGGCCATCGGCTTCCAGACGCCACCGCTGGGGGAGAACCTCTTCGTGGCCTCGGGGATAGGCGGGGCCTCCATCGAGGAGATTTCGCTCAAGGCATTGCCGTTCGCGGCAGGGTCGGTGGCGGCCATCTTCCTGATCGCCTATGTGCCTGAGATCTCGCTGTGGCTACCCAGGGTGATGGGTTACTGAAAGGCCAGCGGCACCTGATGCCTCTCATCAACGGCAAGGAGAGTGGATATGCCGGCAGTCAGACGAATCCTGTGTTGTGTGGGCCTGCGCGGAGACTGTGAGCGGGTACTGGCGCGCTCGGTATGGTTGGCGGGCGCGACGGGCGCCGAGCTGCATGTGCTGCATGCGGTGAAGGCGCTGTCGGATGACGTGATGAACACCCTCAAGGTCAACATCCGTCACAAGCCGACGCTGGAGGGCCTGATGCAGCAACGGCTCGATCAGGCGAGGGAGAACCTGGAAAAGATGATGGAGGACTTCTGGAGCACCCATGACGACGGCGATCCACGCCCGATGATCGCCGGGTTGAATGTGGTGGAGGGCTATCCGGCCTCGGAGATCATTCGCTACGCCACGCGCCATGACTGCGACATGATCATCATGGCCACCAACAAGCGCGGCTTCGTGGCCTCCTACGCGGGCAAGGTCACCAAGGGGGTGATCAAGCGCGCCAGCATTCCGGTGGTGGTGGTACCGACGCCCTGAGCCCAGTGGGAGAGACGCCCCGGAAGAGACGCCTTGGAAACAGGCGGAGGCAGCAAGACGGCATATGAAACAGCTCGCCCCTACAGGACAGCAGACTGTCTGCGGGGGCGAGCTGTTTGAGTGTCATGCAACTCGAGCGATGCCAGTCGAGCGATGCCAGTCGAGTGATCTCTTTCGGGCTATGCCAGTCGGGCGATGTCTTTCGGGCGATGTCTTTCGGGCGATGCAGCGGGGAAGCCACGGTCTATAGCGTACCTTCCAGTTCAGTGGCGATCTGGCGCATCAGTGGTGCCCATTCCAGCAAGGACTCGATGGAGTGGCGCAGGCGTGGCGCGTGGATCGCCAGGGTGGCCTGGATCTGGCCGACATCATCGAAGACCGGCACGGCAATCGCCACCATGCCCTGGATGAACTCCTCGTCGTCGGTGCTCAGCTGATTGCGCACCACGGTGTCGAGTGCCTCTTCCAGCGTAGCCCGCGAGGTCAGCGTGCAGGGTGTATGGGCCTCGAGCGCGAGACTCTGCAGCAGCGCGCGGCGACGGTGCAGCGGCATCAGTGCCAGAAACAGCTTGCCGCTCGCGGTGCAGTGCAAGGGCAGGTGCGAGCCGGGGGCCAGCTGGATACGCACCGGCCAGTTGGTTTCCACGCGGTCGTAGTACATCACCTCGTGGCCATCCAGCAGGGTCAGGTTGCAGGTCTCGCCGACCTTCCCGGCCAGTTTCTCCAGCAGCACGCGGCGTGGCGCCTTGAGACCCTCATTGGCCAGTGCGCCCAGCGACATGCGCCGGAAGCGCTGGCCGGGCAACAGGTGACGGCCATCCAGATCCCGGCTGATCAGCTGCTGTTCTTCCAGCTGCTTGAGCAGACGGTGCACGGTGGGCTTGGGTATCTCGAAGCGCTTCTCGAGATCCGCGGCGCTGATGGGGTGCTGAGCGGTGACGACCTCTTCCAGCAGGCCCAGCGCGCGAAAGAGCGTCGAATTCGTGGGAGTGTCCTTGCTCATCTAGTGTCCTCATCCTGCCTGTCGGTGCGTGTCGCGGAAGGTCTCAAGGGACATGTCGGCCGTCAGGTGCAGGTTGGCAGGGCGTCAGTGCATCGATTCATCACGTCAACCGGGAACGGGGGTGTCCGCAGCGGCAATGAGACGAAGACAGCCCCTCGCGGGGCTGTCGATGAGGCTAGTGTTACAGGTTTACCAGGAACAGGGAAAGAGACGGAATCAGACAGATGGCCAGCCAGCAGGCCATCAGGGCGATGAAGTAGGGAATCACGTACTTCACCAGTCTGACGTAGGAGATGCCGGTGATGCTGCTGGCGACATACAGATTGAGCCCGAAGGGGGGCGTGACGAAGCCGATGGCTGCACCGACCAGGAAGATGACCGAGAAGTGGATCGGGTCCACGCCGGCCTGCTGGGCGATGGGGGCGAGAATCGGCGCCAGGATGATGGTCACTGGCAGGCTTTCCAGAATCATGCCGGCCAGCAGGATGATCAGCATGCAGGTGCCAAGCGTCAGATAGTAGTTGTCGATACCGCTGAGCATGTCGCTGAGCGCCTGACCGGCTCCCAGTACCGACAGCAGCTGCTGCATGACCACCGAGATGGCGATCAGCGGTGCCAGCATGCCGGCGATCTGGCCTGAGCGCAGCATGATGGTGGGCAGCTTCTTCAGGCTGATTTCCCGTGTGATCAGCAGTCCCGCGATCATGGTGAAGCCCACGGTGATGGCGGCGGCTTCCGTCGGCGAGAACTTGCCCGAGTAGATGCCGTAGACCACCACGCCGATGGTCGCGAAGCCCAGATAGGCCTTGCGTGCCAGCCTCGCGCTGACGCCCGCCTTGAAGGGTTGCAGCTGGCCCCAGCCATTTTGGCGGGCCACCAGATAGCAGGCGACCATCATCGCGATGACCATCAGGGCGCCCGGCACCATGCCGGCGATGAACAGGTCGCTGATCGACAGATTCATCATGAAACCGTAGACGATGAAGATGATGCTGGGCGGAATGATGATGCCCACGGTCCCGCCGGAGGCGGCCGTGGCGGCCGCGAAGCGTTCGTCATAGCCATTCTTGACCATCTCGGGCTGCATGATCGAGCCGATGGTGGCGGTGGTGCCGGCGTTGGAGCCGGAAATCGCCGCGAACAGGCCACAGGCGCCGAGGGTCGACATGCCCATGCCGCCGCGCATCCAGCTCAGGGTCGAGTAGGCGAAGTCGGAGAGTCGCTTGGCGATCCCCGCCGCGTTGATCAGGTCCCCCGTGAGGATGAACAGCGGCAGCGCCAGCAGGCCGAAGAAGCTCAGGCCCTGGAAGAGGGTGACCCCGACATTGGCCAGCGTGAAGTCGATCACCAGACTGGTGCCGACCACCCACAGGCCGATGACGAGGAAGATGGGCACCCCCAGCAGGAAGAAGGCCGTCACGCCCGCCGTGATCAGGGAGATCCAGATGCTGTCAGTCATGATGACCTCCTCAGTCCATGATGGACGGTTGCAGGTTGAAGGACTCGCCGCGGCGATAGCGCGCCCAGTCGGCGTAGAGATTCTGCAGCACGCGATAGATGATCATCACCCACGCCAGCGGCGTGGCGAGGTAGAACCACCACTGCATGACGTTGTCGGTGCCCGGCACGATGGCGTAGTTGTCATAGGCCAGCGTCACCTGGGTGGTGGTGAAGTAGATCACCATCAGCCCGAAGCCGATCCACAGCACGGCATCCAGAATCAGACAGGCGAACTGGCCACCGCGCGGCAGCTTCATGCGGATCTCGTTGAGGCTCAGGTGAGTGCGCTTCTTGACGTTGAGCGAGGCGCCGAACCAGGTCAGCCACAGGAACAGCAGCACCGGAATGCTGGTGCTCCAGGGGGCCTGCAGGCCGAAGAAGAAGCGCCGGATGACTTCGACGAAGATGATGCCGGCCATGCCGGAATAGGCGATCAGGATGACGACCTGTTCCAGATGAGCATCCAGCCACAGGAAGGGACGCGCCCAGGGCGCGGCCTTCTTGATGGCGGGGTGCTTGGTCGGTTGGCTGAAGATGGTGGTATCGCCCATTACCCCCTCCACCAGCGCTGCGGCTTGACGTTGACGGCGGCAGTGTCGCGGGAGATCTCACGCGCGACGGCATGGATTTCCTGATAGATGTCGAGACCGCCGGACCACTTGTTGAGGCGCTCACGCCATTGCTCCCACGGCTCGGGATTGAATTCCGGCGAGCACATCTGCTCCGCGCGTGAGCGTTCGGCATCCGACAGCGGTGCCACGCGCACGTTGTTCTCGGCGAAGACGGTGCCGGGGGCGGGGTGCTCGGTGGCCCCGACGATCTCGAAGCGCCCGGCCTCGTTCATGCCCTGGGTGAAGATCTGTGCGCAGTAGGCGGACTCCATCACCTGGTCCTGCAGTTCTGCGCCGAGGCTGTCGAACTTGGGCAGGCTCATGCCGGTGTGCTCGGTGCCGGCGAAGAAGCGCAGGTCGACGGCCTGGGAGACCACCGGGGCCATGCCGGCGTAGGCCACGGCGCTCATCCAGGTCTCGGCGCCATCCAGCAGGCCCTGACGCAGGCCATCGAGGGTCTCTTCCCAGGCGACCGGCACCGGATTCAGGCCCAGCTGCTCCATGGCGATCCGTCCCATCTGGGTGCCGGTGACGCGGTTCTTGGTGCCCTTGAGCTGGTCGATGCTGGTGACCAGCGGTTTGTCCTGCCACTTGAGGCCGAGCATGATGCCGCGCAGGTCACAGTGGGTGAACAAAAACTGCAGGTTGTGGCGCTGGCGCAGGGGTTCACGCAGCAGCTGCTCGCTCTTCCTGTGATAGAAGAAGTGGAACATCGAGGCGACGGTGGGGAACAGATAGGCGAAGTCGAGCACGTTCAGGTAGGGCGCGCTGCCCGAGGAATTCTGGGTGGAGGCCGAGTAGATGTCGACGATGCCCTGCTGGGTCTTGGCCACGCAGTCCAGCTGGTTGCAGACCTCGTTGCTGCCCATGAATTCGACGCGGATGGCGCCGTTGGTGCGTTCTTCCAGATCCCTCGCGAAGAACAGCTGGCCGGACTTCTGGATATCGAGATTGCGCTCGTTGAAGCCCGAGGCACCGAAGCGCAGCTGGAACTTGGGCGCTGTCTTGTAGCGTTTCTGCTGCTCCTGATCGGCGGCACGCGCCAGCGTGGACGCGGTAAGACCTGCGCCGAGGCCGGTGGCGGCCAGCAGGGTCGAGGTCAGACCGAAGCGGCCCGAGATGTCGAGAAAGTCACGGCGTGACAACTTGCTGAGTGGCGTTGGCATGGTAGTGCTCCCGGTGTTGTGTTTGCTTTTGTGGTGGGATGCAGTCTGGGCTGAACGCAGTGGAATCTGGTGTTCCCTGGCGTCATGACACCTGTTGGCGTCTTTTTCTTGTGGTGTCTTTTCACACGTGACGAAAGCGAGCGTGTGACTGGGTTCCGCTTCGGCTCCGCTTCGGTTCCGCTTCGGCTCCGCTTCGGTTCCGCTTCGGCTCCGCTTCGGTTCCGCTTCGGCTCCGCTTCGGTTCCGCTTCGGTTCCGCTTCGGCTCCGCTTCGGCTTCGGGGGGCGTTTCACATCCCTTGCCGGCGCGAGACAAATCTCAATGTAGGGCAGTTCTTGTGCTTTGGCAAAATAAACGAGACGTTTTGTTTCGTATTTGACGAAACATGCTTTCGATACCATGATTACGAGACAATATGTCTCAATATGGTTGAGAAAATAATGAAAACAACACGTTACGCCAATGCAGACGCCAAAGCCTTCTATGACTACATCGTGATCGGGGCGGGTTCCGCCGGTTGCGTACTGGCCAATCGTCTCACCGAAGACCCTTCCATCAAGGTGCTGCTGCTGGAAGCGGGTGGCTCGGACTGGAATCCGTGGATCCATGTGCCGGTCGGGTATTTCAAGACCATGCACAACCCCGCCACCGACTGGTGCTACCTGACCGACCCGGATGCCGGCATCAATGGTCGTCGGCTGCAATGGCCGCGCGGCAAGGTGCTGGGGGGGTCCAGTTCGCTCAATGGCCTGCTGTACATTCGTGGCCAGCGCGAGGACTACGACGACTGGGCCGCCGAGGGCAATCAAGGTTGGGACTATCAGTCTGTCCTGCCATATTTCCGCAAGTCGGAGTGCCAGGCGCGGGGGGCCAACCAGTGGCATGGGGCGGATGGTCCACTGCATGTCTCGGATCTGCGCCTCAAGCGAGAGATCGCCGAGCGCTTCATCCAGGCAGCGGTAGAGGCGGGGATTCCGCTCAACCAGGACGTCAATGGCGAGCGTCAGGAGGGAGTGGGCTATTTCCAGCAGACCACGTATCGGGGCCTGCGCTGCAGCACGGCCAAGGCATTCCTGCGTCCGGCGCTCACGCGCAGCAATCTGACGCTGGTCAAGCATGCTCACTGCCGTCGGGTATTGCTGGAAGGCAAGCGCGCGGTCGGGGTCGAGTACGAGGTGAAGGGCAATGTCTGCTCGGCGCGGGCGGAGCGCGAAGTGGTGCTGTCCAGCGGCGCCATCGGCAGTCCGCAGATCCTGCAGTGCTCCGGCATCGGGGACCCTGAGCATCTGGCCAGTGTCGGGGTGGAATGCCTGCATGCGCTGCCGGGGGTCGGGGAAAACCTGCAGGACCACCTGCAGGTGCGGCTGGTGTTCAAGACCCAGTGCCGCACCCTCAATGATGAAGTGCGCAGCCCGATCAAGAAGCTGGCGGTCGGCACCCAGTACCTCTTCACACGCACCGGCCCGCTGACCCTGGCGGCCAGCCAGGTGTGTGCCTTTACCCAGTCACGCGAGGGGCTGACACGCCCGGATATCCAGTTCCACATGCAGCCGCTGAGTGCTGACAAGCCCGCCGATGGCGTGCATCCGTTCTCGGCGTTCACCTCGTCCGTATGCCAGTTGCGTCCGCACAGCCGCGGCCATGTGCGCATCACCAGCGCGGATGCCAGCGTCTATCCCTCCATCCAGCCCAACTACCTCAGTGCCGAGGAAGATCGCCGCGTGGTGGTGGACGCCATCAAGGTGGCGCGGCGTATCGCCCGGGCGGCACCGCTGGCCGCCGTGATCAGCGAAGAGTATGTGCCTGGCGTGCAGTACGAGAGTGACGAGGAGTTGCTGGAGGCCGCGCGCCAGTTCAGCCAGACCATCTATCACCCGGCGGGGACCTGCAAGATGGGCCACGACCCGCTGGCGGTGGTGGATGACGCGCTGCGAGTGCATGGCCTGCACGGGTTGCGGGTGGTCGATGCCTCGATCATGCCGGTGATCGTCTCGGGAAACACCAATGCCCCGACCATCATGATCGCCGAGAAGGCCGCTGACATGATCAAGGCGGCTCAGCGCGAGATGGCGCAGGCGAGCTAGCAGGTACCGGCATCTGTCATCTTCCAGGGCAGGGCTCAGGCCCTGCCATCCTGCTTGCCTTTTCATGGGATATTCGCGTGGCCAATCACGACAGCTCATCACTTCACGACACATCGACACCGCCTACCCGTCTGTTGCGGAATCTGGAAGGGCGCGTGCGCATCATCATGCCGGGCCTGCTGATCTGCATCCTCATCGCGCTGGCGACCACCTTCATCGCTGATCATTACGGCGGCCCGACGCTGCTGTATGCCTTGCTGTTCGGCATGTCGCTGCACTTTCTCTCCGAGGACGGGCCCTGCAAGGCGGGGATCGAGTTCGCCTCCAAGACGGTACTGCGCCTCGGCGTGGCGCTATTGGGCGTGCGCATCACGCTGGAGCAGGTCGCAAGTCTCGGTGTTGGCCCGGTGATCACGGTGGTGCTCGGGGTGGTGGCCACCATCGTGTTCGGCGCGCTGCTGGCGCGCGTGATGGGGCTGGACCGTGACATGGGGCTGTTGACCGGTGGCTCGGTGGCCATCTGCGGAGCCTCGGCGGCACTGGCCCTGTCGGCGGTGATGCCGCGCAACGCCACCAGTGAGCGTCACACCATCATGACCGTGGTCGGGGTGACGACTCTCTCGACCGTGGCGATGATCACCTATCCGCTGATCGTGCGGCTGCTGGGGCTTGAGGATACCGAGGCCGGCATCTTCCTCGGCGGCACCATCCACGACGTGGCCCAGGTGGTGGGGGCGGGCTACATCATTTCCGAGCACACCGGCGATGTCTCCACCTTCGTCAAGCTGCTGCGCGTGGCGATGCTGGTACCGGCGGTGATGGTCTTCATGCTGCTGTTTCGCAGTGCACGCCAGGCCAATGGCGATGAGGGGGGCAAGGTGCCGATGTTCCCCACCTTCCTGATTGCCTTCGTGGCTCTGGTGCTGATCAACAGCCTCGGCTGGGTGCCGAGCGTCGCCGTGGAAGGCTTCACCGACCTCTCACGCTGGTGTCTGGTGGCGGCGATTGCCGCGCTGGGCGTCAAGACGTCGTTCCAGAAGCTGGCGGTGGTGGGCTGGAAGCCGGTGATCCTGATGGTGGTGGAAACCCTCTTCCTGCTGGTGCTGGTGACGCTGTGCATCAAGTTCGGGCTGGCCAGCGTGTGACCTGACGGTATGGAGCGCACGGGGGCAGAACGACACGGGCCCTGCCATGACTGGCAGGGCCCGTGTCGTTGATGAGGGAATATCCCGAGGGGGCAGATGTCAGCCCGTGAGCGGCTGATACAGCCAGCCAATCAGGGCGATAAGATGCCTCAATTGCTTATCGGCCCACGAGTCGTATGATCTGCGCTATCGGTACGTGTCTGACGCTGAGTCGTCAGCGCAGCGCGCCGCATCCCCATTCTTCTGGAGTCCGATCATGTCTGAATCCCTCGTGCTGGCCTGTCCGCAATGTCTTGCCCTCAATCGTGTGGCCACCGCGCGTCTGGATGACAATCCCGTCTGCGGCAAGTGCAGCGCCGCCGTGCTGCCCCAGGAGCCGCTGGAACTGACCAGCGCCAACTTCGAGGCACTGGTCACGCGCAGCGAGATGCCGGTGGTGATCGACTTCTGGGCCAGCTGGTGCGGTCCGTGCAAGATGATGGGGCCGATCTTCAATGAGGTCGCGGCGCAGATGGGTACCCGCGTGCGCTTCGCCAAGATCGACACCGAAGCCCAGCAGGCGCTGGCCGGTCGTTTCGGCATTCGCAGCATCCCGACCCTGCTGGTGATGAAGCAGGGCAAGGAGCTGGCGCGCGAATCCGGCGTGATGCAGGCCGGTCAGCTCAAGCAGTGGCTGGCACCGCACGCGGTGTGACCACGGCCCGCGCGCGCGAAGTCCGCAGTTGAGCGTTCAGGGAAACCCGGACGCAGCTCAAGAACTGACAACGCCTGACGTGCAATCGCGTCAGGCGTTGTCGTCTCAGTCGGCCTTGTCGTATCAGTCGGCGTAAACCATCTTGCGGGTCATGCCGCCATCGACGACATGATTCTGACCGGTGATGAAGCCGGCCTTTTCCGAGATGAGGAAGGCCACCAGCGCGGCGATGTCATCGACATGGCCGACGCGTCCGACGGGATGCTGGGCGTGGTCTTCGTCACTCAGCGACTCCGCCTCACCGTCCTTCTGCAGGTGGCTTGCATCGATCCAGCCTGGACTGACCGCATTGACGCGAATCTCCGGCCCCAGGCTCATCGCCATGGCGTGGGTGAGGGCGACGATTCCGCCCTTGCTGGCGGCGTAGGCCTCGGTATCCGGCTCGGATTGCAGGGCGCGGCTGGAGGCCAGATTGACGATGCTGCCGCCGGTCTCGCGCAGATGGCGCGCGGCGTGCTTGGCGGTCAGGAAGCTGCTGGTCAGGCTGGTATCCAGTACCTGATGCCAGCGTTCAAGGGACAGTCCCTCGAGCTTGCCCTGGAAGGGGTCGGCGATCGCGGCGTTGTTGATCACGGCGTCCAGGCGCCCGAAGGCCTGGCAGGTGGTCGCGATGCTGGCGGCGACGGCGTCTTCATTGCGCACATCCACGGCCTCGACGCGCAGGCTGTCCGGCTCGCCGTGGGTCGCGGCGTGACTCGCCAGATACTGCTCGCCCGCCCGGGCGTCGATATCCACCACCGCGACTCGCCAGCCATGGGCGAGCAGGTAGTCACTGATGCCGCGTCCGATTCCCTGGGCACCGCCGGTGATATAGGCCACTTTGCGTGTCATCATCGTGAAGTCTCTTGCGTTCTGGGTGGGGAATGTCCTTCATGGTCTCTCGTCCTGCCGGGTCTGCCACGTCGTTTCCGACGTGGCGCCGGCCTTCGACATGGCGACCCTGACCTGTGTCCTGATTGAGAGGATGACAAGCGGGGCATGCGAAAGCATGACGTGACGAGACATTGCCATCATGCCAGCTACTGGTCGAGTGCCCCGTGGCAGACGCGACGACCTGATGAGACTGGCTGATTCTGTTGGTCTGTCCGCCTTGGCGACTTATCGCTTCGTCTAACAGCTGTCACACTTGGCACTGAAGTATTCGGAACTTCGCATTTACCCCCTCGCGAGTGGTGATCCGTCGTCTGGCCGTGTCAGGGGACGGGAACCCCTGCGCGACAGGATTGCCTGAAAGACGCCATCCCCGAATTTTCAGGAGCGCTGCCCATCACGGGAAATGGGCAGCGACATGAGGAACGAACATGAAGGATCACAGGCAACGCGGACTGATGGTGGGCGTGGCGATGCTGCTGGCGCTGGCGAGCGGCTGTGACGAGCTGGGTGCGCCGCGCCCTGCCAGTGTCACCACGCTGCTCGAGCACTCGGAGGCCTGGCAGGGCGAGCAGGTGGCCGTGCAGGGCAGGATACGCAGTGAGCAGGTGCCGGAGCGCTATTGGCTGGAAGGCGCCGGGCAGCAGCGTATCGAGCTGCACCCCCCCGAACGCATCGGTGCCTATCTCGGGCGCGAAGTCCAGATCAGCGGTCGTTTCGAATTCAAGGTGGGTGGGCAACGGCTGATCGAGATTTCCAACGTCACGCCCCTGGACAAGCCGACTCCCAAGCAGTGAGTGCTCACGGACCCCCGGCGAGAGCGGGTGTCTTGGAGCATCAGCGCATGAAGCCCCGCCAGAGCAGACTCTGGCGGGGCTTCATGGTTCATGGCTCATGGTTCATGGCTCATGACGCTTCTCTGGTGTCGCCAGAGGCACTCGAACCGCTCAGGCCTTCTTCACGAACATGGACTTGAGCTTCATCGGGCCGACGCCATCCACCTTGCAGTCGATGTCGTGGTCCCCTTCGATCAGGCGGATGTTCTTGACCTTGGTCCCGACCTTGACCACGGAGGAGGTGCCCTTGATCTTCAGGTCCTTGATCACGGTGACGGTGTCGCCATCCACCAGCTCGTTGCCGTTGGCATCACGATAGACCGGCCCGGTGTCCTCGACGACGGCCTCCTTGGACCACTCGTGGGCACACTCCGGGCAGACGAACTGCATGCCGTCGTCGTAGGTGAATTCGGAATTGCAGGCCGGGCAGTTGGGGAGGGCGCTCATCTCGGTGTCCTGAAGTCTGTCCCGCTTGTGTCGTGCGCCTGCGGGGTGCGCGGCGCTCAAGGCAAGGACATGCGATGGAAAGGCGCGCATCGGGCTCAAGCGGTGCGCGGAAGCCGGCAAGCCTACACCGATTGCGGGCAGATGGCCCGCTGCTGCGGCGCTTGGTCGCAATTCCGGCGGCAACCTTCCCCGCTCGCCATCAGCCGTTCGCCATCAGCCGTTCGCCATCAGAGCCTGGCCGACGCGTGAGCCATTGGGGCGCCCTAGCTTGCGGCTGATCCAGTCGCCGGTTGCGGCCAGGCGTGCCAGATCCACGCCAGTGTCGATGCCCATTCCCTGCAGCAGATAGAGCACATCCTCGGTGGCGACATTGCCCGAGGCCCCCTTGGCATAGGGACAGCCCCCCAGTCCGGCCACTGAGCTGTCGATCACCGCGATGCCTTCTTCCATCACCGCGTAGAGGTTGGCAAGCGCTTGCCCATAGGTGTCGTGGAAGTGGGCGGCGAGGCGTTCGACCGGCACCTCGCGGCTGACGCGTTCCAGCATCTGCTTGGCCTTGAGCGGGGTGCCGGTGCCGATGGTGTCCCCCAGCGAGACTTCATGACAGCCCATGTCACGCAGCTCACGCGCGACCGCCGCGACCTGCTCAGGGGCAATCTCGCCCTCGTAGGGGCAGCCCAGCACGCAGGACACGTAGCCGCGCACACGCACGCCGGCTGCCGCTGCACGCGCCATCACGGGGGCGAAGCGCTGGAGAGATTCCGCGATCGAGCAGTTGATGTTGCGCTGCGAGAAGGACTCGCTGGCCGCACCGAACACCGCCACCTCACGCACGCCACACTCAAGCGCCGCGTCCAGCCCCTTGAGATTGGGAGTGAGGGCGGAGTAAGTAGTCACTCCGCGGGTGTCATGCTCGGCCAGTGCCAGCATGATCTCGCGATGGTCCGCCATCTGGGGTACCCAGCGGGGGGAGACGAAACTGGCGGCTTCGACATGGCGCAGGCCCGAGTCGGCAAGGCGCCGGATCAGTTCCAGCTTGGTCGTCGTATCGACATGGGCGGGCTCGTTCTGCAGGCCATCACGCGCGCCGACCTCGACGATGCGTACGCTGTCAGGAAAGTGCATGCTCACTCACTCCTTGGCGTCGTCAGCCGTGAATTCCAGCAGCACGTCACCCTGGGTGACGCTGTCGCCGGCACGGAAGTGGAACTGCGCGACCTGACCATCGGCGGGCGCGTTCATGGTGTGCTCCATCTTCATGGCCTCCATCACCATCAAGGGCGTGCCGGCCGTCACCGCGACGCCAGCCTCGACCAGCTGGGCGACCACGGTGCCATTCATCGGGGCGTTGAGGGTCGCTTGGGTCTCATGCTGCGCGTGGTCGACGGCGTCCGCGCGGCGCCACAGCAGGCGTGACTCGGACGGGAGTGCGTCGCTGCTCTGCGCGCAGGTCAGCACCAGCAGCTCGCCGCCACGCGCCGGGGCGTGACTGGCCTGATAGCGACGACGGTGCCCGTCCAGCGTCACGGCGATGGCATTGCCGGCAAGACGCGACAGGTGGCCATCAAGGCTTGTCGTCTGGCGCTTCCCGTGAGAGTGGGTACTCACTTCCAGCTGCCAGCCCGAGGCAGGCAGAGGGGCGTCGTTCACGCTCGCGGGCCCGCCCGAGGCACGCGGGCGGCGGGCGATGACCTGAGCCACCTTGTCGCTGTGTTCCTCGCATTCGGCGTCCCCGGGCAGGCAGAACGCCAACGTCACCTGGTGGGGCGTGCCATTGCGCCAGCCATCGCGGCGCTGCCAGGGGCTGGCGGGCTGGGTCGGCGCGGACGAGCCAGACGCGTCATCGCTGTCATTGAGGCGTGCCAGGGCCAGCAAGGCACTCGTCGCCAGCGTGCCGGGGTCCAGCTCAGGCGTCGGAAACAGACTGGCGTGGTGACGCTCGATGAAGCGGGTATCCAGATGGGCGGCGCGGAAATCCGGATGCGCCGCCAGTCGCGTCAGGAAGGCACGGTTGGTGGTGACACCACGGATCTCGAGCGCCGCCAGGGCACGCAGCAACGCATCGAGTGCCTGTTCACGGCTCGGGCCGAAGGTGATCAGCTTGGCCAGCATCGGGTCGTAATGCATTGAGACGTCATCGCCCTCGGCGACGCCGCTGTCCAGACGCACCTTGAGGGCCGTCGAGCCGGAGGCCTGTTGCGCGCTCTCGACCTCGGCACCGGCAAGTCCGGCGCCGATGAGATCCAGTCGGAAACGTTCCAGCAGACCGGTGGCCGGCAGGAAGTCGTTGTCGGGGTCCTCGGCATAGAGCCGCGCCTCGAAGCTGTGACCCTTGAGCTCAAGCTCATCCTGCTGGCGGGGCAGTGGCTCGCCACGCGCGATGCGCAGTTGCCATTCGACCAGGTCCTCGCCGGTGATCATCTCGGTGACGGGGTGCTCGACCTGCAGACGAGTATTCATCTCCATGAAGTAGAAGGCGCCATGGCTTTCGCTGCCGGGCTGCGGGGCATCGAGCAGGAATTCGATGGTACCGGCGCCGACGTAGCCGATTTCCCGTGCGGCGCGTACCGCGGCCTCGCCCATCTCGCGGCGCAGTGCCGGTGTCAGGCCGGGCGCCGGGGCTTCTTCCAGCACCTTCTGGTGACGACGCTGGACACTGCAATCGCGCTCGAACAGATAGACGCCACTGCCATGACTGTCACAGAACACCTGCACCTCGACATGGCGCGGCTGGGTCAGATACTTCTCGATCAGCATGCGCTCGTCGCCGAAGGCCGCGCGGGATTCGCGTCGGCAGCTGTCCAGCGCTGCCTGGAATTCCCGAGCCTGCTCGACCACGCGCATGCCCTTGCCGCCACCGCCGGCACAGGCCTTGATCAAGACCGGGTAGCCCATGCGGTCGGCTTCGGACTGCAGTAGCGCGTCACTCTGGTCATCGCCGTGATAGCCGGGCACCAACGGCACGCTGGCGGCCTGCATGCGCGCCTTGGCGGCCGACTTGTCGCCCATGGCCGCGATGGCACTTTCCGGCGGGCCGACGAAGATCAGTCCGGCCTCGGCCAGGGCGCGTACGAAGCCGGCATTCTCGGACAGGAAACCATAGCCCGGGTGCACGGCATCGGCGCCACATTGGCGGGCTGCCGCGATGACCTTGTCGACATCCAGATAGCTCTCCCTGGCGCTGGCAGGGCCGAGGCGCACGGCTTCGTCGGCTTCCCGCACGTGCAGGGCATTGGCATCGGCATCGGAGTAGACCGCAACGGTCTGGATGCCCATGGCGCGAGCGGTGCGCATCACGCGGACCGCTATCTCACCTCGGTTGGCGATCAGCAGCTTGCGGATCTCACCGCAACCGGTGGGCAGTCGCTGTTCAGTATCGCGATTGACGTTCATGGCAAGATCCCGTGGCGAAGTGGAAAAAGGGGGCGGTCGCAAGGCGTGTCTCAGCAGAAGACCGAGGGTGGCTCAGGACGTTGTCCGCGAGTCGATGAAGGGCGCGTCATGATGATGCGCTGTCGTCGTCGGATGGCGCCCAGGGCGGGCGAGTCCCGGCGAAGAATGCCGCCAGTCCAGCCTGTCCCTGTTCACTGACCCTCAGCTGACTGATCACCTCACAGCAGCGTGTCTGACGCCGGGTGTCGTCGTCGGCGACGGCCACCTCGGCGAGCAGGGCCTTGGTGGCGCGGCTGGCCTCGGGCGAGGTCGCCAGCAGCGTGCTCACCATGTCGGCGACGCGCGCCTCCAGCAATTCATCACTGCACACGTCATGCACCAGCCCCAGCTGGTGGGCGGTGTGGGCATCGATGACTTCCGCGGTCAGTGCATAGCGGCGCATCTGGCGCATGCCGATGGCGCGCTGCACGTAGGGGCTGATCACCGCCGGTGCCAGGCCGATGCGCACCTCGGAGAGACAGAAGCGTGCGCGTTCGGCCGCCAGCACGATGTCGCAGCAGGCCGCCAGACCCACGGCGCCGCCGAAGGTGGCCCCCTGCACGCGGCACACGCTGGGGCAGGGCAGTTCATCGAGCAGCTGCATCAGGCGGGCAAGCTCCCGGGAATCGGCAAGGTTATCCTCGCGCGAATACTCGACCATGCGCTGCATCCACTTGAGGTCGGCCCCGGCCGAGAAGCTCTTGCCTTCGGAGGCCAGCACCATCACGCGTACCTCGCCCTGACTCGCCAGGGCGTGCAGGTGCGTCAGATGGCCGTTCAGCGCCTTGATCAACCGGTCATCGAAGGCGTTGTGCACCTCGGGGCGCGCCAGGGTCAGAGTGGCGACACCGCGCTTGTCGATCTCGAGTCGGCAGAATTCAGTCATCGTCACCTTGTCCAATCAGTTAGCCAATGGATCATCATTTATCCAATGAGTCGGCTGTCAGGGCGTCTCTCTGGTTGAGCGAATCACATGCGGAAGACACCGAAGCGACTCTCCTCTATCTCGGCATTCATCGCGGCGGCCAGTGACAGGCCGAGAATGTCGCGGGTCTGCAGCGGGTCGATCACGCCATCGTCCCAGAGTCTGGCGCTGGCATAGCAGGGGTGGCCCTGATGCTCGTATTGTTCGCGCACCGGTGCCTTGAAGTCCTCCTGTGCCTGTTGCGGCCAGTCGCGGCCCTCCCGCGCATGCTGCTCATACTTGACCTGGGCCAGCACGTTGGCCGCCTGCTCGCCGCCCATCACCGAGATGCGTGCGTTGGGCCACATGAACAGCAGGTTGGGGTCGTAGGCGCGGCCACACATGCCGTAGTTGCCGGCGCCGAAACTGCCGCCGATCAGCACCGTGAACTTGGGGACCCTGGCACAGGCCACCGCCGTCACCAGCTTGGCACCGTGCTTGGCGATGCCCTCGTGCTCGTAACGTGAGCCGACCATGAAGCCGGTGATGTTCTGCAGGAAGATCAGCGGAATCTTGCGCTGGGCGCACAGCTCGATGAAGTGGGCGCCCTTGACGGCACTTTCCGAGAACAGCACGCCGTTGTTGGCGATGATGCCCACCGGATGGCCGTGCAGGTGAGCGAAGCCGGTCACCAGTGTCTCGCCGTAGTAGCGCTTGAATTCATCGAAGTCCGAATCATCCACCAGCCGACCGATCACTTCGCGCACGTCGTAGGGCTTCTTGAGGTCCGTGCCGACGATGCCGTAGAGCTCGTTGGGGTCCAGCCGAGGTGGGCGGGATTCGCGCAGCGCGAGCTGCCCCTTGCGCTGCCAGTTGAGGCGCGAGACGGCTCGCCGTGCCAGTTGCAGGGCGTGGGCGTCATTGTCGGCGAAGTGATCGGCCACGCCGCTGATCTTGCAGTGCACCTCGGCACCACCGAGTGCCTCGGCGCTGATGTCCTCGCCGGTGGCCGCCTTCACCAGCGGCGGGCCGGCGAGGAAGATGGTGCCTTGCTCGCGCACGATGATGGATTCATCGGCCATCGCCGGAACGTAGGCGCCACCGGCGGTGCATGAGCCCATCACCACGGCGATCTGCGGAATGCCTTCGGCGGAGAGCGTCGCCTGGTTGTAGAAGATGCGGCCGAAGTGATCCCGGTCCGGGAAGACCTCGTCCTGATGGGGCAGATGCGCGCCACCGGAGTCCACCAGGTAGAGGCAGGGCAGGCGATGCTTGCGGGCCACTTCCTGGGCGCGCAGGTGCTTCTTCACCGTCAGCGGAAAATAGGTGCCGCCCTTGACGGTGGCATCGTTGGCGACGATGACGCATTCCACACCGCTGACGCGGCCGATGCCGGTGACCAGCCCCGCGCCGGGCACCGGGCTGTCATAGACGTCATGCGCCGCCAGCGCCGACAGCTCCAGGAAGGGTGATCCCTCATCGATGAGGTGGTCGATACGTTCCCGCACGAACAGCTTGCCGCGCGATTCGTGGCGTTCGCGGGCCTTGTCGCCACCACCGGCGGCGACGCCGTCCAGCAGCTGGTGCAGGCGCTCGACCTCGGCCTGCATCGCGGCATGATTGGCACGGAACTGGTCGCTACGCGGGTTGATCAGGGAGGTCAGAATGGCCATGCGGCAGCTCCATCAGCGAAGGGAAACGGATGGTGTGGGGCGTCATGCGCTTTCATTGAACAGCTCGCGGCCGATCAGCATGCGGCGTATCTCGCTGGTGCCGGCACCGATCTCGTAGAGCTTGGCATCGCGCAGCAGACGGCCGGTGGCGTACTCGTTGATGTAGCCATTGCCGCCCAGCAGCTGGATGGCATCCAGCGCCATCTGGGTGGCCTTCTCGGCGCAATAGAGAATGACGCCGGCGGCGTCCTTGCGCGAGGTCTGGCCGCGGTCACAGGCGCCGGCCACGGCGTAGAGATAGGCGCGGCAGGCATTCAGCGTGGTGTACATGTCGGCAATCTTGCCCTGCACCAGCTGGAACTCGCCGATCGCCTGGCCGAACTGACGGCGCTCATGCAGATAGGGCACCACGATGTCCATGCAGGCCTGCATGATGCCGATGGGGCCGGCGGCGAGCACGGTGCGCTCGAAGTCCAGTCCACGCATCAGGACCTTCACGCCGCGATTGACCTCGCCGAGCACGTTCTCGGCCGGCACCTGACAGTCCTGGAAGACCAGTTCGCAGGTGTTGGAGCCGCGCATGCCCAGCTTGTCGAGCTTCTGCGCGGTGGAGAAGCCGGGGAAGTCGCGTTCGATGATGAAGGCGGTGATGCCCTTGGAGCCGGCGTCCGGGTCGGTCTTGGCATAGACGACCAGTGTATGGGCATCCGGGCCATTGGTGATCCACATCTTGTTGCCGTTGAGCACGTAGTGGTCACCGCGCTTCTCGGCCTTGAGCTTCATCGAGACCACGTCTGAGCCTGCGCCGGGCTCTGACATCGCCAGGGCACCGACATGCTCACCGCTCATCAGCCTGGGCAGGTAGCGCGCCTTCTGCTCCGCGCTGCCGTTGAGCTTGATCTGGTTGACGCACAGGTTGGAGTGGGCCCCATAGGACAGCGCCACCGAGGCACTGGCCCGCGAGATCTCTTCCATGGCGATGCAGTGCGCCAGATAGCCCATGCCACTGCCGCCATCTTCCTCGGGGACGGTGATGCCCAGCAGGCCCATGTCGCCGAACTTCTGCCACAGGTCATCGGGGAAGGCATTGCTGGCGTCGATCTCCGCGGCGCGTGGTGCGATCTCGTCGCGGGCAAAGGCATTGATCTGCTCACGCAGCAGGGTGTGTGTCTCGTCGAGTCCGAAATCCAGCGGCGTATAGAGGCTGTGCATGAGCGGGCATCCTTTGCAGCGATGAGATGAGAAGCGCTTCGAGCGTCTTGACTGTGCGTGCAGCCACGCGACAGGCGAGGCAGTGTTCATGGCCGGTGCAGGCGGTGGGAGATTCGTCAGTGACAGCCCGCCTGAGGTGGCTCTGGAATCACTCTAGAGTAAAGTTGACGTTAACGTAAAGGTTATCATCATGCGCTTTGACCAAGGTCGCAGGCAGTGTCAGCTGACGTGTGCTGGCCCTTGTGAGTGCGCGGGCACTCACGCTGATACTCTGGCCGGCACTCACGCCGGCACCACGCCGTGACCAGAGTCGCCTGACCTGCGTGTCACTGTTAATCTGAATGGCAGGCAAAAGGCCTGACCGACGGGCAGGCGCCGTCATCGTTGCCCACCTCTCACCTGCAAGAAGGATCTTCTCGATGAGTGATGCTCGCGCCCCGGCGGTTCGCTTTCGCGATCTGCACAAGGGCTTTTCGGGTCAGCGATTGTTCGAAGGCATCGACCTCGAACTGCCGCGTGATCGTATTACCGCGCTGGTCGGTGCCAGTGGCTGCGGGAAGTCCACCTTGCTGCAGCTGATCAACGGGCTGATACGTCCGGACAGCGGCGAGGTACAGGTCTTCGGCAAGGGGGTGGACTATGCCAATCTGCCCGCCATGCGCAGACGCATCGGCTACGCCGTCCAGCAGATCGGCCTGTTTCCGCACCTCAGCGTGCGCGACAACATCGCCATTCTGGCGGACCGCGAAGGTTGGACGGCGGACAGGGTCAAGGCGCGCATCACGCGGCTATTCCAGATGATGGACCTGGATCTGGCGCTGTTGACGCGTTATCCGCATGAGATTTCCGGCGGGCAGGCGCAGCGGGTCGGCCTGTGTCGCGCGATGATGCTGGAGCCTCCGCTGCTGCTGCTCGATGAGGCCTTCTCGGCGGTGGACCCGATCACGCGCATCGAGGTGCATGCCCAGTTCCAGCGCATGCAGCAGGAAGAGCCGCGCAGCGTGGTGATGGTGACCCATGACATGAATGAGGCGCTGAGTCTGTCCGACCACATGGTGGTGATGGCACCCGGCGTGGTGCTGCAGGCTGCCAGTCCCGAGACGATCGCCAGGGCGCCTGCGGATGAGCGCGTGGCCCGACTGCTGGAGGCACGCGCATGAAGATGCTGATGACGACTCCCGTCCTGCAACGTTCGCGCCGCGGGCTGTCCGGCGCGCTGATGATCGCCGGCCTGGCGCTGGCGAGTCTGGGGGCCCTGGTGAGCAGCCCGCTTGCCAGCGCGGAAGAGGAAGCCGCGGCATGGCCCGAGGACAAGCCCATCGTGGTGGGCTCCAAGGCGGATCGCGAAGGCCATCTGCTCGGCGAGATCTTCGCCCAGGTACTCGAGGATGCCGGCTTCACGGTCGAGCGTCGTCTCGGGCTGGGGCAGACCATCATCACCTATCAGGGGCTGGCGGAGGGGGAGCTGGATGTCTATCCCGAGTACACCGGCACCCTGGCGCACGCCATCCTCAATCTGGACAGCGTGCCGCCGCTCGACAACCTCGATGCTCTGAGTCGTGAACGGGGGCTCAGGGTGCTCAAGCCACTGGGCTTCAACAATACCTATGCCGTGAGCATGCGGCGTGAGCAGGCCGAGTCGCTGGGCATCAGGACGATCGGTGATCTGGCGGATCACCCGGAGCTCTCGATCGCGATGTCGCATGAGTTCATCAAGCGCTCGGATGGCTGGCCGGGGCTGGCGGATGCCTACGCGCTGCCGCAGGTGCCCCGTGGCATCGAACACGGCATCGCCTATCAGGCGCTGCGCGAGAGCAAGATCGACGCCACCGATGCCTACTCCACCGAGGGTGACATCCAGCGCTTCGACTTCGTGCTGCTCGACGACGACCAGGGCTATTTCCCCGAGTATCTGGCGGTGCCCTTCGTGAATGCCGCCTTGCCGGAGAAGGCTGTCGCGGCGCTGGATCAGCTGGCGGGCAGTCTCGATGAGGACAGCATGCAGGCGCTGAATGCCGAGGTCTCCACCGAGGAGCAGAGCTTCGCCCAGGTGGCCAGCCGCTTCATTCAGGATCAGGGCATCACCACCGAGCAACGCGAAGTCAGTGGCGCCAAGTGGGACAAGCTCGGTACCAATCTCATCGAGCATCTGCAGTTGACGCTGTCCGCGCTGCTGCTGGCGTGTCTGGTCGGTCTGCCGTTGTCACTGCTGGTCTACCGCAATCCGAAGGTCTCGCGGGTCGTGCTCTACGTCACCGGCCTGCTGCAGACCATCCCCTCCATCGCGCTGCTGGCGTTGATGATTCCGCTGTTCGGGATCGGGGTGGTGCCGGCGGTGATCGCGCTGTTCGTCTACTCCCTGCTGCCGATCATCCGCGCGGCCATCACCGCACTGCTGACGGTGGACCCGCTGCTGGTCAAGGTGGCGCGCGGGATGGGGCTGACGCGCCGTGAGCAGCTGCGTCACGTCATCCTGCCGCTGGCGACGCCCAATCTGCTGACGGGGATCAAGACCGCCGCCATCATCAACATCGGTACCGCGACCCTGGCGGCCTTCATCGGCGCGGGCGGGCTGGGCGAACCCATCGTCACGGGGCTTTCGCTCAACGACTATGATCTGGTGCTGTACGGCGCGATTCCGGCGGCGCTGCTGGCCATCTGCGCGGAGCTGTTGTTCGAGTTGTTCGAGCGCATGGTGATTCCGGCGCATATGCGCGGGCTCAAGGCTCGTTGACCTGGACGGGGGCCGGAAAAACCCAGACAGGCCCGTCGCGATTGTTGTACACGGTGTGCAGCAATCAAGGAAAGGCGTTGCGCAGGATTATCGTTGGCCACCGATGTGAGTAGAGTGAACGCCATAGTGAAGACTCGCTGACGGGAGTCTTGTGTAGCGAACCTTGAATTGGAGACGTCTCATGCGTATCAAGAATCTGTTCCCGATCGCGCTGGTCGCGGCCACACTGGCACTCGGCGGCTGTGGTCTGTTCGATCATGGTCATGGCGGCCACGGCGGCGGTCATGGTGGCGGCCAGCAGCACGGCATGATCGACACCGGCTCTCAGGCCTCCCACCTGTCCTGAGTCTGCGTGAGGGCTGATGGCCCCGTGAAGAACCGCCTCCGACGCATGCGTCGGGGGCGGTTTTTTTTGTCTTCGCCAGAAGGCAAGAGGCGGCTGGGCTGGAAGAACGGGAAGAGCTGGCAGGCCTAGAGTGCGCGAAGGGCCACGATGGCGGGCGGGCTGCCATCCTCTGGCCAGTCGACCCGTGCCTCGATGGCGTAGACCTCGCGCAGTCGCTCGACGCTCAGTACCTCGCGCGGCGGGCCGCTGGCCGCCAGACGCCCGCGATCCAGCAGCCAGAGCTGGGCGGCATGCCGCGCGGCCAGGCTCAGGTCATGCAGCGCGACGATCACGATGCGCTGACGGTCGCGGGCATCGCGGCCAAGCCAGTCGAGCACCGCCAGCTGGAAGTGCAGGTCCAGGGCGCTGGTGGGTTCATCCAGCATCAGCAGCGCCGGCTCGCGTACCAGCGCCTGCGCGATGGCGACACGCTGGCGCTGTCCGCCGGAAAGCTGCCCGAGTCGTCGGGAGGCCAGCGGGGCCAGCTCCAGTGCGCTGACCAGCGCCTCGCAGTGGCGCAGATTGGCCTGCTCGTCCAGATGGCCGGCCAGGCGTCTCGCCAGCAGCAACGACTCGAAGACCTCAAGCATCGCGCCGCCTTCACTGAGCTGCGGCAGGTAGCCGATACGTGCCGCGCGCTGGCGTGGCGTGAGGGACGCCAGTGCCTCCCCGTCGAGACACAGCTGGCCGCTGGCCGGCAGCAGCCCGGCGATCGTCTGCAACAGGGTCGATTTTCCGGCACCGTTCGGGCCGAGCAGGGCGGTCAGCTCGCCACGGCGAGCGCGCAGCGTGCCCGGCATGTCCAGCACCGGATGCCCCCCGCGCAGGACGCTGAGATCCTGAAGCACGAGCCCCTGGCCATCGAGAGCGCCTTCGTCGCGAGACTGCGCGAGGCGGGCTGGCGCGTCGGATTCGGCGGTGGGCGCGTCATGTCGCTGGTTCATCCGTCGTGTCCTCGGCGCTTGAGCGTCAGGCTGACGAAGAAGGGCAGACCGATCAACGCGGTGATCATGCCCAGTGGCAGCAGCACGCCGGGGATGAGCGAACGGCTGAGGATCGAGGTCAGCGACAGCAGCAGGGCGCCGATCAGCGCCGAGAGGGGCAGCAGGCGCTGTTGCTGTTCACCTACCAGCAGGCGGGCGATGTGGGGCGCGACCAGGCCGATGAAGCCGATGCTGCCGACGAACGAGACGGCGGTGGCGGTCAGAAGCGCCGTGCACATCAGGCCGCTCAGACGCAGGCGGCGCACGTCCACGCCCAGCGCACGGGCCTGGGCTTCCCCCAGGCTCAGGGCGGTCAGCTCGCTGCGTCGACGATGAAAGACCACCGCACACAGCGCGATCACCAGGCTCAACACGGCCAGGCGTGACCAGCTGCTGCGCTCGAGGCTGCCCATCGACCAGAAGATCAGCTGCTGCAATGCCTCGGGCGAGGCGACGAACTGCAGCACGCCCAGCAGGGCATTGAAGAAGAACATCAGCGCGATGCCCAGCAGTACCAGAGTCTGTACGCCGACGCCGGGCAGGCGCTGTGCGCTCCACAGCACCAGCGAGGCCCCCAGCGCGAAGAGGAAGGCATTCAGCGTGACCCCAAGCCCTGCGCCTGCGAGGCTCTGCCATGAGGGCAGCACCAGCTGCACGAGGTCGAGATGCAGGATCAGGCCAAGCCCGGCACCGACGCTGGCCGCCGCCGAGACTCCCAGCGTGAAGGGGTCGGCCAGCGGGTTGTGCAGCAGGGTCTGCATCTGGGCACCGGCCATGGCCAGTGAGGCGCCGACGGTCACCGCCATCAGCGCGATGGGCAGGCGCAGTTGCCAGAGGATGGCGTGGGCGAGCGGATCGTTCGCTTCGCTCTGCCACAGTGCGGGCAGCAGACGTGCCAAGGGCAGCTCGCCACTGCCCTGGCTGATATCCAGCAGGCAGGCGGCCAGGACCGCGAGGCCACTGGTCCAGAGCCACAGGGCCCCATGGCGCTTTCGACGGCGCCAGTCGGCGATGGGTGAGGTGACGGGAGAAGTCAGGGAGTCGGGCACGGTGAGGTCCGGCGGTGGCGTGTCAGTGTGAAGCACGGGCGGCAGCCTGAAGCGCTTGCGTGTCACAAGCCTAGCGACTTGGCGTGGGAAGGAGAAGCCACGAAAAAGACCTCCCCGAAGGGAGGTCTGGAAGAGGACGACGTCCCGGGAGGGGATCTGTCTGCCGTGACAGTGCGTCGGGGACGTGGAGGGCCGGATCAGCCGTTCATGGCCTGGGGCAGATAGAGCACGATTTCCGGGAAGAGGTGCATCAGCACGATGGAGAAGATCATCAACAGGAAGAACGGCAGCGTCGCCTTGGTGATGGTGATGATGTCCTTGCCGGTCAGGCTCTGGATCACGAACAGGTTGAAGCCCACCGGCGGGGTGATCTGCGACATCTCGACCACGATGATCAGGTAGATCCCGAACCAGATCAGGTCGAAACCGGCGGCTTCGATGACCGGCATGATGATGGAGGTCACCAGCAGGATCAGCGAGATGCCATCCAGGAAGCAGCCCAGGATCAGCAGGAACAGTGTCAGTACCACCAGCAGCATGGTCGGCGACAGCCCCAGGGTGGCGATGCCTTCGGCCAGTTGCATCGGAATCTGGGTGAAGCTCATCGCGGAGGACAGGAAGGAGGCACCGGCGATGATGAAGGCGATCATGCATGAGGTGCGCAGCGCCGCGAACAGCGATTCCTTGAAGGTGGCGGCGCTCATGTGGCCATTGAGTCGCGCGATGATCAGCGACAGCACCACGCCGACCGCCGCCGCTTCCGTCGGTGACGCCAGGCCACCGTAGATGCTGCCGAGGATGCCGCCGATCAGTGCCAGCAGCGGAATCAACTGGGCGCTGTTGCGCAGCTTGGCCATGAAGCTCATGTGCGGCTCATCATGGCCGGCGCGGCCCTGCGGCTCACCGACGACCTTCGACCAGATCGCCAGATAGCCCATGAACAGGGCCAGCAGCAGCATGCCCGGCAGGACACCGGCGATGAACAGGCGCGAGATGGACTGCTCGGTGACCACGCCGTAGACGATCATCATGATCGACGGCGGAATCAGCAGACCGAGGGTCGAGGCGCTGGCGAGGGTACCGATGGCCAGGTTGCTGTCGTAGCCGCGACGCTCAAGCTCCGGCAGGGTCATCTTGCCGACGGTGGCACAGGTGGCGGCGGAGGAGCCGCACACGGCGGCGAACAGACCGCTGCCGATGATGTTGGAGTGCAGCAGGCGGCCCGGCAGGCGATTGAGCCACGGTGCCAGCGCGCGGAACATGTTGTCGGCGAGTCCGGAGCGGAACAGGATCTCGCCCATCCACACGAACATCGGCAGGGCGGTCAGGTCCCAGCCGTAGCTGGCACCCCAGAAGTCCGAGGCCAGGATCGGGCCGGTCTCGAAGCTGGAGAAGAAGGTCAGCACGATCCAGCCGGTGCCGATCAGCGAGAACGCGACCCACACGCCGCCGCCGAGCAGCAAGGCGAGGGCCAGCAGAGTGACGAGGATGAGTGTCAGCATGTCATTCGGCTCCGTCTTCGGGCTCGGGCGCCACGTAGCGTGAAGGCGCGGTGAAGGCGGTGCGCAGCGTGGCGATCAGTGTCTCGAGAATCGCCAGGCACAGAAGGCCGGTACCGGCGACCAGCACGCTCTGCGGAATCCACAGCGGCAGGGCCAGCAGGCCGGAGGAAATGTCGTGGTACTCGAGGCTCTCGCCGACCAGCAGCACCAGTTCATGGGTGATCAATACGCTCAGGCTCAGTGCGATCAGCAGCGCCAGGCTCTCGACCCACACGCGCACGGCGGGCGGCAGGCGATTGATGACCAGCGTCACGCGGATGTGCGCGTGGTGCGTGAAGGTATAGGCGAGGCTCAGGAAGGTGGCGCCGACCAGCAGGAAGGCGGCCATTTCCGAGACGCCGGAGATCTCGAAACCGAGACGTTCGGCACCGAACATCACCAGGATGGCGTCGATCAGGCGCAGGAAGACCTGCAGGCTGACCAGGGTGCAGATCAGCAGCATGCAAGCTGCCGCACCCCACGCGCCGAGGCGATAGAGTCTGTCGAGGAAGTAGGTCATGACATGCACTCACAGGGAAGGTGAGGGTGGCCACGCGATGCCGTGTCGGGGAGTCCCTGTCGCGTCTGCCAGCGGGCAGAGGCGGGCAGGGGAGCGACGTGATCATCGCGTGGCGGGGTGACGATACCGGCCAGGTGCCGAGCGTTCAGTTGATGGGACGAACGCCCGGCGCTGGCAGGCGGGGCTCAGGCATCGAGATCGGCGCGATAACGCTCGAGCAGCTGCTGGCCTTCATCGCCGGCGCGTGATTTCCAGTCCTGGAACAGCTTGTCACCCGCGGCCTTGAGGTCTTCGGACAGCTTCTCGTCCGGCTCGGTGATGGTGAAGCCATTCTCGGTCAGCACCTTGGCGCTCTCGTCGGCATCGGCCTTGCTGGCTTCCCAGCCGCGGGTCTCGGCGGCCTTGGCGGCGTCCAGCACGGCCTGCTGGGTGCTCTCGTCGAGGCGATCGAAGGCACGCTTGTTGACGAAGACGATGTTCTTCGGCAGCCACAGCTTGGCGTCGTTGTAGTGCTTGACGTAATCCCAGGCCGACATGGACTTGCCGGTGGAGCTGGAGGTGATCATCGCGTCGACACGGCCGGTGCTGAAGGCGGTGGGGATGTCGGCTTCTTCGGTCTCGGTGGGCTTGCCGCCGACGTTCTCGACGAAGCGCTGGGTGTTGATGTTGGGCGCGCGGATGCGCAGGCCCTTGAGCTGGGAGACGTCGGTCAGGTCGAAGTCGGTGTAGATGCCCTGGGCCGGCCAGGCGACCGCGTACAGCGGCATCAGGCCTTCCTTGGCGAACAGCGCGGTGATGTCCGGCTTGGAGGCCTGCCAGAGAGCGAAGGCTTCCTCGTAGCTGGAGGCGACGCCCGGCAGGGTGTCCAGCTCGTAGACCGGCGATTCGTTGGACAGGATCGACAGGAAGATCTCGCCGGCCTGGACGGTGCCGCGACGCACGGACGGCTTGATCTCGCCGTGGGAGATCAGCGAACCGCCGCTGTGCACGGTGATGCTCAGCTCGCCATCGGTGGCCGCGGTGACCTCCTCGGCGAACTGCTTGGTGTTCTTGGTGTGGAAGCTGGCATCGCCATACGGAGTGGCGAGGTTCCACTGTGCCGCGAGGGCCGAGCCACTGAAGGCCAGGGCACCGGCGGCTGCCAGTCCGATGAGGGTACTGGAGGTGGCAGATTTGCGGGTGAGGGAGTCGCTGGGCTTACGCATGTCTAGTTCCTCATTATTATTGAATGTTGTCGGCAGACGATTTCATTCTTCAAGTGACAGGCCATCCCGTCCAATCGTTAATTCTGATTCACAGTATCGATGAAATCTTTCATCGTGTCGTCGCATGAAAGCCTTTGGCGATATTGTTAGACCTTGGTATGACGTGGTCTGGCGCACGATCAACCCTGTCTCAGCGCATGCATGACGCTTCGATCAGTCGGCGGGAGGCGCGTGCTGGCGAGAGTAGGTCTCGGCACACTGGCGACCCAGGCGCGCGACACTGGCGCAGAAGTCGGGGTAATTGGCATTGCGCCAGATGGCCTCATAGACCATCGGCGGCAGCGGGGTCTCGAGTGGCAGGCGCACCAGTTCGCCGTGATTGATCACGTCCTCGACGGTGGCGACCGGCAGGACACCGATGCCCAGTCCTTCGCTGCTCATGCGCAGAATGGTCATCAGGGTGCTGGTGCAGTGCACCTTGGGCTGGGTGATGCCCTGTTCGGCGAGGTAGCTGACAAGCTCCGTATAGGGACGGGCCTGCTTGCTGAAGGAGATGAAGGGGGTTCTGGCGAAGCATTCGCCGTCCTGGGCCAGCTGCTCGGCGAGGGTCGGCGAGGCGAACATGCCCATCTCGAAGGTGCACAGCGGTGTCTGGGTCGCGTAGGGGCCCATGGCGGCGCTGTCCATCGCGAACAGCATGTCGAGGTCATTGTCGGCCAGGCGCTGATGCAGAAAGGGCGAGATGTCGACGGTCATTTCCAGCGTCAGCTTGGGGTAGCGCTCGGCCAGCTGGCGCATGAAGGCCGGGAACCAGCTGTTGGCGATGGTCTCGATGACGCCCAGACGCAGCGTGCCGGAAAAGGCGCCTTCCTCCTGAAACAGGCGCATGGCTTCTTCGCGCCCGCTCAACAGGCGTTCGGCATGCGCGAAGAATTCCCGACCGCGCAGGGTGGGCTGGATGGGGCGGGTGGCACGCTCGAGCAGCGATTCGCCGACGGCGGCCTCAAGACGGTTGATGCGGTCCGAGATGGAGGGCTGGGTGAGGTGCAGCTTGGTCGCGCCCTTGCGGAACGAGCCGAGCCGCACGACCCAGACAAAGGCCTCGAGTTCCTTGAAATCGAACATGACAGATGCCCCGTGATGAATCGTTGAGACCGACCATCTTGCCGCATGCCGTGCAGGGCGTCAGCTTTCATCACCGGGCATGCCCCGCACGAGACGGGGCGCGGGACCTTCACTTGCGAAACAGCTGGCTCTCGCGGTCCTTGAAGGCCTTGAACTCCAGCGCGTTGCCGGTGGGGTCGAGGAAGAACATCGTGGCCTGTTCACCGGGCTCGCCCTTGAAGCGCACATGAGGTGCGATCTCGAATGTCACGCCTTCGGCAGTGAGACGATCCGCCAGTGCCTGCCAGGCCTCCATCTCGAGTACCACCCCGAAGTGCGGCACCGGGACGCCATGCCCATCGACCGGATTGCGGTGCTGGGCGAGCGGGTTGTCAGGGTCGGCCAGTGCCGGGTTCAGGTGGCAGACGAACTGGTGGCCGTAGAGGTCGAAATCGACCCAGCTGTCCGAGGAGCGTCCCTCCGGACAGCCGAGGAATTCGCCATAGAAGCGCCGGGCTTCGGCGATGTCACGCACTTGAATCGCGAGGTGGAACGGATCACTGACGGCCATGTGGAAATTCCTGTTGTTGTGGGTGGTTCCGCCAGACAGGACGCGTCGGTCGCCTGAGTCAGGCCGGCATTCGGAGAGATGACGGCCCTTTCGTGGCTGTCCGGGGTGCCCCAGACAGAAGCATGTGGCGGTCTGACAGGCAAGCGGATGATTGACTGGGCTTTCATACCTTCTGGTAATGAAAGATTTCATCGATATAACGAATCACAAAATACGATTGGATACCGAGGCATGGCCTTACTTAGAGTGGAGGGATAACAACACACAAGATCATCCTGCGAGGTGTCTCAATGTCCCGTTCCGCTCCCTCCCTCCCTCTGCTCAATTGCGACATGGGCGAAAGCTTCGGCAACTGGAAGATCGGCCTCGATGACGAGGTCATGCCCTACGTCGATTGCGCCAACATCGCCTGTGGCTTCCACGCCTCTGACCCCACCATCATGCGCCGCACCGTGCGGCTGGCGATCAAGCACGACGTGCGCATCGGCGCACATCCCGCCTATCCGGATCTGCAGGGTTTCGGGCGTCGCTCCATGGCCTGTTCGCCTGCCGAAGTCGAGGACATGCTGCTCTATCAGATCGGCGCGCTCGACGGTATCTGTCGCGCCGAAGGCACTCGCGTCCAGTACGTGAAGCCGCATGGTGCGCTCTACAACGACATGGCCGCTGACCCGACGCTACTGCGCGCCGTCATGCAGGCCGTGGTGCGCTATGACGCCAGCCTGCCGCTGATGGTGATGGCGACCGCCAATCCGGCACCGATGCAGGCACTGGCCGACGAGATGGGCATCACACTGTGGTTCGAGGCCTTCGCCGATCGTGCCTACGACTCGCGCGGTCACCTGGTCTCGCGTCGTGAGCCCGGCGCCGTGCATCACGACAGCGAGGTAATCATCGCCCAGTCGGTGACGCTGGCGCGCGGTGAAGCCCTCACCGACAGCAGCGGCGGTGATCTGGTGCTCAGTGCCGACACCCTGTGCGTGCACGGTGACAACGCCGAGTCCGTGGCCGCGGTGCGTGCCATCCGTGACGCCTTCGATGCGCTGGCGGGTGCCTGATGGCTGGGGGGAATAGCCACGAACGTGGCTCGTCACCGCAACTGCGCCTCGAGACCGTCGGCATGGACTCGCTGATCATCCGGCTGTTCGACCGCATCGAGGAATCCAACATGGCCTGGATTCTGGCCGCTGACGGGGCCTTGCGTGAGGCCTTCGGCACAGCGCTGGTGGATCTGGTGCCGTCCTATACCACCTTGCTGCTGCACTATGACGTGGCGGCACTGGAAGAAGGCGAGGTGCGTGCCCGTATCCAGGCGGCCCTCGAGAACCTCGCTCCGCAGAGCGGTCAGCAGGGCCAGCTGCACGAGGTGCCCGTCTGGTACGACGACAGTGTCGGCCCGGAGCTTGCGCCGATCGCCGCGCGTCTCGGCATCAGTGTCGAGGCGTTGATCGAACGGCATGGCGCGCATGATTACTGCGTGTTCGCGCTTGGCTTCGCCCCCGGTTTCGCCTTCATGGGCGTGCTGGAGGAGGCATTGACCACACCGCGCCTCAAGACGCCGCGCCAGAAGATCGCCCCCGGCAGCGTCGGTATCGCCGACCGTCAGGCCGCGATCTACCCGTCCCGCTCTCCCGGTGGCTGGAACATCCTGGGCCGCACGCCCATCACGCTGTTCGGTCGCAACGAGGCCGGTGAGCCGTCCAGTCGCTTCATGCCCGGTGATCGCGTGCGTTTCGTTTCCGTGAGCCGAGAGGAATTCGTTGGCCTGGGCGGCGATGTCACCCCGCTGGAGGAGCGCGCATGAGTGCCGACAACGACAAGCGCGTGAGACTCGACGTCGAGCGCAGCGGTGCCCTGGCACTGGTACAGGATGCGGGACGCCTGGGGGTCCGCCATCTGGGCGTGACCCAGGGCGGCGCGGCGGACTGGGTGTCATTGGGCTGGGCCAACTGGCTGCTGGGAAATGCCCCGGATGCGCCGGGACTCGAGATCACCATGGGCGGCGGCCTGACCCTCAAGGTCGGGCAGGCGGGCACGCTGGCGCTGTGTGGCGCTGATCTGGCGGCGACACTGGATGGTGAGGCGTTGCTGCCCGGGCAGGCCTTCGCCGTGACGGCGGGGCAGGTGCTCAAGTTCGAGCGTCCGGTCGCCGGGCTGCGCGCCTATCTGGCCTTCCCGGGTGGGCTGGATGTCGCCCCGGTGCTGGGCAGTGCGGCCTGTACCGTGCGTGATGGTCTGGGCGGGCTGGATGGCGAAGGTCATGCACTGGCCAGCGGCGATGTGCTCACGGCGGCCGGCAATGAGCTGTCGCTGCGCGAATTGCCGGCGTCGGCACAGGCATGGCAGCAGTCGCTGACCCCCGAGGAGGGCGAGGCGCTCGAACTGGCGCTGGTGGTAGGCGCCCAGATTGCCGAATTCAGCGGCGACAGCCTCTTTCGCGCCTTCAACCGCGACTGGGCGGTAGATGGTCGCGCGGATCGCATGGGCGTGCGTCTGACCGGCCCGCGTCTGGAGCGTGACGGTGCCGGGATGGTCTCCGAAGGCATTCCGCTGGGCGCGGTACAGGTGCCCGCCGATGGCCAGCCGATCATCCTGCTCAATGATCGCCAGACCATCGGCGGCTATCCGCGCCTTGGCGCACTGACGCCGCTGGCCTGCGCGCAGCTCGCCCAATGCGTGCCGGGCACCAGGGTGCGGCTGGCGGCCGTGACGCCGGGCCAGGCGCGCCAGGATCACCTCGCGGCACTGGCCGCCTGGCAGGCGTGAGGGCTCGCTGATCCAGTGCGCCATGCCGTGCCGATGAGCTGACGGACGGCGTGTCGGATCAATGGCTCGCACCGGCAGGAATCGAGCTGACAGCACGAGCAGACAAAGCGAGCAGACAAAAAAAGGGCCTCCAGATGGAGGCCCTTTCGGTTTTCCCGTGAGGGAATCTTTGATGCAGTCGGCGCGGATTGATCAGATCAGCGCCTTGATGAACAGATTCCCGGAGAAACGGTGCGCGAGCATCGGGAAACTGTGCACTGGCACATGGAAATGAAAGACATGCTCCAGTGCGGTCATCATGGTGAGGAAGACCCTCTTGCATGACGACGGATAACGAACGGCTTATCCCCCGAACGGGACTGTACTGGCAAGAATAACGGTTGATGACAGTGGATGCCAGTCATTTACGAGCGGTGTTTTCTAATTTTTTTCACGCCGGTATCGGACTGGCCTCACGCGGGAAACCTCCAGCCTCATCACCGTCACGGATGGCGGCGCTTGCGCAGTCGCCACAGGTGCACTTCCAGCCAGCCGGCCTCCAGCGCCTCGGCCAGATTGTGCTGCATCGTCGGAAAATGCGGCCCGAAGATCAGCTCCGGTGTCAGCGTCTGGCTGGCACGCTGGGCGGGCGAGAGTGGGGGCTGGCCGGAGGCGCCGGGGGAGGGTGTGCGCAGACGCCGCGCCTGCCAGGCGAGCACCTGAGGCGTCAGTTCGGCGTGCGCCTCGACCTCGAAACCACTGTTGGCCATCGCCTCGTGCAGTTCCTCGCAGCTGGCCAGGTGATCGGCGCGGGGCGTCAGTGCCCAGGGCACCGGCAGCTGCGGACGCTCATGGAAGGCTTGTGCCTGGACGCTGAGCACCGGCTCATGCAGCACCAGATAGCCGTCATCGTTGAGGCAGTCATGCCACTGACGCAACACGTCGGTCTTGTCGCTCAGATGGACCAGCAGGTGCTGGCTCAGGATGCGGTCGACATGTCGCCCTGTCAGGGCGGGGTGCAGCTCGGGATAGCAGGCGTCGCCCTCCAGCACTCGGATACGCTCGCGCAGGCCGGTGGCACGGTTGAGCGCGACGGCCAGCTGGCAGAGGCTCTCCGAGAGATCCAGCGTGGTGACGTGATGCCCGACGCTGGCATGTTGACTGACCAGCATGCGTGCCAGTCCGCCGAGCCCGGCACCGGGCTCGAGAATCGCGAGTGGCATGCCCTCGGGGGTCTCGAGAGCCGCCATCGCCAGCAACTCGCGGCTGCCGGCCGCGCCTCCCAGATGCAGCTGATCCAGCCTTGCCAGCGCCGTGGGCGGCAGGACGGGCTCAGGATGCGCCTTGATCAATGCCTCGAGTGCCTCCTCCAGTGCCGCGTGATGCCGAGGAGGCGCGTAGTGCGCCACCTGGGCACAGGCCGTGCTCAGGTGGCGAGCGGAGGAGGCGTCGTCGCCTCTCGGCGTGTCGTGACTCATGCGCTTGTTCTCCGTGGCCCTCCGAGGTGTCCGCTCATGCCTTGAGACCCAGCTCCGCGGTGGCGGTTTCGCGCATCTTGAATTTCTGGATCTTGCCGGTGACGGTCATCGGGAATTCCTCGACGAACTTGATATGGCGCGGCACCTTGAAGTGGGCGATTCTGCCCTGGCAGAACGCCTTGAGGCCTTCGGCATCCAGCTGCTCGCCTTCCTTGAGCTTGACCCAGGCCATCACTTCCTCGCCATAGCGCTCATCGGGCACGCCGATCACCTGCACGTCCGACACGGCAGGATGGGTGTAGAGGAAGTCCTCTATCTCGCGGGGATAGATGTTCTCGCCACCGCGGATGATCATGTCCTTGATGCGCCCGACGATGGTCACGTAACCGTCCTCATCGAGGGTGGCGAGATCACCGGTATGCATCCAGCGGCCACTGTCGATGGCCTTGGCGGTGGCGTCCGGGTTGTTCCAGTAGCCGAGCATCACGCTGTAACCGCGTGTGCACAGCTCGCCCTTCTCGCCGCGCGGGACCACCTGGCCTGTCTCGGGGTCGACGATCTTGATCTCCAGATGGGGATGCAGGGTGCCGACGGTGGAGACACGCTTGTCCAGCGGTGCCTCGCGGGTGGTCTGCAGGCTTACCGGGCTGGTCTCGGTCATGCCATAGGCGATGGTGACCTCGCGCATGTGCATGCGCTCGATGACCTGGCGCATCACCTCGATGGGGCAGATGGAACCCGCCATGGTGCCGGTGCGCAGGCTGGAGAGATCAAACTCGTCAAAGCGCGGGTGCTCGAGTTCGGCGATGAACATCGTCGGTACGCCGAACATCGCGGTGGCGCCTTCCTCGCTGACTGCCTGCAGCGTGGCCAGCGGATCGAAACCCGCCTCGGGGTAGATGATCGTCGCTCCGTGGGTCAGGCAGCCCAGATTGCCCATCACCATGCCGAAGCAGTGATAGAGCGGCACCGGCATCACCAGCTTGTCGTGCTCCGTGAGATTCATGCGCTCGGCGACGAAGAAGCCGTTGTTGAGGATGTTGTGATGCGAGAGCGTGGCCCCCTTGGGGGCCCCGGTGGTGCCGGAGGTGTACTGGATGTTGATCGGGTCATCGAAGGTCAGGCTGGCCTGCAGCTCGTGGAGTGTCTCGAGACTGACCTCTCCGGCGCCGCCCAGCACATCCTGCCAGTGGAGCATGCCGGGCAGGGCTTCCTCGGCCTCGAAGCAGACCAGACGCCTGAGGCCCGGCAGCGCGCCATTGTGAATGCCATCACGGCCGCGGGCCTCCCTGGTCTCAGGGAACAGCTCCTCGAGGATCGCGACGTAGTCCGAGGCCTTGAAGCGTGCCTGGAAGATCAGCGTCGCCGCGCCGGACTGCTTGAGCGCATAGGCCAGCTCATGGCCGCGATAGCTCGGGTTGAGATTGACCAGCACCGCGCCGATCTTGGCGGTGGCGTACTGGATCAAGGTCCACTCGGCGCGATTGGGTGCCCAGATGCCGACCCTGTCGCCGCGCTCGATCCCCATCGCCAGCAGGCCGCGCGCCACGCGCTCGACCTCTGCATGCAGCTCGGCCCAGGTGTAGCGCAGCCCCTGATGACGGCTGATCAGAGCGTCGCGCTCGGGCCAGCGCGCGGTGATGCGATCGAGACAGTCACCGATGGTTTCCCCCATCAGGGGAGTGTCGGAGAGGGTGCTCAGATAGCTGAGAGACTGGCGTGTGGCAATGGCGTCCTGTGACATGGCGTTGTCCTGTGTCCCTGGTTGTTATTGGTGTGGCAAGGCGTATTCAGGGGGAGCCGCCCGGCGGGCGGTCACGCCGCCAGGAGGCGGCGGCGTGAATGTCATGGTGCTTGTTGTCGTTATCGGTCTTGCTGTCGTGATGCTCTCAAAGGTGTTGGAAGAGGGTGACGGGTGTCGCGCATCATCCGTGTGTCGTCAGGCGTGCCAGCGCTTCCCGCGCCCGCGTCTCGACATCGTCCAGCTCGCGCTGCATGGCGGTGAGGTCGCGCAGCTGGCGCTCCAGTCCTTCACGTTTCTCGGCCAGGATGTCGAGCAGCCTCGTGAGCTGCTTCTCGCCGCCGCCATCCGCGGCATCGTAGAGATCCACCACCTCGCGAATCTCGGCCAGCGAGAATCCCAGCCGCTTGCCGCGCAGCGTCAGCTTGAGGCGCACGCGGTCCTTGTCGTGATAGATGCGCGTCTGGCCGCGTCGCTGAGGATGCAGCAGGCCTTCCTGCTCATAGAAGCGGATGGTGCGTGTGGTCACGTCGAAATGACGTGCCAGCTCGCCGATGCTCCAGGTGCGTTGGGTCGGGCGAATGGCGTCGCTGGTGCTGGTGGCACTCAGCAGGCCTTCCATGCCGACGCCATCGTCCGGACTCTCGGAGGCTGTCGGGTTCTGGGTGTCAGGCGTTGAGGTAATCATCGTATCCGTCATGGGCACTGCCGCTCCGAATGCTGTGTGCGCCGAGGAGATGGCATGCCCCTCTGCGCAGTGGATGCCAGCGGCGTCTGGCCGTGAATTTTCTACAGACTAGCATTGTTTACGTTAACGTAAAGGGTAATAGTATTTGCAGCCAACCAAGCAGATGCTAGGTTGAGTCAGATCGCAATGTCGGCTTGCCGCTTTCGGCAAGATGGCTCTGGCTGACGTCTCCGGCTCTGCTGACACGCCGTCCTTCACCCAATAACAACAGACACAGGAATGCCACGTCATGTCTTCGACTACCCTCACGTCCGCAAACGGCTCGCTTGAGTTGCTGTCACGACTGCGCGCCGTCGTCGCCGGTGACAGCGCACCACTGGTATTGCCACAGCTGATCAATGGCCAGTTTGTCGCAAGCTCCGCCGATCAGCACCTGAGCGTGACCAACCCGGCCACCAACGCTGAAGTGGCGCGTGTTCCACTGACGCCGCTCAGCGAACTGGACGAGGCGCTGGTGCATGCCGAGCAGGCCTTCCAGCGCTGGCGCAACACCCCGGTGCCGACCCGTGCCCGTCTGATGCTCAGCTATCAGCATCTGCTCAAGCAGCACCATGACGAGCTGGCCGAGATCATCTCCCATGAGCTGGGCAAGACCTTCGAGGACGCCAAGGGCGATGTCTGGCGCGGCATCGAGGTGGTCGAGCATGCCGCCAACATTCCGAGTCTGCTGATGGGCGAGACGGTGGAGAACGTCGCCACCGGCATCGACAGCTACTCCGTGACCCAGTCGCTGGGCGTCTGCCTGGGCATCACGCCGTTCAACTTCCCCGCCATGATACCGCTTTGGATGTTCCCGCTGTCCATCGCCTGCGGCAATGCCTTCGTGCTCAAGCCTTCCGAGCAGGTACCGCTGACCACGCTGCGTCTGGCGGAGCTGTTCATGGAAGCGGGAGCGCCCGAGGGCATCCTGACCGTGGTGCAGGGCGGGCGCGATCAGGTCAATCACCTGCTGGCCCACGAGACACCGCGCACCGTGAGCTTCGTCGGTTCGGTACCGGTGGGGCAGCACATCTATCGTACCGCCACCGACAACCTCAAGCGCGCCCAGTGCTTCGCGGGTGCCAAGAACCACATGGTGATCATGCCGGACGCTCCGGCGGACCAGGTGGTGAATGCGCTGGTCGGGGCCAGTGTCGGTGCGGCGGGTCAGCGCTGCATGGCGATCTCGGTGGCGGTCTTCGTCGGTGATTCGAAGGCCTTGATCGCGCGGGTGCGTGATGCGCTGGCCGAGGTGCGCCCCGGTGCCTGGAATGACAAGGGCGCCAGCTACGGACCGCTGATCTCGCCGCAGGCACTGGAGCGCGTGACGGGCTGGATCGGGCAGGGCGTCGAGGAAGGGGCCGAGCTGCTGCTGGACGGTCGCGGCATCTCGGTGGCGGGCTATCCCGACGGCAACTGGCTGGGGCCGTGCCTGTTTTCCAAGGTGACGCCGGAAATGGTGCTCTATCGCGAGGAGATCTTCGGGCCGGTGCTGTGCTGCATGGAGGCGGCGGATCTGTCCGAGGCCATCGAGCTGATCAACAACAACCCCTACGGCAACGGCACCTCCATCTTCACGCGCTCCGGCGGGGCGGCACGCCGCTTCCAGAATGAGATCGCGGTGGGCCAGGTCGGTATCAACGTGCCGATTCCGGTGCCGCTGCCGTTCTTCTCCTTCACCGGTTGGCGCGGCAGTTTCTTCGGCGATCTGCATGCCTATGGCAAGCAGGCGGTGCGCTTCTATACCGAGACCAAGACGGTGACGGCGCGCTGGTTCGATGATGCGCCGGCCGAGGGCAATCAGCCCAACTTCTCCATTCAGATGCGCTGATGACTCCTCAGCTGCGCTGATGGCTCTCTTCACAAGACCGCTGAGGGCTCTTCAGATGCGCTGAGGGCTCTTCACAAGCCCGCCGAGGACTCGGCGGGCCTGGAGATAAAGAACAAGGACAACAGGAGGCAGCTGCATGAACTTTTCGCTGACCGATGACCAGCGTGCCCTGCAGGAGGGCGCGCGTGCCTTCGCGGATGCCGAGCTTGCCCCGCATGCCGCCGAGTGGGACGCCACGGCCCATTTCCCCATCGAGACGCTGAAGAAGGCGGGTGAGGCGGGCTTCATGGGGCTCTATGTCCCCGAGGAGCATGGCGGTCTTGGCCTGCCGCGTCTGGACAGCTCCATCATTCTCGAGCAGCTGGCCACCGGCTGCATCTCGACCACCGCCTACATCACCATCCACAACATGGTCGGCTGGATGATCGCGAGCTTCGCCAGTGACGAGTGCCGCGAGCAGTGGGTGCCGGCGATGGTGGCGGGCGACAAGCTCGGCTCCTACTGCCTGACCGAACCGGGCAGCGGCAGTGATGCCGCCAGCCTGCGCACCCGCGCCGAGCGTGACGGCGAAAACTACTACCTGAGTGGCTCCAAGATGTTCATCTCCGGTGCCGGGGCGACGGACGTGCTGGTGGTGATGGCGCGCACCGGCGAGCCGGACAGCGGCGCGGCGGGTATCTCGGCCTTCGTGGTGCCAGCGGATGCCGACGGCATCCGCTACGGCAAGAAGGAAGACAAGATGGGCTGGAACAGCCAGCCGACCCGATTGGTGAGCTTCGATCGCGTGCGGGTCCCGGCGGGCAATCGTCTGGGCGAGGAGGGGGAGGGCTTCCGTTTCGCGATGAAGGCGCTGGATGGCGGACGCATCAACATCGCCACCTGCTCGCTGGGCGCGGCCCAGAAGGCGCTGGAGCTGTCGCGGGATTATCTCGGCGAGCGCAAGCAGTTCGGGCGCGAGCTGGCGCAGTTCCAGGCCCTGCAGTTCAAGCTGGCCGACATGGCCACCGAACTGACCGCCGCACGCACCCTGGTGCGACTGGCGGCCTTCAAGCTCGATGAGGGTGACGGCGAGGCCAGCGCCCACTGTGCGATGGCCAAGCGCTTTGCCACCGACATGGGCTTCGAGGTCTGCAATCAGGCACTCCAGCTGCATGGCGGCTACGGTTATATCCGCGAGTACCCGTTGGAGCGGCTGGTGCGTGACACCCGTGTGCACCAGATTCTGGAAGGCACCAACGAGATCATGCGTCTGATCATCGCGCGCCGTCTTCTGACGCCGGGCATGATCGAGTCGCTGGCGTAACGGCGCCTCCACTTCAATTCGTCAGTGGTTACCATCTTTCAGGGAGTTACGTGATGTCATCCAATCAAGGGCCATGCCTCGTTCTCGAGAAGGATCGTCATATCGCCCGTGTCACCATCAACAATCCGCCGGCCAACACCTGGACGGAGGCGTCCTTGATCGAGCTGGAGCAGCTGCTCGACGAGCTGGAGGGCGATGGCAGCGTCAGTGCGGTGGTGATTACCGGTGAGGGCGACAGGTTCTTCTCCGCCGGCGCCGATCTCAAGACCTTCGCCGACGGTGACAAGGGCGTGGCCGCCACCATGGCGCGCCGCTTCGGGCTGGCCTTCGAGCGCTTGGCCAACTTCCCCGGCGTGACGATCGCCGCCGTCAACGGCTACGCGATGGGCGGCGGGCTTGAATGCGCGCTGGCCTGCGATATCCGTATCGTCGAGCGTCAGGCGAAACTGGCGCTGCCGGAGGCCAAGGTCGGTCTGCTGCCGTGCGCGGGCGGCACCCAGCACTTGCCGTGGCTGGTCGGCGAAGGCTGGGCCAAGCGCATGATCCTGTGTGGTGAGCAGGTGGATGCCGAGACCGCCGGCCGCATCGGGCTGGCCGAAGAGGTGGTCGAGACCGGCCAGAGCCTCGAGCGCGCGCTGGCGATGGCCGAGAGCGTCGCCAACCAGAGCCCGAGTGCGGTGGCGCGCTGCAAGGCGTTGATCATGTCATCTCGCCATCGCGGCATGAGCGATGGCCTGCGCATGGAACGCGAGCTGTTCGTCGAGCTGTTCGATGACCCCAACCAGAAGGAGGGCGTGAGTGCCTTCCTGGAGAAGCGTGCACCGCAGTGGGTCTCGCATCAGAAAGAGGTGAAGGGAGGAGGGCGCTCATGAGCCAGATAGAAGGTGTCACTGCCAAGGCCGCGACCGATGTCGAGGCGCCCGTGGTGTTCGAGACGCGTCGCGCCCGCGACGGCAAGCAGCTGGGCATCATGCGCCTGAATGCGCCGCGCTCGCTGAATGCGCTGTCGCTGGCCATGATCGAGCGCATCGAGGCCCAGCTGGATGCCTGGGAGCTGGACAGCAGCATCGCCATGGTGTGGCTGGAAGGCGCCGGCGAGCGTGCGTTGTGTGCCGGTGGCGATATCGTGGCGCTCTATCAGGCGATGACCACGGCGCCTGCCAGCGAAGGCGCAGACCCTCTTGAAGCGCTGGAGGATTTCTTCGCCACGCGCTACTTCACCGCGGAATACCGGCTCGATCACCGGCTGCATACCTTCCCCAAGCCGCTGCTGGTGTGGGGCGGCGGCATCGTGATGGGCGGCGGCATGGGGCTGTTCGCCGGCGGTTGCGAGCGCGTGGTCACCGAAAGCTCACGGCTGGCGATGCCGGAGGTCAGCATCGGCCTGTACCCGGATGTCGGGGCCAGCTGGCTGCTCAATCGCCTGCCGCGTGGCATCGGCGAGTATCTGGGAGTGACCGGCGCGCAGCTGAATGCCCGCGATGCGCTGGATCTCGGGCTTGCCACACGTCTGATTCCCGACGCGCAGCGCGAGGCGCTCAAGCAGGCGCTGTGCGAGGGGGAATTCGGGCGTCATCCGTCGCGTCATCTGAGCCAGGTGCTGAGCGAGTTCGAGCGCCGTGAGCTGGCGCCGCCGGGACAGGTCATGCCGCTCTTTGATCATCTTCAGCAGCTGGTCGCCGGGCGCGAAGTGCTGAAGGCCTGTCAGCGGATCCTCGATGATCCCCAGGCGCGCAGTGACTGCAATGCATGGCTGAACGCCAATCGTGAGCGTCTGGAAGCCGGCTGCCCCAGTTCCCCGCATCTGGTATTTCGCATGCTGGCACGCCATCGCCACTCCTCGCTGGCGGAAGCCTTCCGCGACGAGCTGACCCTGTCGGTGCGCTGCTGCATGGGCACCGAGCTTGCTGAAGGAGTACGCGCCCTGCTGATCGACAAGGACAGACAGCCGCAGTGGGCCTATGCCTCGATCGCGCAGGTCTCCGAGGAATACATCGACGGCTTCTTCGCGCCGCTGTGGGAAGAGGACGAGCATCCGCTGATGGATCTGTAAGCGCGCTGTTCAGCACGGGCGGCAGGTGCGGACATGCCGCCGGACGCCAATGACAACAAGAACCTGTTCACGAGGAAGCATTGCCATGACATCCATCGGTTTCATCGGGCTCGGCAACATGGGCGGCCCCATGGCCCTCAATCTGGTCAAGGCCGGCCATGAGGTGAAGGTCTTCGATCTGGTCGAGTCGGCCATGAGCCAGCTGGTCGAGGCGGGTGCCTCACGCGCCGAGTCGCCATGCCAGGCGACAGAGGGCGTTGACGTCGTCATCAGCATGCTGCCGGCGGGGCAGCACGTGCGAAAGCTCTATCTGGGTGACAAGGAAGACGGCGAGGGAGGCCTCTTGGCAACACTCGACGCTTCGGTACTGGTGATCGACGCCTCGACCATCGCGCCGGATGATGCACGTCTGGTCGCTCGCCATGCCGCCGAGCGCGGCATCACCTTCATGGACGCCCCGGTGTCGGGCGGGGTCGGTGGCGCACGTGCCGGCACGCTGAGCTTCATCGTCGGTGGCGAGGCCGACGGCTATGCGCGTGCCGTGCCGCTGCTGGAAGTGATGGGCAAGAATCTGTTCCATGCCGGCCCGGCCGGCAGCGGTCAGGTCGCCAAGATCTGCAACAACATGCTGCTGGGCATCCTGATGAGCGGCACCGCCGAGGCGCTGGCGCTGGGGGTCAAGAACGGACTGGACCCGGCCGTGCTCTCGGAGGTGATGAAGCAGTCCTCCGGCGGCAACTGGGCGCTCAACGTCTACAACCCCTGGCCCGGGGTGATGGAGGCGGCACCTGCGTCCAACGACTATCAGGGCGGCTTCCTGGTGGACCTGATGGCCAAGGATCTCGGCCTTGCCTGGGAAATGGCGCTGGGCTCGAAATCGGCAGTGCCAATGGGCTCCCAGGCGCGTAACCTGTTCGCCCAGCATGCCGCCCAGGGTGCGGGACGTCTCGATTTCTCGAGCATCCAGCGTTTCTATCGTTGCGGCGAGGCGGATGTGTGAGGTGTCACGCAGGCGGTGAGTGGCATGCATCATCAGGACGATATCATCTGCAAGGAGGACCCCATGATTCGACCGGTCAGTGAGCTGGTGGCAGCGGCCGAGAAGGAGATCGACACCCTGTCGCCTGAGGCGCTGCGTCAGGCGCTGGAGGAGTCTCGCGCAGGCGGTACACCCCTGATCCTGGTGGATATCCGCGATGTGCGTGAGCTGGAGCGGGAAGGCCGCATTCCCGGGGCCATCCATGCGCCACGCGGCATGCTGGAGTTCTGGGTCGACCCGGCTTCGCCCTATCACCGTGCCGATTTCGCCCGTGAGGGACGTTATGTGCTGTTCTGCGCCGGCGGACTGCGCTCGGCGCTGGCCACCAAGTCGCTCAAGGACATGGGATTCGGGCCGGTCGCCCATCTCGGGGGTGGCTTCGCGGCCTGGCGTGAGTCGGGAGGCGAAGTCATCTCGCCCTTCATGCAGGGCAACTAGTCCGGCTTGCAGCCCCCTGAGCCGCAAGGGAACTGCTCTCGCCGCGCGGATGTCTTACACTGTGCCCGTCCTGCACGACGGATTGCACGACAGATCGTACGATCGATAGCCCCCGATGGCCCCGCAGGCAGCTCGCCTGACGGGGCCGTTTACTGTCCGGAGCCTGCATGCCTGAGCCTGCCAACCCTACGTCATCGTCCTCTTCCACTGCCAGAAGCCCGTCCCCGCGTGGTCGGCGTGACCTGCTGCGTGATCCGATCGCCTCGACGCTTGCCCGCATGACGGGGCCGGTGATCGGCGGCATCGTCACCATGATGCTGTTCAACCTGGTGGATGCCTGGTTCATCGCCCAGCTGGGCACCGCGGAGCTGGCGGCGGTCACCTTCACCTTTCCGGTGACCTTTGCCGTCATCAGCATCGCCATCGGTCTGTCCATCGGCACCACCGCCGTGGTGGGGCGCAGGCTCGGGCGTGGCGAGTTCGAGACGGTCAAGGCGCGGGCCACGGATGCCAGTCTGCTGGGGCTGCTGCTGGGCGTCGTGATGATCGTGGCGGGGCTTGTCAGCATCGGGCCGCTGTTCGGGCTGCTGGGGGCCGATGACACCCTGATGCCGCACATCCAGGACTACATGCAGGTGTGGTATTTCGGGGCGCCCTTCGTGTTGCTGCCACGCGTGCTGGGCAGCGTGCTGCGCGCCGAGGGCAATACCCTGGTGCCCTCGCTGGTGATGGCGGCGGCAGGGGGTCTCAATGCGCTGCTCGACCCGCTGCTGATCTTCGGCATCGGAGATTGGCAGGGCATGGGCGTTGCGGGGGCGGCGTTGGCCACGGTGCTGTCGTGGCTGGCGATGACGCTGGGCTTGCTGGCATTGCCATTGCTGCGCGCGCGGCTGGATCTGCATCAGCTGTCGCTGACACGTCTGATCACCTCATGGCGAGAAGTGGGGGCCATCGGCCTGCCTGCGGCCATGACCAGCGTGATGACGCCGATCGCCACGGCGCTGGTCACGCGGATCGTCAGTCAGCATGGTCATGCCGCCGTCGCGGCCTATGGCATCGGTTCACGCATCGAGTCACTGGCACTGATTCTGGTGCTGGCGCTCTCGATGACGCTGTCACCCTTCATCAGCCAGAACGATGGTGCCGGGCAGCACCGGCGGGTATGGCGAGCCATCCACGGCATACTCGGCTTCATTCTCGTCTGGCAGCTGGCGGTCTGGCTGGGGCTGGGGCTTGGCGGTGAGTGGATCGCGGCGCGCTTCGCCGAAAGCCCGGAAGTCGCGCAGCTGGTGGTCACCTACCTGTGGCTGATTCCCGCCGCACTCGGCGCCCAGGGCGTGATCATCCTCGCCAATTCCAGCCTCAATGCGCTGCACGAGCCACGCCGTGCGATGACACTCTCGCTGGTGCGACTGTTCGCCCTGCTGGTGCCATTGGCCTGGCTGGGGGGGACGCTTCACGGTGTGGTCGGTATCTTTGCCGGGGTGGCGACAAGCTATCTGCTGATGGGCGGTATCAGTTATCTGGCGCTGCGCTCCGTGCTCAGGCGACGCGCCTGAGCCTGATATCGAGAGGCAGTCGTCGTGACGAAAGAAGCCGCCGTGCTTGAGGGCTCGGCGGCTTCTTCATGTCTGGCTTTCAGTGCCTTGGGCGGCTGTTGCCCAGTGCCTTAAGCGTCTTCGTACTTGCACAGATAGGCGGACTCGACCGTGGTGCGCACCTCGAAGCTCTGGTTGGCTTCGACGATGAAGCTTTCCCCTGCGGCAAGCTGGTACCACTCTTCCGCGCCCGGCAGCAGTACCTGCATGTCGCCGCTGATCAGCGTCATGTATTCGCGCTGGCTGGTGGAAAACACGAATTCGCCGATGGCCATCACGCCGACCGTGGCAGGCAGATCTGCGCTCTGGAAGGCGATGGAGGCCACCTGGCCGTCGAAGTAGTGGTTGGTGTGGAACATGGGGAGACTTCCTGCGTGAGTAGGGGGGGGTGTTGTGGTCGATGTGTGTTGTTGGGGGCGTAACGTAGCGACGGGTATCAGCGTGGTGAGAAGCGGCGTGCCAGGCCGGTCTCGGCGATCATGCGCGTCGAGATCTCTTCGATCGAGAAGCGCGTGGTATCGATGTAGGGCACCTTGGAGCGGCGGAACAGCGCCTCGGTCTGCTCGACTTCCTGCAGACACTGGTCGATCGAGCAGTAGCGACTGTTGGGGCGACGCTCGGTACGGATGGCAGCCAGGCGGCGCGGGTCGATGGTCAGTCCGAACAGCTTGTGGCGATATTGCGCCAGTGACGCCGGCATCTTGAGGGTGCCGGATTCGTCGAGATCATCCTCGGTCAGCGGGTAGTTGGCCGCGCGGATGCCGAACTGCAAGGCCAGATACAGCGAGGTCGGGGTCTTGCCGCAGCGTGAGACGCCGATGAGGATGACGTCGGCCTTGTCGTACTGGTGGGTGCGCGCTCCATCATCGTTGTCGAGGGCAAAATGCACCGAATCGATGCGGTTCATGTAGACATCATCCTGACCGATGGAGTGGGTCTTGCCGACGCTGTAGGACGAGTGGGTATCCAGCTCCTCTTCCAGTGGCTTGAGGAAGGTGGAGAAGATATCGACCTTGAAACCGGAGGATTCCGAGATGATGTCACGGATGTCCTGATCGACGATGGTGTCGATGATGATGGGGCGCTCACCGTCCGTGGCGTGGGCGCTCTCGATGGCCTTGACCAGCGCCGTGGCCTTCTCGGAGGAGTCGATGTAGGGCTTGGTCACCATGCGGATGTCGGTGTTCTCGAACTGGGCCAGCAGACTGCGTCCCAGTGTCTCGGCGGTGATACCGGTTCCATCGGAAATGAAGAAGGCGGTTCGGGTCATGACGGGCACTCGTGAAGAACGAATCGAAGACACAGCCCGGCGCAGGGTGTCGTCTCGTGAAGTCCCAAGTGTCGGCGTTCACTGTCGTGCTTGCAATATCCGGCGGATGGCCAGTGGCGCGATATGGGAAATCTCGTGTTCCCGTTCTCCGGCAAAGCGGCCCATGACTACATTCCTGTAGCGGCCGTTTCTGGCTTGTCGACATGTTCGGCGACGATGGCGACAGAACGCCTGAAACAGTCTCAGGGTTGTAGTCCTCCTCCACTGACTAGCCGGTTAGACCAATGGCTAATACTAGAGAGAGCTTGTTAGGGTGGCGTCATTGCTGAACGGAAGGCGGTTCAACGTCCTCCATCGGTCATTCGTTTCCATCCATTGGTACCAGGGGGTTCCCTTGTCACAGCAAGCCACATCCGAATACGTCGTCGATTTCGATCAGCTCGGCATGAACGATGTTGATCGCGTTGGCGGCAAGAACGCCTCGCTCGGTGAGATGATCTCCAATCTGGCCGATGCCGGTGTCACCGTGCCCGGCGGCTTTGCGACTACCTCCTTTGCCTATCGCGAGTTTCTGGCTCACGAAGGCCTCGACAAGCGTATCAATGCCGCCCTCGATGCTCTCGATGTGGATGACGTGGTCGAACTGGCGCGCGTCGGTGCCGAGATTCGTCAGTGGATCATCGATACGCCGCTGCCGCCGGCCTTCGAGGCCGAGATGGAACGTGCCTATGCCGAGCTGCAGGCCAGACACCCGAACCTGAAGGTCGCCGTGCGCTCCTCCGCCACCGCGGAAGACCTGCCGGACGCCTCCTTTGCCGGTCAGCAGGAAACCTTCCTCAACATCGAAGGTTTCGACAACATCAAGCGTGCGGTGCACGAGGTGTTCGCGTCACTGTTCAACGACCGCGCCATCTCCTACCGCGTGCACAAGGGCTTTGATCACTCGCTGGTCGCGCTGTCTGCCGGCGTGCAGAAGATGGTGCGCTCCGAGACGGCCGCTTCCGGCGTGATGTTCACCCTGGACACTGAATCCGGCTATCGCGACGCCGTCTTCGTCACCGGCTCCTGGGGCCTGGGCGAGACCGTGGTACAGGGCGCGGTCAACCCTGACGAGTTCTACGTCCACAAGACCACGCTGGCCGCCGGCCGCCCGGCGGTGCTGCGCCGCAACCTGGGCTCCAAGCTGATCAAGATGGTCTACACCGACGACACCAGCGCCGGGCGTTCCGTGGAGACCGTCGACGTGCCGGTGCCGGAGCGTCATCGCTTCTGCATCAGCGACGCCGATGTCGAGGCACTGGCGCGCCAGGCCATGATCATCGAGAAGCACTACCAGCGTCCGATGGACATCGAATGGGCGCGTGACGGCGATGACGGCAAGCTCTACATCGTCCAGGCGCGTCCGGAAACGGTCGTCAGCCAGGAAGAGGGCGGCAATCTCGAGCGCTTCCAGCTGCGCGAGAAGGGCCGGACCCTGGTGACGGGGCGTGCCATCGGCCAGCGTATCGGCCAGGGCGCGGTACGCGTGATCGACAACCCGGAGCAGATGGACAAGGTGCAGGTCGGTGACGTGCTGGTCACTGACATGACCGACCCGGACTGGGAACCGGTCATGAAGCGCGCTTCCGCCATCGTCACCAATCGTGGCGGCCGTACCTGCCACGCGGCGATCATCGCGCGTGAGCTGGGTATTCCGGCCGTCGTCGGCTGTGGCGACGCGACCTCGGTGCTCGCCGAAGGCCGCGAAGTGACGGTCTCCTGCGCCGAAGGCGATACCGGTCATGTCTATGACGGCATCCTCAACTTCGATCGCACCGTCACCAGCGTCAACGAGATGCCGGAGATTCCGTTCAAGATCATGATGAACGTCGGCAACCCGGACCGCGCCTTCAGCTTCTCGCGTCTGCCGAATGCCGGTGTGGGCCTGGCGCGTCTCGAGTTCATCATCAATCGCATGATCGGCGTGCACCCCAAGGCGCTGCTCGACTACGCCACCCTGCCCATCGACCTGCAGCAGACCATCGATGCGCGCACCGCCGGCTACGCAAGTCCGGTCGACTTCTACGTCGACAAGCTGGTCGAGGGCATCTCCACCCTGGCGGCCGCCTTCCACCCGCAGAAGGTCATCGTGCGCATGTCGGACTTCAAGTCCAACGAGTACGAGAACCTGATCGGCGGCAAGATGTACGAGCCGGGCGAAGAGAACCCGATGCTGGGCTTCCGTGGCGCCTCGCGCTACGTGTCCGACACCTTCCGCGACTGCTTCGATCTCGAATGCCGTGCGCTCAAGCGTGTGCGTGACGAGATGGGGCTGACCAACGTCGAGATCATGGTGCCCTTCGTGCGGACTACCGGCGAGGCGGAACAGGTCATCAAGCTGCTGGGCGAGAATGGCCTGGTGCGTGGCGAGAACGGTCTGCGCGTCATCATGATGTGCGAACTGCCGACCAACGCGCTGCTGGCGGATCAGTTCCTCGAGCACTTCGACGGCTTCTCCATCGGTTCCAACGACCTGACCCAGCTGACCCTGGGGCTGGATCGCGACTCCGGCATCGTCGCTCACCTCTTCGATGAGCGTAACCCGGCGGTCAAGCAGCTGATGTCGATGGCGATCCGTGCCTGCAAGGCGCAGGGCAAGTACGTCGGCATCTGCGGCCAGGGGCCGTCGGATCATCCGGAGCTGGCCAAGTGGCTGATGGAAGAGGGCATCGACAGCGTCTCCCTCAACCCGGATTCCGTGCTGGAAACCTGGTTCATGCTGGCGGACAAGGAACTGGCCTGATCCCGCTCGCGAGCGGATGTGATGCCCAGCCTCGGTATCTGACCCCGTGAGAGGCCCTAGGCTGGCGCACTACCAGATGCTGGCGCCAGTCGCCGGCTGATCTAGCGCCCACTGCACATCATGTGCGGTGGGCGCTTTTCATTTTCTCGCCCGAAAACTGAATGGATGGTCAGCTCGCGACACTAGACCAATGGTGTAGAAACCGGCAGAAGCATGTCAGTTCGTAACAAATAGCAACAAAATGATCTCGAATCCGCGACTAAATGATGATCATCCTGCCTCGTGTGGAAAAGGCAGTCATTTATAATCCCAGCCACCCCGCTGACCACAATATCCATGGTGGCCATGCATCCATGGTGACCATGACGGCAGGCCTCACCGGTAGCCAGCAATGCGGTGGCACGCAACAACCGACCTTTCAGACACAATCCAAGGTAGTCGTAACGTGAAACAGTCTTTATGGAAGAACATCGGCGTCCAGGTAGTCATCGCCATGATACTGGGCGCTGGTGTAGGCGCTTACATGGGCGAGAGCGCCGCGATGTTCGCGCCACTCGGTGAGCTCTTCATTCACCTGATCAAGATGCTGGTGGTACCGCTGATCGCGGTCTCCATCGTGTCGGGAGCCGCCAATCTGGGCGATAGCCCTTCTGCCGGCAAGATCGGTCTCTCCACCTTCGCCTTCTTCATGCTCACCTCAGCCGTGGCGGTGATGCTGGCGCTGGTGATGGGGCATGTGTTCCAGCCGGGCAGTGGGGTGGATCTGGAAAGCGCCAAGGGCATGTTCTCCAACGCCTACGCCGACAAGGGCAGCGTGCCGGGCGTGATGGATACCATTCTGGGCATGGTGCCGACCAATATCTTCGGCGCACTCACCGATGCCAACATCCTGCAGATTCTGGTGTTCTGCCTGTTTCTCGGCATTGGCCTGTCCAAGACCGGCGAGCGTGGCAAGCCGCTGATCGAAGGCCTGAATACCGTCATCGAGGCCTTCGTGTGGATGATCAATGTGGTGATGCTGATCGCGCCGATCGGCGTCTTCGGTCTGATGGCGGATGCCGTCGGCACCTTCGGCTTCGATGTACTGACGCTGGTGATGAAGCTGTTCCTCGTCTACATGGGCGCCATCCTCATCTACGGTTTCGTGTTCTACCCGCTGGTGGTCAAGTTCGGCTCTGACGTGCCGCTGGGTCGCTTCCTGTCGGTGATGAAGAAGCCGCAGGCCGTCGCGCTGTCCACGGCGTCCTCCATGGCGACCCTGCCGGTCAACATGGAAGTCTGCGAGAAGGAGCTGGGCCTGAAGAACGCCACGACGGCCTTCGTGCTGCCGCTGGGCGCGACCATCAACATGAGCGGCAACGCCATCTATTACGGGCTGGTGGCGATGTTCTTCGCCCAGGTCTTCAACGTCGATCTCGGCTTCTCCGCCTACGCCGCCATCGTGTTCACCGCAACCCTGGGTGCCATCGGTCAGGCTGGCGTGCCGGGGCCGTCGTTCCTGGTGGTTGCCGTGCTGCTGGCGGCCGGCATTCCCATCGAGGGCCTGCCGCTGCTGTTCGCGCTGGATCGTATCTTCGACATGACGCGTACCGCGCTCAACATCACCGGTGACGCGGCCTGCGCCGCCGTGGTGGATCGCTTTGCGCGTGCCGATGATGCGGTCGCCGAGCGCCAGGACACCGCATCAGGTGAGCCGGTCAGCGTGCGCTGAGACAGACACGACTGACAGGAAAACGCCCCCGCAGCCAGAACGGTTGCGGGGGCGTTTTCATTGGGGGCTTGAACGGTTCGACCGGTGGTCGGGAACCGGTCAGGGCGTCGGCTGGGTGCGAATCAGCGCTTCCTTCGAGGTGACGATGCCGTTGTTGTCGGCGTAGAGGAAGTCGCCCGGCACGATGGTGACACCGGCAAAGGTGACCGGGATATCGCGCTGGCCTTCGCCACGCTTGATGCTGGGACGCGGGTAGCAGCCGAGTGCCTGCACGCCGAGCTGGGTGGCGTGGATCTCGTCGACATCACGGATGCAGCCATACATGATCACGCCGGCCCAGCCGCTCTTGGCGGCCTGCTCGGCGAGCATGTCGCCCAGCATGGCGCAGCGCATCGAGCCACCGGCATCGACGACCAGCACGCGCCCTGCACCGGGTTCCGCGACTGCCGCCTTGACCAGCGAGTTGTCCTCGAAGCACTTGATGGTCACGACTTCGCCACCAAAGGACTCGACGCCGCCGTAGTTGATGAACAGGGGCTCGAGGACTTGCACATCAGGGAACTCATCGCAGAGATCGGGGGTGGAGATGGAGTGCGTCATGTCGGATTCCTTGTGCTGGGCGGCCCGGTGAGGGTCGCTTGGGGACGGAGCGCTGGCGATTGCTGCAATGCCACAACGTCGAGAATGCCCGATACGCCAAGGCTTTGCACCTGTGCGAAGGGCTAAGCGGGCCTCGGGCGCGTGCAAGCGAGGGACGGGAGGGTCACGAGGGCATGTTGCTGACTGGCGACGTGGGAAGTAGTGAAAACGCCACTCTTGAAACACCGTTCGATATCTACCACGATGCTCCTGCACCCATGGCAGGCGACGTTGAACCAGACTGCCTCTGGCAGGCATCCGCCTGTGCCGCCCATTGGATCAAGGAGCAACACATGAGCAAGTCACGTCTTCTGGCCGCCCCGTTGGCCACCGTTTCCTTCGCCGCTCTCGCTCTGGCGCTCAGTGGACACGCCCAGGCGGCAGGCAATGCCACCGAAGGGCTCTATATCGGTGCCGGTACCGGTTTTTCCAGCCTGAAGAACGATGATTCCGATGAGGCCGGCGATTTCATCGACTCCGGCAGTGATGACTTCGACGTGGATGATGACGACAACGTCTACAAGGCCTTCGTGGGCTATCAGTACAACCCGTACTTCGCCACCGAAGCCTTCTATACGGATCTCGGGACCGTTCAGCTCAAGGGCAATGACTTCGGCAATACCGATCTCAAGTCCAAGGCCTACGGCGTCAACGTGGTGGGTATCCTGCCGATCGGCCAGTACTTCTCGCTGTTCGCCAAGGCGGGCATGGCCAAGTGGGAAACCGATGTCGATGGCAATCTGGGCGATTCCAGTGTCGACCTGAAGGACAATGACGGCTTCGACCCGGTCTATGGTGCCGGTGCCCAGGTCAATCTCGATCCGTTCCTGATCCGTGCCGAATACGAGCGTTATGACTTCGACAGCGACTATCAGGTAGATGCCTTCACGGCCTCTGTCGGTTACAAGTTCTAGGCCGAGCAGGTCGTCAGGCCGTCTCGGGCGGCGGGCGAAACGCCAGGCATGAAAAAACGGGCCGTCCCTGATGGGGCGGCCCGTTTCGTTGTCTCGCTGGCAGCTCTGGCGTGACCAGTGACGGCTGCTGTCCAGAGAGGCGCCGGACATTGGAGCCCGGCGCCTCGCCTGATCAGGCTTCCTGAGTGACCGGAATCACGTTGGAGGCGGCATTCTGGAACTCTTCGATCTCATGGAAGTTCAGGTAGCGATAGATCTCGCCGGCCATGGCATCGAATTCGCCCATGTAGCCCTGATACTCCTCGACGCTCGGCAGACGACCGATGACCGCGGCGATGGCGGCCAGTTCGGCAGACGCCAGGAAGACGTTGGCGCCGTCGCCCAGACGGTTCGGGAAGTTGCGCGTGGAGGTGGACACCACGGTGGACTTGGCAGCCACACGTGCCTGGTTACCCATGCACAGTGAGCAGCCCGGCATTTCCATGCGCGCGCCGGCACGGCCGTAGATGCCGTAATAGCCTTCGGCGGTCAGCTGGTGCTGGTCCATCTTGGTCGGCGGTGCCAGCCACAGCTTGGTCTTCAGGCTACCGGCCGGCTGCTTCTCGAGCAGCTTGCCGGCGGCACGGAAGTGACCGATGTTGGTCATGCACGAGCCGATGAAGACCTCGTCGATCTTCTGGCCGGCCACGTCGGACAGCAGACGCGCATCGTCCGGGTCGTTCGGGGCACACAACACCGGCTGATCGATCTCGTCGAGGTCGATCTCGATGATCTCGGCGTATTCCGCGTCCTTGTCGGCACGCATCTGGCTCGGGTTGGCCAGCCACTCTTCCATGCCGGCGATACGACGCTCGATGGTACGGGCATCGCCGTAACCGTTGGCGATCATCCACTTAAGCAGGGTGATGTTGGACGTCAGGTACTCGGTCACGCTCTCGTCGGACAGCGTGATGGTGCAGCCCGCGGCGGAGCGCTCGGCAGAGGCGTCAGACAGCTCGAAGGCCTGCTCTGCGGTGAGATCTTCCAGACCTTCGATTTCCAGAATGCGGCCGGAGAAGGCGTTCTTCTTGTTGGACTTGTCGACGGTCAGCAGGCCCTGCTTGATGGCGTACAGCGGGATGGCGTGGACCAGGTCACGCAGGGTGATGCCCGGGCGACGCTTGCCCTTGAAGCGCACCAGCACGGATTCCGGCATGTCCAGCGGCATCACGCCAGTCGCGGCGGCGAAGGCCACCAGGCCAGAGCCTGCCGGGAAGGAGATGCCCATCGGGAAGCGGGTGTGGGAGTCACCACCGGTACCGACGGTGTCCGGCAGCAGCATGCGGTTCAGCCACGAGTGGATGATGCCGTCACCCGGGCGCAGCGACACGCCGCCGCGGTTCATGATGAAGTCCGGCAGGGTGTGGTGAGTCTCGACATCGACCGGCTTCGGGTAGGCGGCGGTGTGGCAGAAGGACTGCATCACCAGGTCGGCCTGGAAGCCCAGACATGCCAGATCCTTCAACTCGTCGCGAGTCATCGGGCCGGTGGTGTCCTGGGAGCCGACGGTGGTCATCTTCGGCTCGCAGTACATGCCCGGACGCACGCCTTCCATGTTGCAGGCCTTGCCGACCATCTTCTGCGCGAGGGTGAAGCCCTTGCCGGTATCCTTCGGCTGCTCCGGCAGACGGAAGACGTCAGAGGCGTCCAGTCCCAACTCGGTACGTGCCTTGTCGGTCAGACCGCGACCGATGATCAGCGGGATACGGCCGCCAGCACGCACTTCGTCCAGCAGGACCTGCGTCTTGAGGGAGAAGGTGGAGATGACTTCGTCGGTGTCGTGACGGCAGACCTTGCCTTCATACGGGTAGATGTCGATGACATCGCCCATGGCCATCTTCTCGACGTCCATTTCCACCGGCAGGGCACCGGCATCTTCCATGGTGTTGAAGAAGATCGGCGCGATCTTGTTGCCGAACACGAAGCCGCCAGCGCGCTTGTTGGGCACGTTCGGGATGTCGTCACCGAAGAACCACAGCACGGAGTTGGTGGCGGACTTGCGTGAGGAGCCGGTACCGACCACGTCGCCGACGTAGGCGACCGGGAAGCCCTTGGCCTTCACTTCCTCGATCTGGGCCAGCGGGCCGATGACGCCTTCTTCCTGCGGGATGATGCCATCACGCGGGTTCTTGAGCATCGCGTTGGCGTGCAGCGGGATGTCCGGACGTGACCAGGCGTCAGGTGCCGGGGATAGGTCGTCGGTGTTGGTCTCGCCCGGCACCTTGAAGACGGTCAGGGTGATCTTGTCCGCCAGGGCGGGCTTTGACAGGAACCATTCGGCGTCCGCCCAGGACTGCAGCACGGATTGCGCGACGGTGTTGCCGGCCTTGGCGCGCTCGGCGACATCGTGGAAGGCATCGAACATCAGCAGGGTGTGCTTGAGCTGTTCGCCGGCTTCCTTGGCCATGGACTCGTCGTCCAGCAGCTCGACCAGCGTGGCGATGTTGTAGCCGCCCTGCATGGTGCCGAGCAGCTTGGTGGCGTGGGTCTTGTCGATCAGCGGTGAAGAAGCTTCGCCACGCACGATGGCGGTCAGGAAGCCAGCCTTGACGTAAGCGGCTTCATCGACGCCCGGCGGGATGCGATTGGTGAACAGGTCGAGGATGAACTCTTCTTCACCGGCCTGCGGATTCTTGAGCAGTTCGACCAGATCAGCGGTCTGCTCTGCATTCAGCGGCTTCGCCGGGATGCCCTGCTGGGCGCGTTCTTCAACCTGTTGACGGTAGGCTTCAAGCACGTGGGAGACCCTCATCTGTAATCGTGTCGAGATGCGTGTGCCAGTCGTCACGCGAACCGGCAGAGACATCCCGAGGCTTCTTGCGGGTAATTCAAGCGTCTTATTGCGAGCGAATCAGGCGCTACGGGGCGAACGCGAGTCTACTCAACTTTGTCGACAATGTTAAGGAGCACCCCCGTGTGGGGGCTGAGACTTTGGTCGTCATCCAGGGCGCCATTTCGACCTTAACAGCTTGATATTGCATTTCTTTGTCGCGCTTCAGGCATGGCGCGGCACGCATCGCCCGATGTCGCGTCGAGGTGACTCGAGCCTTACGGTCTCCGGGCACCGCTGTCGAGCTCAGCAGGTGCACGGTATGATGCTGTTATCCTTTTTCCTGAAATTTCGCCGCAAGCCGAGGGCAGCATGAGCCGTATTCTTTCTCCCTGCGTCGGGGTGTGTTCCACCACGGTGGGTGACAACGTCTGTCGTGGATGCCAGCGCCATGACCAGGAGATCCTCGACTGGTTCGGGTATGACAGTGAGCAGCGCACGCAGCGTATGCGCGAGCTGGATGCGCTGCGCAGTGACGTCGCCGGGCGCTGGCTGTACGTGCATGACGAGGCGGCGCTGGCGGAACAGTTGACGCGCCACCGGATTCGTTTTCGTGAGGATCAGTCGGCGCTGTCACGTGCGGTGGAGCTTCTGCGGGTGGGACGCACCAGGATCCGTGACCTCTCTGCCTATGGCATCACGCCGTGCAGTGGTGGCGAAGAACTTGAGCCGGAACAGCTTTTTTCGCGAATAAACGATGAAATCATGGTGGAAGCGGCAAAGCGGGCCAATAATGAAGTGAGTCCGGCAGGTCATCCTTCTGATGCAACGCAAGATGACGCTGGCAAGAGAAAAGACTGACATGATGGACGATGGCATGACCCTGATGACTGACCGCGAGCGTTTCGCGACGGATGAGCATGACGCTCGGATGGCCCATGAGCTTTCACGCGTCATCAAGGCGCCGCAGGGGCCGAGCAACGAGGATACCGATGCACTGCTGCCGGACTCCCTGCTGGCCTTTCTCGGTTGCCGTACACCGCACGCCTGGGTAGAGGCGGCGCTCGACAATCCTGAGCTGTTGCTGATCGACCACGCGCAGTGCGAGAAGAAGGCGGCCTCCACCGCGATGAGTCTGATGTACCGCTATGTGGACCACCCCTTGCTGCTGAGCAAGATGTCACAGCTGGCTCGAGAGGAGCTTCTGCACTTCGAGCAGGTGGTAGGACTGATGGAAAGGCGTGGAATCGTCTATCGTCATATCAAGGCTTCCCGATATGCAGAAGGACTGCGTCAGCAGGTGCGCAAGGAGGACCCTCAGCGGCTGGTGGATATCCTGCTGATCGGGGCATTGATCGAAGCACGGTCCTGCGAGCGATTCGCGCGTCTGATCCCGTATCTTGAGCCCGAGCTTGCAAAGTTCTATCGCACTTTGGTTAAGTCTGAGGGACGCCATTATGAGGATTACCTCATGTTGGCCGAGCGTTACAGCAAGGAACCATTGGAATCCCGTCTTGCGGTACTGCGTGCGGTGGAGAAGGAGCTGATCGAACGTCCTGATGTCAGCTTCCGTTTCCACAGCGGCATCCCCGTCACGAATCGGGTGGAAAACGCCTCAAGCCAGGTGAGTTGAGGCAGTACAGACACAAGGCAAGGCTCAAGAACAGGGGACCTCCGGCGCCATGGCTGGGCTGGCGTTTCGTTCGCGACTTTGAAATGGATGACACATGACGCAGGAAACATCTGGTCAAGCTCAATTGGCGCTGCTGGGACATTTCCAGCTGACCCTGGGCGATGACACGCTGACGCAGTTCAGCTACGACAAGGTCAAGGCACTGTTGCTGCATCTTCTGCTGCATGATCAGGCCGTCTCGCGGGCGGGGCTGGCAGAGCTGCTATGGCCGGATCAGGGGCTGTCCTCGGGCCGCACCAACCTGCGCCATGCCCTGCATTGCCTGCGTCAGAGCCTGGGGGAGGAGGCCGACAATCTTCTGACGGTCTCACGTCAGACGATCGCGCTGTCGATTCCGGATTACTGGGAGCTGGATCTCGACGAGCTCAACGGCCTGTTGCTGGCGCCGCCCTCGGTGGCGACGCTCAACGAGGTGCTGGGACTCTACCGGGGCGATCTCGTCGAAGAGCTTGCCCTGACCCAGTGCCCGGAATTCCAGCGCTGGATGATCAAGGTGCGCGGCGAATGGCGTCAGCGCGTCATCCAGTATGCCGAGCGAGTACTGGCGACCGATGAGCCGGTCCCGGACGACGTGCTGCGAACCCTGGTGAGCCGCTTCTCCGGATATGGCCCCTTCCATGAACGCCTGGTACGTCAGCTCGCGGAAGATGGTCAGTCGGCTGCGGCGCATGAGCAGTTCAATGCCTTCCTGCAACAGCTGGCACTCTCCGGTCAGCAGCCTGATCCGGGATTCCTGCAGCTGGCGCGTTACTGGTCCGATGGCAAGAGCGAGCAGATGGGCGCGCTCACGCCGCAGGGCGCCATTTCTCGCACGCTGTCGCTGGACAGCGCGCCGCTGCGTGAAGATGAGATCGACCACCGTCAGCTGTCGGTCATGGCGATTCGCCTCAGCGTCAAGGACAGTCATCGCGATCGCGTCTGGGCCCGCGCCAGTCTGACCCTGCAGATCGAGCTGCTGCGCTGGCTGGAGCAGCAATGCCACCACCTGGGCGGTTTCTGGCTGCCGGGTGCCACGGGTGGCGTCGGCCTGGCGTGCTTCGGCACGCATGGCCCGGCCCACCAGCTGGCAGAGCTCGTGGCGCTTTATGAGCACTGCAGCAAGGCGATGCCGGATGAGATCGAGCGGATCTGGGATGGCGAAGGCAAGCCGCCGGTCTTCTCGCTGTCGGCGGGTCTCCACTCCGGGCAGGTCATCTATCTGCCGGAGCGTCAGCTGGCCGACCCACTTGGCCAGGTGACCCAGTATTCCCTGGAATTGATGACGGCGGCCGAAGGCAGCGAGCTGGTGATTTCCCAGGAGGCCAGTCAGCACATGCCTCCCGCACTGGATCTGCAGCCACGTCTCACGTCACGCCTGTTGGCAGCGGACGGACGAGTGCGTCTGCGCGCGTTGGTCCTGAGCAGCGGCGTGGGGCATCGTGAGGCGTCACTGCCGACACTGATCGGACGTGAAGGCGAGCTGCGCCGTCTGCGCGATGCGCTGGCGCGTGCCAGTATCGGGCTGCGTCAGAGCGTGCTGGTCAGCGGCAACTCCGGCATGGGCAAGTCGGCCCTGATGGTCAACTTCCGGCAGCTCGAACAGAGTCAGGACGTGGGCCTGTGCTGGATGCCGACGACTCGCCTCTCGCAGCTGGAACCCTACAGCGTGGTGCGCACCCTGATGCGCTGGCGCCTCGATGGTCATGTGGATCGTGATGGCGTCGAACAGGTATTTGAATCCTCCGAGGCCTTGCAGGCTCTCGACGAGGACGTGCGTCGCTCCTTCCATGCGGTGCTGGGGACCGCGGAGGAGGCCTCGGAAGATGAATCCCTGATCCAGAGCAGCGAGACGGTCGAGCGTGTGGTGCGTGTGCTGCATCTGGTGATCGAGAAATCGGCAAGCCTGCGTCCGCTGGTGATGATGATCGACGACCTGCAGTGGCTCGATGAACCGTCGCTCAAGGTGCTGGCGGGACTGCAGGCGCGCCTGCCCATCAACATCGGCTTCATGCTGGCGGCCAGCCACAACGGCCGCGACAGCCTCGCCGTCAAGCTCAACTGGGACCAGCATATCTCGCTGGGTCGCCTGGACCCGATGCAGGTCTCGCGTCTGCTGTCGCATCTGTCGCGTCGCTATCGTCTGCATCTCAGCCCGCGCATGCGCAGCCAGCTCATCGAGCGCTGCGATGGTGTGCCGCTCTACCTGCAGGAGATCTGTCGTCGTCTCGACATGGATCGCCGTGAGGGGCGTCCGGTGCAGCTCGACGAGCTGCCCAAGGGCTTGATCGGCCTGCTGTCCAGCCGTATCGACCAGCTGGAAGAAGGCCGCGATGTGGCCCACGCCGCCGCCGTGCTGGGACGTGTCTTCAAGCTGAGCTTCCTGCGCCAGAGCTGCGAATTCGAGGAAGGGCGCCTCAAGCGTTCCATCGAGAGCATGCAGCGTCTGGAGATCATCGAGGCCTGTGGCAACGATAGTGAATTCGACTATCAGTTCACCCACCAGCTGATCCAGGAAGCGGCCTATCTGTCCTGCCCGCGTGACGTGCGTCGCCGTATTCACCTGCAGGTCGTGGCCCTCATCGAGGACAAGCATCCTGCCTGGATCAGCCGTCACCCCGGCTATTTCGCCGTCCATCTGCGCAAGTCACAGAACTTCAGTCGTGCTGCGCGCTATTTCGAGCTGTCGGCACGTGAAGCGCTCAAGATCAGCGCCAACCGTACCGCGCTCAAGATGGCCGACAGTGGTCTGGCGTGTCTCAAGCATGTCGAAGGGCAGGAGGAGCGCGAGGTGAGCCTGCTGACCGTGCGCGGCCAGGCCGGCTTCGCGCTGGAAGGGCATGGTTCCCGCATCGCGCACGAGAGCTTTGTGCAGGCGCGCAATCTGCTCAACAGTCCGGCGCTGCTGGAAGATGATGAGCCGGATCTCGAGCAGGCCTTCATCGTGAAGTGGGGACTGTGGGTCGGTTGCAGTGAGCGCCATGCGCATGCGGATGCCTTCGCGCTGGCCTCGGGCCTGAGTGATCTGGCGGAAGAGCTGTCGGATGGGCGTTATCGTCGTCTGGCCGACTATGCGCGGGCACACTGCGAATTCTGGGCCGGTCGCGTACGCGTGGCAGGTGAGCATCTCGATGAGATCGATCCGGTCCACAATCCCATGGTGCTCGAATGGTTGCCGTTCAGTGATCACCCTCAGGTGGCAGCGGCATGTCTGCAGAGCTGGACTTCCTGCCTGCGCTTTGATTACGTGCAGGCCGAGCAGCAGGCCGAGGCGGCCATCCGCATGGCGGAGGCCATCGGTCAGCCGGGCTCGTTGGCCATGGCGTTGATGTTCTCCACCTCGCTCTATCGTCAGCTGGGGCATACCCATCTGGCCACCCAGCGTGCCGAGCGGGCGCTGGAGCTGACCCGCTCAGCGGATCTGCACCTCTGGCACATGGCGGCGCATGGCGTGCTTGGCTGGGCGCGGGCGATGAACGGCGACCGCGACGGGCTCGCGATGCTGCAGTCCAGCATCAACGAGTTCGCCGAGCTGACCGGGCGTGAGCGGCATCAGCGGCCCAATCTCTGGTACATGGATGCCGTGATGGCGCTGGGTGAGCATTCGGCGGCCGAAGAGTACATGGAGAAGGTGCTGCTGGTGGCTCAGGAGCGCAATTCCTTCTATCTGGCAGAGGTCAGCTACCTGGTGGCCGCGTTGCGTGCCGCTCAAGGTCTGCCGAGCGAGAAGGTGCGTTCCTTGATCGAGCAGGGCCTGGCCTACTCCATCGAGCAGGAAAATCCGCATCATGAAGCAATGGGACTCGCTGCCTGGTTGAGGCTGGTCGATGCGCAGGATGCCGAGCGCTGCGAGCGCCTCAAGGCACTGCTGGATGAGCTGCCGGCAACGGATGCACCCGCGGTACTGGGGTGGCATCAGCTGGTGGAGGCGGTGGAAGGGCGTGCGCGTCGCAAGGCGTCCTCGCCGGCCTGACGCGCACGCCCGGCGCTCCGGGCTGAGCAGACTCTGAACGGCGCCAGTCGCTTCGCAAGCCGAGGCTGGACAAGGAAAAGCCCCCGTTGCCACTCAAGGCAACGGGGGCTTTTCATGGGCGTTGCGAGCGATCAGCCGTGGGTGATCGCATCACTCAGTGGCAATGCGAATTCCCGCAGGGTCGGTCCCTGGCCGCAGGCAATGATGTCGAAGGCGGTATCGGGGCGCCAGTCGCCCAGCACGATGCGGCGCGCCGCTTCGCCATCGATCTCGAGTTCATGTACCGCCGGGCGATGGGTGTGGCCGTGGATCAGGGTGCGCACGCCGTGCTCGCGCATCTCGCGAACCACTTCCTCGGGCGTGACGTCCATGATCGCCTCATCCTTCTCGCTATTGGTCTCGCCGGACTGCATGCGCAGTGACTGGGCCAGCGCCAGTCGTTGCTCCAGCGGCATGGCCAGAATCTGTGCCTGCCACTGAGGGTCGCGCGTCATGGCACGAAACTTCATGTAAGCCTCATCGCGGGTACACATGCTGTCGCCATGCATCAGCAGCACGCGCTCGCCGTCGAGCTCGATCACGCTCGGGTCGGGCAGCAGGGTCACGCCGGCCTCGGCCGCGAAGGTCTCGCCGATGAGGAAGTCGCGATTGCCGTGCATGAAGTAGAGCCTGGTGCCGCGGGCCGAGACGCGCTGCATGGCCTCGCTCATGCGCTGGATGAAGTCGTCGCGATAATCATCGCCGACCCATACCTCGAAGATATCCCCCAGCAGGTAGAGGCGATCCACCGCAGGTTCGCAGGTCGCCAGGCGCGCCATGTAGTCGAGAAAGCCCTGGGCGATCTCGGGAGTCTCGGGCTGCAGGTGCAGGTCGGAGATGAACAGAGTGGTGGCAGTCATGGTCAGGTCCACGGGTCGGGGCGGGTGTCGTCATGCGCAGCAGGCGACGGAAGAGGCCGAGTGAGAGAGCAACGCAAACCGCCCGGCCTGACGCTCGATATCACGAGGCAAGGCCGGGCGGCAGGTACGCGGTGAGGCGCGATCAGCGGAAATCGCTTATTCGGTGATTTCGGCGCTGGTGATGATCACGTCTTCTGCCGGCACGTCGGCGTGGCCGTCGCGACGCGTGGTCTTGACCGCCTCGATCTTCTCGACCACGTCCATGCCTTCGACGACCTTGCCGAACACGCAGTAACCCCAGCCCTGGCTGGTCTTGCTGGTGAAGTTCAGGAAGTCGTTGTCATTGACGTTGATGAAGAACTGGGCGCTGGCGGAGTGAGGATCCATGGTACGTGCCATGGCCACGGTGCCGCGGTCGTTCTTGAGGCCATTGTCGGCTTCGTTCTCGATCACGCCGTTGGTCGGCTTCTGGTTGAAGTCGGTGTCAAAGCCACCGCCCTGAACCATGAAACCCGGGATGACGCGGTGGAAAAGGACGTTGCTGTAGTGGCCTTCACGCACGTATTGCTCGAAGTTGGCCGCAGTCTTCGGGGCCTTCTCGTGGTTGAGTTCGAGGGTGATGTCGCCGTAGTTGGTGTGAAGAACGATCATGCGAATTTCCCGGTCATCTGTCTTGCTCAAGTGTCAGGCAGGCGGGGCCTCATGGCATCGCCTGCGGGCGTCGCGCTATAATAGCGGCTTTGTATCCTGAGACGAAAGCCTGAGGGGGCGGCAGGCCCCGGAGACGCACGCCAGCGCGCGTCACGATCGCCTGCTACCCAGTGCCAGTCCCCGTGACGTCCCGGAACACGACGCCCAAGAACCACACAGAGGTGCAGCGAAACTTCATGAGTACCGAGACCCAGAGCGCCCCGAACTTCGTGTTGAACCAGATCCGCGAAGAACTCGACGCCGGCCGCGCCGAAAAGGTTGTCACGCGTTTCCCGCCGGAGCCCAACGGCTTCCTGCACATCGGGCACGCCAAGTCGATCTGTCTGAACTTCGGTCTGGCGCAACAGCTGGGTGGCGACTGTCACCTGCGCTTCGATGACACCAACCCGGCCAAGGAAGAGCAGGCCTATATCGACGCCATCAAGGAAGACGTCGAGTGGTTGGGCTTCGAGTGGGCCGGCAAGGTGCGCTTCGCCTCCGATTATTTTGATCAGCTCTATGCCTGGGCCCAGCACCTGGTGCGCGAAGGCAAGGCCTATGTCGATGACCTCTCGCCGGACGAGATCCGTGAATACCGTGGCACGCTCAAGGAGCCGGGACGTCCCAGCCCGTATCGTGAGCGTAGCCCCGAGGAGAATCTCGATCTCCTCGAGCGCATGAAGAAGGGCGAGTTCGGCGAGAGCGAGAAGGTGCTGCGTGCGCGCATCGACATGGCCGCGCCCAACATCAATCTGCGCGACCCGATCCTCTACCGCATCCGTCATGCCAGCCACCATCAGACCGGCGACAAGTGGAAGATCTATCCGTCCTATGATTTCACCCACGGTCAATCCGATGCACTGGAAGGCGTGACGCACTCCATCTGTACGCTGGAGTTTGAAGACCATCGCCCGCTGTACGAGTGGTTCCTCGCCAATCTGCCGGTGCCGAGCACGCCCCGTCAGATCGAGTTCGCGCGTCTGAACCTGGATTACACCGTCACTTCCAAGCGCAAGCTGAAGCTGCTGGTGGATGAAGGCGTGGTCGATGGCTGGGATGATCCGCGCATGCCGACCATCTCCGGCATGCGTCGTCGTGGCTATACCGCGGCTTCCATCCGCAAGTTCTGCGACATGATCGGCGTGAGCCGTGCTGACGGCGGCATGGTCGAGATCGGCATGCTGCACCACGCCATTCGCTCTGACCTGGAAGACAACGCGCTGCGTGCCATGTGCGTGCTCAACCCGCTCAAGGTGGTGCTGACCAACCTGCCGGAAGGCCATGAGGAAGTGTTCGAGGTCCCCGGCCATCCGGCGCGTGATGACATGGGCACGCGTCAGATTCCGCTGACCCGTGAGCTGTGGATCGACGCGGATGACTTCATGGAAGACGCGCCGAAGAAGTTCTTCCGTCTCGCGCCCGAGAAGGAAGTGCGTCTGCGCAACGGTTACGTCATCCGCTGTGATGAAGTGATCAAGGATGACGCCGGCGAGATCGTCGAGCTGCGGTGCAGTGTCGACCTCGATACCCTCGGCAAGAACCCGGAAGGCCGCAAGGTCAAGGGTGTCATCCATTGGGTCAGCGCCGAGCATGCAGTGCCGGTCGAGGTGCGTCAGTACGAGAATCTGTTCCTGGAAGCCGAGCCGGACCGTGACAAGGATGTCGATTTCCTTGAGCACCTCAATCCGCAGTCGCTGAGCATCGTCAAGGGCTTCGGTGAGCCGAGTCTGCGCGATGCCGCGCCGGAAACGCGCTACCAGTTCGAGCGTATCGGCTACTTCGTGGCGGATCGTCATGACTGCGTCGATGGCGCGCTGGTATTCAACCGCACCGTCAGCCTGAAGGACGGTTGGGCCAAGGCACAGAAGAAGGGGTGATGGTCGGCGGGCTCCCGCGGGAGCCCTGTCGTCACGCTTTCGTGACCTGCTTCACGGCCCGCAGTCTGATCCTGTACCTTCTGTGACGAAGTTGCATGACCGGCCTGCGGGCCGTTCCATTTTGAAAGGCTGACAGCTTTCTGTCAGCAAAGTAGCCAAGGGCGATGACTGAATGATTCCACTCGAAGATGCCGCGAGCACACTGTCCATCTACAGTACCCTGAGCCGGACCAAGGCACCTTTCGTGCCACTGGAAGGCAACAAGGTGCGCATGTACGTCTGTGGCGTGACGGTCTATGACCTCTGTCACATCGGGCATGCGCGTGTGATGGTGGCCTTCGATGTCATCACGCGCTACCTGCGTGCGCGCGGGTATGACGTCACCTACGTGCGCAACATCACCGACATCGACGACAAGATCCTCAAGCGCGCCGACGAGAATGGCGAAGCCTTCGATGCGCTCACCGAGCGCATGATCCAGGCGATGCATGAAGATGAAGGGCGCCTGGGGATTCTGCGTCCTGATCTCGAGCCGCGTGCCACCGCGCACATCGCTGACATCATCGCGATGACCGAGACGCTGATCGACAAGGGCTTTGCCTACGCGGCCAGCAACGGTGATGTCTACTACCGTGTGCGCCGCTTCGAGGGCTACGGCAAGCTCAACAACCGTCAGCTGGACGACATGCAGTCCGGTGCGCGGGTGGAGGTCGAGGAAGCCAAGGAAGATCCGCTCGACTTCGTGCTGTGGAAGGCTGCCAAGCCGGGCGAGGCCAGCTGGCCGTCGCCCTGGGGGGAGGGGCGTCCTGGCTGGCACATCGAGTGCTCCGCGATGTCGACCTGCTGCCTGGGCAACACCTTCGATATCCACGGCGGCGGGCCGGACCTGACCTTCCCCCATCACGAGAACGAGATCGCCCAGTCCGAGGCCGCCACGGGCCAGCAGTACGCCAACGTGTGGATGCATGCCGGCGCGGTGCGTGTCGGTCAGGACAAGATGTCCAAGTCGCTGGGCAACTTCTTCACCATTCGTGACGTGCTGGAGCAGCACAACCCGGAAGTGGTGCGTTACCTGCTGGTGGCCAGCCACTATCGCAGCGCGATCAGCTATGAAGCCAACTCGCTGGATGAGGCGCGTCGCTCGCTGGAGCGCTTCTACAATGCGCTCGAGACTGTCACGCCCGAGCAAGGCGAGGTGTCAGGCGATTGGCGGGCACGCTTCGTGGCCGCCATGGATGACGACTTCAATACGGCGGGTGCGCTGTCGGTGCTGTTCGAGCTGGCACGCGAGCTGAACCGTGCCAAGAAGGAAGCACCGCAGCAGGCGCCGGCGCTGGCCTTCGAGCTGATCTCGCTGGGCGGTCTGCTGGGTCTTTTCGGGCAGGACCCGGCAGTCTTCCTCAAGGGCGATACTGCGGCACTGGCGTTGTCTGAAGACGAGATCCAGGCGCAGATCGAGGCGCGTGCCGCCGCCAAGAAGGCCAAGGATTTCGCGGGGGCGGATCGCATCCGTGACGAGCTGGCCGCACAGGGCATCATCCTCAAGGACTCCCGTGAGGGGACGACCTGGGTGCTGGAAGGCTGATGTCACTGGCGTGATGCGATGTCAGCATGAAAAAACCGCCGTCCCATGAGGGGCGGCGGTTTTTTGTGCGCTGTCGACCAGCACCGCTTTCGAGCCGTCTGCGATCAGCTGGCGAGTCGCTTGACCATGGCATCGACCATGCGCGAGGACTGGCGTGCGGCCACGTGCAGGAATTCCTCGAAGGACTGGCTGTTGTTGTCCTTGCCGGCGATGTCGGACAGCGCACGGATGACCACGAACGGCATGTCGTAGAGGTAGCAGGTCTGGGCGATGGCGGCGGCTTCCATCTCGGCGGCCAGCATGCTCGGGAAGCGTGAGCGGGTCAGCGCGACCAGTTCCGGGTCGGACATGAAGATGTCGCCGGTACAGATCAGGCCTTCACGCGCCTTGATCTCTCCCTGAGCCTCGACGCACTCGCGCGCGACCTTGACCAGCTCAGGGGCTGACGGGTAGGCCGCCGGCATCTGTGGCACCTGTCCGTGCTCATAGCCGAAGACCACGGCATCGACATCGTGATGGCGCACTTCACTGGAGATGACCACATCGCCGATCTCGAGATCAGACGCGAAACCACCGGCCGAGCCGGTATTGATGATGGCATCCGGCTGGTAGCGCTCGATCATCTGGCAGGCACCGACGGCGGCATTCACCTTGCCGATACCGGATTGCAGCAGCACGATCTTCATTCCGTGCAGCTGGCCGACATGGAAGGTGGAGCCGGCGTGGGTGCTGGTGGTGCTGTCTTCCAGGCGCTCGGCGAGAATGGCCACTTCCTCGGCCATGGCGCCGATGATGCCAAGAGTCTTGAGGGTCATGATGCGATCCTGAGTCAGACGCGATGAAGGCCCGTTCATGTCGGGCCTCCATCACGAGCTAGAGAGAAGGGCGAGGGGGTTACTCGGCGGTGAGGCGCGCGTCGTGCAGCTCGGCGGCGAACAGGGTGTTCTCCAGCAGCGAGGCCACGGTCATCGGGCCTACCCCGCCGGGGACCGGCGTGATCCAGCCGGCGCGCTCCGCGGCTGGCGCGAATTCCACATCGCCGACCAGCGAACCGTCCTCGAGACGATTGATGCCCACATCGATGACGATGGCGCCGTCCTTGATCCACTCCCCCTTGACCAGGCCCGGCTTGCCCACGCCGACCACGACCAGATCCGCCTGGCGAACCTTGCTCTCAAGGTCCTTGGTGAAGCGGTGGCAGACGGTGGTGGTGCAGCCAGCCAGCATCAGCTCCAGCGCCATCGGACGGCCGACGATGTTGGACGCGCCGACGATGGTGGCGTCCATGCCGCGCACCTGCAGGCCGCTCTCGGACAGCAGCGTCATGATGCCCTTGGGCGTGCAGGGACGCATCACCGGCAGGCGCTGTGCCAGACGACCGAGGTTATAGGGATGGAAGCCGTCCACATCCTTGTCGGTGCGGATCCGTTCGAGGATCGGGCGTGAGTCGAGGTGCTCCGGCAGCGGCAGCTGGACCAGGATGCCATCAATGCTGGCATCGTCATTCAGCGAGTCGACCAGTGCCTCAAGTTCCTGTTGGGTCGTGTCAGCAGGCAGACGGTGCTGGGTGGAGAGGATGCCTGCCTTCTCGCAAGCGCGGTGCTTGTTGCGGACATAGACCTCGGATGCCGCGTCTTCGCCGACCAGCACGACGGCAAGCCCCGGGATTCGTTCACCGGCATCGCGGCGCGCTTCGACCTGGCGGCCGACCTGTTGGCGTACGCGTTCGGCAATGGCCTTGCCATCAATCAGTTGTGCTGCCATCAGCGATCATTCCTTCTCATAGGCAAAAATGCAGGAGGGGAGAAACCGGGGACAATTTTCGCATGCCCTGTCTGGCAGTCAACGCCGAATGACGACCTTGGTCGAAAGCAGATGCAAGTATCGCCTCTTTTGGAGGCGTCTCGTGGGCAGGCAGCGGTGCTGATTGCCCACGAGTCTGGAACTCGACGTCATGAGACCACAGCTGTCGGTTCTCTCAGCCGGTTCTCTCAGCCAGTTCTCTCAGCCAGTTCTCTCTGTCAGACCTTTCTGTCAGTTTTCCAAGGATCCGTCAGACGAGGCGTTCGCGAGATGCCTGATCGAAGAAGAGAAATAGAAAGAGAAAAAGAAAGAGGTAGAGGTAGAAAGGGCGATCGACGTGATCAGCTTCGAGGAGAAGGAGAAGGAGAAGGAGAAGGAGAAGGAGAAGGAGAAGGAGAAGGAGAAGGAGAAGGAGAAGGAGAAGGAGAAGGAGAAGCTCAGACCCGATGGTCGGGCCACGGATGCCGCTCAGTGGAAGTGAGTCGTCACTGATTCGCCCGGTGCCAGGGTAGGGGCGAGAGTGAGGTGCCCGTATGGCGGTGGGAGCGCACCCCGCGTGTATCACTGGATGCTGACATGACAGTGGCGTGACAGCAGGAAGGGAAACGATTCTTTTGGAAAGAATTCACGTAAGGGCTTGACCGCAGACGAAAGTTCGGTAGAATACGCCTCGCATCGACGGGGTTCGACGGTCGGTTGAGGACGGTTTCGGGATATAGCGCAGTCTGGTAGCGCGCCTGCTTTGGGAGCAGGATGTCGGGGGTTCGAATCCCTCTATCCCGACCATTTGAATGCAGCACCTCGCAAGACTTCGGTCTTTCGAGACACGCATTCAAGGCTTTGTCCGGAGGTTGACTCGCAGCATCAGTTTCTGCGCCTATAGCTCAACCGGATAGAGCAACGGCCTTCTAAGCCGTAGGTTGCAGGTTCGAGTCCTGCTGGGCGTGCCATCACGATAACGATTGTTGTCATGATGGGAATCGGATTACTCTTCATTGAGCCTGATGATGGCGACCAGACGATGTGAAGGTGTTCATGCAGTGGTGGGTGTAGCTCAGTGGTAGAGCCCCGGATTGTGACTCCGGTGGTCGTGGGTTCGAACCCCATCATCCACCCCATTGCATGTCAGCTTGAGCAGTATCAACGAGATGGAGACGGCAGGCTTTCTGTCCAATCTCCAGAAGTGGTGGGTGTAGCTCAGTGGTAGAGCCCCGGATTGTGACTCCGGTGGTCGTGGGTTCGAACCCCATCATCCACCCCACGTCTCGATGAATATCAGGATGCTGCCTGTCCCGCTTGGGCGGGCGGCATGCCGCAAAAGGGGGAGAAGGCCAATGGCTTTCTCCCCCTTTTTTCGTGTTTTTTCGCACTGCTTCGTCTGCGATCTGACCGGGTTGACGGGCGCTCCATGCGCCTGTCAGGCGGGAGGACGGAGCAGAAAAAGGCCTGGCTCCTTGAATATCTTGGACCAAGGCACCATATGGCAGGTCATATCCGCGCTTGCCAGCGCGTGGCGGGGTTTCTACAATCTTCGCCTTTATGATTCGAACGCCACCAGTGGGTAGAGGAACTTTCATGCAAGCTTCTGTCGCAACGACTTCTCCGATCGAGCGCAAGGTCACCATCACGGTGCCGGCTTCTGAAGTCGACCAGGCCGTCAACGCCCGTCTTCTGGAAACCGCCAAGACCGTTCGTCTGAACGGCTTCCGCAAGGGCCACGTGCCGATGGCAGTGGTGCAACAGCGTTACGGCAAGGACGTGCGCAACGAGATCGTTGGCGAGATCATGCGCCAGCATTACGTGACCGCCGTCACCGAAAACGAACTGAACCCGGCTGGCTGGCCGAAGATCGATGCCACCGTCGATGAAGCCGGCAAGGATCTGGAGTTCGTCGCGACTCTGGAAATCTACCCGGAAATCGAACTGAAGCCGATCGAAGGCGCTGAAATCGAGCGTCCGCAGGCCGAAGTGACCGACGCCGACGTCGAAGAGATGATCGAGACCCTGCGCAAGCAGAATGCCTCCTGGACCGACGTCGAGCGCGCTGCCGCTGACGGCGACCAGGTCAAGATCGATTTCGAAGGCTTCCTCGGTGAAGAAGCCTTCGAAGGCGGCAGCGCTGAAGGCCACGAGCTGGTGCTGGGTTCCAACAGCTTCATCCCGGGCTTCGAAGAGCAGCTGGTCGGTGCTTCTGCTGGCGACGACAAGGAAATCAAGGTTTCCTTCCCGGCTGACTACCAGGCCGAGCACCTCGCCGGTCAGGAAGCGACCTTCAAGGTCAAGGTCCACGCCGTCAAGGCTCAGGAACTGCCGGAAGTGAACGAAGAGTTCATCGCCCAGTTCGGCCTGGAAGCTGCCGATGTCGAAAGCTTCAAGGTGGAAGTGAAGAAGAACATGCAGCGCGAGCTGAAGAACGCGATCGAGAATCGCGTCAAGCAGCAGGTGCTGGCTGAGCTGACCAAGGCCAATGACATCCTCGTTCCGCAGGCACTGGCGGATCAGGAAATCGACGGTCTGAAGCGTCAGGCTGCACAGCAGTTCGGTCTGGGCGAAGACTTCGACGTCTCCCAGCTGCCAGGCGAGCTGTTCCAGGACCAGGCGGTCCAGCGCGTCAAGACTGGCCTGCTGCTCAGCGAAGTCGTCAGCAGCAACGAGATGGATGTCAGCGACGAAGAGCTGAATGCTCGCGTTGAAGAAATGGCTCAGCAGTACCAGGACCCGGCTCAGGTCACCGAGTACTATGGTTCCAACGAACAGGCTCGCAACCAGCTCAAGTCCGTCCTGCTCGAAGAGAAGGCCGTTGACAAGCTGCTGACACAGGCTCAGGTTAAGGACGTTACCATGTCCTACCAGGAAGCCCTGCAGGCAGCACAGCAGCAGGAAGAAGCCGAAGAAGAAGCGGCAGAAGCAGAAGAGCAGGCCTGATACCTGTCTGCTGACCTAGCGTGCTGACTTTCTGCATGTGATTCCAGGACCCGGCTACGGCCGGGTCTCTGGTCAGTGGGCAGGGTAAAGTGGCATGCTCAATGGATATCAATGTCATCGGATGAAGGAAGCCCCCATGAACGACTTCGACATCAAGAATGCAGGCGGTCTGGTTCCGATGGTTGTCGAGCAGAATGCTCGCGGCGAACGGGCCTATGACATCTATTCCCGCCTGCTGAAGGAACGGGTGATCTTCCTTGTGGGCCCGGTTGAGGATTACATGGCCAATCTGGTCGTGGCTCAGCTGTTGTTCCTCGAGTCTGAAAACCCGGACAAGGACATCCATCTGTACATCAACTCGCCGGGTGGCTCCGTGACTGCAGGGATGGCGATCTACGACACCATGCAGTTCATCAAGCCCGACGTGTCCACCGTATGCATCGGCCAGGCGGCCAGCATGGGGGCACTGTTGCTGGCAGGCGGTGCCGCTGACAAGCGTTACGCGCTGCCCAATTCTCGTGTGATGATTCACCAGCCGCTGGGTGGCTACCAGGGCCAGGCAACGGACATCGAGATCCACACCAAGGAAATCCTGACCATTCGCGAGAAGCTGAATCGCATTCTCGCGCACCATACGGGTCAGGACTTCGACACCATCGCCAACGATACGGACCGTGACAACTTCATGGCCGCCAATCAGGCGATGGAGTACGGCCTGATCGACGCCGTGCTGGAACGCCGTCCGGACGTGGAATGATCCACGCACACGGCTGACCTGACGTCGGTAAACATGCATTTCCGGTGACTCCCCGGGGAGTCACCGCCATTGAGAGGTACGCGAATGGCTGACGGCAAAGGCAAGGACGAGAACGGCAAACTGCTGTACTGCTCCTTCTGTGGCAAGAATCAGAATGAAGTGCGCAAGCTGATCGCGGGACCTTCCGTCTACATCTGCGACGAATGTGTCGATCTGTGCAATGACATCATTCGCGAAGAGGTCCTCGAAGCCGACGCCGAAGGTGATGATGATCGCCTGCCGGCGCCGCGTGAGATTCGCTCGACTCTCGACGACTACGTGATCGGTCAGGACCGCGCCAAGCGCGTGTTGTCCGTCGCGGTGTACAACCACTACAAGCGTCTGCGTGCCGGTCAGAAGGCAGCGGACGAAGTGGAGCTGGGCAAGTCCAACATTCTGCTCATCGGCCCGACCGGTAGCGGCAAGACGCTGCTGGCCGAGACGCTGGCACGCCTGTTGAACGTTCCCTTCACCATCGCGGATGCGACCACCCTGACCGAAGCGGGTTACGTCGGTGAGGATGTCGAGAACATCATCCAGAAGCTGTTGCAGAAGTGCGATTACGATGTCGAGAAGGCCGAACGCGGCATTGTCTACATCGATGAGATCGACAAGATCTCCCGCAAGTCTGACAACCCTTCCATCACCCGTGATGTCTCGGGTGAAGGTGTGCAGCAGGCACTGCTGAAGCTGATCGAGGGCACCACTGCCTCGGTGCCGCCGCAGGGCGGGCGCAAGCATCCTCAGCAGGAGTTCCTGCAGGTCAACACGGCCAACATCCTGTTCATCGTCGGCGGTGCATTCGCCGGTCTGGACAAGGTGATCCGTGAGCGCGCCGAGAAGGGTGGCATCGGCTTCAATGCCGAGGTCAAGAGCAAGCAGGACGAGAAGACGGTTGGTCGCGTACTGGCGGATGTCGAGCCGAGCGATCTGGTCAAGTTCGGTCTCATCCCCGAGTTCGTCGGGCGTCTGCCGGTCATCGCGACATTGACCGAGCTGGACGAGGACGCGCTGGTACAGATCCTGACCGAGCCGAAGAACTCGCTGGTCAAGCAGTACTCGCGCCTGTTCGAGATGGAAGATGTCGAGCTGGACCTGCGTGAAGACGCACTGCGTGCCGTGGCTCGCAAGGCCATCGAGCGTCGTACCGGCGCACGTGGTCTGCGCTCGATTCTCGAGGGCGTGCTGCTCGATACCATGTATGACATTCCCTCGGAAGAGAATGTCAGCAAGGTGGTAGTGGATGAGTCAGTGATTGCCGGCGACAGCAAGCCGCTGCTGATCTACTCCCAGAGCGAAGAGAAGAGTCAGGGCAAGGTGGCCGGCAAGGACGGCTGAAGCGTCCAGGCCTGAGTCGCACCAACGGGGGGCCGCAAGGCCCCCCGTTGCGTTTGCCTTCGTCACTCGCCTCTCTGGCAATGTTCCTCATGACTCGCGTGCGGCTTCATTCAGCGTTGAGTTACCGCCCATGCGTCTCAGGATCATTGCAAAATCATGACCTTGCCCCCATGGTCTCTGTATCAGAGAGCCGTGTGAGGCGGCCCACCCACAGAATACCGAGGAACGTCTGCCATGGAGCAGAACGATGATCAGACCCTGACACTTCCGCTGCTGCCGCTGCGGGATGTGGTGGTCTATCCCCAGATGGTGATTCCGCTGTTCGTCGGCCGGGAAAAGTCGATCCAGGCCCTCGAAGTGGCCATGGAAGGCGACAAGAAGATCCTGCTTGCGGCACAGCGTGAAGCCAGCCAGGACGACCCGACTGCCGAGGATCTCTTCGCGATCGGGACCGTCGCCGACATCATGCAGTTGCTCAAGCTTCCCGATGGCACCGTCAAGGTGCTCATCGAGGGCAGCTCACGCGCCGATATCCAGGCGATTCGTCTGCATGACGACGGTCACAGCATCGCCGATGTCGTGCTGCGTGACAGCCAGCCGCTGTCCGAGCGCGAGCAGGAGACCCTGGTACGCGTTCTGCTCAACCAGTTCGAGCAGTACGTCAAGCTGTCCAAGAAGGTGCCCAATGAAGTGCTGGGCAGCCTGCAGGGCATCGAGGACCCGAGTCGCCTGGTGGATACCATCAGTGCCCACCTGTCACTGGGCATCGATGACAAGCAGGCGCTGCTCGAGATGGACAAGGTGCGCGACCGCATCGAGCACCTGATGACGCTGATCGAAGCCGAGATCGACCTGCTGCAGGTCGAGAAGCGCATTCGTACCCGCGTCAAGGAGCAGATGGAGAAGTCGCAGCGCGAGTACTATCTCAATGAGCAGATGAAGGCCATCCAGAAGGAGATGGGTGAGCTGGATGACGTGCCCAATGAGGTCGAGCAGTATGAGCGTCGCATCAAGGATGCCGGCATGCCCAAGGACGCCGAGGAAAAGGCCAATCAGGAGCTCAACAAGCTCAAGATGATGGGCCCGACGTCCGCCGAGGCGACCGTGGTGCGCACCTACCTGGACTGGCTGTGCGACGTGCCGTGGAAGAAGCGCACCCGCGTGCGTCACGACATTGATCACGCCGCCAGGGTGCTCGATGAGGACCACTACGGTCTCGACGAGGTCAAGGAACGCATCCTCGAGTATCTCGCCGTGCAGAAGCGCGTCAAGAAGCTCAAGGGGCCGGTGCTGTGTCTGGTAGGGCCGCCGGGTGTCGGCAAGACGTCGCTGGGCAAGTCCATCGCTCGCGCCACCAATCGCCAGTACACTCGCATGGCGCTGGGTGGCGTGCGGGATGAATCCGAGATCCGTGGCCACCGTCGCACCTACATCGGCGCCTTGCCGGGCAAGATCATCCAGCGCATGACCAAGACCGGCGTCAAGAATCCGCTGGTGCTGCTCGACGAGATCGACAAGCTGGGCATGGATCACCGTGGTGATCCGGCCTCGGCGCTGCTTGAGGTGCTGGACCCGGAGCAGAACGACAAGTTCGCCGATCACTACCTCGAACTGGATTACGATCTGTCCGAGACCCTGTTCATCTGTACCTCGAACTCGATGAACATTCCGGGGCCGCTGCGTGATCGCATGGAGATCATCCGTCTGCCGGGGTACACCGAGGACGAGAAGCTGGCCATCGCGATGCGCTACCTGGCCCCCAAGCAGCTCAAGGCCAATGGCCTGAAGCCGGGCGAGCTGACCTTCAGTGAAGCCTCCGTGCTCGAGCTGATTCGTTACTATTCGCGTGAAGCCGGTGTGCGTGAGCTGGAACGCCAGATCGCCAAGGTCTGCCGCAAGATCGTGCGCGAGCGCGTGGTCGCCGAGGCCAGGGAAGGTGCGCTGTCTTCCATGCACCTCGAGGCCGAGCAGGTCGAGCATTACGCGGGTGTCCGCAAGTACAGCTTCGGTCTCGCGGATGCCGAGGACCAGATCGGGCGCGTGACGGGTCTGGCCTGGACGTCCGTCGGCGGTGAGCTGCTGACCATCGAGTCGGTGGTCACGCCCGGCAAGGGCCGTGTCAGCAAGACGGGCTCGCTGGGCGACGTGATGAAGGAGTCGGTCAGTGCAGCGCATACCGTCGTGCGCGCACGCGCCGAGTCCTTCGGTATCGAGGCTGAACGCTTCGAGAAGGAAGACCTGCACATTCACGTGCCGGAAGGTGCCACGCCGAAGGACGGCCCCAGTGCGGGGGCTGCCATGGTCACCGCGATGGTGTCCGCTTACTGTGGGCGCCCCGTGCGCTGTGATGTGGCGATGACCGGTGAGGTCAACCTGCGCGGCGAAGTCATGCCGATCGGCGGCCTCAAGGAGAAATTGCTGGCAGCGCGACGCGGTGGTATAAAGCTCGTATTGATTCCCGAAGAGAATCGCCGTGATCTCAAGGAGGTCCCGGACACCATCAAGGATGCATTGGACATTCGCCCCGTGCGTTGGATCGATGAAGTTCTTGAGGTGGCTCTGGCGGAAAAGTCTTCAAGTGAGCCGGATGAATCTCGACAGGACGATGCCAGTGGTCGTCAGTCAGTCATCAGTACACATTGATGGATATTTCTGGCCATGCCGTTGTCGAAACGGCGGCGTGGTGCGGTTTTGCGCGTGAGGTTGCTTGACAGTCGTTTGAGGGCGTTGCTATAAACTCCGCTTCGTCGCGATCGCGTTTAGCACCCGTAATTTTCGCGCTGATTTCTGGTAATTTTTTTGCAAATTCAAGGGGTGAAGAGTGAATAAATCCGAGCTGATCGAAGCCATTGCTGCATCTGCCGATATTCCGAAAGCAGCAGCTAGCCGTGCACTCGATGCGATGGTCGACACCGTCACTGATAGCCTGAAGAAAGGTGAGACCGTGGCACTGGTCGGGTTCGGCACCTTTACTGTCAAGGAGCGCGCTGCTCGTACTGGCCGTAACCCGCAGACTGGCGATCCGATCGAAATCAGTGCTGCCAAGGTGCCGAGCTTCAAGGCTGGCAAGGCACTGAAAGACGCCGTCAACTGAGGTCTGCCTGCTCTTGCAGGTACCCGGTGACGTGGTGCCGCCCTGTCAGGACGTCGTTGTCTGTCAGGTCGGCACCAGGAAATCGAAGCGCATCGCCTGGCGATGCGCTTTTTTTGTGACTGATATCATGGGCAATCTGCGGTGACCCTGCTTCTGCCGCTACCAAAGGCACCTGCATCTGTCGGCGTCATGCGTATAATCAACAGTCACTGATTCGCGGCCCTAGAGGCCATTTCCTTCCCTGTAGCTCGAGGCCCGCATGCTGCAACGAATTCGAGACCGGTCGCATGGCTGGGTGGCCAAGACGATCGTTGGCTTTATCGTCGTCACCTTTGCCTTCTTCGGCGTTGAGTCGATCATTGGTGCCTTCACTGGCAGCAGTGACGAGATCGCCAGCGTCAATGGCGACAAGATCAGCCGTCAGTCAGTTGAGACCGAAGTGCAACGTGCCATCCGTTCCGGACAGGTCGCTCCCGAACAGGAGCGTGAGGCACGCAATCAGATCATCACCCAGATGATCGATTCCCGTCTGCTGGACCAGTACGCCGAAGAGGGTGGATTGCACCTCTCAGAACAACAGCTCGATCAACTGATCGTCAGCTTCCCGGAATTCCAGGACGACCAGGGCCGCTTTGACGCCGACGTCTTCCGCAATCGTCTGGCCAGCGCCGGCTACTCGCCGACGTCCTTCCGCGAGCAGTTGCGCAGCGACACCCTGCGTCAGCAGCTGACCGATGGTTTTGCCGCCAGTGCCTTCGTGCTGCCGGGCGAAGAAGAGAAGCTCAGCCAGCTTCAGCGTCAGACGCGCAGTTTCCGTTACGCCACCCTGAGTCAGGCCGACCTCGAGTCGCCGGTCACCTTGAGCGAGGATGAGCTGACCGCCTGGTATGACAGCCATCAGGACAACTATCGGCGTCCGGCCCAGGTCAAGCTGGCCTATGTGCTGCTGGATCAGAATGAGCTGGCCGACGGTGGCGAGATCAGTGAAGACACGCTCAAGGCCGAATATGCCGCCAAGCGTGCCGATGCACCGCGCGAGATCGCGCACATCATGGTCGAGAAGGGCGATGATGTGGCGGCTGCACGTGCCAAGCTCGAAGGTGCACGTGACGCACTCGCCAACGGCGAAGACTTCGCCAAGGTGGCGGCCGAGGTCTCCGAAGACAGCTCCACGGCCGGGGATGGCGGTGAGCTGGGCGTGATCACCCGCGGTATCTTCGGCGAAGACTTCGATGACGCTGCCTTCGCGCTGGATGAAGGGCAGGTCTCGGACATCGTCGATACCGGCGACAGCCTGCACCTGATCAAGGTGACCGGGCTCGATATCGCGCCGTTCGACGAAATGCGTGATGAACTGCTCACCCAGGCGCGCAAGTCAGCCTCGCGTGACACCTTCAATGAGAAGGCGCAGCAGCTCAAGGATGAAAGCTTCGCGGCGGATGATCTGGCCAGCGTTGCCGAGGATCTGGATCTTCCGCTGGAGAAGACCGACTGGGTGGCACAGGACAATGACGACGAACTGCTGTCCGAGCCGGGTGTGATGGCGGCTGCCTTCGATGACGAAGTGCTCAAGGAAGGCTACAACAGCGATGTGATCGAACTCGACGACAGTCGCCGTCTGGTGCTGCGCGTGCTCGAGCAGCGTCCGGCCACCACGCTGGCCCTCGACGAGGTCAAGCAGCAGGTGCAGCGTGAAGCCAAGGCGGACAAGACCGCCAAGGCGCTTGAGGCATTGGCACAGACGCGCATCGAGGCGCTGCGTGAAGGCAAGTCGCTGGAAGGGATCGACTGGCGCGACGCAGACGACGTCAGCCGTCAGGGAGATTCCCAGCTGCCTGAGAATCTGGTCAAGCAGGCCTTCGCGCTGCCGCATCCTGAGGCAGACCAGCCGGTGTATGGCAAGGCAGCCCTCAAGGGCGGCATCGCCCTGATCGCGTTGACCGATGTAGGAGAGGCCGAGCCGGGCGACATGGACCAGTTCCTGTCGCGTCTGGCGATGCGCCTGCAGGCCCAGTCAGCCGTCGAGGGGCTGCAGGAATCCTTGCGCGAGAGTGCCGATATCGAGCGCAAGTGAGCAAGGAGCAACGGTCGTGAGTACCGTCACGTCTCATTCGAGGCATCGCCTCCCTTGAGAATCACGTCCTGACCTCTGCCACCAGAGACCGCCACCCCATGGGGTGGCGGTCTTTTTTTGGTTCAGTGTCGGAGCAATTTCTGGTGCAGTGTCGAGTCAATCCTGCGCACATTCCCGCAGTCACGACAGTGTCACGGCGTGAGGCGCTGACGCAGCCGATGGGAGAGTTCGCGGTGGCGGGCTTGAATACCTGTCGAGAGAGATTGACGCAGCCAGCGATGCCCGGCGTCATGATGCAGGCGTTCGTGCCACACCAGCCAGTAGGAGAAGCGGTTGATGGCGATGGGCAGCGGGCGCAGCACCAGCGGTAGCTGATCCAGCATGCTGATGGCCAGGCAGCCCGGAACGCATAGCAGCAGATCGCTATGGCAGGTGACACTGAAGGCGGCCAGGAAGTGGGGCTGGCGCATGACGACCTGCCGACTCAAGCCCAGCTCCGCCAGCTTGAGATCCACCGCACCACGCTCATCACCGCCCATGCTGATCAATTGATGGCTGGCGGCGACGAAGTCCTCCAGACTCAATGTCTCCTTCGCTGCCAGCGGATGGTCCTTGCGCATCACGCAGACGAACTGGTCATCCCCGATCTCGCGCCCATGCACGCCGGCCGGCACCTTGGCGGTGGGCACGCACATCGCAAGCTCCGGCCCCCCTTCCTCCAGCTGTTGTTCGACATTGCCCCCATAGGCCTGGATGTCCAGACGGATGCCGGGCGCCTGGTCATGCAGCGGTGCTATCTGCGGTGCCACGAAGGCGTGCATGCCATAGTCGGTGGTGGCCAGCTGGAAGCGGCGTTGGCTGTCGGCTGGCGAGAATTCGGGGGGTGCCAGCAGTGCGCCCAGCTCCTGGAGCAGGCGCGCGAGAGGCTGTCTGAGCGCCTCGGCACGTGCCGTGGGGCGCAGGCCGCGTTGCGCACGAACGAACAGGGGATCGTCAAAGGCCTCGCGCAGCCGAGCCAGGGTACGTGAAACGGCAGGTTGACTCAGGTTGAGGCGCTCCGCGGCCCGAGACACGCTGCGCGTTTCCAGCAGCGCATGCAGCGCGACCAGCGTGTTGAGGTCATGGCGAGCGAGTTCAGCCAGATGCATGGCGGGAAGTTTCCGGTGGTGAAGAGGCCCCGGACGGGGATGAAGGTGCGTATTTTCAACCACGCATGATATCAGTCTCATGCATACCGGAATTCAGTTTCTGTCATTGGTGTGATATCGGGAGCGCGAGTAATCTGGTGGGACTTCGTCGCCGGGGAACGATTGCGGCGACCTGTCGTCACACGGTCAAGGCCTCGGGCCACCTGCCTGATGACGATTCTGATCACGTGACGTTTGACCAGATCATTCGCAAGGAGCATTTCATGCAGACACGCTATTACACGATCACCGACTATCCGAAAGGCACTCCGGAACGCGACCTGTTCACCTTGCGTGAAGAGGCGCTGAGCGAGCTTGGCGAAGGGGAAGTGCGCATTCGCAACCGCTGGTTGTCCGTCGATCCCTACATGCGTGGCCGCATGAGTGGCGCCAAGACCTATATTGACCCCTTCGAGCTCAATGAGCCGCTGCAGGGTGCGGCAGTCGGTGAGGTGATCGAGTCACGCGACTCTCGCTTCAAGACCGGCGACAAGGTGCGTCACATGGGCGGCTGGCGTGATATCGCGCAGCTGTCTGGCGACCAGGTCGAGCCGCTGCCGAGCATCGACGTGCCGGAGCAGGCCTACCTGGGCGTGCTGGGCATGCCGGGCATGACTGCCTGGACCGGTCTGAACATCATCGCCGAGATGAAAGAGGGCGACAACGTGCTGGTCAGCGCGGCCTCCGGTGCGGTCGGCTCGCTCGCCGTGCAGCTGGCCAAGGCCAAGGGCGGGACTGTCGTCGGCATCGCCGGCAGCCAGGAGAAACTGGATTGGCTGGAGGCGCGCGGCGTCAAGGCGGTCAGCTACAAGGGCAAGGATGCTGAGCAGCTGACGAAAGCGCTCAAGGAGGCCTGCCCGGACGGTTTCGATGTCTACTACGAGAACGTCGGTGGTGACTGCCTGGTGGCGGCGCTCAACAACCTGAACGTCGGTGCACGCATCGCCGTCTGCGGCATGATCTCCAGCTACAACGATACCGAGGTGGCGGCGGGCCCCTCCAATATCTCGATGATCCTGATTCGCCGGGCGCGCATGCAGGGCTTCATCGTCTTTGACCACTGGGACAACTACAGCCGCTTCCTCGAAGAGGTAGGGCCGCAGGTCGCCAAGGGCGATATCGACTACGAAGAGACGGTGGAAGAGGGACTGGAACAGACGCCGGACGCCTTCCTCAAGCTGTTCACAGGCGCCAACAAGGGCAAGATGCTGGTACGTCTGTAACCTGAGACGGCAGCACTGAAGCCCCGAACACCTGACGCCTCGCGTACGCGCGGTGCTCAGGCATTCACGAAAGGCTCGCCACGGCGAGCCTTTCGCGTTGGTGAAAGGCATTCGCGTGGGTGAGCGCCATTCGCTTTGGTGAGAAGCTGTCACGTCGCGACGCGATTGGTGATTCACACGAACCAAAGACGTGCGCACTGTGCTCTACTTTCGTCGTAGATGCTGCTCTAGAATGTGCGCAACATTCGTGGGGTGGTGACGTCTTCATTTCGTTTTCGTGTCACCAGGCCCTCACGCGACACCCTGTGTCAGGTGGCGCCTGGTCATGGCGGCGTTCTGCATTGCCGCCGTGCCGCCCCTGACTCTGCGAGGAGAGCATCATGCAGGACTTTACCTATCAGAACCCGACCCGCGTGCACTTCGGTGCCGGCCAGATCGCCAAGGTGCGTGACGAGATTCCCGCCGATGCCCGCGTGCTGGTCACCTATGGGGGTGGCTCCATCAAGAAGAACGGCGTGATGGATCAGGTGGAAGCGGCACTGGAGGGCCATCAGTGGTGGAGCTTCGGCGGCATCGAGCCGAATCCGAGCTATCACACCCTGCTGGAAGCGCTGGAGGTCATCAAGCGCGAGAAGGTCGATTATCTGCTGGCAGTCGGGGGAGGCAGCGTCGCCGATGGCAGCAAGTTCCTCGCGCTGGCCGCCTGTCACGCCGGTGATCCGTGGGAGATTCTCGCCGAAGGCAAGCATCCCGAGACGGCATTGCCGCTGGGCGTGGTGCTGACCCTGCCGGCCACTGGCTCCGAGTCCAACGGCAATGCCGTGGTCACCAATTACGAGACCCACGACAAGCTGCCGATGTTCAGCGAACTGGCCTACCCGCGCTTCGCGGTGCTGGACCCGGCCACCACCCTGACCCTGCCGGAGCGCCAGAGCGTCAACGGTGTCGTCGATGCCTTCGTGCACGTCAGCGAGCAGTATTTGACCTACCCGGTCAACGCGCCGGTCCAGGATCGCTTCTCCGAGGGTCTGTTGCTGACCTTGATCGAGGAAGGCCCCAAGGTACTGAGCCAGCCGGATGACCTGGCCGTGCGCGCCAACATCATGTGGGCCGCCAACCTGGGCCTCAACGGTCTGATCGGGCGTGGTGTGCCGCAGGACTGGGCCACGCACATGATCGGTCACGAGATCACCGCACTGCACGGTGTCGATCATGGCCGCACCCTGACCATCGTGATGCCGGCGCTGTGGGAAGAAATGTTCGAGGCCAAGCGTGCCAAGCTGGCGCAGTATGGTCGTCGTGTCTGGGCGCTGGACGGTGATGATGAAAGCGTCGCCCGCGCTGCCATCGACAAGACGCGTGAATTCTTCACCCGCATGGGCGCGCCGGTATCGTTGAGCGAAGCCGGCATCGGTGCCGACAGCATCGACCTGCTGGTCGACAACCTGGCACGTCATGGCTTCACTGCCATCGGCGAGCACGGTGACATCACGCCGGATGTGGCGCGTCGTATCCTGACCCGCGCTGCCTGATCACGCACGTCAGTCAGGTCGCAAGGCAAGCCTGAAACCCCTCGTCACCTCTGGTGGCGAGGGGTTTTGCGTATGTCCCCTTGGCGGCGGCTTGCCGATTGCCGGATTGCGTCATGTCGCAAGGCAGGATTCGCTTCACGAGACGTCGTCGCCGGGCTTATTTTGTTACTCTATAACCTTTTGCACGCCCTTCATCCTGCGGAGAATTCAGCATGTCTCTGGCTTCACGCGGCGCCGATACCGGCGACGCCTCGACGGATTTAGCACGTCACACGCGGATACCGGTGCATCTGATCACCGGCTTTCTGGGAACCGGCAAGAGCAGCTTCATCCAGGCACTGGTCGCGGCCAAGCCGGCGGATGAGCATTGGGCGATCCTGGTCAATGAATTCGGGCAGGTAGGCATCGATCAGGCACTGTTTGCCGGACGCGAGGATGTCAGCGTCAAGGGGCTGCCCGGCGGGTGCCTGTGCTGTCAGCTGGCCTTCGTGCTGCAGGCGGGACTGGTCAGCCTGATCCATCAGACCCGGCCTGATCGTCTGATCATCGAGCCCTCGGGGCTGGGCCATCCCGCAGGGTTGATCGATGTGCTGCGCAGTGAAGGGCTGGCCTCCGCGCTTGAGCTCGAGGAAGTCATCACCCTGCTGGACCCGCGTGCACTGGACGATACCCGTACGCGTGAGCATGGCACTTTCCAGGATCAGCTGACGCTGGCGGGGGGCGTGGTGCTCAGCAAGCGGGATCTGGCGACTGATGAGCAGCTGGCGGCCGCGCATGAGTTTCTGGAAGGGATGTGGCCGCGCAAGCGCTGGGTGGGTGAGCTGGGCAGAGCCGACGGCGAAAGTCAGCCGGCCCAGGCACGCATGGACGGTCAGGAGGTCGCGCTGATCGATTGGCTGCTGCCAGCAGGGCGTGAATCCCATCGCCAGGGCGGCTTGCACGCCAGCGACTCCCATCACGTCAGCGAAGATCGTGAGAACCAGCCCGAGATCAGCATGCCGGCTGCCCATCGCGCTGCGCGGGATAGGGCGCGTCTGGCGCAGGAGACTTCCACCAGTGAAAAGACGTCAGCCTCAGGCGTGATGCCATTGCCCGGCGCACCGGTGATCGAGCAGGCCGAAGGGCTTGAGCATGCCAGTCTGGGATGGCGAATCGTGGCGGGCGAGGTGTTCGATCTTGATCAGCTGACCCGGTGGCTGGATGGACTGCCGCGCGACTGGCGGGTGAAGGGCATCTTTCACACGACGGAAGGCTGGCGCAGCTATAACCGTGCCAAGGGACGAGCCGAACTTGCGCCTTCCAGCTGGCGCGAGGACTCAAGACTCGAGTTGATCGCGCCGCTGGAGCAGCAGGGGCAGGAGGGGAGGGCGACTGCGTTGCCGCTGGCGGATTCCCGTCAGCTGAATGCCGCCTTGCTGGCCTGTCGCAGCGAGGGTGCCGCCAGGCCCTTCAATTTCTTCGGCGAGTGAGCTGAGATCTATCCCTCAGGGGGCGTCTCTCACGTCAGGCGCTCCCACTCGCCGATCAGGCGCAGGGCCTCTTCGCTTGAATTGCCACACAGCTCGATATCGAAGTCGAAGTTGCCACACACGGCCGGTCGTTGTGGCGTTCCGAACAGCTTGCACAGATTCTCGTCATCCAATTGCACGCAGCGCACGCCTGCCGGCTTGCCATTGGGCATGCCGGGAATCGGGCTCGAGATGGAAGGCGCGATGCAGCACCCCCCGCAGCCGGCGCGGCAGCCGGATGCGGGAGTGGCCGCGAGGTGGTGGGCGGTCTGCGTCATGATGTGGCGGGCATTTCCTCATGCTCAGGCAGCACCAGCGGCTGGCGGGCGGTCTCTGGCGTGTGCCGCGCGATGGCGCCCTTGTTGATCCCTTCATAGGCTTCGACGCGAATGCTGTCGCCGCTGTCGAGAGCGATCTGGCGCGCCAGCCAGTCGGCGATCCACTCGATGGTGGTCGGTGTCGGCAGCAACCAGACCTGCTTGCGCGGCAGGCGAATGCGGAATCTGCCCTGCGGTGCCTCATAGCTGAATACCAGCTCACGGCCGGGACGGTCGATCAGATCGCCTTCTTCGGCCAGGTAGCGGTCATTGAGCTTCTCGGCCCACTCGGCTTCCAGCGCCGTGTCCCGCAGCCCATTGCGTTCGATGACCAGCGGGGAGCGGTGACCATGCGCGATACGCTGACAGTTGCCGCTGTGATGACGCAGGCCATGACTGTAGGTGTAGGCGGCACCCTCGATGCACTCATCGCGCAGGCGCACGCGCAGCGCCTCGACGCGCGGCGGCAGGCGGCGCGTCAGCAGCTTCTCGAAGTGGTTGGCCAGCACCACGGTGGTGACCTCGGCCACCGGCAGCAGGCAGAAGGCCTGGCGCGGGCCGCGCACTTCCATGGCATAGGGCTGGGTGAAGCGCAGACACAGTCCTTCCGGGCAGTCCGTGACGCTCACGCCGTCGGCCTGACTGGGCACGATCAAGGTGTGATCGGCGTCCTGGTCGATCATGCGCTTGGCCCACGGCTTGACGTCGCCGAAGTCGAACAGCATGCCGTCATGGCCGACGGCGCCGTCCAGCTCCAGGTCCAGATGCTGACTGATGCCATGCAGGCCGCGAGTATTGCTCCACACCGAGGCATCCACCGCGGTGAGGGCCCTGACGAACAGGGTCTTGGAAGTCATTGCCGTCATCAATCGATACCACTGATCTTGTGAGTCTGCAGCGATAGCTGCCACTGGGGATTGGCCATGCAGTAACTGACGCACTGGTTCATCGGCGTATCCGTCGCCAGTACCTCGCGATAATGCTCGCGAGCGGCGGCTGGCGCGGGCAGGGCATCCAGGGCGGCGGTATCCAGTGGCTGCAGATAGAAGTGCGCGAAGTCCAGACTGACGAAGCGCTCCGGCAGCGCCTCCGGCTGCGGGTAGACGAGCTTGAGCTCATCGCCGCCGGTGAGGACCAGCTCGCTGGCACCCTTGGGGCTGACGCATAGCCAGTCGATGCCGGCGGGCGGCGTGACGGTGCCGTTGGTCTCCACCGCGATCTCGAAGCCGCGGGCGTGCATCGCGTCCACCAGTTCGCGGTCGAGCTGCAACAGTGGCTCACCGCCGGTGAAGACCACATAGGGCGTGGCGATGCCGGAGTGTTCCGGCCACAGGCTGGCCAGGAAGTCCGCCAGCTCGCTTGCGGTGCGGAACTTGCCGCCATTCTGGCCGTTGGTGCCGACGAAATCGGTGTCGCAGAAGCGACAGACCGAGGTGTCGCGGTCCTGCTCACGACCACTCCACAGATTGCAGCCCGCAAAGCGGCAGAACACGCTGGCGCGCCCTGCGCGAGCACCTTCGCCCTGCAGGGTGTAGAACGCTTCCTTTACCGTATACATCAGAGAGTGCCTGCGCCCTTGGCCGAATCGGCCGTGTCATACCCGAGCGGATCGCTCAGCCCATGGGCGGCAAAGGCAGCGAGGCGCTCACGGCAGCTGCCGCATTCCCCACAGGCCAGTTCACGGCCTTCATAGCAGGTCCAGGTCTGGGCGTAATCGAGCTGCATGGCGATGCCGGCGGCCAGAATCTCGTCCTTGCTGGCGTGCAGGAAGGGCGCGCGAATCTCCACCGGCGAGAAGTTGGCGATCGCGGCGACGGCATTCATCTTCTCGACGAATTCCGGACGGCAATCCGGGTAGAGCACGTGATCTCCGCCGTGGGCACCATAGAAGCACACGCCAGCCTCGATATTGACGGCCTTGGCGATCGCCAGGGACAGCAGGATCATGTTGCGATTGGGCACCACGGTCGAGGTCATGGAGTCCTCGTCGTAGTCGGCCTTGGGCATCGCCTGGTCACTGTTGGTCAGCGCGGAGTTGTCGATCAGTCCATGGATGGCGCGAATGTCGACGACTTCGTGGGCGACGCCCAGTGACTCGCAGACCTGGCGTGCGACGTCGAGCTCACGCGAGTGGCGCTGGCCGTAATGGAAGGAGAGGGCGTGTACCTCGAAGCCTTCCTTCAGCGCCTGGTGCAGGACGGTGTAGGAGTCCATGCCACCGGAGTAGATGACGACGGCGCGGGGGCGCTCTGCAGAGGAGGCAGGAGCGGATACAGCGGAATTCGGGACGTTGAGAGTCATGACGGAGAATTTCTTTGACCGATGGATTCGGCGCCCGGGATCCGGTCCGGGCGAAACGGGCGCCTATCCTACTCTTCCCGCGGTGTTGATGCCACCAGGACGCTTTGAGGCCACCAGGACACTTTGATGCCCACCAGGACACTTTGAGGCCAGCAGGACATTCTGGATGGCCGGGAGGCGCGTACCGCATTGGCTCAGGAAAAGCGTCGAGACATCGCAAGCGTTGATGGGGCGAGAAAATAGCCTTGGTACCTGCCCCATGCCCTGACATAGACTCAGTGTATTAGCGAAAGATTGCAGTAATGGTGAAAGTGCAGGACATGCCGTTGAAGTGAGACATGGCATGTGAAGGACCGGAGGTGAGCTCGATGGCGGTAACGGTTGCACCGTCAGCGGGCGGGATAGCAAGACCCTTATTCATTGTGACTGCAGTGGGGTGAGCGTGCCTCTCGATATTCTGATCAAGTTGTTGTCCTCCATCGAAGAGCCGCTGTGGATCTTCGACCGCTTCGGCCAGCTCGCCTGGAGCTCACCCCGTGCCCGTCAGGCAGAACACCAGCCTGAACTGCCGAGAACCCTGTCGCATCTGCCGGAGCCCTGTGGGCTCAGCGGCCAGCCGGGGATGTGGATGATGGGGATCGACGGGGAGCTGGGCCACTGGCTGCTGGTGCAGCAGGCCAACCTTCCCTGGCGAATGGCGGTGTTCGATGAAGAACGACTCGTCGCCTATACCTGTGGCTGGAAGGAGCTGTTCGGTGAGGCGCGCCCGCGGCTTGAACCGGTCAGTGAGCGCCGCGTGCGCCTCAAGGCGCCGTTCTCGGGTCTGGCCGAAGCGCGCGCTGCCGGTCTGGACGACAAGGTGCTGATCGCGCTGCGTCGACTGCAGCCGATCAACCTGCTGTCGCGTGATCGCTTCAATGCCCAGGTGGACGAGCTGCTGTCCGGTGAGGCGGTCGATGGCGGCATCATCTATCTCTCGCTGACCCATCTGGAGATCATCAACTCGGCGCATGGCGCGGAGCGTATCGACCCGCTGCTGGAGCGCGTGGCGGAAGCGATGTCGTTGCAATACCGCGATGCACTGGTCTGTCGTCCGCTGGGCAATGCCTTCGCGCTGTTCTTCACCGGCGATGAAGTCGCCCTGATCGCGCGGGCCAGCGAGCTGTGCGAGCAGCTGGTCACGCTGATGCGCCTGGATGGCAAGTCCTTGCCCGTCACCGCGCGGGTGGGCATCAGCCTGGCGCCTCAGCACGCGCGTCGCGCGCATCGGCTGCTGCACCTGGCTGAACTGGCCATGCTGCATGGCGAGCAGGACGATATCGATGTCTGCGGGGCCTGGCATGTCTTCTCGCCCGGTGCCCACATGCGTCACCTCAACGATTACCGACTGACCAGTGACCTGCGCGAGCATCTCGAAGAGCTCGATCTTGCCTTCCAGCCCCAGTTCGATCTGGTCAGTGGTCAGGCGGTCGGCGTGGAGGTGCTGGTGCGCTGGGACCATCCGGAGCTCGGGACCATCGGGCCTGGGCGCTTCATTCCGCTGGCGGAGCAGTACGGCTTGATCGGTACCGTCGGGGCTCGTGTGATGGATGCTGCTCTCAAGGCGACGCGGGATCTGGTGACCCCGGACGGCAAGCCGCTGTCGGTGGCGATCAACGTCTCGGCCCAGGAATTTCGTGACCCCGGCTTTCCCGAGCGAGTCTCACAGGCGCTCGCCTTGCACGACTTCGCCCCCGAGCGGCTGGAGCTGGAAATCACCGAGTCCTCACGGGTGCCGGATCTGGATCGCGTCGTCGAGCGCTTGACCGGTCTGATCGACCGAGGTGTCAGGCTTGCCATCGATGACTTCGGGACCGGCTTTGCCTCGCTGCTCTATGTCCGGGATCTACGCGCCTGTCGCCTCAAGGTGGACCAGCAGTTCGTCCGTAGCCTGGATCATGATGCGCGTGACCGCGCCATCGTCTCGCATGCCATCTCGTTGGCCGATAGCCTCGGCATGGAAGTGCTGGCCGAGGGCGTCGAGACGGTGGAGCAGGAACGCCTGCTGGTGGAGATGGGTTGCCATCTGGTGCAGGGCTTCCGTTACGCGCGGCCCAAGCGCCTGCCGGAGCTCAAGCAGTGGCTTGGCAACAAGCCCTGCATTCGCCCCTGTCCCGGGGCCGCCTGAGCTGACGGGTGCAAGCCCTGTCTGGCACAGGAAACGAAAACGCCCGTCATGCAGTCGCATGACGGGCGTTTTCGTTTTTCCTTCGGTGCTTCATGCAGCAGAAGCGGGCGCCAGACAGGCAAGTGACGCGCTCAGCTGCAGGTCTTGCCGTAGCCGTACATGTTCTCGAAGCCCGGAATGCGCTGCTCCCACACCGGCGGAGTCCCGACGACTTCCTGCAGGCAATCACTGAAGCGACGCGTCTTCTGGGGGAGATACTGGCGATGCGGGTAGACCAGATGGATGGATGGCAGCGGCTTCATCGGCACGTCGGTAAGCAACGGGACCAGCTCGCCATTCAGTACCTCATCCTTGATGTTGATGGCGGAGATCATGCCATAGCAGGCACCGGACTTGATGGCTCCGATCAGCACGTCGGCATCATTGACCTTGAGGCGAGAATCCAGCGCCACCTTTTCCTCGACGCCACTTTCACTGCACACCCGCAGGCGGTCGAGAATGAAGCCATCGCGTGAATAGACGGCCGCCGGCAGCCCCGAGAGGTCCGCGGGGGTCTTCGGCATGCCGTGGCGTTCGATGAAGGCAGGCGATGCGCAGATCAGATGGCGATGCGCGGCCAGGGGACGCGCGATCAGGTTGGAGTCTTCCAGTTCCGACATGCGGATGGCGAGATCATAGCCGCCACCGATCAGGTCGGTCAGGTGGTCTTCCAGACGGACTTCCACCTGGGTGTCCGGATAGCGCTCCATGTAGAGGCGCACCGCCTGAGCCACGTAGGTGCGACCGAAGTGGCTGGGGCTGGTGATCTTGAGCACCCCTCGTGGCCCGTCCTGGTAGGCGCCCGCGACATCATCGGTGTCTTCCAGCACTTCGCGCAGCCGCAAGGCATGCTGATGGATCTCGCGGCCGGCATCGGTCAGGGCCAGCGAGCGGGTCGAGCGGTTGAAGAGACGAATCTGCAACTCTTCTTCCAGACGACTGATCTGCTTGGAAACCACCGAGCGGTTGACCTGACGATGATCGGCTGCCTTGGAGAAGCTCTGTGCTTCCACGACATCCAGAAACAGCAACAAGCGGGATGCTTTATCCACGGTATGACCTCTCGTGATGCAACAGGAAAAGGCTCACGCAGCCGTCCTGCTCTTCAGGGTTGCGGCGCGCTTCAGCAGACAGGGACGCCGCCCGCAGATGGCAGGACAATCGGTAGGGACAGACCGGTCGCCCAGCGGGTCAGCATCGTCAACAGGCGAAGCTTAGCACGCCCAATGTTTCCGCTAATACTACGCATCAACGGATTTTCTCGCCTTCGTGTTGCCGTTACTGCATCAAAGACATGTCTGGCTGGCAGTATCTGCCTGACGGCGGAATCCCTAGAATCAACGTTCAAGCGCTGTCGTCGCGTAGCTCAAGCGCCCTCGTTCTCTTCTTCAGACCAGCGATGCCTGGCATCCTGGGAGTGATTGCATGTCTTCAACTCGTACTTCTTCGACATCCTCGCCTTCATCCTGTCCGAGTACCGGCGAGCTGATGTCCCGTCTCTGGCGTTCCACACTGCCGATGACCATCGGCATCATGGGATTGCTGGGCTTCAATCTGGTGGATGCCGCCTTCGTGTCGCGCCTGGGAACGGCGCCACTGGCGGCTCAGTCCTTCACCTTCCCGCTGACCTTCCTGATCATCGGGGTCCAGGTCGGCATGGGCATCGCCATTGCCGCCATCGTGTCACGCACGCTGGGGGCAGGGGAGGACGCTCGTGCCCGGCGGCTCGGCAGTGTGGTGGTGCTGGTCTCCGGCGGATTGCTGGCACTGTTGATGGTAGGACTATGGCTGATACGTGCGCCGGCCTTCCATCTGCTGGGCGCCAATGACCAGGAGCTCTCGCTGATCGAGCAGTACTGGGGCCCCTGGCTGGTGGCCAGCTGGGTGGGCGCCATGGCCTATGTGCTCTACAGCCTGTTTCGTGCCCACGGCAACACGCGGCTGCCCGGCGTGATGATGCTGGTGACCAGTCTGCTCAATCTGGCGCTGGACCCTCTGCTGATCTTCGGTCTCGGCCCCGTGCCGGGGTTCGGATTGGCGGGGGCTGCCTGGGCGACGCTGATCGCCTTCGTGATCGGCCTGATGGTGACGACCTTCAAGCTGTTGCAGGAAGAGTGGATCGCGGTGCAGGGGTTGGTTCAGGAATGGCGGGACTCCTGGCGTCAGCTGACGGGGATCGCGGCACCGGCCATCCTTTCTCAGATGATGCCGGCCGTGTCCGCCATGCTGGTCACGGCCATCGTGGCGACGCTGGGTCAGACCCAGGTGGCCGCCTGGGGGATCGCCTGCCGGCTCGAGACCTTTTCCTTGATCGTGGTGCTGGCGCTCACCATGTCATTGCCCCCCTGGTTGGGGCGGTGCTACGGCGCAGGTCGCTGGCAGGAAGTGCGCCGACTGATGAATCTGGTCGCCAGGATCGTGATCATCTGGCAGCTGGTGCTGGGCGTGGTGGTAGCGCTCCTCGCCGTCCCCTTGTCCCGGTTGCTGGTCGGCAATGAGGAGGTCGGCGCGGCGCTGGTCCTGCTGATCCCCTGGATGCTGCCAAGCTATGCCTTCCTGGGAATCTGCATGCTGGTGGTCTCGGCCGCCAATGCGCTGGGTTGGCCGCTACGGGCCACGCTCCTGTCCTTCCTGCGTCTCTTCGTGTGCTTCCTGCCAGCCGTCTGGCTGGGCGCTGAGCTCGATGGTCTGCGCGGCGTCGCGATCGGGGCGGCCATCGGCAATCTGCTGGCCGGTATCGTGGCCTGGCGTCTCTATCGTCAGGCGATCGGTGGGCTGGGCAAGCCCTCCCGAGGGCCTGTCGAGAGCGCCACCGCGTGATGCCGATGAGGGGGTGTTCGAGAGGGTGAGACTGCCAGGACGAGTCCTTGACGTAGCGCAAAAGCGGCCATTCTAAAAATGGCCGCTTTTTTGTGCGTAATTGCTGGTAGGTTGGCAAAATTAGCTATCAATCATCTGTATTGGAGGCCAATAACAGAATATTCGTGACGGATTTCACTCTTATACTGGGGTAATTGAGGTCAAGCCACTGAAGGCGGCGCTGCTGCTCGGGGCTGGATCAAGCGATACGTTTCGTGCGCGGCGCACGGAACCCCCCTTTCTTCCACCGCCGAGCGCGGTTGCAGTCACGGAGTAGAACAACATGAAGATTCTTGTGCTCGGAAGCGGTGTCGTCGGCGTGACCAGTGCCTACTATCTGGCGCGTCAGGGCCATGAGGTCACGGTCGTGGATCGTCAGGCCAGTCCGGCGATGGAAACCAGCTACGGCAATGCCGGCCAGGTGTCCTTCGGTTTTTCCTCTCCCTGGGCGGCACCGGGCATTCCGCAGAAAGCCGTCAAGTGGATGTTCCAGGAGCACGCGCCTCTCAAGATCCAGCCGCGCATGGACCCCCAGATGGCCAAGTTCATGGTCAAGATGTTCGCCAACTGCAATGCGGACCGTTATGCCGTGAACAAGGAGCGCATGGTTCGCGTCGCGGAATACAGTCGTCTGTGCATCAATTCGCTGCGTGAAGAGACGGGGCTGCGCTACGAGGACCGTCAGAAGGGCCTGCTGCAGCTGTTCCGCAACGAGGCCCAGGTCAAGGCCGTGCAGAAGGACATGAAGGTACTGGCCGGATGTGGCGTGCGTCACCAGCTGCTGGATGCCGAGGCCTGCGCCGCCGTCGAGCCGGCCCTGGCGCGCGTGCCGGGCAAGTTCATCGCCGGGCTGCACCTGCCGGACGATCAGACCGGTGATTGCCATCTGTTCACCAACCGGCTGGCGGATTACTGCCGTGACACCCTGGGCGTCACGTTCGTCTTCAATACCACGATCCAGCGCATCCAGCGTACTGGTAGCCGGATCGAGAAGGTGATCACCGACCGCGGCGAGATGAGCGCCGACAGCTATGTGATGTGTCTGGGCAGCTACTCGCCCTTCCTGGCACGTGATCTGGATCTGGATCTGCCGATCTACCCGGTCAAGGGCTACAGCCTGACCGTGCCGATCATCAATGCCGATGCCGCGCCGCAGTCCACGGTGATGGACGAGACCTTCAAGGTCGCGCTGACGCGCTTCGATGATCGCATCCGCGTGGGCGGTACGGCGGAGCTTGCGTCCTTCGACCTGTCCCTGCTCGAGAAGCGCCGTGCGACCATCAACATGGTGGTGCGTGATGTCTTCCCGGAAGCGGGCGACTATGCCAAGGCGGAATTCTGGGCCGGCCTGCGTCCGATGACCCCGGATTCCACGCCGATCATCGGTGGCACCAAGTATGACAACCTGTGGCTGAACACCGGACACGGCACGCTCGGCTGGACCATGAGCTGTGGCAGCGCCAGCCTGCTGGCGGACCTGGTCGGCGGGCGTACGCCCGGCATCGACCCGAACGGGCTGAACCTCGGTCGTTACGCTGCCTGAATGTCATGTGCCGTCGTCAGGGCCTGCCGGTGTCGGCGGGCCCGGATCGCTCCCGTTTCTCGTCTCGTGTCATCAGGGAGTCGCTGAGCACGCCGTCAGGTGACGCGTCTCCCACACGCTTCAAGACCTCTCTTTCATCACTCGATACAAGGAAGCCCGCATGACCAAGCAGATCATCTCCACTGACGCCGCACCTGCCGCCATCGGTCCCTATTCCCAGGCGGTGCGTACCGGTAACCTGGTGTTCCTGTCCGGCCAGATCCCGCTGGACCCGGCCACCATGGACGTGGTGGAGGGCGGATTCGAGGCTCAGGCCGATCAGGTGTTCCGCAATCTCAAGGCGGTGTGTGAAGCGGCAGGCGGTAGCCTGGATCAGCTGGTCAAGGTCAACCTGTTCCTGACCGATCTCAGCAATTTCGGCGTGGTCAACACCTTGATGGAGCAGTACTTCAGCCAGCCGTATCCGGCGCGTGCTGCCGTCGGCGTCAAGGAGCTGCCCAAGGGCGTGCTGTTTGAAGCAGAAGGCGTACTGGCACTCTCGTGATGGCTCGCCCATTGCCGGTCTGAAGGAATGACCGGCCTGAACGAGTGGCCGGTCTGAACGAATGACTGGCGCATCGATGCCTTGTCCCTCACTCCCCTCGCTGATTCATCAGCGGGGGGAGTGTCGTTTCAGGGGCATGACGTCTTGAAGGCTGGTGAAGCGTGACATTTGGCGCCAGCATGATTAGCGTAAGGCTAAATGAGCTGGCGCCCACTGCTGGCTCTCGGAGCATCGCGGACGAACCCCTTCAAGGAGCAATATCATGGCGCAGTCAGACACAGGCACACGTGAACCCGGCATACGGCTGCGTCAGCTGGAAATGCTGTGGGCGGTGATCGAGTGCGGATCGATGAAGGGTGGCGCGGCGCAGCTGGGCATCAGCGTGCCGGTGGTCTCGCGGGGCTTGGCACAGCTTGAGCAGACGCTGGGCTATTCGTTGTTCCTGCGTGAAGGTGGCCGGCTGGTGCCCACGCCGGAAGCCGAACGCCTGACCCCGTCACTGGCCCGGATGTTCACCGCGCAGTCCGAGCTCAGGCGACTGGCCTTCGGGCCGGGCAGTGGCAAGCGCCCGCGCCTGGTACTGGCAGTGACGCCGTCTCTGGAAGCCTTCAGCACCGGATGGCTTGAGCGCATCGCGGCCAGCGAGTCGTTGAGTGATTGGCTGCCGAGCCTTGAGGTGATGGAAGCCTCGACGCATGCCGCGGCGCTGGCCGAGGGGCGGATACACATGGCCGTCACGCTGGAAGCGCCGGAGGAGCCTCAGGGCGGCAAGCGTGCCAGGACAGCGGCCGCACGCGCGCGCGAACTCAAGCAGAGTCTGCGCGCACGGGCCCGTGAGGAGACCGTGCTGGTGGAGGGCGCCGAGGAGGGCGCCGGCATCCCTGCGGCGCAGGGCATCTCCTCAGGCATGCCGGAGCTGGGAGACGATGCCGCATTGTCGGAGGTCGGTATCACTCGCCAGGATGATCTGCTGTCCTCTCTGGACGACACGACAGCGGCGGCACAGCCTCCCGTCGAGGCTGCCGACGAGCAGCGCGACGCTGCAGGCCAGACTGCGCTCAAGCTGCCACTGATATTGCTGTGGCCTTCACGCTGGCCACTGCTCGACAAGCCGCTGACGGTGGAACGCCTCAATGAGCGGCCGTTCGTGGAGCTGCCGGAAAGCAGCAGTCAGGGGCGGCTGGTCCGTGGACTTCTCAAGCGAGAGCGCGTGACGCCGGCGAGTCTGGTGGAGGTGGCCACGCCTGCCAGCGCCGGGCGTCTGGCGCGCTCAGGCAGTGCTGCCACCATCATCGATGCCCTGTCGGCGCATCAGGTACTCGAGGATGCCGGAGGCGACCTGATCGGCATGCCGCTCTCGATGCGCAGCGAGCGCTATCTGGCGCTCAAGTGGCAGTGGCAGGCAGCGCAGGACGATGAACCGCTGCATGAGGTGCAGGCCTTGCTGGTCAGCCTGCTGGAAGAGGCGGTGGCGGCGAGTCTCGCGACGCTGCCTGTCGAGCGCGAGGAATGACGGTCGCGGTGACAGCGAAGGCTACCGACTGAGGGCGCCTGACAATGTCTCGTTCCAGCAATGAAAAACCCGCCAATCGGCGGGTTTTTCATCTTTCACGAAGCGTTCGGTCAGGCTCAGCCCTTGACGACGGTCGCGATGGCCTTGGCGACGTAGGGCAGATTCTCGCTGGAGAAGCCGGCCACGTTGGCGCGTCCGGAGCGCACCATGTAGATGCCGAACTCGTCACGCAGGCGATCGACCTGCTCCGGTGTCAGGCCGGTGTAGGAGAACATGCCGCGCTGCTCGGCGATGAAGGCGAACTGCTCATCCAGGCCATACGGCTTGAGCGCCTCGACGAACTCACGACGCAGGCCATTGATGCGCTCGCGCATCTCGGTCAGCTCGCTCTTCCACTCCGCGCGCAGCGTCTCGTCCTCGAGAATGTCGATGACTACCGCACCGCCATGTGCCGGCGGATTGGAGTAGTTCTCACGCGCGGTGATCGCGGCCTGGGAGCGCACGTCCAGCATGCTGTCCTCGTCCTTGGCTATCAGGATCAGGCAGCCGGTACGCTCGCAGTAGATGCCGAAGTTCTTGGAGCAGGAGCTGGTGATGATGGCTTCATCGACATTCTCGGCCAGCAGGCGCACGCCGTAGGCATCTTCTTCCAGACCATCACCGAAGCCCTGATAGGCGAAGTCGATCAGCGGCAGCAGCTTGCGTGACTGGACGACTTCCAGCACCTGGTCCCACTGCTCGCGGCTCAGGTCGAACCCGGTCGGGTTGTGGCAGCAGGCGTGCAGTAGCACCACATCGCCTTCCGGAATCGTCTTGAGGGTCGCCAGCATGCCGTCGAAGTCGAGGCGATTGTTCTCGTCGACATACGGGTAGCTGTGACGCGTCACGCCTGCGGCATCGAAGATGCCCAGGTGATTCGGCCAGGTCGGAGTGGACAGCCAGATATCACGGCCCTTGAGGTTGCTGGCGATGAAGTCTGCCGCCAGACGCAGGGCACCGGTACCGCCGGGCGCCTGAGTGGCGCTGGCACGGTTGGCAGCCAGCACCGGCGACTCGGCGCCCAGCACCATCGGCAGCACGACCTTGCCGAAGCGCGGGTCACCGTGGGAGCCGATGTAGGTCTTGGTGACTTCGCTCTCGACCAGGCGGTCCTCGGCCTGCTTGACCGCACGCATGACCGGCGTATTGCCGTTGGCATCGCGATAGACGCCCACGCCGAGGTCGACCTTCTGCGGGTTGGTGTCCTTGTTGAAGGCTTCGATCAGGCCGAGGATGGCATCCCCGGGTACACGCGCAATCTGCTCGAACATCTTATTTCGCTACCTCGTCGGTTCTGGCGGCCATGATGAAATCGTTCTTGTGCAGACCCTTCATCTCGTGGGACCACCAGGTCACGGTGACCTTGCCCCACTCGGTGAGAAGTGCCGGGTGATGCCCGACGTCCTCGGCAATCTCGCCTACGCGATTGGTGAATGCCAGTGCCTGCTTGAAGTTGCGGAACTTAAAGCATCGCTCCAATTGCATGATGCCATCGCGATTGAGCAACTGCCACTCGGGAATGGCGGTCTTGAGCGTCTCGATGTCGCTGTCGCTGACCTTGGGGGCATCGAAACTGCAGGCTTCACAGGACTGTCTGGCGAGTTCGGTCATGTCACTATCTCCGGCTTGAGGAAAGAGGGTGGGGCGGGTGAAAAGAAGCGCAAGGCGCCGGTGCGATCAGCGTGGTGCGAAGCGCGGCGTCTTGAGACCGAGCGCCATGGCCTCGTGCACCAGCGCCATGATGTCGCGACTGGCGAGTTCATGCAGATCGTCCAGTGACTCCAGGACATAGTAGAGCGGCTGCAGGATGTCGATGCGATACGGGGTGCGCAGTGCCTCGACGGCATCGAAGGGCAGGTGCTCGGGGCGCTCGAGACTGTCTTCGAGCTCGCCCAGTGCATAGCAGGTCTCGCGTGGCGAGGAAATGATGCCGCCGCCGTAGAGGCGCAGCGCACGACTGCCATCGGGTTGAACCTCGCGCAGCATGCCGAATTCCACCGTCATCCAGTAGAGGCGGGCCAGGTAGACGCGCTCTTCCTTGCTGGCGGCGAGACCGAGTCGACCGTAGGTGGCGGTGAATTCCGCGAAGGCGGGGTGGGTAAGCATCGGGCAGTGACCGAAGATCTCGTGGAAGATGTCCGGTTCCTGCAGGTAATCGAGTTCTTCGGGACGGCGAATGAAGGTGGCAACCGGGAAGCGCCGCTCGGCGAGCAGTTCGAAGAAGCGGGTGAAGGGGATCAAGGCTGGTACTCGTGCGGTTCGCCAGCCGGTGGCCGCCTCGAGCACCCGGTCGATCTCATCCAGCTGGGGGATGCGATCCCGGGGCAGGTCAAGATGTTCAAGCCCTTGCAGGTACTCGCGGCAGACACGTCCCTCGACCAGCGCCAGCTGGCGCGTCATCAGCGTCTGCCAGGTGGCGTGCTCCTGATCGCTGTAACGGATCCTGCCCCGGCTATCCGGTTCATGCGCCACGTAGCGGGTGCCCTTGGCCTGAGCCTGCGAGCCGGGCGCAGATACCTGGGATGCCTGTGGCCAGTCACGACCCTGCGGTGCGTTCATGCAACCTCCCGAACGGTATGGCGGCGCTGCGTGGGCAGGCTGCCGTATTGTCATCATGGCGGACATGTCAGTCCCTGCATGTCGATGACTACGCTAGGCCTTGTCGGACAGCCTTGACCAGTGCCACGGCCTGCTTTTGCGCGGCAGATAGCGGTGCGATGCCCCGTCTCTTGTCACATAATCCTGACACCTGTGCGGCTGATGGCCTCGATCAGTGCCATTCGGGCAGTTTTGCGTGCCGGCAATACCGTCTATTGTAAGGAATGCTTTACGAGGTTTTTGATAACGCTTACGTTAACGTCATTCAATGGGCCGCATTGCCCTGCGGTAGCCCGAATGATGTCCTCGGGTCATCAGCGTTTCCCCTACACGCTTGTGATCCTCAAGCGCCTGACCCTCAGAGCCGTGCCGTCAGAGCCACTCTGACAGCGGCGATATGCCAACGACAATGCCGAGAATGCCATGCGCCTCAAACTGACCTGTCAGAACCGGATCGGGATTCTGCGCGACATCCTGGCCCTCTTTGCCGATTACGGCCTCAACGTGTTGCGTGGTGAGGTCGGTGGGGAGGCCAACAATTCCATCTATCTGCATGTTCCCAACATGCTGCGTATGCAGCTCTCCACCCTGAAGCCAGCACTGGAGGAAATTCCCGGGGTCTTCAAGGTCACCCGGGTCAGCCTGATGCCCACCGAGCGGCGTCATCTGGAGCTCAATGCGCTGTTGTCATCACTGTCTGATCCGGTGATGTCCATCGACATGGAGGGACGCGTGGTGGCGGCCAATCGTGCGGCCGGCAAGCTCTTGGGCGTCCGCATCGATGAGGTGCCGGGGCTGGCACTGACGCGTCACATCCAGGATGTCGACCTGCCGGAGCTGATCCGGCGCAACAATGCCCGCGTCAACGGCCTGCGTCTGCGTGTCGGAGAGGAAACCTTCCTGGCCGACATCGCGCCGCTGCATACCGAGAACGAGGACGTGGCCTCGCTGGCGGGGGCCGTGGTCACCCTGCATCGTGCGGACCGTCTGGGCTCGCGTATCTATCAGATCCAGCGTACCGAGGTGCGGGGGTTCGAGGCCATCTTCCAGGCAAGCCGTCAGCTGTCCGCCGTGGTCAAGGAGGCCAGGCGCATGGCGCCGCTGGATGCTCCGCTGTTGATCGAGGGCGAGACCGGCACCGGCAAGGAATTGCTGGCGCGCGCCTGCCATCTGGCCAGTCCACGCGGGCAGGCACCGTTCATGGCGCTCAACTGTGCGGGCCTGCCGGAGTCAATGGCCGAGACGGAGCTGTTCGGTTATGCCCCGGGCGCCTTCGAGGGGGCACGGCCGGAAGGCAAGCTGGGTCTGCTGGAGCTGACCAGTGGTGGCACCATCTTCCTCGATGAGGTCGGCGAGATGAGCCCGCGCATGCAGGTCAAGCTGCTGCGCTTTCTGCAGGATGGTGGCTTCAGGCGTGTCGGCAGCGATGAAGAGACCTTTCTGGATGTGCGCGTCATCTGCGCGACCCAGCAGGACCTGCCGGCGCTGAGCAGCGAAGGGCGCTTCCGCCACGACCTCTTCCATCGTCTCAATGTGCTGTGCGTGCAGATTCCGCCACTCAGGGAATGCCTGGATGGACTGGAGGAGCTGGCACATCACTTTCTCGAACGTGCCGTGCGCCAGATCGGAGCGCGTGTTCGCACTCTCTCACCGGAGGCGATGGCACGCCTGCGCGGCTATCACTGGCCCGGCAACGTGCGCCAGCTGGAAAACGTGCTGTTCCAGGCGGTCTCGCTGTGCGAGGGCGAGGTGATCGAGGCGCAGCATCTGCGCCTGATTGGCGAGGTGCGCGATGAAGGTCTGGACAGCATCGATCTGGCAGGCAGCCTCGGCGATATCCACGACGAGGTGGAGCGGCGCGTGCTGGCGCGTCTTTATCCGGAGTTCCCCTCCAGCCGACTGCTGGCCAAGCGTCTTGGCGTCTCGCACACCACCATTGCCAACAAGCTCAAGCGCCACGGGATCGGCTCGGAGGCGGACTAGCCGCGCGAGGATCACGCGAACGCTCACGCGGGCGCTCAGGCACGCAAACAGGCCAGCGCGCCATCGGAAAGGGGAGTGGCAGGATGCTGCCGAGCGCGTCCCGTCACGCGTGTTTTGATTTGCCCGCTAATAAAGCGTATGATTCCGCCATTCATTAGCAAGCTAAATTGACGTTGGCATCGCGGGGCTCATCCAGGGGGTGAGCCCCGTGGCGTGGAGACGGAGAATCATCATGCAACAAGGCACTGACGACGAAGTGGCGCTGCAGGCGATGAAAGCTTGTGATGATGCTCAACCCCTTCACGAGACCATCAAGCCCTCCCTGGGAGGCCTGCTCGGGCGTGTCCACCGCCTGTGGCGTACCTCGATCACGACCGCGGTCGAGCCATTGGGGATGACGGAAGCCCGCTGGACGGTGATGGTGCATCTGGAGAAGCTTGGCGAGGGCTGTACCCAGCAGATGCTGGCCAGCGAGCTGGGAATCGAGATGCCGTCGTTGACGCGCACGCTCAATCAGCTCGAGTGTCAGCAGCTGATTCGTCGCGAACCCCATGCCACGGATCGTCGTGCTCGCTGTCTGTGGTTCACCGAGGCGGGCTATGAATGCCTTGTGCAATTGGGTGAGCGCATCGCGCGAGTCCGCGCGGAGCTGTATGTCGGCTTCGAGGATGAATCGCTGGATCAGCTGGCCGGCATGCTTCAGGCGCTGGAGCGCAATGCCAGGCACAGCATCTCCCGCTCGCAGGCCGAGTCGGCAGGCAATGCCCCGGCATCACGGACAGGTGCCAGAGGGACGCGCTCCCGGTCACCGGCGACGCATCGTGAGTCATGAGTCATCAAGGGGCGAGTCGTCCCCTGGTGAGTCGCCTTGCCGGACGCCTGGCACGGCTGGAGAGTGCCAGGCGCACGGAGGGCGCAAGCGGATCAGCGTGGTGCGTCGTAACGCCCCGGATTGCCGTGGGTGAAGACCACCTGCCAGAGCTGAAGCTGGCGGGCGCGGAAGGCCCCGGCACAGGCACCCAGATAATACTCGAACATGCGCTTGTCCCGCGTCGTGTAGGTGTCGGCCAGTTCATGCCATCTGGCATCGAGGTTGGCACGCCATGCCATCAGCGTCGGGTCGTAGTCGGCACCGAAATTCTGCCAGTCCTCCATGATCAGGTGATGCTCGCTGGCCTGGATCAGTTGACTGGCACTGGGCAGCACGCCGTTGGGGAAGATGTAGCGATTGACCCAGGGGTCCGCGGAGATGTCGCTCAGGTTGGAGCCGATGGTGTGCAGCACGAAGCGTCCGCCGGGGCGCAGCAGCTGCGCGACACGGGTGAAGTAGGTCGCGTAGTTCTTGTGGCCGACGTGCTCGAACATGCCGATGGACACGATGGCATCGAAGGTGCCGACCTCGTGACGGAATTGCTCGTCACGGTAATCCTTGAGCAGGATCTCCACTGGCAGGCCATGGCAATGTTCCCGCGCCAGCGCCGCCTGCTCGGCGGAAATGGTGATGCCGACGACTTCCACGCCATAGTGGCGCGCGGCGTAGGCGGCGAAGCTTCCCCAGCCACAGCCGATGTCCAGCACGCGCATGCCGGGTGTCAGCCCGAGCTTGCGACAGGCGAGATCCAGCTTGGCCTGCTGGGCCTGCTCCAGGTTCTCCGGCGCGATCGGCAATCCTTTCCAGTATCCGCAGCTGTAGCACAGGGTCGGGTCCAGCATGCGGGTGAAGAGGTCATTGCCGAAGTCGTAATGCACCTTGCCCACCACCTCGGCACGACGACGGCTCTGCAGATTGATGACTCCCGCCTGGAGGCGGTAGGCGATGCGCTCACCAAAGGTGTGGGCTCGCTCCCCCAGCCCATGCTTGAGCAGGCGATGGATCATCTCGTCGATCCGTTCGCAATCCCACCAGCCTTCCATGTAAGCCTCACCCAGCCCCAGACTGCCCTGATTCAGCACCCGCCGGAACAGATCCGGATGGCGGACGCAGATATCCCAGGGGTCAGGGCCATTCAGACTGACCCCGGAGCCAGAGAGCAGGCGCTCGACGATCTGTCGTTGACGGTTTTCGGGTAGTGCAACGGGGGCCAGGCGTTGTTCGATACTCATGGAAAAGCCTCCTTGACGGCGCTGGGCGCGTAGAGTCCTGATGGATTCGTCATGGCAAATGGCAGTGATCGACCGCCCCGGGCGTTGGGTAGTCGAGCGTCTCGCATGGCAATGCTCGGGTGTCACGGCTGTCTGGTACGCAAAAGCTTCGCCTCCGCTCCCGCGTGCTGCGCTGTCCTGGGGGGATGGCAGGCGCCGAACTGGCGAGCGCTTTCGTCTCAGCATAGTCAAGAGTCGTCTAATGCGGCGCTGCAATATCCCGTCGTGGGCGGCAACCCGAGGTTGCGCGTTCCGAACGGCCGTCCGTCTCCGGGGTTTCGTGATGCATGAACGCAAGAAAGCCGCCCTCAGGGGCGGCTTTCTTGCGTTCATGCGCTCTTGTGCTCATGCGCTCTTGCATTCATGCACATGGCCTTGCTGTCAGCTCGGGCTGGCTGACGGGAAGGCGCCTCAGCGGCAGCGGATGGTCCAGGCGACCTTGTAGCCTTCACCTTCGTGGGTGGCGGCGGCCATTTCGGTATCTTCATTGATGGTGCCGCCTTCCAGCTGATCGTTGCCTTCGGCTGCCTTGGACATGCTGTCCTGCGGGCCGAAGACACGGGAATCAAGCACGTCGTACTTGTCGCGATCCTGCTCCTCGCAGACTTCCAGAGCGCGTTCCTTGACCTGAGCGATGGCATCGTCACGGTCCTCATCGACGGCGCTGACCTCGTAACGCGTGTCCTGCTTCTCGATCACGCTGGTGTTGCCACAGCCCGCAATGAAGGCGGTTCCGGCGATGGCGACGGTCATGCAGGCGGTGCGCAGGGCGTTGGATGTCATGGTCATGGTCTCTCCTTGGAATGAATCAGGCCAATGGCTCGCAGCGAGACGCCGCTCACGGAGCGAGGGCTGGCGCGAGCGATTGCCATGGCGAAATGGGTTACCCATCGTGCTCTGCTGATTGACGTGGGGGCAGTGTCACTGGCTTCAAGTGTGGCGATGCATCGACGCATCCTGTCGGCCAGGCGCGACGACCTCGGTCATGCGCACTGCCACTTTGGTCGTGGCATGTCTCGCATGGGCATGTCGATGCCTCATCTGGACAGCTCACCCGTGGCAAGTGGCCTAGTCTGCAGGGGCCCTTCAGGTCGGACGCCACCGACAGGGGGCGGGTGGTCGGCGTATCGGCAAGTGACGGGAGATGTCGTCAGCGTGCCTGTCTGACGCCGTCCATGCACCAAATTCCATGCCAGCAGGAGCACGTCATGTCAGCCAATGCCAATCGCGGAGTCGTCTACCAGGGAGCGGGGAAGGTGAGTGTCGAATCACTGGACTATCCGACCCTGGCGCTGGGAAATCGCAAGTGTGAACACGGCGTCATTCTCAAGGTCGTCTCGACCAATATCTGTGGTAGCGATCAGCACATGGTGCGTGGCCGGACCACGGCACCCCAGGGCCTGGTGCTGGGCCATGAGATCACCGGACTGGTCGTCGAGGCTGGCCGCGACGTGGAATTCATCAAGGTCGGCGACATCGTCTCGGTCCCGTTCAACATCGCTTGCGGGCGCTGCCGCAACTGCAAGGAAGGCAAGACGGGGATCTGTCTGAACGTCAATCCGGCGCGTCCCGGCGCAGCCTATGGCTATGTCGACATGGGCGGCTGGACTGGCGGTCAGACGGATTACGTCATGGTGCCGTATGCCGACTTCAACCTGCTCAAGTTCCCGGATGCCGATCAGGCGATGGAGAAGATCCGTGACCTGACGCTGCTCTCCGACATCTTCCCGACAGGCTTCCATGGCTGCGTGACTGCAGGGGTCGGGCCGGGCGCCACGGTCTACATCGCGGGTGCCGGGCCGGTCGGGCTGACGGCGGCGGTGTCTGCCCAGCTGCTGGGGGCGGCCTGCGTCATCGTCGGCGACATGATTCCCGAGCGTTTGCAGCAGGCCGAGAGCTTCGGCTGCGAGACCATCGACCTGCGTCAGGAAGGCTCGATGGAGGACAAGGTCGAGGCGATTCTCGGCGAGCGCGAAGTGGATTGCTTCGTCGATTGTGTCGGCTTCGAGGCGCATGGCTGTGGGTGTGATCATGGACGTGAGCAGCCGGCGACGGTGCTCAACTCGGCAATGGCGTTGACGCGTGCCGGCGGCCAGATCGGCATTCCCGGCCTCTATGTCACCGAAGACCCGGGCGCCGAGGATGAGGCCGCCAAGGTCGGTGCACTCTCCATGCGCTTCGGACTGGGCTGGGCCAAGTCTCACTCGTTGCACACGGGGCAGTGTCCGGTGATGAAGTATCACCGCCCGCTGATGCAGGCGATCCTGTTCGGGCGCGTCAATATCGCGGATGCGGTCAACGTGCAGGTCATCAGTCTGGAAGAAGCGCCGCAGGGCTACGCGGACTTCGACGGTGGCGCTGCCAAGAAATTCGTCATCGACCCCCATGCCATGGTGCGCAACGGGCGCGCTGCCTGATATCGGGCATGAGAGACCCTTCGTGACAGGAGGCTTTCGCTACAGACGACGCTGCCACGCCCTGTTGACCGGGGCGTGGCAGCGTCGTCTGCATTGTCTGACAGGCGCATGTGAGCACGACAACCTTCAGCGTTTGCAGTGATTCGCGATCAACGTCATCAGGCGGGCGAGTTCCTGCTCGATCCGCTCATCCGGTGCAAGGCCGATATTGAGACGCAGACAATTGCGATAGCGCGCAGATTCGGTAAACCAGGGGCCGATCCGGATATCAAGCTGTGCCTGCTCGGCGGCCTTGCCGAGGGCCCTGGCATCGAGGCCGGGCACCTCGATCCACAGCACCAGGCCACCTTGTGGTTGCGTCACGCGACTGCCCTCGGGCAGATGCTGACTCAGATAGTTGAGGTAGTGGGCCTTGTGCTGGCTGAGCTGGTGACGGACACGTTTCAGGTGACTGGCATAGGCGCCGGAATCGATGAAGTCCGCGACGGCGCACTGTACCAGCGTCGGCACGCCCCGCGCGCGCTTGAGATACGGCGGAAGGAATCGGCCGGGCCGACACCAGCCCAGTCGGTAGCTCGGTGACAGGGTCTTGGAGACCGAACCACACCAGATGACGAAGCCGCCTTCGTCGTGGCAGGCCGTTGGCAGTGGCGGCGCTTCGCGATGGGTGAGCTCGAGATAGACATCATCCTCGATCACCGGCACGCGGTAGTGATTGGCAAGCCTGGCCAGGCGCTGTTTCTGCGCGGGAGTGAGGGTGATGCCCTGGGGATTCATGTGAGTGGTGCAGAACAGCCCGGCCTGCAGCTGACCGTTGGCGAGATGCTGTTCGAACTGATCGAGATCGATGCCTTGTGCACTCGAGGGAATCTCGATCACGTCGAGGGATAGCTGCGAGAGTAGATCCAGCAGGCCGTTGTAGCACGGTGAGCTGACTGCCACCGTGTCGCCGGGTTGCGTGCAGACCTCAAGCGCCGTCCTGACCGCATCCATGCAGCCGTGAGTGATGACCAGCTCCTCACTGCCCAGCACAAAGCCGGCCTGGGTGAAATGGCTCGCCAGGGCGCTCAACAGTGCGGGTTCGCCTTGCGCGGCGGGATACTGGGTGAGGGTATGCACGGCCCGCTTCATGGCGCGGCGCAGGCTGCGATCCAGTGCCTGCCGGGTCGCCTTGTCCAGCGCCAGATGCGCAGTGCCCAGCGGCCCGCACCACCTCTGCGTGCGATGGCGATGCGTGGCGGGCGTGATGACTCGGCTCTCGAAGGACTGCCAGGTGGGCGCGGGCATGACACGTGAGGGCTCGGCGATGAAGAACCCCGATTGTGGGCGAGCCATCAGCCAGCCCTGCGATTCCAGCTCCGCATAACAGCTGACCGCCGTCGACACGCTGATGCCGTGCTGGCGAGCAAACTGGCGCAGCGACAGCATGCGATCCCCGGTGCTGAGTCTGCCGGCCTGAATATCCTGAATGCACTTCTCTGCCAGCTGTCGATAGCGTGCCATGAGCGAACTGTACTGGTGGAATGTCCAGAAACTGTATCTGTACGGCCATGGTGCGGCAAGCGAGACTGGCCCTCGTATGCCGCACGTCATTACCGTGATGTTCCACGGTCGTGGACAGCGGCGGTCATTGCCCGTCGTCAAGGGAACCTCGATCAGGAGACACGCCATGCAGGGACGCGATCTATTGCTCATCACCAGCGTGATGGCAATCTGGGGCTTCAACTTCTCGATGATCAAGCTGGGGGTCAGTGACATGGATCCCTTGCTGATCGCCGCGGCGCGCTTCGCGTGTGCCACCTTTCCGCTCATCTTCTTCATCCGCAAGCCGCAGGTGCCGTGGCGCTACCTGATGGCCTACGGGCTGGTGTTCGGTACCGGTATCTGGGGCATGGCCTCATGCTCGATCACCTTCGGGCTGTCCTCTGGCATGGCGGCGGTCCTGTTGCAGACCGATGTGCTGACCACGGTGCTGGTCGGCGTGCTGCTCTACCGGGAGATCATCTCGCCGCGCATGGCGGCAGGCATTCTGGTCTCGCTGGTGGGGCTGGTGGTCTCCGTCTTCACCACCAACGGCAACGTGACCCTGGCGGGACTTGCCTTCATCCTGCTGGCGGCGATCTGCTGGCCCCTGGCTGGCGTGATTCTGCGCAGCTCCGGCACGCGCACACCTTTCGCCTTCAACCTCTGGGGCATGCTGTTTGCGCCGCTACCGCTGATGGCGTTGAGCGTCGCGATGAATGGCTGGGGGGTGCTGAGTGCCACCTATCAACAGTGGGGGATGGATGCCTGGGTCTCGGTGCTGTTCCAGGCCTATCCGACGACCCTCTTTGGTTACTGGGTCTGGAACCGGATGCTGCTCAAGTATCCGATGAGTCAACTGGCCCCCATGACCTTGCTGGTCTCGGTGTTCGCGTTGCTCAGTGGTTACGCCATCTTTGATGAGCAGTTGTCGCTGGCACAGTGGCTCTCGTGCAGCATCTTCCTGTTCGGGATCGCGCTGGTGCTCTATCCCCCGCGTCGCAAGGCGCTTGCGGCCTGTGGCTGATCGCGGCACTCCTGGCCCGGTTTCTGTCGTGGCCTGGCGCTTGTTGTCAAAGGTGCGCTGCGCTATACCGGTGAGCACATGAGGCCAGCGCGTTGCGCATGGTGCTCTCCGCTCAGATGTCCCCGAACAGGAATGCCCCCATGCACGCTTCCGCCACCAGCGCCGTCGATACCGCCAGCCTGATGCCTCAGCACGCCGACTTCTCCGATTGGCCGAACAGCCGTGAATGGCTGGCGCATCTGATCCATTTCGCGACCGTGTCACGTGACTCGAATCTGGCGTTGATCCATTGCCTGCGTGATGCTCTGGAAGTGGCCGGTGTCAGCGCCGAGATCATTCATGATGATGGCGGTGACAAGGCCAATCTGCTCGCGGTGATCGGCCCTGACGTGGAGGGCGGTGTGGTGCTGTCCGGGCATACCGATGTGGTGCCGGTGGAGGGGCAGGCCTGGGACAGTGATCCCTTCACGCTGCGCGAGGCCGATGGCCGCCTGTATGGGCGGGGCTCATCCGACATGAAGGGCTTCATCGCCTGCTGCATGGCGGCGGTGCCGGCGCTGGTGAGTGCAGCGCGTGATGGCAAGCTTGAAAGGCCTGTGATTTTCGCCTTCTCGTATGATGAAGAAATCGGCTGTCTCGGCGCGCCGCGCATGATTGCGCGTCTGCGTGATCGCCTGCCGCGCCCGGCGGCGGTGCTGGTGGGGGAGCCGACCTTGATGAGCGTCGTCGATGCCCACAAGGGCATCACGGTCATCCGCACCACGGTGACCGGCAAGCCGTCGCATTCCAGTCAGGTCAATCTGGGGGTCAGCGCGATTCATCTGGCGGCACGCATGGTCACCTTCATCGAGGACCGCATGCAGGCGCGCATCGATTGTGGGCAACTCGACGAGCGTTTCGAGGTGCCGCATGCCAGCCTGCATGTCGGGCGCATCGAAGGCGGCACGGCCGTCAACATCACCGCAGGGCAGTGCATCTTCGATTGGGAGTTGCGCCATCTGCCGGGCGAGGATGTCGAGGCGATGCTGGCGGAGATCGATGCCTACGCGGAGCGTCTGCTCGTGCCCTATCGCGAGCGGGCGCCCGAGGTGGCGATTCACAGTGAGCGCACGGTGGAGACGGTGCCGGCGCTGGGGCAGGGCGAACGTGATCCGGCGATCCATCTCTGTCAGCGTCTGCTGGGGGAGGCGCGTGCCAGTCAGGCGGTGACCTATGCCACCGAAGCGGGCCAGTTCCAGCGCGAAGGCTGGCCGACGGTGGTCTGCGGGCCCGGCTCCATCAGCGTGGCCCATCAGGCCAACGAGTACATCGACATCCGCCAGCTGGCGGCCTGTGATCGCTTTCTCGCTCAGCTGGTGCGTGAGCAGCAGACGAGCTGAGTGCGAGGGGCTGGCGTGATGCGGACAGGGTCATGAGCTCACAGGATCACAGGGTCCCCGGGCGTGGCGGTTGCTGCTCCGGTATGGGCAGCAGCATGGCGCTGCAGTGACGCAGCAGGTGATCAGTGAGCTGTTCGAGGGTGCTGCCGCCATGGCGCCAGTGATGCCAGTAGAGCGGGATGTCCAGCGCGTGGTCCGGCGCGATATCGACCAGTTCACCGCTGTCCAGCAGGTGGCGCGCCTGCTGCTCGGGAATCATCCCATAGCCCATGCCACTCAAGGCCAGGTGAACGAAGCCTTCTGAGGAGGGACAGAGGTGATGCGGGAAAGGCTCGTCGAAGCCCATCTCGGCCAGTAGCCGATGCTGCAGACGGTCATCCCGGCCATAGACGATGGCGGGCATGCTGCGCAGTTTCTCGGCAGGCAGACGTGACGGGATGACGCCATCCTCTCCGGCGATGTGGCGGCGCACGAAATCCGGGCTGGCCAATGCGCGATACCGCATGCTGCCCAGCGGATGTGAGCGAGCCCCCTGGACCGGGCGTGGGGTCGAGCAGATGCAGCCCGCCACCTCGCCATCGCGCATGCGCTTGAGGGCGACCTCCTGATCTTCCACCAGCATGTCCAGCAGCAGCTCGTGCGTCTGACAGAAGGCACCGGTGACCTGTGGCCACCAGGTGGCCAGCGAGTCGGCATTGATGGCGATGCGCAGGCGCTGCTCGCTGTCACCGAGAGCGGGAATCTGATCCAGCAGGTCATGCTCCAGCAGGCGCACCTGCTGCACATGATTGAGCAGACGCCGCCCCAGCGGAGTCGGCCCCAGGCGTGGCGTGCGCACCAGTACCGGCTGGCCCAGACGGGCCTCCAGCAGCTTGATGCGCTGCGAGACCGCTGATTGTGTCAGGCCCAGCGCGCGTGCCCCGCGCTCGAAACCTGCCTGGTCGATGACGGCGGCCAGCGCCTCCAGCAGTTTGTAGTCCAGCATCAGAAATCCTTATGAGCCATTCCCTGAATCAATTTCCATGATGTATTCATCCTAGCGTACTCTGCCTGCGGCTGCAGCGCCGGGAAGTCCGGAAGCGCGCCGAAGACAGACAGGGGCGCAACGCGCTGAATCCGAGAATCATGCAAGGGAAGGGCAGTGTCATGTGGTGGTCAGTGTTCAATGGAGCAGGTGTCGGGGCCGGGCTGATCATCGCCATCGGCGCCCAGAATGCCTTCGTGCTGGGTCAGGGGCTCAAGCGCGAACATCAATGGTGGGTCGCGGGGCTCTGTGCGCTGTGTGATTGGCTGCTGATCGTGGCGGGGGTCTTGGGGCTGGGGGCCTTGATGCAGCAATCCCCCATGTTGATGAGCATCGCGCGTTGGGGAGGTGTCGCCTTCCTGCTCTGGCAAGCGGTCAAGGCGCTGGGGCGCATGCGCAGTGGTGGGCAGCTCACGGCGAGTACGGCGCTCAAGGCGAGCCTTGGCAAGGTGCTGATGGCGACGCTGGCGGTGACCTTGCTCAATCCGCAGGTCTATCTGGATACCCTGGTGATGCTGGGTGCCATCGGGGCACAACAGAGCTCGCCGGCGGGCTTCATCGCCGGAGCCAGCCTGGCCTCGATGGTCTGGTTCTTCGGGCTGGTGGCCTGTGCTGGCTGGCTGGCACCCCGCCTGACCAGTCCGCGTGCCTGGCAGGTCATCGAAGCCTTCATCGCGGCCATTCTGCTGGCCGTCGCCTGGCAGCTGGGCAGTGGCGCCTGGCTCTAGCGGCCAACGCAAGACGGGCATGTGGCAGTCGCAGGCGCGACGCGCCGATAGGTGTAAAGAAAGCATGACGCAGTGTCAGGCGCTCGCGGCAGTGAGAGCGCCCCGGGTGAGCAGTGTCGAGATGGCCGTCAGCACTATGGCAGAGTTTCGTTACATGTCTGGCGTGGGGGGAGGCAGGATACGGCACCAATGAGGGCGCAAGGTGCATGGGCAGGGCGGCAGGCAAGGCATAGATTCCCGATAACGGAATCGGGACATCACAGGTGATGTGCGGCGCGTTCGCCTGTCATGAAGGATGTCGCCCGCCTTTCTCTACCTTGCCTGCCTTGTCGGCAGCCTGACTCAGGAGTACCTCATGAACGCACCGGCGCGTATCGAACAGCACAATCCCATCGGCACGGACGGCTTCGAGTTCGTCGAGTTCACGGCACCGGATGCCGCCGGGATCGCTGCCCTGCGTGGGCTGTTCTGCCAGCTTGGCTTTACCGAGATGCGGCGTCATCGCTCCAAGCAGGTGTTCCTGTTCCAGCAGCATGGCATCAATGTGGTGCTCAACGCCGAGCCGAACAGCCCCGCGGCACGCTTCGCGGCGATTCATGGCCCGAGTGCCTGTGCGATGGCCTGGCGCGTGGCAGATGCCGAGCAGGCGCATCGCTACGCGCTGGCGCACGGCGCACGCAGTGTCGAGCACCCTGTCGGCCCGGGCGAGGTCGGTATCCCGGCGGTGGAGGGGATTGGCGGCTCGGTGCTGTATTTCGTGGATCATCACCGGGAACGCTCGATCTACGACACCGACTTCGTCGCCATCGAGGGGGCGGTGGAGAATGCCAACAGCGTCGGCCTGCATACGCTGGATCATCTGACGCACAATGTCGGACGCGGCCAGATGGATGTGTGGGCGGACTTCTATGCCCGTATCGCCAACTTCCGCGAGATCCGTTATTTCGATATCGAGGGCAAGATGACCGGGCTCTTCTCGCGAGCCATGACAGCGCCCTGCGGCAAGATGCACATCCCCATCAACGAGTCCGCCGACGACAACTCCCAGATCGCGGAATTCATCCGGGATTACAACGGGGAAGGCATCCAGCATCTGGCGATGGCGACGGATGACATCTATGCCACCGTCAAGGCGCTCAAGGCCAATGGCGTCAAGTTCCTGACCACACCCGAACCCTATTATGAAAAGGTTGATGCACGGGTGCCCAACCATGAAGAGAACGTCGAGGATCTCAAGGCCTTGAGCCTGCTGGTGGATGGCGCACCGGGTGAAGGAATCCTGTTGCAGATCTTCACCGAGACGGTGATCGGGCCGATCTTCTTCGAGATCATCCAGCGCAAGGGCAATGACGGTTTCGGTGAAGGTAATTTCAAGGCGCTGTTCGAATCCATCGAGGAAGACCAGATTCGTCGCGGGGTGCTGGAGGGCGAGCGGTGAGCTTCATCGCGAGCAGCGGGCGCTCACCAGAGCTGGCCCGCCGGAGTGACCAGCTAGCGTGGCCGTCAGCCTGAACCTTCCGCCTGATGAACCTTCCGCCTTGAAACGACGACGCCCCGCCGAGATTCGGCGGGGCGTCGTCGTTTGGTCAACTGGCCTTCATGGCGTCATCACATCGTCGGCACGCGCTGATGGTCGATCACCTGACGCAGCACGAAGCTTGAATGCACGCCGGTGACGCCCTCGATACGGGTGATCTGCTTGAGCAGCAGGTCGTGATAGTCATCCATGTCATTGACGACCACCTTGAGCTGGTAGTCGGCTTCCTGACCGGTGATCAGCAGGCACTCCATCACCTGGGGCAGCGCCGCGATGGTTTCCTCGAAGTTGGCGAAGCGCTCCGGGGTATGGCGGTCCATCGAGATATGCAGCAGCGCCATCAGGCTCAGGCCCAGCTTGCGGGCATCGACCTGTGCCCGATACCCCGTGATCATGCCGCTTTCTTCCAGGGCACGTACCCGGCGCAGGCAAGGTGACGGTGACAGGCCAATGCGCTCGGCGAGCTCCTGATTGCTGATGCGTCCCGACTGCTGGAGTTCGTCAAGAATCCGTCGATCGAAGCGGTCCAGTGTCGGGAGAGAAATGTTCTGGCTCATTTTTCGCAATCCATTGGCGGTGAAGGTGTGAATTATGAAATAAAATGCTTTCAAGATGGCGGTTTAGTGGGTTTTTCGCAATCATGCGCCCCGATATGAAGCATATACTGTAATCACTGTTCAGCGATTCAGATGTTCGACCATCAGGGTCGTGCGAGCAGGTGGACTGGCCACCCTGTCCAGCCCGCTTCCTGCGGAACCCGGCTCGCTTCTGATCGATGCGAGGCCGCTGAGAGGCATTCGACGGTGATCCCGCGATCTCTCCTTCCGCGCTGGCAACCGTGATCCGGAGCCACGTCCTGTCGCAGGTAGCGGCCATGTTCTCTACCTCCGACTTGCTTGCCTGTCGCGCTGGCGGCAAGCTTTCGGATGCGAGGGCCTTGATGCCCTCGTCATCTCACATTTACTCAGGCGCCCCGATTGGGACACTGTTGAGCGGGAAAGGTGCCATCGAATCCGCCTCCGGATGTCGAACGTTGCTTTCCACGCCCACCACGCCAAGGACACGACCATGACTGCTGCATCCACGCCAAGTGCTGCCTTCGACCACACCAAATATCGCCCCGTCACGCCTGTCGCGCTGACCGACCGCCAATGGCCGTCGCGTACCGTGACCCAGGCGCCGCTATGGGCCAGTGTCGACCTGCGCGATGGCAACCAGGCGCTGCTTGAGCCGATGACGGTCGAGCAGAAGAAGCTGATGTGGAAGCTGCTGGTCAAGATCGGCCTCAAGGAGATCGAAGTCGGTTTCCCGTCCGCCAGTCAGCTCGATTTCGACTTCGTGCGCTGGTTGATCGAGGAAGACCAGGTGCCGGAGGGTGTCAGCATCCAGGTGCTGGTGCAGGCGCGTGAGCACTTGATCGCCCGTACCTTCGAGTCACTGGTCGGGGCGCGCGATGCCGTGGTGCACGTCTACAACTCCACCTCCACCGTTCAGCGCGAGCGGGTGTTCGAGATGGATCGTGAGGGCATCAAGGCCATCGCCGTCGAAGGTGCGCAGCTGGTCAAGGACTACGCTGCGCGTTACCCGGACACCCACTGGGTGTTCCAGTACTCGCCGGAGAGCTTCACTTCCACCGAGATGGATTACGCCGTCGAGGTCTGTGAAGCGGTGATGGATGTCTGGCAGCCGACACCGGACAATCGCTGCATCCTCAACCTGCCGGCCACGGTGGAAGTGGGCCCGCCCAATCACTTCGCGGATCAGGTCGAGTACTTCATCAAGCACTTGAGCCGTCGTGACTGCGCGATCATCTCGCTGCATACCCACAATGACCGGGGCGGTGCCGCTGCCGCTGCCGAGCTCGGCCTGCTGGCCGGGGCGGACCGCATCGAAGGGACCTTGCTGGGCAATGGTGAGCGTACCGGCAACATGGACCTGATCACCCTGGCGATGAATCTCTACAGCCAGGGGATCGACCCGGAGCTGGATCTCTCCAACCCGGACGAGATCATCCAGGTCTATACCGAGTGCACCAACCTGCCGGTGCATCCGCGCCACCCGTGGGTCGGGGAGCTGGTCTACACCGCCTTCTCCGGCAGCCATCAGGACGCGATTCGCAAGTGCCTCAAGAAGCAGCAGGCGGACGAGCCGTGGCAGGTCGCCTATCTGCCCATCGACCCGCAGGATCTGGGTCGCGACTTCCAGGCGGTGATTCGCGTCAACAGCCAGTCCGGCAAGGGCGGCATGGCCTTCCTGCTCGAACGCGATCACGGCATCAGCCTGCCGCGCTGGATGAGCCTCGAGCTCGCCCCGCACGTGCAGAAGGCCAGCGAGCAGGTCAGTGGTGAGCTGTCCAGCAACCAGATCCGCGCGATTCTCGATGCCAGCTTCAAGCGCGAGGCACCGCTGAGTCTCAAGGGCTATCGACTGGATCGTGAGGGGGCCGAGCAGCTCACCGCGACACTGATTGACGAGAAGGGTGAGCAGATTGCCCTGGCCGGTGAAGGCAACGGTGCCATCTCCGCCTTCATGGATGCCTGGCAGCGTCACACCGGTGCCACCGTCAGCGTGGTGGACTACGGCGAGCATGCGCTCGGGGAAGGCAGTGACGCCGTAGCGGTGGCCTTCGTGATGCTCAATCTCGATGGCAAGCGCGTCTGCGGCATGGCCGAGGATGGTGACACCGTGAGCGCGTCACTCAAGGCGGTGCTGTCGGCGGTCAATCGCGGCCTGGAAAGCAGTGCACGCAGTGAAGCGGAACGTGCCGAAGAGGCGGGTCCCGTCGCCGTCTGACGGCAATGAGCGACACGAGCGTCCACGAAAGGCGGAAATCCTGCTTGCAGTGACGGTCCACGAAGCCCTCGCCCCTTGCGGCGAGGGCTTCGTCGTTTCTCAAGGCCGATCACTCCCCAGCCCAGTCATGGCAAGGGATGAGCGCAATGTCAGTAGCTGATAACCCCGGCCTTGGCATGGCGAGCGGATATAGACTTTTGTCGGAAGTTGTCTGACGAGTCAATATCCGGACTTGCACCGGTGCCATCCCTGCGTATCATCGCTGCATCCGCGTAAATGATAACGATCTGGTGGTACAACGGATTCGAGAGCACAACAATTCCAAGCGGTGCAAGGGCAACCCCCCTGAGTGACGAGACAATGGATGTGTCCCCATCCCCTCGTCGGTCGGGATTCGCCGGTGCACCTCTCGTTCAGGAGGTCCGCTAGAACAACCCACAACTACTCATCGGTATCGCATGATTCAACTTGATGCTATCACTACCCTGCTGCTGGCGGCGCTTGTCCTCGTCGTCGGTCATCTGATTGTCGAGCGCGTACGCGTGCTGCGCGAGTTCAACATCCCCGAACCTGTGGTCGGCGGTCTCATCGCCACCCTCATCGTCACCGGCCTGCGTGGCCTGGGCTACGAGTTCCAGTTCTTCGCCGGTCTCCAGACCCCCTTCATGTTGCTGTTCTTCGGCTCGGTCGGCCTGTCGGCGGACGTCCGCATGATTCGTGCCGGCGGCAGCAAGCTGATCCTGTTCCTCGTGCTGGTCATCGGCCTGCTCATCCTGCAGAACCTGCTGGGTGTCGGTGTTGCCAGCCTGTTTGGCCTCGACCCGGTACTGGGGCTGCTCGGCGGTTCCATCACCATGTCCGGTGGTCACGGTACAGGGGCTGCCTGGGCCAACGTCTTCGCCGACGAATATGGCATCAATGGCGCGATGGAAGTCGCGATGGCCTGTGCCACCTTCGGGCTGGTGTTCGGGTCGCTGATCGGTGGGCCGACGGCACGTTTCCTGATCAATCGCATGAAGCGTGAAGGACAGGACATCAATGCCCAGGTCAGCGATTCCGAGTATGACGAGACGGAAGTCCAGCACCCGCTGAATACTGCCAATGCTCTGAAAACGCTCTTCATGTTGCTGCTCGGGGTCGTCAGCGGTCAGCAGCTGCAGGCACTCACGGCGGATACGGCCTTCTCGCTGCCGACCTTCGTGTGGGTGCTGTTCAGCTGTATCGTCATCGGCAACGTGGTGCGCGCCTTCGGCGACAAGCACCTCAATACCCATGCCGTGGATGTGCTGGGCAACATCAGTCTGTCCATCTTCCTGGCACTGGCACTGATGACGCTCAAGCTCTGGGATCTGGCCAATCTGGCACTGCCGATTCTGGCCATCCTGCTGGCACAGGTCGCGCTGGTGTTCCTCTACACCACCCAGGTCACCTTCCGCCTGATGGGCAAGAACTACGACGCTGCGGTGCTGGTCGCGGGTAACTGTGGTTTCGGCATGGGCGCCACGCCGACGGCGATCGCCAACATGCAGGCGGTCACGCAGCACCACGGGCCGTCGCGTCTGGCCTTCATCATCGTGCCGGTGGTGGGTGGCTTCCTGATCGATATCGCCAACTCGCTGATCATCAAGGGCTTCCTCGGCTTCTTCTGAACATGACAGCAGGTGTCATGATGAGATGTCGCAGAATCTGCCTGGCATGAACGACAACGCCGGACTCCATGGGAGTCCGGCGTTGTCGTTTCGGGGAATCCCCCTTGCGGCGCGAGTGATGGGTCACGTCACGCTGTCAGGGAATCAGCTCCACAGTGCCACGATCAGGCCATAGGCCAGCAGCGTGACCACCACGGTGCCTGCCAGGTTCAGGAAGAAGCCGGCGCGCATCATGGTCTGGATCTTGAGGTGCCCGGTGGCGAACACGATGGCATTGGGTGGCGTGGCCACCGGCATCATGAAGGCGCAGCTGGCCGCGATGGCCGCCGGCACGGTGATCAGCAGCGGGTCGATGTCCAGCGACAGCGCAAGCGCGCCCAGCAGGGGCAGGAAGGCGGCGGCCGTCGCGGTATTGGATGTGACCTCGGTCAGGAAGATGATCACCAGTACCACGATGCCCACGAGCCCGATGAGCGGCAGCACGCTGAACATCGACAGCTGTCCGGCGATCCACTCCGCCAGACCCGAGCTCTTGATGACGCCCGCCAGTGCCAGTCCCCCCCCGAACAGCAGCAATACGCCCCAGGGCAGGTCACGCGCGTCTTCCCACACCAGCAGGCGACGACCGCGTGAGGTGCCGGAGGGAATCGCGAACAGTCCGACGCCGATGGCCATGGCGATGCCGGTATCCGACAGCCACTCAAGGCCGCTCTGATTGATCAGCGGGCGGAACATCCACAGCAGGGCGGCTACCAGGAAGGCGATGCCGACACGTTTCTCGGCGCTGCTCATGACACCCAGTGCCTTGAGCTCACGCTTTATCATCTCGCCACTGTCCGAAGTCTCGGATGCGAAGGAGAAGGGCGTGCGCGTCAACCACCACCAGGTGATGGTGCACATCGCGATGGCCACCGGCAGGCCGACGACCATCCACTGGGCGAAGCCGATCTCGATGCCCTGGTCACTGGACAGGTAACCCGCCAGCAGGGCATTCGGCGGCGTACCGATCAGTGTCGCGATACCGCCAAGGCTGGCGGAGTAGGCGATGGCCAGCAGCAGGGCGGCGGCGTAGCGCTTCAGCTCCGGGTCGTCGCTGTCGCGCTCATCCCGGCCACTGGACATCAGGCTGACCACTGACATGCCGATGGGCAGCATCATGATGCTGGTCGCGGTATTGGATACCCACATGCTGATGAAGCCGGTGGCGATCATGAAACCGGCGATCTGACGGCGGGGTGAATGGCCGGCAAGCTTCAGCGTATGCAGGGCCACGCGGCGATGCAGGTCCCAGCGCTGCATGGCGATCCCGAGCAGGAAGCCACCGAGGAACAGGTAGATAGTCGGATTGGCATAGGCTGCCGTGGTGCTCTTGATGTCGTCGATGCCAAGTGCGGGCACCAGCACGATGGGCAACAGCGATGTCACCGGTATCGGCAATGCTTCGGTGGCCCACCAGGTCGCCATCAACAGCGCCAGGCCCACGCAAAGCCAGGCGGTGTCCGGCATGTCGCCCGGGGCAGGGGTCAGCCAGGTCAGCAGCAGCAGGAGCGGACCGAGTATCAGACCGATACGCGCCGCAAGTGGCGCTTGTGGCGGCGTGGAGGATTGATCAACGACGTGATCGGTAGGTTGCTCAGGCATGTCGACTCCAGAGAAGCCCGCTGGCGACAGGCTTCCTCATCATGTTGGTCATCGTGTTGTTGGTATGGGTCATGGTAGGTGATGGCACGTTGTCGTGTTGGCGTTGTTCACTGCACGGCATGCATTCGTTCCTGAACGGGAGGTCATGCACGTCGTGTCATGCTGCCTGCGTCGGTCGATCGCCGCCGAGAGTCGGTCAGGTGGGGCTTTCGGGCCGGCAGGCGGCGCCATTGTCTCAGCATTGCGCCACGGCTCAATAGCCTTCATTGCCTGTTTCGAAACTCCCGTGGGTGAAACCTTGACGCCGCGCAAGCGCGACGCTCGATCCGAGGCGCTCAGGTCGCGTGCGAGGCCTTGCGTGACGCCATCCTGCACGGGTCAGGTTGCTGTCTGGCGACAGACGCTGTCGTTGGCTGTGGACTTGTGAGCGCAAGGGCTGGAAGGTAGGGTTAGCAGCCATGAACGGGGCCGGCGCAGGTCAACTGCGCGGCCCACTGTCGCGTTACTTTCACAAGGAAGATGATGGATGATTCTGGTCACGGGTGGTGCAGGCTACATCGGGTCTCATACGGTATTGGCGCTCATGGAGGCCGGCCATCAGGTGCTGGTGCTGGACAACCTGTCCAATGCCAGCGAAGCCTCCCTCGCGCGTGTGGCGACGCTTGCCGGACGCGAAGTGCCGTTCGTCGAAGGGGATATCCGCAACGGCGCGCTGCTCGACAGCCTGTTCGAGCGTCATGATATCGAGGCCGTGGTCCACTTCGCCGGGCTCAAGGCGGTGGGCGAGAGCGTCGCCAAGCCGCTGGCCTACTACGACAACAACGTCAATGGCACCCTGGTGCTGTGTGATGCCATGGCGCGGGCCGGCGTCAAGCGTATCGTGTTCTCTTCCTCCGCCACCGTGTATGGCGATCCGGCGTCCACGCCGATCCGTGAAGACTTCCCTACGTCCGCGACCAACCCCTACGGCCGCTCCAAGCTGATGGTCGAGGAAGTGCTGCGTGACCTGTCCGTGGCAGATGACAGCTGGCGCATCGCGCTGCTGCGCTATTTCAATCCGGTGGGTGCCCACGAGTCCGGTACCATCGGTGAGGACCCCAACGGCATCCCTAACAACCTGGTGCCCTATATCAGCCAGGTGGCGGTGGGTCGCCTTGAAGAGCTGGCCGTGTTCGGCGATGACTATCCGACGCCGGATGGCACCGGGGTGCGTGACTACATCCACGTCGTCGACCTGGCCGATGGCCACCTCAAGGCGCTGGACTATCTGGCCGGTGAAGCGCGTGATGGCGTCCACACCTACAACCTGGGCACCGGCACTGGCTATAGCGTGCTGGACATGGTCAAGGCCTTCGAGAAGGCCAGCGGTCGCCCGGTGCCTTATCGCATCGCGCCGCGGCGTTCCGGTGATATCGCCGAATGCTGGGCGGAGCCGGACAAGGCCTTCAAGGAATTGAAGTGGAAGGCGGAGCTGGGGCTGGATCGCATGATGGCTGACAGCTGGCGTTGGCAGTCACGCAACCCCAATGGCTATCGCAGCAACTGAAGCAGGCATAGCAGCACCGATTGAGATGGGCGTGCGAGTAAGCTCGCACCCCGTCATCAATGGCTTCCTGGAAGCGGCCGTGGGCAGAATCCGCGGCCGCTTTTGCGTATGATGGCCCCGAGCTGAAAGCCGCGTGCTGACTCCCTTGAATTATCTGCGAGACTTCCATGAATCAGTCTGATGTCACCCCTGATCTTGAACTTCTGACGGCCATCGAGACGCTCTGCCGTGAAGCGGGGCAGGCGATACTCGCCGTTGCGCAGGGCGGCGATCTCGAGACACGCGCCAAGGCCGATGACAGTCCGGTGACGGCCGCGGATCTTGCGGCACACCGTGTGCTGGTGGAGGGGCTGGCCCGCCTGACGCCGCAGATTCCGGTGCTCTCCGAGGAAAGCGACAAGGCGGATATCGTGGCGCGCCGTGACTGGCAGACCTTCTGGCTGGTGGACCCGCTGGATGGCACCCGCGAGTTCGTCAACGGCAGTGGCGAATACACCGTCAATGTCGCCTTGATCCAGGGGACGCGCAGCGTGCTGGGCGTGGTGGATGCGCCGGTGCTCAGGGCGACCTGGAGCGGGCTTGATGGCGTGGGCGCGTTTCGCGAGGATGCCAATGGACGAACGGCCATTCGCGTCAGCCCGGAGCCCGAGGTGTTGAGAGTCGTGGCCAGCAAGTCGCATCTCGATGCGCAGACGGCGGCGCTGATCGAGCGTCTGACGCCGGTCGAGACCGTCAGCTGCGGCAGTTCGCTGAAATTCTGTCGTATCGCGGAAGGCGACGCGGATCTCTACCCGCGCTATGCCCCGACCTGCGAGTGGGACACCGCCGCGGCGCAGGCCGTGCTGGAAGCGGCGGGCGGGTGTGTCTTCGATGCGCAGAGCCTGACCGATGGTCAGCCGGATGTCCTGCGTTACAACGCGCGTGACACCCTCAGAAATCCTTTCTTCATTGCCTGTGGCCAGTCTGACGGCCGCTGGCGCCAGGTGCTGGAGTGCTGACGCTTGCGCCTGAGCGAGATGACTCATGATGCGTGAAACCCATGACAATGAGCGGCCCGGGGCCGGTGGTGGCGAAGGCATGCTGCGCCGCGCGGGGCGTGCTCTCTTTGCCAGACGCGCCGATGGCGGTGTCGCCGGTGGGCTGATCAGCGCCGTGCTGCTGTCATCGCTGGCCAGTCTGGTGCCATTGATCTACCACGGGCTGCTCGAGGGCGGTCTGATCCTTATCGGCAACCTGCTGCTGTGGCCGTGTCTGCTGGCGGCAGCCCATCGCCCACGCTGGCGCTGGCCGGCACTTGGTCTGATGGCCGCACTGGGCGTCAATCTCTCGGCCAGTGTGGTCAGCGCCGTCTATTACGATTCGCGCTATGGCCTGGCCTTCGCGCTGAGTTCGCTGGATACCAGTCGCAGCGAGTCGATGGCGATGCTGTTCAAGTTCCCGCTGGCACTCATCGTGCCGCTGGGGTTCTTCCTGCTGGCCCTGTCATTGGCCAATCGCCATGGGGCGGGGTTGGCTCGCGCCCGGCTGGGGGGGCGCAGCGGAATCGCCTTCGTGCTCTGGATGCTGATGCTGCTGGCAGGTAGCTGGCAGTGGGGGCGTGCCAGCGTGCCGCTGGCCATCACCACGCTGTCGGTATCGCCGGGCTGGAACCTGGCCACCACCTCACATGCCTGGTGGGAAAAGGAGCGTTTCAAGGCACTGATGGCGGATGACTACGATTTCGGCAAGGTCACGCTCAGCCCTGAAGTGCCGGATGATGCGGTCTTCGTGCTGGTGATCGGTGAGTCCCAGCGGCGTGATCAGCTGTCGCTCTACGGGTATTCGCGTCCGACCACGCCCAATCTCGACGCCCGTCGTGATCAGCTGGTGGTCTTTGACCAGGCCATCGCGCCGGCGCCGCAGACGGTGCTGGCGGTGCCGATGCTTTCCAGTCTGATGGACCCGCGCACCTTCTCGCCGCGCTATCTGGATGCCAACCTGATTTCACTGGCCAATCAGGCCGGCATGCATACGGAGTGGCTGTCGCGTCAGGGGCTCGATATCACCTCCGAGCGCACCTGGATCACCGCCATCGCCCAGCGTGCCGACGTCGCCAGAACCATCATGACGGAGTACGACGACGGACTGCTGGATGCACTCGATGAGGCACTGGCGCGCAAGGTCAAGGGGCCGCGACTGATCGTGCTGCATCTGTACGGCAGCCATCCGCCGGCCAGCCTGCAGTACCCCGACTCGCTGCGTTACTTCCTGACACCGGACAGTACCTCGCCGCTGACCGATGCCTATGACGACAGTATCCGCTTCACGGACCAGGTGCTGGAGGGCGTCTTCCAACGTCTCGAGGGTCGCCATGCCGGCGTGCTCTACCTTTCCGATCATGGTCTTGAGCATGATCCGCTCAGCGATGCTTACGTGCATGGCGGTGATCGCCCCAGCCAGGCGCCTTATCGCATTCCCCTGTGGCTGTGGCAGGCGGGGCGTGGTCCCAATCCCGAGCGTGAGATGGTGCATCTGCGCGAGCATGCCCGTCAGCCGTTCGCCAGTTTTGATCTTCCCTATCTGGCCAGTGACTGGATGGGAATCCACTTCTCGGGGGACAAGCCATGTCTGTCACCCTGGTCGGCCTGCTATCAGCCGCGCGAGCGCCATCCGGTGCTGGATCAACTGGGGCGTCTGAACTTCTTCGAGGATCTGCCGTCGGACTTTCTTGCCCGGCCGCTGGCCCCCGGTGCCGAAGAACTGGAAGAGGCCGTGGAGGCCACGACGCGTCTGCTGGAAAGTCCGGATGGCTTGCTCGACAGCGCTTCGGATGGCGCGTCATCCGCTCGTGCACAATCTTCTGGCGTGACGGCGAGGGAAACCTCCGCGCCGATCACCCTGTCACCCCCTTCACTACCCTCAGAGACACCCAAGGACTGACATGAAAATCACTGTCTTCGGAACAGGTTACGTAGGTCTGGTCACCGGCACCTGTCTGGCGGATGTTGGCCATGACGTGATCTGCATGGACGTGGACGCCGCCAAGATCGAGCGCCTCAAGCAGGGTGAGATCCCCATCTTCGAGCCGGGGCTCGAGAGCATGGTGACGCGCAACGTGGAGGCAGGGCGTCTCAACTTCACCACCGACGCCCGCGAGGCCGTCGCGCACGGCGTGCTGCAGTTCATCGCCGTGGGCACGCCGCCGGATGAAGACGGCAGTGCCGATCTCAAGTACGTGCTGGCCGTGGCGGGCACCATCGGTGAGCACATGGATGACTACAAGGTCATCATCGACAAGTCCACCGTGCCGGTGGGCACCGCGGATCGCGTACATGCCCGCGTGGCAGAGGTGCTCAAGCACCGCGGCGTGAGTGTTGCGTTCGATGTCTGCTCCAACCCGGAATTCCTCAAGGAGGGCGCGGCGCTGGAGGACTTCACGCGCGGTGCCCGCATCGTGGTCGGCACCGATTCCGAGGCGGTGCGCGAGCGCATGCGCGAATGCTACGCCCCCTACAACCGCAACCATGAAAAGCTGATGTTCATGGATGTGCGCGCCGCCGAGCTGACCAAGTACGCCGCCAACGCGATGCTGGCCACCAAGATCAGCTTCATGAACGAGATCTCCAACCTGGCCGAGCGCCTGGGCGCGGATATCGAGGAAGTGCGCCGCGGGATCGGCAGTGATCCGCGCATCGGCTACCACTTCATCTACCCGGGCTGTGGCTACGGTGGCTCCTGCTTCCCGAAGGATGTCCAGGCACTGGCACGTACCGCCAGTCAGGTAGGCTATGAGGCCGAGCTGCTCACCGCGGTGGAATCCGTCAACAAGCGTCAGAAGGTCACGCTGTTCGAGAAGCTGTCACGCGCCTTCGATGGCGATCTCGCCGGCAAGACCATCGCCGTCTGGGGGCTGGCCTTCAAGCCGAACACCGATGACATGCGCGATGCGCCGAGCCGCACGCTGATGGAAGCGCTGTGGGCGGCGGGTGCCAAGGTGCAGGCCTATGACCCGGAAGCGATGAAGGAATGCCGTCGTATCTACGGTGAGCGCGATGACCTGGTGCTGGTCGCGGATCGCATCCAGGCGGTCAAGGGTGCGGATGCGCTGGTGGTGTGCACCGAGTGGAAGGAATTCCGCACGCTGGATGGCGAGTGGTTGAAGCAGCAGCTGGCCTTCCCGGTGGTGGTGGATGGCCGCAACCTCTTCGAGCCGTCCGCCATGAAGTCTGCCGGCCTGATGTATTACGCGGTCGGCCGTGGTGATTCCATGCATCAAGCTCCGGAGGCCTCGTGAGCGCGGGTCTCGCGAGGTCAGAAAAGCTGGCCGCGATTGCCATTCGTCAGGTCGAGAAGAGCACCGGTGCCAGTCGCAACGCCTTCGAGCAGGCGGACGCCCTGACCGCGCTGGGGTATCGCGTGGTGATTCTCGCCGAACGTGGCAAGCCTGAGCTGGCGCGGGAGCATGGCGCGGAGCTGGTGCGTCTGTGGCGCTGGCCGTTCAAGGGGGCCTATCGGCGCTTCTGGTTCAATCGTCGGGTTCAGGCATGGGCCCGTCGCCACACGCCGGACCTGCTGGTCAGCCATGGGGATTGCGAGAGCCCGGATACCGTCTATCTGCACAACTGCGTGCATCTGGCGTCACAGTGCATCCATGGCCGTGATCTGCCTGAGAATCATGAAGTGGCCGCGATCCATGATCACGTGCTCAACGGTGGCAAGTTCCGTCAGGTGGCGGTCAATTCGCGCATGATGGGCGATGATCTCGTCGAGCGCTACGCGATCTCGCCGGACAAGATCGAGATCAGCTACCCGGGCTATGACCCGGTGCAGTTCACGCCCGAGCGTGCACGTGCCGGCCGTGAAGCCCAGCGTGAGGCGCTTGGCGTCAGTGGGGAAGAGCAGTTGATCGGGCTGGTGACCTCAGGGAACTTCACCAAGCGCAATGTGGCCGGATTCGTCGCCATGGCCGCGCTGATGGAGCAGGCCAGCCCCGGACGCTATCGTTTTCTGGTGGTGGGCAAGGATGATGCTGCGCCCTACCAGCAGCAGGCGCAGGTGGCCGGCGTGGCTGAGCGCATGATCTGGCGTTCGACCATCGCCGAGGTCGAAACGCTCTATGGTGCGCTGGACCTGTTCGTTCTGCCGGCACATATCGAGGAATTCGGACGTGTCGCGCTGGAAGCCATGGCCTGTGGTACGCCGGTACTGCTCAATGCGCGTGTCGGCTCGGCCGAGTTGCTCGACGATCACCCCTCGCTGGTGATGGCCGCGCAATCCAGCCCGACGCAGTGGGCCGAGCGCTGTACCCATCTGCTGGAGAGCGACTCCGATGCGCTGAGCAGAACCCTGGCCGCACTTGCCACGGGCTACTCCCATCAGGCCCAGAACCTCAAGCTCAAGGCCAGTTTCGAGGCATTGATGGCGGGGCGCTGAGCGAATCACCTGCTGATCAGAAAGCCCTGTATTCCGCTGGATACGGGGCTTTTTTTCTGTCAGGCATCGCGCGGGGGTCCCTGGGGCATCGCGCCGCCTTGGGTGTCCCGTCCGCAGTCCCTATACTCGTCACTTGATTTCGGCAGGAGAATCGCATGTCCCTGAGTACCAGCATCATTCTGATCGTCATTGCACTCATCATCATCGCCGGTCTGACGGCGTATGCGCTCAAGTTGCGCCGTGAGGTGAGGAAGCGCGAGGCGTTGCGTGCAGAGGAGTTGACGCGTGCACGCGCCAATTGCCTGGAGAGTCTTGAAGCGATTGCCCGTGCCATGCAGGCCGGCCAGGTGGACCTCGTGGAAGGGGGGCTGCGCTGCAAGGTGTTGATCGAGATACTGGATACCTCGCTGGCAGAGGATGACGTCCTGGGGGCCTTTGGCACCCTGCACGGGCGAGTGTCCCACCTGCATACCCACTCGGCACGCAAGGCACTGAGCCCGCGTGAGCGGCTGGCAGAGGACAAGGAGCGCATCGCCGTCGAGGAAGAGATGGCCAAGCCTCTTCAGCAGGCAGCGCAATGCGTGCTGGAAAGCATGCCGGTGTGGTATCGCGAGTACCTGGGACGTGAACGGCCCGTGGCACCGACGGATCTGGGTCAGGCGCTATAGCGGCATCGGGTGCTGCGCACGGGCGGGGAGAGCATTCGCTTCGGACCCGCGGGTCACGAGCCGCAAGGCATCGTGTGAATTCGGGTGGTATCAGGCCATTGAGAGGCTGGCATGAACAATACGCTCCCGCTGCTGGGAACTGAACTGATCGAGCTGCGCCATGCGCTGCATCGGGCACCGGAGCTGTCCGGGCAGGAGGAAGCTACCTCGGCCCTGATCGCCGGCTGGATGGAAGAGGCAGGCGCCGAGGTGGTCACGGGATTGGGAGGGCATGGCCTGGCGGCCATCTTCCGCGGCGCCGCGCCCGGTCCGCGGGTCATGTTGCGCTGTGAGCTCGATGCGTTGCCCATCGATGAGGTGCCGCGGGGAGACTGGTCATCCTGTCATCAGCATGTCGGCCATCTCTGTGGTCACGATGGGCACATGACGTGGCTGCTGGGAGTGGCGCAGCGCCTGGCCAGGCGCCCGGTAGCCAGGGGCGAGGTGGTATTGCTGTTCCAGCCCGCCGAGGAGACGGGAGAGGGTGCGCGTGCGGTGGTACGCACCAAGGCCTTCGAGACCATCAAGCCGGATTTCCTCTATGCCTGCCACAATCTGCCGGGGCGGCCGCTGGGAGAGGTCAGCGTCCGTGATGACGCCTTCACCTGTGCCTCGCGGGGCATGATCGTGCGGCTTTCCGGACTGTGCGCCCATGCAGCCCATCCCGAGAATGGGCGCAGTCCCGCCATGGCCATGTGTCGCATCATGCAGGGACTCTCTCGACTGTCGCTGCAGTTCGCGGACGAGACGGGGCTTGCCATGGTCACTCTGGTGCACGCGCGGCTGGGGGAGGTCGCCTTCGGCACCGCGCCGGGGGATGCTGAGGTGATGGCGACCCTGCGCACGGAAAGCAACGACATGATGAAGGCCCTCGCCGAGGCGGCGGTCTCATTGGCTCGCAGTGAGGCGGAGGAGGATCATCTCGGCATCGAGGTGGACTGGTGCGATGCCTTTGAGGCGACCTGGAATTCGGCTGAGGCGAACGCGGTGATTCGTCGCGTGGCGGCGCAGGTGGGGCAGCCCTGTCATGAGCTGGATCAGGCACATCGTTGGTCGGAAGATTTCGGAGTGCTGGGGCGAGAATGCCATGCCGCCATGTTCACGCTGGGGGCCGGTGAAGCGCTCCCGGGACTCCATCATCCCCGCTATGATTTCCCGGATGACCTGATCATGCCGGGTGTCGCGCTCTTCGAGGGACTGGTTCGTCACCACCTGAACGGTGCATGAATCGTGACTTTTACAGCGTCTCTTAAATGATACAGGTAGTGTCAAAGTTTTTCGACGTTGCAAAAAACACTGTTTTCCTTCAACGTATGCATGAGGATCGGTACCGTTTTCAAGGGAAACAGACCCGATCAGAGCTGGAAGGACGCACTCAGATGTGCTTTCTTCTAAAGGGATGAGGTATATAAAATTCCTTTCACCGTAACGAGTTCGGCTCTTATACTCGGAGCCGCTGCGTAACACCCCGTTACAAATAGCGCTGTGTAAAGAAGGAGTCTTACATGAAAAGATCTACGACTGGCCTGGTTCTGGGGTCTGCATTGGTTGTTGGCCTGTCTGGCTGTGCAAGCTCTGCTTCCCAGTCCTCATCCGCTGAGAAGCCGTGGTACAGCCAGCCGTTCGTCTGCGGTCTGGCCGGTGGCCTGATCGGTGGGGGGATTGGTTACGGCGTCTCTGGCGACAGCGACGAAGACACCGGCGCTTCTCTGGGTGCCGTGGGCGGCGCGACTGCCGGTGCACTGCTGTGTGCTGACGACGCTCCGAAGTCCATGGACGACGACGGCGATGGCGTGCCGAACGATCGTGACGAATGCCCGGGTACTCCGGCAGGCGTCGCAGTCGATGCGAAAGGCTGCCCGCTGGACACCGACGGTGACGGCGTTGCTGACTACAAGGACCAGTGCCCGGGTACCCCGGCCGGCGTCACTGTTGACGCGAAAGGCTGCCCGCTGGATTCCGATGGTGACGGCGTGCCGGACTACCAGGACCAGTGCCCGAACACTCCGGCAGGTGCCAAGGTCAACGCCCTGGGCTGTGTCGCTGACCTCGTGCTGCGCGACGTGAACTTCGAGTTCGACTCCGCCAAGCTGACCTCCGGCGCTGAGCAAGTGCTGAACGGTGTGGCTGCCAAGCTGGTGTCCAACGAGAACGTTCGTGTCCGTATCGAAGGTCACACTGATTCCGTGGGTTCTGACTCCTACAACAAGCAGCTCTCCCAGAAGCGTGCTGACTCCGTCAAGGCGTACCTGGCCTCTGAAGGTGTCGGTTCCAACCGCATGGAAACCATGGGTTACGGTGAAGAGCAGCCGGTTGCCAGCAACGACACCGCTGCAGGTCGTGCTGAAAACCGTCGCGTCGAGCTTGCTGAAGTCAAGTAAGCCCATCGCGGTAAGCTGAATCAGACGGGGCGCCTTCGGGCGCCCCGTCTGCGTTTCCCCCTTCAGGTTCATGTACCTGCTCATGGGTGTGTCTTTACGCTATTTGAGTGGGCTGCTAAGGTCTTGTCTCGATCATGGGCCATCGGTCCGTGCGTCCGTGATGTGTGGCCGGCGCGTCAGCGCTCTGCGCCATCACGGCAGCTTCCCCTGGCATCGTAGGCCGGGGACGGCAACCGTTCCGTCCATGATCCGTACCACCCCATCGAGCCGACGCCCCAGGCGCTCGGCTAAATTCGCTTCACGTGACCCTTGGTAAGGGCCACCACTGAATGCAAGGACTCCTTCATGCCTATCGTTACCCTGCCTGACGGCAGCCAGCGTACCTTCGATACTCCGATTTCCGTGATGCAGCTGGCCGAATCCATCGGTCCCGGCCTTGCCAAGGCGTGTGTCGCCGGCAAGATCAACGGCGTCGAAGTCGATGCCGCCGACATGATCACCGAAGATGCTGACGTCGCCATTCTCACGGCCCGTGATGCCGAAGGCCTGGACGTGATCCGTCACTCCTGCGCCCACTTGATCGGTCATGCCGTCAAGCAGCTCTATCCGGATGCCAAGATGGCCATCGGTCCGGTCATCGATGACGGTTTCTATTACGACATCGATTTCGGTCGCTCCGTGACGCCGGAAGACCTCGAGTCCATCGAGAAGCGCATGAAGCAGCTGATCGACAGCGAGTACGACGTGGTCCGCGAGTACGTCTCGCGTGACGAGGCCATGGCCGCTTTCGAGAAGCGTGAAGAGCCGTACAAGCAGGAAATCATCGAAGGCATCGGTGAGAGCGATACCATCCGCCTGTATCACCATGAAGAATACACCGACATGTGCCGTGGCCCGCACGTGCCGAACACGCGTCACCTGAAGCACTTCCAGCTGCTCAAGCTGGCAGGTGCCTACTGGCGTGGTGATTCCACCAAGCCAATGCTGACGCGTATCTATGGCACCGCCTGGCCGGACAAGAAGCAGCTCAAGGCCTACCTCAAGCGTCTCGAGGAAGCCGAGAAGCGCGACCACCGCAAGCTGGCCAAGAAGCTGGATCTCTTCCACATGCAGGAAGAGGCACCGGGCATGGTGTTCTGGCACCCGAATGGCTGGACCATGTATCAGGTGCTCGAGCAGTACATGCGCCGGATACAGCGAGCCAACGGCTATCAGGAGATCAAGACCCCTCAGGTCGTCGATCTTTCGCTCTGGAAGAAGTCCGGGCACTGGGGGCATTACAACGAGCTGATGTTCACCACCGAGTCCGAGAAGCGTGAGTACGCCGTCAAACCGATGAACTGCCCGTGCCACGTCCAGGTCTTCAATCAGGGGCTCAAGAGCTACCGCGATCTGCCGCTGCGTCTGGCCGAGTTCGGCTCCTGTCATCGCAACGAGCCTTCAGGCTCTCTGCACGGCCTGATGCGTGTGCGTGGTTTCACTCAGGACGATGCTCACATCTTCTGTACCGATGATCAGGTGCAGTCCGAGGCGGAAGACTTCATCCGACTGACGCTGGAAGTCTATCGTCAGTTCGGCTTCGAGGATGTCGAGCTCAAGCTCTCGACACGCCCCGAGTCGTTCATCGGTGAGCCGGAAGCCTGGGACAAGGCCGAGGCTGGCCTGCAGGCGGCACTGGATGCGACCGGCCTGTCGTGGGAGCTTCAGCCGGGCGAAGGCGCCTTCTATGGACCAAAGATTGAATTCTCCCTGCGAGATTGCCTGAATCGTGTCTGGCAATGTGGTACGCTACAGCTCGACTTCAATCTGCCTGAGCGTCTCAGTGCCCAGTTCGTCGATGAAAGCGGTGAGCGTCGCACTCCGGTCATGTTGCACCGTGCGATTCTCGGCTCCTTCGAGCGCTTCCTCGGCATACTGATCGAGCACCACGCTGGCGCGATGCCTTTCTGGCTCGCCCCGGAGCAGATTGTCGTGATGAACATCACGGATTCCCAGGCAGAATATGCCAAGGATCTGGTCTCTCGCCTCGAGAAACATGACATCCGTGTCAAAGCAGACTTGAGGAACGAGAAGATCGGCTTTAAAATCCGTGAGCATACTCTGCAGAAGGTTCCTTACCTCATCGTCGTCGGCGACAAGGAAGTGGAAGCTGATGCAGTAGCTGTCAGAACCCGTTCCGGTGAAGACCTCGGCACCATGAAAGTTTCAGAATTCATGGAACGCCTGAAGGAAGAACAGGTCTGACAGTAACGAATTTCAGCCAAACGGAGACGCAACGATCAAGCGGAATAATCAGCGCGGACGCCCCCAGGAAAAGCGGGCTCCCATCAATGACCGTATTCGTGCGGACGAAGTCCGCCTCATCGACGCAGATGGAGAGCAGGTCGGCGTAGTGCCGACGAAAGAAGCGCTCACCAAGGCCGAAGAGGCAGGGCTCGACCTCGTCCAGATTTCCAATGCCGATCCCATCGTCTGCAAGATCATGGATTACGGCAAGTTTCTTTTCGATGAGAAGAAACAGAAGAATCTTCAGAAGAAGAAGCAGAAGCAAATCCAGGTCAAGGAAGTCAAATTCCGTCCTGGTACCGATGAAGGCGATTATCAGGTCAAGCTGCGTAACCTGACTCGCTTCATCGAAGGCGGAGACAAGGGCAAGGTTACCTTGCGCTTCCGTGGTCGTGAAATGGCGCATCAGGACATCGGCCGCAAGCTGATGGAACGTATCGCCGGCGACCTCGGTGAACTCGTGACCGTCGAGTCCTTCCCGAAAATGGAAGGCCGTCAGATGATCATGATTCTCGCGCCGAAAAAGAAGTGATCCACAGGCAGTAGAACGGACATATCAGGGTCACGCTTGCGGGCGTGGCTCTTTTTGTCGGCCTTGGATTTTCTCAAGAAACCGAGCGGAGTTAATACTCATGCCGAAGATCAAGACTAACCGCGGCGCTGCCAAGCGCTTCAAGAAGACTGCCAACGGCTTCAAGCACAAGCAGTCCTTCCGTAGCCACATCCTGACCAAGAAGTCGACCAAGCGTAAGCGTCAGCTGCGTGGCATGAAGCAGGTTCACGCTGCAGACAAGGCGCTGATCCAGCGCATGCTGCCGAACCTGTAAGCCGTCCTTACCTCGGTCCAACTTTCTTAATATCAGGAGTACGCTATGTCCCGCGTCAAGCGTGGCGTCGTCGCACGTCGCCGTCACAAGAAGATCATGAAGCAGGCCAAGGGTTACTACGGAGCGCGTTCACGCGTCTTCCGCGTAGCCAAGCAGGCTGTCATCAAGGCCGGCCAGTACGCTTACCGTGACCGTCGTGTCCGCAAGCGTCAGTTCCGTGCCCTGTGGATCGCGCGTATCAACGCTGCGGCCCGCATCAATGGCATGTCTTACAGCCGCTTCATCGCTGGCCTGAAGAAGGCCAATATCGAGATCGACCGCAAGGTCCTCGCCGATATCGCGGTTCACGAAAAAGCTGCCTTTGCTGCCATCGTCGAGAAGGCCAAGGCTGCTCAGTAAGTGACCGGATCAGATGTCGCCCGGCACCGGCCAGCCACGCGAGTGGTGAGTCGAGGCGTGACTGTCGAATGCTTGCATTGGGCAACTCAGGCGGTATCGAGATGACGTGTTACGTCACAGGGGAAGAGCAGCCGCTCTTCCCCTGTTTTTGTTTGGCCTGCCGTCAGAGAATCGGCGGTGGGTCAGCAGTGACATGAACGGGATTGGCCGCGTTGTGGGCCGGTCTCTGGCAAGGGCGCGACCGTCTGTGTGACTCACCGCAGGCGGAGCGCTCTCCCTGCCGACCCTCGGGTCGGCGCGACTTCCATTGGTGGCGGACATTGCCGCGCCAGTGACTCAAGCGATCGGAGCTGAACGGATGGAACATCTTTCCACCCTGGTGGACGAAGCACGCACCGCGATCCAGGCGGCCGAAGACGTCCAGACCCTCGACGAGGTACGGGTACGTTTTCTCGGCAAGAAGGGCGAGATCACCGCACTGCTCAAGGGCCTCGGCAAGCTGTCCCCCGAAGAGCGTCCCAAGGCCGGTGAGACCATCAACGAAGCCAAGCAGCTGCTGAGTGGCGAGTTGGATGCACGTCGCAATACGCTGGAAACGGCAGCGCTCAATGCACGACTGGCTGCTGAACGCGTCGACGTCACCTTGCCGGGACGCGGCGAACCAGTGGGTGGCCTGCACCCGGTGACGCGCACGCTTGAGCGCATCGAGAGCTTCTTCGCGCACATCGGCTACGGGGTTGCCGAAGGCCCGGAGATCGAAGATGACCACCACAACTTCGAAGCGCTGAACATCCCGTCGCATCACCCGGCACGTGCGATGCACGATACGTTCTACTTCGACGCCACGCGTCTGCTGCGTACGCATACCTCGCCGGTGCAGGTGCGCAGCATGAAGGCCAGTGAACCGCCGCTGCGCATCGTCTGCCCGGGTCGTGTCTATCGCTGCGACTCTGACCTGACCCATACCCCGATGTTCCATCAGGTCGAGGGTCTGCTGGTAGATGAGAACGTCAGCTTCGCTGACCTCAAGGGCACCGTCGAAGAGTTCCTGCATGCCTTCTTCGAGCGCGATGATCTGGAAGTCCGTTTCCGTCCGTCCTACTTCCCGTTCACCGAGCCGTCTGCCGAAGTCGACATCCAGTGCGTGATGTGTGCCGGTGACGGCTGTCGTGTCTGCTCCCACACCGGCTGGCTCGAGGTGATGGGCTGCGGCATGGTGCATCCGGAAGTCTTCCGTCACTCCGGTATCGATAGCGAACGCTTCCGCGGCTTCGCCTTCGGCATGGGCGTGGAGCGTCTGGCGATGCTGCGTTATGGCGTCAATGACCTGCGGTTGTTCTTCGAGAATGACCTGCGTTTCCTTCGCCAGTTCAGCTAGGCACTCATTCACGTATCGCGCCGTGAGGGCGTGAACTTACGGAACAGGACAGCAAGATGAAATTTTCCGAACAGTGGCTGCGTGAGTGGGTGTCGCCGGAACTGAACACCCAGCAGCTGGCCGATCAGGTCACCATGGCCGGTCTGGAAGTCGATGGTATCGAGCCGGTTGCCGGTGAGTTCACCGGTGTGGTCGTGGCCGAGGTCAAGGACAAGCAACCGCATCCGGAGGCTGATCGCCTCAATGTCTGCCAGGTGGATGATGGCTCTGGTGAGCTGGTGCAGGTCGTGTGTGGCGCGCCGAACGTTGCCGCCGGCCAGAAGGTGCTTTTCGCTCGAGTCGGCGCGAAGCTTCCGGGCGACTTCAAGATTCGCAAGGCCAAGCTGCGCGGTGTCGAATCCCGCGGCATGATCTGCGGTGCCTCCGAGTTGGGTCTGGAAGCCGAAGCCTCTGACGGCATCATGGTGCTGGCTGCTGATGCTCCGGTCGGTGACGATGCTCGCGCCTTCCTCAACCTTGATGACAATGCCATCGAGGTCGATCTGACCCCGAACCGTGGCGACTGCCTGAGCGTCAAGGGTCTGGCGCGCGAAGTCGGCGTGCTCAACCGTCTGGCCGTCACGGCGCCGAGCATCGAGCCGGTCGCCGCCCAGATCGACGATACCTTCCCTGTCACCGTCAGCGCCTCCCAGGCGTGCCCTCGCTATCTGGGGCGGGTCGTGCGTGACGTCAATGTTGCCGCGACCTCTCCGCTGTGGCTTGAAGAGCGTCTACGTCGCAGTGGTATCCGCAGCATCGACCCCGTCGTCGACGTGACCAACTATGTGCTGCTCGAGCTCGGCCAGCCAATGCACGCCTTCGATCTGGCGCGCCTGAACGGTGGCATCGAGGTGCGCATGGCGGCCGCTGAAGAGCCGCTGACGCTGCTCGACGGTCAGGAAGTCGCGCTACGTGACGACACCCTGGTCATCGCCGACGAGAAGGGCCCGCTGGCCATCGCTGGCGTGATGGGCGGCGAAGGCAGTGGCGTGAACGGCGAGACGCGCGACATCTTCTTCGAGTCGGCCTTCTTCGCGCCGTTGAGCGTGGCTGGCAAGGCGCGCAGCTATGGCCTGCACACCGACAGCTCGCATCGTTTCGAGCGGGGTGTGGACGCGCAGCTGCAGCGTGATGCCATCGAGCGGGCGACGGCTCTGCTGCTCGAGATCACCGGTGGCAAGCCGGGCCCGATCATCGAGGTCGCAAGCGACGCAGCGCTGCCCAAGGCCGCCGTCGTCAGCCTGAGCGGCGCCAGTGTCGAGCGCACGCTGGGCATGGCATTGCCGGATGCCGAGATCGTCGAGATCCTCGAGCGTCTGGGCATGCAGGTCGTGGCCGATGGCGAGAGCCAGTGGCAGGTGACGGTGCCGAGCTGGCGTTTCGATGTCAGCATCGAGGCTGACCTGATCGAGGAGCTGGCGCGCATCCATGGCTACAACAATCTGCCGGTCAGCCGCCCGAACGCGCGCCTGGCACCGGCCGTGGCCAATGAGACCACCCAGCCGCTGACCAGCCTGCGTCGTCAGCTGGTGGCGCGGGGCTATCAGGAAGCGATCAGCTACAGCTTCGTGGCGCCTGAGCTGCAGAAGACGCTGGACCCGCACGGAGTCGCGCCGGCACTGGCCAACCCGATTTCCAGCGACATGGCCGTGATGCGCAGCTCGCTGCTGCCGGGGCTGGTCAAGGCACTGAGTCACAACCTCAATCGTCAGCAGTCGCGCGTGCGCCTGTTCGAGACCGGGCTTGTGTTCCGTGGTGAGCTGGACTCCCTCGAGCAGACACCGATGATCGGTGGCCTGATCACCGGTGCACGTCTGCCGGAAGGCTGGAATGGCGGTCGTGACAAGGTCGACTTCTTCGATCTCAAGGGCGATGTCGAGGCACTGCTGGCACTGGGCGGCAACCTGGATGCCTGGCGTTTCGAGGCTGCCGAGCATCCGGCGCTTCATCCGGGTCAGTCCGCTCAGCTGTTCTACAACGGCGAGCCGGCAGGCTGGATGGGGGCTTTGCACCCGGCGGCGCGTGCCGAACTCGGCCTGAAGGTCGAGGTGTTCGTGTTCGAGATCACGCTGGCCGCTGCCTGTGCGGGCCGTCTGCCGCGCTTTACACCGCTCTCCAGGTATCCGGAAGTGCGTCGTGACCTGGCCTTCGTGGTCGAAGAGGGCGTGCACGTGCAATCGCTGCTCGACGCCATCCGCTCGCAAGCCGGGGAATGGCTGACGGATCTGCGCCTGTTTGACGTCTATCAGGGCCAGGGGGTAGCCGATGGTCACAAGTCGCTCGCTCTGGGCTTGACCTGGCAGCATCCTTCGCGCACGCTGAATGATGAGGAAATCAATCAGTTAGTCGATGCGATCGTCGCCGATGGCCACACACGTTTCGGGGCGGCGCTGAGAGCATGAGTCGCCACTTGAACGAGGGAGCGGACATGGGAGCGTTGACCAAGGCGGAACTCGCCGAGCATCTCCATGCAGAGCTTGGCATGTCCAAGCGCGAAGCCAAGTCGATGGTCGAAGTCTTCTTCGATGAGATTCGTGGCTGCCTGCGTGAGAACGAACAGGTGAAGCTGTCCGGTTTCGGCAACTTCGATCTGCGTGACAAACGCGAGCGTCCGGGGCGCAATCCCAAGACAGGCGAGGAGATTCCGATCTCCGCGCGTCGCGTGGTGACCTTCCGTCCTGGCCAGAAACTCAAGGCTCGGGTGGATGAGTACGATGGCGAAGGCCATACCCATCAGCGCCTTGAGGAGCATGACGACCACGATGATCATCATGATGACGATGATCACTGAGGTCGCTGGTCGAAGCCGTTGCCGTTGAGCCATTGACAGCTTCGCCGCTCCTGTCGTTCGAGTGAAAAGCCCCGATGCCCTGCATCGGGGCTTTCGTCGTTCAGGGGGAGAGAAAGTGCGTCAGACAAGTCGTGCTGCCTAGCCGATGGAGAGTTCGGTGCGTGCATAGCTGACGCCGGGACGGCTGCGGGTCGCCAGCAGGTAACCCAGTGCCAGCGGGCCGGTGCGTCCCAGCAACATGGTGATGATGATCAACCACTGTCCGGGAGCGGAAAGCTCCGGCGTCACCCCCAGGCTCAGTCCCACGGTGCCGAACGCCGAGACCGTCTCGAAGGCCAACGACCGGAAGTCGTGGTCGGGGTCGGTGATGGTCAGCCCGAACAGCATGCTGAAGATCAACAGCATGCCGGCCAAGGCCACGGCGATGGCCTTGAAGACAGTCTCGTCTCCGATACGGCGGCCATGCAGGGTCGGTGAGTGTCTCTGGCGCAGGAAGGCGCGAGTGGTCAGCAGCAGCACCACGAAGGTGGTGATCTTGATGCCACTGGCCGTCGAGCCACTCCCGCCACCGATGAACATCATCGCCATGGTCCAGAGGGTCGAGGCCTGTGTCATCGCGGAGGTATCGAACATGCTGAAGCCGGCGGTACGGGGCGTCACTGCCATGAAGGCTGCCGAGATGAAGCGTTCGCCATGTTCACGCATGCCTGCCAGGGTATCGGGGTTGCCCCATTCAAGCGCCAGTATCACCACCAGGCTCAACAGGTTGAGTGCGATGGTGGCTTCCAGCACCAGGCGTGTCTGTACGGAGAAGCGTGAGGGGTGCAGCAGCACGCGCCACCCATGCTCACGCCTGCGCTCGCGCAGTTCGCCGATCACGGCAAAGCCGATGCCACCCGTCATGAAGAGCAGGCTGATGACGCTTGCGACCAGCGGGTTGCGGGATTCGCGCAACAGGCTGTCCGGCCACAGGGTGAAGCCGGCATTGTTGAAGGCCGAGACCGAGTGGAAGAGGCTCAGCCACATGCCGCGTCCCCAACCATGGCGTGGCACCCATTCGAGCGCCAGCAGCAGAGCGCCGCCCAGTTCAAGTGTCACCGCAAAGGCGGTGATGACCCTGAGCAGTCGGCCGATCTCGCGTGAGCTGCTGCGGTTGAGCGCTTCACGCAGCAGGCTGGTCTGATGCATCGGCAGTCGTTGCCCCAGCATCACCAGTGACAGGGCGGCGATGGTCATGAAACCGAGGCCGCCAAGCTGGATCAATACCAGCACGACGGCCTGCCCGGCGAAGGTGAACTCGCTGAGCGGGGTGACGGAAAGCCCGGTGACGGTCACCGCCGAGGTGGCGGTAAACAGTGCCGACAGCCAGCTGAGGCCCTCCTGATGCATGCCTGGCAGTTTCAGCAGGCAGGCCCCCAGCATGCTGAGTCCCAGAAAGCCGCCCAGCAGGATCTCCGGAGGCGACAGGTGGATGATGGGTCCGCGTGGGCCACGGGTCAGGGGGCGAAGATAGCGTCTGTAGCGCTGCCTCACAGATGCGCCCCCAGCTTGCGCAGCGCGCTCAGTTCGCCGATCAGTACCAGATGATCGCCAGCGGACAACTGCGTACTGCCGGAAGGCTTGCGATCGAGTGTCGCGCCCTTGCGCAAGGCGATCACGCTGATGTCCTCATCGATGGGGAGCTGATCGAGCTGTTGGCAGTCATCGCACAGACGCTCGCTGACCTCCAGCTCGACCACGAACTGGTGATCGCCCAGGTGGATGAAGTCGACCATGGCGTGATAGGCGAGGCTTTCCGCCACCCGCACGCCCAGGTCGTACTCCGGGTGCACGATGTGATCCACGCCCAGACGGCTGAGCAGCTTGTGATGCGCATCCGAGGTCGCCTTGACCCACAGTTCCCTGGCACCGAGTTCCTTGGCCAGCAGCGCGCAGATCAGGCTCTGCTCCATCGAGTCGGCCAGATCGATCAACACGGCGTCGAACTGTTCGAGGCCAAGCTCACGCAGGGCATGCTCATCGGTCGGGTCGGCAATGACGGCCTGATTGAGCAGGTCCGCCATGGCATTGAGACGTTTCTCATCGAGATCCACGCCGAGCACTTCATGGTCGTGGCGCCTGAGCTCCCGCGCGACGGTACTGCCGAAATACCCCAGTCCGATCACCGCGAATTGACGATGCATGACGACTCCTTGTCTGCGCTGCTTGAGAGGGCGAGAGACCTGTCAGCTCAGCGAATTCCGAGGCTCTGCCGCTAGCGCTTTCAGGTGCGCTCATGGATGAGCTTACTCCAGTGACTCGTCGATGTCGGCTTCCGCACCGAACCTCGCCCGACAGGGATTTCCCTTGCCAAGCGCCTGCTCTGATGGTCGTTTCAAATGTTACCAATTAGCAGTGGCTGATGTAGAGTGAATGGCGTCGCTTGGTAATGGCGCTATCGCAGACGTTTTGCGAGGTGCGTGTGGGGATTTTCCACAGGAATCGCGGACGAACATCCTTCTTATCAGTAAAATGGTCTGCGTGAGCACCCGAGACGGCAAGGCGTTGCATCGATCACCACTGGCTCACAACAATAACTCGTAAGGTATTCCATGACGGCAAGACAGCAACCCAAGAATCTCTGGATCAGTCGCTGGGGGTTCATCCTTGCAGCTACCGGTTCCGCGGTAGGGCTGGGCAATATCTGGAAGTTTCCCTATATCACCGGTGAATATGGCGGAGGCGCCTTCGTGCTGGTGTATCTGGCCTGCATTCTCGCCGTGGGCGTGCCCGTGATGATGGCGGAGATCGCCTTCGGGCGTCGTGGTCGCGGCAGCCCCATCGAGGCGATCGCCAACCTGGCCCGGGAAGCGGGGGCCAGCCCGCTGTGGAAGGTCTTCGGTTGGATGGCGATGCTGGCCGGCTTCATGATCCTGTCGTTCTATGTCGTGGTCGCGGGGTGGTCCTTCAGCTACCTGTGGAAGATGGCCAGCGGGTCGCTGTCCGGACATGGCGTCGCTGAGCTGGGCGGTATCTTCGAGGCTGGCAACGCCAATCCCTGGGCACTGGGTGGCTGGGCGACGCTGGTGACGGTAGTGACGATGCTGATCGTCGGGCGTGGCGTGCAGGAGGGGGTCGAGAAGAGCGTGCGCTGGATGATGCCGGGCATGGTGATCATGCTGTTGATCATGATCGGCTACGCCCTGACCTCCGGCAACTTCTCGGCAGGCTTCCACTTCCTGTTCGACTTCGATGTCTCCCGATTGAGCAGTGAGGGCGTGCTGGCCGCGCTGGGGCATGCCTTCTTCACCCTGTCGCTGGCCTCCGGCGCCATCCTGACCTACGGCTCCTATCTGCCGTCAGGGACCTCCATCGCTCGCACCACCTTCACGGTCGCGATCGCCGATACGCTGGTGGCGCTGATGGCGGGACTCGCGATCTTCCCGATCATCTTCGCCAATGGCATGGACCCGTCCTCCGGTCCGGGGCTGATCTTCATGAGCCTGCCGGTGGCCTTCAACCAGATGCCCTTCGGTCAGCTGTTCGGGGTACTGTTCTTCGCCATGCTCTCCATTGCCGCCTTGACGTCCGCGATCTCGATGATCGAGGCCACCGTCGCCTGGCTGAGCGAGAACCGCAACATGAGTCGCACCAAGGCATCGTGGCTTGCCGGAAGCGTGTTGTGGCTGGTCGCGATGTTCGCGATGCTGTCCTTCAATCTGGGCGCGGACTGGACCCTGGCCGGCAAGCACTTCTTCGACTGGCTGGATTACCTGACCTCGCGCTGGATGATGCCGATCGGTGGCATCGCCATGGCGCTGCTGGCCGGCTTCGTCTTCAAGAGCAGCATGTTGCGCGATGAGCTGGATCTGAGTGAGGGAGGCTACCGTATCTGGCTGTTCATGATTCGCTATGTCAGCCCGATCTGCATCGTGGCGATCTTCATTGATGCGCTTGGCGTGGCGGCCCTGAGTCTAGAGGACTGGCCGTATTTCCTGGGGGCCATCGTGCTGGCCTGCGGGGCGGGAGAGACGCTGTCACCGCGTCTGCGTGGGCCTCGCGTCGCCTGACAAGCTGGAGAGTCGAGGGCTTTCAGGCCCTGGAATGACGAGACGCCCCCGTCGCGAAAGCGGCGGGGGCGTCTTGCCTTCTGCTCGGGCGCACTTGGTCTGGCGTGCTTGGTCTGACGGGCTGAGCTGACGGGCTGGTCCAGATGAGCGAGTCACGGAATGCGGGGGCTCATTCGCCCTCCAGTCCGGTGATCGGCTTGACGGTACCCCAGTGGCGACATTTCGGGCATTGCCACAGCAGCATCGAGGCCTCGAATCCGCAGCGGTGGCAGCGATGGCGAGGGCGTGCCTCGATCAGCTGCTGGGTATGGCGCTTGAGCAGGCTGAAGCGCTGGGTCTCGCGCTCATCGGCATCCAGCAGGTACAGGTCGAGCAGATAGTCGACACCCCGCAGGCTGGGGTGACGATGCAATTGCTCGCTGGCGAAGCTGACGGCGGCCTCGACTCCTTCCCGGCGCTCGATCAACTGGGCGAGACTGACCACCGTGGTGGTATAGGGGCCGCGCTCGACTTCCTGCTGCAGATAGCGCACCAGTCCGCTTTCGTCGTCCAGCATGTGGAATGCCTTGCCGAGCGGTTCGAGAATGATGGGAGTGAAACCGGTGTCCTGACGCGGAATGCGCTGCAGCAGGCGAATGCTCTGCTTGTAGTTGGCATGCTCGTATTCGATCTCGGCCAGCATCCAGTTGGCGCGCACACACTTCTCATCCGTGGAGAGTGCCTGCTTGAGGCGCTTGCGCGCCACCGCCTGACTGCCTTCGAGGATATCGAGGGCCGCCAGTTCGCAGTGCCAGTGGGCGGCGGCGCGTCGGATGCCACCTTCCTGACGCAGGATGGGGTGCGCGACCTCGAGGGCAGCCTCCCATTCTCGCTCACGCTCGAGCAGATCGATCAGGAGGCGTCGGCCAGCGCGACGATGGTCATCGTGCTGGGCCTGCTTGAGGAGGGTTTCCAGCAGCTTCTCGGCGCGGTCGTAGACACCGCTGCGCATGAAGTCGCGGGCCAGTTCCAGCTGTACGCGTTCGCCCTGCTCGCTGTCGAGGGCCGGGCGTGCCAGCAGATTCTGGTGGATCTTGACGGCGCGGTCGACCTCCCCGCGACTGCGGTACAGGTTACCCAGCGCGATGTGGGTATCGACCGTGTCGCTGTTGACTTCCAAGGCCTGTACGAAGGTTTCGATGGCGCGATCAGGCTGCTCGTTGAGCAGATGATTGAGGCCAACGAAATAGTCGCGGGACAAGGTGGCAGGGGCGGGAGTTTGCGTAATGGGGCGACGATCACGTCGCCCCAGCCAGAACCCGATGGCAATGGCGGCCATCAGCAGTCCCAGCAGTATCAGGTCAGGCATTTATGCCACTTCCTTGATCTCCTGGATGCGCAGCTGGTCCAGTTCCTTGCGTTGCTGCTGGTTGCGGCGCTGCGCGCGGGTCAACAGCGTGCGCAGGCGCAGATACATGCCGGTCATGGCGATCATGCCGAGCACGACGCCGATGGCCAGTGAAAACAGCAGCCACATGGAAAGTGAGGCAGCCGGCAGCTCGAGCCAGATGAGGTCGAGAGGCACGGTTTGCTGGTTGTGAACGGCAAACAGGATGCCGACCAGCAGAACGATCAGCAGGATCACGGCCAGAACGAGACCTTTTAGCCAGCGCATAACGGTTTCCTTGTCATGAAATGCAGTCGTGAATCATCGCTTGGCGAGTGTATCACCGGGCAAGCCGTGAGTCTCGACGTCAGCCGTGCGGCCTGAGGCCAGGCCGATGCCTTGTGGGCTCAGTAGCCGAGCGCGCGGCTGGCATCGACCTGTTCGCGCAGTTCCTTGCCCGGTTTGAAGTGCGGGACGAACTTGCCGTCCAGCTGGACGGGCTCTCCGGTCTTCGGGTTGCGTCCCAGACGCGGCTCACGGTAGTGCAGCGAGAAGCTGCCGAACCCCCGAATCTCCACGCGCCCCCCGTGGGCCAGCGCATCAGTGACATCATCGAGGATGATGCGAACGGCGGCTTCTACATCCTTGAGCGACAACTCAGGCTGTCGCATGGCTATCTGTTCGATCAGCTCGGACTTGGTCATCGGATCTCTCCATGCCTGCACCCTTGCGGGAAGGGTGATCGTGATGCGGCTGTCAGATGACCTCTTGTCGTCTGACGGACCCCCGCATCCTCGTGATTGTTATCTCCTCAGCATAATGGGCAAATCCTGAGAAAACAACGCACTACGAACATCATTGCCCATCACGACATGGATTGCCAATTCCTGTCGTGGCAAAGGGTCAACGGATGCTGTCAGACTCCCCCTCGGGTATACTGCCGGCATTGATGTGACGACTGAGGTTCGGGCAATGGATGAGATGATTCGCAAGCGCCTTCACTGGCACTCCCGCCGCGGCATGTGGGAACTCGATCTGCTGCTGTTGCCTTTTCTCGAGCAGCGCTTCGATGCGTTGAGTGAGCAGGACAAGGCCCTCTACGTGGAACTGCTCGCGGAAGAGGATCAGGATCTCTTCGTGTGGCTGATGAAGCGGGATCCGTGTGGCAATGAGGACTATCAGCGCCTGATCGACATGGTGATCGCCAATGCAGAACATGGCGAACGCGATCAGTTCAAGGGCCTCTGAACAGGCCCTGCATGCTCAGGCGATTCTGCGCCTGATACTGCTGGCGTGCAGCCTCGTGCTGATGACGTGGCTGTTCGCTCGCCTGGCAGGACCTTCCGGCCTGGATGCCTGGTGGGCCTGCCGCACCCATGATGCTCTGCCTTTCGAGGCGGAGCATTGTGCTTTCTGGGGCATGATGCCGCCTTTGAACATCCATTCGGCCGTCATGGCCATGCTGACCACAGGCGGGGTCTTGCAGGGGGTGGAAGCCTGGTGGTGGTGGCATCGCCGTGACCGGCATCGGGAGGTATGGTGGCTGGCGCTCGGGGCGGAGCCCGTGGGGGAAGGGGCGGAGCGCTCGGGGCTGGCCGCCATGCCAGAGGCAGAGGCAGAGACGGAGACAGGTGAGGAGGGCGAACTGGCGCACGACGAAGCCGAAGAGGAAAGTCCTCGCTCACCGGCATCACTCGACGAGACGCGCAGGCGGCACCCCGAGATGCGCCTTTGCTGGTGGTGGGCGGACGCGAACTCCGGTGGCTGGCAGCGAGTCGGCGTCACGCGCCTGTGGTGTTCGCCGCGACTGGTGGGCCTGCGCCTCACGTGCCCCGGTGAGCGCTCACGTACTCTGTGGCTATGGCCAGACAGCGCACCTCCAGCCCAGCTGCATCGGCTGCGACTGTGGCTGCTGTGGCCACCTCTCGCCCACGACATGCCACGACAGCCGCCTGCCATCGAGCCGCTGATGGCCCGTATCGCGACTGATCGCCGCCAATGATCATCTGAGGTGAATCACGCTGTCACGCGCGCGCGGTGCCGGCATGGGGTAATCGCGCACGAAGTGGAGCCCGCGTGATTCATGACGTTGGTGAGCGCTGATCAACAACAGCGGCGCCAGAGTCAGCGCCTGATACAGGGCCAGGTGAGTGACACCTGCGCTGGCCCCTGAGTGCCTGCCTTGCCGGGAGAGTTCAGAGGAATGAGCGCGCTCTGACGAATGAGGGGGCTCACAGGCCAGCCAGGCCGCCATCTGATCCAGTGCCGCTTCCAGTCCCTGCTGGCTACGCTCGATGCCCGCCTGCAGGCTCATCAGGCGCCGCAACGCCGTGAGCCACTCATCCGCTTCGCGATTCTCCAGGCACATCACGTGCTGCCAGAGTGCATGCCTGTCTTTCAGCCGGGTCAATAGTGCCTGCTGGCGGGGAGGCACCTGTCCTCGTTCAGGCAGCATGCTCGTTGTGAGCGCCTGCGCCACTGGCCAGGTGTCGGGCGCCGATTCGCGCTCGGTGAGCGCCTCGCCGCAGGCGCGCGCCTGCACCAGGCATTCCAGCAATGAGTTGCTGGCCATGCGGTTGGCCCCGTGAAGCCCTGTACAGGCCACTTCGCCGATGGCCCACAGTCCTGCCAGATCACTCGCGCCATTCAATTCGGTGGCGATTCCGCCGCAGCTGTAATGTGCTGCCGGTACCACGGGAATCGGGGCTCGGGTGATGTCGATGCCACGCTCCCGGCAATGCGCCAGGATGGTCGGGAAGTGATGATGGATGGCCGCGGATCCCAGCGCATTGATATCGAGATGGACGTGATCCAGCCCGTGAGCGCGCATCTCGGCGAGGATGGCGCGCGCCACCACGTCGCGTGGTGCCAGCTCCAGGCGAGGGTCGTGATCCAGCATGAAGCGATGGCCATCGGGGCGCTTCAACAGGCCACCTTCGCCGCGCACGGCTTCCGAGATCAGGAACGGCGTTCCGGCCGGGTCGTACAGACAGGTGGGGTGAAACTGCTGGAACTCCAGATTCATCAGGCTGGCACCGGCACGCACGGCCATCGCCATGCCATCCCCGACGCTGGCGCTGGGGCTGGTGGCATGCGCAAACAGGCCGCTGGCACCGCCCGTGGCCAATACCAGGTCGCGTACCGTCAGCAAGCGTTGCTGGCCGGTGCCATCGATGACCCGCAGTCCCGCGACCTGGGCCCCCTTCACCTCGATGTCCACGGCGAGCAGGTCATCGAGCACCTCGATGGCAGGATGTGACTCGACATGCTGACTGAGCGTATCCAGCAGCGCCCGCCCCGTGGCGTCGGCCGCATGGATGATGCGTCGCCGGCCGTGGCCGCCTTCCCGGGTGAGGTGATAGGGATAGCTGGCATCGGCTTCGGCTGGCGTGAAGGGGACGCCAAGCCCGATCAACCACTCGATGGCCTCGCGGGAATGTCCGACGGTAAAGCGCACCGCTCGCTCGTTGCACAGGCCGTCCCCCGCGATCAGCGTATCGGCGACATGCGATTCCACGTCATCCTCCGGGGCCAGTACCGCCGCGATGCCGCCCTGAGCCCAGCGGCTGGCCCCCTGGGCCTCCCGCGCCGGACGCAGCAGCGTCACGCGGCGCGAGCGCGACGCGGATGAGGGCTGATTGGCCAGGCTGAGCGCAAGGGTCAGGCCGGCCGCACCGCCGCCCACGATCAGGACATCGTGGTCACTGGTGGCAGTGATGTCATGCGCTGTGCTCATGCGTCTTTCCTTGGCGTGTCACCGGGCGTGGCTGAGGGCGAGCGGGAATGAGCGTCATCCCGGGTGTCAGGTGACTTCGCCTCGGGTGTCGGGGGCGTGCCGTCGCTGTCAGAGTCCTTGGGGACGGCTGTCTCGCCCGGGGTCGGGTCCTCCGGCAGGAAGATCCGGCGGGCATCACTGATCAGGCCATGGCCCGGCAGGCGCCGTTGCAGGCGCTCGCTGGGCAGACGTTCCAGCAGGGACAGCCGCTCCCCGAGGGCTTCCGTCAGGCGCGCGAGTTCACGATTCAGCCACAGATAGCCTGCCGGACTGAACAGGGCACGTCCTTTGCGGCTCTCGACATTGCGTACCTCGGCATAGCGCTGCAGGTCGAACGGGGTGACCGTCAGCTCGATGTGCTGGCCGGTACGCACCTGGAAGGCCAGCGTGCCGAGGGCACGAGCCAGTCGGTGCTGGGCATCGCGCAGGCCCTCGAGTCCTTCGATGAACTCATGACCTTCTCGCGTGTTCCAGTGGGTTTCCTGCAGCAGCTCGATGGTCGAGATCATGCGCCGCTCGAACGACAGGATCTCCTCGATATCACCGCGCTGGATCCGGCCTTCACGCACCACGGCATCCACCAGTCCACGCTGCTTGACCAGCTGGGCGGAGGTGGCGCGCACCAGATTGAGCGTTTCCTCGATGCTGGAACGCTCTGCATTGGTGTGGTTGTGATAGAGCCGCGCCAGCTTGTCGAGGTTGTCGGCCAGCAGGAAGCGGAAGACATCCGTCGCCTTCTGGGGCAGCAGGACCAGGCTGACCACAATACTGATCAAGGTGCCCAGTACCACGTTGAAGACGCGCCACAGGGCGATACCGAGATCATGATTGCCATCGCCCACCACCATCAGCAGGGTGACGCAGAACAGCAGCGAGCTGTAGCCATAGCGATTGCTGAAGGTGGCATTGAGCGCCAGCGCGATGCCGACCATGCTCCAGATGGGCACCACGCCGGGCAGCGGGTCCGCGACCAGTATCAGGATCAGCCCCCAGAGTCCCCCCAGCAGCGTGCCGAGCAGGCGCTGCGAGCCCTTGTCGAGCACGCCGCCGACGTGGGGCAGATTGCCCATCACCATCACGGTGCTGACCAGTGCCCAGGAGCTGTGCGGCAGATCGAACAGCTCGATGATGCTGAAACAGAGCGTCAGGGCGACGGTGACCCGCAGGATATGCAGGCGCTGGCGGTGCAGATAGGTGAAGTAGGGATTGTGCGATAGCCAGTTCATGCCGATTCCCCCTCGCGAATGACAAGACCGGGAGTGAGCAGGCGAGTCGCAGACATGGCGGGCATCAGCAGCAGAGAAGTGGACATCGGGTGCCAGGAGATTCCGTCGACAGAGAATGGAAGAGGATGTCGTGAGCGATGCCGCCGCGCACCGGTGCAGGCAGGGCGCGGCGGACCACCGAATCGCCGCACAGTGTAACCGACCCCCACGAGCTCGTCACAGCGCTTGGCATGCCAGAATCACGTTGTCATCAGCAGGTTAGTGGCGGGTCGTGAAGGGCAACGCGGAAATCTGATGATTGTTATTGATAATCACTACCATCAAGTGGCTTGATTGGATTCCCCCAAGGCCCCACGTGATCATGGGGGCAATCCATTCACGCCTACCGGCAGCGCCAGTCACACGAGCCGCTGCCTGGTGTCATCACAGGGAGTCATTGCATGAGCAGCCAGACCCGTCGCGAACAGGACAGCATGGGCGAACTCGAGGTGCCGGTCAGTGCACTCTACGGGGCGCAGACCCAGCGTGCGGTGGACAACTTCCCGGTCAGCGGCCAGCCCTTGCCGGCACCGTTCATCCAGGCGGTGGCGCGCATCAAGCTTGCCGCGGCAGAGGTCAATCTCGACCTCGAGTTGCTGGATGAGGCGCGTGCCGGCGCCATCGTCAAGGCGGCGCGCCAGATCATCGATGGCGAGCATGCGGATCAGTTCCCGGTCGATGTCTTCCAGACCGGTTCCGGCACCTCGACCAACATGAACGTCAATGAAGTGCTGACGCATCTGGCCAATGCCCAGCTGGAAAGCGAGAACAGCGACCTCAAGGTCGGCGCCAATGATCACGTCAACATGGGGCAGTCCAGCAACGATGTCATCCCGACGGCGATTCACCTGTCGGCGGTCATTGCCGTCACCGATACCTTGCTGCCTGCGCTGCGTCATCTGCATGACGTGATCGCGAGCAAGGCGGCGGAGGTCGATGATGTCGTCAAGACCGGCCGCACTCACCTGATGGACGCGATGCCGATTCGTCTGAGTCAGGAGCTGGGGGCATGGCAATCCCAGGTGGCACAGGCCATCGAGCGCATCGAGGAGTCGCTGCCGCGTCTCGAGCGTCTCGCCCAGGGCGGCACGGCCGTCGGCAGTGGCATCAATGCGCATCCCGAGTTTGCCGAACGCATGGCCAAGCGCCTTTCGCTTCAGACCGGGCACGCCTTCCGTCCGGCCGACAGCTTCTTCGCGGCGCTGTCTTGTCAGGATTCCGCGGTCGAGCTTTCCGGCCACCTGCGGACCTACGCCGTGGCGATGATGAAGATCAGCAATGACCTGCGCTGGATGAACTCCGGGCCGCTGGCCGGGCTGGGCGAGATCGAGCTTGAGGCCTTGCAGCCGGGCAGCTCCATCATGCCGGGCAAGGTCAATCCGGTGATTCCGGAAGCCGCCGCCCAGGTGGCTGCCCAGGTGATGGGCAACGATGCCACCATCGGCATCGCCGGTCAGAGCGGCAACTTCCAGCTCAATGTCATGCTGCCGTTGATCGCCAACAATCTGCTGTCCTCGATCACGCTGAGCGCCAATGTCAGCCGCCTGCTGGCGGACAAGGCCATTGCCACCTTCACGGTGCGGCGGGACAACATCGAAGCGCCGCTGGCCAGGAACCCTATTCTGGTCACGGCACTCAATCCGGTGATCGGTTACAACGAGGCCGCACGTATCGCCAAGGTGGCCTATCAGGCCGGCCGGCCGATCCTCGAGGTGGCCGAGGAGGAGACGGATCTCGACCGTGAGACGCTGGAGCGTCTGCTGGACCCGGCCAAGCTGACCGAGGGCGGCATCCAGTAAGCGTGCCCCCGCAAGGCTGACAGCAAGCGTCAGCAGGCAAGAGACAGCAGGCAAGAGACAGCACGCAAGAGTCTGCGAGTAAACGACAGAAAGCCCGCCCTCCAGTCAGGAGGGCGGGCTTTCTGATGTCGCGAGCAGATGGATCAGCGAAGCGTCAGGCGGCGTGCGCCATCAGGCGTTCCTTGAGGTACTCGCCGATACGGGCCTTCTGCTCATCGCTCAGGCGCAGGGTCAGCTTGGTACGCCGCCACACTACATCCTGTACCTCATGTGCCCACTCACGCTCGACCAAGTAATCGATCTCGGCGGCGCTCAGGCCGGCACCGAAGTCTTCGCCAAGCTCGGCTTCGCTCTTCTTGCCCTCGAGGAAGTGCAGGCACAGGCTGCCATAGCTGGAAGCCAGGCGTCTGGCGCGAGCCTCTCCCAGGAACGGGAAGTCGCGGATCAGCTGGCGAGTGAAGGCTGCGCGGCTCTCGATGTCTCCCCCCGGCAAGGCCTTCTCGTGGGTCCAAGGCTCACCCATGTTGGGCAGCAGCGGCTTCAGATCTTCCAGCGCGGATTCGGCCAGCTTGCGATAGGTGGTGATCTTGCCACCGAAGATGGACAGCATCGGCGCGCCGCTGTCATCCAGGTGCAAGGTGTAGTCGCGGGTCATCGCTGACGGGTCGGCTGACTCGTCATCACACAGCGGGCGTACGCCGGAGAAGGAGGAGATGACGTCATCGCGGCTCAGCTTGCGCTTGAAGTGATGGTTGACCACCTCGAGCATGTAGTCGGTTTCATCGCTGGAGCAGGCCACCTCGGAGGGGTCTCCCTTGTAGCGCACGTCCGTAGTGCCGACCAGGCTGAAGTCTTCCTGATAGGGCAGCACGAAGACGATGCGCTTGTCCTTGTTCTGCAGGATGAAGGCGCGATCATCGGTATTGAGGCGCGGCACGATCAGGTGGCTGCCCTGGATCATGCGGATGCCGTAGCGCGGCGTGCGCTCGGTGGCACCCTTGATGAAGGACTCCACCCACGGTCCGGCGGCATTCACCAATGTGCGGGCGTGGCGGGTGAAGGTCTCACCGCTGTCGATGTTCTCCAGCGTCAGCTCCCAATGCCCGTTCACGTCGCGTGCCCCGACGCAGCGAGTGCGCGTCATGATCTCCGCGCCTTGCTCCTGAGCCTGAAGCGCGTTGGTGATGACCAGACGCGCATCATCCACCCAGCAGTCGGAATATTCGAAGCCCTGGGTGATCTCGCTGACCAAGGGGCTCTGCTCACCGAACTTGAGCCCCTTGGAGGCTGGCAGGGTCTCGCGCTTGCCGATGTGGTCATACAGGAACAGGCCGGCGCGGATCATCCAGGCCGGACGCAGATGTGGCTGGTGCGGCAGGATGAAGCGCAGGGGCCAGATGATGTGCGGTGCCTTCTTGAGCAGCACTTCACGCTCCTGCAGGGCTTCACGTACCAGCCGGAACTCGTAGTGTTCCAGGTAGCGCAGGCCGCCATGGATCAGCTTGCTGCTGGCGGAAGAGGTGGCGCTGGCCAGATCATTCTGCTCGCACAGTGCCACGCTCAGGCCGCGCCCGCTGGCGTCATTGGCGATACCGGCACCATTGATGCCACCGCCGATGATGAAGAGGTCGATAAGTGCGTCGTTGTCGCGGGACATGGGCTGCTCCTGCACGTGCCCGGCGCTACCGGGGAGATCGAGATGGGGCGGCACCGGTTCGGTGCGCGTGATAAGTTTCGAAAGTGAACATAGCTTAGTGAAAGTCGAACATCAAGGTGATTCTTGTGGCATCTCGATTTTCGAAAGTGCGCATAATGGGCTCGAACAAGCGACCCGGCATTGCACCATGTTCAACCTGTTGTCCTGCCTGAACATTTTTCACAGTGTCGAGGCGGGATATGACAGTCGGATGAAGATCTGCCTCTTCGCCCATGCGCTCGGGGCACTGACCGACGGGGGTTTCTGCAGCCTGCCGGCGCACCGCAAGGCGAGATGCCCGATGCAAGGGGAGCTTGCTGAGCAGGAGGATGAGAAGAGAGCCGAGGAGGAGGCTAGAAGAAGAGAAGAAGAGAAGAAGAGAAGAAGAGAAGAAGAGAAGAAGAGAAGAAGAGCGGCAACCCACGCCACGGCATGACGCACGGCTTGACGTGGGAAATGACTCAACGATGAGGAAGGGGATGGCGAGACGACAGGCGTTCCGCGTGGCTGGGCGCTCTGCGCCGTGGATCAGGCGTTCCCGGCCTCGTCGGATACCGCAACATGCAGGGCCACTTCATGCTGGTGCATCAGTCTCATAATGTTTTCCGGAGGCTGGATATCCGTGAACAGCGCATCCAGCTGGCTCAGGTTGCCCTGACGCACCACGGCATTGCGCTGGAACTTGGAGTGATCCGCGATCAGGAATACCTGGCGCGAGTTGTGGATGATCGCCTGGGCGACACGCACTTCCTGATAGTCGAACTCCAGCAGCGAGCCATCTTCATCGATGCCGCTGATGCCGATGATGCCGTAATCCACCTTGAACTGATTGATGAAGTCGATGGTGGCCTCGCCGATGATGCCGCCATCGCGGGAGCGCACCATGCCACCGGCGACGATGACATTGAAATCCTCCTTGTGCTGGAGAATGGCTGCCACGTTGAGGTTGTTGGTGATGACTTCCAGTCCGTGATGATCACACAGCGCCTCGGCGACCATCTCATTGCTGGTGCCGATGTTGATGAACAGCGAGGCGTGATCCGGTATCTCGTTGGCGAGGGTGCGAGCGATGCGCCGCTTGGCTTCCAGGTTCAGGGTCTTGCGCGTGCTGTAGGCAGTGTTCACCGTGCTGGATTCAAGTCCCGCCCCCCCATGGACACGCTTTAGGGCACCGGCTTCCGAGAGCTGGTTGAGATCACGGCGAATGGTCTGCGGCGTGACCTTGAAGTGACTCGCCAGCTGCTCGATGGAGGCATAGCCCTGACGCGTGATCAGTTCGACGATGGCGCGGTGGCGCTTGGACTGCATCATCCTGTCCTCTTGCTCATGTCCGGTGAAAAGACGTCTGCTCTGAACCGTCGCGCAGGCAACGTGATCCTGCGTGCGGTTGCTGCTCGACCAGGTGCCCCGTGATGGTGAGGCGGGGCAGTGTGCCATCCAGAATGTTCGTTTGATGTTCTTTTTGATACATGCTCGCGGTGACGCCAGTGGTCGCACTGATTGACCTGGTGGGCGCAAGCCGTTGAAGTTATACGAAATCATGCATAACTTACTGAATAGCAAGGATTGTCATGCTCGTGTAGACAAAGGTCTAGCGAATATCGGTGCTTTTCGCATTGTGACACCGATGTGAAGCCTGTACTTTCGCATTCGAACACCAAGCGCGTCTGTCAAGGCGTCGCTATGCCCGTGTAGAGGTCGGTGTCGTAAAATCAGGAGCGAGCAGCAGAATGTACGGTTTATTCAAATCCGCGGTGCACGCCACACCGCTTCACGACGCCAAGGTAGACGACACCTATAAGCGACTGAGATGGCAGATCTTTCTCGGTATCTTTCTAGGCTATGCCGGCTACTATCTGGTACGCAAGAACTTCTCCCTGGCCATGCCTTCCCTGGTGGAGCAGGGCTATTCCCGTGGTGATCTTGGTCTGGCCTTTGCCGGCGTGTCGATCGCCTATGGTATCTCCAAGTTCGTGATGGGGGCTGTCTCTGACCGCTCCAACCCGCGTTACTTCCTTCCTGCCGGTCTTCTGATGTCTGCCGGCATCATGTTCCTGTTCGGTTTCACTGACTGGGCAACCTCCAGCATCGGCATCATGTTCGTGCTGCTGTTCCTCAATGGGTGGGTGCAGGGCATGGGATGGCCGCCCTGCGGTCGCACCATGGTGCACTGGTGGTCACAGAGTGAGCGTGGCCAGATCGTCTCGGTGTGGAACGTGGCCCATAACGTCGGCGGCGGTCTTGTCGGTCCGCTGTTCATTCTTGGCATGGCCTGGTTCAACGACTGGCAGTCCGCGTTCTATGTGCCTGCCGCGCTGGCCGTCTTCGTGGCGATCTTCGCCCTGCTGACCATGCGAGACACGCCGCAGAGCTGTGGTTTGCCTCCCATCGAGAAGCACAAGAATGACTATCCGCCGGGATACGATGAAAGCCACGAGCAGGAATTCTCCACGCGGGAGATCCTGGTCAAGTACGTGTTCAAGAATCGCATGCTCTGGTACATCGCGCTGGCGAATGTCTTCGTGTATCTGCTGCGTTACGGGGTCCTCGACTGGGCGCCGACCTACCTGCAGGAAGCCAAGAGCTTCAGCGTCGACAAGTCCTCCTGGGCGTATTTCCTGTATGAGTGGGCCGGTATTCCCGGCACGCTGCTGTGTGGTTGGTTGTCCGACAAGCTGTTCCGGGGCAACCGCGGTGCGACAGGGGTGTGTTTCATGGCGCTGGTCGCCGTCTTCACCACTGTCTATTGGTTGAATCCTGCCGGTAATCCGGGAATCGACATGCTGTGTCTGGTCGCCATCGGCTTCCTGATCTATGGCCCGGTCATGCTGATCGGTCTGCAGGCGCTTGAGCTGGTACCCAAGAAGGCGGCAGGGACCGCGGCTGGCTTCACCGGCCTGTTCGGTTACCTGGGCGGCTCTGTCGCTGCCAGTGCCTTGGTAGGCTATACGGTAGATGCCTATGGATGGGATGGTGGTTTCATGTTGTTGATTGGCTCGTGCGTGATGGCGGTCGTCCTGTTGTCATTGACGATCTTCGAGAGCGCTCGCATGTCGGCACGCACCGCCAGCTGATTCCCAGCGGAAACATGATCATTCAAATGGCCCGCTGAACGTGGCATGGGCGGGCCATCATGTAACGGACTACCGGGAGATATTGACGATGACCAACCACATTCTGTCCATTGACCAGGGAACCACCAGCTCGCGCGCCATCCTCTTCGATCGTGAAGGCGCGGTGACCGGACTGGCACAAGAAGAATTTGCGCAACACTTTCCGAACAGCGGCTGGGTCGAGCATCACGTCGATGATATCTGGGGATCGGTGAAGCGCACCGTGCATCAGGCGCTGATCAATACCAATATCGGCGCTGAGCAGGTCGCGGCCATCGGGATCACCAACCAGCGTGAGACCACGATCGTCTGGGACCGCAAGACCGGCGTGCCGGTCTACAACGCCATCGTCTGGCAGGACCGCCGGACCCACGAGTACTGCCGTGAGCTTTCCGATGCCGGCCATGGCGAGATGATTCAGCGCAAGACCGGCCTGCTGATTGACCCGTACTTCTCCGCGACCAAGCTGCGCTGGATTCTCGAGAACGTAGAAGGCGTGCGTGCGCGCGCCGAGAAGGGCGAACTGGCCTTCGGAACCGTCGACAGCTATCTGATCTGGAAGCTGACCGGTGGGGCCCGTCACGTGACCGATGCCACCAATGCCTCGCGCACCTGCCTGTTCAACATCGTTGATCAGTGCTGGGATAGCGAGCTTCTGGCGCTGTTCGGCATCCCGGAATGCCTGCTGCCGGAAGTGCTGGATTCCAGTGATGATTTTGGCACCACCGATCCGCAGCTGTTCGGGGCGGCAATGCCGATCCGTGGCGTGGCGGGCGATCAGCAGGCGGCGCTGGTCGGGCAGGCCTGTTTCACGCCGGGCATGAGCAAGAGCACCTATGGCACGGGCTGCTTCATGATCATGAACACCGGCGAGAAGATGGAGCTGTCCAGGAACCGTCTGCTCACCACCGTCGGTTATCGCCTCAACGGCAAGCCGACCTTCGCCATGGAAGGCAGCATCTTCGTGGCCGGCGCCACCGTGCAGTGGCTGCGTGATGGCCTGAAGCTGTTCTCCGACGCCTCCGAGACCGAGCCGCTGGCACGTGCGGCCAGCGCCGATCACGGCGTCTACATGGTGCCGGCCTTCACCGGCCTGGGAGCGCCACACTGGGACCCGCAGGCACGCGGCGCGATACTGGGGCTGACCCGAGGTACCGGCATCACCGACATCGTCGCGGCCGGCCTGCAATCGGTGTGCTATCAGACCCGAGATCTGCAGGAGTGCATGCTGGATGACGTCACCATCAATTGCGCGAATCTGCGCGTGGATGGCGGCATGGTCAGCAACAACTGGGTGATGCAGTTCCTCTCCGACATGCTGGGCGTGAAGGTGGATCGCCCGCGCGTGCTGGAAACCACGGCGCTGGGTGTGGCGTATCTGGCCGGCCTGCATATCGGTTGGTATGAAAGCCTGGAGGAGATCAGCGAGCTGTGGCACTGCGAGCGCACCTTCGCGCCGGAGATGGCGGAAGAGCAGCGTGAGCGCCTCTATGCCGGTTGGCTGGAAGCCGTCGAACGGGTGAAGAGCGACGGAGGTCACTGACATGTGGACTGACGTCATGACGGGCGAGTTTCTCGGTTGCCTGTTCCTGATCCTCTTCGGCGGCGGTGTGGTCGCCAACGTGGTACTCGCGGATACCAAGGGCAACGGCTCCGGGTGGATCGTGATCACCACCGGCTGGGGATTTGCGGTGATGATCGGCGTGTTCGTGGCCGTTTCCACCGGCTCGCCCCAGGCGGACCTCAATCCGGCGGTGACCCTCGCCAAGTACCTGCTCGGGGTGCATGCCACCCTCATCGATGTGGCGCGTCATGTCATCGCCCAGATGCTGGGCTGCTTCGCCGGTGCGGTGATGGTGTGGCTGGCCTATCTGCCGCATTGGAAGCGTACCGGCGATGCTGGCCTCAAGCGTGCGGTGTTCTGTACTGACCCCGCGGTCGAGTGCCGGTTGGGCAACATGCTCAGTGAGGTGATCGGCACCGTGGTGCTGATCTTCGGTATCGGCGCCATCGTCGGCTCCGGCAAGATCAGTGCCGGCCTGCTGCCATATCTGGTCGGCATGCTGGTGTGGGCCATCGGTCTGTCGCTGGGTGGCGCCACTGGCTATGCCATCAATCCGGCACGTGATCTTGGTCCTCGCATCGCGCACTCGCTGCTGCCGATCCATGGCAAGGGTGCCTCCGGGTGGGGATATGCCTGGGTGCCCATCGCCGGCCCGCTGGCGGGGGCATTGATCGCGGCCAGCATGTGGAATCTGCTGCTGTAAGCCCTTCTGTCGCAAGTGGCTGGAGCCACCTCGTCAGCTGTGGCAATGTAACGCCTCCTTCGCCCCGTCACTCGACGGGGCGAAGTCTTTGTGCCCGTGTGCCGACATTCCTGTCTGGGGGAGCGATGCCGCGACCTCTCTCGGGGCTGGAAGACACAGTGGGTGGTGGATGGGGACAAGTGACGGAGGTCATCTGGCATGTGGACTGACGTCATGACGGGCGAATTTCTGGGTACCACGCTCATGATCCTGCTGGGCGGCGGAGTCGTCGCCAATGCGATGCTGCGCAAGACCAAGGGAGCCGGTTCCAGCTGGTTGATGATAAATGCCGGCTGGGGCTTTGCGGTGATGGTCGGGGTGCTGGTGTCGACCTCGACAGGCTCTCCCTACGGAGATCTCAATCCAGCGGTCACCCTCGCCAAGTATCTGCTGGGCGTGCATGCAAGCGTGCTCGAGGTGGCCAAGATGATGCTGGCGGAGATGCTGGGATGCTTCACCGGGGCCGTGCTGGTGTGGGCGGCGTATTATCCCCACTGGAAGGTGACCCGTGACCCGCTGCGCAAGCGTGCGGTCTTCTGTACCGATCCGGCAGTCGATTCCCGATTGGCAAATGTCGTCAGTGAGGCGATCGCGACGGTGGTACTCGTCTTCGCGATCGGCAGCATGGTCAACAGCGAGCTGATCACTGACCGGGTATTGCCGTATCTCATCGGGGCGCTGGTATGGGCCATCGGTCTGTCACTGGGTGGCCCGACCGGCAATGCGATGAACCCGGCGCGCGATCTTGCGCCACGTGTCGCGCATTGGCTTCTGCCGATTCCGGGCAAGGGCAGTTCTGACTGGGGGTATGCCTGGGTGCCGATCGCCGGCCCCTTGCTGGGGGCGGCTGTGGCCGCGGGACTGCGATGGGTATTGTTTTGACGCCCCGTTGCCTTGTGATGTCGCTTGCGCGGCGCTGAGGGCGTGAAGACGTGAGGGCGTAAAGAAGTGAGGCGGTGCCGGCATGGGCTGGCACCGCCTCGCGCGTTCTCGGGGGAGGATCGGTGACCCCGGTGAGACGCCTGAAAGAAGGCGCATACGGCGAGTATCGCGATGCTACTCAGGCGAGAAATTTTTTTATCATCAGGGGGTTGCATCAAAACGGAAGATAAGTAGAATACGTCCTCGCTGACAGGGCAAAGCGCTTCGCACCACAAACGCTTCCCTCATTCAGCTGCTGACACAGGACCATAGCTCAGTTGGTTAGAGCGCCACGTTGACATCGTGGAGGTCGGCGGTTCAAATCCGCCTGGTCCTACCAGCATCGGCATCGATGGCAACATCGCGCCACTTGATACAGGACCATAGCTCAGTTGGTTAGAGCGCCACGTTGACATCGTGGAGGTCGGCGGTTCAAATCCGCCTGGTCCTACCAAGCAGAAACTTCAAGTGACAGTGATCCATCAGCCTCATCCAGGACCATAGCTCAGTTGGTTAGAGCGCCACGTTGACATCGTGGAGGTCGGCGGTTCAAATCCGCCTGGTCCTACCAGATTCCAGAAAACGCCCGGCTCATCGAGTCGGGCGTTTTCGTGTGCGCGTCAGACACGCCTGTCGAGAAGCGCTGGCGCTGGCCGTGCTGTCAGGCAAGCGTGGTGTCGAGGAAGTCACCGGCTTCCTTGAGGGCGGCGTTGGCAGCGCTGAGCAGCGGTGCGAAGCCGACGAACACATGCGGCATGTCCGGCCACAGGCTGAGCGTGACAGGTGAGCCGCAATCCTGTGCCTGCGCGGCGTAGCGACGACTGTCATCGAGCAGGATTTCCGCCTCGCCGCATTGGATCAGCGTCGGTGGCAGGTCAAACAGATTCCCCTCCAGCGGCGAGATGCGTGGATCGCTCATGTCGGTACCGTCCTGCACATAGGCCATGCTCACGAAGGGCAGCAGATTGGGGTCGAGGATCGGGTCTACCTCGGCCTTGCGCGACAGCGAGGCGCTGCCCCAGCTGAGGTCAGTGGCGGGCGAGAAGGCGATCACCGCGTCCGGCAGTCGCTCGCCTGCGCTCTTGAGCGCGTTGAGGGTCGAGAGCGTGAGGTTGCCGCCCGCGCTGTCTCCGGCCAGCAGCAGGTGGTCATCCGGAAACTCGCGGCACAGCCAGTGCCATGCGGCCAATACGTCTTCCAGGCCTGCCGGGAAGGGCGCCTCAGGGGCGAGGCGATAATCCAGCGTGTAGGTCTCGGCGCGCGCCGTGCGGCCCAGACGACTGGCCAGCGGGCGATGGCCGGCGGGGGAGCCGGCGATCCAGCTACCCCCATGCACGTACAGCAGGCGGCGAGCAGGTGTCGGTGCGCCGTCTGGTGCGGGCAATACCTCACAGAGGCGCTCGCCGTTTCCTCCCGGCAGCATCTCGAGGCGTGGCGTCACGCCGGTGTCGAGAATGCTGGCATCGGCGGCGAAGTAGCCTTCCAGCAGGGTGCGCTTGGCGCCCAGGTCATTGCCGGTACGTGCCGTGAAGGCCTTGAGGCGCTCGAGATGCGCGATGACCTGCTCGAGCCCTGCGTGGGCGTCATCGTGATTCTGGAGAGAGCCTTGCGCATGCGGGGCAGGATGAGCGGTCGATGAAGATGAGGAAGGCGCTGAGGAAGACGCGTCATGTGATGTTGACTGGGATGACATGTTCTGCTCCTGTCGGGTCAGAGAGCTCTTAACGTGTCATCTCGCCAGGGGCTGTGCAAGGGGCTTTGCAAGGGGCTGTGCGAGGGCTATGCAAGAAAGGCCTGACCCGCCGCAACGCAGACCGCCCGCCATGCAGGAGGCATGGCGGGCGGCAGGACATGATGTCAGCACCTGATGGGCGTATCAGGCGGGCACGCTGTCGAAATCGCTGGAGGCGATGAAGATCTCGACCAGGCGTTCGATGCCGGCTTGATCCTCTTCATCGAAGCGCTCGGGGCTGGGGCTATCCAGGTCCAGCACGCCCCACAGCACTTGCTGGCCGTTCTGCTCGATGAGAACGGGGATGACCAGCTCGCTGCGCGACGCGGCGTCACAGGCGATATGGCCCGGGAAGGCATGCACATCCGCGATGCGCTGAGTGGTGCGCTGGGTCGCGGCGGCGCCACACACGCCCTTGGTGAAGGGGATCGGGTGGCAGGCCGGCTGACCCTGGAATGGTCCCAGGTGCAGGATCTGCGGCTGACGTTGCACATAGAAGCCTGCCCAGTTGAGGTCCGCCACCGTCATGTTGATGAAGGCAGCCGTCTGGGAGGCGTTGGTCAGCCAGTCGCGAGTGTCGAGCGTGGCGTCCAGCTGGCGGGCCAGCAGTGAGTAGTCGGGACGAGTGGCCATGTTGGCTCCTGAGTGGATGGCGGGTTGATGCCGGTGACGCAGGGATGCGGTCGCGGGTCGCCTGTTTCAAGCACGCCCTGCGCGCGCGCTCTTGCGCCGCGTCGGCATCTGGACGTGATGGGGGGATTCATCAATCAGATGCAAAAGCGCCGACCTCAGGGTCGGCGCTTTGCGTCATGCGGCTGTCAGCTTGCGCTCGAAGGCTTATTTCCAGCCCGGTACCGCAGCGCCCTTGAACAGCTCTTCGGCCTTGGCTTCGACTTCCGGTGTCTGGTAGGCCTTGACCAGCTTCTGCACCTTCTCGCTGTCTTCATCGCCCTGGCGCACGACGATCAGGTTGACGTACGGGGACTCGGCGCCTTCACGGATCAGGGCGTCTTCCGGTTTCAGGCCAGCCGGCTGAGCGAAGGTGTTGTTGATGAAGGCCAGGTCGACGTCCGGCAGGATGCGCGGCAGCTGGGCAGCCTCGATTTCCTTGAACTGGTAGTCATGCGGGTTCTTGGCGACGTCGATCGGGGTCGCTTCGAGGTTGTCCTTGTCGGTCAGCTCGATCATGCCCAGGTCGTGCATCAGGATCAGGGAGCGGCCTTCGTTGGACGGATCGTTCGGCAGTGCGATGGTCGCGCCGTCCGGCAGTTCGCTGATGTCTTCGTACTTCTCGGAATAGGCACCGATCGGGTACACGAAGGTCTTGCCGGCGCTGGCGAACTTGTAGCCGCGCTCACGCACCATGGATTCCATGTACGGCTGGTGCTGGTAGGCGTTGGCATCCAGCGAGCCATCGGCCAGAGCGGCGTTGGGAGACACGTAGTCGGTGAACTCGGTGATCTCGACGTTCAGGTCGTACTTTTCCTTGGCGATCTCGGCCGCGACCTTCATCACCTCGGTTTCCGGACCTGCGACGGTACCCATCTTGAGGGTGTTCTCGTCGGACGCGTCGTTGCCGCAGCCTGCCAGCAGGGTGGCGCCGAGCAGGGTGGCAGCACCGGCAAGGCGCAGCGGGGAAGAAAGCGTGGTCAGCATGTTGCGCATCGATGTTCTCCTTGTGATCCGACGTGACCGGCGGGGTCCGCGGGATGTTATGAGTGACGGCTCATTGTGATGAGCCGTCACGATACCGAAAGCCGTGTGATTTGTAGATCGAACGCCCCTGGTGGATCAGTCGCCGCTCATGGAGCGAGGCTTACTTGTGGTTCGACTTGCGCACCAGATGGTCGCCCAGGCTCTGGAAGCCTTGCACCATGACGACGAGGATGACCACGGTCACCAGCATCACCATCGGGTCGAAGCGGTTGTAGCCGTAGCGGATGCCGAGATCCCCCAGGCCGCCGCCACCGACGGTACCGGCCATGGCGGAATAGCTGATCAAGGTGACCACGGTGATGGTCAGACCATTGATGATGCCGCCACGTGCTTCCGGCAGCAGGACCTTGGTGATGATCTGCATCGGCGTGGCACCCATGGCCTGTGCGGCCTCGACCAGCCCCGGGCCGACTTCGTTCAAGGCGCCTTCGATCAGACGGGCGACGAAGGGAATCGAGGCGATGGTCAGCGGCACGATGGCGGCATTGGTGCCGATCGAGCTGCCGGCGATCAGGCGTGTCAGCGGGATGATCGCCACCATCAGGATGATGAAGGGCACCGAGCGGCCGATGTTGGTGATGATGCTCAGCACGCTGTTGAGTACCGGGCGCGCGAGAATCTGGCCCGGGCGCGAGGTGTAGAGTGCCACGCCCAGCGGAATACCGAGTGCCGCGGAGATCAGGCCTGCCACCGCGACCATGTAGAGGGTCTCGAGGGTGGAAGACAGGACGAGTTCAAGCAGTGCGGGTGACATGGCCGAGCACCTCCACTTTCAGGTCGTGGGATTCGAGATAGTCCAGCGCCTGCTGGGTCTGGGCGCTGTCGCCCATCAGTTCGGCGATCATCAGGCCCAGAGTGCGGTCCTGAATGGATTCCACCTTGGCCTGCAGGATGCTGACGTCCACCTGACACTCACGCGCAAGGCGCGAGATCAGCGGCGTGGAGACGGCGTCGCCACTGAAGGCCAGACGGACCACTGGATGGGTGTGCGGGCCGGGAGTCGCCTCCAGGCGCTCGACCAGTGCGCGCGGTGGTTCGAGTTCCAGGAATTCATTGAGGAATTCGCGGCCCAGGCGGGTCTGCGGGGCAGTGAAGAAGTCGCCGACCGCTGCCACTTCCACCAGCTCGCCGCCGCTGATCAATGCGACCTGATCACAGATGCTCTTGACCACTTCCATTTCATGGGTGATCAGCAGGATGGTCAGGCCCAGCTTGGCATTGATGTCCTTGAGCAGCTCGAGAATGGAGGCAGTGGTCTGGGGGTCGAGCGCCGAGGTGGCTTCATCGCACAGCAGCACCTTGGGGCGGCTGGCGAGTGCGCGAGCGATGGCAACGCGCTGCTTCTGTCCGCCGGACAGCTGGGCAGGATACTGGCTTGCCTTGTCGCTCAGGCCGGTCAGTTCCAGCAGTGGCTCGACGCGCTGGCTGATCTCGGCCTTGGAGATTCCGGCCAGTTCCAGTGGCAAGGCCACGTTGGCGAAGACGGTGCGCGAGGACAGCAGGTTGAAGTGCTGGAAGATCATGCCGATCTGGTGGCGAGCACGACGCAGGGCGCTGTCGTCGAGTGCGGTCAGCTCCTGACCATCGACCACGACACTGCCCTCGGTGGGGCGTTCGAGCAGATTGACGCAGCGAATCAGGGTCGATTTTCCGGCACCGGACAGGCCGATGACACCGGTAATGGCGCCCTGGGGAACCGTGAGACTGGCATCCTTGAGCGCGACCACGGCCTTGTCACCACTGCCGTAAGTCTTGGAGACGTTCTTGAGTGTGATCATGGGGGTCCGAATGGTTAAGGCACCAACCGGAATGCGGGCGAAGGTCTGCGGCAAGCCGCCTGTTCTGCGTGTGTCGTGCACTGCGCCGAGAAGGGCAAGGCACGCCTGGCAAGAGGAGAGTGATCCAGAGAGGAAAAAAAGACCACCCAAGATGGGTGGCCATCAACGCTGGACACACCCTTTTAGCAGAACTTGCACCCCGGGAGACAGACTCTCGAAGTGGGCGCCCGCAATCCGGGTACAAATCGGCGCCAAACAGATTTGAGGCGCATTCTATCAGTCACCCTCGGGGTGTCAACGACTTTGGTCTGGCGTTGACGGTTTATTCGAACTGGCGTTCGATATGGCAATTTGCCGATACTCGCTGTCAGAGATGTCTTACACGCGGGGTGCCTTGCCAGCCCCGTGGCGCAAGGCCAACCCTTGACAGCAGGCCTGCTCATCTTCTCTTCGCTCGATGGCGTGAAGGAGGCGTGAAGGAGGCGTGATGGCTGCCGGCATCGAGTCCGGCATGCTAGGATTTCCCATCGGCATGTCGGATCTCGTGGTGTCATCAGTGCCCGGGTGTCATGGCCTGTCATCATATTCATGGGTTCCCGCTCTGCGGGAAGCAGTGCAAGGATAAGGAAGCGCATGTTCACCGGTATCGTGCAAGGCATGGCGGAAGTGGTCGCCATTGAAGAGCGTCCGGAGTTTCGTACCCATCAGGTCCGGTTGCCGCAGGGGTCGGAGCAGGGGCTGGAAACCGGGGCGTCAGTGGCGCACAACGGTTGCTGCCTGACCGTGACGGCACTCGAGGGTCAGCTGGCCAGTTTCGATCTGATGCGTGAGACACTGCGACTGACCAACCTCGGCGAGCTCAAGGTGGGCAGTCGGGTCAACATCGAGCGGGCAGCGCGCTTCGGGGATGAAATCGGTGGCCACTCCATGTCCGGTCACGTCATGGCGATGGTCACCCTCGATGCCATTGAAGCCACGGCTGACAATCGCCGGATCTGGTTCCAGGCTCCCGCTGAGCTGATGCGTTTCCTGTTCGACAAGGGCTATGTGGGACTTGACGGTGTCAGTCTGACCATCGGGGAGGTCCAGGGCACGCGTTTCTGCGTCAATCTGATACCGGAAACCCTTGAGCGCACCCTGATGGGTGAGCGCGCGGTGGGGGATCGGGTCAATCTCGAGGTGGACCCCCAGACCCAGGCCATCGTCGAGACGGTGGAGCGAGTCATGGCCTCACGGCTGGCATGAGGCTTGCAGGCTTCCTGCGGGGTCAATTCGCTGGCAGGACGCCAGAACCCGTCTGACCGGTCAGGAAATATGCCTGCAATGCTCGATTCGCTGCAGACCTTTGGGTACCATGTTGCGCCTTTCGATGCCCTGCCACCGGCAGGGCATCGTGGTTCAGGCAGGCTGAACGAGGGGGAAGCCATGGTTGACCCCTGTGCAGCATACCTGTCCGAGTGAGTTCGTGTTGATCCGCTGTTCCCGAACGTCATTGACCACTGCGGCTTGCCGGACAGGCACTGCTCAAGGATAAGGGTTTCCCTCATGCTGGAACGTCTCTTCAAGCTCTCGGAGCACGGTACCAATGTGCGTACCGAAGTCATCGCCGGATTCACTTCCTTCCTGGCGATGGCCTATATCATCTTCGTTGCCCCCTCGATGCTGGCCTCCACCGGCATGGATCACGGCGCTGTCTTCGTGGCGACCTGTCTGGCAGCTGCTCTTGGCTGCCTGATCATGGGGCTCTACGCCAACTACCCGATCGCGCTGGCACCCGGCATGGGCCTGACGGCCTTCTTCACCTATACGGTGGCGGGGCAAATGGGCGTTCCCTGGCAGATCGCGCTGGGTGCGGTTTTCCTGTCCGGGGTGAGTTTCTTCCTGCTCTCCGCCTTCAAGATCCGGGAGTGGATCATCAACGCCATTCCGGCCTCACTGAAGACGGGCATCGCCGCGGGCATCGGCCTGTTCATGGCGATCATCGCGCTGCAGGGCAGCGGCATCGTCGTTGATGCACCGGGCACCCTGGTCACGTTGGGTGATCTGTCCTCGCCGGCAGCCCTGTATGCGCTGCTGTCATTCTTCCTGATCGTCGCGCTGTCCTACCGCAAGGTGATCGGCGCCGTGATGATCGGCATCCTGGTGGTGACGCTGCTGGCGACCCTGACCGGCAACAATGACTTCCATGGTCTTGCCTCGATGCCGCCGAGCATGCTGCCGACATTCTCACAGCTCGACATCGCCGGCGCCTTCAACCTGGGCATGGTGTCGATCATCTTCGCGTTCCTGTTCGTCGATCTGTTCGATACCTCGGGCACGTTGATCGCCGTGTCCCAGCAGGCGGGACTCACCAACGAGCGTGGCCACCTGCCGCGTCTCGGCCGTGCCCTGATGGCAGACTCCAGCGCGACCATGGCCGGTTCGGTGATGGGGACCTCGAATGTCACCAGCTATATCGAATCTGCCACCGGTGTGGCGGCAGGCGGACGCACAGGACTGACCGCGGTGGTCGTGGCGGGACTGTTTCTCGTCAGCCTGTTCCTGTCACCGCTGGCCACCTCCATCCCCGCCTTTGCCACCGCGGGTGCGCTGCTCTATGTCGCCTGCCTGATGACAGGTGGCCTGGCGCGCATCGACTGGAATGACATTACCGAAGCCGCGCCAGTGGTGATTGCCACCCTGGTGATGCCACTGACCTACTCGATTGCCAACGGGATCGCACTGGGCTTCATCAGCTACGCCGTGATCAAGCTGTTCTCTGGCCGCTATCGTGATCTGAGCCCGGGGCTGGTGATTCTCGCCGTCCTGTTCGCCTGCAAATACCTGTTCCTCGACGGAGCCCTTTAATGAGCATCTACAGCGACTACATCAAGTCTGTCATCCGCACCGTGCCGGATTGGCCCCAGCCGGGTGTCAACTTCCGCGACATCACGCCGGTGCTGCAGAATTCCGCCGCGTTCCGCAAGCTGATCGACTCCTTCGTGCACCGCTATCAGGAGATGGAGATCGATGCCATCGCCGCCATCGATGCACGCGGCTTCATCATCGGTGCACCGCTGGCCTATGAGCTGGGCTGCAGCTTCGTGCCGGTGCGCAAGAAGGGCAAGCTGCCGTTCAAGACCATCAGCGAGACCTACACGCTGGAATACGGTGAGTCCACCGTCGAACTGCATTCCGATGCCTTCCGTGAAGGCGATCGCATTCTGGTGATGGATGACCTGATCGCCACCGGTGGCACCATGCTGGCGGCCTGCAAGCTGATCGAGCGCACCGGCGGTATCGTGGTGGAGACCGCCGCGATCATCGACCTGCCGGAGCTGGGCGGTTCCGCCAAGATCCGCGAAGAAGGCCACAGCGTCTTCGCCGCCTGCAGCTTTACCGAAGCCGAGTAAGCCTGCGCAACGACGATGGCCCTGTCTTCTGGCAGGGCCATCGTCGTTGCAGACAACGTCCGATATCGTCGTCGCCGGCAGTGTCGTTTCACACCGGCGCGATCTGTCCCTTGTAGGGTGGCACGCCAGCCACCATGCTTTGTTCCTGTTCCGTCATTGCGAGTGACCCACATGTCTTCCGAACGCTATCACGACCATTTCATCGTCTCCTGGGACCAGCTGCACCGCGACGTGCGCGCGCTCTGTCATGACCTGATCGGTCGTGACTACAAGGGCATCATCGCCATCACCCGTGGTGGGTTGATCCCGGCTGGCCTGATCGCCCGTGAGCTGGGCATCCGCCATATCGACACCGTGTGCATCAAGAGCTACCACGACCACATGGAGCAGGGTGGTCTGGAAGTGGTCAAGGGCGTCGATCATGACGGTGACGGCTGGCTGCTGGTCGATGACCTCGTCGACACCGGCAACACCGCACGTGCCGTGCGCGACATGTTGCCCAAGGCCCATTTCGTGACCGTCTACGCCAAGCCGGAAGGCCGTCCGCTGGTCGATGATTTCATCACCGAAGTGCCGCAGAACTGCTGGATCCAGTTCCCGTGGGACATGGGAATCGCCTACGTCGAACCGATCTCCGAGCAGCTCAAGAAGCAAGAGAGCGACAGCTGACATGCCGTTGGAGACTGCCACCTCCGGTAGCTCCCAGGTGCTGCCTGCCGACTGGCAGGCGCATCTCGGGCAGGAATTCCATGCCGAGTACATGCAGCGGCTCAAGGCCTTCCTGCGCGTCGAGAAAGATGCCGGCAAGGTGATCTACCCGCACTCGCAGGACTGGTTTCGCGCCTTCTGGCTGACCCCGCTGAGCAACGTCAAGGTCGTGATCCTGGGGCAGGACCCCTATCACGGGCCGGACCAGGCACATGGTCTGTGCTTCTCGGTACGCCCCGGCGTGCGCCCGCCGCCCTCACTGAAGAACATCTACAAGGAACTGGCTGTCGATGTCGGGGTCGAACCCGTGGATCACGGCTTCCTCGAAAGCTGGGCGGAGCAAGGGGTGTTGCTGCTCAATAGCGTGCTGACGGTCGAGCAGGGCAAGGCCGCCTCGCATCAGAAGCAAGGTTGGGAGCAGTTCACCGACCGCGCCATCGACGTGATCAACCAGCACTGCGAGGGTGTCGTCTTCCTGCTCTGGGGCAGTCATGCCCAGAAGAAGGCGGGGGCCGTGGATCGCCAGAAGCATCTGGTACTCCACGCTCCGCATCCGTCGCCTCTCGCAGCGCACCGCGGATTCTTCGGTTCTCGTCACTTCTCACAGGCCAATGCCTGGCTGGAGGCACGTGGCGATGTGCCGATAGATTGGCAGCTGCCACTGCTTGATACCTGAGAGTGAAGACGAGAAACCACATTGACGCATCCGACATTGCAAGGACCTCGCGCGGGTCATCTGATCAGTCTCAAGAACCTGGGAGGGGCCGAGCGCACCTTCACCAATTTCTATCGCATGGCCGCCAATGAGCGTGATCATCATGTGCTGTTGCAGACCCCCGAGATTCATCCGATGCTGCAGTCCGTCTATGCGGACTTCCCAGGTCGCGTGCACGATATAAAGCGCTATCTCGGTATCAAGATCCCGCGTCAGCTCCCCTGGCTGCGGGATAACTGCCAGGCGCGATTGCTCGATGATGAAGAGATGCAGGCAATCGTGGTGTGGAACAAGTTGCGTCACCATCCTCTGCATTTTCCTGAGCACATCAGCCTCATCCATTACGAGCATGGCGCTGCCTGGTTCGTGGAGCCTACCCCCGAGGTCGAGGATTACCTCTCGAGGCTCGATGGCATCATCTGCAACTCCCATGCCGCCAGTCGCATGTTGAAATTGTCGCTCGGCATCCGTGACACCTTGCCCTGCAAGGTGGTGCGCAATTCCATCGTGCTGCCCGAGAAGGCCTCCACGCATCCGGCTTCGCGATTCAGAATCGGTTTTGCAGGACGCCTGACCGGCCTCAAGGCGCCAGTGATTGCCATCGAGGCGCTGCGAGATCTCAAGGTCAGTGTGCCCCATGCTGAGCTTTGGATCGCTGGTACGGGGACGCTGGAGGCGGCTCTCAAGTCATTGGTCATCGAGTGGGGGCTTGAAGATAGTGTCCGCTTCTGTGGCCTGCTCAGTGACATGAGTGAATTCTATTCTTCCCTCGATGCCTTCATCTGTCCTTCCTGGCGCGAGCCGTTCGGCAATGTGGTGCAGGAAGCCCTGGCGCATGGAGTGCCTGCGATCGTCGGCAATGTCGATGGATTGCCGGAGCAGATCACCTCCGGCCTCAATGGTGAGGTGCTGACACCCGGACGCCCGAAGGGTGAGCTCGCCCGTTATGGAGAAGACTTCGTCCAGGGGCCGGACAGAGTCTATTCACCCGAGCGCGATGCCATCGTGCAGGCGCATGTCCTGGACTCGGCCGCCATTGCCGATGTCCTGCAGCGTTGGGCGGAAAGCCCGGAGCAGCGGAGAGAGATGGGGACGGTCGCCCGCGAGATCATCGCACGAGATTTCTGTCAGCAACGGTACTGCCAGGGGATTGGTGACTTCATTGCCGAGGTAGTGGACAAGCGGTAATCAAGAGGCGGCCATGATGATGAATTGAATGGCATCTCCGAGAGATGCCATTCAAGGAAATCGTTATCGATGAGCGTCAAGCAACTCCTGGCTCATGGATCTTCTCTTGTGGTACTTGTATAACTTCTGCAATTCAATATAAGACAGAATGGATTTCTTGAGTGTCTTGTTGTTGACGATATTGCCAGAGGCCCATGGCGTCTTGGCTCTATAATAAAAGTAAACATCCTTCAATGGATGCAGTGAGCCATATTCCCAAGGCTTGCTGCCTTTTCCCATGTAGTGAATCATCTTGGGTTTCTCGATGGACTCCAGGAATTCATGTTCCGCTCTATGCTGTTCATCCATTCTTTTCTCAAGAATCTTGTAAGCAGGACGTTGAGCATTCCAGACCAACGGTAATTGTGTCCATTGGCCGTCGAGAATTTTATTCAGTGCGGATTGTTCAGGATATAGACAGAGTTCGGGGTGTTTTCTCAAGAAATATAATGCCCTCTCGCCAATATTATATTCCTTCCAGCGAGGCATGTTGATCAACATCAAGCCGCAGTTGAAGTATTTGCCTTTCTCCAGGCCCAATGATTTATAAGGAGATCGGCCAATATTCTCCACAGCGGCCAGCGTGAAGTCCTGAGTCGGCAGGTCATCCATGATCGTCGTGATATCGCCCACGACGATAGTATCGCAATCAATGCATACGATATGTTGAATGGAAGGGTCGATGACCTCACTCAGATATAATCTGAAATAGATGGAAAGCCCGTAACGTTTGACCTCCAGTCCTTCAAACTTGCTCTCGTGCAGGTAAGTAAAGGTGATCTGTGACTGGTAGGGCGCGATCATTGCGTGCAATCTGGAAATGGTGTCGGACGACAGTCCTCCATCACCAATGATGAAGCTCAGCGCTTCTGGCTTTTGACAGTTATCAAGTATGGACATGATAGTCGTGGCTAGATGAGGCGCATAGTTTTCATCGCACGATATAAAAATATGGAGCATGGCTGATGGTTACACCGTAAGTCTATTTCCATGTACTGTAACATTGCGCTGGCGCATGATCTACTTCTTCCTTTTTTTGACGGTATGTACACGAAAAATGCGTATTGTTTGCCTACTCTTGCGGCAAGGTGATGGATCATTCGCAATCTATGTATGAGGCTTGTCATGTGGTTGAAGCACGAATTCCCTTATCGTAAACACTTTGATCGCAACAAATGTATTTTCATACATATTCCCAAGGCCGCCGGGACCTCGGTTCTAGCCGCATTGGGAAAGAAGAGTGAAAAAGGCCGAGATCATGTTTCCTGGCAAACTTATAAAAAAGTAGATAGCAAGAAATTCAATAATTACTTCAAGTTCTCCTTTGTGCGAAATCCCTATGATCGCGCTTTTTCCGCATACCATTATATATTGAAGGGTGGGAATCAGGGGCCTGAGGACAGTCGCGTGGCAGCCTCACTCGCAAAGTATCGTGGCTTTGATGACTTTGTGGAAAACGGGCTCTGGCAAGGTGCTTTTCGCAGTCATCTGTTATTCCACTCTCAATCTTCTTTCATCATGTCGGCAGATGACAGGTTGATGGTGGATTTCCTGGGACATTTCGAGACGCTGGATCAGGACTTCAAGATTGTCGCTGAGAAGCTGGGTATCGATTCCTCCATTGCTCATCGCAACAAGGGGGATGTCCGCTGTCGTGTGGCTCAGGAAAGTATGGCGTCTGCCACGCGAGAGAAGTTGGCCATCCTATATGCACAGGACTTTGCCAATTTTGGGTATCCTTCTTGAGCAATGATTGTCGGAGGTTGGGTGTGGACTCATCCTCTCATGAGAGGGCAGGTGAGTCATCGGGGATGTCAGGCATGGCGCGGTGCTGATGTTTCCGTTGTGATAATGTTGGCTTCCGATAGGGACGCATTCACATAGAAGGAGCGCCATGGGAAGTCAGCCGAAGATAGGTCATCTCGTCAGCCTGAGAAATCTGGGCGGAGTGGAACGTCACTTTTCACGCTTCTTCACTACCATGCTGGAAGCCGGAAATGATTATCATGTCCTTCCGATAACCGATCGAATCCACCCTATCGTACAAGAAGAATTGAGTGATCATTTCTGGCGAATTCATTCCGTCAAGGGACCTCGTGGCATCAATCTTCCCAGGCAGATTCCATGGTTGCGTTCTACGTATCAGCGGAAATTGCTGAAATCATTGACGCTTGAGCAGTTGGTCATCTGGAATAAATATCGCAACTTCCCCATTGCTCTCCCAAATGACGTACCCATCGTGCATTTCGAGAGAGGCAGCGCCTGGTTCATCGAGCCGGCTCCCGATATCCAGCGCTACGTGGAACGCTGGTCCGGCGTCATCTGCAATTCCCATGCATCACTGCGCATGCTCCAGCTGAAGCTAGGTCTATCAGAGGAGTGCCCGGCGCTTGTGGCACGCAATGCCATGTCGCTACCGCAGGTGACGGCAACCCATGACGGCGACGTCTTCCGGTTGGGGTTTGCCGGTCGGCTGACGGCACTCAAGGCGCCTGTCGTGGCGCTCGAGACCATCAGATTGCTGCGGGAAACCCATGCGAATGTGGAGCTGCATATCGCGGGAGACGGGCCTTTGCGACCCCCCTTGCAAGCACTGGTGACAAGGTGGGGGCTGGCCGATGTCGTGACGTTTCATGGCGCGGTCAAGGAGATGTCGGAATTCTATTGCACGCTGGATGCTTTCATCTGCCCTTCCTGGCGTGAGCCATTCGGTAACGTGGTGCAGGAAGCCTTGGCGCATGGCGTGCCGACCATCGTCGGCAATGTCGATGGGCTGCCGGAGCAGGTCATCGCGGGAGAGAATGGCGCCGTGCTTCCCACCATCAGATCCATAGGTGAACTTGCAGAGCATGATCTCGCTTTCGTCGGGCCAGAGGTCAGGGTCTATTCGCCTGACGAGGATGCCATCGTTGCGGCCAGGGTGATATCGCCAGTGGCAGCAGCAGAAGTGCTTGATAAATGGATCGCCAGTCCTGAGCTTCGGTGTGAAATGGGCCGACGTGCGCGTCAGATTCTGGCTGAGCGCTTCGATTACCCTGATTACTGTTCAGCCGTCGGCGATTTTCTTGACCGCCTCGCCCGTGACGATGTCGGGTGCGCTTAACATCAAAGTCCTGCTCGGCTAGAATACGCCCAATTTGCCAGCCTCTCTGCCTGCCATCGTCCCTCGCTGGCGGGGTAGTGCTGCGCAATCATGAGCACCATCTTCTGTCCCAAGAGGTATTTCCATGAGCGTCCATGCCATCAATCATCCACTGGTCCAGCACAAGCTCGGCCTGATGCGTGCAGCAGGCATCAGCACCAAGAGCTTCCGTGAGCTGGCCAGTGAGGTCGCCAAGCTGTTGACCTATGAGGCAACCCAGGACCTTGAGCTGGAAACTACCACCATTGACGCCTGGAGCGGCAACGAGCTGGACGTCCAGAGCATCAAGGGCAAGAAAGTGACCATCGTGCCGATCCTGCGTGCCGGTCTCGGCATGCTGGAAGGGGTGACGGACCTGATTCCCAGCGCGCGCATCAGCGTGGTGGGACTGTACCGTGATGAGGAAACCCTCGAGCCGGTACCGTACTTCGAGAAGTTCGTCTCGGATCTCGATGAGCGTCTGGCGATCGTCATCGACCCGATGCTGGCGACAGGCGGTTCCATGATCGCCACGCTGGACATGCTGAAGGCCAAGGGCTGCCAGCAGATCAAGGTGATCGTGCTGGTCGCGGCACCGGAAGGCATCGCCAAGGTGCAGGAGTCCTATCCTGACATCGAGATCTTCACGGCTTCCGTCGATGATCGTCTTGATGAGAATGGCTACATCGTCCCGGGTCTTGGTGACGCCGGTGACAAGATCTTCGGCACGCGCTAAGCGCCTCGCCTGAGCTCTCGACGCCCTACGCCTTGCGTGGGGCGTTTTTGTATCTGCCTTACCTGTCTGAGCAGTCAGGTTGAGGCCTTCCTTCGTCAGTTCATTGAATAGAATCTTCCGCCATGTCGTCTTCTCAAGCCCCGGACTCCGCTTCCTCTGCCTCTCACGATGCTCACCAGATTCCTGAGAAGGAGCCTTTCACGCTGGCGACGCTGATCACGGGAGCACAGATGCTCTTCGTGGCCTTCGGTGCGCTGGTGCTGGTGCCGTTGCTGACTGGCCTTGATCCCAACGTCGCGCTGTTCACGGCAGGGGTCGGGACGCTGGTCTTCCAGAGCGTCACCAAGGCGAGCGTGCCGGTTTTCCTCGCCTCGTCATTCGCCTTCATCGCTCCCATCCAGAGTTCGGTCGCCAACTTCGGCATTCCCGCCACCATGGGGGGATTGTTCGTTGCCGGACTGGTCTATGTGCTGCTGGCGCAGTGCATTCGTCTCAAGGGCGTCGGCATCGTGCATCGCCTGTTGCCTGCCGTGGTGGTGGGGCCTGTCATCATGGTGATCGGACTGGCGCTGGCACCGACCGCCGTCCAGATGGCCACGGGGGAATTCAGTGACACCATTTCTCATGGGCAGGCACTGACCCTCTCGCTGGTGAGTCTTGCCGTCACCCTGGTACTGTCGATCTTCGGTCACGGACTGTGGCGCCTCATCCCGATTCTCGGCGGGATCATCACCGGCTATCTGCTGGGACTGGCCATGGGGGTGATCGACCTGTCGCCTGTGGCGGAGGCGGCGTGGCTGGCCTTGCCAAGCTTCACCGCTCCTACCTTCGAGTTCTCCGCCATCCTGTTCATGATTCCGGTCGCCATCGCGCCGGCCGTGGAGCATATCGGTGACATGGTGGCCATCGGCTCCGTGACGCGTCAGAACTATCTGAAGAAGCCGGGGCTGCATCGGACACTGCTGGGAGATGGCCTGGCCACCAGCGCGGCCTCATTGTTCGGTGGACCGCCCAACACGACATACTCGGAAGTGACGGGCGCCGTCATGCTGACGCGCAATTTCAATCCGCGTGTCATGACCGTCGCGGCCTGCGTGGCCATCTCGCTTGCCTTCATCGGCAAGGTGGGGGCGGTACTGCAGACGATTCCCACCCCTGTCATGGGTGGCATCATGTGCCTGCTGTTCGGGTCGATCGCCGTGGTGGGGATGAACACCCTGGTGCGTGCCGGTGATTCGCTTACCGCGCCGCGCAATCTGGTGATCGCGTCCTTGATTCTGGTCTTCGGGATTGGCGGCATGCAGGTTGGTGGTGGCCAGTTCACGCTGCAGGGCGTCAGCCTGGCGGCCATTCTGGGGATCGTGCTCAATCTGGTGCTGCCCCCGGCGAAAGAGGGGGAGTGAACCCTCTCGGCCTGTCGAGTGAGCGGACGCCCAGGTGAATCGCGGTTCTGATGAATGCCCCTCTTTCGTGTCGCGGTACTGGCAGGAAAGAGGGGCATTCTTGATTGATGCGTGGCTCGCTGGGAAGAAAGGGGGCTCCTTCGGTTTATCCCGCGCTGGCGATGCATGACCAGTGACAGGCTGTCAGGGTTTCCTCGTCCAGTGGTTCAGACCCATCAGCATCTTGCGCCTGGGCATGGTGGAGTCGGTAGCGCTCTCCGGCCTGCAGCCGCACGGCATCTCCGGATCTGAGGTGGATATCGAGCGCTTCTGCCGGCAGCTCGATGCGCAGTCGCCCGCGGGTGACGAGCAAGAGGCTGTCATGGCTTGCCTGCAGGCTGACGCTGTCCTGGACTTCAAGCCTCCCCAGCGTGACCTGCGGTTTCTGACGACGCTGCCCTGAGGCATCAGGCCAGTCGGGAATCTTGCGCAGTCGCGTGTCAGCGGGGCTTTCCTCGCATGGTGCATGCTCCTCACGGCGCAGCACTCGCGCAGGCGCCTCGGGGATCTCGTCGCTGAAGAAGTGACTGAGCGAGACGGGGAAGACATCGAGTATCTTGTTGAGCGAGCTGACAGAGGGGCTGACGGCATCCTGTTCGACCTGGGAAATGGTCGAGTTGGTCACGTTGGCGCGCTTGGCGAGTTCGCGTTGAGACAGGCCGTGGCGGGTGCGCAGGATGCGCAGGCGCTGGCCAAGCGTCGGCGAGGTGTTCGCGTGACGGGCTTGTGGCTCATCGGGGGATGCCGTCGAGGTCTGGCGGGCTGGAGAGGGAGTCGAATTGGCCGATGGCATATGGCAAAGGCTCCGGTCAGTGGATGGCAGGGCAGGGGGATCAACTGGCACGGCTGCTGCCACCGGCGCTCAGGGTCTCGAGCAGGTGTCGGCCCTGGTTGTCTTCGTGGTGACGCCGCGCGATGCAAGGCAGCCACAGGCAGAAGGTCGCGCCGCCCCCGGGCGTCTCTTCCAGCCACAGTCGTCCGCCCAGTTGCGTGATCAACCCGGACGAGACCGACAGACCGATGCCGGAGCCGTTGGCGCGCGTGGTGAAGAAAGGGATGAAGATGCGCTCCCTGAGGTGTTCCGGGACGCCATTGCCGTGATCGATGATCCGGATCTCGATGCCGGCCACGACCTCACCGCCGGGGTCTCCTGTCATCACCGGCGAATGATCCTCCTCCACACCGGCGAGCGTCGCGTCGCGATCAGCGCTGGTGATGCATAGCGTGTCCTGTCCGGGTGCCATCTCGATGGCATTGATGAGCAGGTTGACCAGCACCTGTGTCAGCTGGGCGCGGTCGGCCTCGATCTGACGTGTCGCCGAGAGCTCATGCGTCAAGCTGTGTCCGTGATGATCCAGCGCATGGCGTACCAGTACTTCGACGCTATGGATGGCCTCATCTGGATGAATCTGGCTGAGGTTCGGGGGGCTCAGCGTGGTGGGGAGCGTCTCGCCCGGCAGGTCAGGCAACTCTGCCTGTGCGCCGTGGTGGCTCGCCTGATGTGGGTCACGTGCATATTGGCGCAGGTTGTCGACCAGCGCGCGAATCCGTTCCACCTGATGGATGATGGTCGCGATTTCCTCGCGTACGGGGTCTGCCTGGTCGCCGAGAATGACTTCGATCAACTCGACATGCCCGAGGATGACGGCGGCGGGATTGTTGATCTCATGCCCGATGCCTGCCGTGAGTTCCCCGAGTGCTGCCAGCTTCTCGCGGGTCAACAGCTTCGCGCGTGCTTCGCGCAACAGGCGGACATGCTCCTCCAGTGCCTGGCTGCGCTCGCGCAGCGTGTTCGTCTGTGCGCTCAAGTCACGCGTGCGGTCCTCGACCTGGGCTTCCAGGGTATTGGCGGCCGCCTGAATCTCGCTGCGGTGCGCCTCCAGCCGCGCCAGCATGGTATCGAATTCCTGCGCCAGCTCATCCAGCTCATCACCACGACGCTGTTCTGGCCCAAGCGAGGCAAGCGGCCCGATGCGCAGCCCATCACTGGAGGGTGCATCGCGAACGGCATGCACCACATGGCGTATCTGGCGAATGGGGCGCATCAGGCGCTCGACCCCGCCCCAGACCAGCAGAACTCCCAACAGGCTGACCGCCAGCAGTACCAGACTGATGTGGACCAATGTCTCCCGGTAGAGTCGCACATAGGGTGCCTGGGGGTAGCCTGCGTAGATCATGCCGATCCGCTGGCCGTCCAGAGAATCCAGAGGCGCATAGGCGGCAACGAACCAGTCGCGTACCACGAAGGCGCGATTGACGTAGCGCTGCCCCTCACCGATGACCTGACGGGTCACTTCGAGCGAGGCCTGCGTGCCGAGTGCGCGTTCACCGGTGCTGTCAGTCACGTTGGTGGCAATTCGGACATCGTCCAGAAACAGGGTGATGGTGCCTGTGCCATCCAGCGGCAGCGTCCCCGGGCCGTAGAGGAGATCGCGGATCTCATCCACCAGGTTCGGGTCACGATTGAGCAGCCGCCCGGCATCAAGCACGCCCACGAGCGTCCCGCGTGAATCCATGATCGGCACCAGCGCACGCAGCAGCATGCCGCGCGTTTCCTCACGCCGCGCGCTGGGTTGTGCATGGGGGGTCCGGCGCAGGGCCAGGCGGGCCCGCTCTGCCAGCAAGGGGTCGAGGGATGCCAGTGAATCGGCGCTGAGCATGTCGAGGCCATCCAGGCTCTCGCCCTGGCGAAGGCGCGGAACCAGGGCGGCGACACCGGGCGTCTGTCCGAGCTGCTCCGCTGGCAGCCAGCGGAGCCAATCGGCGTTGAGGGTCTCACGCAGCGCCTTCAGACGAGGCGCCAGTGTCTCGGTCGATGGTGAGGTCGAGCCTGGCAGCGTGGTGGACTGGCGCAGGTTGCGGCGCAGGGTTTCCAGGCCGTCACGAAGTCGCTGGTGCTGACGTTGCAGCGTGCGGCTTGCCACATCGAGGTCGCTGCGCACGTTCATGTACAGCTGGCGGTCGGTGTAGGCGGTGGTCCAATAGGCGGTCAGGCCGACCAGCGCCAGCAGCAACAGCAGCAGCGGGGCCAGCGTCAGCACCAGCAAGCGGCGGCGCAGCGAGCCGGCAAGGTAATGGCGCAGGCGCTGGATCATGCAGGGTCATCAGCCGAGCGGTGAGACGAGTCGCGGTCAGGCATGGCGCTCTCGGCCTCGGCGCGCCAGTGGGTCAGCTTGCGATCCAGCGTCTTGCGCGAGATGCCCAGCTGACGTGCGGCAGCGGACTTGTTGTTGGCGTGATGCTCCAGTACTGCACGCAGATGCGCTTGCTCCACACGATCCAGCGACCACACCAGCGGATAGCCGTGTGAAGCCTCGCTGTCGGCCTCCCCCCCCGCATGGGGAGCTGCAGCGTCGCCTGGTGCATCCGAAGCGCCGGGCATCGCGGCATGGCCAGATGTGAGAGAGGTGCCGGAGGCCGGGAGGGCATCGCCGGGCAGGCGTCCCAGCAGCAGCGCGCGCTCGATGACATTCTTCAATTCACGCACGTTGCCGGGCCAGGCATAGCGACACAGGCGTGCAAGGTCGGTGTGATCCCAGGGGACCTCGGGCAGTCCCAGTTCGCGCGACAGCTGTCGAGAGAAATGCAGGGCCAGGGCAGGAATGTCCGCGGGGCGATCCCGCAGCGCCGGCAGCCGCAAGCTGAGCACGTTCAAGCGGTAGTAGAGGTCTTCCCGGAAGCGACCCGCCGCGACCTCCGTCTCGAGCGTGCGATGGGTGGCGGCCACGATGCGCACATCGACGGCCTGCTCCTGCTCACCGCCCACTGGGCGCACGCGTCGGGTTTCCAGTACCCGCAACAGCCTGGACTGCATGGTCAGCGGCATCTCGCCGATTTCATCCAGGAACAGGGTGCCGCCATCGGCGAAGCTGAACAGCCCATCACGTCCGCGGTGGGCGCCGGTGAAGGCCCCCTTGAGGTGACCGAAAAGCTCGCTCTCCAGAAGTTCCGGACTGATGGCGCCACAGTTGACCGGTACGAAGGCACCGCGCCGTCCGGAGAGGCGGTGCAGGTCGCGTGCCGCCAGCTCCTTGCCGGTGCCGGATTCCCCGAGTATCAGCACGGGAGAGGGGGCCGGCGCGACGCGCGCGATGATCTGCGCGAGTTCCTGCATGCCGGGGGTCTCGCCCTGCAGGCTGGCCTCCTCACCCTGGTGGCGTGCATTGTCACGACGCAGCAGGAAGTTCTCACGTGCCAGCTGGCGGCGTTCGAGGCAGCGGTCTATCGCGGCGTGCAGCTGTTCGAGGCGGAACGGCTTGATGATGAAATCACTGGCACCTGCGCGCAGGGCACGTACGGCGGTATCGAGATCGGCATAGGCCGTCATGAAGATGACGTCGCTGACCGATGACGGTGACAGGGCTTCCTCCCACTCAAGGCCATCACGTCCCGGCAGGCGGATGTCGAGCAGGATGAGATCAAAATGCAGGCGCGAGCGCAGCGACTCGGCCTGCTCGACGCTTTCGACGGCTTCGATCATCGCGAAGCGGGATGCCAGCGCCTTTTTCAGGTAACGCCGCATGCCCGGCTCGTCATCGACGATCAGGACCGATGCGGTCGGCAAAGCCTGGTCGTGCGTGGCGCGACGCGCCTCCCGTGCGGGAGAGGTGGCGTGGACGGTCATGGCGTTCCTCTATCATGCGTGGCGTGCATCGGGGCGATGGTCATTCGGGTATGGCGTGTCAGGGTGGCGTTCGTTCGCTCATTGTCGCGCGGCGCACGGTACTTTATCTAGCCATTCTCTCGATCTCGCCATTCTCTCGGCATTCGCTTCCGCCCGGCGCGGGCACAGTCACCACGGAGCCGGGTGAAGCGAGGTTCAGAAGCCCGCGCATGGCGCCATCGCAGCAGCGAGAGTCAGGGCCGCGAGCGGGTGGCCAGCGCGAAGGAACAGTGTATCGTGTCGTCCCGCGCAGGCGCACGGGTGGGTCAAGATGACCCGCTTGTGGCAGGGCGGCGATATCCTGTCAGTATTCTCGCCGGCGCTCACCCGGGCATCCAGGCATTGCCAGCGGGCCATGTGCAGGACAAGCAACCAGGTGAATGGCGAGAGCGTGGCCTTGCGGGCACGCTGCTTGCAATGTCTTGCCGCGGGGAGATGGCCAGCCATCGCTGGAGGATCATCTCCCTCGTGAATCACCCCGATAATGACACGCCAGGGAGCTACCTCATGCCGCATCGCCACATCCTCTCCGCCCGCCATCTGCTGGGTGCCATCGCCGGTCTGTCTCTCGGCGCGCTGAGCCTGCAGCCCGCTCAGGCCGCGGATGACATCATCCGCCTCGCGACCACCACCAGTACCTACAATTCCGGCCTGCTGGACAATCTGTTGCCGGCATACGAACAGGCCAACGATGTCACTGTCCAGGTGATCGCCGTAGGGACCGGCAAGGCATTGCGCATGGGGCAGGATGGCGATGTGGATCTGGTGATGACGCATGCGCCGGGCGCGGAGCGCAAGTTCGTCGATGCCGGGTATGGCATTGAGCCACATGGCGTGATGTACAACGACTTCGTGCTGCTGGGGCCCAAGGCGGATCCGGCCAATGTCGAGGGAATGTCCGACGTGGACGCGGCCCTGGCCAGAATTGCCGAGAGCAATGCCGGCTTCGTGTCACGCGGTGATGACTCCGGGACTCACAAGAAGGAGTTGTCGCTGTGGGCGAGCGCCGATGTCGTCCCCGATTTCTCGGCATACAAGGCCGTGGGGCAGGGGATGGGCAAGGTGCTGAGCATGGCCAGCGAGCTGCAGGATTACACCCTGAGTGACCGCGGCACCTGGCTTGCCATGCAGGACAAGCTCGACCTTTCCGTGCTGGTGGAGGGAGATGCGCGCCTGTTCAATCCCTACCAGGTGATTCTGGTCAACCCGGCCAATCATGAAGGTCTGAACACCGAAGGCGCCCGTGCGCTGGCTCAGTGGCTGATTTCCCGTGAGGGTCAGCAGGCGATCGATGACTTCCGTCTCAAGGGGCAGGCGCTGTTCCATGCCAGCCACGGTGAAACCGGTTTCGATGCCCAGAAGACAGCGGATGGCAGTGGTGCAGGTCAGGCAGCCGGCGGTGAGACTGCCACCCAGCAGGCGGCGCCGCGTTCGTGACGCTCTGGCATACCACGCAGGAGGCCATGGGCCTCCTGCTGAGCATGGACGCCGCACTCTGGGAAATCATCGGCGTCTCTTTCCGGGTCTCGCTGATGGCCATGCTGGTGGCTGTACCGCCGGCTCTGCTGATCGCCTTCGTGCTGGTGCGTTGCGCCTTCCCGGGGCGCTGGCTGTTGATCTCGCTGGTGAATACCCTGATGGCCGTGCCCACCGTGGTGGTGGGGCTGCTGCTGTTCATTCTGCTGTCACGGGCAGGCCCTCTGGGGGATTGGCATCTGCTGTTCACCCAGCCAGCGATGATTCTGGGCCAGATTCTGCTGGCGCTGCCGATATTGGTGGTGATGCTGCATGCAGCACTGGCTGGCGTGGACAGGCGTGCCTGGGAAACCGCATTGCAACTGGGGGCATCCCGGCCTGCGGCGTTGTGGCGGTTGGTGATGGAGGCGCGCTTCGGGGTGATGGCCGCGTTGGTGGCGGCGTTTGGTAGAATCATCGCGGAAGTGGGTTGCGCCATGATGGTGGGTGGTAACATTGCCGGCTTTACCCGCAACATCACGACCGCGATCGCCCTGGAGACCCTCAAGGGAGAATACGCTCAGGGGGTCGCCCTGGGCATGGTGCTGCTGGTATTGGCCCTGGTGCTCAATCTGCTGCTGGGGCTGCTGCGTGGCCGTGGTCAGCTGGCCGTACAGGTCTGAGTGGCGTGCCGTGGATCACCGCATCGCGCAAGTCTGAATTGTCGTCTGGAGTTTCGATGTCCCCCCTCAACTCTTCGCCCTCATCCTCCTCGCCGGGCGAATCTCCCCATGAGGCCGTGCTGACCTCGTCGTCAGACGCTGTGCCAGACGCTATGCCAGAACCCGTGGCAGAGTCTGTGCCAGAGCCTATGTCAGAGCCCCGAGCCGTCGCCGAGGAAAGCCTGCTGTGGGTGCGTGACCTGCAGTATCGTCTGCCTGACGCTCCCACGAGCCCTGGCCGCTTGCTGTGGCAGGTACCCTCTCTGGAGTGGACGCCAGACCCGGGGCGCGGCTGGGTGCATCTGAGCGGAGACAATGGCAGTGGCAAGACCACCTTGCTCAGGGTGCTGGCCGGCATGCAGCCTGCCAGTGGTGGAGAGCTTCGCTGGCAGAAGGGGGCCGCCGGCCAGATACGCTATCTGCACCAGCAACCCTATCTCTTTGATACCAGCGTGGCCGGCAACCTGGTGCTGGCGGCGCGCTGGCAGCCGCAACGGCGCTCTGCCGGCGAGCAGCGCGATCAGGTCGAGGCCATGCTGGAGTGGAGCGGTCTGAGCGAGCATGCCCGTCAGCCGGCACGCTCGCTGTCCGGTGGCGAGCGTGCACGTCTGGCACTGGCGCGCGCCTGGCTGTCGCGTCCTCCCGTCCTGCTGCTGGATGAGCCAGCGGCCAATCTCGACCAGGCCGCCGTGGAGCAGCTGGCCATCCGTCTCGAGCAGATGTCCCAGGCGGGCTGCGCGGTGATTCTGTCCTCGCATCAGGACAACGCGCTGAGTCATGGCTGTACGGCACGCTGGACGTTGGCGGAAGCTAGCCTGCACACTGAGCGCATGCCTGGTTGAGCCCGACACGGGAAAGGTATCGTCGGTTCCCGTGTCTTGCGTGATCAGAGGAATTTTCTCGCGCGTCCGCCGCGCCTGCATCGAGACCCTCTCGCATGTCCAGACCCCACTCTGATGCCAACTCCGGCCCCTCTCGTGATGGCCAAACCAATCCCGGCGTGACACCTCTGCCGGCCAGTGGTGAACAGCTGGCGGCCTCGCTGACGCCGGCCAACATCACCGGTGTGATCCTGGCCGGCGGCCAGGCCCGGCGCATGGGCGGTGTCGACAAGGGGCTGGTCATGCTCAATGAGGTGCCCTTGATCGCGCATGTGCTGGCACGCCTCACACCCCAGGTCGGTGAGCTGCTGATCAATGCCAATCGCTCGCATCAGGAATATGCCGCCTATGGTCATCCGCTGGTGGAAGACCGTGAGGCGGGCTATCACGGCCCTCTGATGGGCATGGCCAGTGCGCTGGCCGCCGCGCATACCGAGTGGGTGATGGTGGTGGCCTGCGACGTGCCGCATCTGCCCAATGACCTCGTGGATACCCTGAGCGTGGCGCTGATAGATCACGCCAACGGTGACAGGCTGGCCGGCTACCGTGTGCAGGGAGATGACACCTCGGCTGAGCCGGCGCTGCTGGCGGTGGCCGCCGATGACGAGCGCTATCACCCCGTCATCTGCCTCCTGCACCGTGGCCTTTTGCCATCACTGGAAGCCGCTCTGGCGGCAGGTGAGCGCAAGATCGACCGCTGGTTCGCGCAACATGTCTGGCTGACGGTGCAAGCGGGCAAGGCCGAAGACTTCGCCAATCTCAATACGCTGGATGAGTGCAGAGCGATGGAATCCGGTCCCCGCTGAGACTGCCCACATCGATTGCCATTGCGGCGCGGCCGCTGCCGAGCCTGAGCCTGAGCCTGAGCCGCAGGACATTCAAGGCGTGTCATCCGACCCCACTCCGCTGGCCAGGCGAGTCATAATGATCCACGGTCAGTGCTCACCTGCCGTACATGTTGGAATTCAGCGGCGTATTGTCCTGCCGCGGCAGGCATGCCTGGCCTTGGACTTGCAGATTTACAGGCAAGCCTGTTGTGGCAGGCCACCCTTTTTTCATCATGTCGCCAGCGCTCCTCATGAGCGGCGCTGAGAGAAAAGGGCCCGACATGTGGGTCGATGCCATCAGAATCATCGAATCGTATCGGCCATCACGTCGTGAGCACGCCGGAAACCTCAAGAGAATCGTCATGCCCGAGTTGCCCACTGATGCCATGGGGCGCGAAGCGTCCACTGTCTCTCATTCTTGCTCTTCCGCTGATACCGGCGGCGAGACGATGTCACCCGGTTGGGCGGCGAGACTTGCCGCCTCGGCCTGTCCGCTGCTGGGCATCGCCGCCTGGAGCGGCACGGGCAAGACCACCTTGCTGGAACAGTTGCTGCCGGCCTTGCGTGAGCGTGGTCTGCGAGTCGCCGTCATCAAGCACGCTCATCATGCCTTTGATGTGGATACGCCGGGCAAGGACAGTCATCGCCTGCGCTCGGCGGGGGCAACTCCCATGCTGGTTGCCTCTGCCCGGCGCTTTGCGCTGATGATGGAGACGCCCGATCAAGAGGAGGCAGATCTGGAGCAGCTTGTCGCGCAGCTCGATGGGCTGGCGGTGGATCTGATTCTCGTCGAGGGGTTCAAGCAGTGGCCATTGCCCAAGCTTGAGCTGCATCGCGCGGCCGTCGGCAAGCCGCTGCGGGCCTTGCATGATCCCTGGATACGGGTACTTGCCGTGCCAGGTTCAATGGATGAGCCAGTTGATGAGCCCGATGGCGAGTTCCCGGTGGCGCTTCCCGCGGATCTGACGCGGCTGGACCTCGATGATATCGATGCCTTGGCGGCCTGGGTGGCGGCCTGGCCGGTGCAATGGCGATTGAATGGCGGCCAGCCCCGTCAGGAGGTGGCCTCTTGAGTCTGTCGTGCTTTGACCCAAGATTCGGTGAGCGGATGCTGAGTGTCGACGAGGCGCTTGCAGTGCTGGGAGGCAGTCTGGCGAAGCTCGCGGCGACACGGCCCACCCAGCGCGTGCCACTCGCCCAGGCCGTTGGACATGTTCTGGCTGAGCCGGTGATATCGCCATTGGACGTGCCTGCCCAGACAAATGCCGCGATGGACGGTATCGCGCTGGCCCACGCGTCGCTGGCTGCCGGCGCGCTGGATGAGGGGGATCGATGCCAGCTCCGAGTCATCGGCAGCTCGCTGGCAGGGCACCCCTGGACGGGGCGTGCCCTGGCTCCGGGGGAGGCATTGCGCATCACGACCGGTGCGGCCATGCCGGCGGGGGCTGACAGTGTGGTCATGCAGGAGCAGCTCGACTATTTCACGCCCGACGCCTCGCCTGATTCAATGCTTGATGCCGATAGCCAGGCGGGTGACGCCGAGACTGCCGAGCAGGTCGTGATTGACGGCGCCAGCAGCGTTCGCGCAGGGCAGAATGTGCGTCAGGCCGGCGAGGATATCGCCCGTGGTAGTGACGTGATCTCGGCGGGGCAATGGCTGTCGCCGGCGGCCATCGGGGTACTTGCATCGCTGGGGCTGGCCGAACTCACCGTTCATCGTCCGCTGCGTGTGGCGATCTTCTCGACCGGTGATGAAGTGACGGCGCCGGGAGAGCCCTTGCCGGCCGGCGGCATCTATGATGCCAACCGTTTCAGCCTCACGGCTGCCTTGCATGCCGAGGGAGTCGAGGTGCTGGATCTCGGCATTCTGCGTGACCAGCGCGAGGCGTTGAGCATTGCCCTGCGAGATGCCGCGGCGCGGGCGGATCTGGTGATCACTTCCGGCGGCGTGTCGGTCGGCGAGGCAGATCATGTGCGCAGCGCGCTGGAGGCCTGTGGCCAGCTGGCGCTGTGGCGGATTGCCATGCGTCCTGGGCGCCCTCTGGCCTTTGGCGCACTTGCGGCAGAGGAAGGCCGGCAGGTGCCGTTCTTCGGTCTGCCCGGCAATCCGGTCGCCACCATGGTGACCTATCTGCAGTTCGTGCTGCCGGCGTTGCGCATGCTGGGGGGGCTGGGGCCGCTGAGCCCGGCACCGGCAGACCATCCGGGGACCCTGGCATGCTGGCAGTCACCGCGTCTGCAGATGGTGGCAGGCGAGACGCTGCGCTCACGCCCTGAACGAGTCGATTATCATCGCGGCCGGGTGACGCTCGATGACCAGGGGCGTCAGGTCGTGACTACCACTGGCCGTCAGGGATCGGGGATTCTGACTTCGATGCTGGCCGCGCAGTGTCTGATCGAGATCCCGGCAGGCTGCGCCTCCCTTCAGACCGGCGACCCGGTCATGGTGCAATGGCTGGGGACGCGTGGCCTGTCCTGATGGCCTGCCAGGCCGAGCGATCGAACGCAGAGTTCGGCGCGTCGTCCGACATCCTCGGGCCGCCGACAGACCACGGAACAGGATCTACCGGGCTGTCGTGACGACCGCCCATGCTTACAGAGGTAACCGCCACCCCCGGCGGACCTGATACGGATACGAGACAGCTAATGAGCCTTACCCATCTCAACGCCCGCGGCGAAGCCCATATGGTCGATGTCGCGGACAAGCAGGAAACCCGGCGCGAGGCCCGTGCCAGTGCGCGGGTCAGCATGCTGCCTGCCACGCTGGCCTTGTTGGCGGAGGGCGGCCTGCCCAAGGGAGATGTGCTGGCCACGGCGCGTATCGCCGGCATCCAGGCAGCCAAGCGCACCCATGAGCTGATCCCGCTCTGCCATGCCTTGATGCTCTCCAAAGTCACGGTCGATTTCACGCTGGATGAAGTGAACAGCTGTGTCGAGATACAGGTGTTCTGTCGCCTCAACGGGCGCACAGGTGTCGAGATGGAAGCGCTGACGGCTGCCTCCGTGGCAGCACTGACCCTGTATGACATGTGCAAGGCGGTGGACAAGGGCATCGTGATCGGCGACATCCAGCTGGAAACCAAGACGGGTGGCAAGAGCGGTGACTGGCAGCGTGAGGCCATGCAGGAGGAGGCGCCAGCCCCGACGGGAGTGCCGGCCGCCCTGGCAGTCGCATCCGAGGACGTGTCGCCTGTCACGGCGGTGAACGGCAATCTGCGCATCCTGTTTCTGGCCGAGCTGCGTGAGCGTCTCGACCTTGAGTCACTCTCGCTCAACCCTGCCACCCTGGCCGATGCCACGGTCGGTGGGCTCAAGCGCACCCTGGCACTGCGTGATCCGCAGCTGGAAGCGCTCAATGACTCGCGCGTGCTGTGCGCCGTGAACCAGGACATGGTGCGTGATGATCATCCTCTGAAGGCCGGTGATGAAGTCGCTTTCTTCCCGCCCGTCACGGGAGGCTGAGATGACGACACCCCTTGCGACTGCCGATCGGGCCTTTTCGGTCAGCATCCAGTCAGCGGATTTCGATATTCGCGCCGAGCAGGCGGCCCTCACCCATGCTCGGGGGGATATCGGTGCGGTGGTGACCTTTACCGGGCTGGTGCGTGATTTCAATGAACGCCCCGATGTCCAGGCACTGACACTGGAGCATTATCCCGGCATGACGGAGCGCAGCTTGCAGGCGTTGCTGGTGGAAGCGCAGGAACGTTTCGCGCTGACAGGGGCGCGTATCATCCATCGCATCGGGCGCCTGGCGCCCATGGACAATATCGTGCTGGTGCTGGTGGCGAGCGCGCATCGTCAGGCCGCCTTTGCCGGTTGTGACTTTCTGATGGACAACCTCAAGTCGCGTGCGCCTTTCTGGAAAAAGGAGCATACCGCCTCTGGCGATTACTGGGTGCAGGAGCGCTCCAGTGATCGCGATGCTCTGGAGCGCTGGCACTCTTCGGCAGAAGGCGCTCGGACACACTCTGCCAAGCAGGATTCCCTGACTCCTGTGACACCTCAGACCCTGGGAGATGGTTGATGGAAACCCTGGTCGATGATTTCGGGCGTCGCATTCGCTATGTGCGTCTCTCCGTGACGGATCGCTGTGACTTTCGCTGTGTCTATTGCATGAGCGAGGAGATGACATTTCTACCGCGAGACGAGGTATTGAGTCTCGAGGAAATCGCCCTGCTGGCACGCGCCTTCGTGGAGCTTGGGGTCGAAAAGATTCGCCTGACCGGTGGTGAGCCATTGGTCAGACGCGATATCGGTACTCTGGTGGAAGATATCGGCGCGCTTGACGGGCTGAAGGATTTCTCCATGACCACCAATGGGGCGGGCCTGGTCAAGCATGCCGCTCGTCTCAAGGCCGCCGGCATGCAGCGCCTCAACATCAGTCTTGATTCTCTGGACCCTGAGCGCTTCAAGGCCCTGACGCGTACGGGGGATCTCGACAAGGTGATCGCCGGTATCCGGGCCGCGCGGGCAGAAGGCTTTCGCATCAAGCTCAATGCTGTCGTGCTCAAGGGGCGCAATGATCATGAGGTCGTTTCTCTGGTCGACTTCGCGCGCCAGGAAGGGCTGGATATCAGCTTCATCGAGGAAATGCCGCTTGGGCAGGTGTCCGATCACGGGCGTGAGGAGACGTTCTGTTCCAGCGATGAAGTGCAGGCACGGATAGAGGAGCATCACGCGCTCATACCGACGCTGGAAGACAGTCTGGGACCGGCCCGGTATTTCCGCATGGCAGACAGTGAAACGCGCGTAGGCTTCATCTCGCCGCACAGTCACAACTTCTGCTCGACCTGCAATCGTGTTCGAGTGACGGTAGAAGGGCGTCTGCTGCTATGTCTGGGCAATGAGCACTCGCTGGATCTGCGTGCCATCATGCGCCGCGACCCCGGCAATATCGAACCTCTCAAGGCGGCCATCATCGAGGCGATGCATCTCAAGCCGGAGCGTCACCACTTCACGACCGATGGTGATGTCCAGATCGTTCGCTTCATGAACATGACCGGTGGCTGACGAAATCGCCATCTGAATCTCTTGGCTGGCTTGGGATATCCACTCGACAACACGATGAACCTTCACCAGAACCCTGCCTTCGAGCAGGGTTCTTGTTGGGCGGTGCTGTGGCAACACTGCCTTGCTTTTGACAAGGCTTGTCAGCTTTCAATTAAGGCTTATACTTTGCTGCAACATCCAATCAACTATCGTGTCCCTCATTGGATTCCAGTTTCGCCCGCATGGTGGAGGTAGCAAGATGACCGCAGAATCCCTGGAAAAGATCGCTCGCAACAAGAATGTCGCACGTGCAGCGGCACGCCAGTTGTCCATGGAACAACTGCACAAGCTTTCTGAAGTCATCAATGAAGTCATTGAGCAGAAAGCCGAGGAAGATGAACAGCGTCGCGAAGAAGAAATCGCCAAGGAGCGCAAGCTTGCCGAGATTCGTGATGCGATGATCGAAGCGGGTCTTTCCGTCGATGATCTGGTCAGTGACCAGCCGAAGCGTCGCGGTCGTCCGCCGAAGAACAAGTCAGCACAGTAAGCGTAGCCCGGCACGGGGCCCCAGTGGATGAGGTGGATCGCACTGGCGGTCATGACGGTAGAGTGGGACATCTCTGCTGATGGATGTTCCAGCGTGCATTCAGGCATGAAAAAGCCCGATCGGTATTTTTTCGATCGGGCTTTTTCATGCTTCAAGGCAGGTGAAAGGCCGGGGGAATCGCAGTAGCCTGACAGGCTTGCCTGTCATGGCGTCTTCAGCTGTCACCCATGGTCATCACATGCAGAAAGAGCACCGGCTCGTGACGCAGATGATTGCGTAGCCAGCGATTGATTCTGCTGTTCAATTGCTGTTTCACGGTGTCGATGTCGGTGGTCTCGAGTCCGGCCAGGGTGTCATCGAGCCACTCGGCGAAGCTGTCTTCATATAGTCTGGCCGTACCACTGACGTCCAGCATCAGGCGGCCGATACGCACCCAACCGGCTTCCTGCAGCGTCAGGGGCAAGGCGAGCGATACGCTGCCATGGCGTCCGAGACGCGCTCGTGCACGACGGTCCATCGAGTCAAGTGGCCGCACCTTGTCGTGCTCGATGATCCGCTCCTGCAACGTCAGACGCTTTTCCACGGACAGCCCCTGAGCATCGAGACGAATCACGTCACCATTGACGGGAATCAGCGGTGCCTCGATGCCCAGGGACTGTGCTACCTGGGTGTGCGCCAGCTGGTGACGGTATTCGCCGTGCACCGGCAGCAACCGCGTGGGTTTCAGCCAGCCGTAGAAGGTGCGCAGCTCCTCTTGGGCGGGATGGCCTGAGGCATGCAGATCCGGGAACTGCTTCTCTTCCATGATGCCGACGCCCAGGCGAGTCAGGGCATTGTGCAGCTTGCCGATCGCCAGTTCATTGCCGGGTATGGCCTTGGAGGAGAAGATGACCGTGTCGCCCGCCGCCAGCTCGAAATCAGGGTGGCGCGAGTTGGCCAGGCGTGAGAGTGCCGCGCGTGGCTCGCCCTGGCTGCCGGTCGCGATCACCATCACCTCTTCCGGCGGCAGATAGCCCAGGTCCTTTACCGGCACCAGCGGCGGGAAATCTTCCAGATAGCCCAGTCCGCGTGCCACCCGCACCATGCGTTCCATCGAGCGGCCCAGCAGCGTGACCCGACGGCCATTGCGAGCCGCCGCACGACCCAGTGCCAGGATGCGCGCCAGGTTGCTCGCGAAGCAGGTCACCACGACCCGCCCACGGCAGCCGGCCAGCGTCTTCTCCAGTGCACGCGCCACCTCGCCCTCACTGCGTGAGTGGCCGGGCAGAGGGGCATTGGTGGAGTCGCCGACCACGAGATCGACCGGCGCCAGCGCCTGATAGCGCTCCGGGTCAGTGGGTTCACCGATCAGCGGCTCCGGGTCCAGCTTCCAGTCACCGGTGTGCATCACGCGATATTCCGGCGTGACGATCAGCAGCGAGCAGCTCTCGGGTATCGAGTGGGTCAACGGCAGCAGGCGCAAGGCGAAGGGCCCGGACTCGAAGCCTTCATCGACCTCGATGATCTGCAGGCTGGACGTCTCGAGTTCGCGTTCCGCGAACTTGGCCCGCAGCAGGCCCGCGGCCAGTGGTGTGGCGATGATCGGACAGCGCCATTTCGGCCACAGCCAGGCAACGGCACCGATATGGTCTTCGTGACCATGGGTAATCACCAGCATCTCCGGGCAGATGCCCAGGCTTGCCAGCGATTCGGTGTCGGGTACCTGCAAGGGGCCTTCAGGAAGATCCTGGCGAATCATCATGCCGCAATCCACGGCGATCCAGTGATCCTGGTAACCATATAGCGTCAGATTCATGCCGATCTCGCCACAGCCGCCCAGCGGCAGAAGATGCAGCGGTGGACGTTGTCTCTGACGGACTTGAACGCGGGGTTTCAACATGGATGTCATGCCATCAGTAAAATGTCACTCAACTATACGGGAATCCCGCAAAGCGCCACAAATGACGGCACTTCTCGTCGGCCACCCCGAGGGGCGAAACCGAGGTCGAATTGACAATTCATTCACTCTCGTTGAAGGGCGCTGCTTCGTCGCGTGTGATCGGCTACAATGGCGCACCTTTTGCCGGGAGCCATGGCGTCGATGGCCGGACTCCCGAGCGTGTCGGTAGTCGTTACCGGCTGAATATCATTCCCCGCTTTCACAATGGTTGAACATACGATGTCACACGCCTATCGCCTGGTGGTGTCCTGCCCTGATCAGGTGGGAATTGTTGCCCGAGTCTCTACCTTCATCGCCGAGCAAGGCGGTTGGATCACCGAAGCCAATCAGCATTCCGATCTGGGTGCGGGTCGATTCTTCATGCGCTATGAGATCAACCCCGAGTCCATCGGCCTCAGCGCCGCTGAACTCAGCAAGCGCTTCGCGCCGATCGGGGAAGAGTTCGGAATGGAGTGGCGGGTGCATGACACGGCCGCTCGCAAGCGGGTCGTGCTGATGGTGTCCAAGGATTCCCATTGCCTGGTGGACCTGTTGCACCGCTGGCAGTCGGGGGATCTGGAATGCGATATCCCCTGTGTCATCTCCAATCACGAAGACATGCGCTCACTGGTCGAATGGCACGGCATTCCGTTCCACCATGTGCCGGTGGACAAGAATGACAAGGCGCCGGCATTTGCCGAGGTCGAACGACTGGTGGAAGAGGCCGAGGCCGACAGCATCGTGTTGGCGCGTTACATGCAGATCATCCCGCCGAGCCTCTGCGAGCGCTATGCCGGCCGCCTGATCAACATCCACCACAGCTTCCTGCCGTCCTTCATCGGTGCCAAGCCGTACCATCAGGCCTTCGGCCGCGGCGTGAAGCTGATCGGCGCTACCTGTCACTACGTGACCGAGGAGCTGGATGCCGGCCCGATCATCGAGCAGGACATCCATCGAGTCACCCATTGCCACACCGCGGAAGACCTGGTGCGCATCGGGCGTGACGTGGAGCAGAAGGTACTGTCGCGTGGCCTGCGCTGGCACCTGGAAGACCGCGTGCTGATCCATGGCAACAAGACCATCGTCTTTGCCTGATCCGCGCTCTGGGCTGACTGCCTGAGCCAAGCGGCTGAACCGAGACCGGTACCTGAAAGGGTGCCGGTCTTCTTGTTTCCTGCGCCTGCCCGCAGGACGGCGTGGCGCAGGTGCCTGTCATGGGTTGCGAGAGGTGACAGGCGGAGTATTCAGCTCCCGTGCCAGCCAGTCGGCGAGGGCTTTTGCATGAGGGTGTCGTGCCCGTGTGCGACCGCTCTCGGGCAGCGTCAGCGTCAGGCAGGCGCGTGTCTCGACGAAGCCCCACGGCGCGATCAGGCGTCTGCTGCGCAGGTCCTCCTCGACCAGATAATCCGGCGTGATGCCCACGCCCAATCCCACCAGCGTCGCTTCCAGCAGATAGTTGAGGTGCTCGAAGCCTTGCGCGTAGTGCAGTTGATCGCTGGACAGGCCCTGGCGTGAGCACCAGTCCGGCCAGGCCTGCGGGCGCGAGCGGGTGTGCAGCAGCGGCAAGGTCAGCAGAGTCTGTGGTGCGGGAGTCGCGGTGGTCTCGCCCAGCCAGTCAGTGTCCGGACGCAGCACCGGGCCGATGCGCTCCGTGCCGAGAATTCGCGTTTCCTGATGCTCAGCCTGGGTGAAGGGGGGAGTCTGAAAGCGCAGTACGCCATCCACGCCAGAGCGCAGGCCTTCGTTGTCGTCACTGGCAGTCAGATGCAGTTCAAGCTCCGGAAGGGCTGCCTTGAGGGCACCCAGCCGCGGAATGAACCAGCGGGCGAGGAAGGAGCCCGGGCAGCTGAGCACGAAGGGCGCGCGGGCATCACTGCGGGAAAGGTCCGCACAGACCCGTGCCAGGCCGCTCAAGTGATGGCGTGTGGCGGCCGCCAGCTCATGACCCGCCGGCGTCAGCTTCAGCCCGCGGCCAGCACGGTCGAACAGCTGTGTCCCCAGCGTTTCCTCAAGCTGGCGAATCTGACGACTGACGGCGCCGTGGGTCACGTGCAGCGCCTCGGCGGCACGCGACGCGCTCTCGAAGCGAGCCGCCACATCGAAGGCGCGCAAGGCATTCAGCGAGGGCAATGCCTCCAGAGAGGCGGGAGAGGATGAATCGGGCGGAGTCAGGCGGGCCATCGGATGTCTCCTGCTGAGTGTCCTGTGAGATAAACTCACACATCTTGGCGAATATATCGTTTTTCATCCCGCGTGCCGAGCGCTAGGATGGTCAGCATACTGTCGGGTGCACCACGCAGGCCAAGAACGCAGACGCCGCACCAGCGTGCCCCGCCACTGACATGACTTCGAGGAGATTTGCATGAGCCAGTCGACTGCTACCCTGCGTCAAGGCCCGGATGCCAAGGGCTTCTTTGGTGACTTCGGCGGCCGATTCGTCGCCGAGACGCTGATGCCGCTGATTCTGCACCTGCAGCGCGAGTATGAAGCCGCCAAGCAGGATCCGGCCTTCGCCGAGGAACTGGCCGGTCTCTCCGCGGATTATGTCGGGCGTCAGAGCCCGCTGTATTACGCCGAGCGTCTGACTGAGCATCTCGGAGGTGCCAAGGTCTATCTCAAGCGGGAAGATCTGATGCACACCGGCGCTCACAAGATCAACAATGCGTTGGGCCAGGTGCTGCTGGCACGCCGCATGGGCAAGCAGCGCATCATCGCCGAGACCGGTGCCGGCATGCACGGCGTGGCGACGGCCACCGTGGCGGCGCGTTTCGGTCTGGACTGCGTGATCTACATGGGCTCCACCGACATTCACCGTCAGCAGCCCAACGTTCAGCGCATGCAGTTGCTGGGCGCCAAGGTGATCCCAGTCACTGCCGGTGATGGCACGTTGAAGGATGCCATGAACGAGGCGCTGCGTGACTGGGTCACCAACGTCGACGATACCTTCTACATCATCGGTACTGTCGCGGGCCCACATCCGTATCCGCAGCTGGTGCGTGACTTCCAGTCCATCATCGGTCAGGAAACCCGCGTCCAGCTGCAGGAGAAGGAAGGCCGTCTGCCGGACTCGCTGGTCGCCTGCATCGGCGGGGGGTCCAACGCCATGGGGTTGTTCCATCCGTTCCTGGACGAGCAAAGCGTCGAGATCATCGGGGTCGAGGCTGCCGGTGAAGGTCTGGACACGCCGCGCCACGCCGCCAGTCTCAAGGGTGGCCTGCCGGGCGTGCTGCACGGTAACCGCACCTTCCTGCTGCAGGATGACGAGGGGCAGATCGGTGATGCGCACTCCATCTCCGCAGGGCTCGACTATCCGGGTATCGGCCCGGAACACGCCTGGTTGCACGACATCAAGCGTGCCGAGTATGTCGCCGCGACCGACCAGGAAGCACTGGACGCCTTCAAGATGCTGTGTCGCCTGGAAGGCATCATTCCGGCGCTGGAGTCTTCCCACGCGCTGGCGGAAGTCATCAAGCGTGCACCGGGCCTGCCGAAGGACCATCTGATGGTGGTCAATCTGAGCGGCCGCGGTGACAAGGACATGGCCACCGTTACCCATCATCTGGCGGACGAGCTGGGCCTGAATCCTGACGGCGAGTAACGCCGCGCCTGTCGCGCAATGCCCGGCGATGGAGGGGTCAGACGCTGACCGGGTCCATCCGCCCCATGTCTTCTTCGCCTGCAGGTGAATCGCTGCCTGCAGGTCAGCAAATTCGGAGTCTATTGATGAGCACTTCCGCTACTGACACCACTTACAGCAGCCGTCTTGACCGCCGTTTCGCTGCCGTACGCAGCGAGAATCGCGCAGCGCTGGTGACCTACATCACCGCGGGTGACCCCGGCTATGATGCCAGCCTCGCGACCTTCCTCGGCATGGCCGAGGCCGGTGCCGATGTCATCGAGCTGGGCATGCCGTTCACCGACCCGATGGCCGATGGTCTGGCGATCCAGCATGCCACCCAGCGTGCCCTGAAGGCCGGCCAGACGATGGACCGTACCCTGGCGATGGTCACGGAATTCCGCAAGCGCGACCAGGACACGCCCATCGTGCTGATGGGTTACTACAACCCGATCTATCGTCGCGGTGTGGCCACCTTCCTCGAGCAGGCAAGCCAGGCCGGTGTCGATGGCCTGATCGTGGTCGACCTGCCGCCGGAGCACGACGATGAGCTGTGTGAGCCGGCCAATGCTGCCGGTATCAGCTTCATTCGCCTCGCGACACCGACGACTGACAGCGCGCGCCTGCCGGGCGTGCTGGCCAATACCTCAGGCTTCCTCTACTACGTCTCCAGCAATGGCGTGACCGGTGGCGCTGCACCGACGGCCGAGAAGGTCGAGGCCGAAGTGGGCCGTATCCGGGAGCACACCGAGATTCCCGTCGCGGTCGGTTTCGGTATCCGTACCGCAGAGCAGGCGGCGCGTATCGGTCGTTTCGCCGATGGAGTCGTGGTCGGCTCGGCCCTGATCGATCTGCAGGCCAACGCCGAGACACCGGAGCAGGGCACCCAAGCGGTACATGCCTTGACCCGTGAACTGGCGGATGCGCTGAAGACGGCGCGCCACTGAGGATTCGCTCAGGGGTAGCCAGCTCGCCTCTTGCCCTCGGGTAGTGACACAGCCACGCCTCGACCTCTGGTCGGGGCGTGGCTGTTTTCGTTCGTCTGTTTTCGTTCGGTCGTATCTGTCCGGCTGTGTCATCACGTTGTGCTGTCCTTCGAGCATTGCGCGGGAGGGTCTCGCGCGCTCTCGGATCCCACCACGCCAGAGAAGACCATCCTGCCGCGAAGGCTCGACATGGCAGTGCCTGCCTCGCGCTCGAGGCAGAGGATTCGTGAGATTTTGCCTTCATTCAACGCAGATTGAGGGTTACTTATACTCAAGGACAAGTGACACTTGACCAGCAGGATGAGAGGGGAGTCGGTGCCAAGGCGCCCGGCACTTCAGGAAGGAAAGATCGAGTGCGACCGACATGCTGACTGTGCCAGAAGCCATGAACCTTCAGGTAGCATCGGCAGGGAGATTGAAACGACATGTCCATGAATCCATCAGCGTCCTCCGCCGCGGCCACCTCCGCTGCTTCAGTTGACGGCCTGGAAGGCAGCAATTGCTTGCATCAGCTGTTGCAGCATACTTCCAATGGAGTGTGTGGATACGACCTTCAAGGGCGTGTGCAGTGGGTCAATCCGGCCTTCGAGGAGCTGACGGGATACCGGGCAGAAGACCTGGCCGGTCAGGTGCTCAGTGAATTTCTGACGGGTGAGGATTCCGACAGGACGGTGATCGCCAGAATGCATCAGCAGTGCGAGCTGGGTGAGCCCAGTGACGAGGAGCTGCTCCATCACGATGCGAATGGACGACCGCTGCGCCTTCGTCTGCGCTGCATACCGCTCATGGCCGCCGACGGCACCCTGACCGGTTATCTCGGCGTGCATACCGATGTGACCCAGGCGCATCTGGCGCTGGAGCTCAGCCATTCCCAGCTCAGATTGCTTGAGTCCGTCACGGCTGGCCAGCCGCTGGACAAGACCCTGCTGGACCTGTGTCAGGCCATCGAGGCCGTCGCGACTCGCGTGCGTTCCTCGCTGCTGCTTCTGGATGAGACAGGCACACGAATCATCGGAGGGAAGGCGCCGAGCCTGCCCCCCAGCTTCATGCAGTTCACCTCCGGCCTGCGTATCGGGGAGGGGGTGGGCACCTGTGGTACGGCGATGTGGCGGCGTGAGCAGGTGCTGACCCCCGCCATCGGCGAGGACCCCGCCTGGGAGGGCTTCCGTCAGCATCCCCACGCGCTGGGACTGGATGCCTGTCTCTCCATGCCCATCCTCGATGATGCAGGCAATCCGCTGGGAAGTTTCGCCTTCTATGCCACGTCCGGCGATGTCTTCAACGATAGCCATCTCGGCTTGCTGAAGGTCGCCGTCAACGTGGCTCGATTGGCGATCGAACGCCATCGGCGTGATGAGCAGCTCACCTATCAGGCGCTGCATGATGCATTGACGGGCCTGCCCAATCGTCGGCTGTTGCGTCGCAAGCTCGCAGCCTTCGCGGACCTCGCTCTGGAAGAAGCGCGCGTCGGGGCGTTGATGTTCCTGGATCTGGATCATTTCAAGCGCCTGAACGATGTACTGGGGCATGACGCGGGAGATCGTGCCCTGATCCAGATCGCCGCCCGGCTGGAGCAGTTGCTGGAGCCGGGCGATGTGCTCGCGCGCCAGGGCGGGGATGAGTTCATCGTGCTGCTGGCGCCTCGCTTCGGTGGCATGGAGGACGCCAGGGCCCGAGCGATGCACGTCGGCGAGGGATTGCTGGCACGTCTGCGGGTACCGGTTGAGCTGGAAGGGCGTGCGCATCAGCTGTCCGGCTCACTGGGCATCACGCTGTATCCGCGTCCGGATGAGGCGGACGAGGGGTATCAGACGCTTTCCGGGGCGGCAGAAGACGAGGGAGACGATTGGGGCCATCTGCTGCACGAGGCGGACATCGCGCTCTATGAGAGCAAGGGGGCCGGGCGTGCACGCATGTGCTTCTTCTCACCGGACATGCGCAATCGCATCATCGCCGCCACCCAGATGGAGCAATCCCTGCGCAGTGCGCTTTCCCGTCAGCATCTGGAAGTCCATCTCCAACCGCAATTCTCCCTGCAGTCGGATGCCTCGCTTGAGCATCAGCTGCCCAGGCTCTGTGGTCTTGAGGCGTTGCTGCGCTGGAATGACCCGCTGCTGGGGAATGTCTCGCCCGCGACCTTCATCCCGATCGCGGAAGAATCAGGGCTGATCGTCGAGCTGGGCCATTGGGTGCTGGGGCAAGCCTGTGCGGTGTTGGAAGACATGGCGACACGCGGACATCAGCTGCCGATCGCGGTGAATGTCAGTCAGGTACAGTTTCGCAGCGCGGAATTCGTGCCGCAGGTCGCAGCCCTGCTCAAGCGCCATGCCTTCGCGCCGGACATGTTGCGCATGGAGATCACCGAGAGCCTGGCGGCGGAAGATGAGGCCGACATGTTGGAGAAGGTCGACCAGCTGGCGGCGCTGGGGCTGACGTTCTCCATCGACGATTTCGGGATCGGCTACTCCAATCTTGCACGCCTGCGCCGCATGCCGCTCAGTGAGCTGAAGATCGACCGCAGCTTCATCAAGGATCTGCGTCTCATCGATGACGACGGGCTGACAGCGCCTGCACCTGGCGAGACTCCCGGACAGGAAGTCTGCCATGCCAACGAGATCGTGCGTGCGATGCTGGTGATGGCGCGTGCCCTGTCGCTGGAAGTGGTGGCCGAGGGAGTGGAGACCTCCGAGCAGTTCGAGGTGCTGCGTCAGCTGGGCTGTCAGCGTGTCCAGGGCTATCTGTTGGGGCGCCCCCGTCCCATGAAGGACGTGCTCGATGAGATCGAAGCCGGAGTGCTCGGCGCATGAGGCCGATGATGCTCTTGCCTGGCGTGAGGAGGGCGGCACGCGCGGGCCGAACGGGTTTATCTTGCCACTTCAATGGCTTATACTGCGCAGCGCTACGCCCCCTTAGCTCAGCTGGATAGAGCGGCCCCCTCCTAAGGGGCAGGTCGCAGGTTCGACTCCTGCAGGGGGCACCAAGCCCCTCTTTTTCCCTGCTTTACCCTCCTCTTATATTCTCGTAACTCCTTGTTTTACCTTTCTTGCGTCCATAATACTGTATATTTATACATGCATTCACTCTAGAGGCCCATGTATGGTGTGGTGTATGGTGAGGTTCCACCATACATGGGCACCATACATGAAGCGTGATGCTATCAAGCGGCGACCGCTTGCAGACACCGTGTTGTCTACCCTCGAGCCAGAAGCGCGTGAGTATCGCGAGGCCTATGGCCTGGACCGTCTCTACTTCGTCGTGTCGCCAACTGGCCGCAAGCGCTGGGAGGTTCGCTACAAACACCCGATCACGCAAAAGTGGTCGTTCATGGGAGTAGGGGGTTACCCGGACACCAAGGCCAAGAAAGCGCGAGCTCAAGCTATCCAGATTGCCGAGCTGGTAGCCGACGGCATTGATCCCCGGGAGCATCTTAGAGGGGGCGGTGGTGTCCGGACCTTTGGGGTGGTCGCGGAGCAGTGGTACGAGCACAAGCAGATGCAGGGGAGGTCAGCTAAGACGCTGACCAAGATGAGGCATTGGCTCGATAATGATGCGTTGCCTGCACTGGGAGATATGGCAGTTGCTGATGTGTCACGGGCTGACTGCGTGCGCGTTCAGAAAGGTATTGAGGCCCGCAAGGCTTTCAATATTGCCGAGAAGTCCCGGGCTTTTCTGCGCCGGATCTTCGACTTCGCCATTGCTCACGGCTATTGCGAGAACAACCCAGCTTCGAACCTGCTGGACGTTGCGGCGCCGGCACCTGTCTCCAAGCCTCGCCCTCATCTACTGGAAGAAGATCTACCAGACTTTCTGCGTGCACTGCGTATGACAACCAGCCGCCGGTCTACTCGCTTGGCTGCTTGGATGGTCGTGTGGACAGCCTCGCGGCCAGGCATGGTGCGATGGATGGAGTGGAGCGAGATCAAGGGCAAGTCGTGGCACATCCCCGCGGAGAAGATGAAGATGCGCCGCGATCATGTCGTGCCACTTTGCCGTCAAGCACTGCAAGCGCTTGAAGAGATGCGTCCTCTTTCTGGACGGTCGAGGTATGTATTCACTGGGGAGGGGGCAAAGCTACCTGTCCTGTCGGATGCTGCGATCAATCGCTGCTTCTCGAATGCAGGCTATAAGGAGAGGATGACGGGGCATGGAGCCCGTCATACGGCCAAGACACTGCTGAGTGAGCATGGGTGGCCGTTACAGTGGACGGAGATGCAGCTTGCGCACAAGCCGATCGGGTTGGAGGGCGTGTACAACCAGGCGTCGTACCTTGAGCAGAGGCGGAAGATGATGCAGTGGTATGCCGACTACCTTGAGGCATTGGAAGTCGGCATGACCAAGGCCAAGCGAGACAAGTTCAAGCGTCGTCAGCGGGACGTAACTGCATAGCCCATTGGCTCATCCATGCTTCAATCTCGTGTTCGTACCAATAGTTGGTCGATGCCCGGCCAATGCCATCCTTGATTGGGCGCGGAAAGTTGGGGTCTTTTACCAGCAGCTTCTCGAGTGATGAGCGGCTGCGGCCTATCTTCTCGCAGACTTCACGGGTGCGGAGGAAGCGCAGCGGCTGATGAGTGGCTGTGTCTGTCATGGTCATCTCCTGTCTAGTCACCTTGATAACGGCCCGAGCTGTAGCCCAGGGCCTGCTCTTCTTGTACGGCGGCATGATTGGCCATCGCGTCTTGCACACCGGGCACCTGCATCATCAATGTGTACTTGCGGCGCCAGTGATCTCGTCGTTGGCTGATCATCACGATCAGGTCTTCCAGTGGCAGTGATTCACCATCCTCTGCGGCGTACCCGGTACCGTGACAATGGGCGCATGGGGAGGTATGGAAGACGCCTCGAAATGTGCCGCTGCCACCGCATTGCGGGCACGAACCATGTGCTGGCGGCACCCACGTTGATTGCGATACCTGGCGCATAGACTCCTCATACTCATGCTGCCTTCTGCAGCGCCTTGATGATGTGGCTGACCGGGGTAGGGCAGACCGCGTTGCCGAGCAGATGCACGGCCAGTCGGTGGTTATCCGGTAGCTGATAGGTGTCGGGGAAGCTCATGGCCGATCGACATTCCCACCGGCTGAGCATGCGCATGCGGTCGCCATCGACAATGGCCCAGCGGTCGCGCGTGGTGATGGTTCCGACAGGGCGATCCAGCGAGCGCCCTGTCTTGGTGTTGCCGTAGTAGCTGATCAGGAAGCGGTCCCCGTGGGTGGCTCGTCCAGCGCGGACTCGCTCCAGAGTGGCGGCGGCTCGCCCGGGTTTTTCGATGGGCTGCCAACGGCCTGCCTCAAAGTCGATGAAGCTGTCGGCCGGCAGGTGATCGAGTGTCGGCAGGTTCAGCTTGAGCGGCTGAGCGGACTGGGTGAGCACCAGGAACATGCGGATGCGGTTCTGCGGGGCGCCGAGATCCGCGGCGTCTACTACATGCGGGCTGACGGCATAGCCCAGCGCCTGCATGGCCAGCACCCAGGGGCGGTAGAGCTGCCAATCGAGGAACTCGGGGACGTTCTCCACGAGGATGGCTGGTGGTCGGTGATACTCGGCAGCTGATACCACTGCCCAAGCAGTCGAGCGGCTGGCATCGTGCTGAGGGTTTCCACTGGCCTTGCCTCGCGCCTTGCTATGGCCCTGACAGCAGGGTGACGCCAGCATCAGGTCATGAGCGGGCACCTGACTCCAATCCGCCTGATGCAGGTCCTGGCAGATGTGCGCTGCGTCCGGATGGTTGCGGCTGTGCCATTCGACAGCATCCGGCCAGTGGTTGGCTGCCCAGGCCACGTTGCAGCCTGCCATGCTGGCACCGGTGCTGAATCCACCTGCGCCGGCGAATAGGTCGATGACGTTCATGACTTCACCTTGCGATGGCCTGCGTCGTAGAGCGCACCCAGCAGGTACTCTTCCGGCAGTGCCCCGTGCAGCTCACGCTTATGAGCGTCAGCAGCGGCCTTGGTTATCTCCTTCATGTCCCCAATCGCCTTCTCTCGATCGGAGCGGATGGGGTGTAGCTCAGACCGAGCGCAGACTTCAACGCCACGACGCTTGCCTTCGATCACGACATTGTCGCCGCGCAGTGTATGGCCGATCACTCTGACTTCTGCGTGTCCGCCGTGATCTGAATCGAGCGTCACTTTGCTCCCCACCGGTGGCAGGCCTTCGCCGTTCCAAGCCCTTGGATCGACTTCATCTGCTGAGGTGGCTGCGACTGTATCGCTGACTGGTCGCTCGGGATGTTGGACGTGTGCCAGCAGCGCCTCTTCCCATTGTTCCCGGGTAATGACGATGCGTCGCTCATGGGCGCCTATCCATGCGTAATGCCATTCGTTGTTGGTCGGGCCCTTGATCCATCCCTCGAAGTCACCGTGGGCGTTCTCGGTCGGCAGGTTGCAGTCCGTCTCGGGCCGCGGCCACGGATGAGGGAGATGTAGCAGGCTGTCCATCAGTTGATCGCGGGTCATATCAGTCATCCTTGGTGAGCAATGTGTCGAGCCAGCCACCGGTGAGCAGGCAAAAGAAATCCGCCAGGCAAGTGGCGGCGATGAGTAGCGGGAGAATCATGGCGATGTCTGTGTCAGTGATGCGTAGTCGCCCAGCCGCTTGGCAGTTGCCAACAGGCCGGCAGGGGTGCGCATCAAGTCCCTGATGACTTCTTGCCGACTGGGAGCCGGTACTGGTTTGCGAGACTTTGTTGCTGGTTCCAGCAGTAGCAGGGCGTCATGCCGTCCTGCTCGCGTCATGCGTGACAGGAGCGTGCCCTGGCCGATACCGCGCCGCTCTGCATGTTCAGCCATCGTCGCGGTGATGCCATCGATGGTGACCCGGGACCGAAGACAAAGCTGCATGAAGACCTCCTGACAAGTAATGATTGAGCGCACAGGTCAGCCCCTAGAAGAGACTGGCGTGTGAGCACAAAAAGGCTCACCGGTTGGGGTGAGCAAGGCGTGCTGAGAGACACGATGAAAAAGGAGTGTGCCAAAAGGCTCCGTCATGGAAGTGATGGGAAGCGATAAGCGCTGTAGGGGAGCATTAGGTAATATTTTTACGGGAAATAACTTGTTTGATTTGCTAGCCTTTCCTTATATAGTGAAGTTGGATTCTGATAAATTAAGTGTTGTAAATAGGTTAAAATTTTAAGGAAGAGGTGTTTATGAAAAAAATCATTGTTCTCTCTTTGCTTGTCTTTCTCTCTGGGTGCTTTGGTCCTGAGAAGTTTGATGCAACTAATGAAAATACAATCAAAGAGTCCTCGCAAGAGATAATGCAAGAGCTCTCATCTGGAAAAAAGAAGGAGTTTCAGAAAGCTCTGATGTACTTTAGCATTGGCGGAAAGTCTGGTATTTCTTCTATTATGAAAAGAGCATTTAGCGGCGATGCTGTTGGTATGTCAAATGAGGCTCAGTTTAATCTAAATCTGCAAGTTATCGATGGATTGACTGGGGATGAGGTTATCTCTAAACACCAAGCCGAAATTGAAAGAGATAAGATTATTGATGAAAAGCGAAAGCAGGAAGAAAGAAAAGTTTCTGCGTTAAAAAAAGAGGCCGAGCAGCTACTCGATAGTAGAAAATTCAAGAAAGCATTAGAAAAATATGAAGAAATGAACCAAGTGCCTGCCGGTGTGAGGTATGCGCAGGCTGGAATTGAAAATGTTAAGGAAGAAATGCATGAATTTACCGAGAAAAATAACTACATGGATAAAGTCGTAATAACTGAGTTTGAAGCCAAAAGAATTGACACTTACACTAAAAAAAGTGTGCCCGCTGTGAGGTTGTCTATCAAAAACACAGGAAATAAGAGCTTAGATCGTGTAAAAATAGTGGTCTATTTTAAAAATGAAAAAGGAGTTACTATTTTCGAAGAGGAATACAATCCTGTTTTGGTGAGTAAATATTCATATGGAGATAGCAACAAGCCTTTGAAAGCAGGTTATGTAAAAGAAATGGAGCAAGATAAGTACTATACTCTTGATACACCTTTAACTGATTGGGCTGAAGGTAAAGCCGTAGCTCAGGTTGTAGATATTGAATTCTCTGAATGATCATGCTTTTTAAAAGACACCGTCAAGCCATCATGCTAGATAAAGGCTTGACGGTGCCCTCTCATTAAGAGGTATATCGTCGGCTCGGCTACTGGCGTCATGTCCAGTTCGCCCTCGGCTCTCAGGCTCCTTCGCCTGGTCATCGCGTCGGCCACCTATACCAGCGGCTTGGTTGGCTCATCAGGCGATACCGGCAGTGCCGATGCCCTCTGATAAGCGCTGTCTCTCCAGCTGTCACACCACTCGCCCAGGTGTCGGGGGTAAGGCCGCTAGTGAAGGGTTGGCACCGGCGCCTTACCTGCGGGTGGTTATGCTCGCAATCCCACTAGCACCACCTGCTGGCCTTGGGGCGAGGTCCGATCAGCGACTGGCAAGCTGCTGACCATGCGTAATCTGAGGGGAGCAGAGGCTGGCGGCATTGCCATGGAAGTCCGGCCAGCCGCGGCGCTGGGATTCGACGAAGCCGGCCTTGGCATCTTCCTGCCACATGGCAGTCATTTCGCAGTATTCGGCTTCGCTGGCGGACAGCTGGCGGGTGCCATCGTTCTGCTGAGTGAGGCTGGCGAGCGTGACCAGACCGCCGACGATGACGGCGAGGGTGATGGCTGAGCGATGCTTGCGGGCTGTGTCGGTCATGGGCTGCTCCAATCCACTTAGTGACGATGGCGATGTGCCGTCTCTGCGCAGATAATTATGGGTATGTCCGTATCTCTGGTCAAGGTTTTGCCCGTATTTTTCAAGATTAGACATTTCCGCCCATGTTGTAGGCAATAAAAAACCCGCCACTGTGGGCGGGTTAGACGGCTTGCAGGACGCTTAGTGGTCGGTGTTCTCGATGCGCCGTTTATACGCCTCGGCGGCCTGAGTATCCGTGCCGCCGTGTTCAGCGTAATCGAAGCTACCGGCCGGTATGGGGGCTGGCCCCCGCGTTTGTGGTTGGGGAGTAATTGAGGGTTCCACACCGTGCGCGGGCTTGCTGGCGGTCAGGGCGCTATTGCGTCCACATTGGTGGCAGATACTGGCCTGCTTGGGGATAAGTGAGAGGCAGTGCGGGCATTCCTTGTCAGTGGCCTTGGCGCTACGCAGACGGCGGCGCTTGAGCTTCGCTGGGTCTGCCGGCATAGCGATAACATAGAGGATGCCCATCAACGGTGTGCCGAAGAATCCCACTGCGCCCGCCGAGAGGACATCTACCCCCTTGTAGTACGCGGCATGCATTACGGCTAGCCAGGGCAGCAGGAAAACGGAAAGCGTCAAAAAAATTATCAATGCAGCAGACATGAGTTCGCCTCCTTGCGAGTCATGCAGAGTGATGAGGTTTGCTAAGACTAGCACTGTTGGTAGACGGTGAAAGCACTAAAAACCCGCCACTATGGGCGGGTTTTTAATGAAGGTTGGCTGTCCTGAAAAATTAGGGAGGGTGACATCGGTGTCAGGGGGAGAGCGACATCAGTGGCAGGGGGAGGGTGACACCAGTGTCATGCCTAGAACCTACCTATTAGATCCCCTCTCTCTGGATACACGGGCGCGAGGATTTCGTCAGGCAAATGTTTCCCACCAGAAGACGCGTCCGATGATCTTCGGGGCATCCGGGTCGCCCAGGGTGTAGATCTCTTCCGGATACTCGATGTGGTTATCGCTGACCACACGCATGCGCCCCGGCGGAAGTCGGTAGAGACGCTTCACGCGCAGCATACCGCAATGGTCCAGTGCGTAGACCTTGCCGTCCAGAATCTGTCGGCACCCCTTGTCGATGCCGATTGGTGAGCCATCTACTATTACCGGCTCCATCGAGTCGCCAGTAACGGTGGCGCATGCCGCAAGCGATGGGTCTACACCGGCCTTCATCAATCGCGGCAGACTGAAGCGCATGTAGGCGCCGTGGTTCTCGATGACTTGAGTGCGACCATCGCCCGCTGCCATCTCGACCTCGCGGAAATATGGGATCTCGACCTCGTCATCTCTCAGAGGCTCATCCCCGTCCACGACCTCAGTTTCATGTAGCACCAGCTCGCTGGCATCGCCACGGTGGACAGGCCCTGATTCAAGCATCTCGCCTTCGCCAGTCGTAAGCCACCTCGCACTCACACCTAGTACATGAGCAATTTCAGCCGCATACCCAGTCTTGCGGGACTTACCCCGTTCAAGGTCGGAAACGCTGGTCTGATCTATGCCCACTCGTTCAGCAAGCTGCACTTGGGTGAGCTTGGCGTATTTTCGGGCGGCTTTAAGGCGATCTTTGAATTCCATAGAGTAATTATCATGGGCGCACCCATACTCTTGCAAATGGATATTCCCGTATTTATGATTACGGGTATACCCGTATGGAGCGGCGCTATGAAGAATATATTCGAACGTTTGGTCGATCACTTTGGGACTCAGGCCAAGGCTGCTGAGGAGCTTGGGGTCTACCAAGGGACTGTTTCTGGATGGGTTCGCGGAAAGCATGGGATGTCTCCAGTTCTGGCTCTCCGTGCAGAGAAATTAACTAGGGGCAAGTTCAAGGCTAAGAAGCTATGCCCGTCGCTGGGCCACTGCTTGCGAACCGCTAACAAGAAGACCGCCTGACAATCACAGCATAGGCCGCCGCCCATCACGGCCTAAACGGAACGAACACGGAGAGATTCACCATGGATAGCCATACAGTCCCTGAGCGGGACATGGATACCTATCTGGACGCGGTACATGACGTGGCCTTCGATTGCCATCCGAAGACGCTGGCGAGTGATATCGGCATGTCGGTGAAGTCGCTATATCGCCGCTTGGCAGAAGACGACCCGATGCCGATGCGCTTGATCGATTTCGTGGGGATCTTCTGGAACGTGGACCGCGAGCATCAGATGCGTCTGCTCGCCCCGTTTCTGGATTGCTTGGGGGTGGTTGCGGTGCCGCGTTGTGCGCATGGCGAGGTGAGTCGTGGGGACGTGTTCGCGTCTGTGCTGAAGGCACAGCAGGGCCAGGGCGCGATGGCGGCGCTGATTCAGGCGGCGATTGCGGACGATGAGATAGATGACAAAGAGGCTGCACAGCTGGAAGCGCAGCATAAGGCCATCGAGCAGCAGATGAGCACCTTGATGGGCCAACTACAGGCGATGCGCAAGCCGCTGAAGGTGGTAGGCAAGTAACGAAACGATAGATGCAAAGAAGCCCCGACGGCGACCAAACCATGACGGGGCATCTCAACTACGCCAAGGAAGTATGGCATGACGATCAAGACGAGTGAAGCCAGAGGCATGTTACTGAGCTATCGAGATTGGAGCTGCGAGGAACTCAGGCAGGAAACCTATCGACTGGCGGTGGCCATAGAGAAACGTGAGCGTGTGGGTGGCGTGCTTGATTTGCGCATGAGCATGCAACACCACCTGGCTGTGGTGGCCCTGCTGGAGTGTGGCAAGGGGCAGGGTGAGACGACCAATGCAGATGCTCGCCGGACCCTGTCGATCGACCACCACATGAGCGAGGCAGGACGCTTTGAGCGTTTGTCGCTGGGGATGGCTGCCAAGGGTGACGAGGTAACGGCATGACCATAACGACAAGCATGAGCACGGTACGTATTGAAGCCGAGATGGCTCGCGCGGGTCGTCATATCGCTCAGCGTGAAGATATCCGTCATGAGCAGCCGGTGCGGGCCCGTGAGTATCACGAAGCTTATGCCACTTGGCACAAGTGCAATGCCATTCTCGCTGCCCGCCGCGGGGACAAGGGCGATGAGCTGGGCGGCATGAAGTGGCATCGGGCGCATGCGGCACGTCACGTGAAGTTGGCAGGAGGTGGGGCATGAGTCTTCAAGCGATGGCATGGGCTCGCGAGGCGATGCCCACGCTGCCGGTAGCGATCAAGGCGGGGCCACGATTATTGCTGATGCTGATGGCTGATTACGCGAATGAGCAGGGTGTGTGCTGGCCGTCCATCCGTCGGCTGTCAGCCGAGATGGCGTGCTCGATGCGTACGGTGCAGCGCTCGATTGAGGCGTTGGTCGAGCAGGAATTGATGGAAGTGGTGCCACGTCAGACGAAGACCGGCCGCCAGACCTCGAATTTCTACCGTCTCGCCATGGGCGTGACTCAGCAACAGCAAGCCGCCGATGAGCCGTCACCGGAAGAGCTTGAGGCACTGATGGCCGGTAGTGATGAAGAAGAAGTGTCTGCCAGGCCTGCTGCCGCCATTGCTGAGCACCCGATCTTTGCCAATGTCGCTCAGCAGACTGACAGCGGCGAGCCGCAAGCGATTGCTACGGCTCGCCAGATATCAATGACGTTGGATTGGCGGCCGGATGCCACCCATTGGCAGGCAGAAGCACTACGCCGCGGTGACCCGAGTCTGACATGGGATCAGGGCGAGCTGGCGGACTTCACCGCGCACTTTGCGGATCAGCCGGGCCGGACGTACTCGCTTCATGCCTGGTGCGCCAAGTTCGTGCGCTGGGTGAGTGATAACCGCAAGCGAGAAGCGTCCCGTCAGGCCCGCATGAGCCAGAACACCAACACTTCATCGAACAACAATACTCGCAACGCTGGAGGCATCTATGGAAGCCATTGCTCAACTGGTCCAATCCGTAACTCGAGGCTCTCGGCCGCTGAAGGGCGTGCACTCATTGAGAAGCGCCGCCGCGAGCAAGCCGAAGGCCAGCCGCCGTCCGGCGACCTCATCGATGGCGAGTGGTTGTGATGACCTGCCACGGGTGAGCCAGAAGGCGGTGGATGCGCTGTTCGATCGCTTGGCCCAACTGCATGGCGCCCATTGGCACCGCCGCTGCCGTGAGATGGGGTGGGGCACTGAAGAGAATGGTCAGTGGGTGAGCTGTGATGCGGAAGGTGAGTGGCTGGCAGCCCTGAGCCACTTAAGCGCCCAGCACTTGCGCTGTGGCTTGCAGGCCGAGAAGGCCCGCACGGCCAAGTCGCTTCGGCAGCGCGGCAACGCCTTCCCGCCGGATAGTGCCATGCAGTTTGCCGAGCTATGTCAGATGACCCCCGAGGGGCTTGGGTTGCCGGACTTCGATACCGCGTGGCAGGCACTGCAGGATCACGCCTTCACCGGCAAGCCGTATTCGCATGAAGCTATCGCCGCGGCAGGTGAGCACATGGATCTTCACGGTATGGCGTTTGCCACCTATCAGCGTATGGACAAGCACGAACGTGCCTTTCGTGTGTACTACCAGCAGGTGGTAGAGCGCTTTGCCCGCGGCGAAGACCTCAAGCTGCAAGCTGCTATTGGTCATGACGGCCAACTGTCACCAGCGGAACGTGCCGTCATGGCGGGGGAAGACAAAGCACGCCAAGCAGCGGGAGATCTGGCAGGCATCACACCGATACAAGCACTGAAGATGATGCGGGGAGGGTTAGCGCATGGGTAATCATGAGCATCAAGCACTCACAACCACTACCGGTGCCAATGTTGGCGGAGCCCCACGGCCACGACGGGCGACGCTGGACAATCCCGCAAGTCAGTTAGGTCGTACCTATCTAGCGCTCAGTGAATCGCGCTCATGGCTGATGCTGCATGAGCTGGCCGCGGAGATCCTTGCCCGCTTCGACCGTCTGGATAGTGAAGCTGCCATCAGTGCGCGCTTGCGAGATCTGCGTCGCCAGCATGGATTGATCGTGGAGAGCCGCCGACGTGGAGACAGTGCTGCGCATGAATACCGCCTGATCCGCTTGGCGCCGGTGAGAGGTCAGCCGGATATGTTGGGGATGTTGCAGTGAGCTATCGCCCCGCTGGCAGCTTCAAGCGCCCGAATCGTTCAGCCCTGCGTCTCTGCTTTGCTTGCGGCAGGCGCGTGACCGTCCATCAACTGGCGGGATGCCTGGGGACGTGCAAGCACTGCATTGCCCTGGGTAGGCCACACTACAACGCCAAGGGTGGCCGGATAGGGGGAGCAGAGTGATGGCAAGCATAGAGGGTAAGTATGCCCAGATGGCCGAGATGCTGTTGGCTGCTGAGGGGTTCTTGATGTTTCTGGATCACGCCAAACGGCATCGCTACAAGCTTGACGAGAACACCATTCCGGATGGGACTCATCAATATGAGGATGGCGTGGATTTCCTCTGTAAGGCGTGTGGTGTTACGTCCCTGGCCGAGATGGACAAGAGCAAGCGATCTGGCCAGATGCTGCCACGAATCATCGCCAACTTCCGACGTTGGCAGTCAGCGCAAAGGAGACCTGAATGAGTTGGGCAACACATCCTTCCGCCAAGATGGCGGCCCGCAAGTCGCCGAACCGTACCGCCGGCCAAGCCCGCAAGTCGGCGCCACGCATCGACCGCGAGGGCAACGAGCAAAAGGTACTGATCCGTTGGCTCAAAGGCGAGCAGCGACGCGGGGAGCAGGTGGGGGTGCTGCTAGAGGATGTCACCTATCACATCCCCAATGGCGGCAAGCGCAACAAGAAAACGGCTGCCGACCTCAAGGCCCAGGGCGTTCGTGCCGGTGTCAGTGATCTAGTGGTTGCCTCAGCGCGAGGCGGGTGGCATGGCCTCTATATCGAGTTCAAAGCAGCACCGCCTCACAATGCCGATTTTTCGGCCAGCCAGCGCGAATGGCTTGAGAAGATGGAGGGCAATGGCTATCTGGCAGTGCTGGCCAAGGGCGTGGATGAGGCCAAGGCGGTGCTGGTGGCCTATGCAAGCTGGCCCGAGACGGTGGTGGCCGGCGAGCCGGAGGTGATGCCGCATGGCAGTGAGTGGCGCAAGGCAACGGCATAGCGCTCACGTAGTAACCCGGAGCAGGAGGGCAGGACATGCAGCGGATCGAGGATATGGGGCTGGCGGAGGTCTTCCGCCTGATCGAGAAGCTGCCGGAGGGCGTGAGGCGTCAGCAGGCATTGGCACATGCTCTGGATGAGCTGCTCGAGGAGGAGATCGAGTATCGCACCGGGCTGCGCCATCAGAATGCCGGGTGGCATCAAGTATCATCGGTGGGCGGCATGGGAGAAGGGCGTGGCGATTGCACAGGGTTGGTGGATCACGTCGGCAAGGCAGCAGAGCGCTATCAGCAGGAAAGCCAGTGGCGAACGATGGCAGCGGCGCTGCTGTCACGCCTGACCGATCGTCAGCGCATGGCGGTACTGCTGGCGGCCTATGCGATCCCGCCGGTACAGCATTGCCAGTCACCGCGCATGATGACCCAATCGCAGGCCGTGGCGGCTCAGGTGGCGATTCTGGCGCGACTGGGATGGGTACCCGGGGCAGTGAAGGTGGAGCCGTTCAAGTCATCTACATCGCTTCGAAAAGCAGCAGCGCACGGCCGTGACTCGCTACTGTATATGGTACTTTCTCAGGCAGAAATGGCCGCCTGACTACCACATGTTGCAAAAGTGGCCGCGAGAGGGTACGATCCAGCTATTGTGTGATTCTTGCGTCTCTGGATCACCACTCATTTCAAGGCCCTGCCATCTGGCGGGGCTTTTTGGTTGTGGGCTCATGAAATTGACTAAGAATCAACAATGACAGGATTCCGTTCCGTTGAATCGTAAACGCTACTGTGTAGATACATTTTTTACGAAAATTACCGAATGGACACAAATGTCATGAGAAATATCACTCGAGAGCTAATCTCAAATGGGGAAAAAGGTGGTGTTTTGCAACTAGGGCAAGCGCTCAATCGAGTCATAGAGGTTGAGCACTTGACTCTTCGTGAGCTTGTCGAGCGTTTCCGACATCAAGGTCTCACACGTGAGCTGGCCTTGCGGGCGTGTAATAGAGAACGTCAAAATCAGAAGCACTTGGAGGCCCGTCAGACGCTGAGAAGTGTATTCTCCAATAGCAGATTCTCCGAACGCGCTTTCCCCGCCTCAAGCCTCATGGAGTGAATAATGCTCGATGAAAGCGAGTTCACACGGCTTACACATGAACTTGCTGAAGCATCACTGATTCACGGTCGTTCCCGCAGACGATATTCGTAGTGTGTTCCATGTGATTTGCGAGCCCTGCCATCCGGCGGGGCTTTTTCGTATCTGACTACCGGTGATGCCCATGCCTGCACATGCCCCCGCGCACTGGCTCGATGAGGTCGAGCTGGTGGGCTTCGATGCGCCTGTTGATCCGGCGGCTGACGATGCCAGCAATCTGGCGGCCTTCCTGGACACTATTGCCTATGCCGAGGGCACGCCGCGTTTCAGTTCGATTGAGGGCTATGACGTGCTGGTGGGCGGCAATACCTTCGACGGCTTCGATGATCATCCCCGCCAGTCGGTATGGCTGAAGTCGTACAACATCCACAGTACAGCGGCGGGCCGGTATCAGTTCCTCGTGCGTACCTGGGATGACCTGGCCAACCGCTTCCACCTGCCGGACTTCTCGCCTGCCTCGCAGGATGAGGCTGCCAAGCAGTTGATCCGGCAGTGTCGGGCATTGGGCATGGTGTATGACGGCCGCATCGCTGAGGCCATCCATGCGTGTCGGCGCATCTGGGCGAGCCTGCCAGGTGCAGGATATGGGCAGCGTGAGCTTGATACCGATGAGCTGCTGGGCGTGTACGTGCGTGCTGGCGGCCACATCGCATAACGATAATAACGAACTACGCAGGGCCTACCGACTCAGGAGGCCATATGCAGAATGACGACCACGAGCCCGCCGATATGCCACACCGCGATCCATCCACATGGCAGATGCTGTTGGAGTGGCTGCAGCCGTATCAAGCCAACCTCTATGCAGCGGGGCTGTCATTCGTGATCGCGCTACTGCGCGGCCTGCATGCCGGCGGCCGCTTCTACAAGTCATTGCTCGAGGCGACCTTGGTGGGTGGCCTGACATTGGCACTCAAGCCGCTGCTGGACTGGGGTGGCTTGGATCAGGACATGGCCGTGGCCATCGGGGCTGCGATTGCTTTCCTCGGTGTCGAGTGGCTGCGTGCCAAGTCTGATGCCTTATTCGACAAGGTGGTGGGGCGATGGTTGCGTTGATCACGACCGCATGGGCATGGGGCCGCAAGCTGATATCAGGCGTGAAGATCGAGGTCATCCTGATGGCGGTGGTGCTGGGCTGGGGTGCGATGAAGACCTATGAGGCGACCAAGGCCGAGCAGCATGCCAATGATCTCAAGGCTGAGCTATCCACCGAGAAGGCGGTCAACCGCGGCCTCGAGATGATGGCGCTGCACTACGGCAATCAGATGAAGCGATTGTCCGTCGCACTGGAGGCACGCGAAGCCCGTCGCGCCTTCGATGATCGTTCAATCATGGCTGCCCGAGCAGCTGCTGGCCGGATGGAGAGAGACGATGCGACGACTGCTGAGTGGGCTGACCGGCCTGTGCCTGACGCTGCTGCTGAGTGGCTGCAGCGCCTTCGAGAGCAAGTCAGTGGTGATGCCCACTGAGTGGCAGTGCACACTTGAGGTGCCGAGCTATCTGCTCGATCCACTACCCGCCCCTGATCGGTTGGTGACAACCAATCGTGATCTGCTTAGCTTGCTGGCCGACTATGAATCACAGCGCAGGCATTTTAATCGCGATCGACTTTACTTGAGTAGTATCATTAACGAGTGACTTTAGAACTTTTTGATTTCTTTCAATATTTTATTTCTTTCAACTTGAGATACTACAGGGGTATCGATGTATTTTTTTCGAAGTAAAAGCTGTCTGTAAAACGTGGCTTTTATTATTTTTCGACCAACTATATAGGCTACTACCATCGCAGAAAAGAAAACTATTGATTTTAGGAATTCGGAGGAAGCCTGTAATGATAATAATTTAGTAACTATTTCTACTGTTTCAGACTTTAAGCTGGAAGATAATATTGCAAAGACTATATAATTCAATGTTAAAATTGCAAGCCATATAAAAACAGAGGCTCTAGTTTTATATTCAATGTTTGAGAATGTTATCAGGCAGTCAGAGGTTCTCAATAATTTTTTGTTTTTTAGACAATAGTTAAGAAATTTATAGTCATTTTTCTTTACTGTGATGAGATCCAGTGTTTCTGTTCTGATCTCAAAGTTAAATATGTATGTAAATTGATTTTTTATTAAATCTAGTTCTTCGGTAGTTCTTGTGTTGCTGTTGATGTTGATTAGAGAGAATAAATCTCTAAGATCTTCTCTAGAAGATTTTCTCCTTTGATGACTACCATATTTTACCGTGGCACATAGTGCTAAGAGGGGCAGTATGAATTGACAGGTAAAAGATATGAATTCCATTTCCTAAATCTTCCTTTCACTTGTTGTACTAGTAATGCGATATTTAAATAACATCAACATCAAGGATGTTAATTTTACGATAATAGGGTATCAGTTATTTTCGTCGAAGTAATTACTGGGTCCTTTTGAGAGCTTCCAGAGTGACCACGGGGGCGCAGACTCGCGGATCTCGGCATTTTTTCGAGTTTCTAGCGTCGGCAGCAGCACCTCATGCAATCCCGCATGGCTATTGACTTTCGAGGTGCCGATGGTGCCGATGCTTCGGCAGTGACGTGATCAGCAGAGGGTGGCCAGCGCATGGCAGACATCAGCGCACTACAAGAGGCGTACCACTGGAATATCACCCGCATTGCTGACGCCTTCGGATTACACCGCGACACCGTGCGCAAGCGGCTGCGCGCCGCTGGCGTAGTGCCGGCCGGCCAGCGTGGCGGGGCCAGTGTCTACGCCCTGGCGGATGTCGGCCCCGCGCTTTACTCCGACATGATCGGGGCGGCCGGCACTGACCCCGATGATCTGCCGCCCCAGGATCGCAAGGCGTGGTATCAGTCTGAAACCGAGCGCGTGAAGCTCGAGCAGCAGCTGCGCCTGCTGGTGCCGGTGGAGGATGCGCACCGCGAGATGAGCCGGCTCGCCAAGGCGGTGGCCAGTGGCCTGGATTCGCTGGCCGACATGCTGGAGCGCGACGCCGGCCTGGCGCCCGAGAGCATCCAGCTGGTGGAGCAGGTGACCGATGCGCTGCGCGAGCAGATGTATCAGGCCGTGATCGCTGACGACGGAGAGGCCGACGATGACTAGCACCGCCAGTGCCGCTTCTATCCGGCGTGATGTGGCCGAGCTGATTCGCCCGCCGCGCCGCATCCAGCCCAGTGAGGCAGCGGCCGAGGCGATGAAGGTGGTCAGCGGTGATGGCACCGTGCGCGATTGGAGCGCCGACACCACCCCGTATATGCGTGAGCCGCTGGATTGCATGGGATCACGGCTGTACGACGCCGTGATCTTTGTCGGTCCCGCGCGTACCGGCAAGACCAACGCCTTGGTGGATGGTTACGTCGCCTACAAGATCGAGTGCGACCCCGGCGACGGCTTGATCGTTCAGATCAGTGAGGAGAAGGCGCGCGAGTTCAGCAAGAAGCGCATCGATCGCATGCTGGTCAACTCGCCTCGTCTGGTCGGCCGCATGAGTCCGCGCGGGCACGATAACAACGTGCATGACAAGACGTTCCGTGCCGGTAACTACCTGGGCATCAAATGGCCATCAAAGAACGTTCTCGCCTCGAGTGATTACCAGTTCGTACTGATCACCGATTTCGACCGCCTTCCCGATGACGTGGATGGAGAGGGTAGTGCGTTCCTGCTCGCCAGCAAGCGAACTCAGACATTCGGCTCCACCGGCATGACGCTGGCCGAGTCTTCGCCGGGACGAGAGATCACCGACCCCGACTGGCGCAGGCCAGATGACGCGCCGCACATGGCCCCACCAACCACCGGCATTCTGGATCTCTATAACGCCGGTGACCGCCGGATCTGGTACTGGCAATGCCCCGAGGCGCACTGCCGGCAGTGGTTCCCGCCGGTGATGGACAATTTCTCGCGGCAGGCGGGGTGCGTGTTCTGCCCGCATTGCGGCACCGAGATCGACCCCGCGGCAAAGCGTCAGTTAAACCTGGCCGGCCGCTGGGTGCCCGAGGGTGCCCAGCTCGATGAGGCCGGCGAGATGATCGGCACCCCGCGGCGCTCGCGTATCGCCTCATTCTGGATGGAGGGGCCGGCCGCGGCCTTCCAGTCCTGGGCGTCGCTGAATGAAAAGCTCCGGCGTGCCGAGGAGACTTACCAGCAGACTGACAGCCAGGAAACGCTCAAGGCGGTGATAAATACCGATTGGGGCCGGCCCTATCTGCGCCGGCGCGCAGCCACGCAACGCTCGAGCGAGCGTCTGGCTGATCGCTCCGAGGATTACCAGCGCCGCACCGTACCCCAGGGCGTGCGCTTCCTGACCGCCGCCGTGGATGTACAGGGCGGCAAGGATCGCCGCTTTGTCGTGCAGATCCAGGGCTGGGGCGCGCACCGCGAGTGTTGGGTGATCGACCGTTTCAACATCAAGGAGGATCGCGGCCCCGACAACGATCAGGCGCCGCGCCCCATCTCGCCGGCCACCCAGCCAGAGGATTGGGATCTGTTGACCCGTGACGTGCTGCTGCGCAGCTACAAGCTCGACGATGGCAGCGGCCGGCGCATGCCCGTGGCATCCATCGCGGTGGACACCGGCGGCGAGGGTGATGGCGAGGAGAGCGTGACAAGCCAGGCGTATGACTGGCACCGGCGGCTGCGCCGCGATGGCCTGCAGTCCCGCGCGTTCCTGGTCAAAGGCTCGAGCACGCGCGGCAGCTCGCGGGTGCGCAAGACATGGCCGGACAACACTAGCCGCAAGTCGCGCCAATCCACCGCGCGCGGTGATGTCCCGCTCTACCTGCTGGGCACCGATCTGCTGAAAGATGCCGTCGCCGCCATGATGGACCGCGACAACGCCGGCGCGGGCTACCTGCATACACCCAGCTGGCTGGGGCGCTGGTGGTACGACGAATTGACGTATGAGATCCGCGACCCCGCGAGCGGCAAATGGCGCAAACCAGGCAAGCGCCCCAATGAGGCATTTGATCTGTGCGTGTACAACCTGGCGCTGTTCATCCTGATGAAAGGCGAGCGCATCGAATGGAGCGCGCCGCCGCCCTGGGCAGCCGCCTGGGATGACAACGCGCTGATCTCACAGTCGCCAGACGCCCCACCCGCCGCCACACAACCCAAGCCACCGGCCGCGCGCAAGCGCCGGCGGGTGGTCAAGTCGCGCCTGTAAACTTGGCCGGCTGCAATCCTGGAGCTTTCCCCATGGCATATACCGCCGCTGATCTCGCCCGCGTTCGCCAGGCGGTGCTCGACCTGGCCACCGGCCAGCGGGTGACATCGTTTCGCACGGCCAACGGTAAAACGCTGAGCTATGCAGATGCCGACATCGACAAGCTACGCGAGCTGGAACGCACCATCTCCGCCGATGTGCTGGCTGCCTCGCGCGTAGGTCGCCGCCCGCGCTCTCGCACCCGCTACACCACGACATCAAAGGGGCTGTGACATGGGATTGATCAGCAGCCTATCGCGAGGCATGCGCCGCGCTGCCTCGAGCATGGGGATCAAGGCGAGCGCCTATGAAGGCGCCAGCCAAGGCCGGCGTATGGCAGGGCGTGGCGTGACCACCACCGGCCCCAATGCCGCCATCGCCCACTCGCTGCCGCTGCTCAAGTCGCGCAGTCGCCACGCGGTGCGCAATAACGCATACGCCAGCGGCGCGCGCGAGAGCTACGTGGCCAATCTGGTGGGCACCGGTATCAGACCCCAGTGGGCTGATCCCGAGATCCAGACACTGTGGGATCGCTGGGCAGGCGAGGCAGACGCCGATGGCATGGATAGCTTCTATGGCCTGCAGGCGCTTGCGCTGGGCAGTCAGTTCGAGGCCGGCGAGGTGCTGGGGCGCTTCCGCTATCGCCGCCTGACCGATGGGCTGAGCGTTCCGCTGCAGCTGCAGGTGCTCGAGGCCGATCATCTGGACGCCAGCTATTCCACCACGATGACCGGCCGCGTGATCAAAATGGGCATCGAGATGGACGGCATTGGCCAGCGTCGCGCCTACCATCTCTGGCGCTACCACCCCGCTGAGAAGCTGACCGCGCAGATCAATGCTCGCGTGCCAGTGCCGGCCGATCAGGTGCTGCACCTTTACCGGCGCACCCGCCCTGGTCAGCTGCGCGGGGTGCCTGAGCTGACCAGCGTGATCGTGCGGCTCTATGAAATCGACGCCATGCAGGATGCCACCTTGGCACGCCAGAAACTGGCGCAGCTGTTCGGGGCATTCGTCAAGCGCAAGGCTGACGCTGACCCCGAGGAGGACGTGCCATTCTTTGGCACTCATGTGGAGGGCGGCGAGCCTGGCGAGGGACTGGAGGAGTTTTCGCCAGGTGGCATCCACTACCTGGAGGATGGCGAGGAGGTGACATTCTCCGACCCGCCCGACATTGGCAGCAGCTACACCAACTGGCTGCGCACCGAGATGCACGCGGTGGCACGCGGCGCCGGCCTGACGCATGAGCAGCTGACCGGCGATCTGCAGGGCGTCAACTATTCCTCGATACGCGCGGGGCTGCTGGAGTTCCGCCGGCGGGCTGAGATGCTGCAGGCCGATCTGGTGATCCACAAGTGGTGCCGCCCCATCGCGGCCAAGTGGCTCGACACGGCCGTGAGCAGCGGGGCGCTGGTCATTCCTGACTACGCACGCCGCCGCGCGGATCTGCTGGCCATCGACTGGATCGCGCCCAAGTGGCAATGGGTGGACCCCGTGAAGGAGGTCACCGCCGATCTGATGGAGGTGCGCGCCGGCTTCAAGCCTCGCGGCGAGGCGGCAGCAGAGCGCGGCTGGTCGCTCGATCAGCTCGACAAGGAGATCGCGCGCGGCAACGTGAGCGCAGATGACCAGGGGCTGGTGCTCGATTCCGACCCGCGCCGCGTGGCCAAGAATGGCACCGCGCAAGCGAACGACCCAGACCCTGACGCCGACCCCGACCAATGAGGAATCACCATGAAATGGTTTGAAGTACAGGCGGCCGACGATGGCCGTCACGCTGACGTGTGGATCAATGACCAGATCGGCATCGACTGGTGGAGTGGTGACGGCACCACGGCCAGCGCGTTTATCAACGCCATCGCGTCGCTGGGCGATGTCGAGGCACTGACCGTGCATATCAACTCGCCAGGCGGCGACGTGGCCGATGGCATCGCCATCGCCAATTATCTGCGCGGCCACAAGGCCCAGGTGACCACGCGCGTGGAGGGCATCGCTGCCTCTATCGCCGCGACCATCGCCATGGGCGGTGACCGCCGCGAGATGGCCACCGGCTCGCTGCTGATGATCCACGACCCGTGGACCGTCGCCATGGGCAACGCCACCGAGATGCGCAAGCTCGCGGATGATCTCGACACCATCCGCAATGGCATCCTTGAGCTATTCGTCGCGCGTGCCGGCGAGCCGCGCCGCGTCGAGATCCAAGAGGCGATGCGCGCAGAAACCTGGATGACCGGCGAGGACGCCATGGCGCTGGGATTGATCGACGCCGTGGATACTGACCTCAAGGCGGCCGCCTCGATTGGCGATTACTCCCGCGCCCTGGCCGCTGCCGGCCGCTCTGCCCAGCATCACCTCGAGCAGCAGCGCGCACCGGCGCAGTCTGCACCCAGCGCCATGAGCGCCGCCGATGTGTTGGCGCTGGCCTTTGGTATCGAGCCCGAGCAGGCCGAGGCCCGCGCCGCTGAGCTGGGCGATCAGATCCTCGCCTGGCGTGACAAGCCGGCCACCGCGCCGGCCGCCGATACCGCTGCCCTGCAGCGCGAGGCTGTCGCGGCTGAGCGCGAGCGCGTGGTCGCCATCATCGACACCTGCACCACCACTGGCCAGCACCAGCTGCTCGCCAAGCTGGTCGGCAGCGACATGCAGACCGACACCGCCCGCGAATACGTTTTCGACGTGGCTGCTGCCTCGAGCGCCGGCGTGCATTCCAGCCACTCGCCCGAGGGTGGCCAGCGTGCCGGCATCGACACCCAGGGCATCTATGCCCGCCGCCGCGCGCGCAGCGCATCCTAACCGCACTACCTGGAGAGCATCATGACCCCGATTCAACACACCGAGCCGGCCCGCACCGGCGAGCACGTACTGTCCGAGGCTGCCGGCTCCCGCTCGCGCGAGTCGATCTGGATTGCCGCCGGCGCGGTATTGGCCGCCGGCACCGTGCTGGCTAAAAACCATCTCGGCAATTATGTCGCCCACGACCCCGAGGACGATGGCTCGACTGGCATCGCTGCTGGCATTCTCTATGGACCGGCAGACGCCACCAAGGGGCCGGTGCCTGCTGTCGCGCATGTGCGCGATTGCGAGGTGAATGGCACTGCCGTCACCTGGGCAGAGGGAATGAATGATGGGCAGCTGGCTGACATGGCCGCTGATCTTTCCGCTATCGGCATCATCCTGCGTGGCGTTGAGCTGCCGGTGGGAACGATGATTGATATTGGCGACCTTGATGACATTCCCGACGAATAACTGATCCGCACTCACACCGTCTAATGCGCCGCCCACTGGGCGGCGTTGTCGTTTCTAACGCACGACCCCGACCGTACCCGATATCTCAAGGAGGGCGACATGCCCGCTGATATTTTCTCCTCTGACATCTTCTCTATCGGCAGCCTGACGGCCTCGATCAACGAGGCCGATTATGTGCCGTCCCGCCTGGGCCAACTGGGCATCTTTGAAGAAACCGGCATTGCCACTACCAGCGCCACCGTCGAGAAGGATGGCGACACCCTGGCGCTGGTGCCGGCTGGCGAGCGTGGCGCACCGGCCACCCCGCTGGGACGCAACAAGCGCACCGGCGTCACCTTCAATGCCGTTCACCTTCCGGTGACTGAAACCATCCTCGCAGACGAGGTGCAGAACGTGCGCGCCTTCGGCAGCGAGGATCAGCTCGAGGGCGTGCAGCAGGTGGTCGATAAGAAGCTGGGCAAGATGGCGCGCCGCATCGACGCGACCCTCGAGTGGCAGCGCATGGGTGCTCTGAAAGGCAAGATTCTGGACGCTGACGGCAGCACCGTGATCACGGATCTCTATGGTGCATTCGGCATCCAGCAAAAGACCGTGAAAATGGCGCTCAACTCTGACAGCACCAGCGTGCAGGGCAAGGCGCTGGACGTGCTCGAGGGCGTCGAGGACTCACTCAAGATGCTGCCTTTCACCGGCGCGCATGCGTTCTGTGGGCGCAGCTTCTGGCGCAAGCTGATCAGCAATGCAAGCGTGCGTGAGGCGTATCTCAACCAGCAGAGCGAGAAGCTGCGCGGCGATGGCCGCGACGCCTTCGAGTTTGGTGGCATCACCTGGGAGCGCGCCGTGGGCAATGTCGCCGGCCAGCCCTTTGTCGCCACCGGCGAGGCTGTCGTGATCCCGATGGGCGTGCCGGATATGTTCATCGCGCACTACGCGCCGGCCGATTATGTCGAGGCTGTGAACACCATCGGCCTGCCGTTCTACTCCAGCACCGACCGCCTCAAGCACGGCAAGGGTGTGGAGCTGGAGGCGCAGTCAAACCCGATCATTCTCAACACTCGCCCGGGCGCGTGCATCCGTTTGGTCGAGACGGCCTGAGCCAATGAGTATCGACGAGATCGAGGCAGCCGCCAACCGGCGGCTGTTCGGTGTCGGCGGCCTCAGCGTGCCCGCCACCGTTACCCCGCGTGGCGGCACGTCTATCTCTACCAGCATCATCATCGATCGTGACGCCACCATCACCGACGATTACGGCATCGTGCTGGAATCGCGGTGTGAGGTGGGCGTGCTGACCGAGGCGGTGGGGCGGGTGGAGCGAGGCGCCGTGATCGATACCGGCAAACCCGATGACCGCTGGATGTTGATCGAGCCAATAGGCGATGACGGATTCGAGCAACGCTGGACGGCCACGAGGATCTGACTCATGGCGAGTACTGATCTGCACGACCTGCAGCAAGTCGCTGATGCCTTTCGCTTGGCACCCCAGGCAGCGCAAAAGGCCACGCAGCTTGCGCTCAATTCAGCGGCGCGGCGGGCCCGCACTTTGGGCAGCGCTGCGGTCCGGCAGCAGGTGGCGCTCTCTGCCACCTATGTAAACGACAATCTCAAGGTGCGCAGCTTTGCCACCTCGAGCGATCTCACAACGCGAATCGCGGCCAATCCTCGCGCAGTCCTGCTGACGCGCTACGGGGCCAAGATGCGCACCGTGGCTGCCACCAGCCGGCGCGGCCTCAAGGGTGACCCAGCACGGGGCATCGCTGCAGGTCGCAAGGCAGCCGGCGTGAAGGGCGTCAGGATGAAGGCTGGCAGCAGCACCAAGCGAATCGAGGGCGCGTTCTGGGTCCGCCTGGCCGGCACCGGCCAGTGGGCACCGGCAGTGCGTACCGGCGATGGGCGCAGCGACTACCGCGTGATGCACGGCCCCAGTGTGCATCAGGTGTGGTCTGACGTGCGCAACACTATTGCCCCCGAGGCGATGGAGCATGCCCGCACCGAGTTTATCCGCCAATTCGACCGCTTGATCTGATCACCGCCCCTACCATCTCGCGAGGCCACCATGCCCGAATCACTGGCAGCGCCAGAGCTGCCCATCACCACACAAGCCATGCGCGCGCTGCAGGCCAGGCTGGCCAGTATCACGCGCGCCAATGGCTATCACACCGATCTCGGCCTGAGCATCTGGCGGGGATTCTGGATTCTGGCGCTGAGTGCTCGCCAGCATGTGCCGATTCTGGCGCTGCAGTCCGATACCGAGCGTCCCACCGACACGCGGCAAAATCGCGCCAAGCTCAGCACTGACGCGCGCCTGGTGCTGGTGGTCGATGCACTGCCGCGCACTGAGGATGATGCGACCGCCGGCGAGACGGCAATCGAGGCAGGGCTGGCCGATCTGCGCCGGTGCCTGCTGATGGATCAAAGCGATGATCTGACGCGCGTGCTCAAGCACAACGGCATGACCCTGGGCGCGGCCGAGTACGCACTGGCCGAGGATTCCCGCTACGCCCTGGCATCCATGCCAGTGACCATGGAGTGCGTCGAGCAGTACACCTGATCGCGCATCACCGCACGACACCCACCACCCCGCATATTTGGAGAGCCACAACATGGCCACGAAAACCTATAGCTATCTCGGCAAAGGCATGGTGTATCTGCGCAACCGCTCAAGCGGTGGCGGCCTCAAGCAAGTGGGCAACTGCAGCGCCCTCGAGTTCTCTGTCGAGACGGATACGCTGACCCAGGCCGACTACACCCAGGCCGGTGGCGGCAACGCCAATGAGATCCAGCGTGTCAGCAGCGTGGGCGCCAGCATCACCATGCTGGAGCTGCGCCCCGAAAACGTGGCGATGGCGCTGCGCGGCACTCGCTCCGAGGTGCAGAGCGCACCCGTCACCGGCGAGCGTCACACCGCCTACCCTGGCACCCTGCTGGCACTCAGCAAGACGCCTGACCGCACCCAGAGCATCACCGTCACTATCGACCCTGATGGTGCGGGTGATGAGGCCATCAAGGATGTCGATTACGAGATCACCGGCGCGGGCGTCTATGTGACCGAGGGCGGTGCCATCTCTGAGGGCGACGTGGTGGCCATCGACTACACCAGCGCCATGGCGGACGTGATCGAGGCCATGACCGGCAGCGGCGACGAATACGAATTGGTGTTCGATGGTTTGAACGAAGCCGAGAGCGACCGCCCCGTGACCGTCACCGCGCACCGCGTCAAGTTCAGCCCGACCACTGGGCTGGCGCTGATCGGTGATGACTTTGGTGATCTGTCGCTCGATGGCAGCCTGCTGGTCGATTCTGGCAAGGTCGGTGCCGGCGTGTCGCGCTACTTCAAGGTCGCCATGGCAAGATAAAGCCTGTATATATAGAATAAACCATTTGTTATTAAAAAACATGCGGACAAGGACGTCTATATGGACTGCTTATTAAGCTTATTAACTTCTGAGTGGGTTGTTTTTTTATTTGTATATATTGAGATTCTTATTGTATTATTGTTTTTGTCGCACCCAGAATTCCAATGGTTTTTGAAGTTGGTTCGGCACAAGATGAGTATATTTTATAAGTTAGTAAAAGATAAGCTTGTTGCTATTGATGATAAACCATCTACCCGATTGTTTGTTATGATTGTGATTTATGTTTTTGTTGATATAATTCGGGAAAATAATATATTGACATATTTTTTAAAACCTCTCGGTACGTCTTGGCTCGCAGGCTTTATATCTAATATTCTGGCGATCAGGATAGAAATAGATCTAAGCAATTTTTATGTAGCTTGCACCACTCTTGGAGCCGCACTAGTAGCCGCGGTCTATGCAGCAGAAGCGTTGTATAGTAGAAAAGAAAATATTGCAGGTAAGAGTCAATTGTATATGTTCCGTAGAGAGAGTATATATACTAAATATAAGAAGGTTTTCTACGGCAATATGCTTTATGCTACTTATACAGCCATGTTGGTTATTATTTGTTCCTTGGTTGGACTGTTTTTTAATATTGACGGAGCTCCAAGATTCTCTACGGCATTGTTTTTTTTGGTGTTAGCTTCAGTATGTTATACGCATAAGATTTTATTGATGAGTACCTCGATAAAACACAAAAACCTAGCTTGATAAAAATTAAATAACCCGTCTTGGCGGGTTTTTTTACGCCTGGAGAAAACTATGGCTCTATCGGATCTCGCCGCCGAGCTGGTGCTCAAGGCAAAAAACCTGATTTCTCCGAGCACCGATGCAGCGGCCGATAGTGTCGGCAACCTCTCGGCAGAGGCTGCCGCGTTGCGAGATACGCTGGATCAGCTCGAGGATCAGCGCGCCCTGGTGCGTGCCTTCGAGCAGGCCACCACTGCCACCGGCAAGGCGCAAAAGGAGTGGGACAAAGCCACCGACAAGGTGCGCGCGCTCGAGCAGGAGATCGAGGCCAGTGGCCAGGCGAGCATCGCGCAGCAGAATCGCCTCGAGGCTGCCCGTGCTGTTGCCACGCGCGCCGGTGACGCCTACGCGCAGCAAGCGGCCCAAGCGGCGCAGCTGGGGCAGAGCCTGACTGACGCCGGCATCGATACCGGCAATCTCTCCGAGGAGCAGCTGCGGCTGGCGCGTGAGGCCCGCGAGGCCCAGAACGCACTCAATGGCATGGGCAGCTCAGCCGCCCAGGCAGGCGATCAGGCAGAGGAGGGCAGCACGGGACTGCAGCGTGCCCGCCAGGCGCTCAACGATTGGAGCAAGGCAGCCGCCGGTGCCGCTGTTGCCGGCAGTGCGCTGGTAGTCGGATTCGCTGCACGCCTGACCGCCCAGCAATCTGAGCTGGCGCGCGAGCTGGACAACGTAAGTCAGCGCACCGGCGTGGGTATCGTTGCCCTGCAAAAGTACCGCTACGCCTTCGAGCGCGCGGGGCTGGATGCTGACGAAGCCGGCGACATCTTCCAAGACGTGGCCGACAAGATTGGCGACGCCTTCGAGAATGGCGGCGGCGACGCCATGGATGCGCTCGACCGCGTTGGTGTGGCAGCCCAGGATCTGATCGGCCTCGCCCCTGATGAGATGTTTCTGCGCCTGGCGGCCGCCATGAAGGATCTACCCCAGGCGAGCCAGATCACATTCCTCGAGTCTCTGGCCAGCAACGCCTCGCGCTTGCAACCGCTGCTCGCCAACAATGCCGAGATGCTGCGCCAGCTGGGCGATCAGGCCAGCGAGCTGGGGCTGATCATGTCGCCCGAGCAGATCGCGAATCTGCTCAAGACTGACGAGGCTATCAACGGGCTGCAGACCCGCCTGCAGGGCATCTCGACTCAGCTGCTCTCGAAACTCTCGCCGGCCGTGGAGGACATGGCCGATGCCTTCGATGACGCGCTGGGCGATAACTCTGGATTGGTCGATGAGATGGCCACCGCCATCACTGGGCTGATCAAGATCGGCACCGACTGGGCGCGCAGCTTTATCGACAACCGCGAGCAGATCGCGGCCTCGATGCAATCGCTGATCGATGTTGGCCAGCTGATGGGCAATGGCCTGGTCGCATCGTTCCGGCTGGTGCAGTCAGCCGCCGCTGGCGTGACCGCCGGTGTCGCGGCGCTGGGCACTGGCATTCTGCAGCTCAACGCCAAGTCGCTCGAGCTGCTGAATAAAGTCGGCATTGCATCTGATCAGGAGGTTGCCAACGCTCAGGCCAAGGCCCAGGCGGCAGAGGCCACGCTGGCCGACCTCAACGCAGACGCGGCGCGCTATTTCAATCAAGCCAAGGAGGCCGGCAAGGCAGCGGCCAACGCCTTTGATAACTCCACCGAGGCGGTGGAGGAGCAAGCCAAGGCGGCCGGCATCACTGCCGATCAGCTCGACAAGCTGGCAGAGGGTGCCGATGTTGTCGATGGCAAGATGCTATCGCTGACCGAAACCCAGCAGCGCCAGGCTGATGCGACCCGCGCTCAAGGCAAGGCAGCAGAGGCAGCCGCCGAGGCATTGGGCACCTCGCTCAATGAGCTGAGCACCGGCATCAGCGACAGCGAGGCTGAGGCAATCGATGCGTTCGACCGCCTCGCCAATAACTCTCAGGTCAGTGCCGGCCAGGTGGCGACTGCCTTCGAGGCAGCCATGGGCGAGATCAGCTCAGAGAAGGGGCTGGCGGCGTTCCGTGCGCTACTCGATGAGCTGGTCAGTTCCGGTGTCGCCGGTGCCGAATTGCTCGAGCAGCGCCTCAAGCTGACCGGCCAGGCTGCCGCTGATGCACTGGGCCTCTCGCTGGAGGATCTGACCACCGGCATCAGCAAGGCTGAGACCAAGGTGATCGCATCCTTCGACACCCTGGCGCGTCAGGGTGATCTGACCGGCAAGCAGCTGGCTGAGGCGCTGGGCGAGGCACTGACGCAGCTGGATGGCGACAAGGCGCTCGATGCCATCCGCGATACGCTGACCGGCTTGGTGGCTGATGGCGTCACGGGGGCGGGTGCTCTGCGCGGCGTCTGGACCGAGTACAAGGCGAGCATTGACCAAACGACCATCGCGCTCGAGGAGCAGCGCGCCCAGGATGCCGCGACCCAGGCCGAGGCAGTCAAGAATCTGCGCATCATCCAGAACGCGCGGCAGGCAGCCCAGGCAGAGGATGCGGCTGCCACCCAGTCGGCCGTCAGCAATGTGGAGGCTCGCGCCAGTGTCATCGGCGGCGGGCTGGCTGCCATCTATAACAAGGCGGCCAACGCCACCCAGGCGCTCAGCGCTCGCGCGGGCTCAGCGTTCAAGTCCGCCATGACCGGCAGCAGTGGCGTCACCGGCACCGTGGATCTGCTGCGCGACAAGATCGCTCAGCTCGAGGAGTCCGTGGGCAATGCCTTTGTGGCATGGAAAACCCGCGCTGACCCGATGGGTGTCAATAAGTATCTGGCCAAGGTGGCGGCAAATAGTGGGCTAGTCGAGCTGCAATTCCGCAAGCAGCAGCTTGCGGCCACTGAGCTGGTCGAGGCGCTGGGCAAGGTATCCAGCAGCGACCCGGGTGCTGGCCTGCGCAATCTGGCAAACGACACCGGCCAGGCTGTCAGCGCCACCCAGCTGCTGAGGATGTCGAGCGAGGATCTGCGCCGGCAGTTTGACCTGCTCGATGACGCATCGTTTTCCAGTCTCGAAAGCGCCATCCAGTCAGTGCGCAGCCAGGTGGACTCGCTCTCTGACAGCGTGAGCGACACGCTCTCTAGCCTGCGCTCTGAGCTGGCCAGCCTGCAGGGTGACAGCACCCAGGTGGAGGCGCTGCGCTATCAAGAGCAGCAGCTCGAGCTGCAGACCTCTCTCAACCAAGCGCGCGCACTGGGTGACGCCCAGACGATCAGCGATGCCCAGGAGGCATTGCGCCTCGCGTCGCAAGCGCACGACCTTCGCCTGGCAGACATCCAGACCCAGACCGAGCAGGAACGCCAGGAGGCTCTGCAGGCTGAGGCGGATCTGCAGCGTCAGGTGCAGGCCAATGAGGTCACGCAGCGCGAGAACAACACCAGCGCCCAGGGGCGCACCACTCAGCTGACCACCTCTCTGCAGGCTCAGCGCCGTGTCGCCGTGGATCTCAATATCGGCGGCCAGCAGGTGACGCTCAACGGGGTGGACGAGAGCGAGGCTGATGCTTTCCTCGACACCCTCTCGCGCGCCTCGCGCACCGCCGTCAGATGACCACCCATAACCGAGAGAGACACCCATGCCGGTGATACTAGAGGGCATCACCCTGCCTGATGACATCCAGTGGACTGACGAGATGGTCAGCCACGGGGTGGGGCAAGTGCAGACCCCAACGCTGACCGGCGCGCTGGTGGTCGAGGAGAGCGCCCAGGCAGCCGGCAGATCCATCACGCTGGCCAGCGGTGGCGGCGCCTGGGTGACGCGCTCCACCGTGCTGGCACTATCCGAGCTGGCCGCCACGCCGCGCCCTGATGACACCCCGATGGTGCTGGTGTGGGGTGATGGCCGGACCTTCGATTGCGTGTTCGATCATGCCGCCGGCGAGGCGGTGTCAGCGACTGAGGTGCTGCGCCTTGCGGCTGGCCGCCAGAATGCTGATCACCCTTACACCATCACCCTGCGCCTGATCACCATCTGACATCCCATCACCTTGCTGGAGCCAGCCCAATGGCCGACGAAACAATCCATAGCGGCGACATCCGCATCCTGCAGTCCGAGCGCATGACCGACAACGCCGATGGCGGTGGCCGGCTGACTGGCCGCCCCGTGGTCGATGGCGCGAGCAATGACATCTTTGATGACATCTCTGACCTCGATCGTGCAGCGGGGCGCACCTCGCTGCGCAAGGTGGGGACCGGCGTGCTGACCGACAACACCGCCCAGTATTTCGGCGCGCACGCGATCATTGACCAGGTGCCGGCTGATCCTAATGTCAGCGTGGTGATGTTCGATACCGGCTCGCCATCTGATGAGCGTGCCGAGTCCCGCGATTATGTCGAGAGCTATGTGACCGCCGGCGCGACCTCGCGCATGACGCTGCTGGGCGATCAGCTGGCCGGCCAGCGCAGCATCATCACTTTCCAGATGCCAGAGGCTCCGCTGCCCGACCTGGGCGATGTGTTGGCGATGATGACCGAGCATGGCGATGCCGCCGGCGAGGTTCAATATGTGCGCATCTCAGAGATCGATCACGAGATCCGCGCATTCGAGTACATGAATGGCAGCAGCGTGCAGACGTTCGAGCGCCGCGTGCTGACGCTGGGGATCTCGACCGCGCTGCGCCAGCGCGTCTATGGCGTGCAGCCCAAGCCTGGCAGCGTCACCCCTAACACCGTGATACGCGAGGGGCAGAGCACGGATGCCGCCCGTTACTATGGCGTCAGCACCCTGACCCAGCCGGCCGCCTTCGGGGCCAATGGCGTCACCGTGGCCAGCACCTATGCGCCGCTTGTGCCGGCGACCACCACCGAGCAGGCGGTGACCGATGTGCAGGTGGGCGGCACTGCCACCATCAGCGTCAGCAGCGCCGGCTCGACCTTCGAGGTGGCGCAGATCGCCAGCACCACCCAGATCGCTGTCGAGCTGAATAATCGCGGCTTCACCTATGTCAGCCGCCTGGACCCGCTGCCGGCACCTGGCAGCGTGGTGATCGCTTATCGCTCGCTGGGCAAGTGGTATGAGCTGCGCGACGATGACGCCAATGGCGATCTCAGTGGCAGCGGTGCGGGGCGCGTGGACTACGCCACCGGCTCCGTCAGCGTGACGCTGGGTGGCCTGCCCGATGTCGGCAGTTCGGTGCTGTTCAGCTGGGGCACGCCGGCCCACTATGAGGACCGCGCCGGCCAGGCCACCATCGACAAACCCTGGATGACGTTCGTGCTGGACCATGCCGGCGTGATGCCTGGCAGCGTTACCGTGCGCTGGATCTCTGGCGGCAGCGAGAAGACGGCCACCGATGATGGGCTGGGGAGTCTCAGCGGCGCAGCCACCGGCCGTGTGGTCTATGGCTATGCCGACGGCAGTGGCACGCCTCAGCCTGGCGAGGCTTATATCGAGTTCAATGGCGATGCCTTCCCAGATGCCAGCACCCAGGTCGAGATCGCATATGACTACGGGGCTCCGAAAATCGAGCAATTCCTGCCGTCCGCCAATGGGGCCGGCCTGGTCAGCCTCAGCATCAGTGACTCGCCGGTGCGTCCTGGTAGCGTGGCCATCACCTGGTCGGTGGTGCGCACCTGGTCGAGCAGCGAGAGCGAGTCGCGCACCAGTGCCCGCACCGGCACCGTCGAATGGGTGGAGCAGAACGGGGGCGAGGCAGATGTCACCTACACCATCACCGATGACGGCCGTGGCGGCTTCAATGGTGGATGGGAGGGCAGCATCGACTATGCCACCGGCGCCGTGACCTTCGAGGTCGAGAAGGTCCGCGAGGTCAAGGAGTGGGATGATGACCGCCCCCAGGGGCGGGACTGGGGCACCAAGGAGAAACGCGATGTTTTCGATAATGGCTCGAGTGTCTGGCTGACCAGTCAGCTGGACAGCGCCGCCCCGACCACCCACACCATCACCCAGGATCTCGCCCCGCTCGATGTCGAGCTGATGCCCCTGCTGCAAGATAGCGTCGTGCCAGGCACCCTCAGTTTCATTTTCCGAGGTGATACGTTCATCGACCGCCAGGGGAGTCTCTATCGCAGCGTCGCCAGCAACGGGGCCGGCGTTCTCGCGGGGACCATCGACTATGGCACCGGCGATGCTCGCATCACTGACTGGCCGAGCGGCACCAGCGCCACGATCACCGTCAAAACGCTGGTGAGCACCTTCGGCACCTGGACACTCGATGAGGCATTTTTCCGCACGCCAGGCTCGCCGCTGCAGGTGGGTGGTCTACTGATCCAGGCCACGACGCTCGACGGCCGCTCGATCACCGGCCAGGCGGCACTCTCTGGCGAGATCGAGGGTGACGAGATGTCGGGCTCTGCCAGCTTCGAGACGGGGGTGGTGCGCGTGACCTTTGGCCAGCTGGTCAGCAATGACAGCCTGAGCTCTGCCGAGCGCGCCGAATCCTGGTACGACGCCACTGCCGTGGATGACGCCGGCATGATCTGGCGGCCCACCCAGGTGATCCCGAGCACTGCGCGTTTCAATGCTGTCATTCTGACCACGCTGCCGCTCGAGGCCGAGCTGATCGGCATCGACCCCGTGCGTCTGCCCAGCGATGGCCGCGTGCCCATCTATCGCGCCGGCGGCGTGGTGGTGGTGCATCACACCGGCCGCGCCCCGTTCCCGTTGGGGATTGGTGGTGGCACCACGCTGGATGTCGGCCGCTCGCGGCTGGCGAGCCTGGTGGTGGAGGACGCCACCGGCGAGGAGGTGCCGGCCACCCAGTACAGTGCAGACCTCGATGCCGGCACCGTGCAGCTCGCCGCGCCTGACACGGCCACCCACCCCGAGCCCTGGTATGCCTTGCACCGCGTCGAGGACATGCTGCTGGTGGGTGATGTGGATCTGTCGGGAGCGCTGACCCTCAAGGGCAATTTGAGCCATGACTACCCCGCCGGCGATACGCTGGTCAGCGCCGCGATGGTGGCCGGCGATCTGCAAGCGCGCGTGGCGGACTTTTTCGATCTCTCGAGCTGGGATCGAGACTGGAGTAAAGACGACAACGGTGGCGCAGATGGCACGCTGGCCGAGTACAACGTGACCACCTACCCGCCGATCATCACCAACCGTGGGGCCATCACTGAGGATTGGGCACTGATCTTCACCAGCTCAAGCACGTTCCGCATCATCGGCCGCACCGTGGGCGAGATCGGCGTGGGTAGCATCAATGAAGACACCTCGCCTACCAACCCGAATCAAAGCGTACCCTATTGGACGCTCAAGGCGGGCGGCTTCGGGGCCGGCTGGGTGAATGGCAACGTGATTCGCTTCTCGACCATCGGCGCATCCTTCCCGATGTGGCTGGCGCGCGTGATCCTGCAGGGGCCGGCCAGCGGCCAGCAAGACAGCTTTAGGCTGCAGATCCGTGGCAACGCCAACGCCTGACCGCATGCGGCTGGCGCAACCCTCTACCCCTATCCCTCAACCGCCCAGCCACTCGCTGGGCGGCCTTGTTTCTGGAGACGTTCAAGATGGCCGATTTTCCCGTGAAGTGGTTCAGCAGTGACATGGGCGGCAGCCCGAGCGGTAGCGATGACGCTGGTGCGTTGATTGATCTGCTCAAGGCGTGCTTGATCACTGGATTCAATACCTCGCCGCTGATCTCGCTCGCCTTCGATAGCAGCACCGGCCTGGTGACCGCTGAGATCGGCCAGGGGCATGGCTTCCTGAAACATCAGGTGATCAGCATAAGCGGTGCTGATCAGAATCAGTTCAATGGCGAGTTTCGCATCACTGAGGTGGGCAGCACCTGGGCGACTTTTGCTCCCGATGCCGCGCCCATCTCGGCCACCGCCACTGGGAATCTGATCGAGATCAAAGCCGCCCCGATTGGTGGGTGGGAGGTAGTGATCGAGGACAGCGAGCGCAACCGCATCATGCTGCGTTCGACCAACCCGCGCAGCAATGGGCTGATGCTTCATGTTCAAAATGACCACTGGGATGATGGTCCTTATGACAACTGGAGTGATGCATCGGGCAGCAGCTATCCTCAGCGCGGGGCAAAGGTAAAGATTGTTACCGAGCATATAGACATCGACACTTATCTCGCGCTGGCTGAGGCTCGCTGGCCGATTGGCTGGGATTATGCGCCAGATGGGCGAGAGTGGTCACTGGTGGGGGATGACCGCCTGTTCTATTACACCAGCCGCTATGCCAGGCAGAATCAGCGTTCAACTGTGACATTCGGGGAGTTCGATAGCGTGATCGAGGGCGATGCTTTTGGCACCGTTCTGCAGGGCATACCCTACGGCACCAGAGCTGACTGGGACGATTACAACGATGACAACTATGCAGAGTTCGCCAGGTTTGGAGACACGAAGGATCATTATCTCGCACGTCCTTATCACCAGATGCCCACCGATGCTGAAACGCTATGGAGCAAACGCGGGCTAGGGTATGCCTTTGGCATCATGCATCAATACCCCAATCCAGCTAGTTACGGGTTCTATGTACATAGTGGACCGATCATGGTGGAGGAGGAAATCGAGGGCAGCGGCAATATGCTGCGCGGGTATCTGCCTGGATTCGTGCAGCCGCTACAGACGGCTCTGGTCTATCACAAGGCACTGCTAGATGACTTGCCTGGCCTGGAGGGCGTGCCGGTGCTGCTATGGCTTAGCGCTTATGATGATGAGGGCGGGTATAACACTCATGAGTCGGTGAATGGTGCTGGCCTGCTGGGATTCCGTCTTGATATGTGGAGGGCATACCAGTGAGCGACACCCCTGATGGCAACCCTGTTTTTATCATCCCGTTTACGCAGCGCCCGCCTGTTTATCGAGAAGGCGGCGCATTGACGCCAGCCCTCCACAATATCGCCAACACTGTCACCGGCACTAGCGGCCATGTTGTCGCCACGCACTCCGCCACCTTCGATCTGTTTGCCTTCGATCAGATGTATGGCTCTGGCTATAACGGCACCACAAAAGGGACTTTGCGCGACAAGGCCCGCATGGGCGTCATTGCCGGCACCGTGCTGGACATCCAGGCCCAGCCCGTCAGCCGGCGGGTGCGAGTGCATGATCGCACCACTGGCCACATCGTGCGCGAGACGTGGAGCGATGCCGATGGCAAATACCGTTTCACGGACCTCGACCCGCGCCGCGCGTTCTACGTGATGGCCTTCGATCACACCCTGCAGCAAAACGCTGTCGTTTCCGACAATGTGCATTCTGAGGTGGAGGACACCCCGTGATCAGCTTCTCGACAAGCGTGAAAAATGCGCGCCTGGCGGCCATCGCCGGTGCGATTGATGCCGGCGATTCGCCGGCGTCATTCGTTGTGTACTCCGGCACCCGCCCATCACCTGGTGCTGCCGTCACCGATCAGGTGGCCCTGGCCACGCTGGAGGTGCCCCAGCCATTCGCCGCGGATCTCGCCGGTGGTGTCCTGACGGGGGCAGCCTTTGAGGAGGTGATGGCCGATGCCGATGGCGAGGCTACCTGGTCGCGTCTGGTCGATGGCGCCGGTGCCTGGGTGATGGATCTGGATGTCGGCATCGAGGGCTCAGGCGCTGACGTGACCATCAGCTCGACAACGATTTATCGCGGGATACTGACGCGGATCAGCCGCATGGTATTCGCTGAGGGCTAGGGGGCACCGTGAGAGAGATCAGGTTGCAGTTTGTCCAGGGGCTCGCGCCCTGGAATGCGCGCGCGCTCGAGCTGCGCCTGGGGGGTGATCCTGGTTTGCTGCTGCTGTTCGCCGGTGACTATGCACCGCCGGCGGGTGGCAATGTCGTGCTTGGCTTCGGGGGTGCCACTGAGGTGGTGGAGCTGCCGCGCGAGCTGGTGCTCGATGCTCAGCTGCCGCCGCCGACTGTCGATGCACGACTCGCCCAGGGTGGCGCCATCGAGATCGCGGCCAGCCTGGTGATGCCAGTGGCTACCGTGCGTGCGCAGCTCGAGCTGATCCAGTCGCTCAGCCTGGAGGTGATCGCACCGCCGGTGACGGCAGAGATCCGCGTCGAGCACGGCATCGACATCTCGCTGGTGGCCACGCTGGGTGCGCCAGCGGTAGTCGATGTCGCGCTGACCCGCGCGATCAACGTGTTTCGTGGTCCTGCCGATAATGCCGCCTCGCGTTTCGAGAACGCGGTCCCGCTCGAGGCCCAGGGCTGTGCCCGCTGGCAGCGGCCGTCACGACCCTATGGGGCCACCGCGTCAGGCTTCGAGCAGGGGGCAATGCTTGCGGCCAGCCAGGGCGGCCAGTGGTCGGCACGCCCTCGCACCGATGCCATCAGTGGCTCGCGGTGGGAGCAGGCCGAGCGCATCCTGGGCACCCTCAGCGGGAGCCAGTGGCTGCAGCTGCCGCGTGTCCGCCGCGCATCTCGGCCGGTATGGGAGCAAGGGCAGGGCATCGCCGCCGCGCGCTCGAGCGGCTACCAGCATCCGCCCCGCAATGATACCCGCCGGCGCTCGCGCTATGAGGAGGCCCGCACCCTCGAGCCGGTGACGACGGATGTGCCCTATCAGCAGGGGCGTACCACTGGCGATGATTGGCTGGTGCCCTGGGAGCAAGCCCGCTGGCCACCGCCTGGCATCGACTTGCCGCCGTCACTCGAGCCGCCGGTGCTCGAGCCGGTGGAGGGCAGCACCACCCTGCAATTCTGCCACACCATGCCGAGCGCCCCGTGGGTGCTGCAGTTCGGTCTGACGTGTGAGATACCCACCCCGACCATTCCCGTCAAAAGGCTCTATATCGTGCAAAACTCCGCGCGCCTGGTGCGCCTATCCGATGGCCTGGAGCTGCCGGCCACCCAGATGACGCTCAGCATCGATGCTGACAGCTGGGCATGGTCATTCTCTGCCGGCCTGGCTGGGCGTGACGCTCAAGCGCTGGTGACCGGCACCGATGGCCAGCCGGTGGAGGTGATGGCCGAGATCAACGGGCAGCAGTGGCGGTGCCTGGTGGATGGCTGGCGCCGCTCCGAGAGCTGGCAGAGCCATAGCGTGACCATCAGCGGGCGCTCGCTTGCGGCGTACCTGGGCGCTCCCTACGCCACCGCGCGCAGCTACACCGAGGACAGCCAGGCCACCGCCTCGCAGCTCGCCCGTGCTGAGCTGCCAGAGGGCTGGTCACTGGACTGGCGCATGACTGACTGGGTGGTGCCTGCAGGTGTGTGGAGTTATGACAGCCTCGCGCCCATCGATGCCATCTCGCGGATCGCCCAAGCGGCCGGCGGCTATGTACAGGCCCACCAGCGGTATCAGACCATCATCGTCGCGCCCCGCTTCGAGGCAGCGCCCTGGCGCTGGGCTGAGGTCGAGGCTGATCTGGCGGTGCCGCGTGACATCATCACCCAGCTGGGCAGCGATCAGCAGCCAGGTGATGCCCGCAATGGCATCTGGCTGCATGGCGACACTGGCGGCATCCAGGCCCAGATCATCCGACAGGGCACCGCCGGCGATCAGCTTGCGCCCACCGTGGTGGATGCCCTGATCACCGATCAGGCACCGGCGCAGGCACGCGGGATCGCTGAGCTGGCCGCTACCCTACGCCAGAGCACCGAGAGCCTGCAGATGCCCCTGGCGGCCTCTCTGGGCGGCCTGCTGCTGCCTGGCATGATGATCGAGTGCGATGACTGGCGTGGTGTCTCGCGTGGCGTGAGCGTCAGCGCCAGCCTGCAGGGGCGTGCCCTGAGCGTGCGCCAGTCTATCGAGCTGCAGAGATTCCATCTGTGAGGTGCGAGATGGGTATTAGATGACGAGAGCCAATTATTGCAATTAGCTGCTGATATTGGGCCTATCAGCACTTAATTTATGTTAATGACCATTGATGATATTTTCATGGAGTCAACTAGGATGTTATTATTTCATGTTTGTATTTTGAATGCTTTACTTTAAAAACATCTATGCCCCTGTTGCGGCAAAAGCTTTTTACCATGTCTTCATTTTCGTTGCTGATTTTAGTTCCTAGAAGTATCCTCTTCGGTTTTGGCGTAGAAATATACTCAGGCTTGAAATTATGCATGATTATGCGCCACTCCTGCTCGTATTGCCATTCAGGATTTTTGTAAACGGCACTCTTGATAGGAAATAAATTGTTGTAAGGAGCCCCTTCAATAGATAAAGAGAATATTGAAGTTAAATCAGCTGTTTGGCTGTTGTATATGACTGGGTATAGGTCGCGACGAAAGTTATTGCTTTTTTCTATTTCTGAAATTTCATACTCTATGCAGATTCCAGTATGATTCCCAGTGTAATGGGCCCACATTAATACAGACCCTGGGTTCTCAGTAAAACATGCTACTTTAATACAATGCCTGAAATTATTTAGCCCACTGATAATTCTCTGGTTTTTTTGGTCTTTATTGCTTTGAAATGAGTATGGCCAAACAGGAGATATAATATTCCTCTTGCATAAGGTGATGCTGTTGAATGATGAGTTGTATCTCTTTACGTATGTAAGTTTATGCATTTGATTTGAGTTTATCGTCAATGATAGTAAGTTTATTTTGCAAATACTATCATAAGGGTCGTTGAACTCAGTAGGTTTGGTAATGTGAATTCTTTGTCTCTCTAAGTCATTTATTACCCTCTCAATTTTATTGAGATTGGTGTATCTATATATGTGCGTCGGTAAATTAACATCTTTGAAGGTGAAAGATTTTTCTATATCTTCTTCTTGTGGTCTTTTTACTGGTAGTAACTTTTCGATTATTATCTCGTTTATGTTCATAAATATCTCTTGGTTATCAAAGGATCAGATGTTGTTGTATTTTTATCGTATAGTAAATTATTCAAAAGTATTATATTTAGCTGAATCTTGCCATGATTTTTTTAAGTATAAATGTTAGAGCGACATCTTTTCAGGATTATAATGAAGGGTGTTCTATAAATATATCTCTTAATATATAAATAAGGAGAAATTAGCATGGCCAATCCATATCGCCGCCTGCTGGCGTTGCTGCCGACCACGCCGCGCCAAGTAGGCGAGGTGATCAGCGCCAGCGGCTCGCGCGTTCGCGTGGATCTGGTAGGGGGTGGGGTGCGCACCTGCCAGGGCGATGCCCAGGTGGGTGGCATGGTCTACGTGGAGGGAGATCATATAGTCGGTGAGGCTCCGAGCCTGCCGGTGGTGGTGGTCGAAATATAGCCTTACTATTTATATATGCTTGTGTAGTTAATATTTTTGTTAGATGCTGATATAATGCTTGCCGTTTTGTGACGGCAAGCATTATACAATCGAATGGATAGTGGTTAATTATTAATATCTCTTATTTCATCAAGATGTTTTTTTGTATTTTTGAGTGCGATTATTTCTTCCTGCAAAGCATTGATTTTTGCTTTATTTGTAGCATCTTGGATGTGTAATTGTTTGATGCGGTTTTTGCTGGTTAATCTGGCAAGATTTTTGATACCCTCGCTTTTGTATTTGTTTTCTAGTTCATTGTTGTTGTCTATAGCTTCTTGTTTTTTCCAGTATATTTCTTTATTGATTTTCTTTTCTTTCATTAATTCATTGCATAGTAAGTATAATTGTTCATTTATTGAATAATTTGGATAAGAGGTATAAGTTATGTTCTGATTTATATCATTACCCCCCTTATCTGACAGCTCTTCAAAATTATTTTCAATCAATGTATCGAGTTCATTTTCTGTCAGCGTATCAAATTTATTATATAATATATCTTGATGGGGTATGTCTTGATGATCGATATCCTTGAGATTGAATTGAACATTATTAATTGTTTCTTGGATATGGGACTCTCGTATCTCATCCAAAATAGATGAGCTAACTGTTTGACCTAAATTTGTTCTTGCTAATTCTAAAAATCTATCAGATGTATAAATATGAATTCTGTTGTTTGTGACTTCCTCGAACTCTTTAATCAGTTCGAATCTTGGACCTATAGTTTTCCCATTAAATATATTCCACCAGTCCTCTTTTCTGTCATCAGTAACAAAAATTATACCTTTGTCATTTGATGAAGAGTAATTAAGTACCTCCTTCCAAATAATTAAATCACCAAATTTTCTCTTAAAATCAACAACTCTTCCTTCGGTACCTTGTTTTTTTGTATCCTTATAGCCAGGCGGAACGAGGTTTTTATATCTTTCTTCACCCTCGGTAAATATAGCTTTCAGTTCTTCAAGATCAAATGATTCCCCTACACGCTCGTCGTACATATTTAAATATTTTTCTTGTATATCGTCATCATGAATTTTCTTAGTATAAGAACTTTTGTTTTTGGTAAATTCAGCTGTTAGCTTATCAAAAGCAGTATCTACAGATGCCATTGTTTCTTGACTGGCGAACGGGTGCTGCCTACTATTATCAAGTTTTGTCTTTAATGAACTTATACTATTTAGCATGTCATCATAAGCTTTTTCTTGTTTTTCAATAGTTGGAAGCCTATTCTCTAAGTATTCTTCAACTACTCTGTTAGGCAACCAAGAACGGTCTTTTATTTTGTCTAGTAGGCGTAGGTACTCAACTTGAGTAGATTCTGAGTAGCGATATATATTTAAGAGTACATTAGTGTCAAAGACAAAAATAAAATTGTTCCAATCTTCCTTGATTACCTCTTTGCTAGTTTTAAAATAGCCGGGGAACAACTTTCTCATAAATCTTCCTTGGTTACTATTTGTTTATAAAATTATTTTGCTAACTATCCTATACTAGGAGAAAGATGGATAAATATCAAGTGCTATGGTTTTTGAGCTTTAACACGCCTTGGTTGTCGTTTAATATATTTTACGATTTTAATCAAGCTAATAGCTTGTTTCTATAGATGCAGAGAAAATTAGACGTTTAGCTGTTGAATTCACTGTCAAAGCCTATAAGTTCATCAGTCAATCTTCGGAAGATCAAGAGTAGTGTTATCCCAATGTTTTTACCAAGCGATACATCATGCAACTGAAGGAAAAACTGCTGCTCTCGCGATGTTTTTAAATAAGTGATTTTAGCCAGCGCTGAACTTCAGGGTCAAATGCATAAAGATAAACCCCATATTTTGCACGTGTCATCAAAATGTAGTAAATATTTCTGATGGCCTGATCGACCATATATGCGCTTGATGCATCATTATTCTGCCCCTTTATGTGCTTTTTAAGGCCCGGATCAACACATTCGTCAGTACTTACTACCAGACGGCCATCATGTAGCTTCAGGTCAGGGCCCAGTAACACTCCAACGTAACCATACTCGAAACCTTGAACGGTATAGATGGCACCAACTTCATCGTAAAACCCCGATGCTTCGTTCCACTCCCGGTATTTTCCAAAGCTGTTCCAGCGAGCAGACCATGAGCCGATGGTAATGTCAGAACCTCCGCTGGGAGTATTTCGTGTCGCCCAATCCCAACAGAATCCAGCAACGATACGTGTTGTGACACGCTCCTTCTCGGCATATTTTCGGAGATCACTTTCCATCTCAGTAGGATCATCAACGACAGTGACAGTGAATTGCTCGGACGGCTCAAGTCTAGGAGCCTTATGCTTAAATAAAATGTCATCTACCCAGGTCATGTATGCAGAAGCTCCTTGGCAGCGCAATTGTTCAGTCAAGCTAAGATGCACCAACTGAAGACCATGCCGTTTCGCTTCGTTCTCCAAAGTTTCCACTCGACAGGTTTCATGAGGGAGAAGCCACTGATTGTCGTCGATGAAGAAAACCACCAACTCTTTATTCTTGAAATATCCCGATAGAGAGCCTGGAAGAAGACGGTGTGCTTCATCTACTACAGCGTGGGATGTACGTCCTATCGCAATTTTGCAAAACCCGAGATGGTCAACACAATTCCCGATAGCCTTGGATCTGACAAAGTAAGCAGGGTTTTTTTTCTGCTGCATCAGGAAGTCTACAAGTTTCATTGCCAGTACAGTTTTCCCTGTTCCAACAATGCCTTCAACGATTACACAGGTTGGCTTACCAGTAGCTTGATTGATATGTCCAAGCATGCCCTTGAACGCTTTTTCCTGCTCACTTGAGGCTTTGAAAAGTCTACTAGCTTGCAACCCATTTCTGAAAGAAGTGATGAACGAGTCTGAGTAGCGCAGTACAGGGTTTTGTAGATGATTTACTATCGATATAGATGGTGCGAGCAGCGTGGATAGAAGTTCTTTAGCTTGCTTGTGACCATTATGCCTGGTGACAAGTAATGTGTCTGACAAGAACTCTTTATAGGATTCGTCCCGAAGAATATCATTCGACGTAGCTTCGATATAATTATGCAGGAACACCATCGTCGAAATTCTTGGAGTCTCTTCACCAAAATCAAGCGCACCTGAGAGAAGTCTATGATATTCCCGTATCTGCTGGCAGGGATGTTCAGATAGATAACCTTTGCGACCGTCATTGACTCTCAGCCACCCGGACCCATATATCTCATCGTAGTCTACTCTATCCGCAGACCACTGCTTCAGCTCGATGATAATGATGTGAGGTGAAGATTTATCTTCACCAACGAGAATACAGTCGGCGCGTCTGTTACCAATCGGCATGAGATATTCGATAAGGATATCGCACTCAAGAGGAGCATCGATATATTCTAGAAATCTTGCCAAGGCACACAGAGACTTGCGCCAAGATGACCGTTCCGAGTCATTCAAGATATCATCCGGGAAACGCTCTATGTACGCCTGCTCGAGCCTATTCTTCAACTGATCTGTTTCAGCTTGTTTTCGGAATTCTCGCAGAGGCATTTGAAGCATTCCCGACATTTTTACATTCCTTTTTTTCAGTCGATCGATGTAATCCAAACAGTGATCTTGTATCAGGATAAATCACTGTGTTCGTTGTTTTTCTCCTGTAGTACATTCCAGTACTAGGTTTCTCTATCCTCATATTGTGTGTACTTTTTCGCGCTTCCTTTCACTTGTTTGACAGGGTATTTTTCCGCATTTTTCTCCATCTTTGCCAAGCAAGCCGATTCGATGTCCACGTTCAGCTTTCCAGCCAAGCGCACCAGGTAGAGCTGAATGTCAGCTATTTCATCGCGAACGGCTGCCAGTTGTTTCTCATCCAGCTCTTGGGACTGTGTCTCTGTCAGCCACTGGAAGCACTCTTGCAGCTCTGCTGACTCAACGGTCAGTGCCATGGCAAGGTTCTTGGGCGAGTGAAATTGGTCCCAGTCACGCTCGATGGAGAACTTATTCATGGCATCGTGTAGTTGCTTGAACGGGTCTGACATGACGAACTCACCTGCTCTTGGGTAGTGGATAACAAGAAGTATGATGATTCTATGCCTCGCGACTACCTAAGTTAAGAGTGAAAAGTCATTTTTGCTGATCTGGTCTGAATAACAGTTAGAATAGTTGCAGTGCAATGGAAAGCTCCGAAGCCTTCCATGTGTCAGTAGCCGTCAATCGAATGAGTTATATCGCTGGCTCGAAAGGTGGGCTGTCTCAAGAAAGTCGAGATGTCAGGTCGGGCAATATGCTCCCACTAATGGGGGTAGGGAAGGCGAGGTGATCGGAAGTCCCGGGACGGGCATGCATACTGGTCTCATCGGCGATAAAGAGCGTATCTGCCTAAGCAATGTCGAGGTGGGCTGCTTGGTCTAGGTGGAGAGGGCAGATCATCGGCGAGGCACCGAGCTTACTGGCGGTGATCGAGATGTGGTGACCGTGGTTCCTAAATTGGTGCGCTTACCTTCTCTCGGTGGCGTACCATCGAAACCTATTCCAGAATCAATTTTTTTGTATGGTGGCGTGTATGGTAGGAGCAATAATATCCTCCTAGGCCCTGTGGTATCTGGGCTATTAGACTCCTGCAGGGGGCGCCAGCCCTTCATTCATCCCCGCATCATTCTTTCCTGCATCTCTCGTCACTCTCTGTACAGGGTGTCTTTCTGCTGTCTCTCGCTTGCCTGCCCTCTGGCTTCCGGGCCGGGTCACATCCTGCGCGCCCATGCGCCAGCAGCTTTCAGGGTGAGCCGGACCCCGGCTTGAGCAGCACGGCGCCTCATGCATGGCACGTCATTTATGATGCCCTGACCTGTTGCCCGGAGAATGGCAGTCGTGCCGGGCGGGGCAGGGCATCTCGTCATTCCATCGCGTTGTGTTCAGTCGCGATGTGCTGCCTCGGCATCCGTTGGCAGGGCCAGAAATTCCTGCATGATACGGGTGTCGCGGAAACGTTCGATCAACTCCGGATCCTCGGCGAGTGACGGCGGGTTCTCGAGCCCTTCGCGGATCTTGGCTGCCAGGCCTTCAATGCTGTTCTCGGAGATCAGCCGCGCCTGATCATGGATCAGCACATTGCGGACCCCACCGGGGACATCCGGCGCGACGCATGGCGTGCCGCAGCACATGCTTTCCACCAGCACGATTCCGAAGGCTTCACTGCGCGAGCTGAGAATGAACAGACGGGCATGCTTCATCCAAGGGTAGGGATTGACCCGGCTGCCGATGAGATGGACCCGGTCGCCCACCCCGAGCTCGCGAATCAGGTTCTCCACACTCTCGCGCTTGGGCCCATCGCCGACGATGACCAGGTCTTCCTCGATATCCGCGGCGAGATAGGCCTTGATCAGGACATCCTGGCGCTTCACGTCCGACAGGCGACATACCTGCACGACATAGGGACGTGATGGCAGCTCCACGGGCTCATCCGCCATCTGCGCGATGGCATCGAGATCGCAGACGTTGCCGATGGTGGCGAGGCGTCGAGGCGTGACAGCGTGTTGCGAGAGCAGTCGCTCGAGTTGCTCGCGGACATTGTCGGTATTGCAGATGATCTGCTTGTCGGCGTACAGGCGCTTGAGCAGGAATTTCTGACGCCAGCCCTGGCGGATGTCACCGGGCCAGGACACGGTGACCTGCCACAGGCGCGGGTCCTTGAGTGACCAGACCGTCTCGAAGGCGCCCTGGCCGCGCATGATCACCCGGTCGACGGGGCCATGGCGTGTTTCCAGGGTACGGATGAATCGCCGCAGGTAGGCGCCACCGTAATAGCCGCGCCAGACGAATCCAGAGCCCTTGATCAGAGGGTTGAGCACTGCGCGGGTGAAGAGGTCATACACCAGGCCAATGCCGGTCTTGCGGAATGCCTTGTCGAAGTCGATCTGGTGGACATGTACGCCCGGGTCCGGGATGAGTTCGAGTTCACCCTTGAGCACGAGCACATGCACCTCGTGACCTTCGCGGCACAGGACATTGGCCAGATTGACGGTGTTTCGCTGGATCCCGCCGATGTTGAGCTTGCGTACCACAAGCAGGACGCGTTGTTTCATGGTGGCCATCTGTCCGTAAAGATGTGGGATGAGCCATCAACTCCCAGCGGTGCCAGTGACGGAAGACTGCCGGGGATCCGGCGCTCGGTCTGAGGCAAGGGGAGCGGGATGAGCGGAGGGTGCCATGTTACGTGGATTCAATGAGCGGGGGAATGCCGCCTGCCCGGCCGGATGTCAGGGCTCTGCGCCGCAGTCTGCTTGCATTCTGGCTTTGATGGAGTAGCCTACCTGCCGCCTTGTCCCGCGCGGCGCCTTTCGGCGTCTGCACTGCCGACTGTCGTCCAGTCGTGACCTCCGATTCCTTCACGTTCGAGATCCTGTCTGCCATGTCTGATGCTTCCAACCCGCCTTTCCGAGGGGAGTCCCGTGTCCGTCGTGCCACGGCGGATCGTCATTTCGATGGGCTGGCGGAAAAGTTCGAGCGCGGTTTCTATACCACCGAGCGTGGCAGGGTGCGTCTGGCGCTGACTCGCCAGTTGATGGAGGAGCGTTTCGCCCATCTGCCGGCCACCCAGGTGCTCGAGATCGGGGCCGGACTTGGTCAGATGGCGCACTGGTGGTTGTCGCGTGGCCATCAGCTGACGCTGGTCGAGCCTTCCGGTGAGATGCGTGAGCGCGCCATGCAGCGACTGTCCTCTCCAGAGGAGGATGCGGCCCCGCTGACGCAGGCCACCCTGACAGAGCGCCTGACCTGGGATGGACGTGATCTGCAGGGGTTCGCCGCCGCGGCCCACCGACAATGGCCGGTGGTGGTCTGCCATGCCGTTCTTGAATGGCTGGTCTCTCCGCGTGAAGGGTTTCTGCTGTTGGCACAGCTGCTGGCACCGGGTGGCGTGATGTCATTGAGCGTCTTCAATCGCGACGCGCTGGCATTCTCCAACGTCACCAAGGGCAACTTCGACAAGGTGCTGGACGGGCGGTTGGCCGGATGGGGGACGGGCAAGCGTCTGACGCCCATCTCGCCGCTGCGTGATGTCGAGATTCGCCAGTGGGCCGAGGAGGCCGGGCTTGAGGTGCGCGAGCTGACAGGGCTGCGAGTCTTCCATGATTATCTGCGCTCGCGCGACCCGCTGAGTGAGGGGGACATGCAGAAACTGCTGGCCCTCGAGTGCCAGCACTGGCGCACGCCCCCCTTCGTCCATCTCGGACGCTATCTGCACTATGAGCTGGTGCGCCCTGCCTGAGGTGTCACGGCGCAGGCTTCTGCGCCGTCTTGCTGTTCATCATCTGCCGTTTCCTATCTTTTCGGAGTCTTCATGTCTGCTCAAACCCCCGCCTGCCAGTTGCTTGAACGCCAGGACAGTGATTTCCGTGATTGGCTGTGGGTCGCTGCACCGCGTGATGACTGGTGGCTGTCATCGGACCGCCAGCGGCGTGTCTGGGGGCATGACACCGGCATCGTGAATGCCGCGCGGGAGGCCGGGCACCGGGTCAGCCATGCGGTGGCCTTTGCCGAAGCCCGCGCGGATACCACGATTGGCGAGGCGGCGGGTGCCTTGCTGTTCTGGCCCAAGGCGCATGCGCTGGGCGAGTGGTGGCTGGTGGCGCTGTGCCATGTATTGCCGACAGGTACGCCGATCAAGGTGGTGGGCGAGGTCAACGGTGGCATCAAGCGCGCTGAGCGCATCCTCAAGGCACTGGGAATGACGGCCCGCAAGGACGATACCGCGCGTCGTTGCCAGCTGTGGTCATCCGCCACGCGTGAGTTGACGGCCGAACAGGCCGCCAGCAGTGAATCGCCACTGGCAGTGGCTGGAGAATGGACAGAAGGCTGGGGCGAATTCGAGGCGCTGGAGCTGCGCCTGACCAGCCATCCGGGCCTTTACGGCAATGCCAAGCTGGATCCGGGTACCGCGCTGCTGCTGGAGAACCTGCCGACCCGTGGCTACAAGCGGGCGCTGGATATCGGGGCGGGCGACGGCATCATCAGCTGCTGGCTGGCGCGTCACGGTGCGCGCGTGATGGCAGGCGATGTCAGTGCCTTCGCGGTGGAGGCGACCCGTCGCAGTCTGGCGCTCAACGGGCTTGAGGCGGACGTACGCCTGAGCGATGTCTTCGCGGCGTTCGAGGGCGAGCGGTTCGAGGCCATCGTGGCCAATCCGCCGTTCCATCATGAGCGCGATATCGATTACGGACCGGCGGCGCGTCTGATCAGCCAGGCGCCGGATCACCTGGTGCCGGGCGGTACCCTGACGCTGGTGGCCAATGCCTTCCTGCCCTATCCGGATCTGTTGCAGGCGGCCTTCGGCGAATTCGAGGTGCTGGCCGAAACGCGCCAGTTCAAGGTCTATCGTGCACGCAAGGCGCGCTGATCCTCTGTGGACTGATTCCCTGCGACCTGATGCCCAGCCCGCCGCTTACGCCTCCGGCGACTGATAGCGGATGGCCGTGATGATGTAGGTGGTCTCGCCGCCCGGCGCTGCCACGCTCACGTCATCATCCAGCCCCTTGCCCAGCAGTGCCCGGGCGAGGGGGGCATCGACGCTGATCCAGCGGCGCGCGTTGTCGGTCTCATCAGGGCCGACGATGCGTATCTCCATCTCCTCTCCCTGTTCATCCTCCAGCGTCACGAAGGCCGCGAAATACACGCGCTCCAGATCCGCGGGCAGGCGGTCGACGATGGTCAGTTCATCCAGACGCTTTTCCAGATAGGCGATCTTGGCGATGGTCTGATTCAGTGCCTTCTTGTTGTAGGTGTAATCCGCATTCTCGCTGCGATCCCCCATGGCGGCGGCCTCGCCCGTCTTGCGCGACAGCTCCGGTCGCCTGACGCGCCTCAGGTGGTCGGCCAGCGCCTTCATCTTCGCGTGGCCCTGCGGGGTGATCACGTTGCTCTTCTTTTCCTGACGAGGATCGGTCTTGGGATCGCGCCAGCGCGTCATGTTACGACCTTGCATGTCTTTCTCCACAGCCTGCGAAAATGAAGGGCAAGCGCCCGCAAAGGGCGCTGTCTTGCGTTGAGGCCTGCGACCAAGGGGGGTTGGCGGCAGATTCAAACGTTCGTTACAGTCTTGGCATGCCGTTCACGTTCTCGTGATATCGCCATTGCGGCAATTCACCAGCACGCCTGCCAAGGCGCAGGTCTCAAGGGCATTGCCGTATCATCCCGCCAACAATAATGAATTTCAGGGAGCTGTCCATGCCAATCCCGTCATCGCTACGCCGTACTCGTCGCGCCACGCATCGTGTCTACCAGCTGATGCTCTCAGGAGGCATGGCGCTGGGCATCACGCTGGCCGGCATGACCGGCGTCCAGGCCGCCGAAGGAGATGATGCCGTCTTCGGACTCATGAAACGCTGGGCCCAGGTCAACTATCAATCCTCCGGGGACGCTCAGGAAACCGGCATGGAGGCCTTGGGCAAGGAAGTGCGCGCGCTGGCGGACCAATACCCGGACAACGCCCATGTGCTGACCTGGGAGGGTATCATCCTGGCGTCGTGGGCCAAGGCGCGAGGGGGACTGGGAGCGCTGGATCTGGCCAAGGAAGCCAAGGCCACCCTGGAGCAGGCCATCAAGCTTGACCCCCGGGGCGACAATGCCTCTGCCTACGTGACGCTCGGGGCGCTGTATGACAAGGCGCCGGGTTGGCCGGTCGGCTTTGGCGATGATGACAAGGCGGGGGAGGTGCTGCGTCAGGGGCTGGCCGTCAATCCTCAGGGCATGGATACCAATTTCTACTATGCCGACTATCTGGCCTCCGAGGGCAGGAAGGCCGAGGCACTCAAGCATGCACGGCTCGCGCTCAAGGGCCCGGCTCGGCCCAATCGTGAGCTGGCCGATCAGGAGCTGAAGCGCGAGATCAAGGCACTGATCACACGACTGGAGTGAGTGTCGCGCACGCGGCTTCAGGACAACGGTGACCGTTCGGCGGCACTGGACGAGGGGCACTTCCTTCGGACAGTGCCGCTTTCACGTCCAGTGGGCGGGCTGGCCAGCGCAGGGCGAGGTCGGGATAATGCGACTTCAGCCAAGGAGGATGCATGAGCGATACACCAGAGCACGTGGCAGGGCAGCAGGTCTTTGCGCATGACGATGTCGAACGGGTCGAGACCAGGGTGCTGCAGGACGGTTTCTTTCGCCTGGAGCAGCGCGAGCTTCGCCATCGGCGTTTCAACGGTGGCTGGAGTGATGTGATCCAGCGCGAGGTGCATGTTCGCCATGATGCCGTCGGTGTGCTGCCCTATGACCCGGTGACGGATCGTGTGGTCTTCGTCGAGCAGATCCGGGCCGGCATGCTCGAGGACGAGCGCACCCCCTGGAGTCTGGAGCCCATCGCCGGCCTGGTGGACAAGCAGGAAAGTGCGGCGGAGGTCGCGCGGCGTGAGGCGGTCGAGGAGGCCGGTTGCGAGTTGAAGGAGCTGATCGAGCTCTACCGCTATTACCCCAGCCCCGGCGCCTGCACCGAAGAGGTCACCCTGTTCATCGGGCTATGCGACAGCAGCGGACTGGGCGGGGTGCATGGGCTGGCAGAAGAGAACGAGGATATTCGCGTGCATGTGCTCGATTTCCAGGCGGCCCTGTCGCTTCTGGAGCAGGGCAGGCTTGGCAATGCCATGGCGATCATGGCCATGCAGTGGCTGTTGCGGGAGCGTGCTGCACTGCGGGTGATGCACGCCTGAGACAGCGAAGGCGTTGCTTGGCAATCCCCCGTGGCTCACGCAGGGTTCCTCAACCTGCCCACCAGAACTGCTATTCTAGAGGCTTGCTGCCACCGGCAGGCCGGCAGTCGATCAATGCCTGCGTCAGTGCCGAGCGCCGAAACCCCGCTGCCGGGCGCTCTCACGGCGCTTGATCTGTCGCGCTTTGCCCGCATCATGCCATGCACGATACAGGGTGTGCCCTGCTAGACAGCACGCCAATGTTCTGAGATTCGCAAGGAGTTTGCCCATGCAGGTCAAGAAAGCCTATGTGGCCGACCTAAAAGCACTCCATGCCGAGTGCGGGTCCAATTATCTGCGCCTCACGCGCATCCTCGGCAAGGCCGAGGCGGGGGACAGCTTCGCCTTTCCCCTGGCGGGCAATCAGGGCCACTTCGGTACCCTGTTGCTCGAGGTGGTCGAGTGCGCGCCCTATACCACCATGGTCACGGTTGCCCAGACTGGCGTGCTGGATCACATCATCGATTCCCCGCGGATGAGCGTGCATCTCTATCACGATGTACGCATGGCCGAAGTCACCGACTTCCAGCGTCAACGGCATTTCTCGGGGCGCAACCGCTATCCGAACCCTCGCATGCACCAGCCGGATGAAAAGCTTCAGCTCAATCGTTTTCTCGGCGAGTGGTTGAGCCATGCTCAGGCTTTCGGGCAAGCCGATGTGCCCGAGTTGCCATGACGAGGTTCTCGTGACGAGGCTGCCGTGACGCGATTGCCGTGACGAGGCTGTCGTGAGGCCCGCCGGGATGGGGGAGTGAGGGCAGCGCCAGCGTCATGATCAGAAAGAGAATTCGCGTTGCGGATTCCACACCTGACCGGCTGTCCGCTTGACTGCCTGAAAGAACCGCGATGGCCCGGCCATCGCGGTTCTGTTCTTTTTTCCGCTGTTCGAGAGACCCATGCGACTGATCCAGATAAGTGACTGTCATCTGCGTGCCGACCCTGACGCGCGCTCACGACTGGGCTTCCCCTTGCGTCAGCTGGAGGCCGTGATGGCGCACGCCTCAAGCCTGCGTCCCGACATCCTGCTGGTGACCGGGGATGTCAGCCAGGATGAGAGCCCTGCCTCCTACCGTCTGGCGGGGGAGCTGTTCGATGCCCTGGGGTGTCCGTGGTTCTGGTTCGCCGGCAATCATGACCACCCGGATTTCATGCAGGAGCTGCGTCCTTTCCATCAAGAGCTTGATCTTGGTGACTGGCGTCTGCTGTGTCTGGACTCGCGCATCTCTGGACAGGCAGGGGGCGAGCTTGGCCGCGAGCAGCTGGCGGCGCTGTCGCTGTCGCTCGAGGAGGATACGAGGCCGACGCTGCTGGCGATGCATCATCATCCAGTGCCGATCGACTCGGACTGGATGGATCAGCTGGGCCTGGCCGACCGTGATGCCCTGTGGGACACCCTGAGTCATCACTCGCAGGTGCGGGCCATCCTGTGCGGCCATATCCATCAGGCTTTCGCCACCCGGCGCCCGAGCGGGCAGGGCAGTGTCGCCGTCTATGGCGTGCCCTCCACGTCAGACCAGTTCGCGCCGCTCAGCCATGATTTCGCCGTCGATGAAGCGGCGCGGCCAGGCTTCAGGGTCGTGGATCTCGACGGAGAGTGCCTCGAGACCTGGGTGGAGCGTGTCAGCCTGTGAGCGCCTTCGCGCTCCCGCTCGCGGCGTTTCGCCATCGGCGTGGGGCTGACGTGTCCCGGGGCTGCGGGAGTCAGGTATTCATTTTTGATCTTAAAAGATATTTTCTGATTCTTTGACGTTATCAAGGCGGCGCGGGTACCGTATCGGTATCCAGCATGCTCCGTGGGGGGTGAGAGAGTGAGAGTCATCTCGATCGACACGACCCGCGGGCACGCCCACTGATTGTCACGGGCCGCCTTCCAGGGCGACTCCCAGCGCTCACGAGGTTGCCGCACGCGATGCTTACCCCCGAACGTCAGACCCACCTCAAGCAGCTCGAGGCCGAGTCCATCCACATCATTCGTGAAGTGGCGGCCGAGTTCTCCAATCCGGTCATGCTCTACTCCATCGGCAAGGACTCCGCCGTGATGCTGCATCTGGCGCGCAAGGCCTTCGCGCCGGGCGTGCCGCCGTTCCCCCTGATGCACGTCAACACCACCTGGAAATTCCAGGAGATGATCAAGTTCCGCGATGAGATGGCCGCGGAAGTCGGCATGGAACTGATCGAGCACATCAATCAGGAAGGCGTCGAGGCGAACATCAATCCGTTCGAGCACGGCAGCGCCAAGTACACCGACATCATGAAGACCCAGTCGCTGAAGCAGGCGCTGGACAAGCATGGTTTCGATGCGGCCTTCGGCGGTGCGCGTCGTGACGAGGAAGCCTCGCGGGCCAAGGAACGCGTCTACTCCTTCCGTGACCAGTACCACCGCTGGGACCCCAAGAATCAGCGTCCGGAGCTGTGGAACATCTACAACTCCAAGATCAACAAGGGCGAGTCCATCCGCGTCTTCCCGCTCTCCAACTGGACCGAGCTGGACATCTGGCAGTACATCTACCTCGAGTCCATCAAGATCGTGCCGCTCTACTACTCTGCCGTGCGTCCGGTGGTGAAGCGTGATGGCCTCGACATCATGGTCGACGACGACCGTCTGCCGCTCAAGGAAGGCGAAGTGCCGGAGATGAAGTCCGTGCGCTTCCGCACCCTGGGGTGCTACCCGCTGACCGGCGCCGTGGAATCCACCGCCGCGACCCTGCCGGAAATCATCCAGGAAATGCTGCTGACCCGTACCAGCGAGCGCTCTGGGCGTGCCATCGATCACGATCAGGCAGGCTCGATGGAGAAGAAGAAGCGCGAAGGGTATTTCTAGTCGCCAATTCTCGCTAGGCCCATTTCCTCACGAGGCCCCATCCTGTTGATTCCGCCTCGTGCTTGATGACCTGAACGAACAATTCGCCTGATGAATCGGCTCGCAGCCTCACGAGGCACTGGCTCGTGATACTGGCTCGCCAGCTCATCAGGCCCATGACAGCGGCAAGGAGAAGAGTGTGTCCCACGCGTCAGACAAGATTTCCGCGGATATCGAAGCCTACCTGCAAGAACACGAGCGCAAGGACCTGCTGCGCTTCATCACCTGCGGTAGCGTCGATGACGGCAAGTCGACCCTGATCGGTCGTCTGCTGTTCGATTCCAAGCTGATCTATGAAGATCAGCTGGCCTCCATCACCCAGGCCTCCAAGACCAGTGGCACCACCGGTGATGAAGTCGATCTGGCCCTGCTGGTCGATGGCCTGCAGTCCGAGCGCGAGCAGGGCATCACCATCGATGTCGCCTATCGCTTCTTCTCGACCGACAAGCGCAAGTTCATCATCGCCGATACCCCGGGGCATGAGCAGTACACCCGCAACATGGCCACCGGTGCCTCGTCCGCGAGCCTGGCGATCATTCTGATCGATGCGCGCTACGGCGTGCAGACCCAGACCCGTCGTCACAGCTTCATCGCCGACCTGCTGGGGATCCAGCATCTGGTGATCGCGGTCAACAAGATGGATCTGGTCGACTACTCCGAGGCGCGCTTCAACGAGATCGTCGCCGAGTATCAGGAATTCGCCGACAAGTTGAATGCACCGGATATCCGCTTCGTGCCGATGTCCGCGCTCAAGGGCGACAACGTCGTCAATCGCAGCCCGTCACTTGACTGGTACACCGTCGATGGTCAGGCCGGACCGTCGCTGCTGGAGGTGCTGGAAACCGTCGAGCTGACTCGCGATCAGAACCTCAGCGATCTGCGCTTCCCGGTGCAGTACGTCAATCGTCCCAATCTGGATTTCCGTGGCTACTGCGGCACGCTGGCGGCCGGTGTCGTGCGTCCGGGTGACAGCGTCAAGGTGCTGCCGTCCGGCAAGATCTCGACCATCGAGCGCATCGTCACCTTCGATGGCGACCTCGAGATCGCCTATCCGGGCCAGGCCATCACGCTGACGCTTGACGACGAGATCGACATCTCGCGCGGTGACTGGCTGGTGGCGGCAGACGCCGAACTGCCGCTCTCCAATGCGCTGGAAGCAGATGTCGTCTGGATGCACGAGAAGCCGCTGCAACCGGGCCGTCAGTACGATATCAAGCTGGCGACCCGTGATCTGACCGGGCAGGTCAGTGCCATCGATTACCTCTACGACGTCAACACGCTGGAACATCACGAGGGCGACAGCCTGGCACTGAACGCCATCGGCCGCGTCCAGCTCGAGCTGACCCAGTCGGTGCCGGTGGACGACTACCGTTCAAGCCCGGGCACCGGCAGCTTCATCGTCATCGATCGTCTGAGCAACGTGACCGTCGGCGCGGGCATGATTCGTGGCGTGGGCCGCTCCGGCACGCAGGCAACCACGCAGCAGACCGATTGGGCCGCGTTTGAAGCCGATCTCAACGCGCTGGTACGCAAGCACTTCCCGCACTGGGAAGCCCGCGACGTGCGTGAGCTGCTGGGCCGTGGCAGCTGAGTCTTTGCAACAGAGCCTTTGCAACAGAGTCTTGGCAACTGAGCCGTGGCAACTGAGCCTTGGCAACATGAGTCGCGGTAACGGAGTCGAGCCGGCACGGTCGACTCCGTCGCATGACCCGATAACAACAACGCTGGACACGCGATAACAACACGGCCTGCTGGATATGAAGCCGGAGAACGCAGAAGCCCCCATGGCCGCAAGGCGATGGGGGCTTTTTGCATGGTGCGGGTCACGTCAGCGCATCAGGCGGCAGCGGCGTCGATGGCAAGCGGTGTGGAGGGGCCGAAGTGCTCATGATGGCACTGGGTGAGCGGTACGCCGATGCGATTGAGGTGCTGGATCATGCTCTGCATGAAGCCATGCGGACCGATCACGAAGGCCTGCAGGGACTCGGCACTGGCACCTGTCGCGGCAATCTGACGTGCCAGCCAGTCGCGCTCGATGATGCCCAGGTGCGCATGCGTCGGCAGAGTGTCAGCCTTCTCGTAGCAGACCTGATAATGCAGCTGCTCGGGATACTGCGCGACCAGTGATTGCAGCGTGGTGTCGAAGGCATGTACCTCGGGATTGCGGGCCGCATGCAGATAGATCACCTGACGGCCCGCCGCGAGCGCTGCCTCCAGCAGCGAGAGCATCGGTGTCTGGCCGACGCCGGCAGACAGCAGCAGTACCGGGGCCTCGGGGCTCTGGGGCGCGGCATGCTCGAAGGTCAGCTCGCCGGCCGGCGGCAGCAGATCGATCTCGTCACCCACATTCAGCGCATGCAGATACTGGCTGGACTGGCCGTGGTCTTCACGCTTGACCGAGATGCGGCAGAAGCGCTCGTCCGGCGCGTGTGACAGGCTGTAATGACGGTGGATCACGCCCTGCGGTGTCGTCAGGCGCATGCCGATGTACTGGCCCGGCAGGAAGGAGAACATCGGACCTTCCACTGGCGCCAGGTACAGCGAGCGAATCTCGCGGCTCTCGTCCTCCGTGCGCACGATGCGAAAGCGGCGCAGCCCCTGCCAGCCGCCGCGGGTGGCAGCGAAGCTGTCGTAGCGGCCCTGCTCGGCGGCGATCAGCACGGCGGCCAGCTCTCCGTAGAGGGCGCCCCAGGCGTCGGCGATCTCCGGCGTGACGGCGTCTCCCAGCACCTCACCGATGGCGGCCATCAGGCACTCGCCGACGATGGGGTAGTGCTCGGGCAGGATATTGAGCGAGACGTGCTTGCTGACCACGGGCGCGAGCAGGCGGTCCACCGCTTCACGCGAGTGGCGTGCGCCGACATAGGCGAGCACGGCGCCGGCCAGTGCACGGGCTTGACCACCACTGGCCTGGTGCGTCTGATTGAACAGCGGCTTCACTTCGGGATAGCGCTCGAACATCAGCGGATAGAAGCGCGCGGTAATGGCGTTGAGGTGCTCGGCGACGACGGGAGCGGTGGCGGCGATCAGGTCTTCCTGGGCGTTGGTCAGCATGACGATACCTCGTGATGAATGTCGCCATGAAGATAGCAAGGGCCATGCCAACTCGTCAGGCCAGTATCCATGCGCCCTCGAGAGCGGTGATGTGAAAAATACACGACGTGAGAATGTGTCAAGATGACATCTTGCGTGTCATGATGACATCATCTGTCACCATGACGATGTCTTGCGACACGCCGTCGCGTGAGCCGCGTGCTCATCATCCAGTACCTCGCCCGCCATTTCCGGTTGACTGACGTCAGGAATCCCGCATGCCCGAGACTCCCTTGCCACGCAATGATACGCCCCTTGCCGCCCTGAACGCCTGGCTTGCTGCCTGGTTGACGGAAGAGGAGGGCGGCAAGCGGCGTGCCTTGCCATGGACCCGTCTGCTGGCCGTGATCATGCAGCGTCTGCCCGGCGAGGCCGCGACGCTGATGCGCTATCTGCCGGAGCGTGACGAGTTGCTGCCGCTGGCCACGCATGGGCTACCTGCCGAGGTGCGCGGCCGGCGCTTTGCGTTGTCAGAGCATCCGCGGCTCAAGGCGATTGCCGAGCACACCGGTGTCTATCGCTTCGCGGTGGACAGTGACCTGCCGGACCCCTTCGATGGCCTGTTGGGGGAAGTGCATGGGCCGGATCTGCTGGTGCACGACTGTGCGGGTATCGCGCTGCGCGAAGGGGACAGGTTGCTGGGCGTGATGACCTTCGATGCGCTGACACCCGGCGTGTTGGCCCCGCTGGAAGCGCTGGAGGTACGGCAGGTCGGCGATGCCGAGCTGGCAGACGTCCTGGCGCAGGAGCATCAGGAGCATCAGGAGCATCAGGAGCATCAGGAGCATCAGGAGCATCAGGAGCTTCATGACCTGCTGACGCTGCCCACCTGCTGTCTGGCGCTGGCATCACGGCTTGAGCGTGGGGCCGCTCCGCTGACCGGCATGGCAGCGCTTGCGCCGGGCATGACACCGCAGGCCCAGAGGACCTGTCCGCAGCGCGGGCCAGCGATGGCGAGACTGGAGGCACAGCTGGAAGCGGTAGCCGATACCGACATGACGGTGCTGGTGACGGGCGAGACCGGGGTGGGCAAGGAGGGCGTGGTCCAGCGGTTGCACGATGCGTCGCGTCGCGCCAGTCGGCCTCTGGTGCGCATCAACTGTGCCGCGCTGGCACCGGAACTGGTCGAGAGTGCGCTGTTCGGGCATCGGCGAGGGGCCTTCTCCGGTGCGTCCCATGATCACCGTGGTCATTTCGTGATGGCCGATGGCGGCACCCTGCTGCTGGACGAGATCGGTGAGCTGCCACTGGCGTTACAGCCCAAGCTGCTGCGGGTGCTGCAGGAAGGTGAATTGCAGCCGTTGGGCAGCGATCGCGTGGTCAGCGTGGACGTGCGCGTCATCGCGGCGACCAATCGTGACCTCGAGGCCGAAGTCGCCGCCGGGCATTTCCGCGAAGATCTCTACCACCGCCTGAGCGTCTATCCGCTCAGGGTACCGCCGCTGCGTGAGCGCGGACGAGCGGATCTGCTGGCGCTGGCGGGAACCTTTCTCGAGCACAACCGCACGCGCCTCGGGCTGGGCAACCTGCGCCTGACGCCGGCGGCGGAGCGTCTGCTGTGTGACTACCCGTGGCCCGGCAACGTGCGTGAGCTGGAGCACTGCCTGAGTCGTGCCGCCCTGCATGCGCGGCTGGCGCAGGGGGCTCATCCGACGCGCCTGCGCGCCGATGGGCGTCAGCTGGTGGTGATCACGCCGGAGTTGCTGGGGCTGGAGGCGAGTGCCGAGGTGGCGCACGAGCAGGCCGGTGGCATTGCCCTCCACGCCGCACAGGAGGGGCATGGCACGATTCAGGCGGGGAGAGCGAACCCGGCGCAGCGTCATGTCCTGCAGGACATCGATGAAGCGCTGGGGCTGCGTGATGCCACCGAGGCGTTTCAGCGCGAGCACATCTCGCGGGTCTGGCTGGCGAGTGATCGCAACTGGGCAGAGGCCGCGCGCAGGCTCAAGGTCGATCGCGGCAATCTGTATCGACAGGCCCGGCGGTTGGGCATCGTATGACACGAGAGACGAAGACGGCGGTGCTCGATGAGCGCCGCCGTCTTTGTCTGCCCCGGCGCAGACACCGCTGGGAGAGAAGGTGCTGCGCAGATCAGGCGCGCGTGGCGATCAGCACCGCACGCCGTGGTGCCGGATGGCCTTCACGGGTCAGGCGTGGGTCGTCAGGGTCGAGGAAGTCGCTCAGCGAGTGATAGGTCATCCAGTCGGTCGAGCGTTGCTCATCCAGCGTGGTCACCGCTTCATCGACGATGCGCACGTCCTTGAAACCGGCGCGCTCACACCAGTGGGCCAGCGCCCGGGAGGACGGCAGGAAGTAGACGTTGGGCATCGCGGCGTAGCGCTCGCCGGGCATCAGTACCATCGTCACGTCACCTTCCACCACCAGGGTTTCCAGCACCAGTTCGCCGCCGGGGCGCAGGGCATCGCGCAGCTGGAAGAGGTGGTCCATCGGCGAGGGGCGATGATAGAGCACCCCCATCGAGAACACGGTGTCGAAGGCGGCCATCTTCGCGGGGACGTCCTCGATGCCCACCGGCAGGAAGTGCAGATTGCGCCCCTGAGGGTGATCCGCGCCGATGAAGTGACGCACGGCATGGAACTGGCAGTAGAAGCGCGGGGAAGGGTCGATCACCAGCGTGAAGGCGGCACCAGCGCCGACCATGCGCCAGCCGTGGTAACCATTGCCGCCCCCGACATCCAGCACGCGACGGTGAGTGAGATCCGACAGATGCGGCGCGAGGCGCTGCCACTTCCAGTCGGAGCGCCATTCGGTATCGATATGGATCTCGTCGAGCTGATAGGGGCCCTTGCGCCACGGCATCATCGCACGCAGCAGATTCTCGCTCTGGCGTTGCTGGCCCGTGCTCAGGCCTGTCGGGAAGCGAGCGCCCACACGGTCGGCGTCCAGCTGCACCTCGCGCTCGTCAGGTAGCGTCGGCAGCTTCTCCAGCGCGCCATGCCAGGCCTTGAGGTCAGCATGGCGCTTGCGGTCCAGACCCTTGGCCAGTTGCTCGGGCAGGGCGCCCAGCCAGCGGGCGAAGCCGTCACCGACGGCGCCTGGCTCACAGGCAAGCTCGGTGAAGGCGCGGTAAAGATCACGATCGTAGGGGGAAATGCTCATGCGCTGGGTCGGGTCCGTGCAGGCGTAGCGGTCATTCGGCGGCTTTGAAAGCGACCATCGAGGCAAAGTTCAGGTATTGCAGCCAGGTGTGGCTGCGCGCGAAGCCGGCGCGTGCCAGGCGCGCATGGTGAGTGGTGAGACTGTCGGGCTTCATCACGTCCTCCAGCGCTTCGCGTTTCTGCGAGATCTCGAGGTCGGAGTAGCCGTTGGCGCGCTTGAAGTCGTGATAGCGCTCGATCAACCAGGCGTTCTCGACCGGGTCGTCGCTGATGATCTTCTCGGACAGGATCAGCACGCCGCCGGGCTCCAGCGCCGCAAACAGCTTGTCGATCACGGCGTCGCGGTCCTGCGGCGGCAGAAACTGCAGGGTGAAGTTGACCACGATCATTCCGGCAGGCTGGTACTCCAGGGTGCGGATATCGGCTTCACTGACGTTGATGCGATGGTCCGGGAAGGCGTCGGCGAGCTCGCGGCTGGCGCGCTCGACCATCGGCCGGGACAGATCGACGGCTTCGATCTCGATGTCCTGGGCCGCCATCTCACGTGCCAATGCCATGCTGGCAGCCCCCAGCGAGCAGCCCAGATCATAGACGCGTGCGCCAGGGCGCAGGTGAGCGCGGGCCATCAGCCCCAGCATGGCGATGATCTGACCGTACCCCGGCACCGAACGGCGCAGCATGTCCGGGAAGCAGCTGACGACCTGTTCGTCGAAGGAGAAGCTGGCAACACGGTCAAGGGGTGTCGTAAATATCGCGTCACGGTAAGATGCATCACTCATGGATCAAGGCTTCATCGGGCAGAGGGCCTGGGCGACATGCCATTGGCCGGGGAGCGGCTGGGCTGAGTGCCCTGCTGGGCCCGCCATTCTACGCATTCGAGGTGCCTGACGCACCCGCCGCGGCTTACCGATGATGCCTCCATCAACCGATTTCTGACCGGGCCACGCAGGGCCGGTCGCGACACTTCAAGGAGAGAGGTGGCCATGTCCACTCCATCGTCTGCACGTTCTGCCCGCCGTAACAGTCAGGCCTGGCAGGCCCTCGCGCGTCATCATCAGGAGCAGATGGCCGATGTGCACCTGAAGGACCTGTTCGCCGAAAATGCGGCGCAAGGGCGCGATCGAGTGACGACCTTCACCCGTTCTGCCGCGGGCCTGCGCCTGGATCTCTCCAAGCAGCGGCTCAAGCAGGAGACCCTGGAGCTGCTGCTGGAGCTGGCGCGGGAAACCGGTGTCGAGCAGGGCATCAAGCGTCTGCTGGCCGGTGAGCACGTCAATCGCTCGGAAGATCGCCCGGCCCTGCACGCGGCCCTGCGTCTGCCACGCTCAGCAAGTCTCGAGGTGGATGGCGAGGATGTGGTACCTGCCATCCACGAGAGCCTCGAGCGGCTCGCCGAGATGGTCGAGACCTTCCATAGCGGGCAGTGGCGTGGTGCCACCGGAAAGCCGATCACCGATGTGGTCAATCTGGGGGTCGGTGGCTCGGACCTGGGGCCGCTGATGGTCTCGAGCGCGCTGAGCGATTGTCGTCCCAAGGGTGTCCATGAGGTCGGCGTACACTTCGCCTCGACCATGGATGGCTCACAGCTGGCGGACTACCTGCAGTCATTCAGTCCGGAAACCACCTTGTTCATCCTGTCGTCCAAGTCATTCTCCACCATCGACACGCTCTCCAATGCGCGCACCGCGCGTGACTGGCTGAAGTCGCGCCTTGACCCGCAAGGCCGTCTGGAAGGACTGATCAATCGCCAGCACTTCATCGGCGCATCCGCCAAGCCGGAGAAGATGAGCGAGTGGGGGATCGCGCCGGAACATCAGCTGCTGTTCTGGGACTGGGTCGGCGGGCGCTACTCGCTGTGGGGCACCATCGGACTGCCCATCGCGCTCAATGTCGGCATGGACAACTTCCGTCGCCTGCTGGCGGGGGCGCATGAGTTGGATGAGCATTTCCGCACCGCACCGCTGGAAGACAATCTGCCGGTATTGCTGGCGCTGGCGGGTATCTGGAACAACAACTTCCTCGATATTCGCGCCCACTCCATCCTGCCCTACGACGGCCGCCTGGAATACTTCGCCAGCTACCTCGAGCAGCTGGAAATGGAATCCAACGGCAAGTCGGTCACCAACGATGGCGAGATGGTCGATTACTCCACCTGCCCGGTGCTGTGGGGCCAGCTGGGCCCGAACGCCCAGCATGCCTTCTATCAGCTGCTGCATCAGGGTACCCAGGCAGTGGAATGTGACTTCATCGCGCCGATGCGTCGCTATGACCATGTCGAGGACGCCGAGACCCGTGCCCACCTCAAGGCGCAGCACCGTCTGACACTGGCCAACTGCTTTGCCCAGTCGCGCGTGCTGATGCTGGGCGATGACGCGATACCGGGTGACGAGGCCCAGCCGAATCACAAGCGTTATCGTGGCAATCAGCCCTCGACCACCTTGCTGCTGGAAGCGCTGACGCCGGAAACCCTGGGGGCCCTGATCGCGCTCTACGAGCAGAAGGTCTTCGTCCAGGCCACCATCTGGGACATCAATCCGTTCGATCAGTGGGGCGTGGAGCTGGGCAAGCAGATCGCCACCGCGACGGAAGCGACCATGACCACGGGAGAAGGCTTCGAGCAGCTGGACGCTTCCAGTCGTGCCTTGATCGAGTCCGTGTGGGCCGCCCAGGGGCAGGACCCGCGCTGACGGGGGATCACGCAGGCGATCATCCTCTGTTGATTTATACAGTATTCTCGCTATCCTATATGGGAATCAATCGTTTACACTAGACACCTTGCCGCGAACCGAGCGTGAGCCGTTCGGTTCGCGCGTGTCGGGAGCGCTGATGAGCCGTCCCCATTACCCTGCGCAGGCAGGCGTTGTCGTTCCTCCGGTCAGGGGCGTGTTGTACCTGCATGGTTTCAACTCGGCCAGTTGCTCGCCCAAGGCGCAGTTGATGAAGCGTGCGGCCGCCGAATTCGGTCTGCCCTGCGTCGCGCCTGACATCCCACCTCAACCCGCTGCCGGGCAGGCGGTGGTGGAGGAGGCCTACCAGGCGCTCTGCGCGCAGTTGGATCTCGACCCGGCTGACCCTGCCTGTGACGACGCCATCGTGGTGATCGGCAGCTCCATGGGTGGCTTTCTGAGCACCTGGCTTGCCGCGCGTGAGGCTGCGCGACTCGATGGACCCCAGGGCCGCGAGCAGAGCGTATGGCGTCAGGGGCCGCGCACGGTATTGATCAATCCAGCCGTGCGCCCGGTCAGGCTTGTCACGGCATGGCTGGGGTCGACCCACGCCAACCCCTATACCGGCGAGTCCTTCACCGTCACCGAAGCATTCGGTCCGGCGCTGGCCGCACTGGAAGCGATCCCCGTCACGCCGCAGCGCACCCTCGTGCTGCTTGCCACGGCGGACGAGACATTGGACGTCAACGATGCCGCAAGCCTCTATCAGGATTGCCGGCTGATCCTCACGCCGGGAGGGGATCATGGATTTGCCAGACTGGCGGAGTACCTGCCTGCCATCATGGCGCATGCCGGCCATCGTCTGGCCCCGTCGCTTGCGACATCCTTCCACGTCGCACCCTGCTAACGTGTCGAGGACGGTTGGGCGTGCGGGCCGGACAGGAAGATGAATCCGTCATCGGATCGTTCGGCCAGCGGCGACTCTCTTCAGAAAATCAGGCAGAGGCATCGCCATCCGTGATGCGTCTGCCGGACGTCAACACCAAGGACACAAGGCTGCGATGAGTCAGTACAGCGCCAGTTCCATCGAGGTTCTCTCCGGCCTCGAACCGGTCCGCAAGCGGCCCGGCATGTATACCGATACCACTCGGCCCAACCACCTGGTCCAGGAAGTCATCGACAACTCCGTCGATGAGGCGCTGGCGGGTCACGCGAAGGAAGTACGCGTGAAGCTGCTGGAAGACGGCGGTATCGAGGTGGCGGATGATGGTCGTGGCATGCCCACTGACATCCACCCCGAGCATGGTGTGACCGGGATCGAGCTGATCCTCACCAAGCTGCACGCGGGGGGCAAGTTCTCCCAGGACAGCTATCGCTTCTCGGGCGGCCTGCACGGCGTGGGGGTCTCGGTGGTCAACGCCCTGTCGACACGCCTTGAGGTGGAAGTCTGCCGTGAGGGTCTGCGTCAGCGCATTGCCTTCGAGAATGGCGAGAAGGTCGAGGAGCTGAGTCAGATCGGTACCGTCGGCAAGCGCAATACCGGCACTCTGGTACGTTTCTGGCCGGACGAGAGCTACTTCGACAGTCCGCGTCTGGCGATGGCACGCCTGCGTCACCTGCTGCGCGCCAAGGCGGTATTGTGCCCGGGGCTCAAGGTCGTGCTGACCGAGACGGATGGCAGCGAGACGGCCTGGCACTACGAGGATGGCCTGCGCGACTATCTGCTCGGTGCCACCGATGGTTTCGAGCGACTGCCGGAATCGCCGTTCGTCGGTCATTTCGAGGATGAGGAGCATGGCGTCGACTGGGCCATCCAGTGGCTGCCGGAAGGCGGCGAGCTGGTGCAGGAGCCCTACGTCAATCTGATCCCCACGCCGCTGGGCGGCACCCACGTCAATGGCCTGCGTTCCGGCCTGCTCGAGGCGCTCAAGGAATTCTGTGACTACCGCAGTCTGCTGCCGCGTGGCGTCAAGCTGAGTGCGGATGACCTGTGGGAGCGCGCCGCCTTCGTGCTGTCGGTGAAGATGCTCGATCCACAGTTCGCCGGTCAGACCAAGGAGCGCCTGTCCTCGCGCAGTGTCGCGGCCTTCGTCTCCGGCGTGGTCAAGGACGCCTTCTCGCTGTGGCTCAATCATCATGTCGACCAGGCCGAAGCGCTGGCGGAACTGGTGATCTCGGCGGCCCAGCGCCGTCTGAAAAGCGCCAAGAAGGTCGCGCGCAAGAAGGTCACTTCCGGGCCTGCGCTACCGGGCAAGCTCTCGGACTGCTCTAGCTCCGACCCCGCCGACAGTGAGCTGTTTCTGGTCGAGGGGGACTCGGCTGGCGGCAGTGCCAAGCAGGGTCGCAACCGCGAGACACAGGCGATCCTGCCGCTGCGCGGCAAGATCCTCAATACCTGGGAAGTCGAGTCGCATGACATCTACTCCTCCCAGGAAGTCCACGACATCGCGGTCGCCATCGGGCTGGACCCGGGCTCGGATGACCTCACCAAGCTGCGCTACCACAAGGTCTGCATCCTGGCGGATGCCGACTCCGATGGCCTGCACATCGCCACGCTGCTGTGCGCGCTGTTCGTGCGGCACTTCCCGGCGCTGGTGGATGCCGGGCGCGTCTTCGTCGCCATGCCGCCGCTGTATCGCATCGACCTGGGCAAGGAAGTCCATTACGCCCTGGACGAGAGCGAGAAGGCGCACATCCTCAAGCAGCTCGAGAGCAAGCGTGGCACGCCCAACGTGCAGCGCTTCAAGGGGCTGGGTGAGATGAACCCGCTGCAGCTGCGCGAGACCACCATGGCACCGGACACTCGCCGCCTGGTGCAGCTGACGCGCAGTGCGGATGACGGCACCCACGAGATGCTCGACATGCTGCTGGCCAAGAAGCGCGCCAGTGATCGCAAGAGCTGGCTCGAGGACTACGGCAACATGGCTGACATCGAGGTCTGATCATCGGTTGAGCTTTCACAGCCATTTGAACTTCGAAAGCCAACTGGGCTTCGATAGCAGTTGAACTTCGAAAGCCAGACAAGCTGCGCGACAGCATTCTTTCGGGAGCGCCACAGTCAGGCGCTCCCCGGTTTTACGCTCGTAATCAAGGTCAAGTGCCCATGAGCATGGATATCCAGGTCGCGGAGGGTGACGTCGAACGTCTGGCCCTGCGTGACTACACCGAAAAGGCGTACCTCGACTACTCGATGTACGTGATTCTCGACCGCGCCCTGCCGCATGTCGGTGATGGCATGAAGCCGGTACAGCGCCGCATCGTCTACGCCATGCGCGAGCTGTCCCTGACGGCCAACGCCAAGTACAAGAAGTCGGCGCGTACCGTCGGCGATGTGCTGGGCAAGTTCCACCCGCATGGTGACAGCGCCTGTTACGAGGCCATGGTGCTGATGGCGCAGCCGTTCAGCTATCGCTATCCGCTGGTGGATGGACAGGGCAACTGGGGTAGCCAGGATGACCCTAAGTCCTTCGCGGCCATGCGTTACACCGAATCGCGTCTGTCGAAATATTCCGAGGTGCTGCTGTCCGAGCTCTCCCAGGGCACCGTCGACTGGGTGCCCAACTTCGATGGCACCATGAACGAGCCCAAGGTACTGCCGGCGCGTCTGCCCAATGTGCTGCTCAACGGCACCACCGGCATCGCGGTGGGCATGGCGACCGACATTCCGCCGCACAACGTGCATGAAGTCGTGGCCGCCACACGCCACCTGCTGCGCAACCCGGACTCCGACAGCGATCAGCTGATGGATTTCCTGCCGGCACCGGATTTCCCCACCGAGGCGGAGATCATCACGCCGCGCACCGACCTCGCAAAGCTCTATCGCACCGGTCGTGGCAGCGTGAAGATGCGCGCCCGCTATGTGCTGGAAGAAGGCGATATCGTGATCACGGCGCTGCCGTATCAGGTCTCCGGCGCCAAGGTGATCGAGCAGATCGCCGCCCAGATGCAGGCCAAGAAGCTGCCGATGGTCGCGGACCTGCGCGATGAGTCCGACCACGAGAACCCGACGCGCCTGCTGATTCAGCCGCGCTCCAATCGGGTCGATATCGAAGGCCTGATGGCGCACCTGTTCGCCACCACGGATCTCGAGAAGAACGCGCGCGTCAACATGAACGTCATCGACCTCAAGGGTCGCCCGCGCGTGATGGCGCTGCACGAGATGCTGGCCGAGTGGCTGCGTTATCGTCGTGCCACCGTGCGTCGCCGTCTCGAGCATCGTCTGGCCAAGGTCGAGGATCGTCTGCATATCCTCGAGGGGCTGCTGACGGCTTACCTGAATCTCGACGAGGTGATTCGCATCATCCGCGAGGAGGAAGACCCCAAGGCCAGCCTGATCGAGACCTTCCAGCTTTCCGAGCGTCAGGCCGAGGCGATCCTCGAGCTGCGTCTGCGTCACCTGGCACGCCTCGAAGAGATGAAGCTGCGGGGCGAGCAGGACGAGCTCAAGCGCGAGCGCAAGCACCTCAAGCATCTGCTGGGCAATGACGAGGCCCTGACGGACCTGATCGACAGTGAGCTTGAGCAAGCTGCCACTGACTTCGGCGATGCACGTCGCTCGCCGCTGGTTGAACGCGGCGAGGCCAAGGCGCTGTCGGAAGTCGAGCTGATGGGCGCCGACCCGATCACCGTCGCGCTGTCCGAGAAGGGCTGGATCCGTGCCGCCAAGGGGCATGATATCGACCCCGAAGGCCTGTCCTACAAGGCCGGCGATCGCTTCCATCTGGCGGCGCGCGGCAAGACCAATCAGCCGCTGGTGCTGCTGGATGACACCGGGCGCGCCTACACGCTGGCCGCGCACAATCTGCCCAGTGCGCGCGGGCAGGGCGAGCCGATCACCGGGCGCATGAATCCGGCGGCGGGGGCTTCGATGGTCGGACTGCTGCTCGATGCGCCCTCGGCGCGCTATCTGCTGGCCTCCGATGGCGGCTATGGCTTCGTGACCACGCTCGAGCAGCTCACCGGCAAGAACAAGTCCGGCAAGGCGGCGCTGACCTTGCCGCGCGGCTGTGCGGTGCTGCCGCCGGTGGCGATCCCCGAGGTGCCTGAGACGGCGCAGGGGGATGCCGCGCCGCTGGAAGTGGCGGTGGTGTCCAACGAAGGGCGTCTGCTGGTCTTCCCGCTCGCCGAGTTGCCGGAAATGTCCAAGGGCAAGGGCAACAAGATGCTGTCGATTCCGGGCGAACGCGCCGCCAATCGTGAGGAATTCGTGCGCTCGCTGGTGGTCGTGCCTGCCGGGGCCACGCTGGTGGTGCACGCCGGCAAGCGCAAGACGCTGCTCAAGGGCGCGGATCTTGACTACTATCGTGGCGAGCGTGGCCGACGCGGCAGCAAGTTGCCCAAGGGCTTCCAGAAGGTCGATCGTCTGGCCGTAGACAGTTGATGATGCCAGTGGCGAGCTGCCCTGGAGGTAACCTCTTGATGATTCATTGCTCAGGAACGATTTTCCGATGACACAACGTATCTTGATCCGCGCCACCGGTGCGGCTCGTCCGGGACAGCTGGCAGGGCTCGGTCAGGCGCTGGCCCGCAGTGGCGCACGTCTGCTGGATATCAACCAGAGCGTGACCTTCGGGCTTGTGTCGCTGGAAGCGCTGGTGGCACTGGAGGCGCAGTCCGAACTGGAAGCGGCGCTGAGTGCTGCCGGGGAACAGCTGGGACTGGATGTGCAGGCCGTGCAGGTCGGCGCCGAGGAATATGCACGCTGGAGCCATCAGCTGGAGCGCCCGCGCTGGATTCTGACGCTGCTGGCGCCGCGGCTGCCGGCGGGCATTCTCGCCGAGGTCGGCGGCCTGACGGCGGAATTCGGTATCACCGTCGAGCTGATGCATCGCCTGTCGGGGCGTGAACCGCTGGATGGCGAGTCACCGGCCGAAGGCGCCTGTGTCGAGTGCTGGCTGCGCCTGCCGGAGCACGAGACCGACATCAATGCGCTGCGCGAGAAGGCGCTGGCGCTGGGCGCGCTGCATGGTGTCGATATCGCGATCCAGGAAGACGATATCTGGCGTCGTCATCGCCGCCTGATCTGCTTCGACATGGATTCGACCCTGATCAAGACCGAGGTGATCGATGAGCTGGCGCGTCGTCATGGGGTCGGCGAGGAAGTCTCGCAAGTCACCGAGCGTGCCATGCGCGGTGAGCTGGACTTCCAGGAAAGCTTCCGTGAGCGAATGAGCAAGCTCAAGGGGCTGGACGAGTCGGTGCTGGCGGAGATCGCCGCCAACCTGCCGCTGATGGATGGGGTCGAGCGTCTGATGGCCAATCTCAAGGCGCTGGGCTATCGCACCGCGATTCTCTCCGGTGGCTTCACCTACTTCGCGCGTCACCTCCAGCAGCTGCTGGGCTTCGATGAGATCCACGCCAACGAGCTGGTGATCGTCGATGGCAAGGTGACCGGTGAGGTGCGTGAACCGATCGTCGATGCCGAGCGCAAGGCGCTGCTGCTGCGCGAGATCGCCGAGCGTCACGGCCTGCGCATGGAGCAGACCATCGCCGTCGGGGATGGTGCCAACGACCTCAAGATGCTTGCTGAAGCAGGGCTGGGCATCGCCTTCCGCGCCAAGCCGCTGGTACGTGAACAGGCGCGTCAGTCGATCTCGACGCTGGGGCTTGATGCCGTGCTCTATCTGATGGGCTACCGCCAGCAGGACCTCAAGCACTGAGTCTGCAGTGGGGGCGTTTCGATGCTCGGGGCGGATGGGACGGGGTCTAGTCCCAAAGCAGCAGGGTGGTTTTGTGCACGGTGACTAGACTGGTGACAGGCGCCGACGACTCGGAGTCTGTCTGTTGTCGCCCTCCCAAAACGCCATTCGCCACGCCGTCAGGAGTTTGCCCATGCCGTCACCCTATGACGATGAACTGCACCTGCTGTGTCTGTTCCCGCATGACGCCGCCCTCAAGGGCTTGAAGATTCGCCACGATGCCAGTCCTGACATGGTCGCTGCGGCAGAACGTCTGCACGCCAAGGGCCTGACCACGCTGCCCGATGGTGGCTATCTGACCTCCGTGGGTCGTGAGGCTGCCGAGCATGCCCATCGTCTGAACGATCTGCTGCACGTTCCCCAGGCCATGACAGGGACCTGAACACCGCGCATGAGCCCCGGATACGGCGATATCCGGGGACAGGTGCAATAACGCAAGACGCCCCGCGGCAGCCTGCCGGCGGGGCGTCTTGCGTTATTGCCTGAGGGGTCAGGCCTTGTGCTTGCGATAGGTCGCGCGCGTGATCTCGACGATCTCCACGCTGACCTCGCGAGCGGCCTCGCAGTGCGGCTTGAGGGCTTCCATCAGGATGTCCGCCAGACGCGACTTGTCGTCATCGCTTCGGCCTTCCAGCTGATGGCAGTGAAGGTTGACGAAGCCATGCTTGTGCGCCAGTGGTGCCTGATTGCCCGCCAGGCGCCAGTGACGCCAGCTTTCCGCGCGCACCTTGATGTCGCTTTCCTTGAACAGGCCGCTTTGCATGGCGGCGGCATGCAGGTCATCCATGATCGCGTCCATGTCGAGGCTGGGGGCCAGACTGTCGGCATAATCAATGACGAGATGAGGCATGTGATGGGCTCCTTGAGCGTGGCCACGCCTCTTGGGGCGTGTGCCGATGGTGATGATGGCCAGCGATTCTAGCGAAATGGGGCCGCGATGGTAGCAGATTTTCGCAAGCGCACCGCGCATGGCGCAGGTCTGACCTCAAGGTCTGACCTCATCGGCTGATCTCATCGGCTGATCTCATCGGTGGATTTCATCGGTGGATTTCATCGGTGGATTTCAGCTGCGGGCAATCAGCGTGGCTCTCGTCGGGTCCGGATGGTCATCATGGCCGACAGTCTGGGCGTGGTCTGCAAGGTGGCCCGGGGAGTGAGCACCACTCAGGGGCGTCTTGGAGCGGCGCCCGGGGATCTCGCGCACCAGACGTGGCATCAGGAAGCCGGGCAGATGCTCCAGCAGTGCCTCCATCAGGGCACAGGCGTCTTCATCGCTGACCGCGAAGTGGGCGGCGCCCTGGACGGGGTCGAAGGCATGCAGGTAGTAGGGCAGCACCCCGCACTCGAACAGTCGCTCGGCGAGGGCCGTCTGCGTTTCCACCGAGTCATTGACGCCGCGCAGGATGACGCTCTGGTTGAGCAGGGTGACCCCGGCTGCCTTGAGGCGTGTCATGGCCGCGGCGACCTCCGCGTCCAGCTCGTTGGCGTGGTTGCTGTGGATGACCAGCACCTTCTGCAGCCGCGTCGCCTTCAGCCAGTCCAGCAGCTCGGCATTGACGCGATCCGGTATCACCACCGGCAGGCGGGTGTGGATACGCAGACGCTTGAGATGCGGTATCTCGCCCAATGATTCCACCAGCCAGGCCAGTCGCCTGTCGGGAGACACGAGCGGGTCGCCACCCGAGAGGATGACCTCGTGGATGCGCTCATCGGCGCGCAGGTAGTCGAGAATGTCCTGCCATTGCGCGCGGCTGGGCTGGTGGTCTTCATAGGGAAAATGGCGCCGGAAACAATAGCGGCAATTGATCGCGCAGCCACCGCTGGCCATCAGCAGCACCCGGTTGGTGTACTTGTGGATCAGTCCCGGGAGCGGGGTGTGCTCCGCTTCTTCCAGCGGGTCGGTGACATAGCCGTCGAGCACGTCCGTCTCGCTGTCCAGTGGCAGTACCTGACGCAGCAGCGGGTCATTCGGGTCTTGGGGGCGGATGCGGCTGGCATAGGCCTCGGGAACGCGGATCGAGAACAGGGCATGGCCGTCGCTGGCGCCGGGAAGCCATTCGTGATCCAGTCCCAGGCGGTCCAGCAGCGCCTCGGGAGAGCGAATGACGTCGCGCAGCTGTGCACGCCAGTCACCGCGCGGACTCGAGTGGAGTGCGAGGGGCGTCACATCGTGACTTTCGCACGTCTCATGCGTGATGGTATGCAAGGATGGCGAGGTTCGGGTTATCATGCGCATCACTTCTTAGTCATGGTTGCTGCCCGTGAGGCGGCAATCTGGAATTCATGGCGGGCAAGACCCGTTAACGAGTCGAGAGCGAGCAAGATGGCCAATTATTCTACCAACGAATTCAAGTCCGGTCTGAAAGTGATGCTGGACAATGACCCCTGTGCCATCGTTGACAATGAGCTGGTCAAGCCGGGCAAGGGGCAGGCCTTCAATCGCGTCAAGCTGCGCAACCTGAAGACCGGTCGTGTGTGGGAGCGGACGTTCAAGTCCGGTGAGAGCATCGAAGCTGCCGACGTCATGGAAGTCGACATGGAATACCTCTACACCGACGGGGAAATGTGGCACTTCATGCGTACCGATGGCTCCTTCGAGCAGTATGCCGTCGATGGCAAGGCGCTGGGCGACAACATCAAGTGGCTGAAAGAGCAGGTCGTCTACACCATCACGCTGTGGAATGACAACGCGATCGCGGTGACTCCGCCGAACTTCATCGAGCTGGAAGTCGTCGAGACGGATCCGGGCCTTAAGGGTGACACCGCCAACGGTGGCTCCAAGCCGGCGACGCTGTCTTCCGGTGCCGTGGTGCGTGTCCCGCTGTTCATCAACCAGGGCGAAGTGCTCAAGGTCGATACGCGCAGCGCCGAGTACGTCTCGCGCGCCTGAGCCTTTTCGCTCACGTCGTGACCCCTCTGATGCCTCGCCTCGTGCGGGGCATCATCGTTTGTGCCGGTCAATCCTGCAGGCTGGCCACTGTTCCTTGCTGATCCACTCGTCGAGCTCGCCATGTCAGACGTCGATATTCCCTCTGATTCTCCCCAGCCCCCCTTGCCGCAAGACTGGGCGCCCACTGCGACGCGAGAGCGACTCGTGCAGCGCGCACGACTGATCAATGAGGTGCGGGCCTTCTTCGCCGAGCGTGAGGTGCTGGAGGTGGAGACGCCGGTGCTGGGGCAGGCCGGCTCGACCGACGTGGGGCTGGCCTCGTTGTCATCGTCGTTGCAACTGCCCGGTGAGCGTGAACGGGTGCCGATGTGGCTGCAGACCTCGCCGGAATTCCACATGAAGCGTCTGCTGGCGGCCGGCAGCGGGCCGATCTTCCAGATCGCGCGTGCCTTCCGCGATGGTGAGGTCAGTCGTCGCCACAACCCCGAGTTCTGCATGCTGGAGTGGTATCGCCCCGGCATGAGTCTCGAGGGCCTGAGCGAAGAAACCTGTGAGCTGATCCAGCGCGTGATGGCGCTCGGGGCGCAGCTGACCGGCAAGTCGTCGCTGCTGGACACCTCTGATGCATCAGACGCCTCAGGGGCTGGTCCTGCCGTCACGGCCTACCGTGATCTCTTCCGGCGAGTGCTGTCACTGGACCCGTTCAGTGCCTCTCTGGACGAGGTACGCGCGGCATGCGGGCGTGAGTGCGCTGTCGATGCCAGTGACTGGTCCCATGAGACCTGCCTGGATGCGCTGATGAGTCTGGTGATCGAGCCGACATTGGGGCAGGGCGCCGTGGAGCTGGTGACGGACTATCCTGCGGCCCAGGCGGCGCTGGCACGCAAGCATCGGGATGCTGAAGGGGATTGGGTAGCCTCGCGTTTCGAGGCGTATGTCGCAGGGATCGAGTTGGCCAACGGTTACGATGAGCTGACCGATGCCGCCGAGCAGGCATCGCGCTTTGCGGCTGACAATGCCGAGCGTCATGCGGCAGGCCTGCCGCAGGTCGCGGCAGACCAGCGCCTGGTGGCCGCCTTGCACGCCGGGATGCCGGCAGGCAGTGGTGTGGCGCTGGGGCTGGATCGTCTGATCATGCTGGCACTGGGTGAGCGTGATATTGCCGCAGTGGTTGCCTTTCCGGCAGCACGTGCTTGAGGTGTCACGTTGCTCGCAAGCAATTGCGTTTATCTTTGACACGCTAGGGACATCTGAGTCGTCTAGACTGCAGGTATCAGACAGGGAGTCTGATGTCGTCATACCGGCGTCGTAGCGGGGCAGACATTCCCTTTGGGTACCTGCTCCATCGATCGGCACGGGGTGAGGCGACTCACATGACCGAAGGAGTGGCTGTCGGGCGCCTTTCATCGGGCATGGTGACAAGGTGTCGACAGGGGTCTCGCATGAGCTTCTCGGAGCCGCTCATGAGAGATTCCGGCAGTAGAGCCTCAAGAGAACTACGCCATTCAGGGAGGAAGACTCGCAGTTGGACGAACAGGCATGTCCAGGCACGTTGGCGAGATGCTGACGTGCAAGGATGCCAGAGGGGGCCGGTTGATACTGGTGCCTCAGTTGAAAAGGGAAGCCTGGCGGCTTCCCTTTTTTATGTGTCATCCATTGCCTTCGGCAGCGCTCCTGCCTGTCATTCGCTGTCTGGCGCGAAGGTTTCCTCATTGCCGAGGGCCGACTCGTCAACGACCTGCGACTCGCAGGAGGCTGGCCGCATGCCGAGTGACTGCCCCATGCTGACCTTCTGGCCCGGCATCAGGGTGTCATCGAACTCGACGCTGTCCGGGAAGCACATCACCACGGTGGAGCCGAGCTGGAAGCGACCCATCTCGGCGCCCCGTGCCAGCTCGATGAGTTGATCGAAGCGGGTCGTCTCGACATCGCCGGACAGTGGCGTGACCTGGCCGCTCCACACGGTCTTGATCGCCGCGACGATCATCGCGCCGACCAGCACCATGGCCATCGGGCCGTGTTCGGTCTCGAAGATGCAGACCAGGCGCTCATTGCGGGCGAAGAGGCCCGGCACATGCGTGGCGGTGGCTTCATTGACCGAGAACAGGCGTCCCGGCACGTAGGCCATCTCCACCAGGCGGCCCGCCAGGGGCATGTGGACGCGGTGATAGTCCTTCGGTGACAGATAGACGGTAGCGAAGCGGCCGTTGCGGAAGGGGGCGGCACGCTCCTCGCTGCCACCCAGCAGCTGGGTCAGCGAGAAGGCCTGACCCTTGGCCTGCACCAGGGTGCCGTGGCTGATGGCCCCGAACTGCGACAGCACACCATCGGCAGGCGAGACTAGTCCTTCCTCGATGGGGCGGGCCTCTTGCTTGAGGGCGCGGGTGAAGAAGTCGTTGAAGCAGGCGTAGGCGCGCGGATTCTCCTCGAGCGCCTCGTTCATGTTGACGTCGTAGGCCTTGATGAAACGTTCGATGAAGGTGTTCTTGACCCACGGGTTCTCGCAGGCGGCGATGCGCCCGATGAGGCGTGAGATCAGGTGCTGGGGTAACGGGTATTGGCTCAGAGAGAACAGCTTGGCACGATCCACGATGTTGATCCTTGCAGAAAAGAGAAGCCCGCCCCGAAGGGCGGGCGCTGACCAACGAGATGGCGGCCAGCAGGCTGGCAGCACCTTAGCCCATCGTCATTGGCCGCTCAAGCGCGGGGGCAGGCAGGGGCAGCAGCGAGCCCCCTCCGGCCGCTCAGCGTTCTATCGGCGTGTCCTCGCGATTGCCCCATTCCTTCCAGGAACCGGGATAGGCGCGAATGTCCTCGAACCCCAGTGCACGCCCCACCAGCCAGGTCAGGCCTGAGCGGTGGTGGCTCTGGCAGTGCGTCACCACATGCTGCTCGGGACTGATGCCCCGCGCGCCCAGCTCGGTGATCAACTCGGCATAGTCACGAATGCGCAGGTCGCGCTCGCGGTCCATGGCCTCGGTCCACTCGAAGTGCACGGCGCCGGGGATATGGCCAAGACGCGCGTTCTGGCCTTTTTCTCCGCGATACTCCTCCAGTGAACGGGCATCCCACACCACGACCTTCTCCTCGGGGGCCTCGGCGGACAGGCGCTCGAGAATGTCCTCGCGGGTCGCCATCACGCTGGTATCGACATAGGCGGCGTGATATTCGCTGGCCTGCCATTCGCTGGCAGCCTCACTCAGGGCAAGTCCTTCACCCTGCCAGGCATGCAGACCGCCGTTGAGATAACTGAAGCGCGTGTGGCCCAGCAGCGCGAGGGTCCACAGCAGACGACCTGCCCAGCCACCGCCTTCGTCGTCATAGGCGACGACATGGCTGTCCCGCGTGATGCCCAGCTCGGACATGATGTCGGACAGCGCCTGTGGGCTCGGCACGCCGGGGATCTCGTCCTCGTTGCTGCCGACCAGGCGCTTGAAGTCGAGCAGGCGTGCGCCGGGCACATGACTGGCATGACTCTCGGCCTTGAGCGGAACATCGACGATCACGATGTCCGGGTGGTCAAGCAGCGGCAGCAGCTGCGCAGGCTCGACGATCAAGGGCAGCAGGTTCTGCTCAGAGCTGAACGAGGCGGAGGCCGTCGGGTCGCAAGACGTTGACTGGGAAGAGGAGGGTGACATGGCGTGGTCCTTGCTTCATCGATGGGGATGATCCTTGTGAGCATCATGGCATGCCGGCGGCCAGTGGCGTCAAGTCGCGGCTTGCGGGGCAGATGGCGGACGCCAGGCGGGAGATGGCAGGCACCGCCATGCGCCGCTGCAGCGGTTCTGGCGAGAAACGCTCAATTCGTGCTGACTTTGCGTCTATAATGCTGCCCGTCACATGCCGGGCGAAGAATGTGACGCGCAAGTGGTGGCGAGCGCTGGTCGTCATTCACAGCGTCATGCACGGAGACGGTGCGTCATTCGCAGTGCCTTGCGCTGGTGCCATGCTCTGGCGCATCAGTGCCTTGCGCTGCGGCGTCTGTCCCTGCCTGTCAGGGACGAATCGCCACATCCGGCAGTGTCCTGCAAAGCACACAGCCTCTGAAACGCCTGCAGTGAAATCCGTCTTGTCTCCAACCAATCGCGACCTAGTCCACGGGAGTCTCACCTTGTTCGAGCGCCTCTTTTCACTTCGCGCCGAAGGCACCACGACGCGCACGGAAGTGCTGGCAGGCATTGCCACCTTCCTGGCTTCGATGTACATCATCGTGGTCAATCCCGGCATTCTGTCCGCTACGGGCATGCCGTTCAGTGCCGCACTGACCGCCACCGTGCTGGTCAGCTTCTTCGGCAGCCTGATGATGGGACTGTACGCCCGCAATCCGATCCTGGTGGCACCGGGGATGGGCATCAATGCCCTGTTCGCCTACACCATGGTGCTGGGGACCGGCATGCGCTGGGAGGTCGCGCTGGGGTGCGTCTTCTGGGCGGGTGTCATCTTCGCCATCCTGGCGCTGTTCAACGTGCGACGTCTGGTCATCGATGCGATTCCCGCTCAGCTGCGCTATGCGATTGCCTGCGGTATCGGCCTGTTCATCACCCTGATCGGGCTGGTGAATGCCAAGCTGATCGTGTCCAACCCCGTCACCGTGGTCAGTGTCGCCCCCATGACGCCCTCGCTGGTGATCTTCATGATCGGGCTGGCGCTGACGGCGGTTCTGGTCGCCAGACGTATCCATGGCGCCTTGATCATCGGCATCGTGGCGACCACCCTGATGGCGGCCACCATCGGCCGTCTGTGGGGGGACGGGACTGCCTACTTCCCGCCCGAGATCGCGCAGCCGACGCTGGTCAACTTCACCGGCATCTTCGCGGCACCTGATTTCAGCGGCCTGCTGGCACTGGATTTCATGGGCTCGCTGAAGATCGCCTACGTGCCCTTCATCTTCGTCATCCTGTTCACGGTGTTCTTCGATGCCCTGTCCACCTTCATGGCGGTCGCTGAGGCGGGCAATCTGAAGGATGAGAATGGTGACCCGCGCAACATCCGTCGCTCGATGATGGTCGATGCCTTCTCGGCGCTGGTCTCTGCACCGCTGGGCACCAGCCCTGCCAACGCCTATATCGAATCGGCGGCCGGTATCAGCCAGGGTGGGCGCACCGGTCTCGTCGCCGTGGTCGTGGCACTGTGCTTCCTGCCGTTCCTGTTCCTGGCGCCGTTGCTGTCGCTGGTGCCTGCCATCGCCACCGCGCCGGCGCTGATTCTGGTCGGCGTGTTCATGATGGAGCCGATTCGCAAGATTCACTGGCACCAGTTCGATGATGCGATTCCGGCTTTCATCGCCATGGTGATGATCCCGCTGACCTACTCCATCACCCACGGGATCGTGTTCGGCTTCCTGAGCTTCGTGATCATCAAGCTGGGGGTCGGCAAGGCGCGGGAGATTCGCCCGACCATGTGGGTGCTGTTCGCGCTGTCGATCCTGCTGTTGCTGGAAGGCTGAGGGGACGCGTTTGCGTCGGACGCCTTCTCTCGGTCGAGAACGAAAAAATCCCGCCAGTCTTGGACTGGCGGGATTTTTTGTGGCCGATGAGATGGCACGATCAGGCGATCATCCAGCCCAGGAAGGTCAGTCCGAGGAACACCAGCAGGATGCCGCCGATGATCGAACCTCTGAGCAGTGACGTGACGCCCTTGAACAGCAGATACAGCCCGAACACCAGGCCCAGCAGACTGAACAGGGAGGTGCTCATGCCCAGCTCACCGGCCAGACCACTGAAGAAGCCCTTGAGGGCGTCGTCGAAATTGGCGAAGAAGCCGCTCAGGCCCTCCACGATGAAGCGGATGGCGGCGCCAAGCTGAGTGCCGATCCAGTTGAAGAAGTCTTCCATTGCGCACGGTACCCGGACAGAAAAGAGGCCACAGTGTGCCATGAATGCGGCGTGGACGCTGTCGTGCTGTTGCACTGCGTCATGTGGGCCCGAGCGTCACTCCTCACTCACCCGCTCACTCTCACTCTCACTCTCACTCCAAGTCCCACTCCCACTCTTGCAGCATCAGGTGTCCAGGTACCTGGCGGTGAAATCGTCGATTCCCATGGGCTTGTCCATCAGGTAGCCCTGCAGGGCGTCGCAGCCCATCTCCAGCAGCAGCTCTCGCTGTCTGGAGGTCTCAACGCCTTCCGCCACCACGCACATGCCCAGTTCATGCCCCAGCTGCACCATGAAGTTCACCATCCGGCGGTTCATCTCGTCGTTCTCGAGATCATTGACGAAGCTGCGATCCACCTTGAGTTCATCGAAGGGCAGGTGCTTGATGTAGGTCAGCGAGGAGAAGCCGGTGCCGAAATCATCCAGTGACAGCCGCAGTCCCAGCGAGCGCAATTCATGCATGCGTGCCACCGTGGCTGGCATGTCGGTCGCGAAGACATTCTCGGTCAGTTCCAGTTGCAGGTATTCAGGGGAGAGGGTGTGCTGGCCGAGCGTTCTGGCGACATTGCTGACGTAGTGCGGTGATTCCAGCTGTTTGACGCTGACGTTGACAGATAGATAGAGCTCGGCGAAACCGGTGCCGTTCTGCCAGCCCGCCAGCAGCCTGCACGCCTGTTCCAATACCCAGTCGCCGAGGCTGTCGATCAGCTGGCTCTTCTCGGCCAGCGGGATGAATTCATAGGGGGAGATGTTGCCGAACCGAGGATGTCGCCAGCGCAACAGGCATTCGGCGCCGACCAGCTTGAGCCCTCTGTCGAATTGCGGCTGAAGCTCCATGTAAAGCTCTTCGTGCTCGATGGCGCGACGCAGGTCATTTTCCAGCTGCACGGCCCGCTCAAGCTCCACGCGCATGCTGGGGTCGAAGCGCACGGTCTGGTTGCGTCCGGCTTCCTTGGCGCGATACATCGCGATATCGGCGCGGCGGATGAGCTCCTCCGCACTCAGGGCGCGATCATGGAACATGATGCTGCCCAGACTGGCCGAGCTGTGATGATCCAGTGGCTGCGACTGCGGGTCGGAGAGCGTATAGGGCTGGTTGAGCGCCTGCTGCAGACGTTCCATCAGCTCATCCAGTTCACGACAGGCTGCCTGCGGGTCATGGCTCAAGGGCTGTACCAGGATGACGAACTCGTCTCCGCCAAAGCGCGCGACAAGATCCGTCTCTCGCACCTGGCCGGTCAGACGGTGGGCCACTTCGATCAACAGATGGTCGCCGGTGGTATGCCCCAGCAGGTCATTGATCTTCTTGAAGTGATCCAGGTCGATGAAGATGAGCGCCCCGTGAGTGTCTCTGGCGTCCGTGATGATGATCGCCTGCTGCAGCGCATCAATCAGCGTGGCGCGATTGGCCAGCTTGGTGAGAGGGTCGAAGCGACTGTGCTGATGCAGCAGGGCTTCTGATTCGACGATGCGCGTGATGTCGGTGATGGAACCGATCATGCGCAGGGGAGTGCCGTCGTGATCACGCTCGATCACGTCCCCCTTGTCGATGACCCAGACGACATTCCCGTCCCGTGTCAGCATGCGATGGCGATGGTAGTAGGGTGTCCCGCCTTCCAGGCAGTCCTGGATGGCGACCATGACGTCCGGCGTGTCCTCGGGATGCAGCAGGCTGGCGAATTCCTCGAGGCTGTTGTGCAGCTCGTCGTGGGGGACGTTCAGGATCTCGGACCAGCGCCGATTGTGCGTCACGGAGCTGTTGGTGATGTTCCAGTCCCAGAAGCCTTCCAGCGAGGTGTCATAGATATGATCGATATGACGGCTCTTGCGCTCATGCTCACGGACTTCCGCGGTGATGTTGTGCGCCAGCACGGCGACCAGCGGCTTGCCATGAATGTCATGGAAGGGCTGCTTGATGGAGCGGAAATGATTGATCTCGCCGGTGGTGCCGTCGGTGGCATCCTCGAAGACCTGCTCACGCTCGAACTTGCTGAGCACCTGCTCCACGCTGCGGCGGAAGAAGCGGCTCTGCTCGGTATTGCCGGTGTAATGACTGTCGTCGCGTCCGATGATGTCTTCGAGCGTGGTGCCGTAGAAGTCGGTCAGGGTGCGATTGGCGAAGCGAAACAGCCCCTTGGCATCCTTGATGAACAGGATGTCGGGATGGGTATCGACCAGCGTGCGCAGCAGATGGTTCTCGGCTTGCAGCGCCTCGAGACGTGACGACATGGCCTGCAGTCGTGCATGCAGGCTGTCGTCGTCAGACGCTAGGGTCTCGGTGGAGACTTCTGAATGCGAAGGGTGGCGTCCCTCGGCATCGGAAGGTGCGGCCATGGCGGGTTCCCGGGGCGATGGAGATAGCCTCCAGTCTACGTTGCCGCTCGGTTGAATAGGCAGGGAGGCGGGGTCCTCGCTCAGTCAACGTTCACGCCTGCCGGCCACGCATGGTCAAGCCCCCCGATAACGCCTGGTGTCCTGATGTGTTAGAGGTCTACCTTGTCCTTGTACTCGCAGAGGTCCTCGATCACGCAGCTGCCGCAGCGTGGTTTGCGTGCCACGCAGGTGTAGCGGCCATGCAGGATCAGCCAGTGATGGGCGTCGACCAGAAACTCCTTCGGTACATGGCGCATCAGCTTGTGCTCGACCTCCAGCACGTTCTTGCCCGGCGCGATTCGCGTGCGATTGGAGACGCGGAAGATGTGCGTGTCCACCGCCATGGTCGGCTGACCGAAGGCGGTGTTGAGCACCACGTTGGCGGTCTTGCGGCCCACGCCGGGCAACGCTTCCAGTGCCTCGCGGGTCTGCGGCACCTCACTTCCATGCTGCTCGATCAGCATGCGGCAGGTCTTGATGACGTTCTCGGCCTTGGTATTGAAAAGCCCGATCGTCTTGATGTACTCCTTCAGTCCCTCGACGCCCAGCGCCAGAATGCTCTCCGGGGTATTGGCGACCGGATACAGCCTGGCGGTGGCCTTGTTGACGCCCACATCCGTGGCCTGCGCCGAGAGCAGGACCGCGATCAACAGCTCGAAGGGCGTCGACCACTCAAGCTCCGTGCGTGGCTCTGGATTCTCGTTGCGCAGGCGGGTGAAGATCTCGAGACGTTTCTGGGCGTTCATGGCAGCTCGGTGTCAGGTCGGCGAGGTTCGGTCAGTGTCTGTCTGGAGGAACACAGCTGGCCTCCAGACAGGGAAAAGCAGACAGGGGAAACAGACAGAATAAAGCAGGCAGGCCCGGGGCTCAGGCCCGCGTATCAGGAAATCGTGCCGGTGACGCGCACGCGACGCGAGGCCTTGGGCGCATCCACGGCTGCTGCCTTGCGGCGCTGCTCGAGGCGCTCATCGATGGTCTTCTTGCCCGCGATGATCAGCCCCATGCAGAAGAAGGCGCCGGGCGGCAGCACCAGGAACAGGAAGGAGTAGTCCGGGAACAGCGTCAGCTTCCAGTCGGCGGCCACCGGCCCGAGCAGCAGCTCCATGCCCGCAAACAGCGTGCCCTGACCGAACAGCTCGCGCATGCCGCCCAGCAGTGCCAGCACGGCCATGAAGCCCAGCCCCATCATCAGGCCATCGGTGGCCGCCGGCAGCACCGGGTGCTTGGCGGCGAAGGCATCGGCACGCCCGAGAATCGCGCAGTTGGTGACGATCAGCGGAATGAAGATGCCCAGAATCTGGTAGAGCTCATAGGTATACGCTTTCATCAACAGCTCAGCGCAGGTCACGAAGGAGGCGATGATCATCACGAAGGCCGGCAGGCGTACCGCCGACGGCACCAGATTGCGGATCAGTGATACCGCCACGTTGGAGCCGACCAACACCAGCAGGGTGGCAAGTCCCAGGCCGATGGCATTGACGACGCTGGCGGTGACGGCCAGCAGCGGACACAGGCCCAGCAGCTGTACCAGCGCCGGGTTGTTGTCCCACAGGCCGTCGCGGCTGATCTTGCCAAGTGAGATATCACTCATGAGGTTCATCTCCGCCGTGTTCAGAAGTCGCTGATGGCGCAAGCGTGCCGTCAGCGGAGGGAGCGTGTGCGGTGTCCTGTGCCTTGGCGGCGCGGCGTGTCGCGGCCAGCGTCTCGCTGTCGCCGGCCAGCAGCGCCGTGCGATGCGCCATGAAGTAGATCAGCGCCTGACGCACGGCCCCCACGACTGCACGCGGGGTGATGGTCGCGCCGGTGAACTGGTCGAAGTCTCCACCATCCTTCTGCACCTTCCACTCCACCGAGCTGAGCGTCTGGTCGTCGAACTCATGGATCCATCCGGACTTGCGGGCTTCGATCTTGTCGCCCAGCCCCGGGGTCTCGGCGTGCTTGACGGCGCGCACGCCGGCCACGCTGCCATCTGCCCGGATACCGACCAGCAGGCGGATATCGCCGCTGTAACCTTTGCCTGTGACCACCGGCAGCAGCACCGCGACGGTCTTGCCATCCCGAGTGGCGCGCCAGCCGGTGTCGGCGCTCACTAGTCCCAGCACCTGGGAGGGCGGCAGGACGAAGGCATCGTCGAGCAGGTCATTGTCGTGCAGTGACGGCGGGATGATCTCGGCAAGCGCGGCGCTCTGGGCGGCACGCTCGTTGTCCGCGATGGTGTCGGCGGTGGTCATCTGGGTGACGGCCACTACGCCGGCGGTGACGATGGCGAACACCGCCAGGCCCGAGGCGGCCCGCGCGATGTTGTGCTTCAGGCCTCGCGCGGCCTGGGCTTGCTGTTCGGGCTGATCCGGCGTCAGGCTCATGCCTTGTCCTCCAGCTTGATGCCGCGACGGGCCTTCTTGTGACCATAGCTGCGGGGCTGCGTGTAGTAATCGATGAACGGTACGCTGAAGTTCATCAGCAGCACCGCAAAGGCGATGGCATCCGGATAGGCACCGAAGGTGCGAATCAGATAGATCAGCACGCCGATACCCGCGCCGTAGTAGAGCTTGCCCTTGTTGGAGGTCGCCGCCGTGACGGGGTCGGTGGCGATGAAGAAGGCACCGAAGATCGCCGCGCCGCATAGCAGGTGGAATAGCGGGCTTGCATGCTGATCGCCCTCCATCAAGAAGAAGATGCCCGAGATCACGCTCAGGCTGCCCAGCATCGCCACCGGGATATGCCAGGTGATCAGGCGACGTGCCAGCAGCACCAGGCCGCCGAGGCCCCAGGCGATGGCGGTCTGCTGCCAGGCCAGCAGGTTGGCGGCGGGCAGCAGGCTCGGGTCGGCCCAGAACTCGCTGCTGGAAAGCTCGCCCTTGTTGCGGAAGGCGTCCAGCGGTGTGGCGCCGGTCAGGGCATCCGGCGTGGCGATCATGCCGAAGAACTGCCTGAGGCTGTCGGCGAAGCCGAGCGTGAAGCCATCGGGGGCCGACCAGCGCGACATCTCGACCGGGAAGGAGATCAGCAGCAGCGCATAGGCGACCATCGCCGGATTGAACGGATTCTGGCCCAGGCCGCCGTAGAGCTGCTTGGCGACCACGATGGCCGCGACCACGCCGGTCAGTACCAGCCACCAGGGGGCCAGCGGCGGCAGCGAGACGGCCAGCAGCACGCAGGTGACGAGCGCCGAGTTGTCCTTGAGGAAGAAGCTGACCGGCCGTCCGCGCAGCTTGAGCAACAGCGCCTCGAGCGCGATGCCGGTCAGGCAGGCGAAGACGAGATTGAACAGCACGCCCCAGCCATAGTGCCAGCAGAGTACGGCGATGCCCGGCAGCGTGGCAGCCAGCACCCAGGCCATCACGCGCGAGGTGGCGGTGGGCCCATGGGCATGGGGGGAGCTTGCGTGCATCAGGCTCATGAGGCGTTCAGATCCTTGCGATAAATGGACAATGACGTGTGGCGTGCGGTGCAGTGGCCTGCCAAGGGGGCGGTGAAGGGACGCGCGTCACTCATTGCGCGTCCACCAGTGCCTGTACCTCGGCCAGCGACTCGCGGGCGTGTTCCAGATTGCGGCGCGTACGGTCGACCTTGGTGGCCAGTCGCTGGCGGCTTTCGTCATCCGCCTCGCTCAGTGCCGCCTCTGCCTTGCGATGGGCCGCCTCGGCCGCCTTGACCGCGATGGTGACCTGCTTGTGACGCTTGGCGAGGTTCTCGGCGCGCGATGCCTCGATCTCGGCCTGGGAGAGCGTCACGTTGCTGGCCATGCTGCCACGTCCCACCGATCCTGCGGCAGCCTTGGGGGCCTCGGGAATCAATTCACCCGCGCCCTTGGCGGCAGGCGGCGCGCCAGTGCCGTCAGCTTGCGCGCTGGTCAGGCGAACCTCGGCGGCGCGCAGGTTTTCCTGTGCGGTGGCCAGCAGGGTCTGCAGGTCCTCGATATCGCCTTCACCGCTTTCGCTGGCGCGGGCCAGCGCCTTCTCGGCCTTCTTGACCGCGATATTGGCGGCCGCACGCGCCGTCTTGAGCGCCTTGAGATCGGCAGCCGAAGCTGCGGCAGCCGAAGCTGCGGCAGCCGGCGCTGCGGCTGCAGGGGCAGCGGCGCCTGTCGAGGAAGTGCTGGCTGGCGCAGGGGCAGCTGGCTCGCTGGCGTCGCTGGCGGCCTTGAGGTCGGCTTCGGCCTTGGCAAGTCGCGCCCTGGCATCTGTCACGCTGGCCTCCAGCGCCGCGATGTCACCCTCACCGCTATCCTGTGCCGTCTTGAGGGCCTTCTCGGCCTTCTTGACGGCGATGTTGGCGGCGGCACGCGCCGTCTTGAGCGCCTTGAGGTCGGCAGCCGGCGCTGCGGCTGCCGGGGCAGCGGCGCCTGTCGTGGAGGTGCTTGCCGCCGCAGGGGCAGCTGACTCGCTGGTCTCGCTGGCGGCCTTGAGGTCGGCTTCGGCCTTGGCCAGTCGGGCCCTGGCGTCCGTGACGCTGGCCTCCAGCGCCGCGATGTCACCCTCACCGCTGTCTTGCGCGGTCTTGAGGGCCTTCTCGGCCTTCTTGACGGCGATGTTGGCGGCGGCACGCGCCGTCTTGAGCGCCTTGAGGTCGCCAGCCGAAGCTGCGGCAGCTGGGGCTGCGGCGGCGGGGGCGGACGCGCCGGTGGCAGCAGAGGCGGGGGCCGCAGCGGCGGACTCGCTTGCCTCACTGGCGGCCTTGAGGGCGCTCTCGGCGCTGGCAAGCTTGGCCTTGGCCGCGGTCACGTTGGCCTCAAGCGCCGCAAGATCACTGGCGCTGCTCTCGCCACTGTCCTGAGCCGCCTTGAGCGCCTTCTCGGCCTTCTTGAGGGCGATGTTGGCTGCGGCGCGCGCCGTCTTGAAGGCTTTGATATCGGTGGCCGGTGCCGGTTGGGCAGCCGTGGTCGCTGTGGAGGCCGAGGTCGACGTCGTGTCTGCGGTGGCACTGGCATCGGCGCGCGCTGCGGCGGCCTTCTGGGCGGCCTGGGCACGCTGTTGGCGCTTGGCTTCCTTCTCGGCTTCCTCGCGTGCCATGCGCGCCTGCTTGAACTCGAAGCGGTGACGGGCGCGCTCTGACTTGCGCGCCTCGTGCTGGGCGGTACGTATCTCGCCCTTGGCGAAGCGGTAATACTGCACCAGCGGAATCTGGCTGGGGCAGACATAGGAGCAGGCACCGCACTCGATGCAGTCCGCGAGGTTGTAGAGCTCGGCCTTGTCGAACTCGCGAGACTTGGAGAACCAGTAGAGCTGCTGCGGGAGCAGCTCCGCCGGACATGCCTGCTCGCACATGCCACAGCGGATGCAGGGTTGCTCGACAGCAGGGGCCGGCACCGCCTCAGGTGAGGAGGCCAGCAGACAATTGGTGGTCTTGATGATCGGCAGGGCGTCACTCTCGAGGGTGAAGCCCATCATCGGCCCACCCATCACCAGACGGGCGATGCCGCTCGCAGAAGGAGCAGCCAGGCGCAGCAGGTCACCGATGGCGGTGCCCAGGCGGGCCTCGACGTTGTGCGGGTGCTGCAGGGCCTCGCCGGTCAGGGTGACGACCCGCGAGATCATCGGCTCGCCGAAGCACACCGCACGTTGCACCGCGCGTACGGTGCCCGGATTGTGTACCACCACGCCGACATCCGCGGGCAGGCCGCGACTGGGCACTTCGCGATCCGTCAGCAGCTTGATCAGCTGCTTCTCGCCGCCGGAGGGGTACTTGGTCGGCACCACCACGACTTCCAGACGTGAATCCAGTGGCGGCAGGCGCTTGTCGGCACGCCGGGCGCGAATCGCCTGCTCCAGCGCGATGACGGCCTCGGGCTTGTTGTCCTCGATACCGATCAGGATGCACTCGGGGCCGATCAGGCTGGCGAGAATCTCGAGCCCTTCGATCAGCGCTTCCGGGTGGGTGCGCATGGTCAGGTCATCGGCGGTGATGTAAGGCTCGCACTCCGCCGCGTTGAGGATCAGGGTGTCGATGGCGTGGCGCTCACGCACGCGCGCCTTCACCGCCGAGGGGAAGCCCGCGCCGCCCTGGCCGACCACGCCGGCATCCTGCAGGCGCTGGATCAGGTCCTGGGCTTCCTGCTGGCGCCAGTCGCGCCAGGCCTCAAGGCGCGCCCATTCATCGATCTCGCTGTCACGCTCGATCACGATGCACAGATCTTCCAGGCCCGAGACGTGAGGGATCTGACGCGGCTCGATGGCGGTGACCACGCCGGTGATGCTGGCATGCACCGGCGCGGAGATCATGCCCTGGGCGCGAGCGATCAGCTCACCGGTCTTCACGCGCTGGCCGATCTCCACCAGCGGCTGGGCGGGCGCGCCGATATGCTGACTGAGCGGCAGTACCACCTCATGGGGCAGCGGGGCGGCCACCAGCGGGGCGCGATTGGAGAGTGCCTTGTGTTCCGGCGGGTGAATGCCGCCGTGGAAGTCGAATACGCGGGGAGCGCTGTCACTGCCTGTCGCGCGCGGGGCAGCAGTGCTCGTGGCAGAACGGGACGTCACCATGGACTTGAGCAACGACAGAACCATCAGGCGACATTCCTTGCAGAGGTGGCGGTAGCGCGCTCTTGCGGGGCAGCGTCAGTGACGATCAGGCTGCCGCTGAAGCGGGTATTGTCTCGGGTCGGGCCGGCCGGCTGTGGCCAGTGCCAGCTGCGCACGTCGGTGGCGACCGGCACCATGTCGATGCAGTCCACCGGGCAGGGCTCGACGCACAGGTCGCAGCCGGTGCATTCGTCGGCGATCACGGTATGCATGTGCTTGGCGGCGCCCAGGATGGCGTCCACCGGGCAGGCCTGGATGCACTTGGTGCAGCCGATGCATTCGTCTTCGCGAATCACCGCCACCTTGGGGGTGTTGTCGGCATCGCCATCCAGCGGCGTGGCCTCGCGCCCCAGCAGGTCGGCCAGCGAGGCGATGGTGCTCTCGCCACCCGGTGGGCACTTGTTGATCTCGTCCCCCTCGGCGATGGCTTGGGCATAGGGCTTGCAGCCCGGATAGCCGCACTGGCCGCACTGGGTCTGCGGCAGCAGCTGGTCGATCTGCTCGACGATGGGGTCGCCCTCGACCTTGAAGGCCACCGAGGCGAAGCCGAGCAGGCCACCGAAGACGATCGCCATGGCCACCAGCGCGATGATGGCGGAGATCAGCGTATGGTCGTTGAGGAAATCGAGCATGTCAGATCTGCACCAGTCCGGAGAAGCCGAGGAAGGCCAGCGACATCAGGCTGGCGGTGATCATCGCGATGGCCGGGCCCTGGAAGGGGCGTGGCACATCGGCGAAGGCCAGGCGCTCACGCATGGCGGCGAACAGCACCAGCACCAGCGAGAAGCCCACGGCCGCACCGAAACCGTAGAGCGTGGCTTCCATGAAGCTTGAATTGCGGTTCAGGGTCAGCAGCGCCACACCGAGCACCGCACAGTTGGTGGTGATCAGCGGCAGGAAGATGCCTAGCACCTGGTAGAGCAGCGGACTGGTCTTCTTGACCACCATCTCGGTGAACTGCACCACCACGGCAATCACCATGATGAACGCGATGGTGCGCAGGTACTCAAGCCCCAGCGGCGCGAGGATGAAGTGGTAGGTCAGGTAGGCGCACATCGAGGACAGAGTGAGCACGAAGGTGGTGGCCAGCGACATGCCCATCGCCGACTCCAGCTTGTTGGAGACCCCCATGAACGGGCACAGGCCGAGGAACTGAACCAGCACGAAATTGTTGACCAGGATGGTGCTGATCAGGATAAGAAGGTATTCACTCATCAGGGGCGTCGCTCGGTCAGGGTGTTTCGAAGGCGCTCTGGTGTACGGTCGACAGGCATGACGCTGCGCTAGCAGAAGATCATGGCGCGTCGCTGTCGTGCGCAGTCAGGATGCGGCACGTCAGGAAGGAGCGTCGAGCGCGGCAGCATTATACGCAAGATACTGCCTGCCGACAGCCTGTAGCGTGGCAATCAAGGCGCAGTGTTGCCAGTGTGAGACGGCCATTGTTTCGTGTTTTGCTTGGTTCTTGAAGTAATAAAGAAGAATTCCTTTATTACTTTTTATGATTCTGGCGTTGCCAGTGTCTCTTCATCCTCAAGGGATTGCACAAGGAGTGGGATATGCGTCGATCGGGTTCGCGCGGCAGGCGGCCGTTGTGGGTCATTGTCATCGTGGTCATCCTGGCGGGAATTTCCCAGCTGACGGGCAATGGCAACCTTTCGCTCACACAGTTGTGGAGCGACTTCCGCTCTCCGCAGGCCGCGCAGGAGCAGGGCACCGGCTCCGCGGATGAGCAGCGCCTGCGCGATGCCATCCGCGCGCAGCAGAGTGATGTGCAGGTGCGCGGCACGGGGGAGGTGATACGCCTGCTCCGGGATGATCTCAAGGGCAGTCGTCATCAGAAGTTCCTGATTCGAGTGGCAGGCGGGACCACCATTCTGGTGGCGCACAACATCGATCTCGCGCCGCGTATCGACAGTCTTCAGGTCGGGGATCGCATCGGCTTCTACGGGGAATACGAGTGGACCGACAAGGGCGGCGTGATCCACTGGACGCATCATGATCCCGGTGGTCGCCATGTGGGCGGCTGGCTGGAGCATGCCGGTCGCCGTTACGAGTAGCCGTTCCGCCGCCCGGATGTGGCGCATGAACGACGACGCCCCGCCAGAGACTCTCTGGCGGGGCGTTGTGCTGAAGAGGCTTCAGCGAGGCTGAATCAGCGGATCAAGTGACGCGCTGACCCGGCTTGGCACCGGTGTGCGGCTCCAGCAGGTAGATGCCTTCGTCATCACCGGCGGCCAGCACCATGCCTTCGGAGACACCGAAGCGCATCTTGCGCGGTGCCAGGTTGGCGACCATCACGGTCAGGCGGCCTTCCAGGGCTTCCGGCGCGTAGGCGGACTTGATGCCGGAGAATACGGTGCGCGTCTCGCCGCCGATATCCAATGTCAGCTTGAGCAGCTTGGCCGCCTTCTCGACGTGCTCCGCCTTGACGATCTTCGCCACGCGCAGGTCGGTCTTCATGAAGGTGTCGAAGTCGATCTCCTCGGCGATCGGGTCGGCGTCGAGCGGGCTCGGCGCGGCGGCAGCTTCCGCCTTGGCGGTGCCGTCCTTGATCTTCTGCTCCTCGACCAGCACTTCGCGCGAGGCTTCGAGCATCTTGTCGATGCGCTCCGGCTCGACACGGGTCAGCAGTGGCTTGAACTTGTTGATGGCATGATCGGTCAGCACGCTTTCGCGGCTGGCCCAGTCCAGGCTCTCGAGGTTCAGGAAGTCGCGCGCCTTGTCGGCCAGCTCCGGAATCACCGGCGCCAGATAGACCATCAGCTGGCGGAACAGGTTGATGCCCACGGAGCAGACGTCGAGCACTTCCTGCTCGCGGCCGTCTTCCTTGGCCATCGCCCACGGCGCCTTGTCGGCGATGTAGGTGTTGGCTTCATCGGCCAGCTCCATCACCTTGCGCATGGCGCGGGCGAATTCACGGGCCTCGAAGTCCGCCGCGATGCCTTCGCCAGCGGCGATGAAGCGCTCGACCAGCTCCGGCTCGGCGCAGGTGGCGGACAGCTTGCCGTCGCCCAGCTTCTTGACGAAACCGGCACAGCGGCTGGCGATGTTGACCACCTTGCCGACCAGGTCGGAATTCACGCGGGCGGTGAAGTCCTCGAGGTTGAGGTCGAGGTCATCGACGCCGGAGGTCAGCTTGGCGGCGAAGTAGTAGCGCAGGTATTCCGGGTTGAGGAACTGCGCGTAGGTATCGGCCTTGATGAAGGTGCCGCGCGACTTGGACATCTTGGCGCCGTTCACGGTCACGAAACCGTGGCAGTTGACGCCGGTCGGGGTGCGCATGCCGGCACCTTCCAGCATCGCCGGCCAGAACAGGGCGTGGAAGTAGACGATGTCCTTGCCGATGAAGTGATAGACCTCGGCGTCGGAATCGGCCTTCCAGTAGCTGTCGAAGTCGATGCCCTGCTTCTCGCACAGGTTCTGGAAGCTGGCCAGATAGCCGATCGGCGCGTCTAGCCACACGTAGAAGTACTTGCCCGGCGCGTCGGGAATCTCGAAGCCGAAGTAGGGTGCATCGCGGGAGATGTCCCACTCGGCCAGACCCGCCTCGAACCATTCCTGCAGCTTGTTGGAAATCTGGCTCTGCACGCGGCCGCTCCTGGTCCACTCCTTGAGGAACTCGGCGAAGTTCGGCAGCTTGAAGAAGTAGTGGGTGGAGGTGCGCATTTCCGGGGTAGCACCGGAGATGGCCGAGACCGGATCGATCAGCTCGGCCGGCGTGTAGGCCGCGCCACAGGCTTCACAGTTGTCGCCGTACTGGTCCTCGGTCTTGCACTTCGGGCAGGTGCCCTTGATGAAGCGGTCGGCGAGGAACAGACCCTTGACCGGATCGAACATCTGCTCGATATCGCGGGTGGCGATATGGCCGGCATCACGCAGCGCCAGATAGATGCGCTCGCTGTGGGCGCGGTTCTCCGGCGAGTGGGTGGAGTGGTAGTTGTCGAAGTCGACACCGAACTTGGCGAAGTCGGCCTGGTGCTCGTCACTCACGCGCTGGATCAGCTGCTCGGCGGTGACGCCTTCCTGCTCGGCACGCAGCATGATGGCGGTACCGTGGGCGTCATCGGCGCACACGTAATGGCATTCGTGGCCACGACTTTTCTGGAAGCGTACCCAGATGTCGGTCTGGATGTACTCAAGCAGGTGACCCAGGTGGATCGACCCATTGGCATAGGGCAGGGCACTGGTGACCAGAATCTTGCGCGCTGACATGAGGCCTCGTCTTGACGGTAAAGGGCGCCTGCTGCGTGAAGGGCAGCGGCTCGCCGGAATGACACGTGATAGGGGCGAACGCATCGCCCCGTCGGGATGAGCGCTACTATATCGCGAAGGTGCGGGCGGCGCGAAGGGCGCGTCGCGTCACCAGCAACGCCGCCATGCGCAACTGAACGGTTGCATCCCTTCCCGGCGCCCTCATGAAGGATGCTATACGCCACTTTTCCCGTTTCTGGAGGTCAGCATGGCAGCTCAACTATCCGTCGCAGGTCAGATCAATCGTCTCATCCGTCAGGTGATGATGCCCGGCAGTAACGCGCGCCCCAACGATGAACCTGGCCCCGAACTTGCGATGGCCGTGCTGATGTTCGAGGTGGTGCGCGCCGATGACCACCTCGACGTGCGCGAGCGAGAAGCGCTTGCACGCCAGCTGGCCGAGCGTTTCTCGCTGGAGAAGGATGAGCTTGCCAGCCTGTTGTCCCAGGCCGAACAGGATGCCGAACAGGCCACGGATCACTACCGCTTCGTCAAGCAGCTCAACGAGCACATGAGCCTTGAGGAGCGCACCGAGCTGATCGGCATGCTCTGGGAGCTGGCGTACGCCGATGGCGAGCTGGATGCCCATGAGGAGCATCGCATCCGCCGGCTTGCCGGACTGCTGCACGTCAGTCACAGCGAATTCATCCGTACCAAGCTGGCGGCCCAGCCGGACAAGTAAGCGCAGCCGCTCTCATGCAGACGCCCCCGCTGCCAATGGCAACGGGGGCGTCGTGTTTCCGACTTGTGGTCGCAGTGTCGGTTGGCTCTCAACAGCGGTCATCCAGCAGCAGCGGCTCGCGCTCAGTTGCGATAGAACAGGTGCTGACCGATGCGCGCGGTGCGCACGAAGCGCTTGGCCCAGTAGGGCGTGGCGTAGCGGGCGTGGAAGTAGAGCGCGCCGTCGGTGACGTCTTCCAGCTGATGGTTGAGCGCCTGACGGGCCACGTCGCGTGCCTCGGCATAGGCTTCCGGCTCGCGAATCCTGTCGGAACGCCCGTCACACCACCAGGAGAACTGGCAGCTGCCGCTCTCGCCGCCCTGCTTGACCACGCCACAGAGGCTGTCGGGGAAGCGCGGGTCGGCGGCGCGATTGATCACCACGTTGACGATGCCCTGCATGCCGCTTCGGCCTTCGCCCTTGGCTTCCCAGTAGGCGGCGCGCGCCAGACAGGTCAGCGGGTCGTCCACCGGTCGCTGGCCATTGGGGTCGATGGCGCGGGCGCCGGCCTTGGTCAGCAACAGCTCATCGGGGATATCGTCCTGGCCTCGCATCAGCAGGCTCTCGAGGCGCTCGGCCTTGGCGGCGGCGCTGACGGCATTGGCAGCGGCAGGGGTGTCCGAGGCCTGTGGCGCCGAGCAGCCAGCCGCCAGCGTCAGCCCCGCGACAAGCAGCAGATGACGCAGTCCACGCAGCGTGGCGTGGCGGTCGATGCCGGCAATGCCGCGGCGCGGTGCCGGGGGTGTAGCGTGGGCACGCACGGGGTGCGCGGATGTCGATGGACGCATGCAGTTTACCTGTAGACATGTCCTGTAGGCTTGGGGTGGTGTGCCAATCTAGGCAGTGACACAGGCATCCCCCGGCGTGATGACCCTTCGGGCGCGATCGAGCAGTGATGGTCGCATGAGGGCGAGTCGCGCAGACGCGCCATCTTGCCCGATGTCATTCGTTCGATGCCCCTTGTCGGCTTCAACGCAACTCTGACGCAGCTCAGACGACGACAGTCGGGAAGAGTTCCCTGCCGCCATTGAATCACGCCGGGCGGCGGCGGGCATTCTCCCGTGTCATCGTGCCGGCATGTCGTTATCATGGCCGGTCTTCGTGATTGTCCATCGTGCATCACACTTCGTCATCCTGCGCTGGTGCGTGCCATTGCCTCCGGTCGCTAGCGTCGCTGTCCTTGAGAGTTTCCATGACTGAACCCGTCCGTCTATCCAAGTTCCTGGCCCATCAGCAGGGCATTTCACGTCGTGAAGCCGAGCATCTCATCGCCCAGGGCGTGGTGCGAGTCGCGGGCGAAGTCGTCGAGGCGCCGTTCTTCAAGGTCACGGATGAGGAAGTCACGGTCGATGAGGGCGCCAGCATGGAGCCCATCGCGCCGATGACTCTGGTGTGGTATCGCCCGCCGGGCGCTCCGCTGCCGGACCCGCTCACCCTGCGTGACGGCGCGCCGCGCAGTGCGCTGGACAACAGCGGTGCCGACTGGCTCAAGGTGCATTTCCTGTCCCAGCAGCCGCTGGCGGAGCTGGCCGAGCAGGAGTCCGGCCTGGTGGTGTGGTCACAGAATCGCGGTGTGATCCGCAAGCTCGGTGATGACCTGGACCAGCTGGAGCAGGAATACGTCGTCGAGGTGGAAGGGACGCTTGATGACGACGGCCTCAAGCGTATCGGCTTCGCGCTGTGCGCCGACATCCGTGGCCGCAAGCCCAAGGTCAGCATCAGCTGGCAGAGCGATACCCGTCTGCGCATCGCCATGAAGCGCGTGCCGGTGGGCGGTATCCGTGGCGCGGTTGAGGAGCAGGGCCTCAAGGTCATCGAGGTCCGTCGTCTGCGCCTGGGCGCGATCCTGCTGGGCCGCATGGCACCGGGCGAGTGGCGTTTCCTGCCGGTCGACGTGCGTTTCTGATCATGGTTCATCGGGTCATGACTCCTCGAGGCATGTCCCATCGGCTTGGCCCGTATCGCGGTGGCAGGCATACTGTGCCCATCGTGTTCCACGGCTTTTTTCGCTGACAGTTCAGACGTCTGCGCCTGCTGCGTTGACTGCGCGGCGCAGGCCGTCACAGGAGTTTCAAGATATGGAAGGTATCAAGCACATCGTGGCCGTCGCCTCCGGCAAGGGTGGCGTCGGCAAGTCCACCGTGACGGCCAATCTGGCACTGGCGCTGGCTCAGGAAGGTCTCAAGGTCGGCCTGCTGGACGCCGACATCTACGGGCCGAGTCAGGCGCAGATGTTCGGCGTGCCGACCGGTCAGCGTCCGGAGATGGTCGGTGAGCAGGTCTTCAGCCCCATCGAGGCCCACGGCATCAAGACCATGTCGATGGCCTATCTGGTCGACGTGAAGGACCCGATGGTCTGGCGTGGCCCGATGGTCGCGGGTGCCTTCCAGCAGCTGCTCAACCAGACTGCCTGGGGAGAGCTGGACGTGCTGTTGATCGACATGCCGCCGGGCACCGGTGACATCCAGCTGACCCTGTCCCAGAAGGTGCCGGTCTCTGGGGCTGTCATCGTCACCACGCCGCAGGACATCGCGCTGCTGGATGCCCAGAAGGGCATCGAGATGTTCCGCAAGGTCAAGGTGCCGGTGCTGGGCGTGGTCGAGAACATGAGCACGCATACCTGCAGCCAGTGTGGCCACAGTGAAGCGGTCTTCGGTGCCGGTGGCGGTGAGCGCATCGCCGAGGAATACCAGACTCGCCTGCTGGGCCAGCTGCCGCTGACCCTGAGCATCCGCGAGAATGCCGATGGTGGTCGTCCCAGCGTGATCGCGGAGCCGCAAGGCGAGGTGGCCAAGTGCTTCCTCTCCATCGCGCGTCAGGTCATCGAGACCCTGGACACTGCCGAGGCGGACGAAGGCCCGAGCATCAGCTTCAGCTGAGCCTGAGCCGACACGCCGTCGTCGCCTCGTCGCGAGGTTTCCAGCGGCGCAGCGGGCCGGTATCATGCTGGCCCGCGTTTCATGGCGCTCACGCGTCTCTCCCCCATCAGTCAGTCAGGTACGCTCGATGAGCATCAAATCCGACAAGTGGATCCGTCGCATGGCCGAAAGCCACGACATGATCGAACCCTTTGAGCCCGATCAGGTGCGCTTTCACGATGAGCGCCGTGTGATTTCCTACGGCACCTCCAGCTACGGCTACGACGTGCGCTGCTCGGATGAGTTCAAGGTCTTCACCAACATCCATTCGGCGACGGTGGACCCCAAGCACTTCGACGAGAAGAGCTTCGTGGACGTGAAAGGCGATTCCTGCGTGATTCCGCCCAACTCCTTCGCGCTGGCCCGTACCATCGAGTACTTCCGCATTCCGCGTAACGTGCTGACCATCTGCCTGGGCAAGTCCACCTATGCGCGCTGTGGCATCATCGTCAACGTGACGCCGCTGGAGCCGGAGTGGGAAGGGCACGTCACCCTCGAGTTCTCCAACACCACCAACCTGCCGGCGCGCATCTACGCCAACGAAGGCGTGGCGCAGATGCTGTTCCTCGAGTCCGACGAAGTCTGCGAGACCAGCTACAAGGATCGCGGTGGCAAGTATCAGGGCCAGCGTGGCGTGACACTGCCGCGCACCTGAGGCACCGGTAGCGGTACTGCTTCCGCTGCCAGCCGCGCCTGTGATTGCCGAAAGCGCCTCCCCCGGGAGGCGCTTTTTCTTTGCGCGAACGCAGGCGAGATCCGTCGTGGATGTGCTCGCTGCTTGCTGCTTGCGAGCCGAAGCATTAGTCGGAAGTTGAACGAAACAATCGATTCAATCACTTGTTTTATTGCCTATGCTTGTCTGCAGGCCACCCCAGAGTGGCTGCAGGACGGATACCTCCCACAAGCAAGGGGCACGCCATGCCATCGCGTTCACATCGCGCTGTATTCCCTTCGACCAGCGCCAGCGGTCTGGTCCGACGTTTCACTCTGAGCAGTCTCGCGCTCGCCATCAGCACCACGCTGCTGGCGACTCCCGCGCAGGCCTATTCCGACATCTATCTCTTCGGCGACAGCCTGAGCGATTCCGGGCAGTTCCCCGATACCACCCTGGGCGGCCTCAACAGCCTGCGATTCACCAACCGCAGCGGGCCGGATTACGAGAACTCGCCCTATGGCAGCGTCTCGACCCAGTTGCTGGCCACGGAGCTTGGGCTTGCCGCTGAGCCTTCCACCTCGGTGATCTATCAATTGGCCGGCTTCAGTGACGGCACCAACTACGCCGTGGGCGGCTATACCACGGCGCAGATTCTGGCCTCGGTGACCGACGAGGATGGCTCCGAGGTGGTCATCCCCGCGGGCAGCCCGGGCGGTGGTACGGTGCTCAGGGTCGAGGATGGCTATCTGGTCAGCACCGGCGGCAGTGCCGACCCGGACGCGCTCTATTACGTCAATGGCGGTGGCAATGACTTCCTGCAGGGCGTGATCACCTCACCGGCCACGGCGGTCGCCTCCGCCGGCAATCTGGCCGCGGCGGTGGAGGCACTGGCGGCGGCGGGGGCGACCACCATCATGGTCTCCAACCTGCCGGATGTCGGCAGCACGCCGGCAGGTCAGTCGGCGGGTGCCGCGCAGGCGGCGGGGACCTCCGCGCTGGTGGGCGTCTTCAATGACGCGCTGGGCGAGCGATTGGCGGCGCTGGATGGTCAGGTCAACATCATCCGGCTCGACACCGTCGGCATTCTCGAGGAGGTACTGGCATCGCCGGCCGAGTTCGGCTTTGCCAGCGACGTGCCGCTGACCCAGGTGTGCTTCTCGGACAGCTGCAACGTCACGCCTTATGGGCTGGACGGAGCTGCAGAAGACCCGGACTCCCTGCTGTTCAATGACGGGGTGCACCCCACCACCGCCGGCCAGGAGATTCTCGCCGACTACGCCTATGCGATGCTCGCCGCGCCCTCGGTACTGGGGTTGGCGCCGCAGCTGGGCACGGGGGCGCTCAATGCCAGTCAGCGTAGTCTCGCCGATGAATTGCGCCCCGGGGCGCAGCATCCGCACGCGGGAGGGGAGACGGGCGTGCGTGTGTTCGCCATCGGCTCGGCCACTGGCGGCACCGGCGATGGCGAGACCTCCACCGGCCAGCAAGGCGTTGACAGCGAACAGCGCGGCGCGGGTGTCGGCGTGATGCTGCCGCTGGACAACGCGCTCGGCCGCGCCTGGGGCGGGGTGGCGGTCAGTCAGCGCCATGCGGACTTCGATGTCGACGACGGCAGTGAGCTTGAATTGGAAGGTCAGGTATTCAGTCTGTTCGCCCGTCAGCAGCTGGGCAGAGTTGGCATGCAGGCAGTGGCCAGCTACGGTGACTTCGAGTACGACCTCGACCGCCATGTCGCGCTGGGCCAGTCATCGCGCACCCTGTCCGGTGAGACGGATGGCGATGGCTTCAGCGCCGAGGCGCGTCTCGATTATCGCCTCACCGCCGCCGATTCGCTGTGGTACAACGCGCCCTTCGTGGCCTATCGCCACACCGAGTCCGACCTCGATGGCTACACCGAATCCGGCTCTGCCGCCAATGCCCTGAGCGTCTCGGATCAGACGCTGCGCGATCGGCGTGTCGAGCTGGGCTTCATGGTCGATCGCGCCGTCGCGGATGGCTTCGGCCTCTACGGGGAGCTGGCCTACGGCAAGCGTCTCGATGATGACGCCGAGAGCGCCGAGGTGCGTCTGGCGGGCCTGCCGACCAATGCCTACAGCGCCGAGGATCTCGATCGCGGCAGTGACAACTACCTGCGTGTCGATGGCGGCTGGCGCATGCAACTGGGCCGCAATGCCATGTTGCATCTGGGCGCCGGCATCGAGACATGGGATGAGGTGACGGCGCGCGGCGAGGTGGGCGTGAGTTATACCTTCTAGAAGCGCAAGCCGCCGAGAGAGAAGTGAAGCGTGAGAGACAAGAAGACCCCGTGACATTGGCATGTCGCGGGGTCTTCTGTTTTCAGTTCGCTGTCAGTTCAGTCGGCCTTGCCAGCAAGGCAGGCAGTGCGGATCAGTCTTCTTCACCTTCCGGCAGCTCATCGCTGAGCTCTTCTTCCACATCGGCGTGGGAGAGGCGCAGACCGCCCACCGGCAGGTCATGGCCATCCAGCTTGGCCACTTCGCCGTCGAGCTTCAGGCGGCTTTCGAGGAACCAGCGCACCGCGATCGGGTAGATCAGATGCTCACGCGTGTGCACGCGTTCCTTGAGGCTGGCTTCATCATCACCTTCCAGCACGTTGGCGACGGCCTGGATCGCCACCGGACCACCGTCGAGCTCCTCGGTGACGAAGTGCACGCTGGCGCCGTGTTCCTTCTCGCCAGCTTCCAGAACCTTGCGATGGGTATCAAGGCCCGGCCAGGCCGGCAGCAGTGACGGATGGATGTTGATCAGTCGACCGAAGAAGCGCTGCACGAAGATCGGCGACAGGATGCGCATGAAGCCGGCCAGCACGATGAGATCCGGCTCGTGGCGTTCGATCACCTTGATCAGGGCGCCATCGTAGTGCTCGCGATTCTCGTACTCGTCATGCGGCAGCACCACGGCATCCACGCCCGCTTCGCGTGCGCGCACCAAGCCGTAGGCATCGGCCTTGTTGGAAATCACCGCGACCACGTCGCCGCCCAGCTCATCGTGCTCCTGAGCCTCCAGCAGCGCCTGCAGGTTGCTGCCGCTGCCGGAGATCAGTACCACGACGCGTGGGCGTACCGGCGTGTCATCCGCCTCGAAACCGTTGCCGAAGCCGCCGAGAGTGTCACCGTTGGAGGCGTTGGTAGTCGGTTCGATCATGCGGACAGATTCTCCAGCTGGACCTGTTCTTCTTCGCCCTTGCGTGCACGGATGGCACCGAGGGTGAAGACCGTCTCGCCCTGGGCTTCCAGGTGAGCGCGCGCGGCATCGGCATCCGCCGCGGCCACGACGACGACCATGCCGACGCCACAGTTGAGCACGCGGTGCATCTCGTGCTCCTCGACATTGCCCTGCTGCTGCAGCCAGTCGAACACGGCCGGACGCTTCCAGCTGGCGACGTCGATCTCGGCGGTGCAGTCATGCGGCAGCACGCGCGGGATGTTCTCGAGCAGGCCACCACCGGTGATGTGGGACATGGCGTGCACGCTGACATCGCTTTCCTTGAGCAGGGACAGCAGCGGCTTGACGTAGATGCGCGTCGGCGCCATCAGGGCGTCAGCCAGCGGCTGGCCGTCGATCTGCTGCTCCAGCAGCGAGGCATCGGCGACTTCGAGAATCTTGCGGATCAGCGAGTAGCCGTTGGAGTGCGGGCCGGAGGAGGCCAGACCCAGAATCACGTCGCCTTCGCCGACCTTCTTGCCGTCGAGGATCTCGGACTTCTCGACCACACCGACGCAGAAGCCGGCCAGGTCGTAGTCACTGCCTTCGTACATGCCCGGCATCTCGGCCGTCTCGCCGCCGACCAGTGCACAGCCGGACTGCAGGCAGCCTTCGCCGATCCCGGTGACGACGTCAGCGGCGATGTCGACGTCCAGCTTGCCGGTGGCATAGTAGTCGAGGAACTGCAGCGGCTCGGCGCCGGCGACCACCAGATCATTGACGCACATGGCGACCAGATCGATGCCGATGGTGTCGTGACGGTTGAGGTCCATGGCCAGGCGCAGCTTGGTGCCCACGCCATCGGTACCGGTGACCAGCACGGGCTGGCGATAGCCTTGCGGCAGTTCGCACAGGGCGCCGAAGCCACCCAGACCACCCATCACTTCCGGGCGGTGAGTGCGCTTGGCGACACCCTTGATGCGTTCCACGAGGGCGTTGCCTGCATCGATATCGACACCTGCATCCTTGTAGCTCAAGGAAGTCTTGCTGGGCGAGGAGTCCTGGGGGCGTTGCGTCATGTGAGGTTCCTGTCGGTGCGGCCTGAGCGGTGAGACATGATCGATCGGGGGAAAGAAAGGCGGCTATTGTAGCATTGCGCTTCACGGCTGACACCGTGGCGTTTCACAAAAAATGGCCATGATGTGAAAGACACGTCCCGAGCGCTTTCCTGAGGGCGCGCCAGTCCCTTTGGCCATCTTTCGTCAGGCGGGTCGTCCCGTTCGCCGGGCGCTTGTGGGTGAGTCAGTGACAGGCAACAATGGGGGCATGCGTGGACCGTCGGCGACATGCCGCCTGTGAGCCACACAGCTTGTCTCAAGGAGTGATGATGCAGCGTAAATGGTGGTTGCTGGCCGCAGGCGTGGCCCTGCTCGGGTTGCTGGTTCTGCTGGAGCCGATTCTGATGCCGTTCTTCATCGGCATGATTCTCGCCTATCTGGGCGACCCGCTGGCCGACTGGCTGGAAGAGAAGGGCCTGTCGCGCCGACTGGCCGTCAGCCTGGTGTTCAGCGTGCTCTCGGTGGTGCTGCTGATCGCGCTGCTCATTCTGGTGCCGCTGCTCGGGCGTCAGCTGGCGCAGTTGATCAGCTTCATGCCGATGGTCTTCAACTGGATACGCGAGACGATCCTGCCGGAAGTGCAGGCCTTCACCGGCATGGATTTCAGCGCCGATTTCGATCAGGTGCGCTCGCTGCTGCTGGGCAACTGGAAGGAAACCGGTACCTTCGCCGCCGCTTTCCTGGGCACCGTCTCCAAATCCGGGCTCGCCATGGCCATCTGGCTGGGCAACCTGGCGCTGATTCCCGTCGTCACCTTCTATCTGCTGCTCGACTGGGACCGCATGAAGGAGAAGCTGCAGGGGCTCCTGCCGCGCCACATGGAGCCGACCGCCACGCGGCTGGCCCATGACTGCGACGAGGTGCTGGGTGCCTTCCTGCGCGGGCAGCTGCTGGTGATGCTGAGTCTGGGCATCGTCTATGCTATCGGCCTGGCCATCATCGGCCTCAAGTTCGCGCTGCTCATCGGGCTGGTGGCGGGGCTTGCGAGTATCGTGCCGTATCTGGGCGTCATCGTCGGGGTGTTGATCGCGGCGACGGTGGCCTTCTTCCAGTTCGGCGAGTGGTGGGCGCTGCTGGCGGTGGGCGGTGTCTTCGCGCTGGGGCAGCTGCTGGAAGGCGTGGTGTTGCAACCCCTGCTGCTGGGCGACAAGATTGGCCTGCACCCCGTGGCGGTCATCTTCGCCGTCATGGCCGGCGGGCAGCTGTTCGGGTTCACGGGCATTCTGCTGGCGCTGCCGGTGGCCGCCGTGATCATGGTGCTCTTGCGTTATCTACATGATCGCTATAAAAACAGTACTTTATATGATCAACAGCGTGATTCTCGCCCCGTGGCCGCCAGTGAGCCACCCGCGCCTTCGGCGGCAGAGGATACCCAGTGATCGAGAGAGATCACGGCAACAACAATCAGCATGACGGATGGCAATGACACAGGGACAGATGGCACTCGGCGTCGGGGTACGCGACGCCGCGACCTTCGACAACTACCACTTCACCTCCACCTCGCTGGCAGAGGCCCTCAAGGGGCAGCTTGCTGACGGCGGGGAGCCCTTCGTCTATCTATGGGGCGGTGAGCAGAGTGGACGTAGCCATCTGTTGCAGGCGGCATGCCATCTGGCGGGAGAGCAGGGCAAGCGTGCCTTCTACCTGCCGCTCAAGGAGATTGGCCACTTCCCGCCGCACATGCTGGAAGGGCTGGACGAGATGGATCTGGTCGCCATCGACGACCTCGAGAGCGTGATCGGCCGCAAGCGCTGGGAAGAGGCGCTGTTCCACCTCTACAACCGCCTGCGTGACAGTGGCCGCCACCTGCTGGTCAGCGCCAGCTGTGCGCCGCGCCTGCTTCCCGTCACCCTGCCGGACCTGGCCTCACGCCTCTCCTGGGGCGTCACCTTCCACCTCTCCGGGCTGGATGATGGCCAGCGTCTCGAGGCGCTCAAGCTGCGCGCCAAGGACCACGGCCTCGCGCTACCCGATGAAGTCGCCCGCTACATCCTGCATCGCGGGCCGCGCAGCCTGCCGGGTCTGTTCGCCGCGATGATCGAGCTCGACAACGCCTCGCTCTCCGCCCAGCGCAAGCTCACCATTCCCTTCGTCAAGCAGACCCTCGGCTGGTAGGGCAGCGCCTGCGCGGGCTACTTGGCCCAATCTTGCCTTCATCACGACCGCGGCACCGATATTGCAGTCTCTTTCTCATCATCTCTGTCTGAGGACACGCGGCATGAACAGGCTAGACAAGCATCGGGAGCGCATGCACAAGCAAGCCAACTCGATCGGCAACTTCCTGGTCGAAGGCTTTCATTATCTCGGCCTGTTCGCCATCGGCGGGGCCATCGCCATTGCCTCGGTGTCGGCCTTCTTCGAGATGTTCGCCAAGGGCTCGGCCAGCGTTGATGACATCCTGCTGCTGTTCATCTATCTCGAACTCGGCGCGATGGTCGGTATCTACTTCAAGACCAACCACCTGCCGATCCGCTTTCTGCTCTACATCGCCATCACCGCGCTGACGCGCTACCTCATCGGCGACGTCTCCCATCACAAGGCCCCCGATATCGGCCTGCTCTACCTCTGCGGCGGCATCTTCTTCCTCGCCCTCTCGGTACTCGCCGTACGCTACGCCTCCTTCAAATACCCCTCCAGCAAATCCATCGACCCGATGGGCGGCACGGTAGGGGACGAGGATTCGACGCGATAAGCCCGTGTTTCACTAGCTTCTGAAGATCCAAAAGGCCGCGATCACTCGCGGCCTTTTTTCATTCTCCACTCAGTGTCAGACACAACCTGCGGCTGCCGATATGATGATGGTATGACTTCAATTTTTGACTGCTGCGTTAGTAGTAGAAGATTAAAGTCTTATATGCTTTGTTTTTGACATATACTTTTCTTTTGATATTAGAGCTTGAAGTTTTTTAATTTTTATAGTGAGGGGTTATACATGGATGATGTAACTATAAATGTGAAGATGAAAAGTTGTGCTGGTGATGAGTTAGAGTTTACGTCACTTAAATTGTTTTATGAGTTTATGAGATGTGAAGATAAGTTTTGGAGAGAGTTTAAAGACGAAATTCCCACAAAATGGAGGAATAATAACAAGTATGTGGATTTTGGGCTGAAGTTTAAGTCTGCTGCGGATGCCATACAAGGATGGAATGATGTCGAGAGTGTTACAGAGGTGCAATTAAACCAAAGGATTAATCAATTAAAGGCTGATGTACTAAAAAATTCGGGGGTCGATTGGTTATGGAGTGGTTTACCATTCTCTAGAAGTTATATGGACTGTTTGAAAGAGTATGGTACAACTAGAGCAAATTCATTTGTAGGTTTTATTATAGGTAGAGGTTTTTCTGGAGCACAGAATGCTGAAGAATTCCAAGGCCAGCTATACGGTTATGAATATTTAAATCAAGATTCCGATATAATGAGCCGTGCACAAGATGAGGAAGCATCGTTATCGGCACTCAGAGACAAATTTGTTATCGAACAAAATGCACTTTTTCTCCATGTGCAAAATTCGAAAAATAATTTTGAAGAATGGAACTCAGAAACCAGAAAAAGAGCTGAAAGACTTAATGATCTGCAGATTAAGCTTGGGAAAAGGAGTGAGAGACTTAAGAAGAAAAAATTCGATACACAAATCCAAGAATGGAAAGAAGAAATCGACTTGCTCGAGAAAACATATAAAGAGAAGCTCAAGTTACAAGGTCCTGCTGATTACTGGCGTAAGGCATCAAGGAAGTATGGATTAGAAAGCCTTTTCGGTATTGTTGCATTTATGTGCATAAATATTTTCGCACTTGTGTATTTCATGGAGTTTTTCTTTGGCTGGTTACATGGTGAACCGACCCCTCTTAGTGTGGGTAGTTTGCAGGGCGCTATAATCCTTGGTTCGATTGCTGCAATATATGCATTTATGATGAGGATTTTGACTAAGCTAATATTCAGCTCGCTTCACCTTATGCGAGATACCAAAGAGCGTGAACATTTGACATATTTGTATCTCTCTCTTAGTAATGAGGCGGCAGTTGATGAAAAATCACGTGAAATAGTTTTGCAAGCATTGTTTAGTAGAAGCGACTCAGGTTTGCTTGGACAAGATAGCGGTATCACTATGCCGGGTATTAGTGGAGTTGTTGAGCAATTAAATAAAAGATAGATATTAAAAATTTAATCTTCTTAATTACTCACCACTCAGTGTCAGATGCAACCTGCGGCTACCGCCGTGGTCGCGGTGTTCACCGAGCCAGATGCCTTGCCAGGTGCCGAGGGCGAGGCGGTTGACGCCGCGGCGGGCTTCGACGGGCAGGGTGAGCTGGGTGCCGAGCAGGCTGGCGAGTACGTGGGCGGGCATGTCGTCATCGCCTTCCAATGTGTGGCGGAAGTAGGGCAGGTTCCCAGGCACCAGGCGGCGCAGGAAGGCGTCCATGTCGTGGCGCACGTCGGGGTCGGCGTTCTCGTTGAGGGTCAGCGAGGCGGAGGTGTGCAGCAGCTGCACATGCAACAGGCCGACATTGACCGGCGGCATTTTGGCCAATGCCTGCTCCACCTCGTCACTGATGAGGTGAAAACCGCGCTTGCGGGCGGAGAGTGTGAGAGTGTCACGTTGCCACATGAGAAGCCCTACCTGTCGTTGATTCAGTACATGCTAAACATGACAAGCCAGAACGCAAAAGGCCAGCCCCTGAGGGCTGGCCTTTTTGCGGCGTGCTGCGCTGGTTCATCTCAAGCGAGAGGAGGGCGACAGCATGGCACCGCTGCGATCATCCGGCAGTGGTAGCGGCTTCGCTGACGGTGCGGCGGGCGGCCTTGGCGGTGACGCGCTCCGGTTCTGTCTTGCCGATCTCGCGGGCGAGCCAGTCGGCGAGCATGCGCACGCGGGTCGGGATCGGGCCGCGCGGCAGCAGCATGCCGATCTCGACCGGCGGGATCTCGTCGCATTCCAGACGCTTGAAGGACTGGCCGTTGCGCTCGCTGAGCGAGTTGACCCAGTCGATGGGCAGCACGGCGCGAATCAGGCCATCGGCGACGTAGTCGGTAAGGACTTCGAGGTCATCGGACTGGATGTGATTCGGGCGCGGGTCTTCCGGGTGACGCGAGAGCGAGGTGCCGGAGACCAGCGGTTCCAGCTCGCCCCACGGCAGCTCTTCGGGATGCTCGACATGCGAGGCCGCGTAGGCGGCTTGCTGCCACTGGGTCAGCGGGCGGAAGACGTGAGTGCTGCCGGCCAGGTGCGGGAAGCCGATGACCAGATGCGGCTGGTTCTCGAGAATCTCGCGACCGTTGTGCCACAGCTTCAGCTTGATATCGACTCCGTCATGCTCTGACAGGAAGCTGGTGAGAGCGTGGCCCAGGAAGTGACGACCCAGCGCTGGGGTGGCGTGGATCCGAATGGTGCCGGTGAGGTCCGACTGACGATCCTCGATGGCGCGGTGCGCTTCATCATCGAGGTTGGCCATCGATCGTGCGTAGCGGTAGAGAGTCTCTCCCGCTTCCGACAGGCGGATACCGCGATGGCCGCGTTCCACCAGGCGAGTGCCGAAGCGGCCCTCGAGGGCGTCGAGGCGACGGCTGACGGTGGATTTGGGCAGGCGCAGGCGTTCGGCAGCGCGGGACAGGCTGCCGAGATCCGCGACCATCAGAAAGGTGTTATAGGCGTCGATATCGCTCATCGAATAGGTCCGGTTGTTCAGGGGGTCGGGGTGTGTCGTCAGGGAAACACCCACCTTGTACGGGCCATGTCGGGCCCGTCGCAGCGCAGGGGCTGCACAACGGATTGCCTGTCGATGACCGTGCCCCTCGTACCGCGGGGGATGCCCCGGGCAAAGACGCGCTCATCGATCAACAACCGCTCCTGTCAGTCGTGCACCGCAGCGCACGTCGACAGGTCTTGCACTTGATTCTTGCCTTCAGCTCTTGCGGCCGACTCGTGAAGCCCGGTCTTGGGGCTCAGTCTTGAAGCCTGGTCTTGAAGCCCAGTCTCGAAACCGGTCTCGAAACCCGGCTTCGCGCACAGTGCCGCGCCAGAAACGCGAGAACGGTTTTCAGGCGCTGGATGCCGGCGACTCTGAGCAGGCTAACAATATCACCATCCCGTCATTGTTGCATCCAAAGTCGCACGCATTGCGCAATTCCGATCTCCGTGAAACGTGACACCTCGGCAGAATGCGCAACGGCGGGGGACTGGCGTCATTGGCGGCATGACGGCTCAGACGTCAGTGACCGGAGATGGTTCCGTATCTGATGACAGACAGGTGAGAAAAAGTGTCTTTTTCGTGAGGCAAGGCGCAGGGCAGGTCCTTGCGCGGCTGGGGAGGGCCTTCTGGCGCGAGCAATCGGGAATCGGCGAGGGGGTAGGTGGGCGCGAGGCGAGTGGGCGTGCCCGTGAGGAGAGCACACGATTGCAGGTTTCGAGAAGAGGCGTTGCAGAAACGGTAGATGACGGAAATGTGCAAGAAAGTGCATTATCTCGCCTGCAAAGAAGAATCATTATTATTATTAATCTTGGGAACGCTCCGCACATGACAGTCTGCCTCTCTTCGCGCCACACCGTCAGCGCTTCACGCGCGACGGTCTTCACTCCTCGTCCGCTGGTCGCGGCCATCGCCTTGCTGTGTGCCGGGACGGTCAATGCCGAGCCGCTGCAGATGCAGACACTGCAGGTCGAGGAGGATCGCCTCGAGGCCACGGCGGTGGTGGACAGCGAAGAGCTTGCCCTGCATCAGGCGCGTGATCTCAAGGACATCTTCCGCGATACGCCTTCCGTCACCGTTGGCGGCACCACGGCCTCCTCCGAGAAGCTCTACGTGCGCGGGCTGGAAGATACCAACCTCAACATCAGCATCGATGGCGCCAGCCAGAACGGCTACCTGTTCCACCACAGCTCCAACTTCAACATCGAGCCGGAGCTGCTCAAGCGCGCCGAGGTCCAGGCCGGGCCGGGGGCGGCGGACAACGGGCCGAACGCGCTGGGTGGCAGCATCAAGTTCGTGACCAAGGATGCCCAGGACCTGCTCAAGCCGGGTCAGAGTTTCGGTGGCATGGTGAAGGGCAGCACGGAATCCGCGGCAGATGCCGTCAAGGGCACGCTGTCGGTGTATGGGGAGGTGGCGCCCAACGCGGGGCTGCTGTTCACCACCAGCGCACGCAACAGCGATGACTACCGCACCGGCGGCGGTGATGAGGAAGAGGGCACCGGCGGTCATCAGCGCAGCTATTTCGGCAAGTTCAGCCTGCTGGATCAGGGCGCGCACAGCCTGCGACTCAGCGCGGAGCACAATGAGGACACCGGCATCTACTGCGTGCGTCCCAACATGGAGTGTCAGCCGTTCAACAACGCCAAGGTCGATACCGAGCTGAGCCGTGACACCTATACCGCCAACTACGATTTCGAACCGGGCTCGCGGCTGGTGGATGTGCACGCCAATGTCTTCCACTCCAGTACGGAAGTGGACCGCACGTCCCTCACTACCGGGGCCAGTTCGAATGCCAAGGTCGAGAGTGTCGGGGGGGATCTCAACAACACCTTCCGCTTCGGCCCCGAGGCGATGAACAACCGTCTGACCCTGGGCAGTGATTACGTCGAGGATGAATCCAGCACCGCTGGCTTCGACGAGACGGCGCGCAACATCGCGCTCTACGCCCAGCACCGCATGACGCTCGGCGCGGTGGATCTGTCCTTCGGTGCCCGGGTCGATGACTACCGGACCGAATACGCCAATGGCGAGACGCTGGATGACACCGATGTCAGCCCCAACGCGAGCCTCAACTGGCGTGTCGGCGGGGGTGTCGAGCTGTTCACCGGCTACGCCACGGCCGTGCGTGGCAACAAGGGCCGCGAAGCCCTGTTGATCGACGGGGGCGTCGGCCCGGGCGAGACGCTGGTGGTCGAGCCGGGTCTCGAGGCCGAGACCTCGCGCAGCACCGAGGTCGGTGCCCGCTGGAAAGGCGAGGGCATCCTCACCCAGCGTGACCGTGCCGGACTGGAAGTCACCTACTTCGATACCCACTTCGACAACTACATCACCGAAGGGTCGGCGGGTGATGTGACCACCATCACCAACATGGAAGGTATCGTCACCAGCAAGGGCGTCGAGGCGCGAGCCACCTACGGGCTGGGCGGCTGGGACATGACGCTGGGCTACCTGACCATGGACCTGGAAGACAACCAGGGCGAGACCGTGGTGGATGACATGGGGCTGGGCAACCAGACCGGAGACCGCTGGAGCCTGGACAACCGTTACACCTTCGCCGACCCGCAGCTGACCCTGGGCTGGACCGTGACCGCCTACGAGCGCCTCACCGACCTGCCGGATGACCAGAGCGAGCGTGCCGGTTACGCCACGCATGACCTCTACGCCAGCTGGGTGCCGGGTGACATGCCGGACCTGACCCTGACGGCCGGTATCTACAACCTGTTCGACAAGGAATACTCCGACCAGAACTCCTTCTATCTGGAAACCAACAGCCCACGTGGCATCACGCCGGGCGCCATCACCAGTCCGGGGCGTGACGTGCGTCTGTCGGCGGCGTATCGCTTCTGATCAAAAGGTGCTGTCAGCCAGCGTGTCTCTGACGGAAGGGCATCGCCAGCGGTCGTGATCCAGGCTCGCACCCCGGGAGGCTTCACTGACGCGTAGCCCGCTCCAGAGAACGAGGTAGCGACACGGCGGCAGCGGCAGCACCGATGCAAGGGCATCAGCGCAGGAACGTCAGTGCAGGAACGTAAGCGCAAGAACGTCAGCGCAAGAAAAAAGCGGCGCCATCGTGTTTTCACGGTGGCGCTGTCTTGTCTTTGGAGCGCGCGTGCTGCATGGCGCGGGCCCCGGCCGGCCTGCGTCCCGCGGGCAGGCTGTGCTACCATCGCGACCAAATGTTGGAGAGCCGCTGCACGGCTCTTCGCACCGCACTCACGTTCCCGCCCGTGGCGGGTGATCGTACGAATAAGGAAGGATGCATGGCGCTTCTGAAGATTTTTGTCGGCACGATGTATGGCGGCTCGCTGGATGTGGCCGAGCAGGTGCAACCGCTGTTCGAGCAGGCAGGCTATACGGTGGAAGTGCTTGACCAGCCGACACTGGAAGACTTGACGGAGACACGCCCGGATCTGGCGCTGTTCGTCACCTCCACCACCGGCAGTGGCGATGTGCCGGGCAACCTGAGCGGCTTCCTCAATGCGCTCTCGGCCCAGTCACCGGCGCTGGACTGGCTGCGTTATGGTCTGATCGCTCTCGGCGACAGCTCCTACGGCGAGACCTACTGCGGTGCCGGGCGTCAGCTGGACGAGCGTCTGGCGGATCTGGGCGCCACGCGCCACGGCGAGCGCCTCGAGATCGATGCCATGGAGACCTTCATGGCGGATGACGCGGCCCTGCCGTGGGTCGAGAGCTGGATTCCGACGCTGCCGGCGACCGCCTGATCCCGTCACGCCGGGCGTGCCCGGCGTCCGACTTCTTCGTCGTGTTCAATTTCCACGTTGCCCGACCTTTCCTCGAGACTGCTGCACATGCCGAAACTCAATCCTGATCATCCGCGCGCCCGCAACCTGACACCGCAACGTGTCTCCGTGCTGGCGGGCCTCGCCATCGTGATGGTCGCCAACATTCCGCGTTTTCTGCTCAGCGGTGACACCACGCGCCTGATGCTGATCAGTGGCTTTGCCGTGGCCGTCGCGGCGCTGGGGGTCTACATCTATCGCCAGCTCTCCGATGTCGCCCAGGGCGAAGTGCCGAGGCTGATGCGTCGCGTGTTCGTGTGGCTGGTGGTGGGCCTGGCGGCGATGGCGGCCTTCAACTTCGCCGCGCCGATGCTTGATCGTCCCAGGGAAGGGGCGCTGGAAGTGCTGGTCGATGGCCTGACACTGGGGCTGGTGGCGCATGTCATCAGTCTGTGGATGCATCGGGGCCGCAAGAGCGACTGAGCCCTGTCTGCCGCCTGCCGCAAACGACGACGCCCCCGGCCAGTGATGGTCGGGGGCGTCGTCGTATCAGGCCCGGGGCTGATGTCCCGGGCGTCACGGCCTCACTTGCACAGCGTGTAGCAGGGCTCGTAGTCGCTGCCCGGCAGCTTCATGCGGCCCTGGGCCACGAAGGAGGTGAGCAGGGCGTCGAGACGCTCCATCAGCTCGGCTTCGGCGGTCAGGCGGAAGGGCCCATCGCGCTCGATCTCCTCGATGCCTTCCTTCTTGACGTTGCCGGCGACGATGCCCGAGAAGGCACGGCGCAGGTTGGCGGCCAGCTCATGCACCGGCTGGTTGCGATGCAGCGCCAGGCTCGACATGTTGGCGTGGGTCGGCGCGAAGGGCTGCTGGAAGTGCGGGGCGATATGCAGACGCCAGTTGTAGTAGAAGGCGTCGTGATGCTGACGACGGAACTCCGCGACGTCATCGATGCCGCCTCGCATGGTGCGCGCCACCTCGACCGGATTGTCGATGATGATGGTATAGCGCGAGCGCGCTTCCTCACCCAGCGTATAGGTGATGAACTCGTCGATCTGCTGGAAGTAGTCGGCGCTGGAGGCCGGGCCGGTGAAGATGACCGGGAACGGCAGGCCTTCGTTTTCCGGATGCAGCAGGATACCCAGCAGGTAGAGAATCTCTTCCGCGGTGCCCACGCCGCCCGGGAAGACGATGATGCCATGCGCGGTCCGCACGAAGGCCTCAAGGCGCTTCTCGATGTCCGGCATGATGATCAGTTCATTGACGATCGGGTTGGGTGACTCGGCGGCGATGATGCCCGGCTCCGAGATGCCCAGATAACGGCCCTGCTTGCGACGCTGCTTGGCATGCGCGACGTTGGCCCCCTTCATCGGGCCCTTCATCGCGCCGGGACCACAGCCGGTGCAGATGTCGAGTTCGCGCAGGCCGAGGTGATAGCCCACGTCCTTGGTGTACTCGTATTCCTCGCGATTGATCGAGTGGCCACCCCAGCAGGTGACGAGGCTCGGCTCACGCGAGGACTTCAGGGCACCGGCGTTGCGCAGGATATGGAACACCGCGTTGGTGGTGCCTTCGGTGGTGGAGAGATCGAAGCGGGGCGTGTTCTGGATCTCGTTGGCCACGTAGACGATATCGCGCAGCACGCTCGAGAGGTGCTCACGAATGCCGCGGATCATCTTGCCATCCACGAAGGCGTCGCCCGGCGCATTGTCGAGCTTCAGACGGATGCCACGATCCTGCTGCAGCACCTCGATCTCGAAGTCCTTGTAGGCATTGAGCACCGAGACGCTGTCATCGGTCTGGCTGCCGCAGTTGAGCACCGCCAGCGCGCAGCGGCGCAGGATGTCATGCAGGCCATTGGAGGAGGTGTCGCGCAGGCGATTGACCTCATCCTGGGAGAGAACTTCCAGGCTGCCTTCCGGTGAGATGATGGTGGAGACCAGCGTCGAGCTGGCATCGCGGGAGTAGGTGGTAGCTTCACTGGTGACAGAGTTCATGACCGTCTTCCTTGTGTCAGGCGCCCACGGCTGACTGGGCGCGGTTCCGGGCTTCTGCCCAGAGTTCGGCGATGCGCTCGCGGTCGTCCACGCTCATGCCGTCCTGGGCAAAGGCGTGCTGCATCCACTCTTCGAAGGTGGCGTCAAAATCTTCCGCGACCACATCGGCGGCATCGTAATCGGCGTTCTCGAGAACCAGTTCCACCTGGGGAATCATGTATCCCAGCGGGAAGAGGTCGACTTCGGCGCATTCGCTTTCCATGGCGAGCAGTGCCTTGTGGATGGCTTCGCCGCGCGCGGCCAGTGGATCAAGCATCTGGAGCATCTCGTGATTCGGGCCAGTCGCGAGGACTGGTCGGGGCAGAGGAAAGGCGCCGAGCCCTGCCGCGTCATTCGGGCATCGCCCACGAAAGACGCAGCCAGAGCGGCACCTGGCAATGAGGATGATGCTAACACGCGAGGGCGCCACGGCGCAGCGCTGCGCATGGCGGCTGGCTCTGGTAGAATCATGGGCTTTGCGGGTCGGTGGCCCTGTGCAGACATTCAGGCAGCTATCGGCAACACGACGCGCCGAGTCGCGTCCCCCGTTCGTGAGTGGTCAGTGCCTCCATGTTCAACGCCCAGTATTTTCGTACCTTCATCACCCTGGTGGAGACCGGCAGCTTTACCCATACCGCGCGCAAGCTGGAAATGACCCAGCCCGGCGTCAGCCAGCATATCCGCAAGCTGGAGCAGTACCTGGGGCGCTCGCTGCTCAACCGTCAGGGACGCAAGTTCTCGCTCACCGCAGCGGGGCGTCGCTGTTACGACTACTCCGTCAAGCTGTTTGCCGAGCACACCCAGTTCATGCACTCGCTGGATGATGACTCGCCTGACAGCGGGGAATGCCGTGTGGCCAGCCCCTCAAGCGTCGGGCTGATGTTCTATCCGTTCACGCTCGGCTATCAGCAGCAGCATCCGGGGCTGACGGTCAGCTACAGCTTCGCCTTCAATTCCGAGATCGTGCAGGACGTGCTGGCGGGGCGCTTCGATCTTGGCATCGTCACCGAGCCGGTCAAGCATCCGGATCTCAACTTCGAGCTGTGGCATCAGGAGCCGCTGTGCCTGGTGGTGCCCGCCGACTTCGCCGGCAACAGTCTCAATGAGCTGATGGCGCTGGGCTTCATGAATTACGCCGACGGCGTCAACAACGCCAGCGCCTTGCTGCGTGAGAACTTCGCCGGTGAATTCCGCTCGATGAGCCACTTCCCCCAGCAGGGTTTCACCAACGACATCGGCATGGTGCTGGATGCCGTGGCACGTGGCCTGGGCTTCACCGTCGTCTCGCGCACGGTGCTGGAGACGTCACCGTGGCAGCGCCAGGTGCGCGAGATGCCGCTCACCGAGGCCGTCTACGAGAACCTGTACATCGTCACGCGTGACAATGCCGAGGTGCCGCGTCGCTATGAGCAGCTGCTGGGCGAATTCCGCCTGCAGCGCCGCAACACGCTCTACGGCTACGCCGATGCCCCGGAAAGCTTCGACAACATGGACCTCGACGGCATGGTGTAACGCCGGCCATGACGTGACAGGGCTCCCCTCAGGCCTGCCTGGCATCGCAAGACCCGCTCCTCGAAGCGGGTCTTCGTGTTTCCGGGGCAGGGACAGGCCCGCGTCAGGGCGTCGCTTGGAGCGCACCGTCCTGTTTCAGTGCACGACCCCGGCTTGCGACCAAGGCCTGATGCGACGCCGCCACGGCGCGTGGGATGCTGGATGACAGCCTGACCAGTGTCGTGAGGTGTTTGCGCGACTTGCTGCCTACCCCTTGTTCGTTGTCATCGAGGAACCCGTACCGTGTCTTCTTCCAAGTCCCGATTCGTTGATGCACCGCCTGCCGCGAGCGACGTGGCCGATGCCCAGTCCTTTCGCCAGTCGTTCTCGCTGCTGTCGCGCATGGAGGTGACGGAGCTCGACGAGGCGCTGCGTGGCGAGCTCGCCCGGCGCTGTCGCTGGCAGGGATGGGAGTCACGCCACATGAGCGCGAGCCAGGCCGCCGAGCTGATTCGCGATGGCATGACGGTGGGCATGAGCGGCTTCACGCGGGCGGGGGAGGCCAAGGCCCTGCCGTTGGCGCTGGTGGAGAAGGCGCGCCGCGAGCCGTTCTCCATCACGCTGATGACCGGCGCCTCGCTGGGCAATGACCTCGACGGTCAGATGGCGGACGCCCACATGCTGGCGCGGCGCATGCCGTTCCAGGTCGATCCGGTGCTGCGCCGTGCCATCAATGCCGGCGAAGTGATGTTCATGGATCAGCATCTCTCGGAGACGGTGGAGCTGCTGCGCAACCATCAGCTGAGTGACATGGACGTCGCGGTGGTCGAGGCCAGTGCCATCACCGCCGACGGCGGGATCGTGCCGACCACCTCGGTGGGCAATTCGGCCAGCTACGCGATTCTGGCCGACAAGGTGATCATCGAGCTCAATCTCGAGTCCCCGGCGGCACTCGAGGGACTGCACGATATCTACATTCCGCAGATGCGCCCCAGCCGTCAGCCGATCCCGGTGGTGGCGCCGGATTCGCGTATCGGCACGCCGTACATCCCCATCGATCCTGCCAGGATCGCCGCCATCGTGTTGACGCGTGGCAAGGACAGCCCCTCGACCTGTACCCCGCCGGATGAGGATACCCGGCGGATGGCGGACCATCTGGTCGAACTGCTCAAGCAGGAGGTCACGCTGGGGCGTCTGACGCCTGAGTTGCTGCCGCTGCAGGCCGGGATCGGCAGCATGGCCAACGCGGTGATGAGCGGACTGAAGGAGGGGCCCTTCGAGCACCTCACCATGTACTCGGAGGTATTGCAGGACTCCACCTTCGATCTGCTGGATGCCGGCAAGCTCGACTTCGCTTCCGGCTCCTCCATCACCGTCACCGAGGAGCGCGGGCGCACCCTGTGGAAGGACCTCGAGCGTTACCGTGACCGTCTGATCCTGCGTCCGCAGGAGCTGTCCAATCATCCGGGCATCGTGCGGCGTCTCGGCGTCATCGCCGTGAATACCGCGCTGGAATTCGACATCTACGGCAACGTCAACTCCACCCACGTGTGCGGCACGCGGATGATGAACGGTATCGGCGGCTCCGGGGACTTCGCGCGCAATGCCCAGCTCTCGGTGTTCATCACCAAGTCACTGGCCAAGGGCGGGGATATCTCGAGCGTGGTGCCCTTCGTCAGTCACGTGGATCACACCGAGCATGACGTGGACATTCTGGTGACCGAACACGGCCTGGCGGATCTGCGGGGCCTGGCACCGCGAGAACGCGCGGTGCTGGTGATCGAGAACTGCGCCGACCCGCGCTATCGTCCCGCGCTGCGGGCCTACTTCGAGGAGGCCTGCCGGCGGGGCGGCCATACCCCGCATTGCCTGGAGCAGGCGCTCAGCTGGCATCGCGAGGTGGAAGTGCACGGCAACATGCGCGCCCTGTGCACGCCTGAGCAACGCGGCGATGTGCCGGCGGAGCAGGCAGGTGAGAAGGTCAGCGCCGGCTAGCGCGGCGTTCAGGCCGCTCTCGCCACCGGTGCGGCCAGAGGCCAGCCACCAGACGCCAGAAACCAGGGCGGCTCAGGCGACTGACTCAAGTGATTGACTCAAGCGGCAAGCGACAGGCGACGAAAGCCAAGCGACGAGCGACAGGAGGGCGGATCACTGATCCAGACCGTTTTCCTTGCGCTCGTCTTCGCATTCCGGGCTGCCCATCTCATAGTCACGGCATAGCTGGGGGCGGCGATCATAGATGGTGCACATCAGCGTCTCGCGATCGACGGCGGCACACCAGCCATCATCGAGGCGGCGCATGACTTCGCCCCCCCACTCATCCTCGTCGATCAGATAGTCCGGCACGCCGGTATCGGTGAGCAGGATGACCTCAAGCCTGCAGCAGCAGGCCTGGCAGTTGCTGCAGGTGATCTCGGGATTCACAGGTGTCGTATCGCCGGTAGCGAACGGCGATACGTCGGTAATCGGAATATTCATCGGGTCAGGGTCAGCCACAGTGAGTCAGGTGCCATCATCGGCACGCTTCAGCCGGCAGTGAAACATACTCACGCACGGATTACTTGTAGACCTTGTCGATCCCTTCCCAGTAGCCCTCGGGGTCCCGGTCATCGGTCATGTAATAGAGCTGGTAGCGACGATTGAGGCGCGCACCACCATCACGGGTCAGCGGTGCCCAGGCAAAGCCGGTACTGCCCTTGCTGGAGGTGGTGAAGAAGGCGTCCAGCGGAATGCTGACGTAGAGCCCCTTGTCGAAGCTGCCCTCGCCATAGTCATCGCCGGCATCGGTCATGGTCGCCCAGGCCCCGACGCTGACCCCGTTGGAGAAGCGGCGGGACAGATCCAGCGTCGCGCCGATATCGCCGGCCAGATAGCGCCCCACCGAGCCCTTGACCAGCACATCGTGCCAGCCGGACTGCCAGTAGGCGGTGGCATGGCCGGTGGTGACGGAATAGTCGCGCAGGCCGAACTGCTGATCGAATTCCCGCTGGCGGACGCGGTTGATATCCAGCCCCAGTGCCAGCGAGCTGTTCATCGGGCGATAGAGCACCTCGGCACCGACACCGGCATACATCATCTCGAGAATGCCGCCGTAGGCCTGGGCATACCAGTCACGCCCGAACTGATGAGTGCGGGTGTACTGCAGATTGGTGATGCCCAGATCGGTCTCCTTGACGTAATCCCCGACGTAGGTGCGCACGCGTGGCAGGTCGGAGTCGGCGATGTACTCGTAGTTCTCGTAGTTGTCGGCCAGCTGATAGGTGGCCACGCCGGAGAGCCAGCCATTGCGATCGGTGCGCCACAGGGCATCCAGCTGCAGGTTGAGCTGGTAGAGATAGCCGTCCGGTCCGCCGAAGTTCTGTTTCAGGTTGGGCGAGAATCCCCAGTTGAAGCCGGCGGGTTCCCTGTCCAGCACCGTGGCGGCATCCGCGCTGGCGTCGTCGTCAGGCGCGGGAGAGGCGGCGCGAGCGGTGATGGAATGCTCGTACTCGGCACCGAAACGTCTGTCGTTGGCGGCCGCGACGAAGGCCTCTCGCGGATGCTCATCCTCGCGCAGCGCCAGGCCGTTGCTGCTCAGGCGGTAGCGGAAGTGGGTGATCTCGGCGGGCAGGCGGTTGTGCAGTACGCGATTGGCGCGGCCTTCGGCCTGCAGGTCCTTGCGAAAGCGCGTGGCCTCCGCCTCGATGATCAAGGTCTCGCCCTCTACCCGCAGGCGGGAGACTTCAAGCCCCGTCTGGGCACGCAGCGTCGCGGCCAGTGCCTGCCAGTCAACGTCCTCCAGCCGTATCGGCGCTGGCGGGCTTGCGGCGGGCTCGCCCGTGGTGGCACTCGGGGAGGTCGGCAGCGTCAGCAGGCGGCCTTGAGGTGCAGCCTCGTCGCCGGTCGGCGAGGGCGTTGAGAGCGGCGCAGCCTCGTCGCCGGCCAGCGAGGGCGTTGAGGCCGGCGTGGCACTGGCGGGACGTGGCGGGCGATCCGACGGGACTGTCTCGCTGTTCCCACGATTGACGGCATCCAGCGAGCGCACCCGGAAGGCTTCCGGGGTCTGGTCATGGCGGTAGCGCGAATGGTGACTGGGGGCGACATCTTCCGGGGTGCCGTCATCCTTGGCCTGAGCCAGCCCCGCCAGATTGGTGGACAGCGACAGGCCCAGCATGGCGGTGTTGCCGCGCTCCCAGCCGCCATGCAGGGACAGGTTGTCATTGACCTTGAACGTCGCGCCCAGATTGAGCGGTGAATCCTGGTCTATCTCCACCGTCAGGGGCTCGTCGGAGTAGTCGTTGCCCTCGTATTCCAGCATCAGGGTCAGCGGGTCCCAGGGCGTCTGATATTCGATACCGCCGAAGACGGCCGGGCTGCCACTGAACATGCTGCCCAGCTGGAAGTCGCCCCCGTTGTCGCTGGTGGTATCGCTGCGCGTCTCGAGGCTGCTTCTCACCAGCGCCAGCGGGTTGCTGAAGTCGCCCCGCGTGCCCAGATAGCCCCAGCCAAGCCCCAGACTGACATCAAGATCACCGTAGCGCTTGCTGGCCACCAGATATTCAGAGCTGAACAGCCCCGTACCGCCGAGATCTCGCAGACCCACCGCAAGTGCCGGGCGATAACGGTCCTCTTCCCAGAGCCGGAACTTGGTGTCGAAGGATTTATCCAGGTAGTCGCGGTCCGGGGCGGCCTCACCGTAGCTGACCGTTTCCACCGAGACATAGCGAAAGCCCAGCTCCATCCACTCGAAGGGGGCGGCGTTGACGCTGAAGCGCTTGTAGGGCTGGGTACGGCTGTAGGTGAAGCTCAGCTCGCCCTGTGGGGCGAAGCGTGCCGTGGGAGTCTGCATCAGCCCCACGCCGCCGAAATCACTCTGGGATTCCCCGGTGGCGGCGTGGGCGATCTGGGCGCCGAGCAGGCCTCCCGCCATGCCGAGCGCCAGCCAGCCGGTGCGTGCCGGAGCAGGGCGCTGCTCGTCTCGGGGGCGCGTGGAGGGATGGGCTGGGCGAAAGGGACTCGACATGGGCGTCTCGCATGCTCCCGCGCGACAGGCGCGTGAGCGTGAATGAGGGTATGGAGGATAGAAACATCGAGGCGATGCTGGCAGTGCCGGGAACGACCGCTAGCGGGCCGGCGCTTGCGGGTCACTGCCTGACGTCCCGGGAGCTGTCGGCTTGTCGTCCGCTGACGGCAGCGAGGCGGCGTCCAGCTGCCAGCTGTGACAGTTCTCACCGGGCAGGCGGCTGGCCAGCCATTGCGGCAGCGCCTCGTTGACCCATTGCTGCGCGGTATCGATACCGGGGGTATGGATCACCAGGCTGGCTCCCGGCGCGACCGGCAGGTCGGCTGCGCCACGTGTGAGGCGATTCCAGCTGGCGATGGGCCGCGTGAGCACCTGCCCCTGGGGGGTGACGAGGCTGGCCCGTGCCGCCTGGCCCAGCGAGTCGGCGGCGCGGCGCTCATCGATCAAGGCGTCCAGTGTCAGGCCGGGGCTCCACTGGCGCTGGTGCACGCCGCTGGCGTCCAGGATCACCACGTCGCGGGGAGCCTGACAGGCACCGATCACCATGCCGGGAGCGATGCGTATCGCCCGCGGGCCATCGCGCATGTCAGTGAGCGGATTCAGCTGGCCGGGCAGGCGTGCCAGCACGCTGCGTGGCTCACCCTGTTGACGGCCCTGATCGAGATAGCGCTGCCAGGCGTGCAACCCCTCGACATAGGCGGCCCGAGAGCTGCCCTCGGGCGCCCCCACCGCGTAGCGAGCCGCGATCAGTTCAATCTCGGCGCTCAGGCGGTTGGCGGTCGCGGCCATCTGGCGGCGAATCAGCGGCGTGCTGACGAAGCTGTAGCGCCAGTCCAGCGCCATGCGGGTCTGATGGGAGGACCATTGCTGTTCCAGTACCTGACTGGCCAGTGGCGTGCTGGCGGCGCTGAAGGGCAGCGGCGTCTCGTTCGCTCGGGCGAGGGTCGGGATCAGCAGGGCGGCCAGGCACACCCCCGTGGGCAATGTGCGGGCGAGGGCGCGCAGCGGCCCCTCGACGCGGGCCGAGTCGTGTGCGGGGCGAGCAGAATCACGTCGTGAAAAGCGCATTACCATGCCTTGGCGATCTCCCAGCCGAAGCGTGGCCCGTCCGGCCAGGCCGTCATGTCGGCGGCCCACACCCGAGTGGCATCGCGCCATATCTCGTTGGTGGTGGTGTGGCCATCGTCCCATGCCAGGGTCTCGGTGCAGTGTTGCAGCGACAGCTCGGCCAGTGGCAGCGCGTGTGGCGCGGCGGCCTCACAGCGCAGATGTGCATCGGCTTCATGCACCTGCATCACCGGCACGTCATCTTGATGCTGACTGCCGGAGGAAGCGGCATCTGCCCGCTCCAGCCGGCGAGGATAGGGGCTCAGGGCGCTGACACTGACGCGATAGCGGCTGTCGTCAGCCATCAGCCAGGCCGGACGCGCCAAGGCGCGCCCGGTAGTGCTTTGCTCATGCCTGTCCGCGATGTCTCGCGTGAAGCCGGATGTCGCGGACAGTACGCCGTCGCGCAGTTCGATGATGCCGCGGTCCTGGCTCTCGAAACGCGCGATGCGTCCCTCATCCTCGAGCGTGGCCAACACGACCAGTGCCGTGTTGTTGCCATGCAGGAACTTGAGGGAGGCGTAGGGCAGTTCACTGGCGCGCGCCGCCTCGAAGTCATCCTTGCCGAAGGCATCGCCCACCGAACTGGCCACTATCTGGGCACAGCCGCTCACTGACACGGCACAGGCAGTGATGCCCAGCAGCGTCAGCGAGCGCCGGATGCCTGGAAGGTGCCTGGCTGGCGATTGGCGATGATTCGCGCCTGAACGACGCGATGCGGAGCGCGACGTCATCAACGTGTCCCGGTAGAGCCGGTGGTACCTGTCGTGCCGGTGGTACCGGTGGTGCCGGTCGTCCCGCCACCGACGGTGCCCGTGGCCGCGCCGGCCGCGATGCTGCCGCCGTTGGTGCTCGGGGTCACGCTGCCGGACGCGCTCTGGCTAGCCGTGCCGCTGCCAGCGGCGCTGCCGGTGGGAACGCTACCGGTCGTGCCGGTGGTGCCGGTCGTGCCGGTCGTGCCGGTAGTACCAGTCGTGCCGGTGGTGCCAGTCGTGCCGGTGGTGCCAGTCGTGCCAGTGGTACCGGTCGTGCCAGTGGTACCGGTCGTGCCGGTCGTCCCCGTCGCAGCCTGCCCAGCGGCAGGTGCCTCCTCTTCCGCCATGGCGTTGCCTGCCAACAGCAGGGCACCGGACAGGCCGAGAATGGCGCCGATATGTGACTTGCGCATATGAAGTCTCCTTGATGAGCATTGCCGGTCATCTGCCAGTCAGGGCGCTGCGATGACTGGGCTCGGTGATGGGTGGCCAAGGCCAGCGTCGTGCATGCCGGATGCCGTGCTGTCTCTGACCATCGGCAACACTGCTGCTGAGAGTTGCGTCGTGGTGTGCGTGAGCAAGCTCACGCCTGTTCCATGATCTGCAGGGCGCCGTCCCTGATACCGTCCGTAGCATCTTCCCTGGCGCAGCCTCGTCCTGAGGTGTTCCTGCCATGGCCGCATTCCCTGGCCACCGTATTGCTCGCTTTCGAGGTGATGACATCGCCGTCGTCATGAGAAATGTGCATGCACATTTCAGGCGGACGCCTCTCTCTATCCCCCCGTGAAAGCGAGGCCCATGTTAACCAGAAAATGTCGGCTGTCTAGCGAGAGAGGTCGCGTCGATGTGGCGTTGATGGAAAGCGAAATATTTATGTAAAAAAGAGTAATCGTGGTGTGGATAAAAGCAGACATGCCTGTCGATCTTTCAGACACCGCGGGCGCTGGACTTGATCCGCATGGCTGCTGAAATTCTTGTGAAGGATGTGTCGATTTACAGACGAACCCAGCGTTGCACTGTCTGTGATCGGCTACGTCATCATGTGGCGGTTAGCGACACACGTCGTGCTGATGATGATACAAAGCAATGTTTTTATTGGATTTTTGTAACAGCGCTCGATTGGCGAGCGGCGTGGATCAGGTAAAATGCGCAACAGATGGAGTCTGGTCACTCCACTCTTGATGCCCATGAAGACGACGCAGCGGACAGTGCGATAAACGTTGCCATCACGTTGTGGAACCTGCGCCGTCAGGTGGGTGTGGTGGGCACTGTCGATGGCGTGAATATGTGCCTGTAAAAGGTGTCATCGATGTGCAGCAGAGACGTGATTTTATGAGGAAGACTTCGTGTAAATCGAAGGGGACTCAATCACATTCATCGTCTTCATGGGCCAGCATTCGCGTGATTGCCCAAGGGAGTGTTCGCGCCATTGCCAGACAGGCGCAAGCCGTCATGCAAGGGGCGGGACGCCAGCAGGCGCAAGTACTCAAGCAAACCAAGACATGACACCAGCACGAGGGATCACCCTCGGCCCGAGGTCACCGTCGTTGCAACCGTCGTTGCACATGGGGCCATCGCGTTACGCAAGGCGAACCGAAGACGTTATCGAATTGGTCCCGGCGTCAGCGTGCGGCGGGAATGATCGGGGCAGCCTCGCATCAATCGCTGCTCGGGTCTGTCGACTCAACGGACTTCAGATGAAAAATGCACTGATCGCACGACTTCTGGGCGCCAGCTTGAGCCTCGGCGCCCTCACCGGACTGGCGGGCTGCGTCTTCGCGCCCGGCGGCGACATCGACTATGACACCTCGGCCGCGCCGGTGGATGACATCGTCGATGTGGAGCCCATCACCTTCGGCCTGATCAAGGCCCAGGCGCGGGCGGATGCCCAGGCACGCCAGGCGGCTCGGGGTGACGGCACCCAGCGCGAGCTGGAGCAGGCGCTGACCCAGGAGCTCAACAGCAGCACCCGTGCGCAACTGGCGCCGGATTATCAGTACCACGTGGGGCCGGGCGACATTCTCAATATCGTCGTCTATGACCACCCGGAGCTGTCGTTGCCCACGGGCTCCGAGCGCAGCGCCCAGGAAGCCGGCAACGTGGTGCATGCCGACGGCACGCTCTTCTATCCCTACATCGGCCGTGTCCAGGTCAGCGGCAAGACCCTGGACGAGATCCGTCGGGTGCTGGGCGAGCGCCTCCAGCCCTACCTCAACGAGCCGCAGATCGACGTCAAGGTGGCGGCCTTCCGCAGTCAGAAGGTGCGGATCAGCGGTGAGGTGGAGCAGCCTGGCGTGCAGCCCATCAATGATGTGCCGTTGAGTCTGCTCGATGCCATCGCCGCTGCCGGCGGCATGACCGGAGACGCGGACTGGCACAACGTGGTGCTCAAGCGCAATGGCGAGGAGACCGTCATCTCGCTCTATGAGCTGCTGGCACAGCGCAATGCGGCGACCGGCGAGGCACGTGATCGGCTGCTCAAGGACGGTGATGTCCTGTATGTGCCGGATGTCGGGACCCGCAAGGTGTTCGTGATGGGTGAGGTCGACAAGTCGGTCAGCCTGCCGCTGGGCAGAAGCCCCATCTCGCTGACCGATGCCATCGCCCAGGCGGGCGGCATCAAGGAAGACTCCGCGGATGCCTCCGGCATCTTCGTGGTACGGCGGGACCGGGAAGACCCCGAGAAGCTGGCCACCGTCTATCAGCTGGATGCTCGCAACACCACGGCCCTGATTCTGGGCGCCGACTTCACGCTCAAGCCGCAGGATGTCGTCTATGTCACGGCCGCGCCGGTGTCGCGCTGGAACCGCGTGATCAGTCAGTTGCTGCCCACCGTGAGCTCCATCTACTACAGCACCGAAATCCAGGACAACCTCGATACCCTCGGCCAGTAAGGCGAGGGGTCGTCAAGGCGTCCCTACCCGTCGCGATGCACGGGCAGGACACCAGGAGAGTGACTCAACGATGTCGATTCGCAATGCCCATTCCTCCCGTCAGACGGGGGCCACCGAACCCGCAGCGGTACCGGCGCGCACCAGTCTCGATCTGGGCCGCATGCTGGGTCAGCTGTATGACAGCCGCCTGACGCTGGCGCTGATCACCGGCACCTTCACCGTGCTGGCGGTGCTCTATGCGCTGCTGGCGACGCCGATCTACAAGGCCGATGCGCTGGTGCAGGTCGAGGATGGTGGCAGCAACATGAATCCGCTGCGGGATGTCTCCAGCATGCTGCGGGGGGAGGCGCCGCCGTCGGAATCCGAGATCCAGATCATCACCTCGCGCCTGGTGCTGGGCGAGACCGTCAAGAAGGAGCAGCTGGATCTGGTGGTCAAGCCTTACCAGTACCCGGTGATCGGGACCTTCCTGCGCAGCCACGAGGTGGAGCGCCCGAGCTGGCTGTCCGGTTCCAGCATGGTGTGGGCCGGCGAGTCACTGGAAGTGGCCAGCCTGGCCGTGCCCAAGGCCTGGGACAACGTCCCGCTGACGCTGGTGACGCTCGGCTCGGGTGAGCAGGGCCGCTATGAACTGCGCTACGACGGCAAGGTGCTCGGCACAGGCTCGGTGGGCAAGCGTGAGCGTTTCGAGGGGCCGCTGGGCGAGGTGAGTCTCGAGGTGACCTCGCTCACCGCGGGCGAGGGAGCCGAGTTCACCCTGATGCACCAGTCCACTCTGGAAGCCACCAATGCACTGCGCGCGCGCTTCGCGGTGGCCGAGATGGGCAAGGAGACCGGCGTGCTGGGGCTGGCACTGGTGGGGGAAGACCCGCTGCGCACCCAGCAGGTGCTTGAGCGCATCACCGAGACCTATCAGCAGCAGAACATCGACCGTCAATCGGCGGAAGCGGAGAAGTCGCTCGAATTCCTCAAGGAACAGGTGCCGACCGTCCGCAAGAAGCTGACCGAGGCCGAAGAGCGTCTCAATGCCTATCGCGGCAAGAGCGACAGCGTGAATCTGGATCTCGAGACCAAGTCGGTGCTCGAGCAGCTGGTGAACATCGACAACCAGCTCAACCAGACCCAGCTCGAGGAAGCGGAGCTCTCCGGCAAGTTCAACCCGAGCCACCCAAGCTACGTGGCACTGCGCAAGAAGCGCGCGGATCTTGAGCGCACGCGCAGTGAGCTCGAGAAGCAGGTGGGGGATCTTCCGGACACCCAGCAGGAGATCCTGCGTCTGGAGCGTGAAGTCGAAGTCAATCAGCAGATCTACGTGCAGCTGCTCAACAAGACCCAGGAAATGAACATCGCCCAGGCCAGCACCATCGGCAACATCCGCATCCTGGATGAGGCCGTGGCGCAGCCGCACCCGGTCAGCCCGCGCAAGGCGATGATCGTGGTGATCGCGACCCTGCTGGGCGCCATGTTGGGTGTGGTCTTCGTGCTGCTGCGCTCGCTGCTGCATCGTGGCATCGAGACACCGTCGGAGCTTTCCGATCTCGGCCTCAACGTGCATGCGACCCTGCCGCTCTCCGAGGAGCAGGCGCGCCTCAATCGTCGCCTGGCGCGAGGCATCAAGCGCTTCTCCTCCTTCAAGCTCGGCAAGGGCGCCACGGCGGCGGCCGGCAATGCCGCGCCTGGCCTGCTGGCGGTGCGCAATCCGGCGGACCTCTCCATCGAGGGTCTGCGGGGTCTGCGTACCAGCCTGCACTTCGCGATGATGGAAGCGCCCGACAACCGCCTGATGATCTGCGGCCCCAGCCCGGGCATCGGCAAGAGCTTCGTGTCCGCCAACCTGGCCGCCGTCTGTGCCCAGGCAGGCAACCGCGTGCTGGTGATCGACGCCGACATGCGCCGTGGTCACGTGCATCAGAGCATGGCGGGCCAACAGGTGGGCGCCGTGGCACCGGGGCTGAGCGACTACCTGCTCGGCAAGGTGGAGCGCAGCGCCATCATCCGCAGCATCGCCGACGAGAGCCTGGCGGTGGTCGGTGAAGGCGGGGAGACGCCGGACACCCTCTGCTACGTGGCACGCGGCACCTCACCGAGCAATCCCTCCGAGTTGCTGCTGCAGGCGCGCTTCTCCGAGCTGCTCGAGTGGGCCAGCGAGAACTTCGACATGGTCATCGTGGATACGCCGCCGATCCTGGCGGTCACCGATGCGGCCATCGTCGGCAAGCTGTGCGGCGTCAGCGTGATGGTGACGCGCTTCATGCACAACTCGCCCAAGGAAATCGAAGCCGCATTGGAGCGCTTCGCTTCCAGTGGCGTGAGCGTGGATGGCGCCATCCTCAACGCCGTCGAGCGCAAGGCGACCACGGCCTACAGCTACGGCTACAGCTATCACGACTACCAGTATCAGGGCGGCGCAAATACGTGAGTGCTGACTTGCCATCCACGGCGACGCCCCTATGTCTGATGACAGCTCGTCAACAGACACCCAGGCGGAAGACGACGTATCGCAAGACCCGGTGTCACTCGACACCACGTCACCGACACGGCGCGGCATGCCGGCCCGAAGGGCGCATGCGGCGTGATGAGAAGACAGCACGATTTGCGATAGACCGGTGCAGGCCGCAAGGGCGGCGGGAGACGGCACCGGGTGTGATGAACGGAAACACCACTCGAACGCAAACCAAGGGGGAGACAGGCACATGAACACGACGACAAATCCAGCGACGACCGGACTCGAGGGGCGTCAGCGACATTCGCGAATGTACGAACGTCTGATGTTCAACTCGCTGTGTCAGGCGCTGGTGGGTCTGATTCTGGCGGTGGGTGTCCCGCTGTTGCTGATCAATGGCCTGCGCCCCTGGGTCAGCGAGATGCGCATGCACAGCGTCATCGCGGCCAGCGGTGGCTTCCTGCTCGCGCTGCAGGCGATCCGTCACATGTCGCGCTACCCCGGTGCCAAGGCGTTCGCCTACGTGCTGCCGGCCATCACCATCAGCTATCTGCTGGCGATGAGCGTGCTGATCGCGCTGGATCTGCGCTTCAGCCGTATCGTGCTGGGCAGCTCCTGGCTCGCGGCGATGCTGATCTGCTCCATCGGCTTCTGGGCCGAGCAGCGCACCCGTATCCGCAAGCTGGCCGTGGTGCCGTTCGGTGACTATCGCAACCTGTTCACCACCCGTGGGGCGCGCTGGAACCTGATGCGCGCACCGGACCTGGGCCAGGAACGCTACAACGGCGTGGTCGCGGATCTGGAAGCCGAGATGCCGGCCGAGTGGCAGCGTTTCCTGGCCAACTGCGTGCTCAACCGCATTCCGGTCTACGACGCCAGTGAAGTGCGCGAGTCGCTCACCGGTCGCGTGGAGCTGAACCAGGTGCGCGAGAACAGCTTCGGTCAGCTGGCACCCAACAGTGAATATGAGCTGTTCAAGCGTCTGTTCGACGTGCTGGCCGTGCTGGCGGTGGCCCCGTTCGTGCTGCCGATCTGCCTGGTGACTGCCGTGCTGATCCGTCTGGATTCGCCGGGTGGCGTGTTCTTCGTGCAGGAGCGTGTCGGTCAGGGCGGTCGTCCGTATCGCATGTTCAAGTTCCGCAGCATGTGCCATGACAGCGAGAAGTCCGGTGCCCAGTTCGCCCAGGCCAACGACATGCGCGTGACCCGTATCGGCCGCGTGATTCGCAAGACCCGCATCGATGAGCTGCCGCAGTTCATCAACGTGCTCAAGGGCGAGATGAGCCTCATCGGTCCGCGTCCGGAGCAGGTCAAGTTCGTGAATGAATTCGCCGAACAGATTCCGTTCTACAACTACCGTCACGTGGTTCGTCCGGGCATCACCGGCTGGGCGCAGGTGACCCAGGGGTACGCCTCCGACGCTGACGAGACGCGCGAGAAGCTCGAGCACGACTTCTACTACATCAAGCGCTTCTCCGTGTGGCTGGATCTGTTGATCGTCGGTCGTACCATCAAGACCATGCTGACCGGTTTCGGGGCACGCTGAGCATGCTGACCGTCAGTGGCTATTACGTCGGCTTCATGGCCCTGCTGGTGGCAGTTCTGCCACTGGCGGCCAGCGAGCGCACCCGCATGGTGGGTGCCTGGCTGGGTGGCGGGCTGTGTCTGGCGTTCATGGCATTGCGTTACGACGCAGGATACGACTACTTCTCGTATCGCCAGATGGCCACCTGGCAGGTCGACCTGAGCTTCCTCGAACCCGCGCCGGCGGCACTGGCGCGCATGGCTCGGGCCTGGGGGGAACCGCAGCTGTTCTTCTTCATCACCGCCTTCCTCTACGTGTCGTGCTTTGTCACGGCACTGGTGATGAGCCGCCGCAACCTGGCCTGGTGCCTGCTGTTCTTCGTCTGCCTGCCGCTGATCTATCTCTCGGCCTTCGGCTTCGTCAAGCAGCACGTGGCGATCGCCCTGTTCATGGTGGCGATGGCCTGTCTGGAGCGTGGCATGCGGCTGCCGGCGCTGGTGCTGATGCTCGTCGGCACCAGCTTCCACTACACCCTGGCGCTGTATCTGCCGTTGCTGGTGCTCTACCCGCTGCTGCGACGCGCCTATCCCTTCTGGGTCTATCTGGGGCTGCTGCCGCTGTGTTTCGTGGCAGGACCGCTGGCCAAGAGCGCACTCAGCGCGCTGGGGCTCTATGCCCACTACTTCGAGGATTTTTCCGGGGGCGGGCAGAAGCTCTATGTCATCTATCTGCTGATCTGCCTGGGGACGCTGGGACTCTGGAAGCATTTCCGCCTGTCACTGGACCCCTGGGCCTTCAATCTGATGTTCATCGGCGTGGCGCTCTACACCCTGTTCATCACCTATGGTGAGCACGTGGCCCGCGCCAGCTACTACTTCCTGCCGTTTGCCATCTTCGTCATCTGTGACGTCATCGAGCACTTCCGCGACAAGCTGCTGCCCAGTCTGATCAGCGGTGCGCTGATGATGGCGTTGTTCTTCATGTCGCTGAAGGTGGCGGCCGGCAATCAGGATCATGATTTCTTGAACAACTACCAATTCTATTTCTTGAGCGATGAAGCACTGGTGGTCGGCAATGGAGGTCAGTCATGAGCGAAGCGCTGATCTTCTCGCTGTTCAACCTGATGGCGCGTGGCCTGTCGTCCGCGGCGGGCCTGCTGCTGGCGCGAGCCGTGGCGCCCGAGGCCTTCGGGGAATATGCCCTGGCCCTCAACTATGCGGTGTTGCTGGGCGTGCTGGCGCGCATGGGCGGCAACGAGGTGCTGCTGGTCACCGAAGATGGTGCCAGTGGCGCGGCGCTGCGCCGCTGGATGGGCGTCGGCATCGGCCTCTACGCCTTGCTGGCCATCGCCTTCGCCGTGGGCATCGCGCCGCTGCTGGGGCTGTCTGCCTTCATCTTCGCCTTCTGTGCCCTGCGTGCCGGGGCGGAGCAGGTCGGCCTGCAGATGGTCAATTCGCGCCTGCAGCGTCAGGAGCGCCTGGGGCGCGTCAATCTGATGACGGTGCTGATCTCGCTGGCGGTGGCGATCGCGGTGGCCTGCGCGGCAGGTCCGGCGCTCTATCATCAGGGCGTCGCGCTGCTGACCGGCGCCGAATTCAGCGCCGAGCTGATCACGCCGTCCGGCATGTTCGGCCTGGCACCGGTGGCCACCTTCGTGATGGTCGGTGCCCTCGCGCTGGTCATCGTGATGCTGCTGGGCATGTGGCTGTCACATGACGCGGCGGCGGATGCCCGGGCGGCGGCTGCCAGCCGCGATGGCGCAAGCTCAAGTCGCCTGCCGAGCAAGGCGGACTACGCGCGTGGACGCGGCTTTCTCTACAACAACCTGATGTCATTCGCCTACCTGCAGGCCTGGGTGATCCTGGCCGGGCTCGCCTTCGCGCCCGCCCAGGTGGCCAGTGTCTCGGTGGTGACCTCCATCGTGTTCGCGCTCTATGTCTTCCCCACCAGCCTGTATCGCTACTACCTGCCCAAGCTGACCCAGGGTGATGGCCGCCTCAAGGAATACCTGATCATCGCCAGCGGCTTCGCGCTGCCGGTGGCGGGCGGTCTGGCACTGGTGGCGCCGTGGCTGGCCGAGCACTTCCTGAGCGGCGCCTACCCGCGCCTGACCATGACACTGCGCGCCTTCGCGCTGGTCTACCTGGTGCACGCCTTCGTGACCTGCGCCTTCACGCGTCTGGCGGCACTGCGCCTGAATGGCAAGCGCCTGCTGTGCCAGAGCACCGGGGCCATTCTGGTGGTCGGTGGGGGCCTTTCGATCGCGGCGCTCAATCACTCGCTCGGCAACGCGTCCGGCGAGAGCGGCAGCCTTCTGGGCATCGACCTCTACCACCTCTTCCTGTGCGTGCCGGTGGCCGCCGAAGTGGTGATGCTGGCGATGGCGATCCTCTTCCAGCCGGCTCGCCAGCGAGAGGCGGCCGCGACGGCCAGCCCTTGACGTTCGGCCTTGGGGCCGACGAGAACACGATATTTCACGTGGCGATGCCCGGGCATCGTGCACACCGAACAGCGACATTACGGACAGAAGGACGAACAGCATGGCCAAGATATGCATGACGCACGGATGGCATGACGACAACAAGGGTGACTCCGCCATCCTGATGGGCACCATCGACTTCCTCGACCAGCTGATCGATGCCGAACACGGCCGCAGCGATGTCTCGGGTGAAGGCGTGGCGAAGGCCGAAGGCCATCGCATCGATATCCTGCCCATCGATGATCAGGTGTTCGCCACCGAGCGCGGGCCCTTCCGCCACATTCGTCGCCGCTACCGCGAGCGCGTCACCGTCGGTCAGCCCTTGATGCCGCCGATGCGTGACAAGCTGCGCTTCGTCACCTCGCTGCTGGGGCTGGGGGCCAAGATGGCGTTCGGCAAGCAGGGCAAGAGCGGCAACGATGTCATCGACGGTGCCGACCTGGTGGTGGTGAAGGGCGGTCATATCTTCCACAACGGCAGCTTCAAGAAGACCCTGTCTTCCTGGCTGGCGCTGATCGGCTATCTGGCGCCGGTGATGCTGGCACGCAAGGCCGGCAAGCGCGTGCTGTTGCTGGGCCACTCCTTCGGCCCGTTCAAGACCCCGGCCCAGGAGCGCTTCTTCCTGCGCACCCTGAGCGACTGCCTGGTGGTCTCGCGTGAGGAGATCACCCACGCCATGACCCAGAAGGCCGACCCGAAGCTGCCGCATGCGCTGCTGGGCACCGACATGGCCTTCGCCATGGCCCCGCGGGCGAGCGATGAACATGCCGAGGTCAAGGCACCGGGCGGCGTGGCCTCTCCCTATGCCGTGATCACCCTGCGGGACTGGTGGGGGCTGGATCAGCAGGCCTTCGCCGAGCGTGTCGAGGTGCTGTCGCGTTCACTGCTGGAATCCCGTGAGCGTCTGGGCATCGAGCGCCTGATGATCGTGCCGCACGTGCTGGGCCCGACCGATATCGAGAATGACCAGCGCATCTCCCAGCTGGTGTTCGATCACCTGCAGAAGGCACTGGCCGCCGCTGACGGGGGCGAGGAGCTCGCCACGCGCATCGAGCTGGTGCAGGGCGACCCGAGCCCGGATGCGCTGGTGGATCTCTACCGCGACGCTGAATTCCTGGTGGGCACGCGTTTCCACTCGGTCATCTTCGCGCTGATGTCCGGCACGCCGGTCTACGCGCTGTCCTACTGTGGCCCCAAGGCGCCGGGCATCATGCGTGACTTCGGGCTCGGCGACAGCGTTCAGGACATCGAGAACTTCGACCCGGCACGCATCGTGGCCGACATCGAGGCGCTGGTCGCTGACAAGGCCTTCCCGGCGCTTGCCGAGCGCGTCATCGCCGACAAGCTGGCGATCACCGCCGACATCACGCGGGACTTCCTGCGCCGCGCACCGGGACGCGCCGGTGTCTGGGGCCAGCGTGAGCTCAAGCTCAATGACGACGCCTATCCCGCGCCGTCGGCTGCCAAGGCACCTGCCGCGACGGACCCCGTGGCCACGGACGCCCCGGCCGCTGAGCACGCCACCCACGACAGCGAGCCTGTCGTGCGAGGAGTCTGACATGGCCCATGTCGCTCTGTTGATCCAGGACATCAGCGCCTGCGGTGGCGTCGAGAAGGTGATGCACGGCCTGGCGCGTGATCTGCGCGACAGCCATCAGGTCACGCTGGTGTCGGTGCGTGAAGGCGAGCCCTACTGGGGCCGTCTAGAGGGTGTCGAATACCGCACTCTGGGACTGCCCGCCACCGGTACGCGCAAGAACTTCCGCCACTGGGTGACGCATCTGCGTCGTCTGATGCTGGAGGCGCGCATCGAGGTGATGGTCAGCGGCTACTTCGCCTTCCATCTGGCCGCCCAGCTGGCGGCGCGTGGCACCGGAGGCCGTGACGAGGCGGGCAATTCGCGCCCGCTGACCCGCGTCATCGCCCAGGAGCACAGCGCCTACCATCATGATCGTCGCGCCAAGCGCGTCATCAAGCACCTGCTCTATCGTCATCTCGATGTCCTGCAGGTGCTCAACGAGGTGGATGCGGAATGCTGGCGGCGGCGTGGTCTGCAACCGACGGTGATTCCCAACTATCTGGATGATCTCGCGGAGCGCGAGACGCGCGCCGAGTGCGAGCGTCAGGCCGACGTGGTGATGGTGGGGCGTTTGGCGCCGATCAAGCGTGTCGATCTGGCGATCCGTGCCTTTGCCCATTCGGGTTACCGCCGCGGGCGTCTGGTGCTGGTCGGGGATGGTCCGGAACGTGAGTCCTTGCTGGCGCTGTGCCACGAGCTGGGGCTGAAGGTCTTCCAGGGCGCCAACGACGACAGCGTGCCGGATGATACCCGGGTGCTGTTCACCGGCGCGCTGCAGGACGTCTCGCGTGAGTTGCGCCGAGCCCGTCTGCTGTTGCTGACGTCCGAGCGTGAATGCCTGCCGATGAACGTGCTGGAAGCCAAGCGTGAGGGCCTGCCGTGCCTGTCACGCCCGGTGCGTTCAGGCCCGCTGGCATTGATTCGCCACGATGTCGATGGCGTGCTGAGTGCCGAAGCGGACAGTGCCGGTGAGGTGGAGATCGTGCAGGAGCTGGCGCATGAACTGGCGCGTCTCGAATTTGACGACCATCGCCTGCTGCATCTCTCGAAGGCCGCACGCGAGAGCTTTGCCCACTACAGCCGTGATGCGGTGCTGCCGGACTATCAACGCCTGATCACGCGCCTGGTGCCGGCCGATTCGCGCCAGCGCGCATTCGTGAACGGCGTCAGCGTCAGTGGATCCCACTCGCCTCATTCCAAGGAGAAGGCCCATGGCTGATGTGTCCGTCATCATGCCCAACTACGGCTATGACCGCCGCCTGCATGCCGCCGTCGATTCCGTGCTGGCCCAGAGCGAGCCGGTGCGCGAGATCCTGATCAGCGACGATGCCTCACCCGATGGTGCCGCCGCGCGACTGCGCGAGGATTTCGCGGCGCTGGAGACCGGCGACGTCGAGATCCGCATCCTCGAGACCGACACCAACGGCGGGCCGGGGCGTGCGCGCAACCGTGCCATCGCCGAGGCCCAGGGCCGCTACATCGCCTTCCTGGATGCCGATGATGCCTGGCTGCCGGAGAAGATCGAACGCCAGATCGCCTTCATGCAGGAGACCGGCGCCGGCCTGTCCTACACCGGCTACGAGATGGTGGATGAGCAGGGCAACCATGTCTCCCACTTCGCACCGCCGGCGCGTCTGACGCGTGACGACATGCTGCGCTCCAACTCCATCGGCTGCCTGACCGCCATCTATGACGCGGGGCGCTTCGGGCGTTTCTACATGCCGACCATCCGCAAGCGTCAGGACCTGGCGCTGTGGCTGATCATCATCGGTCAGCTGGGCCCGGCGCAGGGCATGCCCGAGCCGCTGGCGCGTTACACGCGTCGCGAGAGCAGCGTGTCCTCCAACAAGTTCAAGGCCGCCGCCTACCAGTGGCGTCTGTATCGTGAGGTGCTGGGGATGGATGTGATCAGCGCCAGTCGCAACTTTGTCCATTACGCGGTGAACGGTTATGCAAAACATCGTTGATGAAACTATCTCCGTCGATCCCGCTCGTCATGCAGGCCGCCCCATGCAGGAATCCCGTGCTCGTGTGCTGAAGCATCAGCGTCAGGTGGAAGACAGCGCCCGTCGTCAGGTGCCGGAACTGACCTTCCTGATCTCGACCCTGGATGCCGGGATCTACAGCGTGCCGCGTTATGACGAGCTGCCCGGTGCCCGCTTCCTGATCGTGCATCAGCTGTCGGAAGCCCACCAGGACGAGGCGCAGCGCGATATCTTCCGCGAGTACGTGCTGGCCCATTTCGACAGCCGTTTCGAGTATCTGGCGGTCGCGGGGCGTGGTCTCTCCAAGAGCCGCAACATCGCGCTGGCGGCCTGCCCGACACGCTACGCCTACATCCTGGACGACGATGTCCAGCTGCATCCCCAGGCCGTGTCGCTGGTGATGGAAGCCTTCACCTGTACCGAGGCGGCGGCGATCAGCTTCCCGCACGTCAAGGCCTTCCCCTTGCACGAACGGGACCCGGATCGTCCGGCACCGCCGGTCGCCTTCAAGGCCCACACCCTGATGTCACTGGCTCGCGTGCGCTCGGTGGACATGGCGCTGGATCTCTGCCAGTTCCATGCCCGCTTCGATGAGCAGTTCGGGCTGGGCACCGACCAGCCCTCCGGCGAGGAATTCATCGTGATGAGCGATGCCCGCCGTCAGGGCGCGCGCCTGATGCGCGCCAATCTGGGCATCGTCGCCCATGCGGGGGTCACCTCCGGCAGCGACTTCTACAGCTCGCCCGCCAAGGCGCGCACCAAGGGGCGGATGTTCGCCCGGGTCACTGGCAGTCGCTTCTCGCCGCTGGCACTGGCCTTCCTGGTTCGCAAGGCCCCGATCGCCTTCAAGCGCGGCTATCTGGCGACCTTCGTCGGCAATTTCTTCCGCTAGTCGCTCGCGCGACACACACGTACGCCCGAATCGGCATGGGCAGACGCCGATGGATGGCAGTCTCTGCGCTTTTCTCTCTCCCCACTGACGTTGCCCGTCAGTGGGTTGGGTAACGTCACGCCGGATTCGGGCCGAGGGGCGATCTGTCAGTGGTTCACGGTCTCCCTGCAGTGGAGATCCGCCCCGACCGGTATCGCTCATGCATCGCTTTGGCGCATTGCGTTCACACTCGAGATGGCCGTCAGGCCAACAAGGATGACATTCAATGAAGATCACGATTTTCGGAAGCGGTTATGTAGGCCTGGTCACCGGTACCTGCCTGGCCGATGTGGGACATGATGTGGTGTGCATGGACGTGGACGCCGCCAAGATCGAGCGCCTCAAGCAGGGCGAGATTCCCATCTATGAGCCGGGACTCGAGAGCATGTTGCTGCGCAACGTGGAAGCCGGCCGTCTGAGCTTCACCACCGACGCCCGCGAGGCCGTCGCGCATGGCGTGCTGCAGTTCATCGCCGTGGGCACGCCGCCGGATGAAGATGGCAGTGCTGACCTCAAGTACGTGCTGGCGGTGGCCGAGAGCATCGGTGAGTACATGGATGACTACAAGGTCATCATCGACAAGTCCACCGTGCCGGTGGGCACGGCAGACCGCGTGCACGCCCGCGTGGCTGAAGTGCTCAAGCACCGCGGCGTGAGCGTGGATTTCGATGTCTGCTCCAACCCGGAATTCCTCAAGGAGGGCGCGGCGCTGGAGGACTTCACGCGCGGTGCCCGCATCGTGGTCGGCACCGATTCCGAGAAGGTGCGCGAGCGCATGCGCGAATGCTACGCCCCCTACAACCGCAACCATGAAAAGCTGATGTTCATGGATGTGCGCGCCGCCGAGCTGACCAAGTACGCCGCCAACGCGATGCTGGCCACCAAGATCAGCTTCATGAACGAGATCTCCAACCTGGCCGAGCGCCTGGGCGCGGATATCGAGGAAGTGCGCCGCGGGATCGGCAGTGACCCGCGCATCGGTTACCACTTCATCTACCCGGGCTGTGGCTACGGTGGCTCCTGCTTCCCGAAGGATGTCCAGGCGCTGGCGCGTACCGCCAGCCAGATCGGCTATGAGGCCGAGCTGCTCACCGCGGTGGAATCCGTCAACAAGCGTCAGAAGGTCACGCTGTTCGAGAAGCTGTCACGCGCCTTCGATGGCGATCTCGCCGGCAAGACCATCGCCGTCTGGGGGCTGGCCTTCAAGCCGAACACCGATGACATGCGTGACGCGCCGAGCCGCACGCTGATGGAAGCGCTGTGGGCGGCGGGTGCCAAGGTGCAGGCCTATGACCCGGAATCCATGCGTGAGACACGCCGCATCTACGGCGAGCGCGATGATCTGGTGCTGGTGGCGGATCGCATCCAGGCGGTCAAGGGCGCGGATGCGCTGGTGATCTGCACCGAGTGGAAGGAATTCCGCACGCTGGATGCCGGCTGGCTCAAGACCCAGCTGGCCTTCCCGGTGGTGGTGGATGGCCGCAACCTCTTCGAGCCGCCCGCCATGAAGTCTGCCGGCCTGATGTATTACGCGGTCGGCCGTGGCGACACCCTGGCGCTGACGCGCGACTGACCCAGGCGGCGGCCTGCGACACGTGATGTGGCAAGCCGTCGTCGCGGCATCCCGACTCAGTTCTCTGACTCAGCCTCTCGGCAAGGCGGTCGCGTCCGTGACCTCTGCAAGGATACCGCCTTGCCCCCCCATTCGTTCGAACCGCTCCGTGCCTGGCACGGGGCGGCAGCAGACAAGGAGCTTTCCATGTGTGGCATCGTTGCCGGCCTGGCTCAGCGTGACATCAGCAAGATTCTCATCGAGGGGCTGCATCGCCTCGAATACCGGGGTTACGACTCCGCTGGCGTGGCCGTGATCGACCCCGCCGGTGAACTGCGCCGTGCGCGTGCCGTCGGCAAGGTCCGCGCGCTGGAGGACGAGCTGCGTGAAGCGCCGCTGTCCGGTGCCATCGGCGTCGCCCATACCCGCTGGGCCACCCACGGGCGTCCGGCCCGGCACAACGCGCACCCGCACCTCTCGAGCGAGCGCGTGGCTGTGGTGCACAACGGCATCATCGAGAACCACGAGGCGCTGCGCCGTGAGCTGGAGCAGGAGGGCTATGACTTCACTTCCGAGACGGACACCGAGGTGGTCGCGCATCTGGTCGACCGCGAACTGCGCGCTGGCCGTGCGCTGCCGGAGGCGGTCAATGTGGTCAGCGCGCGTCTGGATGGTGCCTTCGCGCTGGCGGTGATGGAACAGCAGAATCCCGAGCTGCTGGTCGGCGCCCGCCAGGGCAGCCCGCTGGTCGTGGGTGTGGGAATCGAGGAGCACTTCATCGCTTCTGACCCGCTGGCACTGCTGCCGGTCACCGACCGCTTCATCTATCTGGATGAGGGCGACATGGTGGCCATCAGCCCGAGTGGCATCCAGGTGCTGGAACGCGGCGCCGAGCAGGATGAGCTCACGCCGGTGACCCGCGAAGTGGTGCGCTATGAGCACAGCGTCGAAGCGGCGGGCAAGGGTGAGTATCGCCACTTCATGATGAAGGAGATCATGGAGCAGCCCACCGTGCTGTCGCGTACCCTGGCCGAGCGTCTCGACCCGCAGGGCGTGCGCCTGGAGGCCTTCGAGGTCTCGCGCCATTCCTTCCTGGCCGCGGATGATGGCGCCGAGAAGGGCAGGGAAGTCGTCGATGTCGAGCGACTGACGCAGCTGCTGGCCGATGTGCGTCAGGTGCAGATCATCGCCTGCGGGACCAGCTATCACGCCGGCATGGTGGCGCGTTACTGGCTCGAAGAGGTCGCCGGCATTCCGGCGCAGGTCGAGGTGGCCTCGGAGTTTCGTTACCGCGAGCGTGTCGCGGCACCGGGCACGCTGTTCATCACCCTGTCGCAGTCCGGCGAGACCGCCGACACGCTGGCGGCCCTGCGGGATATCCAGAAGCTCAACCGCGAGGGGCCGCAGGCAGGGCATTACCTGGCGAGTCTGGCCATCTGCAACGTGGCGGGAAGCTCGCTGGTTCGTGAGTCGGATCTGTCACTGCTGACCCATGCCGGGCCGGAGATCGGGGTGGCTTCCACCAAGGCCTTCACCACCCAGCTGGTGGCGCTGATGCTGACCACGCTGGCCCTGCGCCAGAGCCGTCGACAGCCGCAGGACGAGGAAGATGACCTGCTCACGCGTCAGCTGCTGATGCGTCTCAAGGACCTGCCGCATGTCATCGAGCAATCGCTGGGGCTGAACGGGGAAATCGCCCAGTTGGCCGAGAAGTTCATGCATCGCCATCACACCCTGTTCCTCGGGCGCGGCAGCCAGTACCCGATCGCGATGGAGGGTGCGCTCAAGCTCAAGGAAATCTCCTATATCCACGCCGAAGCCTATGCGGCGGGTGAGCTCAAGCACGGCCCGCTGGCCTTGATCGATGAGGACATGCCGGTGGTGGCGGTCGCGCCGATGGATGACCTGATGGAGAAGCTGAAGTCCAACCTTCAGGAAGTCCGCGCGCGTGGCGGCCAGCTGTTCGTGTTCGCCGACCCGGAAGTCAGCCTCAAGGCCGGTGAGGGCGTGCACGTCGTCACCGTGCCGGGGGTGTGTCGCTTCCTCGCGCCGATCGTCTATGCAGTCCCGCTGCAGCTGCTGTCCTATCACGTCGCCGTCCTCAAGGGCACCGATGTCGATCAGCCGCGCAATCTCGCCAAGAGTGTCACGGTAGAGTGATCCCGCGCGGGCACTGAGTCGTGTCTCGCATGAAGACGAAAGGGACTGCCCATGGGCAGTCCCTTTTTTCGTGTGCGCGCATCATGCCGCCGGCGGTTGCCTGACGCTGCCTGCTTGATGCAGCTCAGCCCGGCAGGACCCATGACGACAGACGGCGCCACCAGCTGCGCCGCCCGGCTGTGGTGTCCCTCTCGCAGGTGTCCGTCTCGCAGATGTCCGGGGGCTCGGGGGTGGGGCCCTGATGACGAATGCAGAAACGATCTCCCCCCGGCCCCGTGATCCAGCGTGAACTGCCTGCGCTGACACGCCCCGCCTTGACGTCATCGTCGAGTTTCCTGCCCGCAGCCTTGATGGCCTCCAGTGTGCCTGGCGCCAGTTCGATGAAGCCTTCCTCTCCCGGCGCTTCCTCGGCCTGTGACGGTGGAATCTCGCGCATCAGATCAACCCCTTGAGGATCAGATTGCCACTGGAGACCAGCAGGATGGCGTAGGCCACCTGGCGGAGATGATGGTCACTGAGCGGGGGTGGGAAGCGGCGTGCGAGCTCCGTGAAGGCGATGACCACGAACACGCCTGCGGCACCGATCATCAGCAGTTCACTCAGGTGCTCGCCGGCGCGTCCGGGAGAGATGATCGAGAGCCCCATGCGCATGGCGCCCCCGACCAGAAAGACAGCGAACAGGGTGCAGCGGATCGCCACCAGCGTCATCGGCTGGCGGTAGAGCATTACCACCAGCGGCGGCCCGTTGGCGGCGAACAGCCCGCCCATCAGGCCCGAGAGCCCGCCGGCGGCATGGAAGTGCCAACGGGGAGACAGCGTCTCACGCGGCTTGGGTTGCATCAGCAGCGCCAGGCAGGCGATCAGGATCACGCATCCCAGCAGCATGCCGAGCAGGGGCGCGCGCTCCTCTCCCAGCCAGGTGGCCAGGTAATAGCCGACCGGCAGCAGCGGCAGGCTGGTGACCAGCAGTCGCCGCGCGAGGCGCAGGTCGATTTCCCGCCAGTGACCCCGCAGTGCCATGCAGTTGTTGAACAGGCTCAAGAGGGCGCAGAGCAGGGCGGCGCTCTCGATGGGCAGGACATCGAGAGTGGCCAGCAGGCCCATGACGATGAGCCCGAAGGCAAAGCCGGTGAGGGTCTGGATGTAGCTGGCCAGTGCCAGGCTCAACAGGATGGCAGCGAGTTGCCAGAGGGTCATGGTGACTCCGTTGGGTGGCCCCGTTCGGCGCGAGGGGAGGGTGGAGGCATTGCGCTGCCATGATAGCGCGGGCCAGCCGCAAAAGGGCGACAGTCTCGTGGCTGCCAGCCGGCGAGGGTGAGTCATGTGAGCTTTCGCGGATGAAGCGTGTCAGCAGCTCGGCCCATCCTGCTCAAACTTGCATAGGTAATTTAGTGGTCTTGAATTGCTTAGCTTACGCATGAGATGCAAGGAGTTTGCGACATTAACCCTCATGAATTCGGTTTTTGGCGACATGTCGCCTTGTTTGAATATCAGCAGCTTATTAGTCTGTGGTGAACAAGGGGGCATGAAGTGTCGCCATTTGCGGCCACATGATGTCGCTGGTGGCTTGGGCCGGGCTTTGGCAGGGCAAGCCAGCCGACAGATTCATTGGCCTCCTTGCTTGATGCCTGGCAGTGATGAACACGGCCTGAGCGTGAGCCCCTGATGGACAAGCACCGCCACATGGATATCCGGGCATGGAACGCAACGCAGCACAATCTCCTTTCTTCACCATCGTGACGCCGAATCACAATTCGGGTGACGGGCTCGAGCGCTGCATCGCCAGTCTCGCGGCCAACGACACCGCTTACGAACACATCATCATCGATGATGCCTCTTCGGATGATTCCTTTCTGCGGGTGGAGCGCAGTCACGCCGCCCGGCCACCGACCTCATTGGTACTGCGCCGCAATGCCGAGAATCTCGGGCCCGGGCCGACCCGCAACCATGGCCTGAGTCTGGCACGTGGCCGCTATGTGCTGTTCTGCGATGCGGATGACACCTTCGTGGCCGGCGCCCTGGATACGCTCAAGGCGCAGATCGTGGCCTTCGATTGCCCGCAGGTGGTGGTGTTCCGTTATTGCCTGCAGGGGCCACAGGGAGAGCGGGAGAGCACGCCACTGTGCAGCCAGCCCCTTGAGCGCACCCAGATGCAGGCCTTCACCGATTTCATGCACGACCGCATCGTCTCCGCTCCCTGGGGCAAGGCGATCCGTGCCGATCTCGCCTGCGCCCTGAGCTTTCCTGACCTTCCTGTTTCCCAGGATGGTCTCTACAACCTCGAGCTGTTCGGTCGGGCGGCACGCGTTCTCTATCTGCCCCAGGTGCTGTATCGCTTCGACAAGCGCAGCGACGGTTCTCTGACCCGCAAGCCCTTCGGCAATCGCGAGCTGGCCCGATTTCACCGCAGCTGGCAGGTGTTCGATTCCCGCTACCGCGAGCAGTTCGCGGCCGCCCACGGCCTGGCACTGCTGGAGATTCGCGCCCTGCGCTTCGTCGGTGTGAGCTTCATCATGCGCCAGGCCATCAACAAGACCCACGACGATGACCAGGTGAGGCAGGTGGTGATGTCTCAGCTGCGCCAGTCATCCTGGGCGGCATTGCGTCAGCTGTCGTTGAAGGAAAAGGCGTTGCTGATGAGCTATGCGTTCAGTCCTTCCCTGTCCCGGCAATTGATTCGGCGGAGCCAATACGCGTCATGAGCACTCGCAAGCATATCCTGTTCTACACCGGCGCCCAGTCGCGCACCGGCGGCACCGAGCGTGCCTGCGCCGATACCGCCAACATGCTGGCGGCCAGCGGTGACTATCAGGTGGAGGTGATCAGCGAGCATGGCCCTGCCGACAGCCCCTATCCCCTGCACGAGGATATCGTGCATGAATCGCTGTATCCAAAACGTCAGCATCTGGGGGCGTTGCGCGGCGTGCTGCTGTTCCTGCGGCTTTTCTGGATGGTGCTGCGCAAGCGACCGGACGTGGTGATCGTGGTCGAGAGCATCGGTTTCCTGCCATTCTTGCTGCCCAGCTATCTGCTGCGGCGCACGCGCTATCTCTGCTGGGAACACTTCAATGCCACCTCGGATCTCGGCGTGCCACGGCGCAATGTCGCGCGGCGTCTCGCGGCCAGGCGGGCCGATCGTATCGTGGTGCTTTCCCATGAGGACCGCGAATACTGGGAGCAGCTGCTCCCCCAGTCCACCGAGCGTCTGAGCGTCGTGCCCAACCTCAATCCGCTGGAGCACGAGATCCTCCAGCGTCAAGCCCGGCAGCAGAACGCCGCCGCCGCGCCGCCCGCAGTGGCGCCTTCTGAGACCGTCGCGCCGAAGGTGGCGGTGGCGGTGGGGCGTCTGACGCACCAAAAGGGCTTTGATCTGCTGCTGGAGGCCTGGGCGGCGATTCCCGCCGAATCGCGTGATGGCTGGGTGCTGCGCATCGTCGGCGAGGGTGATGCACGCGAGGCGCTGGAGGCGCAGGCGGAGCGGCTTGGCATCACGCGCCAGATTCAGATGCCCGGCCAGTGCAGCGACATCCGGCGCGAATACGCCGCGGCAGACCTGTTCGTGCTGTCATCACGCTTCGAGGGCTTCGGGCTGGTACTGGTCGAGGCGCTCAGCTGTGGCGTGCCCTGCATCAGCTTCGCCTGCCCGGCCGGGCCCCGCGAGATCCTCAAGCATGGCATCAATGGCTATCTGGTCGAGCAGGGCAATGTGGCAGCGTTCAGTCAGCAGCTGGGCGCCGTGCTCGGTGATGATGAAGTGCTTGCGCGCCTGCGTGCCAATGTCGATTACGGCCTGGAGCGGTTTTCGCGCCGTACCGTCGAGGCCAGTTGGCAGGCCGTGCTGGAGGGACTGGAAGCCCCGGCACTGCTACGTGTCATCTGAGCTTAGTCAGGCACCAGACATGTGACTTGCGAGCCCTCCTTTCGGGGCTCGCGTTCGCGCTATCGGATACGAATCTTCAGGTACGACAGCAGGAGGCTATCGCCGTGAGAATCATGCATGTCATCTCGACCCCCGCATCAGGAGGTGCCGAGGTCTACGTCAAGGACCTGAGCCTTGCCATGGTCGCGGCGGGGCACAGCGTTCATGTCACGTTTCTGGAAACCGCTGAGCAGTGCGGGCGAGATCTGGACTATGAAAGACACTTCCTGGCCCAGCTGAGTCAGGCGGGCATCAGTCATTCGTTTCTGGGCGCCGACACGCGTCGCCGTCCCTGGCGGGGCGGCACGCGGCTGCGCGCGGAAGTGAATCGATTCGCCCCGGATGTGGTGCATTGCCATCTCTACTACGCGCTGATGTTCGCCTTCCTGCTGCCACGCAAGCTTGCGGTGATCATGACCGTGCACAGTATCGAGCTGGGGGCGCCCAACTGGCTGTTTCGACTGTTCGATCGTCGCGTCAGCGCCTATGTCGGCATCTGTCACGCCTGCACGCGCAAGCTTGCGCCGCTGGTCAGGCGGCCGGTGGTCCAGATCGACAATGCCGTCTCGGGGGCGCGCCTCAAGCACAGCGGCTGGCAGATGACGGCGCTGGATACCCCGGTGAAGCTGGCAGCCATCGGACGTCTCACCGAAGCCAAGCAGTATCCCTTGATGCTCGAGAGCTGCCGCCGCCTCAAGGCACAGGGGTTGAATGTCACGCTCAGCATCGCCGGGGAGGGGCCGCTCAAGGCCGAGTTGGTCACGCAGATCCGTGACGCCGGGCTCGAGGATCAGGTCACCTTGCTGGGCAACATCTCGGATGTGGCGGGGCTTCTGGCCTCATCGGACATCTTCCTGATGTCGTCTGCCTGGGAAGGACTGCCGATCTCGCTGCTGGAAGCCACGCTGAGCGGGCTGCCGGTGCTGGTCACCAACGTCGGTGGCTGCGCAGAAGTCGTGCATCGGGTCGGCAACGGGCTGGTGGTGGATGAGCAGACGCCGGCGCGCTATGCCGATGCTCTCACCCGCCTGGTGGCTGACGAGGAGCTGCGACGCAGCTGTGCGCGCAACGCGCGACGCCACGGCGGCAGCTACCACATCAACACGGCGCTGGCCGGGCATCTGGAGCTCTACACCAGCCGGCTGCAAGGCGAGCTGGATGCGGCACCCGAAGTCTCGGTCTGAACGCGCAGGGCGAGGGTGGCGAATGGGAGAAGAGTGCGCATGGGGCCCTGCGGGGCTGAAGAATGGGCCTGAGGTGCGGACCTGAAAGGTGCGCTTGAAAAGTGCGCTTGAAAAGCGGGCTTGAGATGCGGGCTTGAGATGCGGGGTCTGGCGCTGGACATGGCAGTCAGAAGAGTGGGCAATCGATGCGATGATCGGTTGCCCTTTTTCTTGTCCTGGAAATGGGGAATGGCGCTATGCGGCCACCTGAATGAGACGTCTCATGCCAGATGATGGGGAGCGCTGGGTCATGAGGTTCATGCGGATGTCAGTCAGGTGTGGCATCAGGATGAGTGGCTCTCAGCGGTTGGCGATTCATTCATGTCATCGCTCTACTAATACTTGAGATGAGAGAAAGCAGTCTAAAGTGAAGTGCGGCAATACAATCGTCGTGAAAGAGAGTTTACGCCTTGCTGTTGTGGTCGATTAATTTATTATCAAGTCCGTAATCAGACATTGAAAATCAAGCAGATCGCCACCTCATGAAATATCGATGATGTCATGCCGATTAAGACGTGATTATTCACGATTCATTGTAGATGAGAGGGTGATTTGATGATGGTCAAGTGCCGAATCCATCACGAAATCCCTGTGACGTTCTGATCGCTGCTGTCAGTCTCGATGGCGCCAGTTCGTGGCATGGGAGAAGAGAATGGAAAGGCCGACAGGAAGTCAGGCAGGTACGAACTGGTCGCAAGTTGCTGTATTTCATTGTGTCTCACTACTCCAGAATACGTGAATGTCATCTTCTCCTGATGCAGGATGCAGAGGGTTCGCCCTTGCTCATCCGGTGATGCAATGCGGAGATTGACGTTTCACGATTCACCCAGGCCTTCTCGTGATGCGTTGTTGATACTCGGGAAAGTGTCGAGAGATCTCTGAAATACCGGCGAAAATGAGTCCTCATTTTCGTTCTGATGCCCTCCTGTAATGGCTGATCACGCTATCAGTCATCCTTCAATGACGATACTGATGATGCCGAGTATGAGAGTCATAAGTCATCGATGAAGATGCCGTGATTATCTTTCATGTCGTCATGATGAGTTGTGCTGATTCTTCAGGCCGTGTCATGGATCAGGATGGTCTGATGCCGTTGGATGATTTTCATGATCCGGTACATGTCGGGATTGGGTCGATCCTGACAGGTCACCGTTCGTTCAACGGCGCGCTGGCGGAGGCAGGGAATGATTCGCGCCTATCTCGCAAGGGAACGTCACAGAATTTCCACGTGCTGCAGGGGAGAAAGCCGATTCCTCGGGGCGGTAGCGTGTCCGGATACACGATGAATGCGCCGATCAGGATGTGATCGAGCAGAGCGCAGGGCTTACAGGGGATGACAGAGGTTATGAAGAGATCGACCAGATCGACGCTGCGGGGAGTTTCCCTGGCGATAATGCTGGCCGCCTTGGGAGGCTGTGCCTTCGCCCCTGGCGGCCATATGGACTATGAGGTCGAGACGGCGCCGCTGTCGGACCATGTCACGGTCAGCCCGATCACGCCGGCCTTGATCAGCAGTTATCGCGCACTCCCGGCTCAGACAGCCCCGGCCGATGACGCTCTGGTGGATGACATCAAGCGCTACGTCTACCGCGTGGGTGGCGGTGACATCCTGGCCATCAATCTGAGCACGCCGCTGGATCTGGCCCAGGAGACGGGCGTTCAGCGCCAGACGGTGGAAGCGCTGACCTACATCGTGCAGCCGGATGGCACGCTGTATTACCCCTACGTCGGGCGCATCAACGTCAAGGACATGACCGTGGATGAGGTGCGCGCCTCGCTGGTGCGTGGCCTGTCACGCTTCATCACCGACCCGCAGGTCAACGTCTCCGTCGCCCAGTTCCGCTCGCAGCGCGTCTATCTGAGCGGCGCGGTCCGTGAGCCGGGCTTCGTGCCGGTCACCGATGTGCCCCTGACCCTGATCGATGCCATCAGTGCCAGTGGTGGCGTCACCGAACTCGCCAATACCCACGACATCACCCTGACCCGCGACGGCCACCAGGAGCACCTGAGCCTCTATCAGCTGCTGCAGCAGGGCAACATGCGTGAGAACCGCCTGCTGCACGATGGCGACGTCATCAATATCCCGGTGGCGACCGACCAGAACGTCTTCGTGCTGGGGCAGGTCCTCAAGCCCGGCAACATGCCGGTGGGCAACGAGCGTCTGAGTCTGACCGATGCCCTGTCACGCGCCGGTGGCGTGGATGAGGACCGTGCCGACCCCTCCGGTGTCTTCGTGGTCCGTGAGAACGGCCCGGACGCTGACAAGCTCGCCACCGTCTATGTGCTCGATATCTCCGATGCCACCTCGCTGATGCTGGGGGCACGCTTCCCGCTGCAGCCCAGGGATGTGGTCTATGTCACCGCGGCGCCGGTCAGCCGTTGGAACCGCGTGCTGAGTCAGTTGCTGCCGTCGGTCACCAGTACCGGGGCCTTCGTCTCGGTCATCGACGACATCGAGGGAGATTGAGGTCCATGAATCAGTTCACTTCTCCCATGCCGCCATCTTCCGGTGACGCTGGCCGGGACGCGTCGCGTCGCCTGGACTTCAGCACCCTGCTGGCACTGCTCTGGCATCGTCGCTGGTGGTTGATCGCCAGCACCGTGCTGCTGACGCTGATCGGCATCTATGTGGTCGGCAGCCAGCAGCGCATCTATCTGGCTGACTCGCTGATCCAGATCGAGGACAAGGGCGGCAGCGCCAGCCTGCTGGGCACGCTGACGGGTCAGTCCGGAGGCCCCGAGGAGGGCAGTACCAGTGACGAGCTGGAGATCCTGGCCTCGCGGCTGGTGCTCGGGCAGGCCGTGGCGCGTGAGCGTCTCAACATCGTCGTCACACCGGTGCGCTACCCCGTCATCGGCGACTGGCTGTCCCATCGCGGAATGCGTCTGCCGGAGAGTCTCGGCGGCAATGAATATGCCTGGGGGGATGACGTCCTGAAGGTCACCACGCTGGAGCTTGGCGGCCAGTGGCAGGGACAGACGCTGACCCTGGAAGTGGTCGATGAGCAGCACTATCGCCTGCTGGACGCCGAGGGCAACCTGCTGATGCATGGCACGGTGGGCGAGAATGCACTGTCCGGTGACATCAAGGTCTTCGTCCAGCGCATGGAGGCCAGCCCCGGGGCGCGCTTCGCGCTGACCAGCATCTCGGACCTCAGTGCCATCAACTCCATCAAGTCGCGTTTCACCGCCGAGCGCAACGGCAGCGATACCGGCGTGGTGACTCTGAGTCTGTCCGGCAGCGACCAGCAGGCCATCGTCAGCACCCTGGACACCATCACCGACGTCTTCCTGCAGCAGAACATCGAGCGCGAATCCGCCGAGGCCGACAACCAGCTGGGCTTTTTGGGTGACCAGATCCCGACGCTGCGCGGCCAGCTCGATGAGGCGGAATCCGCCCTCAACGACTATCGCCGCCGCCGCGATTCCGTGGACCTGACCGCCGAGAGCCAGCAGGTGATGGAGAATCTGGTGGGGCTGGACAACCAGCTGACCGAGATCAAGCTGCGACTGGCGGAGCTGTCGCGTGCCTACACCCATGAGCACCCGGCCTATCGGGCACTGGTGGCGCGTCGTGATTCCCTCAATCAGGAAAAGGCGCGGGTCCAGAAGCAGGCGGAACAGCTGCCGGCGGCGCAGCGCGAAGCGCTCAATCTGAACCGCAACGTCAATGTCAGCCAGGAAATCTACGTCGCGCTGCTCAACAAGCGCGAAGAGGTGCGCCTCAAGAAGGCCGGTACGGTCGGCAACGTGCGGATTCTGGATCCCGCCGTCCTGCAGCCTGGCCCCATCTCGCCGAGAACCTCGCTGATGATGGTGGTCTTCGCGATGGCCGGTTTCCTGCTGGGCGTGCTGGGCATCCTGCTGCGGCATTCCATGCGCAAGGGCATCGACAGCGCCGAACAGATCGAGTCCCTGGACCTGCCGGTCTACGCCACCATCCCGCTCTCGCCGCTGCAGCAGGGCATGATGCGTCGCGTGCGCCTCAAGGGCGAGAAGTCCGGGCGCGAGATCTATCAGGGCGTGCTGGCGACCTCGCAGCCTTCCGACATCAGCATCGAGGCGCTGCGCAGCCTGCGCACCAGCCTGCACTTCGCGCTGCTGGACAATCAGCGCAAGTCGGTGATGTTCACCGGCCCGAGTCCGGGCATCGGCAAGAGCTTCGTGAGCCTCAACCTGGCCGCGGTGAGCGCCGAGGCCGGCCAGCGCGTGCTGCTGATCGATGCCGACATGCGACGCGGACATCTTCACCACGCCTTCCAGCGCACCTCCGAGCAGGGCGGCCTCTCGGATGTCCTCAGCGGCGCAAGTCCTCTGGAAGAGGTCATCTATCACACGCGCATCGACAACCTGGACTTCCTGGGCCGTGGGGTGGCACCACCGAATCCGTCCGAGCTCCTGATGCAGGAAAACTTTGCCCAGTTGCTGGAGCAGCTGGGAGAGCGCTATGACCTGATCATCATCGATACCCCGCCGGTACTCGCCGTCACCGAGGCGCTGATCATCGGGCGCCATGTCGGCGCGAGCCTGATGGTGGCGCGCTTCGGCATGAACCAGGTGCGTGAGCTGGAACATGCTCGCAAGAAGCTCGAGAACAACGGCATCCACGTCAAGGGCGCGATCTTGAATGCCATCGAGCAGCAGGCCGGGGATAAGCAGCACTACGGGTATTACAACTACAGCTATACCTGATGCCGTGTCGCGGCACGGCTCTCATGACGCTTGAATCACGGAGGAGATGGCACGATGAGCGGTTTACCCTTATCGATGGAGCACCAGCGTCGTTACTCGCATCATTACGAGCGCTTGATCGCCAGCAAACGCCTGCAGCTGGTCTTCGGCATGCTGGTGGTGGTGATCGCGCCGGCACTCTACCAGGCGGGGCTCAACGAGCTGGTACCCGGTGACCACGGCTGGTGGCTGACCAGCGATGCCCAATGGCACGCCATGATCGGCACGGGGGTGGCCTATACGCTGTCCATCACCGCCGTCAATCGCCTGTCGCGCCTGCCGGGGACCCGCTCCTACCTCTACGTGGTACCCACCATCGTCATCTGCTACCTGATGCTGATGCTGGCGCTGGGGGTCTTCGATCTCGACTACTCGCGCCATCAGGTCGGCCTGTCCTTCCTGCTCGCCGTGAGCCTGTGCACGGCCTACTACTACATCGACACCCATGTCCGGCGCATGCGCTTTGCCGTGGTGCCGTTCGGCAAGGCGCCGGCGCTGTGTCAGCGTCGCGAGGTCGAGTGGCTGACGCTCAAGGGGCCGGACCTCGTGGGCATGCGGCGCATCGATGGCGTGGTGGCAGACCTGCGTGCCGAGATGCCCCGTGAGTGGGAGAGCTTCCTCGCTGACTGCACCATCCACCGCATTCCCGTCTATCACGCCACCCAGGCCCACGAGATGATCACCGGCCGCGTGCTGCTCGATCACCTCTATGCCAATGAATTCGGCTCGCTGATGCCGCGTGAGGATTACGAGGTCATCAAGCGCTGGATGGACTTCAGCGTGGCGCTGGTGCTGCTGCCGCTGCTGGCACCGGTGATGCTGCTGACCGCGCTGGCCATCCGACTGGACAGCCCGGGCCCCGTGGTCTTCCGTCAGCCACGCATGGGCTTTCATTGCCGTCCCTTCACCGTCTACAAGTTTCGCAGCATGTATGACGGCATGAAGGGGGCCGGCTTCACCCAGGAAGGCAGTGACCCGCGCATCACCCGGGTCGGGCGCTTCATCCGCAAGTGCCGTCTCGATGAACTCCCGCAGCTGTTCAACGTGCTCAAGGGTGACATGAGCCTGATCGGGCCGCGTCCGGAATCGATGAATCTGGCGGACTGGTATCGCAAGGATGTGCCGTTCTTCCATTACCGCCATGTGGTACGCCCGGGCATCACCGGCTGGGCGCAGGTCGAGCAGGGCTATGCCGCGGAAGTCGAGGGCATGATCCGCAAGCTTGAATACGACTTCTTCTACATCAAGCACTTTTCCTTCTGGCTGGATCTGCTGGTGGTGATTCGCACCATCCGGATCGTGATCAGCGGGAACGGGTCGCGCTAGCCGACCCTCCTTCCTCCGGTTACCCCTGGCACTCGCGACCTGACAGGGGCCCATGAGCTACCACCCATTGTCTGATGCACGAAAGGAGTCGAGATCATGATCACGGTGACGCGCCCCTATTTTCCCGAGCGGAAGAATTTCGATCGTTATGTGGATGCCATCTTCCAGAGCCGCTGGTTGACCAATCATGGCCCGCTGGAGCAGGAGCTGACCCGGCGCCTGGAGACCTATCTGGGCGTCAAGCATCTGCTGCTGGTCAGCAATGGCACCCTGGCACTGCAGGTGGCCTATCGCGCGCTGGGGATCAACAACGTGGTCGGGCAGCGCGAACCCGCCGAGGTCATCACGACTCCCTTCACCTTCATCGCCACGGCCAGCAGCCTGAAGTGGGAAGGGATGCAGCCGGTCTTCGCGGACATCGATCCTGCCACCCTGTGCCTGGACCCCGCACAGGTCGAGGCAGCCATCACGCCGCGTACCCGCGCCATCGTGCCGGTGCACGTGTTCGGCAACGCCTGTGACGTGGAAGCCATCGATGCGCTGGGGGAAGAGCACGACCTCAAGGTCATCTATGACGGCGCCCATGCCTTCGGCGCGACCTACCGTGGCAACAGCCTGCTGTCGTACGGGGATGCCAGCACCCTGAGCTTCCATGCCACCAAGCTGTTCCACAGCATCGAGGGCGGCGCGATCATCTTCAAGCGCAAGGAAGACCTGGAGCGTGCCCGCAAGATGATCAACTTCGGCATCACCGGCCCCGAGTGCATCGAGGAGCTGGGCATCAATGCCAAGATGAACGAGTTCCAGGCCGCCATGGGGCTGTGCGTGCTCGACGAGATCGAGGGCAACCTCGAGAGCCGCGCGCTGGTCTGGCATGCCTATGCCCAGGCGTTTCAGGGCAACGTGCAACTTCAGGCACGTCAGCCGGGCGTCAGCCTCAACTACGCCTATTTCCCGATCATTCTGGAAAGCGAGAGTGTCCTGCTGGAGGTGATGCAGCGTCTGGAGCGGGAAGGCTACCAGCCGCGGCGCTATTTCTGCCCGTCGCTGGAGTCACTGGCATTTCTGGGGCGACCGGCGGCAGACCTGCAGGACGCGGACTTCCAGCAGCCCGAGATCGTGCATTCCAGAGACATCGCCAGCCGTATCCTGTGTCTGCCGTTGTTCTCGGGACTTCAGGTCAGCGAGATTCTCGCCGCGGTGCGCGTCATCGTCGATCGGCATCAGAAGGCAGCCTGAACGATGAACATCGCGATCATGCAACCCTATCTGTTGCCGCATCTGGGCTACTTCCAGCTGATGCACGCCTGTGACGAATTCCTCATCTATGACGACGTCGCCTACATTCCGCGTGGCTACATCAACCGCAACAGCGTGCTGCTGGGCGGCAAGGCCCATCGCTTCACGCTGTCGGTGCCGGATGCCTCACCCAATCGGCGCATCAGCGAGCTGTCGTTCGCGCCGACCCCCCAGTCACTGTTGACCACTCTGCACCATGCCTATGCCAAGGCGCCGCATTACGCAGAGGTCATGCCGCTGCTGCAGACGATTCTCATGCATGAGGATCGCCGCATCGGGGCACTGTGCCAGTTCAGCTTCGAGACGATCTGCCGCTATCTGGGGCTCGAGTGTCGCTTCGCGCTGACCAGCGAGATGGATTACGAGCGTAGCCAGTCGGCGCAGGACCGTCTCATCGAACTTTCCCGCCAGCGCGGCGGGCGCGGCTACGTCAACAGTATCGGCGGGCGCAAGCTCTACCGGGGGGAGGCCTTCGAGCAGGCAGGGCTGCGTCTGTCCTTTCTCTCCAGCCATCCGCGTGATTACCGCCAGGCAGCGTCCGGCGCACGTGAGGGCGAGTTCGTCGGCAGTCTCTCGATCATTGATGTGCTGATGTGGTGCTCACCCGCTGACGTCGTCTCGCGGCTGGCGGAGTACACCCTGCTGTCGGGAGATGCACCCTGGGGGCCCGCCGCTGAGGGCATGGATCAGCTCTGGCAGCCGTCGCTTGCAGAGCCTGCTTCGCGCCCGCGCGCCTCTTCACGAGAAGCAGCCGGAGGCGTCGCCGCGTGTCACTGACCCACAAGACGACCATCGGCATCCTGTGGAATTTCATGGATCAGCTGTTGCGCCGTGGCATGGCCAGCATCGTCACCTTGCTGCTGGCCCGTCTGCTGCTGCCGGAAGACTTCGGGCTGCTGGCCATGGTGCTGGTCTTTCTGACCATCGCCTCGGCCATGATGGATTCGGGCCTGCAGCAGGCCATCCTGCGTCTGCCGACTCTCGGCCCGCGTGATGCCAGCACCGCCTTCTTCAGCAACATCGGCTTCGGGGTGGTGGCCTATGCGCTGCTGTACTTCAGCGCCCCGTTGATTGCCGATTTCTACGCTGAACCACGACTTGTCGTGCTGGTGCGTATCGGCGGGCTGGTGGTGCTGATCAACGCCTTCGAGGTGATCCAGGGCGCGATGCTCAACCGGGCGCTGGATTTTCGCACCCGCATGAAGGCCGGCATCCCCGGCAGCGTGATCTCGGGCAGCGTCGCGGTGTTGCTGGGCTGGCTGGGCTTCGGGGTCTGGGCGCTGGTGGGCCAGATGCTGACGGCGGCCTTCGTGACCACGGCACTGATGTGGTGGTGGGGCAGCTGGCGTCCGCACCTGACCTTCGACATGGACGCCTTCAAGGCCATGTTCAGCTTCGGCTACAAGATGTTTCTGTCGCGCATGCTGGACGTGGTGTTCGTCAATCTCTACGTGCTGGTGATCGCCAAGCTGTTCGCGGCCTCGGTGGCGGGGCTGTTCTTCTTTGCCGATCGCCTCAAGGAGCTGGTGCTCAATCAACTGGTCGCCGCGATCCAGAACGTGACCTTCCCGGCCCTGGCCAGCATCCAGCATGACCCGGTGCGGCTGAAGGATGCCTATCGACGCATTCTGCAGCTGATGGTCTATCTGCTGTTCCCCGGGGTGCTGCTGATGGCGGCGCTGGCCCGTCCGCTGTTCGAGGCACTGTTCCCCGACCGCTGGCTGGACGCCGTGCCCTATCTGCAGTTGATGTGCATTGCCGCCGTCATGTATCCGCTCAGTTCGCTCAACCTCAATGTGCTCAAGGTCAAGGGGCGCTCGGACCTGTTCCTGGGGCTTGAGGTGATCAAGAAGCTGCTGATCTGTGTGGTGCTGGCGCTCACCTGGCAACACGGCGTGATCGCGATCCTGATCGGTCAGATCGTGGTGGCAGTGCTGTCCTACATCCCCAATGCGTGGTTCTCGCGAACGCTGATCGATTACAGCATCCGCGAGCAGTGCGTCGACTTCCTGCCGAGCCTGATGCTGTCATCGATCATCGCGCTTTGCTGCTGGCTGGCGGTGGAGCATCTGGCGGCATCGCCAGAGTGGTCTCCGTGGGCGGCGCTGCTGGGACTGGGATGTCTCTCCGGCGCAAGTTACCTGTTGCTCTCTTGCCTGCTGCGCTTTCCGGCCTGGCAGTCGGGTGTTGGTCTGATACGAGATCGTCTTTCACAACGGAAAGTGGAGAATCTTCATGCTAGCTGAATTGAGCTATTCCCAGGCGCAGGGTACCCCGGTCACGGGGGGCGCCCTCGAGGAAGGGCCGATTCCGGTTCCCCCGGCGCCGGCGGATGAAGCCACCATCATGGCGGACTGGGAGGGGAATCTCTCCACGCCGCGTGTCTCGGTGATGTGCTTCGCCTTCAATCACGGCGACTACATCGCGATGGCGCTGGATGGTTTTCTGATGCAGCGCACGCGGTTTCCCTTCGAAATCGTGGTGCATGATGATGCCTCCACCGACGGCACGCGCGAGATCATCGAGGAGTATGCCGCGCGTTACCCCTCCATCATCCGGCCGATCCTGCAGGACGTGAACCAGTACTCGCAGCACGTGTGGCCCATCACCTTCTGCATGCCGGTGATGCGCGGCGACATCATCGCTTACTGCGAAGGGGATGATTACTGGGTCAAGGCCGACAAGCTGGCGCGTCAGGTGGCGCTGTTCGATGCCAACCCGCGTGCCACCGTGTGCTTCCACCCGGCCATCGAGTATGACGAGCATCGCGATGAGCATTCGATCATCTGCCGCTATGCCGACAGCGTCGCGCGTCTCTCCCCCGAGGCCATCATCGGGCTGCGGGGCGGCTCCATTCCGTCACCGGCGCTGACCTTCCGCCGCGTGGAGTCGCATGTGGACGCCATGCTGGAATCCTACCGTGGTGCGCCGATCATGGACTTCTTCCTGCAGGCCTACATGGCGCTGCTGGGTGAGACGCTCTATTACGAGGATGCCGCCTGCGTCTATCGTCGCAACGCCAAGGGCTCCTGGACCTCCCAGCAGCAGGATCATGAGGTCGAGCAGCGCTACCAGCGCGACATGCTGGCCGCCATCGACACCTTCTATGGCGCCACGCGCACGCTGCCGGAAGCCGACACCCTGTATATCCCGCTCTATCACTACTTCAAGCAGTACGTGATGGCGCCCGGCACCACCCAGCAGCGCCTCGCCAACTTCCGCCGCGGGCTGGGCTATCTGCACCACATGCAGCGCAACAAGGTGCTGTCGCTGGTCCGCCGCGACATGTTCGCCAAGCTGACGCGTCGCAAGGCTGCCACGCCCGGGCAGGCGAAGGACACGGAGGCAGCGGCATGAACTATCGCAGCTACGGCGATCTGGGCCGTGACATCGCCAGTCAGATGTCACGCCTGCAGGCAGGGGACTTCGACCTGATCGTCGGCATTCCGCGCAGTGGCATGGTGCCGGCCTACATGATCAGCGCGATGCTCAATCGCGCCTGTACCGATCTCGATACCTTCCTGGCGGATGGCGTGCCCGGCAAGGGCATCACGCGCAAGTTGCGCGAGTCCACCGCCGGCGAGGTGTCCGAGGAAGGCACACGTTCCGCCTGGGCCTATCGTCGCGTGCTGCTGGTGGATGACAGCCTCAACAGCGGTGCCTCGCTCAAGGCCTCCCTGGCGCGCATCCCGGCGGATTGCCCCTGCGAGATCATGACCTGCGTGATCTACGCCAACCCCGGGGTCACCAATGAAGTGGATCTGGCGCTCGTCGAGCTCGAACACCCGCGCGCCTTCCAGTGGAACCTCTTCCACCATCCGGCACTGGAGGATGCCTGCGTGGATATCGATGGCGTGCTGTGTCTCGATCCTTCTCCCGAAGACAACGATGACGGCCCGCGCTATCGCAGATTCCTGCTCGAGGCGACCCCGCTGCATCTGCCCACCTACCGGGTGCACTCGCTGGTCACCAACCGTCTCGAGAAGTACCGCCCCGAGACGGAGGCCTGGCTTGCGCGCCATGGCGTGACCTATGAGCGACTGATCATGCTGGATCTGCCGAGCAAGGAAGCGCGACTGAAACTGGGCTGTCATGCCAGCCACAAGGCCGGCTATTACCGCGAGTCGGGCTGTCGGCTGTTCATCGAGAGTGAAGTGGGGCAGGCCAGCAGCATCGCGCAGATGACCGGCAAGCCGGTCTACTGCGTGGATGCCCAGCAGATGGTCAACCCCGAATGGCTGGCCATGCTGAAGTTGCAGCGTGGCAAGTGGATGACACGCCAATGCAAGCGTGGCATCCGCCGGGTGATGAAGCTGCTGCCGGCTTCCTGGGAGCGTCAGGCACGGGGCGTCTTCCAGCGAGTGGCATGAACCTCGCGCGGACACCCCCTCGAGGGTGTCCATCCACTGCAAAGGAATCGTTATGAAAACGCACAGGATGGCGCTATTCGTCTCGGCCGGCTCCGATCATGGCGAGACTCGTCAGATGCTGGCGCTGGCCGCGGGTCTGACCCGCCTGGGACACGAGGTGGATGTGGTACTGCCGCATGCCGAGGAAGACGTCGTCACGTCGCTGGCGCATGGCGTGCGTCTGGTGGAGCTTGGCAGGCAGGGGCCGTTGGCCCTGTCATTGGCCCTGACGCGCTACCTGGCGCGCCACAAGCCCTGTGTGCTGATGTCCAGCGGTCTGGAAGCCAACCTGACGGCGCTCAAGGCGGCGCGCCTCAATCGGCGGCGCGTGCCGGTGGTCATCCACCACGTCGCGGCGCTGGCGCAGGAGCTGGCAGCGGCGGGGAATCGTCGCGACGCGGCAAGACGTGCGATGGCGCTCAAGTATCCGCAGGCGGCATTGGTGATCGGGGCCAGCGAAGCGATCACTCAGGCACTGGCCAGCGAGGCAGGCATCCCGCAGGCGAATACCGCGCAACTGGATCTCGCGCCACAGCGCATCGGTGGCGCGGCGCACGCCGGGGAATCGTCTGCGGAGCTGGAAGAAGGGCCCTTGATGCGGTGTCTGTGGCTCTTGATGCAGGCGGCAGGCATGAACACGCAAGAGCTGGAAGACAGCCCGTCAGTCGCGTCCGCGACTCCCGCACGCGTGCAGGGACGGGACACGCAGACCGTGCCGGTCACCGCGTTTGCGGGTGACAGGGCATCGGCGACGTATCGCGTCACGGCCAATGCCGGCCTGTCTGCTACACACACCGACGTCAGGGACTGAGCCGTTTCATGGAAGCCATACTGCTCGACCTGCCCAATCTGCTCGTCTGTCTGGTACTGGTGATGGTGGGCTTCGTGCGCGGGTGGGTGACCCGCAACGTCGCGATCATCCTGAGTCTGAGCAGCCTGGTGCCTTACCTGCTCAACAATGTGCTGTTCTCGCCGGAATACATGCCGGACCAGTTCCGTTACTGGGAGCAGGTACTGGCCATGCGCAGCATGGACTGGGACTCGATGGATCACTCGCTGACCGTCTCGTTCTCCTCGAGCCTGCTGGCCCTGCTGCCATTGCCGCTGGTGGAGACGATTTCCAGTCTGGGATTCTTCAACAAGTTTCTCTACATCGGCGGGCTGATGGTCATGCTGCGCCGCGGGATCATCTCGCATGCGGTGCTGCTGTTCCTGCTCTGCTACCCGAGTCTGGTGCTCTACAGCTCGCTGAGTCTGCGCGACACCCTGGTGACGGGCTTCATGCTGGCCAGCTTCCTGCTGGCCATCGAACGGCGACCGGGCTGGGCACTGCTGATGCTGATGCCGCTGTGGCTGATCAAGTTCCAGAACATGCTGATCATGCTGGTGTTCCTCGGCGTCTACGTGGTCTACGACGTCAGCCGTCGTGGCCTTTCCACCAAGCGCTTCTGCTGGTTGCTGGTCGGTCTGGTCGCCAGCGTACTGATCATCTATCCGCTGGCGGTGGACCAGATCAACTTCTTCCGTGCGGCCATGTACATCGAGGATGGCGGCAAGAAGGAGGATGTCGAGATCATCCAGGGCTTCGGCGACTTCGTGGTCACGGGCATCCAGGGGGCGCTGTACTTCCTGATCAAACCGCTGCCCTGGGAGGCGGCCAACCCGCTGCAGCTGATCCAGGCCGGCGAGAATCTGCTGGTGGTGGTCTTCCTCGTCTGGCTGACCCTGCAATGCTGGCAGGTCCAGCGCGAGAAGACGCTCTTCTGGCTGCTGTACCTGATCGGCGCCTTCACCATCTATGGACTGGTGGTCTTCAACTACGGGACGGCAGTGCGCTACCGCTTCCCGTTCCTGGTCATCTACGTGGTCTGCATGGCCTACGACACCGGGCTGATTCGCCGCTGGCAGCAGGAACGCCGCCCGGCCTTGCTCGACTGACGCCTCGCGCTGATCGCCTGCCCGCACACTTCCCGCCGCTCATGTGGCTGGCAGATCACCGGGCAGGCGATCCGTGCCCCTCGCTTGTTCCTCTGCATCACATGCCAAGGATAGCCACATGCCGACATCAGATTCCCGGCCCGCCACGGTGGTGCTGGTCTCCAACTCGTCCTTCTTCCTCTACAACTTCCATCACGGTGTCATCGAGGGCCTGCGCGACACGGGCTATCGCGTGGTGTGTCTCGCTCCCACCGATGCACACAGTGCGCGCCTGGTCGATGAGCTCAAGGTCGAGCATCGGCCGCTGGGGATGGAAGGCAAGGGCACGTCACTCGTGGGTGAGGGCAAGAGCCTGATGGCGCTGTTGATGACGCTGCTCAAGCTCAGGCCACGCTATGTCCTCAACTTCACCATCAAGGCCAATATCTACTCGGGGCTTGCCTGTCGCCTGCTCAACATCCCCTACACCAACAACGTCTCGGGACTGGGCACCGCCTTCCTCCACGACAGCTGGCTGTTCCGCCGGGTACGGGCGCTCTACGGCATCGCCAATCGCGGCGCACGCTGCGTGTTCTTCGAGAACCGGGATGACCAGGCGCTGTTCCTGCGCATGGGGCTGCAGAAGTCGACACCTTCCGTGGTGCTGCCCGGAGCGGGGATCGACCCTGAACGCTTCGCCTTCACCGAACAGCCCCAGAGCCCGCCGCTGACCTTCGTGATGGTCGCGCGGCTCATTGCCGACAAGGGCGTGCGGGAATACGTGGCAGCGGCGGAACGCCTGCATGAGCGCTATCCCCAGGCACGCTTCTGGCTGATCGGGCCGTCGGGCATCAGCAACCGCACCGCGATCAGTGACGAGGAAATCGCCCAGTGGCGTGCGCGGGGCGTCCTGCATTATCTGGGGGAACAGCGTGATGTCAGGCCGTTCCTGGCCGAGTCCAACATCCTGGTGCTGCCGTCCTACCGAGAAGGCATGCCGCGAACGGTACTCGAAGCGGCCTCGATGGGGCGTCCCGCCATCGTCAGCGACGTGCCCGGCTGTCGCAGCTCGGTGCTGCCGGGGGCCACTGGCTGGCTGTGCGAGGCCGGCAGCATCGACTCTCTCGAGCAGCACATGCAGGCCTGCCTGGAAATGCCCCGCGAGGCCCTGGAGGCGGCGGGGCTGGCCTCACGGGAGCGTATCGAGCGCGAGTTCGATCAGGCCATCGTGGTACGGGCCTATCTCGGGTGCATGCAGCACACCCTGGCGCCGGAAATCGGACGGGGACGCGGCGCGATGTCACCGGCCTGAGCGGCGAAAGCATGACGGATTTGCTGCTATGCAGTGCGGCGAATATCGGAAACGGCGTGCGCGCGAGAGGCGCATAATGGACAGACCACGTTACCTGTCAGGCCGTCATCCTTCTGGTGCCTGCGCCGCCGTTACCTTCACGTCGTCATCGCCTTGTCGTTACCACGCCCACACGGCGCGAGCCCGCGGTGTCAGTCTGCCGAGTAGAGGGCAGCGCATGATGGCGATTGCGCCATTTGACTGTCCTGCCAGTTGCCATGCACGTAATGGAAGCATCTCGGGGTCGTGCCCGGGATATCTGAGAATACATGGAGTAGAGAGTCATCATGCGTGGATATCGTTTCTGCACCCAATGTGGCGGTGCCAGCGTGCACCGTATCAAGCGCCACTGGTGGCAGCGGCTGATCGGGCTGCCGCCTCGCTATCATTGCGAGGACTGTGGCGTGATTGACCAGGTCTCCGACAGGGAGCATCACCCAGCTCTGCATGAGGCGAAGCCGGGCGGTAGAGCCTCCTCCTGAGCGACGCATGATGTCTGGTGACACTGTGATCGTGGGCCGAGCTCGCGATTGTCAGGCGAGACAGCGCGATGGCCATGCGTGATCGACCCTCGCCAGAGCCTCCGGACATGGCTTCTCGCCAGAGCCCCTCGAACTGGCTTACGAGCTAGCCTTTCGAAATGGCTCACTCGATATCGTCCACTCGAAATAGCCCTTCAAAATAGACCCCGCCATCGACACTCGTCGGTGGCGGGTTTTTTCTGCGCCGGAGATTGTCATGTCTGGTGCACCGCGCCCCTGGCTGCGCCTGCCGGACACGGCTCTCCTGCGTGAATTTCCCTGCACGGAGCGCATGAGAAATGAAGATCCTGTTCATCGTCGGCAATCTTTCCAGTGACGGCGGTACGGAACGCGTGACCTGCGAGATCGCCAGTGGACTGGCACGCGCGGGACATGATGTCACCATCGCCAGCCTGTTCGGTCCCGCGACCACCTCCTTTCATCTCGATGACGCTGTCATGACCAGTGAGCTCAAGCTCAAGGAAGCGCGCGGTGGCGTGCGCCGCTTCATGGGCATCAGCTCGGGTCTGCTTGCCAAGGTGCGCCGCCATCAGGCGGATGCGGTGATTCTGGTGGACTCCATCCTGTTCGCCTTCTGTGCGTCATGGGCACCTTTCGTGCGTTCGCGACTGGTGTGCTGGGAGCACTTCAATCTCGGCACGCATCATGGCTCGCACCTGCGCACGGTGGGGCGCTCGACCGCGGTGCGTCTGGCGGATGCCATCGTGGTGCTGACCGAGCGGGACGCCACGGCGTGGCGTGCACGCTATGGCATCACCGACAAGGTGCAGGCGATCTGGAATCCGGTGCCGCGCATCCCCCAGGAGAATGCGCCGACTCAGGCATCGCGCACCGTGCTGGCCGTCGGCCGCCTCACCGAGCAGAAGGGATTTGATGTCCTGCTGGAGGCCTGGGCCAGGGTCGCCCGTCAACATCCGGACTGGCGACTGCGCATCGTCGGCTGGGGAGAGGATGAGAACGCCCTCAAGGCCCAGGCCTGGACGCTGGGGCTGAGCGAGAGCGTGGTCTTCGTCGGTCGCACCTCCCGGGTGGAAGAGGAGTATCAGCGGGCGGCGCTGTTCGCGATGAGTTCGCGCTGGGAGGGATTGCCGATGACGTTGCTGGAGGCGCAGTCCTTCGGTCTTCCCGTGGTCTCCACCAACTGCGAGACCGGCCCGGCGGAAATCCTTCAGGGCGGCAGTGGCGTGCTGGTGGATGTGGAAGATGCTGCGGCACTGGCGCGTGAGCTCTGCCTGCTGATCGAGGACGCGCCGCGGCGCCAGCAGATGTCCCTGCTGGCGCGCGAGAACGCGGCACGCTTCGATGCCGACGTCCTGTGTGACGAGTGGCAGCAGCTGCTGGCGCGCATGCTGCCCGGGCAGCGGATGCTGGACAAGGCATCCTGAGGCTCGGCCTCGAATGCCTCGCGCAATATCAGAAACGTGCCGGGGAGCAGGGTGCCAGCCAGTCAGGTAAGCCTTCGGCTAAACACTCGCTGACAAGTCGCCCGGTCACGCCCGCCAGGGTCACGCCGATATGCTGGTGGCCATAGGCATGGATCACGCGCGGCTCGTTGGGTGACGGGCCGATCACCGGCACGGAGTCCGGCAGGGTGGGGCGAAAGCCCAGCCAGCGCCGGGCTACCGGGGCATCCAGTCCCAGCACCCTGCGCACTCGGGTTTCCAGATAGTCGAAGCGGGCCGGGTTGGCGGGCCCTGCAAGCGAACTCAACTCCACGGTGCCTGCCACTCGCAGACGCGGCCCTTCGGCGCCTCGCAGAGGCGTCATGTAGAAGGCGCTCTCCACCGGACAGGTCGGGCGGTTGAGCGGCGAGTGCTCGAGATCGAATTCGATGTGGTAGCCACGCTCGGTATCCAGCGGAATCCTGTCGCCGATCTGGCGGGCGAGATGTGCCGACCAGGCCCCGGCCGCCAGTACCACGCGGTCCGCCATCAGCCGTCTGCCGTCGGCGTACTCCAGCAGCATGCCGGAGGCCTGAGAGCTCAGGCGGGTGACCTCGGCGGTGACGAGTCGGCCCTCCTCACGCAGCGGAGCGGCCAGGGTATCGATGAACACCTGCGAGTCATCCAGATGACAGGAAGAGGGGAACAGCACGCCGCCGGCGGTATGGCCTGCCATGGCGGGTTCCAGCGCGATCAGCTCGTCCGCTGTCAGTACCTGCTGCTGGATGCCGAGCTGGTCACGCAGCCGGATATCGCCCTGTGCGGCCTGCAGGTTCTCGGCCTTGCCGTAGGCATATAGACAGCCCTTGCGCTGAATCATCCCGGCCGCCGCCGGGGCAGCGTCCAGCAGCGGCTGATAGTCCTCGTAGGTGTGACTGAGCAGACGCGCCAGCATCTCGCTGTTGGCTCGAAAGCGCGTGGCGTTGCACTGACCCATGAAGCGCATCAGCCAGGGCGAGAGTCTCGGCAGGCACTTCCAGTCGATGACGAAGGGGGAGTCAGGTGACAGCAGCAGCGAGGGCATGCTGCGCCAGATCTCGGGGCGAGCGATGGGCAGGCAGCCATAATCCGCCAGGGTACTGGCATTGCCGAAGGAGGTGCCGCTGGCGATGCCCTCGCGCTCGATCATCGTCACCTCGTGGCCGCTGCGCCGCAGCCATAGGGCGCAGGCGACACCGACGGCGCCCGCGCCGATCACGGCCACTTCCGTGTGTTCGCTATCACTCATCGAATGCTCACCATGTTGTCTTGTCGTTGTTGTCGGGGTGCTTGCGCCGCAATGCATCGTGCCCCGGAGTCAGCCGGGGCGCAGAGTGTGACAACCCGAGCATGCCTCGCAGGGGAAATCTCGGCAAGGGCGTCCTGCGTCTCGGCAGCGTGTCCGCCAGGGCGATGGGCGCCAGGCGATGAGCGACTTGCGGCGAGCGGTTCAGGAGCCGTTCGGCTCCTCGAAGGGCAGCGGGATGTCATCGCCACGCCGCACGGCGAACACGTTCAGCGTCATCGCCACCAGAGCGTAGTAACCCAGTATGCCAACCAGTTCGACCACGACCGTCTCGCCGAACATCGCGACGGCCTCGGCATACAGCGCATCATCGATACGCCGCTCGGCGTAGAGCGCGCGGGTGAATCGGTGGATCAGCCGCTCATCATCGCGGTCGAAATCAGGCTCCCGCTCCTCGCGCAGTGCCGTGATGACATCCGGCGAGAGACCGGCCTGCTCGGCGATCGGCGCGTGGATCTGCCATTCCGCCTGGGACTTCCACCACACCGCCGTGGTGAGAATCGCCAGCTCGCTCAGGCGCAGCTCAAGGCCGGTAGCGTAGCGGCAGAAGGCGCCGAGTCGCTGGGCGTGATTGGCAAGCTCCGGACTGTGGACCCAGGCCAGAAACGGGCCATCGAGGTTGCCGCGCGGGCCGCTGAGAATCTCGGCGATCACCTCACGTTGGGCTGCGCTCATGCTGGCCTCATCCAGTTCGGTCAGGCGCGATGTGATCGCCATGGCAGAAGCTCCGTTCTGTGGGTGAATGACAGGTCGCCGATCAGTACGGGTACCAGCAGGCCCGGCGACAGGAACGGCAACGGATCGAGGGGGAAACATCACAGGCTGGCCAGGGTGGTGTCGATGGCACGCCCCAGCCTGTCGGTGATCTCGTCCAGATGTGAGTCTTCCAGCATGAACGGCGGCGCCAGCAGGATGTGATCGCCCTGGCGGCCATCCAGGGTGCCGCCCATCGGGTAGCACATCAGGCCTTCGGCCATGGCAGCCTTCTTGAGGCGAGCATGCAGCTTGAGCGCAGGGTCGAAGGGCAGCTTGGTGTCGCGGTCGGCCACCAGCTCCACGCCCTGGAAGAGACCGCGACCACGGATGTCGCCGATGTGGGGATGGTTCGCGAAGCGCTCGCCCAGGCGTGCTTGCAGTCCCTCGCCGAGGACGTTGACACGTGTGAGCAGGTCGCGGGACTCGATGGCCTGCTGGACGGCCAGCGCCGCGGCACAGGCGGTGGCATGGCCGATGTAGGTATGGCCGTGCTGGAAGAAGCCGGAGCCATTGGCGATGGCATCACGAATGCGCTGGCTGACTAGGGTCGCGCCGATCGGTTGATAGCCGGCGCCCAGTCCCTTGGCGATGGTGATCAGGTCCGCCGTGATGCCTTCCTGCTCGGCGGCGAACAGGCTGCCGGTGCGTCCCATGCCGCACATCACCTCGTCGAGAATCAGCAGCACGCCGTAGCGGTCACAGACCTCGCGGATGCGCGTGAAGTAGCCCGGCACCGCCGTGACGGCCCCCAGGGTGGCACCGACCACCGGCTCGGCCACGAAGGCCATCACGTTCTCACCGCCCAGCCGCAGGATTTCCGCCTCAAGCTCGGCGGCGAGACGCACGCCCATCGCCTCGGGCGTCTCGTCGGGTTGCTGGTCCCGATAGGCGTAGCAGGGGCTGACGTGACTGACGTTGATCAGCAGCGGCTCGAACTGCTGGCGGCGCCAGGCATTGCCGCCGGTGGCCAGCGCGCCCAGCGTATTGCCGTGATAGCTCTGACGCCGCGCGATCAGATGCTTGCGTTGGGGCTGGCCGATCTCGACGAAATACTGACGGGCCAGCTTGAGCGCTGCCTCGACCGCTTCCGAGCCACCGGAGACGAAGTAGACGGAGTCGAGCCCCTCGGGGGCGCGCTCGATGAGGAAGTCGGCCAGCTGCTCCATCGGCTCGCTGGTGAAGAACGAGGTATGCGCGTAGGCCAGTCGGCTGACCTGATCCTTGATGGCCTGAGCTACCGCTTCATCGCTGTGGCCCAGGCATGACACGGCAGCGCCACCGCTGGCATCCAGATAACGGCGACCCTCTCGGTCGACGATGTAGGGGCCATCGCCTTGCACGGCGGTGGGGTAGTCCTGATGGAGGTTGCGATGGAAGACGTGGCTCATGGGGGCTCCGTGGGGCGGGGGTGCGAAGGTGTAATGCAAATATGTAGTGCATTTGTCGTTTATGCAATCAATAATTGCATGTTGTCGCTTGTGCCTTCGGACTCGACCCGCCAGAGATGCTACCGTTGCCGCCATCTGTCCTGTCCCTTGCCAAGGAGGCATCCCATGCCCCCATCCTCCCGAGCCCCCGGGCCCGCATCCCCTGACTCGCCGCCGGAGACCCTGGAAGGGTTGAAGCAGCTGCTGGTGGCGATCGATCGTCGTGAGGTGGAGATCCGCCTCGGCGCGAGTTCCCGACGCGTGCTGGCCGTGCTGATCGAATCGCCGCAGCGCACGGCGGTATCTTCCATCAGCCAGCTGGCGGAGATGACCGGCGTGAATGCCTCGACCTTCTCGCGTCTGGCGCAGCGGCTGGGCTATGAGGGCTTCAGCCGGTTTCAGGCTGTCTTCCGTCAGGCCGTGACGGATGGCCAGCATTTCTACAGCGCCCAGGCGGCGCAACTCTCGTCACGTGATGCGGATAGCACCGCCATGGCGCAGCTGGCGCGGTTGGGGCGACAGGAAAGCGCCAATATTCTCGGCATGTTGGAGAGGGTGGACGCCGCGGCCTTCGAGGCCGCGACCACCTTGCTGGCAGAAGCCCCGCGCGTGCGCCTGCATGGCATGCGCCAGTTCAATTCCTTGGCACTGTTCATGGCCTATGGACTTGGCATGCTGCGCTCGGATGTGGCGCCGCTGGATGCCAGTCGTCAGGGCGTGGCGGATGCGCTGGCCCAGCTGGCGGCCGGCGACGTGCTGGTGGTGGCCAGCTGCTTCCCCTATACCCCAAGCGTGGTGGCCTGCGCCGAGGTCGCGGTGAAACGCGGTGTCGTGGTGATCGCGTTGACCGATTTGGCCAGCTCCCCGCTGGCGCCGCTGGCGCGCCACAGTTTCCATGTGCCCAATCACAGCCTCTTCTACAGCAACAGCATGAGCGCCTTCATGTTTCTCGCCGAAGGCCTGCTCAGCGAGGTGGCCAGCAAGCTGGGAGAGGCAGGCGTGGCCTCGCTCAAGCAGCGCGAGGCGATCATCACGGAGCTGGGTGGCGCACGTCGCTGATCTGGCGCCGATGCACTTGTCCCATCTCATGCGGCATGGCTGGGCGGGCGCACCAATTGGCAGCATCTGTCTGCTCGCCTCCGTTCGCGAATGACTGAAGGCGCGCCAATCTGGTGCGAGGGTGTCGCCGCGGTGATGTTCACTCTCGCCGTGCAGGCGTGTCAGTCATGAAGGCACGCCTTGCATCGTGGGATCTGCAGGCATGTGCAGGACCAAAGAGGGACCTGAAGAAATTGGCGTGATTCCTGCAAAACGACTGAGATGAAATGACATCTGTCAGTGCAAGGAATCACCCATGAGTCGCGAATACCGTTACACCCTGGGCAGTCAGGTCCATCGCTTCGCCAGTCTGGCCGAGCTGATGGCCAAGGCGACCCCCGCCCGCTCCGGAGATCGCCTTGCTGGCGTGATCGCGGAAACCGCCGAAGAGCGAGTGATCGCTCAGCTGTGTCTGGCCGAATTGCCCCTCAAGACCTTCCTGGACGACGTGCTGATTCCCTACGAACAGGACGACATCACCCGCCTGATCATCGATGAGCATGATCCGGTAGCCTTCCTGCCGATCGCCCATCTCACCGTCGGTGACTTCCGCAACTGGCTGCTGAGTGACCTCGCGACGCCGGCGGTGCTGGCGCAGGTGCGTGCCGGCATCACCCCGGAAATGGCCGCGGCGGTCAGCAAGCTGATGCGCAATCAGGACCTGATTCTGGTCGCGAAGAAGTGCGAGGTGGTCACGGCCTTTCGCAATACCATCGGCAAGAGCGGCCATCTCTCCACGCGCCTGCAGCCCAACCATCCCACCGATGATGTCACCGGCATCGCTGCCAGCATTCTCGATGGCCTGCTCTACGGCAACGGCGACGCCGTGATCGGCATCAATCCGGCCACCGACAACGTGGCCCAGAGCATCAAGCTGATGCGTCTGATGGATGAAGTGATCCAGAAATACGAAATCCCCACCCAGTCCTGCGTGCTCACCCACGTCACCAACACCATTGAATGCATCGAGCAGGGCGCTCCGGTGGATCTTGTCTTCCAGTCCATCGGCGGCACCCAGGCCACCAACGAGAGCTTCGGCGTCGAGCTTTCCGTGCTGGCGGAGGCCCAGCAGGCCGCGCTGTCGCTCAAGCGCGGCACGGTGGGCGACAACGTGATGTATTTCGAGACCGGCCAGGGCAGTGCGCTGTCCGCCGATGCCCATCACGGCCTGGACCAGCAGACCTGCGAGGCACGCGCCTATGCGGTGGCCCGCAAGTACTCGCCGTTGCTGGTGAACACCGTGGTCGGCTTCATCGGTCCCGAGTATCTGTTCAATGGCAAGGAGATCATCCGCGCCGGCCTCGAGGACCACTTCTGCGGCAAGCTGCTGGGCCTGCCGATGGGCTGCGACATCTGCTACACCAATCATGCCGATGCCGACCAGAACGACATGGATACCCTGCTGACGCTACTCGGGGTGGCCGGCTGCAGCTTCATCATGGGCATCCCCGGCTCCGATGACATCATGCTCAACTATCAGACCACCTCCTTCCACGATGCTCTCTATGCACGACGGGTGCTGGGCCTGGGCCCGGCGCCGGAATTCGCCGCCTGGCTCGAGGAGATGCAGATCTTCACCGATGTCGCCCAGCAGAAGCTGCCCGCTGACATGCCATCCTGCTTTGCCGACTCCCTGCGTCAGGTATCCGGAGGTGAGGCATGAGCCACGACTCCTCCCCCAGTGATGCGTCATCCGCGGCTCGCGAGGGCCAGCAGGGAACGGCTGTCAGCGAATCGCCCGCCATCGTCACGCCCAATGCCTGGCAGTTGCTGGGGCAGTTCACGGATGCGCGCATCGGCCTGGGCCGCGCCGGCATCAGCCTGCCGACCAACCGCTCGCTGGAATTCCAGCTGGCGCATGCCCGCGCGCAGGACGCCGTCCATCTGCCGCTGGAGATTCCCCGGCTGACCGAAGATCTCCAGCAGCTGTCTGCGCTCGAGAACGCCCCGCAGATCCAGCGACTGCACAGTCGCGCCGTGGATCGCACCACCTATCTGCAACGCCCCGACTACGGTCGGCGTCTTGATGAGGCCTCGTGTGAGCAATTGTCCAGCCTCGCACCGGAGCCTGCGGATCTGGCCATCGTGATCGTCGATGGGCTCTCGTCTCTGGCGGTCCAGAACAACGCCGCGCCTTTCATCGCGGCATTGCTGGAAACGCTTGCCGAGGATGGTCCGGATGCCTGGACGCTGACACCCATCAGCGTGGTGGAGCAGGGACGGGTCGCGATCGGCGATGAAGTCGGTGAACTGCTCAAGGCGCGGGCGGTGCTGGTGATGGTCGGCGAGCGCCCCGGTCTCAGTTCTCCGGACAGCCTCGGCCTCTATCTCACCTGGCAGCCGCGCGTCGGCCTCAGTGATGCCAGTCGCAACTGCATCTCCAACGTGCGCCCGGCAGGGCTTGACTTCGCCATGGCTGCCCAGCGTCTGCATTACCTGCTGCGCGAGGCACGCAAGCTCGGCCTCACCGGGGTGGGGCTCAAGGACAGAAGTGGTGACAACTCGCTGGAGAGCGGGGGCGGTATCCAGAACTTCCTGCTGTCCTGAGGGTATGGCAGCGCATCAGCGGGAATCTCCCGATCCAACAATGACAATGCTTGACGGAAACTAGGCGGCACCATGACTCGCGACACGAATCACGACATGAATCACGACACCAACGAGCAGGACTATCTGGCCAGACGCCAGTTGAAGAAGGGCACGGCGGGCTGGATTCTGCTGGCGGGACTTGGGGTCTCCTATGTGATCTCCGGCGATTTCGCCGGCTGGAATTTCGGTATCGCGGAGGCGGGCTGGGGCGGCTTCGCGATCGCGGCGCTACTGATGGGCATCATGTATCTGGCGCTGGTGCTGTCGCTGGCGGAAATGTCAGCGGCGATACCGGCCGCCGGCAGCGGTTACAGCTTCGCGCGTCAGGCCATGGGCCCGGCTGGCGGCTATCTCACGGGCCTTGCGATATTGATCGAATATGCGCTGGCCCCCGCAGCCATCGTCATCTTCATCGGCAGCGCGGTGGAGTCGCTGCTGGGCATCAATGGTCCGATCATCTACGCCATCTTCTACCTGGTGTTCATCGGCATCCACCTGGCGGGGGTTGGCGAGGCGCTCAAGGTGATGATGGTGATCAGCGGCCTGGCGGTGTTCGCGATCATCGCCACCGCGGTCGCGCTGATCGGTGACTTCGACAGCAGTCGCCTGTTCGACATCGCGCCGACGGATGCCTGGGGTGCCAGCGATTTCATGCCCAATGGCTGGTATGGCATCTGGGCCGCGCTGCCCTTCGGCATGTGGCTGTTCCTGGCCGTGGAAGGGGTGCCGCTGGCGGCAGAGGAATCGCGCAACCCAGCTCGTGATGTCCCGCGTGGCATCATCGGCGCCATGCTGTTTCTGATGTTCACCGCCGTGCTCGTCGTCTTCCTGCTGGCCGGTGCCGCCGGTGCCGAGGCGATCGGCAGCAGTGCCGTGCCGCTGGTGGATGCGCTGAACGCGACCGGCAGCGAAGGGCTGGCGACGCTGGTCAACGTGCTGGCGCTGGCCGGGCTGGTGGCCTCGTTCTTCTCGATCATCTACGGCTACAGCCGTCTGGTGTTCGCGCTGTCACGGGCCGGCTATCTGCCCAAGACGCTGTCGCTGACCAGCAAGCGCAAGGCGCCGACCTGGGCGCTGGTGGTGCCGGGCGTCTTCGGTTTCCTGGTCTCGCTGACCGGTGAAGGCGATCTGATCCTGGGCATGGCGGTGGTGGGGGCGACCGTCTCCTACGCACTGATGGCCGCCAGCCACATCCTGCTGCGCCTGCGCCAGCCGCAGATGGCGCGCCCCTATCGCACGCCGGGTGGCATCGTGACATCCGCCATCGCGCTGGTGCTGTCGCTGATCGCGCTGACCGGGGTCTATGCCTTTGACCCGCGCGCCTTCAACTACACCGTGGTGCTGTTCGTGGTGGGCATCGCCTACTACGCCATCTTCAGTCGCCATCAGCTGGTGGCGAAGACCGCCGAGGAAGAGTTCGCGCTGGTGGCCAATGCCGAGAGTGATCTCGCGGCCAGCTGATCCGCTCAGGCAGACCCTTTAGCAAAGACGACAACGCCCGCCATGGCTGACCATGGCGGGCGTTGTCGTCTCTATCTGATGGGCAGGATCAGATCAGAAAGGATACTGCGCCAGAAATTGCTGGGCGGCGGCGGCGGGGTCCTCGGCACAACACAGCGCCGAGACCACGGCGAGGCCGTCAGTGCCGCTGCTCATGACGTCTCCCGCATTGGTCAGCGAGATGCCGCCGATGGCCACCGTCGGCAGCGGGCTTGAGCGCACCAGCTGGGTGAGTCCTTCGATGCCCAGCGGTGCGGCGTGATCGGGCTTGGTCGCGGTGGCATAGACCGGGCCGAGGCCGAGGTAGTCGATGCGCTCGACATCGACGGCCTTGAGCTGCTCAAGCGTCTGGACCGACAGGCCGATCAAGGCATCTTCACCCAGGCGGCGACGCGCCTCGACCGGGTCGCCATCGCTCTGGCCGATGTGCAGGCCATCGGCGCCACTGGCCAGCGCGACCTCGATGCGGTCATTGATGATCAGCGGCACCTCGTACTCGTCCAGCAGCGCCTTGAGGCGGATGGCCTGGGCGATCATCTTCTCGTCGCTGGCGTGCTTGTCGCGCAGCTGCACGACACTGACGCCACCGCGCACGGCGGCCATCACGGTGGCTTCCAGGCCGCGCTCGGCGCACAGCGCGGGGTCGGTGACCAGGTAAAGGGATAGATCAAGTGACATCGGTCAGCTCCAGGCGAGAGGCAAGCAGAGTGGAATCGGCGTCGAGAGTATACAGGGCATCCAGGAAGCGTGGCACGAAGCTGCCCGGGCCCTCTACTGACTGGCCCGCCGTCTCACCGGCCTCGGCGTAACAGGCCAGCGCGGCGGCGGTGGCCTGCAAGGTGTCGTCATGTCCGTCGAGTGAGGCGGCGAGGAAGGCGGCGACCACGCTGCTCAGTGCGCAGCCCATGGCGGTGACGCGGCCCATCAGCGCATGGCCGCCCTGAATCGTGATTTGCCGCTGGCCATCGGTGACGACATCGACGTGGCCGGTCATCGCCACCACGCAGTTCTGCGTGCGCGCCAGGGCGACGGCGGCGCGGCTGGCGCGCTCCAGCGCATCCTCACTGTCATCGCCGCTGTCCACGCCACGGCCCTGATTCATCTCGCCGGCCAGCGCCAGCACCTCCGAGGCATTGGCACGTATCACGCTGGGGCGATATTCCAGCAGCGCGCGGCACGCGTACTGGCGCAGGCTGGAGGCGCCGATGCCGACGGGGTCCAGCACCCAGGGTTTGCCATCGCGGTGGGCGCACATCGCCGCCAGCTGCATGGCCTCGATCCAGCTGGGCGATAGGGTGCCGATATTGATCGACAGCGCCGCACTGATGGCGGAGATCTCCTGGATCTCCTGCTGCGCATGCGCCATCAGCGGCGAGGCCCCAATGGCCAGCAGGGTATTGGCGGTCGGTGTCATGGCGACATGGTTGGTGATGTTGTGCACCAGTGGCGTGGTCTGACGCAGACGGCGCAACGCGTTGCCGGGGGAGTGGGATGGCGATGGGGTCATGGGAGCTCGCGGTGGAAGACAGGAAAGACAGGGAAGACGCTGTGAGTCGAGGGTAAGAGCTTGCGCTGCAAGGTCAAGCGGCGACCGTCGTGAGCGTGTGGATGACCCGGTAGTCATCGAAAGTCGCGCAAAGGGTAATAAATAACATCATGGTTCTATAAACCTTGACGACAAGTCCATAAGATACAGGGCCTTACGGTCTTTTGTGTACGAGTCATCAGTCAAGGGTCATGCAGTGATACGCACAGGTCATCGCGGTAGCGTCAGCAATTCGAGCAGCAGTCACTCAAATATCGCCAGCAACAGCAGCACGAGTAGCATCAGCAAGAACACGCGCGGCCGGCAGCCCTCTGATGGCTCTCGGCTTGAGCGGATTGTCAGACGGGTGGTGACGGCGCTGGCAGTCCCCGTGCTGTTGGGCGCTGCGGCCACCAGCCAGGCGAATGCGGTGATTGCCAGCTGGAATCTGAAACATGCCGGCTGGAACAACGGCAAGCATCTCGAGCAGGTCGCGGCGGTGGCCAGCCACATGGATCTGATCGGCCTGCAGGAGGTGATGAAGGAGGAGGTCGTCAGCGAGCTCGAGCAGCAGCTGGAGGCCCTGACCGGCGACGAGTGGGACAGCCTGGTCAGTCATGCGGTGGGGCGCAGCACCTATACCGAGCGTTACGCCTATCTGTATCGCGACAAGACGATCGCCTATCAGGGCGGGGCTACCGTCTATCTCGATCCCGAGGATGTGTTCTCGCGCGAGCCGCTGCTCGCCACCTTCGTCGAGAAGGACACTGGGCGGGCCTTCAGCGCCGCCAACGTGCACATCGTCTATGGCGACAGCAAGGCGGATCGCTCTCCGGAAATCCGCGCGCTGGCGGATATCTATGACCTGATGAAGGAAATCTCGCCCGGCACTCCGGCGATCATCATGGGCGACTTCAACATGGCACCGACCGAGCCTGCGTGGGGAGATCTGCGTACCCTCGGCCTGCGCCCGCTGATCACCGAGGGTGCGACGACGCTCTCCAAGACCGATGGCCGCTATGCCTCGCTCTACGACAACATCTGGTATGTGCCGAGCGAATGGCCCAGGGCCAATGGCGACGTGTTCCGCTTCCCGGACTATCTGGGCATCAGTCATGAGACAGCGCGTGCCGATGTCTCGGACCACGCCCCGATCTATCTGTCGGTGACCGGCGAGACACTGGCGTTGCTGCCGCTGGAGGGTAGTCAGCCGCAGGCAGCCGGGGCAGAGGTCGCCTCCCGCAGGGCGTCAAAGACCTCCAGTTCAGCGAGTCAGACCTGTATCGACCTCAACACCGCCAATGCCGACCAGCTGGATCAGCTGCCCAATATCGGACCGGCGCGTGCCGCAGACATCATCCGTCAGCGTCCATGGAGTTCCAGCGGCCAACTGACCCGCATCAGCGGTATCGGCCAGGGCACGCTCAGCGAGATCGTCGCCAGTGGGCTGCTGTGCAGCTGAGCTTTTTTCAGAACTGGCCTGTGCTGAACTGATCAGGCCTTAGCCTGAGGAAGTATCGGCCCCGGTCACACGGAAATGACGAAGCCAGCCATCACGCAATCCAGGTGATGGCTGGCTTCGTCGTATCGAGGCTGGTGGCTGTTTCCCCGGTGCCGCCTGAGGTCAGCTCAGATACTTCTCGAACCAGGCAAGGGTTCTGTCCCAGGCGAGCTTGGCGGCCTGTTCGTCATAGCGTGGGGTCGAGTCGTTGTGGAAGCCGTGGTGGGTGCCGGGGTAGAGATAGGCCTCGTAGACCTTGTCATGTTCCTTCAGCGCGGCTTCATAGGCGGGCCAGCCGGCATTGACGCGCTCGTCATGCTCGGCGTACTGCAGCAGCAGCGGCGCCTGGATGGCCGCGACTTCCTCGGCGCGTGGCTGGCGGCCGTAGAAGGGCACGGCGCAGGCCAGTTCCGGGTAGGCGACGGCGGCTGCATTGGAGACGCCCCCGCCGTAGCAGAAGCCGGTGATGCCGATCTTGCCGGTGGTGCGATTCTCGGCCATCAGGTATTCGATGGCGGCAAAGAAGTCGTTCATCAGCTTTTCCGGGTCTACCTGTGCCTGCAGCTCCTTGCCCCTGGGGTCGTTGCCGGGATAGCCGCCCACCGAACTGAGGCCATCCGGCGCCAGCGCGACATAGCCGGCCTTGGCCACACGCCGCGCGACATCCTCGATATAGGGGTTCAGGCCGCGGTTCTCGTGAACCACCACCACGCCGGGCAACGGCCCGCTGGCATTGGCCGGTGTCACTCGATAGGCGCGCACCTCGCCGTGACCTTCGGGAGAGGGGTAGGTGATGTATTCGGCGACGATGTCGGGGTCGGTGAACTCGACCTGTGAGGCCAGTGCGTAGTTCGGGCTTAGACTGGCCAGTATCGAGGTGGCCGTCATGCCCGCGACGGCAAAGGCTGCCGCGCGATCCAGAAACTGGCGGCGGGTGATCTGGCCATGCACATAGCCGTCATACAGCTCCAGCAACTCGGGGGCAAAATCCTTTGCGGTCAGGCGGGTCATGTCAGACTCCTGTAATCAAGGGAATTCTGAACATAGCAACCCTGAGGTGACGCCACCATGTCAGCGCGAGTCTTTTTGTCGGATAGGCGAAGGGAGGCTGAATTCGGCATTCTTCCTGTACTACGCTCACCAGAGCGGTGGCCAATCGCTTGAGGCAAGCGGCGGGTGAGCGGTGAGCCGCCTGAGAAGCGTGCTCAAGACGTCTGACGTGGAGGCCAGCATGACAGAGGCGGAGTATCAGAGATTGCGCTGGAGAAGCATCGCGCTCACCAATGCCCAGTTGGTGTCGGCCGGTCTGGCGGTGGTGAATCTGTTTCGCGGCGATTTCGCCTCGGTGGTGGTGCTCGTCGGGGTCTGCTGGGTGCTTGGCTGGTTCAAGCCCCGCTGGGATGTCTAGCGTCGATGGCGGGCCTATCGCGCCAGTTGCGGATGGATATTCATGAAAGTGGAACGTATTGTATGGAAAAGTGATGTTTGATGGCGGATGATGGCGGAGCAGGCCGAGAGATTGCTCTGACTTGCCTTCATTTCCGTGCCATCGCCATGGCGCGGTGCACGACGTTTCTCAAGGAGGCCACATGTCCAGGACACGCATGGTGACCCAGTTCGGTATGGGCACTTCCATTCGCAGCCAGAACTACACCGAGGCGGCGGCCCGCGGGATTCGTGATGCCCTGTGGCACAACTCCCTGAATGTGGCGGATGCCTTCGGCTTTCCCAAGGAGGCGATGCTGATCGAGGTCGAGATCGGCGTGCAGCAGCCCGACAAGGTCGACAGTGACGCCCTGCTGGGGATATTTCCCTATGGCCAGCCCAGCGTGAAGGTGGTCAAGGGCGGGTTAGACGTGACCAAGCCGGATGGCAGCGGGGTGAGCGTGATCGCCAATGTCGCCCTCATCGTGTCGTTTGACATGCTGGCGAGCGGTACCGACATGCCGGAGCACCCTCAGGCTTCGCGACAGACCCGCCATCCGTCAGGAGGTCAGGCATGAGCGAGCAGCGCATCATTCTCGAGATGGGCACCGGCAATGACCTCTACGGAGAGGACTACACCAAGGCCGCCTGCCGCGCAGTGCAGGATGCCCTGCATCATTCCTCCATCGTGCTGTTTCAGTCCCTGGGCATCGACCATCGTCAGATGCGTGTCGAGGTCACCATCGGCGTACAGACACCGGAGGCCGTGGATGTGGATGCCGTGACACGTGAGCTGCCACGCGGGCGCGCCGAGGTCACGGTGGTGCACGGTGGGCTGAATGTGCATGATGAGGCCAATGGCCAGACCCATGTCATCGCCTCGGCCGCCATCGCGGCAATGCTGGAGATCGAGCACGACGACTGGCAGCTGTGCCCGCCATCGTCTGGATAGTCCGGAGTGTCCAGGCAGGCCGTATCGCCTGCATCGCCTGTCTGTAAGGGCACGCCAGACAAGACGCCCCATCTGTCACTGACAGATGGGGCGTCTTGTCTTGCCGGCTAGCCGGCCGTCGCGTCCGGGAGCGAGTCCCTTGGATCAGGAGGCGTCCCGAGTGGTGACGTGGGTGATCACCGACATGCCGATGCGCACCTTGTCGAAGTCGGGTTGATCGGGGTCAAACGCGATCTTGACCGGCATGCGCTGGGTGATCTTGGTGAAGTTGCCGGTGGCGTTCTCGCTGGCCACTGCCGAGAAGGCGTTGCTGGAGGCCGGTGCGATGCTCTCGACATGACCATGGAAGGTCTTGCCCGGCAGGCTGTCCAGCGTCATCTCTACCGGCTGGCCCGGCGCCATCTCGGCCATCTGGGTCTCGAGATAGTTGGCGACCACGTAGGCTTCCTTGTGTGGCACGATGGCCAGCAGCGAGGAGCCCGGCTGCACGTAGGCACCGACACGCAATGAGCGCTGGGTGACGATGCCATCCTTGGGGGCGCGGATGGTGGTGTAATCGACGTTCAGCGTTGCCTGCTCAAGCGTGGCGCGCGAGCGCTCGATTTCGGCGCGGGCCTCGACGCGTTGAGCCTGCAGGACACCGATCTGTTTCTCGGCCGAGCGCTGAGCGGGCTGATACTGCACGAGTCGTGCCTCCCAGATGCCCTGTTCCTCATCGGCCTTTTCCTTGTCCTGCTGGGAGGCGGCATTGGTCATGCGCAGGCTGCGATAGCGTTTGGCATCATTGCGTGCGTAACGCAGTGACGCCTCGGTCGCCTTCACTTCGGCGAGGGCTTGCTGGACCACCGCGCGCTGACGTTCGATGTTGGCGTCCAGATCTCCTACCGCCGCCTGACTGGCGGCGAGATCCGCCTGGGCGGAATGCAGGGAGGCCTGGTAATCACGGTCGTCCAGCGTGGCCAGTATCTGCCCCTCGTGAACCACCTGGTTGTCTTCCACCCGTACCGTGTCGATCTGGCCGGCCACCCGTGGGGTGACCATCACGCTATCGGCACGCACGTAGGCGTTGTTGGTGGCCTCGCGGCCATCGTGACCCTTCCAGTAGAGCGCTGCATAGAGAATCAGCAGCAGCAGGGCCAGTCCGCTCAGCAGCAGAGTCGTGCGTGTCTTGTTCATGGCAGTATCGTGTTCTCGCTTTTCAGGTCGCAGGAGAGTGGGTGTGCTGGCGGGCGGCAGGTGCCGGTTGCGGCGGGTAGGCGCGCACCGGCAACACCATGACCAGCACCAGCAGGGCCACCACGAAGGGAATGATGGCGAGGTAGGCATCCGCATAGCTCATCACCGCGGCCTGCTCGGAGAGGCGAGTGGCGATATCGTGCGCGGCGTCCAGTGGGATGAGGCCGGCGGGCTGATTGCCCTGCAGGCCCAGCGCCTCGCTCAGACGGGTCGAATGCAGGGCATCACGCTGGACGATGAAGCTGCCATAGACGGTGGCGGCCACCACCGTGAACAGCGCCCGCAACGAGTTGACCATCGCGGTGGCAAAGGGGCCGTCCAGCGGACTGATGGCGCCGGTGGCATTCATCAAGAGCGGCACGACCACCATCGGTTGGCCCAGGGTATTGAGCACCTCGATGAGCAGGAAGTTGTCACGGTTCCAGTCGCTGGTGAGCTGCGAGCCCAGCAGGCAGCTGATCAGGATCAACACCAGGCCCGTGGCCATCACATAGCGGCTGTCGACGTTCCTGCGATTGATCAGTGTCGCCACCAGCGGTGCCAGCACGAGCTGCGGCAGAGCCATGGTCAGCATCACCGGGAACAGCTGCATGGGGCGATAGCCCTGTACCTCGCCCAGGAAGGCGGCGGGATGGTGCCGGCGGCCAGGGTCAGGAACATGAAGGTACACAGGGTAAGAATGCCGAAGGCGAAGTTGCGATGGGCCAGGAGCTGCAGCTTGTAGAGCGGCAACGGGTGGAACCATTCATGGATCAGGAAGGCAGCGAAGGCCAGTCCGCCCGTGCCCAGCAGGGCGATGATCACGGGGGAGTTGCCCCAGTCGAGACGCTCGCCCTGGGTCATGCCGGCCACCAGAGCACAGAGACCGGTGACGCCAAGCAGGGCGCCGAGCCAGTCGAACTGCTTGAGGCGCTCCAGCTTGAGCGGGTCCTGTGGCAGGCCCCAGGACACCAGCGCCGCCGCGATGAGACACATCGGCGCGGTTTCCCAGAACACCAGATTCCAGTCGCCCAGGTCGCCATAGAGCGCGGCCAGCGGTGCCGACAGATAAGGGCCGAAGGTGGCCGTCATCGCATAGGCCGACAGGCCATAGAGCTTGCTGTGCCACGGCAGAAAGCGCAGCGCCGACATCATCAGCAGCGGCAGGATGCTGCCGGATGCCAGCCCCTGGGCAACGCGCAGCCCCGCCATCAACGGGAAGCTGTCGGCCAGTGGCACCAGAAGCGAGAACACTGCCAGTGACAGGCAGGCACCGATGGCGAAGCGGCGCAGGCTGAAGGTGACGGCCAACCAGCCGGCCAGCAGCATCATCGAGACTTCAGCGGCGCTGTAGAGGGTGGTCAGCCAACTGCCTTCATCATGGGAAAAGCCGAAATGACCGATCACATCCGTCAGCACCGTCTGAGTGACTCGCTCGCCGACACCGGACATCAGCGAGGCGAGCAGGATACCCACGAGGCCGAGAGCGATTCGTAGATTGAAGGGTTGAGCAGCAGCCACTGGCAGGTTCTCGCGTCTGACGGAAAGGACAGGAAGATATCGCGACAGGTGTTTCATTATACGGTACACTGTACCATTCAGTGGTTTTGTTGGGCAAGTAGTTAGCTTGTTAAGGAGATGTGTCTTGACCACACGTGAAGGCGGTGGCGTACAGGTCGTGGCCAGGGTCGCGGCGATTCTCAAGAGCCTGGAAGGCAATGAGCGGGGCATGAGTCTGGGGGAGATCGCGCAGCGCAGTGAGCTGCCGCGCTCCACCGTCAAGCGGCTGGTGGACGCGCTGGCGCAGGAGGATCTGCTGGAGATTCATGGGCATGGCGGTATCCGGCTGGGGTCTGCCTTGATGCGACTGGCACGGCATAGCCAGCTCGACATCACCACGCACGCCAAGTCATTTCTGGAAGCCTTGAGTGTCACCACCGAGGAGACGGTGGTGCTCTGCAGCCTGAGCGGCAACGAGTTGCTGATACTGCACTCCGTATTGTCCCCGCAGCCCCTGCGGGTATCGCCGATGGCCGGCAATTTCCTCTCTCTGCACGCGACGTCCAGTGGCAAGGTCCTGCTGGCACACCTGCAGGACGCGCAGGTCAAGCACTTGCTGGGAACCGCGCTCACGGCTTACACGGAGAAGACCGCGAACATGCCCGAGCTGCTCGAGCAGCTGGCGGAGATTCGTCGCTGTGGATACGCGTACGACGCCGGTGAGCACACCCGCGGGGTCGCGGCCATCGCCACGGGTCTCGAGACCAGTCAGGGGCATTACGCCATCTCGGTACTGGGACCGGAATGGCGCATTGCCAGCCGGCATGCCGAGATCAAGACGGCCCTCGGCCAGACCCGTGACGAGATGCTCAAGACGTTCCGGTCACTGGAGTGAAGGCATCGAGAAGAGGCAGGGGGCAGAAGAGGGCTGCAGATCACCAGGGAGGTGGCGGTGAGGCGGGGGAAGAGGTGAATCAGACACGCCACGGGCCTTGAGTAGGCGCCGTGGCGTGTCTGTCATGCGGCTTTCACCAGCGGGGGAGATCAGGCGTGTCGGGTGGCGATCAGGTGATCGGCCAGGGTCATCAACTCATCGGCCACATGGTCTGGTGTCGGGACATTGCTTGCCGGCAGCACGGCATTGTGCGGACGCGTCAGGAGTGCACCCTGCATGCCGGCTGCCTGGGCGCCGATGGTATCCCAGACGTGACAGGCGACCATGCACATGTCATCGAGCTTGACCTCGAGTTGCTCGGCCACGTGCTGGTAGGTCGCGGGCGCCGGCTTGAACTGTTCCACGGCTCCGACACTGAAGTGCTGCTCGAAGGCCTCGCTGATGCCGGCCTTTTCCAACGGTGTCGGTGAGGCACCGGCGGGAGAGTTGGTCAGGGTCACCAGACGGAAACCGGCCTGCTTCAAGCGCTCGAGCGCCGGTGCGACGTCGGGGTGAGCCGGCATCTCGGCCATGCGCGACTTGAGCTCATCGATATCGCTGTCCTTGAGCGTGACCTGATGGATATCGGCGACCATCTTCAGGACACCCACGCCAAGCTCACCGAAGGGGGTATAGCGATGCGCAAGCGTCAGGGTCTGGGAATACAGCACCAGTTGCGCGAACCATTCACGCAGCAGGCCTTCATCGCCGAAGACGCGCCCGAACAGCGGTGAAAGGGTGGTGATGTCGAGCAGGGTCTCGTTGACGTCGAATACCAGAACGGAGACGGGCTTTGGGGTGGACATGAACACTCCTGGACAGACTGGGTGTGGGGTGTGGGCCTGGGGAGGCAGTACAGCGGATGTCGGTGAAAGGAGTCTCCCTGCATTGCTGGCCCGGTAGCGCCCATCGATTGCCTACCAGCTTACGCAAATTTGAATGATTGCTCAACAATCGACAGGAGGCGACCGTGATGGGGCCTGGCCATGACGAAAAAATCCCCTTGCCCCTTCTGATGACAGGGGGCAAGGGGCGCTGGTTCGATGCACGCATGCGTCGGTCATCGACTCATGCGTGCATCGCTGCCTGGGGCTTGATCAGTCGTTCTGATAGGCACCGGCGGCATAGGTCATTTCATAGCTGTGGCTGTAGACCTCGAGGATGTTGCCGAACGGGTCTTCCATGTAGACCATGCGGAACGGCTTCTCGCCCGGGAAGTACTCGCGTACCGGCATGCGCTGCTTGCCGCCGGCGGCCACGATGCGTTCGGCCAGCCCTTCGACGTCCGGGTCCTGAACGCAGAAGTGGAAGATGCCGGTCTTCCAGTACTCGAAGTTGTTCTCCGGAGTCTCGTGGTTCGGGAATTCGAAGATCTCGACCCCGATACGATCACCGGTGGACAGGTGGGCGATGCGGAAGCTGCCCCAACCCGGACCGAAGACATCGCTGCACATCACGCCGATGGCGGAGTCGTCTTCGGTGATGGTGGTCGGCTCCATCACCACGTACCACCCCAGTACCTCGGTATAGAACTTGACGGCGGCTTCCACATCACCGACGGACAGGCCGATGTGGGAGAAGGTGCGCGGATACGGTGTGTGCTTTTCGCTGCTCATGATTCACCTCGTGAAGGGAGTCGTGAAGGGAATTGGCTCAGTCACTGTCTGCGTGACGTTGGATGCCATCTTGGGTGTCATGAGCAATAATGAAAACTACGTAGCTGTTATGATAGTGATAATATTTCGTTATGGCGGACCGGCGTCGTCGCCGATCAGGACTGCCTGCTGTCAGGCCAGACACGTCCCGGGCGCCATGACTGTCGCAACGAGGAGCCGACATGCTGCAACCCCAGTGGTTACGTACCTTCCGCACTCTGGTGAGTGTCGGCAATTTCACGCGCACCGCAGAGCAGCTCGATCTGACCCAGGCCGCTGTCAGCCAGCATGTGCGACATCTGGAAACCCAGCTGGGCAAGCTGTTGATTCGACATCCTCGCAAGCTCGAGCTGACACCGGCCGGCCATGCGTTGCTGGATTACGCGCGCGAGATGGAGACGGCGGAGCAGCGCCTGGCCCAGCGCCTGGCCGGCAATGAAGACAGTCACGGGGATATTCGGCTGATCACGCCGGGCAGCATCGGGCTGGCGCTTTACCCCCGCTTGCTGGCGCTGCAGCAGGCGTCACCCGGTCTCAATATCCATCATCGCTTCGCCCCCACGCGCGAAGTGGTGGAGTCAGTGCTTGAGAATCGCTTCGAGCTGGGCATCGTCACCCAGAAGCCGGATGACCCGCGCCTGAGCGTGACGGAGCTGACCCGCGAGCCACTTGAATTGGTGGTGCCGGCGGGTGTCGAGATCCATGACTGGCGCGATCTCGAGACGTTGGGCTTCATCGATCATCCCGATGGCCAGGACATGGCGTCACGACTGCTCAGTCGGCGTTTCCCGGGCAATCCGGGGGTCCGCTCATTGCCGCGCAGTGGCTCCACCAATCAGATCAGCCTGATTCTGGAACCGGTGGCCTGCGGGCTGGGCTTCAGTGTCGTGCCTCGCCATGCCCGTGAGGCCTTCCAGAATCCTCAGGCCATCAAGGTGGTGGCACCCGCAGACGGGGATGTCGAGGTGGTGGATACGCTGTGGTGGATTACACGGGCGGAGTGGCCGCTGTCAGCGCGCGCCAGACGGGTACAGCGAGATCTTCAGGCCGGTCTCTGAGACCTGATGGGTGAGGAGGGCGGGCATCAGGCGTCAGGCAATGTCAGGCCGGAAAATTCGCGTGTCAGCCAGCGGGTGATGGGTTGGATCACGGCGCTGTTGGGATGGCGGACACTCATGCGATAGCCATGACGGTCACGCGAGATATGCGGCGTCAGGGCGATCAGCGAGCCGTTGTCGAGCAGGTCCTGGATGACGTGGCTCCAGCCCAGCGCGACCCCCTGATGGTTGACGGCGGCGTTCAGCGTCAGCGGGAAGTTGTTGAAGGGGAAGGCCTTGTCGAGACGCGGTACCGGCAGCCCCGCATGACGACACCAGGTGGCCCAGTCCAGCCAGCGACTATCGCGCATGTCCAGATGCAGCAGCGTGATGCGCGACAGCGCCTCGGCATCCAGCCCCTTCTCCAGCCCATGACGCCGCGCGTAATCCGGGGAGCAGACAGGAAAGGCGCGCTCCGCGACCACCAGCGTATCGCGATGATCGCCCGTCAGCGGCGGGCCGAAGCGGATCGCGATATCGGCCTGCTGCATCTGCGGGTCTTCATCGCGATCGATCGGCAGCAGCGTGAAGTGACACTCCGGAAAGGCCTGCTCCAACCGCTCCAGCCGCGGGCGCAGCCAGACGTGGGCAAAGCCGGCACCCGCGGCGATGGTGATGCGCGGTGTCGGCTTGTGCACCTTGCGACGTGCTTCCGTGACGGCGCTGCAGACCTGGCCAAGTCCGCCTGCCAGTTCGGCATGGAAGCTCTCGCCGTAGTGGTTGAGGATCAGCCTGCCGCCCTGACGATCGAACAGCGGATGGCCCAGGTGCTCCTCCAGCGCGCGGATGCGCTGGGAGATGGTGGGCTGGGTGGTATCCAGCTCATTGGCCGCAGCCGTCATCGAGCCCAGGCGAACCGTCACGTCAAAGGCGACCAGCCCGCGCAGGGAGGGCAGGTCATCCAGGCTACTGGCGGTATCGTCTGGCGCAGGGGAGCGTGTCTTTCGGGCCGGCACGAGGGTCCTCGCTGTGATGCACTGTCACGGCGACCCTGTCCTGGAATATCCGGGCCTGCGAGAGGCTTCACGCCGTACACCGCGGATATCAGGCAAGAGCGCCGCCTTGTATAGGCGGCACTTATACGCGACGCAGCGAGTGACATCAACGCTCAGCCCGGCGAATCAGGGCGCGAGGTCGCACCTGATCCTGACCAGGGTCGCACCTGTTCCTGTTGGAGGGCGTCCCTGAGCTTACTGAGTGCCGCGCTCGGCAATTCGCGCATGCCAGGCCGCGATGCTCTCGTCGGGATACTCGGCGTGATGGGCATCACGCGCCTCGTGCGCGACTTCCACCCAGTTGGCCTTGCTGTCGAGCATGATGTGGACATGCTCCGGTGGCACGGGCAGCGGGGTGTCTATCGCCCCCGCCTGCGGGTGGATCAGTTCTGGCCAGCGGGCATCGTAGAGCCACAGTGCACTGCCGCAGTGCTTGCAGAAATGACGTTCCGCCGGGCTTTCGACCCCGTCGATCACCGCGTGATAGATCGAGATGTGCTCGCGGCCTTCCACCTTGAGGGTGCCGGCGTCGCCCGCCAGGTTGATCGCATGGCCGCCGCTGCCTGCCGTCTTGCGACAGATCGAGCAGTAGCAGCGCTGGTACGGGTAGGGATGCGGCGACTCAAGCTGGAATGTGACGGCCTTGCAGTGGCACGAACCTTCAAGCTGCATGAGAAATTCTCCTTGTGATGCCTGGGCGAGGGCGCTGGCGAGGCTGGGGCCGAGAGGGTGACTCAATCCAGAGGCAGGGGGATCGCTCTGTCACTTGTCGCTCTGCCTGCCCGGCAGGAGATTCTCACATCGCCAGCGCATAGACATAGACCTCGAGCTCACGATTGTCGTCGAGAATGACGGTGGTGACGCGACGCTGATAGATGGGGCCCTCGAAGTCATCGAGAGCGTCCCAATGCTCGGGCAGCTGCGGTGAGGAAAAGACGTGGCCGCGTATCACCTGCCCCGTGTTGTCGACCACCAGCCCGGGGAAGTTGTGCTCGGTACCCTGATCGCTGTTCTCGAGTCGGCCGCGCAGATAGGCCGGGCGCCATTCGCCATCGATGTTGGCGATGACATGTTCGTTGAGTCCGCCTGGCCCCAGCGGGCCATAGATGAAGAGGTGTTCCATGTGTCTGCCTGTCGGGTCGGGGAGGGGGAATGCGTCTCAAGGAGCGAGACTGCCGCATCATCAGGGACAGTCTTCATGGATACTTGCCTTGCCCCACGATGATGAAGGCTGAGTGGCGAGGTTCAACCCCCTGTTGGCGTGGTGCGCTCAACGCAACGCCCACAAACCACATTGCCCCCACTGGGCGGGCCAGTGGGGGCAATGGTCAAGCACAGGAGCGGAGGAGGTCAGGCGCGATTCATGCGCCCGCCCTCCACACGTTCAGACGCGGCTGTCGAAACCGCCGGCGGGCTCTTCGCCGATCACGTCCGGATCGAAGGGCTTGCGTGCGAAGACGCGACGCAGAGCCGGCTCGAAGTGCTCCAGCGGCGGGGTCGGATAGTCCGGATCGAAGGCCGCCTGATCATAACGCTCGCAGAAATCCACACACTTCTGATACCAGGGGTGATCCTTGTAGATCTCGCGCTCGTTGCGGTCCTCGCCGTAGAAGTGACCGTAGTAGAACTTCTGGAACAGTCCATGGTGGTGGATGATCCAGGTGACCTCGGCACGCACATACGGGCGAATGATGGCGGCGGCCAGCTGCGAGTGATTGTAGGGCGCCAGCTCGTCACCCAGGTCATGCAGGAGGGTCGCGACGACGAGATCATCATCGCCACCGTCGGCTTCGGCACGTGCCGCTGACTGCAGGGAGTGCTCCAGACGGCTGACCTTGTAGCCGCTCAGACCATCATCGAGCTTGCGCAGGGCAAGCTTGAGACGCTCCACCAGCCCTTCATTGAACTGGTCTTCAAGACGCTCGAGCAACGCATAGTCTTCTGCGGTGCCGTCCTTCATCTGGGTGAATGAAACCTGATCCATTACGCCATTTCCTCACGGTTTTCTTGTTGTGCCTGCTGCTGACGCTGACGCATCAGGGTCGTGGCGAAGCGCTCACGCGGGCCGTCGCTGTCCATGTAGCAGCCCTGCAGGTGACGATGCCCCTCATTGGTGTCGAACGCCGTACGGCCATGCAGCACGCGGGTGTTGTCGAACATCATCAACTCACCGGACTCGAGCTGGAAGCGAATCTCGTTGGCAGGGTCCTGGAACAGCTGCCCCAGACGCTGGCGGGCCTGATGGTAGCGGCGCGTGTTCTCCAGCGACATGTGCGGCAGATGATCAAGACGCGGGCTGTAGTTGACGCCGATCGGCTCACCATCGGCGCTCTCACGGATCACGCAGCGACGGGTGGTCAGCTCGGTGCCGGCATCCAGGAAGCGGAAGCCCACCGGGGTGGTGCGCAGCAGTTCATAACCTTCCGGCATCTCGGCCTTGAGCTGCTTGAGCGCATTCAGGCTGTCGACCAGCGTGGATAGACCGCCAGTGGTCTCGTTGACCAGGCAATGCAGCATCTGGATGCCCGGCACCGGATCACGATACGGATTATCGGTGTGCGGTCCAAGTGCCACGCTACGATAGGCCAGATCGTTGCCGGTTGGGCGCGAATACACCTCGAAGTAGCTGCCGAAGTTGGTGTCCTTCACGTAACCGAAGTGACCGGCCACTTCCAGAATGCGCTCCGGATCGGTCGGCACGTTCTGCACGATGATGTAGCCAAAGCGCAGATAGGCCTCCAGTGCCTTCTGGAAGTCCTCATTGTTGCCCATCTTCTCCCAGTCGACGCGCTGCGCCTGCTGATCGATGCCCGCATCCCAGCTCTCGGCCTTGGGGAACGGCGTGATGCCCTGCAGCTCATGCGCCAGCAGGGTGAGGTCATACACCTCGCAATGCCCGTCACTGAAAGTGAATTCCACGTGCGTCTCATCGACCGGGCGCGCCTCGGTCAACTCGAGATTGACGTCGATGGCATGCGAATCGAACAGGCGCTGGGTGGTGACCTCATCGAGCTGCTCCGGGTCCTGGGTGCGCTCGCGCAGCCACAGCGGGCTGACCGGTTCGTGGCCTTCAGCGGTGATCAGGTTCAGTGACAGCGGCGACTCGCTCAGGCTCAGCGGCAGCGCGTCGGACAGGGCATTGGTCAGGGACATGCAGGTATCTCTCCATTAGCACGGTTGTATATCGTGGCCATTATGGGAGCGAGGCATGGGACCTAAGTAGGGGGTGAGTGTTATCGGAGGGTATGCATTTTTCTTATGGGCCGGATAGAACTCGAGAACCTGGCCCGTGATGCGTCCTGATGGATTGATACAAAGATTCAGTGATGCTCACTTTGAGCCGTTGCAGGGAACAGTCAACTGACTTGCCTGTTTCCAGCAGCGCGCTGCAGTGGAGGTGTGTCCCGAAAAGTTGTTCGTTTCGGTGCGTAGTTTCAGAGATTTCTGGCACTGACTTCGGTCAGACTTGATGCGCCTATCCACTTGCAGGTGCTCTGGTTCTGCTGAGCCCCGACACTATCCTTGAGCAATGATGACAACAGGTGCTGCCAACGGGCTGTCGCTCAGCCTTTTATCGTGGCCCCCTGAGCTTCTGAAGTTTCACTCGTATAGCCCTCCATGGCATCTCATGAAAACTGATAGCGTGCGAAGAGTGGCATGAAAGAAGGCCCGGGGCCTTCGCCCCGCGCCTCAAGCCTGTGGAGATCTATCCTTGCGGTCGCAGTTCGCACGCTGCTCCAGCTGTTCAAGCGTTTCTTCATTCAGTCCAAGGTTCTGTACGTATTGCCACAGGGGGAGCCCAAGTTCTCGGGCCCGTTGTTCCAATATCGTCTTGGTGGCTTGATCGATATTGGCCCGGGTGAGGTGATGGCGGGACTTGTAGCGATATGCCCTGATGCTGTCCCGGGCACGGCGCCAGTCTTCATCGCAGGCCCATTGGTTGACCCAGTCCACCAGCTCTTTTCCTCGGCGGATCCTCTGTAGTGCAGCCTGTGCGTCCTTCTGGTCTTCGCAGACGGGCAAGCCCTGGAAGTAGCGAACGTACAGAGGCACCTCTTCCAAAGGTGGCGGAGTCTTGTTCATTGTCATACGGGCCAGTCATGCTGACTGGCCCGCCCTCCCTGGCAGTGGTGTTATGCGCTGATGTAGTCGCTGGAGAAGGTCTGCAGGGTGGATTTCAGATCACGTGCATCCACCGCGGTGCCGATGGAGCGGAATTTCCACTCGTTGCCGTGACGGTAGACGCTGCCGAGGATCATGCTGACACGGCCAGCGAAGGTCTTGTCATTTGACACATCGAACTTGGCGAAGACGTCGCCTTTGCCGGCTCTGCCGTTGTGGATACGGGCATTGGCAAACGGGATGGCGTCGAACTTCTGCTGACTGAAGGAATTCAGCACCACCGCCAAGTGATTGACTTCCTTCGGCACGCGCATCAAGTCGATCTGGATGACTTCGTTGTCCTTGCCGTCGTCCCCACCGGTGTCACCGGTGCGGTCATCGCCACTGTGCTTGATGGAGCCGCACTTGGACTTGAGGTTGCCGAAGTAGACGATGTCCGTGGTCTTGCCGTTGGCATCGAACATGCCGATGGAGGCGTCCAGGTCCACGGCAACACTTTTCTTGCCGAAGAAGCCTTTCTTCTCGATGGCGCCCCAGTTGACACCGATCTCGATGTAATCGAGCTTGGTGCCGTCATCCTTGGCGAGGCTGATGCGCTGCCCTTTGGAAAGATTGATATGTAATAGTCCCCGTTATTTTATGTGCTTAATTAAATCAAACACTTGCTGAAGGATGATAGATGCAAAATCGCACTTTGTTGTCATATGGTAAGCGATTCTAGGAGTGGGCGTTCCTTGCCATCCGGCAAGAACCACCGATTTTCTATTATTGAACAACAGGTTATGGAGGCGGTGTGGTCGGGAGGCTAACCCCATGGGGTTGGCCGGAAGTTTCCGCGTTCAGGGGCTGGTGAAAGAGGTTGGGGGAGAAAAGTTTGGTAAGCAGTGTAATGCATCCAGGTACGACAGGGGAAATAAAATCGCCATGATTGCATTGTTTATCATTGCGTCATTTTTAGTTTATTGTGTGTGGTATGTATAAAAAACATCATTTTTATTGTTTTCCATGATCCGGCATGATTTGCTACGGTGATCCTCTCTAAGCTGGTGGGCGTTATGTTGCTAGAGTTTCTGGAGCAGGCTCGCAATGAATCCATGGCACGTCGTGAGCTGACCATTCAGTCTCACGCGCTGCTGGTCGTGCGGACGCTGGATTCGATCTATAGCGCCCTACAGCGCAAGTTGTTTGACGGAGTCGACTTTGACGCCCTCGCGGCCATCATGCACCTCTTCGACTCCATGCTTTACTACGCCGACCGTGAGCACCAGCCGGGCATGACTCGCAAAGAAGCGGAGTGGTGCTTGGCGGAGCACCTGCAGGAGGCGTATCCGGGACAAAAAGCCTCAAGCTACACGCAGGTAGCCGGCAAGATTTTCGCGGCGATCAAGGACCCTTTTCGCCTCCGGTACTACGATTTCACCGAACGCGCGCATTCCGATGAGCAGGTCGTTCGCCTGATACGCCACGACCAAGTGCTCGGTTCCGATGATATTCTCTGGTCTCTGACCGATGAGGGGATGCTGTTTTACACCCTCCGTCTGGACGAAACGCCGATAGAGCGAGCTGCGATTCTCGCTTGGCGAACGCTCAAAACCATCCGTCGAGGCGAGATCGATAAAGCGGTACAGCAGATCCAGTCAACCCAGCGGCAGTTGGAGCAATACCTGATTGGGATGCGGATGAAAGTACGCGCCGCGCAGTCGGGTGATTTGAGCACATCCTATGCGCACGATATCCGTCCCGTACTCAGCGACTCCTTTGATAAGACTCAGGAAGTGCTGGGGCATATTCAGAACACTCTGTCGACCATTACCGAAATGCTGGCTGATGGACACTCGGAATTGCACCCCGACAAGCTACACAAGCTACGCAAGGCGCAAGAGATTTTTGCCGAGGTCAGCACCTTCACACTGAGCTATCAAGATTGCTTGCACGATGTGAACAAGGATTTTGAGCGGGCTCGCCTGAAGCTAATCATTCCCAGAGACAACACCCTGTTTCGGGAGACGCTGGTACAAGGTGCACTCAAGCCCTTGCTAGCCCATGCCCCAGCGACCGCCGAACAGAGAATGGATGAGCTGGTCACGCACCTGTTGGCTCCCCGAAACCAAGATGACGACCTGCACACCCTGCTCGACCTCGAGGCAGTGCTTAACCTGTATCTCGATCAGTTCGAGCAAGAGCTTCCACGCGAGATTCACGACCCCACCGAGCAGCCCGTTGCCATTGAAGCCACACTGCGCGGTATTCCCGACTCGGTAGTTAAGCACTGCAGCGACTGGGTTAGCGCCCGTTTGAATGATCGTGGGCGCGTCAGTTTTGCTGATGTATTTGACGCCTACGCGAACGGCGAGTTGTCCGAGCTGGAGCAACAGGTCTGCTTGCTCCACATCGGCAGTTTAGCGGCCAACAGCGATCCTACCATCGAGGTGGATGTGGACGACGCCCCTATCGAAACAGCGCTCTGGCGGGCTGACAATATCAGCCTACTGACAGTCGCCCCCGCACTGCCCTTTGAGGAGTAGTCATGTACGAGATGCATCAACAGGCCAAACTCTATGCCGAGATCGCCACACAGGCGATCATGGGTTCATTGGGGTACAAGATGGGGGAGGAGCCAATTCAGCGAGCACTGGAGCTTCAGGGAGACGTTCTGTTCGCTGAAATTATCCGTGGCGTCGCGGCCGGTATGAAATTGCGTTACCTCGGCATCCACGAGACATACGGAGTATTGCTGACTGCAGATGGTCGTGGCCCTTTTGCCCCCACCCTGGGCTGGCTGAATAAACGCCTGCTACCTGAAACCACAGCAGAGCAAATGAGCAGAGAGCGCAAGGAGCAGCGTCTCTTCGCGGGATTAACACTGATCGCGTTGCTGGCCGATATGTTTCCCAACCCCGATGCGGTTCGGGTCGAGTCCGGTCAAACCAGCGGTACCAATGCTACCTCAGTAGTAACCAAGCTCAACGACGTTGCCGACCAGGTGATCGCGCAACGCAAAGCTGAGGGGGACGATGTGGTGGACGGCATGCTCCTGGCTGCCCGGTTTGTGCAGGAAGAACGTATCCCCCGCATCCACGACGAGAAGGTGGGGCGTGTCTCCAGCATTCGCTCGCAAACGGAAATGGCAATGCGCTGGATACAGCTGCTGCAGGAGGAAGGCTTCCTGGCAGAGGACAGCAGCCTGTCAGGAGAATCCGACTGGTACCCGACCCAGAAGCTCAAACACTATCTGCGCCATACTGGCATTGAAGAGACGGTACGCTTTGTGATGAATATCGACCCCACAACAGGGAAGCCGCCGTCCGACCTTGTCGACAGTGATGCGGCGGGGGCAGTTGACAACCCGGAACCTGCAGCGGCCAAGGGCCAGCCTGATCCCGTCGAAACCGCTGAAACTCTACGCTCGGGGGAGGTCTACTAGGCATGTGGCTGATCAAACGGGTTTATATGGATGGTGCGGGCCACGAAGAGGCCTTCTACAAAGACCTTACTCTAGACTACATTGGCATGACTCATGCGGTCGATCAATCTGCTGACTCACCACGCAGCATCTCGGCCAAGAACGTAAAGGCTGTGGCCAGCACCTATCAGCAACTGGTGAACGGTGGCGGCAAGTCCACCTACATCGCATTGCTATTGTCAGTCTTTGAGCCGTCTGTCAACGACTTTACCCAGTACCTGGCCAATCGTCGCCAGAGTGAATACCACTACCGCAATTACTTCCATCAGGAGCTGTCTGTCATATTGGTGGAAATGGTCAATGAAGCCGGTCAAACCTTGCTGCTGGGACACGCCCACCAGCGCCGCGGCGATGATGTGGATCGCGTTCTGTTTATCTGTGATACGCCCGACTCCCTGCTGGACACCCCGTTTGACGAAGTGCCGTCATACTCGCGTGCCGAGTACAATCCCGAGCTGCGTCCCTATGCCAACACTCTGCATAGCTTTGAAGGTTGGCTCAATCTCAAGGCGGGTGGCAGCGGCGGTGTACACTGGCGAAAAACCCGAGTGATCAAAGAATGGCGCGCGTTTTTGCTGGAGCAGCGGATCAATATTGATCTCATCAAAACAATGGTCACCTTCAACTCAGAAGAGGGTGGGCTGACCAAGTTCATTGACTATAAAACCGAGCAGGATTTTCTCGGCGCGTTCTTCGCATGCACCATGTCCAAGGACACCACGGAGCAGTTGCGTGATCTGGTGGCGCACGAGGTCGAGCGCCAGGGTGAGCTGGAAACGATTCGCCGCAACGAATCCTTTCTGAGGGATGTGCTATCGAACTGGCAGGCGTTTCTTGAGCCGGCCCGGCTGCTGGAAAGCGCCCAGACGCAGCAACGGCAGATGGATGATGGCTTCCGCGAGGCAATGCGTGATCTCACGGCCTTTATTGAGGATACTCAGACAGAGCAAGCACGGCTCGATGACCAAGCGGAAAGCCTTCGGAAAGAGATTGTCCAAACAACGTCTCACCGCGACATGCAGGGCAGGCGCCAGGCTCTGCTTGAGCACGATCTCGCTCTGCATCAACTCAACGAACAGCAGGCCAAAGTCGCCGCACTTCAAGACGAGGACGACACCTGTCAGCGTCAGCTGCAGATCACACGCACTGCCATTGACTACAAAGCCTATGCGAAGGCTCAAGATGCGTACCACCAAGCGGACGACGACCTGAAGGTTTTCCAAAGCGAAACAGAAAAGCCGCTGCAGGTAATCTTCGAGCGCACCGCCGGCGAAGCGCTGGGTGTGCTGGAGTGGGTGATTAGCGGTCATCGCCAGCAGGAGGCCGAGATCACGGAAGCGTTGACACAGCTCAACAAGGAAAGCGAAGCCCTCAGGCAGTCCTGTGGCAAGCTGCAGAAAAAGCTGGGCAGCCTGGAGTCGGAGAGCAAACAGTGCCGGCTGGACAAGCACAAGGGCGAATCGCGAAGGGATGCGCTGTGCGACGAGGGGCTGATCCAGACAGGGGAAACCCCTGCGGCCGCCCAGCATCGACTGGGGTCGGGTTTGCGTGAATCAGAGCAGGCCGAGGCTCAGGCCAAGATCTCTTGTGGTAAGGCAGAGCAGGCACTGGAAGTGCATCAGCAGGTGGTGGGAAAAGCCTCGGTTGCACAAAGCCAAGCACAGCAGGCGTTCACTCACGCAGAGCAAAAGCACCAGGCTGCGGTAGACAGCGCACGGGCTTTGGCCGAGGGCTATCAGGCGCTACCTGCGCCGACCCAGCACGTCCTTGGTCTTGAGGATACCAACTGGCACAGCGCGCAGTGTGGATCGCAGATCGGTGAGGTGCTGGAGACCAACACCCAAACGCTCAATGGGATGAAACAGCGATTGTTGCAAGCCCAGCACGAGTTGAATGAGTTAAAGCTCACGGGCCACGAGCTGGTCACCAAGCAGATCAACCAGGCGCTTGAGGCGTTCTATGCGGCGGGCATTCCTCGGGATAAGCTCTGGGCCTTCCCTCACTACCTGGCCTCTGCCTTCAACGATGATGCGCCGCGTATCGCTGCGGTTATCGATCAAAACCCGGGCCGCTATCTGAGTCTAGTCGCACTGGATGAGGCGACACTCTCTCAAGTCTGCGCGGTCAGTGAGACGCTGACCTGGAAAGGGGGGCCCGTCGCCGTTCATCGCCTGGATGAAGCGCGAGATCTCAGGGGTATGGCACCCGAGTCAGCACAGGTCGTTCTCTCAAACCCAGACAAGCACGGCTACAGCCAGGCCGCCTACGAAGCGCGGCTACTGGAGCTGGAAAGCGACGTGGCGTCACAAAAGGCCTGCGTAGAAACTGCGGAACGCGCCCTGAAGACATTGGAGTCCTTCAAGAACGAATGGTGCCTACACCACAACCAGCACGGCAGACACTGGTTGAGCCTGATCGAACAGCGTGATCACGCACGCTCAGCACTGGCAAAAGCCAATGCCGCGCTCGAGCAGGCACGCCAACGCGAACAGGACCTACGCGGCGAAAAAGCACAGGCTCAAGCGCGACTCGAAAGCGCCCAACAGCAGCGCAATCAAGCGGAAAAGAAGCATGAAACGCTGACTCATTTTGTTGACACGGAATGGGCGGCGCGCGAAGCAGCGATCCTTAAGCTGGATCAGCTGACAGGGCAGATTCGGCGGAGCGAGGAAACTCTCGCGCGCCAGACCGAGGAGCTGACACAGCAAAGCCAGACAGCGGAGACCAAGCGCGCCGAGCGAACCGGCATCAATATACAGATCAGCCAGTGGATAAGCATGCGCAACGAGCCGTTCTATACGGGGATTACGGCGAACGAGGGTGCCGACGATCGGAGCCCGCAAGATGCCCATGAGGCGGCCTCTCAGGCGCACAAGAAATTACTTGAGGCTGCCCAGGGTGATCAGGTCACGGAACTCAAGCAACAGCGGAAAGAGGCTGAACAGGCGCAACGCGACGCCTTTGATCAGCTATCGACACATACCGCCTACGAGACGCATCCGGATGCGGTCAAAACAGCAGCCATCAGTGATCTGGCGCTGATTAACGACCGCATCGCGCAGCTCGAGACGCAGCACCGGCAATGCGCGCAGCGTCAGATTACGGCGCAGGCCACTCTGCAAAATCTGACCGAGAAATGCGAGGAGGCGCGCGAGGCGTTGGGCGAAGATTTTGTGTGGGAGGAGAAGCCCACCGAGATCGAAGCTATTCGGGCGTCTCTGGTCGAAATCGTCGATAATCTCCATGAAACCAAGCACCAGCTTAGATGCCTGCAGGAGCAACGGACGCTCCAGGCGAAAAAGATCGAGGATGTGAAGGAGCGGCTACAGAGCGCCAAAACAGCTCAGGCGATGATCCAGCCCATCACGCCGACCTCGGCGGCGGGTTTGCCCGCTAAGATCCTGAACATCGCTGAGTATGCGAATTCACTGCGTATCCAATGCCAAACGTACGCGCAGCTGAAAGAAACGCTGAAGCAGCAAGATGTGCGTGTAGCCACGGTCTGGAGTCACTTCCGCAAACGGATCGAAGCAGAGTCGACCAAGGACCCGGACGGTCGTGCCAGCCAAGAATACTTGCGACAGCTGGATTCAATCGCAACCTACCACGAGGTGCTGGGCGATCTGGACCGGGTCGGTACGGGGATCACGCAGGTGTTTGAGGCTGTTCAGGACAGCCTGGAGCAGTTCCAGCGTTCGATTGATCTGACCGTTACCCACCTGACCGCTCATCTGGAAGGGGCGATTAAGCTGCTCAAACGTGCCAAGTCGGTCAGAATCCCGGACGACTGCCCCGTACTGCCCGGTCGGCCTATTTTGAAGCTGACGGACCGATTGAACAATATCACCGCCGACCTCAGGGGCTTTGCCAGCGCCCGCTTGCAACACTGGATCGCCAAGGGCCAGGTGCCCCGCGCACCAAACCGTGATGCCCTGACGGCCGATCTGGTTCAGTCGGTGTTCGGCGAAGGTTCGCTCGAGGTGCGGCTGCTCAAGACGAACGCCAGTCGTCCACAGTGGACCCATATCACCCGGCTGGAGGGATCAGGAGGCCAGCGACTCACATCAGCCTTCCTGCTGTTTGTGACGGTCGGCAAGGTACGAGAGTACGATACGGGTATTTCGAGCGCGGGCTTCTTGCTGGCCGACAATCCGCTGGGCAAATCGAATGCCGATGATCTGATGCGGATTCAGACACAGATGGCCAAGGCCTACAACATCCAGCTCATCTACTTGACCGGCATTTCTGACGAGAATGCCCAGTCGATGTTTGATAACCACCTCTTCCTGAACAAGGTGCAGAAGCTGAAGCGGCGTGATCTGGTGACCGTTGATAACGACCGCCACGCGTTGTGGGCCGCCTCCCTGGCAGCCAAGCCGCAACCCATAGCCACGTCATAGAAGGAGGAGCGTTATGAACGGTGTGACGCTGTGGCTATCCCGAATGGAGTCGACCGCCAACAAACACCGTCTTGCAGCAGGCAAGGCAGCGCGCACGGCGAAGGCCAAGGCGGTACTTGATGAGGTGTTGAGCACGCATCGGCAGGAGGCCTTGAATCATGACGCTCCCGACCTGCTGGCTCAAGCGATCGTGCAAATGCTCGAGGGCGACTGGCGAGCCCAACCCAAGCGCGAAGCAAGCTGGCAGCCGTACTGGCGAGGACTGCGCCTTCCCAACGTTTTTATTTACGAAGGTGCAGTAGCCTCCGAGACGACGGTGCCAGAAATCGCCTGGCATCCTTGGTTGGCGGAGCGTGTTACAGGGCTGCTCTCGCCGCAGGTCAAGGAGCGTTTACAGCAGCTCAATGCTTACCTGTTTCGTCAAGCCGAGTGCGGCAAGCCGCTTTTTCCGGGCACGCTCGGGCGCCGTGAGCGGGCGCTGTTGATCTTTGGTGATGAAAAAGCACTAGACTCCATGCCGCTCGGTGGCTGGAAGCATGTAGCGCTGACCTTGGCCGACCTAGGTGCCATTCGGCGAGCACCGCCGCTACCGTATGAACCATTCAGTCGCAGAGATCTTCCGGCCATCATCGTTGAAAATTCCGATGTGTATTACCGCCTATGCCAAATTAATCGTGAACAAAGACATTGGTCACTGGTGATTTATGGCGCGGGTAACAAGGTGTCAGGCCAAGCAGAGTGCGTGTCACAACTTCTTGAGGCCGAACAGATAAAGCAACTGCTCTATTTTGGTGACCTGGATGTGGCGGGCCTAAAGATTGCCCATCAACTGCGCTGCAAGCTCCTCGATGACTACGGTATCAGTCTGAAACTGGATGAGTGGCTCTATGAGGAGCTGATCCTAAATCGCCTAGTGACACCTGAAGGAAGCGCCAACAACGAGCGGTTTGATTTTGAGTCTCTGTGCGACTGGATGCCACGCTTTGTCGTACGAGAAATGAAGACGCTGATGGCAGCCCACCAGAGACTGCCTCAAGAAGGTGTGACCTACCGTTGAGGCTGTCAAGAGTAAGCGTTCGGGGATCACCACTTGTAGTGGCACAGTGAATCTGGAACTCCTCAACGTTTCATGTGAACTTGGCTTCATCCAGCATGCCTCCTTCGGGGCTACCGATCTGGTAAATCATCGCAATGAAATTGCTTTCGTTTCGGTAGCCGCAAGCCCGAGGCATAACAGCTTGAAGGAGATCATTCATATTTGCCAGATATGCGTTGGTTAGATCCTGGTCGGCAAGTCTTCTTCAGTTTGTTTGAGGGCCCATACCCTGGATTATTTTTGGTAGCTGATTCTGCACTTGGTGTCGAAGAGTCTTTTCTTAGTTGCTTTATTTCATAATTAAATTTATCTACACCATCAATGAATTTTTTAATATTATCATAGAGTTCTCGAACATCTTCCGTAGTGTAGTTGTTCTTTTCACTATTGCCTCCAAAAATAGTACAGGCTTTATTAAGTAATTCTGATTTACATTTATAGACGAACTCATAGCTAACGTTATACATAGAAGATATTTCTTCTATGGAATGTTTTTCTAACGCTAATAAAGCAATATCTGCTTTAAATGCGGCGCTGTATTTTTCATATTCGTTTCTCATGATCTTTTGCATCTATTTAGTTTAATTTCTATTTTTTGTAGGATTCCATTGTCTTGATTCTAACAGTCAATTCTTTGACAAAACGGTCTATGTTTTTTCTGGCAATGTGGCTGTTAGTGATTTTGTTAAGAGGCTGCCTGGTATGTAATGATTTTTTTATTGATTTACTAAGTTTAATGTTGTTTGTGAATGAGTAGTAACCGCGCTCTTTCAATGGTTGTGCTAATTTTTCTATATCATCACCTAGAGATTTCTGATAACCTACGAAAACTGTACCAAGGGATGTTGCAGACTTTTCGTATTGAGAACTTATGTCTTTTATAAACCCCTCTGTGTTAATAGCGCCCCGTATAGAAAATATATCCTGGGTGGCAGGAATCAGAACATAGTCTGCCATTATAATTGCTGCTTTATATTTATTCTTTGGACTGGCCTTAGTGTCGATTAGAATATAGTCATAGTCACCTTTTTCTGCTAACTCACGTATTCTTTTGTAGCCTAAAGTAACGTCATGAGGCTGATTATCGTTAGTAATTATGCTTGCATTCGGTGATCCTGATATTAGGTCAATGTTCGAGTTGTATGTTTTTATTGTCGGTAACCTATCATCTTTTTCTAAAAGAATTTCTATGGCATTATCTTTCGCTAAATCAGTCCACATTTCTTTAAAACTATCGTATTTTTCTAAGAATAGAAAGCTCAAACAGCAAAGCTGATCAAGATCAACACACAATACACGTTGAGGATCGCGACCGTTTCCATCAATATATGAAAGTTCTGAAAGCCTTTGAGCCATCAGCCAACAAATCGGTGTTTTCCCAACTCCACCTTTTTCATTTGCTATCGCGATTATATGTGTCATTTTAACTCCTTGGTTAATTTTCATATTGAATTGCTGTGGGTTCATTTAGCACATATAGCTGTCGGGTTCCGTCTAATTGATTACAGCCCGAGTAAACAGCTCCGATCGTTCAGTCTGCCACTCCTTCATTACTTCAACAGGTGTCCTGTGGTGTAGTGATTTCTGGGGGATTTGGTGATTGTATAACCAGTAATACCGCTCGAGAGTCTGTTCTAAATCCTCTCTTGAGTTATTGCGCAGAATCTGCAGAACATCGCTGATACGCCCATTGAAGTGCTTCACTATTTCATTCGTTTGGGCCCTGCGCGGCTTGATCAATCGATGTTCTATTCCATGGCTCTGACATTCCTGACCGAATAAGTGATGCCCACGGGGCTTACGATCGCCACCCACGGTGAAGTAATTGGTAAAGGATTTACCATTATCCGTGAGTACGGCTTGAATAGTGAAGGGAGCCCTCTCTTCCACGCATCTCATGAATACACGAGCCTCTTTTGTAGATTGACTAGATCTGACCTCCAGATACACCCACCGAGTGGCACGATCAATCGCGATGTAGAGATAACGCTTCTGATCTCCATCAAGCCTTTGGGGCAAGTGCTTGATATCAATGTGCACATATCCGGGTTCATAATCCATGAAAGGCCGCTGCTTGGGCTTCTCGTTCTGTTCCGCGTCTTGACGCGCCAGCTGGGCAAGAGTCGGTACATCACGTCGTTTGAGCATACGCTGGAGCGCGGAACGTGACAGATTGAGATTCAGGGATTCACGAGCAACAACAAGTAGATCATCGAGTCCCAGCCGTAGTAGTGCCCGAGCGGCGATGACTATCTCTTCTTGTTCTGAGGTCAGAGCGGCAGTAGGTTATGACGTGTTTTGGGACGATTAAGGACATCATCACGATGACGCCAGCGCTGGGTAGATGAGACGCTGACCCCAAACTGACGAGCATGATATTTTTTGGACATACCGGCAGGAGCTATTTGGGTGTCGGCAAGAATTTCCGGTGTCGTCGTCGCTTGCTTATGCAGCTTGATGTCCATAAAGCCTTTCCTGAATAAATTGCATGATGAGCTCACGTAAGGCCAGAAAGGATGTCCTCGTTGCGAAACCCGATCATCCGACCTCTGCAGATAGAAAACTTTTAGCACAGTCTTTTTGAACAAACAAATTGCTTTTAGAGGTGTGATCAGGAAAAAAATAGTGTTTAGAGAGCTTTGTAAAGTTATTTTCAGCTTCGAATAAAGTGCACAAAATCAATGTATTTTTTGAGAATTAGCTGTTTTTTTTATTTTCTTTGAGTATATTTATTGCCATGAGATAGATTGTTTTGATAGAAATTTTTTCTTCTATATTGTCTTTAATTTTCTTTAGAACTACGAGGAAATAGTTGTGTTTTTTGTCTTCTTATTGTTTATAAAAAGTAAGATTTTTTCGCCAAATGTTTTCTATCTGTTTGAATTTACATTATTTTTATTTTTCAAAAAAGCAGAGTTTTTCTAATATATTTTTCATATTTTTCTAATTTAATATTTTCTTATTTCTCATTTTGCTGTTTTTTGGCAAGGTAATTTTATGTTTCTCGCTTTAGTCCAAGATATTTAGGCTATTTCTATTATATGATATTTTCATGATGTTATGCCTTTTTTAATACTTTGGTATATAGTTCCTCAAGCGTCACTAAACCGGGCATCAGAAAGAAGCATTCAGCGACGAAACCCGATTTGTAAAGAATTGTTTCCTGAGAAGTGTAGTGGCACAGTGAATCTGGCCACCTGACTTTGAGTGTATGATGGCTCACAGAGACAATCAGGTGCAGATGATGACGAAGAAGAGAACGTTTAGCCCGGAATTTCGCTTGGAAGCGGCCCAGCTCGTGGTCGACCAGGGCTACACGCTGAAGGCGGCGTGTGAGGCCATGGGGGTTGGCAAATCTGAAGTGGACCCCAGAATTCGGACCAGGCGCTAATCTCTGATCATACCGACCAGGAGAGCTTGATCATGAGCAGGAAACGTCGACAGTACAGCAGTGAGTTCAAAGCCAAGGTAGCCCTTACCGCCCTCAAGGAGGAACAGACCACGTCAGAGATCGCGGCCCGCTTCGAGATCCACCCAACCATGGTGAGTCAGTGGAAGCGCGACCTGCTGGACAACGCCACCGGCGTCTTCGAGGGCAAAAGTTCCAGTAAAACCGCCCAGAAGACCCAGGAGGAGATCGATACGCTCTATCGCGAGATCGGCAAGCTGACGGTGGAACGGGATTTTTTGTCACGCAGGCTCGATCGTTGAGTCGGGCCCAGCGCCTGACAATGGTCGAGCCGCAAGCGCCCGGCGTCAGCCTCCGACGTCAATGCCAGCTACTCGGTATCACTCGCTCCTCGATGTACTATTAACGCAAGGCACTACGGGCCTATGATCTGGAGTTAATGCGTCTGATCGACGCGGAACATCTGCGCACACCGGTCTATGGCTCACGAAGGATGTCAGCCTATCTCAATCGCTTGGGCACGCAGTGAGCCGCAAGCGCGTCCAGCGATTGATGCGCGGGGTGGGACTACAGGCTATTTATCCGAAGCCATGCACCAGCCGGCCAGGCACAGGACATCGGATCTATCCTTACTTGCTGCGGGGGCGAGTCATCGACCGCCCCAATCAGGTCTGGGCGGCCGATATCACCTATATTCCTTTGGCGCGCGGGTTCATGTACCTGGTGGCCATCATGGACTGGCACAGCCGTCGCGTGTTGGCCTGGCGGGTCTCCAACACCTTGGATACGGACTTCTGTATCGGTGCTTGGGAGGAAGCCCTGGCGTGTTATGGAAAGCCCGAGATATTCAATACAGATCAAGGCTGTCAGTTCACCAGCCAGTCATTCACCGAAGTTCTGGAAGCCCATGATGTCCGGATCAGCATGGACGGCAAGGGATGCTATCAGGACAACATATTCGTGGAACGACTCTGGCGCAGTGTGAAGTATGAGTGCGTTTATCTGAAGGCTTTCGAGAGCGGCGCCCACTTGCGAAGGGATCTGAAGCGTTACTTCGCTTGGTACAACACGGAGCGGCCCCACTAAGGGCTAGACGATGCTACACCTGATGAAGTGTACTTCTCTCAACCACTGACCCAGGCGGCCTGATGCCGATGATGACCTGATCCGAGCTTAGACGACCCGTCAGGTGGTCCAAAGGATGGGGTCCACTTCACTTCCGAGTGGCTGGTTTTGGGCGATACTCTTTGATAGCGGCTTGCTTAGCTCTCTCCCGTGACTTCATCTGATACCTCTTTAGGGTGTTAGATGATTCATTTGCCAGTATCTCGTATCGTTTGTCGGCTTCCTGAGGTAGTACTGGCTTAGGCCAAAACCTGAACCGACATCAGACAGAAGAGCACGAACGCTGCCACCAGACTCGCCAACGCCCACGCGATATCGACAAGGGGGCTCGAGCGGATATCATTCTCGTTGTTGGTCATCACTCTGTCATTGCTTCCTGAAGTTTGACGCTATTAATCACAGGCTAGCGGGTTTACGGCGAAGGGGTTGGGCGAGGTTCGGGGGTCCATGGCATACGCGCCCCCAGAATGCCCGCGCGCTGGATGATCTCGGGCACGAAGGCCTCCTGGCGATGCGCCATGATATGCACGCCGCTGACGCCCTCGATCTCACGTAATTGCTGGATCATCTCGATGCAGAGGTCACGGCCCTCTGCCTTCTGATCCCTGGCTCCCTTCAAGCGCGCGAGTACGTCATCCGGGATATGGACACCGGGAACATGGCGGCGCATCCAGTCGGCGGTGCGCGCCGAGGCCAGCGGACCGACGCCGGGCAGAATGAAGCACTTCTCCAGCAGCCCCAGATCACGTGCACGATGCATGAAGTCCTGAAAGCGCGGCAGGTCGAAGCAGTATTGTGTCTGGATGAACTGGGCGCCGGCGGCAATCTTCTTGGCCAGACGATGAGGGCGAAACGCGAAGGGTGGGGCGAAGGGGTTGGCGGCTGCGCCCAGAAATACCTGGGGCGCTGAGGTCAGTGTTCGCCCGCTGGCGAAGGCGTGCTTGTCACGCAATCCGGCGACGATTTCCAGCAGCGACAGGGAGTCGAGATCGAACACCGGCTTGGCCTCGGGGTGATCCCCGACCTGCACGCCATCCCCGGTCAGACACAGCAGGTTGGGGATGCCCAGCGCCGCAGCCCCCAGTACATCGCCTTGGATGGCGATGCGGTTTCTGTCACGACACGAGATCTGCATCACCGTCTCATGGCCTTCGCGGGCCAGCAGGGCACACATCGCCACGCTCGACATATGGCAGTTGGCACCCGAGCCATCGGTGGCGTTCATGGCATCCACATGGCCGGCAAACAGCTGCGCGCGCGCATGCACCTCCTGTGGGTCGGCCGAGTCGGGCGGTGCCAGCTCGGCGGTGACGGCAAACTGACCGCTGCGAAGTACTCGCTCCAGGCGACCGACATTGCCGTCGCGCTCGGCAGGTGGCAGCTGGGAGCTATCCGGGATAGTGAGTCTGGAGGTCATTTCAGGCTCTCTCGACGCTCAGCGGCTTGCCGGGCCACGCGCAGCCAGGATGAGGTGCCCTGCAGGCGGTGGTCCACCGGCAACTGCACGATCTGGATCGCATCGTTGTCCTTCATCCGCTGGCTGCCTTCCCAGGCTTCCACCCAGACGCAGCGCGTGTCCGGTTCGACTTCACAGTTGCCATTCTGCATGACACCGCCGCAGGGGCCGTTGCGCAGGTGCTTGGGGCAGTTCATTGAGCAGGACATGCCGGTCGAACTCAGAATGCACTGGCCACACATCTGACAGTCGAACAGCAAGCCCTTGCAGGCTTGCTCCAGCCTGGCGACAGGCTTCTCGGCGCGTGCGTAACCGACGGACTTCCACAGCGGCTGCAGTTTGATGATCACCGGCTCGACGGCCTGATAGGTGAGCTCCAGCAGTCGCGCGTGACGTGCGGCCCACAGACGAATCGAATACACGCATGTCTCCTGTCAAAACCTTGCGGGGGTAACGCCCTGGGCGTTCTGGAGCGTTATCTTCGCACGGCCGCCACCCGGGCCGACATCCCGTGGGCGACAGCGTCACTATAGAAAGGCCAAGGCCAAGGCGCAGGAGACGGGTCATGAAGGACTCATTGTTCGGCGGCGAGGCTTTCAATGATGAAGCTCTCCATGGCCTGCGCCGCCGGCGACAAGCTGGCGCCCTTGCGGCGAATCAGGCCCACTTCGCGGCTGACCCGCGGTTCAGCGAGCTCAATGAACCGCAGGCGCTCATATTCCTGCGGAAACGCCAGGCGGGGCAGCGTTGTGATCCCCATCCCGGCGACCAGCGTGGCTGTCAGCGAAATCATGTTGGAGATATACAAGGCATGCATCTCTAGCAGTGATTCGGCCGTCGTGCCCTGCAACAGCCGCGAGGTGCCATTGCCGATTAGGGACTCTGTCTCCAGTGCTTGCCATGTCAGGGTCTGGCGCTCGGCAAAGGGGTGATCGTCACGGCAGACCACGCCGACTTCGTCATGAAACAACGGATGAAAGAGCAGTTCTTCCTCCAACCCCCACAGGCTGGTAATGCCGATGTCGACCTGGCCGCTGATGACCTGCTCGCGAACGAAATCGGCGTTGCCATCGTGGAGGCCGACCTTGATACCCGGATAGCGACTGACGAACTCGGAGAGCAGTTTCGGCATCAGTCGGCTGGCCACTGACGGCACCACTGCCATGTCCAGTTGGCCTGCCTCCTTGGCGGCGCGAGCCTGCAGCTCCCGGCTGAGGCGATCATGCTGATTGATCAGCTCCCGAAATCGCGGCACGCAGTAGCTGCCATAGGGTGTCAGAGTCGCCTTGGCACCCTTCTCGAACAGCGCCTCTCCCAGGCGGTTTTCCAGCTCGCGGATGGCCATCGACAGGGCCGGCTGCGTGCGATGCAGATAACGAGAGGCAGCGTGAAAACCACCGTGGTCCACCACTGCCAGGACATAGCGAAGCGGCGTGATCTTCAGCTCTGCGACCATCGCATCGATCCTCTTAAGAATGGTAAATGAAATTTATCATAGGGTATTTATTATTGATTATCTTTATCCCTCTGGTCCTCCTAATCTGTTGTCACCGCGTTCAAGGAGGTTCACATGTCACACCACACCACTACCGCCACTCACGCCGCTGTCCACGATCTCTACATCGATGGTCAGTGGGTCGCAGGTCAGGGCAGCATCGCCAATCTCAATCCGTCCGATACCCGCGATGTCATCGGCCATTATGCGCAGGCCAGTGTCGATCAGGTTGCCGATGCCATCCAGGCGGCCAAGCGTGGCCAGGCACAATGGGCCCAGTCAGGTCTCGAGCAACGTTATTCCGTGTTGATGGCCATCGGCGATGAGCTGATCGCCCGCAAGGCGGAGCTGGGTGAGCTGCTGGCGCGTGAAGAGGGCAAGACCCTGGCGGAGGGAGTGGGTGAGGTGCATCGCTCCGGGCAGTTCTTCCATTACTACGGTGCCGAAGTCTTGCGCCAGATTGATGAGCGCGCAGACTCGGTGCGTCCTGGCGTTGAGGTCGAGGTCCGTCGGGAGCCCGTTGGTGTCGTCGGTGTGATCAGCCCCTGGAATTTCCCGATGGCGACAGCGGTCTGGAAGATTGCGCCTGCGCTGGCCTTCGGCAACGCGGTCGTCTTCAAGCCGGCCAATCTGGTCCCTGCGAGCGCATGGGCGCTGACCGAAATCATTCATCGCCAGTCACTCCCGGCAGGCACTTTCAATCTGGTGATGGGCCCGGGCAGCAGCATCGGGGATGAACTGATCTCCAGCCCCGACATTCATGCCCTGTCCTTCACCGGCTCTCTGGAAGTGGGTCGTCGAGTGGCGGCGGCCACTGCTGCCAATCTGGTCAAGTGCCAGCTGGAAATGGGCTCCAAGAACGCCCTGATCATCGCCGATGATGCCGACATGGAGCTGGCCGTCGAGGCAGCCTTCAATGGTGCCTACTCAGGCACCGGCCAGAAATGCACGGCATCTTCGCGGCTGATCGTGATGGAATCGGTCCATGACGAGTTCGTGGAAAAGCTGACTGAGCGCCTGTCTCAGGTCCGCGTCGGTCACGCATTGGAAGAGGGCGTGCACATGGGGCCGGCCGTCGATGCCAAGCAGCTTGAGTCCAACCTGTCCTGGGTGCAGCGCGCCCAGCAAGAGGGGGCAACGCTGGTCTGTGGCGGCGAGCGTGTGGAGTGCGCCACCGACGGCTACTTCATGAGCCCGGCGCTGCTGGTAAATACCACCAACGACATGGCTATCAATCGCGAGGAGATCTTCGGTCCGATCGCCTGCGTCATCAAGGTGAGCGACGCAGAAGAGGCCATCGATGTGCTCAATGACACGCACTTCGGGCTCACGGCGGGCATCATCACCAATTCCCTGAAACTGGCCAGCAGCTTCAAGGCGCGTGCCGAGACCGGCTGCGTGATGGTCAATCTGCCGACAGCGGGGACGGATTACCACGTGCCCTTCGGTGGTCGCAAGGCTTCAAGCTTCGGGCCTCGTGAGCAGGGGCGATACGCGCGCGAGTTCTACACCGTCGTGAAGACTTGCTACATCAAGGCGTGAGGAGGCCCCATGTCAAAGACAATGCTGACGATCGATGGCCTGCAGTATTCCAACTGGTCACGCGAGATATTCGAGCAGATGCGAGAAGGGGGGCTGGACGCCGTACACGCCACTCTCGTGTACCACGAGACGACGCGAGAGACCTTGTCGCGTCTTGGCGAGTGGAATCGACGTTTCGAGGCCTGGCCTGATCTGATCATGCCCGTGCATGTGCCGCAGGACATCGCGGTTGCGCAAGCCAGCGGGCGTGTCGGCATCATTCTGGGGGCGCAGAACTGCTCGCCCATCGAGGACGATATCGACATGGTCGAGGTGATGCGTGACCTCGGGTTGATGATCATGCAGCTGACCTACAACAACCAGAGTCTGCTGGCCTGCGGGTGTTATGAGGCACAAGACAGCGGGATCACTCGCTTCGGACGTCAGGTGATCCGTGAGATGAATCGCGTCGGCATGGTCATCGACATGTCGCACAGCGCAGAGCGCTCCACGCTCGAGGCGATCGAGATATCCGAGCGCCCCGTGATCATTTCCCACGCCAACCCGGAAAGCTTCCATCCGGCAAAGCGCAACAAGTCCGATAAGGTGCTCAAGGCCATCGCGGAGAGTGATGGGCTGCTGGGGTTCTCGGCGTATCCCTTCCATCTGCGCAATGGCTCCGACTGTACTCTGACAGAGTACTGCGAAATGATCGCCAGAACCGCAGACTTGATGGGCATCGAGCACCTGGGAATCGGCACCGACCTGTGTCAGAACCAGCCGGTGTCCATTCTTGAGTGGATGCGCAATGGTCGCTGGTCCAAGGACATGGACTACGGCGAAGGCAGTGCCAGCAACGCTGACTGGCCGCGTCCATTGTCTTGGCTGCGAGACAGTCGTGACTTCCCCAACCTGATTGCCGGTTTGCGCAAGGTCGGCATGTCCGAGGACGAAGTGGCCGGCATCATGGGCAAGAACTGGGTCGCACTCCTCGAGCGCGCCGCAACCCGTCAGGAGACCACGCCTGCCTGATCGCCGTAACGCTATGCCATGGCACCTGTGCCGAGCCAGGAATCCTCAGGGTATCGCTCGGCAACCAACAACCATAATAAATGCCTGCCAATGACGAGAGCTCGTCAGAGGAATGCCACATGACTTCATCTCGCAAGACCACGACGTCTGCCACGTCGGATGCGTTACCGGAAGGTCAGTACCGCTTTGGTGACCCTGTCGTTCTGACCTGCAGCATCGGCTTTATACTGCTGTTCGTCGGCTTGTCCCTGTTTGATCTTGAAGGGGTCGCGCAAGCCATCAGTGCCGGCTTTGCCTGGACCGCCAGAACACTGGGCAGCTACTTTCAGATTCTGTTGCTGCTCACCTTCTTCATTGCCCTGGGGCTGACCGCAACGCCTGCGGCCAGTGCCCGTATCGGTGGCACGCGCAGGCCTGAGCTATCCACCTTCAAGTGGGTATCGATCATCATGTGCACCTTGCTGGCGGGAGGTGGAGTCTTCTTCGCTGCCGGCGAACCGGTGTACCACTTCCTGGTGACGCCGCCTGCCTTTGATACCGAACCGGGCACTGCTAACGCCATTGCGCCTGCACTGGCGCAATCCTTCATGCACTGGGGCTTTCTTGCCTGGGCCATTCTAGGCAGCCTGACCGCCATCGTGCTGGCGCATGCCCATTACGACAAGGGTCAGCCCTTGCAGCCGAGAACGCTGCTGTATCCCGTGTTCGGCGAGAAGATCATGAAGGGCAAGCTGGGCGGCGTGGTGGATGCCCTGTGCGTCATCGCCGTGGTGGCAGGAACGGTGGGCCCCATTGGATTTCTAGCCACCCAAGTCAGCTATGGTCTGCATGAACTCTTTGGGGTGACCAATGACTATTCGACGCAGCTGAGCGTGCTGATAGTGCTCGGGGTGATCTATGTCACCTCGGCCGTGACTGGCATCGACAAGGGCATCCAGATCATGTCGCGCTTCAACGTCTTCCTGGCGCTGGGTGTGGCGGCGGTGATCTTCGTCTTCGGGCCGACCCTGTTCATGGTCAATGCCTTTACTCAGGGCTTTGGCGAGTATCTGAGCTCGTTCTTCACCATGTCGACCATGACCGCACAGAGCGCTCCAGACTGGTGGATGCAGTGGTGGACCGTATTCTTCTTTGCCTGGTTCCTCGGCTATGGCCCGCTGATGGCGATCTTCGTGGCGCGCATTTCCAAGGGCAGAACCATCCGCCAGATGATTCTGACCGTTGCCGTACTGGCGCCCCTGGCGACCGCTGTCTGGTTCACGCTACTGGGCGGGGCGGGCATCTTCTATCAGTTCACCGGCGTGATCGACCTCACCGAAGCGCTCAACAACTTCCAGTTCGATGTCGCGACCCTCACCGTGGCGCAGGCATTGCCCGGCGGAACCGCAATGGCAGCTGCCATCCTGACGCTGACCACCATCTTCGTCGCCACCACGGGTGACTCGATGAGCTACGCGATCGCCGTCGTCAGTGCCGGACACGATGATCCAAGCCCGCTGGTGCGTGCCTTCTGGGGCATCAGCATGGCGTTGATGGCTGCGATACTCCTCTATATGGGCGCCGGCCAGATCAGTGCACTTCAGCAGTTCATCGTCATCACGGCCATCCCTGTCTCGCTGGTACTGCTGCCCTCATTGTGGACAGGACCCCAATCAGCCTTCGCGATGGCACGTGCGCAGGGAATCACCAGCCAGCGGTCAGCCATGCCGGCCCCGGAACACGAAGGAGAGCGTTGATATGTCGCGCAATCACCAGGGCGCACGCCTCTCATCCACCGAGCAGCGGCTTCGGCTGCGGGCACCGGACGATGTGATGCAGCTGGAGCGCCTCGGCAGCCTGCATGCCAGTCGTCTGAGTTTCGTGAGAAGTCTGGTGCGCCAGATGGCACATGAAAAATGGAAGATCACCACGACCCGCTTCGAACTGGATGCTCTCGGTCACGGTGTGGCGATCTACTGCCTGCAGACGCCCAGCAAGCGCTATCACGGCGTCATATTTTCCCAGGCGCTTGAGGATTCCGCACGCTCTGACCGCGTCATCGCCGAGGCATGGGATGTCACCTTCGGTGTAGTGGAGGGTGATGTGGATGATGCGCTTCTCGAGCAGATGGCGGCCAATGTGCCGTTGCAGGAGGCCGGACGCCAGCATCCCAGACTGCTGGTCCTGTCGCGTGCCAATCGCAGCTTGCGTAACTTCGCAAGCTTCCTGGAGGCGCTGAGTGCAGGCCAGCAACCTGATCCTGAGTGGCTGACCCGGGTCGGCTATCTGTATCGGACCACGGCCGTCTACGGCAATGGCAAGTTCGGCATCGCGGATTATGACCGCCTCAAGGACAACGCGGATTTCCATCGACCCTTTTCTGCCCAGATGCTGGGCGTCTATCTGCTGCGTCATTTCTCGATCCAGCAGATAGAGCACATGGCCCATGCCCAGGCCCCCGAGACCGCCGCACCTCTGGCAACCTCATTGAAGCGTTATCTGGGCATTGGCAACTCCACTGGCCTCGGAATGGCGCCGTTCCTGATCAATCACCCGCAGCTGGTACAGCGCTGGGTGGAAAGCCGAGAACTGGCACTTGCCGAAGTGACGGCACAGGTGCCGGGAGAGCAGGAGCGTTCACGTCTGCTGGCTCTCCTCAAGCGCGCCGAGACCCATCTTCGCCAGACGGTCACGGATGATCACGAGCAGACCTTGCGCAACCAGGCCACGGTGGCGTCCTTGCCTGAGCTGATGACCTGGCTCGAGCTTGTGCCGCTGTCGCCGGAGCTCTGGCAGGAGTTGATCGACTGGAGCCACCAGCTGCATGGGCTCGAAGCCCAGGAGCTGGTGAATACCCTCTTGCTGGAACTGTACCCGAGCATCGTCGACCGCTATGAGGACCTTATGGCGGTGGAGGAAAGCCTGGAACTGACCCCGGACATGCCGCTGGTTCACCTCAAGCAGGTAATCGAAACGCACTACGACTGGGCGTTGCGCTTCGATTTTTCACTCGCCGAGAATCGCCACTGGTTCTGGTATCGCTCGGTCGAGAAGGAGGAGCCCCGCCTGGGAGTCCGCGACACGGAGGCAGGTGCCGACAAGGAAATGAAGCTGGCGATTGCCCCGCGTGTCGCCGATACCCATGCGGCGATTAGTCAGTACCTGGAAGATCACCCTCGTGCCTTGGTGGTGGAATTCCTCATCCATTGCCCACGTCACAAGGATATCGTGCGCCGCATCCAGAGCATGGCCAACACCAGCTTTGGCGAGATACGTGCCAACCTGTGGGCGCGGGACATGAAGCCCATGCACCTGTTGCGGACCAAGCTCTCATTCTTCGGTGCCAGCCGTTTCGACCCGAAGTCTGATCGTTGGGTGCGTATCACGCTCTTCCAGGGGGCTCCGTTGGTGGAGGAACTCAATGCCGAGCCAGAGGATCCTGTCGCGTTTGATGATTGGAGCTTCCCGCTGGCACCGCAGCTTGCAAGCACGACGAGGCCAGAGATGACCGCCGATCCTCGGCAGGGCAACACCACGACAGTGGGAGGAATGTCATGAAGGTCTCCTACAACGAGCTTCACGGACTGTGTCGCAAGGCCTTTCAGGCGATGGGGTTCGAAGACGGTGACGCCGGTGATGCCGCCGACATGGTTGCCTGGATGCAGCTCTATGAGCTGGAAGGGCTGGCGGCGCTCAATCGCGGACTGCGTTTCTTGCTGGAGGACACCGAGGAGCGTCCGCCGGAAATTGTCTATGCCGATGGAGACCTCGCAGTACTCGATAGTCACGGCCACAGCGTATTGAAGAGCTCATCGCTGGCGTTGGAACTCGGTTTCGCCAAGGCCCGTGCGCGTGGCCTCGCTGTCATCAAGATCCAGCATTGCCACAATCGGCAGCTGATCATGGGCTATCTGGCGCGTCTTGCGGGGCGTGGCATGAATGTTACCGCCTTCTGGCGCAACGCCCAGGATGTGGATGAGGCGATCGGCTGCCCCATGATCGAGCAGGTCGTGGGTTTCAGGGCCAACAGCTCGGTCCCCGAGATACGGGTCTATGCCGTGCGTGAAGTGCCAGAAGAGAATGAGCCCAATGACGGCATCACCCTGGTGATGGCCAACCATGTCGATCTGCTGCCATCCCTTCGCTCCGACTATGACGTTGACCTGCTGGCCTGTCATGAAGAGTCGAAGCTGCTTGCCTGTCGCCAACGAGCCATGCAGGAAGGGATCGAGGTGGATGACGAACTCTGGTCACGCCTGAAAGCGCTCTCGACACGTCTGCTGGTCGAGGCAACGGAAGATTCTCGCAGTGGTGCCGGCGCCGGTATCACCGACAACGACTGACCTCTCGCTTCTCAATACGCCCCAACATTCCATGATTCGCCGCTCTTGCGCCGGCGAGTCATGGAGTGCACCTATCGAAAGATATTCGAGGAATAACCCATGGTTCATCCCGTCAAGACTGATCTGTTTGCCTCTCGTGCGCCCCTGTCATGGGCGAGTGTCGGCAATGGCATCCTGTTCACTGCGCAGATTCCAATCGACGCCGCTGGCAATGTCGTGGAGGGGGGAATTGCGGCTCAGACCCGCCAGACGCTGGATAATCTGATTCATACACTGGAATGCGCCGGTGGTGACGCTTCCTCGCTGACCCAGGTGCTGATCTATGTGACTGATCGCGAGCACCTGGCGACGGTCAATGGCATCTATGCTGAGTACGTGCGTGAGCCGTATCCCAATCGGGCTGCCATCATCGTCTCCGGGTTTGCACGCGAAGAGATGCTGGTGGAGATGGTCGCCTATGCCGCACTGGAGGTTGATGTCTAAAGCCTCCGGGATGCGGGCGAGGAAGTGACCCGTCACGTTTGTGCCCTGCATTGACAGGTCATTGTGGCCCATCGGTTCATCAAGCCCTCAGGCCAACAAGAAAGACGCCGAAGCATTCGCTGCTCCGGCGTCTTTTTGTGTCTACGTGATGTCTTCTTTCGCTGCTGTCAGGGCGTAAGGCCCGCGGCCTGCATGAAGCGGCGCAGTGCCAGAGAGACGAGTCCCAGCGCGCTGACGCTGCCTCCCCAGATCACCACCAGCCAGCCGATCTTGCTGAGCCAGCTGGCTGGGCGCGCGGGCGTCCCGGATGGCCTGTCGTCGAGTCTGGTTATGGGGGCATGTAGTGGCGCTGAATGTGTCTCGCGAGTCGGGGATGTCATGTCAGCACCTCTCAATGGTAGCCATCGGTGTGACGGACCTTGCCCTTGAACACGAAGTAGCTCCACGCCGTGTACACCAGGATGATCGGCAGGATGAAGAGCGTACCGACGAGGGCAAAACCCTGGCTTTGTGGCGGAGAGGCCGCTTCCCAGATCGTCACATGACCTGGAATGATGTCAGGCCACATGCTGATGCCGAAACCGCTGTAGCCCAGGAAGATCAGGACCAGCACCAGCAGGAAAGGCTGGGCATGATATTCAAAGGCGACAGCGCGGATCAGCGCATAACCGGCCAGCACTACCAGCACTGGCACCGGCAGGAACCAGAACAGCTGCGGCAGTGTGAACCAGCGCTCGGCGATGGCGGGGTGCGCCAGCGGAGTCCACAGACTGACGGCCGCGATCATGATCAATACCCACAGTGTCAGTGGGCGCATCAGGGAAAACATGCGTGCCTGGAGAATGCCTTCGGTCTTCATGATCAACCAGGTGCTGCCGAGAAGCGCATAGGTGAACAGTAGCGCCACACCACAGAACAGCGGGAAGGGGGACAGCCAGTCCAGCGAACCGCCGCTAAAGTGTCCCCCATCGAAGGCGATGCCCTGGATGTAGCCTCCCAGTGCGACGCCTTGACTGAAGGTAGCCAGCACCGAGCCGCCCACGAAGGCCTTGTCCCACCAGTGGCGGCTTGCGTCCGAGGCCTTGAAGCGAAATTCGAAGGCGACGCCGCGGAAGATGAGGCCGATCAACATGGCGACAAGGGGAATGCTCAGGGCTTCCAGCAAGATGGCATAGGCCAGCGGGAAGGCCGCAAATAGCCCAGCGCCGCCAAGTACCAGCCATGTCTCGTTGCCATCCCACACGGGCGCCACGGTATTCATCATCACATCGCGGTCCACCTTTTCCTCCACCCACGGGAAAAGAATGCCGATGCCCAGATCAAAGCCGTCCATGATCACGTACATCATCAGGCCGAACAGGATGATGCCCGCCCAGATGACAGAAAGGTCGATACCCATAGCGTTCATCGCTCCGGTCAGTGAGTGGTGCCGTCGAGTGATTCCTCGATGGCCGACAGTGGGCGGGAAGGTGTGCGTGGCTTGCCGGGGCCGCCGCTGGGGGCGTGGCTGTCATCACCCGCCGGCCCTTTCTTGATCAGCTTGAAGAGGTAGTTGATCCCCGTGCCGAAGACGATGAAGTAGACCGTGACAAAGGCTGTCAGGCTGATGCTGAGGTGAACGGCGCTGTGGGCAGAGACGGCATCTTCCGTTCTCATCAAGCCGTAGATCACCCACGGCTGGCGGCCGACCTCGGTGGTGAACCAGCCCGCGAGTATCGCGATCAGCCCAGCCGGCCCCATGGCGACGGCCAGCCTCAGCCAGCGCCGCGAGATGAAGAGCCTGCCCTTGCGGGCCAGATAGACACCCGAGAGGCCGAGGAGAATCATCGCAAGGCCCAGGCCGACCATCAGGCGGAAGCTCCAGAACACGACGGTCGAATTGGGGCGGTCCGCGGCGGGGAAGTCCTTGAGCGCCGGTACCTGCTTGTCAATGTCATGCATCAACAGCAGGCTGCCGAGGGCCGGAATCTCGAGCGCGAAGCGCGTCTCTTCGCGCTGCATGTCGGGCACACCGAACAGGATCAACGGCGTCGGTTCCCCATGGCTGTTGTCCCAATGCCCTTCGATGGCCGCGATCTTGGCCGGTTGGTGCTTGAGCGTATTCAGGCCATGCATGTCGCCGACGAAGGCCTGCAGCGGGGCGGTCACCATCAACATCAGTACCGCCATGACCAGCATCTTGCGCACTTCCGGGGTGTCGCGTTTCTTGAGCAGCAACCAGGCGGCGGAGGCTGCCACGAACAGCGAGGTGCTCAGGAAGGCGGCCAGTGCCATGTGGGCCAGGCGATAGGGGAAGGAAGGGTTGAAAACGATCGCGAACCAGTCGACCGGCACGACGGTGCCATCGATGACCTCATGCCCCTGAGGGGTCTGCATCCAGCTGTTGGAGGACAGGATCCAGAACATCGAGACCAGGGTGCCGAGCGCGACCATGCAGGTCGAGAAGAAGTGCAGGCCGCGGCCGACGCGATTCCAGCCAAATAGCATCACGCCGAGGAAGCCGGCTTCGAGGAAGAAGGCGGTCAGCACTTCATAGGTCAGCAGCGGCCCGGTCACGCTGCCGGCAAAGGCCGAGAAACCGCTCCAATGCGTGCCGAACTGGTAGGCCATGACCAGTCCTGACACCACGCCCATCGCGAAGTTGACCGCGAATACCTTCGACCAGAAATGATAGAGGTTGCGGTAGACCTGTGTGCCTGTCTTCAACCACATGCCTTCCAGCACCGCCAGATAGCTGGCGAGGCCAATGGTGATGGCCGGGAAGATGATGTGAAACGAGATGGTGAAGGCGAACTGTATCCTGGCCAGGTCGATGGCCTCGGTGCCGAACATGGCAATGTCTCCTGAGTAGGCGGCAAGGGGGACGGCCCTGCCTGAATCTTCGCCGCTACTCTAGGGAGCCACCGGAAGCCATAACAGGCTCAGTTGTGCGAGAAAAAACCATATCAGTTGCGTGCCGAATTCTGATCAGTCGTTAAAGGCGCGTGAGCCAGTCAGCCGGCCAGCCAGGTGGTATGGCGAGCAGCCAGCAAGGCGAGCCGGGCAGGAGGGCGCACTCTGATTGATGCCAGCACCATGATGGGATCAGGTGTTTGTCGTATCGCCCTTGGTGACAGGCCCTGCCATGGCGGGCTCTGGCGCTTCCTGCAGGGGCACGCGTGCGGCATCAGGGATGCAATCAAGGTACGCAGCAAGGTGCGATATCCAGGCGTGGCAAGCGGCTCTCGAGCAAGTGATAGGCGCCGCGCAAGGCTGTTTTCGCCCCAGCGGATAACGCATGAAGACTGTGTGGCAAGGCGGCCGCAAGGGCTGCGGCATTTGCGCGCACTCATGCGCGCACATACTCAAGGTACTTCTCGCATCTCGTCTGAGCGGTCCGCGTTTCAGGCTGCCTTGAGCAATTCCCCCAAAGTCTGCATGGCGCGCTCTGACGCCGCGTCCCACGGGTGGCCGTAGCTCAAGCGAATGCAATGCTTGAAGCCCTGGGTGGCCGAGAAGATGGGCCCCGGTGCCAGACTGATGCCGTGGGCCAACGCCTGCTGGAACAGAGCCAGCGAGTCGATGTGCTCGGGAAGCTCGCACCACAGGAAATAACCCCCGTGGGGGTGGGTCACGCGAGTGTCTTCGGGGAAGTAGCGATCAATGGCTGCCAGCATGGCTGTCTGCTGGGTCTCGAGCGCCAGACGTAGCTTGCGCAGGTGGCGGTCGTAGCCGCCATGCTGAAGGTAGTCGGCCAGGGCCACTTGGGCGGGCAGCGATGGCGAGATGGTCGTCATCAGCTTGAGGCGCGAAATCTCCCGGGTATGCCGCCTCGCGGATATCCAGCCCACCCGATAGCCCGGTGCCAGGCACTTGGAGAACGACCCGCAATGCATCACCAGACCTTCGACATCCAGCGCCTTGACGGGCTGCGGGGGCGACACCTCGGCACGTTGATCGAAATACAGTTCTGCGTAGACATCATCCTCCAGCATCGGTAGCTGATGACGGTAGAGCAGCGCATACAGTTGGGCCTTGCGCGCATCGCTCAGGCTGGCCCCCAGCGGATTCTGCAGGTGGCTCATGAACCAGCAGGCCTTGATGGGCAGCGACTCCAGACGATTCTCTAGCACCTCGAGATCAATCCCGTCTCGCGGGTGTACCGGAATTTCCACTGCGCGCAACTTGAGCCGCTCAAGCACCTGAAGCGTGGCATAGAAGGCCGGCGCTTCGATGGCGACAAGGTCTCCGGGCTGGGTGACACATTGAAGGCCAAGGTTGAGCGCCTCCATGGCGCCATTGGTGATCACCAGCTCCTCCGTCGGCAGCTGCATGCCGTTGACCATATAGCGCTGAGCGATCTGCCGGCACAGGTCAGGATGGCCGGTCGTCATGTCGGAGATCACGGCATGCGACGATAGCTGGCGCAGCCCGCGCGTCATGCTGGTTGCAAGCCGCGCGAGCGGGAAGAGCTCCGGGCTCGGGAAGGCAGATCCGAAGGGGACGGTATCGTTGTCGCTCAGTGAACCCAGTACCGAGAACACCAGTTCACTGACGGCGACGTCGGAAGGGGCTTGCTGCTGCAGGGCGACATGCGGTTCATCGAGTATCCGCGAGGCATTGTCACGCACGAAATATCCCGAGCGCGGCCGCGCACTGACCAGGCCTTGATTCTCCAGCAGGTAATACGCTTGAAAGACGGTAGAGGGGCTGATGCCATGTGCCTTGCTGGCCTGCCGCACCGACGGTACTCGCTCACCCGGCGCGAGAATTCCGGTACGGATCAGGTTGGAGATCTCGGCGGCAAAGCGTTCATAACGCTTCATGGGGAGCTGTCCTGGTGGGCTTTGGAAGGGCAAGGATACCGAAATGGAGGAGGACGCTACACCAAAGAGTCTCAGGTGGCATCGCGACTGATACTTTCATTCTCATGGTGTTCGCTCACTTCTCTGGCTATCGGAGCAAGCCCCTTTGCATAGAGGTTTGCTTCGGTCCATGAGGCTTGTTAAGCCTGCCCGATGGCGGCGAATCCGTCTGGTTTACTAGTAGTCGCGTAATTTGCTCCAATATCGTCATATTTCTATGGAGAGTGCCGCTGTGGCAGCCACTGGTTTGAGTAATGCATCGTTCGCCTTGAATATCGCACTCCTTCAGCATGCATGGCGTGATGAGTTTGATGCAGGCACCTTGGAGCGTGGTCTGCGTTACGCTCGCCAGCAGCGAGTGGATGAGCAGTGGCAGGTAGAGTTGGATGAGAAGGGTGGTTTGACGCTTTCGGGCGATGTCGCAGGCAGTCTGGGCACCCCTTATCACACGACGATCATATTGACTTCTTCGGGCACTCGGCACCAGATGCGAACAGCTTGCAGTTGTCCGGTGGGCAGTACCTGCAAGCACGCAGTCGCATTGATCGATACCTTTCTGAGTACCGGCCCTCTGGGTAAAGCCCTGGAGATTCCTGACACGCTTGAGCCCGACGAAGTGGAGCAAGCGCCGTCGCTTCAGGCGGCGAAACGTGAGTGGACAATCTGGCTGCAACATCACAGTCAAGCCTCGGCGGTGCCGTCAGCCGTCCAAGTAGGTGCCAACCACCGTCTCGGGTTGTTCCTTGATGTGCAGTCCGGCCACAGGGGGCTTCCCGCGCTGACGGTGCAGCCGGTGTGGTTGAGGCCCTCCAAGAGCAAGACGCAGCTTGATCGATGGGTCTCGCCAGTGAAAGTTGAAGTCTCTCACGTGGGGGAGTTGTCACCTGTTCCTGCAATGGGATGGCAGCCGGCGCAGGAGGAGGCCATCGAGCAGTTATTGCATGGCAGCAAAGATTCGCAATGGTACTTTCCTGGGCAATCCAAAGGTTTGACGTTGAACAAGGCATTCCAGGCGAAAGCGCTCTGGTCCCTGCTGGCAAGCGATGCCTCCCCCTTGCTTTTCCATCAGAAGCAGACGGGCCCACAGCTTGGTATTGGGCCGACCTGCCGTATCGCCCCGACCTGGCAGATGGATGAGCAGGGTGTGCAGCGGCTGCAGATGTCCACGACGCCTGAAGATGTCTTGTCTCCCGAGGCTATCGTGGCCAGTGTCGGCAAGTCGCTTTGTTATCTTGACCCTCAGAATAAACAGTTTGGCCCGCTGGAGGGGGATGTTGAGCTTTGGCGCCAACTCCAGCATGTTCCCGCTTTACCGCCGGAAATGAGCGAGTGGTTGACCTCTCGTCTCCAGAATGTCTCGGGGCTGGCAGCCCAGGTCCCCTCTCCGAGAACACTTGTGGAAACAACGCTCGAGGATTTGAAACCCAAGCTGAAGATCACCATGTGTGTCGCACCGGCACATCTGCCAACACGCCGCCATGTCTGGAATGAAACTCCTATTCGGTTGGGCGCTGGTGTCGTGACCCTGAGCTATGCCGGTATCGAGATACCCCCAGAGGAGGGAGAGGTGGCCCAGGGGCTGCGCGATGGGCAGCGTTTGACGATACCGCGTGATCAACAGGCGGAAATCGCGCTGATTCGCGCCATTCCGCCAGGCATGGTCACGTTGGAAGAACTCGCTGCGCACCACGATGTACCGGATGGGTTGGAGTTGCCCTCGTGGAGCTTGCTGCTGCCGATAGATAGGCAGGTGCCAGAAAATGCGGCGCAATGGAGGACATGTCTTTCTGCTCCTGAGGAATGGTGGGACATGATCCTGCAATTACGTCAGGCGGGATGTGTGGTCGAGTTCAGTGACGACTTCCCGCAAGAGCCCGAATATCTATCGCCAGACAACTGGTATGGAGCGCTCGAGCCTGCCAAGAATGGTTGGTTCGATCTTGCGTTGGGCGTTGAGGTGGAGAATGAATCCTTCAATCTGCTCCCCATTCTGCGTCAACTCATTCAGCGCGAAGACTTCCCGTTGACGCCGGAGGAGGATGAGGAAGCGGGAGCAAGCTGGGTAGTACACCTGCCGGATAATCGTCGGCTGGTGCTTCCACTTGCCAGGCTACGTGCCTGGTTGGCTCCCTTGATGGACTGGCTTCACGATAGCGAGGCACCCACAAGTGCACTGCGTGTCCCCCTGACCTCCATCGATCAGCTGGCCCCCTTGGCAGATCATGAGCGCTGGGTAGGGCGAGAGGATGTCGTTGCCCTTGCCCAACGCTTGCGTGAGCTTCCTGATAAATTGCCAGCCCCTGACGGTTTCCAGGGAGAATTGCGCGATTACCAGGCGCGAGGACTGGCCTGGTTACGATTCCTCTCGGAGTTGAGTACTGGCGGTATTCTGGCGGATGACATGGGGCTTGGAAAAACCATTCAGATCCTTGCACACGTGCTCGATGAGCGTTCGCGAGGGGGACTGCGTGGGCCTGTCATGGTGGTGGCCCCGACGAGTCTCGTCGGTAACTGGTGCGCCGAAGCGGCTCGATTTACGCCGACACTGAGCGTGCTGGCGCTTCAGGGAGCCAAGGCCAGTCGTCGTGAGCAGATCGATACTGCTGTCGCCAATGTAGATCTTGTCATCACGACTTACCCCCTTCTGGTTCGAGATATCGAGCATCTGTGCGAGCAGCACTTCGGTATCGTGGTACTGGATGAGGCCCAAGCCATCAAGAACGCTGCCAGTCAGACGGCGCGTACCGTGCGCAGGCTCAATGCTGGTCGCATGATCGCGATGACCGGAACGCCATTGGAAAACCACCTAGGTGAGTTATGGGCGCAATTGGATGTTGCTGCGCCAGGCGCGCTGGGGAGCCAGCAGTGGTTTGGTCGGAATTTTCGTACCCCTATCGAGAAACATGCTGACGACGCTGTGAGTCAGCGACTCTCTCGTCGTATCTCGCCACTCATCCTCCGGCGTACCAAACAGCAAGTCCTCAATGAGTTGCCGGACAAGACTGAGACTCAGCGAGACATCACACTGACCGGTGCACAGCGAGAGCTTTATGAGAGTCTTCGACTGACACAGCATCAACGGGTCAAGGAGGCGATCGAGACACGCGGGCTGGCGGCCTCCGGCATCGTGATGCTGGATGCCCTGTTGAAATTACGCCAGGTATGTTGTGACCCACGGCTTGTCAAACATCAAAGTGCGGCGACGGTTCAGCGCTCAGCCAAACTGGAGGCGCTAGGTGAACTGTTGCCATCATTGGTCGAGGATGGTCGGCGTATCCTCATCTTCTCGCAATTTACGGAAATGCTTGAATTGATCGGGGGGGCACTGGAGCGGGAAGGGATTTCTCACTTGACTCTCGCCGGGCAGACGCCCGGGGCAGTGCGAACTGAGCGTGTGGCGCAATTCCAGCGTGGGGAGGTGCCCGTATTCCTGATCAGCCTCAAGGCAGGGGGGACTGGGCTCAATCTCACGACGGCAGATACGGTCATCCACTACGACCCCTGGTGGAATCCTGCCGTAGAGGCCCAAGCCACCGGGCGTGCTCATCGAATGGGCCAGAAGAATCCGGTGTTTGTCTACAAGCTGGTTTGTGCAGGAACTGTTGAGGAACGCATTTTGGAGCTGCAGTCTCGCAAGGCGGATCTTGCCGCATCAGTACTGGAAGGGGGAAGTGGGCGTCAGGAGGAGGGCCCACTGTTTGATGAGGAGGATCTGGCCTTGTTGTTTGCTCCGGTATGATACCGATACGGCCCCCCGTTGGGGCACGGCAAGGCGGTTGCCTGTTGGGGGGGCTTGGAGAGGCGTTGAGTCAGGCCCTGGCACCTCATGTTATTGGGGCTACCCAGGGTGTGATCGCCTGGGTGTACTCACTGGCGCGCCGCATGGCCTGCCGGTGCAGGTATTCCAGACTATGGGCATAGTGCGTCAATGTCTGTTCCGGGGTGCGGTGGCCGATCCAGACGGCAAGTTGATACAACAACATGCCGCGATCCTGACTGTCCTGTCCGGCATAGCCTCGAACCCCCTTCAGAAAGCGTTTCAGGGGGGCTTTTTGCAGTCCCCAGGAGCCGTGCTCCTGCAAGTCGTCAAGTATGTCACGGCTCTGTGCCGCCTCAAGACGGATCAGCCACCAACTGACCGCTGCATGGCGCAACGAGTGAAAATCGATGGCACTCCCCAGCACACTTCTCATGGTGTCGATTGCCGGAGCGATCAGACCGGCATGATTGAATGCCTGACAACTCTCGTTCGGGCCGAACAACGCGATGTCGGAGAGGGCTGTCGAGGGGAAGCATCGCCGTCGATCTACCCACCATGCTGCCAACAGTTCAATATCGCCGAAGAATGTCAGAAGGTGCAGGGGAAGTACGCGCCGCGCTGAAGGCGTCTTTCCAGCGTGAATATAAACGCGGCACTCAATCTCCGGCAATGACTTCAGCAGTTCACTCAACTTTACGTGCAGGGTCTCTCTCTCATGTGGTGCGGGAGGTGAGAATCCTGCATCAGATAACGCCGTTGAGGGGGCGGCCGGGCAGTGATCCTCCAACCACTGCTCAAGCGAAAAAGTGCCCTGAGGACATTCGATGCGGATGTCCCGTAGCGTCAGGGCGCAGACCTCGCTGGCGCGCATCCCCCCGTGGAAGCCCAGTGCGATGCTGAGCCACTGCATGGTGGCATCAGGCCTTGCATCGGGGACTGCGAGAAGGTGGGTACGTACCTTTTCCATCTGTCTCAGGGTGGCGAAATGAATGCGTTTGGCACTGGGGGTCTTGTGATTGCCTGATATCGGCGGCTCCACGTCCAGCAATACTCCCATGCTGTGCATGAAGCGGATGAGCTGCCCCATATTGCCGAGAAAGCTGTGTGTCGTGCTGGCAGACCACCCCATATCGCGTGGCACGCACCAGCACATTTCCTGGGCACTGTCGTTGTCCCACTCCTGAATGTCGATCGACAAGGTGTAGTCCGCCATCGCCATTGGCAAGCTGCGAGAAAGATAGGTGTGCAGCGAACTGACGCGCAGCATGCGAGTCACGCGCAGATCATGCAGCCAATAGAGCACCATGACCGGGTAGCTATGGCGGATGCCCATGAGTCTTGTGAGACGTCTGCTTGTCTCGAGCAGCAGCGCCTCCAGACGCTTCTTGACCCTCTTGTCACTTGTCTTGCGAAGATGATCAGAGGAAATGACCCCGATCCATTGCTTGAGGATGCGCCTTGCCGACGGAAGCCAGTCGATCGGCCAGGAATCCTGGGTCATCAAGCGTTGTCCCGGAGGTTGTGTCAGTACACTTGAGTGGGGGGAAGCGTTCGTTTCAGAAGCCTTGGTCGCGAAAAGATCCATGGCGCTCACCGTGTCGTCATTCGTCACGGATTCCTGCTGGTGATTGCCGGAATCAGTCGCCATGACCGTGCTGACTGGTGGTGCCTCGAGCCGAGCGAAGTAGGAGTGGGGCTCATAAAGCCCATGCGCGCTGCTGTAGGGAATCGGATAGCGACTGAACTGGCTGACCCAGTAGCCGGGCAATCCCCCCAGGACTGCCGCATGAGGCAATGCGCTCAGTAAGGTGGTCAGCTTAAGCGTGCGGCGTTCCTCGGTTGTCATGGGCAGTGTGGTGATCAGGGAGGCTAGCTCCTGTCTCATGCGACCCTTGACGATGCGAATCCGTTCGGGAATCGAGAGGGACTGGTCTTCTGGCCTCTCGGCCAATAACCATTCGTCCCTGGCGGTGGTGAGCTTTCTGGCTCTCAATGTCTTGAGCGCAGTCGTCAGTGTCGACTCCAATGGCAGGCGGTAGGCCGTCAGGTGAGGCGACATGACCGGCGGCGGTGCCGCGTGAGCGGGGATCCAGACCCACTCATTGGGGGCGTTGCGGTCGCTCTCGAAGTGACGACGCGTCAGGCAGGCCAATGTGACCAGAATCACCTGTTGGCCTAACCCTGCACGCACACCGAGCTCTACGGCAGCGCGCAACAGCGGAAAGCCAGCCCCGGGTTGACGTAGCGCGCGGATGATTGGCAAGACCCTGGTCGCGCGGTCCAGAGCTTTGGCTTCCATTGGCAGCACGCTTTTGCGCCGGGCCTGTGTGGGCCACTGTGGCAGCATCGCCACGACTCCCGGGCTTTGGTTGACTTCCTCCAGAAAGCGGCTGATGACGCGGTAAGCTTCACGAGGCCTTATCGGCCGGCGATGATGCACCTTTCCCCATCGAATCAGTTCCGTGACCATGGCCTTGGCTTGCGTATGGTTAAGGTACAGCATCATGCTTCCGGCCTCTGCCGGCATATCGTTGGCCGGTTGGCGCTTGGCGTGACGCTCGATCCAGTACAGCAGATGCAGGCTTTGCTGGCGTTGCTTGCCTTTGACTCGATCAAGTCGGCGTTCCTCCCAGCGCGACCAGAGTTCTTGCATGTGGTGGGTGCTCATGAGCTTTAGGTGCAGGTCAGGGTCGAGATTGGCCAGTGATCGGGGTCCTGGCATCTCCCTTGCAGGTGCAAGGTAAAATTTCCCATCTCTGCTCATGGCAAGTCCTTGAGAGGTATCGCCTTGATTCGCAACTCATCAGACAACTCCCCCAAGAGGCGTTGCATCTCCGGCGGTAGGCAGATGTTGCTGGCATAGGGGGCGTGGCGCTGCTGGCCGCGTTTGACATGGCCCAGCAGCATATCCAGCGCGTTCGCTTGCATTCGCCCATCGAGTGTCTGGGCGACGAAATGACGTGGCGCGTTATCGGGAAGTGCCAGCAGGGTAGCGAGTGCACTGCGTGACGCGACTGTCAGTGACGGCGCCTGATGATGTGTGCTGATCCAGCCTCGGATGTGGGTCTGCTGGCAAGGCTTTGCGGTCAGGTTGAGGCTGGCCTGGCGTCTTGACCACCACATGGCCAGTGCCTGTTCGTCTTCAGGCCATGACAGCCAGGTCCCGCCATTTCGTGGCCAGTGCTGCCGCCAGGAGGCCTGCCATGCCTGCAGGGTATCGAGATTCTGGCAAACCGGGAGAGGCAACGGGATGACCCGGCTTTCTCTGTAGAGGCCTGAATCCTTGTCAGCGACCCACAGCAGACGTCCACGCCGAGACATTTGCGTAGTGGCGCCTGGTGGACGAAGTCCTGCCGTCAGCTGGACTCCCATGAGTATGTAGCAGCACAGCGCACTGTTGAGCTCGATCAAGGCTGAGCAGTCCTCAGGTGAAGGGGTTCGGCCACGTGCAGCAATAGGAAAGTCGGAAAGACCCTTTTGGGCCAGATCATGTAAGCCCTTCAGTGCCACCCTGGCAGTGTGGAGCGAAAGTGTCATGCTCGAGCCCAAGGTCGTGATGGCGTGTGCATTCCTGGGAGGCAGGGTCGCGTTAATCGGTGTCGTGATCTCCCACCACCCCAGCGACGTGTTCATGAGACGCTGCAGTTCACGTAGGGACGTCTTGCGGTAAGCGGCAGGCGCTGCTGTTTTCAGGCTGAGCTCCCCGTGAAGCCACTCCGCTTCGATATCGGTCTTCGCCATGCCGAGAAGATGAAGCCGTGCGGCTCTGGCCACGCGCTGGGCCGTGGGAGTCGTGCCTGTGTGCGTTGCCATATGTTGCCTCAGCTGGCGGTTGAGCACCGCCAGACTCTTGGTCAGAGGCTGAGGTGTCGCTTCGCTCAATTGATTGAGGGGTATCGCGAGGGCGTCCGGTAGGCGAAGAGGCAGGGGTGGGCTTTGTGACGGTGCATGAATGACAGGAACGTAGAGTGTGTTGCTATCGGGGACCCACTGCAGTGATTGATTCCGCGACACCGTCGCAGTGCAGAGCAGTGCCTCCTGCTCGACACCCGTCACACGGAGCTGACTGAGACGTTCGGGGGCAATACCTGTTGCGAGCACAAGCTGCACCAGCAGTCTGGCATCAGGCGGGAAAGATAATGTCAGTATTCCTCGGATCTGCCCTTGAGTGGTGGCGAAATTCGACAGACTTCCCAGGCTCTGTGCGATAGAGGTTTGCTGACGTTTGCGCGCGATCACCCTGCAATCTTGCGGTGTCAACAGGGTATCTCCCTTGTGATGAAAGGGCGCTTCCACTTCTTCTTGTGGCTGAGAGATCTTGTCTGGTTCGAGACTGGTGTCAACGTCCTCGTTGTCGTCCGAAGGTCGTGCGGTACCGAGTGTCTCAGATAGTTCAGGACTGGAGGCAACCGATGAAAAGTCGCGCTTGAATGAGTCGTGAAAAAAGACGGAGCGTTGCGGGTGCCGCTTCACGTAGCGCGCGCGACGAGTCCCGATGGGCAGGTAACCGGAGAGCAGTTCCTGGGCTTGCTGCAATTGGTCATGCAGCCTTGGGTTGTCGTTTTTCAGCCATGGGATGTGTTGCCAGGCGCTGAATAACGAGAGATTGGCAGAATGATGCCACGCGATCGGGTGCTGCCAAAGTGACAGCATGTACTTCAATGCGACATGTAGGGTCGATAAATGCTGGTAATAGAGATTGCAATCGACAGAAGGCCCCGAGTGATAGCCGGCCATGTCGCGCAAGGCAAGACGAATCAATCGGCGATTGTGCTCGATGGGGGATGGCTCGCCATTGCTTGGCAAGAGTTCGAAAGCGTGTGTTGAGGTCGTGCCATGGCGCGCGAGCTGTATTGCCTGGTTTGCGATATTGGCTCGCACCATGGAGGGAGCGAATTTATCGGGAAAGGTCAGCTGGCTATGCAGTGGGTGGCTCTGACGAATCGCCTGTAATGGTCCCGGCGCAAGAGGGAGTATCCTCAGGAGTTTGTTGATGAGGTCGAGCAACTCAGGATCATTGTCATCCGCTGCCTGAATATGAGCGGATATCCAGAGATCCGCCTGACTACATGGGGGAAGATTACAGTGAAGAAACGGCCATAAGCGCGTTTCCTCCGAAGCCGACAATACCACGTCATCTAGTTGTTCTTCCCACTGATGAAGGATGGTTTCGGGGAGCCATGTCTTGCTTTCGGGAGTATCATCCATCATGAGGAGGACTCCCTTCCTCGTCCAATAGATCGCCAAACAGGTCGTCAACCCTTTGTGCTACATGGGACCTGCGAGTGGGTGAGGTGGCTGGCCTCGTGGTGTCTGGGGCGGAGCCCGATGCTGATTGGTACCGAGCGGATGGAATCGGCTTGGGCGCTGGGGGAGTGAGGGGCACTGATGTTGGCGCCGCTTTTTGTGCCTCGTTGTCCTTGCTTGTCTCGGGGGAGGGTGGCTCTGAAGCTCCGCGATCATCGTCGAGACTCCGCTGGCCTTTGGGACTGTGGGCACGTTGCAGTGTGCTCTTCGCCCAGCGGCCCTGGGTCAGGATCATGAGACTCTTGATATCCAGGGTGGATTTCGATAACCCGAACACGATACGGGCCAACTTCTCTTCCAGCCCAGGCTTCTCATTGAGCTGCTTGATGAATGCACGGGCTTCCATCACGTGTGAGGTGTTGAAAAGCTCCTGAGGTAGCACCTCTGACAGATAGCGCAACACCTCCAGCTCCTCGTAGGTGAGACCTTCACGGTCCACCTCAAACACCTTCAGGGAACGGAAGTTCTCGAGAGATGACCCTCTGAGTTGTCGTAGGAGCATGCCATGGGTGAGCAGCTCGGTGTGGCCCTGGGCACCGACAAGCACGATGGGTAGGTGACTGAGCAGCAGGCCCTTGTATGAAGGGGCTTTGCCTTTGCGTGGAGGCGGAAGGGAGATGAGATCGCCAAGAGAGCGTCGTGAAAGATTCCGTATCTTGCCTGAGATGGAAAACTCAGCCTCAGGCAGGGGCGTGTAGGTATCGGTCATGAGCTCTCCCTTGCGTCTTATTAATTATCTCATCCTTATAGTAGGATAAATATCATCTCATCGGCCCCGCTGGAAGTGCTGCCGTCCTTGGCAGCGCCTTTCAGGGTGCGAGCTATCAAAAGATGTCATTGCCCGGGTCATGCATGTCATCCGCCATGCGGATGTAGCGTTCGAAGGTTTTTTGGTCACGATGCCCGCTGATGCGCTTTATCTGTTGGTCGCTCTTACCACGGAGATGCGCTTCAGTGATGAAGCCGGCACGAAAGCTGTGGGTGGTAAACTTCTCTGCAGTGAGGTTGGCGCGCTGTAACGCCTTCTTGAGCAGGTTGCCGAACGTGACGGGGTGCATTCTGCCGGCCCCCACTCGATCTGCCTGATCGATGGATCGGTACAGTGCGCCTCGACGAATGCCGCTCCATGCAAGCCAAGCCTCCAGTAACGTCACTGGGCAGCAACGCCCCCCCGCAGGATTACGGGGAAGCATCTTCTGTTCGATCCGTCCGCTTTGATTGGTTTTGCTGTGGCGCAACGTGATCACGATACCGCCATCACGCCATTCGATATCCTCTCTGTAGAGCGCGACGACCTCACTGGAGCGAAACGCCCCGTAGAAGCACAGACAGAACATGCTGGCATCACGTAGATCTCGTGGAGCATCAAGGTCCAGAGCCTGCAACAGCTGTCGCAAATGATGGAGTCGCAATGCGGGCGCTTGACGTTGCCGTCCATCACTCTTGCGATGAATCCCCTTCAATACGCCTTTCACTTCCAGGCTCAGGGTGGGAGAGGGCAGCTGCATGTAAACATGCCAGGTGCCCAGCGAGCTGGCGTGACGGGAAATCGTGGCAGGCTTGCGGCCTTTGGTATGCATCTCCGCCAGATAATTGGCGACTTGCTGGGCAGTAGCGGGGAGTGAGTAGCCGGCCTTCATGAAGCCCCGGATATCTGATCGAAATGCCAGGATGGTGTTCTTTGCCATGCTGTCAGCCAGTAATCGTCTCGCGGCGCGTGACAATTGCATGTTGTCTGTCAGCTCATGGCTCTGCTCCTTGCCGAGCCATGGTGTGACTTCGCTCGGTAAAAGACCCGGTTCCTTTTCAAGCGACATGCCCACCTCCTGATGATGTCAATCCATCGAAGTCAGAGGGCGTTATCCAGCATGTGGCGTTTTCACGCCTGGATGAATACCGGTATGGCAATGGGATGGTCATGAAGCACCTCGGTTGATCGGTAGTGTGGGGCGTCGACGCCGTGACGCCTGTGGCTTGCGCTGTTGTTCGCAAGTCCCACCTACGCTATCGGGCTTCGTGCTTCAGGGAAGGCGATCTGCAACGGCCTGACGGCCGCACTCCTGCAGTCTGTATGTCAGAAGTCGCTGTCCTTATAGAGAGGGGAAGGGCTGTTTAAAAGGGATTGATTTCGCAGAGGCATCATGTGGTTGGAAAGTCTATCGAATGCGATATGCACCAGTACGCAACAACAAAACCAGTCTAAGAAGTACTGTGAAACAGAGGCTTATATAAGGTGTTTATAAAAAGCTCACCATATTGGTGCGCTTTCAGCATGAAGGAGACTTTGTTGCTCTGTTTCGGTGCGCTTGAGGTGCGCGCGCATCTCTCCACAAGCGCGATACAAGGATGATGTCTCAATAACGGGGCGCTTGATCATGGGCTGGCACATCGATTGCAGTACCTCAGTCTGGACAACAAGTACAACAAGACACGAGGGAATGTCGTGAATAAGAAAATCGCTGCCGCAATGCTATCCGCCTGTGTCGGTTTCTCGCTCGCCAATGTCGCTCAGGCAGAAGAGGGGCCGATCAAGGTCGGCATCCTGCATTCACTGTCCGGCACCATGGCGATCAGTGAATCGACACTGAAAGACACCATGCTGATGCTGATCGAGAAGCAGAACGAGCAGGGCGGGCTGCTGGGACGCAAGCTGGAGCCTGTGGTTGTCGACCCGGCCTCCAACTGGCCGCTGTTCGCCGAGAAGGCGCGTGAGCTACTGGCGCAGGACAAGGTCGACGTGATCTTCGGCAACTGGACGTCCGTCTCGCGAAAGTCGGTGTTGCCGGTGGTCGAGGAGCTCAACGGCCTGCTGTTCTATCCGGTGCAGTATGAGGGCGAGGAGTCTTCGGAGAACGTCTTCTATACAGGGGCGGCGCCCAATCAGCAGGCGATTCCGGCAGTGGATTACCTGATGAACGACGTCGGCGTGGAGCGCTGGGTGCTGGCGGGCACGGATTATGTCTATCCGCGTACCACCAACAAGATCCTGGCTGCCTACCTCAAGTCAAAGGGCGTGGCGGACGCGGATGTGATGGTCAATTACACCCCCTTCGGCCATTCCAACTGGCAGTCCATCGTCTCGGACATCAAGTCCTTCGGCAGTGCCGGCAAGAAGACGGCCGTGGTGTCCACCATCAATGGCGATGCCAACGTGCCGTTCTATCGTGAGCTGGCCAACCAGGGCATCAATGCCGAGGACATCCCGGTGGTGGCCTTCTCGGTGGGCGAGCAGGAACTCTCGGGCATCGATACCGCGCCGCTGGTCGGCCACTTGGCCGCCTGGAACTACTTCATGAGCGTGGACAGCGACACCAACTACGACTTCATCGATGAGTGGATCGATTACACCGGCAAGGAAGATGCGGTCACCAATGACCCGATGGAAGCCCACTACATCGGCTTCAACATGTGGATGGAAGCCGCGCGCAAGGCCGGCAGTGTCGAGGTCGATGCGGTCAAGGACGCCATCATCGGTGTCTCGGTGCCCAACCTGACCGGCGGCTACGCCACCATGATGCCCAACCATCACATCACCAAGCCGGTGCTGATCGGCGAGATCCAAGACAACGGCCAGTTCTCCGTCGTCTGGCAGACCCCGTCCACCGTGGCAGGCGATGCCTGGTCTGACTATCTGGAAGGTTCCAAGGACCTGATCAGTGACTGGCGCAAGCCGATGGAATGCGGCAACTACAATGTCGTGACCCATTCCTGTGGGGCTCAACAGAGCGTTGCGACGCAATGATGCGTAGCACGTTTTGAGAGCGAGGCGGCGTGCAGGGGAGCCTGCATGCCGCCTCGTTGAGTGTCAGCTCCGAGGCCTCGATGCCCTCGGACACTGATGACGCCTTTGCGCGTTCACCATGGATGGCCTTCTTGATGTCTATCTCCGTTGCAACGATGTACCGCTGGTGCTGGCAGTGGATGCTGCTGGTCTGTCTTTTGTCATTCGCCCTGTTTGCCGCTGCCCAGTCCGAGTCCGCGACTGGCCAGTCTGCGCGCCTGTCCGATGGCGCTGCCCAATCTCTGTTGACCCGGCTTGCCGAGGCACGCAACCCGGCCAAGCCGGCCGTGATCGATGAGATCGCCATGAGCGGCGATGCACGTGCACGTGGCTGGCTGGAAGCCTTTTCCGCCAGCAAGCTGGCTCGCCTCAAGGACGCCGAGCGCTTCTTGATCATCGACAACAATCGCGGCCGTGAGTGGGCCGTTTCCGACGCCCTGTCGGGAGAATCGGCAGGCAAGGTCTCGCGCCGCGATCTCAAGACACTGCGCAGCAACAACTCGCTGCGTGGACATATCGATGGCGTGCTCTCGATGATCGACCTGTCTTCCCCGGATGCCGAGGTCAGACTCGCGGCGGCGCGCGGCCTGCGCGGCAGTGTCGACGAGGCCATGGCCGAGCGGCTGCCCAGCCTGATCGAGCAGGAAGGCGATGACGCTATCCGCGCCACTCTGAAGGAAGCGCTCGCCATCCAGCAGCTGGAAGCCACTGGCGACCCCGTAGCGCTGGAGACGCTCTCCGGCAGCCTGAACGCCGCCGCGATCGCCGCCATCAATGGCGCCGCGGTGAGTGATGATCCAAAGCTTGCCCAAGCCGCCAAGGTGGCGCTGGCCGGTATCGAGCAGAAGCTTCAGCTCAACAGCGGGCTCGAGACGCTCTACTTCGGCCTCTCGCTGGGTTCGGTACTGGTGCTGGCCGCCATCGGGCTTGCCATCACCTTCGGTGTCATGGGCGTGATCAACATGGCGCATGGCGAACTGATCATGCTGGGCGCCTACACCACCTGGGGCATGCAGCAATTGCTGCCCGGGCAGCCGGGACTGGCGCTGCTGCTGTCGATTCCGGCGGGCTTTCTGGTCGCGGCGGCGGTGGGTGTGATCATCGAGCGCAGCGTCATCCAGCATCTCAAGGGGCGTCCGCTTGAGACCTTGCTGGCCACCTTCGGCATCAGCCTGATCCTGCAGCAACTGGTGCGTACCACCATCTCGCCCCTGAATCGCATCGTGGTCACGCCGGAGTGGATGAGCGGCTCGCTGATGATCAACGAGGCGCTATCACTGACGCTCAATCGCCTCTACATCATCGGCTTCGCGCTGTTCGTGTTCGCTGGCCTGATGCTGATCATGCGGCGTACCCGTCTCGGACTCGAGGTGCGGGCGGTGACCCAGAACCGTGCCATGGCGCGCTCGATGGGCATCAAGGCGACGCGTGTCGACATCATGACCTTCGCACTCGGCTCCGGCGTTGCCGGCCTTGCCGGTGTCGCGCTCTCACAGATCACCAACGTCGGGCCGAACCTGGGCCAGAACTACATCATCGATTCCTTCATGGTGGTGGTGTTCGGCGGGGTCGGCAATCTGTGGGGCACGCTGGTGGCCGGCATGTCGCTGGGGCTGCTCAACCAGTTCCTCGAGCCCTGGGCGGGTGCGGTCCTCGCCAAGATCGTGGTGCTGGTGTTCATCATCCTGTTCATTCAAAAGCGCCCGCGGGGACTCTTCCCGCAGAAGGGCCGCGCCGCGGAGGGTTGATCCATGCCTGATTCACGTTACTGGCTGGCGCGCCCCTTCACGGAGCGCTCCACCCAGATATTCCTGGCAGTCCTGACACTGTCGGTTCTCGCGGTCACGCTGCTGCATGTGCTGCTGCCCGAGAGTAATCCGCTGCATGTCAGCACCTTCACTGTCACCTTGCTGGGCAAGTACCTGTGCTATGCGCTGCTGGCGGTGGCGGTGGATCTCGTCTGGGGCTACCTGGGTATCCTCAGCCTGGGCCACGGCGCCTTCTTCGCGCTGGGCGGTTACGCCATGGGCATGTACCTGATGCGTGAGATCGGTGACCGCGGCGTCTATGGCAATCCGGAACTGCCGGACTTCATGGTCTTCCTCAACTGGCAGGAGCTGCCGTGGTTCTGGCAGGGCTTCGACATGCCCGGCTTCGCCTTCTTGATGGTGCTGCTGGCACCGGGACTGCTGGCGCTGGTGTTCGGCTTCCTGGCCTTCCGCTCACGCGTCACCGGTGTCTATCTCTCTATCATCACCCAGGCGCTGACCTTCGCGTTGATGCTGGCGTTCTTCCGCAATGAGATGGGCTTTGGTGGCAACAACGGCCTGACCGACTTCAAGGACATGCTGGGCTTCGATCTACGCACGGATGCCATGCGCGTCGCGCTGTTCATCGCCAGTGGTGTGGCGCTGGGACTCGGCTATCTGCTGTGTCGCGGCATCGTCGGCTCCAAGCTCGGGCGCGTGAGTATCGCCTGTCGCGACGCCGAGGCGCGCACGCGCTTTCTGGGCTATCGCGTCGAGCGTGTCCAGCTGTTCATCTTCGTGGTCTCGGCGATGCTGGCCGGAGTGGCGGGAGCGCTGTATGTGCCGCAGGTCGGCATCATCAACCCCGGCGAGTTCTCGCCGCTGTTCTCCATCGAGGTGGTGGTGTGGGTAGCGCTCGGTGGTCGCGCGACGCTCTACGGCGCTGTGCTGGGCGCGCTGATCGTCAATTACGCCAAGACGGTGTTCACCGGCATCATGCCGGACGCCTGGCTGTTCGCTCTCGGCGGCCTGTTCGTGCTGGTCACCGTGCTGTTGCCCAAGGGCATCGCCGGCCTGTTCGCCCAGCGTGGCTGGGGCAGGCGCTCGTCGTCCAAGGCGAAGATTGATCCGACGAACGCGACTCGTCCCACCGAGCAGGAGGCCACTGCATGAGCCTGTTGAAAGAGATGGCCACGCGGGATCGCGTGTTCGACTTCCTGACCCCGCGCGTCTCGCCGGTGGATGTGACCCACGGGCCGATCCTCTATTTGGAGGATGTCAGTGTCAGCTTCGATGGCTTCAAGGCGATCAACGACCTCAACCTGACCATCGACGATGGTGAGCTGCGCTGCATTATCGGCCCCAACGGCGCGGGCAAGACCACGATGATGGACATCATCACCGGCAATACGCGCCCCGACAGTGGCTCGGTATGGTTCGGCAGCCGCCACGATCTGCTGCATATGAGTGAGCCCGAGATCGCCACCCTGGGCATCGGTCGCAAGTTCCAGAAGCCCACCGTCTTCGAGGCGCTCAGCGTGTTCGAGAATCTCGAACTCGCGATGGCCACCGACAAGCGCATCTTCCCGACCCTGACCGCGCGCATGACCGGCGAGACTCGGGATCGGATCGAGGAAGTGCTGCAGACGATTCATCTCAAGGAATGGCATGCGCGCGAGGCGGGCATCCTGTCCCACGGCCAGAAGCAGTGGCTGGAGATTGGCATGCTGTTGATGCAGAAACCACGTCTGCTACTGGTCGATGAGCCGGTGGCTGGCATGACCGAGCAGGAGATGGAGCGCACCGCGGAGCTGCTGACCAGTCTGGCGGGACGCCAGTCGGTGGTGGTGGTCGAGCATGACATGGGCTTCGTGCGCTCCATCGCGCGCAAGGTCACGGTGCTGCATCAGGGCTCGGTACTGGCGGAAGGCAGCATGGATGCGGTATCGAGCGACCCCAAGGTCGTCGAGGTCTACCTGGGAGAGAGTGACGGATGACGCAAGCGCAGATGACCGATACCCCGATGCCCCACGCATCACCGATCCACGACCCGGCGACGAATGACGTGGCGCCGCTGCTGAGCATCGAGTCGCTCAATCAGTTCTACGGCGAGAGTCATACGCTGTGGGATCTCACGCTGGAGATTCCCGCCGGCCAATGCACCTGCGTGATGGGCCGCAACGGCGTCGGCAAGACCACCTTGATGAAATGCATCATGGGTGAGGAGAGCGTCCGTGACGGCAAGCTCCTGTACCGCGCCGATGCTGAGGGCAGTAGCAGCGATGCCAGTGGCCACGAACCCCTTGATCTGACACGTCGCAAGCTCGAGGAGCGCGCTCGCCTGGGCGTCGGCTATGTCCCTCAGGGACGTCAGATCTTCCCGATGATGACGGTGGAAGAGAACCTGCGCACCGGGCTCGCCGTGCGCCGTGATGGTCTGCGTCAGATTCCCGAGCGCATCTATGAGCTGTTTCCCGTGCTCAAGGAGATGCGTCACCGGCGCGGGGGCGACCTGTCCGGCGGTCAGCAGCAACAGCTCGCCATCGGCCGCGCGCTGGTGATCGAGCCGCGCCTGCTGATCCTCGATGAGCCCGGCGAAGGCATCCAGCCCAATATCGTCGCTCAGATAGGCGAGGTCATTCGGCGCCTGATCAAGGAAGACGGCCTGACGGTGCTGCTGGTCGAGCAGAAGCTGCCCTTCGCGCGCAAGTACGCCGATCGCTTCGTGATCATGGATCGCGGCCGGCGGGTGGCCGAAGGCGAGATCGCGGCGCTGTCCGATGAACTGATCAAGCAGCACCTGACCGTATGACGATCCAGCACATGATTTCCGCAGACGGCGCGACGGATGTCGCGTCCGGCCATCGCTTCGATGATCAGCGTCAGTGGCAGGCCTCGCTGGCGCTGCGCTTCGAGACCGACACCCGCGATGGCGCAGGCCCCATCACGCGACTGACGCGTCGTCGTCACCACGGCCCGCTGCGCGCGCAGCGCCCTTTCTATCCGGAAGGCCGCCACGGCTGCTGCCATGTCTATCTGCTGCACCCTCCCGGCGGGCTGGTCAGTGGTGATGCGCTGCATATCACGGCAGAGGTCGAGGAAGGCGCGCAGGTGCTGTTGACCACGCCGGCGGCGGCCAAGCTCTACAAGGCGGATCGCAACGGCGTGCCCTGGGGCCAGCATACGCATCTCAAGGTCGCCAACGGCGCCACTCTGGAATGGCTGCCTCAGGAGACGCTGGCCTTCAATGGCTCGCGCGGCGAGCAGACCACCACCCTCGAGCTTGAGGGCAATGCCCGTTGTCTGGGTTGGGAGGTGCTGGCACTCGGCCGTCCCGTCGGTGAGCTGCCCTTCGTCAGTGGCCATCTGGAGCAACGCTTCCGCCTGACGCGTGACGGCAAGCCAGTGTGGATCGAGCGCCAGTCGCTGGACCCTCTGCATGCGCGCTTCATGGGGCGCTGGGGGCAGGGCGGCTGCAGTGTCCAGGCCACGCTGTGGGCGGTAGGGCTTGCAGATGAGGCGGCGGCCATCGAGGCCCTGCGCGAGGCGATGCCTGCCTCTCTACGATGGGCGGTGACACGCCGCGAGGGCGTGCTGCTGCTGCGCTATCTGGGCCATGAACGCAACGAGGCCTGGGCGCTGTGCCAGCAGGCATGGCAGATCTTGCGCCCGCTGATGACGGGGCTTGAGGCACAGGTGCCACGTATCTGGCTGACCTGACCTCGAAAGCCCCACGCAATGACAACCACAAGAGCCACGACATGGAACTGACGCCAAGAGACAAGGACAAGCTGTTGCTGTTTACCGCAGCGCTGCTGGCCGAGCGCCGCAAGGCCAAGGGCCTCAAGCTCAACTATCCGGAATCCATCGCGTTGATCAGCGCCGAGATTCTGGAAGGCGCACGCGAAGGATTGAGTGTGGCTGAACTGATGGGGCGCGGGGCAGAGGTGCTGACCCGTGATGACGTGATGGAAGGCATCGCCGAGATGATTCCCGAGGTGCAGGTCGAGGCGACCTTCCCGGATGGCACCAAGCTGGTGACCGTTCACAACCCCATCGTGTGAGGTGAGCAATGATGATTCCCGGTGAATATCAGGTGGCGGACGGCGAGATTTCTCTCTGCGAGGACCGCCTGCGCACCACGCTCTCGGTCGGCAATAGCGGCGACCGACCGATCCAGATCGGCTCGCACTATCACTTTGCCGAGGCCAATCCGGCGCTGGTGTTCGATCGCGAGGCCGCCCTCGGACAGCGCCTGGACATCGCCGCCGGCACGGCGATTCGCTTCGAGCCCGGGCAGACGCGTGACGTCACGCTGATTCCCTTCGCCGGCAGTCGCCACATCTATGGCTTCCGTGGCGAGGTGATGGGACAGCTCAAGGATGACGGCAGTGTCGAGCGCTGAGCGAGCGACGCCCTTTAGCTCAATGCGTCAGGCAATGGTACTGACAGGCATTTACCTCGGAGCTCATTCAGAGACTGCGGCTCAGGGATCAAGAGGCAACCCATGAAGATAACGCGACAGGCCTATGCTGACATGTACGGCCCGACCACCGGTGACCGCGTGCGTCTGGGCGACACGGCACTGTGGATCGAGGTGGAAAAGGATTTCACCCACTATGGCGAAGAGGTGAAGTTCGGCGGTGGCAAGGTGATTCGCGATGGCATGGGCCAGAGTCAGCGCGCTGATGAGAGCGTGATGGATACCGTGATCACCAATGCGTTGATTCTGGACTGGTGGGGCATCGTCAAGGCGGATGTCGGTCTCAAGGGCGGGCGTATCGCGGCCATCGGCAAGGCTGGCAATCCCGACATTCAGCCTGACGTGGATATCGTGATTGGCCCGGGCACCGAGATCATCGCCGGCGAGGGCAAGATCCTCACCGCTGGCGGTGTCGATCCGCATATCCATTTCATCTGCCCCCAGCAGGTGGAAGAGGCGCTGATGAGCGGCATCACCACCATGCTGGGCGGTGGGACGGGGCCGGCCACCGGCACCAATGCCACCACCTGTACGCCGGGGCCTTGGCATATCGGCAAGATGCTGCAGGCGGTGGACAGCCTGCCGATGAACATCGGCTTTCTCGGCAAGGGCAATGCCTCGCTGCCACAGGGGCTAGAGCAGCAGATTGAGGCTGGGGTGATCGGCCTCAAGCTTCATGAGGACTGGGGCACGTCGCCGGCCTCCATCGACAACTGTCTCACGGTGGCAGACGCCTATGACGTGCAGGTGGCGATCCATACCGACACCCTGAATGAATCAGGCTTCGTCGAGGATACGTTGGCGGCCTTCAAGGACCGTTGCATCCACACCTTTCACACCGAAGGCGCCGGTGGCGGCCATGCGCCGGACATCATCACCGCCTGTTCGCGGCCCAATGTGTTGCCGTCCTCCACCAACCCGACGCGTCCCTACACCGTCAACACGGTGGATGAGCATCTCGACATGCTGATGGTCTGCCACCACCTGGACCCGAGCATCCCCGAGGATGTGGCCTTCGCCGATTCGCGCATTCGCCGCGAGACCATCGCCGCCGAGGACATTCTGCATGACCTGGGTGTCATCTCGATGATGTCCTCGGATTCCCAGGCGATGGGCCGTGTGGGCGAGGTGATCTGCCGCACCTGGCAGACCGCGCACAAGATGCGCGAGCAGCGCGGCCTGCTGGCGGAGGATGCCGAACGCGGCACCGACAACTTCCGCGCCCGCCGCTATATCGCCAAGTACACCATCAACTCGGCCATCACTCACGGCATCGCCCATGAGGTCGGCTCCATCGAGGTCGGCAAGCTGGCGGATCTGGTGCTGTGGTCACCGGCGTTCTTCGGCGTCAAACCGGCCTGCATTCTCAAGGGTGGCATGATCGCCGCCGCCCCGATGGGCGACCCGAATGCCTCGATTCCCACGCCGCAGCCAGTGCATTACCGCCCGATGTTCGGCGCCTTCGGCAAGGCGGCCAGCGCCACACGCCTGACCTTCGTCTCTCAGGCGGCACTCAAGGCCGGTGTTGGCGAGGCCCTTGGACTCGACAGCCCGTTGTCCGCCTGCCGCGACGTACGCCAGGTGCGCAAGCGTGACATGAAACTCAACGATGCCTGCCCGGAGCTCAAGGTCGACCCCGAAACCTACGAAGTCTTCGCCGACGGTGAGCTTCTGACCTGTGAGCCTGCCACCGAGCTACCCCTGGCCCAGCGCTATCACCTGTTCTGAGAGCCTGTTTCAAGAGCCTGTTCTGATTCCCTATTCGAGATTGACGCCATGATGGAACTGATACATCGCCTGCCAGACGCCAGTGGATCAGGCGACCCAGCGAGCGCTCACACCGAGGCGGAGCCTCTGGATACCTTGACTCTGCCGCTGGAGCTGCGCATCCGCGGGCGCTTGCGTGCCACCACGGACGGCGGGCGCGAGGTCGGCCTGTTTCTGGATCGCGGACCGGTGCTGCGTGACGGCGATCGGCTGGCCTCGCGCGAGGGCAAGGTGATCCGCATCCGCGCCGCGGATGAGCCGGTAGTGACTGCCTACATCGCCGCCGGGCGTCCGATGGCGGCGCTCTGCTATCACCTGGGCAATCGCCATGTGCAGCTGGCGATCGGCATGCATACGCCTGACGCTGATGCTGAAGCAAAGGGCGAAACCGGCTGGGTGCGCTTCCCGCCGGACCACGTGCTGGAAGCGCTGGCCGAGCGCCTTGGCGCGACCCTCACCCATCACGAGGCGCCCTTTGATCCTGAGCCGGGTGCCTATGCCCAGGCGGGGCAAGCGCATTCCCATGCTCACGGCCATGACCATAGCCACGATCATGGTCAGTCACATGACCATGAGCACAGCCACGGTCATTCTCACAGCCACTCTCATGAGCACACGCATGAGCACTGATGCCATGGCGGGCCTGCCGGCTCAGGAGGACCTGGCACTGCTGGGGCTCCTGCAGCTGGTGAGTCCGGCCTTGCCCATCGGCGCCTTTGCCTGGTCCCAGGGGCTGGAGAGTGCCTTTGAACTGGGGTGGGTCACTCAGGAGCAGGAGCTTGGCGAGTGGATCGACGGCGTGCTGGAAGATGGGCTCGGCCGTTGCGAACTGCCGTTGCTGGTGCGCCTGCAGCAGGCATGGGCCGTGGAGGATGTGGCGGCGCTCAACGAGTGGGATGGCTGGCTCAAGGCGACACGGGAAACCGCCGAACTCAGCGATGAGGACGCGCGTCTCGGGGCGGCGCTGCTGCGTCTGCTCAGAAGCCTCGAACTTGAACCGCCAGCGGCGCTGATGCCCGAGACACCGGGCTACGTCACGGTGTTCGCCTGGGTGGCGCACCAGCGCGGGGTGCCACTGCGCCAGACCTTGATCGGCTTTGCCTGGGCCTGGCTGGAAAACCAGCTGGCAGTGGCCTGCAAGGCCATGCCGCTGGGGCATACCGCCGCGCAGCGCCTGACCGAGCAACTGCGCCCCCGCGTGGTGGAGGTCGTCGCGCAGGCGCTTGAGCGCCCGGATGCTGAACTTGGCCCGATACTGCCGGGGCTGGCGCTCGCCTCCGCACAGCACGAAACCCAATATTCCCGTCTGTTCAGGAGTTGAGTGAACGCCGCCTGTCCTGAGGCGGCGGCGCCTGAACCGACCGACACGAACGCCTGATATCTCACGAGAAAGGAAGCTGTCATGAAGCATTGTCTACGCGTAGGAGTGGGTGGGCCGGTAGGCTCCGGCAAGACGGCGCTGTTGCGTCAGCTGTGTTTGGCCCTGCGCGATCACTACGACATCGGGGTGGTCACCAATGACATCTACACCCGCGAAGATGCCGATTTCTTGCTGCGCCATGAAGCGCTGGACGCGGACCGTATCCTTGGGGTCGAGACCGGTGGCTGTCCGCATACCGCGATCCGCGAAGACGCCTCGATGAATCTGGCGGCCATCGATGATCTCCAGGCCCGTCATCCAGACATGGAGCTGGTGCTGGTGGAATCCGGCGGTGACAACCTATCCGCGACCTTCAGCCCCGAACTTTCCGATCTCACGCTCTATGTGATCGATGTCTCGGCAGGCGACAAGATTCCGCGCAAGGGCGGGCCGGGCATCACTAAGTCGGACCTTCTGATCATCAACAAGATCGACATCGCCGAGCAGGTGCATGCCTCGCTTGAGGTGATGGACCGCGACTCGCGCAAGATGCGTGGCGAGCGGCCCTTCGTGTTTGCCAACCTTTATGACGGCGTCGGCCTAGAAGAGATCATCGCCTTCATTCTGGATCGCGGCATGCTGCCGGAGCGCCGCCCGGAAAAGCTGGCCGCACAGGCCTGACGGCGCAGCGTTTTCTACCGCTTGCTAAGGATCCATTGTCTCCCGGTAGTCGACACATGACGGATATCGGGTGAATTCATCATCATCTTGTTCAGGAATGACACATGAAGCGTTCTCACTCCGCACTGCTGACCACCTCACTGTTGCTGGTGGCGACCTCGGCCTCCGCACACCCCGGCCATGATGCCCACGGACTGATGGCCGGCCTGACGCATCCCTTCACCGGGCTGGATCACCTGCTGGCCATGCTGGCCATCGGCATCTGGAGTGCACGCCAGTCACGGGCCTTGAGGCTTGTCACACCTCTGCTGATGGTCATCGGCATGCTGGCGGGAGCCGGTATTGCGCTTCTCAGCGGTGGACAGGCGCTGCATGCACTGGTCGCGGAACAGGGCATCCTGCTCTCGGTGCTGGTGTCCGGTGCTCTGGTGGCATTGTTACTGCGGCTACCGACTTTGGCTGGCGCCGTCATGGTGGCCGGCTTCATGGCCTTCCACGGCTTCGCCCACGCGCTGGAAATGCCCGCGGCTGGCAGTGCCATGGGTTACATGGCGGGCTTCGTGGTCGCGACACTGGCCTTGGCGTTGCTGGGCCGTGCAGTGGGTCAGCGCCTGATGGACGTGCCAACCATCGCGTCTCGTCTGGTGGGCGGGGCAGTGATGGCCTCTGCCGTGATGATGGCGGTCTGATCGTCACCTGACATTCTGCTCACGACGAGAAACGCCCCGCTGGCTTGCCAGCGGGGCGTTTTCTTTCTTTCTGATGCTGATGAGTCAAGGAGGTGGGGCGGTTCATCAAAAAATGGCTGACGTAAGATTATGTTATAACGTATCATTTGGCGCATCTGATCATCGAGAAACCAGAGGTCCCCCCACGTCCAGGCACTTACCTGACTCTCGGCCTGACCCTGCGCCGGCAAGGATGCCGTCATGCGCGCACGACGTGGCAATGACCCAATCCATTGAGGTAGAGCCTGATGACTTCCCCCCAAACATCTTCATCGCAATCCCTGCCACAGCCCCTGCCAGTGACCGTGCTGTCCGGTTTTCTGGGCGCCGGCAAGACGACACTGTTGAATCACATTCTGGCCAACCGTGAAGGGCGGCGAGTCGCGGTGATCGTCAATGACATGAGCGAGGTCAACATCGACGCCGCCATGGTGCGTGGCGCACCCGGCACAGGCGGCGAGGTGGCGCTCAATCGCGCCGAGGAGCAGCTGGTGGAGATGAGCAATGGCTGCATCTGCTGCACGTTGCGCGAGGACCTGCTCATCGAGGTGCGTCGGCTAGCCGAGGAAGGCCGCTTCGACTGTCTGGTAATCGAATCCACCGGCATTTCCGAGCCACTGCCGGTGGCGGAGACCTTTACCTTTGAAGGTGAGGATGGCCAGTGCCTCTCGGATGTCGCGCGTCTCGATACCATGGTTACCGTTGTTGATGGTGCCAACTTCCTCACCCAGTATCGCGAGGCGCAGTCTCTGGCGGAAGCGGGGGAAAGCCTTGGTGAAGACGATGAGCGTAATGTCGCCGACCTGCTCGTCGATCAGATCGAGTTCTGTGATGTGCTGTTGATCAGCAAGACGGACCTGCTCGATGCCTCGCAGCTGGACGAGCTGACGGCCGTGCTGCGCTCGCTTAACCCGGAGGCCGAGATTCTGTCCATGACGAAGGGCGCCGTGCCACTGGAGAAGGTGCTGGATACCGCCCGCTTTAGCTTCGATCGCGCGCAGCAGGCGCCGGGCTGGCTGAAGGAGATGCGCGGCGAGCACGTGCCGGAGACCGAGGAGTACGGCATCTCGAGCTTCTCTTACCATGCCCGTGTGCCGTTCCATCCCGAGAAATTCCATCAGCTGCTCCACGGTGACTGGTTTGGTGGCAAGCTGCTGCGCTCCAAGGGCTTCTTCTGGCTGGCCACGCGCCCACAGTTCGCGGGTCAGTGGAATCAGGCCGGTGGCATCGCGCACTATGGGTTCGGCGGCATGTTCTGGAGGGCAGTGCCGGAGGTCGAATGGCCAGAAGACCCCGAGTACCTGGAGTCGATCCGGGAAAAGTGGCAGGAGCCGTTCGGCGACATGCGTCAGGAGCTCGTCTTCATCGGTCAGAATCTGGATGAAGTGCGCATCTGCAAGGCGCTGGATGAATGTCTGCTCGATGACGCCACGTTACTGGCGGGCAAGGAAGCCTGGCGTACTCTGCCTGACCCGTTCCCCGCCTGGGAGTGAGTGACGGCGCCTGAGACCCTGATCTGCTGATATTCGCCAAGACACCCCGCTGATCCGCGATCAGTGGGGTGTCTTCATTGGTGGCGCGTCTATTACGCTCCTGATCGGCTTCGTACTGATCGACAGTCGTGCTGATCAAGATGGGAGGAGGCTGTCACTTTCCACGAGCAGGCGCTTCGCTGCTGGCCTGAGAAACGAGGCGTGAGATGCGTGTCGCGACAGTGCTCAGGGCAAACAGCAGGGTGGCGAGGCACACAATGGTCGGGCCGGTGGGGGTATCAAGCCAGTAAGCCACCTGCAGGCCGCCGGTGGTGGAAATCCCGCCGATGATGGCAGCGGTGATCGCCATGAGTTCGGGGGTATGGCAGAAGCGACGCGCCGTGGCCGCTGGAATGATCAGCAGTGCGGTGATCAGAAGCGCACCGACCACCTTGAGGGCGACCGCGACCACCACGGCCAGCGACAGTGTCAGCACCAGCTGCTCGCGTCGTGGGTTGATGCCGCTGGCTCGCGCTAGGTCCTCGTTGAGCGTGGCGGTGAGCAGTGCTGACCAGCGCCAGCGTATGAGGCCGATGACCAGCAGGCCACCTGAGGTGATGATGGCAAGATCCATCTTGTTCACTGCCAGAATGTCACCGAACAGATAGGCCATCAGGTCGATGCGTACGCCTGGCAGGAAGGAGACGGCCACCAGGCCGAAGGCGAGAGCGGAGTGCGCCATGACGCCAAGCAGGGTGTCCATGGCATAGCCACGCCCACTGAGCAGGGTCACCAGTGTCGCCATGATCAGCGAGACGGCGAGCACGCCGACCAGAATCGAGGTGGACATCAATAGTGATAGGGCTACGCCGAGAATCGCGGCATGGGCCGTGGCATCGCCGAAATAGGCCATGCGTCGCCAGACGACGAAACAGCCCAATGGTGCTGCTGCAAGCGCGACGGCAATACCCGCCAGTGCGGCGCGGACCATGAAGTCGTTCATGAAAGCGTCGAGCATCAGTGCAGTCTCTCTGAAACGGGAGTCGTGGAAGTACGTGGCGGGATGCTGTCATCCAGCGGCGGTGCCGAGTGGCTGTGGTGATGGCTGTGCCGATGGTCATGGCGGTAGAAGGCGAGGGCATCGGCGGTGTCGAGTCCGAACAGGTCCTGGTAGGCCGATGAGGCCATGACACGCTCGGGCGTGCCCTGACAACAGACATGCCCATGCAGGCAGACGACGCGGTCCGAGGCGCGCATCACCACATGCAGCTCGTGACTGACCATCAGGACCCCGCAACCGAGGGTGTGACGGACACGGTCGATCTGACGGTAGAAGTCCGCGATACCTCGGTGATCCAGCCCCTGAGTCGCCTCATCCAGCAGCAGGAGATCAGGGGAGTCGAGCAGTGCGCGCGCCAGCAGAACGCGCTGGAACTGGCCGCCGGAGAGGCTGGCGATCTGCTGCACCTCGGCGCCGGGGATCCCGGCCTGCAGGAGAGCGTGGGCCACGGCATCCAGCGAATGTCGATGTGGCAGGTTAAGAAAGCGCTCCACCGTCATCGGCAGTGTCGGGTCAAGGCTCAGGCGTTGGGGAACATAGCCGATCTTGAGTCCGGGCTGTCGCGTTATGTGGCCACGCGAAGGGGCTATGGCCCCGATGATGCTGCGAAGCAGCGTGGATTTTCCCGATCCATTCGGTCCAACCAGGGTGACGATTTCGCCGCGCTCCACCTGCAGATCGATCGCTTCGAGGATGCGATGCCTGCCAAGCGTGACACAGAGATTCTTGATCGATAACAGCGACATGGGGACCTCTTGGCGCTGAAGAGTTGACGGGGAAGTAACTGTTAATGTTATGTTATAACATATTATGATTGGTCATTGCAGTCTTCGATCTTCCTTCCGCGATATCGCCTCTATTGGAGAACCGTCATGCGCCATCGGTTTTTGCCTTGTCTCTCTCTGCCCCTGATGTTGGCACCTGCCGTAGCAGTGGCCGAGGTGCCCTCGGTCGCGGTGGACATCCCTCCCGTGCATTCATTGGTCTCGCGCGTCATGGGGGAGCTGGGCAGCCCCGATCTTGTCATTCAGCCGGGCGCGTCTCCGCACGGCTATTCCATGCGGACCTCCGAGGCCAGATCACTGGCCGACGCGGATATCGTGTTCTTCGTCAGTGACGACCTGACGCCCTGGCTTGCCAAGGCACGTACGTCGCTGGCGGCGGATGCCGATGCCGTCGAGCTGATGGAAGTGCCCGGTACCCTTCATCTGAACTATCGCGAGGGCGCCACCTTCGAAGCGCATCATCATGATGACGAGGCGTCTTCCGAACATGATAAAGCGCATGGCGATCACGATGAGCATCACGGTGGTGATCATGACGAGCATGGTGACCATGACGAGCATCATGATGGCGGTCACGAAGTCCATGCGGAGCACGACGAGCATCACGGCGGCCATGACGAGCACCATGAGCATGCCCACGATGGCATGAACCCGCATGGCTGGCTGGACCCGATGAATGCGCATCTCTGGTTGGCGGCGATCGCGGAATCGCTGGCAGCGCAGGACCCGGAGCACGCGGACACCTATCGCAGCAATGCCCAGGCCGGACAGCAGGAGCTCGAGGCGATGACGGACGCATTGTCAGCACGCCTCGCGCAGGTGCAGGGCACTCGCTACATCGTCTTCCATGATGCCTACCAGTACTTCGAGCACCGCTTCGATGCTCCGGCCTCCGGTGCCATCTCGCTGGGAGATGCCTCCACGCCCAGCCCGGCTCGCATCAAGGAGATTCAGGCGCGCGTGGCGCGGGACAACATCCAGTGCGTCTTCCGTGAGCCACAGTACAACCCGGCGTTGATCGAGAGTGTCTTCGAGTGGACCGGCGTCAAGACCTCCATCGTCTTCGAGCCGCTGGGTGTCGGGCTGCCGCTGGGCGAGACACTCTATCCACAGCTGATCGAGCGCTTGGGGCAGGGCATCCTGCAGTGTGCCGACGCCTGAGCGATCACGTGACACCTGGGCGGAGAGGCGGCAGGCCCCCGTCTTTTCTTCTAAAACCTCAAGAGCCTCATCCTCAAGGGAGAGCTACAGCATGCCTCATCCGACGTCCCCTCCATTGACGGAACGTGACGCTGAATTCTGCATCAATGCCGCCACGCGCACGCTTGAGCGCTGGGCGATCGCCGTCACTCGCGGAGAAAAGGAGACGCTTCTCTCGCTTTATGCCGAAGATGCGATCCTGGTGCCGACGGTCGCTGATGATGTGCGTGAGAATCGCCAGCAGCGTCAGGCCTACTTCGATGGCTTTCTCGCCAATGAGGCACTGGCCTGCGAGCTGGGGGAGTACTCACCTCGTGTCAGCCGCAAGCTGGGGACCGTCGTGATCGGCGGGCACTACACCTTTGAGTATCGTGCCGCTGACGAGACGGTCACGATACCGGCCCGTTTTCTGTTCACCTTCGAGGAGATCTTGGGCGAGTGGAAGATCACCGGCCATCACTCCTCGCGACTGGCGGGATGAGCCTGCGCTGACGTCGAGTCGTCCGCGCTGTGTTCTTCATCTCTCCTGACACTCCCCACACTTCGGCTGAACTCAGTGCCTGCCTCCCACCGGCGTGAGGGAGGCGACAGTGATGAGAGCCGCTCTGGATATCTGACGAATGACTGCAATACTCCCCGACGTTTCCCTGACCGAGTGCTCCCGCTCCCTGAGTCCCCTGGAGTGGGTGGGCATGCAGGGGATCGATCTGCCCGTACTCATCGAGGAGGGCGATTATCGCCGTGAATTGCATGCCCATGTGGATGCGCAGGTCGACCTGCCGATGCCGCACACCAAGGGCATTCACATGTCGCGCCTCTACCGACTGCTGGATGGGCTGGCGGAGGGCAAGGCGCTGACCCCGGGCAATCTGCAGGAGGTGCTCGCCGCGATGGTGGCAAGCCATCATGACTGCGCCTCGCGCAATGCGCGTGTCAGGCTGGAATTCGCGCTGCTGGTGAAGCGTCCGGCGCTAGTCACGCCGGGGCTCTCTGGCTGGAAGTCGTATCCCGTCATGCTGGAGGCCAACCTGCAAGAGTGCAGGTTCACGTTGCAGGCCAGTGTCACGGTGGGCTATTCCTCCACCTGTCCCTGCTCGGCGGCCTTGTCGCGCCAGCTGATAGAGCAGGCGTTCCTGGAGGCTCACCGCAATGACATCACACTGACCCCGGAGCAGGTCGCCGAGTGGCTCACCCAGCATGCCACCCTGGCCACACCCCACAGCCAGCGCAGTGAAGCACTGGTTCAGGTCACGCTCAAGCCTGAAGCCAAGGATCTGGGGCTGATCGGGTTGATCGATGCCATCGAGCAGGCCGTGGCGACGCCAGTCCAGACGGCCGTGAAACGCGCCGATGAGCAGGCGTTTGCGGCGCTCAATGGTCAGAATCTGATGTTCGTCGAAGACGCCGCACGCCGCTTGATCAATGGTCTGTCGATCACCGACGGCGAAGCGCATGTCCATGTGCGCCATATCGAGAGCCTTCACCCCCACGACGCCGTCGCCTGGGGGCGCCGTGACTGAGTGACGGCCAGCCGCACTCTTCTTCCCATTCTGTTGAGGCCCTGGCATCTCTGATGCGCCTGCAAGCCCTGCCGATAATATCGGCGGGGCTTTTGGCTTTCCAGGGACTCCAGATTGATGAAAGCCTCTGATGTCACACATGCCAGTTGCTGTTGGTGTGGTTTGCCATCCAGTCCAGATGGAGTCAGAAATGGCGAATTGTTGCGTATTTTTCTAGACAAAGGTCTATTTATGCGGCGGAGTGATTGACCTTTGCGCCGGTTGGCGACTAAGTTTTGCTTCATCTGGTATGGTTTGCAGTCCACTTTGGGAGGTGGGACTTGATCGTGAAGCCCTGAGCCTTCCTCGCCACACGCTCAGGTCCGGACCGTTCAAGTAGCAAGCCAGGCCCGATACGCCCATCTCCAGAATCATAACAATCAAAGGGATTCGACAATGAAGCGAGCCATGCTTGCCGCCACACTGTTAGCCGCCGCCTTGGGTACCACAACCGCGCATGCAGAGAAGATCGTATTTGCCATCGGAGGGAGCCCCAACAGTCTGCAGGGCCAGACTGCGCAACATTTCGCCGATAGTCTGCAAGCTCGACTTGGGGATGAGCATCAAGTCGAGTACTACCACAGTGGCCAGCTGGGGGATGAGCGCCAGCTGATCCAGAAGCTGCGTCTTGGCACGGTCGACCTGGCCGCGATTTCCTCGGTGATGTCGTCCGTATCGCCTAGCTTTGCGCTGTTTGACATGCCTTTCATGGTCAAGGACCGCGAGCATCTCAAGCGTATCGATGATGAGATCGTAATGACGGATCTGGCCGAGGATGCCAAGGCCAAGGGCCTCAAGCTGGTCTCCACCTGGGAGAATGGCTTCCGTCAGATCACCAACAATGAACACCCTGTGGTGCAGCCGGAAGATCTGGACGGACTGAAGCTGCGCACCCCGCAGAGCGAATGGCGTACCGGCATGTTCACGGCGTGGGGGGCCAATCCGACACCGATGGCCTTCTCGGAAGTCTTCGTGGCACTCCAGACTGGGGTGGTCGATGGCCAGGAGAACCCGCTGTCCAACATCGATGGTGCCAAGTTCCAGGAGGTCCAGAAGTACCTGTCGCTCTCCAATCATGTCTATTCGCCCATCTGGCTGACCAGCAGTCAGGTCGGCTGGAGCAAGATGCCCGAGGACGTGAAGGCCGCGATTGCCGAGGTGTCCGCCGAGACCCAGAGTTGGGCCTTCGCCAAGGGTGCAGAACTGGATGAAAAGCTGCTGGCGAGCCTCAAGGCCGGCGGCATGGCCGTCAATGAGGTGGATCGGGATGCTTTCGTCACCGCGAGTGCGCCGGTCTATCAGGCGTTCTCCGACAAGGTCGACGGTGGCCAGGCGATGGTTGACCGGGCCATGGCACTGGCCAAGGAGTAAGTCATGAGCTCGCATTCCCATGCGGCCAAGGCAACCTTCCCCACCGAGAGTGGGGAAGGACTGACGGCCACGGCTGACCTGACGCTGCTGGACAGACTCAATCGGGTGGTGGAACGCTGCCTGGAAGTGTTCACTGTCGGGTTGCTGCTCTCGCTGACGGTGATCGTGCTGGCGGCGGTGGCCTTGCGTACCTTCGGGGGCTCCTTGCCCTGGTATGACGAGGTCGCCTCGATCAATCTGGCCTGGCTCAGCTTCTATGGCGCTGGCCTGGCGGCTCTGAAGCGTTCCCATATGGGCTTCCCTGGTCTGATCACCAAGGCGCCCATCGCATTGCGCAGTGCGCTGTTTATTACCTCTGAGCTAATCGTGATCGGATTCTTCGCCGTGGTGGGCTGGTTCGGCTATCAGGTATTGGACGTGCTGGCCTGGGACTCCCTCATCGCCTTGCCGACCATCGGTCTGGATTTCACCCAGTCGGTGATTCCGATCAGTGCGGCGCTCTTCATTCTGTGTGAACTGCTGAGTCTGCCTCATGCGTGGCGCAAGATGTGTGCAGGCGTCAACAGCGAAGAGGAAGAGATCGCGGAAGCCATCCGTCTCGCCGAGCAAGACCTCAAGGAGCACCGTTCATGACGCTACTGATCATTATCGCGGCGCTGTTCGCACTGGTGTTGATCAACGTGCCCATTGCGGTCGCCATCGGCACCGTCGGGGTCGTCGGAGTGGTGATCTTCATGGGCGTGGACGCGCTGGTGAACGTGCCGCTGACGCTCTTCAATGGCGCCACCAAGTTCCCGCTGATCGCGATTCCGTTGTTCATTCTGGCCGGCGCGCTGATGAATACCTCGGGCATCTCCATGCGACTGATCAACCTCGTCACGGCCATGGTCGGGTTCGTGCGCGGTGGTCTGGCCATGGTCAATGTCGGGGTATCGCTGTTCTTCGCCGAGATTTCCGGCTCTGCGGTGGCCGATGTGGCTGCGACGGGTTCGGTGCTGATTCCCGAGATGAAGAAGCGCAAGTATACACCGCAGTTCTCGGCGGCGATCACGTCGTCTTCGGCGTCGCTTGCCATCATCATCCCGCCGTCACTGTCGATGATTCTCTATGGCGCCATCGCGGACACGTCCATCGTCAAGCTGTTCGTCGCCGGCATTATCCCGGGGATTCTGGGCGGTCTGGGGCTGGCGATGCTCTGCTATTACTACGCCCGCAAGTACGATATGCCGCGTGAGGCCGCCTTCTCGCTGTCGACACTCGGTAAGGCATTCCGCGAGGCCTTCTGGGCCCTGACGCTGCCGGTCATCATTCTGGGCGGGATCTTCGGAGGCTTCGTGACCGCTACCGAAGGCGCGGGCATCGCCGTGCTGGCGGCGCTGGTCATCGGTGGGCTGGTGTATCGTGAGCTGAACCTGCAGGTGCTGTATCGCGCGGTGATCGATGGCGTGATCCAGACCTCCGTCGTGATGCTGCTGGTCGCCACGTCCGCAGTGCTGGGACTGTTCCTGACCGAGATGCAGCTGCCGCAACAGCTGGCCCAGGAAATCACTGCGATCACTACGGACCCGGTAGCTGTGCTGGCGTTGCTCAATATCCTGCTGCTGTTGTTGGGGATGTTCCTGCATGGTGCCGCGGCTATCATCTTGGTAGTGCCGATCGTGATGCCACTGATCCAGCAGATCGGGATCGATCCCATCCACTTCGGCCTGATCCTGACCCTCAATCTGGCCATCGGTCAGCAAACGCCGCCCGTGGCTTCGGTGCTGGCCACCTCATGCTCCATCGCCAAGACGGACATGTGGGAGACCACCAAGGTCAATCTGCCGATGATATTCGTGCTCTTCCTGGTGCTGATGCTGGTTACCTACGTGCCGGCGATTCCCATGAGTCTTGTCGAGCACTTCTATGGTTAAGCGCTATGGCTGAGAGCAATGGTTGAGAAGGCAGGGAGGGAGGCTGCCCGCCAGACACGCCAAGGCCGCCTAAAAGGGCGGCCTTGGCGTGTCTGAAATAGGCGCGTGAAGTCCGCGGTGTATGACCATCAGCCAGGCCAGGTTTCATCAGGCGGGGTATTTCACTGCTCCGGCTCAGCAATAGGGTTGCCTGGTGGTATCTGCCGAGGGCCGGACACACGCTGCTCGGCGCGCAGCGCCCACATGACACCGCCGAGAATCAACAGCATGCCCAGCACTTCATTGGTCTGCGGCCATTGCCAGGCAAGCAGATATCCGTAGAGCAACGCACAGCAGGTCTCGAAGACAATCATCTGGCCGCCTACCGATACCGGCAGGCGCTGGGCCGAGGAATTCCACAGGGCATTGGCGATCCAGGAGCCCCCGACCGACATGAACAGGGCTGCAGCAGCGAAGGCCAGCCAGCGTTCAGATGAGAGCTCCAGCGGCAGTATCCGCGGTTGCAAGACGGCGACCAGCACAAGAATCATCACTGCCACGACCCCGGTCGCGATGCCTTGCAGGGTGGACCACTCTCGCGCGGAAAAACGACCGGCCTTGAGCTGCTGGGCATTGCGCAGCGCGAACCATGCCCAGGACATCACACCGAGTGAGCCACACAGCACGCCGATAAGATCTCGCCAGTCTCCCGCGCCCTGCAGGAAGCGAAGCAGAACAGGCACGTTCATGCAGACGATTCCCACCCCGATCAGCGTCAGGGACAGGCTCACGGACAGGCGGCTCGCCTGAATATGGCGTCTCCCGATCAACATCACCGCCACCGGCACCAGCCCGTTGATCAATGCCGCAATGGCCACGCCGGCATATTGGACGGCAGCCGTCAGCAGAATGAAATACGCCACATTGCCTGTCAGCGCCAACTCCAGCAGCAAGCGGGTATCGCGCGGGGTGAGGCGAGAAGACAGGCGGCGAGCATGGGGCAATGCGATCGCCGCGGCAAACAGTCCATAGAGCCCGAAACGCGCGCAGCTGATGACCACTGGATGGATGTCGCCAAGCAGTGATGGCAACACGATGACGCCTCCCCAGAGGGCGCCTGCCATGCCTGCATGGACTATTGCTTTCTTCATGATGAGTCGCCCTTGTCTTGATCAGGGGGGTACTTTAATGCGTTACTTCGTGATGAAGCAGCGAATTTTCCGCATCAAGACATTCCATTCAGGAATGTATGGCGCGAGGGCTGTCATAAATACTTTTCTCGAGCTCAGACACTAATACAGACACAGGGAGCCCTCATGGCAGGACGTTTTCGTCATCTTCCCTCGCTGGAGGGTCTCGCAGCCTTCGAGTCGGTGAGTCGATTGGGAAGCTTCACCCGAGCCGCCGATGAGCTATGCCTGACTCAGAGCGCCATCAGCAAGCAGATTCGGGCGCTGGAAGCGTCGCTTGGCACGTCGTTGTTCGTGCGCAAGGCGCGCGGTGTCACGCTCTCCACTGCGGGAATGCACTACCAGCAGCACATTCTCCCGGCCTTACAAGGGCTCGAGATGGCCGGGCAGCGCCTACGCGCGCTTCAGCACCCTGATACCGTCAGCGTGCTGGCAACGCATGCTGTGTCCCAGTATTGGCTGTTTCCCTGCCTGTTGAGCTTCAGCGCCGAGCATCCCGAGATCACCGTGCACATCCACGCCAGCAACGAGATGGATGCCAGCATGGTGCCGGACCATGATCTCGCGATCCTCTATGGCGACGGCGGATGGCCAGCGCTAAGTGCCACGCCGCTGATTCACGAAGATATCTATCCTGTGGCGCACCCAGATGTGATTAAGGAGGAGGTACTTTCGCTGGAAGAGCTAGCCCAGCGCCCGCTGATTCAGCTGGTCTCCTCCTGGAACTGCATGGACTGGTCTCACTGGTTTGCCCACTTCGGTATTCGCTACCGTCCACCCAAGTCCGACATCACCTTCAATCAGCTCACACTGACCTATGCCGCCATCCAGCGAGGTGCTGGCATCGGGCTGGCATGGGACTTCATGGCGGCGGACGCCATCGCCAAGGGCGAGCTGGTACGTGTCACGGATCATCGCGCGATCACCGGTCTTGCGGAGCATCTCGTGTTTGATCTCGAGCGACCGCTCTCGGCCTCCGCGCGATTGTTCCGGGATTGGCTGATCGCCAGGGCTGAGGAGGGCGGTGCACATAGAGGAAAAGCAAGCCCCTAGCAAGAGACCCAAGCCCTGCAGCTAAACCCTGTTGACGCTGCGAGTACTGGAGGTATGCCCGTATCAAGAATGAGATGCACTAATGCACTAGTAGTTTGGCGTTAGGCTTGGTTTTGACATGGCGGTAGTTGCATTGCTAACCCTTCAGGTTTGTTTACATTGTCGTGCTCTTTAGAATTGTGTAAAATTCAGCGTCCAGAATTGTAGGGCGACAATGAAGCCTGAAAAGATTATCAAAAGCACATTTCTCAGAGCTTTCTGATATACAAAATTAAAGCCAAGTTTTAAAGTCCCCGAGCCAAGAAGAGTTATCATGCAGCCTATAAAGAATTGGTATTCATTAGAGGATAGCCTCGAGCCCCGTTGGCTGGCTTGTATAGGCATCTTGTCATTAATTTTATATTCCTCAATGCAATTTTTGATCCCTGAAATACAGGGAGCAGTCGAAAAAGTCTTGGTGCTAACGGGCTTAATAGCATTTTGTTTATATGGAAAAGGAATACGCAAAGCTCCACTATTATTGTTGATTGGTTTTCTTTGCTTACAATTTTTCTCGTGGACACTAGGGTTGTGGCAATATCCTCAGTGGGCGATTGATGATCCTAGACTTCAAGATCTGGCCAGGTTATTCATTTTTATCTGTGTTGCTTGGTGGTTGAAAGGTAGTACACGGAATACACTTATTGTATGGGGGCTGGCTGTAGCTGGAATCTTGCTAACGACATTGATCGCACCAGATGATGATGGGTGGCTGACGGGATTCACTGGTGAGAGAGTGGGATTTGGCATCCGTAACAACCAGCATGCATCCATGTTGTTTGGGGTTTCGCTATTGGGTTTGCTCTGTTTTGCTCGTCGCTTTTGGAGCGACGGTAACGCGCGGTATTTGAGAATAGCGCTTTGGTGCCTGGCGATGGTGATGGTGGTGACTGGCATCGCCGTTGGTCAGACAAGAGCCGTCTGGCTTAGTGCCACGATTGCGAGTGGCATTGGTCTAATTCTGTGGATTATCAAGTCCGTGCTGGAGGGTAGAACCAGACATTTGACAAAGTATCTCGTCACAATTCTATTATCCATTGTAATCGGGGCAGGGGTACTGGTCTCTACACTGGGAGACTCTCTCAATCATCGCTTCCATAAAGAGAGCAGTGTGATATCTCAGTTGGTAGATGGCGAAATCACGGAAGTTCCTTATACAAGCATCGGCATTCGTATCAATAGCTGGATCGCGGCGAGCCAGTGGATTGCGGAACGCCCGATGACAGGGTGGGGACCTGAAGGCCGTCAGTTGGTCATGTCGGAAACGACTTGGCTGCCAGATTGGGTACTGGCAAAATATGGCCACCTGCATAATTACTTCCTTGAAACCTGGGTCGAATATGGGATTGTTGGACTTGTCGCGATGTCCCTATTGGCATTCTGGATTGGCCGTGCCACCTGGCTCGCATGGCGGGGTAATGCGATGCCTAATGACATTGCCTGCTTCGGTCTGATGTTCTTCATCTATTGGATGATAATCAGTAACTTTGAATCCTATAATTCATTCCCGACAGGCCTGTTTGTGCATAACCTGATTGTCGGTGGTTTGGTAACGCATTACTGGCGCTGGAAAATTCGAAAATATTGAGTGTATGTATCCATAGTAAAAAAGCACTTCGGTATATCCGAAGTGCTTTTTTATTAAGAGTTCTTTGATCACTCGATCGGACAAGCATCAATAAAGACTATTTTCTAAATTTTACATTATGCGCTTAAAGTTATCTTTGGTCTTGTATGTAAGCTGGATTTACTCCTAATCTCTGGCCTAATACGTCAGAATTGTGTATAATCGATGAAGCTTTTATGAATCTATACCGCTATTTTTGTGCATCGATCAAGGAACTGTTTCAATTCTTACGGCTCCTTGATTGTGCCTCAGGCTTCAGAAAATGCCCTTTAATTCTGGGGCGGTAGCGTGTCCAAAACTTGGGAAGAGACAAGCAACTATGAAAGGTCCAATAGGAAAATTATTTAAACACAGTTTATTCCCAATCTTCTTATCTTTACTATCTTTACTTTTTGCAAGTGTAATAAATTCATCAGTTGATTTTTTTACGGTAGCTATATTCGCTCTGATATGTTGCTTCCAAATCTTAACGGCTAAATTATCTAAAATAGATTTCCGAATTGCTGGTCTAGAAATACAAAAGGAAAAACATTTCCGAAAGTTACATAATCACTCTTATAAATTATCTCTCGCAAGCTCAATCGTGCCATTTTTTGTTGCATTAACACCATCTTATGTGGCTATGATTGTTTTTGCAGTTTATGTCGTACTATCCGTTTATTATTTTGCTCCTTTAGTTCATAGAATAACTAACAGAAAGTGTATACGAGAGTATGCAATAAATCGTATGAAAAATGAAAGGCCCATGATCGCAGTATATGTGACTGGTATGCAGGGCGTTGCATATCAGATAAATCAGTGGTTGCCAGTATTAGAGAAGTTAGAACAAAGAGTAATTATCGTTGTTCGAGAAGCAGATATATATTTGGGAATGTTGCCTACTAATATAACAGTGATTTCAGCTAGAACTCAATTAGATCTAGAGATTATATTTGGCCAACCTACATCGATAAAAAAAGTTTTATATCCTGCTAATACGATGAAGAATGTACAAGCCTTGCGTTATCATCATCTGGAGCATTGCTTTATTAATCATGGGGAAAGTGATAAAGCCGTAAATCAAAGTAAATTCTTAATGGCTTATGATAAATTATATATAGCAGGCCCTTTATCAGAGCGTCGTCTACATGATTCCGGCATTCCCGTACGTACTGAGCAGATAAAGTATGTGGGGAGACCACAGGCTGATATGTCATTAAACATAAAATCAGAAGTCGAGAAAATCGAAACAGTGTTGTATGCCCCTACATGGGAAGGATATGTAGAAGGAGTCAACTATAGCTCTATTAACCAAGATGGATATAAATTTTGCGATAGATTGCTTTCTTCAGGTAAGTATAATGTATTATTTAAACCTCACCCCTACACTGGCAAGATAAATAGGAAAAACAAAATATTTCTCGAAAAGATAAAAAAGTTATTCTCAGATCATCATCAAGAAATTTATGGTAGTGAGACATCACTCCATGAGTTGATGAATAAGAGCGATGCCTTAATATGTGATGTTTCTAGTGTGTTAAATGAGTATTTAGTAACACAGAAACCGATAGTATTATATAAGCCTGGTTGCAATAATGAAGAGCAGTTTATGCAAGATTTTCCATCTAGCAAAGCAGCGAGTTTAATAGATAAAAATATTGATGTTATAGAAACATTAAAGCAAATAGAAACTGATGATAGTTTATACGAAGCGAGACGTAAGATTAGGCTTGAATCTTTAGGTGAATTTCCTGAAGGTGCCTTGGCTAGATTTAAAAAGATAGTTGAAAATGATTGATGTTGGAGATGAAATTTGAACACTACATCACTTGATCACTATAGATTTATAAAAATCGTCTTGTTTGAATTCATATTCAATTCGCGCTCTTACCAAATGAGTAGCGTATTTCTATCTGTATCTAGACTCTTGCAAGTTATAAGTTTCTTTTTACCACTTAAGATATTAATACTGTTATCTTCGCCTAATAGTATACCGCTTTCTTTTTCTTACTTACCTTTCGATATTAATCATAACTATATCATGTTATTAATGTTTGCTTTGGTGCCGATAACATATCTTGGGTATATTGTTTTTGGAGTGTTGCATAGATACTATCTAGATAAAGATATTTCAATGTGGGTCAATAATAATAATACGGTAGAAGCTTTTAAAGTTAAATCTAAATCTAGCTTTGAAAAGCTACATGGACACATTGCAAAATTGATGTCCGAAATATACTTGCTTATTATTTCCATGCTGTTAACTATTATTGTCGATCCTTATACTTTCCTATTTGTCGTATTTTTAGTGGTCGGGAATTATTTAGTCTTTGTTAAAAAAGTATTTTATGTTAAAGAGCATGATCGAATAGGAATACTTCGACTGCATAGAAAGCAATATATTGAATATCTTTCATCTGTAAGTTTTATAGCTATATTCGCAATGTTAGCCTTACAAGTTGAGATAAATAATATTGGAGTCTTTAATGCATTGTTTTTACTATTAATTGGAAGAATGATTTTTCAATCAGTGCAAAGATTTTCGATGGAAAATATTTATATAATTTTACATGCAAAATAGGGACCATATATGTTTGGTAAATTAAGTAAAGAGATCGACAGTAATCAAATGAAAAAGCCTATTTGGTTATTTGGTGAAAATTTAGGAAAGACAGCTAGAGATAACGGCTTCCTATTTTTTAAATACTGCTTAGAGCATAATGCTCAAGTTGATTGCTATTTTGTATATGATGTTAAAAAATTCAAAGATAATAACAAATTAAAGTCGATCAGCAATGATAAATTGATAAAAAGGAATACACGTAGGCATAGTCAGATTTACTTGAAAGCACGTTTTTGCATAGTCTCACACGGCATAAAAGATGCCGTACCCGATATGTTCGTATCAAGGAAAAAAAAGAACGTTAAGCCTATAATTTATCTGCAGCATGGAGTTATAAAATATAAAAAAATATTTTATAACTCGGAGTCATATAATAAAAATATCTTGAGATTTGTAGTATCTTCAGAATCAGAAAAAGAAATAGTAACAAATAGAATGATGCCCCGACGGACGGAGCATCGACTTAAATTTTTAAGATGGAAGTTATATTCTCACGATGCATTAGTTTCAAATCATTCTCAGGTAGAGCTAGGTGAATATATTGAGTCGACTGGATACAGAGAAAAACTGAGTGCAAGTCTTGAATTTGAAGAAAAAAAAATTGGTATTGCAGAAGGACGAGTAATTAATTCTGGATTGCCAAGATATGATAAATTAAGAGAGTTAGCTGGTGATATTAAGCAAACTAAAACAATCTTAATATTCCCTACCTGGAGAGAGTGGTTAGCTAATAAAGATGAGAAAGGATTTGCTGAATCTGATTTTTTTAAAAGCTATTTCTCCTTACTTTCGAATACGAAGTTATGTGATGAATTGAGATCTAAAGGTTGGAGAATTTTATTTCTACTACATGTAGAGAAAGATAATTTTGTCCAATTATTCGATGATGTAAAAAGCGATATAGTCGAAGTTGTCACTGGTGACGTTGATGTTCAGAAAATAATTTGTCAGTCGACTATTTTGATTACTGATTATTCTAGCCTTTCTTGGGATTTTAATGCTCTCAAAAAAGAAGTTGTTTTTTATCAATTTGACTATGAAGACTATTATGCTAAAAGAGGTTCTTACGTAGACAATGATTCTGATTGGATTGGTAGTATTTACTATGATGAAGAATCACTAATAGAGTCGATTGGAAATAAGATAGATAATAAGATCGACAGCAATAGCTTAAAAAGTCAATTGTCTTTGCCCTCTAGTTGCTCAGCTAAATTACTTGACAGTATTTCTAATATAAAGAAAAAAATATACTTTTTTGTCTATAATATATATGGTGTCGGTGGAACTGTTAGAACTGTAACAAATTTTGCTAACTGGCTTTACACCAAAGGTTATGAGGTTGAAGTTGTTAGTGTTAGAAGGACGTCAAAATACCCTAAGATGGGATTGCATCCAGGCATACGAGTTACTCATTGCTACGATGCTAGGCGCAATATATATAAAATTGACTCAAAGCAAGGATTAAAAAAACTTACATATCACCTAGTGGTTAGTGGCTTATCTCGCTTTAAATCATTTGCATTTCATAAAGATGAAGAGCTTTATGATAACTTAAGCTTTTTAACAGATGTAAAGTTATTGAGAAAAATAAAAAATTTAGATGACTGTATCGCTATCGGCACTCTACCTAGCATCAACATCATGCTCTCTAAATGGACTAACTCTACAGTTAAAGTTATTGCTCAAGAGCATCGATATTTTGATGCTCATAGTAAAAGTATGCAAGATAGTATAAAAAAGTATTATCCCGGTTGCGATATAGTAACAGTATTGACACAAGACGATAAGTCAGTATATGAAAAGCAAGTCGGCGGGAAGATATTAATAGCACCAAATGGTACTCATTGCCCAGAGAGACCAGTTAGATTAAATAATGAGTTTATAGAAGTCGCGCAAGAGGATGATCGTGTTTTCAATATAGTCTGTTTAGGTCGCTATGTGACATTGAAACAGATCGACTTATTGATATTAGCTGCTGATATATTGAAGAAGCAAGAATACAATATAAGCCTTAATATATATGGGCATGGCGATTTAAAAGCTGAGCTTGTACAACAAGTTAAACAGTTAGGACTTGAAGATTGTGTAACGATAAATGGTGCTATAAATGACGTTGCCACAGTGTATCGCAACTCTGATTTATGTGTATTGACATCTTCATCCGAATCCTTTGGAATGACTATTATTGAAGCTAATGCAGAGGCTGTACCAATAGTCTGTTTTGATATTGGTTATGGGCCTAAAGAACTTGTTATAGATGGTATTAATGGCCTTAAAGCATCTTGCTTTGATTATCATGATCTGGCTAATAAGATTTCTTATCTAATCGATAATCCAGATGTATATAAGGAAATGTGCTATAGATCTCACGAACATATTAAAAATAACTACTCAATTGATAAGTCATCTGAGAACTTGCGCGATATAATACAAACTTTGGAGTGATCAACTATGAAGGTAATTATCACATATGGAACATTTGATATGTTTCATGTTGGTCACCTGAATTTACTAAAAAAACTTAGCTTACTTGGTGATCAGTTAATTGTCGGTGTTTCGACAGATGAGTTTAATTTACTTAAAGGTAAGAAAACTCTGATTCCCTACGATCAGCGTGCCAAGATTGTGGAAGCGATCGACTGTGTAGATCTTGTCATTCCCGAAAATAACTGGGAACAAAAAGTACACGATGTCAAGGCATACAGCGTTGATACTTTCGCTATAGGGGAAGACTGGAAAGGCGAGTTCGATTTTCTGCAGGAGTATTGTGAGGTACTGTATCTGGAGCGCACCAAGGATATTTCCACGACGGATTTGAAGCGCTCACTGAAGCGGTTCTTGTCTATTCCTCATGAAGATCTCATCAAGGCATTCGAAGTCTTGGAATTGCTCCGTAGAGATCTTGAATAATGATGATGTTACAAACGCTATGAAAGTTCAAAATCGTGTCTTGAGTGGCTATACCATGTATACCACTGAATTGGTACGCTTGGTCGATTTCTGTATTATCTTTCTGGCAGGGTTCAGTGCACACTGGTTCCATTTTGGGGGGCTGGATGTTTCCGAGAGATATGGATGGGGCATGTTGCTGGGGGGGATATTAGCTCTTCTGGTACTGCCGCATTTCAATCTCTATCGTTCGTGGAGAGGACAAGTCCGCTTCCGTCTGGTATTCCAGATCATGGCCGGATACATGATGTTGGGAGGGCTGTTGGCGCTGGTCATGTTCATGACCAAGACCGGTGACAAGTTCTCCCGGCTGTGGGTTGGCTACTGGATGGTAAGTGCTACGACATACTCCATCCTGATTCGTGCGATTGCTTATCCTGTTCTCAACCATCTGCGAGCCAAGGGCAAGAACCGCAAAAGCGTCCTCTTGATTGGTGATGCCTTGACCTGTGTTGGTGCAGTGCGTCAGCTGGCCAAGATCCCGACAGCAGGCTTTGATGTAGAACGAGTCATCTTGACTGAGGGGATTGAGCATTGGGGGTCGAGCGCGATTGAGCCAGAGCGCTACCAGCCTGACCAACAGATCGTCCACCAGGAGCAGGAAGTCTGGATCTGTCTCCCATTGACGCAAGGTAACTTGGTTCGTGATATCCAGTCAGAGTTGAGCCTGACGACCTGCAATGTGCGTTACATGCCCGATATGCGTGATTTTCGCCTTATCAACCATGATGTATCAGATGTTGCCGGTCTATTCATGCTTGATCTAAGTTGCAGTCGCATGTCGCTGGGGGCAAAGCTTCTCAAGTGGATCGAGGATCGCCTGCTGTCATTGATCATCGTGATTCTGCTGTCACCTTTATTGGCGCTTATCGCGCTATTGGTGAAATGTACCTCTGCGGGCCCGGTATTCTATACCCAGGAAAGGGTCGGATTGAACGGAAAGCCCTTCAAAATGCTGAAATTCCGCTCGATGCCAGTCGGCAGTGAAAAGGGTGGGGTGCAGTGGGGAAATGCCCAGGCGAAACGTACTACCCTTGTGGGCAGGTTCCTTCGCAAGACCAGCCTGGATGAGTTGCCGCAGTTCCTCAACGTGCTCAAAGGTGACATGTCAATCGTGGGGCCGCGTCCAGAACGCACGATCTTCGTCGAAAAACTTCGTCACGAAATTCCTGGTTATATGCAAAAGCACATGGTCAAGGCCGGTATCACGGGCTGGGCACAGATCAATGGTTGGCGAGGCGATACGGACCTGGCCAAGCGAATTGAATGCGACCTGTGGTATGTAGAGCATTGGTCATTATGGCTGGACTTACGTATCATCATGCTGACTCTCTTCAAGGGTTTGATCCATAAACATGCGTACTGACACATTGGTGAAAGTGAAATGAATATCGAAGTCGAAAAATCCTATCGGCTTCTACGGTTTTTGAATAAACCACGCCACCCATTACTTCGTTATCCTTTGGCCTTGTTATCCGGCATTGGTGTGTGGATGCTGGGTGCGCCTCTAGCCGTAGCGGCAGACAGTATCAAGCTTGCATCGCGAAGCAATGGCCTGAAAATCGTCGTGCGGCGAGGCATCTGGTTTGCGCATACCGGGTGGCTGCCAGTGTCGACCAGGTCTGATTTCTTTTTCGATATTTCTGAAGAAATGTCTACCAAGGCGGCCGACTGCCTCATTGCCTGGTTGGCTGACAACCGGCGCATCACTGACTTTGAGCGCCATATCTGGCAGGCTGATCTGCATGGTGGGAAGCTGGAAAAAGCCGATTTCTCAGAGTGTGATAATGATCGTGATACGTCTACCAGCAGTCTGGTCATCTCTCCGCAAGACTCACTCTGGCAATATGACAAATCATTCTGCGCCAGCGTCAATCATGCATTGTCGATCATCAGCGCTGACATGGACAATCCGACAGCAGCGCCTGTCGTGGCGCATAAGTTCCAGAAGTCAGCACAGTCGTTTGACAAGAATGATGCCTATCGCACGATCAAGGATTGCGATAGTTTGATGGGTAGCCTTGAATGGCCCTGGTATGTCATCAGTGGCACGCTCCTTGGAGCCGTGAGAGAACAGGATTTCCTGGGACATGACTACGATATTGATATCGGTGTCGACGCCAAGGACTTCGATATCAAGCAACTTCGAGATGCTGTTGCTGGATCCGACAATACCTGGTTCATAAAGTCAGAAAGTTATTGTACTTTCCGGGAAGTCGTATCCGAGAGCGCCGTGCGATATTCCAGATTGACTCAGCCGATACTTGTCAAACTCGTGCACCATACCGGCCTTGTCGCTGACCTTTTTGTTCATGTGCAAGAGGGGAGCGTCGTCTGGCATGGCTCCGCTATCCACCGGTGGGACAACTCGGAGTTTTCGTTGACTGACTACACCTTGGGCAGTCAGGTAGTCAAAGGTGCCGCGGATGCTGATCGTTACTTGACTGAGAACTATGGCGATTGGCGTACCCCCGTGACGCGTTTTGATTGTAGTATTGATCCTCCCAACATTCGTTATTCTCGAACTGCGCGTTCAATCACGTACTTGAGCAAGGTCATTTATCGCTATCTGCTTGACGGTGATGTCGAGAAGGCACGTCAATACCTCTCTGCACTGGAAAGCGATGGGATGATCCTCAAGCAAGGCGGTGTCTATCGTTATTGTTAGAGGATCGCGAAGATACGGTTTCTGGCATCGTGGGAATGCTGTAGGTATCGCGTGACGGTATCAAGGATATGAATGACAAAAGCCCGCCAAATTGGCGGGCTTTTTTGTTTGTCACCGCATGACCTGGCGCTTCCCATCCACCAGTCGACTGATGTCGGAGGGCGCGTTGTGCTTGAGCTCCGGTGGCAGCAGGGCATCCGGCAGGTCCTGATAGCAGACCGGGCGCAGGAAGCGGTGAATCGCGGCGGTGCCGACCGAGGTGGTGCGGCTATCGGAGGTGGCGGGCCAGGGGCCGCCGTGCACCATGGCGTCACAGACTTCGACCCCTGTCGGCCAGCCATTGACGAGGATGCGGCCCGCACGACGCTCCAGCACTGGTAGCAAGTGGCAGGCCGCGGTGTGATCTGCTTCATCGAGATGCAGCGTGGCGGTCAGCTGGCCTTCGAGTGCACTGCAGACCTGCTTGAGCTGAGCGAGATCCTCGCATTCGACGATCAACGAGCTGGAGCCGAAGACTTCCGCCTGCATGGCCTCATTGGCAAGAAAGTCACTCGCCTGGGTGCTGAACAACTGTGTCTGACACGGGCTGGCGATGGGGGAGTCGCTTTCACCGTTGGCCAGGCAGGTGATGCCTGGCTGTTCGGACAGGCTCGCGACGCCTTGGGCATAGGCCTTGTGGATGCCGGGTGTCAGCATGGTCTGCACCGGGCTTGCCTGAATGGCAGGGATGGCCGCCTGCTTGAAGCGTTCCAGCGCTGCGCCTTTCACTGCCAGCACCAGGCCCGGGTTGGTGCAGAACTGCCCGGCGCCCATGTTGAGCGAGCCGACGAAGGCCTCACCCAGCAATTCGGCGCGGGCTTCCAGGGCCGCTGGCATCAGGATGACCGGATTGATGCTGCTCATTTCGGCGTAGACCGGAATCGGCTGCGGACGCGACTGGGCGAGCGTCAGCAGGGCGGTGCCACCACTGCGCGAGCCGGTAAAGCCGACCGCCTGGATCTCGGGATGTTTGACCAGTGCCTGACCGACCTCATTGCCGGGGCCGAACAGCAACGAGAAGACGCCTTCCGGCATCTGACAACGCCGGGCGGCGCGAGCCACGGCCTGACCGACCAGTTCCGAGGTGCCCGGGTGGGCCGAGTGTCCCTTGACCACGACCGGACAGCCTGCAGCCAGTGCGGAGGCGGTATCGCCGCCGGCCACCGAGAAGGCCAATGGGAAGTTGCTGGCACCGAAGACGGCGACCGGGCCAAGCGGTATCTGACGCTGGCGCAGGTCTGTCCGCGGCAGGGGAGTGCGCTCCGGCAGCGCAGGGTCGACGCGCACATCCTGCCACTCACCGCGACGCAGCACCTTGGCGAACAGCTTGAGCTGTCCGCAGGTGCGACCGCGTTCACCGTTAAGGCGTGCCTCAGGCAGGCCGGTTTCCTGCATTCCGCGCTGGGTCAGGGTCTCACCGAGTGCCTCGATCTCCTCGGCGATGGTCTCGAGAAAGATGGCTCTTTCTTCGGGCGTCGTGGCGCGATAGGCATCAAAGGCCTGGCCGGCCAGTCGGCAGGCGTCTTCCACATCCCCTGCATTGGCCCCCGGGTAGCCGGGCGCCAGGCGCTCTCCGGTGGCCGGGTTGATGGCGTGGATCACCTCGCCCTTGGCGGCAAAGCTGCGCTGCCCGATGAGCTGATGGCCGTTGAGTGTCATGGTGCCTCCTGTCTGGCATGTTGAGTGAGTCTGGCATCGTGGGTGATAGCGGCAATCGGCAGCCGATACCAGTGAATGGCGTTGTCGTGCAGAACCTGGTCGAACGCGATCTGGCGTTGGTCGTGAGACGCCGTCTGCGCAATGGACCCGGTCACCAGTGATAGCCAATCGCCATAGCTGACCTTGAGTCCGGAGACCGGGAAGTTGCTGGCGAACAGGCAACGACGGGTTCCGAAGATGTCCAGTACCTCGCAGAGCAGCTCGTGATTGGCGCTGGCATCCCAGGTATGCCAGGGCGTGCCCAGCTCCGAGAGCTTGACGGCGACATTCGGGTTCTCAGAAAGCGCCCGCATGCCTGCGTGCCATTGGGCGAGACCTTCCTGCGTACGATCCCACGGCAGGCCGCTGTGATTGAGAATGACGCGCAAGCCGGGGTAGTCCTGAAGGGTCGTGGCCGCCTCTTCGAGGTGCCAGGCGGGCACGCGCAGGTCCCAGCTCAGGTCACGCGCTTCGAGCAGCGCCAGTCCCTCGCACCAGCGCGGATCCTGCAGACTGCCGATGGTGCCCGCCACTGACTGGCGGGTCTGGGGCGTGGCGGCGGTGACCGGCTTGGCGCGCACGCCGCGAAACAGCGGCGATTCACGCTGGGCGTCCAGCTGAGCGGCGCACTCGTCAGTGCCGAAGGCGGCCCAGCCGACATGCGCGCTGGGTAGCGCATGAGTGGCTTGCTGTCGGGTGATCCAGCGCGTCTCTTCCAGTGCCTGAGAGCGTGCGGCTTCGGCTTCGCAGTGCACGCTGCCCACCAGCCGGAAGCCATCAGGCACCACGCGCTTCAAGTCCGCGGCCACAAAGGGCCGACGGATCGCGGCGTAATCGCCGAGAAAGAAGTTCTCCACCGGTGACTCTTCTAGCCAGGGGTACGCTACCTGGCCATCCAGTGCCCAGAAGTGATGGTGCGCATCGACCAGCGGCTGGCTGTGTGAAGGCTTGTGCCTGAATGTGGTATCCGTCATGACTGGTTCGGGTCCTGGTAATGAAGCATCAAGTGCCGATTGACTCAGTGGTCACGCACCAGCAGGCGGGACACGTCCGGCTCGGCGCGTGTCGCGAAGCTTCTGCGTACCTGGCCGCTCTCCAGATCCAGCACCGCGATGCGATCCCCCTTGAGTGAGACGAAGGCCTGCTCACCATCCGGGTGGAAGCTCATCGCGATGGGAATCGCTTCGAGCTGGATGGTGCCCAGCGGCGCCAGCGCCTCATCGAACAATGACAGCGAGCTTTCCCCGTAATTGGTGGTGATCAGGCGCCCCTTAGGGTCACGGTAGATGCGGTTGGGATCTCGGCCGGTGGTCGCCGAGGCGCGTACGGTCATCGATTCGGTATCTACCGCCACGATGCTGTCGTCATCGCGGTTGCTGATGAACAGGGTACGGCCATCGGCGGACAGGCTGTTGCCCTCCGGCTTGCGGCCCGGAATCATCGCGATGGGCGCGAAAGTGGCATCGTGAGGTTTGAACTTGGTGATGGTATTGCTGAGCAGATTGATGCCGTAGGCCCAGTCGCCAGCCTTGGTGAGCGCGAACAGGTGGGTCTTGTAACCACCGGAGGACACGGCCAGATCTGGCGTGGTCTGGGCCAGGGGCGTATTGAACAGCAGCAGGGTGTTGTGGCCTTCGCTCATCGCATACAGACGATCCTGCTCATCAATGCCCAGCCCATGGATGCGGTAGTACGGCCAGGTGGTGAGCGTGTTGATCAGCGTGAAGGTCTCGAGATCGACCACGAACACCGAGCAGCCGCCCTGGTCGCCGATGCAGTCGGCACCGAGGATGCCGTAGTGGCCCACGAAGGCGTAGCGGCCAGTGGAATCCACCACGAATTCATGTGGGTAGTCCGGCAGGCGCAGATGGTTGAGCTCCTCACCGCTGGTGGCGTCGAACAGACTCAGGGTGTGCGCGCATTTCTGGTTGAGCAGCAGAACATCTCGGGACATAACATTTCTCCAATCAGCGAGGGTGCCGTCGGGGCTCTGCCCTCGCTGGGTGACAGGTAAGCAAGGCGATAGAACGGATGGGCGTTACTGCGTCACGGCGGCCGTGGTTGTTTGCGTGACTTGCGGCTCGTCTTTTGCATTTACATCGGCGCTGGCCTGGCTGGCACCCTGTATGGCATCGATCCAGTCGCGACCATTGGCGGCGATATAGCTGTCCCAGGTCGGCAGCACGACCTTCTGGAAGGCGGCGGTATCGACGTCGGTCTCGATCTTCATGCCCTTGTCGGCCAGTTCAGCGAGAATCTTCTGTTCGTTCTTCGCGTTCAGTTCACGCTGATAATCACCGGCCTCGCGCGCCGCATTTACCAGTACCTGCTGATATTCTGGTGACAGGCTTTCGAACTTGTCGTCGTTCATCACCATCAGCAGCGAGGTGTAGGCCTGGTTGGTCAGTGACAGGTAGTCCTGGACCTCATAGAAGCCCGCCGACCAGACGATGCTGATCGGGTGGTCCTGGGCATCGACCGTTCCCGTCTCCATCGCGGTGTAGAGCTCGCCCAGTGGCATCGGCACCGGATTCGCGCCCAGCAAAGAGAAGGCCTCGATCAGCGACTTGTTGGAGTTGGTGCGCATCACCAGTCCGTCGACATCCTCGGGAGTCTTGATCGGGTGCTTGGAGTTGGTCATCGCGCGGAAGCCGACCTCCCAGAAGGCCAGCCCCTTGAGGTTGTCTTCCTTGAGCAGAGCCAGGGCATCATCGCCGACCTTGCCGTCCAGCACCTGATAGGCCGTCTTGCGGTCCGGGAAGATATAGGGCAGATCGAAGGCACCCAGCGCCGGCTGAAGGCCCGCGAAGTTGGGGTTGCCGGACATCTCGATATCGATGGTGCCGCTGCGCACGCCGGCGATCATCTGCTGATCGCCCCCGAGCACACCATTGCCGAAGATGTTGACGGTGACCTCGCCATCCGTGCCTTCCTTGACCAGCTCGGCGAAGCGCTCGGCCGCCTGCTGCTGGGTATCGGTGGTCGGGGCGGCGTGGGCCAGCTTGAGCATCATCTGGGCATGGGCAGCACTCAGAGGGGCGATCAACAGCAGGCTGGCGAGGGTCGTCTTGATTATGGGTGTCATTGAATGGCTCTCTTGTTGTCTTTGTTGGCGGCTGTCTTTGTTGGCGGCTGGCTAAGCAAGCGGCGTGTCGTTGGCGTCTTGCCTTCTTCCTGTCTTCTTTTCCGGCTTGGTTGTCTTGGTTGTCACGGGGTCAGTCGGTCATCCAGTAAAGCGGCGTGGTGATGATCTGCGGGAAGGCGACGAACAGCAGCAGAATCACCACATAGGCAAGGGCGAAGGGCGCGACGCCACTGACCGCCTTCTCGAACTTGAGGTTGCCGACGCTGGTGATCACGTTGAGCACGTTGCCGACCGGCGGGGTGATCAGCCCGATGGCGCAGTTGAGGACGAACATGATCCCGAAGTAGACCGGGTCGATGCCGGCCAGCTTGACGATGGGCATCAGGATCGGGGTGAGCACCAGAATGGTCGGCGTCAGGTCCATCACCATGCCGACCACCAGCACGATGCCCATGATGGCGAGCATCAGGAGGCGCGGGTCATCGGCGAGCGGCTGCAGCAGACCGGCCACTATCAGCGGCAGCTGGGCGATGCTAATCAGCCAGGAGGCGACCATCGCCGCGGCGACCAGGAACATCACGATGGCGGTGCTGCGGGCGGCCTGGGCGAGCACGGCGTAGAGCTGGCTGAGGTCGAGTTCGCGATAGACCACGGTGGCAACGAAGATGGCGTAGACCGCCGCGACCACACCGGCTTCGGTCGGGGTGAAGATGCCGCTCTTGATACCGCCGATGATGATGACCGGCAGCATGATGGCCCAGAAGCTGTCCTTGAGTGCCTTGAGGCGCTCACGCCCGCTGGCCTTCTTCGTGACCACCAGATCTTCCTTGCGGGTCATGAACAGCCACATCACCACCAGGGTCACGCCCATGATCAGGCCCGGCACGATGCCGGCGAGGAACAGCTTGCCGATGGAGATGCCACCGGCGACCCCGATGATGATCAGCGGGATCGAGGGCGGGATGATCGGCGCGATGATGCCACCGGCGGCCATCAGACCGGAGGAGCGGCCTAGCGGATAGCCCGCCTTGCGCATCATCGGCAGCAGCATGCTGGCCAGCGCGGCGGTATCGGCGACGGCGGAACCGGACAGGCTGGCCATGACGATGGCGGCGAAGATGGCGACGAAACCCAGTCCACCCTTGCGATGACCCACCAGTGACATCGCCAGGGTGACGATGCGCTGGGAAAGCCCGCCGCGCGACATCACTTCGCCGGCGGTGAGGAAGAAGGGAATGGCCAGCAGGGTGTAGCTGTCGGCGCCATTGACGAGGTTCTGGGCCAGGATCTGCGAGTTGAACAGATCCAAGTGCAGCATCAGCACGATGGCACTGACCAGCAGGGCGAAGGCGATGGGAAGGCTCAGGCCGATGGCGGCCAGCAGGGAGCCGAGAAAGAGCCCGATGGTCATGGCGTGTCTCCTTGCGAATCAGAGGCTTGGCTTGGTGCGATGCGCGGCGTGACACCATGCAGTGCCAGCGGCGTCAGCAGACGCCAGAGCAGAATCAGTGACATCAGCACGCCTGCCATCAGGCCGGCGAGATAGAAGACGCCGACCGGAATACCGCTGATGGGAGAGAGGTTGCTCCAGTTGAGCACCGTCTGGGCATAGCTGCCCTTGAGCAGCATCAGGCAGCAGCCGAGCATCGCCAGGGTCACCAGCCGATCAAGCCCGGCGCGCATGGCCGCAGGCAGCTTGTCGGCGAAGGTATTGACGCTCAGATGCTCCTGACGGATCAGCGCCGTGACCGCGCCCATGAAGGTGACCCACACGAACAGGAAGCGGGACAGCTCGACACTGATCGAGATGCCGCTGTTGAAGCCGTAGCGCAGCACCACATTGACGAACACCAGTACGATCATCGCCACCAGCGCCAGCACCATCAGCAGAGTCAGGGTCTTCTCCAATCCCTTGAACAGTGACGTGATGCTGATGGCAAGCCTCGAGGGAGCGGCCGTGTCCTGAGGTGCTGTCTTTTCCTGCGCGTCGCCAGCGGCCTTGCGGGACTCGGCATGCGTGGCGGAGGGCGGTTTGATCGACATGGATAACGGCATCTCTTGGGTCAGTTTGTTCATGGTGTCATCCCCGAAGGAGGCATCTCGATGACGGTGCGGCAGCGCTGTCATTGCGCCCCTCTGGTTGCAGCGAAAAGGGCGCTGCCGCGTGTCGGTGGCTGGGACTGATGTCAGGGCTTGATGACGCAGGGGCTTATGTCAGGTGTCAGCGCGCGTCGGCCAGCGCTGCCTGGAATTGCGTCACCACCGCCGGATCCAGCGCTTGGGTGTGCTGCTGGATCACCGGTGCCAGTGCCTCGCGCATGCGCTGACGTTCACTGTCCGCCACCACGTTGACGGTCATCTTGTTCTGCAACTCGTTCAACAGTTCCTCGTTCATGGCGCGGCTCTGTTCACGCTGATAGAGCGTGGCTTCACGGGCGGCATCACGGACCAGCTGGCGTTGGGTGTCATCGAGTGACTGCATGAAGCCCGCTGAGGCGACCAGCACCTGGGCGTCATAGGCATGCGCGGTGCGCGACAGGTACTTCTGGACCTCGTAGAAGCGCTTGGCATCGATCACGGTGTAGGGGTTTTCCTGACCATCCACCGTGCGGGTTTCCATGGCGGTGAACAGTTCATTGACCGACATGGGCACGGCATTGGCATTCAGTCCATTGAAGAGGTCGATGTAGAGGGCGTTCTGCATGGTGCGAATCTTGAGGCCCTCGATGTCCTCGAGCGTCTCGATGGGACGGCGGCTGTTGGTCATGTGACGGAAGCCGTTCTCCCAGTACTCGAGTGCCACCAGCTGCTTGTCATCGAGGCTTGCGAGCAGGGCACGGCCGGCCTCGCCATCCAGTACCGCATCGGCGTGTTCACTGTCATCGAACTGGAAGGGCAGGCTGACGATGTTGAAGTCAGGATTGAGGCTGCTGAGCGTCGCAGTGGAGGGAGCGGTGAAATCCAGGGTCCCGGATTGCAGCATCGAGGTCATGTTGACGTCGTTGCCCAGGATGCCGTTGGAGAACACCTTGATGGTGATCTCACCGTCTGATTTTTCCTCGACCAGTTGTGCAAATTTCTTGGCGCCCAGCGTCTGCGGGTGGGCATCTGGCAGGCTGGTGCCCATGCGCGCTGTGATCTCGGCGTGAGCGGTGGTCGCGAAGGTCAACATCAGTCCCAGCGTAGTGACTGTCTTGAGCAGCGCGTTGTTGAGCAGAGTCTTGTCAGACAGAGCGTGGCGAATAAGCATGGCGAATTCCTTGCAGGTTGTTGTTATAGGGACTGTTTTTATAGGGACTGTTATACAGCGCCTGTTGTCGTGGGGCGGATGTCATGGCGACCGTTGGAGCGTCGAACGAGCGCTAGGCGCTGGTGTCCAGCGAGTAGCAGCGAACGGCGTTGTCGCAGAACAGATTGAGGCGGTTTTCGGGACTCAATGAGCGACTGAGGTCCTTGAAGGCCTGCCACAGCGTATCGAGCGAGGTCACCAGCCCATCGACCGGGAAGTTGCTGGCGAACATCACGCGGTGGACCCCGAAATGGCGCAGCACGATCTCGAAGACCTCGCGGTTGTCTTCCAGCCGCCAGGGCTGGCCCGCGACGCCGAGGCCCGAGAACTTGATCATCACCTGTGGCCAAACGGCGACCTTGGCGAGGGCCCGTGACCACTGACGCAGGGTGTCGGGATGACGATCGCCGGGCACGCCTGCATGATTGATCACCACCGGCATCTCGGGATGGCGTTGCAGCAAGGGCAGCAATTCCTCGAGGTGCCACCAGGGCACCTGCAGCTCGAAGATCAGGCTACGACGCGCGACTTCACCGACGCCATACTGATAGCGCGGGCAGCGTAGCGAACCGGGCATGGCGTGGGTGGCCAGCCTCGGGTCGTAGCGCTCCAGTGCAGCTGGCTTGTGGCGGACCCCCTTGACCATTCCTGATGCGCAAAGTCCTTCCAGCTGATCGCCGATGTCGCTCTGATCCAGCCAGGCCTGGGCGATCATGGCATCGGGCCAGCCGCTCTCGCGGGCAGTCTCCTCGATCCAGCGCACTTCCTTGAGCGCATCGCCCCGCGCCCATTCCGCTTCCATGTAGACACATCCCATCAACCGGTGCGCCTCGCCCACTGCCTGAAAATGCTCGGCGGGGAGGTAGGGGCGACGAATTGCGGCATAGTCGCCGTAGCGGAAGGGGATCATCGGCTCGTCACACAGCCAGGGGTGGTAATTACGCGTCGGATCCCAGACATGCATGTGGGCATCGATGATCGGCAGGTCATTCTCTTGCTGCGTGGTTAGATAGCGCTCGCGTTGCTCGCTCAGTTCGGCAAGCGACACGGGCACCACCGGGGATTTGAGTGAGTCAGAAAGCATGGCGGGCTTCCTCTGGTGGCGAGTCAGGCGAGCGTGATCAGCGCGCGAGCTCGGTGTCGATGCGATCCAACAGCTCACTGCCGTGCTTCTCGGTGAACTCGGCGCGCACCGGCTCGGCGACCTTGGTACGCATGCTGGCGGTATCGGGCTCGCGCACGACCTGCATGCCTTGCTCTTCGAGGAAGGCCAGATCGCCTTGCTCATTGTCATGATTGAGCTGGCGCTGATAGCGGGCCGCTTCCTGAGCTTCTTCCTTGATCAGGGTCTGCAGTTCGGGCGCGAGGCTGTCGAACGTCTGCTTGTTCATGATCAAAGGGGCGGCGGTGTAGGCGTGTGCGGTGAGCGACAGGTGCTCCTGCACGGAGTACAGGTTGGCGGAGCGGATCAGGCTGACCGGATTCTCCTGGCCATCCACGGTGCGGGTTTCCAGCGCGGTATAGAGCTCCGCGAAGGGCATCGGGGTCGGATTGGCACCCAGTGCCTGGAAGGCGGCGATATGCGCCGGATTCGGGGTGGTGCGCAGGGTCAGGCCGTTGACGTCATCGGCGTTCTCGACCGCACGTCGCGAGTTGGTGAGGTTGCGAAAGCCGATTTCCCAGAAGGCCAGTCCTTCGATCTGTTGCGGCTGCATGGCGGTCAGCAGCTCCTGGCCGATATCGCCATCCAGCACCTGATAGGCCTGCTCACGGGTGTCGAACAGGAAGGGCAGGTCGAGCACATTGAGCTCGCCGACCAGCCCGCTGAAGTAGGGATTGCCTGAGAGCTCGATATCGATGGTGCCGCTGCGCACGCCCGAGATCATGGCCTGGTCATTGCCCAGCTGACCGTTGGGGAAGATCTTGACGGTCAGTTCACCGTCACTGCGCTCTGCCAGACGTTCGGCGAAGCGTTCGGCGGCCAGGTGCTGCGAGTCGGTGACCGGATGCGCATGCGCGAAGGTCAGCGAGGTGGCGGCGTGTGCGGGGCCTGCCAGCAGCAGACCGGCAAGAGCGGCGGTGATGAATGAGGCGGCGGTATGGCGGGTCGTGATGGTCATGGCGAAGCCCTTTTCTCGTTATTGTCGTGATGCTTCTGGTGCGTACAGGCGTTATTGACGCCGGTGCTGCTGGTGTTTCTGTTACTGGTGCTGACGGGGTCAGGGCCGGGTGGTGGCGACACCCTCCAGGCCCTGATCCCTCCTCTATGGCTCGTGCTGATCAAGCGTGCTCACAGCACCGCCATGGCGGATGGCTGCTCAGCGTCGTTGGCATGGGTCTCGAACGCGACGGGATTGCGCAGTGCACGCCCGAAGGCGGGCAGTTCGATCTCGAAGCGATCGCCTTCCTGCACCTTGATCTGATCGGCGAAGCTCAGGGTGGCGGTGCCAAAGAAGTGCACATGCAGGTCACCGGGCGCGCGGAACTGGGCGTACTTGAAGTGGTGATGCTCCAGGTTGGCCAGGCTATGGGCCATGTTGGCCTCACCGGTCAGGAAGGGTTTCTCCCACAGGGTCTGGCCGTCGCGGGTGATGCGGCTAGTGCCTTCCAGATGCTGGGGCAGCTCGCCGATCAGCAGTTCAGGGCCGTAGCTGCAGGCGCGCAGCTTGGAGTGGGCCAGCCACAGGTAGTTGGCGCGCTCGGTGATGTGGTCGGAGAACTCGTTGCCTACCGCGTAGCCGATGCGATGCGGCTGACCGTTGGCATCGTTCACGTACAGGCCGACCAGCTCGGGCTCTTCACCGGCGTCTTCGGCGAAGGCCGGCACGCTGATCGCGGTTTCCGGTGCCACCACGATGCTGCCGTCACCCTTGTAGAACCATTCCGGCTGCGCGCCGACCTGCCCCTCGGCGGGCTTGCCGCCCTCGAGCCCCATGCGGAACATGCGCATCGAGTCGGTGAGGCTTGCGTCATCCTGCGCCTGTGCGGCGGCATGCATGGCGTCGCGGGTATCGGCGCTGCCCAGGTGAGTCAGGCCGGTACCGGTGACGGTGCAGCGCGCGCGATCCGGGTGGGTGACCGGCGGCAGCAGTTCCTGGCGATCAATCGCCTGCTTGTAGTCGACCAGGGTGTGGGAGTAGTGCTGTTCGATCAGTGCGCTGAGCCCGATGCCCAGCTCGATGGCGCGAGAGGCCAGCTCATAGGTGCCGCCCGGGAAGTCGAGCAGGCGCAGCTGGTCACGGCTTTCGACCACGGCGACCCGTGGGCCGTTGGCGGTGCGAAGTTGGACGAGTCTCATGATGGCTTCCTCACTCGATGATGTTGAACTGATCGAAGTAGTCGCTGTTCAGCTCAAGGCCCAGCCCCGGGGTCTCTTCGTCGAGGTCGATGAAGCCGTTCACCGGCTCCGGGTCGCCCTTGAAGATGTAGTAGAAGAGCTCGTTGCCGATCTCGACGTCATGCACCGGGAAGTATTCGCTCATCGGGGAGGCCAGTGAGGCCATGGTCAGGTGGTAGTTGTGCATCTGGCCGGCATGCGGGATGACCGGCACGCTGAAGGATTCGGCCAGGGCGTTGATCTTGCGCGCCGCGGTGATGCCACCGACCCGGTTGGTGTCGTACTGGATGACGGAGACGGCACGCTTTTCCAGCAGCTGGCGGAAGCCGTAATGGGTGAATTCGTGCTCGCCACCGGAGATGGGAATGCTGGTCAGCTGATTGAGTTCGGCGTAGCCATCGATGTCATCGGCGATCACCGGCTCTTCCAGCCAGCGCGGCTGGAAGCGCTCGAGCTTCGGCAACATGCGCTTGGCGTAGTCCAGGTTCCAGCCCATGTAGCACTCGAGCATCAGGTCGACATCCTCGCCGATGACTTCGCGCACGGCGGCGACGCTATCCAGGTTGGCACGTACGCCCTCGACACCGTCACGCGGACCGTAGCCGAAGCGCATCTTCATGGCGGTGAAGCCTTGATCCAGATAGGACTGGGCCTCTTCCTGCATGCCCTTGAGGTCGGTGCGATAGAGCTTGGAGGCGTAGCAGGGGATCTTGTCCTTGGTGCGCCCGCCCAGCAGCTTGAAGACCGGCTTGCCGACTGCCTTGCCCATGATGTCCCAGATGGCGATATCCACGCCGGAAATAGCGGCCATGCCGATGCCCTTGCGACCCCAGGCGTGGGTGGAGCGATACATGCGCTGCCACAGGTATTCGTAGTCGAAGGGGTCCTGGCCGATGATCAGCGGCGCGAGGTACTGATCGATGATCGCCTTGGCGATGCGCGGGGCGAGTGCCACGTTGCCAAGCCCCACCAGCCCGTTGTCGGTCTCGATTTCCACCACCGTCCAGCCGTGGAAGCGGAAGGTGCCCATCGAGTCACCCTTGTCCCACAGCTCATCCATGGCGTTGGAGCAGAAGTGGGCAGTGGGGGGGACGGTGTGGCCTTTCCATTCGAAGACGCGAGTTCTGACCTTGGTGATTTTCATCGGATTATCCTTGTTGTGGATGACGTTGGCGCAGATAGGTGAGCAAGAGTGGCAAGGCGTCAGGCCGACGCGGTCTCGAGGCGCAGCGCGCGCAGGTTGGTGCCCATGCGCTTGGCGATCGCGAAGGCATTGCGGGTCGGGTTCACGTCCGCCTTGCCCTGGCCTGCGATATCGAAGGCGGTGCCGTGGGCCGGCGTGGTGATGGGGATCGGCAGGCCGCCCTGGACGGTGACGCCGGACTTGAAGCCCAGCAGCTTGATCGCGATCTGCCCCTGGTCGTGGTACATGGTCACGATGGCGTCGTACTCGCCATCGCGTGCCTTGAGGAAGATGGTGTCGGCAGGGAAGGGGCCTTCCACGGGATAGCCCTGGGCGCGGCACTCGGCCACGGCCGGCGCGATGACATCGATCTCCTCACGCCCGCAGGTGCCGCCCTCGCCACCATGGGGATTGAAGGCGGCTACGGCGATGCGTGGCTGCTCGACGCCGGCCAGTGTCAGCGAGTCATGAATCAGCTGGCTGGCGGCGATGATGCGCTCCTGAGTGACGTACTCGGCGGCATCCTTGAGCGGGATATGCGAGGAGATGCGTGAGGTCCACAGCGTCCCCAGGGTGTTGAACTCGCAGAAGTAGCCCTTGACGCCCAGCGTCTCGGCGAAGAAGTGCAGCTCGTCCTCATGGCCAAGGCCGCCTTTCTTCATCGACAGCTTGTTGAGTGGCGCGAAGCAGATGGCGTCGACTTCCTCGTTCTGGGCCGCTTCCAGGCAACGAGACAGCACCGCGAGGGTCGAGGCGCCACAGGCGGCACTTTCCTCGGCCAGCGTCACCTCCTGCTGTGCCACGCTCTCCACCACCATCAATGACAGGCCTTCATGTTCACGGGCTTCCGCGAAGCTTGTGACGCGTGGCAGCTCGGTGAAGAGCCCGGCCTGGCGTTGGCCCTGCTCCCAAAGCCACTGATCCCCGACCAGCACGCTGTGGGTCTCGGCGAACTGCTCGGGTTCCGTGATCAGGCGAGCGATCAGCTCCGGGCCGATACCGGCGGGGTCACCGAGGGTCAGGGCAATGACAGGGCGTGTTGCGGACATGGGATCAGCCTCTTGGTGGTGTCGTCGTTGTTGTCGTTGTCGATCGATGTGGTAGATCGTGTCGATGTCAGGCGTGCTCAGCAGTTCGGCCTCTGGCGTGAGGGCCTTCTCAAGACAGTTCAAGACAGTTCAGGACTGTGAAATATCACGACTTGATTGGACTGCTGGTTGGTTTACCGGACCAGTTGAGATGAAAGCTAGCCGAGCGCACGATGATTGGTCAAGGATTTCTCGAAAATTGCGACCATGGTCGGTTTTCTGGTGCGTCTGATTCGGTTGTCAGTTATTCTGGTATGAAATCTATACCAGTGGGGGCCGCATGAACCAGACGCCTTTCGCCTTCGAGAAAGCGCTGAAAAATCAGACCAAGAAGGAAATTCTCGCCGACAAGCTCATCGAGATGATCCTGACCGGCCTGTTGCGCGATGGGGATGAGCTGCCCAGCGAGCGTGAGCTGGCGCAGCTGTTTGAAGTGAGTCGTGAGACCGTGCGCGGGGGGCTGGCGCTGTTGACGGGCTATGGCCTACTCAATGTCTCGCATGGCAGCAAGTCACGGGTGTGTGCCAGCGAGGCGGTGATCGACAGCTTTCGCAATCATCCCGCACGTCAGCAGGGCGACGAGCTCAACAATCTGGACATCGAGAGCGTCTTCGAGAGCCGTATCGTGGTGGAGTCGGCCATCGCCCGCCGTGCTGCTCGGCACATCGATGCCGCGGGCCTCAAGAAGCTGGATGCCTTGCTGGACGCCCAGTCCCAGCATTTCGACTCGCCGGTGAACTTCCAGCTCTCGGATCAGAACTTCCATCAGGTGATCGCGGAGTATTCGCGCAACGAGATCTTGATCCGCTACGCCCACGAGCTCTATACCTATGCGCTCAATATTCGTCGCCAGGTCATGGCCGAGCATGGCTCGATCAAGCGCAGCTATGAAGAGCACGTACGTATCGTCGAAGCGCTGCGCGCCGGCGACCCTGACGCCGCCGAACGTGCCATGCTCTCGCATATCGACAGCGTCTATTACACGACGCGGGACAAGATGAAGCGCTGATCATTGCGTATTGCTAGACGCCTCTGTCCATTCCTTTCCCAATATTGCCATCAGCTCTCCCGCTGGCATCGCTCTGGCCAGCGGGGCGCCCTGGCCCGCCCACTGTGCCCCGAAACCGTTGTCGCCCTGCGATCTGGCGGCAGCGTTGAGCGCCTTGCCGGCGGCGTAGGTGAGAGGGTAGTCCGGTGGTGTGGGGCATGATGGGTCTTCCATCAGGCTGACGAATCGATTGGCGAGAATGCGTGCGGGGCGGCCCGAGACGATCGAGGTCATGCGGGTGTCATGCGCTGCCGGTCCTGTGAGTGCGTCTCGATAGGCGGCATCGGCGCTGGATTCCAGGCAGGCGATGAAGGCGGTTCCGAGTTGGGCTGCCACGGCACCATTCGCGAGAGCGGCGGCAATGGCCTCACCATTCATGATGCCTCCTGCGGCAATGATCGGCAGATGCGTGGCGTCTACCAGCTGCCTGGTCAGGGCGGCAGTGCTCAGCTGGGTATCCGCGGTTTTTGGATCAAACATGCCGCGATGACCTCCCGCTTCGAATCCCTGCGCCACGATGGCATCCAGGCCGGCCCGCTCGATGGCGCGGGCTTCCTCCAGGTGGGTCGCCGTCGCCATGAGCCAGATGCCTGCCTCTTTCAAGGCGCGGATGAAATCGCGTGAGGGCAGGCCGAAGTGAAAGCTGACGACGGGTGGGCGAGTCTCCAGCAACATCGCCAGCATGTCGGGATCATCGGCAAAGCTGGTATAGAGCGTATCGAGTCTGGCGGGGGGCGTTGCCTTGAAAGCCTGGAAGTAAGGCGTCAGCCACTCCCGCCAGGCTGTCTCGCGAGCAGGGTCATGTGTCGGGGCCGGGTGCACGAAGACATTGACGTTGAAGGGCCTGTCGGTCAGCGCTTGCAGTTCTGTGATCATCCTGCGGGCGCCGTCGGCATCCGTGGCACCGACGCCGATCGAGCCCAGTCCGCCTGCCTTCGAGACCTCGGCTGCCAGACGCGGCGTCGAGACGCCTGCCATCGGGGCCTGAATGATCGGCCACTGCATCCCCATCCTCTTCAGCATTTTCGTTCTCCTCAGCATCGTTCTCTCTGGCACTGCGCTCTGCTCTGCAAGCACCACTCTGCCTGTGCACTCCGCCTGGGCACGCTGTGTGGCGTGATCAGGTCCTCGTGGTTCGGGTGTCTCAGGCCCATGCTACGCCGTACGCAACGCCGTGTGCCACTGATGCCTTGTGTCCTCACCATTGCATTTCCTCGGGTCATCCCAACGTCTTGTTTACTGTTTATTCGAATGAGTGAATGCATTGCTCATCCTTCACCGCAACTCAACGGAAAAGGAAAGCGCCCCCATGTCCAAGTCCCATTCTTCGGCCCATAGCGTCTCCGAGATCATCACCGAATCCCTGCTCGAGGCAGGTGCCAAGCGCTGTTACGGCATCGTCGGCGATACCATCAACCATTTCACCGACGCCATCCGGCGCTCCGAGATGGAGTGGGTGCATGTGCGGCATGAGGAGGTGGCCGGCTTCGCGGCAGGGGGCGAGTCCTTCATCAGTGGGGAGCTGACCTGCTGCGCCGGCACCTGTGGCCCGGGGAGTACCCACTTTCTCAATGGTCTGATCGAATCGCATCGCAATGGCGCACCGGTGGTGTTCATCGCCTCGCAGATCGATACCGCCGAGATGGGCGTGGGCTTCCCGCAGGATGTGGACCAGAAGGCGCTTTATTCCCAGTACAGCGTGTTCTGTGAATACCTGACCAATCCCGAGAATGCTCGCCGCATGGTGGCCATCGCGGCGCAGAAGGCGCTGGCGGAAGGTGGGGTCGCGGTGCTGATTGTCCCGGGGGATCTATTCCCGCAGAAGCCGAAGGCCTCGCTGCCCTGGCGTGCCCACCGCTTCTCGCCGGTGATCCGTCCGAGTGAGCAGGAGCTGGCCGCCGTGGCCGAGGCGCTCAATAAGCCGGGCAAGGTGTCGATCTACGCCGGGGTCGGCTGTCAGGATGCGCAGGAAGAAGTGCTGGCATTGGCACGTCGCCTCAATGCGCCGGTGGCCTGGACGTCGCGTGCCAAGGACTTCATCGAGCCCAACAATGAACTCGAAGTCGGCATGACCGGCGTGTTCGGTCTGCAGGGCGGCTACGAGGCTGTCGCGGAATGTGACACCTTGCTGCTGCTGGGCTGCAGCTTTGCCTGGTCCCAGTTCTATCCGGACAAGGCCACCGTGATCCAGGTGGATCTCGACCCCGGCAAGATCGGTATCCGTCATCCGGTGGATCTCGGTGTCGTCGGTAGCGTCAAGGACACCTGCGACGCTCTGCTGACCCGCGTGGACCCGCGTGACGACAGCGGCTGGCTTGACAGCTGCCGCAAGAAATATCTCGAGGCACGCGACGAGGCCGCCGTCACCTCCGACGATGAGCATCTGATTCACCCGCAGGAGCTGACCCTGGCGCTGGACCGCCATGCCAGTGAGGACGCTGTCTTCACCGCCGATGGCGGCAGCCCCATGGTGTGGTGCCTGCGTCATATCCGCGCCAACGGCAAGCGCCGCACGCTGCCAAGTCTGATGCATGGCACCATGGCCAATGCCTACCCTCAGGGCATCGGCATCCAGAAGGCCTACCCTGAACGTCAGGTGATCGCCATGTGCGGTGATGGTGGTCTGTCGATGCTGATGGGGGACCTGCTGACTCTCAAGCAGGAGAAGATTCCGCTCAAGATCGTCATCTTCAACAACAGCACGCTGGGCTTCGTGGAGCTGGAGCAGAAGGTCGAGGGCATCCTGGATACCTACACCGAACTCGAGAACCCCGACTTCTCGCTGGTCGCCCAGTCCATGGGGCTCTGGGGACGGCGTGTCGAGGAGAAGCACGAGCTGGATGAGGCAGTGCAGAGCCTGCTGGCCCAGGACGGCCCCGGGGTGCTCGAAGTCAAGGTCAACCGCATGGAGCTGGTGATGCCGCCGCACATCGAAGCCGGACAGGTCGCCTCCACCGCGCTCTACTCCGCCAAGGCGGTGCTCAATGGGCGCATGGATGATGTGGTCGATCTGGTGCGCAACAACTTCACCGGTCGGTGAGTATGGCGTGAGAGATTGTGACCCACTCATGCCTTCGCTCAAGAAGGCATGAGTGAAGGCGCAGACCAGAAGGCGCAGACCAGAAGGCGTAGACGACAAGGCCCCGATCCAGAGGATCGGGGCCTTGTCGTTGGCACGGCAGGTGACAGAGGGAATTTCAGCACGACCTGCCGTTGTCTGCGGGACCAGTGGTCAGCTTGCGGTCAGGATCACTTCCATACCTGTGAGGCGAAACCGCGCCAGTAGTCGTCCATGTCGCGATAGCTGGTCATGTCATACAGGCTGAACTTGCGATTGAGGCGGGCGCCACCATCACGCGTCAGCGGATTCCATGCCAGGCCGACATTGTCGCGGGTGGAGTGCATGAAGAAGGCATCCAGCGGCAGCACGATGTAGAGGCCCTTGTCGAAGCTACCCTCACCGAAGTCGTCACCGGCATCGGTAAAGGTGGCCCAGGCACCCATGCGTGCGCCATTGGCGAAGCCGCGCGAGACATCCAGCGTCACGCCGACATCTTCTGCCAGATAGCGGCCGATACTGGCCTTGGCCAGCACATCCTCGTAGCCGGTATCCCAGTAGACGCTGGCATGGCCGGTGGTGGTGGAGTAGTCGCGCAACCCGAACTGCTGGTCGAATTCACGCTGCTTGACCCAGTTCACATCGACCCCGTAGGCCAGTGGAGAGCCCAGCGGACGATAGAGCACCTCGGCGCCGACACCGGCATACATCATCTCCAGGATGCCGCCATAGGCCATGCCGTACCAGTCACGCCCGAACTGGTGGGTGCGGGTGTACTGCAGGTTGTCGATACCGACGTCGGTCTCTTCGATATAGCGCCCGATATAGGAGCGAACCCTCGGCAGCTTGGAGTCCGAGATGTAATCGAACTTGTCGAAGTTGTCGAACAGGGTCAGCTGCGCCGAGCCGGAGAGCCAGCCGTGGCGATCGGTACGCCAGGCGGCGGAGCCGCGCAGATAGGCTTGATAGAGATAGCCATCCGGGCCGCCGATGTTCTGGTTGAGGCCGGGGGAGAAGCCGGCGCTCCAGCGATCATCGGGATTCTCGAGCAGTACCTTCTCACCCGGGTAGCGTGCGGCACCTTGTGCCTCGTCACTGTCGGGTTCGGTGGCGGCCAGCGCATAGACGCCATGGGTATAGCGCAGCTGCTGGCGGGCGTCGTGACCGGCGTTGACGATATCGGCACGCTGGTGGACATCTTCGCGGGTATCCAGGCCGCCGGAGCGCAGGCGGTAATGGAAGCTCTCGAAATAGTCATCCAGGCGGTTGTGCAATACGCGGTTGGCACGGCCTTCGGCCTGTGCGGTCGAGCGGAAACGCGTACTCTCGCCGCTGACGATCAGCGCCGTGCCTTCGCGGGACAGGCTATCGACACGAATGCCGGATTGCGCCTGGATCTCGCGGGACAGCTCAGGCCAGCTGACCTGGTTGCGTGAGGGGGCTTCTGCCTGCAAGGCCTCCGGCGGGCGGTCCAGCTTGGCCTGGGAGAGCCCGGCGAGATCCACCCCGAAGTTGACGCCCAGCATCGCGGTATTGCCCCGCTCCCAACCGGCCTTGAGGGTCAGGTTGTCCGTCACGCTCAGGCGAGCGCCCAGATTGATCGGGCTGTCCTGCGCTTGATCGTTGTCCTGTGGCTCGCTCTGATAGTCGTTGCCATCCAGCTCCACCATCATCACCAGCGGGTCCCACGGGGTCTGCCATTCCACGCCGCCGAACACGCCCATGTCGCCCTTGAACAGGCTGTTGAGGGAGAACTCGCCACCCTGGTCACCGCCGGTCTCGCCGCGACCGGGACGGTCGTTGTAGCTGTCGCGTATCCAGCCGATGGGGTTGGAGAGATCCCCGCGAGAGCCCAGATACCCCCAGCCCAGTCCCAGCGTGAAGTCCAGGTCATACCAGCGCTTGCTGGCGACCAGATATTCACTACCGAACAGGCTGGTACCGCCCATGTCGCGCAGGCCGACCGCGAGCTGCGGCAGATAGCGGCTCTCTTCCCACAGGCGGATCTTGGCATCGACCCCCTTGTCCAGATAATCGCGGTCACCGGCGATGGATTCGCCATACAGGCGGTTGGTGACCTCGGTATAGCGAAAGCCCACTTCCAGCCAGTCAAGCGGCTGCAGGCTGACGTTATAGCGCTGATACGGTTCGACCTGGCTGTAGGAGAAGTGGATGCTGCCCGGCTTCTGCATGCGCGCGGTCGGTGTCTGCATCAGCCCGACGCCGCCGAAATCCGATTGGCCGTGCCCCAGGCCGCTCAGGCGGCTCTCAACGGGCTGCGGACCATCCAGCACGCCGGCGTGGCTCACGGGTGCCAGCATCACGCCCGCGCTGAGCAGCGCCAGCCTGCGAATGATGCGTGGCAGCGGTGCCAGACGCGGCCTGGCCTGCATGGCGGGAGAAGAGGGGAAATGATGCATGCTGTCTGCTGCCATCCTTTGCTTGCCTGAGCGCGAAGCATGCGGCGGGTTCATGGACGCCTCGCTCATGGGGTCTCACTCTCGTCGGATGCGGGCGTCGACGCGTCGGCGGGGGCGTTGTCGGCCGCCACCTTCGCCTCAGCCGTGCCTTCTGGGGCTTTCGCTTCTGCTGCCTCAGGAGAGGCGTCCAGCTCACGCAGCGACAGCAGGTACTCCGGCGCCTGGGGTTGGCCCGTGATGGCATCCAGGCTGCGGCACGCCTTGCCCGGCCATTGCAGGCTCAACCACTCGGGAAGACTGCGATTGACCCAGGCCGCCGAGGGCGAGAGGCGCGGCAGATGGATCACGACACGATCCCCCGGTGCCAGCGTGTAGGGCTGCTCGTTCCAGGCGCTGATACCGCGCTCGATCACTCGGCCGCTGAGCGTGATGACACTGGCGCTCTCGGCGCTGGTCCGTGCGCCCGGCAGGCCGGCGATGGCCTCGCGCAGGGTCAGCTCTGGCCGCCAGTCAAGCTGACGAACGCCCACGGCGCTCCACAGCTGGAGGCGTGTCTCGGGCTGGCATTGCCCGATCCAGTCATGCGTGCTGAGCGGGATATCCAGGCGCGGGAAACGCCACAGTGCGATGGGATCGATACGCCCCACCTGACGGCCGCCGATCGGCGTGCGCTTGACGATCTGCATCCAATGCTTGAGCCCGGCGGCGGGCAACCGCTCATCGAACACCGCCTGTGAACTCAGTTGACGCAATTCGAAGAACAGCCGACGTCCCAGATGGCGGGAGTGCTCACGTGCCTGCCGGGTCGCCACGAAGGTGTGCGGCCATTCAATGCCGTGCTCACCCCTCAGTTCGGCGAGGTGACGTGACAGTGCCTCGCTGATGGTCAGCGTGGTGGGTGGCTGAGCGCGGTCAGTCGCGGCATCAGCGGCAAACGCTGGCGCAGGCGTCAGAAAGGCCCCTGACGCGGCCATCAGAGAGCCGAGTAGTGCGGCGGACAGGACGGCCTTCAGACGTGTTGGCAGATAAGGTTTCACGACACCTCGACGAACAGGAGAATGGCCGTCGGCTCCCCCGCGAGGGGCGACGTGATCAAGGCGCTGACGCCGGCGGCTGTCATGCCATGTACCGTCTTGCCAGGCACTTTCATACCGGGTACCACGCTTACCACCAGGCACGTGCCACCTCCCAATGCCAATGGGGTGAGTCAGGCCAGGCCTGAACCTCTGCCGCCCAGATTCTGGGGGAGGCATCCGGTGTCATGGCGGGCGCCACCGCGTAGTGATTGACGCTCAACGTGCCGTCGCTCCAGTGAATGCTCTCCTCACAGCGGGCGACGCGTTGCTCGCCAAGCGGGAAGGGCTGCACGCTCGGCGCGGCACACGACCAGTCGGCACGGCCCTGGGCATAGCCCTCGGTGCCATTGGCGCGTTGCCAGCGCGTGCGTACGTGGTAGCCGGGAGCCGGCTCGCCAGCGGCCAACGCGGACATCAGCGTGGTCAGGCGAGTCTCGCGATGCATGTCCAGGAGGTCGCTGTCGAAGCCGGCGGTGCCGGTCAGCCAGCCGTTCTCCAGGCGAACGAAGGCGTGGTCCGCGGTTTCAAAACGGGCCAGTTCTGTCGGAGACAACGAGGGAGTCGTCACTGTTCCGGCAGAAGTGGCGGAAGATGACGAGGCTGCCGGTGAAGACAGCTCGTGGTCTGCTTGTGTCGGACTCGCGTCCGTGGCGCTGGGGGGGCGGGAACTGACGGTCTCAAGTGACGCCAGTACCACCATGCCGGTGTTGCCGTCGTAGCGTAGACGCAGCGACGCGTAGGGCAGGGCGCGCGCGCGCTCGGCATCGAATTGATCGCTGCCGAACACGGCACTCGCCGTCTGACCCAGCTGCCCCTGCTCAAGCGCGGAACAGCCGCCAAGCAGCAGTGCGCCGGACACGAGCAAAGGGGCCGCCAGGCGACCCCCCATTCTGATGGATGTCGAGATCATGATGATCAGAAAGTACCTGTCGTGCCGGTGGTGCCTGTCGTCCCGGTAGAACCGGTGGTGCCGGTCGTGCCCGTGGTACCTGTCGTGCCAGTGGTGCCTGTCGTCCCGGTGGTACCTGTCGTGCCGTCACCATCGCCCGGCTCGCCGCCGTCATCCGGGTTACTGCCATCGTCGGGATCAGTCGTGCCGGTCGAGCCGTCGCCATCGCCCGGATCAGTGGTGCCAGTGGAGCCGTCGCCGTCACCTGGGTCGGTGGTGCCGGTCGAGCCGTCGCCATCGCCCGGATCGGTGGTGCCAGTCGAGCCATCGCCGTCACCTGGGTCGGTGGTGCCAGGGGAGCCGTCGCCATCGCCCGGATCGGTGGTGCCAGTCGAGCCGTCGCCGTCACCCGGATCGGTGGTGCCAGTCGAGCCATCGCCGTCACCCGGATCGGTGGTGCCAGTGGAGCCGTCGCCATCGCCCGGATCGGTGGTGCCAGTGGAGCCGTCGCCGTCACCCGGATCGGTGGTGCCAGTGGAGCCGTCGCCGTCACCCGGATCGGTGGTGCCAGTGGAGCCGTCGCCGTCACCCGGATCGGTGGTGCCAGTGGAGCCGTCGCCATCGCCCGGATCGGTGGTGCCAGTGGAGCCATCACCCGGATAAGTACCGCCGTCGCCACCATCACCCGGATCAGTGCCGCCATCGCCACCATCACCCGGATCAGTGCCGCCATCGCCGCCATCACCCGGATCAGTGCCGCCATCGCCGCCATCACCCGGATCAGTGCCGCCATCGCCACCATCACCTGGATCAGTGCCGCCGTCGCCGCCATCACCTGGATCAGTGCCGCCGTCGCCGCCGCCGCCATCACCCGGATCAGTGCCGATATCGCCGCCAGTGCTACCACCACTACTGCCATCGCCACCAGATGCGACAGTCGCCGCGACGCCCACTGCCGCTGCGAGGCCAGCGGCAACGGCGGCGATGCTGCCGGCTGCCATGCCACCGGCTGCGCCGGCACCTGCGGCAGTGCCACCACCGCTGCTACTGCCCGTACTTGTGGAAGAGCCGGTGGATGTCGTGCCCGTCTGCGCTGGCGCTTCACTTTCCGCGCGCGTGATCCCGGCAACGAGAGGGGATAGCGCCAATCCCGCGATGACCAATGTTGTAGCAGTACGTTTCATGAGAGGGCCTTATCTCCTGCAGAGTACATCTGCACATCTGGTTGTGATCGTGATGTCCTGCCGATAGGTTCCCTGTTGGCACCAATTGGCAGGTCATGCACATTTTTATGACAAGACTTGAACAGAGTTGGAACAATGCGCCCGGCATGCGAGTGAAAGAAGCAAGCGGACACTCAAGCCATGACATTCTCATCAATGACAGGTGAAATCAGTTGAAGCATGGCGCATCTAGTGATAGTGCGAACCATCTTAGCGTATTCCCATTCTTTAGAGAATCTCAATTCACCCGCTGGCAGAGATATGGGAGCCAATGTGACGTCTTCACCTACCGAAATCATATGGGGCCTTAAATCTTTCAGGGGGCTGAGCTTACTAAATCCGGTTAGTGAAAGTCATTATAAGAAGGTGCTTAATTAATTTCTTGGGAATGGTTTGTCTAATGCTTGTCGGGGCTTGTTGTGGTCCAGAATGTATATTTGCGTATCTCTGTGTAACGGCGCGGAGGCATGTGAGTACTACTGCGTCGCATATGACAGACGCACGGTGGGTCTTGTCAACTGTGAACGGTACAGTGGAAAGTGGGTGAAATGATAGAAAATTGTCTTTATATCAGTATCTTATGAGATGCATGGTGCCAGATTCTCACTCCTGGACCTGAATGAAATGTGAAAAACTGGTAGATGAATTGCGTGATTTTACAGTATGATGCGCACCTAATTTGTCACCGTGGTGTTGCGAAAAGGCGACAGGGTTGGCAAGGGTGCGAACCAGATTGATAGGAAATCAAGCACCACAGAGGTTGTCGTGTGCTCCTCTGGCAAGTGACACATTCTCCTACCGCTACTGCTGGCAATCTTCTTTCTTGTCAATCACGCCTGCATCTGACTCGCTGGTGACGTGCTTTTTTGCGTAAAGAAGTTCTTGTACTGCCAATGTCATAGTTGAGTCACTCAAACGCTATAGCGTCAAGACACAAAGCAACTTCATGAGCTCGACATGCCTGCGTGTGATGGATGAATCCTCACGCCTCAAGGCGATGCTTACTATGTGCTTTCTGTCTTGAGGTGCTGCTTTGTGTCTCGCCTTGATGAAATCAAGAGAAGGAGTCAAGGCCATCCAGCATTGAACTCGAGAACTTCGTTTCAAGGCGCCACATTGCATTGCTGCTTTCCCTATGACTTCTCGTAACGCCCTTTCCAGGGTGGGGAAACGTTCGTCTTAAAATTCTTTAATTGTTTCCATCGTGGAAGCAATTCTGTCGCGTCATCAGCAGCCTCTGCTGGTGGGCGTGTCCGGGCCTTGGGGTAAGCGCCGTCATATACCTCAGGGCGGTAGCGTGCCTGAACGCTGAAGGGCTCAGAGGTGCACCACCTCGGTTCCTGGGCAGCGAACCAGCGTCTCTTCCTGACGATCCATCGTCTTTCATCGCTTCAGCACTCATGGCGGATGTGCCTTGCCAAGGCGCGCCGGGTGAGCTGCTTACTTCATCTTGCAGGTTTCGGGGGTTTTACATGATCAAGGTCACCATGTTTGGCAAGGGCTGTGCGCTGAAGCCGCGCCCCCGCCTGGCAATGACCACCGCGCTGTTGATTGCCATGTTGTCTACCACCGGCTGTGCCTTTGCCCCCGGTGGCAACATGGATTATCAAACGGAAACGGCTCCCCTGGATGATGCGCTCGAGGTCCGGCCCATCACCTTTGGCATGGTAGATGCCTTGAAGGACAGTCACGGGAAGGCCCAGCGTGACAATGAGAAGCTGGAACAGCAGCTGGCCGATTACGATTACCGTATCGGCCGAGGGGATGTGCTCAACATCATCGTCTATGACCACCCCGAACTGACCATCCCGGCTGGCTCCGAGCGCAGCGCCATCGAATCCGGCAACAGCGTTCACAGTGACGGCACCATCTTTTATCCCTATATCGGGCGCGTGAAAGCGGCGGGGCTCACCGTCAAGGAATTGCGGGCGGTCATCGAGCGTCGCCTGTCCGGCTATATCGCCTCCCCGCAGATCGATGTGCAGGTGGCGGCATTCAAGTCCCAGAAGGTTTACGTCACCGGGCAGGTGGAAACGCCGGGAATCCTGCCAATCACCAATGTGCCGCTGACCATCCTCGATGCCGTCAATCAGGCAGGCGGCCTGTCGCCGCTGGCCAACTGGCACGACGTGGTACTGACACGTGATGACAGTGATGAGCACTTCTCGCTGTATGACCTGCTGCAGAACGGCGCGCTGAGCAACAACCGTCTGCTGCGCGACGGCGATGTACTGCATATCCCGGATGTGGGCAATCAGAAGGTCTACGTAATGGGCGAGGTGCAATTGCCGGGCAGTCTGGCGATGGGCAATTCGCGTATCTCGCTGACGGATGCCATCGCACAGTCTGGCGGTATCGATGAAGGCCAGGCAGATGCCAAGGGCATCTTCGTCGTGCGGCGTGCGGACACCAGCACTGGCAAGCTGGCAACGGTCTACCAGCTGGATGCGCGTGATTCGGCGGCCTTCGTGATCGGTGCGGAATTCATGCTTCAGCCTTCGGATGTGGTCTACGTCACGGCCGCGCCGCTCAGTCGCTGGAACCGTGTCGTCAACCAGCTGATGCCGACGCTGACCGCCGTCTATCAGGTGACGCGTTCCGCCAGTGATTTCGATGACCTGCGCAGTGATGATTGATCCGCGTCATCCTCCCGTCTCCCTCTTCATTACCATCTACCACTGGTTCTCACGAGAGCCGCAGCACTCGAAGGGTGTTTCATGAATCAGACCCCGCAACATACGGCCACTGGGGCGATGCCAGCGCCTGCCACTCGCGACAACGATGACGATGCGATTGATCTGGGGCGCCTGTTCGGCATCCTGCTCGATCACAAGCAATGGATCATCGCGATCACTGGCCTGTTTGCCGTCATCGGGGTGGTCTACGCGCTATTGGCGACGCCCATCTACAAGGTGGATGCCCTGATCCAGATCGATGATGCCCCTTCGACCAATCCATTGGCTGACGTCAATTCGATTCTGGGCAAGGAGCCGCCGTCCCAGTCCGAGATCGAGATCATCCGCTCGCGGATGGTACTCGGCCGCGCGGTGGACCTGCTCAACCTGGATGTCACCGTCACGCCGAAGCGACTGCCGCTGCTGGGAGATTTCCTTGTGCGCCGCGGGGTGGAGCGCCCGGATTTCGCTCAGGGTTGGGCAAGTACCTGGGCAGGGGAGAGCATCAGCGTCAGTGAGATGCCTGTCGATGAGGCCATGTTGGGTAGCACCATTACCCTGCGTGTCGTCGATGATGCGCATTACGAGTTGATCAATGACGGTGAGTTGCTGGGCAAGGGGCGCATCAATCAGCTGGACAGCTTTGCCGATGGTCAGCTGAATCTGCGTGTCACTGCCTTGAATGCCGCTACAGGCGCGGAATTCGAGCTGACCCACATCAGCCGCATGCAGGCGATCGAAGATCTACGTAAATCATTCTCCGTCTCGGAGCAGGGCAAGGAGACCGGCATTCTCTCCTGGTCGATGACGGGCGAGCAGCCGCGTGAGCTACAGCGCACGCTGAATACCATCGCGGATATCTATTATTCACAGAATGTTCAGCGTCAGAGTGAAGAGGCGCGCAACAGTCTCGAGTTTCTCGATAACCAGGTACCCAAGGTGCGTGCCCAGCTCGATGAGGCGGAATCGCGCCTGAATGCGTTCAGGACGTCACGTGACAGTGTGGATCTCTCACTGGAGACCCAGTCAGTGCTGGAGCGCATCGTGAATCTGGAGGCCCAGGTCAATCAGCTGGAACTGACCGAAGCCGAGATCGCCAAGCGTTATACGCCTAGCCACCCCACCTACGCGGCACTGCTCGAGAAGAAGTCTCAGCTCAAGCGCGAGATGGACAAGCTGAATGCTCAGGTGAAGGACCTTCCGGAAACCCAGCAGGAAGTGTTGCGCCTGACACGTAGTGTGGAAGTGACTCAGGCCATCTATGTGCAGCTGCTGAATAAAGTGCAGGAAATGGAGATCGCCAAGGCCAGTACGGTGGGCAATGTGCGCATCCTGGACGATGCCGGTATCTTGCCGCAGCCCGTCAAGCCGAAGAAGGCCATGATCGTGGTCATCATGACACTGCTGGGTGGCATGCTGTCCGTCGGTGTCATTCTGCTGCGTGCGGCGTTTAGGCGTGGGGTGGAATCGCCGGACCAGCTGGAAGCGCTGGGCCTACCGATGTATGCCACCATCCCGCTCTCGGATGAGCAGGGCAAGCTGAGCCGCAAGGTGAAGCGTGCGACAGACAAGCATTCGCGCAAGATTCCCAACGGACTGCTGGCCGAACGCAATCCTGCGGATCTCGCGATCGAGGCCTTGCGTGGCTTACGCACCAGCCTGCACTTCGCCATGCTGGAATCCTCATCCAACACCCTGATGATCACCGGCCCCAGCCCGGGGATAGGCAAGAGTTTCATCGCCGCCAACCTGGCGGCTGTCTGTGCCCAGGCCGGGCAACGCGTGCTGGTAGTGGATGCCGACATGCGCAAGGGCCATATGCACTCCATCTTCGATGAGCGCTCCGAGTGTGGCTTGAGTGACTACCTGGCAGGCAAGAAATCGCTGGAAGAGGTCATTCGCCCTGTTTCCGCGCTTGAGACACTTTCCTACGTCGCGCGTGGCATTGCGCCGCCCAACCCCTCGGAACTGCTGATGAGTGCGCGTTTCCGGGACTTCCTGGCTGCGGTCAGCGAGCGTTATGACCTGATCATCATTGACTCCCCGCCCATCCTTGCCGTCACCGATGCCGCCGTCATCGGCAAGCATGTGGGCACGACACTGCTGGTCTCACGCTTCGAGGTGAACGCGCCCAAGGAAGTGGAAGTCTCTCTCAAGCGCCTGGCAGCTTCTGGCATTGCCGTGAAAGGTGGAATCCTCAACGCCATGGAGCGCAAGGCCGCCGGTGCCTATGGCGAGAATTATGGCTATTACAACTACAGCTATAAATGATCCCGCTGTATTCCGTTATCAGTCATATTGAATTCGAAGGGAACTAGACATGAAAGACATGAGCTCTACCATGGAGCATCAGCGGCGCTATTCACGTCACTATGAGCGCTTGCTTGCCAGCAAGCGCCTGCAGACATTCTTTGGCGTGCTACTGGTTGTGGTACTGCCTGCCATGTACCGCTGGGGATTCGATTTCTGGAATACCTCCACCTTGGCACAATGGAATGCGATTCTAGGCACCGCCGCCGCCTTCACCTTGTCGCTGACGCTGATCAACCGTCTTTGCCAACTGCCGGGGACACGCTCCTTCACGTATGTCATTCCGACAGTTGCAGCTGCCTATACCTTGCTCATCATCATCTGCGGTGTGCTGGAAATCGAGGTGTCACGTCTGCAGGTCGGGATTTCCTTCGTGCTGGCGATCGTCTTCGGTGGGGCCTTTTATTATGTTGACAGCAAGCTGACCACTAAGCGCATGGCAGTGGCGCCCTTCGGGAAAGCCCCGTCCTTATGTGATCACCACAGCAAGTCAGTGTACTGGTATGCGATGAAGGAACCGACACTGGTCGGGTTCAAGCGTATTGACGCCGTGGTTGCGGACCTGCGGGCAGATCTCCCGGAAGAGTGGCAGCGTTTTCTCGCTGACTGCACGATTCACCGTATTCCGGTGTATCACGCCACCCAGGCCCATGAAATGATTACCGGCAAGGTACTGCTGGATCACCTCTATGCCAACGAATTCGGCTCTCTAACGCCACGTGAAGACTATGAAGTGATCAAGCGCGGCATGGATATCCTCGCGGCCTTGATCCTGATTCCGCTGTTGGCCCCTGTCATGTTGCTGACGGCACTTGCCATTCGACTGGATAGCCCGGGCAAGGCGCTGTTCTGCCAGCCGCGTATGGGCTTCCACTGCCGTCCGTTTACGGTCTACAAGTTTCGTAGCATGTATACCGACATGAAAGGCTCTGGCTTTACCCAAGAAGGTAATGATCCACGTATCACGCGCGTGGGGCGATTCATTCGCAAGTGCCGCCTGGATGAGCTTCCACAGCTCTTCAATGTCTTGAAAGGCGATATGAGCATGATTGGTCCGCGGCCAGAATCTATGAGTTTGACTGAATGGTATGAGAAAGATGTGCCGTTTTTCAACTATCGCCATGTCGTGCGCCCTGGAATTACTGGTTGGGCGCAGGTTGAACAAGGGTATGCAGCAGAAGTAGAAGGCATGATTGAGAAATTGGAATACGATTTCTACTATATAAAGAATTTTTCTTTTTGGCTTGATTTACTTGTTTTGGTTCGTACCATTAAGACAGTCATTTTTGGTTCAGGTGCAAGATAGTATGCTTTGCTTGTATTGTGATTAAGTATACGAATAAAACCTCCCGCAATGACATCTCACATAAATTTTATTCTTGGTTCCAAATGTAATCGTAGTGTTATTATGCAAGAGGCACTTGTTAATTAATTCGAATGTCTTTTAGTCGGTTGCTTTAGTAGTGTGGTGGCTTATAAAGTTAAACCGGTTTGGAATTGTTTTTATAACGAATTAGCTTATTCATAGGGATAAAAATGTATAAGGGAATATTTCTTAAAGTTTTTAGTTTATGTTGTAAATTAACTTTTTTATTGATGTTGGCGCCTAATCTACAGAGTGGAGTGTTTTCTGATTATTTCTTAGGACTTACGTTTTCGATGCTTGCCACTAAAATTATTTTAGGAGGTTTAGAAGAGTATTTGCCTACAAAAGTAAAAGGTTCAAATAAGATTTCTTCATATTTTTTGTCTTCAGCACTGCCAACCTTTGCTCTACTATTTATATCGTCTCTTTTTATATCAATTTACATAGGCAACTACATACCGGTTGCTATTATAGTGTTCTCATTTAGTTTTTATATCAATGGAATAGTAAGAACTATTTCACCGGATAAATACGACTTAATGGTAAATTTGCCCTGGTTGATTTTTTTACCGACAGTTTTGCTTTATAGACCGACTAGTGGAAGTGAATTATTAATAATTCACTTGCTTTGTCACGTTTGTGTTACTACCGTAATAATTAAAATGATGCCATTAAAGCTTTTTGCTAGTAATAAATTGGGTGATTTTAATATATTATTGAAATTGATTCGAGATTCTTGGACTAAAAGTGTTTCTGGTACCATATATTATTTTTCTTTTAGATCTCCGGTTCTAATACTGGCTGTTATTACGGGGGGGTTAACTGATTCAATGTCAATTACTTATTCGGTAGCTGAGGCATTTTGGCAAATTAGCATGGTTGTGATAAACCGAAGATATGCACACGCTCTAAATAAAAGTCTTTCAAACCCACCTATACTTATACCCATAATTTTTATGTTAACCGCCTCTGTCATGGCTCTTTTATTTGATACATTTAATGTGAGTGTTATGTTGGGCATGTATATAGAGTTCGTTAATAAAATCGACTTTGAATCATTGTCAGTATTTATTGTATACTTATTATCGCTTTTGTTATTTATAGATTTAAGGTACCGATATTGGGGTGGCCATCGAAGCGCACTAAAAATCAATATATACCTATTAATTGCTGTAAGTATAGCATGGGGCATTAGCTATACTACACATTTATTCTATGCGGGGGTCTTATTTGGTGCGTTTCTAATTTTCTTATTAGTAAGCAATTATTCGTTTATAAATACTAAAAGGTAATTTTATGTTGCATGTTGTAGCTCCATTCGAATCTGAAAACTACATTAAAGATATTTCAAGTCGCAATATAGAGTTTATGCGTAATAGTAATCAAGAAGCTATATTGATTACGTCTAAATTTGACCACAGGTATAAATTATTAAGAAGCAAAAGTGAGCTAAAGAATAAGTTGCAGAGTATGGAAGTCCCTAATGTAATACTCCCTATATTGAAGTACAATAAAAATATCTCTATAATGCGCGTGTTATCTAATGTTTCATTTGCACTAATGCTCTTGATCTATTTGCTGTTTCGCTCCAAAAAAGATGATGCAGTGTTAGTAAATGCAATACCGCCAGAAGTTTTATTTACATGCAATCTAGCATCGAAGATCAAAGGTTTCAAGTTAATAGTTGATGTTAGAGATATATGGCCGGATGCTTTAGTGAACTCTGAATCACGAAGTAAAATGATCGACTTGTTTTCTGCTTATTGTAATTTCTTTTATAAGTACTCGTTCTCTAATGTAGCAAAAATTTTGTATGTAGCACCAGGTTTTTTACCCTGGATACACAAGAATACCTCGATCAGTATAAATTCAGACAAGCTTAAATTCATACCCCTTGGTTATGATGATTCTAGATGGAGAGAGGATTGTACTGGGCACGAGGATGTTAAGTTAGACTCCGATAATATAAATATTGCTTATGTCGGGTATTTATCACAACAGTTTGACCTTACGAGTTTTATAAAAGCTTTTTGTTCGTCCACTTCTCATAATGTTGTTTTTCACATTTTTGGTGGTGGGATCAATTTAGAAAAATATAAAAGCATGACTTCATCAAATAGAATAGTATTTCATGGTATGTGTCATCCGCTCTTTATATCTAAAAATCTCCCCAAGTTTGATGTTGGTCTTCTGCCACTTAAAAAGGGTGCTGCCTCTTACTTGCCAAATAAATTTTTTGATTTTATGGCATCAGCTTTGCCGATTATAACTTATAACTCTAAGGATGTTAATAAGTTAATTACGAAACATGACATTGGGTGGGTTCTGCAAGATGATAGTGATCAGTTAACAGCGTTTCTAGATGAGTTAGATTTACATAATATAAGAGATAAAAAAGAGAATGTAACTAAGGTTAGAGAGACTTATGGTATGCATTATTTATATTCTAATTTAGAGTTGTGATATGAAAATCTCAATTGTTGGTATTGTCGGTGTTCCTGCATCGTACGGCGGCTTTGAAACATTAGTAGAGAATTTGTTATCAAATGGTATGGCTGATAATAACACTGTTACTGTTTACTGTTCAGCTAAATCTTATGTCAATAGACAAAAAACTTATAAAGGAGCTAGTTTAAAATATATTAATTTAAATGCTAACGGCATTTCTAGTGTTTTTTATGATATAATCTCGGTACTCTCTGCGATTAGGAAAAAATCAGATTGTATCCTAATACTAGGTGTGTCTGGGGCCATAATTATACCTCTTGTTAGATTGATAAAGCCTAAGACTAAAATTGTTACCAATATTGATGGGTTAGAGTGGAAGCGTGATAAATGGTCAATGTTAGCCAAGAGTTTCCTAAAGTTTTCTGAAAAACTGGCTGTGAAATTTTCAAACGTTGTTATTACGGATAATAAAGCAATAACAGACTATGTTCAACGCGAGTATAATAAGGCATCCCTTACTATTGCTTATGGTGGTGATCATGCCACTTTGAATATGTCTGATAATGTTAAATCCCCAGTGAAATTTGAGTATGCTCTTTCAGTTTGCCGTATAGAGCCAGAAAATAGTGTAGGCCTCATACTGAAAGCGTACTCTTTGACAAATAAGAATATTGTGTTTATAGGTAACTGGGAGAATAGCGAGTATGGCCGAAAGTTAAGAGAAAAGTATACAGGTTATAATAACATCCATATACTTGACCCTATTTACGATGTAGCGGAATTACATTCATACAGATCAAATGCTAGTACATATGTACATGGCCACACAGCTGGTGGTACTAATCCCTCCTTAGTTGAAATGATGCATTTTTCTACACCTATACTGGCTTTTGACTGTTGTTATAACCGTGAAACCTTAAAGGGGCAAGGTACGTTTTTCAATAATTCTGATTCTTTAAAAGAAATTATAATTTCGAGTCAGAATAATTGCACTAAATCTATCTTTGAAGTAAAGTCAATTGCTAATCGCTTTTACACTTGGGAAGTTATTTCTAAAAAATACTTTTCTGCTCTTGAATTGGATTAAAAATGTCTATTTACTTAGTTACCGGCGGCGCTGGCTTCATCGGCTCTGCGGTCGTCCGTGAGCTGATTCGCTCAACTCAACATACCGTCATCAATCTGGATGCATTGACCTACGCCGGCAATCTCGAATCCTTGGCGGATGTCGCGGATTCTAAGCGATATCACTTCGTGCAGGCGGACATCTGCGATGGCGAGAAGATGAAAGCTGTTTTTGCAGAGTTACAGCCGGATATCGTGATGCACCTGGCGGCCGAGAGCCATGTGGATCGCTCCATCGATGGTCCGGCGGATTTCATCCAGACGAATATCGTCGGTACCTATCAGCTGTTGGAAGCGGCACGTCAGTATTGGAAGGGCTTGAAGGAGACTGATGCCGAGAAGGCTGCTGGTTTCCGTTTCCATCACATCTCCACTGATGAGGTGTATGGAGATCTCGAAGGGCCGGAAGACCTCTTCACCGAGACGACTGCCTATGCCCCCAGCTCCCCGTACTCTGCCAGCAAGGCAAGTTCGGATCACCTCGTGCGGGCTTGGCAGCGTACCTATGGTCTGCCGACGTTGGTCACCAACTGCTCCAACAACTACGGCCCGTACCATTTCCCCGAGAAGCTCATCCCGCTGATGATTCTGAATGCTCTGGCGGGCAAGGCGCTGCCGGTGTATGGCGATGGCAAGCAGGTGCGTGACTGGTTGTACGTGGAAGACCACGCTCGGGCGTTGATCAAGGTCGCCACCGAAGGCGAGATCGCCGAGACCTACAACATCGGTGGCCATAACGAGAAGCAGAACATCGAAGTCGTGAAGACGTTGTGTTCCCTGCTGGAAGAACTGGTACCGCAGAAGCCGGCCGGCATTGCCAAGTATGAAGACCTGATCAAGTACGTGACTGATCGTCCTGGCCATGATGTGCGATATGCCATCGATGCCGCCAAGATCGAGCGTGAGCTGGGCTGGGTACCGCAAGAAACCTTCGAGACCGGTCTGCGCAAGACGGTCGAGTGGTACCTGGCGAATGAAAGCTGGTGGCAGCGTGTTCAGGACGGCAGCTATCGCGGTGAACGTCTGGGTGCCGGGAGCTGATGATGACGACGTCCACATGCTTTGGCCGCATTCTGATTCTGGGTGGCAATGGCCAGGTCGGGTTCGAGTTGCAGCGCAGCTTTGCGCCCTTCGGTGAGGTGCGTGCTCCGCGCCGTAGCGACGTCGATGCCAGCGATCTCGACGCTGTCGCCACATTGATTGACGCCTATCAACCGCAGTTGATCCTCAATGCGGCTGCCTGGACAGCGGTCGACAAGGCCGAGGAGGAGCGCGAGGGCGCTATGCGCCTCAATGCCGAGCTGCCGGCATTGTTGGCAGAAAAGGCCAGCGCGCTGGGTGTGACACTGGTGCATTACTCCTCAGATTACGTCTATCCGGGAGATGGAGATCAGCCGTGGCGTGAAGATAGCCCCACTGCGCCGCTATCCGTCTATGGCGAGAGCAAGCTGGTCGGCGATGAGGCAGTATTGGCCAGTGGCTGTCGTCATCTGGTGTTCCGCACCAGCTGGGTGTATGCCGCCCGTGGCAACAACTTCATGAAGACGATGCTCAAGCTGGGGCGTGATCGCGACGCGCTGAATATCGTCAATGATCAGATCGGTGCGCCTACTCCGGCGCGCCTGATCGCCCAGCTCACCTGTGAGGCATTGCGCAAACGGATCGACTCCGGGCTTTATCACCTGGCGCCGCAGGGCACCACCAGCTGGCATGGCTTTGCCCAGTCTATCTTGCGTCTGGCCATCGAGCAGGGCGAAGCCCTGGCTGTCGACCCACAGACGCTGGGTGGCATTCCGACAGCGGAATACCCGACACCGGCGACACGCCCACTGAATTCCCGTCTTGCGCTGACGAAACTTGAGGCGGCACTTGGCCTCGATCTGCCTGACTGGCAGTCTCAGCTGGCGCTGACGCTCAGGGAACATCTGGATCGCTGAGTCAGCGGTCTCTGTCACATTGGCAGGTCATCTTCAGTGTGTGGCATCCCGCGGCACCTGATCTTCTTCGAATGAAACGCTACACGTCGATACGACAAGGATTTTGATATGGCGCGCAAGGGCATCATCCTCGCCGGTGGTTCCGGTACACGACTGCATCCAATCACTCGCGGTGTTTCCAAGCAGCTGCTGCCGATCTATGACAAGCCGATGATCTTCTATCCGGTCTCTGTCCTGATGCTGGCCGGCATCCGCGAGATCCTGATCATCTCCACCCCGGAAGACCTGCCGCAATATGAAAAGCTGCTGGGCAACGGCGAGCAGTACGGCGTGCGTTTCGAGTATGCCGTGCAGCCGAGTCCGGATGGCCTGGCCCAAGCCTTCATCATCGGTGAGGAATTCATCGGCGATGACCCGGTCTGCCTGGTGCTGGGTGACAACATCTTCCACGGTCAGCACTTCTCGGATCAGCTCAAGCGTGCCGCGACTCAGCCGAGCGGCGCGACCGTTTTCGGTTACCTCGTGCAGGACCCGGAGCGCTTCGGCGTGGTGGAGTTCGATGAGTCCGGCAAGGCGATGTCCATCGAGGAGAAGCCGCTGAAGCCCAAGTCACCGTATGCCGTGACTGGCCTCTACTTCTATGACAATGACGCGGTCGAGATCGCCAAGTCCGTCGAGCCTTCCGAGCGTGGTGAGCTGGAAATCACCAGCGTCAACAATGCCTACCTGGAACGCGGTGATCTGCGTGTCGAGCGATTGGGTCGTGGCTTTGCCTGGCTGGATACCGGTACCCACGACAGCCTGCTGGAAGCCGGCCAGTACGTGCAGACCATCGAGCATCGTCAGGGCCTGAAGGTGGCATGTCTCGAGGAAATCGCCTGGATCAACGGCTGGATCAGCGACGAGCAGCTCGAAGAGCAGGGCACCGCACTCAAGAAGACCGGTTACGGCCAGTACCTGCTGAAGCGCCTGGATGACAAGCGCCGTGGCAACTACTGAGCTCGACACATGAGCCAGGGTGCTGTGGCCGGGTACGCATGCAGTGAAGTCAATGCTGATGTACTCGCTTTCCCGCAGTCGTCGCCAACAAGGCGAGGGCTGCGGGAATTTTCATGGCGCCCCCCATGCCTGCGCGCTATTGAGACTGAGCCTTGTCGTGCCCTGGGCCGGCAGGGCATCGAGCCCTGTGATTGTTGAAGTGATATCTGTCCCCTACAAGGAGCAATTCCCGCATGAATTTTGAAAAACTCGCCATCCCGGATGTCGTGCTGCTGACCCCACAAAAATTCGGTGACGAGCGCGGCTTCTTCATGGAGACCTTTCGCCAGAGCGAATTCGTCGAGCACTGCGGTGATTACACCTTCGTGCAGGACAACCACAGCAAATCCCGTCAGGGTATTCTGCGTGGCCTGCACTACCAGCTGAAGCAGCCGCAGGGCAAGCTGGTGCGTGTCACCCAGGGAGAAGTCTATGATGTGGCCGTGGACATGCGCAAGAGCAGCCCGACGTTCGGTCAGTGGGTCGGCGCCCATCTGAGTGAAGACAATCAGCAGATGCTGTGGGTACCACCGGGATTCGCCCATGGCTTCTATGTCATCAGTGAAACCGCGGAATTTCAGTATAAATGCACGGATTATTATGCCCCGGGGGATGAGTACTCGCTGAAATGGAATGACCCCAGCGTGGGTGTCGAGTGGCCACTGGTGAATGGTGAAGCGCCACTGTTATCAACGAAAGATTGTATGGCGTACAGTTTTATTGAATGTAGTTACTATGTAGGGTAGATTTGCGTAGTCTTTTTTGTGAATATTTCTTTAATGTAACAGTATTATGCTCCTAAAATAAATTTGCTAGATATTTCCTAATAGACTCCATAATGTAATATGCTTCTCAGCGCTTGCATATAGTAACTACCGAATTTTGTTATATAATCTTTATAAAAAGTTGGTTCAGTTATGACATATGAATTAGTTTGCTATTTTAGTTTGTTTTTTGTAGGTCTCATTTATTGCTTTTGCAGTTTAAGCTCTAAAGTATTATATTTTACTAGTACATTAATTCTGCTCATGATAAATTCTGCTGTTATGCGGTACTCAGGTTTTGATATTGATATGAATGTTTACGTATCAACTTTAGAAACTAATGTGATATCAATGTATTACTTAAAGGAGCCTATATATTGGGTTATTTCTCGATATTTGTATGATTTATTGGGATCGCCAGAAGTTACATTTATGGTTTACGATTTTCTTAGTTTTATAGCCGTGCTTAAAGCTAGAGAAAATATAAAGCTTCCTCAGTATTTCCCGTTTTTATTTTTTTTATTTTTTCCATCAGTAATGGGTATAAATAACGTATACAGGCAGTACTTATCTTGTTGTTTTTTTGTTTATTTCATGTCTTTGATGTATATTGAGGCTGGCTATTTAAAAAGAATTTATTCTTTGGCTTTTGCTTTTTTAACTCACAATGTAGCCGCCTTATTTTCACCTTTTCTTCACGCTGGGACGAATCGACGCAATATAAGCTACTTAACTATCTTTTTTTACATGGCTGTACTTGTCTTGCTACCTTTTTCATTAGATACTAAGTCCAGCTCTGATACAGGTGAACTAGGTGTCTCTATATATATCGTAGCTTTGTTTTCGTTCTTTATGTTTTATATTCTATCCTATCGTCTGAAATTTGATTGCAATTCAAAGATGGTGCTGCATTACTTTTTATTTATTTTGTGTATAATGCTCTTGTCGGCTGCTTTAATGGGAGGCAATCAGTCAAAGAGAGTTGGTATGTATTCCTTGGCTCTATGTCTAGTATTTGTAGTTCAAGCTATTGAGGATAATTATAAGCAAGTAAAAATTACTAGAGCGACTATTTACACGATACTCATATTGCCTACTGTTGTATTTCCTAGCTCTTTGTATATGCTCACTACAGGGATAAATTGAAATTCGTTATACTTAAGATTTTGGTTTTGAGGCTATAGTTGTAATTTTTTAAGTATTTTTTCTATAATTATTGTTTGCAAATATAATCGAGGAATTTGTATGAAAATTGCCATCGCAGGCACCGGTTATGTCGGTCTCTCCAACGCCATGTTGCTGTCTCAGCATCATGAAGTCGTCGCGTTGGATATCGTGCCGGAGAAGGTGGAAGGCCTGAACCGTGGTATCTCACCTATCGTCGATAATGAGATTCATGAGTTTCTGGCGCGTGGAGATCTGAATTTCCGCGCTACCCTCGACAAGGAAGAGGCCTACCGCGATGCCGATTTCGTGATCATCGCGACGCCGACGGATTATGATGCCACCACCAACTACTTCAACACCAAGAGTGTGGAAGCAGTGATTCAGGATGTGCGTGATATCAATCCAGACGCGGTGATGGTCATCAAGTCCACTGTGCCGGTGGGCTATACAGTGGGGGCACGTGAGCGTTTCCAGACTCAGAATCTGATGTTCTCGCCGGAATTCCTGCGTGAAGGCAAGGCGCTGTACGACAACCTGCATCCGTCTCGCATCATCGTCGGTGAGCGCACCGAGCGTGCCGAGGTGTTCGCTGGGCTGCTCAAGGAAGGTGCCATCAAGCAGGGTGTCGATGTGCTCTTCACTGACAGCACCGAGGCAGAGGCCATCAAGCTGTTCGCCAATACCTACCTGGCGATGCGCGTCGCCTACTTCAATGAGCTGGATACCTACGCCGAATCACATGGTCTGGATGCCAGGCAGATCATCGAAGGGGTGGGGCTGGACCCGCGCATCGGCCAGCACTATCACAACCCGTCCTTCGGGTATGGGGGTTACTGCCTGCCGAAGGATACCAAGCAGTTGTTGGCCAATTATCAGGAAGTGCCCAACAACATGATCCAGGCCATCGTCGATGCCAACACCACGCGCAAGGACTTCATTGCGGAATCCGTGCTCAAGCGCAACCCGCAGGTAGTGGGGGTGTATCGCCTGGTGATGAAGTCAGGCTCTGACAACTTCCGCGCCAGTGCTATGCAGGGCGTGATGAAGCGCATCAAGGCCAAGGGTGTGGAAGTGGTGGTGTACGAGCCGGTACTGGAAGAGGACACCTTCTTCGGTTCACGCGTCATGCGAGACCTCGAGGCTTTCAAGCAGGAAGCTGACGTCATTCTGAGCAATCGCATGGCGGAAGAGCTCGCCGATGTGGTCGATAAGGTCTACACCCGCGATCTGTTCGGCAACGATTGATTCTGAGCGCTGGTTCTTGATCGAAAATACAACGCCGCATCCACGTGATGCGGCGTTTTCATATGGTTTCACAGGGCACCGGGTAGAGAGGACATAGGTGAAGACTTTCATGCTGCTTGCCTGATGCCAAGGAGGAGGGAAGTTGTGTCAGGCTATCCCTCCCACGGAGTCCTCAATAGCCCTCTGCAGCATGCGCTTGAGTGGCTCGTGCCATCCTTCATAGAGTCATCACTGGGTCAGGAAGGCCAGGTATGCTGTCATACGATTCCCTCGCTCGTTCAGCTTCATCCCCCGTTGACGCCGATGTTCCCTCGGTGACGTCGCGCCCCGTGTCCTGCGGCGTTTTCCTGTTCGGTCTGCTCAGCCTGGTCGTGCCCTCTGGCTATAGCATCGGGCCGGCACTGCTGGTGTTGCTCAGTGGCTATTGGTTGCTGCGCGAGCCGCGCACGCTGCTGCGCGCGCCTGGCAAGGAGGACGTGACAGTCATCGGCGTGATGGCGGGCCTCGCAGCCTTGTTGCTGGTGAGCATCCTGCTGCAGGGGGATGCGTGGCAGACGGCAGGCGTGCCTATCCGCCTGTTGCTGGCTGTGCCGGTGCTGTTGCTCGTATTGTCGTGTCCTCCGTCGCTGGGGGCGATGTGGGGTGGGTTGATCCTCGGCAGCGTGCTGACCGGCAGCTGGGCGATGTGGCAGAAGCTGGTGTGGGGCGTGCACCGCGCCGGTGGCTTTACCAACACCATCAATTTCGGCGATATCTGCATGTTGATGGGGCTGATGTGTCTAGCGGGACTTGGCTGGGCCATGAGTCAGGCAGGTGCCCGGCGGCGCTATTGGATACTGGCGCTGCTGGTTGGCGGGGCGTTCGGCATCATCGGCTCGTTGATGTCGGGGACACGCGGCGGTTGGATCGGCTTTCCCTTCGCGGCCTGGGTGCTGTATCGCAGTTATGGGGAGGTGATTTCACGCCGTGTGCTCAGGCTGGGCGTCTTCATGTGCGCCGGGGTGATCGCCTTGATGGTGATGACGCCGGCGACCGGTATCCAGCAACGTGTCGAAGCCGGTGTCTCGGATGTCACGAAGTACGTGGAGGACCGCAATGCCGGCACCTCCGCGGGGGCGCGACTCGAGATGTGGCGGGGCGCTCTGCTCATGATCGTCGAGCAGCCGTGGCTGGGCAGGGGCGAGACGGGGTATGCCGAAGCGCGTGATGTGATGATCGAGCGGGGAGAGCTGAGTCGCCACGTCCAACCTTACGAGCATCCCCACAACGAGTTTCTCGATGCCTGGGTCAAGCGCGGAGTATTGGGCCTGCTGGCGTTGCTGGCCCTCTACCTGGTGCCACTGCGGCTCTTCTACCGACGCCTGGACAGCGACGACCTGACGTTGCGCTCACTGGCTGTCGCCGGCGTGCTGCTGCCGCTGACCTTCCTCGACTTCGGGATGACCTGGGTGATGTTCTCCCAGGCCAGCGGCGTGATGGTCTATGCCTTCTGGCTGGCGATCGTGTGGGGCACGCTGCGCGCCCACGAGCGACGCCTCGAGACACTGCAGGCACCCTGAGAGTATTTTGACCTGCGAAGGTGACAGGTCTACAGTACGCGCAAAATTTGAGCAATCGCTCACGACTATTCACGTGGGGTGAAGGAGGCTACTTCACCACTCAGGAGAACTGACATGCAAGACAAGCTCAAGATCGACATCGTCTCCGACGTGATGTGCCCGTGGTGCGTGATCGGCTACAAGCGCCTCGAGAGCGCCATTCAGTCACTTGGCCTGGAAGATAGCGTCGAGATCGAATGGCAGCCCTTCGAGCTGAATCCGGCCATGCCGGCACACGGCGAGAATCTGCGCGCCCATATCGAGCGCAAGTACGACACCACGCCCAAGGCCAGTGCCGAGGCACGTCGCAATCTGACCGCACTGGCAGCCGAGGAAGGCCTGGTCTTCAATTTCTTCGACGACATGCGCATGGTGAATACCCTCGAGCTCCACGTCCTGCTCGAGTACGCCGCCGAACAGGGCATGCAGCATGACCTGATGATGCAGTTCTACGCTGACTACTTCACCTTGCAGAAGGACATGTCGGACCGCGCCGTGATGGCGGACTCTCTGGCTGCGGTCGGGCTGGATGCCACCGAAGGGCTGGCACAGCTGGACGACCCGGAAGCCCTCCAGCAGGTAAGGGCGCGCGAAGCCCATTGGCAGCAGATGGGTATCTCCAGCGTGCCGACCTTCGTCTTCAATCGTCGCAGCGCCTTGAACGGTGCCCAGCCTAAAGAGGTGTTCGAGCAGGTGTTGAGCGAGCTTTCGGGAGATCAGGCTTGAGGCTCACCGACTGAGGTGCCACTCAAGCACTGATTTTCGGTAGTGACGATCCCGTGACAAAAACGCGGCCCCGCTGAAGAGCAGGGCCGCGTTTTTCGTTCTGAGGGTGTGAAATTGCAGAACTGATCGATCCGTCATGTGTGGGCTGACAACCCTCAGAGCCCTGCCTTGATGTCGTTCAGCTGTTGGATGAGGGTCTCGAGGACGGCATCCACCTGGGCTTCGGTGTGCTCGCAGGAGAGGAAGAAGCGCAGACGGGCGCTCTTCTCCGGCACGGCGGGGTGCAGGATGGGCTGGACGTTGAAGCCGGCCTCGAACAGCTGGTTGGAGAGGCGTGCCGCCACCAGGGAGCTGCCGAGGATGACAGGCACCACCGCGACGCCCAGGCTGTCCCCGATATCCAGCCCCAGCGCACGGGCGCGTGTAAGGAAGTAGCCGGAGACAGCATGCAGGCGGGCGATGCGCAGTCTGGCATCGTCACCCTGGAGCAGTTCGAGGATCTTCAGTGACGGGGCGGCGACCTGCGCCGGCATGCCCACCGAGTAGAGGAAGCCCGGCGCGAAGTAGCGCAGCATGCTGACCAGTTCCTTGCAGCCGGCGATGTAGCCGCCGCAGCCGGACAGCGTCTTGCTCATCGTGCCCATCCAGATATCGACGTCACGCGCAGCGATGTCGAAGTGCTCCCTCAGGCCGAGCCCACGCTCCCCGAGCACGCCGAAGGAGTGGGCTTCATCGACCATCAGCCAGCAGCGGTACTGTTGCTTGAGAGCGATCAGGCGCGGTAGGTCCGGCACGTCGCCGTCCATGCTGTAGAGGCCTTCGGTGACGATCAGCACGCGCTCGAACTTGCCGCGCTGACTGCTGAGCAGGGCTTCCAGCGCGTCCGGGTCGTTGTGCGCGAAGGGCATGCGACGAGCGCCGGAGAGCTGGGCGCCGACCAGCGAGCTGTTGTGGATCCACTCGTCATGCAGGATGAGGTCCTTCGGGCCGAGCAGATAGCCCAGCGTGGACACGTTGGTGGCATGACCGCTGACGAACACCACCGCATCCTCGACCTCGTAGGTGCGCGCCACCGCCGCTTCCAGCTGCCGATGGATCGGACGCTCACCGGAGACGGCGCGTGAGGCCGACACCGAGGTACCGTAATGGGCCGCCGCCTCGGCCGCGGCCTTGATCACCTCGGGATGACGGGAATAGTCGAGGTAGTTGTAGCTGGCGAAGTTGACCAGCTCACGCCCATCGATGCGTGTGGTGGCGCCGGCGCAGCCTTGATGCACGCGAAAGAACGGCTCCGGCACGCCGAAGGCGGCGCCGGCCTGCTGCATCATGCTCAGCTGCTGATAACCGGGCTGGCGATCGAAACGCACGAAGTCATCGCTGATCTGAAGCGGTGTTGGCTTGCTGGCAAACATATCGTCGCCTGCGTCGTCCGCCACGCGAGCGGTCGTTTGGGTACGACGGGCACGCGCCTTGTCCAGCAGCTGTTGTTTCATGTCGCGGGGAGAGAGGCCGGAGGAGTGACGTGTTGCCAAAGAGGAAGTCCTTGAAGTTGAAGCGGTCTTTCCCTTGATGATGATGGGGTGTCGGCAAGAGGGCAAGCCTTTGCGCGCGTGGGAACGAATCTCGATGGGACTTGCTGAGGACCCGCCACATGCGGTTGCGCGCGTGCGGCCGTCGAGTCACCCGTCAGGGCCGCTCAAGCGCCACCCACGATAATGCCCATTACCGATGATGCCATTCCAAATCAAAGCGTTACCACAATGTCAGTAGGGCGGCCATCCGAGGCTGAGCTGCGTAGATGGTCATTGAGGATCACGCAGCAGGGCCGAGGAAATCGCCGGGCATGGCAGTACGAGGTAAATGATCCCTGGCCTTGAGGACAATGTGCGTGTTGAGATCTGCACTCTGCAGGCCGGGATGTTGCCGGATATGCTCATCAATCAGCTGAATCACAAACTCGGCATAGCGAGCAGACGCGAGCTCTAGGGTTGAGACGGTACGCCCCATATGTTGCGCGATCACGAGATACGTGGCGTTTTGTGTTTTTGCGAGGAGCAATGTGAAGCCGTCCGCGCTTGACATGATCGCCAGGGGAGAGTGAGCATTGAGATCTTGATGCTCGTTGATAGATAAGATACGCATTTCGTCCATGAAATTTTCTCCTTAATCCTACCACCTGCCCATGTCGACTCCGGGCATGCTACGCCAGTGCGTATGAAGCGACACTTTTACTCAGTGCGTTCCTTCGTGTGATAAGAAAGGCGCACTTTTATGCAACGTGAAAACAATCTGATCACGCGTCTAATGCTAAGCGTAGCACGGTGTCTGGTAAAACTGCATTAGTATTCTAAAGGGGTGCCGAGCGGTAGTGCTTTGTGGATATTGCTGAGCATGCCGATCTCGTGTTGATGATTTGGCATCAATCGCTCACTTTTTAAAGTTAATAATAAGTAAGTTTTTATTGATTCATTTCATGCTCGCCGAGCGTTAACGTCTTAAGAAATATGTCTTAAAAGCGTAAAGAAAAAGGAATTCTTTGCTATTTTTTTACACACATAAAAACTTGTTAATATACGATACTAAGAATGTAGCATGAGATATATTAGTTGTAATAAACTTTAGTCTTAGTCTCATAATTCATAGGGAGTATGTATCATGGCACTATTGGACGTAAGTGTTGGAGATAGCGATACCGATGATAGCAATGATGTCATTGATGTCGACCTACTGGATTCTGATGGTCTGATATCTGTTGATATCAACTGTTTTGCCAAAGGAACAGAAATCATGACCCCCAAGGGCGCTCGACCGATAGAAACGCTTCAGGTGGGCGATGACATCATGACAGCGGAAAACCGAACGATAAGCATCAAGTGGATAGGTCGGCAGACCACCAGGCCCAAGGATTTCAACGAGAACCTGCAAGCTATCAAGATCCGAAAGCACGCCATTGCCCATGGCGTTCCGACATCTGATCTGGTCCTCACGGCAGGGCACGGTATTGTTGTTGATGATCTGTTGATCAACGCTAGTGTGTTGGTGAATGGAAGCTCCATTGACTATGTCCCTTTAGAGGAATTGGACGACGAAGTCACTTATTACCATATCGAGTCATGGGGACATGAAACCATCCTCGCCAATGGGACTCCGGCAGAGACGTATATTGACTATAAGGATAGGGCATCCTTTGATAATTATGATGAGTATCTCGCACTTTATAAATCAGAAGCGAGAATTCAAGAAATGTGTCGTCCTAGAATCTCAGCTCGTCGTCTTCTGCCCATGCAAGTATGCCAGCGTTTAGGGATTGATATTGGAATGGATCATTCGCTGATGGCTTAATCGCAGTTTCGTAATGAAAAAGACCAGCCGACATTAAGTGGGCTGGTCTTTTTTATCGAGTACTATAGCGAAACTACTACCTTAGCTACTATAGATTGTCACTATTTTACGGCAGACGCCTCGTTTAGGGGGATTGGGACATGGTCTTCACCATGCACTTTGGCGAGTTGTGCCAAAGTACTGCTTGGCTGCTGAGGTTCGTCCACTTCTTCTTCACGTGACATCTTTTGGGCGATCTTGTCGGCTAGACGCCACAGGGTGGCAGCCTCGCTGATCATCATTACCGGAATGCTGATGCCCAGACGCGCCTCCACCGCCGTCATTAGCTCGACCCCCATCAGCGAGTCGAAGCCCATGTCATAGACGCTCTTGTTGACGTCGATGGCGGCCACGTCGATCAGCAGGATCTTGCTCAGCTCGCCCTTGAGGATCTCGACGATGGCGGTCTGCAACGCCTCACCGCTCAAGCCCGCCAGGGCCGCGGCGATATCGTCCTGCTGCGCCTGACTGCCGTCATCGTCTCCGGCGCGCCGTGCGATCTCGTCAAAGCGCGGTGTCGCGGCCGTGGGCAGGAAGCGCGCCAGCGCTCCCCATTCCAGTTCCAGCACGCCCAGCGAGCGACCCGGCTTGCCGAGTGCCAGTGCCTGCTGATCCGAGACGATCATCTCGCCGAGACAGGCCAGGGCGTGATCCGCCATCAGCGCATCACCGCCCAGACGATTCTTGAGCGCTTCGCGAGTCTTCTCGTTGCGCGCCAGGAATCCGGCATCCTCGATCGCGCCCCAGCGGGCACAGGTGGCTGGCAGGCCACGCGCACGACGACTGGCGGCGAGCCCTTCCAGCCAGTGATTGGCTGCTACGTAGACACTCTGACCGGGATTGCCGAACAGCGTGGTCGCCGAGGAGTAGAGCACGAAGAAGTCCAGCGCATGCTCGGCACTCAAACGATCCAGCAGGCGTGCGCCTTCGAGTTTCGGGGTCATCACCCGCTGGATGCGCTCGGCGTCCAGATGGCGGATCAGCGCATCGTCGATCACCGCCGCGGCATGGATGATGCCCTTGAGCGGCGCGATGGCATCTTTCGCCTCACTGGCATCCCCCGACGTGATGAAGCGTGAGAACACGGCCGTGAGCGCCGCTTCATCGGCGACGTCGCAGGCCAGCGCATGCACACGCACGCCTTGTGCCTCGAGACGCGCGACACCTGCCTGAGCCTCGTCACTGGCAGCGCCGGAGCGCCCCAGCAACACCAGTTCTCGGGCGCCTTGTGCGGCCAGCCACTCGGCGCTGCGCAGCCCGAAGCCCCCGAGACCGCCGGTGACCAGATAGCTGGCCGCCGGGTCGAGGTGCAGCTCGCCGGACTGCACCGCCAAGCCGCCGGTGGTCATGACAGAAGTCCCGGAACCGGCTGGAGCAGATTGCGACTCGCTCAGCGGTGCCGCGAGGGAGCGCTGGGTGACCACCACCTTGCCGATCTGGCGGGCCTGCTGCATGTAGCGGAAGGCTTCCACCACCTGGCTGGCATCGAAGGTGGTGTAGGGCAGCGGCGCGAGGGTGCCATTCTCGAACAGCGCCATCATCTCGCGGAACAGGCGCGTGGTCAGGCACGGGCATTCCTTCATCAACTGATCAGAGTCGATACCGAAGTAGCTCAGGTTGTTGCGGAACGGGCGCAGCCCCATCGGGGTGTTCTCGTAGAAGTCACGCTTGCCCAGCTCACAGAAGCGCCCGAAGGGCTTGAGCACGCGCAGATTCTGGACGATGGCCTCACCGGCCAGCGAGTTGAGCACCACGTCGACACCACGTGCATCCACGCTCGGATCGCGCTGCTGGCGGGCGGCGAGATCGGCCAGGATGTCCTCCGCGAAGCCGTGGCTGCGCGAGTCATAGACGTTCTCGATGCCCATCAGCGCCAGGAAGTCACGCTTGGCGGGCGAACCGACGGTGGCGAACACCTCGGCGCCCAGCCACTCGGCGATCTGCAGCGCCGCGATGCCCACCCCTCCGGCAGCCCCGTGGATCAGCACCTTCTCGCCGGCTTCCAGACGCGCCAGATGCTTGAGGGCGTAGTAGACGGTGAAGAAGGTGGTCGGGATGGTCGCTGCCGCTTCCAGACTGACGCCCTGAGGCACGCGGGCCAGCGCGGTATCCACGATCACCAGACGGTCGGAGAAGCTGGCGGGGCCGAAGCCGACCACCCGCTCACCGACCGCGAATTCGGCGTTGTCACCGGCGCGTGTCACCACACCGGAGAACTCGAGTCCCAGGCTTGGGCCGGAGAAGCCGTGCTCGATGGCTTCATCCGACAGCAGCCCCAGGGTGTACATCACGTCGCGGAAGTTGAGGCCGGTGGCCTCGACACGTACCTCGACGTCACCGCGTGCCACCTCGGGCAGGTGACGCGGCTGCCACTCGAGATTGCGCAGCTGGCCCGGCTGACTGAAGCCCAGACTCACGCTGCGGCGATCTTTCCGGGCTGTCTCGCTCTGGCCTGCCGCCGTCTCGTGGGATGCCTGCTCGGCGGCCATCGCAAGCCTTGCCTGTGCAGGGGCTGTCACCTGACGCAGGCGCGTCGCGAAGCGGGCGCCATTGGCATCCAGCACGACTTCCTGCTCGTGATCCGGGGCTTCGATTTCCTGTACCAGCGCGTTGATCAAGGCTGATGTGCTGACGGCGTCGCTTCCCAGCGTCGGCGTGTCCAGCAGGCGGATATCCAGTGACTGGCTCTCGTTGGCCAGGCTGCGCGCATAGCCCCAGCTGGCGGCATCTGCAGGCGCCTCGGTCGCAGCCGCATCCCCCGAGGGCGGTGACTGCCACATGGCGGCCACATCATGCGTGAGCACCCACAGGGTCGGCGCCACCAGACTGTCATCCTGTTCCTGCGCCGCCTCGAAGGCCTGGGTGACCTCGGTGAGCAGCTGCTGGCGGGCACATTGCCGGGCGTTGGTGGCAGCGGCGTCGCTGGCCTTGGCCGGCAGCGCGACCAGATGATCGACGCTCGAGAAGCGAGCGAATAGCGCCTCCGGGGTGTCTTGCGGCGGCAGCGTCACGTGCGCCACCTGATGGCCACGCGCCTCCAGGGATTGCGACAGCAACGAGATCAGCGCCTGGTCCGCAGCCGCCTGTGGGGTATCCAGCAGCGCGATCTTCATAGACGTCTGTGGCGCATCTGACTGAGCGGAGTCCTCGGCCATCGCTTTGCTCGCGGCCAGGCACCAGGCACCGGACATCGGCGTCGCGCTGGTATCCGTCGCCGGCAGGCTCAGGCCAAGCTGGCCGAGCAGACGCTGCCACTGGACCATGCCCGGATGACTGCGCAGCTGCTCGCCATCATCCAGTGCCATTATCGGGCCGCTCCAGGCGGCTGGCTCACAGCCACACAGCAGGACTTCTGCGCCGGGTGCCAGGCGCTGCACCAGCTGACTGAGCAGCTCGCGGGCCTGAGACGGCGCTTCCATGTCCAGATGCACGATGGCGACCTGCACCGGCGCCTGGGGGCTTTCCCAGCCCTCGCTGGCGGTGACATCGATCAGCGGCAGGTCTTCCTGCAGGCGCTGGGCCTCGCCGAACGCATTCTGGCTGGCGGCGAGGAATGTGTAATCCAGCGCATCGAAAGACGGTTCACGCCGGTCGGCGAGACGCAGTGCTTCCAGTCGCTGTCCCAGCCACGGGCCGCCGGCACCGAGTTCCAGCACCGACAGACGCTGGCCCGAGGGCAGTTCACTCAGGCTGCGGGCGAGACGTTGATCCAGCTGCGCGCTCAGCCACTGCCAGCCGGCATTGCCGACGGCGGTCTTGAGCAGGCTGGGGATCAACGGCTGGCGCAACTGTGCCAGTGCCGCTTCGGCGTCCTGGGTGAGGGGGTCAGTGGCGAGGCCCTCTACGCCGGAGACTTGAGCGGTAGGCAAGAGCTGCTCGGCCTCGTCGAGGGCATCGGTGGCGTCGGCTTCAGACTCAGCCCCGGACCCGGACTCGCCCAACGGTGTGCCGCCCATCGGCATGCCACGGTTGAGCCATTCGTCCAGGTGCAGATGCAGGCGGCCTGCCGCATGCGTCAGCGGGAACTGCCCCGGATAGTCACGAACCAGCAGCTGCCAGATGTCGCGGGCCGCCGGCAGGTCCAGCGGGTGGATCTGCCAGTCGCCGCTCTCGCGGGATTCGGTCAAGCCCTGGGCACTCGCCCAGTCGAGCAGCACGCGGGTGAACAGCGGGCTGCGGCGCTGCCAGCGGGACAGTGCCTCGTGATCCAGGTGCGGGGCTGCCGGATCGCCCGGCGCCGCGTGGCGCATCAGTGTCTCGTGCACGCTGGCGAGCATCAGGCTGTCGAGCAGCGGTTCCAGCTCATCACGGAAGCGTTGGCTGTCTTCCAGCGGATGAGTGTTGTCGTCGCTGTGGGCAAGCTCGGGCGCCATCGCCTCGGCGACCAGCGATTCCAGCGCCAGGGCGGCGGCAGGGCGCGGACTCAACGGATGCGGCGCCGCCGTCAGGGCGATATCCAGATAATCGAGGTGGGCCGTGCCATCGCGACCCAGACGCACGGCCCGGAAGCGCGCTTCCTCGGCAACGGCCACGGCGCGCCCGTCAGCATCGTAGAGCTCGAAATCGGCACACAGCGAATGCGGACCGCGCGAGCGCAGGACCACGCGGGCGATAGTGATCTGTGAGGCACGTACCTGCTCACGCACCTGCAGGCGGCCGACCCGCACCGGTACGAAGGCCATGCCATCGCTGGCAGCCGTCTGGCCCTTGAGCACGCCCAGCAGCGGGATGAACAGCTGGAAGGCGCTGTCGAGCACCCCGGGGTGCAGGTGGAAGTCACCGTCCTGCATGAGCATTTCCGGGGTCAGCGCGAAGCGCGCCAGCACCTGCGGGGCTGCGCCGACGGTGTGCCTGTTGACTGCGCCTTCGCTGCCACGCTCGACCCAGATCTGCTCGGCGGCGCGGAAGTGCGGGCCGTAGTGCAGGCCCAGCCGGGCGGCGGCCGCGATGTGAGCCTCGCGATCCAGGTCGGCGGCACGCGTGGGCAACGCCGGGGCGCGACGCTCCAGCAGACGGCCACGCGTGGCCGTAAAGGCGCGCGCTACCGCATGCAGGTTCCACTTGTCGGCATCTTCGGCGCGGGTCTCGCGGCTTTCCAGGCGCATAGCACCGTTGCGGCTGTCGAGTGACAGACGCGTCAGGCGCAGGGTGGTGTCATCGAGCAGCAGCGGGGCGCGAATCTCGAAGTCCTCGAGATCCAGCACGTCGGGCAGGGAATCCTCCTCCGCGCTAGCGGCCTGCCATTCGTGGGCGGCCGCCAGACACTGCTCCAGATAGCCGGCTCCCGGGAAGACGGCACTTTCGCCGACCTGGTGATCGGCCAGCCACGCGACCTTGCGGGTATCGAGCTGCGCCTCCCAGGTCAGCTGCTGCTGAGCGAGACGATAGCCGAGCAGCGGATGCACGTAATGGCGTTCCAGCAGGCGCTGGCCTTCGCTGGTGGTCTTCACCCAGCATGGCGTGCGCTGCCAGGGATAGGTCGGCAGGTCGACGAAGCGACCGGCCACCGGGAACAGGCGAGTGAGATCCACCGCACCGGAGAGCAGCAGGCGGCCACGCAGATGCTCCAGCGCTTCCAGGCCATCATGACGGCGCTCCAGACTGACCAGCACCTGTCCCGCCGGCGCCTCGTCACTGCGCGCCTTGAGCACATCATTCAGATAGCTGCGCAGAATCGGATGAGCACCGATCTCGACCAGCAGACGATGACGGCCAAGGCCCGCCTCGCTGGCGGTCTGCCAGCTGACCAGACGCGTGACGGCGGCCTCGAACTGCACCGGCTGACGGATGTTCTCCCACCAGTAGCTGGCGTCCAGGCGCTCGCCTTCGATCACGCTGCCGGTGACGGTGGAGAGGAAGGGAATGCGGGTGGCGCGGGGCGTCAGCCCTTCGAGGGAGGCGAGCAGGCCGTCCTTGATCGGGTCCATCGCCGGGCTGTGGAAGGCATAGTCGAGCCCCAGCACGCGGGCGAAGGTGCCCTGTGCGGAAAGCTCGGCACTCAGGGCCTCGAGCCGTTCACGATCGCCGGCCAGCGTGGTGCCGCGCGGGCCGTTGATGCCAGCCAGTGACAGCGAGGCCCATTGTGGCAGTTCCAGCCACTCGCACATCTCGCTCTCACCCAGGCCCACCGCCATCATCGCGCCGCTGCCGCGGGTGCGTCCCTGATGGTGGCTGCGCTGGAAGATGACACGGGTCGCCTGCTCGAGGCTCAAGGCACCGCTGGCCCAGGCCGCCGCCACTTCGCCCACGCTGTGGCCGGTGACGGCCACCGGCTGGATGCCGCGTTCGATCAGCCATTCGGTGATCGCCACCTGCAGGGCGAACAGGGTCGGTTGGGCGATCTCGGTGGCGTCGAGGCGGTTCTCGCCGTCCTCGACCAGGCTGCCGTCCAGTTCCTTGAGCAGCTCGAAGCCATTGAACTCGCGGAAGGCCGCATCCAGTCGGGTCAGGCAGGCGCGCACGCTGGCGGATTCCTGCATCAGAGTGCGACCCATGCCGGCCCACTGACAGCCATTGCCGGAATACACGAATACCGGCCCACGCTCGCGAGTGAGTGAGGGCGCACCGGCCGCCTTGCGCGGCGAGGCACCGTTGTCACTCTCGGCGGGCAGCGGGGCGAGGCGGTCCGCCAGGGTGATGCGCGGATGATCGCCAAGCGCAGCGTCACCGCCCAGGGTCTCGAGGTCCTCGATCAGCTGCTCCAGGCTGTCTGCACTCAGCAGCGCGCCGTGCACGTGATGCTCACGGCGGGCCGCCAGGTGCCAAGCGAGGTCGTAGAGGCTCGGGGCGGCATCGTGCGCCTGCGTCTCACGCAGGTGCTCGGCCAGCTCGCGCGCCATCTGTCTGAGCGCCTCGGGGGAGCGGGCGCTCATGCGCAGCGGCGGCGTCTGTTCACCGTCAGCCGGCGGTTGCGCTACCGCCGGCTCGGGGGCACTTTCCAGCAGCACGTGGGCGTTGGCGCCGCCGAAGCCGAAGGAGTTGACCCCGACCACCAGACGGCCGGAGGCCTTGAGCTTGCGCGGCTGGGTGACGATGTCGAGATTCCACTCGTCGCTGCGAATCTTCGGATTCAGACGCTGGATCTTGATGGTGGCCGGCACTTCGCGGTGGGCGATCACACCCAGCGCCTTGGCCAGCCCCGCCACGCCGGAGGCCGTCTCCAGGTGGCCCATGTTGCTCTTGATCGAGCCGATCGGCAGCGGGCTTGAGCGCTTCTGGCCGATGGCGGCACCGATGGCGTGGGTTTCCAGTGGGTCACCGACGGCGGTGCCGGTACCGTGGGCCTCGAGGTAGTCGATCTCGTCCGGGCTGATGCCAGCCTGCTCGCAGGCCAGTTCCATCAACTGGATCTGCGCCGCCGGGTTGGGCACGGTCAGGCCGGACTTGTAGCCATCGGTATTGACCACGGAAGAGGCCACCACGGCGAGAATGCGATCGCCATCGGCGATGGCTTGATCGAGATTCTTGAGCAGGAAGACACCGCCGCCTTCGGAGCGCGCATAGCCATCACCGGCTTCATCGAAGACCTGACAGCGGCCGGTCCTCGACAGCATGGTGGCCTTGGAGAAGATCAGGAAGCCGTAAGGGTGCAGGTGCAGGCTGATGCCGCCGGTCAGTGCCATGTCGGTCTCGCCGCTGCGGATCGACTGGCAGGCCTGATGGAAGGCGACCATTGAAGAAGAGCAGGCGGTATCCAGTGACAGGCTCGGGCCGTGCAGGTCGAAGGCATACGACAAACGGTTGGAGGCCACGCTGGAGGTATTGCCGGTAGCGGTATTCGGGCCGATGGCGCTGAGGTCATCCGCCATGCGATAGGAGTAATCCAGGCTCGCGATGCCCATGAAGACACCACAGCGTGAGCCGCGCATCTTCTCGGCGGAGATGCCGGCGTGCTCGATGGCCTCCCAACTCATTTCCAGCAGCATGCGCTGCTGGGGATCCATGCTGGCGGCTTCGCGCGGGCTGATGCCGAAGAACGCTGGGTCAAAACCCGTGATATCGCCCAGTGAACCGGCGGCGAAGCTGTAGCTCATCCCCGGGGCTTTCTTATCCGGGTGCAAAAGGGAGTCCTTGCTCCAGCGGTCATCGGCGACTTCGGTCACCATGTCCTTGCCGGCCAGGAGGTCGTCCCACAGAGTGGCCTGAGTGGTGCCGGGGAAACGGCTGGCAGCGCCGATGATGGCAACGCGTCGGGTCATGAGAGGCTCCTGAACTTCTGAGTCGCGGCGCTGTGGCGAGCATGACGGGCGGTCGCCTCCAGCAGCGCACTTCCTAATGTGTCGATATTGGTGACGCGCGGGTCGCCCTTGCGGCATTGCTCGTCAGTCTTGAAAGGCCCGTCGCTATCGAGGGCCCATTCCATCAGCTCCGGGTCCTTGTCGCGCACGGTCGCCATGGTCTGGCGCGCGGTGTCGTCGGATTCCGGCAGGGCGCTGGACCAGATGAAGCAATCGGTCACGCCATTGGGTTCTCCCAGGGTCGCGTAAACCTCGGGCATGATCGGTACATGATCCCCATAGAAACACAGCAGCCCGCCGCGCGGCAGTCTGGAAAGCGCCGTGGTCAGTTGGCCGATCATCGCATCGGCGTTGACCAGGTGACGCAGATAGATGCCAAGCTCCTGACAGTTGTCCGGCAGATCGCCGTCATGCCACTCCGACAGGCGAGCCGTGTCCAATGGCTCCAGATGCAGTGGCCCGTGATTCTCCATGGTGATCACCTGGATGAACAACGGGGTATCGCCCGCGGCCAGCAGACAGTCTTCCACCTTGGCGGCCACGGCGGCATCGCTGATGTACTGACCACACCTGTCGGCATCGCTGAAGTGCGCGATGTCGAGGAATTCATCGAAGCCCATGCGCTTGAGCACCTGATTGCGCAGATAGAAGGTGCCCGGATACGGGTGGATACACAGGGTGCGATAGCCCAGCGCCTTGTAGCTGGCGGCCAGATTGGAGACATCACGCCTGGCCAGCTGGTGGTAGGGGTTGAACATGTGCACGCCGAGCTGCTCGGCGGTCAGGCCGGTAAGGAAGGCCGTCTCGGTGCGCACGGTATTGGCACCCCAGGCCGGTACGGCCAGCCGCCCGCAGGGTAGCCCCTGAGACAGGGCGGTGAAGTGACAGCGGTCCAGATTCGGCAGCAGGTCATCGCGCACCGCGGGGTAGACGCGGCGCGCATCGAAGAAGGATTCGCTCTGAACGCTCACCACGTGGGGCAGACAGCCTTGTGCAGCTTCGTTGCCGATCGCCTCCAGCGCCTCACGCGCCGTCTGCCCAGCCGTCTGCAGGGGATCGTGATCCGGCATCAGCGGACGACGGGCCAGGCGAGCGTATGCCAACAGATAGGCGACCATGCCGCGCTCACGCAGGTCATATTCCGGGAACAGCATGATGTCTCGAGTCAGTCGATTGCCGAGCGCATAGGTCATGGCGCCGCTCGCCAGCAGCAGGGCGATCAGCGGTACCAGCCAGGCGCTGGTGTCATCGGCGTAGCGCGCAGAGAACCCCAGCGCGGGTTCCAGCCACAGACCCGTCCCGATCGCCAGTGCGCCGGCGCAGAGGGCGGCAATCGTCAGGCCGATGCCGAAGAAGGGGATATACAGCCGGGGATGCTTGATGGCGTCGGTGAAATACTCGAAGTCCTGGCTCAGGAAAGGCTCACGCAGCGAGACGTATTTGGTGTGACTGACCTGCAGCACCACCAGCCACAGGGCATTGACGACCACCACGGAAAACCACGGGCGTTGCGTGATTATGGTGCACAGTGCCCAGCTCGCGCACCAATACCCCACATGGGCGAGTTGGGCGCTCCAGGCCCGGCGCCAGAAGACCACTGGTGCCGAGTCCATCTGGCGCAGGATCAGATGCTCCAGCACCAGCGTGACTAGTAGGCCTGCCAGCAGTGGCCAGATCATGAAAGACACGAACGCAATGACAAACTCCATGTAATGCCGACCTCGTTAGCTCTGCCAAAGCAGCAGCTGTGTAATGTTCTGGCGCAGACCGAAACCGTCTGGAACCCTGCCCGCGATGCCTGGCATGCGTCGGACAGGGCGGGGGAGGCAGCCATTCAGTGAGTGTAATTGAACCATCCCAGCAGACGCTGTGAGATACCGGCTGGCAGCACACTGAGCCACCAGCAGCCGAAATTGAGCGGGAAGGGGAAGCTGATACGTGCCCGGTTGCGTGCCGCACCCTTGAGAATACGGCGTGCGGCTTGCTCGGCAGGCATCTCGAAAGGTTTGGGGCCCGGCATCGATTCACACATCGGGGAGGTAACATAGCCGGGCATCACCACCGTCACGCCGACCCCGAACGGTTTTAGCCAGCTTCTCAGTCCTTCCCCGTAGGCTTTGACTGCTGCCTTGCTACCGCTGTAGCTCGGCGTGAGTGCCAGGCCGTGCCAAGCGGCAAGCGAGCTGAGCAGCACCAGTTGGCCGCTGCCTCGCGCCTTCATCGCCATGGCCAGATGATGCGCCATGCCGAAGGTGCCCACCACGTTGGTCTGCAGCAGGCGACGCGCGTCTTCCCAGCGCTCGCCATTGCCCTGGGGGCCGATGTCGGTGTTCATGCCGGCATTGGCGATGGCGATGTCCGGTACCCCGTATGCGCAGACCTCATCCAGCCAGGTGAAGAGTGTCTCTTCATCGCACAGGTTGAGTACCGTGCACTCCACCTCGGCACCCAGTGCGCGACATTCGCCGGCAATGGCATCCAGCTTGCGCTGCTTGCGACCGGTGAGGATCAGCGTGGTGCCACGGGCGGCATAGGCGCGCGCGAGCGCACCGCCGATCTCGCCGGTCGCGCCCGTGATCAGCACGCGGCGCAGGGCAGTGGCGGGACGCGAATTCTGCTGCGGTGCGCTATCTAGACCTTGCTTTCCTTCACGCTGCTCGGTGGTCGTGGTGTCATCCCGTGCGGACGGTGCTTGGGTGTCAGGCTGCTGCGGGGGCATTGCCGTCATGCTCGTCTCCCTTGAATCCCGACACTCTCGGTCGGCAGTTCCCTTGCGTTGTTTATGGTCGTTCTTTTGAGGCCCAGAGGTAGACACGGGGCGTGACTACAGGGGGATTTCTCCAAAGCGTCATACAAGCTCTCACAGTCGACAATGGCTCCCTGCCAGTGACTCCAGTTCAATGACTAGGGCTACAGTACAGAGGCTTAGCAGCGACTCAACATTTGCTCCAATGGCGAGCGTTCCGCACACAGTATCTTCGAGGCTCCAGTAACCGCGAGTTCCATGCCAGGCTTACTGTAGAACCCCCCATTGAGTTGAACGGTATGGATGACAGTATTGCGGAATTGCCGAAACAGCGTTGTATCTGGCTTCTCGCCATAGGCCCAGAATTCATGCAATGCCCCCTGGAAGGTCAGGCCGGGCAGATTGAAGATCGGATCACCCATGCAGTAGGTTGGACATCGATATTGCAACGCAACGTTTCCAGCGGTGCTGTTGACGGTGATCATTCCCTTTGCATGCTGCAGCAGGTGCTCAAGGTTTCCGCTTTCCAGATAGATGATGCGGCCGATCACATCATACCGGCGCTCAAGTTTACGAATTAGCTTCGGATAGTCTACGAGCCCCATGTCCAGTGGATGGTTCTTGATCACCAAGCGCGCGCCGAGTGGTGCGTTCAAAGCAAAGCTCTTCATCACCCGTTGGATGACCTCCTGCATATTGGAGAAGCGTGAGTGATGCCGAATCTGGGCATCAGTATTGAGCTGTAGCGGTAGTAGATAAAAAGGGGCGCCACTATGCATCAGCTGTTCGATGCGCCCGGCATCCCGTCGCTTATACCAGCGCATCAACGGTAGGCGTGTCGCATAGCCACAGTACTCTTCTGCAGCATTGATACTATGTGGTCGATAGCGTGGGAACAGCAGTGGATTGGCGGCACCCGCTAGATGATAGGTCATATCGTGACGAGCACGTTCCCAGAAGGAAGACTTGAAGCGTTGAGGTGTTGGGGCGTCGTCTAGCTGCCTGCCCACCTCACGGAACCAGTCTGGGTCTCGCGGCAACAGGGAGTGGCCATTGACGCCCTCGCGCTCCAGCGTCACCCAGAAAGGACGGAAGTAGCCTTCCTCGAAGACATGGGTGCGAATCCCGAAGTATTCCGCCTTGAGTACAGCGGCCCGATGCACAGGACGACGATCCCCAAACAGGACCTGATCCGTCACATGGTGCTTGCGCCATAGTTCGGCGATCCATTCGCCGAGGTCTTCACTCCGGCCTCGATAGGCGTAGGCCTTTTCGTGACGCCAGTAGAAGCTGTCACCACTGTTGAAGTTGACCTTGATGACCTCGTGACCATCCCGCTTGAGCCTGTGTGCTAGATGCAGGAAGAAGGGCGAGCAGACCCCTTGCAGCAAAAGGAAGACCCTACGTCGTCCAAAGCTTGGATGCTTGCCAAAGTGGTGTGATGTCGACGTGGGAGCTTGTCCTGAAGTTAATGCAGTAGGAGAGGGATGTACCAAGTTACCGTCTTCTGACAGCTTGAAGCGCAAGGGAAGTTTTGACGCATCATTATCTATTGCGCTGTCAAGCTCTTCTGCAAGCGATAAGCTTGAGAATGGCGAACTGTTGATCGGTAACGCTAGACTTCCTTGTCGCATAGGTCAGTGCTTTCCGATGAAGAGTGCGCGATAGCTGCGGTAGAGCCTTGTTTTCCAAGGCAGCGAATAGTTGTTGCCGCCATTTCTCAGCATGGCGCGCTGTTGTTCCAGAATCGTGACAACCGTCTCGGCGTTGCAGTGATGCCCGTACACTGGGTCCACGTATAGTGGGTACTCGATCAGGGCACCCGCCACCAGCGCATCCAGACTCAGGCGCCGTGTGCGACGTTCACAGCTGACGCGATCATGGGTCAGCCCCCAGCCGGCATAGAAGGGCAGTCCGTGAGTCGTGACTTCCACTCCGCGCAACAGTGCCTCGAAGCCCGCCAGGGAACACAGCGTGTGGACATGATCGACCTGTTCGAACAGCTGGCAGATATCTCCCGAGGTCAACACCAGGTCCTCTGGCGTGTTCTCGCCGGACATCTCCCCACGCCGCCCACCAGAGACAACGTCAGGATGCGGTTTGTAGATCATGTAGGCATCAGGATGCAATTCCCGCGCCGCTTCCAGCAGCTCAAGGTGGGTCTTGATGCCCGGGCAGGCATGACGGATCGAGGCGTCCGACTCCACCTGGCCGACCACCAGCACGATCTCGCGCTCGCCGGCCAGGGCTCGCAGGTCAAGCAGGGTGTCATGTTCTGCATTGTACTTGCTCAGCCCAAGCGCAACGATGCGCTCCCGCAGACGCCGCGCACGCGCAAGTTCGGCGTCGTCAAACTCGTGGTACTCAAGCCAGTTCTCCAGCGTGCTGGCACGCTGGGCATCGAAATGCATCGCCTTGTCGTCGACGATCAAAGACAGGGGGCGGGCGAGATCCACCCCCAAACCGATCGAGCGCAGAAAACCGTCTTCGATGTGCCAGAGATCGCCTCCCAGATTTTTGACTGATTTGACGAATCCCGGTGTGGTCCTGCTGGCCCAGCTGAGAACGCGAGAGGGAGAAGACTGCGCGGAGGTGGCGTTAGTGAGCGTCTCCAGCGCTTGAGACTCTCGGCGAGTGAAATCGCATCTTGCCCAAGGGCCGAGAAATGCTGGCAAGAACCCACGCTTCCAGCGCGAGTAGCCAGGTGCGATCCAATGGCCTGCCATATATTCACTCTGGCGTTTCTGGTCTGCCAGCAGCTGAAGGACCTCCTCCAGCGAAGCGCGCTCTCCCGTGTAGGGGTTGGCATAGCGAGAATACTCGAGGTACGCCGCGGCGAAGACCTGTTCCAGACGGCGTGATTCGCCGCGGCGCTCGCATGCTTGGCGATCCTCGGTCAGCCCCCAGCCGGCATAGAAGGGCAGGCCATGACAGGTCACCGGTAGGCCGGCCAGCAGCGCCTCGAAGCCCAGCTGGCTGGTCACCACATGCACGGCGTCCACCTGGTCGAAGAGCGACCAGGGATTGATGTCGTCGCTGAGCAAAGTACACCCCTGTCGGCGCGCCTCTTCCACCAGATAGCCCTGCTTCTTGCCGGCGATCACATCCGGGTGCGTCTTCACCCACACTTCGGTCTCGGGCTCAGCGCAGACTTCTCTCAGCATGTCGAGAAAGGTCGCCTGCGTTGCCATGCCGCCTTCTATCGAGGCATCGCCGGATGTCTGGTCCACCACCAGCACGCGACGCATCTTCTTCTTGGCGGGCAGCTGCCGCTCCGGAGCATGGTTGTACTTGCTCAGGCGCTGATGGCGTAGAAGTTGCATGCCGTTACGTGCACGCATCAGAAGCGTTTCGTTCTGGCGCCCAGGCGCCTCATGAATCAGTTGCTCTAGGTCGCTCGGCTGGTGGGCGTCGTAATAGATACCCTGATGATCAACCACCATTGACATGGCGGGATAGCCAGCGCTTGCCAGCGTGAGTGAGCGCACGAAGCCGTCTTCCAGTGCGATATAGGGCAGCATATGTTTATTGGCATACGCGCGAGCATGGGCCGCCGTTACCTTATGGCCCCATCCGACAACAGCGCTAAAGTTAGTGCGGAAAATATCGCATACATTAGTATTTTTTTTACTACTAAAGGCGAATGCCGAAGAGGGGGGGGGGGCCTTGGTAGGCGTTGTTTTATGGCGAAGTAAAAAGGTAAAAAGTGGTAATTTTGTTACATTTTTCCCGGGCGCATGTGTGGTAGTGATGGCGTTTTTCGGGCGACACGAGGTGCAGTGACATGCAGGCGGACGGCATGCCACGCCGAGAGATGCCGCAATGCCGACCTTCTTCAGTGGCAATAGCTCCGGAATGAAAACCTCAAGGTGAGGCTGGCGAAAGATTCCACGTGAAAAACACAGTGTCTGCCGGGAAGCCCCGCATATTGGGGGGAGGCGACGATTCGAAGGGGCCGCGTGAGAGGTGCAGCGAGACTGCATGAAAAGCCACCATCTGTGTTTTTTGATTGCGACCAGCATGCAAGATATCCGTTGCACTGTGAAAAAGTGACTGCTCACTCGTGGTGATGGTGATGTCATTGCCGTTCTTGCAGTATTACCGTTGACGCAGAGTCCGCAAATAGGGAAAGTACGCAAAGTGACGGATGAATTCAATCAAAGTCTTCGTGGATGAAGCTGGTAGCAGGCGAATGATTAGTCTGAGCGTTTTGCCTCATGTTAGTCTTATTAACTGCATGCTTTAGTGGCATGAGATTTGCTGCTAATGTGTCCCGCTTCGATAGAGAATGTCTCCTCGGCAAGCTCGGTGGGTCAAGCACTCATGAATGAACGGGCTGAGCAGAGACGAGAAGCGGCAGGATGCCAAGGGAACATCTGTAGATGGATATCACGCAGCACATGGATGCTGTCATTACACTCGTCGTCACGATAGGTGTGTTGGCAGGACTGATCTGGAACCGATGGCCCGCTGAGTGGCTGATGATGGCAGCTGCCGTGCTGCTGATCCTGTTGGGAGTCATTTCTCCCACCACCTTCCTGTCCGGTTTCGCCAATCCGGGGATCATGACCATCGGTGCACTCTTCGTGGTGGCAGCCGGAGTCCAGGAGACTGGCGCGTTGCGCTGGATGCTTGAGCGTCTGCTCGGACGTCCCACCTCACCGTCTTCTGCATTGGCACGCTTGATGCCGATCACTTCACTGTTAAGTGCCTTTCTCAACAATACCCCCGTGGTCGCACTGTTCATTGGTCTCGTTCAGGGCTGGTGCGCGCGCATGAAGATCTCTCCCTCCCGTCTCCTGATGCCGATGAGCTATGCCGCCATTCTCGGCGGCACCTGTACCTTGATCGGCACCAGTACCAATCTGGTGGTGGATGGACTGTTGCAGTCACAGGCCAAGCAGCCCGGGCTTGGCATCTTCGACATCACTGCGCTGGGAATCCCGGTGCTTATCGCGGGCACGCTCTGGATGGTGTTGGTGGGTTGGCGATTCCTGCCGCAGCGCAAGGGCCTGGTCGAGCAGCTTGGCAATGGTCGCGAATACTCCGTGGCCATGCGCGTCGCCGACAAGGGGCCACTGCACGACAAAAGCATCGAAGAGGCGGGGCTTCGCAGTCTGCAGTACGGCTACCTAGCCGAGATCGAACGGTCCGGCAAGCTGCTGTCCATGGTCGGGCCTGACACCATCCTGCAGTCCGGCGACCGCCTCATCTTCGTCGGTGTAGCGGATACCGCCCATGAAGTCCGCGCCTTCCGCGGGCTCGAGAGCGATGCGGCCGGGCTGGATCTCGACCATCACCAGCGTCGCATGGTCGAAGCCGTCATCGCGCCCAGTTCGCCGGTGGTCGGGATGAGTATCAAGGAAGCACGTTTTCGTACCCGCTATCACTCCGTAGTGCTGGCTGTCTCGCGGGATGGTGAACGCATCAACAGCAAGGTCGGGGATATCGTGCTGCGCCCCGGGGACACCCTGCTGCTGGAAGCCGCGGCCGATTTCACGCGCTTGCACCGCTATAACCGTGAATTCCTGCTGGTTAGCACTCTGGACGGCAACGGCATGCCCAACCTGACCAAGGCGCCCATCGCGCTTGCCATCATGAGCCTGATGATCGTCACGCATCTGGCCGGCATGGTCGAACTCGTCGAGGCCGCTGTCGCTGCCGCCATTCTGATGGTCTTCACCGGCTGTCTGCCTGCTGCCCAGGCGCGTGCCAGCATCGATGGCAGCGTGCTGGTCGTGATCGCCGCCGCCCTCGCACTGGGTCAGGCCATGACCGATAGTGGTGCAGCCCAGATTGTGGCTGACCAGTTGATGCAGTTCGGCGGTGGCTCTCCCTTCCTGATGCTGGTGTTGGTCTATCTCACCACGACACTTTTCACCGAAATCATCACCAACAATGCCGCCGCCGTGCTTATGTTCCCGATTGCCATGGCGGTGAGCGAACAGATGGGCGTCTCCCTGATGCCCTATGCGATTGCCATCATGTTTGCCGCATCAGCCAGTTTCCTCACGCCTTTGGGTTATCAGACCAACCTGATGGTGATGGGGCCCGGTGGCTACAAGGTTTCGGATTATATGAAGGTCGGGCTGCCGATGAGTCTCATCGTCGGGGTGACGTCCGTCGTTCTGATCCCCGTGATCTGGCCATTCACTGGTTAGATCAAGGACCCCGGGAGGTGGTGATGGCAGGTTTCTTGCCTCTTCTTCAGATGAGGCGGTGTGGCCCCGCTGGCAGAACACTGCTGAAACAATAGAACCCTGATGGCGGCACAGGCGCGTACCACCTCAGCCATTAGCGACACAATCCACCTCAGTACAAGACATCAATACGCACAGGAAGGCACATGACAGACACGACTGCGGCAAGTACCACACGCGCGATGTTGACCGCGCTCGAGTCGATTGCTCGCAAGGCCGGCGCCGCCATCATGGATATCTATGAGAGTGGCGACTTCACTGTCGACATGAAGGCGGACGACTCCCCGCTGACCACGGCAGACCGTGCGGCACATGCCGTCATCGTCGAGGGCCTCAAGGAGATGGAGGCTGAGTTCGGCGCCACGCCGATCCTGTCCGAGGAAGATGCCGACATTCGCTGGGACGTGCGCAGCGAGTGGTCGCGTTACTGGTTAGTGGACCCGCTGGATGGCACCAAGGAGTTCATCAAGCGCAATGGCGAATTCACCGTTAATATCGCGCTGATCGAGCAGGGCGTGCCGACGATGGGCGTCGTCTATGCACCGGCCATCGAGACACTTTATGTGGGTGCCCAGCAGAGTGGGGGCCAAGCGTCCATCTCCGAGAAGCAGGTCGGTGATGGCGAGCGCCAGGCGATTTCCGTCGCTCATGTGCCCGGTGAGCAAGACAGCTGGCGCATCGTCGGCAGCCGCTCCCACCAAAGCGATGACTTCAAGGCCTTCGTCGCCGATTTCCATACCTGTGACATCGTCGCCATGGGCAGCTCACTGAAGCTGTGCCTGGTGGCGGAAGGGGCGGCAGATCTTTACCCGCGCCTCGGCCCGACTTGTGAGTGGGATACCGGCGCGGCACATGCCGTCGTCGAGGCTGCCGGTGGGCAGGTGCTCAATGCTGAGACTCGCCAGGCGCTGCGCTACAACCAGCACGATAGCGTGCTGAATCCCTATTTCATCGTATGTGCCAGACCGGCAGCCCCCTGGGCGTGATGCGCGACTGTGTGTAATGAGTCGCTACGTCACAGGACTGACGTCTGTGCATGTCAGTCTCATGTCAGAAAACAAGGTGTTCTCTTCACTCCTTTGGACTTCAAATACGACCTGCGAGTGAAGAGGGCAGGAACAACTAGCAGAGTGATCTCAAGGAATCTGTAATGACAGCATCTTCCACGGCTGAAAAACTCGGTATCACGCCGGAACGTCAGACCCACCTCAAGCAGCTCGAGGCCGAGTCCATTCACATCATTCGTGAAGTGGCGGCCGAGTTCTCCAATCCGGTCATGCTCTACTCCATCGGCAAGGACTCCGCCGTGATGCTGCACCTGGCGCGCAAGGCCTTCGCGCCGGGCGTGCCGCCTTTCCCCCTGATGCATGTCAATACTACCTGGAAATTCCAGGAGATGATCAAGTTCCGCGACGAGATGGCCGCGGAAGTCGGCATGGAGCTGATCGAGCACATCAATCAGGAGGGTGTCGAGGCGAACATCAATCCGTTCGAGCACGGCAGCGCCAAGTACACCGACATCATGAAGACCCAGTCGCTGAAGCAGGCGCTGGACAAGCATGGTTTCGATGCTGCCTTCGGCGGTGCGCGTCGTGACGAGGAAGCCTCACGCGCCAAGGAGCGTGTCTACTCCTTCCGTGACCAGTACCACCGCTGGGACCCCAAGAACCAGCGTCCGGAGCTGTGGAATATCTACAACTCCAAGATCAACAAGGGCGAGTCCATCCGTGTCTTCCCGCTCTCCAATTGGACCGAGCTGGACATCTGGCAGTACATCTACCTCGAGTCCATCAAGATCGTGCCGCTGTACTACTCCGCCGTGCGTCCGGTGGTGAAGCGTGATGGCCTCGACATCATGGTCGACGACGACCGTCTGCCGCTGGCAGAAGGCGAAGTGCCGGAAATGAAGTCCGTGCGTTTCCGTACCCTCGGCTGCTACCCGCTGACCGGCGCCGTGGAATCCACCGCCGCGACCCTGCCGGAAATCATCCAGGAAATGCTGCTGACCCGTACCAGCGAGCGCTCCGGGCGTGCCATCGATCACGACCAGGCAGGCTCCATGGAGAAGAAGAAGCGCGAAGGCTACTTCTAAGCGGCGGGCGCATCAGTATTGCGTTAGCCCATAACGGCTACTGCACGATGTCAGGCAAGCAAGACTCAACGAAATTGACAGGATACGGGATGTTCGCAGCGCTGGAAGTCTCATGGGAGGCTCGCGCCGGACAGACCGTGTTCAGGGAGAATGACAGTGTCACACCAGTCAACGATGATCGCGGAAAACATCGAAGCCTATCTCAAGGAACACGAGCAGAAAGATCTGCTGCGTTTCATCACCTGCGGCAGCGTGGATGACGGCAAGTCGACCCTGATCGGTCGTCTGCTTCATGACTCCAAGATGATCTACGAAGATCAGCTGGCCGCCATCACCCGCGATTCCAAGAAGAGCGGCACCACCGGCAAAGTAGATCTGGCGCTGTTGGTCGATGGTCTGCAGTCAGAGCGTGAGCAGGGCATCACCATCGATGTCGCCTACCGCTACTTCTCCACCGACAAGCGCAAGTTCATCATCGCTGATACGCCGGGGCACGAGCAGTACACCCGCAACATGGCCACCGGTGCCTCCACCGCGAGCCTGGCGATCATCCTGATCGATGCGCGCTACGGCGTGCAGACCCAGACCCGCCGTCACAGCTACATCTGCTCGCTGCTGGGCATCCAGCACCTGGTGGTCGCGGTCAACAAGATGGATATCGTCGACTACTCCCAGGAACGCTTCGATGAGATCGTCGCGGACTATCAGGAGTTCGCCAAGGACCTGGAAGTCCCGGATATCCGCTTCGTGCCGCTGTCCGCACTGGAAGGCGACAACGTCGTCTCCCTCAGCGCCAATACCCCGTGGTATGACGATGCCGCCTACGAAGCCCGTCCGCTGATGGACATCCTCGAGACCGTCGATGTCACCGAGGACAGCAACCTGACCGATCTGCGCTTCCCGGTGCAGTACGTCAATCGTCCGAACCTCAACTTCCGTGGTTACTGCGGCACCCTGGCCGCCGGCACCGTCTCACCGGGGCAGCAGATCAAGGTACTGCCGTCCGGCAAGACCTCCACGGTCGAGCGCATCGTCACCTTCGACGGCGATCTCGACATCGCCTGGCCGGGCCAGGCTGTCACGCTGACACTGACCGATGAGATCGACATCTCGCGCGGCGACATGATCGTGGCGGTGGATTCCGACATGGAGCCCTGCACCGCCTTCACCGCGGACGTGGTGTGGATGCACGAGAACCCGCTGGTGGTCGGCAAGGAATACGAGCTCAAGCTCGGTACCTCCAGTGTCATCGGCCGCGTCGGGCGCATCATTCACCAGACAGACGTCAACACCATGGCGCGCAATGAAGCGGAGAACATCCCGCTCAATGGCATCGCCCGCGTGCAGGTCGAACTGACCCAGCCGCTGGCTATGGACAGCTACCAGCGTTCGCCACATACCGGCAGCTTCGTGTTCATTGATCGTCTGTCCAACATCACCATCGGTGCGGGCATGGTCAAGGAGACCCTGAGTGCCAGCAACATCGTGTGGCACGACATGGCGGTCACCAAGCAGCGCCGCGCCGAACGCAACAAGCAGAAGCCGTGCATCATCTGGTTCACCGGCCTGTCCGGCGCCGGCAAGTCCACCGCCGCCAACGCGCTGGAGCGTCAGCTGTTCGCCATGGGCTACAACACCTACCTGCTGGATGGCGACAACGTGCGTCACGGCCTGTGTGGGGATCTCGGCTTCAGCGAGGATGATCGCGCCGAGAACATCCGTCGTGTCGGCGAAGTCGCCAAGCTGATGGTCGATGCCGGCATGATCACCCTGGTCAGCTTCATCTCGCCGTTCCAGGCAGATCGTCAGACCGTGCGTGACATGGTCGGCACTGACGAGTTCATCGAAGTCTTCGTCAACACACCGATCAGCGTCTGCGAAGAGCGTGACCCCAAGGGTCTGTACCGCAAAGCGCGTGCCGGCGAGATCAGTGATTTCACCGGTATCAGCTCCCCGTATGAAGCCCCGGAGAATCCGGAAATCGAGATCAACACCGGTGAACTGAGTCTCGAGCAGACCGCGCTGAAGCTGGTCAGCCAGCTCAAGCACTACAACGTCATCGGCTGATTCTTTCCCGCTGATAAGCCCCCGCCGTCAGGTGGGGGCGTTTGCAGTTTCAGGACCCTCATATGACTCAATCCCAATTCAAGCAACGCCTGCCGGGCGTCGTGCGTTTCGCGGCAACGGCGGGTCTTGCGATCCTCATCGCTGGTTGCGCCACCGATTATCCGATATCGACCGGCAGTGGCAGCCAGAATCTTTCCAGCCTGCGCGGTACGGCGCCGCTCTCGGGGGATGTTTCCGCCTTTCTGGATACCGCTGCAATTGGTGGCGTTATGTCCGTGGCCAGCAGCCCCTGGGGCAGCAATGTCGAAGTGGTCGCCGGCGAACGTTATTTCTCGGCTAGCGGCCTGACCTGTCGTCACCTGACCGTCTCCAACGGTCGTGACTTGCCCGGCAAGGAACTCGCGTGCCGCACCAGCAAGACGGGCGCTGCCACACAGGGCACCTGGGTGACGCAGCGTCTGATCGTTGGATTGTTGGAAGACGCCCGCTGACGCTCAGCGTGACATGGTTTCCCACAAGCGCCTGCGCCTATTGATCGCTCGCTTCGATTGCTGGCGATGCAAGTCAGGTTTGCTGGACAGATTGGGTAGGCAGGTTGGCCAGACAGACTTGTTAGAAAGACAGACTTGCTAGACAGATTTAAAAGACACTGGTGTCAGGCGATGTCATGCACTACTGAGCCGCCTGACCAACACCGCATTACGAGGGGCCTTGCCCAATGACAATTTCCAGATTCTTGTTCCGGGCCAGGTGCCTGGTGGCGGTAGCGTGCCTGAACGCCAGCCCCGCGATGGCCGTTGGGCTCGATAGCAGTTCCTTCCTGACCAGTGGCGAACAAGCTGCGAGCATTCCCGAGAAGACTGAAAAGGTGGATGACTCGGCGCGTGCTGACTGGCGCAGTGGAACGTATGGGCCGATCACCACCGACTCAAAGAAAGACCCGGATTCCCTGCCGCCGTTTGGTGAAAACCTGTTTACCGGTGGTTTCCGTGGCATGGTCGCCGATGGCCTCAATAGCGACTACACCATCAAGCCGGGCGACCAGATCACGCTGCGCGTCTGGGGTGGGGTGGAAATCGAGTCAGTGCTGTCGGTCGATGCCCAGGGCAACATCTTCCTGCCGGGAATCGGACCGATGAAGGTACAGGGCATCTCCAATGCCCAGCTGGATGGCCAGGTGCGTGCTGCCATCCAGGAAGTCTATCCCGAGAATGTCAGTGTCTACACAAATCTGCAGGGGGTTCAGCCAGTCGGTGTCTTTGTCACCGGTTACGTGAAGAATCCGGGCCGTTATGCCGGTACCCCGAATGACTCCATGCTGTATTTCCTCGACCAGGCCGGCGGGATTGACCAGTCACTCGGCAGCTATCGCTCGATCAAGATTAAGCGTAACGGCCGCATCATCAGCAATGTCGATCTTTACGACTTTCTGATCGATGGCGAGATTGCCCGTCCGCAATTCCGCGATGGAGATACTGTCGTCGTCGAAGAACGTGGTCCGGCCATCAGTGTCGTTGGCGATGTCGAGCGTGACTATCGTTACGAGCTCACCTCCACACGGCTGAACGGTCAAGATGTCAATAAGCTGGCCCGCCTGAAAGCCGGTGTCTCCCATGTCTTACTGCGTGGCTCCCGCACGGACGGCCCAATTTCGCGTTATCTGCCTATTGCACAATTTCGTGATGCGGAGGTGCGTGCCGGAGATGAGGTGCTCTACAGCGCCGACCAGCGTGACGAGACCATCGTCGTGCAACTGGAAGGCAGCTTCTATGGCCCTTCGCGTTATGCCCTACCACGTGATGCGCATCTTGGTGAATTGCTCAATGCCGTCGGCGTACCAAAGGGGCTGACCGATTATCAGAGTGTGTCTATCCGACGTGAAAGCGTGAAGGAACAGCAAGCCAAATCGTTGGAAGAGAGCCTCAGGCGCTTGGAAATGACCTACCTTGGCACACCGACGTCGACCAGCAATGAAGCATCGTCGCGTGAGCAGGAAGCCAGTCTCATCCAGCAGTTCGTGGAAAAGGCGCGCGAGACAGAGCCAACAGGCAGACTGGTTGTCGCGCGAAATGATGGAGAAATTGCTGATGTGAGGTTGCAGGACGGCGATGTCGTGACCCTACCCGAAGTCAGCGATTCCTTGTTGGTCAGTGGAGAAGTCGTCGTACCCCAAGCTGCTGTCTATACCCCCGGTCTGAGCGTGATGGATTATATCGAGAATGCGGGCGGGTTCACGCAACATGCCGATGATGACCAGATCCTGGTGGTACGTCAGAATGGTGCGGTGCGTCACGCCGAAGATGTCAATCTTCGTTCGGGAGATGAAATCCTCGTACTTCCGGCGCCCCCCACCAACAATCTTCAGCTGGCGGGAAGTATCACACAGATTCTTTACCAAGTGGCCGTCGCCACAAAAATCGCGCTAGACCTGTAATCATGAACAAAAACGCCGCCAACTCATCGGATAATTCATCTGATCGAAAATCTGATGCGATGCATGTACAGGGCGGGCCCACGGCTCGTTCTGCCTGGGCAGTCACGCGCAGCGTCTGGTTTGCCATGTTCATGCGGGAGGCTATCGGGCGCACCATGACCGATCGCATGGGATGGTTCTGGATGATTGCCGAGCCAGCAATGTTGCTGCTTGTGATGATCGGTATTCGCAGCTTCATCCGAGGTGACAATCTCATTGTGAATGCACCGTTCATCCCTTGGATGCTGGTCGGAATGATGGGTTTTTTCCTAGTCAGGGAAGGGATGCAGCAAGGGCTGGGGGCCATCAATGCCAACAAGGCGCTATTTGCCTACCGTCAGGTACACCCGATAGATGGTGTACTGGTACGCAACGCGCTGGATGGATTGATTCGTACCGTCATCTTCCTGCTGTTCATGGTGGGAGGGCTGATGTTGAGCACGGACTTCCGCCCTGACAATGGCTTCCAAGCCATTGGCGGCTGGTTGTCACTCTGGTTATTCGGGCTAGGACTCGGATTACTCACCTCCGTAATAGGAACTCTGGTGCCTGAGATGGCCAAGATCATTCGTATGGTAAATATGCCATTATTGATTCTGTCCGGTGTCATCATGCCTCTCAATAGCCTACCGCATTATCTGCTGGAATATTTGATGTTCAATCCTATCGTGCATGGACTTGAGTATCTCCGTCATGGTTTCTTTGATGGTTATCAGGTAGTACATGGTACTAGCCTGGCGTATTTCTGGGCATGGATACTGTCCTGCTTGGCATTGGGGCTGTTGATGCACGTGCGATTCAAGGAGCGCCTGAAAAGCGAATGATTGAAATCCAGAATCTCTCCAAGCGCTATTACCACTCGCACTACAGCCAGAGTGATGATCACTGGGTGCTGAAGGATATCAATCTCATCATTCCGACAGGTGTCAGTGTCGGATTGGTGGGGGCTAACGGCGCGGGAAAATCGACGCTGCTACGCTTGATTGCCGGCATGGATACTCCCCAGAAGGGGCGGGTGATACGCCATTCCAAGGTGTCATGGCCGATAGGTCTAGCCGCAGGTCTGCAGAGCAGCATGACAGGGCGCCAAAACGTCAAGTTCGTCGCGCGCATGCATGGCACTGAATATGACATCAACAGCATCATCGAACGCGTGCAGGACTTCGCCGAGATCGGCCCGGCGTTCGACGAGCCGATTCGCACCTACTCCTCTGGCATGCGCTCGCGCCTCAACTTCGGGTTGTCTCTGGCCTTCGATTTCGATGTCTATCTTTCAGATGAGGCGACGGCAGTGGGGGATCGCTCCTTCAAGGCCAAGGCCTCCAAGGCCTTCAAGGACAAGGTCGGCCAAGCCAGTCTGATCATGGTCTCGCATGGGGAAGGCATCCTGAAGGAGCTATGTCAGGCCGGGATTTATCTGAAAGAAGGGCGGGCACATTGGTATGACAGCGTTCACGACGCTATCAAGGCCTATCACGCAGACTGTGATGGTCCTCAGCTCGACAAGATGACCCTGCAGGCATTGCAGAAGCTGCGCAAGGAACGTCGCGCCGTGATGGAGGATGCCAAGCTAGCTCGGGAAGCCGCGGAGACCCTGCCACCACGTGAGAAGAAACCCTACGGTGACGCCCTGCGTGCCGCACGGGAGGCACTGCACGAAGTACGCGAGGAAATCGAATCTCGCCAAGCCAGGGCTTCGCGCCCCACTGAAGACACGTAAGGCGAGTGACCCTCGCTATGCGAGGGGGGCTCAGGAATGTTCAGTACCCGCGGCCTCCAAGCGCACGCATCACACGACCCCATCGATTTCACATCATTGCCGCCGGTGCACTCGGTGAGCGCCTTCAACGGGAATACGCATGACCTCATTTATCAAACGCTATCCGCAATGGGCCGTCGTTCTACTATCTATTGTGCTCGTCGGTTTCTACTGGCTGGCCTGGGCCGACGACCGCTATGTCTCCAAGGCGACGGTAGTACTTGAAAGCCCTCAAGTGAGCGGTTCGAGTGAAGTCAACTTTGGATCACTGTTATCGGGAAATCAAACCGATAGCGATCTTCTGTTGCTGCGTGAATACCTGATGAGCGTTGATATGCTCAAGAAAGTACAGGAGCAACTTGATTTTAGAGGCCATTATAGCCAACACGGTGACTTCTTCGCGCGATTGGACAATGCTGAAGCTCCCATAGAAGAGTTACATGATTACTATCTCAAACGCATCAATGTCGAGATGGATGAATATGCAGGTGTATTGAATGTGGAAGTCCAGGCTTGGACGCCCGAATTTGCCCAGCAATTCGCTCAGCTCTTGCTGAAAGAGGGCGAGCGCCACATGAACCAAATGGGGCAGCGGCTTGCGGAAGACCAGGTGGAATTTCTCGATAAGCAGGTTTCACTGCTGGAAGACAACTTCGAGCAATCCCGGCAGGACCTCCTGGATTACCAAAACAAGAATGGCCTGGTCTCCCCGACTCAGACAGTGGAAAGTCTGAACACCGTCGTCTCCTCACTGGAAGCCCAGCTGGCCACCTACAAAGCGCGCAAGAGTGCGTTGGCAAGCTACCAGAGCCAGCGTTCCAGTGAGATGGTGCGTGTCGAAAGCGAGATCAACGCCATCAAGAAGCAGATTGATTTGGAAAAGGAACGCTTGGCCCGTCAGTCCGGCAATGCGCTCAACAGCGTATCCAGCCAATACGAGACCTTGCAGTTGCGTGCAGATTTTGCCAAACAGTCATACTCCAATGCCTTGGCGGCACTGGAAAATACGCGCATAGAAGCCTCACGTAAACTCAAGCAGGTCAGTATTCTGCAAAGCCCGATACTACCAGAATATCCGGAAAAGCCTGAGCGACTCTATAATGTCACGATCTTTGCTTTGGTAATGATATTCCTTGGCTTCATATTCAGTATGCTAGTTCTTATCATTAAAGATCATCGCGATTAAGTCGATTAAGTCGATTAAGTAAGGAAGCGGAAAATGTCAGACAAGGGAACTACAGCTAATAAAGATCAAGTTGTCACAGACCATGCGCTAGATTTGCAGTATTATAAGTCGCGTTACCATGATTTGAAATTGATGTCAGATGCACAGATCATCAATCATTGGCACAACTATGGCAAACCTGAAGGCAGGGTATGCTCGGGGGAGCATGCCAAGAGTTTGATGTTGAAAGCCGATGATACCAAAGCCAAGGAAAATTCTGTCAACGCAGTAACTGATAGTTCGGAAAAGAAAAGTGCGACTGACTTCAAGACGGTCAAACAGACGCAGGATACGCCGTCGATGATGCCTTTCGATGACGCTTTTTATACTGCTCTTTATCCTGACCTGGAGAAGACCCAATTCCATAAAGCAAAGAAACTCTACAAGCATTATGAAATGTTTGGAGAGCCAGAGGGGAGAATCGCCACCCTCTCGCAATGGCTGAAAGGGCACGGCTATCCAGAAGTTATTGTCTCACATGACTTTGATTATGCAACAATCTGTAAATTAAACTCGTCGCTGGGCATTGACGTAACCCTCAAGGATGTATTGGGTACATTCTCCGCGGAAATCAATGTGCCTGTTTCGTTTTACGAAGATAATCAGAAAAATGCAGAGTTTTATCTGCGCATAGCAAGATATTATCTAGAGATTGGCGATAAGATAAAAGCGAAAAAGCTACTGGAGAGTTCTAATTCGTTCTTCAGTCTCTCTGCAAGTTTGGAGTTGTTGGGCAATCTTTATCTTGATCAAGGTCATAATAGGATTGCATTGGGATATTACAATTCTGCAAAAGCGTTGAGCAATCCGCCCAAATGGCTCTATTTCAATAGAGCTACCTGTCTTGTCAGGCTTCAACAATATGAGAAAGCACTGACCAGTCTTGCAGAAGGGTTGGAAGCTTATGGAGACTTCACTTTCCAACATGAAAAGCTCGATGAGTTTTCAGAAGAAGCCTGGAATAACGTATTCCCTGCGCTATTGAGCTACGTTGGACAGGGCAATCGAGAGGAGCTTGTCAGGGCATTTGATGTCTTCAGTGATGTTGTTTACGACGCCTATTTGCGCGCCTGCGGGACAAGCGAGAATCCTGTCATCTTGCCGAGCCTCAACCTCGATAGAATCCTGATCGTTGGCGACTACCATGTCGCGCAGTGCGAGCGCTATCGCATCAATCAGAAAGTCGAACAGCTGGAAGCCGTCGGCAAGGAAGTGACCGCAATCAACTGGCTCGAGATCGACCAGCATGCTGAAGCCTTGGCCACGCATGACGTTGTCATTTTCTACCGTGTGCCGGCTATGCCAAAGATTCTGAAGGCCATGGCCCAGACCAATGCCGTAGGCAAGCTCAGTATCTACGAAATAGACGACCTGATCTTTGACCCCGTCTATCCCCCGCCGCTTGCCAGCTATGGTGGTTATGTCTCACTGGAGACGTACCAGGAACTTACGCGTGGTATGGCCCTGTTTCACGCGGCTGCGCGTCATTGTCGTTTGGGCTTGGCATCGACAGAACCCTTGAAAGAGCGACTTGCTAAACTGGTATTTGGCAAGGAATGTCTGCTGCATCGCAATGGACTGGATAGCCTTAATGAGTTCAGCCAGCCACTGGATTCTCCCAAGAAGACACTCGACATCTTCTATGGAAGCGGGACACAAGCGCACAATCAGGACTTCATCGATCTTGCATTACCGGCGATTGTAAAGCTTCTCGATCAATATCCACACCTGCGCCTTGTCGTCGTAGGCTACCTGAAGCTACCCAAGTTCTTCACTGAGCGTTTCGCTAATCAACTCTCCTTGATCCCTCCCTTGAAAAGTGTTCAGGGCTATTGGTCCCTGTTGCGTCGCGCTGATATTAATCTGGCGGTCCTGCATGACGATGTTATGAATGAGTGCAAGTCCGAACTGAAATGGTTTGAGGCGGCATGTCATGGCGTCCCCTCAGTGGTCAGCAGTACGCAGAACTATCGCGACGTGATTCGCGATGGGGAAGATGCCTTCCTGGCGGTGACTGCAGATGATTGGGAATCTGCGATTACTCGCTTGGTTGAAGACAAGTCGCTACGTCATGCAATGGGCAAGGCGGCTCAACAACGCACTCGCGATGAGTATTCACTCGAAGTGCTGGGTAGCCAACTCGTCTCTAGCCTGGAAGATCACGCTAATCGCTTGATGGAGAGTGCCAGTCACGTCGACGGAGGGGACGGGAAAACTGTCCTGGTTCGCAAGAAACGCAAGATTGCCCTTGTCAATGTCTTCTTCCCGCCGCAATCCATCGGTGGCGCTACCCGTGTGGTAGACGACAACTTCAAGGCACTGCGCAAGCACTATGATGATGACTTCGAACTAGTTGTGTTTACCGCGGATAGTGAATGTCGTACTCCTCATCAATTGAGCATGTATCGGCATAATGGAGTTCGTGTCTATCGTACGACGACTCTTTGGCGTGAGAACATGGATTGGCATGCCAAGGATGAACGCATGCACCAGATGTTCACCGAATTCTTGGAGTGTGAACAGCCTGACATGGTTCACTTCCACTGTGTACAGCGCCTGACAGGCTCTGTCGTAGAAGCTGCGCGTGACGCCAAGGTACCTTATATCGTGACGGCACATGATGCGTGGTGGATCTCTGATTTCCAATTCCTGGTAGATCATGAGGGCACGGTATATCCAGAAGGACATCCGGACCCCTTCGCGACCATCGATCTACCGCCGAGTATCACGCAAGAAGCCTCTGTAGAGCGCAAGCTATATCTGAAGGGGTTGCTGGGTAGTGCGTATAAAGTCCTCACGGTGTCCAATGCGTTTGCCGATATCTACCGCAAGAATGATATCGCTGACATCGAAGTAATACCCAACGGCATCTCCGATGACTTGCCTTGGGCCCCAAAGGATACGGCCTATACCAAGCGTGTCGTAGGCGGCCATGTGGGAGGGATGGCAGAGCACAAGGGATATTTCCTTCTAAAACAAGCCGTCATGGAAACACAGCCACAGAATATGGAATTTCTGGTGGTAGACCACTCCAAGGAAGAAGGCTATGAATCACGCCAATTCTGGGGAAATGTACCAGTCAGATTCATCGGGCGTACCAGTCAAGACAAGGTTGTCGATATCTATCGACAAATTGATGTCCTGTTTGCTCCTTCTACTTGGCCAGAAAGCTTTGGCTTGGTGACTCGAGAAGCTGCCGCTTGTGGCTGTTGGATTGTAACCTCCAGTCTAGGAGGGATTGGTGAAGATGTAACCTCTGGTACCGGTACTGTAATTAGTCCAACCGTTGAGGAAATATCAAGTCAACTTGAAATATTGGAGAGAAAAAAGAGTCAAAAACTCTTTCCTGAGGAAATTAAAACTTCTATTTTTCAGATTAAAGAACTCGTAGGATTATATGAGGCGTAGGTTATGATCGACAATTTGCTTTTATGTGTGGGTGCTCAGAAGGCTGGTACTACTTGGCTAAATGCACAATTAAATGATCACCCCGATATTTCTTTCTCTGATGTAAAAGAAGTTCACTATTTTAATACTATTCATAATGGCAGTATTCTTCTAGCTCGTCGCAAGGTCGAGCATATAAAGCGTGTCATCAATAACAACCCTCATGCTGTTGAAAAATATTTTAGTGATATATCTTCAGGAAGTATACCAGATAAGGGAATGCATAGGCTTTTTTCTCCTGTTGATGACGAGTGGTATATCAGCTTGTTTAAAGGCTGTCAAAAGCATTATTGTGCTGACTTTACCCCAGAGTATGCTTTGATTGGCCGTGAAGGTTATAAAAATGTCAAAGCAGTTTCAAAAAAACAAAAAATAATATATATGATGCGTGACCCTGTCGATAGAGCTCTCTCTGCCGTCCGATATTTTTATAAAATGAATGGACAAGACATTCATACTAAAACTACATCGGAGTTATCCGAGATGGTTAAATCAAATCTTATGGTCAGCATGTCAGATTACGAGATTACGATCAGTGATCTAAAGCAATGCTTTGAAGAAGAAGATGTCCAGTATTTGTTTTATGAAGATGTCATGAAAGACAAGCAGTCTGCGATAGATCAAGTATGTGGGTTTTTAGATATTAAAAAAGTTAAGCTGGACTTAGAAAGAATAAATAAGAGAGTGAATGCAACTGATGAATTTGAGTTTCCAGAAGAGGTTATAATAACAGCGCAGCGTGAACTATCTCATGTGTATAAATTCATGAATAAGAATTTCTCTCATATTCCTGATGAATGGAGAAAGATATGAGTAAAGTGGTGCTGACAAGTTGCAGGAACGAGTCACCGTATATTTTAGAGTGGGTTTCCTGGAATATATCTTTAGGTTTTGATAAAGTGGTAATATTTACGAATAACAATACTGATGATTCATTAGAAATACTTGAGAAGCTTCAGAAAGCAGGATATGTTGAATTTTTTGTATTAGAGCCTCCTGTAGATAAAAGCCCACAAATGTACGCTTTTAATAAAGCTACCCAATGGTTGCATGAGGTAAAACCAGATTGGTGCTGTTGTCTAGATATGGACGAATTTCTTTTCTTTAAAGAAGATAATAGTGTAAGTGATTATTTGAATAGGTTTCCTGAGGCCGATGCGATTGCAATCAATTGGAAAATTTTCGGTAGCTCTAATATAGAGTATAAAGGTGAAGGGTTAACTATCGAGCGCTTTCTGTTATGCGCTAATGATGATGATATAGCGCATCATCAGTTCAAGTCTTTATTTAAGTATAGAGATGATTTGGTTCGATTCCATCATCGCGCTTTATATAAAAATAATTCTGAAGATGACTTGAATTATATTTTCTCGGATGGTCAGGTAATGCCTTTCGCCGCTAGACAGCCCGGTTTCCGAAAAAAAGATGCATATGTAGACTATACGCTAGCTCAAATCAATCATTATACTATCAGGTCTTTGGAAGAGCTAAGATATAAAATGCAACGTGGTAATGGTCTAGACCATAATCTTCAAGAGAATCATAGAGTAGATAGCTATAGGAAAAAGATGGATAAAGGGTCTGTTTATGAAAACGACATATTAAGAAGGTTGCCTTGTTATTTAGAAGCATTACACCGTATCAAGGGTGAGGCAAACTTGTAATGATCATATCTGACCGAATGAAATTTGTCTTTTTTCATAACCCCAAATGTGGCGGGACTTCTTTTCGTAGGCATTTGAAAGACTGGGATGATAGATTCAATTCCTACTGGTTATTTGGTGATCATTATGGGGTTAAAGTTGACAAGGCACATATGCCACTGTACATATTTCAATGCTATCATCCTGTTGATTACAATAAAGCCTTGAGTTATACCAGTTTCATGTTTTGTAGGAACCCCTACACGAGATTTATCTCCGCCTTTAACGAGATACACAAGAGTTTTTATAAAGAATATTCGGAAAGCAAGGTTTCATTGGAGGAGTATAGTGCTAAGGTAAATGATTTTGCTTCTAACATGGATGCTGTATGTGTGTTGGGTAGGAAGATTCACTACCGCCATTTCACTAAACAAGTTTTATATGCCAATAATCAAGGAAAGAATATTGTCGATGTTGTGATAAAGCTGGAAGATATGCAACCTGGTCTTGAAAAAATAAAAATTCTTAATGAAGATCTCTATAAATTGGTTTCCTCTGACGTAAAAATGCAGAATACAAAGCCAATGCCTAGCGCGGGTAAATATTTAGATATTTTAAACTCTGAGACTTTGCGTATAATTAATAGTCTTTACGAAGACGACTTTAAATTTTTTGAATATGAGATGGTGAAATGAATTTTTTAATAACTGGTGGTGCCGGCTTTATTGGCTCGGCGGTCGTCCGTGAACTGGTCCATTCTACTCAACATACTGTTATCAACCTCGATGCGTTGACCTATGCAGGTAACCTCGAATCCTTGACTGATATTGCGGATTCTGAGCGTTATCACTTCGTGCAGGCCGATATCTGCGATGGCGAGAAGATGAAGGCGGTCTTCGCGGAATTCCAGCCGGATATCGTGATGCATCTGGCCGCCGAGAGCCATGTGGATCGCTCCATTGATGGTCCGGCAGATTTCATCGAGACCAATATCGTTGGTACCTACCAGCTGCTGGAAGCAGCGCGTCAGTACTGGAAGGGCTTGAAGGAAACTGATGCCGAGAAGGCTGCTGGCTTCCGTTTCCATCATATCTCGACTGACGAGGTATATGGCGATCTGGAAGGACCGGAAGATCTCTTCACCGAGACAACGGCTTATGCCCCCAGCTCTCCGTACTCTGCCAGCAAGGCAAGCTCGGACCACCTCGTGCGTGCCTGGCAGCGTACCTATGGCCTGCCGACGATAGTGACCAACTGTTCCAACAATTATGGCCCGTACCACTTCCCCGAGAAGCTTATCCCACTGATGATCCTGAATGCATTGGCTGGCAAGGCGCTACCGGTGTACGGCGATGGCAAGCAGGTGCGTGATTGGCTGTACGTGGAAGACCATGCGCGTGCACTGATCAAGGTTGCGACCGACGGGGAAATCGCCGAGACCTATAATATCGGTGGCCATAACGAGAAGCAGAACATCGAAGTGGTCAAGACACTGTGTGCGCTGCTCGAAGAGCTGGTGCCGCAGAAGCCGGCTGGCATTGCTAAGTATGAAGATTTGATCAACTACGTGACGGATCGTCCCGGTCATGATGTGCGTTATGCCATCGATGCCGCCAAGATCGAGCGTGAACTGGGTTGGGTGCCGCAGGAAACCTTCGAGACCGGACTGCGCAAGACCGTCGAGTGGTATCTAGCCAACGAAAGTTGGTGGAAGCGTGTGCAGGATGGCAGCTATCGTGGTGAACGTTTGGGCACCGGGAGCTGATGATGTCTTCTAATAGCTTCGGTCGTATTCTGATTTTGGGCGGCAATGGCCAGGTTGGCTTTGAGCTGCAACGCAGCTTTGCGCCTTTCGGTGAGGTGCGAGCGCCGAGTCGCAGTGAAGTCGATGTCAGCGATCTCGACGCTGTTGCAGCATTCATCGCGGCGTATCAGCCACAGGTGATTCTCAATGCGGCTGCCTGGACGGCCGTCGACAAGGCTGAAGCAGAGCGTGACGGCGCCATGCGCCTCAATGCTGAGCTGCCTGCCTTGCTGGCTGGAAAGGCCAGTACCTTGAACGCTACCTTGGTGCATTACTCGTCGGATTATGTCTATCCGGGAGATGGTGAGCAGTTCTGGAGCGAAGATAGCCCGACAGCGCCGCTGTCTGTCTATGGGGAAAGCAAGCTGGCTGGCGACGAAGCAGTGCTGACGAGTGACTGTCGCCACTTGGTGTTCCGCACCAGTTGGGTGTATGCCGCACGCGGCAACAACTTCATGAAGACAATGCTCAAGCTGGGTCGTGACCGCGATATGCTGAATATCGTCAATGATCAGATTGGCGCGCCGACTCCGGCACGTCTTATTGCACAGTTGACCTGTGAAGCGCTGCGTCAGAATATCGAAGGTGGCCTGTATCATCTGGCGCCACAGGGTACTACCAGCTGGCATGGTTTTGCCCAGTCCATCTTCCGCCTGGCGATAGAGCAGGGTGAAGTGCTGGCTATTGATCCCGAGACACTGGGCGGAATCCCGACCGCAGATTACCCAACCCCAGCTGCGCGCCCGTTGAATTCGCGCTTATCATTGGCCAAGCTGGAAAACGCTCTCGGACTCACGATGCCTGATTGGCAGTCTCAGCTGTCACTGACATTGCAAGAACATCTCGATCGTTGAGCTTGACTCGTGCATTATAAGCTTTTGCTTCTGATGTCAAAGATTGACTCAATTAACGTCGTGATTACTCGATTGTAATTATTGAGCAGACTGGGCGACTCTATTTTACCGTGTAACACTAAACGTCGATACGACAAGGACATTCTATATGGCACGTAAGGGTATTATCCTAGCCGGTGGTTCCGGTACACGCCTGCACCCGATCACACTTGGTGTGTCCAAGCAGCTTCTGCCGATCTACGACAAGCCGATGATCTTCTATCCGATTTCCGTGCTGATGCTGGCCGGAATCCGTGAGGTTCTGATCATCTCCACGCCGGAAGATCTGCCGCAATACGAAAAGCTGTTAGGCAATGGCGATCAATATGGCCTGCGTCTCGAGTATGCTGTACAGCCAAGCCCGGACGGCTTGGCGCAGGCCTTCATCATCGGTGAACAGTTCATCGGTGATGACTCGGTCTGTCTGGTGCTGGGGGATAACATCTTCCATGGCCAGCACTTCTCCGAGCAGCTCAAGCGTGCTGCTGATCAATCAAGCGGCGCGACGGTCTTCGGTTATCTCGTGCAGGACCCGGAGCGTTTTGGTGTGGTGGAATTCGATGAAGACGGCAAGGCCATTTCAATCGAAGAAAAGCCAGTGAACCCGAAATCTCCCTATGCAGTGACGGGTCTGTATTTCTACGATAACGATGTGGTCGAGATCGCCAAGGCTGTCAAGCCGTCCGAGCGCGGCGAGCTGGAAATCACCAGTATCAACAATGCCTATCTGGAGCGCGGCGATCTACGTGTTGAGCGTTTTGGTCGCGGTTTCGCATGGTTGGATACCGGCACCCACGACAGTCTGTTGGAGGCCGGTCAGTACGTGCAGACTATCGAACATCGTCAGGGTTTGAAGGTGGCTTGCCTAGAAGAAATAGCTTGGGTAAATGGCTGGATTACAGACGATCAGCTTAGCTACATTGCCAATAGTTTAAAGAAAACTGGTTATGGTCAATATTTATTGACATTATTGAGAAGAGGGTTATAAGTTTCGTGAAAAAATCCTCTTCGATTAATGATTTTCTAATTAACCAGGAAATAGGTGACTCAAGTTTCTCAGTGGGAGGTGTATGCGGAAGATTAACTGTTTATTCTTATGAGAAACCATTGGTGATTACGTTTTCGAATGCAGGTGAAACCGTATCAAAAAATCAATGGTTACTTAATAAAGATAACATTTGGGGATATGGTTATATTAAAGGCATGAAGTTGAACGTATTGTCTTTTTCATGCCTTGGCAAGGCTAACTGGTACCGTGATGCAACTTTTCACGACTTCCTAGTTGATCTATCTGATTGTTTAAAATACTTCCCTGCTAGACTAGGCTATGGTGGAAGTATGGGTGGATATGCCGTTTCTGCTTTTTCAAATTGCTTAGGTATTGAAAGACTTCTACTGCTTAATCCAGTTAGTACTTTAAATAAAGAACTAGTTCCGTTTGAAAAAAGATTTTTAGATGCACAGAATTTAGAATGGGATTCTCGATTCAAGGATGGGGCAGAGACTAACAGTACAGGGTTTGTTATCTATGACCCTATATTTGATCTAGACGCTAAACATGCTAAAAGGTACACAGCGCTAGATCATTACTGTTTGCCTGGTGTTGGGCACCAGATGCCTATACACTTAAAAAAACTAAATATGCTTAAGTTATGTTTCGAAGCCTTCTATAAAAATGAGAGTTTCGATACTTTCTTTTACAATAAGGCTAGAGACAGAAGAGGCTATGATAGATATTTTAAGTGGATGTTGAGTGGAGCTAATAAGCACTTAACCACTAAGAGAAGACAGGTTATAAAAAAGCATTATCGTATGTACTTGGCGAAGAAAGATTCGAGTCTAATTATTTCGAGAAGAGATGTCGCTCTATTACGTGATCAGGCAATATTTTTATATGATTCCGGTCTCTATCGGAGTTCTCTCGACTTACTTAATGTACTGATAAGAATTAATCCTAATGGTAAAGAGATCAATAAATATCGATCTCTTGCACTGGCAAGAATGGAAGAAAAAAATGAACTATGAATCACTCGCTATCCCAGATGTCGTACTGTTGACTCCGAAAAAATTCGGTGACGAGCGCGGTTTCTTCATGGAAACCTTCCGTCAGAGCGAATTTGTTGAGCATTGTGGTAACTACACCTTTGTGCAGGACAACCACAGCAAATCGCGTCAGGGTATCCTGCGTGGTCTGCACTATCAGCTGAATCAGCCGCAGGGTAAGCTGGTGCGTGTCACCCAAGGTGAAGTCTTTGATGTCGCCGTCGACATGCGCAAGAGCAGCCCGACGTTCGGTAAATGGGTGGGGGCGCACCTGAGCGAAGACAATCAGCAGATGCTGTGGGTACCGCCGGGATTCGCACATGGCTTTTATGTCATCAGCGAGTCAGCGGAATTCCAGTACAAGTGCACGGATTATTATGCACCGGGCGATGAGTATTCGCTGAAATGGAATGATGCCACGGTAGGTATTGAATGGCCTCTGGTCAGCGGAGAGTCGCCCCAGCTTTCTGGCAAGGATGAAGAAGGCAGGTCTTTTGAAGAGGCGTCTGTTTTCGCCTGACAGGAAGTCATATCACTGCTGTATTGAAATATGATCATATCGTCATATGTCTGAGCATCGTCAAGAGTATATCGAGATCGTAAATTAAGGGATTGGTGACAAGATGAAGAATACTCGTCAGGCTCTCAGAGAGTTTGGTGCCAGTTTTATGGGACCAGCCTTTCTTGTGTACGCCAAGGAAGTAGAAGCGAAAGGAGCAGGGCGAGTACCAGTATGTCTGGCCCGAGAGGGCTGGTGCTTCGAGCGGCTGTTGTCCCATCTGAGTACTAAGGGACATATTGAGCTGGAATATGCTCCTCGATATTTGAAGGTCTCACGCACCCTGTTGTTCCGCGCGAACCTCGGTCATGATTTCCTTTGGCCGTTAGCGCTTGCCAACGATTTTGAAGGGTCAATGCTAGATCTCATGCGCAAGCGATTCGGGTTGCAGATGCATGAAGCTTTCAGCGCTTTGCCTGTTGAGCTGTTGCAGATGCAGATCAAGCTCCCTGAGCAGCAAACAGATGCCATCATGTGGCTGGAGCCCCATGTGCCAAGGCTGAAAGCCCTGGTCGCACCTACCTTGGAGGGTGTGATGGCGTATCTGGCGGCACTGGGTTTGAAAACAGGCCCGCAGCCCATGATGCTTGACTTGGGATACTCAGGAACCATTCAGAAATTGTTGACTCGCATGTTGGAGCGTGACACTCACGGACTCTATTACGTCACGACCAAGCAAAGTGGGAACCAGCATGGTACAGCTGTGGCGACTCTGGAAGGTGTGTTCCGCGAGAACGCTTCATGGGGAGACGGCTTCCAGATGCTGGACCGCTCCTTGCTCTTTGAATCATTGATGACAGCACCGCATGGCCAGGTGGTCGATGTACGTGAAGACAGCGATGGTGGCTTCGAGTTCTGCTATGGGCGCCAGGCAGCGACACAGCGACATTTTCAGGATTTACAGCAAGTCTTTGATGGCGCCATTGAGCAGGTTGCGACTTGGATGGCAGATGGGGTTACTTTTACCGCCGAAGAAGTCGAGCAGATGTATGAGAGTTTTACCACACGACAGGGAGCCATACCGCAGTGTGCCTGGCACCTGTTCTTTGTCGATGATGACTTCTCGGGTAACGGGATTCTTAATCCACTTGCTCTATTCAACATTTGATCGAGAGGCATCATGAAAACGTTCAACATCTTCAACAAGCGCAGACAAGAGGCCTTACCCGTCGTGGACCAGACCCAATTACAACAAGCGGAGGCGCTTGGTCTCTTCGATGCGGGTTGGTATCAGCAGCAATACGGCCAGAAGTTCGCGAGCTCGGCAGATGCCTTTCAGGACTATCTCCACAAATCCCGCTTTGCACCGGTGCATCCGTCACCAGCCTTCGATGGTGAGAGCTACCATCGCATGTACATGGATGTATTCTATGACCAGCAAAGCCCACTCTTTCATTATCTGAAGAACGGCAAGCAGGAAGGACGCCAGCATGTCCCACTGACGCCTCGCTGGGTGCCAAATTCCCGTATGGCGCTGGATACCGCTCTGACAGAAGCTGCCAGTCAGTTGAAGATGGCCATCTGCCTGCACATCTTTTATGAAGATTTCATTGATCGCTTTGCAGAGGCGCTCAATGACATGCCTATCAAGGTTGATGTTCTGTTGACCCTGGCAGCTGGGGTCGATGAAACTCGCGCTCGCAAGACTTTTGCGCGTCATGCCTGCGTTTCTCGTGTCGAAACACGGCGGGTTCCCAACCGTGGACGTAACTTTGGCCCGCTGCTGGTCGAATACGCAGATCAACTCGAAGACTATGATCTCTTCTGTCATCTGCACTCCAAGAAATCGCTATATTCAGGGCGTGAGCAGACCCAGTGGGCGGACTATCTCACCGAGTTTCTTCTGCGCGACAAGTCTGTGGTCAAACGTGCACTGAACGCTTTCGCTGCAGACTATACCTTGGGGCTCTACTACCCCACGACATTCTGGATGATGCCGAGCTGGGTCAACCATCAGACCATGAACAAGGGCTTCATGCGTGAATGGCAGGAATCCCTTGAGATAGAGCACGTAAATGATTTCTTGAGCTACCCAGCCGGTGGTATGTTCTGGGCACGACCGATGGCACTGAAGGGCATTGCGGATCGAGTCTGGAATTACGAGGACTTCCCGGAGGAGCCACTTCCCAATGACGGCTCGCAGCTGCATGCATTGGAGCGCGTATTGGGTGCACAGGCTGAGAATCTTGGCTATCGGCAATTCTTCTATCACCCTTCTGGTGGTGATTTTACGGCTGACCAGAGCTATATCACTGCTAGTTACCATGGCTCCATTGAGCAACATTTACCAGCGATCCAGTCGCACCAGATCATCAGCTTCGATGTGTTCGATACCTTGGTCCGCCGTGAATTTACCGTGCCGGATTACGCTAAGCTCAAATTGGGCAAGTGGCTGGTAGAGCAAGGCGTCGTGACATCTGCGCATGACTTCGTGGCATTGCGTAACAAGGCGGAGTTCACGTTACGCAAGCGTGCCGACTTCCAGGGCGACATTCGTATCGATGCCATCTACGATGAACTAGCGGATGTTCTGAAGGTCACAAAGGACGTTGCACAAGGGTGGATGCAGCGTGAGTTCGAGCTGGACCTCGCGATGATTCAGCCCAAGGATGAGATGGTGGAGCTGTTCAATCATCTCGGGTCATCCGGCCACGTCCTGTGGGTCATCTCTGATACCTACTACACACGTGATCAGGTTGGCTTGATGTTGCGCAAGGCGGGGGTAGCGGCGGCCTATCGCCTGATGGTGTCCAGCGAGGAAGGCAAGCGCAAGGACAGCGGCACCATGTGGGCCATGGTGAAGGAAGACCTTGCCAATGAGCATGGCCGTAGTCATCTGCATATCGGTGACAATGTCGTTGCCGATGCTCAGCGTCCGGGGGATATGGGGCTCGTGTGTTTCCATATCCTGCATCCAATGGACAAGTGGCGTGCATTGGGCATGCCCGATGTCCTCAATGGCAAAGATGCATTGGATGAAGCCCAGATTCTCAAATGGGGCGCTCTGGTGAGCCAGATCGGCCGTAATCCGTTTATTGGTGAATGATGAAAAAAGATACCTTATACCTTCACGTTGGTTGGTCGAAGACGGGCACATCGGCAGTCCAGTCCCAGATTCAGGCTCAGCATGCTGACTTTCTGAGCAAGGGGATTCTGTACCCTCAGTCCTTGCAGTGGCCTGACCACTCTCATCACCCCTTTGCATTGTCTTTCCAGGGTAGTGGTGCGTATCAGAGTGACATGTCGCCAGCGGATGCCTTGGAGAAGCTGCGGCTGGAAATGGAGGCAAGCCCCGCGCCCAGCGTGCTGCTGTCTTCTGAACTGTCGCCGATGTATTTCAACAATCCACGCTTTCGTCATTTTGTCGCAGAGCATTTTGAGACAGTCAAAGTGTTGTTCACCGTGCGTCCGCAGTCTGAACTACTGCTGTCGCTGTATAATCAGTTGGTGAAAGACCCTAATATCCGTTATGACGCCTCACTCTTTACCTTGGCGATGCGCAATATTGGATGGTTGAACTATTTGAACCATATTCGTCAGTGGGAAAAACATGTCGGTGAAGAAAATCTGGCAGTGCTTTCTTATAGCCGTAGGGTCGTACAGGACTTTCTTCAGGCATTCGATATCGAGTATCGCCATGAGGCCAGCCAGCCTGACGAGACGGCCATCATCAATCCTTCGTTACCCACACGCTGCTTGCGGCTCGTGCAACACCTCGGCAGAGGTGAGCTAAGCAACGGGGAATTTGCGCGTAGGCGCGACAAGATTATCGACTTGTCAAAAGCAATTGATGCGGATAACGATCACCATACGCTGTTTTCGGTGGCTGAACAGCAAGCGTTTGATGCCAATTTCAAGCAAGGCAACCAGAAATTGATTGAATGGTTTGAATTGCCATCAGAAGGGCTGATCAAGACAGATTACACGCCAGTCAAAATCTTGCCTGAAGATAGTCTTTCATTGGATGATCTGGCATGAAACTGCTATTGCACCCGGGCCACTCCAAGTGCGGTTCTACCACGATTCAGAAGGCGATCATCAAGAATCGTGAATTGTTGGAATCTCATGGATACATCATTCCCGATCCCCAGCTGCGCACCAATGGTGACGATGACTTTAATCCTCATGGTGAGACACCACGAGTCTTTTTCCGTCATGTGATGGAGCAGAAGGATCTCGGCCCTTTGAAGGAGAAGCTGGCTCGCCTCAAGGAGAAACATGGTAACAGCGACAGTACGGTCCTGATCAGTGCCGAGAATCTCGTCAATCAGCTCGGGGGGCCCTCGGGTCTTAATATCCACCGCCTGCTGCGTGATGCCTTCGATAGCCATGAGGTCATCTACTACATCCGTCGACAGGACCAGTTCATCATGTCTGCCTGGCAGCAGTGGGGCTACAAGAAGGGGCTGTCGCTGCAGGCATTTGTCGAGCAGGCATTGAAGGTCAAAAATCCGAATTACCGCGTCATCGCCAGTGCCTTCAGCAACCTTTATGGCAAGGCAAATGTTACGGTTGTCCCTCTTTTGCGGGGAAGTCTGATTGAGGGAGATCTCGTCAGTGACTTTTTTGCCCGTCTCGGCATCCGCGAAGGGGTGCAGAAGCCTGCGGATTCCATCGATAACAAAAGCCTTAACCCGTATCTGTGTCAGGCCTTGTCTCGTGTCAATCATATCTTCCGGGATATCCATGATGAGAGCATCAAGCACCAGCTTGAAGCTCATGCATCGGGCCACCCGGGTTTGTACCTTCGTGACGATGATTACCTTTCGTCCGAGTCCCGGGCACGGATCCTCGAAGAGTACGCGAAGGATAATCAGTTCATCTCCGAGAACTTCGTCGGCGATAATGGCTGGTGCCACTATCAGAAGACGCCGTCTTCACCGTCATCTGCTTCCCTGTCGGAAGCACTCGATGTTATGACATTAACGTTTTCAAAAATTTTGGGTAAGGATTGCTGACATGCTGAACGTGACGTGGTGGAGAAGCCCGGAAGGGATGAACAATCTGGGTGATGAGATCACCTCGATCCTGCTGGACAACCACTTCCAGGTGGAGCATTCCAAGACCAACATCTTCAATGCTGATCTAATCAGTACCGGAAGCATCCTTAACTGGGTCTACAACCGTGATGACTGGAAGCCGGGGCGCCGCCGACTGGCTGTCGTTGGCTCTGGCCTGATGAAGCCTGTCGCCAACATCGAAAGAAAGAACAAGGTAAATGAATTCCTGGATATCCACTCTGTACGTGGCTATCTCACTAAGTCACTTCTCGGGGCCAAGGGCAATGATGTCACTATCGGTGATCCTGGACTTCTGGCGTCTCTACTCGTCACGACCAGCCCCACCAAGAAGGTCAAGTTCGGATTGATTCCCCATCACTCCAAGGTAGATGATCAGGCGTTCATCGCCAAATTTTCGCAACTGGGTGATGTACAGGTGATCGACTTCAGAACCAATGATCACGATGCCATTTTCAGGCAGATGTCGGAGTGCGAGATCATCCTCAGCCAGAGCCTGCATGGGTTGATCTTCTCTGATTCCCTTGGCATTCCCAATATCTGGATAGATGCCGGCACCCTGCATGGTGGCGGGGAGTTCAAGTTCTACGATTACTTCTCTTCCATCGGCCGTGATTTCTCCCGCAAGTTGAGCGTGGCTGAGGCGCCGCTGCAAGCTTCGATGATTCAGGACACTCAGGTGCATGAGCTGAGTCAGCTGACCTTGCGGGATATCCAATCGGATATCATTGCTGCCTTCAATAAGGTGATGTGATACCTGTCTCCCTTTTGCATGGTGAGGCGCCTTCCGTGATCATGGAGTACTAGTTACCTTGTTGAAGAAAACCTTGCGGACTGGCACGAGAGTGCCGGTCAATCATACTTTTAAGCACGATCACGCGCTCTTTTCCTTGACGCCAGAAGAGCATGACCCCCCCGTACATGTGTATCGCGGGAGTCATGTCAGCGCCTGCCTGGAAAACCAGAAGGCGTTTCATGACGAGGGTAGCTTCGTCGATGGCATTTCCACTGCTCCTGGCAGGAAGAAGCTCTCCGCAAGAATGACGGGAGAGCTTGAGCGCATTGACGGACGTGTTCTGGATCTCGTGACCCCGGGCTCCAACCTCTATAGTCACTGGTTGTTGGACCTCCTTCCCAAGATCAAGATTCTGACGGAGGCGGGATATGATGTCGCCAATGATTTCGACAGAATCATCGTCAATTTCTATGGCAGTGCCTTCAAGCGTGAAAGCTTTCGTCTGCTAGGGATCGATGAGAGCAAGGTCTGGGATTACAGGACACATCCCAAGTATTTCATCGCGGACGAGCTGGTGACAGTAACGGCCCCCCGAACACGCCTGTATACCCCCACCTGGGTCGCTGATTTCGTCAATGATCTCTTCAGTCAGGGGGATGCGCAGGGCATGCCATCCAAGGTGTACATCTCGCGTTCCAAGGGGAATACGCGGCGGATATTGAATGAAGCGGCCTTCATCGAGAAAATCTCGGCACTGGGGTACAAGACGTATTACTGTGAAGACCATTCCGTTGCCACAACGGCTGCCGTGATGCGCAATGCGTCCCATGTCATCGCTCCCCACGGTGCGGGGCTGGCCAATATCATCTTTTCCCGCCCTGGCACTCAGGTGCTTGAGTTGTATTGTGCACATCTTTCCCCTGAATTCTACAAGATGTCTCTCTCAAGAAACCTGGAGTACCGCCCGATCCAGATTGCCGGTGCCAAGGGAAGCATGATCGACGTCGCCAATATGGATTACGCGAATGAGCGAGAGTATTATCATTCGATGAACATGATGATCGATACGTCTTTAATTACATCCTTTTTATAGTGTGAATCATAAGATGAAAAGAAAATTTAAAATCTGTGCTATAGCTAAGGATGAAGGTGCATATCTTTCCGAATGGGTTTTTCATCACCACTATTTTGGATTTGATAGTATAACGGTGTATGTTAACAGAACAACAGATAATTCTAATCAAATATTAGAGAAGTTAAAGTTAATTGTGCCTGGTCTTGATTATGAAGTCGTAGATTGGATTGATTTTTGTAATGACTCTGTAAAAAGTAATATTCAGAACATAGCTTACGCTTATGATATAAATAAGTCTAAAAGCATGGATGTTGATTATTGGCTACCTATCGATATTGATGAGTTTTGGACTCCAAGCGATTTTTCTACGAAAATTAATGATTTCGTTAACTCTATATCTATAGATGAAAAGTGTATAGCATTTCCTTGGTATTGTGAGCTTGGCTCTGAAATCCCGTTTTCTCAATTCTCGCCAGATTCTAAGTTTTATTGTGGAAGACACGTAAAAACCCTTGTTCCTAAACCATGGGAAAATATAAGAAAAGTAAGGGTTCATAAACCAATACTTCGTAAAGGTAGAGTTTATAACCCATTTGGTGATATTTCTATTTTTGATAAAGGTAATCCTCAGAAATTACGAAATACGCCGTCTAAAGATCAACAAGCGTATATTGTCCATAGAATGTATAGGTCTGAAGTAGAGTATCTTTCTATGCTTTATAAGCCCCAGGTTTCAGGTAAGACTGATATTAAAACAAACCGGCAGGGCTATCGTTCTGTGCATTCCAATATGGGCACGAGATTTGATTGGCCAATAGAAGCATATAATAAGTATATGTCGGAAAAAAGAGAGTTTATGCAGAACTTGAATGCAGAAGAGTTAATATCTTATTCTCAAGATAGAGTTTTGTCTAACGCTTATTTGGTTGAAAAGAAATTTGATATGCTCTTGGCTAGTGATGAGAATTCACGTTCTGTTGTCAATAAAGCAGCTCGCGGCACTAGATATGACAGTAAGTACTTACGTCGCTAAAGGTGCTGTATGATTAAAAAATTGCTATTTGATGTTAAAGGCGTTGAGAGTGAAACGTTTACAATAAATATTCACATTGGCTCACCAAAGGCGGGATCTTCCGCGTTGCAGAATTTCATGCTGAGTTCGCGTAAGGTTCTTGAAAAGCATGGCTTTTATTACCCGGAGCATGGCATCGACAAGAATGGTGTATCAGGTGGACATGTGCAATTGGGCGGTGCCCTGCGTGAGGGTGACCTTGAAGGTGCCCGCGGGGTGCTGGACAAGTGGCTGGCTCATGCACGCAAGAAGGGCTTGAAGCTGGTGCTTTCCTCTGAGTCTTTCTTCAATCAGGCTCAGGCGCTCCATACCTTGTTGCATGAGCATGCCCAGCTGGCTCCGGAGGACGTTCGTGTCGTTGCCTTCGTGCGTGCGCCGATCGATTACCTGATGGGCAACCACAATCAGGGCATCAAACGTCATGGTGAGACATGGCGTCTTTCCAATCATCTGGCTCCCGTGTTGCGCAGTGGAAAGCCCAGTCTTGCAGGGGGGCCACTGATCCAGTGGGCAGATGCCTTTGGTGACGACAATTGTCGATTTCTGACGTACCGCAAACCCGAGGCAGATCATCCACAGATCGAAGCGGTATTTCTTGAGGCACTGGGCATGCAAGGTACAGAGATTGCGAGACTGTTGCCTGAGCGCAAGATCACCAATCGCAGCTATGCCCGTTCTGCGCTCGAACTCAAGCGCATACTGAATACGGTGCTGGGAGAATTGCCTCCCGAGATTGGCAGAGAGGTCGATTGGGCCTTGCAGGGATATTCTGACTTGCATCCTGAGGAAGGCTCCCTCGGGAGTCAGGATATCCCTGAGGCGCTGTACCAAGAGATCAACGCCATGTTTCTGGCGGCGATGAAGCCTGTCTTGCGTCGCTTCGAAACGCTGGACCATGATGTTCTTTTCCCTCCTCAGGCCTGCAAGAGCGCTCATTCGGCCGAGGAGAGAAATCCCTACCGGCCCCTGGCCTATCTTGAGGCCCAGTGCCCGCAAGAGCTGGAAGTCATCAAGTGCGAGGCATTGACGCAATATCGTAATGGTCGCCAGGGATATGCCTTCCTCAAGCTGCTGGATCTGCTGGGGCTAGACTTCATGGAACCCGCTGCACAAACAGGTCTGAGCGCGCGTGCTCGCGGTATCATCGCTAGCAGCAAGATGAAGGAAGCTGACCGACTCAGAGAGCTGGGCGCCTATTTTGAGCAGCAGGGGCTGCTGGATGATGCCCTGTTGCTGCTGGAAAAAGCGCTGGAATCGCGTCCCGGAGGCGGAAGCATCAAGAAGCTTCGGCGACGTATTGCTGATAAGAAATCGGTGTTGGAGCAGGTCAATGCCTCGGGCAGTGCGCTTGAAGGCAGCTCCCTTAAGTAGCATCTGCTCCTATGCCTCATGCCATGATTGACACTTCGCCCGGTATACCCGGGTGGGGTTTTGCCTTATCGTCATCTGACAGAAAATCTGCCTGTCACCTTTTCCTTGTCAGGGAAGAAAGCTTTGCCGATACCATCATTTCTGGAGGGGTCACAGCTACAATCCTCTACTGCAAAAGCCCCGACCTTTCTTTCACTTCCCCTACACATTCGTGTTCCTCGTTACCTGCGTATTGATCGAGATCTTGAGCCTCTGGAAGATGGGGAATGGCGTTCACTCTCCAGCACGTCAGCTTTTCTCTGGGAAGGCCCGAAACCGATACCCGGCTGGAACATGGTCGAGATTGACATGGAGCGCTCCATCACGGGCGCCGCTGCTGTCATCTCTTTCCAGACTGACACGCGGATTCACACGATGGAGCTGCCGCTGCGCGCAGGAAAGATCACCCGGCGCATGCTGCGTGTCCCACGTGGAGTCCGTCGTATTACCCTGTGCCCTATCAACGGACGAGGGACTTTCCGGCTCAAGCATTTCAGACTGGTATGGCTGACACCCTCCTTTGCCAGAGGTCGCCTGATCCAGCGACTGGTCACGGCCCACCGACATTTCCGCGGCCTCCCTAGGCAGCAGGTCATCCAGGCCATCAAGCATGAAGTGAAGCAGACGGGGGAGCGTTGGTCAGTCGTGGCGCTTCGCCATTACGACAGTACCTTCATCAGCCTCTGCTCCAAGCACAATTACCAACAGTGGATCGACATGGTCGAATCACTGGGGCAAGGCCTCGTGAATGCGAAGGTGGCCGATCGTATCGCGCCGGAGATTACCTCCGACATGGTGTTCAGCCTTTGGATGATCGTCAATGAAGATACCGGCCGGGAAGCCTTCGGCGATAGCCTGACAAGCCTGATCGCGCAGACTCACCCACGTTGGCAGCTGGTGGTGTCTGCCTCGGACAGGGCCTTGAAGAAGCACGATTGGTTGGCTGCTTGCTGCGCGAGTGATGAGCGAACCACGTTGCTGGTAGAGCCCGAGCGGGCCACTGGACGCTTCACGGATCCGCTGGCGGCTATCAGCAGTGCGGCAGTAGGTGACTGGGTCGGGTTGATGACGGCGGGCGCCACTTTGTCTGCTGATGCGCTGACGTGCTTTGCGCGGCTGATGAAGGAAAAACCGCAGGCGGGTTTCCTGTATTGCGATGAAGACCGCATCGATAGCGACGGACATCGTCACTCGCCGAACTTCAAGCCTGGCTGGAACCCGGATCTGCTGCTTTCCACACCGTATCTCGGGCATCTGGGGCTGTGGTCCCGTGAACAGTGGCAAGCCTGTCGGGGCTCTCTCGAGGCTGAGAATGTCCTGACGGCTACGGCCACTGATCTCATCCACCTGTTGGCGCTGGAGATGATCGCTTCGACCCGCATGAGTCACCAGTCGCTGGTATGGCGAGTGCCTCAGGTCCTCGTTCATGTGCCCGAGCGGCATCTTCTTTCGGCAATGACTGGCCTGGAAGATACCGGGGCACGTCATCTGGCACGTATCGGCGACTATCTCACCCGTCATGCTGTCACGGCAGTGGCTGAGCCTGGCAAGGTGCTGATGGAGGCCAACGACGGAACCGGAGAAAATGTGCGCGTGCGATGGCGATTGCCGGAATCACAGCCACTGGTCTCCTTGCTGGTGCCCACTCGGGATGGCGTCGAGATACTCAAGCCCTGTGTCGATGCCATCCTCGCGCAGACTGAATACCGGCATTTCGAGTTGTTGATTCTTGACAATCAGAGCTGTTGCCCGAGGACCCTTGAGTACATGCGTGACGTCGCCAGACGCGATGAGCGTGTGCGCGTGCTGCATTGGGATGCGCCGTTCAACTATTCGGCGATCAACAATTTCGGCGCCCGCGAGGCGCGTGGCGATATCATCGGCCTGGTCAACAATGATATCGAGCCGATGAATGGCGAATGGCTGACGGAAATGGTGTCGCAGGTATGCCGCCCGGACATCGGGTGTGTCGGTGCCAAGCTCTACTATCCCAATGGTACGATCCAGCATGCTGGGGTGATTCTGGGACTTGGCAGCATCGCCGGTCATGCGCATCGCTTCTTCCATCGCGAGGAGGATGGTTTCCAGGGACGGCTGAAGTCGACCCAGAATCTGTCTGCGGTCACTGCTGCCTGCCTGCTGTTGCGTCGCTCGGTCTTCGAAGAGGTCAATGGCCTCAACGAGCAGCATCTGGCGGTTGCCTACAATGATGTGGATCTATGTCTCAAGGTGCGGGAGGCAGGCTACCGCAATCTCTGGACGCCCTACGCCGAGCTGTATCATCACGAATCCATTTCGAGGGGGGCTGATGATACGCCGAAGAAGCGAGCGCGCTGGCTCTCTGAATGTGAGTACATGCGCACCACCTGGGCAGAGCAGCTGGATAATGATCCGGCTTACAACCCCAATCTGACTCTCGTCCACGAAGACTTTTCGTTACGCTGAGTAGAGTCCTATTCTCGTCAAATCTGAAATTTTCTCATTAATATCATCTCGTCATGTCCTGCTCGCAGTTCTTGTTCAAGGCTCTTGTTTAGGGCCTTGTACTATCCAATCTTACCAAGTAATTTATTGTTCTCAATCGTTCTGTCAGAGTAATAGATTCAATCAGCGAAAATAGTACGTTAGCGGGTGAATCATATCTATGTGATTGTTTTCTGTGGTCTTTTCATGGAATCGCGAGACAGTATTAAATAAGTGCATTGGAAATAATTTCTGGGCGGATGCAGGCTCTGAGTGCAACATCCTATTGAATTGAGTGTGGTGCTTCATTGGGATTTGCCATCAGTTAAATTATCACCTCGATAGGGCATTTGAAGTCGAAGCATTTCCGAAGCCACATAGTCAGCTCGAAGGCAATGGTATCCAGCTATCCCTGATTGGTCAGTGACAGTTCCGTACTCTTTTGGCGAATCAGGTCATTGATATTCTTGTTGCTGCCTCTTTGCCAAGGGCTATGAGGGTTACAGAAGTAGATGGTGACGCCAGTATTTTGCTTGATAGCAGCATGTCTGGCCATTTCTCGCCCCTAGTCATACGTCAAAGTCTTTCGTGCTACCAACGGCACTCTGTTCAGGGCGGCGTTTAAGTCTTCTAGGGCAGAAGTCGCATCATGCATTTTGCCAGTATCAAGTACCCGCTATTGAGTTCTACAAGAGTGCCAACCGCTGTGGCATTGCTTAAGTCGTCTTCCCAATACCCTGTCATCTCGCGCTTTTCCACCTCGGTCGGGCGGAGGTGAATGCTGATCGTGACGGGGGTCTGACCTCGCCGGTCCGTCTCACCACGACGAGACTTACGTGTACTTTTCCGTGCCGCAGCTTGCCGGAGCTCTTCTCTGTGGACAAGTTGCGTCGAAGAAGGTACTTGATAAGCCGGACCTGCACGTTATCGCTGGATAGCTTTCGCTTGGACCGACAAACGCCGACGCCTGAGCGCGCTCAGCCCGGTAGTCGTTGCCCGACTAACTATTTTGGCGAATTTCGTGGTTGATAGTGGAAGGGGATCGTCTTAGGTAGCGAGCAATATCTCGAAGTCTCAAGCCTTGAGAGAGGCAAACCTGGATAGCTGCACGATCGGTAACGCTGAGTTCTAAGTATGACATGAGAGCAATACCTTACAGGGAAACTCAAGTATTGTACTCAGAATCTGCGGCCAAGGGATTATTGAAAGAAAATTATTTAATTTATTTTAAAAGTGAGTTTGATGAATAAAACAACCGATGAAGAAAAATCAGCTATAGTGCAAGCTAAACGAAATATAAATCATGGTAAGTATCAAGAAGCACTTGATATATTGAAGTCTCTTTTAATAAATAACACGAAGAGCAGCACTGTATGGAAATTGAAGTCTAAAATATTATCCGAACTAAAAGATAATGAATCTGCTATTGTAGCAGTAGAGCAGGCTATTCAAGTTGATCCCGAGGATCCTCACTGCCATGTATTGAAAGCTCAATTGAATAAAAAAATGGGCAAGTTAAATGAAGCACTCACTGAGGTTGATGCATGTCTGACAAAATGGCCAAATAGTATAGGATTGATTAGCATTAAAATAGACCTGTTGTCAGATCTAGGTTTGCTCAAGTTTGTTTTTGAGTTTTTAAGAGAGATACGAGGTAATAAGAATTTATCTAAAGCATCACCAATTAATATGGCTTTCACTAGATTTTTATATTCTCGTAAACGCATTCGCGTCGCAAAAAGTGTACTATATTTTACCCTTAGGCATAATAAAGAACATCAGTATGCTTGCTCTTTTTTGAAGAGAATCATTTTCGAAGAAATAAAGGGTTTAGTCGATAAAGGTCTTTTCAGAAAAGCTGAGAAAGTCAAGCTAGAATATAAGCTGTATTCCAGCCCTGACGACTATGCTGAGGTGACCAGGTTTCTGACTAATTGCCTTATCGTGAATAAAAAATTTCATTATGTAGAGAGAAATATAAAAGAACTGCATGATATAGGCCGGTATCATCCTAAAACCCTCTCCTTGGAGGTTCGACTTGATATAATATACGGCCAGCCTATGAAGGCTTATAGTAAGATAAAAAAAGTTTTACCGAGTTGGTTGGGAGACGAAGAGTTAGTTCTTACAAAGCTAGATCTTATTAAGCAGCTTGATATTAAATCGGATAGCTTTGGACTGCTGCATGCTATCAGATCTCAATATATGTCTTCTCCTAAAGTTCTTATGTCCGCTACACGTTTATTTTTATATTTCAAGAGATACAGTATAGCATATAAGCTAGTTAGTACTGTGCTTGAATCTTACCCTAAACATGTGCTAGCTAATAACCTCAAGCTTACAATACTTGCTGATATAAACAGGAATGATTTGTATGAAAAAGTACATTTCTATTCTGAAGTAATTTCTAGTCAATATACTAGTTTTACAATTGCGATAACTCATCATTTACTTTCACTCGTGAAAGACAAAGAGCTTAATGATGATCGAGGTCTTTTAAAATATTGGTTAAAGCTTCTGGAGAATTTGATAGATAACGTAGGTAGACTTAATGAAGAGCAAGCTTTCTACGTGCTTAAAAAATACAAAAAATACTTGAGTAATGAACAAGTATCAGCTGTTATTTCCCAGATATCTGCACAGGGTGTTAAATCCGATCATAATATTTTGTGGATGATCCAAAACATTGAACAAGATATGCTTGAAAATATTACATGGTTTCATGATAGGATTGATTCAAGTCAGAAAAAAAATAACTCAGTAAGTTTTTTAAATCTAGAACTCACTTTAATGCACGAAGGACCACAAGCGGCCTTAAACCTTCTTAAGACTAAAAGTGTGAAGAATAGAAACCCTGTTGAAGCGACTGAGTTGGCAAGGTTTCTCATGTTGGCAGATACTAAGAAATTGAGTCTTCGATATCTGAGGTTTTGTAGAAGAAAATGGCCGCACAATATGAAAATTAATATGCAATTCGCGCGAGCATTGTTTGATAGAGGTTATCCAAGACTTGCAATTGGCGTGTTGAATAAAATTAATCCTTCTAATGTTGAAGTTACAAATTTAAAAGTTTTTTGTCTGCTTGAAGTTAATGAGATAAAAAAAGCTGGTTTGGAACTAAATAAAAGATCGTTAGCCTCAAGTACTAATCTCATCATGACGCGTAGTCAATTTTTTATTCTGAATAAAGAATCTCAAAAGGCCAAATCTTTGTTGCATAAAGGATATGAGGAAGGACTTGAAGCAAACTATTTAGGTCCCCATTCTTCACTATCGCTGATTGGTGCACTACTAAGGGACTTAGAGCTTTATGAGTATGAAGTAAGAGCTAGTTATTCAAGTGGATGTAATCAGGATTTATTGTTGCGTTATACCCATCCTTCTATTAAAGTGGTAGAAAAGCATGTAAAGGACGTTTATCTCTCTTCCTGCCGTGAGGAACTTATACCGAAGACTATTTGTCAATACTGGGACAAGGTTACTCCCCCTGATTTTATTGTTAGTTTAATGGCAACTTGGCAAGGTCAGTGTGACTTTAGTTATAGTATATACAATAAAAAAACAGCGTCGCTCTTCATTAGTAGAAATTTCGATAAGAAGTTTTTAAAGGCTTTCAGGTTGTCGAATAATCCTGCGGAAGAAGCTGATTTCTTTAGGCTTTGTTATTTGTTTATCAATGGTGGGGTTTATGCTGATGCAGACGATGGTTTATATGGTGATTTGAATAATCTCATACCAAGGGGCGTAAGATTATTATGTTTTAGAGAGCAATTTGGGGCATTGGCTAATAATTTTATTGCTGTTTCACCAAACCATCCAGCGATCAAGCTTGCGTGTGAACTAGCTGCTGAATCTCTATTGTCACGTGATAATGAAAGTACTTGGCATAAAACTGGACCAGGACTATTTACAAGAGCCGTAGCATACTATTTATCTAGTGCCGCATCCCATACTTCTGACGACGACTTGCTGATTTATCCACTTTATAAACTCAAGCGTGAAGTTAAGATTCACATGAAATTACCCCATAAAAATAACAGTAATTATTGGAATTCTAGCTCAGCTCGAAAATTATCTTTAGCGTAACTGTAAGGTCCCGGGTGATCAGATCGCCTATAGGGGTTATCCTCTGCTAGCAGCCAGAGAGCTTCTTCAGCAATTCATCTGGGAGCAGGGTTATGGGCATCAAGCTTCATAAGCAAGCGACGACAACACGGAAGATCCGTGCCGAGATACAAGCAGCGCCTCCAGCATCACGGATAGCGAGCTCGCCCGTCAGTATGGCGTTGCCACCGCGACTATCCGGCGGTGGCGGCACCGTGACGATGTCCATGACCGTTCTCACACGCGTCACAACCTGTTGGCCACGCTGACTTCCGGGCAGGAAGAGGTATTGATTACGGCCCGCGAATTCCTAGGTTCTGTACGAAAAGTCGGCTCGTAGACAGCGACGTATGCAAGCTAGACATACCATCGCATAAAAGCTACGGGCCAACTTCTCGTACCGCGTCGCAATACGACGGAACTCTTTCAGCCAACTGAAAGAGCGCTCCACGATATTCCGCTTACGGTACATGGGTTTATCGAAACCGCGTGGGAGACCTGGCCGGGGTTTCCGCTTCATCTTTCGTTGAGCGATGATCGGCTTGATTCGAACGCGGTCGCAGTAACGGCGCAGCTCATCACTGTCATAGCCCTTGTCTGCCACGATGTAGCGGCAACGTTTTCGTGGCCGACCGAGACTCCCCGGTAGGTGAACTTTTTCCAGGGTGGGCATGAAGTACCGGGTATCCGACTCTTGGCCTCCCGATAGTGTGAAAGCGATGGGCCAGCCAAGACGATCACAGATCATATGGATTTTGGTCGTGATGCCCCCACGACTCCGGCCCAACGCATGGTCTAAGGGTTCTTCAAATCCCCCTTTTTGCCTCCACCAGCGGAGGCGCGCGTTGCACGAACGGCGGTTGAGTCGATCATCCAGGTCTCGAGATCCATCAGGCCATCTTCACGAAGCCGAAGCTGAAGCCGCGACAAGACCGCCTCAAAGGTACCGTCATCACGCCATTGTCGGAACCTGGCGTAGACAGTACTCCAAGGGCCATATCGTTCGGGAAGGTCGCGCCACTTGGCGCCAGAGCAGAGGGCCCAAAAGATACCGTTCAGCATCTGCCTGTCGTCTTTCCTGGGCCTGCCCATCGATTGAGCCGGTGAGACAATGTCTTCGATCAACTGCCATTGGCTATCAGAGATTTCGTAGCGTCCTGTCATACCGCACCTATGCTGGATGTGCATGGGTCACATTAGCAAAAACGACTTTTCGTACAAAACCTAAGCCTCGGCTTGGATGATCTGCTCGTCGTGGCGCGTGAGTTCCTGAATCCGCGGTTGTCTCGCTCCTCCGGCCTGCATCGCATGCTCAAACGGCGGGAGGTGCCGACACTGGCTTGACAAGCCGCTGGCGATAACGAGAAACCCAAATACAAGCCCTCCAAGGACTTCGAGCCGGGCTTCGTACATATTGATATTAAGCACCTACCTCATATGCCCGACGAGGAGCAAAAACGCTACCTGTACGTCGCCATCGATCGTGCCACGCGGTGGGTCTATATAGAAGTCAGGCGTAGCCAGTCCGCGAAGGATTCGCGGGCGTTCATGAAGCGGTTGGAGGAGAAGTCTCCTTTCACGATCCAGACGGTACTCACCGACAACGGTAAATCGTTTACCGATCGCTTCACTCGGGCGGATGAGTGCAAGCCCAGTGGGCGACACCCCTTTGACCAGGAGTGCCAAGCCCATGATATCGAACACCGCCTGATCAAGCTGCGCAGGCCACAGACGAACGGCATGGTGGAGCGCTTCAACGGCTGTATCAGCGATGTGCTGGCGACCCGACGTTATGTCTCAGGCGAGGACCTGGAGCAGACACTCAAGCGCTACTTTTGGCTGTACAATCACCCCATCCCGCAGAAAGCGCTGCACCATTAGTCGCCGATTGCAACGATGCAGGAATGGTAGATCAAGCAGCCTGAGTTATTTACCAATCGATTAGTAAATCACCGGAACCCGAGACGTAACAGATATAATGGGTCTTTATCTTTTCTGAACCCATAATGTTAATAATTAGTGAGTAAGTGATGCTAGGTGTATGGTCCCGGGAAGTAATGGACGGGATGTTGTTAGAATCGTTCTGGGTCATCCTGCCAACGTTCGAGGATGAAACCAATGGGTATTTTGCCCTTGAGCGCACGCACCGGCCGAGCACTGTTATAGGCCCAGAAATAGTCCTCCATGTGGGCACTAAGCTCGCTTAAGGTCGCATAATGAAAGCTGTGCACAAGTGGCTTCCTTGATCGTCCGATTCATCCGTTCAACCTGTCCGTTGGTCCACGGATGGAAAGGGCGTGTCAGGCGATGTTCGATGCCATATCGATGGCAGATCACGTCAAATGGGTGCGGTTTTTAATACTCTGTTCCGCGCCGCGCCGCTTAGCGAATTGCACACTGTTGTCTGTCAGTACTGTGTGGATCCGATACGGCAGCTATTGAAGCGTATCTCCGAGTAACTCAGCGGCCTGCTCCCGCCTGCCTATCTGATAGAGCCGGGCATGCGCAGACTTTAAGGTACGATCAGCTGCCATGAACAAACACGATTCACCCTCTCCGGTGCGATCTTCACAGATATCGATATGCAGATAACCGATCGAATAGTATTTGAACGATGGTTTGTACGTTGTTTTCTGGGGCTGACGGGGTATTTGACTGATACCGCGACGCGTATACAGGCGGGGGCCGTAACGCGTCAGATGAGGAATAAAGCGCTGGAGCGCAAAGAGACAGGCATCCAAGCCGAGCCAAGTGGTGTGGCGAAAGGTGATGGCTGCAGTCTCTTCAAGATCTGTCAAAGAGGTAGAGCTTGGCTGCTTGGGGCCCATGCGTTCATCTTCCACGGAATGGCGATACCGCCACTTACGCCCCGTTTTGGGGTTAAGGTTGTAATAACGACTCAACTCCGCGCGAAGCTGACGATCGATGTATGTCTTTTCGGATGGCGTGCGTAGTCTTGGCGCGTTTGTGAAGTACTTCAGCCATGGGTCCTCCTCCGATAATGGTTGATACCATAGCCCACTCCACCCAGGGACTGAACACCTAAGCCCGAATGATCGCTTAGGTGGGTATCCATGGCTGCTGCAAGGTCAGATAGTGTTCGCTCTGATTGGATTCGCTTGAGTCATAGAATCGCCATGCGTGCTACGTGTGTAACAAATTGTGCTAACGTCCGATAGAGTTCGAGTTTGTTGCTGGTTCACGCTTGTCTATCGCACCTTCATCACCTTTGTATCTCAAGGATCGTCATGTCCCGCTCACAGTTCTTGCTCAAGGCTCCCTTGTGGGGTCTTGCGCTGTTTACCGGTGCCAAGTCATTCGTCGCCAATCCGCTGATCGGAAGTGAGCGTCTGAATCGCCGCGGGCTGCACGTCTGGCGGGTGAAGGCGGCGTCTCGTATCATGCGCTGGCGAATGGCCATGCTCAGTCGTGGCGTGCCGACTGCGGAGCGTGAGACCTATCTGCGTGATGGTTACCTGCTCAAGCAGAACTTCCTGTCGCGAGAGGTGTTCGAGCGGCTCAAGGTAGAGCTTGAAACCGTACATGATCAGGGCCCTGGTGAGGTGCGGGAATGCTGCCAGGGGGACACTCGTACACATCGCGTTTTGCTAGACCCAGAGACCCTGAGCGAGCTGCCGGTGGCTCGGCAAGTGCTGGCTGACCCTCAGCTCAAGCGCTTGCTGCGTTTCTGCGCTGGCCATCGTCGTCTGCCCATCGTGCATCTGGAGAAGGTGCTCAATGGCTCCCGCGAGAGTGTTGAAGCCGACCCACAGAAGTCCCTGCATGTTGATACCTTCCAGCCCACCATGAAGTTCTGGCTCTATCTGGAAGATGTGAGCGAGCACAACGGCCCCTTCATGTTCGTACCGCAGTCCACTCAGTTGAACCCGGGGCGTCTGGACTGGGAATATCACATGAGTCTGACGGCGCGTGAGCATGCCAATCGCTATACCCAGCGAGGGTCCTTCCGGGTCGAGGAGGGCGCACTAGCTCACTTCGGTCTCAATGCGCCCACGCTGTTCAAGGTGCCTGCCAACACGTTGCTGATCGCGGACACCTTTGGCATGCACGGACGTGGCCCTGCCGAAGCAGGTAGTTCGCGTCTGGCGCTTTGGGGGATGAGTCGCACGACACCCTTCCTGCCGTTGCCGGGGCTAGGCTGCGAATGGCTTAATCGCCTGCAGTATCGTGTGCTCAAGGCGGAGCGCGCGCGCGATGACAAGCGTGCCGCAGCGCGTGGTGTCGAGTCTTCCTGGCATGTCGTGGTACGTGAGTCCTTACGTGCGCAGGACCCGTCCTGATGTCGCCTGAAACATCATCCTTGGCAGGCGTACGGTGGGTCGTGCTCAGCGATGGTGCTCGACCCACCGAGGACATCTACTTTCTTGAGTCAGCCGCGCCTGCGCTTCGCCGGTATGGGGCCATCGTCGAGCGTTTCGACACGCGCCGCTACCACCTACCGACGCGATGGGTATTGCAGCGCCTGGCAGGTGCCAATCTGTTGATCGTGCGTTCGCTGGGCGAGCGCTGGGTGCGCCTGATAGAACGTCATCGTGAGCGCTTCGGGCGTATCGTGTATCTGATCGATGATGATCTTGGTGCCGTGACCGGTACCGATGGCTTGCCTACCGCCTACGTGGCGCGTTTGAGCGGTCTGTCGATGCGTCAGCCCGCGTTGCTTGCGCTCGCGGATGAGGTGGTGGCCTGTTGTGAGGCGCTGGTGGAGAAGTTTAGGCGAGAGCACGGCAATGTCTCGCTGCTGACACCGCCAATGCTGGCGTCAGCAACTGAGCCGGCCGATTTCACTCGGCCTGACTGGACCATCGGCTATCACGGTACACGTGCGCATCGTGATGACATCGCACACTTGGCACCCGCACTCATGTCGGTGATGGAGATGTATCCTCGGGTACGCCTCGAGATCATGATGGGGCGACATGTGCCGGATGCTCTTGCCGACATCGCCCGGCTGGAAGCGCCAGAGGCTCTGCCGTGGAAGGCCTTCCAGCATTATCAGGCAACACGGCGTATCCAGATTGGCCTGGCCCCATTGCTCGAGACCCCCTTCAATCGCGGCAAGTCGTGGATCAAGTTTCTCGATATCGCGGCGATGGGCGGCGTCGGCATCTACAGCCGCAGAGCGCCTTATACCGAGATAGTCGAACACGGCGTCGATGGCTTGCTGGTGGGGGATGATCCTGCTGACTGGCAGGCGGCACTCGAACGGTTACTGGGAGATCAACAGGGAACCGAGGTAATGACAAAGCGGGCACTGCAGAAAGCCCGAGATATTGGTGCTGTACAGACATGTACGAACTTCTGGCGTTTGCGATGACTTAGGCGAGATGACTCAACCCACAAGGCCCGCAGCTAACCCTGCGGGCCTTGTAGTTTTTGGGCCTGGGGCCGTCCAATCCGCCACTGCCAGTGGTGTTTCAGTGTCCAACGAAGTTAACACGTTGATTACATCCGCTACATGCCAGCAAAAATTTGAGTGGTGTGATGCGCAGAAATCATTAAGCTCAAAGTAAGCGTCCCAGAGTCAGTGTGTGCTCTCGCTCGCGCTTGTTTGGCGATATCGCTGAACGTGCCGGGACCATGAATGCCTCGAGTAAAGGAGACTGACATGACCGCCTTCCCGACCACTCCTCGTTGGATAGTACTCAGTGATGAAGCCCAGGCGCTGGAAGATATCTACTTCTTCCTGCCTGCCATGGCCGCGTTGCGCAAGGAAGGCACACGTGTCGAGCGTTTTGAAACCCGCCGCTGGAAGTTCTCCCCCAAGCTTGCCCAGGCGCGCCTTACCGGCGCCTGCCTGCTGATCGCGCGGAGCCTGGGGCGAGAATGGATTGAAATGCTGGAAGCACACCATGAGCAGCACGGTCGCATCTGCTACCTCGTCGATCATCTGTATTCACCTGAGTTCTTGGGAGCGGAGCAGGGCAATTCCACCTCTGAAGCAGGTTCTGAGTCTGAAGCCGCTAAGTTGCAGCAGCGATTGTTCGCGCTGGCGGATGAGGTTGTGGTGGTCAGCGAGCAGTTGCAGACTGCTCTGGCGAGCCTGCATCCCAAGGTCAGTCTGTTGACGCCACCGCTAATAGGGGCGCTGCCGGACCTTCGCCATCTCGATAGTCAGGACTGGTGCCTCGGCTTTCATGGCACTTTGGCGCATCGCGACGATATCGTGGCGTTGGCACCGGTACTGCGCGATATCCAGACGCGTCACGACGATACCGAGGTGGAGTTGATGATGGGGCGTCATCTGCCGCTGGCGCTGAGTGACATTCCGCGCCTCAAGTCCATGGAGGCGTTGGGTTGGGAGGCTTTCCAAGACTATTGCTCGCGACGGCGGATCGCCATCGGTCTCGCGCCCTTGATGGCGGATTCGGCCAACCACGACATGTCGTGGCGGCGGTTTCTCGATATTACGTGCATGGGGGGAGTAGGGGTTTACAGTCGTCGCGCCCCCTATCGTGAGCTGATCGAGGATGGCGTCGACGGCCTACTGGTCGGGGATGACCCGGCAGAGTGGCTGACGGCGCTAGACCATTTGTTGAGTGATCGGAATGCCACTCGCGCCATGGCGCACAACGCTCAGCACAAGGCACATGAGGTGGGTGACCCCCTGCGAGTGCTGGATTTCTGGCGGGCCCGCAGTACGATGGCCCCGACACGCTGAGGCGTGCCATTGCGATCTCACGCATGTCTTAAAGCGCCGCGCCCCATGGGGTGCGGCGCTTTGGTATGATCACAAGCTTCAGTCTGTCAATGGAGCAGGGCATGACCTCGTCAGTATTACCGGAACATCCCAAGGACCCAGCACGCCACGCAGCTCAAAAGGATGTTGTACTGGAGAACTCCCGACGGCTGGCAAGCCCCGCGGTCGAGCGCAATCGTGACGTGATTCTCGATGTCTTGCGTGATGTTCTCGCCGAGCGTCGTCAGGTGCTGGAACTGGCCAGTGGCAGCGGCGAGCATGCCGTGCATTTCGCGCGTGGCCTGCCTCATCTTGAGTGGCAGCCCAGTGACGCTAGCCCACGTGCGCTGGAGTCGATCGCGGACTGGCGTGAAGAGACAGGATTGGCCAATCTCAAGGCCCCCATCACGCTGGATGTGCTGGCCGAGTGGCCTGAAGTGGCCTGTGATGCGCTGGTGGCGATCAACCTGATCCACATCTCTCCGTGGCGCGTCACGTCCGAGTTGATGGCACGGGCCGGGCGACGGCTCCCTGTAGGTGGCGTGCTGTATCTCTATGGCCCCTATAAGCGGGAGGGACAGCACACGTCTCCCAGCAACGAAGGGTTTGATATCCAGCTCAAGAGCCGCAACCCGCTATGGGGTGTGCGCGATTTGGAAGCCGTGATCGAGGAAGCGAATCGCAATGGTTTGCGACTTGATAAGTTTATCGAGATGCCGGCCAATAATCTAAGCATTATTTTTCGTCGCTAATGGCTTGCCCCCCTATCAGGGTTAGCAATATCAATACATTTTAAGTCGTAAAAAAACACCCGCCTGGCAGCGACTTGCTGCTAGGCGGGTGTCTATGAGCTACTGAAAATAGTGCTATATCAGGCAGCTTGGATCGACAGTTGCGGCTCCTGAATGCCGAAACGCTCGCGAATGGCCAGTGGCAGCAGGCGACGTGCGGAAATGCGCGGACGCTTCATTTCGGTGATGGTTGTGTCCATGCCGTACAGTGACAGGTACTCATCATAGTTTTCGAAGGCCTTGCGATCGACGTAGTCGATATAGGTCTCTGTGGCAGCTCCATTCGCGAGAATCACTTCGTGATTTTCTGTCTCGATGTGATAGTAGGTGACTTCCTTGGGAAGCTCGCTCGCTTCAACGATGGTGATCGTTGAGCCATTGACGAGTGCACCGGCATTGATGACCAAGCCATCGATGATCATGCCGTGACTGGCAGTGACTGTCAGATCCTGGTTTGGCAGCCCTGGTGCAATAGCGTTTTCTTGGAAGCGAATAGCCTGGAACTTGTCTTGCGCCTTTGCCGGGCGCACCGTCTGACGACCCACCCACTTCACGGCCACGGTGTTACCTTCGGCGGTCACGATCATATCGCCGATCGACAGATTTTCGACAGCGACCTCACCTTCCGGCGTGGCAATCATGGTGCCTTCAGCGAAGCAAACCAGGGTGAAGCCGTTCTCACCGTTTAGCAGGCTTGGATCATTAATGTAGGCCTGAGCTTCCTCTTCGGTCATGGGGATATTGGCGACGACATCCCCTTCGCCTAAAACCCCACTACCTGAGTTGGTGATATGTAGGGCGCCATCTCGATAGGCTTCTGTGAACACGCCGTCATCCAGCTGCCAAGTATCACCAGCGATGCTCAGCGTGTCGCCTGTTCCGAGACCTGTGACATTCAGTGTGGTGGTGTCCAGAAGGCTGACATCTGAAGCGTCGTAAGTGAAGTTACCAGCGCCTTCTCCGGTGAAGTTCACATCGTAGGAGCTGAGCCCTGATAAAGCAGAGATACTGGAAGCATCGACGCTGATGCCGCTTGCACCATCAATGTTGTAAGTGACATTGCTGAGGGCGCTGACATTCAGCAGGCCCTGGTCGATATTGAGCTGACCACCGTTGGTCGCCGTGAAGGTCGGCGCGGCGCCAAGTTCAACCCCTGCGATGCTGAGCACATTGGTTTCAACACCGTCGGACACCAGCTCAGAGGAGCCCAGCGCGGTGATGTTGACACCATCGTTTGGAGTATCAATGACTTCTGTTTGAGTACCAGCAAGATTCAGATTCAGCACTGCCATCGCGATGTTCCTTTTGCGTTACGGTTTCACTGTTGTGTCTGCTCACCGCGACAGCTAGCGCCGAGATGTGCAGGGCAATAAGCGTTATTTTTTCGTTTAACCATATATTGTTGTCGAAGGTCTCCGCCTTCGTGTAACTAAGAGTATGCGCAAGAATCTGTCAATTTCAATCGCAATGAGGAAGAAAGTAGTACTCAGCGGACAATGAATTCTATTTTCCTTTGGTAAACAACATGCTACGGATGTGTTGGTGTACTGAAGAACCCCTCAGTCACGCGCCATAAGATAATTAAACGGTAAATATTCGATTTAACCGTTAAGTTATCGGTTAATAATTTAATTAGACTAAAGTTTATGGTTGTGTTCGTGTTCTCTGGCGAGAGATGACAAGTCGCTACTCAGTTCGGGCAGGAGATTGCGTCATCGCCCTATCCTGTGAACACGAGATTCTGTCAGGTATCCGCGACAGGACTCGCAACAGTATTCGCCTGAAGGTGTCATGGATGAGCTGGAGGGGCGTTCCACGCGCTCGCGTGGGGCTCCGTGAGCGAAATACGTGACAGAGAGGAGTGATTCGTTCTGTCGGTAAATGGCATCGCCCCGGCAAGCGTGCAGCCCACCCAACGGCGTGTGCTGCGAGGAGAGGATGATCCCTGTAGAGCCGCTGACGTGAGCGCGGAAGGGGTGCGAAGGGAGGGTGAGGCAGGCGGGGTGCAAGTCAGAGCGAACGTATGCCGTTCGTCGTCACGGGCTCACGTGATGCCTACAGAGCAGAGCATCTTCGGCAAGATGTCTCGCCAGATGGCCTCGTCGAGGCAGGCTAGGCCGAACTCCTGGGCCCAGCCAAGTGATTGATTTGGCGATTCACCTTCAATAATGGCCGCTATCTACCTACCTATTGATGCTTCGATATGACTGCCGTGAGATAGGGGAATACTACAGACCGTCCCTCGCGCTACGAATTTACAGATAACCCTGCTCCGTCAATTGCGTGCAAGGAGTAGCCGCAAACGGAAGTGATCGCACCGGCTTTGGGGTGACTCAGCGGCAGCATCGAGTAAGGTGGCGTACCGGGACACACGCTTCCAGATGAAGGCGTCGCGAAAGGCCAAATGTGGCAATCATCAGCGCAAGTTTGCCACACATCAGGCCAGCCCGACGGTGGTGACTCACGCGTCTGGCGTTTCTTCACCGTCGTCTTCCTTGAGCGAGCCTCCTGCCAGTGGGGATAAGAAAGGTTGCGGATCGTGAGAGGCAGACCTCGCGTCACTTTCCATAGTAAAGGGCAGAAGGGCTGACAACAGGACCGCCGCGAACAGTGAGAACAATGAATCGAAGTGTTTCATGCGCATACCCCTCTAGACCGTGAGTGTGTCTATAGAGCCTATGCCGCCCGAGGCGTGATTGCCTTTCGGTAATCTCAATATGGGCTAGTGGTGTAACCGATCTCAACCCTTCCGGCGTAGTGGCCGAAGTATCAGCGAACGTCGGGCTCTCGCTCGGTATCATTCCAGTCGATCACGTGGCTGATGATCTTCCAGCCAGCCTTGCGTGCCGCTTTCTCGGCATGAATACGCGCTTCCATTCGCGAGATGCTGTCGGTCTGCACCGTGAAGGGCTCTTCCAATGCCAGTCGCTTCTGCTTGACGCCAAGCGTCACCCTCAGCCCCTTGAGGGGGGTGGTGGTCTCTCTGGCGCGCGGGGCTTCAGGACGAGCGCGAGGGGAGGTGTCACGGGAAGTGGAGCTGGCGGTTCTGTTGGTAGTGCGCACGAACTTGTCGAGTTCGCGTTTCATGTTTTCTTCGAATTGCTCGACTGACATGTCACTCATCTGGATAACCTCGTTTGATCAAAGGAATTCACAACTGAAGCAGCAGGGAATCAACACACATAGGTGGTGATGACTTGCGAGATTTCGGTAAGGCGTGTCTTGCCGGTAAATTCAAATCTCACCGTACCGAGTGCTGAGAAGTAGATCGTGAGCTCTGAATCAAGATCAAAGGTGCCGGAAGTTTCGATGGAATAGGTTTCAATCTTCTTGTAAGGGAGAGAGGTGAAGTCTTTCTTGCTGCCCGTCAATCCTTGAATATTGACAGCGATAATACGCTTGTTGGTAAATACGACCCCGTCACGCATTGATTTATAGGCTGAAATGATTTCTTCGCCATCGATCAACAGGTCATTGACGCGTTCGGCATATTCATCGTTCTGTTTGAGTTTAAAAAAGCCTTTATTATTGAAATCTATCATTGTGTTACCTTGTGATTCGATAGTGCTGCCATCTGAGGATACTTCGATAGCGCATGAGACGGGGCCATCCCTCGGCCTCTGGCGGGACATGCGGCTTTTTTCCGTATCACGACTAGAATAATCCATCCCGCGCCAACGGAGTAGCCCCGTGCCCTGACACCAGAGCTCCGGCGCTATCAAGTGTGCTGCAAGAATAGAGAACATGGGAACGTACACTGGCCTCTCTGGTCAGCGTGAAGCTTGCTGACCGATCTCGGGAGGCCAGCGCCCTTATTCAGATGGCCAGACTTCTTCGAGACTTTGCAGGGCGGCTTCGACACAGGGCTCGTGTTGCTTGTCGTGACGCCACACCACGCTCAAGGCGCAGGGCAGGCGGGTGTCCGGCACGATATTGAGGCCTCGTTCCTGGCGCTCGGCCAGCGCCAATACATCGCGAGCCAGTGTCAGTCCGACGCCGGCGCGTACCAGGTCCAGCATGCAGACTTCCTGGTCCACCTGCGCCACGCGGTGAGGAGTGCACTGACTGTCGCGCAGGGCATGCGCCAGCAGACGTGAGTGGACGGAATTCTCAGGCGTCACGATCCACGGCAGGGCGGCCAGGGAAGGCCAGTCAGTCTCTGTCAGGCGCGCTGACCAGCCGGTGGGGGCGAGAATGAAATAGTCGAAGAATGCCAGCTCGCGATAACAGAGGGAGTCATCGCGTGGTCCTTCTCCGGGCGGTGCGAGGTAGAAACCGATTTCCAGCTCATTCTGGCGAAGCGCCTTGAGCACACAGCCACTCATGCCGTGGTGGAGTTCCGTTTCCAGATTGGGCGCGCGTTCCAAAAGATGGCGCAGCAAGCTACCCAGGCGAATGAATTCCGGGTCGACGATGGTGCCGATGCGCAGCTTGCCGCGCAGTGTGCTGTGCAGTGCCGCGGCGGCTTGCTCAAAGCCACGCGCGCTGGCGAGGGTCTTCTCGGCACTGGGCAGCAAGGCCTGGCCATCGGCCGTCAACAACAGGCCATGGGGGTGACGCTCAAACAGGCTCAGCCCCAAACCTTCCTGCAATTGCTTGAGCTTGAGACTGATCGCGGGCTGGGTGAGATGCAACGCCTGCGCCGCTCGCGACACGCTACCGGTACGTACCACGGTGACAAAGGCGTTGAGTCGGGACAGATCCTGCATCAGTGGCATCCATGTATTGGGATTTTCTGGCTGGCGAGACACGTGCTGCTGGGCCTGCATCGCACATTGTGGCCTGAATGCGTTCGCTGCCACCTATTGGCCATTAGTCTCGGTAAGCCGTGTTCACTCGGGGCAGGCATCGTGATCGAGACGCCTGTCGCTGTCGGCACTCCTTTCGCATTTGTCGTTATAACTGATTGATTGTAAGGGCTTAAATTTTGCTCTGGTTCTCGATGAAAGCTGAGAATTTTCTCAGCGAAATCAGATATCAGCAATCGTTATATCTCACCCAAGAATTACTCAATTGCACCCTGCGCATGGCGGCGTAATTTCATGAACACCTGCTGATGGCATGTCTTCGTTCGTCATTGACCAGGCGAACGTCATTGACCAAGCGAAGAATCTTCAGCGCCAGACATATGCATGACACAGGCTTATTCCTATAAAACACCGCCAGCGGAGATCAGCACCATGACGACAGCAGCCAACGCTATCCAGCATTTCATCAACGGCCAGGTGACCCGAGGCGATTCCAGCGACACTCAGGATGTCTTCAATCCGGCCACCGGCAAGGTGACCGGCCAAGTCGCGCTGGCACGCAACAGTGATGTCGATGCCGCCGTGGCTGCTGCCGACGCCGCTTTCCCGGCTTGGGCAGACACGCCGCCGATTCGCCGTGCCCGGGTGATGTTCAAGTTCCTCGCGCTGCTCAACGAGCACAAGGACGCGCTGGCGGAAGCGATCACTCGCGAGCACGGCAAGGTGTTCACCGATGCCCAGGGCGAAGTGGCACGCGGCATCGATATCGTCGAATTCGCCTGTGGTATCCCGCAGCTGCTCAAGGGTGACTTCACCGACCAGGTCAGCACCGGCATCGACAACTGGACGATGCGCCAGCCGCTGGGCGTCGTCGCCGGCATCACGCCGTTCAACTTCCCGGTGATGGTGCCGATGTGGATGTTCCCGGTCGCCATCGCGGCAGGCAACAGTTTCGTGCTCAAGCCGAGCCCGCTGGACCCCAGCGCCTCGCTGATGATAGCGGACCTGCTCAAGCAGGCGGGTCTGCCGGATGGCGTCTTCAACGTGGTGCAGGGCGACAAGGATTCCGTCGAGGCGCTGATCGATCATCCCAAGGTGCGCGCCCTGTCCTTCGTGGGCTCGACCCCGATCGCCAACCTGATCTACGAGCGCGGCGCACGTCACGGTAAGCGCATCCAGGCACTGGGTGGCGCCAAGAATCACATGGTGGTGATGCCGGACGCCAACCTCGACAAGGCGGTGGATGCCCTGATCGGCGCGGCCTACGGCTCCGCCGGTGAGCGCTGCATGGCCATCAGTGTCGCGGTGATGGTGGGCGATGTGGCGGATACCCTGGTGCCGCGTCTGGCCGAGCGTGCCCGCGAGCTCAAGATCAAGGACGGCATGAATCTGGACGCCGAGATGGGCCCGATCGTCACCCGTCAGGCGCATGAGCGTATCTGCGGTTACATCGACAAGGGCGTCGCGGAAGGCGCCGAGATGATCGTCGACGGGCGTGAGTTCACCGGCAACGACATCGGCGGCGACAGCACTGAAGGCTTCTGGATGGGCGGCACGCTGTTCGATCACGTCACGCCGGACATGACCATCTACAAGGAAGAGATCTTCGGCCCGGTCCTGGCCTGTGTCCGCGTGCCGGACGTCGCGACCGCCATCCAGCTGATCAACGACCACGAATTCGGCAACGGCGTGAGCTGCTTCACCGAGAGCGGCAGTGTCGCGCGTGAATTCGGACGCCGCATCCAGGTCGGCATGGTCGGCATCAACGTGCCGATTCCGGTCCCGATGGCCTGGCACGGTTTCGGTGGCTGGAAGAGCTCCCTGTTCGGGGATACCCACGCCTACGGAGAAGAGGGTGTGCGTTTCTATACCAAGCAGAAGTCCATCATGCAGCGCTGGTCGGATTCCATCGATGCCGGTGCCGAATTCGCCATGCCGACGGCCAAGTAAGTCGCTCGCGACTGCGGTCATCTGCACTGTCGCCATCTGCATTCTGGTTACCTACCAGCATACGCCAACTGTCTGGAGAGGGACGCGCCATGTCAGACAACAAGAACAACCCGCATCGATCCCCGGAGGGCGAGCAGGACGCTCGCCCCGCCAAACCGGGCGACGATCTCTCTGAATTCGATTACATCATCGTGGGCGCCGGTTCCGCCGGCTGCCTGATGGCCAATCGCCTCAGCGCCAACCCTGACCACCGCGTGTTGCTGGTCGAGGCGGGCGGACGTGACAACTACCACTGGATTCACATTCCGGTAGGCTATCTGTACTGCATCAACAACCCGCGCACCGACTGGATGTTCCGCACCGAGCCGGACAAGGGCCTCAATGGCCGTTCGCTGATCTATCCGCGCGGCAAGACGCTGGGCGGCTGTTCCAGCATCAACGGCATGATCTACATGCGCGGCCAGGCGCGGGATTACGATCACTGGGCTGAGGTGTCCGGCGATGACGAGTGGCGTTGGGAGCAGTGTCTGGCTGACTTCATGCGTCACGAGGACCACGCGCTGCTGGATGACGGCGCCAGCAGTGATCCTGAGCAGCGTGATTTCCATGGTCACGGTGGGGAGTGGCGCGTCGAGCGTCAGCGCCTCAACTGGGAAGTACTGGATGACTTCGCCAGTGCGGCCGAGCAGGCCGGCATTCCGCGCACCAAGGACTTCAACCGTGGCAGCAATGAAGGGGTGGCCTATTTCGAGGTCAACCAGCGTGCGGGCTGGCGCTGGAACACGGCCAAGGCCTTCCTGCGCCCCGCGCTCAAGCGCAGCAACCTGACGCTGTGGCATTCCACCCAGGTCAATCGTCTGCTGTTTGCGGGCGGCGAGCAGGGCATGGGGGCTGAAACAGGGGCGGCGAAAGAAGCTACCGATCTGCGCTGCACGGGGCTGCAGGTCGTACGTGACGGCAAGGTCATCAACCTCTCGGCGAAGCGTGAAGTCGTGCTGTGTGCCGGTGCCATCGGCTCGCCACATCTGCTGCAGGTCTCGGGCGTCGGGCCCAGAGCACTGCTGGAGGAGCATGGCGTCGATGTGGTGAAAGACCTGCCCGGCGTCGGCGAGAACCTACAGGACCATCTGCAGATCCGCTCGGTCTACAAGGTCACCAATGCCAAGACCCTGAACGCCATGGCCAGCACCTTGCTGGGCAAGATGGGCATCGGCATGCAGTACCTGTTCAAGCGTTCCGGGCCGATGAGCATGGCGCCGTCACAGCTGGGGGCCTTCACGCGCAGCAGCGAAGCCTACGCCCATCCCAATATCCAGTACCACGTCCAGCCGCTGAGCCTCGAGGCCTTCGGGCAACCGTTGCATCCCTTCCCAGCGATCACCGCGAGTGTCTGCAATCTCAACCCCGCTAGTCGTGGCACGGTGCGTCTGCAGAGCGCCGACCCGCGTCAGGCCCCGACCATCGCGCCCAACTATTTAAGCACCGAGGAAGACCGCAAGGTCGCTGCCGATTCACTGCGCGTCACGCGGCGCATTGCCGAACAACCCGCCTTTGCGCGCTACAAGCCCGAAGAGATCAAGCCGGGTGTCGAGTACCAGACTGATGACGAACTCGCCAGGCTAGCGGGGGATATCGGCACCACCATCTTCCATCCGGTGGGCACCACGCGCATGGGGCGTGCGGATGACCCGATGGCGGTGGTCGACAGTCGTCTGCGTGTGCGCGGTATCCAGGGATTGCGGGTGGCGGATGCCGGCATCATGCCGACCATCGTCAGCGGCAATACCAACTCGCCGACCTTGATGATCGCGGAGAAGGCCGCTGGCTGGATTCTGGCGTCTGCTGTCGGAGGGGACTGATACGAGACCCTGCATGCCCCCAATGCGTCAGCCATTGCTGATCGCTCAAGGCCGACTCATCTGACTCTGAGCTTGCATGGGTCAGCTCGAGCCAGGTGCATGAGAAGTGCTCAAGCGCTGGGCGTCTTGAGACACGAGGTGAACGTTGAGGTTTCTGCTCATGAGAGTGGCGCATCGGCTGGCGTGATCCTCGCGATGCAAGGGAGGGAAAGACTGCCGCGTCAGATATTGGCTTCTGCGGGACAGTCGCCGCTCATGAGTGTTTGAGACCCACAGGCCGCCGGCATTGACGTGTCGGCGGCCTGTTCGCGTCTGGTGGAAACGTTGTCGAGGAGGGCGCAAGGAAGGCGCGCGGAGAGTGCAGGAGGGGGAGTGTGTAGCGCAAGATTGATGAATGAAATTCATGTATGAATGAGAAAATACCGTGTCGCGATTCATGCTCCCCGCGGTTGCCGGGAAAGTATAATGCGCGTGGAATGAAAAAATGTATAATACCGCGCTCTTTTCATTACGAAAAATTATTGAACACAGCGAACTGCCCGAGCAAAAGCGACGTCTCGCCTCTCTTGCTCGGGCTTTCTCACTAAGGTGGTAGTCGTGCAAGAAGCCGTTCCCCCCGCCAGTGATGGCGATCATCTGGACCCCCGTGTCTTCATTCCCGCCGTATTGGTCATCATGGCCTTCATCGGTCCCGTCATCCTGTTCCCGGAAGCCAGCACCGCGCTGATCAATGCCGCCTTCGCCTTCGCGACCGGCAAGTTCGGCTGGCTGTATCTGGTGGCAGGCCTGAGTGTCGTCGGATTCCTCATCTGGCTGGCATTCAGCCGCTACGGCAACGTCCGTCTGGGTGGGGCAGAAGACACGCCCGATTTCTCCTACTTCAGCTGGGTGGCGATGATCTTCACCTGCGGGATGGGCATCGCGATCGTCAACTGGGCGTGGGTCGAGCCGATCTACTATTACACCTCGCCGGCCTATCACGTGGCGGCCAAGAGTCGTGAGGCCGCGGAGTGGGCGCTGACCTTCGGTCAGTTCCACTGGGGGCTGACGCCGTGGGCCTTCTATTGCCTGCCGGGTCTGCCGATCGCCTACTCCATGTATGTCAAGAAGCGTGATGGCGTGCGTCTGTCCGTCGCCTCGCGCGGCGTACTGGGCCGTCATGCGGATGGCGCCTGGGGCGTGCTGCTGGATTCCATCGTCGTGTTCGGGATCGTCGGCGGCGTCGGCACCTCGCTGGGGCTCGCGGTACCTCTGGTGTCACAGTTGGTCAGCGGCATCCTCGGCATGGAAGCCAACTTCGGCCTGGAAGTCGCGGTACTGTGCATTTGGACGGCGATGTTCTCGGCCAGTGTCTGGTTCGGTCTGGCCAAGGGCATCAAGATCCTCTCCGACGTCAACGTGATTCTGGCGATTTTCCTGCTGGCCTTCACCTTCATCGTCGGTGACTCCCAGTTCATGGTCGAAGGCTTCGTCAACAGCCTCGGCAAGACCCTGGGTAACTTCATCCCGATGAGCCTGTGGACCGACCCGGCGGGGGATTCCACCTTCTGGAAGGACTGGACCGTCTTCTACTGGGCATGGTGGATTGCCTACGCGCCGATGGTGGGCCTGTTCGTGGCCCGTATCTCGCGCGGCCGTACCATCCGTGAGCTGATCATCGCGGAGCTGGTGTTCGGCTCGCTGGGGACCTGGGTGTTCTTCGCGGTGTGGGGTGGTTACGCGCTGGACCTGCAGATCAGTGGCGCGCTAGACATCAAGGCGCTCTTGGACAGTGGCGGTATCCCGCTGGCGGTGGAAGGCATTCTGCAGACTCTACCGTATGCCAAGCTGGTCACGGTGGCCTTCATCCTGCTGTGCTTCATCTTCCTGGCGACCACGTTGGACAGCTCGGCCTACGTGCTGGCCTCGGTGACGTCACGCAAGCTGTCCGGGTATCAGGAGCCCAAGCGCTCGTTCCGCTTGATCTGGGCCTTCCTGATCGCGGCCGTCGGGGTTGCGCTGATCCAGTTGGGTGGCCTGCAGACCGTGCAGACCTCGACCATCGTGGTGGCGCTGCCGATGATTCCGGTGATGCTGATTCTGGCGCTCTCCATGCTGCGCTGGCTCAAGAATGACTTCCCCAAGGAAGAGCTGAATCCGGTGCTGGTCATCGATGACATGCCGGCGTTTCAGCGCAAGTCGAAGAAGGCGAAGCGCCAGGCGTAGTGGCTGGATGCGCTGAAAGATCTGTCGCAAGACTTGACGACAACGGCTCCTCACTTACGGCTCCTCAACATGAGGGGCCGTTGTCGTTTCTGGCAGTGGAGCGAATCAGAGCGCCTCCGGGGTAACGGTGGGCCACGGCCTGAGGCTTCGCGATGCCTGGATTGCATGCCTGGTTTGTATGACGGGAATGTATGACGGGAATGTATGACGGGAATGTATGACGGGAATGTATGCCTGGATTGGATAGCTGGGTGCAACAATCGTGGCCAGCTCTGCTGGCGTTCAGGCCATGGGAAAGCTTTCGCTCAAGGCAGGCGATTCTTACCTCTGGCTTGAAAGCCTCGTCATCGGGACATCTGGCTCAAGGCACACGCGGCAAGCTTGGCCCGCGAACAGGAAACTACGCCACAGTCCTTGCTTGAGAGTGGAAGTAATTGGTGCTGATCCTGCATCGTATTAGTTTTTCGCTATTTCAGGGTTAGCTATTATTTATTTTTGCTATGGGAACTTCTCGCGAATACTCCTCGCCTCGTTACTCCCTGATTTGACGAGGAATTTCCGAGATGCTGAGCGTACGTTTTCCCATGAAGACCCTGACAGCCGTGATGGCGCTGGGGCTTTCTGCAAGCAGTCTGGCGCAGCAGGAAGTGATGACACGTTCCAATGGTGCGCCGATCGGCAACAACCAGGACTCCCTGACCGCAGGTCCGAATGGCCCGACATTGCTGCAGGATCACCACCTGCTGGAAAAGCTGGGGCACTTCGAGCGTGAGCGCATTCCGGAGCGCGTGGTTCACGCGCGCGGTATCGGGGCCTACGGTGAGTTCCGTGCCACCGCGGATCTGACCGACCTGACCGTCGCGGCACCTTTCCAGGACAAGGGCCAGGTGACGCCGGTCTTCGTGCGCTTCTCCAGCGTGATCAACAGCAAGGGCTCGCCCGAGACCCTGCGCGACCCGCGTGGCTTCGCCGTTAAGTTCTATACCGACCAGGGCAACTGGGACATGGTCGGCATCAACTTCCCGGTGTTCTTCATCCGCGATGCGATGAAGTTCCCGGACATGATCCATGCCCTGAAACCTGACCCCCGCACCAACCTGCAGGACCCGAATCGCTACTTCGATTTCTTCAGCCATATCCCGGAAAGCACCAACATGCTGACCTATCTGTACTCACCGCTGGGCGTGCCTGCCAGCCTGCGTGAGATGGATGGCTCCGGGGTCCACGCCTTCAAGTTCGTCAATGGCGAAGGTGACTGGAAATACGTGAAGTTCACCTGGAAGTCGCGTCAGGGCAACCATGGCATGTCGCCGGAAGAGATCGCCAAGGTGCAGTCCACCGACTTCAATCACCTGACGGATGATCTCTACACCCATCTGGACGAAGGCGATGACCCGGTCTGGGATCTCTATATCCAGACGCTGGACCCCAGCCAACTGAACAGCTTCGACTTCAACCCGCTGGATACCACCAAGCTGTGGCCGCAAGACCTGATCCCGGCACGCAAGGTCGGTGAGCTGACGCTGAATCGCGTCCCGGACAATTTCTTCCAGGAAACCGAGCAGGCGGCGATGTCGCCGGCCAACCTGGTACCGGGCATCGAGCCGTCGGAAGACCGCATGCTGCAGGGGCGCCTGTTCGCCTACGCCGACGCCCAGCGTTACCGCCTGGGGGCCAACTACTCTCAGCTGCCGGTCAACGCCCCCAAGGTGGCGGTCCACAACAACCATCAGGATGGCGCGGGCTACTCCGCTCCGCGTTCCGGCTCCATCAACTACCAGCCGAGCCGCAACGCTGACTCGCTGGTGGACGACAGCCAGTACGAATACAAGCGTTACACCCTCAATGGCACTACCCAGCAGCAGCCCATCGGCAAGGAGCAGAATTTCGCTCAGGCCGGGGAGCTGTACCGCTCCTTCTCCGAGGAAGATCAGGATGACCTGATCGAGGTGCTGGGTGGGGATCTGGGCAAGGTCAAGAACGACGAGATCCGCAACATCATGGTCAGCTATTTCTATCAGGCCGACCACGAATACGGCGAGCGTCTGGCCAAGGTCGCTCACGTGGACATGGACGATGTCGAGGAGCTGATCGACGCGCAGCAGAAGTGATCTGACGCGTCGCGTGACAGGGCAGGGGGGCAATGCCTCCCTGCCATCTTCCCGACCGATTTCTGGACCAACCTCGAGGAGAGAGTCCCATGACCTTGACCGTGAATGCCCCCATCAGGCAATCCATCACGAACCTTGTCACCTTGATGCTCGCGCTCAGCGTCGCCGTCATGAGTCTGCTCGCCCTCCCGGCGCAGGCGAACGAGGGCATGGACATCATGGATGCCGCGCGTGAGGGCGACAACGCCGCCATCGAACGCTACTACGACCAGGGCGGAGACCTGTCGATCACGGAATCCCACGGCTATACGCCGTTCATCATGGCTGCCTATTACGGGCATACCAGCACTCTGGCCCTGCTCAAGGGGTATGGGGTGGACGCCTGTGCCGTGGATGAAAGAGGCAGCAATGCCTTCATGGGCGTGGCCTTTCGTGGGCATGTCGAGACGGCAGACTGGCTGTTGGCCAATACCGACTGTGATGTGAATCATCGCAATGCCAGTGGCCAGACGGCGCTGATGATGGCCTCGCTGTTCGGGCGGGAAACCATCATCAGGCATCTGCTCGATGCCGGGGCCGACCCCGGAATTGCGGATCAGCAAGGCAATACCGCCGAGTCTCTGGCCGCCGCTCAGGGCCTGTCACGCATCGTCACCCTGGTGAAGTTCAACCTGTAAGGCGTGCAGAGGTTGCCTCTGCCATGCCCGAAGCACCATTGGACGGCTCGGCCGTCCTCTACCCGAGTGCCGCTCCCCTGGGGTGCTCACTCGACACCACCTGGAGTCTCTCTGAATGAAACGTCTGGTTCCCCTTGTCTGCCTGTCCATGCTCACTGCCGTCAGCACTCTCAGTCACGCAGAAGATAGCGTCTCCGATGCCCGGGTACGTGCTGCCTTGAGCGAGCCTCTGATCGCGGGTCACGCCCACGCGGCGTCCACGCGGCGGGCCGTCTTTGCCGCTACCGGCATGAGCACCTCGGCAGGGCGTGTGCAGCAGGCGCTGGAGCAGCCGCTGCAAGGCGTGCGCGGTGCCGCCGGTGGGATGATGAAAGCCCGCTATCAGGCCAATGATGCTGGCAAGAGTGTTTCTGCAACTCGAGTAGAGCACGCGCTCAACGACAGCGTGTAAAGCCCCGCATTTCGAGTGATTGAGCGTCTGGCGACCAGCAACAACACCATCAATGGCTGACTCAAGACGAAGCCCGTCCTTGCCTCGCGCTCGATGACTCAAAAGATCTCTGGAAAGCCCTGAAGAAAGCCCTGGAGAGAGGCTCGCAGAAGGTCCCGGGAAAGCCCCCAGGACCACACGTGGAACTCTGCCTCCGCGCTCAGCGCCGGCCGAAAGGCCGCGTCGTCAGAAGCGTGCGAGCATTGCCCGCCGCGATGGCATCCTTGCGCAAATGCATGTGACTGACTCGGGCCATCGCCCCTGATGCAGCAGCATGCAGGACGTGTCTTTGCCCAAAGGTGACCTTGTCGGAAGATGACCCTGCCCTGAATGTCCTGTCCCGACATTCCTTGCCCGCCTCCGTGCGGGCTTTTTTGTCTTGCGCGCCGGTTCGCGGTGCATCAGCTCTCCAGGAATCCGGCTCTGGCCGATCAGGGGTCGAGGCGTGCCACGCGCTGCGAGATCTCTCTGATCAGCGCCGGAAGCTCGCGTGCACTGCGCATCTTCAGTGCCCCGGAGGGCGTGCCAAGGCCGTCCTCATGGTGGGCGAAGTGGATGACATGCATCCCGGCATCCAGCCCGGCTTTCACGCCGACGGCGGCGTCATCGATCACCACGCAGCGCTGCGGCGCGAATCCCATCTGCTCGGCGGCAAGGCGATAGAGGCGTGGGTCCGGTTTCCAGACGCCCAGGGTGTAGGCACTGAAGATATGGCCGTCAAAGAAGCGCGCCAGCCCGGTGGTATCCAGCGCCAGGCGTACCTTGCGTTCCGGCCCGTTGGTGACCACGCCGCAGGGGTAGCCGGAGAGCTCCGCCAGTGCCTGAGGCATGCCGGGCATGGCCGTGAGGCGAGCCGCCATCAGGTCCTCGAGGGTGGCACGCATGCGGGCCTCCATCTCATCCAGCCGCTCGGGGGCCAGCGCGCCATGATGTGCCTCGAGTTCCGCGACGATGCTGCGAAAACGTACGCCCCGGAAATGATCCAGATACCGGGCGGCCGTGAAGGGCAGGCCGTAGCCGGGTAACGTGCTGGCAAGCGCTTCTGCCAGCAGGACTTCGCTGTCTACCAGAGTCCCGTCAGAGTCAAACAGCAGGCAGAGTTCGGCCATTGATGCCTCGTGGAGTGTCGGAAGTGATAGTCACGACATTAGCAGTTTCCTGAGGGTGGCGGCCATGGGACAAGTCGTTGAATTCACACCTCTCATGGCGCATGAAATGCGTCTGGGCGGCGGAGTTGCCCGGCGCGACTGACATGGGCGACTGAGTTGGGCGATCCAATGAGAATACGTCTTCTTTGGATATTTGTTGACAGTGTCAACCAACTGTGCATATAGTTGCTATTTAGCAACCAACTGATGGAAGACCATGGCAACGACCGCTTTGCATGAAGTGCTGCATCGTCTGATGCACGTCTATCGCAAGCAGCTCCGCGATGGCATCCAGCAGCACGGCATCGACTTGCCTGTCCTGCACATCCGGATGTTGAAGAGCATCGTCCGGGTTCCCGAATGCACCGCCCACAAGGTCGGGCAGCTGCTCGGGCAGGACAAGGGGCGTGTCACTCGCGTCCTGAACGAGCTGGAGACCCGCGGGCTGGTGTCACGACACCAGAATCCGCAGGACCGGCGCAGTCAGCTGCTGCAGGTATCCGCGTCGGGAAGTGACATGCTGGAGCGAGTCAAGGTGCTGGAACAGGAGACGGCCCAGCGCATGGCCGGTGATCTCGGTGATGAGGAGATCGCGACCTTTCTGAACACGGCGACTCGCATGATGGACAACGTCTCCGCATGCGGGGATTTCAGTGCTGATGTGCCCAATGGCAACGACGACAGGAGTGCGTGAGATGGCCAAGCCCGCGATGCGAGACCTCGAGGTGATTCGTACCCAGCGTGTCACCGAACACATGTTGCGCGTGACGCTGGGGGGCGAGAATATCGGCTCCCTTCCCGAAGACCAGGAGAGTGCCTACATCAAGCTGGTCTTCGCGCGTGGGGAAGGTGAGCGACCAATGATGCGCACCTACACCATTCGTCATCAGCGCGCGACCGAGATCGATGTCGATTTCGTGCTGCATGAAGAGGCAGGCCCGGCGTCTGTCTGGGCGGCCAGTGCCAGGCCGGGTGACAGCATCACCATCGGCGGCCCGGGGCCCAGGAAGTTGATCAACATGGCGGCCGACAGCTTCCTGCTGGCGGGTGACATGACGGCGTTGCCGGCGATCAGTGTCAATCTGGCCGAGCTGCCGGCGGATGCCCGAGGACACGCCATCATTGAAGTGCCGGATGCGGCTGACATCCAGACGCTTGAGCACCCGCCGGGAATCGAGCTGCACTGGCTGATCAACCCGCAGCCAGACCCGGAAGGCCAGCCGCTGCTGGAGAAGGTAGCCTCGTTGCCGAGACTGGAAGGTCAGATCTCTGTCTGGGCGGCCTGTGAATTCGGCAGCATGCGTGCGCTACGTGCTCACCTCAAGCAGGCCTACGAGATTCCCAAGTCCCACTTCTATGTCTCGAGCTACTGGAAGATCGGTCAGTCAGAAGATGGTCACAAGCTGGCCAAGCAACAGGACGCCGAGACCGAGCAGGCGGACTGACACCGGCGCGTCAGGTGCAAGGCGGGTGGTCCGGACACGAAAAAGCCCCACAGGCAGGCCTGTGGGGCAATCTGACGGTCAACGCATCGCGAGCATCGGCTGACTGACCCGCAAACAGCGGATGAACTCAGAAGCGGTAGCTGGCACCCAGCCGGATGTCGCGACCTGGCTCCAGCATGCTGTCGCCACTGCTGAGCAGGTAGCTGCTGTGATCGCTATAGCGCTTGTCGAACAGATTGTTGACTGCCAAGGTCAGAGTCAGATCCTGCCAGGCGGCCGGTGTCCACTGGGCGCGGATGTCGTGCGTCACGTAGCCCGGCTTTTCCTCATCGCCTTGTGCCACGCGCTCCAGGCGCTCCACCGCATTGAGGGTGTAGCCCAGCGTGATGTCGTGGTGCGGAAGACGGTACTGGTGATCCCAGGTCCACTTGTCGCCGGTGGAGGCACCGATGTTCATCTCGTCACCCAGCGGGTCGCCGTCGTTGTTCTTCATGACGACCTTGGCGTAGCCCAGGCGGGTGTCATAGCCACCGACTCCCCAGTTCACGCTGGCTTCATAGCCACGACTCTCGACGTCGCCATCCAGGTTGTAGAGCACCGCCGGATCACTGCCGCGATCATAGGCCTGGTAGTTCTCGATATCGGTATGAAAGCCGGTCAGCGCGAAGCCGAGGCGATCGCCCTGGGTCAACGCATCCTGCTGGTGCCAATCGAGACCGATCTCGTGCTGGCGAGCGCGTTCCGGCTCCAGTCCTTCCGCGATGGTGACGTCATCCCCGATCAGGATCACTTCCCGCGCCTTGGCACCCCGGATGGCCTCGCCGTAACCGGCATGCAGGGTCAGGTTGTCAGTGGCATCGACACTCAGAATCGCGTTGGGGGAGACCTCGCTGCCACTGACGCTACCCGCCTCGCCGTAATCACTGTCGTAATCATCCAGGCGCGCGCCAACGGACAGAGCCCACGGGCCCAGTGTCATGCGGTTCTGGGCGTAGACTCCCAGGTTGCGTGAGGTGTCTTCGTTGTTGGGGCCAGAGCTGCCTGCGTCATCGGAGCGACGGGTGTCCTGATCATAGAAATCCACGCCAGCCGTCAGGGCATGCGCCACATCACCCGTCTTCAGGCGGAAGGTGTTGCGAACATCCGCGCCGAATTCGCGGGAGCGGCTGGTGCTGCCACTTTCGACACGATCCAGTTCCTGGGTGGTGTGATAGAGGGTGGTCTTCGTATCGATCAGGTCATTGCCCGGGTGCCAGGCGTGATTGACGGTAAAGGTCTCACGCTCCATTTCCTGATAGGTCGGCTGCTGGCTGCTGAAGCTCGGCATGTGAGGGCGTGTGAAGTAGGTGCCGTGATCGGTGGTGCGCTCGGCACTGATGCGCAGGTCCTGATCATTGACGTCAAGCAGAGACATCTTGAGCAGGTAGCCGCGCTGCTGGCCTGCGGTCTGCTCCTGTTCACCGCCACCGCCGACCTCATAATCATCGCTGTTGCGGCCACTGACATATCCCATCAGACCGAGATTCTCTCCCAGACGACCATAGAACGCCGTGGTGCCGGAGGTGGCGTCCGCCGCGCTCTCGGTACCGACGGAGACGCGCGCCCCCATATCCTGACCGGGCTTGAGCAGATCCTGCGCATCCTTGGTCTCGAAGCGGAGGCTGCCGCCAAGCGCCCCCGGGCCATCATCCGCCGTCGCAGGGCCGGTATCGACTTCCGCCTGCTTGAGCAGGGCAGGGTCAATGGTCAGTCGGCCGGTATGGTGGAAGAGATAGCCACCCTGACGCGCGCCATCGATGGTGACGTTCAGGTTGGTGTCTTCCAGTCCACGAACATAGACCTTCTGGCCGATGGCGATGCCGCCACCGACACTGACCCCCGGTTCGGCACGGAAGAGGTCTTCCAAGTCACGAGCCTGGCGTTCTTCGATCTCTTCGGCGCTGATCACGACATTCTGTTCAAGACGGTCTTCGCTGACGACAAGCGTGGACATGTCGCCGGCGAGCGCATGGCTCGTGGCGCCGAGAGTCAGTGTGCTGGCGGAAAGGACGGCGGCGGTAAGCGGATGGAGACGGAGATGCACGTGGATTCCCTTGCTTGAATAGTTATATCTAACGGTTGGCAATGCTAATCGTTCTTACTAACTGTTTGCAAGATCCTTGCACAATTTATCGTCAGACGCCTCTCCTGAGTCGTCACGAGCCTGTCAGGCGCGAGCGGATTGCGCTGTGGTAGGTGAGCCGGGGCGGTAGAGGGTGAGAATCAACCGATGCCTCTGGCGATAAGCGGTGCCAGAGGCATGTACTGAGTCGCGTTATTTCAGACCGAACAGACGGAAGGCTTTCTGGCGAAGTTGCTCGCGATGATAATCATTGATCAACGGCAGATCGTAGCAGGTCACGCCTTCCATATAGGTGCCGACGATTCGTTTGCGTTCATTATTGCTACCGAGAGTAATGGATATTGCACAATCAGGCGCTAAATGTGGAAGCATGCTGGTATCTGGCACTAGATCCTGAAAACGACCATCAGAGAATTTGTATTGAATCTTGTGTCTACCCTGGAACGTGTAGCCATCGGTATCGGTTTCTTCAAGGTAGCGCGATCCAATGGTCAGCTTGAAAGCTGCAACTGTCATTACCGCGGTGTTATCTTCCGTGGTATTCCAAGCGACAGCCTGCATATTCTCGTTTGCTTGCCCATCCGCAGCGGTAGCTGTGTAGTCCTTGACTTCGCTGCTTGAATCAATGGCGACAACATTGAACCCTTCAGGCTTGTTGACGCGTCCCATCGGGAAGCCAGGAGCCAGGAAAGCGTTCTGTTTATTGTCGTAGTGAGCGGGTTCTGACTGCAGAGCGGCACACCCTGAAAACAATCCAAACGATATGGCAATGCCAGCGAAATATTTCATATGATGTTCCCTATCATTCAATTCAATATTGGTATGAGAGGACTGATTTCATCGAGTCTTCGCCGGCCAGTATGCGATGTGATACTTGTCACGTAAATATATCGTAGTCACGGAAAGAGAATCACTCGGGTCCGGTTTATTTGCGATAACGCATAAAAAGCCCGCTATCATGGATGGCGGGCTGTCTTGTCTTTCACCGACGTCTAGCGTTTCAGGCGACTCTTGCCTGGATCACTCAGCGCCTCGCAGGTGCGAGACGCGAAGGAGCGTTCAGCCCGTCGAGCCTGCCTTCTCGGGGGCCGCCTGCTTCAACTGCACCGGCTTGCGGATACCGAGGAAGTAGACGAAGACCACTGTCAGCACGACGAAGAACAGGCTGTCCGGGGTGGTGAGGAAGGTCATCGGGTTGCCATTGGAGAGTGTCAGCGCGCGGCGCAGGAACTCTTCCAGATTCGGGCCGAGAATGAAGCCGAGCAGCAGCGTGATCACCGGATAATCATGCTTGCGCATCAGGTAGGCGACGATGCCCAGCACCAGCGTCATCATCATCTGGAACACGGAGTAGGTGGCCACGAAACTGCCGACGACGGCCAGCAATGCGATGGCACCGTAGAGCACGTCCTTGCGGATGGTGACGATGCGCAGGAAGTAGGGACCCATCAGATAGAGCGTCAGGGGAATCAGGATCAGGGCGCTGAACAGCAGCGAGGCCAGCATCGGCGCGATCAGTCCGGATTGTGACGCCATCAGTTGCGGCCCCGGCTGGATGCCGTTGATCACCAGTACGCCCAGCACGATGGCCGTGACCGGATCGCCCGGAATCCCGAAGGTCAGCATCGGCACCAGAGCGCCACCACAGACGGCATTGTTGGCACTTTCGGCGGCGGCGATGCCCTGGGGATTGCCCTTGCCGAAGCTCTCGGGCTTCTTCGAGGTGCGCACGGTTTCCACGTAGGCGAGGAAGCCGCCCATCGAACCGCCTGCGCCGGGCAGGGTGCCGACCATGTAGCCGATCAGCGTCGACTTCAGATAGCAGCCGATGCCGATCTCGCGAATGGCGCTCAGCGGCGGAATGAAATCACGACGCTTGAGCTGTTGGCTGGCCTTGAGCTGCTGGCGGATGGCGGCGTCCTTCTTGCGATTGCCGACCTGGATCAGCAGCTCGCTGATGGCGAAGGTGCCGATGATGACCGGCATCAGGTCGATCCCGGCAGTCAGCTCACTGATGCCGAAGGTGAAGCGCGCCAGTGGCTGCATGGCGTCCAGCCCGATCGTCGCCAGCATCAGGCCCAGGCAGGCGGTGATGCCGGCCTTGCGGATGTTGCCGCGCTGGGCGACCACGATCACGATCAGCGCGAAGGCGATCAGCGCGCACTTGCCGGTGGTCTTGACCAGCAGTGAGGCTTCGGCGATGAACGGTGCCAGCACGATCAACAGCAATGCGCCGAGACTACCGCCGACCATCGACCCAAAGGAGGCATGACCCAGTGCCAGGGCACCTTCGCCACGCTGTTGCATGGGATAGCCTTCCAGTGCCGTCATCATCGAGGAGGGGGCACCGGGGATGTTGATGGTGGTGGCGGTGATGCTGCCGCCACACATGCCGGCCATGTAGATGCTGGCACACGCCATCAGGGCGGTAGTCACGTCCAGGCTATAGGTCAGCGGCAATAGCAGGGCGAGCGCCAGGGTGGCGGTCAGGCCCGGAATGGCCGAGAAGATGGTGCCGATGACGAAGCCGGCGACCACGTAGAACAGGATGACCGGGTCCAGCAGCAGGGCGAAGCTTGAAAATACCTGAGCGATGAATTCCATGCGTCATCCTCCACTCGTGGCGACGAGAGCGGACAGCTCGAAGGTCGGCAGGTGGACATTGAAGAGTTGTTCGAAGAGCAGATAGCCCAGTGCGGAGATGGCGCAGGCGATCAATGCCTTGCTGATCCATTTCTCACGCCCCGAGAACAGCAGCATCACGCTGAAGACATAGAGCGCGGACGCTAGCAGGTACCCCAAGTGCGAAAACGCCAGGATATAGAGGGCGGTCACCAGCATCAGGCGCAGCGCCGGTGAGAACAGCGGTGCGCTGGCGTCGCCGTCGGTCGTGGAAGACTCCTTGCCGTCATCCGCTGCAGCGCCGCGGCTGGCGCGGTGCTGGCTGACCAGCTGGGCCACGCAGAGCACGAGCGCGATGCACCCGATGAGGGCAGGGAAGAACGAGGCCGTCAGACGGCCATTGTCCAATGGCGGCGCCATCTGGAAGGCGCTGATCAGATAGAGCGCACTGACGGCCGTCATGACCAGCGTCAACGGTGTCGCCCCGCTGATCAACCAGTGGCGTCGGGGAGGGGAAGCGGATGAGGACATGACAGAATTCCTTAGCGGCGCCCGTTGCTGGACGCCGCTTGACGATGGAAGTGAAGGAGGACGGGTAGACGTCGAGTGGCATCGACACTCAGTGGTGCCGCTTGCCGGCACGTCTACAGGCCGAGTTCATCCATGGCGGTGAAGGTCTTCTGTTGGTAATCCTCGATCCAGGCATTGACCTCATCGCCGCCCAGCCAGCTGGGCGTGACGCCGACGCCCGTGATCCACTTCTGGAATTCCGGTGTCTCGTAGGCCGTGTGGTAGGCATTCTCCAGCGTGCTGACTACCTCATCCGGCGTGCCCTTGGGCACGGCCAGCACGATGAAGCTGCCGGTTTCCAGATTGCCACCCAGTTCACTCATCGGCGGCACTTCCGGGTAGGCGGGGTTCTGCTCTGACGAGAATTCGACGATGCCCTGGGCATCCCCGGATTCCAGAATGCCGGAGAAGTCTCCCAGGCTCGAGATGGCACCGTCGATCTCGCCGGACAGCAGGGCCTCGGCTTCGGCGGTGGAAGAGCCCGGATAGGTGATGACATTGAATTCGACACCGGCTGCGGCTTCCAGGCGGCGAACTGCCAGGTAGGGGCCGGAACCTCGCGGGGCGACACCGATACGCACGGTACCGGGGTTGGCGCGTGCCGCCTCGATCAGCTGCTCATAATTCTCGTAACCGGATTGCTTGGATACCACGATGGCGTCCGCTTCCTTGGTGATGCGAGCGAAGGGAATCATGCGGTCCAGCGAGTAGCCGGGCACCAGGTTGCCGCGAGGCAGGGTGATGATGCTGTCATAGGTCATCACGCCGACGGTATGGCCATCCGGACGGGCCTTACTGAGTTGCATCAGGCCGGTGGCGGTGATGGCACCACCGATGTTCTCGACGTAGATCGATTTCGGCAGGTCCTGCTCGGCCAGGTTGCTGATCTTGCGGCTGATGGCATCGGCGCCGCCGCCGGCGGGCCACGGCACGATCAGTCGGATGTCACGCACCGGATAGTCAGCCTGCACACCGGTGCTGACGAAGGGCGAGGCCGCGACCATGCCGGACAGGGCAATCGGGGCGAGCAACGCCAGCAGTGAACGGGAGCGGGTCCTTGAGCGAGCGCTCGGCGTGAGACGACGTGAGTTGGCTTGACGGGTGTCTTGGCGATTGTCTTGACAGAGCATGGCACGACTCCAGTGTTGTTATGGTTGTGGTCACTCGATACGCATTGATGCAGGAGGGGCGGTGGACGACAGGCCGGCGTGACCTGTCGTCCGGGGTTACCGTGGACAAGACGGTATGGGCGACATGCAGATTACTGCTTGGCTGCCATGTAGCGTTCGAATTCTGCGCGGGCCTCGTCCGTCGGCGGATACAGGCCGATCACGGGCGTGCCGTTACGGACTTTCTCCAGCACGTAATCCTCGAAATCTTCCATCTGACTGGCTTCTTCGGCGATCTCGTCGGCCAGCTCAAGCGGGATGACCATCACGCCATCGGCGTCGCCCACCAGCACGTCGCCCGGGAAGACCGGCACGCCGCCGCAACCGATCGGCACCTGCAACTCTACTGCATGGTGCTTGGTCAGGTTGGTCGGGGCGCTGGGCTTGGCGCAGAAGATCGGCAGGTTCATCTCGGCGGCGGCGCCGGAATCCCGGATGCCGGCGTCGGAGACGAAACCGGCGCACTGACGATACTCCAGGCGGGTCAGCAGGATGCTGCCAGCACTGGCGGCCGAGGCATCCTGACGGCAGTCAGACACCATGACATGCCCGGACGGGACGGTTTCCACCGCCAGGCGCTGCGGGTGCTTGGGGTCGCGGAAGGCGGCGACGGTGTCGATGTCTTCGCGTGCCGGGATATAACGCAGTGTGAAGGCCTGGCCCACCATGTGAGTCGTCTTGCGGTTCATCTGCACCACGTTCTGGATGAAGGTGTTTCGCAGGCCACGCTTGAAGAGCAGGGTGTGCAGAGAGGCGGTGGAAGCGCGCATCAAACGCTCGCGGGTCACGGAGGAGAGCTCGGCGTAGCTGGCGTGCTCGGTAGAAGTAATGGCAGTCATATGGCGTCCGTCGTCAGTCTATGGGTAAGGAGGCTCGGCTCTCGGCAACGTGCCTGGCCAGAGTGATCAGTCGACACGTGCGTCTGATGGGGTTTCCGAGATCACTATAGGGGGCTTGAGATGACTGATCAAACAAATATTGACAACTTTGGATGATCAATAAGTCTAGTGTCGGAAGCGAAAATGGCACTCATCACCATGGCTGACCGGCATGGCACGCGAAGGACGTCGTGGGGCACGCGAGCGTCACGTTCTGCTCTCGTTACTCGTAATGTCGCTCAATATGTTGATATTGATGGATTTATTTTGTGGGTGTCAGTGCGAGAGGTGGTCTCGCCCAGTTCCACGATACGGCTTTCCGATGAGGAAGCATGTCGGTGGCAGGAAGCGACATGAGCCGGCTCGTCATCGCCAGCGACATAGGTCGCATGGCAGCACCTGACACAAGTTGTCATATTTTGTCGGTGGGTGTTGTCCGCCCCTTTTTTGACCGTCAAGGAGATGACATGGAAGCGACATGGCGCTGGTTCGGTCCCGAGGATCCCATCACGCTCGAGGAAATTCGTCAGACTGGCGCGACAGGTATCGTCACGGCGCTGCATGAGATACCCAATGGCGAGGTCTGGCCGTTGGCCGCCATTCGCGAGCGCAAGGCGCAGATCGAGGCGGCCGGTCTCAGGTGGTCGGTGGTCGAGAGCATTCCCGTCCATGAGAGCATCAAGCAGGCAGCGCCCGGCAGTGATCGCCATATCGCCAATTACCAGCAGTCGTTGCGCCATCTGGCGGAGTGTGGCATCACCACGGTGTGCTACAATTTCATGCCGGTACTGGACTGGACGCGCACCGATCTCGCCTGGCAGCTGCCGGAAGGTGGAACGGCCCTGCGCTTTGATCAGGATGCCTTCGCGGCCTTTGATCTCTATCTGCTGGAGCGCCCCGGCGCCGAGCGCGAATACACCAGCGAGGAGCAGCAGGCCGCGCGGCAGCATCTCGAGACGCTGGATGATGCCAGTCGCGAGAGGCTGATCCGCACTATCATTGCAGGACTGCCCGGTGCAGAAGAGGGCTACAGCCTGGCGGAATTCCGCGCCGCGCTGGCGGCCTATGACGGAATTGACGCCGCGCGCCTGCGCCAGCATCTGGCCACCTTCCTCAAGGCTATCGTGCCGGTGGCGGAAGAGGTCGGCATTCGAATGGCCATTCACCCCGATGATCCGCCGCGGCCGATGTTTGGCCTGCCGCGCGTGGTCTCGAGCATGGTGGATGCCGACTGGCTGCTGGGTGTCGTGCCCAGCCCGGCCAATGGCCTGACATTCTGTACCGGCTCCTACGGTGCCAATCCGGATATTGATCTCAGCATCATGGCGCGCCGCTTTGCCTCTCACATCCACTTCGCTCATCTCAGAGCCACCGGGCGTGACAGCGAGGACAAGCGCTCCTTCCATGAAGCACAGCATCTCGAGGGGGATCTGGACATGGTGGAGATCATCCGTGTGCTGGTGGCAGAAGAGCGCCGCCGCCTGGCGTCTGGTGGAGCCCCCCTGCCGATGCGCCCGGACCATGGCCACCACATCCTGGACGATGCACGCCGCGAGACCCGCCCGGGGTACCCGCTGTATGGGCGCATGAAAGGGCTGGCGGAAATCCGTGGCCTCGAGATGGCGATCCAAAGACTGGCCTGACGGCGGGTACGCCACTCAAACAAGAACGGCCACCCCGGTGTCTAGACCGGGGTGGCCGTTCTTGTTCATGAGGCCAGACAGACAGGTCTGTCTGGCCAGGGGGCTGCTAGACGAAATCGGGAGCGATCAGGCGCGGGATCGCAAGCACGAATTCCGGGAACAGGATCATCAACACGATCACGGCCAGCATCACGCCCAGGTACAGCATGGTGGTCGCCATGGCCTTGAGCAGGGGGATGCCGCCGATCTTGGCGGAAATCATCAGACATAGGCCGTAGGGCGGCGTGATCAGCCCCAGGCCCAGCGCCATGACGCCGATGACACCGAACTGCACGGGGTGCACGCCTGCCGCCATCGCCAGCGGGTAGAAGATGGGTGCCATGATCGCCATGGCGGGCAGGGCGTCCATGAAGGTGCCGATCACCAGCAGCACGATGGTCATCACGATGAGCAGCACGGTCGGGTCCGTGATGCTGACGCCTGCCATCAGCTTCGGCGGAATCTGATAGAAGCTGATCAGATACCCGAAGATGGCCGCGCCCACCAGACTGAACAGCGACAGCGAGCACAGCCTGACGGTGTCGGTGGAGGCATTGAGCAGCTTGGTGAGATCCAGCTCGCGATAGATCACGAAGCCCAGCACCAGTGCGTAGACCACCGCGATCACCGCGGCTTCGGTCGGCGTCACGATGCCCAGGGTGATGCCGCCGATGATCACGATCGGAATCCCTGAGGCCAGCAGACCATCCTTGCCGGAGCTTGCCAGCTCCTTGAGGGTGGCACGCTTGCGTACCGGCACGTTGTAGCGGCGCACGTAGCGGGTATTGAGCAGCAGCTGAGCCACACCGATCATCACGCCGGGCAGAATGCCGCCGAGAAACAGGCCGGCGATCGACGTGTTGGTCAGCGCACCCCAGACGATCATGTTGATCGACGGCGGGATGATGGTGCCCATCACGGAGGAGGCTGCGGTGACCGCGACGGCGAAGCTGACCGGATAGCCTTCGCGCTTCATGGCCGGAATCAGTACCGTGCCCACGCCGGCACTGTCAGCGGTGGAGGAGCCGGAGACCCCGGCGAACAGCATGCTGACCAGCACATTGACGTGGGCCAGCGCACCACGGAAGTGGCCGACCAGTCGCATGCACAGCGTGATCAGGCGGTCGGTGATCCTCGCGGCATTCATCAGGTTGCCGGCGAGCAGGAACAGCGGCACGGCCAGCAGCACGAAGGAATCCATGCCGTTGTACATGCGCTGGAACATGATCCAGTAGGTCAGGCGCGGGTCCAGCAGGATCAGCGTGGTCGCCGTCAGCACCAATGCCATGGCGATGGGAATGCCGGTCACGATCAGGATGCCCAGCACGCCGAACAGCAGCCAGGGCATCAGGTAGAGCCAGTCCATTGGCATCATGGCAGTGTTCTCCGATCAGTGGCGTCATGCGCATGGCCGGCGATGACGGGGGACAGGACGGCCTGCGTCTCCTCCGGCGTCGCCAGTTCTTCCGCCTCGTTGGGCGTATTGAGTGCCGCTTCCATGGCGGTCATGCCGTAGAGCCAGGCATGCAAGAGTCGCTGCAGACTGAACAGCACGATGAAGACGCCACTGACGGTGAACACCGAATAGACATAGATCATCGACAGCCCCGAGGCCATGGCACTGCGGCGCAGGCCCGACAGCGCGAAGTCCTTGCCGTGGACGATGAACAGCACCCCCAGCAGCAGGCAGGCGAGATCACGGATCCAGCGCGTGACGAGGTCGGCGCGACTGCCGCGAGGGAAGGCTTCGAGCACGAAGTGATCGGCATGCAGCACCCCGACGGCGGTGCCCAGCATCACCATCCACTGGAAGGCGAAGCGGCTGAATTCCTCGGTCCAGAACAGGCGAGGCAGGAAGGCCAGGTTGCGACTGGCGATCTGATAGATGATGAAGACGATGAAGCTTGCCAGCAGTACCAGCAAGACGAGATAGAGCAGACGTTCGAGCGTCCGATTCAGGCGTGAGAGCCCTGCGAGCACAGAAGGCATGGCACTGTCCTTTCAAGAAGAGTGCGAGGGAAGGAGAGCGACGACACGAGAGTGATGACACGCGAGGTGACGTGCGCCAGGGGCAGAGGAAGGTGGCGGGGCGCCTGTCCTGAGGCCAGAGTTGGCTGCAGGTGAGGCGCCCCGCCTGACATGCCTTATCTGACGGCGCGTACCTTGTCGTAGATGTCCTGCAGTCCCATCTCGGCGATCACTTCCTTGAGCGGCTCGGCGACGATCTCCTGCATGCGCTCACGGTCGATCTCATGCAGCTTGGCACCCTGCTTCTCCAGCTCCGCGAGGGCTGCCGCGTCCTGTTCCAGCTGCACCTTGCGGGCGTAGGCCGCCGCTTCGTGCGCGGATTCCATCAATGTCTTCTGCTGCTGCTCATCCAGGTTATCCCAGGACATCTTGGACATGGTCAGCAGGCGCACGGTGATGTCGTGCTCGGACAGCGCGATGTTGGGGGCGACTTCGTGGAAGCGCATGCGCAGTGTCCATTCCGGCTCATTGAGCAGGCCGTGGATCGCGCCCAGCTGGATGGCGGTGTAGATCTCCTTCCAGGCCACCACGCTCGGTTCGACCCCGAGTGCCTGCCAGGCGACGATCAACGGCTTGGTCGGATTGGTGCGCAGCTTGAGGCCCTGCAGGTCATCGAGTGAGGTGACTTCGCGCGAGCTGACGATGTGACGCTTGCCGCCACCGAAATAGGCCAGCACCTTTACATCGGTCTCGTCACTGATCTTCTGGGCGATTTCTTCCCCGACCTCGCCATCCAGCACCTTCTGCCAGTGGTCGACATCGCGATACAGGAACGGGATGGTGAACACGTTGGCGGTGGGCGAGAAGTCGGTGATCAGCCCGGGGCTGACGATGGACATGTCCAGCGCGCCGGCCATCTGCTGCTCGAACATCTCGGTTTCATGGCCCAGCACCGAGTTGCCCATGATGGTCATGGTGATGTCGCCATCGGTCTTCTCGGCGAGCAGGTCGCGCAGGCGCTCGGCGCCGAGCTGGTAGGCGGTATCTTCGGTGCCGGCGTGGCCGAAGCGCAGCTCCATTGCCTGGGCACTGGCCGAGAAGCCGAGCGTGGCGCCCAGCAGGGTGCCGGTGGTGGCCGCGACGGCTAGGCCCTTGCTCAGCCCTCTGGACAGTCGGGCGCCCACAGGTGAGCGCTGGGAAATAGCAGGGGTGGACGTAGTTGGATTGATCCAATTCAGCATGATGGCGTTTTCCTTGGCGTTGTTTGTTGTTGTGCCTTGCGTCTTTCCGTCTTGCAGTCTTTCTGTCTTGCGGCTTGCCAGACCGGCAGTCTCCAGACGGCCGGTCCATGCTCGGGGGTGCGCGGCTAGTCGATGCTCTCCAGGCATGACTCGCCGTTCAGAGAAAGCGTTGGCGTCAGTCCGGGCGAGGCGTCTCGACGATGGCGTCGTCAGGGCTCCCGCAGGAGCGGCGTATCTTGAGTTCCGGCGGCATGATGACGCTTTCTCGCTCGCCGCCGGGATTGGCGATCCGTCGCAATGCCAGTCGCGCCGCCTGCTCCCCGATGGCGTAGGGGTGCGTGGCGATACTGGTCAGGGGCGGGTCGCCCAGTTCGGCTTCCTCGACATCATCGGTGCCGATCACGGCACAGTCGCGACCGGGTTCCAGCCCCATCTGGCGCAGTCCCAGCATGGCACCGAAGGCCACGAGGTCGTTGTGGCAGACCACGGCCGTCGGGCGAGGGCTTTCCTGCATCAGGGTCTTGATCAGCTCATGGCCGACGCGCCGCGTCACGCCATTGCCGCGCACCAGGCGGCGATAGCTCAGGCCGTGATGATCCAGCGCGGCCTGATAACCTAGCCAGCGGTCATGACTGACCGAGTGGTCCGCGCCGCCGATGAAGGCGATGCGCTGATGGCCCAGGCTGACGAGGTGATTGACGGCCATCTCGGCCACGCGCCGGAAATCGGTGCCGGCGTAATCGAAGGGCGGGGCGTCCAGGTAGCGCATCACCTGGATGCAGGGCATGCCCCAGTCGGCCAGTTGATGGATCAGGTTCGGGTCTGAGTGTTCGGCGGGGCACAGCAACAGGCCATCGACACGATGTTCACGCATGCGCTCGATGAAGCGCTGCTGGCGCTCAGGGGAATCCTCGCTGTTGGCGAGAAATGACACATAGCCTTCCTGATGGAGGGCGGCATCGATCCCCGCGACCATGGAGCCGAAGAAGGGGTTGGCGATGTCATAGACCACCACGCCAAGGGTCGCGGTGCGGCTGCCGCGCATGGCGGCGGCGCCACGGTTGTAGACGTAGCCCAGCGCCTTGATGGAGTCATGGACCTTCTCGCGGGTGCGCTTCGCCACCAGCGGGCTTTCGCGCAGCACCAGCGAGACCGTGCTGCGCGAGACCTTGGCATGTGCCGCGATATCTTGAAGCGTGATGCTGCTCGAGGCGCTCTGTGATGATGGGGCCTTCGATGACGGGACCTGTGATGACGGGGCCTGCGATGACACCGTGGCATCTGCCTTGGCCGGCGGTGTCGTGATGGGATCTTTCATGGCGTCTTCCCTGGGCGTTTTCTTGTTGTCATCCCGAACTCATGGCCGGGGTGGAGACGTTTTTGGATGGTTCCAAATCCATGTCCAGAGCATAGAGCAATTCGCCCGCGCTCCCCTCAGCACTTTGGTCTGGCAGCCATGTGTCGAAGGGGCGGCGTCACAGGTCTGCCAGCCACCGGACTGCCGGCCAACGGTCTACCGGCGCGTCCAGCTGGCTTCATTGACCGCACTCAGCGGCGATTTCCCCGCCAGTGCCAACAGCAGGTTGTCCAGCGCACGCTGCGCCATGGCGCGGCGTGTCTCATGGGTGGCAGAGCCGATGTGCGGCAGTGCCACGACCTGTGGCAGGCGCGTCAGCGGTGAACTTGCCGGAAGCGGCTCCTGCTCGAAGACATCCAGCCCGGCGCCGCGGATACCGCCACGCTCGAGACACTCGATCAAGGCCGCTTCATCGATGACACGCCCGCGGGCGATGTTGATCAGGATGGCGCTGGCGGGCATCAGTTCCAGCTCACGCCTGCCGATCAGGCGTTCGGTCTGCTCGCTGAGCGGGACGGTGACGCAGACGAAATCGCTGGTCTTTAGCAAGGTGTCCAGCTCGACGCGGCTCGCGCCCAGTTCGCTCTCCAGCGCAGGCTTGGGGGAGGCATTCGAGTACTGGACCCGCATGCCGAAGCCGAGTGCACCGCGCCGCGCGATCGCCGCGCCGATGCGGCCCATGCCCACCATGCCGAGTGTCTTGCCGTGCACGTCCGTACCGAAGTGAGGCGGTGTGAGGCCACGTGTCCATTGGCCGTCGCGCACCATGTTGGCCAGCTCCACCGCGCGTCGTGCCGTGGCCATGATCAACAGGAAGCCGACATCGGCAGTGGTCTCGGTCAGCACGTCCGGGGTGTTGCACAGCAGGATGCCGCGCGCGTCCATCGCTTCAAGCGGGTAGTTGTCATAGCCCACGGAGACCGTGCAGATCACCCGCAGTGCGGGGGCGGCATCCAGCAGCGCTTCCGTGATCCTGTGTCCAGAGCAGATGAGTCCATGGGCATCGTGCAGGGCGTCGTGCAGTGCCGCATCCAGCGCCTCGGCGCTGTCATGCCCCTCCAGCAGCACGACGTCATGCCGCTCGCGCAGGGTGGCCATCTGCTCCTCATCCAGCGCCTTGAGCACCACAACCTTGCGGCGGGTCACGCACTCGTCTGCGTCACTTGTCATATGGCTGTTACCTCGGGCCGAGTAGTGCTGTGCATGCATCCTTGCCTCCTTGAGAGCGTGGGCGATGAACTGACCGGCAGACTGCCGTCAGGAGTGTGTCACCCTTGGTCGTGTCATCACTGGTTGTGTCACCACTGGGTGTATCACCGAAAACCGGCCGCGAACTCAGGACACGCTGACGGCATTACCCGCTTCGAGCGCCTTGAGCGTCGCGCGATCCGGCAGGCCCTCCATGTCACCCCGCACCTGAACGGCACGGCTGCCGAGCAGATTGGCGCGATGCATGGCGTCTTTCGGGGAGAGCCCTTCAAGCAGTGCGCTGACGACACCTACCGCAAAGGCGTCGCCTGCCCCCACGGTATCGACGACCTTGTCGACCCGCAGGCCCGGAACGCTGAAGGCGGCTTCCTGGCCGCCGATCATCCCGCGGTAATAGCTGCCCTCAGGGCCCAGCTTGATGATGACGGCCTTGGCACCTTGCTCGAGATAGTGGCCGGCGATGGCCTCAGGCGTCTTCTGGCCGGTCAGTCGCTCGCCTTCTGCAAGCCCCGGCAACACCCAGTCGGCGCGGCTTGCCAGCTGATTGAGGGTGTCGCGCATCTCCTGCTCGCTTGACCACAGGGTAGGGCGCAGATTGGGGTCGAAGGAAATGCTGGCACCGGACTGGCGGGCCTGTTCGAAGAGATGGAACGATAGTTCACGACAGCTGGAGGAGATGGCCGGCGGAATGCCGGTGGCATGCAGGTGGCGCAGGGCGCTGAAGTCGATGCCATCGGCGTCACTGGCATTCATGCGGCTGGCGGCGCTGCCCTGACGGAAATACTCGACATGCGGATCTTCCCCCTGGCTGGCGCGTGCCTTGAACATCAGGCCGGTAGGGGCATCGCCGTCGCGGGTCAGGTGGCGACAGTCCAGCCCGTTGTCTTCCAGGGTCTGGCGCAGATAGCGTCCGAGGCTGTCGTCGCCCACGCGGCTCAGCCAGCCGACATGAAATCCCAGCCGGGCGAGGCCGATGGCCACGTTGGTATCGGCGCCGGCGATGCGTCGCTCGTAGTGCGAGACCTGTGCAAGATCGCCCTCGCTTTCGGCGACCAGCAGCGCCATCGCTTCGCCAAAGGCGAGGATTTCCAGTGGCGAGGAAGAAGAGAAAGAGGCGGGCGTCGATGACGCGTTGGCTTGCTCAGACATCATGGCGTGTCCTGTGTAGTTGGAGCCGTTCCTTGTGCTTGTCCTGCATGACGACACGGCTGGCGAAGCCGCGCCGTCATGGAAATTGCCGTACTGCGTATTGTCGGTCAGACGTCACTCACTGTACGTCACTTGGGCAATGACTCAGAGCTGGCGCTTGCCGTCCACCAGACGCGGCAGGCCCTGGGTGCCGTCACGCAGGGTCGGGCTCAGCAGTGCCTCGGGCAGATCCTGGTAGCACACCGGGCGCAGGAAGCGTTCGATGGCCGCGCTGCCCACCGAGGTGGTGCGGCTGTCAGAGGTTGCCGGCCAGGGGCCACCGTGTACCATCGCCTGACAGACTTCGACACCCGTCGGCCAGCCATTGGCGAGAATGCGACCGGCGCGACGCTCGAGCACCGGCATCAGGGTGCGGGCGGCGTCGATATCGGCATCGTCCAGGTGCAGGGTGGCGGTCAGCTGGCCTTCCAGGTGCTCGCAGACCGCACGCATCTCGTCCAGATCGCGACAGGCGATGACCAGCGAGCTGGCACCGAAGACTTCTTCCTGCAATGCGGCTTCACTCAGGAAGTCGCTGCCGGTGGTGCGGAACAGCGCGGTCTGACACGGACTTGCGTTGTCGCCATCCAGTGCGCCGCGTGCGACTTCCTGTACCTGGGGCAGGGCGGAGAGCTTCTCCACGCCACCCCGGTAGGCGTCGTGTATGCCCGGCGTCAGCATCGTCTGGCAGGCACTGGCCGCGACATTGTCGGCGGCGGTCTTGAGGAAACGCTCCAGCGCTTCGCCTTCGAGGGCCAGCACCAGTCCCGGGTTGGTGCAGAACTGGCCGGCGCCCATGTTGAGCGAGGCGATGAAGGCCTGTCCCAGCCCTTCGGCGCGGGCTTCCAGCGCGGCCGGCATCAGCAGTACCGGGTTGATGCTGCTCATCTCGGCGTAGACCGGGATCGGCTGAGGACGTGCCTGGGCGGTCTTGAGCAGTGCGGTACCGCCACTGCGTGACCCGGTGAAGCCCACGGCCTGAATGCGCGGATCATTGACCAGTGCCTGACCCAAGGTGTTGCCGCTGCCGTAGAGCAGCGAGAAGACGCCTTCCGGCAGGTTGCAACGTGTCACGGCGCGCTGGATGGCGCCGCCGACCAGCTCGGACGTCCCCGGGTGAGCGGAGTGTGCCTTGACGATGACCGGGCAGCCAGCCGCCAGTGCCGAGGCGGTATCGCCACCGGCTACCGAGAAGGCCAGCGGGAAGTTGCTGGCCCCGAAGACGGCGACAGGGCCGAGGCCGATGCGACGCTGGCGCAGGTCGGCGCGCGGCATCGGGCTGCGTTCCGGCATGGCCGGGTCGATGCGCACATCCAGCCACTCACCGGCGCGCACGACGCCGGCGAACAGGCGCAGCTGACCGCAGGTACGGCCACGTTCCCCTTCCAGACGAGCCCGCGGCAGGCCGGTTTCCTGAAGGGCGCGCTCGGTGATCTGCTCGCCGATGGCCTCGATTTCCTCGGCGATGGCCTCGAGGAAGCCGGCGCGGGTTTCAGCATCCGTTTCCCGGAAGCTGTCAAAGGCGTCGTGTGCCAGCTGGCAGGCCAGCTCCACCTCACGGGCACCACCGGCCGGATAGCCCGGCGCCAGGCGCTCACCGCTGGCAGGATTGATGGCGTGTACCGGCTTGCCGTCGGCCAGCAGACTCTGCTGTCCGATGATCTGGTGGCCGCGCAGTGTCGTCTGATCGGAAGGTGACATAAGGCGTCTCTCTTTTCGTGGGGCGTTCTTTTCGTGGGCACAGTCCGGAATGTCCCGCCTCCATCGCCCTCATGGGGCGCGACGCGGGACAAGGGAATGCTCGTCTCGACTGACGGTGCATGGCGGGACTGTTGCGTGCCGACATGTCATGAGGCCGAGGGCGAGACATTCAGGCTGCTGGGGCGCGTCTCATGGGCGCGATGCCGTCGTGGGCGGTATGCCTCACGGGCACATCTGGCCGCCATTGATGTCGATCACCTGGCCCGTGATGTAGCCACTGGTGGCGTGGGAGGCGAGGAACAGGAAGGTCGGTGCACATTCCTCGGAGGTGCCGAAGCGGCCCATGGCGATGCTGCCGGCGATCTTGGCACGCAGCTCTTCGCTCTTGTCGGCGTGGAAGACGGTATCGATGGTGCCCGGCGACACGATGTTGAAGCGCACGTTGTCCTTGGTGAATTCCTTCACCCAGTTGCGGTGCAGGTTGTGCAACATGGCCTTGGTGCCGCCGTACAGGGAGGCGCCGAGACCACCGCCCTCGCGGCCCGCGATGGAGCCGGTGCTGATGACGCTGGCGGTGGTGCCGGAATCCTTGGCGGAGGCCTTCAGATGCGGCATGGCATATTTGGTCGTCATGATCGCGGAGCGCAGGTTCAGATCCATCACCAGGTCGAAGGCGGCATCATCCAGGCTCTCGAGTCCGGCACGCACGCCCAGGCCACCAGCGTTGTTGACGAGCACGTCCATGCCGCCGAAGGCCTTGGTGAAGTCTTCTACCAGTGCAGCGCAGCCTTCGCTGGTGGACAGGTCGCGCGCGAAATATTCAAAGCGGGCGCCTGTGGCTTCCATCTGGGCGATGGCGTCGCGAGCGGCGTCATCCTGCTGGCGGCTGTTGATGCCGACCACTGCCCCTTCACGGGCGAAGGCCACGGCGGCTGCCAGACCAATACCCTTGGTGGAGCCGGTGATGAGGACTTTCTTCTGCTTGAGATCGGTGAACATGTGGGATTCCTGACGGTGGAAAGCCGTACGCTCTTGGAGGCGGCATGGCGAATGAAAGGTGGAGGAAGTTGCGGCGAGCATTGGCTCCCTCTCGGCACGAGTCACCTTAGCCCAGGCAGACACGATCGACAAACAAATAATGACAACTGGCGAGTAGTGCTTTAGTGCAGTTCTCCGTTGGGTATCTCTGGATCACCCGCCAATGGCACCTGGCAGGACGCGGGCTGGTTTCGGGGTAGGGTAGGCGAGATTTCCTGGAATGAAGGAAAGGGTGATTTGTCGTTGATTGACAGATAAATAAGTAAAATCAATAAGTTATAAAGGTTGGTCGTGGTCGGACATGCGCAGGATACGCCGTGGATTGCGGCCATTGGATAAGGGTCTCGCTGGCCCGGTTCGGCTATCCTAGAGGTAGATCCCGTCAGACCCCTACGACAGCCAACCCTTACCTCCCTCCTGATGCTCATTTTTGGATTGGTCTAAAGTTCAAGTTGTCATAACTTGTAAAATTCGTGCATCCCGCTGACACTGATCTCAGTGCCTGGGGCAGCCAACGCCAACCTTCATGACGCTGTCCCACGCTGCAATGCTGCAACAGACATAGCCACGCAACGCCTCCATAACAAGACAACGAGAGAGTCTTCGCCATGCGTAAATTGTCACAAGTCCTCTGTGCCTCCGTGCTGACCCTGTCCGCCTCCGCGGTGATGGCAGCTGACTACCCTTACAAGCCCATCACGCTGATCGTGCCATGGTCTGCCGGTGGTGGCAGCGATGCGGTCGGCCGTCAGCTGGCGGCGGGTCTTCAGGAAGAGCTCGGTCAGCCTGTCAATGTGGTCAACAAGACCGGCGGTTCCGGGGTGGTGGGTCACATGTCCATGAAGATGGCGCGCCCCGACGGTTACACCTTGGGGCTTGGCACCGCAGAGATTGCCACCTATCAGCATATCGGCACCGCGCAGCTGTCCTATGAGGACTTCACGCCCATCGCGCTGCTGAACCTGGATTACGCCTCCTTCACGGTGAACGCCGATTCCGAGTGGAAGACCCTGGATGATGCCCTATCGGCGCTGAAGGCCAATCCGAGCGATTACACCGTCTCCGGCTCCGCGCCCGGGGCTGCCTATCATCTGTCCTTCGCCGGCTTCCTGGATCAGCAGGGCATCAATCCGAATGACGTGACACTGGTGCCCAGTGAAGGTGCCGCGCCGGGTCTGCAGGAGCTGGCAGCCGGTGGTGTGGATATCGTGTTCTCCTCGCTTCCGGAAATCGAGTCCATGCGCAAGTCCGGACGCGTCAAGGCGCTGGCGGTGCTGGCCAATGATCGTGTCGATTCCTTTGAAGACATTCCGTCCGTCAAGGAAGTCACGGGTGATGACTGGATCCAGGGCTCCTGGCGTGGCCTGGTCGGGCCCAAGGGCCTGCCGGAAGAGGTGACCGCACGCCTGTCAGAAGCCACCGAGAAGGTCTGGAAGTCCGAGCAGTTCCAGGACTTCATGTCCGGTCGCGGTTACGGCACCGTCTGGGAAGATGCCGAAGGTTTCCGTGCCTTCATGAAAGATCAGGATGAGAAGAACGCTGCCACCATCGAAAAGCTGGGTCTGGCCAACTGAACGCGCGGGTCGCCGTGAGCGTCTGCCATTCAGCGTGTTCGACCGTTTCTTCCTGAGTCTTCATGAGTAACCGCACATGCGTACCAACGACAAGGTCACGGGTGTGGTGACGGCAGCCTTCGGGGCTGCCGTCATATATGCCTCCCTCGACTTGAAGAACCTGCCGCGCCAGGAATATGGGGCCGGTACCTTTCCCACGGTCATCGGCGCACTGCTGATGCTGTTCGGGGCCATCCTGCTCGTCCGTGGGCTGCGCAATCGTGAAGTCTGGTTTGCCTGGCAGCACCCTGTGCCACTGATCACCTTCATCATGACATTGGCGGCCATCTGTACCTCCATCGTGGCCTATATCTACCTGACGCCAGTCATCGGTTTCCCGGTGGTGTCCTTCGTGCTGCTCACGTTGCTGCTCTATGCCTTCCATCATCGTCGCTGGTTGCCTGCCGGAGGTATCGCGCTGGTGGCCACGGGAGTGATCTGGGAAGTCTTCGGCCAATTGCTGCACGTTCCGCTAGAGCTGGGCCTGCTGGAAAAGGTGATCTACTGATGAGTGACTTACTGCAAGCCGCCACGATGGTGTTCACGTGGGAAGTGATGCTGATCATTCTGGCAGCCTCCCTCTTCGGGCTCTTCATGGGCGCCATCCCTGGCCTGACGGCCACCATGGCCACGGCACTGCTGGTGCCGGTCACCTTCTTCATGGAGCCGCTGCCGGCCATCGCCGCCATCGTGTCCGCGACTGCCATGGCCATCGTGGCCGGCGACATTCCCGGGGCGTTATTGAGGATTCCCGGCACACCGGCCTCGGCGGTCTATACCGAGGAAGCCTACGCGATGGGCAAGCAGGGCAAGGTCGGGCTGGCACTGGGGCTGAACGTGACCTGCTCGATGATCGGTGGGGTGATCGGGGTGCTGATCCTGGCCTTCTTCGCGCCGCGCATTGCCGAGTTCGCCATCCAGTTCACCAGTGACGAATATTTCTGGCTGGCGCTGCTGGGGCTTTCCTGCGCGATCCTCGTCTCCGGCAGTGACCCTCTCAAGGGCGGGATCTCGATGCTAGCGGGTCTGGTCATCGCGATGGTGGGCATGGACAGCGTCTCGGGTCAGATGCGTTTCACCTTCGGCAACTATGACCTGCTGGCCGGTATCTCCATTCTGCCGGTGCTGATCGGACTGTTCGCGATTTCCGAGCTGATCCGTCGCATGCCGGAAACCCGCAATACCGCGCCGCTGGTGCCGCCCGTCATCAAGCGTCCCTTCGAAGGCGTTGGCGCAGCGCTCTGGAAATACAAGGGCGGTGTCGTTCGCGGCGGTGCCCTGGGGACCGTGATCGGGGCCTTGCCGGGCGCCGGTGCCGATATCGCGTCCTGGATCAGCTACGCCGTGAGTCGCAAGCTCTCCAGGACTCCGGAGAAGTTTGGCAAGGGGCATCCAGAAGGCCTGGTCTCGGCCAGTTCCGCCAACAATGCCTCGTTGTCCGGGGCCTATATTCCGGCACTGGTCTTCGGGATTCCGGGGGATACGGTCACGGCGATCATCATCGGCGTCCTGATGACCAAGGGCATCACGCCGGGTCCTGACGTCTTCGTCGACCAGGCACCGTTGGTCAATGCCATCTTCATGGTCTTCGTGCTGGCCAATCTGCTGCTGTTGCCGCTGGGCTTCATGGCGATCCGTGGGGCGCGACACATCCTGTCGATTCCCACCGGTATCCTGTTCCCGCTGATCCTGATGTTCTGCATCGTCGGGGCGTTCGCAGCCAACAATGCGATGTTCGATATCTGGATCATGCTTGGTATCGGGCTGGTGGGCTTCTTCATGGCCGAGAACGACTTCCCGGTCGGGCCGATGATTCTGGCGGTGATTCTGGGGCCGATCGTCGAGAGCAACTTCATGCGCTCGATTCTCAAGTCCAATGGGGATCTGACGGCCTTCGTGGATCGTCCCATCGCCATGGTGCTGGCGATTGCCGCAGTGGCGGTCTGGACCATGATCATCGTGAACGGGGTGAAAGCAGGGCGTCGAGTACCGCAGACACCGGCATCGGAACTCCCTCAGGATGCCTGAGTGAGATGACGCGTCGGACCGAGAGGGACCTGCGGGGGAGCACCCATTGAGGGAGCTGCCCCGTAGCCTTTCCTCATGCGGCAGGGTTTCCGGTAGAATCGCACACCATCTGACATGCCTGAAGGTGGACCAAGAGTGATGAGAAAGGGCGACATGACACGATGAGTGACGCAGCCAAGCATTCACTGTCGTTGGTGGTCTACGAGAAGATACTCGCCGCCATCATCAGCGGTGACTATCCCGTCAACAAGAAGCTGCCGACCGAGGCGCGCCTCTGCGAGCTGTATGAGGTATCCCGTCCGGTACTGCGGGATGCCTTGGCGCGTCTGCGCGAGGACAATCTCGTCGTGTCGCGGCGAGGGTCTGGCAGTTTCGTCATCAATCGGCCTGACAGTGCCGTGCTCGAGTTCGCACGGATCTCAAGCATCGCCGACATACAACGCTGCTTCGAGTTTCGCACTAATGTCGAGGCCAGTGCGGCGGGCCTCGCCGCGCAGCGGCGCACGCCAGAGCAGCTGGAGCACATACGTCAGCGTTTCGAGGCCATCAATCAGGCCAACCTCAATCATGATCGCGCCTCCGAGGAAGACTTCGAGTTCCACCTCGCGATTACCGAAGCCGCCAGCAATCACTACTACGCCACCGTGCTGCGTTCGCTGAATCAGAGCATCAAGGAAGGCATGAATCTGACGCGCGGTCTGTCACTGCGTGCCTCCGAAGAGCGCCTGCGGATCGTCCAGGATGAGCATCAGGCGATCATCGATGCGATCGCCGGCAAGGATTCCCCCGCCGCGGAAAGCGCCATGCGAGCCCATCTCGAGGGGGCGCGTCGGCGCATGTTCGAGGGGGTGCACACGCCCTAGCTTCACAGGGTGCGGGCGCTCCACCTGCCATTTCAGCTCCACGACAATGCCTCTGATCATTCCCGGTCAGAGGCATTGTCGTCTCTGGAGAGCAATGCTGACCCCGTGATGGCTGCGCTCGTCACTTGTCTGCCAGCCAGCGCCGTGCGACCGCGAAGGCGCGCGGCAGGTTGCGGCACCAGGTCAGTTCTCCCGTGCGCTTGCGAATGCCGGCCCGGCGCAGCTTGACGATCAGATGGCTGGGGAGCCCCGACAGGACCAGCGCCACGTGCTGGTGGCGCATGTCATCGATCAGGGATTTCAGGGCCACGATGGCCGTACCATCCATGCTCGGTACATCGCTCATGTCGAGAATCACGACCCGGACCCTATCATCGACCAGGCGCAGTGAGGTCAGCGCCTTCTCGGCCACGCCGAAGAACAGGGGGCCATCGATATCGTAGAGCGCGATGGCGCTGCTGTCGCTTCCCTCGCATGGTGTCTGGCGAAGCGCCTCGCCCTGTGGCGTGTCGGTGATCTGGCGGGTCTGCGTCAGCTGCATCATGCGGCGTATGAACAACGCCGCCGCCAGACCGACGCCGACTGCCACCGCCAGCACCATGTTGAACAGCACGGTGAGGCCGAAGCAGATCAACAGGATCGCCACATCGCCTCCCGGGGCGGAACGCAGGCTATGCACGAAGTGGCGAGCCTCACTCATGTTCCAGGCGACGATGAACAGCAGTGCCGCCAATGTCGCCATCGGCACCTTGCCCAGCAGATCCGCCAGTGCGATCACCGCAAGCAGTACCACCGCGGAATGCACCACTGCCGCCAGTGGTGAACGGGCTCCGCAGCGAATGTTGGTGGCGGTGCGTGCGATGGCGGCAGTGGCCGTGATGCCCGCGAACAACGGCGCTATCAGATTGCCCAGGCCCTGGCCGATCAACTCCGCATCCGGGTCATGGCGCGTTCGCGTCAGTCCATCGGATACCACCGAGCACAGCAGGGATTCGATCGCCCCCAGCATGGCAATGGCGATGGCGGGCCCCATCAGTGCACGGATCAGCTCGAAATCCAGTGTCAGCGGCTGGCCATCCGCGCCGGGCAGCTGCCAGGGAGCCACCAGCGTTGGGGCGATGGGCGGAATGCCCGTGCCGCTGCTGTCCGCCGCTTCCCAGCTGAAGCGGGAGGCGATGGTTTCCACCAGCGGGCCCTGAGTGTCGCCGCCGATGGCGAGTTCGAGAGTATGGGCCGCCAGTGCGCCGACGACCAAGCCGACCAGTGGTGCGGGGATGGGCAGGTGCAGGCGTGGCCACAGCAGCATGACGGCCAGTGAAAAGACCCCGATGGAGAGTTCATGAGGATTCAGCGTCGGTAGGGCGGCCAGAATATGCCCGACATTCTCGACGAAGTGCTCGCTGAGCTGGCCGACACTCAGACCCAGAAAGTCAGGCACCTGCAGGACGGCGATCACCACGGCGATGCCGGCGGTAAAACCGAGCACGACCGGATAGGGCACGAACTGGATCAGCCGTCCCATGTGAGTCAGCCCCAGTAGTATCAGAATCGCCCCCGCCATCATGGTGGCAATCAACAGGCCGCCGAGTCCGTACTGCTGAACGATGGGAAACAGGATCACCACGAAGGCCGCAGTGGGCCCGGAGACGTTGACGCGTGAGCCGCCCGTCATGGCGATGATTGCCCCCGCGACGATGGCCGTGTAGAGGCCATGCTGTGGCGCGATCCCGGCCGCGATGGCCAGTGCCATGGACAGCGGCACTGCCACGGTGCCGATGGTCAACCCGGCCAAGATGTCCTGACGCAGATCGGTGAGGCCGTAGCCTGAGTGCCATGCACTGCGCAGGCCGGTGGCAATCGGGGGCAGGCGCATGGGAGAGCGCTTGGAGGTCATCGGGACGGGTCCTCGCGGAGGGGATCTCGACGCTGAACCTGGTGCTGGCCGTTTCAGGGCATGGCGTGGCATGTCCGAACATGTCACTGCGCCAGGCGACAGCAGGCCAGCCGTCTGTGACGGACTGCCCTGTCATGATCATATGCTAATCACATGATAAAAACATTAACATGTAATTGGCATGATCGTCATTCGCTTACCCGGAGGTTCGACGCGGGTTCACAAGGATTGGCTTGTCGGTATCGGCGTCCCGGCATTACCATCTGATGTTAATGATTTCGGGAGAGCTGAAGATGGAAAAGAAGACCGCACGCCTGACCCTGATGATTGACCCGCACAAGAAGCAGGCCTTCGAGCAGCTGTGTGCCTCGCAGGATCAGACGCCGTCTCAGGTCGTCCGTCAGTTGATCCGCGAGTATCTGCAGGCGCATGGCGTCGAGTACGCGTCCCAGCCTGTGCGTCCACAACCACCATCTTCCTGAAAGAACGGGTGTGAAGGGCCTTCTGGCAAGCCGTGACTTGGTCTTCGCTGAAGTGGCCTGCGCTGACAAGCTCTGCGCTGACGCTAGAGACAAGAAGCCCCTGACAGGTTCGCCTGTCAGGGGCTTTCACGTTCATGGGCCAGGCCATTCACCCAGCTCTCTCAGATAGGCGAGATCATTGGCAGAACCTGACCGGTGACAGGCTATGCGTGTACTCCGGCAGGGGCTCGCCTGCCACCATCCGGGCCACTAGGTCGCCCGTCTCGGCTGAGAGTGTCAGGCCCAGATGGCCGTGCCCGTAGGCGAGCAGCAGGCCGGGGCATCCAGGCATTTCTCCCACTACTGGCAGGCCATCGGGGGTGGAGTGGCGCACGCCCACCCAGTGGCGGGCGACGTCGAGCGGCTGACCGAAGAGTGTCTCACCCCATTGCTTGAGGGCTTGCCAGCGCTGCGGGGAGGCGGGCCGCGATGGCGCGCAGAACTCGGTGGTGCCCGCCAGGCGAATGCCTGCGGCCATGGGCGAGGCGTAGAAGTGGTGCGCCAGCCAGCCCACCGGGCGTGAGAGTGGCAGCGAGGTGGCGAGTTCGATGTGATAGCCGCGCTCGCTGACCACCGGCAGTCGCTTGCCGAGCCCTGCCAGCAGCGTATTGCTCGCGATACCGGCGCAGATCACCACATGCGAGACCTCCTGCGAGGTGGTGGCGGTATCGATGCGCCAGCCACCACTGGAAAGCGGTGTGAGGGCAACGACCTGCTGCGCCGTCCATTCAAGACCGCCTTCTTCGAGCTGGGCGAAGAGCTGGCGGCTGAGTGACAGCGGGCTGGTGAGATGGCGGGTATCAGGGTAGTAGAGGCCGCCTGCCAGTCCCTTCGAGTTGAGCGACGGTTCCAAATCCCGCAGCTGGTTTGCGCCCAGTGCCTGACATTCGACTCCGTCGTGACGTTTCGCCTGGGCCATCTTCTCAAGCGATGCCGGGGTGATGGCGGTGTCGCGCTGGATCTGCAGGCAACCTGTCTGGCTGGCCAGTGCAGTGGGCGTTTTGGTCTGCAGGTCATCGATCAGGGCATGCTGTCGTTCGACGGCATTGGCCAGCAGGGCGATCAGGTCCGCCTTGTGGCGCTGGAAATTGGAGGGCGTTGCCGCCTTGAGGAAACGCCAGCCGAAGTCCACGAGGGCAGGCGTGTGGCGCAGGGCGATGGCAAGGGAGGGCTGCCTGCTCAGCAGGTGACCCGGCAGCTGACGCAGGGTATCGCCGCTGGCCATCGGTGAGGTGGCGTAGTTGGCGATGAGGCCGGCATTGCCGAAGGAGGTGCCTTCGCCGATGGGATTCGGGTCATACAGTCGAACGTGATAGCCACGTGCCTGCAAGGCGCGGCAGGTCGCCAGACCGATGATGCCGGCGCCAATGACGGCAATGCTGGCGTGACTCGCCGCTTCGGCGGCGGAGGATTGCGGGGTCATCGCGCGTACTCTCTTTGCCGGTCATGCCGGGCGGATTGCCCGACATGATCGGCGTGGTGAAGACGATGGCAGGGCCGTGTCAGGGCCATAACAGGGCCTGAAAAACTCATGGTCGAGCGGCGCAGGCCCTGCCGATGGCTCAGTTGTCGCGGTAGAACTTCCAGGAGGCGATGGCGATGCCCACGGCGGTGAGGATGCTCAGCAGGCAGATCACATACAGGGTCAGTCCGAACATGGTCAGGTCCTCAGGAGTGGGTGGGCTGGGTCGGGGCATTATTGCCGTTGTGGTCCGGCGCCGCGTTCAAGAACTGATAGACGAGGGTGAAGACCACGATATTGGCGATGACGCCGGCGATCAGCGGTGTGATGCCGCTTAATGCCTCAAGCTCCAGGCCGCTCCACTTCCAGACGCTGGTGGCCAGTGCCCCGGCGAGCATCGCGGCGATGCCGGCACGCTTGCAGCGAATCTTGAACAGCACGGCGAAGATGAACGGCAGCAGGATGGTCGGTGCCCACAGCGCGTAGCTCAGCAGCAGCGCATCGATGATCGAGGTGGCGTAAAGCGCGAAGACGATGGCGCCCAGCCCGATGGCCAGATTGACGCCGCGCTCGATCCACAATTGCTGCTTGCCGGACATGGCAGGATTGATGAAGGGCTTGTAGATATCGGTCACGAAGATGACCGCTGCCGAGTTCAGGTAGGAATCCGCCGTCGACATCACCACGGCCAGCAGTGAGGCGAGCACCAGACCGGTCAGGCCCAGCGGCAGGGCGTCACGAATCAGTTCCGGCATCGCCTGATCCGGCGAGATCTGCGGATAGAGCACCAGCGCGATCAGGCCGATGGTGGAGCTGACGGCATAGAACAGCAGACCGAAGCCGCCGGCCAGCGAGTAGCCGATCTTGGCATGACGGGAATCCGGTGCCGACAGGGCGCGCTGGGTGTAGGGCGGGACGAGGGTCTCGCCGAGCAGGAAGGCGATGAAGATGCTGATGAACATCAGCGGCGTGTAATCGCCCATGAGGCTGAAGTGCTCGGTGGGCAGCGCGGCGATCAGGGCATCTGGGCCACCGATCTTGTCGAGTCCGACGATCATGGTGATGGGCAGGAAGACCGCGAGCATCACGAACTGCACCACGTCGGTCTGGATCACGGCCCACATGCCGCCGGCCGTGGAGTACACCAGTACTACCGCCATGCCGATCAGGATGCCCGTGCTGATCTCGATGCCCAGGATGGCATTGAAGACGGTGCCGATGGCCAGCGCCTGAGCGCCGAGGATGCCGACGCAGAAGATCAGCGAGAAGATGCCGGTTAGCAGGCGGGCGCTGCGACCATAGTGATGCGCCATGATGTCACCGACCGTCTGGGCGCCCGCATAGCGCTTGAGGCGCGGTGCGATGTAGAGGCCTGCGATGATGGTGGCGATGGGGAAGGCGGAGGCCGCGAACATGAAGGCGTAGCCCTCATCGAAGGCCTTGCCGGCGCGGCCCATCGAGGCGCCCCCGCCGAGGAAGGAAGCGGCGAGCGTGGCGAACAGCACCGGCCAGATGATCTTGTTGCCGGCGACGGCGAAGTCGGCACTGCTGGACGTTTTCTTGGCACTGCGGTAGCCGATGTAGAGCAATATCGCGAAATACAGCAATAGCCCCATGAGGTCGATCATATGCATTGTCTGTGGCCCTTTGTTGTTGGTTATGAGGGTCTAGTCAGCTTCCTCCCACAGGGGGTATAAACACAACTAAAGGAGATCTATTAAGTCATAAGAATAATTTAGGGTCTGCCCGAGGGAGACTAGTCTCGAGACTCCAGACATGAGTGCCCCACCGCGAGAGCTCTGCCATCAGAGCCCTGCCATGAGATGAGAGCCCAGCCGTCATGAAACTCAGACACAACTTGCGTCAATTGCAGATCTTTCAGGAAGTGGTACGCACGGGTAGTCTCTCCCAGGCAGCGCGTCGTCTGGCCATCACTCAGCCTGCCGTGAGCACGGCGATCACCAATCTGGAAAGTGAAGTCGGCTTTCTGCTCTTTCGGCGAAACCACTATGGCACCCAGTTGACGCCGGAAGCCGTCCATCTGGCCGAAGGGGTCGACAAGGTGCTGGCCTCGGTGGGCCACCTTGATGAGTTGACCGATGGTCTGCGTGACGGCCATGCCGGCAAGCTCACCGTGGCCTCGATGCCGGGGTTGTCTCCCACTGTGATGCCCCGAGTGATGGCGCGCTATCTCGTCGACTTCCCTGACAGCCGCCTGTCGTTGCAGACGTTCAGCTCGCGCAAGATCGCCGAGTGGGTCGCTGAGGGCCAGTTCGATCTCGGCGTGATCGAGTCGGATGCCGCCATCGAGGAACTGGTGCTCGAGGAGTACCGGCTGTGCATGGCGCTTGCGGTTCCCGAAGGCAATCCTCTCGCCGAGAAGGCGTCACTGAGCCCTGCGGACCTGGCCGGGGAAACCATCATCACGCTGGACCAGCATCACCAGAGCACTCTGAAACTTGCGCGTGCCTTCCAACATGCCGGCATGACACTGCAGGCGAGCATCGAGACCCATCTGTTTCCCTCGGTCGCGATGCTTGTCAACGAAGGGCTGGGGATCGCCCTGATCGATCCGGTCACGGCGGAGGCGATGCTGGCGCGCCGTGATTGCCATCTTCGCATCGTGCCCTTCACACCGACCATCAATCTGGACGTCGCGCTGGTCACCTCGCGCTTTCATCCCGTCTCGCGTCAGGGGCAGCGCTTCATGCCCTATCTGACGGCGGAGCTGGCGGCCTGGCAGCAGCGCTCTCATCGTCTTCATGGCCTGCCTCTTGAGGCGGGCGCTGCCCCAGCAACCAGCGGGAAAAGCGCTGTGCGGCCTGACTCATGTGGCGATGCTGAGGGGTGAGCAGCGAGAAGGTGCCGATACTGGTCAAGGCATGTGGCAATGCCTTGACCAGCCGGCCTGCAGCAATGTCCTCACCGAGCAGGCGCGACCAGCACAGGATGACCCCCTGTCCGGCGAAGGCGGCATGGATCAGCAGCTGATAGCTGTTGGCACGCAGACTGTGGGCGGGTGACTGCCAGTCGAGGCCTAGCGATTGATACCAGTGCTGCCAGGTCAGCCAGTCCTTGAAGAAGTCCTCGACTACCAGCAGGGTGTGGTTGGCGAGCATGTCCTCGGCGTCGTGAATGGGGCCGTAGCGCTCGAGATAGGCGGGGCTGCAGACGGCAATGACATCTTCCTCATGGAAGATGGCCTCTGCACTCAGGCCGGGCGGGTCGATCTCGTTGCTGAGGTGGTAGTAGATGCCGAGATCGAATTCGGCGAGGTCCAGGCGGTAGGGGTCTTCCACCGTCAGGATACGCAGTTCGATGTCGGGGTGGGCGTCGCGAAAGTCGGTCAGCCTGCGGGCAAGCCAGGTGGAGGCGACGGTCGGGCTGGTGGCGAGGGTGAGCTGGCGCTCATTGCCACGGCGGCGCTGGCGAGTGGTTTCATCGGCGAGATCGCGCAGCACGCGTCGAATCACGCGGTAATAGTCTTCCCCGGCGGGAGTGGGGCGCAGGCCCTCGGGATCTCGCTCGAACAGCGGACGGCCGAGGTCATCCTCCAGGCGCTTGATCTGTCGGCTGATGGCACTCTGGGTCAGGTTGAGCTCGCGTCCGGCCTGCGTGAAGCTGCCGTGGCGGGCAGCGGCTTCAAAGGCGCGCAGACATTGCAGCGGAGGGAGGGCATCACGGGCCGGCATGCGAGTCCTTGGAGCAGAGCGTGGAATGGCTCGGCCAAGGATAGCATGACGACCCGTGAGGCTCGTGGTGCATTCAGCTCATGCGGCAGCCCGCTCAGACAGAGGTGCGTGGCACCGTGCGTTGCCAGTCACGACGATGGACTTCCTTGTCGTCTTCCCAGGCGATCTGCTCGGCTTCGAGATAGAAGTTCTCGGCGTCGCAGCGCATGCGGTAGTGACTCTCGACACGGATGTCGAACTGGCCCGGGGTGGTCTCGCCCAGGGCACTGTCACGCCCGTGCTGATCGCGTCCGGCGCGGTAATGCCAGACGATCTCGGCACGCGTACGATCGGCATCTTCCGGATGCGTGGTATAGCGCTCGGTGCAGCGATGCTCGACACGCATGCCGGTATCCTCGAAGGTCATCGCCCCCAGGTCATCCGCGACGATGGTGGTGATTTCTCCGGTCGCCACGTCCTCGACCACGCTGCGGCTGGGCTTGGCCTCGCGCTGCTCGCTGATGTTGGCCGGTGGCGCGGATTCCGGTGCCTCGAAGGGGTTGGCCACGGCCTCGCCGGTGAAGACCGGCAGCTCGAGTGATTGCAGGCCCGGCTGCAGGGTCAGTGCCGCACGTCTGGCCGCCGGCCACACCATCGGGAAGTTGGCGGTCGCGAGGGCCACGCGCAGACGGTGGCCGGCCGGAATCCGGTAGCCCGCCATGTCCAGTTCAAGCTCCACCTCGATGGGCTCGCCCGGTACCACTGTCTGCGGAGTGTCATGATCACGCAGGTTGAGGTTGAGCACGCCGTAGGTGATGCGTGCGACCTGACCATCCGGCTGCACGTCACTCAGGCGCACTGCCAATTGGCCGCAGGTCTGGTCACTGGCCAATGTCAACGTGACCTTGGGTTTGCCGAGGATATCCAGCGGCGCGTCGAGCGGTTCACTGTCAAAGCACACGGCCAGCGCATCATCGAGACGCTGGTCAGCCGGCAGGTCAGGCCCGAACCAGATGGCGCAATACTCGCCCTGATGACGGCCAGCAGTGAGCGGGGAATCCACCACGACTGGCCTGGCCAGCGCCTGCTGGCCCTGGCGTGCATTGTCGCTCAGGCCTGACTCGCTCAGAGACATCTGGTGCATCTCGACATCGCTGGCGGGCCAGCCATCCGTCTGTACCCAACGTCCCGGACGCTCGGCATACATCGTCTTCGGCGGCAGGGAGTCCTGCAGGTAGAAGGTGGCGGACGGCTCGTCCATCACGCCGTTTTCCTCACCCTTCAGCCAGTGGTCCCACCAGCGCAGCGCTTCCTGCAGGAAGCCGATGGCCGGATTGGGTACCGCGAAGTGCGGATACTTGTGAATCCACGGGCCGATCAGCGCCTTGCGCGGGCAGCTCAGGTTTTCCATCATCCGCCCGACGGTGTTCTTGTAGGCATCGCCCCAGCCACCGATGGTATAGACCGCCGCTTCGATATCGGCGTAATCAGTATTGATGGAACCCTGCTTCCAGTAGTCGTCGCGGTGCTGATGCGACAGCCAGGTCTCGGCCAGCAGCGGCATCTCGTCGAGACGTTCCTTCCACATAACGCGCCACTTGTCACCGACCAGGCGCGGATCCGGCGGGGCCGCGGAGAAGCTGAGCATGGTGGCAGCCCAGGCCAGGTTCTCGTTGAGAAGACACCCGCCCTTGTAGTGGATGTCATCCGTGTAGCGATCATCGGTGGAGCAGAGGGTGATGATGGCCTTGAGCGGTTCCGGCTTGTGTGCCGCCAGCTGCAGCGAATTGAAGCCGCCCCAAGAGATACCCATCATGCCGAGCTTGCCGGTACACCACGGCTGATTGGCGATCCAGTCGATCACCTCCAGCGCATCGGACTGCTCCAGCGGCAGATATTCATCTTCCATCAGTCCATCAGACTCGCCGTTGCCGCGCATGTCGACGCGTACTGAGGCATAGCCGTGGCCAGCGAAGTACGGGTGGGTGAGGGCATCGCGCGGTGCGGTACCGTCGTTCTTGCGGTACGGCAGATATTCCAGGATGGCAGGCACCGGCGCCTGTTCCGTGCTCTCCGGCAGCCAGATGCGCGCGGCCAGCTGGGTGCCATCGGAGAGCGGAATCAGCGTGTGTTCGATTTCACGGACGGGATACGGGAAGTCGGTCTTGACCTGCATGTCACTGAGCCTTCTGGTCGAGAATGTCGGCGGAGTCTTGGCTGTCGTGCGATGTTGCAGCGGAAGCGTCGCGACGCGGATTGGCCTCGACGTTCAGCAGTTCAGGGTTGCTCAGCCAGCGCCAGATGGCACCACTGGCGAGCAGGATGATGATCAGGGCCGGCAGGCCGCCCAGATTGGAGAGCATCTTGACGCCATCGATGCCCACCGAACTGGTCATGACCCAGGCGACGATACCGACCATGCCACCCCAGATGACCTTCATCGGCACCCCGGAATTGCCTTCGCTATCGGCGGTCAGGCCACGGGTGCACAGATTGCCGATGGCATCGGTGTTGGAGTCGGCGGCGGTCACGTAGGACACGAAGGCGATGAACAGCAGCAGCGGAATCCAGACGCCGGACAGCGGCAGCTGGTCGAACAGCGAGTAAAGCACATGCTCGACCCCTTGATCATTGAGCACGCTGTTGAGATCGATAGCGGTGTGCAGCTGGAAGTAGAGGCTGGCGCTGGAGAAGATCGTGATCCAGGCGACGGCGAACAGCGCCGGATAGAACAGATTGACGCGCAGGAATTCACGCACGGTATAGCCACACGAGATACGACCGAGGAAGAGTGCCGTCACCGGCGCCCAGGCGAACCAGATGGCCCAGTAGAAGATGGACCACCAGTACGGCCATGGGTCATTGCCCGCCGCGCCGGTGAACAGGCTGCGCGTGAAGAAGGTGTCCAGATAGACACCGAAGGATTCCACGCCCAGCTTGAGCATGAAGATGGTCGGGCCACACACGAACACGAAGACGCCGAGCACCAGCAGCAGGCCGGCGTTTAGGGATGACAGGCGTGCGATGCCCTTCTGCAGGCCGCTGGCGGCGGACAGCACGAAGGTGACCACGATGACGGAGATGATGATGCCCAGCAGCAGGGGAGTCGTCTCGCCATCGGTGTACTGACCGATGCCACCGGCCAGGGTCAGGGCACCGGTTCCCAGGGTGGAAGCCATGCCGGCGACCAGCGAGTAGAGTGCCAGCGCATCGATCAGACCGCTGTAGCGGGTGATGCGCGAACCGAATATCGGTTCCAGCATGCTGGAGATGGAGAACTTCTGGCGGCGGTTGTAGAAGGCCAGTGCAAAGACCAGCGCCGGTACGGCATAGATGGCGTAGGGCGTGAATGACCAGTGCAGGAACATGGTCGACATGCTGAACAGGATGGCGTCAGTGGAACCGGCTTCCAGTCCCAGCGATTCCGGCGAGTTCATCAGGTGATAGAGCGGCTCTGCCGTGGTCCAGAACAGCACACCCACCGCCAGGGTGGTGCATAGGGTGATGGAGAACCAGCGTGCCTTGCTCAACATCGGCTTGGCATCTTCCCCGCCGATGCGGATGTTGCCTAGGCGCGAGAAATAGATGATGACTGCCAGTACTAGTAGATAGACGCTGCCGAGGGTGAACAGCCAGGAAAAGTGGTCCAGTACCCAATTGTTCATTGCCGTGGTGTTGGCAAGGAAACTGTCCTTGTCGTAGGCGCTCAGACTGACCGCCGCGATGAGTATCAGAAAGGTTGGCCAGAAGACCAGATGCCGAATGGAACGCGCCATACGCCGCTACCTCGTGCTTGTTGTTGGGTGAGTGATGACATGCAAAATGGCTCACTACCTTATCGGCTTGTCGGGGGGCTGCCGCAAACGCGGGTTGTGTATGGGGGTATGACGCTGACGCATGCCCTCCAAACGTCGCAAGGCGCCAATGACCTGATCATTGGCGCCTTGCGACGAGGTGAGTGCTGAAGTTGTGGACACCGTCATGCGCCCAGTGCAAAGCGCAGAGCTTATTCCAGGCTGGCACCGTAGCCGAAGCTGGCGGCCGGTTCGGCGGCGGTTTCGACCCACACGCTCTTCACTTCGCTGTATTCGCGCAGCGCATCCAATCCGGAGGAGCGGCCATAGCCACTCTCGCCGTAGCCCCCGAAGGGCGAGCTCACATGGATGGTCTTGTAGCCATTGACCCAGAAGGTGCCCGCACGCACCTGACGTGCCACGCGGTGGGCGCGGCCCACATCACGTGTCCAGACGGCACCGGCCAGCCCGAAGCGACTGTCATTGGCGATGCGGATGGCGTCGGCTTCCTCCTCGAACGGTATAGCGACCACCACCGGGCCAAAGATCTCCTCCTGCGCGCAGGTCATGGCGTTGTCGCCCAGCAGCACCGTCGGCGCAACATGATAGCCGCCGGTGTCCGGGATGGGGTCTGCTGAGCTATCCGCCAAGCGCGCGCCGTCTTCGATGGCCCCGGCAAGCATCGACTTCACATGCTGGTATTGCTTGGCGTTGTTGATCGGGCCGATCTGGGTCGCCGGGTCCTGCGAGTCACCGAGGGTGAATTGCGTGGCGGCCTCGGCCAGTGCAGTGGTGAACTTCTCGAAGATCGAGGCCTGTACCAGCAGGCGCGAACCCGACACGCAGCTCTGACCAGCGCCGGAGAAGATGGCCGCCTGAGCGCCACGCAGGGCGACCTCGAGATCGGCATCCTCGAAGACGATATTGGCCGACTTGCCACCCAGCTCCAGCACGCTGGGAATGCAGCGCTGTGCCGCGGCGGTGGCGATATGGCGGCCAGTCGCGGGGGAGCCGACGAACACCACCTTGCGGATGTCGCCCTCGGCGATGAAGGCCTGGCCAATGGTATGGCCGTAGCCTGCGATGACGTTGACCAATCCGCGTGGCACGCCGGCGCGCTCGATCAACACACCGAGGGCCAGCGAGGACAGCGCCGTCAGCTCCGAAGGCTTGAGGATCACCGCATTTCCGGCGGTGATGGCCGGGGCTATCTGCCAGCCGGCGGTGAAAATCGGCGCATTCCACGGCGTGATCTGCAGCACGGTACCCAGCGGCTCATAGGTCACGTAGTTGAGGTGTGAGGTCGGGACCGGAATTACCTCTCCGTGCAGCTTGTCTGCCCAGCCCGCGTAGTACTCGAACATCTCGGCGACCTTGGCCACCTCGACGCGAGCATCACGAATCGGCTTGTTGGCGCTCAGCGCCTCGAGCTCGGCCAGTGCCTCGGCCTGCTCACGAATCAGGCTGCCTATCTGATAGATGATGCGCCCACGCGCCTGGGCGGTCATGGCAGCCCACTGCGGTTGTGCCTGGCGCGTGGCGGCATTGGAAAGCGCGACCTGAGACGCATCGGCATCCGGGAAGGACAGCATCAGGCTGTCATCGTGAGCGTTGCGCACCTCGATGGGCTCACGCGTGCCGGTGATGAACTCACCACCGATCAGGCTGCTGACGATAAAACTGTCGTCATGAGATTGGCTGCTGTTCTGAAAATTCTGCATCAACTCGGCGATACGCTGAGTCGTTGAGAATTCCGGGGTCATGTCGTGGGTCAGCATGGCTTATTCTCCGTGGCCAAAGAGGGTCGGGTCAGTGCGTTGCACGATGGCGCAGAAGTCTTCGCTGTCATCCAGCGTCGCGCGGCTCTCATCCCAGAGCTGCGCGACGGTACTGGAGAGCGGAAGCGCCAACCCCAGTTCTGCCGTCAGATCACTGGCCAGCCCGACATCCTTGCGCATCAGGCCCATGGTGAAGCCGGAATCAAAGGCCTTGTTGATCACCCAGCTGGGGAACATGACCTGACTTGCACCACTGCGACCTGAACCCGCGTTAAGGCCTTCCATCAATTTCTCCGGCGATACGCCTGCCTTGGCGGCCATTGAGACGGCCTCCGCCGTGCTGATCAGATGACAGGCCGCGAGCATGTTGTTGGCGATCTTGGCGACGTTGCCCGCCCCACAGCTGCCGACGTGTACGCGGCTGCCGCTCATGGCTTCCAGTACCGGCATGGCGCGGGCCAGCACTTCCTCCTCGGCGCCAATCACCATCGACATGCTGCCACTCGCCGCGCCCTTGGGGCCGCCGGACACTGGGGCATCGATGAAGTCGATGTCGCGACTCGCCAGCGCCGCCGCCACCTTGCGACTGGTCTCGGGAGTCGAGGTAGTGGTGTCGATCACGATCAATCCCGGCTTGCCCAGGGCCATCAGACTTGAGGCGTCCAGCCCATTTGTCTGTCCCGCTGCCTTGCCCAGACACAGCTGTTCCACGTGTTCAGCCTTGGGCAGTGACAGGATCACGACGTCGATCCTGTCCAGCAGCTCTGCCAGTGAACTGACCGGTATGACGCCTGCCGCAGCGGCCTTGTCACGCGCAGCCTGTGAGAGATCGAACCCGAAGACGGGGAAGTCATGGCGAGCAAGCGTTGCGGCCATGCCGCCGCCCATGTTGCCCAGTCCGATGACACCGACGGTTGTTGTCATTGTGTGGTTCCTGTCGTGGTGAAAGGGGGAGTAGCACCCAGTGACTCGAGTATGGACAGGGCTTCTGCGTTCCAGCAATAATCCAGAATTCACTTTAATGTTGCTTTAAAAGCAATGCTGGAGGCGTCATGAGTCAGGTGCAGGAGCGGCGGATCGGGCATCTCTTTGAGGCGGCAAGACTCGGTAGCGTGCGTGCGGCGGCAGATTACCTGAATGTGGCGCCCTCCGCGGTCAGTCGACAGATCACCCAGCTGGAACATGAGCTGGGCATGCCGCTGCTGGAGCGGCACAGGCGTGGGGTGAAGCCGACGGAGGCCGGGGAGCGGGTGCTTGAATACTATCGACAGCGCCTGGCACAGCAGGAAGTGCTACTCGAGTCATTGCAGTCATTGAAAGGGCTGCAGAGTGGCTCGCTGGTGTTGGCAATCGGCGAGGGATTCATCGAGGGTCTGGCAGGGCCATTGAGCCGCTTTTCCGCGCGCTATCCGGGCATCGAGCTCAAGGTGAATCTGTGCGGAACCAATGAGGTGATCCGTCAGGTCGTCGAGGATGAAGCGCATCTTGGGCTGGTGTTTCACCCAGCGGGTGACCCCAAGATCCGCACGCATGTTTCGCGACCGCAACCGGTGTGCGCAGTGGTCAATCCAGCGCATCCGCTGGCGCAGCAGTGTGCGGCGGGCTCGGGTGAAACGCGTGAGCCCTTGGCGCTTGGAGAGCTATCCAGTCACTCTCTGGCACTGCCGGAGGTGTCTTTCGGCATTCGCCAACTGGTGACATTGGCGGAGCATCAGGCGGGCGTGATGCTGAGCCCGACCTTGACCTGCAATGCCATTGCCATGCTCAAGCAGTTCGCCTTGCATGGCGGAGTGACATTGCTGCCGGAATTCGTGGTCACCGAGGAGGACGATGCTGGACGGCTGTGCCGCATTCCGTTGCAGGAAGCCCAGTTCGTCACGCCACATGTGCAGTTGATTAGCCGTCTAGGAAGACAATTGAGCGGGGGCGCCAACCGCCTGTTGGGCCTGCTGCAACAGGACATGACGGCCTTCAACCCGCCATAGGCAGGCTCAGTCGGTCAATCGCGCTGACGGTGAGGGATTCAGTACGGGATTGGCGCGCAGGCGCTCGGCGGCGAAATCCAGAAAGGTACGTACCTTGGCCACTGCGCCGCGCCCCTCGCTATGCAGCAAATGAATCGGCAACGGTGGTGGCTCGAGCTCTTCCAGTACGGCCTGCAGACGTCCCGCTGCGAGGTCATCGCCGACCTGATAGGACAGCACACGGGTAATCCCCCAACCAGTACACGCCGCTTCGATGCAGGCGGCAATGCTGCTCATCGTTAGCTGTGCGCTTACCCTTGCCTGTTGCTCCATCTCCTGTCCGAAACGCCACTCCCTTCCGTTGTTCAGTGTGCTTGAAGCGATGACGCGCTGTGTGGTCAGCGCATCCAATGAGGTGGGAATACCTTCGCGGGCGAAATAGGCCGGTGAGCCGCATACGACTCGTCGCACATTACCCACACGAAGTGCCGAGAGCCCCGAAGAGGGCAGTGAGCCGATGCGCACGGCGATATCGAAGCCTTCCTCGATCATGTTGACCACGCGGTCCACCATCACCACTTCGGCGCGCATCTCGGGATAGTGCTCCAGATACTCCATCAGTAGCGGCATCACGTGGATGCGGCCGAACTCGGTGGGGCAGGTGATGCGCAATACGCCGGTAGGACGTGTCGCGGCGCCGCTGACACCATCCTCCGCTGCCTGAAGTTCCGCCAGGATGCGCCGTGCATCCTCCAGATATCGCTCACCGATCTCGGTCAGGCGCACGCGGCGCGTGGTGCGCGTGAACAGGCGTGCGCCCAGGCGGGCTTCCAGGGCATTGATGCCGCGTGTCACCGAGGGAGCGCTCATGCCCAGCGCGCGGCTGCCTGCCGCGAAGCTTTCGGTATCCGCCACGGCCACGAAGACCTCCAGTGTCTGCAGTCGGTCCATTGCTGGCTCCTGTTCACGGCGATTATTGTCATCGGATGGAATAATGAATTGTGTTTGGTGAGGATTCTAGCGCCATGGCGGGGAGAGTACCGTGGAGATGCGCCTATCCAATATGTGTCTGATCCCCCCAATCGCTGGAGTCGATGCCATGTCTGCAAATCTTCCACGTCATCCCTTGCCACCGTTCACCCCGGAAAGTGCTGCTCAGAAGGTGCGTCTCGCCGAAGACGGCTGGAACAGTCGCAATCCCCAGCAGGTTGCGCTGGCGTATTCCCCGGAAACCTGTTGGCGCAATCGGGCCGAATTCGTGACCGGGCGTGATGAGGTCGTGGCCTTCCTGACTCGCAAGTGGGCAAGCGAGCTTGAGTACCGCCTGATCAAGGAACTGTGGGCGACGACAGACGACCGCATTGCCGTGCGTTATGCCTACGAGTACCGCAACGACAGCGGCCAGTGGTTCCGCGCCTACGGCAATGAAAACTGGCAGTTTGATGAGCAGGGCCTGATGATCCACCGCCACGCAAGCATCAATGAACATCCGATTGCTGAAAGCGAGCGACAGTTCCATTGGCCGCTCGGGCGGCGTCCCGATGACCACCCGGGGTTGAGCGATTTCGGCTTCTGATTCGTCATCGCCAGTCACGTTTCCTGCAGCGCACTGCGCTTGCCGCTCTCGGCTCTTTCCTTACATTGTCAGGTGAATCATGAACCCACGCTTTGCTGCTACGTCAGCTCCCATCCGTCTGTTCCGCAATCCCAAGTCTGGCCACTGTCACCGCGTCGAGCTGATGCTGGCGCTGCTGGACATTCCCTATGAGACGGTGGATCTCGACATGGCCAACGGCGCGCACAAGGCGCCCGAGTTTCTCAAGATCAGTCCGTTCGGGCAGGTGCCGGCCATTGAGGACAATGGCGTCTTCCTGAGTGATTCCAACGCCATCCTTGTCTACTTGACCCAGCGCTATGACGGCGAGCAGCGCTTCATGCCCAGCGATGCGCTGGCGGCGGCCGAAGTGCAGCGCTGGCTCTCGGTGGCGGCCGGTGAGATTGCCGCTGGCCCCTGCACGGCACGCCTGGTGACCGTGTTCGGTGCTCCCTTTGACCACGGGCAGGCCATCGCTCGCGCACATGCCCTGTTCGCCGTCATGGAGTCCCATCTCGAACAGCGTCACTACCTGGTGGGGGAGCGCCTCACCTTGGCCGACATCGCGGGTTACAGCTACATCGCCCATGCCCCGGAAGGTGGTGTCAGCCTGAGCTCTTATCCCGCCATTCGCGGCTGGCTTGCGCGTATTGAAGCCGAGCCGGACTTCGTGGGCATGGCGACGAGCCCGGTAATGGTCTGAGCCTCCATGTCATCCTGAGGGTTTGCCCATGAATGAGCAGCGGCAGGTGTTTCATGCAGGTGAGCGACGTGTCCAGGCTCGCGCAAGCGTGCCAGAGCATTATCTCGAGCAGGTCGCTCCGTATGTGCGCGACCGGCTGCCTGAACAGCATGTCGCGTTCTTCGCGAGCCTGCCGGTGCTGTTCATGGGCGTGCCTGACAGCGACGGCTGGCCGTGGGCGGTGGTGAGCTTTGCGCCGCCCGGGCAGCTTTGCGATGCCACGCCCGGTGAGCTGCAGGTGCATGCACGACCGGCGCTGGAGGAATTGCTGGGACTTGAGTTCACTCCCGGTGCCAAGGTCGGCGTGCTGGGGCTGGATCTTACAACTCGGCGGCGCAATCGTCTGAATGGCACCTTGCTTGTCCCTGACGCGGTGGCAGACATCGCGCCCGATGGGCTGCGGATCGGGGTCGATCAGAGCTTCGGCAACTGTCCGCAATACATCCAGCAACGTGAGATCGATTGGGCTGGCGAGCAGACCAAATCGCTCGTCAGCCGTGAGGTGGCACTGAACGATGAGGTGTCGCGTGCCTTGCTGGCTCAGGCAGACACCTTCTTCATCGCGACCCGCGCAGGTGAGCTGGATGACGCTGCGCCCAACGGCGTGGATGTCTCGCATCGTGGCGGCAGGCCAGGCTTTCTGCACATGAATGCCGATGGCAGCCTGTCGTTTCCCGATTTTGCCGGCAACCGCTTCTTCAACACCCTGGGCAATATCGAGCTGGATTCGCGGGTCAGCCTGTTGATTCCTGATTTCATCACGGGCGAGGTGTTGTTGCTCAAGGGGCATGCTCGGGTCGACTGGAACCCCCAGCGGGCAGCACTGGTCGAGGGCGCCGAGCGTATCGTGGATGTGGTGCCGGAGCAGGTACTGCATGTCGAGAATGCCTTGCCCGCCCAGGCGCGACTGATCGAACGCTCGCCATCGCTTGCGCTTACCGGTGACTGGCCGGCAACGCGCGATGAGCCATCGACGCTGCGACGTCTGCGTGTCATCGACAAGGTGCGCGAAAGCGAGACGATCACCTCCTTTTATCTGACGCCATGGCTGCAAGCGGGGCAGGTTCGTGAATCGGCGGAAATCGCGGCCTATCAAGCCGGCCAGTTTCTGACCCTGCGTCTGGCCTCCACGCCACAGCATCCTCTGTCGTCAGGCGAGATTGCGGTGATGCGTAGCTACAGCCTCTCGCAGGCTTGGCGGGCGGGACAGAATGCCTACCGCATCTCGGTACGCCGCGATCCCAAGGGGCTCGCCTCACGACTGCTACATGATGAATTCACGGTGAGCGATGTGCTGGAAGCGACACCACCGGCGGGGAATTTCATGTTGCAGGACTCCCCCGCGCCCATCGTGCTGCTGTCATCGGGTGTCGGCATCACGCCGATGATCGCCATGCTGGATGGCCTGGTTCAGCTGGCAGACGCGGGGCATCCTCCGCTCGGCGAGGTGGCCTTCGTACACGCCGCGCGCAATGGTCGTGAGCTGGCGTTTCTCGACACGCTGGAGCGCTGGTCGCGCGTGCATGCGTGGTTGCAGGTACATATCGCCCTGTCACGCCCGAGTAAGGCGGATCTCGTGGCCGGGCGGCATCAGTCAGTGGGCAGGCTGGAGCTAGTGAGTCTGGCGGGCAATCTGCCGGGCCTTGCCTCCAGCCATGTCTATCTGTGTGGCTCCGAGGGCTTCATGCGCGCCCAATACGCCGCCCTGATGGCGCTGGGCTTGCCGCGTGAGCGACTGCATCACGAATTCTTTGGCCTTGGCTCACTGGAGAAGGGGGAGGCAACCGCGGTTGCGCTATCGGCAGACTTTCAGGCGAGCTTGCCGGAACATGCCCAAGTCACCTTCACGCCGCGCGGGGCACCTGGCCAGCCGTCCCCCAGCGATGCGGGCATTACTCGACAGTGGACGCCCGAACAGGGCAGCCTGCTGGAGCTGGCCGAGCAGTCAGGCGTGAATGCCATGTCCAGTTGTCGTTCCGGGCGCTGTGGTAGCTGTGCACTGCGACTCGCCGAGGGGCAGGTGCAGTATCCCGAGCCGCCACAGGCCGCCGTGGCTCAGGGACAGGTGTTGATGTGCTGTGCCTATCCGGCGGGAGAGGCGCCTCTGGTCATCCAGACGCTGTGAGCTGTGTCGTCAGGCGCGAATGGCTCGGTGTGAATGACTGAGATTGAATGATTGGGCTCGATGACTCGCGCGGCTGACAAGCCTGATGGGAAACAATGAGATAGCGCCAGCGGGGTTCATGGTCCTGACAAGTGGTCAGCGGTATAGTGCGAGGCTTGTGTCATTTGTCCCGAGCCTCGTGCAGCCCGCGGCCTGCTCGGCATCACAGACAAGGATTCCCTCGATGGCTTCATTTCGTATTCTGACGCACCCCGAACACGGGACGCGTGCCGTCAAGATCGGCTGGTCCTGGCCAGCCTTCTTCTTCGGCCTGTTCTGGGCACTCTACAAGCGCATGTGGTTGCTGGCGGCGAGTCTGTTCGGCTTCATCTTGCTCAGCTCGGTCTTCATTCCCGCGACGATGGAAGGGCAGCTGATTTCTAATGTCCTGTTCCTGGGCTTGAACCTGACTATCAGCATGAAGAGCAATCAGTGGTACGCGAGCCTGCTGGAAACCCAGGGCTTCACCCGAGAGGCCCAGGTCGAGGCGCGCAACCCCGGTGATGCGCTGGCCGTGCATGCCAACTCGCTGAAGGCGTCTGCGGCCGACATCCGCGACCATGAACAACGTGGCACTCACAAGCAGGATCTCCCCGTGGATCACCGGGATGAGCAGGAAAACAGGCGCGACCGTAATGATGGCAGGGATGATGAGGATAACGGTGATGGTGGCGCAGGCGGCAAGGGGGGTGGCAACACCTCTGGTACCTTCATCGGCTAGGGGCCGGACCAGGAAGAGATGAGACGATGAACCTTCAAGGACGATTGACGCGCTGGAACGATGACAAGGGCTTCGGCTTCATCACGCCGGAGTCGGGGGGCAAGGATGTCTTTGCCCACATCAGTGCGTACAAGGGGCGCGGGCGGCCGAAAGCCAGTGCGCAGGTGCAGTATCAGTTGGGCATGGATGAGAACGATCGCCCACGAGCCACACGCTTTCGCACGCATGGAGCAGGGGCTTCCACTACTTCTGCTGGAGTGGGGCTTGCCTGGTTGGTGGTGTTGGTCGTTGCGGTCGTGCTAGGGGCAGGGTGGTGGCAAGGGCGTCTGCCATGGATGTTGCCTGCAGCGTATCTGGGCATGAGTCTGGTGGCGTATCTGGCTTATCGAGTCGACAAACAAGCAGCCACACAGGGTGAGTGGCGTGTGTCCGAGGGGAAATTGCACCTCATGGAGCTGCTGTGTGGCTGGCCGGGCGCGCTGATCGCCCAGCAGAGCCTGCGCCACAAGACGCGCAAGACAAGCTACCGGCTCGTGTTCTGGGGTGTGGTATTGATCAACATCGCGGCCGTGAGCTGGCTGACGCTCTCGCCGGATGCCGCGGCCATTCGTGATTTGCTCGGCTTTCCTGTCATTCCCGGAGAGGCCATGATCCGCTGGTCATGAGCGGGTATCGTCAGTACCTATCAACGACAAAGGGGCCTTTCGAGGCCCCTTTGTCGTTGTGGATCACCCCATCCAGCACACCGTTGTCTGCGTCTCCACGGTAGCTGCTGAAGTGTCTGTTCTAGCGCATCAAGCCATCCACCACGCCCAGGCCATGGAAGGCGATCATGCCGATGATGCCGGCGAAGATCACGTAGTAGAGCGTCGGCAGGATCGTCTTGCGCAGGGTGATGCCTTCACGCCCCAGTAGCCCGACGGTCGCCGAGGCGGCGACCACGTTGTGGATGGCGATCATGTTGCCGGCAGCCGCGCCGACGGCCTGGAGGGCGACCATCATGGCGCTGGAGATGCCCAGCGCGCCTGCCACATTGAACTGGAAATCCGCCAGCATCAGATTGGAGACGGTGTTGGAGCCGGCGATGAAGGCCCCGAGGGCCCCGACGCTGGGGGCGAACAGCGGATAGATGTCGCCCATGCTGTCAGCGATGAACTGCGCCATGGCCACCGGCATCGAGACCAGATCTGCCTCGTTCACGCCGGAGTTGATCAGAATGCGCACCATGGGGATCGTGAACAGCAGCACGAAGCCTGCGCCCAGAATCGTGCGGCTGGATTCCGTGACGGCGGCACTGACATCCTGCATGCGCATGCGGTGCAGCACGACGGTCAGCAGCACCACGATCACCAGGATACCGCCGGGCAGATACAGTGGTTGCAGACTGCCGGAAATATCATTCTCGCCCAGGATACCGCTCCAGCCGAAGCTCAAGGAGGTCAGTGCTTCCTTGAGCGGCTCGATGACCCGGGACATCACCAGCAGCACTGCCAGCAGTACGTAGGGCAGCCAGCCCATGCCGACCGAGAGCGGCGTGCGTCCCTCGACGGGCTCCAGCGTCATGTCCAGCTTGCCCACCCATTCCTCGGGCCAGTGGTCAGCGTTCGGGAAGTCCCAGGTCCTGCTGGGCAGCAGAAAGCCCTTGCGCGCCGCGGGTACCACGATGGCGAGGCCTACCATGGCGCCGATCATCGAGGGGAATTCCGGCCCGAGCAGCAGGCCGGCCAGTACATAGGGCACCACGAAGCAGACACCCGCGAACAGCGCGAAGGGAGCGACTTCAAGCCCCTCGCGCCAGGAGCGATTGGCCCCGAAGTAGCGCACCATCACCGCCACCATGATGAGTGGCATGCAGATACCGATGATGCCGTGGGTAATGGCGACTTCCGAGGTGATCAACTGGAAGTAGCTGTCCCAGCTTGACCCGTTCGCGGCCAGAGCGTCACTGACGCCAGCCTTGTCGAGTCCTCCCGAGACACCGACGACGATGGGGGTGCCGACGGCACCGAAGGAGACCGGAGTGGATTGCACCATCATGCCGACCACGACGGCGGCCAGTGCCGGGAAGCCCAGCGCCACCATCAAGGGGGCAGCGACGGCAGCGGGTGTGCCGAAGCCTGAGGCACCCTCGATGAAGCAACCGAACAGCCAGGCGACGATGATGGCCTGTACTCGCCGGTCCGGGCTGATGCCGGAGAAGCCATTGCGGATCGCGGCAATGCCGCCGGAGTGCTTGAGCGTATTGAGCAGCAGCAGGGCACCGAAGATGATCCACAGGATCGCCACCGTCAGTATCAAGCCCTGCAACGATGAGGCCATGACGCGTGTGAAGGTCATGTCCCAGGCAAGCAGGGCGATCAGGGCCGTGACCACGAAGACGATGGGCATGGCAATGCGGGCAGGGATTCTGAACCCTATCAGCAAGATACCAGCCAGTATCAATGGCGTGAACGCCAGAAGCGCCATCCATGATGCATTCATGTCAATACTCTCCTTCGCATGAAAGGGTGATTGTCTTTTTGTTGGTTTTTGACACTGCAATGTGAAGGTTGATCCAGAGTTTGGCGTTGAGTTTTCATCCACACTGCGGGAAATCACCGTAGGGCTCACCAGATCAAGGTAAGCGAGGAAAACATTCTTGGCGACGTCATGTTGACTGGTAATACCAGTGTCAAACACCGTTCTGAAGACGCGAATATTCGAAGTTTTTCATGAGGTTATGAAAGCCCTGGATAGGCAGTCATGGAGTTTCAGAGACTCTGGTTACGACCAATGAGGGATGGGTTTATGTGTCTTGAGGACTCTTGTTACGCTGCGATTGCGGCTGATAAATCATCGAAGATCTGGTTTTTCCTGAGACAAGGGAGCATGAATGGCAAAACTGGGTAGTGTGTTGGTCGTATTGGCCGCTTTTCAATGGGGGCTGACAGGTGGGATTGGCAGCTTGCTGATGTCCTGGGGCTGGGAGGCTGAAGTCATTTCCTTCTGGCGTGCCCTTGTCGGGTTCATCTGCATGTTGGCCTGGATGGTATTGCTGGGCTACCACAAGGTGCCGGCCAGGAAACCGCTCGCGTTGCTGGGGTGGTCGCTGCTGGCGGGGGTAGGGGTCGCCGGCAACTTCATGTTCTATTTCACGAGTGTCAGCATGAGTGGTGTCGCCGTTGCCGCGACTCTCATGTATAGCGCGCCGATTTTCGTTTATATCACGTCATTCCTGGCCCGGGTGGAACGCCCGACACCGGTGAAGCTGATTTCCATCGTCGGTGTGATGATCGGCATCGTACTGCTGACGGGGGTGCTGCAATCCGGGAGTGGCAAGGTGACTCCCCTGGGTGTCCTGTTCGGACTTCTGGCGGGTGTGTCATACGCCATCTTCATCTTTGCCTTCAAGTCAGCCACGCGTCATGGCAGCACCCCTGGGGTATTGGCCATCGCGTTGGGCGTGAGCAGTCTGGTGATGTTGCCGTTGACGAATCTTTCACAGGCAGTGGCGGTCCCCTTCGCCGATGAACTGTGGCTGATTCTGGTATTCGGCCTGGTGGGGGGAGGGTTCTCCTTCTATTGCTATGTGATCGGCCTGAAGAATACCTTGCCGTCGGTGGCTTCCACCATCGCCATGATAGAACCGATCACGGCCACCTTGTTCGGGGTGTTCGTGTTGGGAGAAGGTATGGACATGATGCAGCTGGCAGGGATGGCGCTGATTCTCGTGGCGATCACGACCCTGAGTCTGGCGCAGAATGGCCCTGAGGTATTGCTTCGCCTGCCGTTGGGCCTGCGGGGCGGAAAGCCGCGCAATATGACGGCCTCCACCCGTGAGGAAGGTGGCGGTACTCAGGTCAGCAAGGGATGAGGCTGCAGACGACTGGTTTGGCCAGACGAAGCCGATTGCCAGGATGAAATGACCTGAGAGAAGCAACGAATGGCATGGCCATGCAAGAACGCCTCGACCACCATGTGGTCGAGGCGTTCTTGTACAAGGGGCGGACGACAGCCGTCAGATGGCGGGTGGAGAAACGACCGCGACGTGCCTCAGTGAGGGTTGGCTCGCCTGGATGAAGAAGTCATTCATCGTCAGCTGAAGGTATTTCTTCATCATGTCGCGGGCAGGCATCAGCATGCGATCCCCGAGATCAAAGTTGCCGGTCTGATGAGGTACGGAGTCCTTGACCGTGTAATCCTTGCGATAGAGGAGTTGCTCATCCTTATCATAGAGGCAGTACACCACCTCGAAATCGGCAATGACATCGAAGTCTTCATTGGCGATGCCGAAGGTGAGCAGATTCATCGGCAGGTTCTTTGCCATCAGATAGTCGAGATAGACGGGGCCACGGTTCTCGTGGGCCTGAATCTCGACCTTGAGGCGATAGTCCTTCTCGCGGGCATCGTGCGAGATCACCGAGGTGCTGGGTAACTGTTCGCGCAGCAGCAGGTCGAAATTCTTCATGGGCGGTGAAGAGGCGTGCGGCAGTTTCACGCTGCCCAGTGGGAGCATGGCCTGGGTCGCGGCACCCGAGAACAGATTGGCCTGAGGCTGGCTGTAATAGATGTCGGGGTAGAACGTCTTGTGTTCATAGGCCAGAGACTGCACCGGCTGAATGTTGGGCATATCGATCTCGGCACGCGAGGCGCAACCGGTCATCAGCAGCAGCGCGAGACCTGCCGTGGCGAATTTCAACATTGTCATGGAGGCATCCTGCGCTTTCGGGGGGGGCTCGTGGGCATGAAGAGATGAGTTCACGGTAACACGCACGGTGTCACCCGCTAAACGAGCGCTCTACACGGCATTCAACACTGTTGACACCCTGTACATGACGGAGAACTTGTGGCCATTGGGCCGTCACGAGGGGGGGAGGCGCTGCCAAGCGTGTCGTCTGCCGTCAATCGAACCAGCGCTTGAGCACCTTGTCCGCGCGTGCGCGATGTTCCGGCTTGATATGGGCCGCCACGATGGCCACTGCGCCCGCCATCAAGGTGATGTCGTCGGTGTAACCCAGCAAGGGGGTGAAGTCCGGCAGGGCATCGATGGGGGAAATGAAGTAGCCCAGAGCGCCGTAGATAGTGGTTCTGGCCCAGACAGGGGTATCGGAATCCTGCGCCGCGAAGTACATGCGCAGGGCGGGATTGAGTGCTGTCTGGCCGGCCTTGCGGGCGACCGACGAGACCTTGTGCCAGAAACCTTCCTCGCTGTACTCAGAGGCGTGGGCCGTGAGGGGCTGTGCATCCGGTGCCGGCAATCTGGGTGTCTCGGGTGGAGTGGACGTGATGGTCGTGTCCTTGCTCATGGGGTTTCCTCCGTCAGCTCACGAGGATGGCGATGACGGCCAGCCTCGCGCTTGATCGTATCATGCCTCCCGAAGGCGTAAGCGCCATATTCAAGCAGAAACTGACGTAAGCAAAAGTAGCCAGTTATATCAAACAAAACAGTGGCTTAAGGAGACGTTGCTGTTTGCTGATTGCTGTTTGTTGCTCACTGTAGCCCAATATATCCTACTCTTGGAACCTATTTTGAACCTAGGAATCGAGGTCAATGGTATGACGGCAAAGACAGAACGTCTTACGACAAGGGGGCTGGAGCGTCTTACCAAGGAGCTACCCGAAGGTGACGAAGTGTGGGATAGCGGAGAAGCCGGCTACCACGTTCGCGTCGGCAAGCGCGGTCTGGCCCTGAGAGTGTCCTACTACAATCTGGCTGGCAAACGTCGAGTGCTGACCCTTGGCCGATCTGGCGGGCTTGGATTGGGATGCGCTACTGGAAGCCGAGGAGAAAAGCCCAGGTTCTTCCTGAACCATAGGTAGGGTACGGGGCGCTGAAGCCCAGGTCTTCGCTATGTGCGAATCTCTATAAATCGTGTTTCGTTTCGCTTGCGCTTTGAAAGGCTAAGTTTACTGTGACAATAAAGCATCGGATAAGAGGGCGCTTCAGGCCAAGGCCACCCGGCTCAAGCGCCAGGCCTACAATCTGAACGATGCCCCCACCGATGATCTTAAGAGCTTCGCCGAGCTGATGGCCGAGGCCGCACCGGGTTCACCTTGAGAGGTGGTCTATCGCGACTCTAGCAACTAGTCAATCGGAATTCTCTTATGCAAAACTGAGCTATCCTACCACTGTCCGTTTCTTTTATAGAAACCCAGTACCAAGGTCGTCGTGGCCTCACATCATGAGGTTAGCACCTGAATTCAAGCAATAAGCGTAGCACCTGCGGTATCCAAGATTCCTGAGTATTCCCCTAGAAACACCTGCGCAGGTGTCCGGTAACCAAGCCGTTTTTCGAGGACGGTCATTCAGCTTTTCGACTACCTTGCTTAGCTCTGCATTGCTGACTTGGCGGAAATCGGTTCCTTTGGGAAAAATACTGCCGTATCAAGCCATTCGTATTCTCGTTGGTCCCACGCTGTCCAGATCAGTCGGGATCGCAGAAATACATCGCCGCTGTCACGGCCTTGGCCACCGCTTCGTGGCCTGTGAATTCCGAGCCATTGTCCAGCGTAATGGTCTGGACCGCTCCTCGACGCGGCTTTAACAAGTGGATCATGGCTGCTTGCGTCAACTCGGCCGAGATCCTGGGCAGTCGTGCCGCCAGTAAATAACCACTGCGACGCTCGACCAGCGTGACAAGTCCTGATTGCTTGTGGCCCTGTATCACGATGTCGCCTTCCCAGTGGCCGATGAAGCGCCGGTCATCAACCTTATCTGGCCGGTGCTCGATACCGACTCGGTTAGGGATCTTGCCCAACCCGGCGCTCTTGGCGTGCGTGCGGTGCTTATTGCGGCGTTTGGGCTGACGGAGATGCCGCCAAAGGTCACCACCCCGGGCCTTGTCGTCCCAGATCAAGGAGTAGATCCATTGAATGACTGACACTAACGCCGGCCAAGAGCGCCATGAAGCCACTGATTTGCTGTGGGCTCCACTCCTCACGTAGCTGACCGGCAACGGCAGCCATCATGCTTGGAAGGCGCTTTGTCCACTTGGTGGCAGTGCGGCGCCGATGATCACTGAGTGTCTGAGTCTGCTCAGGATCATAGCCATCAGCGGTAGCGTTACGGCGGATTTCACGGCTGATCGTGCTGCTGTGGAGGTTCAGCTCCCTGCCAATCTGGCGCTGGCTCATGCCCAAGTCATAGCGGGCGTGTATCTGGTATCGTTGGGTATGGGGCAGCTGTCGGTATTCCATGCTCTGCTTCACTTTGGTCGGTGAGCCGAGAAGGGTACCGGTGCTGACCCTTCTGCCTCTACCGTGCGGTCCAAAGTGCTGCGGTTATTCTATGAATCCAGGGCAAAGAGAAGTTTATTGTGAATCCCAAGTTCAAGCACCAGCACCAGCACCTTGCAGGCGATACAGGCCTGTTGATTGTGGTTGTCGGCACCATTTCCATCGGCGTACTTGGCACCCTCTTCTCTCTACTGGGTATAGCGCTTCATTTGCCAGTTGGCCTGCGTGCTACCCCCGGCATCATGTTCGCTGGGCTCCTGGCGGGCCTCGGCCTGGTAACCCTGATTCAAAGACATCAGAGGTGGCGTCTTGGCCTGTCGGCCTTCCTTGCTGCCTTTGCTCTCTATCTTCTGATCGAGGCTCTGGGTATCAGGCAAGAGCGTCTCGGTACAGGGAGTGTGGCGCAGGAAGCCGTCACCCCTATTCTGATGCTGCTGATTGCCACCGGGCTTGGGTTTGGCCTGCAGGGCGTGGTGCGCGAGAGGTGTTTCAAGGCGATTGGTGGCAGCCTTTTCGCTGTCGGGCTGACAAGCCTGATCCTAGACTTGGCCCCCACAGGCCGTGATACCTGGCTCGCACTACAACAACTGAGTACGGCCCTGCCCAGCGGGTTCTTCCTATGCTTCGGCCTAGCCATGCTCTATACGGCTGGCCACTGGCGGCGCTTTCCTTTGAACCTCGGGCGGTGGCACCGAAATGTCGCGGTAGTCGGGGTTTCCCTGAGTACCTTGTGCTGGCTGCTCATCGGCTGGCAGCAGCATCGAGTCGAGGTGGAGCAGGCAGGCCATGTGGCGGATGTGATCCAGCTGACCAGTGAGTCGGTGATCAATGGTCATGAACAGGCGATGCAGCGCATGGCCGAGCGCTGGGGCATCCTGGGAGGGCTGCCCATGGCCTCGCTGCGAGAACAGGAGGTCGCGAGCTACTTCCGCGATCACCCGGCCCTGAAGGGGATTGCCTTCATTGGTGGCACGGGGGGAGGGGGCTGGCTCAAGGCGCCCGATGCCGAGTCGTTATCATGGCTGGAAGCCTGGTTGCGCAACGATGCTGTCAAGCAAGGGGTGATAGCCCGGGATACGCCACTGTCCTGGCTGCTCCCCGACCCGGATCAGCCATTGAAGGCAATCCTATCGATCCGGGTGCCTGATCGGCCAGAAAGTCGGCTAGTCTCCTGGGCCGACCTAGACACACTGCTGTTCCAGAAAATACGCCCGGAGCTGAATGACTACAACGTTCATCTCGAGCGAGAAGGTCAGATGCTTGCCGAAGTCGCGCCAGAGGATCATGAGCATGGGCATGGGCATGGGCATGGGCATGGGCATGATCGAAACGTCATGGTGCTCCAGCCTCTCGCTGAGCGTAGCATTGATTCATTGGGGGGGGCGACCCTGCGATGGGCGGTCTTTGGTGGCCCGCCGGCCCCCTGGTCGGATTCCTCATTACTGTCGACCGGCGCGGGCGTTGGCAGTCTGCTGCTGAGCTATCTCCTGGCCTTCAGCGTCGGGGTCATGAAGCTGAGTCAGACGCGTGCCAACGAGCTACGCTATGTTAACCGGCAGCTCCAGGAGCAGTACCGGGTGCAGGAATCGATTGCCCGAGAAGTCTCTCATGTGAAGTCGCTGGAAGCGGTTTGTCGGATGTTGGAGCGGCAAATCCCCGGCGCTTATTGCTCGATCATGTTGTGTGATGAGACGCAGACCCACTTCCCCGAAGCCGTGGGCCCTAGCCTGCCCTCTGGCTACCTGGATGAGCTCAAGGATGTTCCCATTGGCCCCGACATTGGCGCCTGCGGTAGTGCCGCCTATTCAGGCGAGATGATCATTTCTGAGAACTTGGTTACGAGTTGTCGCTGGAAAAACTTTCAGGCCCTAGTGAAACAATACCGGCTCGGTTCCTGCTGGGCCTTTCCTGTGTTCTCATCACACGGGGACCTCCTGGGTACATTGGCGCTGTACCGTTCGACACCGAGCACGCCCAGCGACCATGAGCGCAGGCTAACCACTAGGGCGGCTAACCTGACAGCTCTGGCCATCGAGCGCCATCGTGACCGTCAGGCTTTGCTCGATAGCGAGAAGCACCATCGCTCCCTATTTGCCCATCACCCGGACGCGGCCTATTCGTTGGACCTGGACGGGCGAATCCAGAGCTTGAACGCGCAATCTGAGAGTCTCACAGGCCTTCCAGCCAACGAGTTGCGGGGCACGCATTTCTCGCGTTTCGTCGAGCCGGCCGACCTGCCCAAGGTTCAGGCGCTGTTCGAAGGCGCCCTTTCAGGCCGTGCGCTGCGCTATGAGATGCTGGGCCGTAACGGGCAGGGAGAGTCTCTTGTGCTGGATGTCACTACGATCCCGATTAAGACGGGTGAGCTAGTGACCGGGGTGTTCGGTATTGCCAAGGACATCACCGAACACAAGGCGGATGAGGAAGCACTGGCTTACCAAGCGCGCCATGACGACCTGACCGGCGCCTATAATCGCTCGACGTTTGAGGAGCGGCTCAAGCAGGAGGCTGATATTGTCAGGCGTCAAGATACGTTGCTTGTCGTGCTCTTCATCGACCTCGACGACTTCAAGCCGATCAACGATGCCTTCGGGCATGCCATGGGCGATATGCTGCTGGAGACTGTCGCCGAACGGCTCGCCGAGCAGCTAGGCTCCACTGACAGCCTGGGGCGCTTCGGTGGAGACGAGTTCCTGGTACTGCTACCGAGGCTTGAGCATGAGGAACAGGCGCAAGCGATCGTGGATCAGATGTTGACAGCCCTCACTCGTCCCTTCCGGATCGATGAGCATGACTTCCGGCTTTCTGCCAGCATCGGTATGGCTTCGAGCCGGGAGCTCGCCTTACAGCACCCTGAACAGCTGATCGTGTGGGCTGACAGCGCCATGTACAAGGCCAAGAAACAGGGGGGTAACACCGCCCACTGGTATCGTCACCACATCGGTGCCGAGCCCTCGGAGCGGGTTGAGCTGCGCAAGGACATCCAGGAGGCCATCGAGCAAGATCAGTTTTCGGTGCATTATCAGCCGCTGATGAACTCGCGTGGCGAGGTGGAGGGCTTCGAGGCTCTGATTCGCTGGCTGCACCCCGTCAAGGGGATGGTGTCGCCCGGCATCTTCATCCCGGTGGCAGAAATCACCGGCCAGATCATTCCCATCAGCGAGTGGGTGCTGGGGCAGGTCTATCGTGATCTGCCGGCGCTGAAGCGTCTCGGGACCGCCAGCTGCCGTGTGGCCGTCAATCTGTCGCCGATGCAGTTCCAGCGTCCTGCCTTCCTGAGCAACCTGCACCAACGGCTGCAGGAGAACGACATTCCCCCTCACTGGCTTGAGCTGGAGGTCACCGAAGGGGTGCTTATGGAGGACAGAGATGCCGCTATCTCGATCCTGAATGCCCTGCGCGAACTGGATATCAGTGTCGCAATCGATGACTTCGGTACGGGCTTCTCCAGCCTGAGTTACCTGAAGAGCCTGCCGGTCAGCAAGATTAAGATCGATCGCAGCTTCGTGCGTGATGTGGTGACAGACCCTAGCGACAGGGCCATCGTACAGGGCGTGATCTCCATGGCTCGTAGCATGGGGCTTCAGGTGGTAGCCGAGGGCGTGGAAACCAACGAACAATGGCAGTACCTGGCCGACCAAGGCTGCGACATTTTCCAGGGGTACCTGTTGGCCAAGCCCATGCCCCTAGACAAGGTGGAGGCTTTCTTGACGACCAACGCTTAGCGAACAAGACCGGCGGGGACACTCCTCGCCGGCCGAGGAACATCATAGGGCAGTGGAGGGCGCTACATAGTCGCCATGACTCCGTCGTGTCCTCTTCTTGTTTTGCCCGATCCGCCTCGGTCAGGTGTAGATGGTTGGTTAACTAGGAAAATAGCAGGGCGGCGCGGGTGCGGTGTGTTTATTTGCGGGTCGTCAGGAGCGTAGCTGGCGACCTTCTGACATATAGAACCTACTTGGAACCTAGAAAGCCCGCAACGAATAATGGCCACCGCTATGATTAGCTAAGTGGCCGTTTTTACTGAATTCTTTAGTCGGAGTAGCAGGATTCGAACCTACGACCTCTGCCTTCCTACGACAGATGTCGCCCAGCCGCCTTCCCTGCAAGGTGTCTTCCCATGCGGACGTGACACAACGATGCCTCCCCGCCGACAGTCATGTGGGCGGGGAGGCGTCGTGGGTCTATAGGCCACTCATGGCCCGATGCCATCGGAGGCCGGCTCTCAAGCGGGCAGGTCGAACAGCAGCGCATGTAGACCTCGCGCCTCAGCGAGAGTGGCCTCGGATTCATGATCCAGCGTGACGGCATCCCCTGCGGACAAGGGAAGGCTCTGCTGATCCTTGTCCTTCAGTGTTGCCGTCCCGTCGATGACGTGCAGGTAGTAGCGACGCTGGGGCGCGAAGGGTAGTGCGAGCGAGGTATCCGTGTGTTCCACGCCTTGCAGGCCGATGCGATACATCCGGGCATCCTGATTGATGGACAGGATGCCGTCCACGGCCTCTTGTGGCGGAGCTATCAACAGATCGAGTCCCTCGCGTGCGGTGAAGGGTTGCTGCTGATAGCGCGGCGTCAGGCCCCTGGCATCCGGGGTGATCCAGATCTGCAGGAAATGCAGTGGCTGGCGAGTCGAGGGATTGTACTCGCTGTGCTCGATGCCGCTACCGGCACTCATCAGCTGGACTTCGCCCACTCCCAGGGTGCGATGTGAGCCCATGGTGTCACGATGCTCGATACTGCCTTCCAGCACATAGCTGATGATTTCCATGTCACGGTGCGGATGCGTCTCGAAGCCTGCGCCGGGTGCCACGGTGTCATCATTGAGCACGCGCAGTACGGAGACGCCCATGTGATTCGGGTCATAGTAGCTGGCGAAGGAAAAGCTGTGGCGGCTCTCCAGCCAGCCAAATCGAGCATGACCGCGTTCTGCTGCTGGACGTAACGTGAACATGGCAACCTCCTCAGAGTGTCGTGGTGTCTGCCGGTGAGTGAAGCAGGCTTCAGTCTTCGCGCACGGCGTTGCTGCCCGGTTGCAGTACCCGATCAAGGGACAGCTTGCCGCCGCCGGTGATCATGAGGCTGGCCGCGATGGTCAACAGGGCCAGCGCGTACTCGAAGCCGTTGTTGCTCATGAACAGGCCATTGCCGATATGCACGGTCAGGATGGCGATCAGCATCGTGAAGACCAGCACGGCAGCTGCCGGGCGCGTCAGCAGGCCGATGAGAATGGCCAGTCCGCCGAAGAATTCACCGCTGCCGGACAACAGTGCCATCAGGTAGCCGGGCTCGATGCCCATGGAGGCCATCCACTGCCCCGTGCCTTCCAGGCCATAGCCGCCGAAGGCGCCGAACAGTTTCTGTGACCCGTGGGCCATGAAGATGATGCCGGTGGGCACGCGCAGCACCAGGCTTGCGAGGCTCGTGTCAGTGGACACCAGGCGAGAGAAGGCGGATTTGAGCATGAGTGGCTCCAGGGATCAGGTAAGGGGTGGATTTTCAAATCAGTGTGTCTGATCGATGGCGCTACTATAAAATGAGGTGTCACAGAAAAATAACGGAGGATTCTGGTCTGATTGATCAGAATTTTTGAATCATGGTCTCACCCATCACGCTGGACGCGCTGCGCGTACTGGATGCCATTGACCGACGTGGCAGTTTCGCCGCGGCCGCCGAGACACTGCACCGCGTGCCCTCGGCGATTTCCTACTCGGTGCAGAAGCTGGAGGAAGAGCTGGGCGTGCCGCTGTTCGACCGTTCGCGCCGCAAGGCCGAACTGACCGATGCCGGACGCCTGGTGCTGGAGCATGGGCGACGCATTCTGCTGGCCACCGATGAGATGACGGCGCTGGCGCGTCAGGCGGGGGCGGGATGGGAGGTCGAGCTGCGTATCTGCGTCGATTCCATCCTTGAACCGGACGCGCTCTATCCGCTGTTGGAGGAGTTTCAGGCCATCCAGCCGCGTACCCGGGTGGTACTCGGTGAGGAGGTGATGGGGGGCGCCTGGGAAGCGTTGCATGACAACCGCTGTGATCTGGTGATCGGAGCGCCCGGCGAGGCACCGGTATCGGGGTTGTCGAGCCGAGTGTTCGGGGCGATCGAGCCGGTCTTCGCCGTGGCGGCCGGTCATCCGCTGACGCATCTGCCGCAGCCGCTGTCCGCCGACGCCCTGCGTGACTATCCCACTGTCATCGTGGCCGACAGTTCGCGCAGCTTGCCCGGGCGCTCTTCGGGGCTGCTGGATGGTCGCAGTCAGATCATCGTCAAGACCACGGCGCAGAAGATAGACGTCCAGCGCAGGGGGCTTGGTGTCGGCTATCTGCCGTTGCACCGGATTCGTCAATCACTGGAAGACGGCAGTCTCACGGTGCTGCCACTGGAGACGGATCGTGCGCCGATCGATCTCTCCCTTGCCTGGCGCAGTGGCCGTCAGGGCAAGGCGCTCAAATGGATTCTCCAGCGTCTCTCGGCTCCCGGCATGGGCGAGGCCTTCGGGCTGTTACCCCGCGAGGCGACGACTGACCGGCACGCGCTCTGACGATCGGGGGCAGACGATCGGGAGCTGACTGGCGTGGGGGAGCAATCGAGCAAAAGCCCTCAGGACCAGTCGAGCACCACCTTACCCGACTGACCGGAGCCCATGATCTCGAAGCCCTGCTCGAAGTCATCGACGCGCAATCGATGCGTGATGATGGGCGAGAGATCCAGCCCGGACTGGATCAAACTGGCCATCTTGTACCAGGTCTCGAACATCTCACGGCCATAGATGCCCTTGATGGTCAGCCCCTTGAAGATGACCTTGGTCCAGTCGATGGCCATCTCGCCGGGGGGAATGCCCAGCATGGCGATCTTGCCGCCGTGGTTGATGACATCGAGCATCTGACCGACGGCTGACGGCACGCCGGACATCTCCAGCACTACATCGAAGCCCTCATGCATGTCGAGCTCCGCCATCACCTCCTTCAGGGATTCGCGGCTGACATTGACGGTGCGGGTCGCGCCCATCCGCTCGGCCAGTGCCAGTCGATAGTCATTCACGTCGGTGATCACCACGTGGCGAGCCCCGATATGGCGGATGACCGCCGCCGCCATGATGCCGATGGGCCCGGCGCCGGTGATCAACACGTCCTCGCCGACCACATCGAAGGCCAGCGCCGTATGCACGGCATTGCCGAAGGGGTCGAAGATGGCCGCCAGGTCATCGCTGATCTCATCCGGCAGCTTGAAGAGGTTGTAGGCGGGCAGGGCGAGGTATTCGGCGAAGGCACCCGGACGGTTGACGCCCACGCCCTCGGTATTGCGGCACAGATGGCGACGCCCTGCGCGGCAGTTGCGGCAATGGCCACAGGTGATGTGCCCTTCGCCTGAGACCCGATCACCGATCTCGTAACCCCGCACTTCGCTGCCCAGTGCGACGATTTCCCCCGCATACTCATGACCGGTGACCATCGGCACCGGCACGGTCGCCTGTGACCACTCATCCCATTGATAGATGTGCATGTCCGTGCCGCAGATCGCGGTCTTGCGGATCTTGATCAGCACATCGTTGTGGCCGATTTCCGGTACCGCCGTCTCGGTCATCCAGATCCCGGGTTCGGGCTTGAGCTTGGCCAGCGCCTTCATGCATCACCTCCTGTCGCAGGCCCGATCACGCCCATCTCGCGGCCGATGCGCGTGAAGACCGAGACGGCCGTGTCGATCTGCTCCGGGGTATGCGCCGCCGAGAGCTGGGTGCGAATGCGCGCCTGTCCCCTGGGCACCACCGGATAGGAAAACCCGATCACGTAGATGCCGGCCTCCAGCAGCCGATTGGCGAAGTCACCTGCCAGGCGTGCATCGCCGATCATCACCGGAATGATGGCGTGGCCGGCGCCCGCGAGGGTGAAGCCGGCGGCCTGCATGCCGGTGCGAAAGCGTTCGACGTTCTCCCACAGCTGATGGCGCGGCTCGGCGCTGTCCTCGATTCTGTCCAGCGCCTTGAGGGTCGCTGCCACGATCGGCGGCGCCAGCGAGTTGGAGAACAGATAGGGGCGTGAGCGCTGGCGCAGCCACTCGACGATGGGTCCGCGCGCGGCCGTCACACCGCCCGAGGCACCACCCAGGGCCTTGCCGAAGGTGGTGGTGATGATGTCGATCTGGTCCATCACGTCATGATATTCGTGGCTGCCACGCCCGTTGTCGCCGACGAAGCCGGTGGCGTGGGAGTCATCCACCATCACCAGCGCGTCGTAGCGGCGGGCGAGCTCGCAGATGCCCTTGAGATTGGCGATCACGCCATCCATCGAGAAGACACCGTCGGTGGCGATCAGCTTGAAGCGTGCGCCAGCCGCGTCCGCCTCCTTGAGGCGGGCCTCGAGTTCGCTCATGTCATTGTTGGCATAGCGATAGCGGCTGGCCTTGCACAGCCGTACGCCATCGATGATGGAGGCGTGGTTGAGCGCATCGGAAATGATGGCGTCTTCAGGGCCGAAGAGTGTCTCGAACAGGCCACCATTGGCATCGAAACACGAGGAATAGAGGATGGCATCGTCCATGCCCAGAAAGGCCGCGAGGCGCTTTTCTAGCACGCGATGCTGATGGTGAGTGCCGCAGATGAAGCGTACCGAGGCCATGCCGAAGCCGTCACGCTCCAGCGCCTGTTGCGCGGCCGCGATCAGCTCGGGGCTGTCGGCCAGGCCCAGATAGTTGTTGGCGCAGAAGTTGATGACCTGGGCGCCTTGTCCCTCGTCTTCATCACTGGCGGAAACCTGGATGCTGGCACGCTGGGGCGAGGTGATCTCGCGCTCCTGCTTGTAGAGGCCCTCTTCATGCAGCGCATTGATCTGACGGCTGAGGTGGTCGTGGAAACTGGCTGGCATGCGTCGCTCCTGTCTGTCGTGATCCTGTCGCTTCCGATGGACGCTGTACGCCTGGGGGAAACGTAGTGACACACACTTCAGCCTAGTAGGTCGTTGTCAGCACAGCAGGGCTCTGTCGGCGTCGAGGGCGCAAGACCCGCCATTCCATTCCTGGCAGGTGACGAAAAAAGGCGGGCATCAGACATGACACGGCCCTGCAACTCATTCGAGGGCAGGGCCGTTGTGCTGGAAGATTGCGTTGCGCCAGATCGTTGTCCCGGATTGCGTCGGCACGCGCTACGGCGTACCTCACGCCATGGCGGTTCAGCGCTGGGTAAGTGGCACCGATGCCGGGATGGCCTGGGAGGCGCGATCACGGCGTACGCGGATCACGAAGGCGATCACCAGGGCGAAGATGCCGAAGGCGACCGGTATCGCGGCGACCGAGATCAGGCTCAGCAGGGTCTTGTAGACATCGCCGCCCAGCCAGCTGACCACGATGGCCAGGGCGGCCATGGCCATGATCCAGAAGGCGCGTGAGCGCTTGACGGTCAGCATCTCGCAGACCAGTCCTGCCGAGTCAGCACTGGTGATGAAGAACAGCAGGATGTTGAGCGTCAGTATCACCGAGAGGATGCCGGTGGTATCGATGGTATCGATCAGCTTGAACACGTCCTCGACGCCCAGGCTGAGGCTGCCGAGACCGAACACCACGAACCACAGGCACGAGAACAGGGTCGGCACCAGCATCACCCCCAGCACCATGCCACGCAGGGTACGGCCCTTGGAGATGCGCGCCACGAAGACGCCGGTGAAGATGAACCAGCCGTACCAGGCAGCCTCGAAGGCATACAGCCAGTCGGCCAGCCACGCCTTGCGCTCCGGATCACCCAGGCCGATGTCGGTGGCCATCGCCGGGTACTTGAGCAGGTATTCCGGCACCAGACGCACGAAGGTGGAAACGATGTCGCCGGGGACGGTCAGCACCAGCACGCCGATCATCAGAATGATGGCGAACAGGGTGTTGTAGTTGCTCAGCCACTTGATGCCGCGCTTGAGGCCAGAGGCGGAGGAGATGATGGCGCATACGGCCAGCACGCTGATGATCAGGGTCGGGCTGAACTCGATGCCGACCAGCTTGACCAGCCCCTGCTGGATCGGGGTGGTCGCGTAGGTGAAGGACAGCGACAGGCCGATGACGGTGGAAACGACGAGGCTGACCAGGTTGAGCTTGCTCCACAGGCCATTGCCCAGCAGTTCTTCGGCGGGCTTGGTCATCTTCATGTTGTACATGGCATGCGCGAACAGCGCGCCGATGGCCAGATAGCCCGCCCAGGCAAGCAGGCCCCAATGATTGAAGGCATTGAGCAGTGCCATGTCGGTGCTCTGTCCGGCATCGGTATGGTACTTGGGTTCCAGCACGCCCCAGGTGAGCAGGCCGATGCCCATGCCTGTGGCAAACAGCATGCCCATCCAGCTCAGGGTGTGGAATTCCGGTTCGCCTTCACCGAAGCGCAGCTTGCCCAGCGGCGTGAAGCACACCGCGACCATCACCAGCGAGATGGCGAAGGCCGGCCAGGTGAAGATGAAGCCGAGATTGCCGATCACCGAGGTCTTGACGGTGTCGAGGGCCGCGAGGAATCCCGTCGGGAAGAGGGCGGCGGCGCCGATCAGCAGCATGATGACCGCGACGGTAGCGATCGAGGTCAGGTACTTGCCCTTGGCGGAGTCTGTGTCCCCCAGGCCGCAGACGGAATCCGTGGTGGCCTCGGGCTGGCGGGAGGAGGAAGTGTCGGTCGTCATGAGAGCGCGATTCCTGAAGTTGTTGTTGTCGAACTGGCAAGCTGACGGCAGCAAGAAGTCGTCAAGAGAGGGCAGATAACGATGGCTGACTCCTGTGGGTGGCAAGGACCTCATAAGCCTATCTTGCCCTCTGGTTAATTTTTGGTTATTGGCGACCAGTATTTGCCATAACGCGACATTATGAGTCTCGTGGGACGCCTGACGTGAAAGACATGCCTCAAGGCCCGCCGTTGCCTGCTGGCACGACGGGCCCGGGTCGAGTGAGGGGCTTAGAGCGGGCTCAGGGGCCTGTGTGATGCTGGGCGGGTTTCTCGAACCTTTTCAGTGCGTTGCCGGATTCCTGATAGAGCGCCACCAAAAGGCCCATCGTCATTGCCACGATCACGAAGCTCATCGGCAAGGCGGCGGCCATCAGGATGGTCTGCAGTGCCTTGAGGCCGCCTGCCATCAGCAAGGTACCGGCCACCAGTCCGATGCAGATGCCCCAGAAGATGCGGTGACGCGCCAGCGGCTCCTCATCGCCCAGCGACAGGATGGTGGTGACCACCAGGGTGCTGGAGTCGGAGCTGGTCACGAACCAGCTGATCAGCAGGAAGATCAACAGCGAGGAAAGGATGACTCCCAGCACGCCGTTGCCGGCCAGGGCATCGGCGGTGGCGAACAGGGCTTCCGGCAGATTCCAGTTGCGCACCAGCGTCATCAGCTCGCCGGTCCCCGGGCCCATGGCGGCCGTCAGCTCCTGATGCAGCCCGGTACCGCCGAACAGCGCCTGCCAGAGGAAGATGATCAGCGGTGGGGCGATCAGCACGCCGAGGATGAACTCGCGCAGGGTGCGCCCCTTGGAGATACGCGCGATGAACAGGCCGATGAACGGGGCCCAGGCCAGCCACCAGGCCCAGTAGAAGATGGTCCAGCCTTCCTGCCAGCTGCTCTCGCCCGGGGTCTGGGCGACCCAGAGTCCCATCGGCACCACGTCGCGCAGATAGGCCAGCAACGTCTCGCCGAACAGCGAGATCAACCACAGGGTGGGGCCGCCGATCAGGAAGCTGCCGACCACGAGCACTGAGACGCCGATGTTGAGCTCGGAGATGAAGCGGATGCCGCGCTTCACGCCGGAGACGGCTGACGCGATGGAGATCACGCTGATGGCGGCGATCAACGCCAGCTGAGTGCCGAGCCCGGCATCCAGTCCGGTGAGGCGGTTGAGCCCGACGGCGATCTGGCTGACGCCGAGACCCAGCGAGGTCGCGATTCCGAAGACACAGCCCAGTACGCCCATGATATCCACGGCGTGACCGATGGGACCGTAGATGCGCTCGCCGATCAGCGGATAGAGCGCCGAGCGCAGTGCCAGGGGCAGGTGATGGCGGTAGGCGAAGTAGGCGAGTGTCATGCCGACGACGCCATACACCGCCCAGCCATGCAGGCCCCAATGGAAGAAGGCCACCTTGAGGGCCTCGACGGCGCGGGCATGGTCCATGCTGGTAGCGCCGGCCAGATCCGCGTGCGGGTTGTTGGGGTGCCCGAAGCCACCGGAGTCGTCGAAGTAGAACAGTGGCTCGGCGACCCCGAAGAACAGGATGCCGATCCCGACGCCTGCCGAGAGCAGCATCGAGATCCAGGTGAAACGCGAGAACTCGGGTCTGCTGTCCCTGGGGCCGAGTCGCAGGCTGCCCCAGGGAGACACCACCATGACCAGTGACAGGGCGATCATGCCCACGACCAGGATGAGGTAGTAGGTGCCGAAGGTGTTCTCGATCCAGGCGCGGGCGGCGCCGAACAGGGCAGAAGAGGCCTGCGGACTCAGGCCGGCACCGACCACGAAGGCCAGCAGCAGGCCGGCAGCGGTGAGTGTCATGCCCTTGTGCATGCCCTTGAGCGGGCCGCGGGTCTCAAGGCGCTGCGTCAAATCAGGGGGGATGCCGCGGTGAGCGGACTCTTGCGAGTCCTGTTGGGCGGGTGTCATGGGAACACTCCTTTATTGTTGTGATTGTTGTCTCGCACTACCTGTGTGGAACGTTCTGGACATCAGACATCGACACGTTCTAAGGCTAGAGCGTCGTCCCCGTTCATTTTCTCCCCAAACGAAGTCCAGTTAGCTGAACGCGTCATGCGGCAAGCGTCAGGCCGGCTTTTCGGATATTTTCTCGCTGGAAGCCTGCAGTGCCTCGGCGCTCAGGGGCCCTCCGAGAGAGGCTGGAAGAGGATGTCCGGGAGCCAGAAACGCCAATCCCCGCCGGGCCTTGTGGCCTCAAGCGGGGATTGGTGTCATGCGGGTGCCGGCATCAGGTCATGGCAGGAGCCGTGACCGGCATCGGTCAGACTGACCGGCGGATCAATTCAGGCCCGTGTCGGAGGAGGCGCGGCGACGTGCCTTGAGCGCCATGCGCGATTCCTCGATCAGGGCGATCAGAAGACCCAGTGTCATGAGCAGAATGACCAGGCTGACCGGCAATGCCGCCGCCATCAGCACGGTCTGAAGGGCTTTCAGGCCGCCGGCCATCAACAGGACGGCAGCGACCGAGCCGATGCAGACGCCCCAGAAGATCCGGTGGCGCGCCAGCGGCTCCTCATCGCCCATCGACAGGATGGTGGTGATGACCAGGGTGCTGGAGTCGGAGCTGGTCACGAACCAGCTGATCAGCAGGAAGATCAGCAGTGAGGACAGGATGACGCTCAGGGTGTCATTGGCCACCAGTGTATCCGCCGTGGCGAACAGCGCCTCCGGCAGGTTCCAGTCGCGGATCATGCCCATTAGTTCGCCGGTTCCCGGGCCCAGGGCTGCGGTCAGTTCCTGGTGCAACGCGGTGCCACCGAACAGCGCCTGCCAGATGAAGATGATCAGCGGCGGTGCGATCAGCACGCCCAGCACGAATTCGCGCACGGTGCGGCCCTTGGAGATACGGGCGATGAACAGGCCGATGAACGGCGCCCATGCCAGCCACCAGGCCCAGTAGAAGATGGTCCAGGCATCCTGCCAGTCGCGTTCCAGCGGCGTGCCCGCCACCCACAGGCCCATGGGAATGACGTCACGCACATAGGAGACCAGCGTCTCGCCGAACATGCTGATCAACCACAGTGTCGGCCCCCCGATCAGGAAGCTGCCCACCACGATGACGGAGACGCCTACGTTGAGTTCGGAGATGATGCGGATACCCCGGCTGACCCCCGAGACGGCAGACGCGATGGAGATGGCGCAGATCACGGCAATCAGCACCACCTGGGTGTAGATGCCGGAATCCAGCCCGGTCAGGCGATTGAGGCCGACGGCGATCTGGCTGACGCCCAGGCCCAGCGAGGTGGCGATACCGAACACGCAGCCCAGTACCCCCATGATGTCGACGGCGTGGCCGATGGGGCCATAGATGCGATTGCCGATCAGCGGATACAGCGCGGAGCGCAGTGCCAGCGGCAGGCCGCGGCGATAGGCGAAGTAGGCCAAGGTCATGCCGACGATCACATAGACCGCCCAGCCATGCAGGCCCCAGTGGAAGAAGGCCAGCTTGAGCGCATCCACGGCGCGCGCATGGGTCATGGCGGTGTGGCCGGCGAGGTCCGCGTGGGGGTTGTTCGGGTAGCCGAAGCCGCCGGAGTCATCGAAGTAGAACAGCGGCTCGGCGACCCCGAAGAACAGGATGCCGATGCCGACGCCTGCCGAGAGCAGCATCGAGACCCAGGTGAAGCGTGAGAATTCGGGACGACTGTCCGGTGCGCCGAGGCGCAGGTTGCCCCAGGGAGAGAACACCAGGGCGATGCACAGCCCGATCAGTCCGACGATGGTGACGAGATAATAGGCGCCGAAGGTGGACTCGATCCAGGCGCGGGCGGCGCCGAACAGACTCGCGGACATGTCGGGTGCCAGGCCCGTGGCCAGGACGAAGAGCAGCAGCAGGCCCGCTGAGGTCAGGGTCATGCCCTTGTGCATGCCGGTCAGCCAGCCTGAGGTCTCGACCTGCACGCTGGAACTGGCGTCGGGATAGGGCAGAGGGGCGGTATTCGTGGAATCGGGAGAGGACGCGGGGTCGGATTGGGAAGGGGTCACGCAGTAACTCCTGTTCGAGCTGGTCAAAGGGCCAGCGATCCCTGTCTCGGTCGAGGCATCGGGGATATCGACCGCTCATCCGGCACCATTATTGTTGTCGTATTGGCAACGAGAAGAGATGAGGAGCGCATTTTGGAAAGAGCAGTTCTTGGCTAACTGCCTAATAACATTACGATATATTATGGATGGAATTGTTTTTGATGGCTACAGCTTCTGGAAAAATCACGCTAGGCCAGAAGCGGGTCGGGCAAGCGGGACGCGAATCACCGCGACATGATCGCCAGGCGCTCGTACTGAGGCCCCGGGGATGCCCGGGAGGCGGCATGGTGAAGTCTCGACGACAGGTAAATTTCAACAGTCTGTTTTGTCGTCAGGCGAATTATTGTTAACGTAATGCGTCATTTTTGACGGTCGTCGTCATGTCACGCTCTCGGGTGATGACCCATGACACCTCTCTTTCCCTGTCACGGAGGCTCTCGCGTCATGCGTCTCGACTATTCCGGCCCCTTGCCCGAAACGATCGGATTTCTGCTGCTGCCGCGTTTTTCGATGATGGCCTTCTTCGCGGCGGTGGAGCCGTTGCGCATCGCGAATCGCATCAGCGGCAAGCCGCTGTTTCGCTGGTTGCTGATCAGTGAGGATGGCCAGCCGGTCACGGCATCGAGTGGCATGACGCTGGTGGCGGATCACAGCATTCTGGATATCCGCTCGCTGCCTTCGCTTGCGGTATGCAGTGGCTTCGAGCCGGAAGCTCACCTGAATCGCGCTCTCACTGGCTGGCTGAATCGCCTCGATGCCGGTGGCTGTGTGCTGGGCGGGCTGGATACCGGGTGCTTCCTGCTCGCCGCGGCCGGACTGCTCAATGGTGAGCGCGTCACGCTGCACTGGGAGAGTCTGCCGTCGTTTCGCGAGCGTTTCCCTGCCATCAGCACCTCGGATGAATTGTTCGAGCTGGGCGCACGGCGTTTCTCGTGTGCCGGGGGAGCGGCGGCGATGGACATGGCATTGGACGTGATTGCCCGGCGGCACGGCACGGCCCTAGCAGTCGATGTCTCCGAGCAGCTTGTCCATGACCGCATGCGGACGCGTACCGATCAGCAGCGCATGACGCTGGCGCGGCGACTCGGCACTCACAAGCGCCAGCTGGTCGATGCCGTCGCCTTGATGGAGCAGCATCTGGACACCCCCCTGTCGCTGGAGGAGCTGGCCCGACGCTGTCGCATCTCGCTCAGACAGTTGCAGCGCCTGTTCGAGCAGGAGCTTTCCACCTCGCCGCGAGCCTGGTACCTGCGGCTGCGCCTGGAGCGGGCGCGGCACCTGCTCAAGGAAACCGACCTCGATATTCTCTCGGTCGGGCTGTCGAGCGGTTTTACCTCCAGCTCCAGCTTCTCTCGTGCCTACCGCAATCACTTCGGGCACTCCCCGCGCCAGACGCGCTGAGGCCTGGCCAAAGATGCTGCTTTAAACACACTGGCGATGCTTTCAACAATTGCTGCAAGTTCGTGTGCCACCTTGCGTGCGATCGGCTCTTATCAATGGCTTTTGTCGGTGGCCCTCATGCGGCTGTCATACCCGCGTGTCAAAAACCTGATCTGATGGGAAAGGCTGCCAGAAAGCGGGTATCTTCGCCTTGAGATGTCATGCTGTCGGACAGGGTGCGTCTTGTGCTGGATAAAGTACGAGGTTTCAGCCGGCGTTTGCCGCGGGTGAGTGATAGCTGCGTGTGGCCTGCAGAGGTATGAGAGCGACTTTCGCAATGACAAGGGGATGGGGAATGAAGCATCTGACAAGCAAGCTGCTATTGGGGAGCGCCATCGCATTGATGGCTTCCACGACCGCCGTGGCCCACGGCACCGACATGAGCGAGCGCCTGGCTACCCTCAAGTCGATGTTCGATGCCGACAGCATCGTCGCAGGCCCCGAGGTAGTGGATTGCACGCTGTCCGGCGGTACCGATACCCAATGTTTCAGCATCACGCTCAAGAACTCGCTGGCCGCTGATCAAATGGGCCCCTGGTGTCCCGGCAATATCGCGGATGGTGCCGAGAAAGGCGGCATCTGGGTGCGCGACGGCAAGCAATACGATGTCGATGGTGCCTTCATCGAGAATCTGGCCACTTTCTATGATGACCCCGAGTGGCAGCTGTTCGATGAGGACACCGGCAAGGTGCACGTCACCGATACCAGAACCGCGTGTGATCAGGCGGCGCGGCCGGATGTGGCCGAGGAGTACAACAACTACTGCGTGGAATGCCGCACGGAATACATGGATGAGGTCGTCGAGACCACCTATGTACTGCCATTGATGCCTGTTGCTCGTCAGGAAGAGGCGACAGGGCGCACGCCAGGCCCACGGGGTATCGCCTTCAACGGCGTCAGATTCGATGCCGCAGCGCCGCAGGATGCCATTCTCGCTGCCCATACTCTGGCCCCGTTCGACGATTGCGGCGGGCACGTCAATCTGCACGTGGGCTATCACTACCACGGTGCCAATGGCTGTAGCCCCAAGCAGGAGAAGTCTGAAGCGGATGCCCCGATGATCGGCTTCGCGATGGACGGTTACCCGATCCTGGCCAAGCTGACCGGTGAGGATGCTGAAAAGGCCGAGCTGGATGCCTGCAGCGGTCACGTCGCCGCAGGGATCGGCTATCACTATCACGGCAACAGTGCCGAGAAGAACGAGATTCTAGGTTGCTTCAAGGGCGAGATCGGCTGTGCGCTCGACTCACCGGATGCGGTCTGCAAGGCAGATGAACGCCCGGCAGGTGGGCCGCCCGAGGGCGGGCCTGAAGGGCAAAAGCCTCACGACGAGGCGTGAGGCCGAAGGCCTTTCTTGTGTGTATGGGGGAGTCCTTGCGAGTGCAGAGGGTGCTCCGGGGTTGTCGGCGTGGTTGCGGCTTTTTGACATATTGCCTGCACACTCTGGCGGCACCCTGCGTTGATCCGCACGAATACACAAGGAACGAGCATGATGAAGCTTTCTGGTCTCTCTGGCGTGAGTCAGGCTATCGCCCGCAGCGGTGCAATATTTGCCACCACCGGCGCCCTGCTGGCAGTTAGTGCCGTGAGTGCGGCGCAGCAACCGCCGCGCGGTAAGCCGCCTCAGGAAGCATTGGAGGCATGTATTGCCAAGCAGGTGGGAGACCAATGTCAGATTCAGGTGCAAGGTCAGCAGGATCTGATCCCCGGTCAGTGCATCGCACCGCCTGAGGGCGGCCCTGGCCCGGGTGCATCAGGTGACGCGCCGGCCGATGGCGGTGAAGGTCTTGCCTGTCTGCCCGTGGGTGCCAAGCCGCCGGGCGGCCCAGCGGAACGCTGAGGCTGAAGGCGCCTGCGCCGCATGCACCGTGAATGCTTCGCCCGCCATTCTGATGATGTTGCATGGAATTAGAGGGCGGGCATTGCTGTCTGTGGGCTGCCGGTTGTCAGTGCTTGATTGTTGACTGAAGCGCTGCTCTTTTGCATGCGTTCTGATTGACTCACCCTTTCTGTCGCGGTGACATCTTGCGCTTACCGCGATGCTCAAGCGTCATCTCAGGAGTCATTGAATGACCTTCACATCTCCTCATCGTGCAGCTGCCTTGCGGCACAAGGCACGCTTGCCCGCTTCAGTACGGTCTGCTTCAGTACTGTCAGCATCGGTCGCAATGCTCATGGCCGGCGCGGCTCACGCTGAAGTCGTGCCGAGCCAATTCTCTTCGGCCGCACTGGTGAAAGCCCCTGAAACGGTGAGCTGTACGCTGGAAAATGGCACGCAGTCCCAGTGCATCCGTCTGGTGGTCAAGTACAAGCCGGATGGCCTCAAAACCGGCCCGTTCTGCCCGCCATCTTTGGATGATGAGGGGGGTATCTGGGACTGGGATGGCGAGAATCCGGGGCTCTATCGTCTGGATCGTGCCTTCTTCGAGATGCTCGATACGCTCGGTTTCCATTTCTATGATGATGACGAATCGCTTCACATCATGACGGATCTGAGCAAGACGCTGGTCGAGGCCAACAACTGTCTCAACGTGGCCGAGGATGAGAGCGTCGAGATGACCGTACTGCTGCCCCTCCAACCGGTGGAGGCTGACGAGCCCACACCCCTAGGCACCGTCGCCAAGATCGGTCTTGCCCTGGATGGCGTGCCGATCTTCGCTGACGCCCCATCAGTGCTGGACACCGGCAACCTGCCGGCGCTGGATACCTGTGGCGGGCATGTCGACCCCGGTGGCTGGTATCACTGGCATGCCACGGCGACCGATATCGACACCCTCTATGATGAGCACGGTGTCGATGCCCACTGTCAGTTGCCACAAAGCCATACCGCACAGTTCGCCTATGCCTTCGATGGCTATCCGATGTTCGGCACCCAGGATTCCGGCGGCAGCGTCCCGACGGACCTCGACAGCTGTAATGGGCACTTCGGCCCCACAGAGCGCCACCCCGAGGGCGAGTACCACTATCACGCCACCGACGAGTTCCCGAATCTGCCCAAGTGCCTCAAGGGCGTGGTCGCCAAGGACAACTTCGTGACCACGGCCAGCATGGGCATCGGCTCGCCGCGTATACCGGGCCAGGGCCCTGGCCCGGGTGGGCCGGAGAAGGGCACGTCTGATCGCCCGGAGTCTGATCAGCCGTCAGAGGCCCCGTCTCAGGCATCCATTGAGCAGTAGAGGCGGATGTTCATCAGGCTATTGAGTGAAAGCTTGGGGTGGCAGCTTGGCGCGCCACCTTGCCGACAGTCGCGCGGACTGCCTGAGCATAAGCGTTGCATGAAATAGCGTGCTGTATGAAGAAGTCCTGCGGCCATGCGAGAGACCTGCATTGCCGCGAGGCTTCATGCTTTTCACCGAAGGATTGTTACCTCATGACGTTCACCCGCTTTTCGGCGCCGCGGCTCACGCGGACAGCCATCTCCCGTCTGGGCCTGTTGCTGGTCATGTTCTCCGGGGCTGCGCATGCCCATGTCGATACCGATTCGGTCGGTGGCTTTGCCGCGGGCTTCTTACATCCTCTGACGGGGCTTGATCACTTCACGGCCATGGTGGCGGTGGGCCTGTGGGGCGTGATTCTGAGGCGGCCCGCCACTTGGCTGCTGCCGGTCGTCTTCCCGATGATCATGGCGCTGGGCAGCGTGGTCGGCATCGTGGGTCTGGCGCTGCCGGGCATCGAGATCGGTATCGCGCTTTCCGCACTGATACTCGGCGCCTTCATCGTGTGGCGGGTCGCATTACCGCTGTGGCTCGCCTGTCTGGTGGTCTCGGTGTTCGCGATCTGTCATGGATACGCCCACGGGGCGGAATTGCCCCTGGCCTCTGATCCCTTCGCCTTCGCGATGGGTTTCATGTTGGCCACCGGCAGTCTGCATGCCGCCGGTATCGGCGTGGGCGTAGTGGCAGAGCGCTTTCGTCAGGGCGTGTTGCTGCGGGTGTTGGGCGCAGTGACGGCGCTGTTGGGCGTCTACTTCCTGATGGAGGCCCTGGCATGATGATGTGGGATCAATGGCTGTTGGGTGTTCGCGCCGCCACTGGAAGTCCGGTGATTATTTATCTGCTGATGACGGCCAGTCTGGTGGGCGTTGCCTGTCAGAGCCGCTTCACGACTGGCGAGTGGCTGCGCGGTGTCCTGCGTCTGATCAATGCCATGGTGCTGGGAATCGTGGTGGCGCTGTACGCGCCGGATTCGCTGGTTATGGCAGTGGTGGGTTTAGCGATCGTCACGGCCTCGCTGGTGTCGATTCATCTACCGCTGCGCACGCTGTGGGGCAGGGCGCTGATGGCGCATGTCCCGGCAACGTTGTCGGGGTTGGTGGTCGCCCTGCTGTTCGTCGGGCATGACGTGGCCACTCCCCCTGTGGCAATACTGCTGGGCGTGATGATGGCCATACTCCTCATCGTTGTCGCCGGCTGGGGAATGCTTGCCTTGGCCGGGCGTTTGCTCCCCGAGACGGCTTTCGTCATCGCCCAACGTGTGCTGGGTGCCTGGTTGGTCGCCATCGGCGTGATGACCCTGACATTCATCGTGATGCAGTGGTGAGGCTGGCCTCTTGCATTATCAGGCTGCTCGCCCCCATTGCATGAGGATATCCTCAGTAAGCCCCAAGGAATGGAGCGTGTATGCAGTTCATGAAATATGCCAGGCAGTTGGCGCGGAACCCGCTGGGGATCATCGCGTTGTTCATCTCGTTGATCTATGGCTTCGCGAGTCTGCTGCTGAATTCGGCGGCCGAGACGCTGACGGTGGCGGAGCGTTGGCCGTTGATCGGTTTCATCGTGGTGTTTCCGCTGCTGGTGCTGGCGGTGTTCTATCGTCTCGTGACCCATCATCACGGTAAGTTGTATGCGCCGGGGGATTACGACAAGGACCGCTCCTTCATGCGAACGCTATCGCCAACCGAGCAGGAGCAGCGTCTGACTCGCGAGGTGCAGGAGTCGCTGGGGGAGAGTGATTGGCAGCAGGGTGGAGCAGGAGCCGAGACTCCGATGTCAGCCGTTGCTGAGGATTGCGGGCAGGCCGTCGGCGATGCCGATGTCGCTCAGCTGTTGAGCCCGCAGGACAGCACCGATGAGAGGGCGCCGTTATCCCGTGCCGAGCACCTGGATCATCATCGCCAGCAATTGACCCAGCTGAAGGATGCGGTGCTGCGTCAGATGCAGGAGTCCTCCACTGCGGGCGGCGGTTCAAGCGGCGCGATGACGCGGCATGTGCGTGTGGGCGAGACCGATGCCTGCTTCGATGCGTTGCTCGAGGGAGAAAGTGCCCCCTTCACGTTCATTGAAGTGAAGGTGCTCAAGCACTACGCCAGAGCGCAGACGGTGCTGCAAAGTCTGCTTTACGAAGCGCTGCTAGCGGACCGCACCCTGGACGCCAATTTCAGACTGATTGTCGTGGTCGTGCTGACGGACGATTCATCTCAGGACATGACGCGCGAGCGGCTGGAGCAGGAGTGGCATCAGCGCATCCGTCAGTGCCCGGTCGCCATCGAGCTGCGCTTCATGTCACCGGCCAGCCTGAAGACTTGACCGACGGCTAGACGCTCAAGCGGTGGTCACCGAGCTTTTCAGTAATCAGCTATATCTGCCGTCAGCTATGTCGGTCACCAGATACACAAACGCCCAGTCACGACTATCGTGGCTGGGCGTTTGTGTGCGTGAGGGGCTTTCGCTAGTCCAGGGTGCACAGGCGCCGATCGAGGGCTTCACAGAAGGCCTGCCAGGCGTGCTGCATCTCGGGGAGCGCGTGATGCGCATGCAGCGCCGCATGCACCATGCCGCGTGCACTGCGATAACCGACATCGGCACCGCGCCAGCGCCAGACATCCACCGCTGCCTCCAGCGGTTGCGTCAGCGGGTCATGCTCGGCGGCCAGTACTTCGATCTGGCGTGCAGGCGGCTGCTGGGAATGGGCCGGCGAGGGCGAGTAACTGACTGAGCGGTCGCCCTCAGCGATGGTCAGCCACATGCTGACCACTTCATCGCGGCCGAGCAGCGGCGCATCCGAGCCCAGCGCGAACTCGTTCTCCTTGGCCAGCACGAAGACCGGGTCCATCGGCGGGTAGATCAGCCCCAGCACATAGCTTGTAGGCTTGTCGGGGGCCGGATGCTCCTGATGATGGGCCGTCTCCATTTCCGCGCCGTGGGTGCCGAGGCTTTGCATGCGTGTGCCTTGCAGGCCGATGTTGGGCATCTCGGTATCGAGTCGGCGCGCCACATCCATCGCCAGTCGAGCGCCGGCGCTGTCACCGACGATGGCCACCGGTTCGACTCTGGCGGAGAGGTGCTCGATGGTCGCCAGGCAATCCGCCAGTGCGTCCTGATAGTTGGCTTCCGGCAGCAGGCGATAATCGACACTGACCACCTCACGACCCAGCTGGGCGGCCAGGCTGGAGGCGATGCCTTGATGGCTCTCCGGCGAGCCTATTTGCCAGGCCCCGCCGTGCAGAAACACCACCGGCGCCGGCAGGTTGCCTTCCGCCTTGCGTGCCACCTCCGGGATGAAGTGGCGCAGGCGCAGTGGCGTCGCGCGGCCGGCGATCTCGACGTGATCCTCGTGGGTCGTGACGCCCTCGGCGAGCGGCGCGCCAAGTTGCTGGCACAGTTGTTCATAGCGCTCGCGGGCATCTGCCAGCGGCATCTCTACCATTTCATCAATGCCGCGCGCGAAGTCATCAATAAAGGTGCGACAGGTGATGGGGGAAGGGGTCATGGTCATAAATCGGCTCTCGGCGGGTGTCCCAAGACAATAACACCCCGCCAGAAGACTGGCAGGGTGCGGGTTTCGACGCTAAATCAGCGACTTGTTATCCGAAGCGGACATCGGTTGTCACACGTCTCAGGCCGTCTTGGACCAGTCATCGGCACTTGCTATAGTGACTGAGATGCTTACTCGCCTCTAGTGAGCTTGGCTAGGTGTCGGGTTCCGCCTGATTGATTACAGTCTGGGTAAACAGCTCCGGTCGTTCGGCCTGCCACTCCTTCATTGCTGCAACAGGTGCCCTGTGGTGTAGTGCCTTCTGAGGAATATGGTGGTTGTATAACCAGCAATACCGCTCGAGAGTCTGTTCTAAATCCTCACTTGAGTCATAGCGCCGAGTCGCCAGCACATCGCAGATACGCCCATTGAAGCGCTCCACCATTCCGTTCGTTTGGGGTCTGCCTGGCTTGATCAGTCGATGCTCAATGCCATGGTTCTGACATTCCTGATCGAAAAGATGATGCCCACTGGGCTTACGCTCGCCGCCCACGGTGAAGCGATCGGTAAAGGATTTACCATTGTCCGTGAGCACGGTTCGAATCGTGAAGGGAGCCTCCTCTTCCACACGCTTCATGAACGCCCGGGCATCCTTTGCAGATTGACTTGATCTGACCTCCAGATACACCCACCGAGTGGCACGATCAATCGCGACGTAGAGATAACGCTTGTGATCTTCGTCAGGCATTTGGGGCAGATGTTTGATATCTATGTGCACATACCCGGGCTCATAATCCTTGAAAGGCCGATGCTTAGGCTTCTCGACGCCTTCCGCGTCTCGACGTGCCAGCTTGGCGAGAGTTGGCACTTCACGCCGTTTGAGCATGCGCTGAAGCGCGGAACGTGACAGTTTGGGGTTCAGGAATTCACGAGCAACGACAAGTAGATCATCGAGTCCCAGCCGTAGTAACTCACGAGCGGCGATGACTATCTCTTCCTGCTCTGAGGTCAGAGTCGCCAGTAGGTTATGACGTGTGTGGGAACGATCCAGGACATCATCACGATGACGCCAGCGCTGGATAGTTGAGACGCTGACCCCAAACTGACGAGCAAGATCTTTGTTGGTCATACCGGCAGGAGCTGCTTGGATGTCGGCACGAATTTTCGGTGTCGTCGTCGCTTGCTTATGCAGCTTGATGTCCATGAAGCCTTTCCTGAATAAATTGCTTGATAAGCTCACGCGAGGCTAACAAAGGATAGCTTCGTTGTGAAATCCGATCATCCGGCACCCTACAGCTAGGAGCTACCGCAGATATGAGAATTCGAGATCGGATGTGGAGTCGCTGATCGCGCCATGTTCCTTGCCGGCCCTATCGGTGTTGCTGGTACAATTTCTGCCTGATGGGCTGATGTTTGTACGTTTTCGGTATCAATTCAGTGACGCCGCTGACTGGCTTTTCGGGGAGCAAGACTTGTAATCCATCAGACGAGAAATTGGTCAACTTGCCTTCTCAGGAAGCGTATGGGTTACATATTAGGGTAGTTGGGACCATCACCCCCTTGTGGGGTATTCCAGGTGATATTCTGGCTGGGGTCCTTGATATCACAGGTCTTGCAGTGCAAGCAGTTCTGGAAGTTGATCTGATAGGCAAGCTTGCCTTCGCTTTGCTCGACGACCTCATAGACGCCTGCCGGGCAATAACGCTGGGATGGCTCGGCAAACTGCGGCTGATTGACAGCGATAGGGATCGTTGCATCGCGCAGGACCAGGTGGCTGGGCTGACTCTCTACATGATTGGTCGCTGAGAACGCCACGTTGGTGAGACGATCGAAACTCAGCGTGTTATCCGGCTTGGGGTATTGGATTGGCGTGAAGTTCGCTGCCTTGCCGGTCGCCTGGGCATCATTCTTGCGATGCGTCAGCGAGCCCATCAGCGGTTTGCCGACCAGCGAAGCCCACCACATGTCCAGCCCCCCCAGCGCCAGTCCACCGATCAGCCCAAAGCGTGACCAGAGTGGTTTTACGTTCTGCACAGGCTTCAAGTCCTTGCCTACAGGGCCTTCGCGCAGTGTGGTTTCATAGTCGAGCAATTCATCACCGGCGCGCCCGGCCTTGATGGCGGCATGCGCTGACTCGGCTGCCGCAATGCCGGAGTGTATGGCGTTGTGATTGCCCTTGATCCGCGGCACGTTGACCAGACCGGCAGAACATCCCAATAGTACGCCGCCCGGGAAAGTGACTTTGGGAATCGACTGGTAGCCTCCCTCGGAAATTGCACGGGCGCCATAGGCAACGCGTTTACCGCCTTCCAGTAAATTGGCCACCATCGGATGCTGTTTGAAACGCTGGAATTCGTTGTAGGGCGACAGGTATGGGTTGGCATAATCCAAGTGCACGACGAAGCCAATGAACACCTGATGATTCTCGGCATGATAAATGAAGGATCCACCGCCAGTCTTGCGATCCAGCGGCCACCCCATGGTGTGTGTGACCGTGCCTTCCTTGTGCCTGGTGGGGTCGATGTCCCAGATTTCCTTTAGTCCCAGCCCGAACTTCTGCGGCTGGGATTCCTTACTGAGCTCAAAGTGTGCAATGACCTGCTTGGAGAGTGAGCCACGTGCGCCTTCGGCAAGAAAGACGTATTTGGCATGCACTTCCATGCCCGGCTCATAGGTTGGGCCGGGAGTGCCGTCACTGGCCAGGCCGAACTCACCGGCTACCACACCAGAGACACGCTCACCCTGCCACAGCAATTCGGAGCAGGCCATACCCGGGAATATATCTACTTCCATGCTCTCGGCGATTTCGGCCAGCCATCGACAGACATTGCCCATCGAGACGATATAGTTGCCCTCGTTATGCAGCATGCCGGGCATCAGGACGCTGGGCAGCGTCCGTTGGCTTCTCTCGCCCAAGTGCATGAAGGTGTCGGATGTCACCTCGGTCTTAATAGGAGACGCCATTTTGCGCCAGTCCGGCAACAGCGCATCCAGTCCTGACGGGTCCAGGATTGCGCCAGAGAGAACATGGGCACCAATCTCAGAGCCCTTTTCCAGCACCACTACCGAGAGCTGCGGATCGAGTTGCTTGAGGCGAATGGCCGAAGACAATCCTGCCGGCCCACCCCCTACGATGAGCACGTCGTACTCGATACTTTCACGCTGTGACACGGTCTGTGTCTCCGTTGTTGTTGTCGTTGGCTATCTGACATTGGCTATCTGACATTGGCTAGCTGTCAGTGGCTATTGATCTGTGATGCAGTTGGCTTGATTGTCAGCCAGGCCGATCAGGCGACCTCAGGTCACGAAAGGGCAGAGGCATAGCTTCCCGGGGACGGCGGGAAGACGATGGTCTTGGGGCCATTCGGGAAGACTCGGCGATTGGCGTGTGCGTGGATGGCGCGCGCCAGTACGGAAGATTCGACCTCTCGGCCCAGACTCACATAATCTGCGGCCGACTGGCCGTGGGTGACCCGAGTGGTTTCCTGCTCGATGATCGGTCCTTCATCCAGGTCTGCGGTCACGTAATGCGAGGTGGCACCAATCAGCTTCACGCCTTTCTGATAGGCCTGAAGATAGGGATTGGCTCCCTTGAAGGAGGGCAGGAAGGAGTGATGAATGTTGATGATACGACCCGACATCTTCTTGCAAAATTCATCCGAGAGCACCTGCATGTAGCGCGCTAGTACTACCAGTTCGGCGTCGCTGTCCTCGACCACCGCCATCAGACGAGCCTCTGCTTCCGGCTTGTTGTCCTTGGTGACCTTGATGTGATGGAAGGGAATGTCGTGGTTCACCACCTGTTTCTGATAGTCGTGATGGTTGGACACCACACCGACGATCTCGATTGGCAGCGAGCCGATCCGCGTGCGATACAGGATGTCGTTCAGACAGTGACCATGGCGTGAGACCATCAGCAGGACTTTCATCTTCTCGTCTTCGCCGTGGATTCCCCACTGCATGGAGAACTCTTCGGCGATCGGGACAAAGCCCTTGAGCAGTGCATCATGCGTGACTCCAGTTTCCGCCACGGCGCTGATGCGCATGAAGAAGCGGTCGGTGTCCGGGTCATCGAACTGGGCGCTATCAGTGATCGTGCACCCATTTTCTGACAGGTAAGCGGAGATGGCTGCAACGATTCCGCGCCTTGAAGGGCAGGTCACTGTCAGGCAATAACGAGACATGAGATGTGTCCTTTATTCTTGTGCTGTTGTCGAGAGCTTGTCGTTGACGTGTGATGAAATTGTGCTGAGCTTGTTGCAATGGTTTCTAGCTAGCGTTCTTCTGGGTAGCGTCATGACACTATGTTTCGTCAGCGCATAGGGCGCTTGAGCGAAAACATCTGTAGTGAAAGTGTGGCAGTCGAGGGCTACGCGGGTAGCATTCCGCCCAAACCTGCTTCTTTTCAGGCGCCAATCTGTCGCTGGCAAGCGGTCAAGGTATTGGCCAGCAGGCATGCAATGGTCATCGGGCCGACTCCGCCGGGCACCGGCGTAATGGCAGAGGCCGCCTCGAGTGCTTCCTCGAAGGCGACATCGCCAACGATGCGTGTCGTGCCATCATCGGTCTCGATACGATTGATGCCCACATCGATGACCACCGCGCCAGGCTTGAGCCAATCCCCGCGTACCAAGCCGGGAGAACCCGCTGCCACGACGACGATGTCGGCGGTCCTTACCATTTTTGCGGTATCACGACTGTAGCGGTGCAGTACCAATACCGAGCAGTCCTCTTTGAGCAGTAGCTGAATCAGCGGCCTGCCCACAACATTGGAGCAGCCGACCACGGCCACCACCTTGCCGCGCAGTTCCGTCACCGTTTCCTTGAGCAGCGTCATGCAGCCCAGTGGTGTACAGGGCACCAACCCTGGTTGCCGATTGACGAGCCGACCGATGTTCAAGGCGGTGAAGCCATCGACATCCTTCTCCGGAGCAATCGTCTCGATGATGCGGCCTTGGTCGAGATGGGCCGGCAATGGCAACTGCACCAGAATACCGTGTACGTCAATGTCAGTGTTCAGTCCGGCAATCAATTCGAGAAGCATCTTTTCGGTAGTGTCGACAGGCAGGCGGTGACACAGACTGATCATGCCGACGTCCGTGGTGCGTCGAATCTTGTGATTGACATAAATTTCGCTGGCCGGATCTTCTCCGACCAGCACCACGGCCAGCCCAGGCGTGATGCCTGAGCTTTTCTTGAGCGTTACTACGTCAGTGGCAACGCGTTCCTGCAGTCGCGCCGCGCTTCGGCGACCATCGATGAGCTGTGCTGAGTGTCGCGGTTTCTCTGTCAGATTAGTGGCCATCAGACCTGCTCCGAGAATTCGGGGACGGCCTCGAAGAGATCAGCCACCAGGCCATAATCGGCAATCTGAAAAATGGGGGCGTCTTCGTCACTGTTGATGGCGACGATGACCTTGGAATCTTTCATGCCTGCCAGGTGCTGGATGGCGCCAGAAATACCGCAAGCGATGTAGAGATCCGGTGCCACGACCTTTCCCGTCTGGCCGACCTGCCAATCATTAGGTGCGTAGCCGGCGTCCACGGCGGCACGTGATGCACCGACGGCGGCGCCCAGTTTGTCGGCCAGTTGATTGATGATGTTGAAGTTCTCTGCGGAACCAATACCACGTCCCGCGGACACCACGACCTTGGAGGAGGCGAGGTCCGGGCGTTCGGTGCTTGAGACGCTGTTCTCGATCCAGGCAGACAGCACCGGCAATTCTGGTGTGGTCGCTGTCTTGATAGATGCCTGCTGGTTGCAAGGGGCCGGCTCAAAGGCGGTGGTGCGTACGGTCAGCACTTTGATGGCATCCAATGACTGAACGGTCTGGATAGCATTGCCGGCGTAGATGGGACGACGGAAGGTATCAGTGCTATCGATGGAGATGATGTCTGCGATCACCATCACATCAAGTAGGGCGGCAACGCGCGGCAGGATATTCTTGGCATCGCTGGTTGCCGGTGCCAATAGATGTGTGTAGCCCTTGACGATGTCAGCCAGCAGGGCGGCTGTCGGCTCTGCCAGGCGCTGGGCTAGAGCAGCGTCTTCGACCTGGATCACGCCGCTGACACCGTTGATGGTTGCCGCCTGAACGGCAGCCTGCTCTATCCCGTGGCCGACACACAGCAGCGTGACGGTACCGAGCTGTGTGGCGGCGGTGACGGCGCGTTGGGTGGCATCCAGTGCGAGAGTCGAATCATTGATTTCAGCTAGTACCAGAATGCTCATCAGATCACCCCTGCTTCAGTCTTGAGTTTATCTACCAGCTCCACCACTGAGGTGACACGCTCACCTGGGGGACGGGCAGGAGGCTCTTCGGTATTCAGGATCGCAAGACGCGGGCGGATATCGATACCAAGGTCCTCACTGCTCAATGTTTCCAGGGGTTTGCGCTTGGCTTTCATGATGTTGGGCAGCGAGGCGAAGCGCGGATCGTTCATGCGCAGGTCGACCGTCACGATGCTCGGCAGCGGCACTTCAAGGGTCTGCAAGCCACCGTCGACTTCGCGCGTGACCCTGGCCTTGTCGGCCTCGACTTCCAGATCGGAAGCAAAGGTGGCCTGGCTCCAGCCCAGCAGCGCAGACAGCATCTGACCGGTAGCATTCATGTCGTTGTCGATGGCCTGCTTGCCGGCCAGTACCAGGTCGGGGCCTTCACGCTCGACCAGTGCCTTGAGAATCTTCGCGACGGCCAGCGGCTCTACGTCCTGCTGCACGTCATCCCCCGTCACTACCAGGATGGCGCGGTCAGCCCCCATGGCCAGCGCGGTACGCAGGGTGTCCTGTGCCTGCTTGACGCCAATCGAGACCACCACGACTTCTTCGGCAGCGCCCTTCTCCTTCAAGCGAATCGCTTCTTCGACGGCAATCTCGTCGAAGGGGTTCATGGACATCTTCAGGTTGGCGAGATCAACGCCAGTTCCGTCTGCCTTGACGCGTACCTTGACGTTGTAATCGATCACTCGTTTGATCGGGACCAGTATCTTCTTCATCGGTAACCTCGTGTATTCCCGGTGTCGCCAATCTCGCAAGCCCTGAGGTGGCGCTGGCATCGCGATGACGTCGACAGGTAATGGGATGCAAGAACAGGGAGAGTCTGGGGATCTTCCAGCGCCAGAACGGCAGCAGGATGGAAATACACCAGACTCGCTGAAAGACAGGGGGAGGGCCGTGGCGCCAGTCTCTGGCACCACGGCTCACTCGTGGATCAGACCTTCATGCGCTCGCCTGTCGGGTCGAACAGCGGCCCGAGAGTCACGATGGCATCGAACAGCTGGCGGGCAATATCGATCTGGACATGCTGGCCATCCTTGAGCTGTTCTGTGGTGTGCGCCAGCGCGATGGGCTTGCCGACGCGGTAGCCAAAGGCACATGACGTGGTCTTGCCGACGATCTTGCCGTCCAGGTAGACCGGCTCATGGCCCAGAGGCACGGCCATCTCATCGGACAATGTTAGCGATACGACATGGGAGTGGTCACACTTGGCACGCGCGGCATCGACAGCTTCTGCACCGATGTAGCCACCGCTCTTGCGGGTGGCGAAGTCCAGCCCGGCCTCTACCGGTGTAACGTCGCCGTCCAGTTCGTGTCCCATGGCGCAGAAGCCTTTCTCGATACGCATCGAGGACTGGGCAAACATACCGGCCGGGGTAGCACCCGCTGCAGTGAGTGCCTCGAAGAGCTTGACGGTATCAGCACTCTGGCAGGTGATTTCCCAGCCGGCTTCCCCTACGTAGGACATGCGTGCCGCGCGTGCCGTGATACCGGCAATCTCGACTTCGGCATGCTTGAAGTAGCCGATCTCGTCCATGGCGGTTGCACCACATTGCCGGGCGATATCGGCGGCTTGCGGGCCCATCAGCCCGAGAACCGCATAGGTTTCGGTCGTGTCGGTCAGGGTGATGTCGAAGCCTTCCGAGTTGCGCATCAGCCAGGTCAGGTCGTGCTTGATGGCCGTGGTACCCACGAATAGGCGGTAGTGGTCATCGGCAATGCGCTGTGCGGTGATATCAGACTCGAACGTGCCGCGCTCGTTGAGCATGGCCGAGTAGATCACGGCGCCCGGGGCGCGGCCGACCTGACCAGCACACACCCTGCGTAGGAAGGCTTCGGCATCAGTGCCTTGGACATCGATCTTGCCAAAGGGTGAGGCATCGAAGATGGCAGCGTGTTCGTGAGCTGCCATGACTTCCTGCTTGACGTTCTCGAACCAATCGGGACGTTCGAACTTGAGTTCCGGTGTCTGGGTGCTGCCGAAGTACAGTGGACGCTCCCAACCATAGAACTGCCCCATGTAGGCATTGGCCTTGCGATAATGCGCGTCCAGCGGCAGGCGACGCAGGTCGCGTGCGGTCTTGAGCTGTTTGCCCGGATAGGCGATGTCGTAGTGCGTGCCGAGAATTTCCGGGGCACGTGCCATCAGGTGCTCGACACTGTTGAAGGTCGGGGCGAAACGCTTGGCATCGGCTTCGCTCAGGTCATAAGCGGTATGGCCGTGGACGATACTGTAGGCCAGATTCATTCCCGCGCCGCCGCCACAGGCGATACCCACGGAGTTCATGCCGCAGCCCAGGAACAGGCCCTTGGTCTCGGCCGTCTCGCCGAGCATGAAGTTGCCGTCAGGGGTGAAGCTTTCTGGACCGTTGAGCAGCATCTTCACTTCGGCATTCTCGAGCGCAGGCAGACGGTGCATTGCGTTGAGCATCATCGGCTCGAAGTGATCCCAGTCTTCCGGCAGCAAACCGAATTCGAAGGTCTCGTTCAACACACCTGGTGCAATCGGCTTGCCCATCGGCTCGAAGCACCCGACCAGCAGGCCGCCGGAGTCATCACGCATGTAAAGGTGATTGTCGTGATCAGAAAGGGTCGGGGTGTTGCCGACGATGCCATCGATAGGCTTGGTCAGCAGATAAAAGTGTTCGCACGCCAGTGCCGGCACTTCAGCGCCCCCCATCTTACCGACTTCCTGTGACCACAGGCCGGTACACAGTGCGATGGCATCACACATCACGGTGCCCTGACTTGTCTCGACGCCCCGCACGCGCCCGTTCTCGGTGATGATGCCCGTGACACCGGTACGCTCGAAGATCTTCGCGCCACGATTCCTGGCGCCCTTGACCAGCGCGGCACACACATCAGAAGGCGACACGCGACCATCATCCGGTGACCAGACAGCCCCCAGCACATCATCGGCGTTCATCAGTGGCCAGCGTTCCTTGGCCTCGGCACCGGAGATGGAGGTCGCTTCGATCCCATAGGCATGTGCCAACGCTTCCTGGCGTTTGACGTGAGTCAGACGGCCCGGATTGGTGGCAATCGACAGCGAGCCCTTCTGAATCCAACCGACGGACTGGCCGGTCTCTGCTTCCAGGCTCGAGTACAGGTCCACCGAGTACTGGATCATGCGCGTCAGATTCTGCGAGTTACGCAGCGCGCGGACCTGTGCTGCGGAGTGCCAGGTGGTGCCTGATGTCAGGGCATTACGTTCCAGCAGGATGGCGTCCGTCACCCCCATCTTTGCCAGGTGATAGAGAGTCGAGCATCCCATGATGCCGCCGCCGATGACGACGACAGATGCATGTGAAGGGAGTGAGTTGGCCATCTGGGCTCCTGATATGTCTTGTCTGTTGTGTGTTCAGGCTCTGCAATGAACCAACTTTTGCATCCAAAACAAATTTAGTCAATAATGCCAATATAATAACGTTTGTGTTTTTCTGGTGCGTGAAAAAGAGGTGTTCGTGTATGAATCCCGGGCTGAAAAATCATATCGTCGCTGATATCAAGCGCATCATTCCAGAGTTGCCACGCGGGCTGAGTCAGGCATCGAAATATATCCTCGACCACCCCTCGGACTTCGGGCTGGACCCGATCAGGGAAACCGGCAGCAAGGCGGGGGTCAGCACCTATACGCTGATTCGGCTGGCGGAAAAGCTGGGTTTCAAGACCTTCGATGAGTTGCGTGAGCCCTTTCGTCAGGCGCTGGTATCGACCACAGGGGGAGGTGATCAGCCCACTTGGATAGAAGAGCTGCAGCAACACGGCGAGCTCGGCAAGGTTCAGGCTGCCACCGCTCGCAATGGCATGGCGATCGTGCAACGTTCACTGGAGCATCTCGATCCTGACAGTCTTCATCGCATCACTCAGCTGTTGCTCAAGGCCGAGAATGTCTACCTGATGGGCATGCGCGCCAGTTACTCGCTGGCCTCGTACTTCCACTACGTCGGTCGCATGGCACTACCGGCGCTGCAATTGATACCGCGGCACATGAACAGCGCCACGGATGACCTCAACAATGCAGGCCCGGGTGATGTATTGATCGCGATCACCGTGACACCATACTCGCGGGAGACCATCGAGGCCTGCCAGTTTGCGCTGCACAAGGGCGCAAGATTGATTCTGCTGTCGGACAGCGAAATCGTCTCGTCGGATCTGGTCGCAGATGAAACCCTGATAGCCTCGGTGCATTCCACGCATCATCTGGCCTGCTATACCGGCATGCTAGCGATCATCGAGACGCTCATCGGCATACTCGTGGCCGAAGGTGGAGACGCCGCCCAGCAACGCATTCGCTCCTATGAGGACCTGCGTGCCAGTACGCATGTGTATTGGACAGGCAAGAAGGGCTGAGCTTTTTTTCGACAATTTCTTGTACACCTGCCATGAAAAGGCCCACCCATTTTCATGGGTGGGCCTTGCGTTCCAGCGGTGACTTCAAACTATCATGAGACGTGCGTCATCAGACGGGCCGTGCCGTTGTGCCAGCATCCTCCAGGTCAGGCTCGTTGCGGGCGCGGCGCTTCTGGTTCCAGAAGACGAACAGCAGAAGCAGCAGTGCCGGGATGAAGAAGATCTCCTTGGGCGGTCGATCATTCATGACTTCCACCTTGGTGACCTTCCAGTCAAAGTCGATCCCCTTGGACTCCGCCGGGCCGCCGAAGGCGATATTGTCGACAATGATGTCACCTTCCTGATTGATCAGATCCACCCCCGCTGCCTGTGCCAGGCGTGCTTCACCGGAGGGGCCTTTGGCGCCCAAGGGAAGCAGGTAGGTGGATGAGACGAAGCTGCCATCCAGGCTCATGCCTTCCATGCCGACCCGCAGATTGCTGTTGGCTTTGCCTTGTTGTGCCAGCGTGAAGATCTGCTGGGGAGACTGCTCATTCCAGGCCGGTTGCACCTGGTCAAGCCAGAAGCCCGGGCGGAACAGGGTGAGCGCGATGACGACAAGCAAGGCGGATTCCCACAGGCGCGAACGCGTCACGAAATATCCCATGGTGCCCGAGGCGAACACCAGCATCGCGATGGTGGCCACGATGAACACGAAGATGGCGTGATACCAGCTAACGTCGATCAACAGCAAGTCCGTATTGAAGATGAACAGGAAGGGCAGCAGTGCGGTTCTGATCGAATAGAAGAAGGCCTGGAAGCCTGTCTTCAGCGGGTCGGCCCCCGAGATGGCGGAGGCGGCGAAACTGGCAAGCCCCACCGGTGGCGTGACATCCGCCATTATTCCGAAGTAGAAAACGAACATGTGTACCGCGACCAGCGGCACGATCAGACCATTCTGGGCACCCAGTTCCACCACCACACCGGCCATCAGCGATGACACCACGATATAGTTGGCAGTGGTTGGCAGACCCATGCCCAGCACGATGGAGATCAGCGCGACGAAGACCAGCATCAGCAGCAAGTTGCCGCCAGAGAGGAATTCGACGAACTCCGCCATTACCTGGCCGATACCGGTGAGGGTGACGGAGCCGACGATGATGCCGGCCACCGCCATCGCACACGCCAGGCCGATCATGTTGCGCGCCCCTTCGATCATGCCTTCCAGGGCTTCGTGATAGCCGACCTTCACACCCTTGAGCACATCTGACTCACCACGGAAGAAGGCTTTCATGGGTTGCTGGGTAATCAGGATCAGCAGCATGAACATGGACGACCAGAACGCCGAGAAGCCCGGGGACTTGCGCTCGATCATCAAGAGATACATGAGCAGGAAGATCGGCATCAAGTAGTGAAGGCCGCTCTTGAAGATTTCCTTGGTGGAAGGCAGTGATTCCATGCTCTGCAGGGAGTGCTCAAGTTCGCGAACCCCGGAACTAGTGCGTACGGCAAGTACATAGATGGCAAGGAAGATGGCGGACGTCACCCAGACGGCAGCATCGCCAATCACGTGCTCAAGCAGATCGACGGCCTGCCCGGCTGTCCACAGGGCGCCCCCGGCAATCACGATGCCACTGCAGATCATGAAGACCGTGGATACCAGTACCTTCAGCGGGCTGCGACTGCTGGTGCCCTTCATGCCCATCTTGACGGCTTCAAGGTGCACGATATATAGCAGAGCGATGTAGGAGATGGCGGCCGGCAGAATGGCAGTCTTTACCACTTCCACATAGGAAATGCCGACATACTCTGTCATGAGGAAGGCGACGGCACCCATCACTGGGGGGGTCAGCACGCCATTGATGGAGGAGGACACTTCGATGGCGCCAGCCTTGGCAGGCGAAAATCCGACGCGTTTCATCAGCGGAATGGTAAAAGTGCCGGTGGTGACTACGTTGGCGATGGACGAGCCAGAAATCAGCCCCGTGGCAGCAGAGGCGATGACGGCTGCCTTGGCTGGGCCGCCTCTCAGGTGCCCGAGTGATGCGAAGGCCAAGGACAGGAAGTAGTTGCCGGCGCCGGCCTTGTTGAGCAACGCTCCGAACAGCACGAACAGGAATACGAAGCCGGTGGAAACCCCCAGGGCCACACCGAATACGCCTTCTGTGGTCAGCCACAGATGACTCATGGCGCGTTCGACGCTGGCGCCACGCCACTGGATGACCTCGGGGACGTACTGCGAGGAACCAAAGAAGACATAAGCGAGGAAGACCGCCGCGACTGCCATGAGCGGGAAGCCCAATGAGCGCCGTGCCGCTTCAAGCAACAGGATGATGCCCAGGCATGCAACGCTGAGGTCTAAAATTGTCGGTGCCCCGGCTCGGGCGCCCAGCTCGGTCCAGAAGAAGTACAGATAGGACGCACAACCGGCTGCAATCAAAGCGATCAACCAATCCAGCAAGGGGATGGTGTCCCGAGGACTGCGCTTGAGGGTCGGAAAGGCCGTGAAGGCAAGGAAGACCGCGAAGGCAAGATGCACTGATCTCGCTTGAGCACTATTAAGTACGAAAACGCCTAACTGATAAGGGAAAGGGGAGGCTATCCAGAGCTGGAAAAGGGACCAGAGCAACGGTATGCCCCAGAGCACTTTCTTGTTGAATTGCCCGACGGGCGCGCGTGCGCCAGTATCGGCTTGCGCCATCATCTCGTCAGCATCGCTGTGGTCAGGTGCTGGCATCTCGTTATCTTTCAATTCAATCACCCTGATTTAAGAACCAGCAAAGCCCGCCGACATTGCTGCCGACGGGCCTTGGAAAAGTGTTACATCCAGCCTTTTTCCTTGTAGTAACGCATAGCCCCCGGATGGAGTTCTGCGGTCAGCCCGGCGGAGATCATTTCCTTCTCGGTCAGGCTGGCGAAGGCAGGGTGAAGGCGCTTGAAGTTGTCGAAGTTGTCGAACACGGCCTTGACCAGTGCATAGACTTCATCATCAGGTGTATCGCTGGATGTCATCAGAGTGGCGCGCGGGCCCCAGGACGGAACGTCTTCGTCATTGCCGGTGTACATGCCGCCCGGGATGACGCTTGGCGCATAAGCCGGATTGTCGGCCAGCAGTTTGTCGATGTTCGGGCCATCTAGCGGAATCAGATTGACGTCGCAGGTAGATGTTGCCTCCTGGGTCGAACCGTTGGGCAGGCCTGCCGCCCAAATGGTGGCATCGATGTTGCCGTCACACAGCGCAGAGGCCTGTTCCGCGGAGGTCATTTCGGCTGCCAGTGAGAAGTCACTGGCCTTGAGGTCTGAATACTTCATCAGGGTATCGGCCAGAACGCGTGTACCTGATCCCGGATTGGCGATATTGACGCGGTGTCCCTTCAGGTCAGCTACGGTTTCGATACCGCTGTCGGCACGCGCCATCAAGTGCATCGGCTCCGGGTGAATGGAGAACAACGCACGCAGTTCGGTGTACGGCTTCTCGTCAGCGAAGGCACCAGTGCCTTCCACTGCAGCCGATTGCACATCGGACTGGATGACGCCGAAGGTCAATTCGCCCTGGCGTATGGTGCGCGCGTTATAGACGGAGCCACCTGTGGACTCGACGGAGCAGCGCAGACCATTTTCCTTGCGGTTGGCATTTACCAGGCGGCAGATAGCGCCACCTGTGGGGTAGTAGACACCAGTCACGCCACCGGTACCGATGGTGATGAAGCGCTGATCCTGAGCCTGTGCGGCGGTGAAGGCTGACATCGCGGAAATGACAGCGACACCAAGTGTCAATTTGACCAGTCTCATGTTGAATCCTTTTGGAGTTATTGTAAGGCTGACTCTGATCGAGGATAGGGTCATTGTGCAGTATTCATCCTGCCAAGCTACCGCTCGAATGTCTGAAAATTAAAGGTTAGTGTCAAGGAAAAACTGATGTTTTTTATCCGCCCGGAATCAAAAGGCTTAGGCGCGATTTTTCTCGACACGAAGACTACGCCTTTTTCGACATTTGATACCTGTTTCTAATTTTTTTTCAATTGCTTACGGAGTGGTGGTGCATGTGGAAGCCTGTGTTGCTGAAAGTAGTTGATACACAAATGTACTGCTTATGAGCCCATTGTGATGGGTTCTGACAGGTGCGGTAATGACCTGAATATCCCCTGTTCGCCTTATTGTTTTAAAAACATCATTGCCTTTAAGAGTCTTTTCAATAAATGGCGCTTTATTCATTATTGTTGTATTGAATTGAGCTGTTTCGCGCAAAACCAAGTTTCACTACTTGATTGGAGGTTACTCCTCAGAAGACTCTCTTCAGAGAGTGATTCGGCCAGCCTTTATCGATCAAGACGTGTCGCAAGCCCGGTACAGAAAGCCTGCCAGGCCTGTTTCATCTCCGGGAGTTCGTGATGGGCATGCAGGGCGGCGTGGACCATGCCGGTCGCGCAGTGATACCCGGCCTCCGCTCCCTGGGCACGCCATGTCGTGACTGCCGCTTCTAGCGGTGTCGTCAGTGGATCGTGCTCGACAGAGAGCACTTCGATGGCCGGAGCCGGTGCCTGGCGGGAGTGCGCGGGCGTGATGGCATAACTGCGCGAGGGGTCACCTTCAGCGACCAGCTGCCACATCTCGACGACTTCCTCACGGCTGAGCAATGGCGCGGTCGGGCCCAGCGTCGTGAGGTCGTCCTCGGCAAGATGCAGTACCGGGTCCATCGGCGGATAGATGAGACCAAGGACAGGAGCCGCTGATGGGTGGTCGGCCCCTTGCAGGGGCTCGTGATGCAGACGTGCCACATCCATCACCAGACGCCCGCCCGCGCTATCGCCGACCACTGCGACAGGGGCTAGCTTGCGTACGGCAACATCACAGTCCATCAGCGCCTGTTGGTAGGAGGCTTCCGGCAGCAGGCGGTAATCCACGCTGACCACTTCTCGATTGAGCAAAGCTGCCAGACTTGCAGCGACGCCTTGATGGCTATCCAGTGAGCCGATCTGCCAACTACCGCCGTGGAGATAGACCACACGACCGTTCTTACATGGCTCAGCGAGGCTTGGTGTGAAGTGACGCAAGGGGATGATGTGTCCATCCTCACTGCACAGGCTGTCATTGCGTATCGTGACGTCATCGGCCACGGGGGCTGCCAGTCGCGCGTAGAGGGCTTCGCACTGGGGCCGGCTCTCGGCGGCTGACAGGCCTGCCAATTCGACCATGCCGTCGGCGAAGGCGTCGATGAAAGCTTGGCAACGCAGCGGTGAAGATGTCTCGTGTGTCATGGTGTCTGGCCCGAAAGGAAAAATGTCATGCATACGATAACACCCCGCCAGAAACTGACGGGGTGTGGTCCATCCTTTGAAAGGACGGTCTACTTCTTGACGCTTTTGGTGCGCGTATCAGGCCGTCTTGCGACGGATACCGATACGGCGGCCGGCCGCCTTGGGCCAGTCATCGTCACCGGCCGGCTGGGGCAGGGCGGCAATGCGCTCCGCCACCGATTCCGGGCAGGGCGTCGGACGACCGCCACTGATGCTCATCGCCATCAACATCTGCTCGCTGGTGGCGATCTCGCCGCCGTCGGCATCCGTCAGGGTGAACAGCACATGTTGACGCTTGGCGTCATGGTCCAGCAGCAGCACCTTGACCTTGAGCGTCTGACCTTCATGCGCTTCCGCCAGATAGCACAGGTGCGTCTCCAGGGTGTAGATGGTCAGGTCATGTTCGCGACGACCCTCGGCATCCAGCCCCACGTGCTCCATCAAGGCTTCGACCGCCATCGAGAAGGCACGCGCGTACTCGGCATCATTCATGTGGCCGTTATAGTCGACCCACTCATGCGGTACCGTGATCTCGAGCAGGTCCATCAGATACGTCCCTCGAGGCCTTCGGCTTCCGGCCAGTACTTGCGCGTCAGGCTCAAGAGCTCGACCAGGAATTCATCGCGACGACGGTCCAGCTCGGCGACCGGGCGACCCGCTGCCTGGTATTCGCAGCCTTCCACGACCTTGTCGATCAGCTCGTCGGTCAGCTCCGGCGCTTCGAGTTTGGTCCACGGCAGTTTCAGGGCCGGGCCGAACTGCTCGAGCATGTGACGCATGCCCGGCTCGCCGCCGGCGAGGTGGAAGGTCAGGAAGGTGCCCATCAGTGACCAGCGCAGACCACAGCCATAGACGACGGCCGCGTCGATCTCTTCGGTGGTGGCGACGCCGTCGTTGACCAGGTGCAGGGCTTCACGCCACAGCGCTTCCATCAGACGATCCGCGATGTGACCTTCGATCTCGCGACGCACGATCAGCGGACGCATGGCCAGTGCTTGATAGTCTTCGCGTGCGCCTTCCAGCAGCGCCGGAGAGGTATGCTCGCCACCCACCAGCTCGACCAGCGGCAGCAGATAGACCGGGTTGAAGGGGTGGGCGACGATGACGCGGCCCGGCGCCTTCTTGCAGTCCTGTTGCAGATCGGTCGGCTTGAAACCGGAGGTGGAAGAGCCGATCACCACGTGCTCTTCGGCCGCGGCATCGATGGCGCTGAGGATTTCCTGCTTGAGCGGCAGACGCTCCGGCACGTTTTCCTGGATCAGGTCAGCACCGACGACAGCTTCCTCGAGGGTCGCGGCGAAGCGCAGGCGCTCGACGGAGGCGCCTTCCGCCAGGCCATCCTTCTCCAGTGCATGCCAGGCATTCTCGACGAAGGCGCGAGTGCGGGCTTCGGCGTCCGGGGCCGGATCAAAGGCGACCACATCCCAGCCATTGGCCAATGCACGGGAGATCCAGCCATTGCCGATGACACCGGTTCCTACGACAGATAACTGGCTCATGCGACACCTCCTGCGGTTTCGAGGGCTGCCACGTCGCCGGCGGTCTTGCCGGTGGACGGATCACGCAGCTTGAGGAAGGCGCGAGTCTCGGCCGGGGTCATCACGCTGGAGCCCAGGTTCTCGATGATGCCAGAGGACTTCTCGACCAGCTGAGCGTTTGTGGCCATAACACCCTTGGACAGATAGAGGTTGTCTTCGAGACCGACGCGAGCGTGACCGCCCAGCAGCACGGCCTGTGCGACCATCGGCATCTGCATGCGGCCGATACCGAAGGCTGCCCAGTTGGAGTTGGTCGGCAGCTTGTTCTTCATGGTCAGCATGGTTTCGGTGTCGGCTTCGGCGCCCCACGGAATGCCCAGGCACAGCTGGAACAGCAGATCGTCGTCGAGCAGGCCTTCCTGCTGCAGCTGGCGAGCGAACCAGACGTGGCCCAGGTCGAAGCACTCTAGCTCCGGCTTGACGCCAGCGGCCTGCACCAGACGAGCGTGCTCACGCAGCCAGTCAGCGGTGTTGATGTAGACCATGTCGCCGAAGTTCAGGCTGCCGCAGTCCAGGGTGCACAGTTCCGGCAGCAGTTCCTGGATCGGCGCGTGACGCTCGGCCGGGGTCTGGATGTCGGTGCCCGGGCCACCACGAGTCGGGTCGTTGACGTCCGGAATCCAGTCGCCGCCGCCACCGGCGGTGATGTTCATGACGATGTCGGTGTCGGCGGAACGCACACGGTCCATGACTTCACGGAAGTGCTCGGTGGAGTGGCTGATGCCGCCGGTCTCCGGATCACGCACGTGAATGTGGGCCACGCTGGCGCCGGCCTTGGCCGCCGCGATGCAGTCATCGGCGATCTGCTTCGGTGTCACCGGGACATTCGGGTTCTTGCTGGCGGTATCACCCGCGCCAGTGATGGCGCATGTCAGGATTGTCTTGCGATTCATCGTCGGGCCTCACGTGTCAGGACATTTGTCTGCGGTAAGTCGCAGCGGCCATGTCACCAGACGTCAACCTGCACGTCCCGGTCGCATCGCCTCTGCGCCTTTGTTGAACACAGTGTCGTGAAGTTGGGGGTAGCGAGATGATCAGAACGCGCCGGATACTTTGCGTTTTACGTCAACCTGCCGCTCGCAGCAGATTGAGGGTGATCACTGACCTCCCTTGCAGGCTTCTCGACGTCTTCTCCGGCAGGCAGGGCAAGGGTGGCGATACGCTCATTGCGTTGAGAAGGAGAGGGTCGAGATGAAGGAAGAGTGTAGGGATGGAGAGAGATGAGAAATGAGAGAGGGAGTGAGAGGGAGCGAGAGGAGAGAGAAGAGAGGGGGGAGTGAGAAGAGAGCGACAGGAAGGAGAGACAAGCCCGGAGGAAATGGACAGTCTCGAGTGCCCTGGTCATCGGCAACGCAACTCCCCCTGGATTGCCAGAGGTAGGGCTTCTGACAATCCAGGGGGGAGAGGACGACATGCCCCTGGCTGAAGAGACATGTCCCTGGCTGAAGAGACATGGCCTTGGCTCAAGAGTATGAGTGGCAATCCCTTGCCCGAGACTCGTGATCTCACGCGGGTCTCATCCCTTGGGCGTCTCAGCGCTTCAGCATCTGTTCAGTTCAATCTTTCATCACTGAATCTTGCCGCTTTTCAGCTCAGAGAAGACCACCTTGGCGTAGTCGCCGTTGGCCTTGTCGGTTTCCCATACGCCCGTACCTTCACAGGCATTGGAACTGGCCTTGGTGTTGCACTGGTTGTAGGAGCCCGCCTTGAAGTACATCCAGTCACCGGCGTAGCCCGCCGAAAGGTCATCTGCGTCAACCTTGCCGTTGGCATCGACATTGTCGGCAAGATTGATCTCGAAATTGCGTGTCGGATGGCCGTCCGAATTGAAGGTCAGATGCATGATGTCGCCCTTGACCTCGACCTTGTAGCTGAAGGTCTCGCCCAGCGAAATGCCTTCCTTGCCAGGATCAGCGTTGCTGCTCCAGTCGTTGCCCCATACCGCATAGCTGACATCCGTGCGTTTGGGATCTTCCTTGGCGAGATTCTTCTCGTAGTTCCAGAACACCGAGCCAGTGTCCTGATCCGGCAGCTTCTTGTAGAAGATCTTGAGTGGCTCGTTGCCATGTCCAAAGTCTTCATTCGCCTCCATCAATGCCTGGTCCTTGCCAGCATGTATCTGGCCGATGACCACCGAATAGGCTGACTTCCTGTCTGGTTTCTTCGAACGCTCCGCGACATGTTCCACGCGCAACGTGGCCTCAAGGTAGCCGCCTATCTGAGCGAATTCATCGGCCTTTTCATGCGAGGCGAGTGCGAAGTTGTTCTTCGGATCATGGGTGCCGATGCTGGTGTTGGTACCGCGTAGCATCTGACGCAGTTCCGTGCGGGCATTGCTTGAATTTGGCGTCGTGAAGGCACTGTTGGGCGTTACGAAGACCATATGGGAATCATCGTCGAGATAGAAGTAGTCAGAGTGACGATAGCTTTGAAGGTCTGACACCTTGATTTCATCCACCTTGCCATTGCCGTCGGCGTCCATCGGCAGTGTCAGTTTCCAGGTGCCGAGATCGAATGTCTCTCCGGGGGGAGTGTCATTGGCAGCACTTGGCGATGAAATGATACCTGCACTGGCAGCGAGGAGAAATGCTGTCACCAAGGGGTGGCGTACCCGAGTATTACGCATGGTCTCAAGCCTTTTTTATGCTTATGGGGTGAGTGCCAAGATGGCAGTCGAAGGCTAGAGCCAGTTGATCATGACTGTCAAGACGATTTTTGATGAAAATGAAATAGCGTTTTGAAAAATGGATTTCCAATATTTTACAGAGGGTTATGTGGTGATCTGAGAGGTGGAATCGTGCTTTCAGCCATGAGAGAGGAAAGGTATCGCTGTTGGCATCTCAATGATTGATAAGGAAAAAATCATATCAATGCGTTTTCTTGAATTTCCATGTCATCCATTGGTCATGCATGGCGGTTTCGCAATGGTGGACGCTGAATGAAGACAAGGCTTGACCGCCTCACGCAAGAAGAGAGTGAGTAGTTGCCTGAAGAGAATGAAGAAGGTGTGGCACGGCGTGTCGACACAATTGCTGGCATGAAGTGCTGGCATGCGGACAACGGTGTGACAGCGGAGATTCTTTCACGCTGTGACATCCATCCATGGATGTCAGGCGACTGGCGAGCAATGACTTGCACGCTGCGTGTCGGATAGCGAAGCGCTACCTGACGTCGTTCAGGGGTGATGCGTGTCTCAATCCGTTTCCTTCCAGCCAAGTTGGCGGGAAATATTGCGCCCGGATTCACACAGGTTGGCCTTGTAGGCCAGGGTGATGTCCTGGTGATAGCGAATGGTGGGGATGGACATGCTCAAGGCGGCAATGGCCTTGCCGGTGTGATCAAGAATCGGTGTCGCGAAACAGCACACTCCGGCGTCCATTTCCTCGAGATCTTCTGCCAGACCCGACTGACGCGCCTGTGCGAGCTGCTCATCCAGCGCCTGACGCGAGGTCAGCGTGCGCTCGGTACGCGGTTCCAATGGTTGCAGTGTCAGCAGGTGCTCAAGCTGGGCTTCGGTCATGCGTGACATCAGCGCCTTGCCCATGGCAGTGGTGTGCGCGGGGCAACGGTCACCGATGCGGGTATTCATGCACAGGTTGAAGTGCGAGTTGTACTTGTGGACATAGACGATCTCCCCTGTGCTGGCATCCAGAGTGCCCAGGTGAACCGCTTCACGGGTCAATTGCGACAGGGCGGCCATGTCGGGATCCGCCATCTTGATCAGGTCCATGTTGCCCAGGGCTGAACTGCCCAGCACGAAGGCTTTCATGGTCAGGCGGTATTTCTCGCTTTCGCTGTCCTGGGCGACATATCCGAGGTTCTTGAGTGTCTGAAGAAACCGATAAGCAGTACTTTTCGACATCATGGCACGCTGCGAGAGTTCGGCGAGGCTGGACTCATGATCGATATCCAGCCCCTCCAGCACTGCCATCACCTTCATCACCGCGGTGACGTTGTCGACCTTGGCTTCGGCAGCCTTGGTTTCTGAAGACATGAGATCCCTTATTCTGAAATTAATGAAACTTGATTTTAGAACACCCACCTTCGCTTTTACACCCTCAGCCGCGCTACCACAACGCTTGCGGCCGGTGGTGGCATCGATGGATGCGCTGAGCGGCAGATCATCGTCCAGGCATTGGAGCGGTCTAAAAGTCTAAGATGGAATGAAATGCTGTTTCAAAAATAAAAATCCCCTGCTACGTTTTCAAAACGCCATTTCAGATTGATGTCTCAATCGACGGTGTCCCTCGCGAATCTGCTCGCGCTGCGAGTGCGGGGGAGCGTCTCAAGGATGGGACATGGTGCTCAGGATTCAGTACCCGGTACTCAGCAGGGAGCGACAGCGATGAACGCAGGCAGTTTCTTCATCAACGACGAACAGGATTGGCAGGATGTCGAGCCGGGCATCCAGCGCAAGATCGTCGCCCACACCCCGGACCTGATGGCCGTATGCGTCAAGTTCGACCTCGGTGCCGTCGGCACGCCCCATCAGCATGAGATTCATGACCAGATCGGCTACGTCGTGCAGGGCGCATTCGAGGTCGAGCTTGACGGCGAGAAGCGCCGGCTCGGGCCGGGCGATGCCTTCGTCGCACCGCATCACACCCTGCATGGCGCCGTGGCGCTGGAGTCAGAGAGTGTGGTGATCGATCTCTTCTCGCCGCGCCGCGATGACATGCTGACCTCGTGACGTTGTGCCGCTCTCGGGCTCTGGCCCGCGTCGGCACGCTGGCGCACTAAATGATGCGGTTTATCTAAATAAGACTTTATTGATTGATGAGTGATGGCCGTTGTGCCGGGGCCACTGACGCCCACCATTCCCCCAATTTCATTCCACAATTTCAGGAGTGTCGTGATGTTTGAAGATCTCAAGGACAGACGTGTATTGGTGACCGGTTCCACTGCAGGCATCGGGCTTGAGGTGGCGCGAGCCTTCCTGGGGGCAGGTGCCAAGGTCGTGCTGCACGGCAGCCGGAGTCCGTCTCAGGCCGAATCGCTGCTGAGCGAGCTTTCCGCGCCGGGACGCGTGTTCTATCTGCAGGCGGACGTGCGCGAGACGGCTCAGTGCGAGGCGCTGGTGAAGCAGGCCGTCGAGGCCATGGGCGGACTGGACGTGCTGGTCAACAATGCCGGCGGTCTTGGCGGGCGCCAGGGGCTCGAGAGCATTGACGATGACTTCTTCGACAATGTCATCGACCTCAACATTCGCTCGGTGGTGATGGTGACGCGCTTCGCGATTGAGTCGCTGCGCGCCTCGGCCCGCCAGTCCGGACAGAGCAGCAGCGTGATCACGACCGGGTCGATCGCGGGGCGTGAAGGCGGTGGCCTGGGCGCGTGCCTCTACGGTGGCAGCAAGGCGATGGTGCACAACCTGCATCGCAACTGGGTCAAGGAATTCACCAAGGACAGTATCCGCTTCAATACCGTGGCGCCGGGCACCATCGATACGGCCTTCCATGCCGACAAGAGCGATGCGCTCAAGCAGACCATCGCCGGCAGCATCGCCATGGGGCGCTTCGGCGAGTGCCAGGAAATGGCGCCGACCTACCTCTATCTCGCCTCGCATGCGGCCAGTGGCTATGTCACCGGCCAGGTGATCGACGTCAATGGTGGGCAGATGTGTCCGTGAGTTCGTCAATCCGTGCTCAGGCAACCCCTGCGCCCACTGACGTCGCGGGGCCGGGCGAGACTGAGCCAACCAGGGACGCCCGACGAGCTGTCGGGCATCAAGACGACACGCCAACCATCATCACGAGTGGCCACGCCATGGAACAGACATTGCTATTGGATCGCGCATCACTGACGGCGCTGCGCCAGGCCCATGAATCGCAGGACAGGAGCGGACTGCTGGCACGCCGGCTGGCACATGCCGAGACGAGCCTGGCGTCGGTGCTCTCGGCACCCCTGTGCATTCCCGGGCAGGGTGAGGCGGGCGGAGAAGAGCATGCACGCCACAAGCTCAACTATCAGCACGTCAATCTGGCTTCTCAGCTGTGGCTGGTGACACATGATGAGCGCTATCTCGAATTCGTGCGTGGCCTGTTGCTGGGATATGCCGAGATCTATGAAGCGCTGCCCGCCCATGTCTCCAGGGACAGCAATCCGCCGGGCAAGCTGTTTCACCAGTGTCTGAACGAGGGGATGTGGCTGCTGTACGCCGCGGATGCCTACGGCAATATCCGCTCCGAATTGCCTGAGGCGGAGCGTGAGCAGATCGAAGCGCATCTGTTGCGTCCGATGATCGACCTGCTGGTGGTGCAGAACGCCCATGACTTCGATGTGGTGCACAACCATGGCATCTGGTCCGTGGCGGCGGCGGGGATTGCCGGGCTGGTACTGGGAGACGAGGCGCTGGTGGAGCAGTCATTGCTCGGCAATGCCCGCGATGGCGTCAGCGGTGGCTTTCTCGCCCAGTTGGACCAGCTGTTCTCGCCGGACGGCTATTACCTGGAAGGCCCCTATTACCATCGCTTCGCCCTCAGACCGATGGTGCTCTTCGCCGAGGCATTGGTGAACAGTGGCGTGCGGCCGGACATCCATGATCATCGCGATCAGATCATTCGCAAGGCGATTCTGTGTCTGCAGGAGGTCGCGTTCCCCGATGGCCGTTTCCTGGCGCTCAATGACAGCTCAAGAACCATGGGACTGATCGATGAGGGCGCGATGCTGGGCGCTGCCACGCTGCTCAAGCGCTATCAGGATACGCGGCTCAATCCGGCGGTGGCCGGGCTGGTGCGCGACAAGGTCGAACGCCTGCCGCTGTGTGGTGGCAGTCAGTCGCTGGCGGAATTCGCCGAGACGGCGTCACGGGCCCCCGGCGCACGCGCCAGTCAATTCATTTCCGATGGACGCGAGGGCAATGCGGGCGGTCTGGCCATCCTGCGTGCGCCTTCGGCGAGCGGTGCGGAAACCATGGTGTATCTGGCCTTCGGACAGCATGGCAGTGACCCCACGCTGCACTCGGCGCTCGATCATGGTCACTTCGATGGCCTGCACTTCGGTTATCACAACGGCCAGCACGAAGTCCTGACCGACTATGGCTTCAGTCGCTGGGTCAATATCGAACCGAAATTCGGTGGCCGCTACACCCCGGAGAACCGTTCCTACGCGAAGCAGAGCGTGGCGCACAACACCCTGGTCGTGGATGAAATCTCGCACCATGGACTGGACACCGCGCGCGCCTGTGAACATCACGGGGAACTCGACGCCTTTGACACGACTGACCCGCGTCTGCAGATGGTTCGGGCGCGGCTTCGGGATTACGTGCCGGGCGTGATGCTCACCCGCAGCCTGCTGCTGGTCTCGCTGCCGGAGATGGCCGAGCCGCTGGTCGTGGACCTGATGCAGGCACGCAGTGATGGCACGCATCGCTATGACTACCCCTTGCATTACCAGGGGCAACTGATGATGGCAGAGCCGGCGCTCGAGCAGCAGGCCTCACCCACGGCATTGGGTGCAGCCAATGGTTACCAGCATCTGTGGAAGATGGCGTCCGGCGCGGAGCAGGCGGCGGGCGTCTCGCAGGCCGTCACCTGGTTGCAGGAGAACCACTTCGTCACCGCGCGCATGGTGTGCACCGCGCCTGCCACGCTGGTCCAGGGCGTCATCGGGGCGAATGATCCCGAGCGCAATCTGCGCGATGAGCCCTACCTGTTGCTGCGCTCTCAGGCCTCTTCGCAGACGGTGGCCTGTGTCATCGAGACACACGGTGTCTTTGAGGAAGCGCGCGAGATCGCCAGTGAGGCGCGTCCCCGTGTCCTCAAGCTTCAGCTGCTTCAGGAGAGTGACGAGGCCTGTGTGCTGGCGCTTGAGCTGCGCGATGGCACTCGACACCGTCTCGCCGTCGCGCTGACGCCCGGCCAGCAGCATGCGGTGAGCGTGACAGGCGAGCATCTCGAATGGCAAGGCGGGTGCGCCTTGCTGTGATGCACCGCCACCTGCCTCGTGAGGCCATCCGTGTCGGTCGCTGCGAGGCAGGACCCGGGCAACAGGCAGGATCAGTGAACGCTTCATTCAGTGAGAATTCTATCTATGTCGGCACAAGGTGATTACCTGCTCTGGACCCGTGAAGAGCTTGACGAGATTCGCAGGCAGCAGGGGCAGGACAATGCGATGGGGCGCAGCCTCGCCGCGCTGGAGGCCAGAGTGGCGGCCAGCATGGCGCGCGGTATCGTGATTCCGGGGCAGGGCGAGGCGGGTAGCTTCGAGCACAATACCCACAAAGAGAATGCCCGCGTGATCGAGGGGGCGGCTCTGTGGGGACGGCTCAGTGACAACGCGCAGGCCCTGGCGCACGCCGAGGAGCTGCTGGCGGGCTACGCGGCCTGCTACCGCGACATGCCGTATCAGGTCGCGCGCAACACCAATCCGCCTGGCAGGCTGTTCCATCAGATTCTCAACGAGCATATCTGGCTGCTGCATGCCTCGCTGGGGCTGGCGTTGCTCAAGCCGTCCCTGAGCGAGGCGCGGTATCAGTCGCTGCTGGACGGACTCTTCCAGCCGATGCTCGAGATGTTCACCGAGACCTACCGCCACGATTTCGACCGCATTCACAATCACGGCCTGTGGGCCGTGGCGGCGGTCGGGATCTGCGCGATGGTGATCGAGAGTCCTGAGCATCTGGCGATCTCCATCGATGGACTGGATGGCAGCGGCGAGACCGGCGGCTTTATCGCCCAGATCGCGCTGCTGTTCTCCCCGCAGGGCTATTACGTCGAGGGCCCCTATTACCACCGCTTCGCCATCCATCCGCTGTGTCTGTTCGCGGAGGCGATCGAGCGTCACCACCCTGAACGCAGGGTGCTGACACATGCCGACGGACGCATCGAGAAATCGCTGCACGTGCTGCTGTCCACGGCCTATCCGGACGGACGCTTTCCGGCGCTCAATGACGCCTCGCGCAGCATGGATCTCGATGATGAGGGCGCGCGCTGCGCCATGTCGCTGCTGGCGGCACGCTATGAGGCACCCCGGGAGCTGCTGGCCCTGGCGCGTCAGCAGCAGGGCTGCTGGATCCATGCCAATGGACTGGCGCTGCTGAACGCGGTGCAGGGTGTCGACACGCAGGTGGAAGCGACCACCCAGCTCTTCCGCGATGGCCCGGACGGCCAGTCTGGCGGACATGCACACCTCAAGCGTGGGCAGGGGCTTGCGGCACAGCATGTCGTGCTGACGGCCGGTCAGCACGGCATGGGGCATGGCCACTTCGATGAGCTGGGGTTGAGCTTCTTCTCGCGCGGCAAGGAAGTGCTCAAGGAATATGGCTTCGCACGCTGGGTCAATGTGGAGACCAAGTTCGGTGGACGCTACCTCAAGGAAAACGAGGGCTATGCCAAGCAGAGTGTCGCCCACAACCTGGTCGTGGTGGACATGCAGTCGCAGCACGCGGCGAACCACGCGCTGGCGGACGAGCGACATGGCGAGATCTCACTGCTGACTGGTTGCGCGGCGGGTGCGCGTGCCCGATGTGACAACGCGCATGACGGCGTGGCCATGCAGCGTGAGGTGCTGCTGGTGGAAAGCCGCCATACCGAGACGCCGATTCTGCTGGATGTCTTCACGCTGACCTCGGAGCAGCCGCACGTCTATGACTACACCTTCCATCATGGTGGCCATGTCGTGCGCTGGTGGGGAAGTGAATTCACCGCGCTGGATGCCCTGGAAGTGATGGGGGATCGCCACGGCTATCAGCACCTCTGGAAGCAGGGGCAGTGCCGACCCGCCACCGGACACAGCATGACCTGGCTTGAGGGTGACAGTTTCCATAGCTGGCATCAGATCACCCAGGCACCTGCTGAAGCCTTCCAGCTGCGTGTCGGTGCCAATGACCCTGATCACAACCTGCGGCCTGACGCCAAGGTGATGACGCGCCTGACCGCCACCTCGCAGACCTTCTATTCCCTGTTCGAGAGTCACGGGCATTTCGATGAAGCTCTGGAGCAGTGTGGTGGGGCGCGTCCGCAGGTGATCCATTTCCGGGTGCTGCCGAGTGCGGATGGCCTGACGATTCTCGAGCTGACCTTCGCTACCGGTCGACTGCTGGTGGTGCTGGCCGAGCCAGCCCGACAAGGGGAAAGCCTGACGCTCGAGGCCGGGGAGCGCCCCCTGCGAATCGAGCAGGATGTCACGCTCATTGATCTTCCAGACAAGGCGCGGGTGTCACACAACGCCTGACCCGCCGTCGGCGTCCGAGGTCTGGATGGCGTCATCCGGGAGTCGATTCAGGATGTGAATTGGACCGATCCAAACAACGGCCGGGATCTTTCCCGGAGATGGAAGGCGCTGCCAGCGACAGATGAGACAGCGGCCCCCGTGGTCAGGGAAAGGCAGCGGGGAAACGTGCACTGCCGGGTGCGCAACAACAATGACAAGACAGCTAAAGACAAGAGTGCATTGCCATGAACCTAGATCTGGATACTGCCGTCATCGGCATCTATTTCCTCTTTCTGATCGCCATAGGCTGGCTGTTCAGAACCTTTACCTCAAGCACCAGTGATTACTTCCGCGGTGGCGGCAAGATGCTGTGGTGGATGGTCGGTGCGACCTCCTTCATGACCCAGTTCAGTGCCTGGACCTTCACCGGTGCGGCAGGCAAGGCCTACAACGATGGCTTTGCCGTGGCGATCATCTTCATGGCCAATGCCTTCGGCTATCTGATGAACTATCTGTATTTCGCACCACGCTTCCGGCAGCTGCGGGTCATCACCGTGATCCAGGCGATCCGGCAGCGCTTCGGGGCCGTCAACGAGCAGGTCTTCACCTGGTCCTCCATGCCCACCAGCATCATCAATGCGGGCATCTGGCTCAATGGTCTGGCCATCGTGACCTCCGGGCTGTTCGGCTATGACATGGAAACCACCATCATCGTGACCGGTCTGGTCGTGTTGGTGATGTCGGTGACCGGCGGTTCCTGGGCGGTCATCGCGTCCGATTACATGCAGATGGTCATCATCATGGCCGTCACCATCACCTGTGCCATCGTGGCCGTGATCCACGCCGGCGGCCCGAGCCATGTCGTGGAAGACTTCCCGGTGAACTTCCTGATCGGGGGTGACATGAACTACCTGTCGCTGTTCGCGCTATGGGGGTTCTTCATCTTCATCAAGCAGTTCAGCATCACCAACAACCTGCTCAACTCCTATCGCTACCTGGCGGCCAAGGATTCGAAGAATGCGCGCAAGGCGGGTCTGCTGGCCTGTGTCCTGATGACCATGGGGCCGTTCATCTGGTTCATGCCCAGCTGGTTCATGGCCAGTGAAGGGGTGGATCTGTTCGCGATGTATCCCGAGGCAGGTGCCAAGGCGGCTGACTTTGCCTACATGAGCTTCGTCAGCCTCTACATGCCTGCCGGGATGCTGGGGCTGCTGGTGGCGGCGATGTTCGCCGCGACCATGTCCTCGATGGACTCCGGCCTGAATCGCAATTCCGGGATCTTCGTGAAGAACTTCTATGAGGTCGTGCTGCGTCCCAAGGCGTCTGAAGGTGAACTGCTGCTGATGTCGCGCCTGTCCTCCACCGTCTTCGGCCTGGCGATCATCGGGTTTGCTCTGTTCATCAACTCCCTGAAGGGACTGAGCCTGTTCGACGCCATGATGTATGTCGGCGCTCTGATCGGCCTGCCGATGACCATTCCCGGCCTGCTCGGCTTCTTCATCCGCAAGACGCCTGACTGGGCGGCCTGGGCGACGCTGGTGGTCGGTGGCCTGGTGTCCTATGTGGTCGGCTTCTTGATGACGCCGGACTTCATCGTCAACACCTTCGGTCTCGACGCGGATCTGACCTCGCGTGAATGGAGCGACATGAAGGTGGCGGTCGGCATCATGGCGCACACCGTGATCACGGCAGGCTTCTTCGTGCTGACCACGCTGTTCTATCGCGGCCTTTCCGCCGAGCGCGAAGCGGAAGTCGCGACCTTCTTCACCAACCGTGACACGCCCGTCATCAGCGATGACGAGGAACATCGCAGCGTCGACAACCGCCAGCGCAACATTCTCGGCTACCTGATCCTGGTTGCCGGCCTGGGCGTGATGCTGATGTTCCTGGTACCCAACCCCTTCTGGGGACGCATGGTCTTCGTGCTGTGTGGCGGCATCATCGTGGCGATCGGTCTGCTGCTGGTGACCTCCATCGACAAGACGTCACATTCCAGGGAAGAGCGCCTGGTCAGCGATGGCAGTACGCGCTGACGCGGCGTGATGGTGAGCGGCGCTGGCACCTGGTGCCTCGTCGCTCACTTGGCTCGCCATTCGTGCGCGCCACTCGCTCCGTAAACCTCTGATACCCCGAACCCGAATCCCCCCCTCCTGACTCGGTCAACGCCAATGACCACCTCAGCAGGAGAGTCGATGCGCCTTTGCGCCATCGGCAGGGGATTCTGCGGCCTGCATCTGGCGTCTGGATCGATCCAGTACGCCGATGCCAACACAAGGCAACCCACGCGCTAGCCAATGCCGGGCACGCGACAGGACGCAGGTTGCCTGCAAGTCAATTGACTGACTCCCCATAAAAACAATGAGGTACGCCATGAAACACTACAACAAGATCTCCCTTTCGATTGCCGCACTGGTGTTCACTACCAGCGCCCAGGCCGTGACACTGGATATTCGTCATGAATACAAGCATCACGCCAAGCAACATGCCACCCGAGTCAAGGTGAGCGATTCCATCGACAACTTCTATTACGGGCTGGAATCCAAGTTTGCGTCCGAGAAGCGTGAAGATGGCTCACAACCCGCGATGGGGAATCTGGAGCGCGGTGACAGTGAGATCGATTGGGGCTTCAAGTTCAAGCTGGACGATAACTGGTATATCCAACCCGGCATGCCCATCGCGTTCGGGGACGGCAAGTACACGATCAAGCCGCAGCTGCGTGTCGGCTACAAGGCCAGCAGTATCCCCTTGACCACGGCGCTGCGCTATCGTCGGGAATACTCCAACTACAGTGAAGATTCCAATGATGATTATGAACAGAACAAGATCACCTTCACCATGTCCTACAACCATGGCAAGAATAAATACTGGCTGGAGGCCAACTATTATCGCAACGAAGACAAGGATATCTACAACAATACCCGCGAGAACTACGATTATATTCTGAGTGCGGGACGTCGCATGGGATCATGGTTCCCGTATCTTGAATTCGCGGATGTCAGTTCCAGTTCCAGTTCCGATACTCGTCAGCTCAAGACACGTGTCGGCTTGAAATATTATTACTGATCCAGAGATGCCACGCGGTACATGCGACATGCCGTGCGTGGCAGTTGTCGATAGTTCGCCCCAGCTAGGGGGCGAGCCCTTGAGGCCAGATCCATGAGCAAGATCGTGAGCATGAGCGCGCGTGAGTCACACCTCGAGGGCGCTATCGTGAGCGTCGGCACGGGAATGATCGGCAGGGAGCCACATGACACAGCTGGATAGAGTCGCACTGTTCTTCTCCATCATCCTGATCGTGCTGACGATCCTGGTCTATCGACGTCGCAGCCAGACCCCGGACAGCTTCATCCGGGGGAGCGGCAACGTGCCCTGGTGGATGGCGGGGAGTACGGCGTTCATGACGCAGTTCTCCGCCTGGACCTTCACCGGGGCCGCCCAGAAGGCCTACGAGGATGGCTTTGCCGTGCTGGTGATCTTCTGGGGCAATGCGCTGGGCTTTCTGCTGGCGGCGCTGTATTTCGCGCCGCGTTTCCGCCGGCTGAGGGTCAGCACCTATTCCGACATCCTGGAGCTGCGTTACGGCAAGACGACGCAACTCGTGTATGTCATCAGTCAGATCTTCCTGACGCTGATGACCGCCTCCATCGGCCTCTACGGCGTCTCGCTTTTCCTGAGCGCGGTCTTCGGCTTTCCGGTGGTGAGCATCGCCGTGCTGATCGGCAGCCTCATCATCGCCATTACCCTGGTGGGCGGCGTGTGGATCGTCTCGGCCAACAATTTCATCCAGATGATGCAGCTGGCGATTCTCACGCTTGTCATCGGTGGCTTCTGCCTCACGCTGATGTGGAACGGATCGTTGAGCTTCCCTGAGTCGAACCGGGATTTCTGGATCGGCAGTTCACACAACAGCCTGCTCATCATGGGGATCTGGTCACTGGCCATGCTGGTCAAGCAGTGCATCAGCATCAACAATGCCACTTCCAGTTATCGCTTTCTGACCACGGCAGATGACGGCGAAGCGCGCAAGGCGGCAGGCCTGGCGTCGGTGCTGTTCGTGATCGGGCCCGTGACCTGGTTCCTGCCGCCGTGGTTGCTGGGGTCGGCGGGCATCGACCTGGCGGCACGCTATCCTGAGCTTGGCAATGACGCGGCCAACGTGGCCTATGTGCATTTCATCATCCACTACCTGCCGTCCGGTGTGCTGGGACTGGTGATCTCCGCCATGCTGGCGGTCACCATCGCGCCCATCACCACGGCCTTCAATCGTGATGCCGGCGTAATGATGCGACTCGTGATGCCACTGCTCGAGCAGACCTCCGGCATGGCAACGCGACTGGTGAGTCTGGGACGGATGTTCGGTGTCGTGCAGGGCGTCATCGTCGTCCTGTTCGTCATCGTCCTGAGTCGCATTGAGCTGGTGAGCCTGTTCGACATCATGATCATGTTCGGTGTGCTGCTGCAGATGCCGCTGGCACTCCCGGCCCTGATGGTGCTCTTCAGAACGGGGGCGCCTGACTGGGCCGGGTGGGGCAGTGTGCTGGTGGGGATCACGGTCACGCTTGGCAGCTATCTCTGGCTCGACATGCCGACACTGCAGCGTCTGCCCTGGCTCTCGGGCTTCCCGGAATCCCAGCTGGTCGACATCAAGCTGGCGATATCGCTGGTCATCCAGATCGTGACTGTCGTCGGCTTCCTGTTCCTCGCCCGTTATCTGTATGCGCCAAGACGCCCGTTCTCACGCGCGCGACGGCTGGCGGAATTCTTCGCCAACCTCAAGCGTCCCGTCAGTCCTCCGCCTCCAGAAAGCGTATCCCGTCGTCGAATCAGCCTGCCGTCGCGTCTGCTGTGCGTCGCGGCACTGCTGTCCGTGGCGCTGGCCAGCTTCTCCTCCACGCTGGCGGGCCTGAGTGTCTTCGTGTGTCTCGCGCTGGGCCAGCTGATGATGGCGTGGGTGATGCGCTGAGCTTGTGTGTGCTCAGGGGGTATTCAGGTACTGTCGCCGACCCGCAGCGTGAATCCCAGGTCGTGACTCTGCTCACCCGCGGGCTCGCCTTGGATGCGTGCCAGCAACTTGCGTGCGGCCACACGGCCTATCTGCTCTCGCGGTGAGACGATGGTGGTGAGACGCGGGGTGACGTGCTCACCGATGGGCAGGCCATTGAAGCCGGCGATGGCGATGTCGTCCGGGATGCTCACGCCGAGCCGCGCGGCGGCGAGAATCGCGCCACAGGCCATGTCATCGTTGGCGAAGTGGATGGCGTCGCAGTCCGGGTGGCTCTCGCGGATGCGCTCCAGCGCCTGCGCACCGCTGGTCATCTGCTGGCGCACGGGCAGGTCGAGCAGGGGAGCCTCCTCGATGCCGGCGGCGGCCAGCGCCTCACGGTGCCCGGCGTAGCGCATCGCCGCACGATAGTCGCGATCGAGCTCGGCACCGGCGAAGTGGATCGTACGATACCCGCGTGCCAGCAGATGCTCGGTCATGGCGCGTCCGGCGGCGACATGATCCATCCCCACGTTCAGATCCAACCCTTCCCCCAGCTCCATGATCTCAACGATGGGCTGATTCCAGTGCTCGAGTATCTGGCGCGTCGCCTCGTCATGGCGCAGTCCCGTCACCACAAGGCCCGCGGCCGACCAGCCCAGAAAGGTTCGGATCAGCTGGGTTTCACGAGCCAGATCGTAATCCGTCTTGCCCAGCAGCAGCTGATAACCGTGCGCCTCGAATTCCTCCTGGAGCCCCTTGATCACGTCGATGAACACCACGTTGGACAGCGAGGGCACGATGACCGGAATCACGCGACTGGTGGCCGAGGCCAGGCTGCCGGCAATCAGGTTGCGCACGTACCCGACCTTCTCGATGGCCGCCTCGACCTTGAGGCGTGTCGCCTCGCGCACGCTGTCGGGACTGTTGAAGTAGCGCGAGACGGTGATCGACGAGACGCCGGCTTCCCGGGCCACATCATTCAGGGTCGGCTGCATGGCCCCCTTGCGGCTGCGTCGGGATGATTCTGATTGATTAGACATTTGTCGCGTTTTCTCATCTGCCGCTTGTCGTGGCTTGGAGCCTAATCTATTAATGATGTTAGCGCTAACATGGTAGCGCTAACATTCATGGAAGTGCAGATCGATGTCGCTGAAAGAGGCCGCCTTGATCGTCACTCGGAACAGGTTCAGCGGGAGACGCCAGATGACAGCAGTAACGACTTCACCAGTGATTGGCCTTGTCGGCCTCGGCGCGATGGGAATGGGCAGTGCGCGCGCCATGCTGGAAGCAGGCCTGGACGTGATTGGCTGTGATATCTCGCCTGATGCCTGTCAGGCGTTTGACGCGGCAGGGGGGCGCACGGTGGCCTCGCCGCTGGAACTGGCGGCCGAGTGTCAGGTGGTGGTGCTGGTGGTGGTGAATGCCGATCAGGTCGAGCAGGTGCTGTTCGGGGCCCAGGGCGAGGGGGGGCTGGCTGAGCGACTCGCGCCGGGTAGCCTGGTGATCCAGTGCGCCACCGTGGCGCCGAGCTTCGCGGGTGAACTGGAAACCCGCCTGAACGGCATGCAGCTGGAGCTGCTCGACGCCCCGATCAGCGGCGGCGCCGTCAAGGCACGCAGTGGTGAGCTGTCCGTGATGTCCTCCGGCAGTGACGCGGCTTACGTCAAGGCGGAACGCGTGCTGGCAGCGATGGCAGCCAATGTCTATCGGCTGGGCGACTGTGCCGGCCCGGGCTCGAGCGTCAAGCTGGTCAACCAGCACCTCGCCGGCGTTCACATCGCGGCGGCGGCAGAAGCCATGGCGCTGGGCATGAGCATGGGGATCGACCCCGACACCCTGTATGACGTCATCACCCATTCCGCGGGCAATTCCTGGATGTTCGAGAATCGCGTGCCGCACATCCTCAAGGGCGATTACACGCCGCTGTCGGCCGTCGACATCTTCGTCAAGGACCTGAACATCGTGCACAGCACCGGGCGCGAGCTGAAGCTTGCCATGCCGGTGGCCGGCAGTGCCCTGCAGCAGTTTACCGCTGCCAGTGGCGCCGGTTTCGGGCGCGAGGATGACTCGGCGGTCATCAAGGTCTATCAGCGTCTCGGCAGCTTCAGCCTGCCGGCCGCCAATGATGAAGGAGCGCAGTGATGGCGATCGTACTGGGCGGTATCGCCGATGACTTCACCGGCGCGACGGATCTTGCCAACAACCTAGTACGGGCCGGCATGCGCGCCGTGCAGGTGATCGGGGTCCCCCAGGACGCGCTGCAGGAAGGGACGGGGAGCGGGCTGGATCTCAGCGAAGTGGACGCTGTGGTCATCGCGCTCAAGTCGCGTAGCTGCCCGGTGGATCAGGCGATCAGTGAATCGCTGGCGGCGCTTGAATGGTTGAAGGCCCAGGGGGCTCGCCAGCTGTTCTTCAAGTACTGCTCGACATTCGATTCCACGCCGGAGGGCAATATCGGCCCGGTCGCCGATGCGCTGCTGGAGGCGCTGGACAGCGCACAGACCGCCTTCGTGCCGGCGTTCCCCATCAACGGGCGCAGTGTCTATCAGGGGCATCTGTTCGTGGGTGACCGTCTGCTCAATGACAGCGGCATGCAACATCACCCCCTCAACCCGATGACCGATGCCGACATCGTGCGCGTGCTGTCACGCCAGACGCCCCATGGCGTGGGGCTTCTCAACCACGCCACGTTGAGTGAGGGAGCGCCGGCCGCTGGTGAGCGACTTGCCACGCTGAAGGCGCAAGGAGTGCGTCATGTGGTCTGCGACAGTCTCGACGAGCGTGATCTCGAGGTACTGGCCGAGGCGCTGGTGGAGCACGCGCTGGTCACCGGTGGCTCTGGCCTCGCGCAGGCCTTGCCTGCCCAGTACCGGCGCAAGGGCTGGCTTGCGAAGATCGATGATGCGGCGGTCTTGGCCCCGGCGCAGGGCGCCGCGATGGTGCTGTCCGGCAGTTGCTCGCGCATGACGCTCAAGCAGGTGGCGCACTTCACCCAGCAGCATGCCGCCTTCGCGCTGGACCCCGTCAAGCTCAACGCGGGCGATGCCCACTTCGAGGCGGCACTCGACTTCGCCCGTGAGCAACTGGCGGCGGCGGACCCCCGGCCATTTCTGATCTACGCCTCGGCCGAGCCGGAAAGCGTCAAGGCGGCGCAGGCGTCACTGGGCGTCAAGCAGGCCGGTGAACTCATCGAGTGCGCCCTGGCCAGTCTGGCCAGCACGCTGGTGAGCGAAGGGGTCGGGCGCCTGCTGGTGGCGGGGGGAGAAACCTCCGGCGCGGTGGTCTCGGCACTCGACATCCGTGAGCTGCGCATCGGCGGTCAGATCGACCCCGGCGTGCCCTGGACACAGGCACCGCACCCGGCCGCCGGCCCCTCGCGGCCGGAGGCGATGCTCTCGCTGACCCTCAAGTCCGGCAACTTCGGCGGCGAAGACTTCTTTACCCGGGCATTCGATGTCCTCGATGCCATGAATCCTCGCGAGGAGACCGCATGAGTCAGTCACGGCACGACATCAACGTGTTGCGTGAGCAGATCGCCACCTACGGCAAGTCACTGTTCGACCGCGGCCTGACCATGGGCTCCAGCGGCAACATCAGCCAGCGGCTGGACGATGGCGGCTGGTTGATGACGCCGACCAATGCCTGCCTCGGGCGCTTGGACCCGGCGCGCATCTCGCGCCTGGATGCCCAGGGCGTGTTGATCGATGGCGACGCGCCGACCAAGGAGCACTTCCTGCATCGCGCCATGTATGACGAGCGCCCGCAGTCGGGTGCCATCGTCCACCTGCATTCGACCCACTCGGTGGCGGTGTCCTGCCTGCCGGATGTGAATCCGTGTGAGTGCATTCCGCCGCTGACGGCCTATTACGTGATGCGGGTCGGCAAGCTGCCGCTGGTGCCTTACTACATGCCGGGCGACCCCGCGCTGGGCGATGCCGTGCGTGGCCTGGCCGGCAAGCATTGCGCCGTGCTGCTGGCCAATCATGGCCCGGTGGTGGCCGGCAAGACCCTGGAAGCGGCGGTCTATGCCACCGAGGAGCTTGAGGAAACCGCCAAGCTGTTCCTGCTGCTGCAGGGCAAGAATCCACGTGGGATGACCCCGGAACAGGTGGCGGAACTCGAAGCCAAATTCGGGCGCCCATGAGTGATGACCTCTTCGTCTGTGACATCCAAGGATCTGACATGACCCGATTGGCCGCCAATCTCAGCATGCTGTTCACCGAGCATGACTTTCTTGATCGCTTCGCGGCTGCGGCCGACAGCGGTTTTCGCGGGGTCGAATATCTTTTCCCCTATGCCTATTCCCCGGAAGAACTGCGCGCAAGGCTTGATGCACACCAGCTGTCGCAGGTGCTGTTCAATCTGCCGCCGGGCGACTGGGAGGCCGGTGAGCGCGGCCTGACCTGTCTGCCGGGCCGCGAGGAGGAGTTCCGGGCCTCGGTGGCCGAGGCGATTCGCTATGCCGAAGCGCTCGATTGTCCCCGCGTGCATGCCATGGCGGGGCTGGTGCCGGAGGGGGCGGATGACGCCATGCGCGCGCGCTGCACCGAGACCTACCTCAGCAACCTGCGTTACGCCGCCGCAGAGCTTGAGAAGGTCGGCAAGACACTGCTGATCGAACCGATCAACCCGCGCGACATGCCCGGCTTCTATCTGAGTGGCCAGGCGCAGGCACGCGAGATTCTCGCCCGGGTCGGCGCCGCCAACCTCAAGGTGCAGTTCGATCTCTACCACTGCCAGATCGTCGAGGGCGACCTGATCCGCAATCTGGAAGCGCAGTTCGCGCACATGGGCCATGTGCAGATCGCCGGCGTGCCGGACCGTCACGAGCCGGATGTGGGGGAAGTGCACTATCCGGCGCTGTTCGCCCGGCTGGAAAGCCTGGGCTACGACGGCTGGATCGGCTGTGAATATCGTCCACGCGGTGAGACGCGCGCAGGCCTCGGCTGGGGACAGGCTTTCGGGCTCAACGACGGCCTGTCCGGCACCGCCTGATCATCAGACAAGCCAGCAACAACGCCGATAACACCAATAACGCCAACAACCACAACAACGACAATACGCCATGGGCCGTCATGCCGACGGCTGGCAAGGAGTCCACACGATGCACGTCATGATTACCGGCGCCGCCGGATTCCTCGGTCAGCGCCTGACCGAGGCCCTGATCGACAAGGGCAGCTTGAACGGCCAGCCATTGTCACGCCTGACCCTGCTGGATCAGATCGAGGCACCACGTCCCGAGGCGGCGTTATGTCTGGCAGCCGAACCGGCCACCTCGCTGGATGTCGAGATCATCGCCGGCGACATCGCCGATGCCGAGGTGCTTGATCGCTGTCTGGCCGGTGAGCCTGCGGTGATCTATCACCTGGCAGCCGTGGTCAGCTCGGCGGCCGAGGCGGATCTGGCACTCGGCATGCGCGTCAATTTCGACGCGACTCGCCTGCTGCTGGAAGGCTGCGCGGCGCGCGGGTTGAGCGATACCCGACTGGTGATGGCCAGTTCGGTCGCCGCCTACGGGGGCGATCTCCCCGAGACGCTGAGCGACATGACTGCCCTGGTGCCGCAGAACTCCTACGGCACCCAGAAGGCGATGTCGGAGCTGCTGATCAATGATTACAGCCGTCGCGGTCTGGTGGATGGCTGCGTGCTGCGCCTGCCCACCATCATCGTGCGCCCGGGGCGCCCCAACGCGGCGGCCTCGAGCTTCGCCTCCTCAATCCTGCGCGAACCGCTCAATGGCGAAACCGCCATCTGCCCGGTACCGACCGAGCTTGAGATGTTCGTGATGTCGCCGCGTCGCGTGGTCGCGGCCCTGATCCAGGGTGCGGAAGTGCCGGCGGCTGATTTCGGCCTCTCGCGCTGCTTCATGCTGCCGGGCATCACCGTCAGCGTCGCCGAGATGCTCAAGGCGCTGGCAGATATCGCCGGCGAGCAGGCGCTGGCCCTCGTCAAGCATGAGCCTGACCCGCGGATCACCGCCATCGTCGGCAGTTGGCCGGCGCGCTTTGACACCCGCAAGGCGCGTGCGCTGGGCTTCGTCGGCGATGCCGACCTGCACGAGATTCTCAATGCGTATCGCGACGAGAGCGCCATCGCCTAGCCAGCGTTCGGGCATCTCATCCAGGACGAGCTCGCCAGACACCTTCGCCAGACCTGCTCGTCACACCAGTACGTCAATAACAACGATCGGTGACATGCCAGCCGGCAGCGCCGACACCGCACGCCACACAATAACAATCGACAGGAGCATCACCCATGACAGACGCCGCCGTCGCGGGGCCACAGGTCATCATCGGCCTGGGTATCGCCATCTTCGTCATGATCTATCTGGTTTTGAAGACCCGCGTGCATGCCTTGCTGGCCTTGATCATCGCCGCCTCTCTGGCGGGGTTGATCGGTGGCATGCCGCCCAATGAGGTGATCAGTGCCATCACCACCGGCTTTGGCAAGACGCTTTCCACCATCGGTCTCGTGATCGGCTTCGGCGTGATGATGGGGCGTGTGCTGGAGGTGACCGGTGCCGGACAGCGCATGGCCTATGCCATCCTCAATCTGCTGGGCAAGAACAAGGAAGAGGCCGCGATGGCGCTGACGGGCTACATCGTCTCCATCCCGATCTTCTGTGATTCGGCCTACGTCATCCTCAACCCGCTGGTGCGTTCACTGGCGCGCAACAGCGGACGCTCGGTGATCGGTCTGGGCATCGCGCTGGCGGCTGGCCTGATCATCACCCACTCTAGCGTGCCACCGACCCCGGGTCCGCTGGGCGTGGCGGGTATCTTCGGTGTCGACATCGGTCTGATGATCGGCTGGGGCCTGGTGATCACCGCTCCTGCGCTGATCGCACTCGTCATCTACGCCCGTATCATGGGCCCGCGCATCGAGGCGATGCTGGAGGCCCAGCCGGGTGGTTTCGAAGGTAGCGTCAAGCATGACACCGACAGCATGCTGCCTGAATCGGAGCTGCCTTCCCTGCTGATGTCCTGCATGCCGATCGGCCTGCCCATCGCGCTGATCTTCCTCAACACGCTGGTCAGTGCCGTGATGGGCGATACCAGCAATGCGCTCACCAGTACCATCGCCTTCATCGGCAACCCGGTGATCGCCGTGGGCATCGGCGTGCTGGTCGCCATCTATGGCCTGATGCCGAAGACCCCCAAACAGGAAGTGTTCGATCATCTGGAAAAGGGCGTCGAGACGGCGGGGATCATCCTGCTGGTCACCGGTGCCGGTGGTGCACTGGGCTCGGTACTGCGTGCCAGTGGCGGAGGCGATTACATCGCCATGCAGGTCGCGGCACTGGGGCTTCAGCCGCTGTTGATCCCGTTCATCATCGCAACGCTGGTGCGCTTCATCCAGGGGAGCGGCACGGTGTCGATGATTACCGCAGCCTCGATCTCCGCGCCGATCCTGATGGGCATGCCGGACGTCAACATGGTGCTGGCCGCGCAGGCCGCCTGTATCGGCGCGATGTTCTTCAGCTACTTCAATGACAGTTATTTCTGGGTCGTCAATCGCATGCTCGGCGTCAAGAGCACCAAGCATCAGATGCTGGTGCTGACCTTGCCGACGACACTCGCCTGGGCCATTTCCATCATCACGCTGTTGATGCTCAACGCCATCGTCGGTTGAGCCAGTCAGGACAGTCTTTCGCCTCAAGAACGCCGGGCCTCATCGAGGTCCAGCGTTGCTGTGTTGAGCAGCGTGTTCTTGAGTCGTGTATCCATCAGCCCTTGAGCTGCTCCTGATAATCGATCATGTCGCTCTTGCCGATCAGCGCCTTTCGGGTCTTGAGATAGATCACCGGGAAGGACAGCACCAGGCAGAGACATGCGGCCCACCAGGGGTAGGTCAACCCGGGACCCAGCCCCTCGGAGAAGTGATCGATGAGGGCGATGATGAGGGAAGAGAGGAAAGGCAGCATGAGCAGAAGCACCATGACCAGAGCCAGCAGAGGTTTCCTCATCCTGCGTCGCCAGAAGAAGTGCTTGCCGTACTTCTCGAGGACACCATCGATGTTGATCTTGTCGTCATATTGCAGCACGACCATGTAGCCGTGGTCTGGGCTTCCCTGGCGCGCGAGTCTCAAGAACGGGAAGAGAGTCCGAAACGGTGGCGATACGCCGTCAGGAACATGGGCACCAATGACGGATATCTCCTCGCCAAGGGCTGGACGGACGATGGCGTCAGCCCCGGGCGGCAAGATCAGGCGGGTATTGCCCAGATAATAGTGGCGAGTGGTGATCTTTCTGGGGTTGCTGGAGTGATAGCTGATGCCTTCATGTGTCTGTTTCCATCCCTGTCTTTGAAATCTATCCTCGATGATCGAGTCCGGAGGGGTAGTGGGGGTCGAGGATGTCACTTCCTCAAGTTGCCCGGTCATCCGTCCTGCCGTCGGTGGCACGCCATGACGGGCGTGGTAGGGCAGGCTCATGAGAAACAGGCCCACCCACACGATGACGATCACCACCAGGTCGGCAGGCCAGGGAAGGCTGTCCTTCTCCGGGAAGAGCAATGGCGCCATCAGGAATACGCATGAAAGACCCACCAGCAGGATGCCTACCAGCGCCAGGCTCCAGGCGGTATATAGCTTGCGTCTGCGGATCGGGGCGACATATTCCTGTTCGTGTTGAGTGAAATATCGAATGTCCTTTTCGAAGATGGGGGTCACGGTACCAATGCCTTGTCGGTAGATGAGGGAGAGCTCGCTCAGCGCGCTACAAGTGAGCGAGGCGTCTCAAGAGGTGGCTCTCGGCAGAATTTCTGCTCAGGATGCCCGGGGATCAAGCACCTCTCGATGCTCCCTGGTTGAATGCGTCTTGTCTGATGAAAGATCGCGCGAACGCTACCACAGCCAGCCGATGCCCTCCATTCAGGGCTGGTGGAAACTCATCGCATCCGCATGACCGGACTCTGCCCTGACTCTGACCTGACTCTGAACGGATGAGGAGATCGAGCATGGCCACTGACATCCCCGGCGGTCAGACCTTTTACCCTCATGGCAACTCCCCAGCCGCGCTTCAAGCGGCTACACTGCGCGCCGAGATTTTTCATTCACTCCCTGTTCATATCGGAGCTTGTCTTGGCTACGCCTGACACCTCGTCGTCTTCCTCTCCTTCCTCCGCGCCGGACACCGGCGAGGTTGCCTCCACGTCACGCCTGCCATGCGTCGTCATGCCTGCCAGCTGGCGGGGCTGGAGTCTCTTGGCGGTCTTTCTGCTGTTGATCGCGCTGGGTATCTGGCCGGTGATCGGCTGGGTCAATCAGCAGAGCTCGCTGTGGGGCATGCCGTCGTTGATCCTCTGGAGCTACCTGATCATCTTCGCCTGCAGCGGGGCCATGCTGCTGGGCAATCGTCTGTTGCCGGATGAAGAGGATGGCGCACCGCGCGAGGATGAGAGGGCGTCACATGAGTGAGTCACTGACTCTCACGTCCTGGCAGGGCAGCGTGCCGCTGATGATGACCCTGGGCTATATCGCGCTGGCGATGCTGATCGGGTTGGGCGCGCGCGGCGGCCGACGCATGGATTCGCTGGAGCAGTGGGGTGTGGCCGGCCGCTCGATGGGGCCGATGACACTGTATCTGTTGATCGCGGCGGGCAGCGTGAGTGCCTACACCTTCATGGGCGCGCCGGGCTGGGCCTACAGCAAGGGAGTGCCGGTCTTCTATGTCGCGATCTATCTGGCCTATCTGGCGCTGGTGGCCTGGTACTTCGGGCCCAAGGTGTGGAAATTCGGTGAGCAGTTCGGGCATGTCACCCAGGCAAGCGCGATCGCGGATCGCTATCAGAGCCCCGCACTCGGCGCGCTCTCGGCGCTGGTGATGTCGATCGCCTCGGTGGCCTATGCGGTGCTGCAGACCATCGGCTCGGCCTACATCCTGCTGGTGATGAGCGGGGGGCGTATCCCGCTGTGGGCCGGCGTGCTGCTGGTGCTTGCGGCGATCGCCGTGTATCTGTTCGTCAGTGGTCAGCGCGCCATCGGGCGTACCAATGTCTTCCAGGGCGTGCTGATGGTGGTGGTGGCATGGGTCATCGGCCTGTGGGCGGCGCACCTGGCCACGGGGGAGTGGGGCTTCAGCGGAGTGTTCGAGCGCCTCGAGCGGTCACATCCCGAGTATCTCCGCCTGCCGGGGGCGGGAGGCGACATGAGCTTCAGCTTCTGGACCACCTCGATCATCGTCTCGATGCTGTCCTTCATGCCACCGGTGTGGACGCAATGGATGAGCGCCTCCTCCGCGCAGACCATCCGCCGCAGCGCCAGCTGGCTGCCGACCTACTACGTGGTGATCCTGCCGCTGGTGGTGGTGGGCTTCATCGGCATCTTCAGCCTGCCCGAGCTTGAGCGTGCCGATACGGTGGTGCTGGAGTACGCGATGGCCAACATGCCGGTCTGGCTGGTGGGGCTGCTGGGGGCGGGGACGCTGGCTGCCTCGATGTCCTCCAGCGAGCCCTTCATCCATTCGGTAGCCCTGAGCCTGAGCCGGGATGTGCTGCAGCCCGGGTTCAAGCTCAGTGATGCACGCGCCGGCCAATGGGCACGGTGGCTGATCTTCCCGGTGATGTTTCTGATCATCGCGCCGCTGGCCATCATCGAACCGGGCAATCTGGTGATGATCCTGCTGATCGGGCTGGGCTTTGCCTCCCAGGTGCTGCCGGCGTTTCTCGGCATGTTCTTCTGGCCGCGTGCCTCGGCAGCCGGTGTGTCTGCAGGCATCTGCGCCGGCTTTGTCGTCACGGTGCTGTTGACCATCGTCTGGCCGCATCCGCTCGGGATTCACGCCGGTTTCTGGGGCCTGATGCTCAATCTACCGGTCTTCGTGCTGGTCTCGCTGATCACGCGTCCCGTGGACGAGGCCGTCACGCGGCGCTTCTTCCGGATTGCGGCGCCGTGGCGCTTTTCATTGCCTGCCGATCGCTGAGGGCGCACTGCCGATTGTCGCCTGCAGGGGGAGAATCTCGGGTGATGAGCGAGACGGGAGGGACCCCGTCGCCTCGTCCCACCCGCCGGGGCGTGGGGGCAATGTCCGAGGCCTCGAATATTTGGACAATCGTTTGACAAGCGTGAACGATTGTCACGTTTGGCCCGCATGCCTTATTCACCGGTGTCGCCTTGTATAGAGTGTGATCATTGATTGACTGTCCTCAAGGGAGGGGGCGTGGATGAATGATCTGATGGTACAGGTGGACAGGCAGATACACCGCAACGGCGGGCTGGGTATCGACTTCCCGGACGAGATCGAGGCGCGGTTCGAGCGGGATATCCACGCAGAGCGCAGTCACAAGCTTGTCTGCATGGGGGCGGTGGCGATCAGCATCTACCTGCTGTTTCTGATCAATGACTGGCGCTTTCGGCCGGATCACATGCTGGAAGCCATCATCATCCGGGTCGGAGTGATGACGCCCATCGCGTTGTTCTGTATCTACCTGCTCAAGCGCGGTGTGTCGCCGGTGTTGCGCGAGATGCTGATGACCGCTCTCGTGTGCTTCGCGATGATCTTCACGGCCCTGTTGATCCAGTTGTCAGTGTCACCGCATTCCTTTCTGGATCTGTTCGCGCTCGGGCTCATCGTGCTGGTGGGAAATGTCCTGTTCCAGCTGCGTTTCTGGTACGCCCTATGTTCCTCGGCCTTCCATTTCTGCGTGATGCTGTACCTGGTCACCGCCCATCCTGCCCCCTATGAGTCGGCAGGGTTCATGGCGTTGATGGTGTTCTTCTCCATCACGCTGTTTTCCATCATCTCCAATCTGCGCAGCGAGAAGGCCGAGCGGCTTTCCTACCTGTTGCTGCTGCGCGAGCAGTTGCGGGTCGAGGAGTTCACGGAGAAGAATGAAGAGTTTCGGCGACTTGCCTCCATCGACCCCCTGACGGAAGTCTACAACCGCCGCCACTTCGACAGCCTGGTGAGTTCCCTGATCGGCAAGCAGGTCGATCGCCGACTCCAGTACGGCGTCGCCATGATCGATGTCGATCAGTTCAAGGCCTACAACGATCACTACGGTCACGTGAAAGGCGATGTCTGCCTCAAGCGCATCGCGACGGCCATCTTCGAAAGCGTGCACCCCGATGTCGACATCGTGGCGCGTTTCGGGGGGGAGGAGTTCGTGGTGCTGCTGCCATCGTGCTCCCCGCAAGCGGCGCTGGCGCGAGCGGAGGAGATTCGCGAGCATGTCAGCGGACTGGCGCTACCGCATGCGGGCAATCCGCAGCAGGGGATCGTCACCATCAGCGTGGGGGTCTCCGCCGCTGGCAGCGGGGAGGATTACGACTTCGAGAATATCCTGAATCAGGCGGATGAAGCGCTCTATCACGCCAAGGCCAGAGGCAGGGACCGCTGCGTGCTGTCACCTCGCTCGCTGCCCGAGACCACGGTCACTGCTGACGCCTGATGGCGTACTTCTGCATCTTCTTGACCAGTGTCGATTGATTGATGCCCAGCGAGGAAGCGGCAGCACGCGTCGTGGCATGTCGCTCGAGCGCCCGGTGGATCAGTTCCCGCTCCAGGGCCTGGGTGCATTGCGTGAGTGTGGCGTGGTTCTCGCGCACTCCGGCAGGTATCGTCGCAGCGACAGAGGGAGCCGCGAGACCGCCTGGCCCCAGGCATTCGGCGGGCAGCATGTCCGTGGTGATGAGCATCTGGTGGGTGGTGACGACCAGTCGCTCGACCAGGTTGATCAGCTCACGGATGTTGCCCGGCCACTGATGCGAGGCCAGCAGTTCCAGCACCTCGGGATCGAAGTGGCGAACGCGGGCATGGCGTTGGCAGAAGTGACCCAGATAGTGGCGTAGCAGCGGGATGACCTCACCACGGCGCTCGCGAAGCGGGGGCAGCGTGATGGGGACGACGCTGAGGCGATAATAGAGGTCTTCGCGAAAGCGCCCCTCCCTCACGCGAGCGGCCAGGTCATGATGTGACGCGGTCAGCAGGCGCACGTTGGTCCGCCTGAGTTCGGTTCCCCCCACGGGCATGAAACGTTGCTCCTCGACGACCTTCAGCAGCTTGGCCTGCAGCGAGAGTGGCAGGTCGCCAATCTCGTCGAGAAACAGCGTGCCACCATTGGCCACATCCAACAGCCCCTGTTTCCCCCGGGCATTGGCACCGGTGAAGGCCCCGGGCGCATAGCCGAACAGTTCCGCCTCCAGCAGTCCTTCGGGCAGGGCGGCACAGTTGAGTTCCAGAAACACGCCGGCAGAGCGTTCGCTGTGCTCGTGAAGATAGCGGGCCAGCAATGTCTTGCCCGTGCCCGTCTCGCCCTGGATCAGGACCTTCACGTCGGTGGCGGCCACGCGTTCTGCCAGCGCGAAGCAAGCGGCCGTGGCCTCGCTGGTGACGAGTTCCAGTGCCTGCTCGTCGGTACCGGCGTTGACGCTGTAGGTCTCGTGCAGGGAGTGCAGCTGGCGAAGCTGTTCCTGGGCATGCTTGGCGCGCAGCAATTCGGTGATATCACGCACGCTGGTGACGACGTGACTCAAGGCGCCATCCCGCGCGTGCATGGGCAGGCCACTGACCAGGATCTTGCGGCCATCGTGCAGGCTCTGGACCAGAGTGACGGGCTTGCCGTCACGGATGACTTCCAGAGAGACCGACTTGGAGATATAGCCTCTGCGCACCAGTTCCTGCATGTGCCGGCCCAGCACATCACTGCGCTTGAGCCCCGTGATGCGCTCATAGGCCTGGTTGATGGCCACGGTCACCCCGAGGGCGTCGGTGATGTAGACCCCGTCGTGCAAGGCATCCAGCACTCGCTGCACCGGAACCTCGGCCAGCAGGTTCGTGGCGGTGTCCGATGGGCCGTCCGGCCCGGCGGCGAGGGTGCGCTGATTCGACCGGGCGAGGCGTTCCTTGCGCTCGGCGGCGGATTCCACTTCCTGGCGCGTCAAGACGCCGATCACCTCGCCGCGGGTGTCGATGACCTCGACGGCCTCCAGTGACTGACGTTCCAGCAGTGCCAGCGCCGCTTCCAGCTTGAGATCCTGTTCCACGTTCTGCATTGAGGGTTCCCCTGACAGAAGCCCCCGCGCGCTCAGGCGGCGGGGGGCCATGGGGTAACGATACGTCAATGCGAGGATGTCGTGGAAACGGTTGGCGTCACGTCACTGGCGGGAGCGTCGATATCGCCCTTGCCGAGATCGCGGCTGAAGGTCTCGTCGTTTTCCCCCGAGAAGAAGCGCTTGCCGTAGATCAACAGGCACAGGGCGATCCCGATTCCGAAGGCCCAGGCGGCGCCCTTGATCACCAGAACGGCGGCGATCACGCCGGCAATGCCGAGGTCACGCTGGCTGCGGGCTTCGAGAATCCCCAGTCGCACGCTGACATAGCCCTGGATCAACAGGGTCAGCGCCAGCGCGATCCCCAGAATGGGCTGGACCAGACTGACGATGGGCAGCAACAGCAGGCCGGTATTCGTGCCCCAGCGGAAGGAGCCTGAGCCCCCGAACAGCGAGTGCATCGCCTGCTTGCCTTCCTTGTAGCGCTCGACCACGACGACCTGCATGGCGGCCCACAGCGGCCCGCACATGGTGACGTCCGGACCGAACAGACTCATCAGCGTATTGCGGCCACCGAAGATCATGTGGGCACGGTTGGCGTCGTAGTCGATCTTCTCGTCAGGCCGTGACTCATCGGCTTCCTCGACCAGCGCCTTGGATTGCAGGACATCGCCGAACAGCACGATATAGGCGGCCAGTACGGTGGGCAGGGCGGTCAGGAACATCGACAGCGGCGGCAAGCCCACGCCAAAGACGGTGTACTGGCTGAACATGGTCACGAAGTCCGGCTGACTGAAGCCCCACTGCACGTCAGGCCAGGCGGCCTCGCCGACCAGCGGTGCGACGATGATCGCCAGCAGGATGATCGGGAAGATTCCCAGCTTGCCCAGGTTGCCCCAGAACGGATTCGAGGTCTTCAGCCTTGCGAAGTGGCGCGAGAAGATGATGTAGAACGCCAGACCCACGGCGATGCTGATGGTGATGGGATAGGTGTCGAAGCGTCCGCCTTCCTTGAAGACCACGCTGATCGCGGCCAGGCCTGCCCCCATGATGATGCCGGCCTTGATGGCCGAGGGAATCAGATTGACCACCTTGCTGGCCAGCCCCGTTCGTCCGAGCACGATGGCCAGTATCCCGAGCATCAGCTGGAAGGCGATCAGGGCATGCACCCGCGTCTCGCCCTCGGGGAAGGTGGCCACATAGGCCATCAGCAGAGGGATGGCCGGCGTGATCCAGCCGGGAATGACCGGGTCGCCCAGCAGATGGTGAACGAGATACAGCAGCCCGTTGAGCATCACGATCGCCAGGGCGGCTTCAAACGGCATGCCCAGCAGCTCCGTCATCAGCGGGATGGCGGCGAGATCCACCGCGCACATCAGAAGTCCCTGCAGATAGTCGGGCAGCTCGAATCGGTAGTGCAGGAAGGGCAGGCGAATCTTGAAAGGCCCCAGGGCGTAGTAGGGGCTTTCCTCTCCGGGTTGGCGGGTTTTCCAGTGGCTCATGATGGCGTTCCTGTTGTTATCGTTATTCATCTTCACCTGGGGTGGAGATGGTGTTCACGAGAAGGGGCAGTGCTCATGCCTGGCGGGCTTCACCAGGCGGCGCGATAGATGCACTCGATGTCGTGCTGGGTCAGTTGGCGCGGATTGTTGCGCAGCAGGCGTTCCACCTTGACTGCATCTGCCGCAAGCGAAGGAATATCCTTTTCGGAAATGTCGAAATGGCGCAGGCCACTGGGGATGTCCACGTCTCGGCACAGCTGGTGCAGGCGCTCGACGACCAGTTCGGCCGCGGCCTCATCCTTGAGTGCATGATGCGCAGTATCCAGTGCCTCAGCGATATCCCGGAAGCGTTCGACGCAGGCCAGCGCATTCCAGCGCATCACATGCGGCAGCAGCAGGGCGTTGGTCACGCCATGGGGCAGGTGGTAGCGCCCGCCCAGCGGGTAGGCCAGGGCGTGGACCGCACCGACCCCCGCATTGCCGAAGGCCATGCCTGCCAGCAGACTCCCCGTGGCCATGGCTTCACGCGCCTCGAGATTGCCGGGATTGGCATAGGCCTTGGGCAATGCCTTGATGATCAGGCGCATGGCCTTGATGGCCAGCGCATCGGTGATGGGCGTGGCGAAGTTGGACAGGTAGGCCTCGATGGCATGCACCAGAGCATCGACGCCGCTGGCGGCAGTGACATGGCGGGGACAGCTGACCGTCAGCTCCGGGGCGACGATGGCGACGTCCGGCAGCAGGTAGTCATTTACGATACCTTTCTTCATGCGTGCTTCGGTGTCAGACAGAATGCCGATGTTGGTGACTTCGGAGCCGGTGCCTGCCGTGGTCGGCATCGCGATCAGCGGTGCACCACGCACACGGGCCTTGTCTTCCCCGAACAGGCTTTCCAGATCGCCGTCATGGGTGGCGTATACCGCCACGCATTTGGCGATGTCCATGGCGCTGCCGCCGCCCAGCGCGATCAGGCCATCGCACTGCGCCTCGAGGTAGACGCTCATGCAGTCCTCCACGATGTGCACTTCCGGCTCGGCACTGACCTCGCTGAAGATGCGGTAATGGGTCAGCTGGCCATTGGCCTTCAGTACATCGAGCTGATCCGTGATCGGCTTGAGGGTACCCGATCCCAGCACACCGGGGTCGGTGACCACCATCGGGCAGCGCATGCCCAGGCGAAGGATTTCTTCACTGAGGCGTGATGAGGCCTGTTGGCCCGTTATCAGGCGGTGGGCGGATTTGAAGCTGGCGATGCTCATGGCGATATCCTGTCCTGGATGACATGGGGAGAGGCGCTGGTTGGCGTCTCCTGTCATGATGGATAGCAAATGGCATGCCAGTTTCTTGCTCTTTGCAAGCCACTGAATTCAATGGGTTTTTATTGAGTTTTCGCCTAAGGTCGCTACGCCCAAGGTCGATATTCTGATGCCATATGGAATCACTCGCGTGGCTTGAGTGATGCGTTATGTCATCAGACGCGATGCGATGATGGCAGGTGACAGACGATCGAAAGCCGCGATTCTGCACGGGTCACTGGTCTCTTTTCTCCAATGTCATTATCGTTTGATGAAAACCGCCGAAGGATTGATGAAAATCGCCATATGCCTGATACCCCGACCGCGCTGGACATGAAGCCCTTGAGCACTGGCGCGCATCCCTACCCGCGGCCGGACTCACCACCCGTGCTGGCGCCCGGCGCCGCCGAGAATACGCTGAATGTCTGGCTGGTACCGCGCTTCTCGATGTTGACGCTGTTCTGCCTGCTCGAGCCCTTGAGGGTCGCCAATCGCTTCGGGCGGGATCTGTTCGCCTGGCGGCTGTTGTCAGCGGATGGTGAGGCGGTGGTGGCCAGCAATGGGGTCCGTATCGATGTCGATGGTCGCCTCGATCAGCTGATGACGGGGGCGCCCCGCCAGGCACCGGAAGCGGTGTGTGAACAGACCTCGGCGTCCATGGCCCGGATGCGCCTGATGGTGGTGTCGTCCTATGAGCCAGAAGCGAGTGTCGACAGTGAGTCGCGTGCCGTGCTGCGTTGGCTGGCGGCCCATGGTGCCTGGCTGGGGGGACTGGATACCGCCCCCTTCATTCTGGCGCGGGCCGGTGTGCTGGCGGGGCATCCGGTGGCGTTGCACTGGGAAAGCGTGCCGGCCTTTCAGCAGGAGTTTCCTGAGCTGGACGTCAGCTCGGCCCCTTATGAATGGCAGGGTGAGCGTCTGACCGGCTCCGGCGGGGCGGCCAGCATCGACATGATGCTGGCCTGGATCGAGCGGCTCTATGGCCCTTCGCTGGCCGATGCCGTGGGACGTCAGATCATGCACCAGCGCACGGCCGTGAACGTGGAGAGCCCGACTCCGCGCGATTCGTCGTTGCCGCGCAGTGTCGTGCGGGCGCTGGCAGTGATGGAGGCCAATCTTGCCCAGGCCCTGCCCATTCCGGTGGTCTGCCGGCTCGCGGGGCAGTCACAGCGCCAGCTGACGCGCCTGTTCGTGGCGCAATTCGGCGAGACACCCAAGCAATGCTATCTCGGCATGCGTCTGGATCATGCGCAGCGGGTGCTCGCCGACAGTCGGGTCAGTGTCTCCCAGGCGGCCTTTGCCACGGGATTCACCCATCTGGCGCACTTTTCTCGTGCCTATCAACAGCGTTTCGGTGAGGCGCCCAGCGTGACGGCGCGTCGCGGACTGGCCGCTGAATGAACGGCCATCACGCTCGCGTGTGGCGCATGAATGACAGTTTCGTCGTCTGAGGATGCTATGGGTATGAACTGGATAACCTGGCTGGATCTGGCCGGTGTGATGATCTTCGCGCTGACAGGCGTCGTCGTGGCCTGTCGTTCGCGGATGGACCCGATCGGCATGCTGGTGCTCGGCGCCGTGACCGGTATCGGCGGCGGCACCCTGCGTGATCTGGTGCTGGGCATCAGGCCGGTGTTCTGGGTCGAGCAGCCGGTCTATCTCTGGGTGATCCTGCTCACGGTGGGCGTGGCGACATTGGGCTTTCACTACATCCACCGTCTGACGCGGGTTTTTCTGCCCGTGACGGATGCCTTCGGCCTTGCGCTGTTCACCGTGCTGGGCGCTCACAAGGCCCGCATGATGGGGGTAGAGGGCATCGTTGTCGTGGTGATGGGCACCATGAGTGGCGTGGCAGGCGGCATGATCCGGGATGTACTGGCGCGCCGCGTGCCGATGGTGCTGCGTCAGGAAATCTACGCCTCGGCGTCGCTGGCGGGTGGGATTCTCTATATCGCGCTACTCGAGCTCGGGATGCCGCTTGCCTGGGCGACAGGCGCGGCCATCGTGATGGTATTGATGATTCGACTTCCGGCCATCTACTGGAATCTTACGCTGCCGACCTTCGCCTGGGTCATCATCCCGCCACCGGACCTGTCAGCGAGTGGTGAACCCCGCACGTCGGGCACGCCCTCAGACAATCAGCGCGAGCAGGGTGACGCCGAATTCGCCACCACCCTGGGGGGCTCAGTGGGGCTCAGCAAGCTCGAGGCCTCGATGAAGATCGACCAGCCCCCCGAGCCGCCGATGCTGCCACGTCGTACTCCCAAGGCCCGGGTGCGCATGCTGCGCCCCGGGGAGAGTCGGCGAGGCAGGAGCTGAGCACGGAAGGCCATGGCGTGATCGCTTGGAAGCGGTGCGTGATTGTAGTGCAAGAAGTGGCTGACAGGTGCCGATCATTGCGATTTCTGCAAGGATTCGGGCCGAACAAGGGGTCATCAAGGTCTGACAAGGACCATCGTCTTCTGGGAGAAGTTTCATCATGCGCAGTCGCTCACAAGACCTTGAATGGTTGCTGGCGGTGGTCGACAGCGGAGGGTTCAGTGCTGCCGCCAAGCAGCGGGATGTGCCCGTGGCCAAGGTGTCGCGGGCCATCCAGCGGCTGGAAAGCGAGCTTGAGACACCGCTGTTGACTCGTACCACTCGCAGCGTCGCCCTGACGGACGAGGGGCGTGCTTTCGTCGAGCGCATCAGGGAAGGGCTGCAGCAGTTGAGCGAGGCCGAAGACGTCTTGCGTCAGCAGCGTGATCAACCCAGCGGCCGTCTGCGGGTCGATGCCGCCAGTCCTTTCGTCCTGCATCAGCTGGTGCCGCTGGTAAGAGAGTTCGAGCGTCGCTATCCCGGCATTTCCCTGGAGCTTTCGGCGGGTGACGACATCATCAATCTGCTGGAGCAGCGCACCGATGTCGCCATTCGCATCGGCGAGCTCGAGGATTCGACCCTGCATGCCAAGGTACTGGGGCGCTCGACCCTGCACCTGGTCGCCAGCCCCGCTTATCTGGCAAGGCATGGCACGCCGACGAGCGTCGCGGCGCTGGCGTCGCATCGCCTGCTGGGATTCCTGCCGCCCAGTCGCCTGAATCGCTGGCCACTCAAGGGTGCGCCCCGGGAGCTGGAAACGACGCCGCACCTTTCCACCTCCAGCGGTGAAGTCATGCGCCAGCTATGCCTGGCCGGCCACGGCATCGCGCTGATCTCCCGCTTCATGCTCGCCGATGACCTGGCGTCGGGCGCTCTGGTGGAAGTGCTGCCGGGGCAGGTCCAGTCGCCCAATCCGCGTGAGCTGATCCAGGCGGTGTATTACCGCAACAGCACGCTCTCGCCCCGTATCAGTGCCTTTGTCGAGTTTCTTGCGTCGCGCCTGGCGTTGTAGGGAGCTGAGGGGGGCTCCCCAGTCGCTTCAGCTCCTGCCAGCGGGTGGTATAGCGTGAGCTGCGATGCGCGCAGCGCAGCTGCCAGGCGGCATCCGGGCGCGCGACGCCCAGACGCACGGTGCCACGGCCCATCTTCTGATTCATCGCATCCAGTGTCGCCATCAGCTGCTGGTTGCGTTCTCGTCTGGCGATATCGGCCTCGCTGTCGAGCAACGAGAGCTGCTCTCGGGGCTGGTCGATGAGGTCCAGCAGCATCACGCCTGCCTTCATGAAGCGATAGCCGCGCAGATAGATACGCTCGAGCGCCTGATGGGCGGCGGCGAGTATCTCGCGGCTGTCGCTGGTCGGTTCGGGGAGTTCGATGATGGTGCTGGGCGAGTATTGCGGGAGATCCGGGCGGTGGCGGTTGCTCTTGAGGAAGACCAGCACGGCACGTGTCTGGCTGCCCTGATGGCGCAGCTTCTCGGCGCCGCGCTGGGCGTGCTGGCGAATGGCATCCTTGAGCTCATTCATGTCATCGGTCATGCGGCCGAAGGAGCGTGAGGTCATGATGCGCTGACGGGCATCATCGGGGTCGTTCATCTCGAAGCAGGGCGTGCCTTGCAACTCGCGCACGGTGCGCTCCAGCACGACGGAATAGCGCTGACCGATGGCGCGCGGGTCCGCACAGCGCAGGTCCCAGGCGGTATGCAGCCCTTGCAGTGCCAGCCGTTCGACCAGGCGATGGCCCACGCCCCAGACATCGCCCAGCGGTGTGTCTTCCAGCAGGCGCTGGGTGCCGACTTCGGCAGGTTCCAGCACGCAGACGCCGCCGAATTCCGGCCGCTTCTTGGCGGTACGGTTGGCCAGCTTGGCCAGGGTACGAGTGGGGGCCACGCCGACACATACCGGGATGCCGGTGAACTTGCGCACATTGCGGTGCAGGGTACGACTCAGCGCCAGCATCGCGTTGCGGTCAAAGCCATCGAAGCGCACGAACATCTCGTCGATGGAGTAGGGTTCGACTCCCGCGCTGTATTCCTCCAGCACGTCGCGCACGCGCGCCGACATGTCGCCATACAGCTCATAGTTCGAGGAGAGCAGGTGGATGCGACCCTCGCGTACCAGGGATTGCAGCTGGAAGGACGGAGTCCCCATTTCGATGCCCAGCGCCTTGAGTTCCTGAGAGCGTGCGATCACGCAGCCGTCATTGTTGGACATCACCCCCACGGGGCGGCCTTCCAGGCGCGGATCAAAGACTCGCTCACAGCTGGCGTAGAAGTTGTTGCAGTCGACCAGCCCGATCATCGGCGCGCTCATACCGAGTATTCGTGGATGACGGAGCGCACCACCCCCCAGACCTGACACTCGAGATCGACGATAGCCACCGGCGGATACAGGGCATTGCCGGAGCACAGATACGGCCGCTGGCCGATCAGTTCGTAGCGCTTGACCACCACCTCGCCCTCGACCAGCGCCACCACGATATGTCCGGGGCGGGCGTCGATGGAGCGATCCACGACCAGGGTGTCATTCTCGTAGATGCCGAAGCCTTCCATGCTGTCACCTGCCACCGTCATGAAGAAGGTCGCTGCCGGACGCTTGATCAGCCGCTCGTTGAGATCCAATGTCCGGCCAGCGTAATCCTCGGCCGGTGACGGAAAGCCGGAAATTCCCGCACGCCCCGTGATGTGGGGGTATGGCAGCTTACATGGCGCAGGAGCGGGATGAGGGCGAGCCAACGTCTCGTGAGTGGCAAGGGGGGCAGATGCGGTCATGGAAAGCTCTCCTGTCATGGCTGTATTTATATGCAGTATCCGTGGCAGGCAAGCGTTAGGCAACCGCTAATATGCAAAGCCGCCTCAAGTGAAAGTGGCCGCTGCGAAGCCCGGATGGCGAGGGTGTTATGCTCGGCATCGGCGAATGCCATCGGGCGCAAGGTCCGGTGTCTACGTGAAAGGCGGATTCACTGTGGAGAGCCATGAACGAACTGACCCAACGACTGCGCACCTTCCTCAAGGTGGCGGAGCATCAGAGCTTCAATGCGGCTGCGCGTGAGCTGGAGATCGCCAGCTCCACGGCGACGCGTCACGTCAATCATCTGGAGCGACAGCTGGGCGAGCCGTTGCTGATGCGCACCACGCGCCATGTGCGGCTTTCGCCTGCCGGGGAGCGAGCCGTGATCCGTTTCCGTGCCATCCTGGGCGAGGTGGCTCAATTGACGGATGAGCTCGAGACGCTGAGTGAGCGAGTCGCAGGGCCGCTGCGCATCTCGGTGCCGTGGCGATATTCGCGCCTCTATCTGGCACCGCTGGTGAGTGAATTCATGCAGTGCTACCCCGAGGTGGCGCTGGATATCGTCAGCAGTGATCAGCGCGTGGATCTGATCGAGGAGCAGTTCGATGTCGCCATCCGCATCGGCCATCTGGAAGACTCGAGTCTGATCGCACGGCACATCAGTGACCAGCGTTTCGTGCTGGCCGCGGCGCCGTCCTATCTCAGTGCCCAGCCGCCCATTCGTCAGCCTGAGGACCTGGAGCGGCACCGCCTGCTGACCTTCAGCTATACCACCGCCAATCATCACTGGCGGCTGGTGCAGGGTGAGCGGGAGCACCGCATCTCGGCGCGAGCACGCGCGTTGCGCACCAACAACGCCGACATTCTGACCCAGGCAGCCCTCGAGGGGGCTGGTGTCGTGGTGCAACCGCTCTGGGCCATCCGTGAAGAACTGGACCAGGGACGCCTCGTGGCGGTGCTGGAGGACCATCAAGTCACGTCGTCGGATTTCGACACTGGCATCCATGTCGTCTTCGCACGCGAGAATCAGCACAACCCGCGCGTGCGTGCCTGGGTCGACTTCCTGCTCGCCCGCCGCGAGCGGCTGGCCGGTCGCTAGCAGGTTCTCGGCAGGTGGTCATCAGTAGAGAATATCGCTGCGGATGATGTACTTGGCACCATCGCGGATCGGCTCGCCTGCGTGCACGCAGTGCTGCGGGTGCGAGCCATGCGGGAAGCACAGCACGCCACCCTTGGGCGTTGCGACCGCGACTGTCTGGATGTCGTCCCGTGACTGGGCAGGCCTTTCGGGGTCGCGACGGCTGACCAGAAACTCGGTGCGCCCGCCGGTATAGCCATCGCTCAGGAAGATGAGGAAGGTGTACTGGCTCATCAGGCCCGGATAGGCGTCCTGGACGATCTCGCCATTGATGACGCGACTGCCCGGCCAGGCACCATCGGTATGCGGCTTGAAGAAGTCACCGGCCTCGTAGCGATAGACACGAAAGCGCGCATTGATGCCTTTTGCGCCCTCGCCCTGGATCTGCTCGGTCACCAGCGGCGCCGAGCGCGCCCAGATGACCTGATCGATGGCGTCACTGACGACCCAGTTGACGTTGTGGTTGTGGCGCACCGAACGCGGCAGGGAGACGGGCGCATCCTCCTCGAAGCCCATTTCCTCCAGGGCGGCGACGAAGTTGTCAGCCTCGGCAGGCGTCAGCACATTGAGCAGCTGGAAGGCGCCCGGGACACCCTCGACCTCCTGACGGACCACCTCTGGTGTCGCCTCGGTCTCGAAGAGGTCAGACACATCACCATTGTCCGTCCAGATGGGCAGGGGCGTGGGAGAGAAGCCGCGCTCGTGACTGACGGCGTAGAAGGACAGGCTCATGGCAAGACTCCTGAATGGCATGATCACGAATGTTGCCCGAGAGGCTAGTGCACTGCCGACGACAGAAAAAGGCACCTGACGGCAATTGGTCATTGCACGAATGGCAATGATCAATGTCCGCCTGTCAGGTTGAGGCCGACGATCGACAGCACGATGAGGCCGATGCAGGCCATGCGGCGAAACGAGAAATGCTCCCGCCAGAACAGCACCCCGATGATGGCGCTGACCACGGTGCCGATGCCGGAGAATACGGCATAGGCGATGCCCAGGCTGATGGTGTCCATGGCCAGATACAGCAGGCTCAAGGAGGCGCTGAAGCCCAGTGTTACCAGCAGCACACCCCGTCGGCGGCGGTGGTTGGCGTACTGGTTGAAACCGGTGACGCCGACGACTTCACAGCAGCCGGCGGCGATCAGATAGACCCAATCCATGTCATCCCTCCTGCTCATTCACTGACGGTGGTCTGTGGTGTGGCACTCGCGCGAGGTTGCTTGTCGGCAGGCGCGCCGGGGGCCGTCTTGAGCACGATGATGCCGATCAGCATCAGCACCACGAAGCCCAGCGTGGACCACTGGAACTCGAGCTCGAAGAACAGCAGGTCAGTCACCACCGTCCCCAGCGTGCCCAGGCCGACGAAGATGGCGTAGGTGGTGCTGGCGGGCAGTGTCCTGGCGATCTGGGTGACCAGACTCAGGCTGATGATGACCAGCAGCACCGTCAGTGCCCATTCCAGGGGAGTGTCGGCGACCTTCAGGCCCGTGGCCCAGCCGATTTCGCACAGGGTCGAGATCAGGAAATAGAGCGTGATGCGCATGGTGATCGGGCGTCCTTGTGAGGTGTCGGGAAAATGAGGCGTTCAATCGCCAGCGAAAGACATGCGTTGCATGAATGCGAGTCTATATGAGTTTTTGTTGATGTTTATGGCCATGAAAAGGCGGAGGGAGCCCCTCCGCCTGGTGCCTGGCGAGTCATCCGCGCAGCTCCTTCTCACAAGAGCGTCAGGTGACCAGAAAGCGTCAGGAGGCCAGCGGCGTGGTCGTCGCCTGAGCAGCTGACTCCTCGTCGGATGGCGCCTCGGCCGGCTGGGCCAGATAGGCTTCCAGCGAGTCATCCATCGCCTCAAGCCACGGCGTGTGATGTCTGGGCGCCAGGGTGCCGGTCATCAAGGAGCGATAGCCGTGATCGCGGAAGGTCATGATGTTCTCGTGCTTGTGATGCTCCCACTCGAGGAAGGTGCGATTCACGCCATCGATATCGAAGCTCGGGTAGTCGGTCTCGCTGATCAGCGATTTCACGTAGTCGCCCTGGAAGACGATCATCGCCTCGTCGCTATCCAGCGTTTCCTCACGCTCGCGCCATGCCTGGCTATCGGCTTGCATCGCCGCTTTCGCCGGCAGTGTCTGGGTGCCGAGAATCGCATCGCGCACCCACCAGGCCTGGGCATCGAACATGTTGAAGGTGTACCACTGGTCCTGCATGCCGAGATAGAACAGGCGCGGATTCTCTTCCCACACCACGCCCTTGTAGAGCCCCAGTGGCCACATGCGGTTGGCAGTCTTGAGGCGCAGCGACTCCTCGAGGAACGGGAAGTGATGCAGATAGCCGGTGCACAGGATGATGGCATCGACTCGCTTGTGGCTGCCGTCACTGAAATAGGCGGTATCGCGATCGACCTTCACCAGCAGCGGCTTCTCTTCCCAGTTGTCCGGCCATTTGAAGCCCATCGGGGCGGTGCGATAGCTGGTGGTGATGCTGCGCGCACCGTATTTGTAGCACTGCGAGCCGATGTCCTCCGCGGAATAGCTGCTGCCGAGCAACAGCAGATCCTTGCCCTTGAATTCCAGTGCATCACGGAAGTCATGGGCATGCAGAATGCGGCCATTGAAGGTCGCGAAACCGGGGAATTCCGGCACGTTCGGAGTCGAGAAATGCCCGGAAGCCACGATGACGTGATCGAATTCTTCGCTGGTCACCAGATCGAGCGCCTGATCATGCACGCTGACCGTGAATTGCTGGGTAGTCTCATCGAAGGTGACCTGACGGACCGGACAGCCGAAGCGAATGTACTTGCGCACGCCAGCCTTCTCGACACGCCCCTTGATATAGTCGAACAGCACGGCGCGCGGCGGGTAGGAGGCGATAGGGCGCCCGAAATGTTCTTCAAAGGAGTAGTCGGCGAACTCGAGACACTCCTTGGGACCATTCGACCACAGGTAGCGATACATGCTGCCGTGGGCCGGCTCGCCGTGCGCATCCAGGCCGGTGCGCCAGCTGTAATTCCACAGACCACCCCAGTCATCCTGCTTCTCGTAACAGACAATCTCGGGGATCTCGATGCCCTTGTCGGCTGCGGATTGAAAGGCGCGCAATTGAGCCAGTCCACTGGGGCCTGCGCCGATGATCGCGATACGTTGGGTCATGGATACCATCCTGTTCTTGTTGTGTCTTGATGCGTTACCTGAGGTTTCGTGACGTGATGAACGTCGAGAAACACTGACAACGAAACAGGCTAGCGAGATGTGACTTGGCTGCACATTGCTCGGAAAGGGTAGCCATAAAGGAGTATGCGACGTCGATACCATGCTCGCCGGATCATGCGGAATCCCCTGCCAGGTCCGAGGTGTCGACGGCAAAGATGATGCCTTCCACGGCCAGTGGCGTGCCGTCAGGTGAATAGATGCCATGGCCCTTTTCCTGTACCCGGCGCACGTCGCCATCGCGGTGACGAATGCGGTAGGCAAGGGTGAAGGGTGTGTGTGCCTGAAGGGCGGCCTGTACCTGGTCCCACACGCGGTCGGCATCCTCGGGGTGGATCATGTCGCCGTAGGTGAGGGAGGGGTGGTCGAGCAGCTCGCGCGGGCTGAGTCCGGTGATGGCCAGGCAGCCGTCACTGATGTACTCCATCGACCAGTGGCGGTTGTTGCGCGCGCGATAGACCATCGCGGGCAGGCCCTTGATCAGGCGCGTCAGGCTGCGCAGGTTGGCGGCGTCGATCTGCTCCTGCTGCACGCGCTCGCTGATGTCATGCAGAGTGAGCGTGGCGGGCCAGGGTGAGGCCAGCGAGAGCGACTGGCTACGGACTTCACACCAGCGATAGTGGTGGTTCGGCCCGAGGATGCGCAATCGCCAGCAGTCAGGCCGCTCACGGCGTGACACGTGCCGGGCGAGCACGTCCCAGCGCGCGTGATCTGCGGGGTGCAGTGCTTCCCGCAGGCGCCGCGGTGCCGTGCCGCCCCCCTCCGTCCGAGAGGCGATTGGCGTGTCTTCCCGTGAGCCGCTCGATTCGTGTCCGCTCAGGGCCTGCCAGCCACGCGAGGCATAAAGCAGCGTGCTGTCAGCATCCACCACGACCACGGCATCACTCAGGCTGTCGAGAATCGCCTGTGCGCTGAAGGGCGAGGCAGTCGAGGCAGTCGAGGCGGAGGCGAACTGTTCGAGGTAGCGCATCATCTCAGGCTCTCCTTTTCGGCCCGTATCATGGCCTCTTTGGCGCTTGTCGCGTCCTCGGCGGGCGCTCGGCCGGCATCACTCGCTGGCGTCAGCGGGTGGGCGTAGACCCAGGCGGCCAGCTCCAGTCGCGAATGCAGATCCAGCTTGCGCAGCAGATTCTTGACGTAGACCTTCACCGTGCTGTCACTGATGCCCAGCTCGCGCGCGATCAGCTTGTTGCTGAGGCCGCGCCCGATCCATTTGAGGGTATCGCGCTCACGCTCGGTCAGACCGCGATGCCAGTCCGCCGTCTCGGCCTCAGCCATGCCGTCAGTCAGGGCAGCGTCTGTCGCCTCGGTCAGCGGCACGGCTGAACCCGGCGTGGGAACGCCACCTTCCGGCGGTGCATGTTCGCGTGCCGAGCGCTGGCGGTGGTCCTGCTGCAGGCGCCTGGCCAGCAGCAGCAAGGTCTCCTCCTCCAACCCCAGCTTGCCGTCGATGACGGCCTGCAGGCGCTCGAGGATGCGTTCGGGGGCGGTGTCCTTCATCAGGTAGCCATCCGCCCCTTGCTGGATGGCATCCAGCAGGTGGCGGCTGTCGTCGGAGGCGGTCAACAGTACGACCTTGAGGGCGGCATCACGCTGCTTGAGATGGCGCATCAGGGTCAGGCCATCGAGTTGCGGCATCTGCCAGTCGACGATCACCAGCTCGGGGGCGAGGGTGGGGAGGCGCTCGAGCAGATGCGCACCATCATCGAAGTCGGCCACGACCTCGAACAGGCCACCTTCACTCAAGAGCTCGGCAAGCCCGCGCCGAAACAGCGGATGGTCGTCGACGAGTACCACTCTTGTCGGGAGTGTATGACGTGTCGGGTGCGTCGAGGGTGTCTGTCGTGTCGCGGTCATGTGTCGCGGCGCTCCCAGCTCAGTGTCACGCGGGTACCGCCCTGGCGAGGCTGGGTGATGGCGAACTCGGCCCCGAGGTGGCGTGCGCGATCCTGCATGATGCCCAGTCCGAAATGCGCGGCGGGGATCTCGGCGGGATCGAACCCGCAGCCGTTGTCCTCGACGGTCAGCAACACCCGCGCCGCCGGCTGCGGTCCTGAAGACTGATAGAGCAGTTGCAGGCGCAGGTGGGTGGCCCTGGCATGGCGCACGCTGTTGGTCATCGCTTCGCGCACGATGAACATCACCTGCAGGGACAGGGCATCGGGGAGGTGCAGTGACTGGATGCGATTGTCGAGCTCGAACACCATGCTGGAACGGGTCTCGAATTCCTCGATCAAGGCCTCCAGCACACAGGCAAGCGGCGCGTCTCCCCAGGTGGCGTGCGCGCCATTGATCAGTTCACGGGTCTGGCGGAAGGTGCGCCGAGCCTGAGTATGCACCTCCTCAGCCAGTGCCTGCACCTCCTGTGGCGCATGACGGGCGGCACGTGTCAGGCGTGCGCTCTGCATCTGCAGATAACTCAATTCCTGGGCGAGGGTATCGTGCAGCTCGGCCGCCAGTTGTCGGCGTTCGTTCTTCAGAGCCTGTGCCACCGCTGCCTGCCTGTCTTCGGCGTGACGCGCCTGTTGCTGCTGCTGCAATGCCAGCCCACGGCTCAGAGCGTCGATGACGGCGTGTGCCAGCGGTGTCTCGCGTGAGGGGGCTGCGGCTGCCGGCTCTCCAAGCCACAACCAGTCATCGCCCGTCGCCCCTCTGCCCGTCTCCCCTCTGTCAGCGGCGTCCGTGAGGGCGATCAGCACGCCACCTGGCGTGCCGGCTATGCCAGACGCCTGCTGTCGGGCGCCGGGATCGCGAGCGATATCCCTGACGACTTCCTGCAGTCTCTGGCGCGCAGCGGCTGACAGAGCGAGGCCGACAGGGGAAATCACCGCATGGGTCGCCTGACCGGGTGCGCGATGCACGACACAGAGTTCGCCAGTCGCGGAGTGAGCCGTGCCGCTTTCAGGACAGCCGTTCAGCATGTCCAGCAGCTCTCTCAGCATGGATGGCAACGCCTCCTCGAGGTCAGCGCAGGTAGCGATGCGCAAGGTGATGGCATCGAGGTGGTGTCTGTCACGCAGATCAGGCGGCGGGATGGCAGCAGGGCGAACGGGAGTCTCGGCATCGGCGCGACAGCCTCGTGCGCGCTGGACATCAAGGCGATGCGCTATCCCTTGCGATGCAGGCGCCTTGCCTGTCTTCGATGCGCCGAGACTGAGTGCCATGCGAGTTCCTCTGTCGTTTCGCCGCCCCTGCGGCGCGCCCTGATTCGAGTGTCACACCAGCAAGCTTCATGCCAGCGAATGGATTACTCCTTCATGGGTACCTCTCTTGATGGATTGTCGTCGCATCTACTGATAGTAAATTTAATTAACCATGAAGAACGTGGTGCGCGACGCAAGGAGTCATGCACCATCCAGGCACATCTGATCCAGGCTAGCCCCTCGAGCACTTCCTTCGACTGGCTCGCCTGCCATGACAACAAGAGGTATCACCAGGATGGGACTTGCAGTCGAGATACCCGCTGCCACGCCGAACCAGCCGTATCGTTACCGAATCGCCGGCCTGGAGGTGTTGGCACTTGATCTGTCGCCCGGCGATAGCGTGCAGGTGTCATCCGTGGACGGTGCGCAGTCCTGTGAGTGGCTGGCGCTGAAGGCAACGGGTGATGAAGCCGCCGATGCGGCACAGCAGAGCGGGGAAAGCTCCCGCGAAGTGGTGAAGGGGGCAGGCACGACAATCGAGGCGTCGCTTGCGCACTTCGCGAGCGTCGTCAGCCCGGGAGATCACGCCTTCGCCAGTCAGCCTCAGGCCAGCGAGGCGCAGGAGACGTCCGGCAACAGGAGTCCGCACACTCGGAGTCCGCACACTCAGGCACGCCTGGAGGCGCTGGGGGTCGCGCATTGCCCGCCATCGCACTGGCAGCGCCTGTCAGCGGCCGGATTGCCAGCCGAGATTCGCTGGCCGCTGGAAGCGCCTGCCGCACGCCTGATTCTGCTGGCCCCCGGCAGTGACATGACGATCGAAGGAGAGCGGCTGGCCACCGAGCTTGAGGTGTCCCATTTCTGCACCGGGCTTGTGGGGCTGGAACATCTGCCGGTGCCGCTGGCACCGATCCGCCAGGAGACGAGAGTCGCGGCGGGGACGGTCGAGGTCTATGAGGTCAAGCAGGGCGAGTGGATCCAGATCATCGATGTGGCGGGGCGTCAGTGCTCCGACTTCGTGGCCTTCGACGCCACTGCCTGGGCACAGGGCGAGGAGCTGGGGCTGGATGCTGGCGCCACGCGCAGCCTGTCCGGGCATTGCATGCCCAATCCGGGACTGTATTCGGTGTTCTTTGATCAGCACCTGCATCCGATGCTCGAGGTGATCCAGGACACGGTCGGACGCCATGACAGCTTCATGCTTGCCTGCTCGCCGCAGTATTACGAACACCACGGCTACTTCGGTCACGACAGCTGCACGGTCAACTTCAACAATGCCCTGTCGGCGTCTCATGGTATCCGACAGCGTGCCAGCTGGCCGGCCATCAACTTCTTCTTCAATACCTGGGTACAGCCCTGCGGCACCCTGGCGGTGGATGAGCCCTGGTCACGACCCGGCGACTATGTGCTGCTGCGCGCCGACCGTGACCTCATCTGTGCCTCATCCGCCTGTCCGGACGACATCGACGCCGCCAACGGCTGGGTGCCGACCGATATCCATGTGCGTATCTACGCCGCTGAACATGACTTCCCCCGCGGTATCGCTTATCGCAACCGGCCCGAGGAATTGCCGCGCATGACATTGCCCACCGCTTTCCATCCCTGCACCTCCGCCTTGACCAAGCAGTACATCGATTACCACGGCTACTGGCTGGCCACCCATTACGAGGGGTGGGGGGCCAAGGCGGAGTATCTCGCCTGTCGCGAACGGGTCGCGGTGATGGATCTCTCCGCATTGCGCAAGTTCGAGGTCGCCGGACCGGACGCCGAACGCCTGTTGCAATATGCGCTGACCCGCAACGTGCGCCGACTCTCCATCGGAGAAGTGGTGTATTCCGCCATGTGTCAGGAAACCGGCGGCATGCTCGATGACGGCACCCTGTTCCGCATGGGCGAGCAGACCTTCCGCTGGATCTGTGGTGATCCGGCCAGCGGCCAGTGGCTGCGGGATCTCGCAGAGCAGCAGGGCTATCGCGTCACGGTGCGCGACTCCACCCATCAGCTGCACAACATCGCGCTGCAGGGGCCGAAGAGCCGCGAGGTGCTGGCGCCGTTGATCTGGAATGCGCGTACCCAGCCGGAGGTGGAAACGCTGGGCTGGTTCCGCTTCATGGTCGGCCGTCTGGCGGGGCCGAATGGCATCCCGCTGATGGTGTCTCGGACCGGCTATACCGGTGAGCTGGGCTATGAGATCTGGTGTCATCCGCATGACGCCCCGGCCGTGTGGGAGGCGATCTGGGCGGCCGGTGAGCCGCATGGCATCGCGCCACTGGGGCTGGATGCCCTCGACATGCTGCGGATAGAGGCGGGGCTGATCTTCGCTGGCCATGAATTCTGCCCGCAGACGTCTCCCTACGAGGCGGGCATCGGCTTCACCGTGCCGATGAAGAGCAAGGAGGATGATTTCGTCGGGCGTGCGGCCATGCAGCGCGAGACGCCGGAATCCCGCCATCGGATCATGGGCCTGAAGATGGACAGCAGCGAGCTGGTCAGCCACGGCGACCTCGTCTATCACGGCCGCTATCCGGTCGGGGTGATCACCAGCGCGACCCGCTCTCCCTTGCTCAACCAGTCCATCGCCATGTGTCGTCTTGCCCCGGAGTTCTCAAGCCCCGGAACGCAGCTTGAGATCGGTCAGCTGGATGGTCACCAGAAGCGTCTCGTCGCCGAGGTGGTGACATTGCCTTTCCATGATCCTGAGCGTCTCAAGGTGCGCAGCTGAGTGATGCATGACGCATGGCCGAGACCTCGCGCGTGAGGCTGGCCGGTGACGATTCGTATATGCAGTACGACTCACGTCATATCACGGTGCAGGACGCCGCCTGCCTGCCTCAATAACGAACACCCTCTTGCCAGGTGGTGATTTCCGGGCTTCATATGTGAAGAGGTGTCCACGATTTCTAGAAGATATCAATGAAAACAACGTATTACTGAAGGTGGCCATCAGGGGTCATCTGGCATGTCGCTTGCTTTATCCAGCAGGTCCCCCTTGAAAAACAACAACAACCTTCGGGCAGACAGGGTTTCCACCGGCAGGCATGCGGTGTCAGACCCGGCCCGGAAAAGGAGAAAAGACGATGGATGAAAAGACGTTGCAAAGCATATTGGATATGCACCAGGCGATGAACATCGAGGTGTTCTACTGGTGGTGTACCGCCATCATGTTCCTGATCCACGCAGGCTTTCTGGCCTACGAGATCGGTGCCTCCCGTTCCAAGAATGCCTTGGCATCCGGCATGAAGAACGTGCTGACGCTGGCCTCGATCATCCCCGCCTTCTACTTCGTGGGCTGGTGGATCTACAACGCCTTCCCCAACGGGCTGATCCCCATCGAGGCTTCCGCGGCACTGCCCTGGAGCGCGAGCATGCGCCCGGACGCCGATGACATGGGCACCGGTATCTTCTTCGCGGCCTTTGCCCTGTTCGGTGCGACCACGGGCTCGATTCTCTCGGGCGCGGTGATCGAACGCATCCGCCTGGGCGCCTTCCTGTTACTGGCGGTGATTCTCGGTGCGGGTGTCTGGATCCTGGCGGGTGCCTGGGGCTGGCATCCGGATGGCTGGATGCTGCACAAGTTGGGCTACCACGATGTCGGCGCGGCGGGCGTGGTGCATGCCGTGGCCGGCTTCTTCGCGCTGGGCGTGCTGCTCAATCTGGGCGCGCGCATCGGCAAGTACAGTGACGATGGCAAGCCGCAGGTGATCGCACCGCACAACATGCCGATGACCTTGATCGGGCTGATGCTGATCATCGTCGGTTTCTTCGGCTTCCTCGGCGGCTGCATCATCTTCAACACCGGTGACATCGGCTGGACCACCATCTATGGCAATCGCACCAACCTCTCGGCCTTCGCCTTCAATACCCTGATGGGCTTCGGTGGCGGCGTGATCGGTGCCTATCTGTCCTCGCGTGATCCCTTCTGGACCATGTCCGGTGCGCTGGGCGGCATCATCACCGTCGCGGCGGGGCTGGATCTCTACAACCCGGGCCTGGCCTTCGTACTGGCCGTCACCGGTGGCGCCTTGATGCCGAAGATCGGCGCGCTGCTAGAGAAGCGTGGCCTGGATGACTCCGTCGGTGCCTTCGCGGTACATGGCTTCTGCGGCTTCTATGGTGTGGTACTGGTGGGTGTCTTCGCCGCGGGCTTCCCGAATGTCGGCGAAGGCGTGCCGGACGTCTCCTTCACCGGGCAGCTGACAGGCGCGGTGGTGATGGCAGTGACGGGCTTCGTGCCGGGTTGGGGCGTTGCCTATCTGCTCAAGAAGTTCAACCTGCTGCGCGTGCCGCCGCATGTCGAAGTGCTCGGGCTGGACCTGTTCGAAGTGCCGGCCAAGGCCTACCCGGAGAGCATGGCAACCGAGTCATCTTCCAGCGTGCCGGCACGTTCCGGTGGGGTGGTCGCGGCGCCAATGGACAAGCGTCCGGACATCAGCTGAGTCGGTTCTGACGATTACCCGCATGAGGATTGGCTCGTTTGTTGCAGCGTTCGTTGCCATCTGTCCTGAAGTCTGGCTGCCAGCCAGTGACGGAGCGAACGGGCCGATTCGTTTTCTTTCTTCTCCAGGAGTCTTGTCATGGAAACTGTCGATACTGCGGTACATGCTGCCAACTATGCGTTCTTCTTCAGCAATTCAGGGATGGTGGCGGTCAGTCTGTTGATCGCGGCTGGCGTCTGCATCTCGTTGAGCGTCAATATCCTGCGCCATGAGAAAGCGTCATTCCGCAGCAAGAAGACCCTCTGATCCATCGGGGCCTTCTTGCTCCGCAACCACAGAATGCACAACGCCGCGAAGCCATGCTTCGCGGCGTTGTGCATTCTGTGGGCCCGATGTCACATGTCAGGTGACACAAGGCCGTCAGTCAATCAGATCCTGTCCGTCACTCAGACCTTGTCAGTCGCGAGGGAGCGTTCGGCGGCTGTCTTGCCGCCTGCTTGTCTGGCGCTCTTGTCGGGCTGCGCCAGGAAGGCTTCCAGCGAATCATCCATCGCGTCGAGCCAGGGCGTGTGATGGCGCGGGGCCAGGGTGCCGGTCATCAGCGAGCGATAGGAGTAGTCACGGAAGGTCATGATGTTCTCGTGCTTGTGGTGCTCCCACTCGAGGAAGGTGCGATTGACGCCGTCGATATCGAAGCTCGGATAATCCGTCTTGGAAATCAGTGACTTCACGTAATCGCCCTGGAAGCGGATCATCGATTCATCGCTGTCCAGTGTCTCTTCCCGGTCACGCCATGCCTGACTGTCTGCCTGCATGGCCTCGCGGCTGGGCAGCGCGATCTCACCGAGAATCACGTCACGCACCCACCATGCCTGGGCATCGAACATGTTGAAGGTGTACCACTGATCCTGCATGCCGAGATAGAACAGGCGCGGATTGGCTTCCCAGGCAGCGCCCTTGTAGAGACCGAGCGGCCACATGCGGTTGGCTGTCTTGAGGCGCAGCGGTTCATCGAGGAACGGGAAGTGATGGAGGTAGCCGGTGCACAGGATGATGGCATCGATCTTCTTGCGGGTGCCATCGCGGAAGTAGGCGGTGTCGCGGTCCACTTTCTGCAACAGCGGCTTCTCTTCCCAGTTCTCCGGCCAGGCAAAGCCCATCGGGGCGGTGCGATAGCTGGTGGTGATGCTGCGAGCGCCATACTTGTAGCACTGTGAACCGATATCTTCGGCAGAGTAGCTGCTGCCGATCAGCAGCAGATCCTTGCCCTTGAACTCCAGCGCATCGCGGAAGTCATGTGCATGCAGAATACGGCCATTGAACTGCGAGAACCCCGGGAACTCAGGCACATTGGGGGTCGAGAAGTGACCGGAAGCGACGATGACGTGGTCAAAATGCTCCTGAACGACCGCATCGGCCTGCTGGTCATGGACACTGACGGTGAACTGCTCGCGGGTGTCGTCAAAGCTGACGTGGCGCACCGGGCAATTGAAGCGGATGTACTTGCGCACGCCTGCCTTCTCGACCCGACCCTTGAGGTAATCGAAGATGACCGCGCGAGGCGGGTATGAGGCGATCGGGTGGCCGAAATGTTCCTCGAAGGAATAATCCGCGAACTCCAGACATTCCTTGGGGCCGTTGGACCACAGGTAGCGATACATGCTGCCGTGGACGGGTTCACCATTCTGATCAAGACCGGTTCGCCAGCTGTAATTCCACAGGCCGCCCCAGTCGCTCTGCTTTTCAAAACAGACTATCTCGGGAATGTCGATACCCTTGTCAGCGGCAGATTGAAAGGCGCGCAGCTGTGCCAGGCCACTCGGCCCTGCGCCAATGATCGCAATGCGTTTTGTCATGGGTATTTCCTGTTGAGACTGTAATGAGACGTCGTGATCCGTGAACCCCGCGTTGCGGGATGTCGTGTTGACCAGGTGCTTTTTCCCCTGTAGTGGATCGCGATAATAATGAGCATTATCCAGCGCTTGGGTGGCCTGGAAAGGTAAGGAATCCAGTTGACTGGCCACCTGTCATTTCACGGAGCCTGAGCACGGAAGGCGTATTTTTTATTGCCTTGAGAGCCATCTACTGCTCGCGGAACGTGAGGCATCCTCGCAGAAATGATGCGTCATCTCAAATGTGAGGTATTGATTCTGAGTGCATGAAGTGTACACGATCATGAGACTATTTAGACTTTAGTGGCAAGATCATTGTGGATTGTGTCTCTCTTCCGAATGGCCAGGATGAAGGATGTGATTTATCGGCTCATGGTTGGTATTGTTTTTTAGTAAATTGTTGATTTAAAGCATATTTTTTATGTCGTGATGGTTTGCCATGGCGTTGTCTGGCGTGTTTTTCTGTGTAGAAAAAAGAAGATTTCCGTGTTGCAATGCCGCTTGGAAGGTGGGTGATTTTCTGTCTCTTCAATGCGTAATTTGTCAAGCGGGTGGTGGCCTTAAATATCCTCTTTGTCAAGCAGGTTGGCGATCGTGATTTTGAGGTGTGGAGTAAATAAGGGTGTGAGAAGGATGGGAACGTAGTGTCGGAGTAGTGAGTGGCGTGAGAATGGAGAAAGAACAGAAATCAGAAGGGAAAAGGGTGCCAGATTATCGAATGATCCTCGCTGGAGGATTTTCTAGAGGATCTGCGGGGCTATTCACGCACCAGACCAGCGACGAGGGGGAAGTGGAGGTTGATCACTCTGCATGGCGAAAGGGCGTATACTGGGCCGGTGACAGAGAGGCCACAGGAGAAGACACCATGACTCACAAGCGCAAGGTGCAGGACAACGCCCTCAAGGCAGTGCTGCGTACCCCGATGTTCAAGCAGCGTGTCGTGAAGGCGCGCAAGGGCAAGGGCAGCTATCAGCGCAATGGCAAGCAACAAGGGGGTAGCGGTGGCAGTGAGGCTCCTTCAGTCGGTGTGTATTGTGCCGCTTGAAGAAGCCTCATTGCCGCCTCTGAAGGGAGCCCCTGTCTGAGGCGCTGGTCACACGAACGCCGCAGCATCAGCGCTGCGGCGTTCGCGTATCTGGCCACTTCGAGAAGCGGCTCAGTCGCGGAGACAGTCGGCGAAGTGCGCGTTCCAGGTCTTGGCGCGCGCGGCGTCGCGGGCTTCATAGTCGGCCAGCACCGTCTCCAGTTCGCCCAGTGATTCCTGCTCACGGTCCTCGCCCAGCTGGGTCAGGCGCAGCGTATACCAGGCGGTCACGCCACCTTCCGGCGGAGCGCTGAAACGCGGGAATTCTGGCGCAGGGCATTCTCCCGCTCGCCATAGCGTGGGCAGTGACGGGTGCAGCGCCAGTGGGCGGGCCAGGCCGACGAAGTCGACGGCGCCCTGTGCCACGGCGTCTTCGGCCTGCGCCAGAGTCTTGAAGCCGCCGGTCACCATCAGCGGCAGGGTCGTCACCTCGCGTGCACGCCTGGCGAACTCGACGAAGTAGGGGCCGCTGGCACTGGCGTCCGACGCGGAGCTGGCGCCGGGGAAATAGGTGCCGCCACTGATGTCGATCAGATCGATGGGTAGCTCATCGAGCGCTGCTATCACCTGTAGCGCTTCGGCTTCCTCGAAACCGCCCTCAAGTTGATCACTCGAGTTGAGTTTCACCACCACCGGGTAGTCGTGGCCAACGGCCTCACGCATGGCAATGATCACCTCACGCATCAGCCGCATGCGGTTGTCGAGGCTACCGCCGTAGTCATCCGTGCGCTGATTGAAGAGGGGAGACAGGAACTGGCTGAGCAGAAAGCCATGCGCGGCATGTACTTGAACCCCGCCAAACCCGGCGTCACGAGCCAGGCGAGCCGTGGTTGCCATGGCGGCAGGCAAGGCCTTGATGGCCTCCAGGCTCATGGCCTCGCAACGTAGCCCGGGGATATCCAGCGCGCTGGGGCCATGTGGCGTACTGGTCGGCGGGTAGGCCATCGCGCCGGCATGGCCGAGCTGCAGCCAGAGCTCGGCTCCGTGCTGTTGGCCGCGCTGCGCCAGTTGCGTGAAGGCCGCGAGGTCGGACTGCGCATTGAGGACCAGATTGCCGGGCTTCTCGGCGTGGTGGTGGTCCGGTTGCACTTCCCCGACCAGCGCCGCCGCCACGCCGCCTTCCGCCCAGCGCTCATAGAGGCGAATCTGGGTGTCACTCGGATGCCCCGTACCATCACCGAGAGAATCCGACATCGCGGCCTTGATGAGGCGATTGGCGAGCACTCGCCCGCAAGGCAGCGTGAAGGGCGTGAACAGGGCGGAAGCGGTCGGCTGATCTATCATGGTGGCGATGTCTCTGGGCACTGAATATGGCATGGAAGGAACAGATGCCATGGTGACATGGGCAGTGTCTGGTGATAATCCGGTGTGTGAGCACAGCATCCGTGAGCCGATGGAACATATGAAAACGTATACGGATCTCGATATTTTTCATGCCGTGGTCGATGCCGGCACCTTCACCGGGGCGGCGCGTCAGCTCGGCATTACCCACTCGGCGATCAGCAAGCGCATCGCGCATCTGGAGCAGCGTCTGGGTGCCCAGTTATTGATTCGCTCCACTCGGCGGATGCGCCTGAGTGAAGCGGGTCAGCTCTATGCCTCGGAGACACGGGAGCTGCAGGAGCGGCTGCGCAATGTGGAGCAGGAGATCGCCGAGGGCAGTGGTGCACTCAAGGGGCGCATTCGTCTCTCGTGTTCCAACGCATTGGGAAAATTGCAGGTAATGCCGTTGCTGATGCGCTTCATGGAGCGCTATCCCGAGGTCATCGTGGACCTGACCCTGACGGATGCTGTGGTCGACCTGGTGCATGAGGGGATGGATCTGGCCATCCGCAGCACCGCAAAGCCCGAGCCCGGCCTGATCGCCAGGCGGCTGGCCACCAATCAGCGTGTCATCTGTGCATCGCCGGAGTATCTGGCAAGACATGGCACGCCGCGCTCAGTGCCGGATCTGGCGGAGCATGTCAGCCTGATCCTGAATCTCCCCGGTGGCTTCAACGCCTGGGGACTCACGTCACTGCCCGAGATGCGCTGCGGCTTTCTCTCGAACTCCCTGGAAACCCTGCATACCGCCTGTCTGGGAGGGCGTGGCGTTGCCTGTCTGCCGTACTACCTGATCGCCGATGACCTGGCCTCTGGGCGCTTGATCCCGCTGCTGGAAGACATTCGCGGTGACGGTGCCGATACCAGAATCTTCCTCGTCCGCCCGGAGACGTCGATTCTGCCGCGCCGGGTGAGAATGCTGATGGATGCCTTGATCGCGGGATTTGACGCAGAGGAAGCTCAGCGTACGTGAGTAAACGACGATTTACCGAGTGATTGTCTTGCAGGATTCATGACATATTGACCCAGGGAGCGACCTTGAGACTCCTGTGACGTAGATCATGGAGCGAGACATGTCACCAACGGGAAAAGATCGATTTGCGGTACTGATTGATGCAGACAATGCCCAGGCAGCCGTCTGTGAGGAATTGCTGGCGGAGATCGCGAAACTGGGAATCGCCAGTATCAAGCGCGCCTATGGGGACTGGACCACCTCCAATCTGACGCCCTGGAAGGAGCCACTTCTGCACCATGGCATTCAGCCTATCCAGCAGTTCCGTTATACCCAGGGCAAGAACGCGACAGATTCCGCCTTGATCATCGATGCCATGGATCTGTTGTATGCGGGCAATGTGGAGGGATTCTGTCTGGTGTCCTCGGACAGTGATTTCACGCGCCTGGCGACACGTCTGAGGGAAAGCGGCATGCGCGTGCATGGCTTCGGGGAAGCCAAGACCCCTCAACCCTTCGTTTCCGCCTGTGACAGTTTCCTGCATACCGAGTGTCTGCGCAGGGAGCCGGATACGCCCGCCGTGGCGAAGCCCTCGAGCAAGTCGCCTGTCGTGAAGAAGCCCCCGAGCAAGCCGCCGACCGAGACGGTTACCCTCGTCAAGCCGACCAAGGCACAGCGACAGCTGAGGTCGCATATCCTCAATGCACTGAATGAGCTGCCACAGACGGATGGCTGGACGGCCCTGTCAGCGCTGGGAAGTTACCTGAAAAAGAAGATGCCCGGCTTCACGCCGGCGGATCATGGTGCCAGCAAGCTGGGGGGAGTGATTCAGACATTGGAGTATCTGGACAAATGGCAACGCCCTGTCAAAGGCGGTTCCGTGCATTTGTATGTCCGGAAAAAGACCAGGGAGACGGCAAACGCCAGCTGAATCCTCGTCATCTCACGATGCACGATGCCTTTCGACACAGAAGCCCCGTGATAACCAGTCTCCTGTCTGGCTGTCACGGGGCTTCTGTCGTTCAGCGTGGCGGTGGTTTCACGCCTGACGCGTGCGAGGCTCGCGCAGTCCATGTCACGACTGGCCGGGCTTGGAGTCCTCCGTTGATGCCTTGTGTTCTGTCGGTGATGTGTCGTTCTGTGAAGAGCTCTCTCGGGCGTCGTCCGGTGTCGAGGGGACGGCACCGATGCGCTTGATCCAGCGCTGGCGGGCGAAGCGACGCAGATTGGCCACGTTGTCCGTCTCGTCGATGATGTCCTCGCCGAGAATCGTCTCCATCACGTCTTCCAGCGTGATGACCCCCAGCCAGTTGCCGAGATTGTCGTAGACGACACACAGGTGCTGGCGCTCGCGCTGCATGCGAGCGAAGGCCTGTTCGACGTTGTCTTCGGCGTGCAGTTCGCTGATAGGGCGCATCAGGTCCTTGAGCGGAGTGGTGGGTTCGGCCTGATGCGCATCGGCGCGGTGGATCATGCCCAGTGTCCTTTCATCGGCGGTCATCACCGGGTAGCGGCTGAAGGGCCAGACCGTCAACTGGTCATTGAACTCGGCCACGCTCATCTCGGGACTGACCGTCTGGCAGACAGGGCGCGGCGTCAGCACGTCACGCACCTTCATCTCGTGGAGATTGAGGATGTTGGTGATGACGCGCTGTTCATCATTTTCCAGGGCTTTCTTGTCGAGCCCCATCTGGGCCAGTGCCTTGATCTCGCCACGCACATCGATGTCATGAGCATCCTTGCCGATGCGCGAGGTGATCAACTCCGACAGCCAGATCAGCGGCTTGAGCGCGATGACCATGGCATTGAGCACGCCGGGCAGCATCGGCGACAGCTGACGCCAGTAGGTAGCACCGATGGTCTTGGGAATGATTTCCGAGGCCACCAGGATCAGCAGCGTCATCACCGCCGAGGCCACGCCGACCCAGGCTTCCCCGAAGACGACCGATACCTGCGCGCCCACCCCCGTGGCACCGACGGTATGCGCGATGGTGTTGAGCGTCAGGATGGCGGCCAGCGGCTTGTCGATATTGTCCTTGAGCTTGGCCAGTGCGGCGTGGCGCTTGGGATGTTGGTCTCTCAGGCTTGCCACATAGCTGGGAGAGAGCGACAGCAGCGCCGCCTCGAGCACTGAGCAGACGAATGAGATGCCAATCGCGATGGCGGCAAACAGGATCAACAGAAACATGAGGCGTGCTCCTTGAGGGAAAGGCATCCATTAGTGACATAAGGCACAGCACTGTCAAACCCGTGAATTCTCGCAGAGTTTTCAGCCTGCTGGCCAAGCTTGCCAGTCTGTGCGGCAAAGTGCCGTTGACTCCAGGGATGCAAGAGGACTGCAAGAGGAATGCAAAAGGTCTGCAAGAGATAACAGGGCTTTAGATGAGACAAGATGCAATACTTATATGATAATGAGATTGTTTTGCTTTCGGTAATCATTGTATTTTGTCGCCTCGGCCGTATTCGAAAGCCTCGGCCTGACATGGCCGTTGAGTGGCACCGTTCGACTCTTCAGCCGTCAGTGCGATCCGCAGCAAGCGGTATGCCTTCATCAGGATTCACATTGCAGGGATTTGCAGCGACATGTCACAGCCGCTTGGAGACACTGCCGACAGTCGGGCCACTCGCCGCGCCATGGCCCCACCTCAACAGAGCTCCGCACCGCCCAGCGAGCGGCGCGGCTGGCGAATGGCGAAATATCCGCATTGCGAGGGACAGGTGCAGGAGCTGCATCCCTGGCGGGATGCGCATCTGACGCTGTGTGATCTCGAGGTATCATGCGCCTATCATGGCCAGCATCAGTTTCACGAGGGCCTCTATCTCTGCCTGGTGCTGGAAGGACGGCTGACGCTATCTGGCGTGGACGGCGTGGGGGTCGACTTGCTCGCGGGGCAGGGGGGAATCTTTCGCCCGGCGAGAACGCAGTCTGTGCCGCCGACGCTGAAGAGCTACCACCCTGAAGGTCGCCTGCGCTGCTTGAGCTTGCATCTGGAGGGCGAGGCGAGCCAGTCGCTGCAGGTGCGACGCGGGCTGGCGAACTGGGATGAATTGCCGTGCACGCGCCTTTCCAGACCGATGGGCTGGACGCCGGGGCGCTGGCTTCATCAGCAATTGGATGAGTGTGTCAGAGTCCCTGGCAGTGATGGCGCACGCGGGGAGTGCGAGACGCCTGTGGTCACCGCCTGCGAGGGGGAGATGCTGGAGTGGCAGGGGATTGCGCTGCAGTTGTTGGGGGCGGCACTCAAGCGGGGTGCTGGTGAGGTGCAGGGCGTGCCGGCTTTTTCTTCCTCACCATTACCGTCCCCATCGCGACCCCACGGCGCCTGTCGACATCTCGAGGCGGTGCGTCAGCGGCTGAAGATGGCGCCGGAGCGTCAGCATGCCTTGCCGGAACTGGCGCGGCTTGCCTGCATGAGCGCGTCGAGTCTGCGCCAGAAGTTTCGCGAGACCTATGGTTGCTCGCTGAGCCAGTATCAGCGCGAATGTCGCATGCAGCGCGCACGTCAGGCCTTGTTGCAGGGCATAAGTGTGCAGCAGGTGGCGCATCGTGTCGGCTATGCGCATGCCTGCAACTTCGCGACGGCCTACCGACGTCATTTCGGGCTCTCGCCCCAGGCTGTGCGGGCTCGGCCGCAGCGGGCTGACTGAGCACTGCTGGCCGTCAGCCTTCGTCATGGTCGGGCGTGAAAAGAGAACGGGCACCCTCAGGGTGCCCGTTCTCTTGTCGTTGCCTGGTGTCTCTTGCGCTGCGTTGCGTGGCTGTCTGCGGCGCGAGAGGCCTTACAGGAAGGGAATCATCGGCAGTACCACGTCATCCAGCAGGCCTGTCGGGTAGTGCAGGTTCATCGCCGCCTGCATGCCGAGCAGGAAGACTGCCACGCCCAGCGCGAAGAGCCCTGCGAACAGCGGTGACTTGCGTGCGATGGTGAGCTGGAAGCCCAGGCAGAACAGCACGGCGGTGGAGACGAAGCCCAGCAGCGCACTGACGCCTATCAGCACGAAGAAGCCTAGTACCACACCCACTGCCTTGAAGGCCGGTTGCTTGACGAGAATCATGCCGCGACGCCAGCCGTTGAAGACCACGGCGATCACCGAGAGCAGCGTGATGAAGGCGGCCAGCGTCGGGAAGGCCTTGCCGAGTGGCATCAAATCCTTGACGTCGTAGAGCGCCCACAGGGCGGCTGCGCCCATCATCAACAGCAGCAGGAAGTCGACGCCACCGAAGCCACGCGATTCCAGCACATCCTCTTCCGGCGACGGCGCGGTCTCGACCACTTCATGGGTCTGGCGACGACGCATGATCGCCTTGCGGATCACCGGCAGGAAGAATGCCAGCAGGATCAGGCCGAGAATGATCAGCACGCCCGGACGCAGGAAGGCTTCGGCGCCGTGGAACTGCATGCTCTGATAGAAGTAGTTCTCGGCGCCCGGTGCCAGCACGAAGCCGATCAGGAAGGCCGGACGCGACCAGCCAGCACTCTTGAACAGCACACCGATCATGCCGATCATGCCCAGCGCGGCCCAGTCACCCAGCGAGCGGCTGGCCTGATAGGCAGCGAACAGGATCAGCACGGTGATGGCAGGGGCCAGAATGGCGAAGGGTACACGCGTCAGCTGCGCGACCGGACGCGCCAGCATCAGACACAGGCCCGCGCCCAGGATATTGGCCAGCGCCAAAGACCAGATGATGGTGTAGGTCATGTCCAGATTGGTGGTGATCATCGACACGCCAGGTTCCAGACCCAGCAGCAACAGCCCGCCCAGGAAGACCGCCGCCGTGCCGGAGCCTGGCACCCCGAACAGCAGGGTCGGCACCATGGCACCACAGGCGCAGGCATTGTTGGCGGACTCCGGCGCGATGACGCCGCGGATGTCGCCCTTGCCGAACTGGCTCGGGTCCTTGGCGGTCTTGACCGCGAAGCCGTAGGTGATCCAGTCGACCACGGAACCCGCCAGACCCGGGATGGTACCGATCAGGCTGCCGATCCCGGCGCAGCGCGCGACCAGCCACCTGTTCTTGACCACATCCTTGATGCCGGCAGACCAGCCCTTGCCCAGGTCAGTGTTGCCGTCCTTGGCGATGCTGCCACGTCCCAGCAGCAGCTCGACGATCTCCGGCAGGGCGAAGATGCCCAGACCCAGCACGATCAGCGGCACCCCGTCGTACAGATAATCGATATCCAGATTCATGCGGTACTCGCCGGTCGCCGGTGCGGCGCCGATGGCACCGACCAGCAGGCCAAGACCACAGGCCGCCGTGCCCTTGAACAGGTTCTTGCCGGACAGCACCGCCACCATCGTCAGACCCAGCAGCGTCAACACGAACAGCTCTGCTGACGAGAAGGCCAGTACGAGGGGGCGCGCGACGAGGATGAAGCCGGTCAGGATGATGGCACCGATCACGCCCCCACACAGGGAGGACAGGAAGGCACTGGTCAGCGCACGCGCCGCCTGGCCTTTCTTGGCCAGCGGGAAGCCATCAAGCACCGTGGCCTGCGACGCGCTGGAGCCGGGAATGCCCATCAGCACCGAGGCGAAGGTATCGCCGGTCGGGATGACCGCGACCATGCCCATCAGCATGCCCAGTGCATAACCGGGGTCGAGCCCGTAGAGAAACGGCAGCAGTAGCGCCATGCCGGCGATGCCGCCCAGGCCGGGGATGATGCCGACCAGCAGGCCGACGAAGATGCCGATCATCATGAATAGCAGATGCGTCAGCGTGAAGACGTGTCCAATGCTGGACAGGAGGGTGTCGATCATGGCGTTGCTCAACCTCTTGTTCTTCTCTGGTGCTTCTTGCGCTCTCCAGCGTCATGGCGCTGGAGAGCGTCAGTGGGCTTCAACGAGATTGCAGGCGAATACCGTGTCGTTCCATCAGCCAGTGCTTGACCCATTCGTGCTGGGTTTCGCTCAGTTGCATGGCGTCTTGCAACTGCGCCGCTGCGGCCTTGCCGACCATCAGGCCATAAGGACCGACCTTCACCGCCGCTTCCTTGAGGAACTCGGGGTCCTTGGCCATGTCACGTGCCGCCTGACGGTATTGCTCCAGCAGTGCTGGATCGACACCCTTCGGCACCAGCAGCATCTTCTGCATGGCGTAACCGGAGGCGAAGAACTTGTGGAAGATCTGATAGGCCTCGTCATCGCGTGAATGGCCTTCCTGCGCCAGATACAGCTCGGAGAAGGTCGGCAGGTCCGGGAAGGACGGGTCGCGCTCGATGTGGCCTTCGTCATCCATCACGCCGAGACTGAACAGCGGCACGGCCTGGCCGGCGTCGACCAGCGGCGTGACGTTGCTCCTGTAGGCGGAGGTGGTCTGGAAATCGAGGGCGACTTCGCCACGCTCGAAGGCCAGGCGACCTTCACCACGGCTCTTCATGCCGAAGACCGGATCAACCTGGAAGTCGAGCAGATCGAACGCCATCAACACCGGCATCTCGAGCCCGGTCGGGTTCTGGCCGGCGAACTTCACCGTCTGGGAGGCGAGGGCCTTGAGCGCACTGGCGCTGTCCTTGCCCAGCGAGCTTGAGGCATAGACGACACCGCCTGTCGGGGCGGCGAGGATCGGTTCCCAGTCGGCATAGTCGTAACGCACGCGGCGGTCGCGCAGCATGGCCGGATACTGGGTAGAGGCCGAGGTGACGACCATCTCGTCGCCGTCATCGCCGGCACGCTTGCTGAACAGGTTGACGCCGGTGATGGAACCGCCCCCCGGCACGTTGTCGATGACGACAGCCGGGTTGCCCGGCAGGTCCCTGGTTACCCAGTTGGACATGAAGCGTGCCCAGACATCGGTGCCGCCCCCGACCCCGAAGGGCACGGTCCAGGTCAGGGTGTCAGGGACTTCCGCCGCGGCGTGCACGGCGGAAGACAGCGGCAGAAGGCCCATGACGGGCAGCATGACGGCCAGGGCGGTGGTGCGGGCATGGCGCTTGAGGGCATGGCGTTTGGGCGTAGACACGATGAGGGACATGGTCTGACTCCTGATTATTGTTGGAATGCGTTGTCAATCAGTGATGCGCTAACTGCATGGCGGCGCAGAGAGGTCATTTCATTTCAATCAAATGCATTGTAAATCAATCTTCTGCAGTACTTTCGTCACGCTTGTCGAGGCGCTGTCGGCGCAGAGGTGCATGCGATCGTGAAAGCCTGGCGATCCTGCACGCGCGCGGACTGCGCTCAGGCGCGTTCAGGCATTTCCAGCGAGTCCGGGAGGTTCAAGAACACCTCGCCACTCATGATCTTGCGTGCCGTGCGCAGCAGGGACACACGGCTGGGGGTCATCGGGTCGTCATCGGCGTGTTCGACCTCGACGTCCAGGAACCCGGCCGGGTGTTCGAGCTTCACCTTCTCCGCCAGAGTCCCCGGTGTCAGGGTGCCGGCGGCCAGCGCCACGCGGTTGGCCAGAGTGCCGGGGAGGCTGGTCGCGACGGCCAGCGTGATGGCCCCCGTGACGGCCAGCGCGCCATGGCAGCGATGCGGCACGAAGTAGCGTGCGCACAGGGTGCCGCCCTCGGTGCGCGGAGCGGAGAGAATCACCGGCTTGGGCAGCACCGAGTCACTGACGTCACCCATGCCCATCAATTCCCCCGCCTTGAGGCGAATCTTCTCGAGGCGTGCCATCGCGTCACGGTTGGCGTCCATCTCGGCCGGCGCTTCGTTGCCTGCCCAGCCCAGACTTGCCGCTTCGATCAGTACCACCGGCGTGGCGGAGTCGAGGCAGGTCACCTCTACGCCCTCGATCACGTCGATGACCTGACCGCTGGGCAGCAGCTTGCCGGTCTTGGCACCGACAGCGCCCAGAAAGCCCAGCTTGATGGCGCTGCCGGCGCCGGGCACACCACTGATGCGCGTGTCGCCCTGGTAGGCGACGCGACCATCGGGTGTCGGGACCTGGCTGTCGATCAGGGTGCGGGTATTGAGGTTGTGAATCCGCAGACGGGTCAGGTCACCCTTTGCCGGGATCATGCCGGTCTCGATGGCATAGGGGCCGACCGCGGCCAGCATGTTGCCGCAGTTCGGCGAGAAATCGACCTTGTCGCCTTCCACATCGACCTGGGCGAACAGATAGTCGATATCCGCTTCAGGATGCGTGGAGGGGCCGACAAGGGCGACCTTGCTGGTCAACGAATTGCCGCCGCCCAGCCCATCGATCTGCAATGCGTGGCCGGAGCCCATGACCTGGCGCAGGACTTCGCGACGGCCGTCGTCATCGGCGGGGAGGTGATCCAGACGCAGGAAGGGGCCCCGAGAGGTACCGCCACGTAGGATCATGCAAGGAAGTGAATGCATCATGTTGGAACGCGCTCCTGTCTGTTTGCGCCTTTCTGAAGCATCACAGCCGATGATCTATGCATCAAATGCAAATAAAAACTATACTGTCACCATTACGCGCATTAATCCGAATAATGAATCAATAGGATAGTTGCATGCATAGATTGGAGTTTCTGGATCTGTCGGCATTTGTCGAAGTGGCCGAGAATCATTCCTTCAATGAAGCGGCGGAGCGACTGCACATCTCGCAGCCGGCCCTGTCGCGCCGTATCCAGAAACTGGAGGAAGTGCTCGGTGCAAAAGTGCTGGAGCGTACGACGCGGAGAAGCCGACTGACGCCAATTGGACGTGATTTCCTGCCAAAAGCCCGTAAGTTGCTCGAAGATTACGAATCCTCTCTGGTGGGCGTTCGCGAGCTGGCCACCCACCGCAAGGGGGTGCTGACCATCGCCTGCCTGCCCACGGCAGCCTTCTACTTCCTGCCCAGCGTGGTGCGCGAGTTCAACACCGCGTACCCCGGCATCCGGATTCGCATCCTGGATGTCAGTGCCAATGAAGGGGTCGAAAGGGTGGTCTCGGGGGAGGCAGACTTTGGTATCAACATGGTCAGTGCCCACCATCCGGCAGTGGATTTCACCTCCATCTATCGTGATCCCTTCGTGTTGGCACTGCGTCGCGACCATCCGCTTGCACAGAAACAGCGCGTCGAGTGGAGCGATCTGGATGATGTGCGCCTGATCACCGTCTCGCGTGACAGCGGCAACCGCATTCTGCTCGACAACACCCTGCTGTCCGCCGGATTGCATCTGGACGGCTTCTACGAGGTCCAGCATCTCTCGACCTCGCTGGGGCTGGTCGAGAGCGGGCTTGGCGTCGCCATCCTGCCGTCGATGGCGATGCCCGGGCCGGAGCACGAGGTGCTGTGTCAGCGTGAGCTGCCCGAGCCACGCATTGATCGCACCATTGGCCTGCTGCGGCGCCGTGGGGAATCCCTGTCACCGATCGCGGAGCTGTTCATCGAGATTCTGCTCAAGCGCTGGAACTGACCACACGCAAGGGAAGGGCCCATGAGTGTCAGGCGTACAGGGGCTGGCCAGCCTCGGTTCAATATATGAGTTGTTTATGTATAAGTTTTTTGTGTTTCACTAAAGGAACAGGTCACGGCCAGCATGTTCGACGGCGTGGCCGATGACAGCGTCTCGATGTCGCGGGATCCGCCTGATGGCGCAGGTCGGTGAGGGGCTTGCTCCCACCTCCTGCCGTCAGGCCATTGATGACGTGGATACCTGCCCAATACAAGGATGCACATGCCCATGAGTACCCGAATAGCCACTCACGCCACCTCCCGTCAGACAGCCCTTGCGCTGGGCCTGGCGCTCGGGCTTGGCAGCGCGCTGCCTGTCAGCGCAGATGAGCCGATGGCAGCCGATGACACTGGCAAGCGCGCGCCGCAGGGCGAGCACACGCTCAAGCATGAGCAGCTGGCCAGTCTGGTCGAGCAGGGGCAGGAGACACTGGCGGCAGACTTCAACGGTTTCCTCAAGCAGGTCGCGGAACGCAATCAGGAAGACAGCGCGGTTTCCGGTGCCATTGACCACTATCTGGCCGGCGAGTCGCTGGAGGGGGATGACTTCGTCAACGTCTATCGCCTGCTGGGGGTCTACAACCGACTGCAGTATGGCGATGACGTCCAGGAGCTGCTCAAGGAAATGGTCGCGATCCCGACCTTCAAGGTCGGTGAGAAACCCCAGCATGAAAACCCCGAGATCTCGCGTTTCGGTGAGTTGATCAAGGACAAGGCCGAGGCATTCGGCTTGACGTTCCGCAACGTGGATGACCGTGTCTTCGAGGTGGAGCTCAAGGGGACGGGGGAGGATGTTTTCGGCATTCTCACCCACGGGGATGTGGTGCCGGCGGACCAGGAGGGCTGGACGCTTGAGGATGGCACCCACCTGGATCCGTTCGAGGTCACCGAGATCGATGGCAAGCTGTACGGGCGTGGCACCGAGGATGACAAGGCCTCCATCGCCGCGGCGCTGTATGCCATGAAGTCTCTCAAGGAGAATGCGGTGCCGGTCAAGCGCACCATTCGTCTGATGATCGAGACGACGGAAGAGACCGGCGGTGAGGGCTTCGCCTATTACAAGGCGCACAACGCGCTGCCCGAATACAACATCGTGCTGGACAGCGGCTATCCGGCAATCACTGCCGAGAATGGCTTCGGCACCATCGATGCGCGCTTCCCGCTGGCACGCGAGACACAGACGGGGCAGGCGGCGGATGCCCTGCCGGCGATCACTTCCTTCAAGGGGGGACTTGCGACCAACCAGATTCCCGAGCGCTCCGTCGCTACTCTGCACGCCAGTGATGCCGCAGGTGCCAAGGCGCTCAACCACAAGCTGGAAGCGCTTGGCAGCCGTTACGTCAACGAGCACGGCAAGGATTTCAGCGTCGCCAGTGAAGTGAAGGGCGAGGATGTCATCGTCACGGTGACGGGCAAGTCGGCCCACTCATCGGCACCGGCCAATGGCGTGAATCCGGTGACACGACTGGCGGGACTGCTGGCCACCTCCGGTATCGATTTCCAGGACAGTGCCTATGAAGATGCCGTGCACTACCTGAATGACAATTACGGGCTGGATTATCACGGCAAGCTGCTGGGTATTGCCTACTCCCATGATTTCATGGGGCCGCTCAAGGTGACGCCGACCTATCTGGAGAAGGAGGACGACGCGCTGCGTGTCGCGGTCAACGTGCGGGCTCCGGCGGGCGAGAAGTCGCCTGAGGAACTCAGCCAGGTGATCAAGGAAAAGCTCACAGCCTATGCCAGGGAGCAGGGCATGGACGTGGCGCTGAACGTCGAGATTCGCGACTGGATGCTGCGTGACCCCAGCGGTGCCTGGCTCCAGACGCTGCTCAACATCTTCGGCGATACCACGGGACTCGATGCCGAGCCGCGTTCCTCGGCGGGGAGCACGACCGCCAAGCTGCTGCCCAATGCGATCAACTTCGGGCCGTCGATGCCGGGCGAGACCTATACCGGACATACCTCTGAAGAGTTCAAGCGTGTCGACAATCTGCTGCTGGACATCCAGATGTTCACCGAGATGATGGCCCGCATCGGCAATCAGGATTCGCTCAAGTAATCGGGTGAGTTCGCGGGGCCGCCGTCATGTGAATCGCCTTTTGCATGGCATATTGAAATAGCCCTGGAAATTGCCTCTTGCCTGGGTGACAGGCATCACATGTCAACGCCCGCCACCGCCCCTGATGAAGGGGCAGTGGCGGGCGTTGTCGTCTGTGAAGGTCGCCGGTCGGCCAGTGCGGCCGCGCGATCTCACCTCGGGCGGTAGGGCTCGGCGGGGTGCGCGGTCGGGTAGGCGTCCATATAGGCGGTGGCCGCTTTCAGGAGATGGACGTCAGCGTGCCTGGCGCCTGCCAGCTGAAAGCCGACCGGCAGCCCCTGCGAGGTGAATCCGCAGGGGACCGAGGCGGCGGGTTGGCCGCTCAGATTGAAGGGGTACGAGAACGGCGCCCATTCCTCCCAGTCGTGCCATTGGCTGGCGGGCGGCACCTGATGATTCAGGGCGAAGGGGAGGACGGCGACGCTCGGCGTCAGCAGTAGAGGGTAGTCCTGATGGAAGCGCTCAAGCTGCTGGGTGAGCCGGTGCCGGGCCTCGAAGGCCTCGAACAACTCCAGCGAGGTCCAGTCGCGGGCACGCATGGCATTCTCGACCAGGCCGGGGTCGAGCTGTTCGCGCTGGCGGGCATCGCAGCCTTCCCAGACCCCTAGCGACGCGGTGAACCAGATCTTGCGAAACATCTCGAGGCTTGAGTCGATGGGGGGATCGACCTCCACGATCTCGGCGCCAAGCCCCGCCAGACGCTCTGCGGCGCGTGCTACCCGACTGGCGATCTCGGGGTCGACATCGGCCTGCCCGAGGCGCGGGGAGTAGGCGATCCGCAGTCCTGTCAGTGGCGTGCCGATCTCCACGCCCCAATCCTCGGGTTGTCCGCGGGTGGCGTAGGGGTCCTGTGCATCATGACGGCCGATGACATTGAGCATGGCGGCGGCGTCGCGCGGGCTGCGGGTGAGCGGCCCGATACTGGACAGGGGCGCGGCCTGGGCGGGAGGCCACTGGGCTGTCCAGCCGAAGGTGGGCTTGAAGCCGAAGACACCACTGAAGGCGGCGGGAATGCGAATTGACCCGCCGGAATCCCCGCCCTGATGCAGGACTCCCAGGTTCAGGGCGGCGGCGGTGGCCGCACCCCCTGAAGAGCCGCCCGGGGTCAGCGCGGTATTCCAGGCATTGCCGGTGGCGCCATGCACGCGATTGTCGGTGACGGCCTTCCAGCCGAACTCGGGGGTATGGGTCTTGCCCAGCAGAATTGCGCCTGCCTCGCGCAGGCGCCGCACCGGAGGGGCGTCCTGCTGACAGGGCGTGGCTACCGTGGTGAGCGAGCCCTCGCGCGCCGGCATTCCGGCGACATCGGTGAGATCCTTCAGCGAGGTCGGGATGCCATCGAGCGGGCTCAGGGGCTGGCCCGCCTGCCAGCGCTGTCTGGCGTGATGCGCCGCCTCCAGCGCCGTATCATGCGCGACATGCACGTAGGCGTTGACCGCCGGATTGAGTCGCTCGATACGGGCGAGCACTGCCTGTGTCACTTGCAGCGGGTCGAACTGGCCACGTTGATAGCCGCGCGACAGCTGCTCGGCGTCCAGGGTGGTCAGGTCATCCTGGGCGGAATGTGGCGTCAGGTCGTGGGGGAATTCGGCGTCGGGCATGGCGGCTCTCCTGCGGGTGAACGGGGCCTATCGATGGATGGCATATGGCGCATCGCTGACAAGGCGTGGCCTGTTGTTCATGGCCTTGGGTCAGCGGGGAGAAACTCAAGGCTTGTCGAGGCTTGAAAAGCTCGCGGGAGAGCCGCATGGCGGTGAATGAGCATGACAGCGAGTCACCGCGTCAGGCTCGTTGGCGCCGATCATGGCGCATGAAATTCATCCAGAGTGATGGGAGGAGAGTCATGCCAGCCAAGTCCAGAGCACAGCAGATGGCAGCAGGAGCGGCGTTGGCCGCGCGCCGGGGAGAGCAGAAGGCGAGCGAGCTGGAGGGCGCTGCGCGTTCGATGTACGACTCCATGAGCGAGGAGGAACTCGAGAAGATGGCCTCCACCTCACGTGAGGGAAAACCGCGGCACGACAACCAGAGCGACGATTAGCACGACAACCAGAGCGACAACCAGCGCGACGACCAGAACGACAACCAGCACGACCGCCACGATCGAGGTGGTGCCGAGAAAAAGCCACCCCGAGTGGTTTGCTCAGATGACAGGGCGCCCGGCAATTGCCGGGCGCCCTGTCATGAGTGCTGTCATGAGTCGCGTCATTCGCTGTCGAGAGAGGGTCAGCGCTGGTCGTCCAGGCTCTAGTGAGGCGGCTGATGCGACTCGCTGTCAGGCGGTGTCGGGCCGCCATTGGCCTTCGGACTGACCTTGGGCATCGCGATATCCGCACGCTTGCTGCGGCGCTCCTCGGTGCTGATGCCCAGGCGTTCATCGCGGCGCTTCATAAGCTCCTCGTCGATCTGGCCGTCACGGGTGAAGGCCATCATCAGTTGCGGAATCCCGTAGGGGAAGTCGTCGCGGTCGATCTGCCAGGTGTGGAAGGTCTTGCCGTAGGTCGTGACCAGATCCTCGAAGTAACTGCGCTCGGCCAGTTCCGGGATGCCCGGAGCCACCAGGATGCCGGACTTCACCTCATAGTGATGGCTGTGCCAGAGCGGCTTCTCTTCTTCGGGGAGACGCTCGTAACGTTCGGCGCTAATGATGTACTCGATCCCGATCAGACGTGCGTCGCTGCGGTTGGAATCGAAGATGACGCACTGGTGGAGATCATGTTCCAGGTGGATGCAGAAATGACTGGCTTCCACCTGGCGGCCCATGTCATCGGCGTAATGGTGGAAGCCGTTGAGGTAGGTGCTCATCGCTTCCATCGGGTACTTGCGCTGCATAACCTGCGAGGCCGCGTCCAGCACCTGGTGCTTGAGCGGATGGCCGCTGCTGACCTTGCGAGCACTGTTGAGACGGCGTCCCAGAAAGAAGGCGGTCGCCGCGGCCGCGCCAGCGAGCAGGCCAGTGCCGAAGCCGCGCGTGGAGTGTGAGGCGTGATGGCATGGGGTGGACGTACGATGATGCATACTTCCTCCTGCGTGGTCGTCTCGAGTAAGTGAGAATCCCTGTCACACCTTCTCATTGCAGTGCATCTTGCTTGGCGAGGTCAAGGGATGCGCGATGGTGACGTTCGGAACACGGCAATTCGTGCTCAAGGATTGCCTTGTGTCGCCTCCGCCCTCATGAATGAGAGAAATGATGACTGTCATGGCGTCATCGTTGCCCTGACAAGCCCCCTCGGGTGACAGGCCGATGCCATGCACCTCCCTTTGATTGCCTGGAGATTGAATGAAACAGCTGATATTTGATTGTGATGGAGTCCTGGTCGATAGCGAGATCATTGCCGACGGCGTGCTCAAGGAGAAGCTGCCGCTGTGGCTGCCGGATCTCGGCACGAGCGAGCAGATCGAGCATGAGCTGGATCGCTGCCTGGGGATGATGACGCGTGACATCCTGGTGGACCTGGAAGGCCGCAGTCAGCATCGCCTGCCGGCCGATGCCCTGGAGCAGGTTCGTCTGGAGGTGGATCAGCGTCTCGCCAATGGCCTCGAGGCCATGCCGGGCGTGGTGAAGACGCTCGAGTGGATTCGCGATCAGCGCCTGCCCCTGGCGGTGGTGTCCAACAGCTCCGCCTCACGCATGAAGATCAATCTCGAGAGCTCGGGGCTGCGTGGCATTCTGGACGAGATCGCCGCAGCCAATGGAGACAGCGAACTGCCGATCTTCACCTCCGATGACGTCATCAACCCCAAGCCGGCGCCCGACCTCTATCTGCTTGCCCTCAAGACGCTGGGGCGTTCCGCCGAGGAATGCCTGGTGGTGGAGGATAGCCGCACGGGGATGCAGGCAGCCGTGGCTGCGGGTCTCAAGGTCGTGGGGCATCTGGGGGCCAGCCACATTCCGCCGGGCCACGCCGAGGTGCTGCGGGATACCGGCGCCTGGCAGCTCATCAAGCATTGGGAGGAATTCCCCGAACGCTGCCGGGAGGCAGGCCACCAGGTGCAGGAGCCGGCATGACACGATGCCGTCCGAGGTGAACGATTGACATCATGAACTCGCAGGACGGCACTGGCCGGCTGTTGTAACATCGCGGGAGTGCCGTCATCGAAAAAGTGTCACAAGGGTGTCGCCACAGCGCCGCAAGCCGCTGTGCCTGACATCTTCGCGTGTCGAGATGCCGGCAGTCCTGTCCATTCATCGCTCCCTCGTGGCTTCTGGAGCTACCTCTTCGTCTTTCGGAAATCGTGATGATCAACGCCTTCATTGCCAGTGATACCTTTGAAAACAAGGGCTATTGGCTGCGCAAGCGTGTCCCCTGGTTCAGTCGTCGCTACGACGCCCATTACGGCATTGACCAGCTTGAGCCCGGCACCCCTCGGCATCAGCAAGCCTCTGCGGCGCTTGAGCATCTGCGCGCCGCGTGCGAATGCCAGACGAGCGGACACCAGACGAGTGAAGAGCAGCAGGGCGTCGAGAAGATCATCTGGATGTATTGGCACGCCCCGCTACAAGAGGCGCCGGAAGTGGTGCAGTTGAGCGTGGCATCCTGGCAGAGACAGAATCCGGATCACGAAGTGCGACTGTTGAACGCTGACAATCTCGAGCAGGTGCTGGGCGTGGACCTCATGGCGGCGTTCGAGCTATCCACCGTCAGGCTGTCGATGGCGATGAAGACGGATGTTCTCAGACTCTATCTGTTGAGTTGCTTCGGTGGCATTTGGGCGGATGCCACGACGTTCTGCCTGGCGCCGCTCGAGACATGGTTGCCCGGCGCCACCGCCAGACATGGCGTCTTCACCTTCCGTCAGCACAAGGCACCCAGCCGGCCCGTGGAAGCCTGGTTCATCGCCGCCCGGCAAGGGTCCCCGGTGGTCACGCGGGTTCTGGCACTGTTCGTGGAGCATCTGTTCCAGCCACGCCAGACGGCCGTGTTCGTGTCCAATCGTGCCAAGAATCACGCGAAGCTGGGGATCGGACGTCAGCATCCCACGCTGCTGTATGCCGATTTCGTTCGGGACGCGGAGCGCCACGGTTTCATGCCGTATTTCTCGGTGGGCTACTTCTTCAACGAGAGCCTGCGTCAGCACTACACGCCCTCTCTGATCGAGGCGTTCATGGCGCTGGACAACCGCTTCGCCAGCAATGGTGCACCGTTCGAGGTGTTCGAGACGGCCGTGGTCTCCAAGCAGACCTACAAGCGAGACTACGAGCACCGTGAGTTGTTCAAGGCACGCAAGGCCCACCTGCTGGCGCTGCTGGAAAGGCATCCCGAGGCTGCGCCAGAAGCGGCCGAGATCTGAGCCTGGCCAGTGTCCATCCCTCGGTGTCTATCCAGGGGTGTCGACAAGCGAGGTCAGCGGCGTCGGCGGGAGGGTGATGCGAGCGTGACGCAAGAAAGCAAGACGACAAGACAGGCCCCCGGAGTCTCTCCGGGGGCCTGTCTTGTCATGAGACGTAGCGGCGGGAGCTGGTGGCAGAAGGTGTGCTTGCCGGAGAGCCCCACAGAGCCTGCGAGGCGTTGGGCGTGTGATCGCTAGCGAAAGCAGATCCTCGTACCCCAGGCCAGCAACTCCTCCTGGTTGAGGGAGCGCGACACCATGCCGATCATCTCATCCCCCCACTGATCCGCCCAGGTCAGCACGCCGTGACTGATGCCCCGCGATCTCATCAGATCGCGTATCTCTCCCGTGCCCTTGAACCACAGGGCCTTGCCATCAAGGCGAGTCAGATCGGAAATGCCGTGGCAGTGATGAATGCGCACCTTGTAGATGCCATCCAATGACATGACCTCGACGACCGGCACCATGCCCTGTTGCAGGGCGCGCGACAGGGAGTCGAGCGTCATGCTGGCCTCAGCCTGCCGCTCGGCAGGTGAGCTGACATGCAGTGTGTCAGGGGGCGTTGTAGGGAGGGTGGCATTCTCGGTGTTCGCCGTGTGGCGCGAGGTGGAGGCTTGAACAGGCATTGGGGATTCTCTCCGTGGCAGGTCATCTTTCTATCACTTGTGTACAAGTAATGTAGAAGTATTTCGGCGTGTTCGCCAATGCCCGTCAGGAGCCGCCTGCCAAAAACTGCCTGTCATGAGCTGCCTGTCAGGAATCATCTGGCAAGCTTCGCCTGCCATGAATTCACACACCGCTTTCCGACATCAGGATGATGCCCGTCATCTGACTGCCCCTCGGCGCACGCAGCGCCGGCCAGACGCAAGTTTTCCGTCGCTGGCCCTTGAAGTTCTGGGGAATCAGGGTCATGTCTACAAGGCACTGCGAATATTCGTTGGCGATAGCGCTACTCGTTTCTCGCTGGTGCGCGATCCACCTCACCGCTGTCACAGCTAACAGGGAGTAGCGATATATGACATCTGGAGGAAAGCGCGTATTCAGCGCGTCAGTCATCATCATTCTGGGTCTGGTCGCGTTGGGGGCAGGATTCCCCACCCGTTTCGGTGAATTGGCTGATCAGGCGCTTGGCGCCGTGACCAGCATGTTCGGCTGGTTCTATCTGATTTCCGTCTTTGGTTTCGTGATCTTTCTGGTCAGCCTCGCGCTGAGCAAATACGGCAAGATCCGCCTCGGGCCGCAGGATTGTCGGCCTTCCTACAGCTTCTTTTCCTGGGTCAGCATGCTGTTGGCGGCGGGGTTCGGGGTCGGGCTGGTGTTCTACGGCATGGCAGAGCCCATGCAGCACTATCTGAAGCCTCCCTTCGGTGACATGCCGGGGGAGACGCCTGAGTCCGCGCGCTACGCCATCCAATATGCCTTCTTCAACTGGGGCGTCCATCAGTGGGCCGCCTTCTCGGTCGTCGGGCTGATCATCGCCTATTTCCAGTTCAGGAAAGGGCAGGCGGGGCTGGTCTCCTCGGTGCTGTCGTCCGTGACGGCCAAGCACCCCAAGGTGCGCCGCTACGGGCCAGTTCTGGATGTCTTCGCGGTGGTGGCCACCGTGATGGGGGTCGCGACGTCGCTGGGGCTTGGTGTGTTGCAGATGAATGGTGGTCTGCACTTCGTCTTCGGAGTGGAGGAGAGCTGGCAGTGGCAGTTCATCATCATGGGGGTGATGTTCTGTGCCTACATGGCCTCGACCTGGTCCGGGCTCGACAAGGGCATCAAGCGACTGTCCAACCTCAACATGAGCATCTGCATCGCGCTGATGCTCTATGTGCTGTTCACCGGGCCGACGCTGGATATCCTCAAGACGATCACGCTGGGGATCGGCGATTATCTGCAGAACTTCATCGGCATGAGTCTGCGCATGTCGCCCTATGACGGCAATGACTGGAACAGTTCCTGGACCGTCTTCTACTGGGCATGGGTCATCGCCTGGTCACCCTTCGTCGGCACCTTCGTGGCGCGTGTCTCGCGGGGACGTACCATCAAGGAATATGTGGTGGGAGTGCTGATCGTGCCGCCGCTGCTGGCCTGTCTGTGGATCGGTGTCTTCGGTGGCGCGGCGCTCAACATGGAGCTGGGCGGGGATGTCGGACTGGCTGCCGCAACGGATGCCAACATCACGTCCGCGCTGTTCGAGATGTTCGATCTGATGCCCTTCAGCAATGTGCTGTCCGTTGTCGCGATATTGCTGATCTTCGTGTTCCTGGTGACGTCGGCGGATTCCGCTTCCTATATCGTGGCGCAGATGACGGACGCCGGCTCGATCAACCCGCCGCTCTACAAGCGTGTGGTCTGGGGCGTGTTGATCGCGGCCATCTGTCTGACGCTGATCTCGACGGGCGGTCTCAAGGGCCTGCAGTCGGCCTCGGTCCTCTCGGCCTTGCCCTTCACCTTCATTCTTTACGGAATGATCGTGGTGCTGGTGAAGGAGCTGCGTGCAGACCGCCGCCAGATGCTCAGCCAGCTCTATCGCCGTCATGGCGAGACACCGGTCGGTGCGGATGTCTTCGAGGCTGATAGCCTGGCCGAGGAAGACCGCATCCGTCGTGCGCCGGACGTCAAGAATCGCCGAGTGAACCCGCGCGATCATCATTGAGCCGAGCCCGTGCTCTGACAGCAAGACGCCGCTCACATGTCATGTGGGCGGCGTCTTGCGTGGGGCAGGAGGGTGGGGCGTGGTGGGGAAATCCCCTTTCGGTCAACGCCTGGCGACCTCGGCCAGTATCTCGTAGCTCTTCAGACGGTCCGCGTGGTCATAGAAGTCCGAGTTGAACATCAATTCGTCCGCCTGCGTCACTTCCAGCAAGTGCTCGAGTTCGCGGCGAATGCGCTCAGGCCCACCGATGATGGCGGCTGCCAGATTCTGGCCGACCATGGCTTCTTCCCGCGCTGACCAGTCCAGCGTCTCGCGGGGTGGCAGGGCGCGCGTGCTCTCGCCGCGGATCAGGTTGAGGAACTTCTGTTGCTGGGTGCTGGCCAGGAAGTGGGCGCGTTCATCACTCTCGGCGGCGATCAACGGCAGGCCTAGCATCACGTAGGGCGCGTCCAGCACCTCGGAGGGCGTGAAGTTCTCGCGATAGAGCCGGATGGCCTCCAGCATGTAGCCGGGCGCGAACTGGCCGGCGAAGGCGAAGGGCAGTCCCTTCTCGGCCGCCAGGCGTGCACTGAAATCACTCGACCCCAACAGCCACAGGGGCACATGAGTGCCCTGACCTGGCATGGCCTTGACGCGCTGGGCGGGGGAAGCCTCGCCCAGGTACTGCTCAAGCTCGGCCAGCCGCTGAGGGAAGTCGTGCACGCCGGCGGAGGGATCGCGGCGCATCGCCTGCATGGTGATGCCATCGGAGCCCGGCGCTCGCCCGAGTCCCAGATCGATGCGGTCAGGATAGAGCGTGGCCAGGGTGCCGAACTGCTCGGCCACCACCAGAGGGGGATGGTTGGGCAGCATGATGCCGCCGGAGCCGACTCTCAGACGTGATGTCTTGCCGGCGACATGGCCGATCAGCACTGATGTCGCGGCACTGGCGATCCCATCGATGTTGTGATGCTCGGCCAGCCACAGGCGATGAAAGCCCAGCGCTTCGACATGCTGGGCGAGGCTGACGCTATTGTGGAAGGTTTCGGCAACACTGCCGGTGTCTCGGATGGGGGCAAGGTCCAGCACCGAGAGCGGTATCCTGCCCAGTCGTGAGGTGGATGCTGTCGTCATGTTCGCTCCTGAAATCGCGTTGCCGTGCAGAGGCAGCCAGAGAATCGCGGCCCATCAGGGTGCGTCTGACCGCTCTGCTGGATTGCGCCCAGCATAGTGGACAGGCGAGTGTCTGGCAGCGCCTCATCCTTCATTTCACTGTTTCTGATATGGCATGCATGGGAGATGTCTCGGGCATGCCGGGAGCCTAACGCGGCGACGAGGGGCTCGAGTCACGAAGAGGAGACATGTCATGGACAGACCGCAACGCAAGGCAGGACACAAGGGCCGGTGGGTCACGCTGACCTGCCTGGCAGTCATCCTGTTGGGCGTCGCGCTTCAGCGGGACATCCTCGTGCTGTCACGCTGGATACCCGCGCATCATCTGCCGTGGACGCCCCTGCAACTGGGCGACCCGCCCGGCATGCTGACCGGCTGGAAGCTCTCACGACTCAACGATGACCCGGCCGCCTGTCGCGCCTTTCTCGAGCGGGAAGCCCCGCAACGGGTGACCTTTCTGCCGGATCGCTCCAGTGACAGTGGCTGTGGGCTCATCAACAGCGTGCGCATGCATGCCGTGCCCGGGGACACGGGCAAGGGGCAGGGCGTTCGCTTCAACCAGTCCTTCATCGCCAGCTGTCCATTGGCCGTGAGCTGGTTGCGTTTCGAGCGCCATGGCCTGCAGACGGCGGCGCAGGAGGTGATGGGGAGTAGGGTGGCGCAGGTGGCCCATCTGGGGAGCTATGCCTGTCGCAATATCTATGGGCGTGAGAACGCACGTCGCAGTGAGCATGCCACCGCAGGTGCGCTGGATGTCTCAGGCTTCACGCTGGCGGATGGGCGTCAGGTCCGCCTGCCACGCGACTGGACGGCACCAGAGGATGAGGCTGCCCCGGGGCGTTTCCTGCGCGCCGTGCAAGACGCTGCCTGCGAGAGCTTCGGCACCGTGCTGGGGCCAGATTACAACGCGGCACATCGTGATCATTTCCATCTTGGCACACGGGGCTGGCGATTCTGCCGGTGATTCCTCACGGCGTCTGAGCGGCGCTTGCCAAGCCGGCCAACCTTGATCGAAAAGGGCACTGATGCGACTCGCACAGTGCCTTTTTCATGTCTGATGACTTCGCCATTTCCGGTGTGACATGGCACGACACATTATTTTGCAGTTGAAACTCTCAGAACCCATTAATCTTCATGGCGTGGGCAGACGATGCAGATGAAAGTCTGACGGTGGCCACGAATTGTCGGACAGGAAAGCGACGCTGACGTAGATATCCTCACTGGAGATTCTCAGATGAAAAAGATAACCAAGAAGTCCCAGGCAGGTTTCGTGATGACGACCGAGTTGGTGCTGATTCTTTCCGTCATGGTAATCGGCATGGTCGTCGGATTGGTCACCATGCGAGATTCATTGACGGCTGAAATGGAAGATGTGGCAGAAGCTATCGGCCAGCTTGATCAATCCTATGCATTTGATGGTCTGGTTAACGCGGAAGGTACGGCATTCCTGGAAGGTTCGGGCTTCATTGACAGTACCGATACCAATGCCGGTGACGAAGTTACCTTTGATTTCGTGGCGGTCGACTTCACCGAGTCCGGCGCTGCAAATGGCTCGGGGCCAAGTACTGGTGGCGCTGCGGATGATGCGGCAAGTGCCAGCAGCTTCACTCCGTAATCGACATCGCCACGGGTCGGGTATCAGCGTCAGGATGCCCGGCCCGCCCGCCATGCCTTAACTGAATATCGGAGGATGCCATGAACATTCGTCTCAATGGCAGCACGACGATCGCTATGGTCGTTTTCCTGATATCCACCTCGATGGCAAGCCTGTTGGGGTATCGACAGTACGAGCGTGTGGGGGCTGAAGAGGTGCTGGTGGCCAACGATCTCATCGCTCGGGGTCAGATCGTCACCCCTCAGATGCTGGAACTCAAGATGATGAAGGATGTGGCAGGAGGGTTGCAGGACATGAGCATGGCAATCGGTAAGGTCATGACGCGCAATCGTCTGCCAGGGGATGTCATCCAGTCCCAGGATCTCCAGCCGGTGAAACGTCAAAGTCTCTCGCACTACATTCCTGAGGATAGAGTACTTTTTTCGCTCCCCATGGCGAGCCATTCTTTCCCCGTCTCACAGATAAAACCCAGTGATACCTTCGATGTCATCGGTAGCCTGAACGGGCGAGTTCGTGTCATTGCACAGCAGGTTCGCCTGATGGGTACCATGAACAATCCGCAGCCTTCTCCGGTGGAGAGTGGCCCCCTGTCATCGCTGTCACCTCAGGTCATCGGCAAGTCTTCCAGCCAGACATCCGGCCTGGTCATCGCGGCTCTTCCTGAGGATATCTTCCGGCTTGCAAGCCTGGGCGTGCAGGAAAGAGTGTCATTGGTGTTGCATGGCAAGGAGGTCAAGCATCGTTTACCTATCGCACCTGCCGTTCAGACGCGTCAAATCGAGATTTATCAGGGATTGCAACGTCGGAAGGTGGAAATAAGGTTGTAAGCCCTTGGTCAAGGTTTCAATGATATTTAAATGTACTGATGAGTTAACTTCATAAAGGCACGTGCAATACCTCTTTTCTTGCGACCGCCCCCTTGGCCACGTCGGCAACATCACTATCGCCTGGAGATGATATGAGCAAGCTTACCGCTTTTCTCCCAGAATGCTCTGGCGTCATTCTCTGCCTGTCGCTTGCCTGTGCTGGGCAGTATGCTGTGGCCGCCGAGATGGGTAACGACAGCACACCTGCTCAAGGACTCATCAATGTGGATACGGCCTACAGCAGCGGCAGTTCCCGTTCGCGCACCCTGGTGCAGTGGACGCACGCGCGATTGGCCTTCGGCAAGGACATCGAACGCATTGCCGTCGGCAAGCAGAGCATCATCGAGGTCGAGGTGATCGGCGGCCGGGAAGTCCTGATGCTGGGCAAGGAAGTCGGTCGTACCACGGTGATGGTGTGGTACGCCGATGGCAGCAACGAATCCTTTCTGTTCAGCGTGAGCCCGGATCTGAGTGTCCTGGGCAGTGCGCTGCGCGAGATTCACCCCTCCATCTCCATTCATTCCGCCCCGGACAGGCCTGTACTGGTGATGCGCGGCAAGGTGCCCACGGCGGACTATCGTCAGGCCGCCCAGCAGGCCGCGATGGATTACTTGCTCTCCGGTCAGCGGGGTGGCATCCAGCCTGCTGCCGCGGGAATGCCAGCGGGAGCACCGACGATGGGCATGAGCACCAGCATGGCAAGCCCGGTCATCAACCTCATCAAGGTGACCCAGAAGCCCAAGCCGATTGCCGACAAGCTCAAGGAGGCCATCGCGTCGCTGGGGGGAGAGGAGGTCACGGTCAGGCGGCTGCAATTCGGTGAGATGCCCAATGATCTCTTCGATACCTTCCTGCTGGAAGGGGAGGTGCGTGATCAGGTGGCATTGACGCGGATTCTGAATGTCGCGGCGCGCGTTGTCGGGGGCAGTCCGCTGGCCGGTGGTGATGCGGGGATCGATGTGCTGGCGGATGAGTCCGGGGCGCTGATGGGGGACAACGCTCGCGCCGGGGGCTACGGAGGCTCGATCACCTCCAGTAGTGGTGTCGGTGGTGGCGGCAGCCTGAGCAACAACATTCGCAACAATATCGCCCGCTCCAAGGTGCTTTCCATCGCGGGCGGGCGCCTCATCTCGATGATCGAGGTCCGTGACGTGCCGCAGGTACGGGTGGCGATCCAGATGCATGAGGTCAATCGCTCGCGCATGAAGGCCTGGCGTCCGGACCTGAGCATCATGACCAACGGCTACAACGCCAGTGGTCCGCTGGCGCTGGGCGAGACCGGCGCCGCCGGTGCCTCGGGGCTCGAGAATGCCCTGCAGATTCTGGATGGCACCCTGATCAACAACCTGCAGATCGGCGGCAGTGACATCGCCTTTGACCTGCTGTTCAGCCTGATGGAGAACGAAGGCATCTCTCGCACGCTGTCACGCCCGACCTTGACGGTGCTGGCCGGCGAGAGCTCGGTCTTCCAGGTCGGCGGCGAGATTCCGGTTCCCTCCGCCTTCGCGCCTTCCGGCGTGGGCCAGGATGACACTCTGGGCGCCAACACCAACGGGGTGTTCAGCGGGACTGACTTCAAGTCGTTCGGGGTCCAGCTCAGCGTGCGTGCCCTGGTCGATGAAAATGATCGCATCACGCTGGATGTGCTGCCTACCATCTCGACGCCGGACACCCTGCTGACTCAGCAGATTGCCGACAGCACCGGCTCCGAACTCAACAGTACCGCCTTCAATGTGCGCAGCCTGCGCACCACCACGCGCCTGCGCGACGGGCAGCCGCTGATTCTGGGCGGACTGGTCTCGCGTGACATGAGTGGCCAGGAAGACCGCGTGCCCGGCGCCAGTGATGTCCCGCTGCTCGGCTGGATGACACGCTCCTTCAATCGTTCCGATGTCGACAAGGAGCTGGTCATCATCGTGACCCCCACCTTGATACGGGAGCCGATCAATGAAGTCGCCCAGTGGAGTTTCCCGGATGGTGCCAGCCGTCTTGCCGACATGCCGCTGAGTCGTCTGCCATCTTCGCGTTGAGGAGTCCGTCATGAACATTCGTGAATCCGTGTGTCGTCTTGGGGTACTGGGCGTGATGGTGGGGTGGTTGGCTGGCTGTGGCTCCATCGACAGCATGCGGGAGTCTCGCCCGGATGCCGGAGATCGCCTCGAGTACCTCAACGAGCGCTATCAGCAGTTGATGGTGCAGGGCCGAACCTGTCTGGAGCTTGAGGATGTGGCAAGCCCGATGGTGGATTGCCAGCGCCTGCTGCGGGAAGCGGAGCGGCTGCACGTCGAGTACCCGCGCAATCCCGAAGTCCTGTACTTCAATGCCTTGCTGAGTCATGCGGCGGGACGTGGAGACAAGGCCCAGTTCTTCCTCGATCAAATGAGCATCGGGCCCTCGCACCCGCCGGAGGCCTTCGTGCTGCGCAGTCAGTTGGCGCTGGAAGAGGGCAACACGACCCTGGCGCGCAACGTGCTCGAACGTGGCATGTTGCTGCACCCGAATTATGCCGGTCTCTATGAAGGGCTGGCGGCGGTGGGCTATGTCGAGGGGCGTTATGACGATGCCGAGCAGCAGTTGACGCTGGCCTCGCGTCTCGGGGCGCCTGCCTGGCGGGTGGAGTATCACCGCGGCTTGATCAATGAGGCGCAGGGGCATCTGGCGGACGCCTGCCGTCAGTTCGATGCCAGTCTGGCCCGCAGGCAGGACCATCAACCGGCACGTGCCCATCTGCTGCGCCTGGCGACGGCAGGGCATTGTCGGGGCGATGCCCTGAAGGCAGCGGCTGGTGGGATGAGGATTTCCTCATGAACGGCGCACTGTCACGCATGCGACGTAGCCGAGCGTCCTCACAGGATGCTGAACGCCTCGCAGTGAGCGAAGCCGAGGAGGTGCCGGTTGCTGAGACATGTGCCTTGATCGCGCCCGAGATCATGGATCGTCTCAAGCGCGTACTGGTCACGCGTCTGGCCGATGAGCAGGGACAGGCCGTGCGTTACCGTCGTCTTGGGACGCGCCAGGGTGAGCTGGAGGGAGATCATCAGACTGCCTTGGAAGGGGTGAAGCAGCGTCTGGCCTCCTCGCTCACCGTGCTCTGCGAGGAGTACCAGATCCAGCTCGATGGGCCCAGTCGCGAGCGACTGCTGGCCAGTCTGACCAATGATCTCTGTGGTTTCGGTCCGCTCACCGAGTTGATGAGTGATGAGAGCGTCAGTGACATCCTCGTCAATGGCGCTGATGAGATCTGGGTGGATCGAGGCGGGCGACTGGAGGCCACCTCACTCAGTTTCGATGACGAGGCGCATCTGCAGCGCTTCGTCGCGCGCCTGATCGCGCCGCTCGGCAAGCACCTGGATGCCTCAAACCCCATCGTGGATGCACGTCTGGCCGATGGCAGTCGTCTGCATGCGGTCTGCGCACCCCTGACCCCCGATGGCATCCTCGTCTCGATTCGCCGGTTCCGCCGGCACCATCTCACCGGGGCGAGGCTCGTGGACAGCGGATTTTTGAGTCCGGGCCTGCTGGCGTTGCTGGAAGCGGCCGTGGTCGCTCGGCTCAACATCGTCATCAGCGGCGGTGCCGGAGCCGGCAAGACCTCCTTGCTCAACCATCTGGCCGGTTACATCAATGCGCGCGAGCGGCTGGTGAGCGTGGAGGAGTGCGCCGAGCTGGATCTGCAGCATCCGCATGTCGTCAGGCTGGAAAGCTATCCCGTCGCCGGAGACACGCCGCGCCCACAGGGGCTGGGGGAGCTTCTGCGCGCGGCATTGAGGATGCGCGCGGACCGTATCATCGTCGGCGAGGCACGTGGTGGTGAAGTCTTCGAGATGCTGCAGGCCATGACGGTGGGGCATGACGGCAGCCTGACCACCCTGCATGCCAATGGCGCGCTGGATGTGCCGGTGCGCATGCTGGCACTGGCCTTGATGAGCAGTGCTCACCCGGACCGTCAGGTGATCGAGGAGATGGTGCGTCTGAGCGGGGCGCTGATCGTGCATCTCGAGCGCGATGCCGATGGCCACCGTCAGCTTGCCAGCCTGGCCTGGCTGGGTGAGGCGCGTCCTCGTGAGCTGTTGCAGCGTCGTGCAGGCATGCCGGCCGGTGAGGCATGTGATGAAGACGCCTATCAGGCCGACCCGGAGGTGCTGGATGCCTTCCTCGCGCATCTGGCATCGCGCGGGGCCTCCCTGGCAAGCGGTGTCAGGGATGGCTGGTGCCAGGGCCCGTCACCGCAGGGGAACTGACATGCTGATCCTGCTGCTGGTCTGCATCGCGCTGTCTGCCCTGTGGTTGATCATCAGCATGATCAGGGCGCAGCGTTTCATGGGCGCGGATACCACGCTCGGGCTGATGCACCGCCGAGAGATGCCGCGTCTCGAGCGCCTGCTGGCGTTGCTGGACATCAGCATGCGGCCGGTGCTGTTCGTGGCGGGCGTGTGGGGAAGCAGCGTGATGATCTTCGTGATCTTCCTCGGCTGGTTCCCCGGCAACCTGTTGCTCGCCTCACTGGCATTGATGACGAGCCTGTTGCTGGTCGGCTTCCTGCTGCATGAATTCGCCAGTCGGCGCATCTTCCGCTTCGAGGGGGATCTGATCCAGGCGCTGGACATGCTGGAAGCGAGCCTGAAGTTGGGAGACAACCTGCGCAACGGGCTGCGCCTGGCGGGGGCATCGTCCCTCAAGGCCTCACGCCGCGAACTGATGCAGCTTGTCTATCGGCTGGATATGGGACTGTCACTGAACGAGGCCTGCGAGCGGATGCTGCGCCTCTACCCCTGCGAGAGCGTCAGGCTGTTCACGGCGGCGATGATCAGCGCCGAGCGGCGTGGCATGAGCTTCGCAAGCCTGCTGCCCTCTCTGCTGCCCACGCTGCATGAGCGTTACCAGATGCGCCGTCAGCTGCGTACCGAACTGTCCGGTGCGCGCTACTCCCTGCTGGTGATCGCCTTGCTTCCCTACGCCATCGTGCCCTTCATTCTCTGGAAGGAGCCGGACTGGCTGAGATTGCTGCTGGAGCACCCGCTGGGCAGCGTGCTGTTGCTGGGCGCCGTGTGCTGCCAGATTCTGGGCTTTGCCTGGCTGCGTCACATGATGAGGAAGCAGCCATGAATGTCCTTGCCTCGCTGCCGTCATGGTCGCTCCCCGACGCCTACCTGCCGGACATCATCATCCTGTGTGTGCTGGGCGCGCTGCTGGCGCTGTATCTGGCCCTGCAGAGCACCTTCAGGGTTCGTCTGGAGCAGAGCGGCATCGCGCAGGTGCTGCAGGAGCTGTTGCGCAATCCCGAAGACATCCGACAAGGCCGCTCACTCACGCCACGACGGCGCATGCGTCAGGCCGGGCTGGAGTCGCGTCGCGTGGTCTGGTGGTGGGTATTCCAGCTGATGTTGCCCGTTCTGCTGGGCTTGCTGGTTCTGCGTGTTATGGGTACGGGGCTTGGCGGTCTGGCGGGCCTGCTGATGGGAATCCTCCTGCCGCATCTGTGGCTGGGGCAGCGTCGGCGTGAACGCCAGACACGCATTGCCGCGGCGCTGGGCCATCTGCTGGCTGTCTCGCTGGCGTATCAGCGCCATGGCCTGTCGCTGGCCGCATCGTTGCGCGAAGCTGCTCGTCAGGCACTGCCGCCTGCCCATCCGCTGGCTTTCGAGCTCGAACTGTTCAGTGCAGAACTGGAAGGCGGGTTGTCGCTCAAGGAAGCTGCCTCGCGAATTTCCAGGCGCACTGGCAGCCGCGAATTGCACCAGTTCGCCATGTTGCTGGTGGCGGGCAACCGGATGGGCAACCCCTTGCATGATGTGCTGGAAGCCTTTGCCGCCCAGCTGGCGCGCCAACAGAGCGAGCGCCAGCGCAAGGCGATGCAGCAACGCAGCGTCAAGGCGCTGTTTCCGATGTTGCTCGTCGGCGGCCCCTTGTTCTTCGTGCTGGTGATCTTTCCGGCCAGTCTGCGCGTTCAGGAGGTTCTGATCCTGATGAGAGAGCTGTGGTAATGCGGCGAGGCCGACAGCCTCGCCAGCACAATCATCTCGGGGGAAAGCACATGGCGGCAGATAAGAGGTCGGTCACTCACGCATGCCATTCGCCTGGCAGACAGGGCGGTTTTATCATTACCATCGAGCTGATCCTGATCACCTCGATCCTGATCATCGGCTCGCTGGTCGGGCTGGCAGCGATACGGGATGCCCTCTTCAAGCATTACATGACCCAGCAGTCACGCGAGCTGGTGGTCGAGGATGCCAACGGGCGCGCGCTGGGTGAGGTCTTCGATGTCGATGAGCATGACGCCCCGCGCATTCTGTATTTCGATCGCAGCCAGCCTCCCGTGGTCAGTCGCGCCTTGATCGGGATACGGGATGACCGCTTCTCCAGTCGTGAGCCACTCTATTACGCCACTGCCAACTGCAGTGGTGACCCTTGTCTCAAGTCCGCCAGTGATGAAGCGACCGACAGCCGTGATATCGCCGGTGACGTGAGTGCCGGCAGTGTCAGCTATCTGCATGCGCTGCAGGGCGGACCTGTCTATGCCATCGGCCCTGGCGAACCTGCCGCCTTGCCGGGATTTCTCTATCGTGGAACACCCCAGCAATGTCCTTTCAGCGGCAGGGACGTGCAGTCGCGCTGGATATCGCAGAAGGTGATCGCGGGGACGCCTTGCGAGACGTTCACGCTGGAAGAGCAACAGAATCCGCCGGCGGATACCAGCTGTCTGTTGAGCACCGGGGTGCTCGACCTGTGCACGCCACCCCCCGGGACCGTCGCGCAGGATGACATTCTCACCAATTACCTCGGCCCGGTGGATGCGTTGGTGGATGCGACCCTGGGCACGGTGAATGCATTGCCCACCTGTAGTCTGCTGGGAGTCTGTGTTCCAGAAGTGGAGGTGGGAACCTTGTACTGTCCCGTGGGGACGCAGCTTCAGGAGGACGGTGACCTGGTGACCGCACTGGTACGTTCGCTGTTCGATCAATTGCGAGCTACCACTGATCTGGGACTGATCGAGCCCTTGCTGCAGCAGGTGACGAACCTGCTCCCCGGCACGCTTGAATGCTCCGCGGAAGGGGGCTTCCAGCTGGCGGAAAGCGTGCCTTCTGCCGAGAATCCCTCCGACAATGCGCTCGAAGGACTGGCAGCGCCCTTCCAGTTGCGGTCACCAGGCAGCGCAGGCAATGTCTGGTTCAGAACCTCGCCGGATGGAGAAGGGCGCTAGCGGCATGAGCCATCGGCGTGTCTTTTATTTCGTGTCTTTCACTGCGCGTCTTTCACTGCGCGTTCTTGACACCTCGGCTGATCACCGGCGCGCAGCGCTCGGGGTTGATGCTGACCACGCGCAGGCGATGCCCATCAGGCAACACACAGTCCAGGACCTGCCAGGCACAGCCCGGGGCGCTGCTGCCGTGGCTTTCCATCAAGTGTGCGCCGTGGGCCTGCAGCAGGTACCTGACATGGGGGAAGTCATCGCGATCCACCTCCAGGGTCAATTTGCGGCTGTCCGGTTGCTCTGCGCTCAACTGCAACAACAGGACACTGGTCTGCCCATCGGGTGCGTGATGCAGTTCGAGCGTCGCGCTGGTCGCGTTGCGCAGCAATGTGGGCAGGGCGAGAGTCTCCTGGAAGAAGCGGCAGGCGGCTTCCAGATCGCGCACCTCCAGAATGGCTGGGTGCAGGGACAGGCGTTGAATCATGGGGGACCTCATGACAAGAGGGAGGGAATGAGCCTAGTGTCGTGGCAGTCCGAGGGCGACGCACTTTGAATCTGATGATGGTCATGATGGCTTGTCGCTATCGCAGCGTGCACCGAGCGTGGCGTGGCAACTTGTCGCATTTGTCGTATCTCGCGACTGAACCGTTAGCATCCGTGCAACTGACAGAGTCAGTACCCATCGTCCAGGCGCACCGCATCGTGCGGTGACGCTCATTGCCATGCTTCCGGGGCTTTCATGTCGCTGCGCAAACTGGCCCTCATGGGGCTCAGTGCTCTCGCTATCATGTTGATCGTGCTGGTGATGGGGTTCAATGCCTCCCATCAACCGCGCGAGGCCTGGCCGACGACGCTGGAACTGTCTTCAACGCGCGGCACCTTGACTCCCGGCACGCTGGCCGGTGATGAATCCGGGCATCTGAGCCTGTTGATCCCCGGCTTCACCCATTGCCCGGATATCTGCCCGCTGTCTCTGGCGCGTCTGCAGATGGTCTGGCAGCGCATGGACCTTCAGGATCAACACAGGTTGCACCCGCTGTTCCTGACCCTGGACCCCGCCCGCGACACCCTGCCTGTCCTCACTCGCTATCTTTCCGCCTTCCACCTGCCGGTGACAGGCCTTCGCACGGCCCCGGACGATGAGCAGAGTCTCAAGACCCTGACGCAGCGTTTGGGCCTCCAGTTTCATGTGCGCGAGCACGGTCCAGCCGCTCATCCTGCTGACGACTACATGATCGACCACAGCGTGGCGATTCTCGTCCTCGATGATCAGGGCCGTCTGCGCGATACCTTGCCGCTCAGTCAGACGCCGGCCCAGCTGGCCGATCGCATCGAACAGCTGCTCGACTCGGTGCATGACTCGGTGCACGACTCGATAGATCAGGGCGCGGGGCATGATGTGCCAGCGGAGTCGGCCTCATGATGTCGGCTCCATGCTCGCGCCAGACTCGAGATGAGTCCGTCTCCTTCCACCGTGCACTGTCACGCCTGACGGCGGCCAATGGCCACGCGGTCTTCGTGATGTTGCTGGCGCTGGCCGCGATGCTGGTGATGCCACTGGCGGCGCCACGTGTGGTGATGGTGAATGATCACGCTGTCTTCGAGAGCCCCGGCGCCGGGCATTGGGTCAGCGGGGATAGCGACTGGATCACTCGCGCGGCACGCGAAAGTGGCTCCCAGGCGCAGATCACCCACAGTTCTGCCGCCTCGGATTGCCCATTGGCCAGCATGGCCGCCTTCACGCTGGCATTGATCGCCGCCGTGCTGGTACTGATGCTGGCAGTCCTCGGGCGAGACGCCACGCCTCGCCCATTGCCGGTCTCCCGACGGGAGATCGGTGTCCATCTACGTCCTCCCGGGCGGGCACCGCCTTTCCCATCAGTGTTTGCGTGAACGCTTCCGGGGCCGTCGTGACGGCTCCAGACCATGTTCGGTGACCCCGCGTTGACCGACGGACCCTGGATCCGTCGCACGTGGGGCGCCTGCTGATGGGTAATTTGTGCAATGAAGACCGCTACAGACACTGGAACCGCCAGCCGCGCCGGGCGGGGGTTCAGCGATATCTACCGGGCAGTATGGCGCTGGCATTTCTATGCCGGCCTGTTGGTGCTGCCGTTTCTGGTACTGCTTTCCGTGACGGGAGGCCTGTACCTGTTCCGCGATGGCATCGACCAATTCGTCCATTCCGACCTGATGAAGGTCAACACGCCCGTCACGCAGAGTGCTCAGAATCCGGCAGTGACAAGCCTGCCGTTGAGCGAGCAGGTGGATCAGGCGCTCGCGAGTCTTCCGGGTACGCCGGTGCGCGTCGTGCCATCTCCCGCCTGTGACCTGACCACGGAAGTCGATATCGTGGCAGCCGATGGCAGTGGCAAGCAGGCCGTCTACGTCAATCCTTACAGCGGCGAAGTCCAGGGGCAGATGGCCTACCGCGACAGCATCATGTGGACGGTGCGTCGTCTGCATAGCCTCGCGATCACGGGGCCGATCGGTAACGCGGCGCTGGAGATCGCTGCCGGGTGGTCGATCCTGCTCGTGTTCAGCGGGCTATATCTGTGGTGGCCGCGGGGGCAGAAAGGGGGTGTGGTCACGCTGCGGACCACGCCGGCCCGCCGGCTGTGGTGGCGGGACCTGCACGCCGTGTGTGGCATCATCGCGGCCGGCTTCATCGTGTTTCTCGCCGTGACCGGCATGCCGTGGTCGATGGTCTGGGGGGCCAAGGTCAACGAGTTGGCCAATGGGCATAACTATGGGTACCCCGATGGCGTGCGCGTGAACACGCCGATGTCGGATGCCCGCCTGGTGGATCAGGAATTGACCAGCTGGTCGCTTGAACAAGCCGTTATCCCGTTATCTTCCTTGCCGGGTGACGCCGCTGATCTCATTGTCGACGAGGGTGAGCACGCCGGTCACGGCGGCTCTGGCGCAAGTTCCGCGCCGGCGAAAGCGGCTGTGCCACTGAGCGCTGCCGCGATTGCCCACGCCGATATCGGTCTCGACGAGGCAGAACGCATCTTCGCTCGCGAGGGTCTGGCACCGGGCTATGCCATCAATCTGCCGAGCACCGCTCAGGGCGTCTATACCGGCTCCGTGTATCCGGATGCGCTGGAGCGCCAGCAGGTCGTGCATGTGGATCGCTACTCCGGCGATGTGCTGCTCGACATGCATTACGCCGACTACGGGCCGTTGGGACGGGCGCTGGAGTGGGGCATCAATGTGCATCTGGGGCAGCAGTACGGCCTGATCAATCAGCTGATTCTGCTGATGGCGTGTCTCGCGATGGTGATGATGAGCGTCGGGGCAGGCGTGATGTGGTGGAAGCGTCGTCCGGTGGGCGGTATCGGTATCCCGCCGCTGCCCAGGGAGCGCAAGCGTATCGCCGGTGTCTGGGGCCTGATGATGATCATCGGGGTGATCTTCCCGCTGGTCGGCCTCTCGCTGATCGTGATGGGCCTGCTCGATTGGCTGTGGATTCGTGTCAGTGCCTCTCGTCACCACGATGCGGCGGAGGCCAGCGCATGAAGCCGTCATCCGTCTTCTCATCACTTCCCTCAACCGTCTTCCCATCACTTCCGTCTTCTCCGCTCGCGCAGGCCATGAGCGGTCTGCCCAGTCGTCGGCGTCTGCCAGTGACGGTCGCGGCGGTATTGGCGAGCAGTGCCTCATTTGGCGTCCACGCCGAGAAGAGCTCCGTCTCGCAACTGCCTCTGGTGCATGTCGAGGCCGAGGCACCCATGGCCAGCCCCATCGTCGAGTCAAGCCAGGGGCATGCCAAGGGCAATCTGGATATTGGTGAGCAGTTGCGTGAGGTCAACGGCGTCAGTGGCTCTCGTCTGGGCAGTCATGGTGTCTCGGCCATCTTTCGGGCGCAGGGCGGTGAACGCCTGATTCAGGAGGTCGATGGGGCGCCGCTCTATCCGGCCTGCCCCGGCGGCATGGACACCACGCTGGGCTATGCGACCACCGGCAGTCAGTCAGATCTCACCCTCTACAAGGGCGCGCAGAGCGTCAGTCGTGGTCCCAGCTTTGCCGCAGGCACCGTCGAGGTGACGCGTCACACGCCATCACGCACCGACGATGACGGCGTGCATGGCACCTTGGGGGCCGGCTGGCGCAGCAATGATGATGCCACCAGCGAGACCCTGTCGCTGACCGCCAAGCAGGGCGATGTCTGGGCTGCGCTGGACGTCGAGCATTCCGAGCGCAACAACTACGAGGATGGCAATGGCGATACCCAGTCTGGTGCCTATCGTAGCGACAATGGCAGTGTCCGTGTCGGCGCCTTCGCCACCGAGGATGTCGCCATCGAAGCGGGGGTCGCTGTCGTCAGGATCGACGATGCGCTCTATCCCACCATGGATGCGCCACGCAGTGACATGGACCGCCAGTACCTCAAGTTGACCATCGATAACGTCGGGCCTTTCTCGCATACCGAATCGCAGATCAACCATGCTCGCGTCGTGCACGACATGGATAACGTCACCCTGCGTGACGTTGATGACTCCAGATCGAGCATGGACATGAGTTCCAGCATGGACATGAGCTCAGACATGGACATGGACATGAGCGACATGGCCATGTTCTCCAGCGCGACCACCGAGACCTGGTATGCCAGCACCCAGGGCGATATCCCGCTGACCGTCGCCGGGCGTGACGCGACACTGACATTGGGCGCTGACGCCGAGCGTCTGGAAAGCAACGCCGACTCCCGGATGGGCATGTCGCTGGACAGCCTCTCGGACAGTCAGACCTGGCCGGATGTCCTGCGCACGCGCGGTGGCGTATTTGCCGAGCTGGATACCACGCTGGATCAGGACAATCGTCTGGTGACTGGCGCGCGCTATGACGTCTCCCTAAGCGATGCGCGAGATGCCGATGAGGTGGTGGGCAGCAATGCCTCGGCCATCTCCGCCTGGAGGGATCAGTACGGAGAGGATGTCGAGGCCAGTCAGCGGGATGGGGAATTCAGTGCGCTGGCGCGCCTGGAGCATCGCGTCAATGATGAGGTGAAAGGCTACGCGGCGCTCAGTCGCAGCGTGCGCTTCCCTACCGCCACCGAGCGTTATTACAACCGCCAGTCCGAGACTGACGGTTGGCTGGGCAATCCCGAGCTTGAGCCCGAGGTCCATCAGCAGCTCGAACTGGGCGTGGCAGTCAGGCAGGGCGCCTGGCGTTATTCGGCGGACACCTACTACAACCGGGTGCATGACTGGATCGAGTTGCGCGAAGGGGACTCGCTGACCACCTATGACAATGTCGAAGCCGAGATCTATGGTCTCGAGCTGGAGGCCAGCTGGCAGCAGCATGGCTGGCGGCATTCGGCAGGCGTCGCCGCCACCCACGGCACCAACCTGAGCGATGGCACGCCGTTGTCCCAGGTGGCACCGTTCAATGGCTATCTGGCGACACGCTATGACGCCGATGCCTGGTGGGCCGGTGCACGTCTCGATACGGCAGCACGCCAATCACGCATCTCCGACAGCGAACAGAAGACGGCAGGTTTCGGCATCGTCGGGCTGGAAGGGGGCTATCGTGTCACTGACGCCATCGAGCTGAGCGCCGGCATCTCCAACCTGTTCGACAAGGCCTACGCCTACCACGTCAATCGCTTCTACGATGATCCGCTGCAAGGCGACGTGCGCGTCAATGAGCCCGGGCGGATCTTCTGGACGCATGCCCGCTGGAGTTTCTGAGGTCCGCGTCACTGCAACAGTGAGCGCTGGTCGTTATCCGTTAGAGCGCGAGAAGCCCGCCATCGGTCGTCGAACATGACTGATGGCGGGCTTCTTGTTCAAGGCAAGTTACAGCTTGATGGCTCTCAGCGCTGGTGGGTTCTCCTCAGAGCCTTCAGGCGCGGCCGATATGCGCGCGCAGATGCTCACGATAGGCCCGCGTGTAAGCCTCCAGATCGGGATTCTTGATCACATCAGTGGCCAGATAGGTCGGAAGTGCCGACATGCCCAGGAATTCCATCGCCTTGTGCACGGGATAGTAGACGGCATCGATGCCTTTGCCTTCGAAGAAGTTGCCCGCTTCATCAAAGGCTTCGAGGGGCGCATTCCAGGTCAGTGACAGCATGTAGCTGCGGCCCTGCATCAAGCCACCCGTGCCGTAGCCCTGGGTCGGGTTGGTGCGGTGACGGCCATCGCTGGCATACAAGGCACCATGGCCTTCTGTCAGGACATCATCGAGATACTGCTTCACGGTCCACGGCAGGCCCATCCACCAACCCGGGGTCTGGTAGATGATCAGGTCCGCCCACAGCTGTTTCTCCACCTCCGCCTTGGCGTCAAAGCCTTCCACGATGACGGTTTCGCGCACCTCATGGCCCAGCTCGGCCAGCTCACCGCGTGCCAGCTCATGCAGGGTCGCATTGAGCTCGCCATTGGAATGGGCAAAGGCCTTGCCGCCGTTGATCAATAGTATCTTCATGCTAGGTACTCCAGAACTGTTGGCTTTTCAGCAATGGAGCGCAGCATGAGCGTTCGCAAGTCATTGATAAAGCGGCGCTGATGTAAAACACCTTTGCTGTAGGTGCAACAATCCGGTCAAATGGGGTAGGTCATTTAGATATTCACCCCCTTTCATGCTTTCTGCAGTATGGTGTGCACGTTTATATTAATATGGTTGTTATGATTTATAATTTTATTGAGGTGTTTATGCGTAGCAAATTTTATATTTCACCAATACAAGGCGATCACAAGGAGAATGGCGAATTTAGTAGTGTCGATTGGCGAAAAGAGGCTAAGATCCATTATGTTTCGTCTATTGAATTGAGGACGCTCGCAGATAATATTATTAATAGCGCTACTATGGCGGCTCCTAGTGGTGTAAATTTAAATATGATTGATGTTGAAAGCTTAAGGAAAGCCACTTCGCTATATAAGTCAAGTGTTTTGCTTATGGGTTATTCTTTAGAGATGATGTTGAAATCAGGTGTTGTTAGCATTTATCGAAATATCCCTCGTGTGTATCTTTCTAAGATCCTAAAGAAACATAGTCATCAGCTCGTTAAAGTGGCAGATTTTATAGAATTACCTATTAGTGATAGTGATGAGAAAATCCTTAATAGGATGGGGGAGCTTGTCTTAGGTGGAGCACGTTACCCTATACGGCCTAAGGAAAGTTCAGGTTTCTATAAGGAAGTTAATGAGTTGAATTCTTTGTTTTCCAATAGTAAGTTTTACAATAAAGCTAAATATTTATACGAAAAATGTCAAAAACATGTTGAGGCCATTAAGGGTTCTGAGGAAGATCCTGTTTCTCTTGGATATCTAAAGATTGACAGCGATGGGTTTCTCTCTTATAGAATTGGAGGAAATCTATCTGCAAGAGTCATCGTTGCCTACAGTAGTGAGCAAGAAAGAAACAATAAAAATAATTCTCTCGCGTTATGGGAAGAGTTAAATGAAGCTCAGCACTTAGAAGCCCAGCTTCGTATATTGTTAATTAATGAGATCGATGATGTTATTGTAACTGAGGTTGCTAGGTTGTAAAGGTAATTTCAGTGGCCTGGCGCAAGGCTTAAACATTTTTTTGTGATTCTTGTAGTTGTTATAGATCATAAAAGCCATAAAAATTGGTTGCGAGTTATTGCACCACTAACGCAACTGCTTCAATTCCTGCCAGTTGGTGGTGTAGGGGGCGCAGCGCCGTTGGCTGGCGGCGTCGGGGCATGCGGTGCCGCGGCCCATCTTCTGATTCATGGCGTCAAGTGTCGCCACCAGTTGCTGACTGCGTTCACGCTTGGCGATATCCGCTTTGATGTCGAGCAGCGAGAGCTGTTCGCGTAGCCGTCGGTTGAGAGGGCGTGCAGCCTCACGTGATGAAACTGTGCCATGAGCGTCACGAAAGATGAGCACTGACGACCCACGGGTTTGCGTTTCCAGGCTATCCACCTTACCTTCATATATTCCTTATATAACAATATTCGAGGTGGAAAATGCGGTTATCGATGCTGGCGATGGGATTGGCATATGGGTTGTGCAGTGCCAATGCACAAGCTGCAGATCATCAGGATGTGCAGGATGCCGTCGAGCAGCAAAGAGCCCCCTTGCTTTCGACACTCGAAACGTTGGTCAATGTGGATTCTGGCACGGGTTACAAAGCAGGCTTGAGCGATGTCGAGGCAATGCTTACCAAGCATCTCAAGGCGCTTGGTGCACAGGTGGAAACGTATCCTGCCGAGACATATGGCGGAAACACGATTGTCGGTCGCCTCAAGGGAGATGGCAGTCGCAAGATCATGCTGATGATTCACTATGACACTGTCTTCGATGAAGGCGCCGCTACGCAGCGTGCCTTCCGCATCGAGGATGGGCGTGCCTATGGTCCTGGCGTGGGCGATGCGAAGGGCGGTGCAGCCGTTATTCTGCACAGTCTCGAGGCGCTGAAGACGCTTGGGTTTGATGACTATGGTCAGGTGACGGTCGTCTTCAATCCTGATGAAGAGAAAGGCTCCCCCGGTTCGCATGAACTGATTCATGAGCTATCGACTGATCAAGACGCCGTGCTGGTATTCGAGCCGACCTTTGCTGATCCGGGAGTCGATGCCGTGACCGTCGTCACCAAGGGCATCAACTATGCATTTCTCGAGGTAAAAGGCCGTGCCTCCCATGCCGGTGGCGCACCTGAAGAAGGGCGCAACGCCATCATGGAGTTGTCTCATCAGCTGCTGCAGTTGAATGAACTGGGTGATGCGGACAAGGAGACGACACTCAACTGGACGATTGTCGAGGGTGGCGTCAAACGTAACGTGATTCCCGAGCATGCCAAGGCAGAAGGTGATATGCGCTACTTCGATAGCAGCGAGTATCAGCGCGTCTTGAAGGAAGCGCAGTCCATCACGAAGAATCAGTTGATCGATGACACCGAAGTGGAGTTCCACCTCGAGAAGGGACGCCCGCCGCTACCTGAAAATCCGCAGAGTCAGAAGCTGGCCGAGCAGGCTCAGAAGATCTATCAAGAGCTGGGGCAGACACTGCAAGCGGTCGAGATAGGTGGCGGCACCGATGCGGCCTACGCCTACCATGCTGATTCCGAGAAACCCGCAGTGCTAGAATCCTTGGGACTCGTCGGGGGCGGCTATCATAGCGACAAAGAATTTGTGCTGGTTGATAGCATCGTGCCACGCCTTTATCTGACGACACGCATGATCATGCAGCTTTCCGAGGCGGATTGATCAGAAAGCAGCCGGCGATTTTCTATAGAACCTGTTGATGTAAAAACGGCACTGTCGATGACAGTGCCGTTTTTTTATGCGTTGCCTTTCTCATGACCGTTTCATTGCGAGAGCTTGGGATAGACAAGTTCAGGAAGCATCTCCTCCAGCAACCTGGCGGCATGCATCACCTTCATGTCCTGGAATTTTCCTCCGACAATGTGCAGGCCGACAGGCAGTCCCTGGTCATCCAGCCCACAGGGGAGGGAGGCAGCGGGTTGTTGAGTGAGGTTGAAGGGGTAGCTGAAGGGGGTCCATTCCATCCAGTCGTGATATTTCCCCCCCGGCGGTACGTTGTGGCCGGCAGTGAAAGGTGAGATGGGCAGTGTAGGAGTGATCAGCAGGTCCCATTGCTCGTGGAAGGATTGCATGTGTGCGCAAAGCGCAGTTCGCTCTCGTCTTGCCGCCAGATATTGCGATAAGGAAATGTTGCTCCCGCGCGCTGCAATGTCCAGCAAGCCCGGGTCCATCTGATCTCGCTGGCTGTCGGTCATCTTCTCGACTACCTGGGTGGCACCCGCGAACCACAGGGTATTGAAGGTCTCCAGCGGGCAGGAGAAGCCCGGATCTATCTCGATGACCTCCGCGCCCAGTCGGGACAGCTGAGCGACGGCGTTATCCACTCGCTTGCGTATGTCTGGCGCGACTTCCACGTAACCCAGGGTCGGGCTGTAGGCAATCTTCCAGCCTTGCAGCGAGACTGGCGCTCGGGTGTCCATTCTGAGGCTGTCCGGATCGCCAAGCAGACCATCACGGCTATCGGGCTGCGCCATGCTCTCGAGCATCAGGAGGCTATCGGAGGCCGTGCGCGTCATTGGTCCCAGGTGTGAGAGGGTCGACATGGCACTGGTCGGCCACTGGGGAATCCAGCCAAACGTGGGTTTCAGGCCGAAGGTGCCGGTAAAGCTGCTGGGAATGCGGATCGACCCACCTGCATCACTGCCTTGATGCAGCATGCCCAGGTTGAGCGCGGCCGCTGCTCCAGCTCCACCCGAGGATCCACCGGAGGTCAGCGCGGTATTCCAGGGATTGCGTGTCACGCCGTGCAGCGGGTTGTCCGTCACTCCCTTCCAGCCGTACTCCGGTGAGGCTGTCTTGCCGAGAAACACGGCGCCTGCCTTGCGAAGGCTCGCAGCCACCGGGGCATCGACATCACTGCCTCCGTCCGTGGATGTGGTGGCGGAGCCGTACCGGGTCGGCATGCCGCGCGACAGCGTGAGGTCCTTCAATGTGGTCGGCACGCCATCCAGTGGGCCGCATGGCGTGCCCTTCATCCAGCGGGCTTCGGCGTCTTTCGCCGCCTTCATTGCCCCATCATGGGCGATGTGCACGAAGGCATTGATCTTGGGGTTGAGCGTGTCGATACGTTCCAGGCAGTCTCGGGTCAGCTCGACGGGGGAGAGCTCGCCTCGTCGAAACAGTGCCAGGGCATCAATCGCTGTCAATTCAGATAATTGCGTGGGAGTAGAGACTGGGTTCATGGCCGATCCTGTCCATTGGGTAGCAATCAATCGAGTGGCTGAATGTGCTCGGAAACGAAAAGGGCCTGCGTGATGCAGGCCCTTTGTTCTAGTCAGCGGGCTTCGATCACCTGAGATGGACCAGCCTCGGCGTCTTCCAGCTGCTCCGGGTGATATTCCGCGGTGTAATCCCGACGCGCCTGGGCGAAGCGTTCCACCACCTCGGCATCCTTGCGCTGCAGGGCGAGGCTGAGGATCACGAAGGCTGACGCATTGAGGATCAGGCCCCAGATACCGGCATGCAGGCCAAGCGGATTGCTGACACTGGCGCCGTAGGACAGCCACAGGACGGTCACGATGCCCAGGCTCAGGCCCCAGAAGGCCGCTTGCGGGTGCGCCTTGCGCCAGGTGATGGCGCCCAGTGTCGGCACGATCAGCTGAGCGGTACCCGCCAGTGCCGCGATGCCGATGGTGACCAGCAGTCCCGGAACGGTCAGGGCCAGGATGTAGGCCGCGAGAGAGAAGCCCACCAGGGACAGGCGCCCGATATGGACGATGCGTTCCTGATTCGCCTGCGGGTTCACGTAGCGCTTGTAGATATCCATGGTGACGACGGTCGATACCGCATGGATCTGGGAGTTGGCCGTGGACATCGCCGCGGCGGCCCCAGCCGCCATGATCAGCGAGGCCAGCAGGTAGGGCGCATAGTTCATCAGCATGATGGGCAGGATCTGGTCAGCATTCTCCAGGCCAGGCTCCAGCAGTACCCCGGTATAGCCCGTCAGTACCGAGCCGAAGTAGGCGAAGGCGGCGAGCCCCAGCAGAAAGGGCATCAAGCCGAACAGCTTGCCGCTTTTCACCGAATACATGCGCAGCCAGATCTGGGGGCCCATGAAGGCGCCGATGGCCACGATCACGAACAGCGAGAACCACATGGAGTAGCCCATGTTGCCATTCGGCCCCGGCAGGGTCAGATGCGCAGGCGAGTCGCTGGCAAGCTGCGCGAACATGCTGGTCGGGCCACCTGCCTGGCCGGCGATGTAATAGCCCGCATACATCATGCCGAAGAACAGCAGCGCCCCGTAGATCACATCCGTCCAGGCGATGGCGCGGATCCCGCCGACCCACACATAGACAATGATGATGAAGTAGAACAGCAGCGCGGCCAGCCAGAAGGGCACGACGCCACCGGAGGCGACCTCGATCAGATACGCACCGCCGGTCAGCTGGATCTGCAGATACGGCACGGTGAAGATCAGCGTGATGACGGCGACGAGAATTCTCAGCGCTTCACTGTTGTAGAAATCGCCCATCAGGTCTGACGGCGTCAGGTAGTCGAAGCGCTTGCCGAGATACCAGACACGCTTGCCCACCCAGTAGTACATGAAGCCGAAGAGCAGGTTCCACGCCAGCGCGGTGAGATAGATGGGGCCACTGGTATAGAAGGTGGCGTTGGAACCGAGGAAGGCAAAGGCGCTCCACCAGGTGGCCGCCACCGTGAAGAACACGGCAATGCTGCCCATGGCCCGCCCTTGCACGAAGAAATCTTCACTTGTCGTCTGGGACTTTCGCGCGGACACGAGCCCGACGATCAAGGGGATGATCATGAAGGCCGCGATGATCAAGATACTTCCCGTCATGATGAGCTCCTCAGCGCTTGCCGCCGGTGGAAGGGGCCTTGGCGCTACCCCAGTTGGTCAGGTAGGCATACAGGAACACGGCGGTCAGGAAGCCCCACCACACCAGGTTCCAGACGAGGAAGAACGGGATACCCATCACCATGGGCTCGATCTTGTTGGCCATCAGGATCATCGGGCTCTCGAGCATGAAAAACCCGAACAGCATGCTGCCGTAGATGGCGACCTTGCGGGTCGTGAAGCGCTTCATCATTGCATACCCCTTTATTGTGGTTGGTGGGGGGGGGGGGGGGGTGTGACCTGTCGTGGACAATGACAGGGGGCGGAACATGGCAATGCATCAATTATTGTATTTATGCGTATAAATTAACCAATAGGTGACAATCCCCGTACCGTCAAGAAAGTGGCGGCGATTGCACCGGATGTTTCAGGAAGTGAAGAAGATCCGCCGGCCTCCCTCAGCGGCTGGCGACAGCAGGAGTGCGCAAGTCTTCCGCTTTTCGTCTCACCCGCGACGCAGGCCCCCAAAATCTGGATAATGGCGCCCATCGCGTAGCCGCCTCCGGCGTGCTGGCGCCCATACTCTTCACAGCGGTGCATCGTTCATGGAAATCAAGGTCAACTTTCTCGACAACCTGAGGCTCGAGGCGAAATTCGACGACTTCACGGTCATCACCGATCAGCCCATCCGCTACAAGGGCGATGGGTCGGCGCCGAGCCCGTTCGACTACTTCCTGGCGTCGTCGGCGCTGTGCGCAGCCTACTTCGTGAAGGTGTACTGCGTGGCGCGCAACATCCCGACCGAGAACATCCGTCTGTCGCAGAACAACATCGTCGACCCGGAAAACCGCTACAACCAGATCTTCAAGATCCAGGTGGAGCTGCCGGAAGAGCTGTCCGACAAGGACCGCCAGGGCATCCTGCGCTCCATCGAGCGTTGCACGGTGAAGAAGGTCGTCCAGACCGGCCCGGGCTTCGAGATCGAGACGGTCGACAACCTCGACGAGGACGCCCAGGCCCTGCTGATGGCGGAGCCGCCGGAAGGACAGAGCACCTGGATCGAGGGCAAGGATCTGCCGCTGGAGCAGACCATCGCCAACATGACGGGCCTTCTGAATGATCTCGGCATGAAGATCGAGATCGCTTCCTGGCGCAACATCGTGCCCCACGTCTGGTCACTGCACATTCGTGATGCCGCCTCGCCGATGTGCTTCACCAACGGCAAGGGCTCGACCAAGGAGAGCGCGCTGTGCTCGGCGCTGGGCGAGTTCATCGAGCGTCTGAGCTGCAACTTCTTCTACAACGATCAGTTCTTCGGCGAAGCCATCGCTGACAGCGAGTTCGTGCATTACCCGAACGAGAAGTGGTTCCAGCCGGGCCCGAACGATGAGATCCCGGAAGGCGTGCTGGACGATTACTGCCTCGAGATCTTCAATCCGGACGGCGAGCTGGGTGGCTCCAATCTGATCGACACCAATTCCGGGCGTGCGGACCGTGGCATCGTGTCTCTGCCGTTCACCCGTCGCTCGGATGGCGAGACGATCTACTTCCCGTCCAACCTGATCGAGAACCTGTACCTCAGCAACGGCATGAGCGCCGGCAACACCTTGCCAGAAGCCCAGGTGCAGTGCCTGTCCGAGATCTTCGAGCGTGCCGTGAAGCGCGAGATTCTCGAGCAGGAACTGACCCTGCCGGACGTGCCGCAGGAGGTGCTGGCCAAGTACCCGGAAATCGTCGAGGGCATCGAGGCACTGGAAGCCCAGGGCTTCCCGATTCTGGTCAAGGACGCCTCGCTGGGCGGCCAGTTCCCGGTGGCCTGCGTGACCTTGATGAACCCGAAGACCGGCGGTGTCTTCGCCTCCTTCGGCGCGCATCCGAGCTTTGAGGTTGCCATCGAGCGCAGCCTGACCGAGCTGATGCAGGGCCGCAGCTTCGAGGGTCTCAACGACTTCATGCCGCCGACCTTCAACTCGCTGGCCGTCTCCGAGCCGAACAACTTCGTCGAGCACTTCATCGACTCATCAGGTCTCGTCTCCTGGCGTTTCTTCAGCTCGAATACCGACATCGAGTTCGTCGAGTGGGACTTCTCCGGCAGCAATGAAGAAGAGGTCGCCAACCTGTTCGGTATCCTCGATGAGATCGGCAAGGAATCGTACATGGCGGTGCACGAGGACCTCGGCGCGCCGGTGTGTCGTATCCTGGTGCCGGGCTATTCCGAGGTCTATCCGGTCGAGGACCTGGTGTGGGACAACACCAACATGGCGCTGGATTACCGCGAGGACATCCTCAATCTGCATCGTCTCGATGACGATCAGCTGGCGGACCTGGGCGAGCGTCTCGAAGAGAGCCAGCTTGATGAGCACATGGACATCAAGACGCTGATCGGCATCGAGTTCGACGAGAACACCATCTGGGGTCAGCTGACGATTCTCGAGCTGAAACTGATGATCAATCTCGCGCTGGGGCAGCACGAGGATGCGCTGGATCGCGTCGAGATGTTCCTGCAGTACAACGACAACACCGTCGTGCGCGGCCTCTACTACCAGGCCATGAAGGCCGTGCTGGAGATCACCCTCGACGATGAGCTGGAGCTCGAGGACTACCTCTACAACTTCCGCCGCATGTTCGGTGAAGACACCATCGCTGCCGTGGTCGGCTCCGTGCAGGGTGAGGTGCGCTTCCATGGTCTGGAGCCCACCAACATGCAGCTGGAAGGGTTGGATCGCCACCTGCGTCTGATCGAAAGCTACCAGAAGCTGCACGCCCATCGTGCTGCCTTGGCGGCCGAGCAGGCCTGATGCTCGCCTGCTGAATCCTGTGGCATGACCTGTGGCATGAAAAGAACGGCCCCTCACTGGATGGTGAGGGGCCGTTTTCGTTTCCGGGGGCTTGCGTATGCGTACCAGTGTCTCAGGACAGCACCTTCTGACCCTCTGCCAGACGCTGACAACACGCGATGATCTGCTCCCTGATCCAGCGGTGCGCCGGGTCCTTCTGATAGCGGCGATGCCAGCTCAGATGGAAGGGGAAGGAGGCGAAGGCCACGGGTGGCGGCACGAGCGTGACGGCGAACTGACGACAGAAATGCTGGCACAGCCCGGTGGGCAGGCTCGCGATCAACGGCGAGCGTTCCAGCAGGGAAGGCACGGCCATGAAGTAGGTGACGGCCAGCGCTACCTCGCGCTTCAGCCCCTGACCCTCAAGCTGCTTGAAGATACCGCTTTTCAGGCGGGCATGCGGTTGAACCAGCACATGGGCGTGGTGCTCGAAATCCGCCTTGGTCATGCGGCCCTCGCCATCCAGCCGCTCCAGCAGGGGATGGCCATTGCCCACCAGGCAGTCGATGCCTTCGGTGATCACCTCACGCACCACCAGATTCTCGGGCGGATCGACCTGACGCCCGAAGGCGAGATCCGTCGTGCCGCTCATCACGCCAGCCTCGCTCATGTCCTGTGACAGTCTGCGTACCTGGAGGGTGATGCCGGGGGCCTGCTCACGCAGGATCGTCGCCAGTTGCGGCAGGATCAGCACCTCGAAGTAGTCGTTGGCGGCGATCTCGAAATGACGGCTCTCGGTGGTGTGGTCGAAGTGTCGCTCGCTGTTGATCAGGCCGTCGAGGTCGGTCAGCGCCGCCTCGATGGTCGGGAACAGATGGTCGGCCTTCTCGGTGGGGCGCATGCGCTGGCGATCACGAATGAACAGCGGGTCATTGAACAGCTCGCGCAGTTTCGACAGCGCCGCGCTCACCGAGGGCTGACTCAGGTGCAGACGCTCGCCGGCGCGGGTGACGTTCTGCTCGAGATACAGCGCATGAAAGGTGCGCAGGAGGTTGAGGTCGTAATTGAGCTTCATGATGACTACCAGAGCAGGCGGAGTGTCGCGGCTGCACTCGGACGAGTGAGCACTATTTGTCTGGATGATAGCAGCTATCCGGACTATCGATTATCACGATGGGAGGCTCAGGCGGTAGGGTGGTCTCAATGACACGGCGAGAGATCAATGCGACCCACAGGAGCGATCCATGAGTGATGTGAAGCAGATGCAAGCCGAAGGTCAAAAGATCATTCTGATCACCGGTGCCTCCAGCGGTATCGGTGAGGCCACCGCACGCACTCTGGTGAAGGCCGGGCACAAGGTCGTCGTGACCGCCCGCCGCAAGGAGCGGCTCGATGCGCTTGTCGAGGAGCTGGGCAGCGACAAGGTGCTGGCGATCGCCGCGGATGCGACGGACTACGATCAGCTCGCCAAGGTCGTCGAACAGGCCGTCGCCCATCATGGCCATCTGGATGTGGCGTTCGCCAATGCCGGTACCGGCGTCAGCCAGGCTGGCACCGAGAACGGGGATCCCGAGGAGTGGAAGCGAGTCGTCGACATCAACATCAATGCGCTGCTGTGGACCGCCCACGCGACCCTGCCGCATCTGAGAGAGCGCAAGGGCCACTTCATCCTCACCAGTTCCGTGGCTGGGCGCGCCAATCATGCGGGCTCCATCTACAGCGCCAGCAAGTGGTTCGCCTACGGCTTCGGCCAGAATCTGGCGATAGAAATGGCCGAATGGCAAGGCCGCTGCACCACCATCACGCCGGGCATGGTCAACACCGCCTTCTTCGATGAGCCCAAGCCGGACAAGCTGGACCCGCAGGATGTGGCGGATGCCGTGCTCTACGCCATCAGTGCCTCACCGCGTGCCAATATCCGCGAAGTGCACCTGGTGCCGACCTGGTGAGCCGGTTCGCTCGACAGCGGGCTTCCGCCTTCGCTGAGCACGCTTTCGCAGGACAGCTATTTGTATGAGCGATAGTGGCTATCTGGACTATCGATTATGACGATGGTGACGTGAGCCGTAAGCTTGATTCCACACAGGGCGAGCATCACCTCGCCGACAAATTTCGTGAAGTGACCGTTGCGGGCTATCCCGCGCGTAAAGGAGAGCATCATGAGCAAGGTTCTGGTGGTAGTGACATCCCACGATACGCTGGGTGACACGGGCAAGAAGACAGGCTTCTGGCTGGAAGAGCTGGCGGCTCCCTACTACCTGCTGAAGGATGCCGGTGTCGAGGTGACACTCGCGTCTCCCAAGGGCGGTCAGCCGCCGCTGGACCCGGCAAGCCAGGGCGAGGACTTCCAGACGGATGCCACTCGCCGCTTCGACAAGGACACTGCCGCTCAGCAGGACCTCGCCACCACCGCCGTACTGGCAGACATGAAGGTCGAGGACTTCGACGCCATCTTCTACCCGGGTGGCCACGGCCCGCTGTGGGATCTGACCAACGACGCCGATTCCATCCGTCTGATCGAGCAGTTCCACGCGGCCGGCAAGCCGGTCAGCTCTGTCTGCCACGCCCCGGCCGTGCTGCTGAATGCTCGCAAGCCGGATGGCACTCCCTTCGTGGATGGCGTGCATGTCACCGGTTTCACCAACGGCGAAGAAGACGGTGTCGGCCTCACTGACGTCGTGCCGTTCCTGGTGGAAGAGGCGCTGCAGCAGAAGGGCGGCATCTATGAGAAGAAGGACGACTTCACCTCCTACGCCATCCAGGATGGGCTGATCATCACCGGTCAGAATCCGATGTCGTCTGAAGGTGTCGCGGAACTGCTGCTCAAGAGTCTCGAGCAATAAGCGCCCTGAGCGACAAGCACTGCGAGACACAAGTACTGCGAGACACAAGTACTTCGAGAGACAGACACCTCGAGCAACAGGTGCTTCATGATTCGGACGCTGCCTGATCTGACGAGTGCATGAAAAAAGCCGCTACCGGTCATCCGGTAGCGGCTTTTGCGTGTCTGGCATCCAGCTTCGACGAGAGGTTGTCAGCGAGTGCGGATCACCCGCGCTCCACCCACGCCTTCCAGCCGCCGTACTCGCTGATGTCCGTCATCGGTACGCCACTGTCAGCGGAGACCGAGCAGATGAAGCCTGAGACCCAGCGGCCGTCCTCGAGTTCGATCTGGCCCAGTCCCAGCGGGAAGGGGATGCCGGCGAGGAAGCTGCCGACACTGGCGATGGGCAGTGACCAGACTTCCAGCGCGATGCTGGTACCGTCCTCTGGCGCGCGCAGCATGGCCGGTTTGGCGGGTGTGGCGTCATCTAGTTGATAGAGGCGGTAGCGGGGGGCGCTGTGAGTACGGGCGACCAGGCGGGCATCGCGCTGGGTGAGCTGGTGATTGAGCGGCATGCCAGTGAGATGCGCACCGCAGACCGCGATCTCGAGTCGGCCATTCTTCGCCATCGGCAGATCGCTGTCGGCGAGGCGTCCCTGGGGACGGGCAACGGCGCTGGCTCCCAGCGGCAGCGAGAACTCCTTCTCGAGCAGCCGCGCGATGCTCAGCAGTTGCAGGTCTTCGAAGGCGGGCGCGAACAGTGTCACGCCGCCGGGCAGGCCTTGGCTATTGAAGCCGACCGGCACGGCCAGTGCGCTCAGATCCAGCAGGTTCATGAAGTTGGTCCAGGTGCCCAGTTCCGAATTGACCGCGATCGGTGCCTCGGCCAGCTCCGCCTTGGTCGGCAGACGCGGCGTGGTCGGGGCCAGCATCACGTCCACCTGCGCGAGCAGGGCATCGGCCTGACGGCGGTATTCGGCCAGTTGATAGCGGGCATCGAAGGCATCCACGGCCAGCGGCGTGGCACCGCCGAGGGTGATCTCGCGCGTGACAGGATGCAGTGCCTCAGGGTTGCGCTCGATCAGCTCGCGCACCGCGTGATAGCGCTCCGCCACCCACGGGCCTTCATACAGCAGGCGCGCGGCGGCCAGCAGCGGGCTGCAATCCAGCTCGACCAGCTCGGCCCCTGATGCCTTGCACTGACGCATCGCCACTTCCATGTAGCCGCTGTAATCGGCGTCGGTATGCCACTGGGTACGCGGCGGCACGCCGATGCGCAGGCCGGCGAGATCCGGCAGGAGGCCGTAGGTCTGGCCATGCACGGCGAAGTCGTGCTCGCGCGTCCAGCGGTTGTCGGCATCGAACTGTGCGGTGACGGACAACACCCGCGCGGCATCATCGCAGCCGAGTGCGAAAATCGAGATGGTATCCAGGGTGGCGCAGGCCGGCACCACACCGCCCGCGCTGAGCAGGCCGAGGGTCGGCTTCACGCCCACCAGGTTGTTGAAGCAGGCCGGCACACGCCCGGAGCCCGCCGTGTCCGTGCCCAGCGCGAAGCTGACCTGCCCCTGGGCGGTGACGACGGCGGAACCACTGCTGGAGCCGCCCGGCACATAGGCGGGGTCGAAGGCATTCGCCGGGGTGCCGTAGACCGCCAGGGCGCGCTCCCCGACCAGGCCGGTGGCGAACTGATCCAGATTGGTCTTGCCCAGCGGGATGGCACCGGCCGCGATGAGCTTGGCGACCACGAAGGCGTCATCGTCTGGCGTGTAGGCGAATTCCGGGCAACCGGCGGTAGTGGTCACGCCGGCGAGATCGATGTTGTCCTTGATCGCGAAGGGGATGCCGTAGAGCGGCAGTGACTCGGGCGCCACGTCGTCCAGACGCGCCAGATAGGGTTCCAGCTGATCTGCACTCAGGCGGGTGATCCAGGCGGCGTCTTGCTCGGGTTGCGCGGCCAGCAGTTCATTCACCAGCTGGCGTGGCGTCAGCTCTCCGGCCTGATAGGCCTTGCTCAGCGCCGTGATGCTCAGGTTGTGCGGGGTATGGGTCATCATCACAGCGTCTCCTCGGAGGACAGGGTCGATTGGGCGTTGTCTGGTGCGCTGGCATCAGCTGGATCAGTGGCTTCCACGGCGGTCGACAGCACGATCAGCGGCTGGCCGGGGGCGACGCCGCTGCCTTCCTTGATCGGCAGGCGAACGACACGGCCTGCGGTGTGGGTGCGAATCTCGACTTCCATCTTCATCGACTCGACCAGCGCCACCACCTGGCCGGCCTCGACGAGATCGCCCTCGGCGACCTCCAGCTTCCACAGGCTGCCGGTGACCGGCGTCTCGATGCCCAGCTCGTCATCGCTCAGGCTGTCGGCTTCCTGCACCTCGTTGATCTGATCCTCGAAGGTGAACTGGCCGCGTGCATGCCAGTCGTCGATTTCCTGCTGGAAAGCGGCCTGACGGCGTTCACGGAAGGCATCGGTCTCGGCCTGATGCTCGGCGATCTGCGCCTGATAATCGGCGAGGCGGAAGCGGGTCTTCTCGATCTTCAGGTCGTAACGCCCCTGAGGGTGATCACGACGGATCTGCTCGAGCGCCTCATGGCTGACCGGGTGGAAGCGCAGCTGGTCGAACACGCGCAGCAGCCACGGGCTGGTGAAGTGTTCGGTGCGGCGATAGCGATTCCACATCTGCAGCGTGCGGCCGACGAACTGATAGCCGCCCGGACCTTCCATGCCATAGACGCACAGATAGGCGCCGCCGATACCCACCGAGTTCTCGGCGGTCCAGGTGCGTGCCGGGTTGTACTTGGTGGTCACCAGGCGTTGGCGCGGGTCCAGCGGCGTGGCCACCGGCGCGCCGAGATAAACATCGCCGAGGCCCATCACCAGATAGCGGGCGTTGAGCACCGTCTCGCGTACCGCCGCCTCATCGGCGAGACCATTGATGCGGCGAATGAATTCCAGGTTGCTCGGGCACCAGGGGGCGTCCGGGCGCACCGAGCGCTGGTACTTGTCGATGGCCTGCTGACACGCAGGGTCATCCCAGGACAGCGGCAGGTGCACTGTGCGCGCCTCGATCTCGATGTCCTCGACATCCTTGAGCGCGACTTCGGCCTGTTCGAGGTGCGTCATCAGCGTGGCGAGGGCAAGCTTGCGCGGATCGTAATGCAGCTGCAGCGAGCGGATGCCCGGTGTCATCTCCATCAGGCCGGGCAGCGGATGCTCCTTGAGCCACAGCATCCAGGCGTGGGCGCGGAAGCGCAGCGCGATATCCAGCTCCATCTGGCCGAATTCGATCAGCAGGAAGTCATCCCCGGCGCGGCGATAGACGATCTGCTCGCCGCCTTGCTCGGCGCTCAGGCGCTTGAGTACTGGGGAGTCGTCCAGACGCGGACGTTGCTCAGCGATGGCGCTCAGCGTGGTGCTGGTCGCCGCCAGAGGTGACTCCAGTGCGTCGAGCTTGCCACTGGCGAGGGCGGTGATCACGGCGTCCTGCTGCACCTCGATGGAGCGAGCCTCATCCAGAGTCAGCGCAACGAAACGGATGCGATCACCGGCGGCCAGCTGGCCCAGCTTCCAGCGCTCGGCACGCACCACGGTGGCCGGGCATACGAAGCCGCCCAGCGACGGGCCGTCCGGACCGAGGATGACCGGCATGTCGCCGGTGAAGTCGATGGTGCCGAAGGCGTAGGCGTTGTCGTGGATGTTGGAGGGGTGCAGACCGGCCTCACCGCCGTCGGCACGTGCCCACTGCGGACGCGGGCCGATCAGACGCACGCCGGTACGGCTGGAGTTGTAGTGCACTTCCCAGCGGTGGCCGAAGAAGGTGCTGATGTCGTCTTCGGTGAAGAAGTCAGGCGCACCGTGCGGGCCGTAGAGCACGCCGATCTGCCATTCGCGACCTGAGGTCTTGCCTTGCGCATTATCGATAATGCTAGCGCCCTGCGGGATCAGCGCCTCGGGCAGCCGGGTCAGGGCGGGCTGGGGGCACTCGGCGAGATCAGCAAGCGGCAGGGTGTCGCCACTGCGCAGGGCACGTCCGGCATGGCCGCCGAACTGGCCCAGGGTGAAGGTCGCGCGCGAGCCCAGATACTGCGGGCAGTCGATGCCCCCGGCGATCAGCAGATAGCTGCGCGCGCCGGCGGCGACCTTGCCCAGGCTCAGGGTGCTGCCAGCGGCGATCTCATGCACCTGCCACAGGGCAAGATCGTGAGTCGCGGTCTCATCGGAGCCGGCTACAGGTGCTGAAACGGACAGCGTGGCGGGCAGCGGCGCACCGGCCAGCACCACGCGCGTGGCGCGGTGGAAGTGCAGGGTCGGGCCGTTGAGGGTGATCTCGAGGCCTGCGGCATCGGCCGCGTTGCCAAGCAGCGCATTGCCGAGACGGAAGGCGTAGTCATCGAAGGGGCCGGAGGGCGGCACGCCCACATCCCAGTGTCCCTGGCGACCCGGCATGTCCTGCACGGTGGTCAGGGTGCCGGGGACGATCACTTCAAAGGTCGGTGCTGCCCACTCGAGACCTTCCAGCCAGCGGGTGTAGATCTCGACATTGAGGAAGCGCGGGTCTTCCAGCAGGTGCGACAGCCACTGGCGGTTGGTCTCGATGCCGTAGAGGCGAGAGGCGGCCAGTGCCCTGGAGAGATCGCCGCGTGCCTGCTCGCGGGTCGGGGCGTGCACCATCACCTTGGCCAGCATCGGGTCGAACCACGCCGGGACCTCGAAACCGGCCTCGATGGAGTGATCCACCCGCAGCTGGCTGCCCTCGGCGAGGGCGGCGGTCACGGCGTCATTGGCGAACTCCACCTCGGTGAGCAGGCCGCTGGAGGGGCGGAAATCGTGCTGCGGATTCTCGGCATAGACCCGCGCCTGCATGGCGTGACCCTTGGGGGACAGCGGTGCGGCCAGCGTTGCGAGATCGTCCAGCTCACCGGCGCCCAGCTTGAGCATCCAGGCGACGATGTCCACGCCCCACACCAGCTCCGTGACACCATGCTCGACCTGCAGGCGCGTGTTGACCTCCAGGAAGTAGAAGGCCTGACGCTCGGCGTCATAGATGAATTCGACGGTACCGGCGCTGCGGTAATTGACGGCTTCGCCCAGGCGGATGGCGGTGGCGATCATCTCTTCACGAACGCGCTCGGGCAGGTTAGGTGCCGGGCATTCCTCGATGACCTTCTGGTGGCGGCGCTGACTGGAGCAGTCGCGCTCGCCGAGGGCGATCACCGTGCCTTTACCATCACCGAACAGCTGCACTTCCAGGTGACGGGCGCGGGCGATATACGCCTCCAGGAAGACGCCGCCATCCCCGAAGTTGCGCTCGCCCAGGCCCTTGACCGAATCGAAGGCGCGACTGAGGGAGGCGTCATCCTCACACACCTGCATGCCGATGCCGCCGCCGCCGGCGGTGGACTTGAGCATCACCGGATAGCCGATACGGGCGGCCTCGCTCAGTGCGCTCTCGACGTCGTCCAGCAGGCCGGTACCGGGTACCAGCGGCACGCCGGCGTTCTCGGCGATGGTGCGCGCTTCGTGCTTGAGGCCGAAGGCGTGGATCTGCTCGACGGTCGGGCCGAGGAAGACCAGGCCGGCGGCGTCACAGGCCTGGATGAAGCGGGTGTTCTCGGACAGGAAACCGTAGCCCGGGTGCACGGCCTGGGCACCACTCTCGCGGGCGATGGCGATCAGCTTGTCGATGTCGAGATAGGTCTCGGCTGCAGCACCTTCGCCGAGGCTGTAGGCGTCATCGGCCTCGCGCACGAAGGGGGATTCACGATCGGCTTCTGCGTAGACGGCGACGCTCTGGACACCGAGGGCACGCAGCGTGCGCTGGATTCGGGTGGCGATGGCGCCACGGTTGGCAATCAGGACCTTATGGAACATGACGGAGTCATCCTTCCGGCGGCGGGTCGTCCCGCCTTCAAACTGTGAGCTGCCGGTCGTCCGGTAGCCGGGCAGAGCCTTGGGAGCTGACGAGTGATGCAAGAGAGATGACATCGTCAGGGGTGGCTCGGCCGTTTCTTGTCGTATGCGTGTTCGAAAGCGTCGCTGTCAGCTCGGCGGTTCAGCTCAGCGGTTCAGCTCAGTGGCGAGTCGCTGATGCGGATGGCGACCGGTGTCGGGTCGTAGCCGTTGCAGGGGTTGTTGAGCTGCGGGCAGTTGGAGAGCAGCACGTAGACGTCACGTTCGGCGACCATCTCGACGTACTTGCCCGGGGCGGACAGTCCGTCCTCGAAGCTCAGGCCGCCATCGGCGGTGACCGGCACGTTCATGAAGAAGTTGATGTTGTGGCCGATGTCGCGCTTGGTCAGGTCGTACTTCGGGTAGCGGGCGATGGCCAGCATCCAGTTGTCACGACAGGAGTGCATGTGACGCTTTTCCAGGTCGTAACGCACGGTGTTGGATTCGCTGGAACAGGCACCACCCAGGGTGTCATGACGGCCACAGGTATCACCGGTGATGGTCAGCAGCGGGCGGCCACGGGTGGAATAGAGCACGCTGCCGGTGGTCAGGTAGACCTTGCCCTGCTCGCGCACGGTGTCCATCGCGCTGTAGCGCTCGGCGGTGTCGTCAGCCGAGAAGAACAGGGTGTCGGCGGCCTGATTGCCGTGCAGGTCAGTGATGCGCAGGTGCTGACCGGCGCGCACCAGGCCGATGAAGTGATCGCCGGCCTCGATGGTGCGCTCAAGCTCGCGCGGCTGCTCGGCCGGGTCTGCGTAGCTCAGCGGGGCGTCGTCCGTCGTGGCCGGGGTGTGGGCATGGGGGTGTTCAAGCGTCGAGGTGCACATGGGATTGTCCTTTGTCCTTGTCATCGAGGGCGTCGTTTCCAGTTGCCACTAGGCCCGTCGGCGTGGCGTCCATCTGCTGTCGGGGGGCGCCTCAGCCCGCCAGGTGATAGAGCTGATTGTTGGCGTAGGCGCGGGCATTCTCGGGGCGCGACAGATAGCAGGCGTCGTGCTCGTCCATCGGTGTCACGGTGCCGAAGGTCATGTCCACGCCGCGCAGCGGATATTCCTCGGCGGGGTCCATCGGATGCGGACAGGTGTGCAGCAGGACGAGGGTGTCCATCTCGAAGCGCAGGGTGACGCTGTCGCCGGCGGCGCAGTGGTCGGTGACGTAGTGCAGGTTGGCGTCTTCATCGGCGCGCACGCGGGAGAACAGATTGAGGTTGGCGCACAGGTCGCGCTCGCTCAGGCCGTACTTGGCCATCTCGATCAGCAGGCTGTCGTGGCCGGTGGGCGTGAAGTCATTGAAGGCTTGCTGGTAAGCCTTCTTGTGCCAGCCCTTGGCGGCGAAGTGCTGCTCCATCAGGTTGCCGCTGGCGCTGTCATGCCAGCCCAGATCATCCTGGATGATGGAGGCGAAGATGCGGCCCATGTCGGAATACAGGCAGTGCCCTTCGGTGAGACGGAAGGTGTGTTGACCCTTGAGGGTATCCGGCAGATTGAGGCGCTCAAGCGTATCCAGCGGGTTGTACATCACCAGGCCGACATTGGCGTTGGCCTCGCGGGCGGTCAGCTTGAGCGCGCTGCCACGCGGCATGCGCATCGACCAGTGATGGCCGCCGGGCAGATGGGTCTGATACTTCGCGGTGAAGCTGGCGCGGGCGGTGGTCGCGGCATCAAGCGGTATGTTCATTGATTTGGCCTCCGGTGAGAGTGGCTTGGGAAACGGAGTGGGCTGGCGTCGTCAGCGTTTCGTGCTCGGGCGTCGGTTGGTCAGCGCCCGCTTGGACAGAGCTCTTTTGAACAGAGCTCGTTTGGACAGAGCCCGGCTGCTGAGACGACGCCTTGGCCTTGCTGCGCTCGGTGGGCAGGTCATAGGTGATGGTCGAGCCATAAGCCTGCGGGGCCTGCGGGTCGACACGCACCTTGTCGAACACCCAGACGCGTGAGCCCAGCTCGAACGCTTCCTTGAGGTCGTGGGTGATCATGAAGATGGTCAGCTGCTGTTCTTCCCACAGACGCAGGATGAGCTGGTGCATGTCCTTGCGGATGCCCGGGTCCAGTGCGCCGAAGGGCTCATCCAGCAAGAGGATGCGCGGCTTCATCATCAGCGCCTGGGCGATGGCGAGGCGCTGCTGCATGCCGCCGGACAGCTCATGCGGGTACTTGTCCAGCGCGTGGGACAGGCCGACTTCCGCCAGGCGTTTCTCGGCGGCGACCCGTGCCTCGCGACGTTTGGCCCCGAACAGCTTGCCGGTCAGCGGGGCGCGCGCCAGCTCCTCGGCCATGATCACGTTGCCCAGCACCGTGAGATGCGGGAAGACGGAATACTTCTGGAAGACGATGCCGCGGTCCGGCCCCGGTTCGCCGGGGATGGGCTTGCCGTCCAGCAGCAGCTCACCGCGCGAGACGCCCTCGGTGCCCAGCAGCAGCTTGAGGAAGGTGGTCTTGCCGCAACCGGAGGCGCCGACCAGGGTGATGAATTCCCCGGCCTCGACGGTCAGGTTCATGCGTTCCAGCACGACCTGCTGGCCGTAGTGCTTCTCGAGACCCTTGGCGTGTATCAGGCTCATGATTGGCTCTCCTCAGCGTGGTACCAGGGGAAGGCGCGGGTAGAGACGAGCACCAGCAGACGGTCGAGCAGGAAGGCCAGCAGCGTGATCCAGGCCACGTAGGGCAGGATGACGTCCATCGCCAGATAGCGGCGCACCAGGAAGATGCGATAGCCGAGGCCGTCCTGGGCGGCGATGGCTTCCGCGGCGATCAGGAACAGCCAGGCGCTGCCGAGTGCCAGACGCGTGGCGCTCAGAAGGCGCGGGGTCAGCTGCGGCAGCAGCACGCGGGTCAGCACCTGCCAGGAGCTGGCACCCAGGGTCTGGGCCTTGATCAGCTGCTCATCGGGCAGGCGCAGGGCCTGATTCTGCAGGTCGCGAATCAGGAAGGGCGTGATGCCGATGACGATCAGCGCGATCTTGGCCAGCTCACCCGTCCCGAAGGCGATGAACAGGATCGGCAGGATCGCCATCGGCGGAATCAGGGACAGCACGGTGATCAGCGGTGACAGCTTGGCGCGCAGCAGCGGCAGGCCGCCGGTGAGCAGGCCGACGCTCAGACCGATCAGCGCACTGATCAGCACGCCGGCCAGCAGGCGTTCGAGGCTGGCGAAGGTGTCGGTCCACAGCGGCAGATCGCCGGTGCGCACGTTGACCTCGGTGGCCAGCTTGGCGAAGGACTCGCCCATGGACGCGAAGGACGGCAGCAGGCGGTCGTTGGGGTTGTCGAGCAGTCGCTGGTTGGACTGCACGATGTAGAGGATGGCCAGCAGCGCGAAGGGCAGGCCACCGAGCAGCCAGCGGCCACCACGGGAGGGTGTCAGATTGATCAGGCGTTTCATGCGCGGGCTCCACGGGTGCGAACGAGAGGTGCGGTCGAGGGAGGCGGTCGGTTCACCAGCCACAGAGACAGCTTTCCTGCGGCTGGTGTGCGGCATCCACCGCGTGGCGTTACAGGCTGTCGGCCAGTGCGGCGGTGTAGCTCGGGTCGAAGCGCAGCATCACGTTGCCCTCATTGCCGACGATGCCGGCAGGCGTCTCGATGCCGATGAAGCCGGCATCCGGCGCGCCTTCGCCCAGCAGCCCCTGAGCGAAGCTGAAGTCGGCGATGTGCTGCATGGTGTCCTTGAGGCTCGGCGCATTGAAGGCGGCCACGGCCTCGGCGGGGGTGTAGTACATGTGGGTCGCGGCCAGCTGGGCCTGATAGCCGGCGAGGTCGGTGCCGGCGGCATCGGCCATCTGGGAGAGCGCGGCTTCGTCGCCAGCCTTCATCTTCTCCATCACTTCATACCAAGCGCCGACCAGCGCGTGGCCGAAGTCCGGGTTGTCCTTCAGTGTCTGGGTATTGACGACCATCAGGTCGAGAATCTCGCCGGGGATGTCACTGGAGTTGAAGACTTCGGTGTAGCCGGGCATGTCCTTGAGCGTGGCCAGCTGCGGGTTCCAGGTCACCACCGCCTGGGTGTCGGTGTTGCTGGCCAGCGCTACGATGTCGGCATCGCCGGTATTGGTGGTGGTGAGGTCGCGCTCGCTCATGTCGACGCTGTCCAGCGCACGTGCCAGCAGGTAGTGGGAGACACTGAACTGCACCAGATTGACCTCACGGTCCTTCAGGGACTCGATGGAATCGCCGTCGCGTACCATCACGCCGTCATTGCCATCGGAGTAGTCACCCAGAATCAGCGCGGTGGAATCCACGCTGCTGGCGGCGGGGAGGGTGAGGGCATCCATGTTGGTCATGGCGCAGCCATCGACATTGCCGGAGGTGTACTGATTGATGGATTCGACGTAATCGTTGACCTGCACGACATCGATGTCGATGTCGTACTTCTTGGCCCACTTGTCGACGATGCCCTGGGTATCCGCGTATTCCCACGGCATCCAGCCGGCATACACCGACCAGCACACGCTGAAGGAATCCTGCGCCATGGCCTGCGGGCTCAGCGATGCGCCAAGCAGCAGGGCGCCGGCCAGCACGGCATGTCGGGAGGTCTTGCTGGAGTCGGCGGATACCGCAGGGGAATCAGATGCGACAGCAGCGGATGGCGCCTGAGCGCTGGCATCCGAGAGGGAAGTCGTAGACGGGGAAAGGCGAGCGGGCTGGGTCATTGTCGTTATCTCCGGCGGAAAAAGTGAGAGGCGCCGACCTTTTCAGGCGTTGCGTCTCCCGGGCTTTTGTCCCGCCGTGTAACCCCCAGCTGGAGGTCGAGTGCTCTCGGACCAGTCGTGACGGCAATGCCGATCACCGGAACCCTAGCGCTCTATTGGTCTAGATTTTCGATTGTTGTATGCCTATCGGTGCCTCGCTGAATGTCTAGCAGGAAGCGTGCCGAATTTGAATTATTATTATAATTCAATTGCTTGCATGATTAGCTCAGCCTATAAAGAGCCAACGAAAAGCTTTAGTTGCACCACAATGGTGATTTCTCAAGAAAAACGCACTAAATTTGCTTCTTCAGTGAGTAAAACTGCTTCAAGGAGTGAGGCTAATGTTTTTAGATAAAGATAAAGTTAAAGAGTATATATATAGTAATGTTGCCAGCGTTTTTTGGTCTTTTTTCTTAATGTTTGGCGCTGCTGTATTTGTGCTTTATTATATTTATATTGGATATATGCCAGATTTTGATATGACTTCCTCTATATCTCTTTTAGCTGCAGTATCGGCTACGTCGATATTTTTATTATTATTCGTTGTCTTAATGGGAATAATGCCAGGTATATTTTGGGACTATTACTGGCATGAAGTAGGCGAAGAGACTAATTTCAGCCGACGCTGGAAAAATAAAGAAGCAGTCACAACAGTCTGGTTGTTAATCTTCTGGTTTGCTTTGCCGGTGCTAATCTTTGTTACATCTTTTTTAGGAGGCTGGTTTTATAAAACATGATTATATATTGTTTCTCCGTTAGTTTTTATTATGTATTGTTCGTATGCTCTAAGCAACAGTGATGTTACCTTATGGGCTGGATTTAAAGAGTGCTTCTCTTTGTTTTTTGCTTTGTTGTTAAGTTCTATCCTGGCACTTATCCCTTTTTTCTTTATCTTGTCCGTTTCCTTGTTAGATGTCGGGTTCCGCCTGATTGATTACAGTCTGGGTAAACAGCTCCGGTCGTTCGGCCTGCCACTCCTTCATTGCTGCAACAGGTGCCCTGTGGTGTAGTGCCTTCTGAGGAATATGGTGGTTGTATAACCAGCAATACCGCTCGAGAGTCTGTTCTAAATCCTCACTTGAGTCATAGCGCCGAGTCGCCAGCACATCGCTGATACGCCCATTGAAGCGCTCCACCATTCCGTTCGTTTGGGGTCTGCCTGGCTTGATCAGTCGATGCTCAATGCCATGGTTCTGACATTCCTGATCGAAAAGATGATGCCCACTGGGCTTACGCTCGCCGCCCACGGTGAAGCGATCGGTAAAGGATTTACCATTGTCCGTGAGCACGGTTCGAATCGTGAAGGGAGCCTCCTCTTCCACACGCTTCATGAACGCCCGGGCATCCTTTGCAGATTGACTTGATCTGACCTCCAGATACACCCACCGAGTGGCACGATCAATCGCGACGTAGAGATAACGCTTGTGATCTTCGTCAGGCATTTGGGGCAGATGCTTGATATCTATGTGCACATACCCGGGCTCATAATCCTTAAAAGGCCGATGCTTAGGCTTCTCGTTGCCTTCCGCGTCTCGACGTGCCAGCTTGGCGAGAGTTGGCACTTCACGCCGTTTGAGCATGCGCTGAAGCGCGGAACGTGACAGTTTGGGGTTCAGGAATTCACGAGCAACGACAAGTAGATCATCGAGTCCCAGCCGTAGTAACTCACGAGCGGCGATGACTATCTCTTCCTGCTCTGAGGTCAGAGTCGCCAGTAGGTTATGACGTGTGTGGGAACGATCCAGGACATCATCACGATGACGCCAGCGCTGGATAGTTGAGACGCTGACCCCAAACTGACGAGCAAGATCTTTGTTGGTCATACCGGCAGGAGCTGCTTGGATGTCGGCACGAATTTTCGGTGTCGTCGTCGCTTGCTTATGCAGCTTGATGTCCATGAAGCCTTTCCTGAATAAATTGCTTGATGAGCTCACGCGAGGCTAACAAAGGATAGCTTCGTTGTGAAATCCGATCATCCGGCACCCTACAGTTAGAGGGCTATTCTGACACTAAAATATTATTTTTGATTGCTATTCTTTCATTGTTTTTACTTTTTATGAACGTGCTTGTAGCAGCTCCAATAGCAAACTCTAGTTTGTCTAATAACACGATAAATGAAAATAAATTAAAAAAGAATGCTGTTATTGGGTTTATGATACTTGTTATGTTTTTCATAGGTACCTCTTCGATAGAGATAATACCTAAAGCCGTAATGAAATTATACAAATTTGGTGATATAAAAGCTACCAAGGTGGTCTTTGATAAAGATGGTTGTTTGATCTTGAAGGAGGTTGGTCTAAAGGGTGTTGGTGGAAGTGATATATGTTATATAAAGGATGTGTTGATATTGTCACGATTAGGTGAAGAGTACTACTTGGAGATTTCTAGCAATGCTATTATGAGAAATAACGCCTATGATGAGGAGGCATACTCTACAGATAATGCATCTGATGAGAGGGTAGGCTCTACAGTTAATGAGGTGAAAAGTTCTATAGATGAGCCTGATAATGCTGATTTAAAATCCGCGCATGTTATAAGAGTGACTATGCAAGCTGAGCATGTCCTATCTTGGTCTACAATCAATGATGATAAGTCATGATGTTCATTAAGGCATCTTTAAATTTTGGTGTTGTGTTTATAGGAATGGCCTCATGGCACTTTCACAGATGCAGATCATCCAATCCTTGGGTGAAGCGATGGCCTGGTTTGAACGAGAACTGAATTGGGGCGTGCCGCCGACCGAGCTACGTCATCTTTGCGGACGCATTGGTGAACTTTACGCTGCATTGATCACCAATGGTCAGATGGCGACCGAGGTGAACCAGCGTGGCTATGACGTGGTAAGCGGTGACGGTGAGCGAATCTCGGTCAAGACCACTGCGATGATGGGCGGTGGAGGCCATGTTGCTTTCAATCCCCGCTCGCTGGAGGAAGTGGAGCGCATCATCATCCTGCGTATCAATACGGAAGAGATGCAGATCGAGAAGTTGCTGGATGCCACAGTGGAAGAGACAAGGTCGTTGATGTCACAGGAACGCGCAGGCAAACAGAGCATCTCGTTGTCTCGACTGGCCAAGACTACGAAGCCACGCAGCGAGCTGAAAGCCGTGCGTGAAGTCATGTTCGCATCTTGTCTTGTTCGCGAACTTGAGAACGGTAGCATCGAAGTCGAGCGCGATGATGGTCAGGGGATGCAGGCAGTGAGCCCTGTTCAGCCAGTGCTGCGTGAATTGGCAAGACAACTGAATCTGCCGCTGGTCAATGGCAACGGCAATCCGCACAACACCCGTCAGCTGGGTAGTCTGGTTATCAAGAGTCTGAGTGAGTCGTCGCATATCTAGTCGCGAGAGAGTCATCATATGAAGCGCTGAACAAGGGGCCATGGCGGCCCCTTGTTCAGTGATACCGATTCTGATGTCTCATGTGGACTGTGTTGCATTGAATGTGCTCTGGCCTATCCAACAGCGTGATCAGCTCGACATGGCTTCGTTCCTTGCGGCTTTCATCCCATGGCGTCCGACGGGCACCATCATCGGCTTGCCGGTAACGGGGTCCGGGGTGATGTGGCTTTCCAGCCCGAATACCTCCTTGACCATCTCGCGTGTGAGTACCTGCTCGGGCAGGCCACTGGCATGAATCTGGCCGTCTGACATGGCGATCAGCACATCCGCGTAACGTGCGGCCAGGTTCAGTTCATGCAGCACCATCACGATGGTGGTGCCGCGAGCGTGGTTGAGGTCCGTCAGCAGGTCGAGCACTTCCACCTGATGATTGATGTCGAGGAAGGTGGTGGGCTCATCCAGCAGCAGAATGTCCGTCTGCTGGGCGAGCGCCATGGCAATCCAGACACGCTGGCGTTGGCCGCCGGAGAGTTCATCCACCGCTCGCTCGGCGAGTGCGGCGGTGTCGGTGGCGTTGAGGGCTGCCAGCACCGCGGTGTCATCGTCACGCGTCCAGCGCTGGAACAGCCCTTGATGCGGGTGACGCCCTCGGCTGACAAGATCCAGCACCGTGATGCCTTCCGGGGCGATCGGTGACTGGGACAGCAGCCCCAGCTGGCGGGCCAGTTGACGTGCCGGCAGGCGGTGGATCGACCTGCCATCCAGCAGCACCTCGCCCCGCGAGGGAGGCAGCAGGCGCGAGAGCGTGCGCAGCAGGGTGGACTTGCCGCAGGCATTGGCGCCGACGATCACGGTGATCTCGCCCGGAGCGATGTCGAGGTCTATCGACTCGAGCACCGGCCGCTCGGCATAGCCTGCCGTCAGGCCATTCACGCACAGGGAAGGGTGGGTCATGAGGAAACGACTCGCTGAGATGACGGGCGGTGAGGAGCGGAGGAGGAAGATGGCGGCGTCGGCTGCCTGCCGCGTCGTTGTCTGCGCCCTGAGGTGCCCGGCCCTTGATGTTCCCGCATCAGCAACAGCAGCAGCACCGGTGCGCCCAGCACGCCTGTCACTACGCCCACCGGATAGCGCGCAGGCAGCAGGAACTGGCCGATGAAGTCCGCGACCAGCATCAACAATGCCCCGATCAGGGCGGCCGGGATCAGCATGGAGCCGCGCCGCCGGAACAGGCGCGTTGCGATGGGCCCGCTGACGAAGGCGACGAAGGCCACCGGGCCGACCACCGCCGTGGCGCAGGCGACCAGCCCGACCGCCGAGAGAATGATGATGAAGCGCGTGAGCGAGAGCCGCACGCCGAGACCGCTGGCCATGTCATCGCCCATGCGCATGACGTCCAGATGCCGGCTCATCATCAGCAGCAAGCTGCCCAGCAGGCCCAGTGCCACGGCAAGTGGTGGTAGCTGACTCAGAGTGATGCTGTTGAGGCTGCCGGTCATCCAGCGCAGCGCCTCCTGCAATGACCAGCTGGGCGCCTGCGTCAGCAGATAGGCGGTGATGCTCTGCAGCATGGCGCCCAGTCCGATACCGACCAGTATCAGCCGTGCCCCGGCCACTCCCTTGCGCCAGGAGAGGGTGTAGATCAGCAGCGCCACGCCAAGCGAGGCGGCAATCGCCAGCAATGACACCAGCGTGCCGCTCAGCGACAGCATCACGATGGCGAATACCGCCGCCGTGCTGGCACCGGCACTGATGCCGATGATGTCCGGACTGGCCAGCGGATTGCGCAGCATGGCCTGAAAGGCGGCGCCGCCCAGTCCGAAGCAGCAGCCCGAGAGAATCGCGACCAGCGCACGCGGCAGGCGCAGCTCGGTGATGATGAAGCTGGCCCCCGGCACGTTCTCGCCCAGCAGTACCTGAAGCACCGTGAGTGGGGGAATGAAGCGCTGTCCCTGCATCAGGACAAGGCTGAAGACGGCGAGCACCACGGCCAGCAATCCCCAGAGCGTGAGGCGGCGCTGGCGCTGTCGGGCACGCCGCAGGCGCGTCAGGGTGGCACGCGAGGTGGGGTGCGTCGCAGACGAGGCGTCTGGCTGGAGAAGGCTCACAGTGATTTCACCTTGTGGCGACGGACGATCCAGATGAAGAACGGTGCGCCGACCAGTGCCGTCATGATGCCCACGTCCAGTTCGGCGGGGCGTGCGATCAGACGTCCGAGAATGTCCGCCGAGGTCAGCAGCAGGGCACCGGCCAGCGCCGAGAGCGGCAGAATCCAGCGGTAATCGCTGCCCGCCATCAGGCGACAGACATGCGGCACCACCAGCCCGACGAAGGCGATGGGGCCACATACCGCGGTGATGCCACCACATAGCAGAATCGCGCCCAGTGCCGCCATCACCCGCACCCGCGCCACGCGTTCGCCCAACCCGCTGGCCATGTCATCGCCGAGCGCCAGCAGGTTGAGTCGGCGCGCCGAGAGCCCGCAGATCAGCAGGCCGCTGAGCAGGAAGGGCAGCGCCGGGGTGATCTGTGCCCAGGTCGCGCCGCCGACACCGCCGATCAACCAGGACTGGATCAGCCCGCCGATGTCGGCGCGCGGCAGGATGATGGCCGTGCTCAGAGAGCTCAGCGCCGCGGAGATGACGGCCCCGGAGAGTGCCAGGCGCAGCGGGGTCGCCCCGCCACGCCCGAGACTGGCGATCAGATAGACCATCACGGCACTCAGCCCCGCCCCGAGAATGGCCAGCCACAGATAGTCGCTGGCCTGCTGGATGCCGAACCAGGCGATGCCGATCACCACGGCGAGTGCCGCCCCGGCATTGACGCCGAGCAGCCCCGGGTCTGCCAGCGGGTTGCGGGTCAGACCCTGCATCACGGCGCCCGACACGCCCAGCGCCGCCCCGGCCAGCATGGCCAGCAGGGTGCGCGGCAGGCGGCTGGCCACGGCGGCCTCGGCCATCGAATCCAGCGAGCCGTCCAGCAGCCCCGTGATGTCGGCCCAGTGGGTCACCCGCGCACCGAAGGCCACCGACAGGGCGAGGCTTGCACACAGCGCCAGCCACAGCAGCAGGGTGCCCAGCCAGCGCCGCTGACGGCTGGCCGATAGCGGCGTGAGATCACTCGCCCTTGCGGGCGGCGACGGACAGCTGGTCAACATAGTCGTCGAGTACCCAGGGAATCGAGAGAGGTGTGGGGTTGGCGGCAGTGCCCATCGGGCCGTTCTCCAGCAGCACCACGGCGTCCTGCTGGATGGCGGGCAGGCGGGAGGTCAGCAGATGCTCGTTGAGGCGGTCGATCAGCGGCTGGCCACCGTAGGTCAGCACGATATCGACATCGGCCAGCTCATCGAGGCGCTCGGCGCTGATCTGACCGGCAAAGCGACCCTCGACGGCGGTCTCGCTGACGAATGGCGGCGAGACCATGCCCAGCTCGTGGAAGAAGCGCACTCGGGCATCGTTGTCGTTGTAGAAGGCGATACGGCTCAGATTGGTGGGGTCGATGTGGCTGATCACGATGATCGACTTGCCCTGGATCTCGGGATGATCCGCGATGTTCTCGGCGATCCGGGCCTCGAGACGCTCGATCAGCGCCTCACCCTCGGTGGCCATGCCCATGCCGGCACTGTCGTGGCGGATCATGTCGCGCCAGCTGGAGGACCAGCGCGGCCCCGGACGTGCCACCACCGGTGCGATCTTGCCCAGTGTCCGATAGTCGGCCTCGCTCATGCCGGAATAGGCCGCCAGGATGACGTCCGGCTGGCTGGCGGCCACCGCTTCGAAATCGATGCCATCGCCCTCGTCGAACAGCGTGTACTCGCCGGCGTCAAGCTCCTCCAGGCGCGCCTTGACCCACGGCATCATGCCGTCATCGTCGTCATCCCCGAAGGCCTGGCGCGGAAAGCCCACCGGTACCACGCCGAGTGCCAGCGGCACCTCATGATTGGCCCAGGCGACGGTGGCGATGCGCTGCGGCTTTTCCTCGATGAGCGTCGTGCCGAAGGCGTGCTGGAGGGTGATCGGGTAGTGCTGGGCGTGCCCTGCCGCTGGTGAGGCGTCAGACGCCGATACCGTGGAGGGGGTGTCAGCGTGAGACGTCGCTGACGCCTGTGCCTGGGCGGCAGGCACGAGACTGGCGGCCATGATGGCCAGGCCAATGGCGCAGGAAAGTCGTGTGAGTCGCAAGGGAGAATCCTTTTTTCAATCGGGTCGCGGATGACAGCCCCTACATCGTGAGGGGCTGTCCAGAGGAAAGGCTGGCCATCGGAAAGGCTGGCCATCGGAAAGGCTGGCCATGAGAAATGACGCGCCTGTCCTCAGAAGTCGTAGGTCATGCTCAGCAGGGCACTGCGCGGCGCACCATAGAGGTACTGGCTGTAGAAGCCTTGCTGGGTGTAGTACTCCTCATCGAAGAGGTTGGAGACGTTGAGCTGGGTGCTGAAGTGGTCATTGATGCGATAGCGCGCCATGGCGTTGGCCAGGAAGACATCGCCCTGACCGACCTTGGCGGTGCCGGTCGGGGTATCGGCGTCACGATAGGTGTCGCCCTGCCAGGTGCCGCCGGCGCCCAGGGTCAGGCGTGACCAGTCACCGGACAGCTGCCAGGTGGCGTAGACCTTGGCCTGCTGGCGTGGATAGCTGGTATTGAGCTGGGTGCCATCGGAATCCTGGGCATCCACCAGCGCGTAGCTGGCGGAGAGGTTGATGCCCGGGGCGACTTCACCGGCCACTTCCAGCTCGAACCCTTCCACCACCGCGCCGTCGGATTCGGTGTAGGCCTGATCGGTGGTGCCCGCGACATAGACGCCGGGGATCTCGACGGCCAGATTGTCCTGCTCGCTGCGGAAGACGGCGAAGGATACGTCAGCGCGATCATTGAACAGCTCGGCTTTCAGGCCCGCTTCATAGCTGGTGCCTTCCAGCGGATCGAGCAGGGCGCCATCGGGGGCGCGTTCGCTCTGGGTGTTGAAGATCTGCGTGTAGCTCGTGTAGGCGGTAAGGTTGTCGGTGATGTCGACGACCAGGCCGGCATAGGGCGTGAACTCGTCGTTGTACTCATAGCTGCGCTCACCGCGATAGTCCTGGTCGATCTCCCAATCGGTCAGGCGGGCACCGAGGATCAGATGCACGGGGTCTGCCAGCGAGAAACGCGTGACGGCGTAGAAGCCTTCCTGCCTGGTCTCGGTGTCATCGCTCAGGCCCCACTCGCCCCATTCGGGCTCGGCCAGTGCCGGGTCGTCACGATCGGTGAAGCTGCCCAGCGCCGGCACGCTGCTCGCCGGGGTTCGACTCCAGATCTCGTACTCTTCCTTCAGCTGCATGTAGCCGAAGCCCAGCTGATGCTCGCGTCCGAACAGCTCGAAGGGGCCTTCGGCGCTCAGGTTGAGGTTCTTCTGGGTCCGGTCTCCGCGGTAGTCCAGCAGATAGGAGCCGGTGGGCACCTGGCGGTTGGTGTCGTAGTAGAGGATGCCGTTGTCACGGTCGACGTAACCGCCACGGTAGTTGTAGGTCAGCCCGTAATTGGCGTCGCCGTGGCTGTAGGCGGCGGTCGCCTTCCAGCCATTGGCGAAGTAGTGGGTCAGGTCCGCGAAGCCACGCGTGTTCTCGGTGAAGAAGTGGGCCCACTCGGTATTGTTGGCGACTGACTGATCGAAATCGGTCCGCGAGCCGTCGGTGTAGTAGAGCGGCACGCCCAGATAGGCACCGTCCTGGTCGTAGCGCTGGTATTCGACGCCGACATTCAGTTCGGTATCCGGTGTCAGTTCCGCGGCGATCACCCCGTAGAGGGTCTCGCGATCATTCTCCACGTCATCCATGAAGCTGTCGGAGCGGTCCTTGGCGGCCACGAAGCGCACGCCGACCTTGCCGGCGTCATCCAGCGGCGTGCTGATATCCACCACACCACGGCGGCGGTCCCAGCTGCCCACGGCACCGGTCACGCTGGCGGCGGCTTCCTCCAGCGGCTTCTTGCGCACGAAGTTGACGGTGGCGGAGGGGTCGCCCACCCCGGTCATCAGGCCGGTAGCCCCGCGAATCACCTCGACGCGGTCATAGATGGCGGTGTCCCACTCGGCGTCACCGAAGGGCCAGAAGCTGCTGGTGTTGCTCTGCTGGCCATCGAACTGGAAATTGCGGATCGAGTAGCCACGCGACTGGAAGTTGGTGCGCGTGCCATCGAGACGATTGGAGGACACCCCCGGCAGGCGGTTGACGGCTTCCGTGGTGCTGGTGAGCGCCTCATCCTCCATCTGCTGGCGGGTCAGGAAGCTGATCGACTGCGGTGTCTCGCGCGGTGACAGCGTCAGGCCATTGGCGCGGGTGCTGGCGCCGACCGTGTAGTCACGGGTCAACTCGGTGGTGGAGGTCTGCGCTTCACCGACGATGGTCATGGCTTGTAGCTCACGCGTCTCGTCAGCCGACACCAGGCTGGGAGATGCAGCGCTAGCCAGCGCGATGGCGAGGGTTAGTCGAGACAGCGGCAGTGAAGATGGCGCGGATGGATGTGACACGTTGGCGTTCCCTGAGTGCTTTTATAAGAATGATTATTATTCACTGTGAGGAGCGGCCGATGTTTTGCGAAATGCCAGAAAACCTTTGCGCAGCGCCAGACTTTGCACGAATCGAGGAACTTTTCGCACGTCGATGCCCATGCTGCCGGCGTTGGTGAGAAAAATTGCTGAGTAGAACTGCTGAGAAGAACTGCTGAGAAGAACTGAAGGGAGGCATTGAAGAAAGGCGCTGGAGAGGTGCTGGAGAGGTGCTGGAGAGGTGCTGGATAGGTACTGAAGAGAAGTGCGAGGGAAGTGCGAGGGAAGGGGCCGGCGAAAAGCGGCCGGCGAAAAGCGGCTCGCTGATAACGGGCAAGGGAAAAGGAAAAGGGGCAAGGGAAAGACATGCCCGCCGGCAGTGGCCCCTGGCGGCGTTGCGAGAAGCGGGGCATCGGGTTACGGCGGCGCAACCGCGTGATGGATTGTGAGGCTTACGAAAGTCTTATATGTTGGTTTTGCTCATAAAGTATCAATAAATATAACGACAAGGACATGACATGACTGACGTTTCAGAGGCGGTGGTAGCAGAGGCGGTTGGGCCACAGCAGAGCCCTCATGAGCAAGGCATGACAGGGCCGGGCGCCGGCGAGACGGCGCGCAAGGCGCGGCCGGCGTCTCCCTCACGGCGCGGCTTTTTGGGCATGAGTGGCGCAGCGCTTGCCGGCGCGGCCCTCGGACAGTTCCTCCCCGGCATTCCGCAGGCTTTCGCCAAGGAGGCCCCCGCGACGGCGGCCACGCTCACGCCTTCCGCCAAGGCGCCGGTGCGACTCAACTACAACGAGAATGCCCTCGGCATGGCCCCCTCGGCGCAGCGTGCGGCCTCGGCGTCCATCGCGCATTCCAATCGTTATCCCTTCGCCCACATGGGCAAGTTGCAGTCACTGGTGGCGACGCATCACAAGGTGACCCCTGAAAGCGTGCTGTTCACGCCGGGCTCATCCGATGCGATTCGGGCCAGTGTGCTGGCGCATGCGACCCCGGACACTCAGCTGGTCATCCCGGAACTCACCTACGGCGATGGTGCCTTGTACGCCGGCTTCTATGATCTGGCGATCAACAAGGTGCCATCCTCGCGTGAGGACTGGTCGTTCAAGCTCTCTGACATGCAGCAGGCCGTGGCGGACCACGCCGGCCCGTCCATCGTCTATCTGGTGAATCCCAATAACCCGACCTCGACCATCATCTCCAGCGATGCGCTCTACGCCTGGGTCAATGCCAGCCGCTCCGACACGTTGTTCATCATCGATGAGGCCTATGCCGAATTCGTCAATGACCCGGCCTTCCGCTCTGCGGACAGTCTGGTGGCGGGGGGCGCGAAGAACGTGCTGGTGCTCAAGACCTTCTCCAAGATCCATGCCATGGCGGGGCTGCGGGTCGGCTATGCGGTGGGCGACGCCGAGCGTCTCGAGCATGTCTCGCATTACGTGGAAGATGACGCCATGACATTGTCCTACCCCGGGGTCATGGCGGCGACGGCCTCGATGCAGTCACCGGAGTTTCTGGCCCACAGCAAGCAGAGCAACGACGAAGCGCGTGCCATCTTTACCGCGACGCTCGATGAGCTGGGCTGGGAGTATCTGCCCAGTCAGACCAACTTCGTCTTCCATCGCATTTCCAGGCCGCTCAAGGAATTCCAGGCGGACATGAAGGCGCGTCATGTGTTGATCGGCCGTGCCTTCCCGCCGGCAGACGGCTGGTGTCGCATGTCGCTGGGCACCCCGGCGGAAATGCACTACGTGTCAGCCGTGTTGCGCGAGATGAAGGCGAAAGGCGTGGTGTGATCCGCATCGGCTCTTGCTGAAGCCAGCAGAAACCGGCATGCATCGAGACACCCCGGCAATCAGGTGTCTCGATGTGTTCGGTATGGTTCGCTCGGTTCTCGCGTGACCTGCTTCTCTGTTCTAAACCTCCACATTATCTTGACCCCGTTTCTCTGTCGCAAAGCGCTTCGCCGTTATTCGCTCTTGTACTTGCTTTCACATCCCAGATTATTCCTACAACATTCTCACTTGCGCTGATTCAACTCAGCGCTTGATATGGATCAAGTCGTGAAGGCCTGCAGGCGCTCATCATGGCGATGAGCGATCAAGGAGAGCTTGCCGCCTGAGGCAATGTTCATGGTCAAATATTGCGAGAAGACCGTCCTATTGAGTTTTTCTATATGGGGCATCGGGTCGCTGCGGCAATTTGTCCTGCGACAACATGCTATGCGACACCGACCTGCCAGACTTCTATGCTTGGACTCATGACCTCGTGAGTGCCGGATCATTTCTCTTTCGATGTGGGATATCTCCGAGAGATCTTTCCGCCCTCGATGCGTCAACAACTTGAAACCGCTGTCGGACAAGTTCCCGCCAGAAGGAACATGCCCAGCCATCCTGATGATCGTTATCGTGAGGAGTTGCCCATGGAACTGGATCCCGTGATCCTGTCGCGAATACAGTTCGGATTTGTCGTGTCATTCCACGCCGTCTTTCCGGTGTTCACCATCGGATTGGCTTCCTATGTCGCCTTGTTGCACGGTCTTTATTACAAGACCGGCAATGCCGCCTGGGACCGACTTGCCGCCTTCTGGGTGAAGGTGTTTGCCGTCGTGTTCGCCATGGGGGTGGTCTCGGGCATCGTGATGGCCTTCCAGTTCGGCACCAACTGGAGCAATTTCAGTTATGCCAGCTCCAACTTCATCGGGCCGATGCTCAGCTATGAGGTGGTGACGGCGTTCTTCCTTGAGGCAGGCTTCCTCGGCGTGCTGCTGTTCGGGCGTGGCAAGGTGCCGGAAGGGGTTCATCTGTTCGCGGCCCTGATGGTGGCGCTGGGCACCTTCATCTCCGCCTTCTGGATTCTCTCCACCAACAGCTGGATGCAGACACCGGCGGGAGTGGAGATGGTGGACGGCCACTTCTTCGTCAAGGATTGGGCCGCTGCCATCTTCAATGCCTCCCTGCCGTATCGCTTCGCCCACATGGCGATCGCCTCCTTCCTGACCGGTGGCTTCGTGGTGGCGGGGGTGAGTGCCTGGTATCTCCTGATCGGGCGCGATGTCGACGCCAACAAGCGTGCGCTGTCCATGTGCATGTGGCTGCTGCTGGTGCTGGCACCGGCGCAGGCGGTGGTGGGTGACATGCACGGCATCAACACGCTGGAGCATCAGCCGACCAAGGTCGCCGCGATGGAAGGCAACTGGGAGACCCAGTCGGGCGCGCCGCTCCTGCTGTTCGCCTGGCCGGACAAGGAGGCGCAGATGAACCACTTCGAGATCGCGATCCCGAAGCTGGCCAGTCTGATCCTGACCCACGACCCCGATGGCGTGGTACCGGGGCTCAAGGAGGTCGCACCTGACAAGCAGCCGCCGGTGTGGTTCGTGTTCTGGTCGTTCCGCGTGATGGTGGCGATGGGGCTCTTGATGATCGCCGTGGCCTTCATCGGTGTCTTCCTGCGCCGCGATGGCAAGCTCTATCGCTCGCGTCCCTTCCTGCAGACGTTGCGTCTGATGTCCATCGCGCCGTTCTTCGCCGTGCTGGCGGGGTGGTTCGTGACCGAGGCCGGGCGCTCGCCGTGGCTGGTCTACGAGATGATGACCCAGCAGGAGGCCATCACGCCGTCACTCACCGGCTGGATGGTGCTTACCACGCTGATCGGCTATTTCCTGGTCTATCTGGTGGTCTTCGTGACCGGCAGTTACTACCTGACCCGCGTCATCCGTGGTGGCATGCAACCGGAACTGCCCCATGACGATGTCGAGACCGCGATGCGCCCGCTGTCCGCCGCGCACGAGAGTCTGGACGATGATGCCAGCCGCACGGTAAGGAGTTGAGCTGATGGAAATGATCAATCTGACAATGATCTGGGCGCTGATCATCGGCTTCGGCGTCATGATGTACATCCTGATGGATGGCTTCGATCTGGGGGTGGGCATCCTGTACCCCTTCGCACCCGATGAGCACGCCCGTGACGTGATGATGAACTCGGTCGCGCCCATCTGGGACGGCAACGAGACCTGGCTGGTGCTGGGCGGGGCCGGGCTGCTGGCGGCCTTCCCGGCGGTCTACACCATCCTGCTGCCGGCGCTGTATCTGGGGGTCTTCCTGATGCTGGCGGGGCTGATCTTCCGGGGGATCGCCTTCGAGTTCCGCTTCAAGTCCTCGCGCAATCGTCACTGGTGGAACATCGCCTTCAGTGGCGGCTCCTTCCTGGCGACCTTCTGTCAGGGCGTGGTGGTCGGCGCCTACATCCAGGGCTTCGCCACCGAAGGGCATGTCTACGTGGGCGGCGCCTTCGACTGGCTGTCACCGTTCACCGTGATCACTGGGCTTGCGCTGGTGGCGGGGTATGCGCTGCTGGGCGCCACCTGGACCATCATGAAGAGCGAGGGTGAGGTACAGGAATGGGCCTATCGCATCACGCCGAAGCTGCTGATCGCCGTACTGGTGGGCTTCGCGGTCATCAGCCTCTACACCCCGTTCGTGGATGAGTATGTGCGGGAACGCTGGTTCGACCATCTGGGCGTGTTCTGGGTCTTCCCGGTGCTGGCGCTGTGCTGTGCGGCGCTGATCTGGCGGGCGGTCAACAAGCGTCAAGAAGGGCAGCCCTTCGTCGCGACGCTGGGACTGTTCCTGTTCACCTATCTGGGGCTGATCTTCAGCAAGTGGCCGTATCTGGTGCCGCCGGACATCACCCTGTGGGACGCGGCCTCCGCGCCGGAGTCGCAGCTGTTCCTGCTGCTGGGCGTGCTGTTCGTCATTCCGATGGTGCTGGGCTACACCGCCTGGAGCTACTGGGTGTTCCGCGGCAAGGTACAGGGGGTCGGCTATCACTGAGTCACTCAAGGCCCCGGTCGGCAAGGCTGGCCGGGTCACGCCAGACCGGGTCACGCCTGACCGAGGCTCCCGGGAACGACGCCAGGCAGGCAGATGGCTCCGACAGCAGGCGACGCGAGAGCGTCGCCTGCTTGGGTTTGCGGCCTTGTCCGGGATCGTGGCGGGTATCCTGACGGTCGCCCAGCTGGTACTGACGGCCTGGGTGATCACCGAAGCCATCGAGCATCCCGAGTCATTGGGGGCGCTGTGGTGGCCCTTCATCGGCCTGCTGGGGTTGCTGGGCGCGCGGGTGCTGGCGAGTGGTGGTCAAGAGCTGCTGGCCCAGCGTGCCAGCCAGCGACTGCGACAGGCCATTCGTGGCGAGGTACTGACGGCACTCGAGACGCTGGGGCCGGTGCGCGCCGCCCAGTATCACAGCGCCGATCTCGCCCAGCGCTGGGTGGAGCAGGTGGAAGCCCTGGAAGGCTACTTCGCGCGCTTTCATGTGCAGATGCGTCTGGTGGTGATCACGCCGCTGCTGATTCTGGCCATCGTGGTCAGTCTGGACTGGCTGGCGGCCATCCTGTTGGCGCTGACCGCGCCACTGATACCGCTGTTCATGGCGCTGGTCGGCATGGGGGCCGAGTCGCTCAATCGTGACCAGTTCCAGGCGGTCGCGCGGCTGTCGCGCCACTTCGTGGATCGCGTGCGTGCCATCACCACCCTGCGCCTGTTCGGGCTGGGGGAGCTGGCGACCCGCGAGGTGACGCTGGTGGCCGATGACTACCGCAAGCGCAGCCTGCGCACCTTGCGGCTCGCCTTCCTGTCATCCGCGGTGCTGGAGTTCTTTGCCTCGGTGTCCATCGCCGTGGTCGCCATCTACATCGGCTTCGGCCTGCTTGGTGACATTCCCATCGGGCCGGCCGATGAGCTGACCCTCTTCAGTGCGCTGGTGATCCTGCTGCTGGCCCCCGAGTTCTTCCAGCCGCTGAGAACCCTGTCGCAGTTCTACCATGATCGCGCCTCGGCGCTGGCCGCCTCCGAGACGCTGATGGAGATTCTCGAGGCTGCCGACATGGCGCCGCCTCGCCACGCCGATACCCGCCCAGACGCGACGGGCGAGCTGATGTGTCTGAGGGATGTCTGTCTGAGCCACCCCGAGCGCGGGCAGGTACTGGGCCCGCTGGAGCTGGCGCTGAGGCAGGGCGAGGTGCTGGTCGTCAGCGGGGCCTCCGGGGCGGGCAAGTCGACGCTGCTTCAGGTGATGGCCGGATTCGTCGCACCGGACAGGGGGCAGCGTCAGATAGCCCCCGCCACGCGTCTGGCCTGGATGGATCAACGTCCGCTGCTGATGCAGGGCAGTCTCGCCGACAATCTGCGTATCACCGCGCCGCAGGCCAGTGACGCCGAGATCATCACCGCGCTTGAGCGCGCAGGGCTCAAGGCCGAGCTTGCCGCCTTGCCGCAAGGCATCGCGACACCGCTCGGCGAAGGCGGGCGCGGGCTGTCCGGTGGGCAGGCACAGCGGCTGGCGCTGGCGCGGGTGTTTCTGAGCGATGCCTCGCTGGTGCTGCTTGATGAGCCCACCGCCAGTCTGGATGCCGAGACGGAACGTTATCTGATCGCGGGCTTCGAGCGGCTGAGCGCTCAAGGGCGGACCCTGGTGATCGCGACCCACCATCCGGCGCTGATCGCCATGGCGACGCGCCATCTGGTGTTGGAGGAGGGGCGAATCCTGCCAATGACAGCCACGGCGACGAGCCAACAGGAGGACGAGCGTGACGCATCCCGAGACTGACGGCGTGACCCTGCGCGAGGCGCTCACGCGTCTGGCCCCCTGGTGGCGCCTGCATGATCAATACCGTCGCCGTCTGATACTCGGCGTGGTGCTGATGATGCTGACGGCCTGTTCGGCGCTCGGCCTGCTGGCGGTCTCCGGCTGGTTCATCACCGCCTCCGCCCTGACGGGGGCCGCGCTGGCCGCCGGTGCGGGCATGACGCTGGATGTCTACACCCCCGGCAGCGGCATTCGGCTGTTCGCCGTCTCGCGCACCGTGTCGCGCTATCTGGAACGGCTCTACAACCACGACACCATCCTGCGTCTGCTGGCCAGCCTGCGCGGCACTGCCTTCGCCGCACTGGTGACGATGGACCCCGCGCGGGTGGCGGCGCGGCGCTCCAGTGATTGGCTCAATCGCCTCACCGCGGATATCGACACCCTGGATGCGCTCTACCTGCGTCTGGCGGCTCCGCCGCTGATGGCGCTGGGTCTGATCGCGGTGCTGGTGGCGCTGGTCGCTGTCTGGCTGCCGGCAACGGCGGCGTGGCTGGCGGGGTTCCTGGTGCTGGGCTGGGCCTGGCTGACGCTGGGGCAGGCGCGCTGGGGGCTGGTGGCCAGTCGGCGGCGCGTCACGACATTGGAGTCGTTGCGCTCGGCGCTGATGGAGACGTTGCGTGGTCAGGCGGAGCTTGAGGCCTATGCGGCGCTGGGCAGTGCCCGTCAGCGCCTGGATGAGATCGAGACCCGCCTGTTGAGAGATCAGTGGCGACTGGCGGTGATCACGGCCATCGGCAATGGGCTGGCCAGTCTGGTGATCGGCCTGTCGTGGTTGCTGTTGCTGGCGTCCGCCATGCAGGGAATGACGGATGAGCGACTGACGCCGGCGGTGATGGTCATGCTGCCGCTGGCGGCCATGGCGTTGAGTGAGGGCCTGGCGGGATTGCCGGCGGCCTTCACTCAGGCCGGTGCTACCCTGGGCGCTGCCGAGCGACTCAATGAGCTGTCCTCCGCCACGCGGCCGCTGGAAGGTCGGCAGACCCTGGCCAGCGGTGCCGTGCAGGTGCAGATCCAGCAGGTGTCGTGGCGCTATCCCGGTGCCTGGTTCGAGGCGCTTGACGAGATCACTCTCGAGATCACCCCCGGCACCCAGATGGCCATCTGCGGTGCTTCCGGCTCCGGCAAGTCCACGCTGGCGGCCTTGCTGACTGGCCAGACCCGGCTGCAGAGCGGCAGCATCACGCTCAACGGACAGCCTATCGACGCCTGCTCGCCCGAGTCACTGGCCCATGCCGTGGGATGCCTGACCCAACAGGTGGAATTGCTGGATGCCAGCCTTGCCGACAACCTGCGGCTGGGCGCGCGTCAGGCCAGTGATGAGGATGTCTGGCAGGCACTGGAGGCGGTGGATCTCGCCGAATGGGTGGCGCAACTGCCTCAGGGCCTCGCCACCCGAGTGGGTGAGGGCGGTCGGCAGGTCTCGGGCGGGCAGGCGCGGCGCCTGGGACTGGCGCGCCTGGTACTGACGGATCCGGGGCTGCTGATTCTGGATGAACCCTTCTCCGGGCTGGATGCGCGCACGGCACAGCGCATGGCACAGCGTCTGGAGGGCTGGTTCAAGGCGCGTACGGTGATCTATCTGCTGCATGAGCATGACCTGGCATCGCCGCGTCCCGGTACGCAGAGCATCACTTGGGTCTGGCGGCTAAAGGATTGAGCGATTGCCGGCCGCGGCGTCGAAGTCTGTCGGCCAGTATCCTTGGACAGCAACGCAAAAGGCCTCCCGAGGGAGGCCTTTTCATTTCTCTGACGTGGCATCAGGCACAGGCCTGAGGGCCATCAGTCCCAGTCAGGGGCGAAGTCCGGGTTGGCGATGCGCTCACCGCGATCCAGCTCGGCGATCTTCGCCATATCTTCACCGGTCAGTGACATGGAGAAGGCCTCGAAGTTGCTCTTGATGTTCTTCGCCTTGGTGGAGGACGGGAAGGTGACGATGTCCTGCATCTTGAGCCATGCCAGGGCGATCTGCGCCGGGCTGGCGTCATGACGTTCGGCGATGGCCTTGAGGGTGTCATCGTCCATCACCTTGCCGACTGCCAGCGGCATGAAGGCAGTGACTTCGATGCCCAGCTCGTGGCACTTGTCGATCACCTTGCGGTTTTGCAGGAACGGGTGGACCTCGACCTGGTTGGTGAGCAGCTCGTCACGCCCCACGATGCCCACGGCACGTTCCAGCTGTTCGCAGGTGAAGTTGGACACCCCGATGTGGCGTGCCTTGCCCGTTGCCTTCAGCTTGGCCAGTACCGGCAGGTAATCTTCCATCGGCACTTCATCGTTGGGCGACGGCCAATGGATGAGCAGCAGGTCGACGTGATCGGTCTGCAGGCGTTCCAGGCTCTCCTCGACACTCTTCTCCATGTCACCCGGCACCAGGCGGTCGTGCCAGATCTTGGTGGTGATGAAGAGCTCTTCGCGCGGCACCTTGCTGTCGGCGATGATTTGCCCGACTTCCGCTTCGTTGCCATAGAACTGGGCGGTATCGATGTGGCGATAGCCGGTGTCCAGTGCGGTATTCAGGCTGTCACGCAGCGTCTCGCCCTCGAGACGGAAGGTGCCAAATCCGGGATTCGGTAGGGTAGTCGACATGCAATAACTCCTGTTGAGGGCGCCCGATGTCTGGTGCAGTGAAGGGCGCGTATCCATGTGTGTTCCCCTCATGACTGGGGCTTGATCAGCGACATGACAACCACGCGACGCTGCATCAGTCCTGTGCCACTGTCGCAACAATGGCACCCAGGCCGCGTGCCTTCTGCCTTTCCGCTCATTCGTTGGCCGTGATCACGAATTTCAGCGCTCGGCGTTCGCCACGCTTCAGCTCGGCAAGGCAGGCTGGCAGCGCCGTGAATGATTCGATGCAGGGCGCCGGCTGGTTCAGGGTGCCATCGGCGATCGCTTCCAGAAGACCTTCCCCCGCCGCGACCAGGCGTGCCCAGCCCTCATCGTCACCCGCCCAGTGCAGTGCCCCGAGTGCGACTTCGTGTTGCGAGATGGCGCGATCGAAGGCCGGCGCGGCCGCCTGCTCCAGACGGTCCTGGATACAGACGATATGGCCGTTGGCCCCCAGGTGGCGGGTCATCTTGCGGGCGTGATCCCCATTGACGGTATCGATCACGGCGTAGACCGGGGCGTCCAGCTGCTCGGCGTCCGTCAGGGTCTCGTCGGCGCCCAGCGCCTTGAGGTCCGCGTGGCGCTTCTCGGAGGCGACGGCGATGACGTGGAAGTCGCGCTGTCGGGCCAGCTGGATCAGCCAGCGGCCCACGCTGCCGGAGGCACCGGTGATCAGCAGGCGTCGACCGGCCTTGACGGGCAGCTTCTCGATGGCGAGCCATGCGGTCAGCGCCGGGCAGGGGAAGGCGGCGGCGTCATTGAAGCCCAGGGTAACGGGCAGGCGCATCACGGCCCGCGCCGGGACGCGCAGGCGCTTGCTGAAGGTCCCCGGCCCCGCCAGGGTGGTGTGGACCGCGATGCGATCTCCCGGGGAGACGTGGGTGACATTCGCGCCGCAGGCGACCACCTCACCCGAGGCATCGACCCCGGGAATCTGACCGGCTTGCCACAGCTCGGTGTCCATCGCCATGAACTTCCAGTCGACGGGATTGAGGCCGATGGCACGCGTGGCGACCAGTACCTCGTCGTCTCCCGGTGCGCCGATGTCCACCTCTGTATGCTCGAGCGCCTCAGGCTCTCCCGGCCCCTGCCATACCCAGGCGGGCGCTCTGGTGGTGCCGTGACGGATGTCTTGCGGGGTGGTGGTTTCCGTGGAATCTGACATGGGATCTCCTTCAAGCGTGAATGGTGAATCCTTTCCGCCATGGCGGGGGCAGGGCAGCGCGACCCGTCAGCCCTCATGAAAAGTGCGGCAGCACCTCACGGCCCAGTTCCTCGAGGGTTTCCGTGAGCGGGCGGCGATTGCGGCGCAGATGGAAGCCGATGTGATTCACTCCGGCATCCTGCATGGCTGACAGTTCTTCCATGAGGGCAAGGCGGCCACTCGACAACCCGAAGCGATGACGACGCACCGGGGCGTGCGGGTCATCTTCCAGATTGAGGTGGATGAAACTGACGTAGGGCTTGTCACCGGCGACCTGACGCCAGAGTGCCACGCGGCGGATGTGATCCTGTGGCGTGCCCGGGTAGGCCAGCCAGCCGTCCATCTCGCGACCGATCCACTCGGGCGTCTGCTGGGAGAGCCCGGCGCTCAACAGCGGCGGACGCGTCGCGGCAGGCAGGATGGCCTGACCGTCACGCAAGGCGTCATCCGCCTGGCCCTTGATGACGTCCACCGCATGGCGAAAGGCGGCACCGCGGGTGGAGAACTCCTCACCGAACAGCGGGTATTCCGCCGGTCGGTCGCCACTGGCGACGCCCAGCAGCAGGCGGTCTTCGCTCAGGGCCTGCACGCTGGCGGCGGCCTTTTTCACCAGCCACGGCTGGCGCAGCGGCAGCACCGCGGCGGCAGTGCCCAGCAGCAGGTTGTCGGTGTGACTGGCCAGATAGCCCAGATAGGTGAACAGCTCGAAGACCTGGCCGGCATCGCCGAAGGCGGGGTCGAACAGCGGCACGTCACGCAGCCAGGCGGCGCGGAAGCCGAGCCTGTCGACCTGGCCGATCAGCTCGGCATGGGCGCGCATGTCAGGGACGCCGAAGGGTGTGGAGGGGGCTCTGTCAGTGCGCACCCAGTCATTGTCCAGAGGCAGTTCGACGCCGAGGGTCAGGGGGCCCTGGGTGAGGTGATCCAGTGGGCGGGTCGGGGAGATCATGGTGGACTCCTTCAGCAAGCAGGTGGGTAGACGACGGTGCCCCCGAGCCAGCAGGCTGAGCTGTCGGAATCGGGGGCACGTCGTGATGGCGGTAGGCTGCAGGGCGGATCAGGCGGTCGCGATGGAAGACGCGTGACGCTTGTCGAGGCGACCGGCCAGCAGGGTCAGCAGCAGGGCGGCGGTGACGATCAGCGCGCCGATCCAGGCGGTGTCGGTCAGTGCCATCCCGGAGACCACCTGGCCGCCGACGATGGAGCCCAGCGCGATGCCGATGTTGAAGGCCGCGATGTTGAGGCCGGAGGCCACGTCAACGGCCTGCGGCACGAAGCGTTCGGCCTGCTGCACGACGTAGACCTGCAGTCCCGGCACGTTGCCGAAGGCGAAGGCACCCCAGATCAGGATGGTGATCACGGCCGTGATCGGGTTGGCGGCAGTGAAGGTCAGCACGCCGAGGATGACGATCAGGCCACCGAAGATCAGGGTCAGGGCGCGAATCGGGCCCATGCGGTCAGCCAGCTTGCCGCCCTGGATGTTGCCGATGGCCACCGAGACGCCGTAGACCAGCATGATCAGACTGATGGCGCCTTCATTGAAGCCACTGACGTCCTGCAGCAGCGGAGCCAGATAGGTGAAGGCCGTGAAGGTGCCGCCGTAGCCGAGAATGGTGATCAGGTAGACCAGCAGCAGGCGCGGATGGGTCAGCACCTTGAGCTGTTGGGCGAAGGTGGCCGGTACGTTCTTCTTGAGATTGTTGGGCACCAGGATGGCGCTGCCGATCAATGCCAGCACGCCGAGCACCGAGACAACCAGGAAGGTGGCGCGCCAGCCGAAGTGCTGACCGATCCAGGTGCCCAGCGGCACGCCGGTGACCAGTGCCACGGTCAGGCCGGTGAACATGATGGCGATCGCACTGGCTTCCTTGTCCTTGCTCACCAGGCTTGTCGCGATGGTGGAGCCGATGGAGAAGAACACCCCGTGGGCCAGGCCAGTCAGGATGCGCGCCGTGATCAGCGAGCTGTAGCTGGGTGCCTGCCAGGCCAGCAGGTTGCCGGCGATGAACAGCGCCATCAGTCCCAGCAGCACCAGCTTGCGATTGAAGCGGCCGGTCAGGGCGGTCAGCACGGGGGCACCGATGGCGACACCGACGGCATACAGGCTGACCAGCAGGCCAGCGGAAGGCAGAGAGACGCTCAGATCCTGAGCGATGGTGGGCACCAGTCCGACGATCACGAATTCGGTGGTCCCGATGGCAAAGGCGCTCAACGTCAGCGCCAGCAGGGCAAGAGGCATGGCAGTTCTCCATCAGCAATGGGTGGGTCTTGGATGCTGTGCAGTCTGCCGTGGTTGAGTTTTGCGATAAACGGAGTGATTCGCAAAAGACCTTTGTGATTATTGAAAATATCCGCGTGTGGACATGGCCTCCGCCGTTCAGGGGACCAACACGACAACGCCCGCACTCCACTGAAGGAGCACGGGCGTTGTCGTGTCGAGAGGCTGCTGGCTCAGTCGTCCGTCGGCCAGACCTTGTAGATATGGTAGGGCGGCTGACCCTCGTCCTCTCCGCCTGCGAAGGGCGGCGTGCTGTCCAGCTGATTGACGGTGACATACAGCCAGCCGTCAGCGGCCATGCGCACGCCATCCGGCCAGTCGAGGCGCTCGTCGCGGACCAGCGGCGTCAGTTTGCCGTCCGCCCCCAGCACATCCAGCCCATGCTGATTGAGGTTGGTGAAGTAGTGTATGCCCCCGGCGGTATCCGCACCGTCCGAGATGGGCTTGTCGCCGACACGCGTGATGGCGGCGGCAATGGTGTCGTGATCGGCATCTTCACGCAGCAGTCTGGCCGGGACGCTGTACCAGCTGTGGCCGGTCATGGCACCGAAGAAGACCGTCTCGCCGTCATCGGACAGGGTGATCGGGTCGACGCCCACCTTGGCGGGCTTGCCATTGAACGGGATGTCACGGCCATCGATCTTCAGGGTGGCGTCTGGCTCGGCTTGCAGTGCGGCGTGTTGGCTGAATCGGGACACCTCGCCGGAGGCCAGATCGACGGTGATCAGGCCCAGGTTGGCGATATCGGCCAGATACGCCACGCCGCGACTGCGATCCACTGCCAGGTCCTGCACGAAGCTGCCTTCAGGGGCGATATCAGTGGGCAGGGTCAGCTTGGTGATCAGCTTGCCCGAGGCAACGTCGAAGCCCCACAGGCGGGTCTTGCCCAGATGCAGGCCCATGTCGGTGATCCAAAGGCCTCCCTGGCCGTCCTGATAGATGCCCAGCGGGGAGTCGATGGTGGCGTCGCTGTAGCGGCCGGCGTGGGTCTGGAAGGCGGGTGAGGGCCAGGCACGATAGCTGTTCTGTCCGGTGATCTCGACCAGCTGCACGTCGTGATCGCCATCCATCGGGTGGATGGTCGCGAAGACTCGTCCGGCGGGTGTCACGGCGACGTTGCCGGGACGTATCTGCATCACGGCCACCGAGCGCATCTCACCGTAGGCCGGGCCGGGTTTGAGGGACGAGGTGGTGGCGGGCAGGGTGGAATGGCCGGTGGCGCAGCCCGTCAGCAGGCCTGAGAGCAGGGCGAACACGCCCAGATATCGGGTCGAACGGACGGCGTTGTGCATCAATGCTTCCTTGTCTGGTGAGGCGGATGTGACGGTCGTCTTCAGCGTCTCGTCTCGGGAGACGGCATGTTTCATCGCCTACAATTATCAATTAAATCAAACAGGTAGGGTAACTCAAGTCACAGTGCTGTCCAAAAAAAACGCCCTGCGAGAGGGCGTTTTCGAGGCCGGGCAGACCCGGCGCTGATGTGATCAGGCGTGACGCGCGATCATGGCATCGAAGTTTTCCTTCGGCTGCACGCCGGTCAGGGCTTCGATCTTCTCGCCGGACTTGAACAGGGCGATGGTCGGCAGACCGCGGACGCCGTTCTGCGCAGCGAGATCCGGTGCATCGTCGACATTGATGGCAACGACCTTGAGGGCGTCACCCTGTTCTTCTGCGATGGATTCGACGATCGGGTCGAGCATCTTGCACGGGCCGCACCACGGCGCCCAGAACTTCACCAGCACCGGCTGCTCGCTCTCGATGACTTCCTGGGTGTAGTTGCTGTCTACCACTTGCGCAAAATCAGCCATTTGACTCTCCTGTGCACCCCTGAGGATGCGTGATTCAGATTGGCACCGCACGTGCCGGATGGGCACACACTAACGCCCCTGGACTTTCGTTCGCAAGCGCATTCTCTCATGTCAGCAGAAACATATGCGTGCCGATCAAGCAACAGTGGAGGCTTGCCGCGACCGCTGGCGAGGAGGATTTTTCGCCTGTCTTCTCTTCTGTTCTGTTCTGTTCTGATACCGAACGAGCCAAGCGAGTGACGTCAGCGTGTGACATCAGTGAGACATGCACGCCGTCACGCGGCTGACATGACAGTGTCACTTGATATATGGAAAATCGTATATATGATTTTCCATATATCGAATCGTCACCGATCTCGCATCTCTCGCACTCTGCCCAAGGAAGCTGTCATGAAGTCGTCAAGTCACGATGCGGCGCTGGAGGATGGCGTTGCCGCTTCCCTGACCCCGTTGGGGATATTCAAATGTCTGGCCGAAGATACCCGCTTGACCATCATGCAATTGCTGAGCGAGACGGGAGAATTGTGTGTCTGCGAGCTGATCTGGCTGCTGGAGCGGCGTGAGCAGGACATGCCGGCACGCGAGATGCCCCACGCAGGTGGAGAGCGCCCCGGCATCTCGCAGCCCAAGGTCTCGCGCCATCTCGCACAGCTGCGCGACTGCGGACTCCTGAGCAGCGAGCGACGCGGACAGTGGGTGTATTACCGGCTGAGCCCCGCCATGCAGGGCTGGCGACACGCGATCCTGATGGCGGCCTGCGAGGCACAGCAGGAGGAGGTGGCGCGCTGGCGTCAGTGGCTGGCGGCCATGCCCAATCGTCCCGAGCGCTGCGCCAGTTGACGCGCCTGCCAATATCCATCGCAGGCAGGCAGGCGTCTGCCCAGCCCCCCGCCTGAAACACGTCACACCCCTGATCCCACATTGACCCTCACGAGGAAATTACGATGCCTGCTCACGATGCTCCGTCCTACAGCGCTTCACTGACGCTGCCCGCTGGTCTGCCACCTCTGCGTATCGGCATCAATGGCTTCGGCCGTATCGGCCGGCTTGCGCTGCGCGCGCTGTGGAAGCTGCGCGAGGATGTCGCGCTGGACGTGGTGCGCATCAATGACCCGGGTGGCGATGCCGCGACCTTCGCCCATCTGCTGGAATTCGATTCCGTACATGGCCAGTGGTCGCCGGGCGCGGGAATCACCAGTGACGATGAGAGCATCATCATCGATGGTCAGCGCACGACGTTCTCCAGCCAGCGTGAGATCAGTGACACCGACTGGTCGGGTTGTGACGTGGTGATCGAGGCCTCCGGCAAGAAGAAGAGCACCGAGGTGCTCAATGCCTATCTCGAGCAGGGCGTGGCGCGTGTCGTGGTCTCCGCGCCGGTCAAAGAAGCGGGCGTACTCAATATCGTCATGGGCGTGAACGATCATCTCTATGATGCCCAGACGCATCGCATCGTGACGGCGGCCAGCTGTACCACCAACTGTCTGGCGCCGGTGATCAAGGTGATTCAGGAGCAGTTCGGCATTCGCCATGGTTCCATGACGACCGTGCACGACATCACCAATACTCAGACGATTCTGGATGCGCCGCACAAGGATCTGCGCCGTGCGCGGGCCTGCGGCATGAGCCTGATTCCGACGACCACCGGCTCCGCCAAGGCGATCAGCGCCATCTTCCCGGAGCTGGAAGGCCGACTGAACGGCCACGCCATTCGCGTGCCGCTGGCCAATGCCTCTCTCACCGACATGGTGTTCGAGCTCGATCGCGAAGTGACGGTGGAGGAGGTCAATCAGGCGCTGCAAACTGCGGCAAAAGGCGAGCTTTCCGGGGTGCTGGGATATGAGACACGCCCGCTGGTGTCGATCGATTTCCGTACCGATTCCCGCTCCAGCATCATCGATGCGCTCTCGACCATGGTGGTCGCGGGGACCCAGCTCAAGCTGTACGCCTGGTACGACAACGAATGGGGCTACGCCAATCGCACCGCGGAACTGGCACTGAAAGTCGGCCTGGGTGATCTGACCGACGCCAGCACACAGGAGCGCTGACATGCTTGCCCGCCTGCAAGAGCTGCCCCATGAGGTGCGCCAGTACCTGCTGGTGACCGGCAACTACTGGGCCTTCACGTTGACCGATGGCGCGCTGCGCATGCTGGTGGTGCTGCACTTCCACTCGCTGGGCTATTCGGCGCTGGACGTGGCGATGCTGTTCCTGTTCTACGAGGCCTTCGGTGTCGTCACCAATCTGGTCGGCGGCTGGCTCGGGGCACGGCTCGGCCTCAATCGCACCATGAATGCGGGGCTTGCGATGCAGCTGGTGGCGCTCGGCATGCTGCTGGTGCCGGAACCCATGCTGACGGTCATCTGGGTGATGATCGCCCAGGCGCTGTCCGGCATCGCCAAGGACCTCAACAAGATGAGCGCCAAGAGCGCCATCAAGGTGCTGGTGCCCAAGGGGCAGCCGGTGGAGGAATCGCAGAGCGCGCTGTATCGCTGGGTCGCGTTGCTCACCGGCTCCAAGAATGCGCTCAAGGGACTGGGCTTCTTCCTGGGCGGGGCGGCGCTCAGTCTCATCGGCTTCCAGGGCACCGTCATGGTCATGTGGCTGATGCTGGCAGGCGTGCTGGTGCTGTCACTGCGCAAGCTGTCGGCATCACTGGGGCAGAGCAAGGCCAGTCGCAAGCCGGCATTCCGTGAGATGTTCTCGACCTCGCGGGCGGTCAATGTGCTCTCGGCGGCTCGACTGTGCCTGTTCTCGGCCCGTGACGTCTGGTTCGTGGTGGCCTTGCCGGTGTATCTGGCCGAGGTACATGGCTGGCATTTCTGGACGGTCGGCGTGCTCATGGCCGCCTGGGTGATCGGCTATGGCGGTGTCCAGACCCAGGCGCCACGCATCACCGGTCCGCTCTCACGCCGCTTGAACGGCGCCACCGGCGTCCGCTGGGTCACGGTGTCGCTGGCGGCCGGCCTGGCCCTGCTGCCGGCGCTGATGGCCAGCCTGCCGCTGGATGCGCCACAGGCGGCCGATATCAGTGGTGCCATCCTGTTGGGGTTGGCGCCACTGGAATGGTTGATCATCGGCCTGTTGGTGTTCGGGGCCGTCTTTGCGGTCAATTCCAGCTGGCACAGCTATCTGATCGTGCGCTTCGCGCGCAATGAAGGCGTGTCGATGGATGTCGGCTTCTATTACATGGCCAACGCCATGGGGCGCCTGCTGGGCACCTTGCTGTCCGGATGGCTCTATCAGGCCTATGGGCTGGAAGCCTGCCTGTGGTGGTCGGCCGGATTGGTGGCGGCGAGTGCCGTGATGGCCCTTGCCTTGCCGCAGGAGTCACACGCAACATCCGATTCGCCTGCCGGCAGTACCTGAGTACCTGAGTACCTGAGTACCTTGCAAGGTGTCGCCTGAGGGATCACTTCCTGATCCCCCGACGCCTGTCCATGCCCCCAGCGCCACCTTCTACAGAGACGCCACATGTCATCCAGTCACGATCGTGTTTCAACCAGGCAGGCGCCGCACGAGGCCGACGGTGTGACCGCCGTATCCTCTCGCGAGCGATATCGGGACGTGCTGCTCACCTTCCTCACGCTGGGGCTGACCAGCTTCGGCGGGCCGATCGCGCACCTGGGCTACTTCCATGCGGAGCTGGTCCGCCGGCGCGGCTGGCTGAGTGATGCGGCCTACGCCGAGCTGCTCGCGCTGTGCCAGTTCCTGCCGGGGCCGGCCAGCAGTCAGGTCGGCTTTGCACTGGGCATGGTGCGTGGTGGCGGGGTGATGGGTGGGGTGCTCGCCTGGGTCGGCTTCACCTTGCCGTCTGCGCTGGCACTGCTGGCATTGGCGCTGGTGGCGGCCAGCCTCGAAGGACCGCTGGCTTCCGGGGTGATCCACGCCTTGAAGCTGGTGGCGGTGGCGGTCGTTGCCCAGGCGATCTGGGGCATGGCGCGCACGCTGTGCCCGGACCGACGGCGCGCCGGGCTGGCGCTGTTGGCCATGCTGGGCCTGGCGCTGGCGCAGAGCGCCTGGACGCAGGTCGGAGTGATCGCGCTGGGCGCGCTGCTCGGCAGCCTGCTGTGTCGTGATGACAGTGCGGCCCTTGTTCGCCAGCAGGCGGGGGCAGCGGGGCTGTCGCTGCCGGTCTCGACGCGCCTGGCTCGCGCCTGTCTGATCACCTTCTTCGCGCTGTTGATCGCGCTGCCGCTGCTGGCCTCCGGCAGTCTGGTCGAGATCTTCTACCGTGCCGGGGCGCTGGTATTCGGGGGCGGGCATGTGGTGCTGCCGCTGTTGGAGGCCTCCACCGTCGAGACGGGGCGTATCGCGGCCGATACCTTTCTCACCGGCTATGGGGCCGCGCAGGCGGTGCCGGGGCCACTGTTCACCTTCGCCGCCTGGCTGGGAGCGGGCATGGCCCAGGTGGGCGGGGATTCGGCAGTGCTCGGCGCCATCATTGCGCTGTTGAGTCTCTTCCTGCCGGGGATTCTGCTGTTGATCGGCGTGGCACCCCTGTGGGGGCGCCTGCGTGCACGGCCCGCAGCACGCGCTGCGCTCGCGGGCGCCAATGCGGCGGTCGTCGGCGTGCTGGGCATGGCGCTGTATGACCCCTTGTGGACCACCAGTGTGCTGAGTCATCTGGACGTCGTCATCGCGTTGGCGGCCTTCATCGCGCTGACCCGCTTCGCGCTGGCACCCTGGAAGCTGGTGCTGGCGATGGTGATTCTCGGGGCGGTACGTGGGGTGATGTAAGCCTGTCCTCCCGTTCAGAGCACAGCCTGAAAACGAACGCCCCCGTCTGCAAGTTGGCAGGCGGGGGCGTTCTGTTCATACGAGGCGGTTGTCATGCCAGGCGGCGCGTGGCGGTCGTCATACCAGTGACAGCAGGGCGGTGACCAGCAGTTCGTTGTCGTAGTAGGGCGCGCTCTGCTCGCTGATCAGGCGAGTGTCGATCACGGTCAGCCCCATGCGCTCCAGCGCGGGGACGGAGACGCCGCCGGGGTAGTCGCCACGCTGACTGTCCAGCAGCACGATGTTGAGCAGATGCTCGTTGGGGCAGTCGTTGCGTGAGACATCCAGGTCCGCACACAGGGTCTCGATCAGGGTCGCGACCAGTTGCTCGAGTGTCTTGCCGGTCTGCTCCGGGTCCGGACTGCAGTTGGGGATGTAGACCTTGGGACAGGGGTTGGCCAGTATCGCGCGTCCCACCCCGCTGGGCAGCAGGTTGGCGATGACGCTGGAGTAGAAACTGCCCGGCGGAAAGCAGATCAGTTCCGCGGAATCGATCAGCTGACGGTTGTTGAGGTGCAGCGCAGGCCGCACGGGCACGATGGCACCGCCGTCATTGTGCGTGTCTCGCTCTGTGGTGCTGTCCGTCGTATTGTCCTTCGCACTGGCCTCGACCAGCTGAATGCGCGCGATGGGGCTCTCCAGTGGCGCGACTTCCTTGCCGGTGATCTGGTGCTGGCCGATGATTCTGCGCCCATCTTCCAGGGTGACGGCCAGATGGCAGTCGGTATTGATGATGGCGCGCACCGTCCCGCGTACATGCACCAGCTTGGAGAACAGGAAGATGATCTGGTCGAGCTGCTCATGATGGTTCAGGTAGCCGCCGGCGATGATCAGATTGCCGATGCTGGCGCCGCGCAGATCGAAGCCTGCCGGCATGGCCTCGATCAGAAAGCCCAGCTGATGACAGATGAGCGTGCGCATGGGCTCCGCCACGGCCATGCTGAGCGGATGACGGCCCGCCGCCAGTTCCCGCAGAGTGGCCTGCAGCATCTCCGGGCGTGCTTCGGCAGGCAGACGGTGCGTGAACAACCGGTAGATCTCCGGGTGCCCCAGCACGCTGTCATCGGCCAGCGCCATCAGGCGTGAGCGAAGGTCGCCGATGGCCGGCATCGAGAAGGCATCACGCAGCTTGGCGGAGCTGCCACCGGAATCGAAGGGCGTCACCAGATGGATGCTATGATGGGTATAGCGCGTCAGGGTGCGCGAGATGCCCGTCAGCGCCGTGCCGCCGCTGAAGAACAGCACACGGGGGCCGACCTCCGGTGCCTTGTGATAACGCCTGACGCGTAATGGATCCGGGACCCTTGCGGTCCGACTGACCCTGACCTCTGCCATGTTGCGGCTTCCTTTGCCTTTCGTCTTGGGCATAGAGTGCCTTTTTTTGCGTCAGTCGTCGCCTGTTTCGGGAGTGAAAGCGCTCAGTCCCTCAGTCGTAACCTTGCCAACGCAGGCGCGGCCAGTGGCGCTGCGTGGCGATGGCTTCCAGGGTCGGGTCGGCACAGACCGCATGCGGGTGATCGACGAACTCCAGCAACGCCAGATCATTGCGTGAATCCGAATAGCCCCAGGTGGGGAGGCTGTGTCCATCGGGGCCGAGATGCTCTGCCAGCCAGTGCGTCAAGGCCGCAAGCTTGCCATCGCGGAAGGTACGGATGCCCCGGGCGCGTCCCGTGTAGCAGCCATCCTTGACCTCCAGGCGAGTCGCCAGCGCGGCATCCAATGCCAGTCGCTCTGCCAGCGGTGCCACCAGCTGGGCTGTCGAGGCCGAGATGATCACGACCTGATGGCCCTGATCACGATGCCATGCGATGCGCTCGCGACCCTCACGGTAGAGGCGCGGCAGCAGTTCGGTATCGAGGAAGGTGCCCACCTCGGCCTCGACTTCACTGACGGTGCGACCGGCCAGCGGGGAGAGCAGATGGCTCAGGTGCGCTTCCATGTCGAGTCGGCCCGTGGCGTAGTCTGCCATCTGTTGCGTCCAGATGGCGCGGTATCGCTCGGGGTCCGTGATCCAGCCCAGCTGGATCAGCCACTCGGTCCACAGCCCCGTGGCGTCGCCATCCAGCAGGGTGTCATCGAGATCGAAGATGGCCAGCCCGCGCACTTCCCCCCCAGGCGCTTCACTCATGTGCATTTCACCCATTTGCCACCCGTGACCTGTCGCCAGTGTCGTGCGTGCCCAGCGCCTGGATTTCGTCGAGATCGGCATGCACCTGCACGCGCAGATGGTCGGGCAGCAGCTGGCGGGCACTGCGGTTGAGCACATCGACGTTGAGACGCAGTCCCTGACAATCCACCTCGTAGCGCACGATGTTGCCCAGCAATTGATGGCGCAGGATGACGCCGGGCAGCGCTGGCCCCACATTGGCCGGCAATGGCTGGAGCGGGAAGTCGAGGCCAGCCTCCAGGTGCCCGGGGAGGAGGGGGCGTGTCATCTTATCCGGCTGCAGATAGAGCGCCTCCGGCCGCAATGCGACCTGCGGGCTATCGCACAGGTAGCCGAGCAGGGGGCGGGCAAGCTCGCTGCCGATCAGATTGTAATGGCCCATGAAGCCTGCGGCCGTGGCGTCTACCGGTCGGGTGTAGAGCGATGCTGCGTTGCCCTGCTGGAGAATGCTGCCCTGATGCATCAGGAAGATGCGATCCGAGAGCAGCAAGGCCTCTTCCTGATCGTGGGTGACGAACAGGGTGGTGAGGCCGAGACTCTTCTGGATGTCGCGAATCTGATCGCGCAGATGACGGCGGATGCGCGCATCCAGCGCCGAGAGCGGCTCATCGAGCAGCAGGATCTGGGGCTCGACCACCAGCGCGCGCGCCAGTGCCACGCGTTGTCGCTGGCCACCGGACAGCTGATGTGGATAGCGCTGTGCCTGGTCGGTCAGCTCCACCAGTCGCAGCACTTCCGTGACGCGACGCTCGCGCTCCTCGGGGCGCACCTTCTTCATGCGCAGGCCGAAGGCGACGTTGTCCGCCACGCGCATGTTGGGGAACAGCGCATAGTGCTGGAAGACCATGCCGATGCCGCGCCGTTGGGGCGGCAGACGGGTGATGTCGTGACCATCGACGATGATCTCGCCGCTGTCCACGTCGTTGAGCCCGGCAATGGCGCGCAGCAGGGTGGATTTTCCGCAGCCAGAGGGCCCGAGCAGGGTGATGAACTCGCCACGGGCGATCTCGGCATCGATGTCGGAGAACACGCGCGTCTTGCCGAAACGCTTGGCCAGGCCCTTGAGCGTCAGGTACTGCTGGTCGGCGGCCTGTTCACGCAACGCGCTGGTCAGCAGGCCATCGCTGTCGTGGCGAGAGTGGGTCTGCGGGATATCGGTGGCAAGCATCAGCGGTGCCCTCGTGAATCGGTACGGGAATGGGGGGCGGCAGGGCCAGCTTTCGCGGGCGTGGCGGGGAGACCTTCCGTCATGGCGGTGGCCAGCGCCTCCTCGGCGTCATCTTCCGGCATCGCCTGCTCGGCGGGCTGGCGGTTGCCCAGCCAGGTGAGAATCAGGGTGAACACGAACAGCGTGATGACCAGCGCACTGGTGAAGTGGCCGCTGGCCCCGCGAATGTTGTTCAGGTAGACCTGCAGCGTCTCGAAACGGGTGCCGACCAGCATGTTGGCGAACACGAATTCACCGGCCAGAAACGAGAAGGCCAGGAAGACGGCGATCTGGATGCCGACCCGGATATTGGGCAGGACCACCTGGAAGAAGGCCTGCAGCGGGCTGGCGCCCAGCAACTGGGCGGCTTCCATCAGCGATGCCACATCCAGCGCTCGCAGGCTGTTGGCCAGCGCTCGGTACATGAAGGGCAGCACGATGGTGAAATAGGTGGGAATCAGGATCCAGGGCGTGCCGATGATCGGCAGTGGGCCGCCGGCATACAGCTGCAGTAGACCGACCGAGGACACGATGGGTGGCACGGCGAAGGGCAGCAGGATCAGGCCATTCATCCAGCCATCCAGGCGCGGATAGCGGGTATGGGCCAGGAAGACCACCGGCACGATCAACAGCAGTGACAGGATCAGGGCGCCGACGGCGACCAGCAGGGAGCGCCCGAATGCGGCGAGAAAGCGGGGGGTGGTCCACAGCTCCAGAAACCACTTCACCGTCAGGCCATCGGGCGTGAGGCTGGCGCCCCACCGGGTGGCAAGGGCGTAGAACAGCGTGGCCACCAGCGGCAGTGCCAGCAGCGTGAAGACGCTGCCCACCACCACGCTGTAGGGATTGAGCCCGCGCAGACGCGCCATCAGGCTGGGCAGCAGCGGCTTGCCATGGCGATACGGCAGTTCAGCGGGAAGTGACATGGTAGCTCCTGCGCATGAGCCACTGCTGGATCAGCGTGACGATGACGAGAATGACCACCAGTACCATCGCCAGTGCGCTGGCCAGTTCCGGCTGCAGGAAGAGGTCGCCGGAGACCAGATTGGCGATGCGGATGGTCATCAGGTTGTAGCTGGTGTTCACCAGCGCATAGACGGTGGCATAGGCGCCCATGGCATTGGCGAACAGTACGGTGAGCGTGCCAGCCAGCGACGGCCAGAGCACGGGCAGGCCGATGTGCTGCCAGTAGGCCAGACGGTTGGCGCCGAGCAGGCTGGCGGCTTCGCGCCACTCGCCCTTGAGCGTGCTGAAGGCCGGGTAGAGCAGCAGGATGCCCAGCGGGATCTGGAACCAGGTGTAGATGACGATCAGGCCGGTGCGTGAATAGAGATTGAAGTCATCGATGATGCCCAGGCGCTCCAGCATCAAGGTCAGCATGCCGTTGGCCCCCATCAGGATGATGAAGGCGAAAGCCAGCGGCACGCCGGCGAAGTTGCTGGTCATGTTGGTGAAGGCGATCATCGCGCGCGTCAGGCCCAGCCCGCAGCGGTGCATGCTGTGACAGGTCACGGCGGCGATCGCCAGTCCCAGCACGCTGGACATCAGCGAGATCTCGAGACTGCGGCCGATGGCCTGGCGGAAGAAGGGGGAGGTGGCGATTTCCTGAAAATTGGCCAGCCCCCAGCCTGCGGGGGTCTTGAAGGCGCTGATCATCACCCAGATCAGCGGGGCGATCTGGAAGGCGAAGAAGAGGATGGCGAAGGGCAGCAGCCACATCGCGGGGCTGGTCAGCACTCGCCTGAGGAATGTCGGCATCATGCGTCCCCTCCAGGGCCTGCCAGCAGGGATGTGTTGCTGGCCTTGTCGTGCTCCAGTCCCAGCACGCTAGCCAGAGTGCCGCAGAGCTCGCGCTGGCGAAGGTCTCGGGCGGGGCTGCGGGCGAAGGCGCTGCCGAAGGTCCAGAGCGGCACTCGGCGCTCTTCTTCGAGAAGCCCGGAATGTGAACGGTCGGCGTTCATGCCGTGATCGGCGGTGACCATCACCTGATAGCCGGCCTCCAGCCAGCAGGGCAGGTAGTCGGCCAAGGCGACATCGGCATGACGCGCCGCATTGCGATATTGCGCGGACTCACCGCCGTGGCGATGGCCGGCGTCATCGATGTTCATGCTGTGCACCAGCAGGAAGTCCGGGTCGTGACGCAGTCTCAGCATCTCGGCATCGCTGAAGACGTGGTCGTCCGGGTAGTGATCCTGCCAGTAGAAGATCCCCGCCTGGATGGCGGATTCGGGATTGTCGAGCAGTCGGTGTCTGGCTGGCACGAACGGGGCGGCGACGTAGAGTTCGCTAACCCAGTGATAGGCGGCTGCCGCGGTGCGTCGGCCCTGCTGACTGGCGAGGTCGAACAGGCTCACGCCTCGCGAACGTCGCACGATGCCATTGTTGACGATGCCGGAGTCGACGGGCAGATCACCGGTCAGCAGGCACTCATAGAGCGGTCGCGACATCGCTGGCAGTTCGCACTCCAGCGACTGGTACTGCCCGCGACCGGCCTCGACCAGGGCGCTCAGATAGCCCATGGCATGCCGACCCACGGCATGGTTGAGGCCATCGAGCACGACAAGAATGACACGCTGGGACATGAAGACTCCGTGAAGCTCAAGACGGCACCGTGTGGACGGTGCCGTCTGTCAGGATGGTGCGCGCTCTATCCGCTCTGGACAGAGGCCGGGGGTCACTGCTGGTGGATCAGTACCTGGGACTGCCACTGACGCGGCAGCTGTCGGGCACTGGCTTCCCAGCCGGCGAAGTCCTGTACCGGGCGGGCATTGGCGTACTGCTCGTTGGGCAGCAGCTTGGCGGCGATGTCTTCCGGCAGGGTCAGGTGCTCGGCGCGGATCGGGCGGGCGTAACCTGCCGCCAGGTTCAGCTGGCCGGCATCTGACAGGATGTACTCACGTGCCAGCTTGGCGGCGTTCGGGTGAGCGGCATGCTTGTTGATGATGGTGGCGTAGCCCGAGGTGACGGAGGCATCCGAGGGGATGACCACCTCGAAGGTGTCGCGGTTGATCTGATCGCGATAGTTGAGCGCGTTGAAGTCCCACAGCAGTGCGACCTCCACCTCGCCCTTCTCCAGGTTGGCGATGCTCGGCTCGGCCAGTGACAGGCGTCCCTGGCGGGCCAGTTCGGCGAACACTTCCAGACCCTGCGTCAGGTCTGACTCGCTGCCGCCATTGGCGAAGGCTGCGGCCAGGATGGCGTTGTTGGCCTGGGACGCCTTGCCGACCGCGCCGACGGAGACCTTGTAATCACCATTGGCGAGATCCGCGAAGGAAGCGGGGCGCTGATCTTCACTGACGAGTGTCTTGTTGATCATCAGGGAGATGGTGCCGGTGTAGCCCAGCATCCACTCGCCATCTTCATCCTTGGCCCAGTCGGGGATCTCGTCCCAGGTGGTCGGCTTGTAGGCTTGAGTCACGCCCTGCTTGACCGCGATGGGGCCGAAGGCGAAGCCCACGTCACCGATATCTGCCGTGGCGTTCTCGCCTTCGGCCTTGAACTTGGCGACTTCCTCGGCGGAGCTCATGTCGGTATCGCTGTGCGCGATGGAATACTTCGACTCGAGGTCTGCCCAGGTGTCCTTCCAGTTGGCCCAGCTGTCCGGCATGCCGACGCTGTCGACGCGGCCTTCTGCCTGGGCGGCCTTGAGCAGTGCGTCCGGCACTTCAGCGGCACTGACGGAGGCGCTGCTCAGCAGGGTGGCCATGAGGGCCGAGACCATCAGGCCGGCGGTATGGGGCGAGGTAGCGGTGAACGACTTCAATGACAATCCTCCCAGACGGGGTAATCAACGGATGCGAGAGTGCATTCCTGGCCAGCGAGTCACCGAGGCGAGCAGGCAGGCGAGATGGGGTCAAAGCTGGTTCTTGTCCTGCGCAGTCTTCCTCGAGACCTGCCACCTCAATTTCTGTGGTCTAGTTCAGTCTCGGGGCTGACATGACTTTACGCAGCGGTTGTGACAGTCGCGCGTCGTCACTATGTCAGTGTCGTGGCAATGAGCCATCAGCCATCAGCCATCAGCCATCAGTGGTACATGTTTTGACGCAACGCTGCGTGGTGCCGGCTGATTTTCTGACAATTCCCTGCATGAGAGCGTGTCCCGATGATAGGCATCCGCCTCGGATTCTCACGCGCATCACACAGGATGGCCTTGTGCTGTCACCGGATCGTCATGCCTGTGTCATGATGCTCGGCGAGCGTGGGCTGACTCGTCTGGCGACGTCTACACTAGACCACAGCGATCGCGATTCTCGGGCCTTGTCATGATGGACACCTTGGATGACATGCAAGTGACTCGCCAGAAATCGCTCTCTTTCGTTATCTTTCAGGAACTTCGCATGCCTTCATCATCGATCGAGCCCACAGGTGACGACGCAACTTCCCTGACGCGCACGGCGGATTTGCCCGTCACCGGGCTCAAGGGCAGGCTGCTGAACCATCTTGAAGCAGCGCCGCTGCATGCCTCGCAGCGTCTGCCGTCCGAGCGTGAGATGATCGAGCGGTTCGGCACCACGCGAGTCACCTTGCGAGATGCCTTGCTGCAGCTGGAAGCGGAAGGGCGAATCTATCGCGAGAACCGCCGCGGCTGGTTCGTCTCGCCGCCGCGCCTCAGGTATGACCTGCTGGCATGTCTGCCTTTTCACGAGATGGTGCAGTCGCAGCAGCGGGTCGCTTCCACCGAGGTGCTGTCCGCTCAGGTAGTTCCCGCTGATGAGGTGATCGCCCAGCGTCTGGGAATTGCACGGGGTGCCGGGGTCTATCGCATCACGCGAGTGCGGCGCATGGATGGCCGGCGGGTGCTGCACGTCTGTCATCACCTGCGACGCGACTGCTTCCCCGGCATTCTCGATTTCGATCTCTCGGCGCATTCGCTGACCACGCTCTACCTTCACCAGTACGCCATTCGCATCCGGCGCGTGAGCTTCGAGTTGGCCTCCAGCGTGTTCGACGCCGAGACGGCCGTCGCCCTGAATGCGGCACCGGGTAGCCCGGCGCAGCGCATCACGCGGATCAACTTCGATCAGAATGGCCGTGCAGTGGACTGCGATGATGAACACTGGCGTCACGATGCCATCGAGTTGACGTTATCCGCCGCACCACAACGCTAGAGGGCAATCTGGCGACATACGCCACCAGTGTCCGGGACTTTCCTTCAACTCGACGAAAACGCCCGCAAGTCCTCCTCTGACGGGAAGGCTTGCGGGCGTTGTGGTAATGGCGTGCGTGATGTGGCCGTGGGGCATCGTGGGGGCAAGCCCTCAGCGCATCAGCAGCGTGTTATCTATCTCGCGGAAGTGATCAGCGCTGCGCATCAGGGCGAGGGCAGTGAGTGCCTCGACGCCGTAGACACGCGTCGTGACGGCATGGCGCGCTGCGACATGCTCCAGCAGCAGGGCGAAGTCACCATCGCCGGAGGCGAGAATGATCTCGTCGACGTCGGGGGCGGCTTCCATCACATCGATCGTGATGCCGACATCCCAGTCGCCCTTGGCCGAGCCATCTCCTCGCTGGATGAAGGGTTTGAGCTTGACCTCGAACCCTATCTCACGCAGGCGTTGCTGGAATTGCTGCTGCTTGGGGTCACCACGGTCAATCGCATAGGCGTAGGCATGCGTGATGCTGCCCAGGGATTCCAGCTCGGCCCACAGTCGGCGGTAATCGAATTGCCGGCCAAAGGTGTCGCGGGTGGTGTAATAGATATTCTGGACATCGATGAAGACGGCGAGGCGCGTGGGCGAGTCGGATGTCGGCAAGGACGGTTGGATTGCGGGCGTGGGAGAGTTCGACATTGGCTGTCACAGGGACCGGAAGGCTGAATGATGTGCCTGAAGCAGAGCAGGCAGGTACTGGAGGCGCGTGCGGCGTGGGAGTCGTTCAGGTGTCGCGGGATGACTCAGGCATTGCGCCTGGCTCCGACGATGAGTGCTTGTGCTGCTGACACCATGCAATGAGAGCGGATCTGTCTTTCTCTGACCTGTCTGCTCTGATCTGTCTACACTGACCTGTCTGGTGCTATCGGTTGAAAGCAGAGCTGTTGAAAGCAGAGCTGTTCCTGGTAGCGCCATCTCGAGAGGAGGGCAGAGACCGGCCGCTGCCAATCATGGCGAGCAGCGGCTGGCGATCTTCTGACAGCTTGCCACGATCAGGCCGAGTCTGGGCCTGATGGAAGCATCAGTTGCCGGCAGCGGGATTGGAGGGCTTGGTCGGCTTGTGGCCGATGATCTGACCGCTAACGCCGGATTCAATCACTTCAACCTTGCCGCCACGATCGAGGAAGGCTTGCATCTGGGCTTCCAGCGAGGCGGATGTTTCAACAGCAGCGGGTGCTTTCTTCTTGGCAGCAGTACGAGTGTTGGCCATGCGGGACTCCGTTCCGAGACGTGAGGGGTGGAAGAGTATGATAACACGACTGCGTTTTTCCTGCTTGATCGCGTCAGAAGTAATTAAGAAGTGGTGATTTCGCTGCGTGATATGTTCGTGATGTCGTGATACACCAGCGGCGCTGTTGCGATCACACCAACACAGAGATGCCAGCAGACAGTGAGTCAGGGCGTTGAAAAGTGATCCAGGCGGCGACACCTCCTTCTTCACGTTGATACTTTTCATGATGCAAGGAGAGCTGGCATGGCGAACACCTTTGACGGCAACACCCGAAGCTACGCACTCAAGTCTGATTCCGCCGATCTGGCGCCATGGAATTTCGAGCGTCGTCAGCCGCGCCCGGATGATGTAGCCATCGAGATCCTGTATTGCGGTGTGTGTCATTCGGACCTGCACGTCGGTCGCAATGACTGGGGCTTCACCCAGTATCCCATCGTGCCGGGTCACGAGATCGTCGGGCGAGTCACCCAGGTCGGCGATGATGTCAGCCAGTACAAGGTGGGTGACATGGTCGGTGTCGGCTGCATGGTAGATTCCTGCCGTGAGTGCAGCGCTTGTCACGAGGGGCTCGAGCAATACTGCCTCGAGGGCATGACCATGACCTACGGCAGCCCGGATCGCCACGATGGCAGCCTCACGCAAGGCGGCTATTCCGACAGGATCGTCGTCAGCGAGCGCTTCGTGGTGTCCATCCCTGACAAGCTGGACCCGGCGGTGGCTGCGCCGCTGCTGTGTGCCGGTGTCACGACCTATTCTCCGCTGCGCCACTATGGCGTGAAGTCCGGCGACAAGGTCGGCGTGATCGGCATGGGTGGCCTGGGCCACATGGGGATCAAGTTCGCCAAGGCGATGGGCTGTGAAGTCACCCTGTTCACGCGCAGTGAAGCCAAGGTAGCGGAAGCGCGCGAAAATGGCGTCGATCACGTCATCGTGTCCAGCGACGATGAGCAGATGGCCGCCGCGACCGAAACCTTCGATTTCCTGCTCGATACAGTACCGGTGCCGCACGATCTCAACCCCTACCTCAATACACTGAAGTACGACGGCACCCATATTCTCGTCGGGCTGGTGCAGGAGGTAGACCCCGCTCTGCAGGGCGGCAATCTGGTCATGAAGCGTCGTGTGCTGGCGGGCTCGCTGATCGGCGGCATGCCGGAGACCCAGGAAGTGCTCGATTACTGTGCCGAGCATGACATCACCTGCGATATCGAGATGATCGACATCCAGAATATCAACGAGGCGTGGGAGCGCATGCAGCAGGGCAAGGTGAAATACCGCTTTGTCATCGACATGCAGAGCTTGAAGAACGCCTGACACCTGTCGTCATACCATGCCAGGTCTGGTGTGATGTCATGAAAAAAGCCCCCGGTATCCTTCTGGATGCCGGGGGCTTTCGAGTCTGTCATGTCACAAAATTGTGATGGGGTGATTCCCGATCGAGGCGAAAACGCGTATAAGAACGCGATGAAAACGCCAAAGAGAATCCAGCCGCTCATAGATGACGGACTGGTCGATGAAGTGCTTCGCCCCTTGATGAGTGGCAAGGAAGCCTCGGTCTACGTGGTGCGCTGCGGAGAAGAGATTCGCTGCGCCAAGGTATACAAGGATGCTGCCCAGCGCAGCTTCAAGCAGGCCGTGCTCTACCAGGAAGGCCGCAAGGTACGCAACAGCCGTCGTCAGCGGGCGATGGAGAAGGGCTCCGGTTTCGGACGCGACCAGCAGGAAGCCGCCTGGCAGAACGCCGAGGTGGATGCCCTCTATCGTCTGGCCGATGCCGGTGTGCGCGTGCCTCAGCCATACGGCTGCTTTGACGGTGTGCTGCTGATGGAGCTGGTCACCGACGACGATGGCAATGTGGCACCGCGCCTCAATGATGTCTCGATGTCGGCGGAACAGGCGCGTGAAGACCACGCCTTGATGATGCATTACATCGTTCGCATGTTGCATGCCGGCCTGGTGCACGGGGATCTGTCCGAGTTCAATGTGCTGGTCGATGACTACGGCCCGGTGATCATCGATCTTCCGCAGGCGGTGGACGCAGCGGCCAACAACAATGCCAAGAGCATGTTGGCGCGCGATGTCGCCAACATCACCGCCTACTATGCGATGTTCGCTCCGGAACTTGCCCAGACTCGCTACGCTGATGAGATATGGGCATTGTTCGAGGCCGGTGACATGGACCCCGATGTCGAGCTGACGGGTCTCTTCGAGGATGACTCCGAGGCACCGGACGTGGATGCGCTGCTCGAGAACATCATGGCCGCCATGGAAGAGGAGCAGGAACGCAAGGCGCGTCTGAAGAGTGCCGAAGACGGCGATGATGACTAGACGCTGAACGGGTGGAGCGCCGGGCATCAGGCCCGGTGATGATGCCTTGAGACACGACAACGCCGCTTCATCGTGAAGCGGCGTTGTCGTGTCTGGCTAGCGGAGGCTTCAGGCGGGGTCGACGGCGTGCTGCTCGGTCTCCGGGTCGTGGCGACGGTGACGCAGCTCGATGCCCTTGAGCAGATTGCGCAGGATCTGGTCCTTGCATTCGCGGTAGTGGCGATGGTCCGGCTTGCGGAAGAAGGCGGACAGTTCCGACTTGGTGATCATCTCGAAACCGGCCAGCGCCAGCAGATCCAGCATGTCATCGTCCTTGAGCTCGAAGGCGATCTTGAGCTTGCGCAGGATCAGATTGTTATCGAGACGCTTTTCCGGTGCGGGCTGAGCACCCTCGCGCTTGCCCCGCCGCACGTTGATCAGGCCATTGAGAAAGCTGGCCAGATCGATGTCCTTGATGCGCTGCTGGGCATCGTCGTCATCGCGCTTGAGCCAGTCACTGACCTGGGCGCGGGTGACTTCGTGGTCGGCGGCGGCGAAGGTGTTGATCATGTCGCTGTCGGAGAGATTGAGTGCGTAGCGCAGGCGACGGATGATGTCGTTGTTGGTCACGGGCGTGGGTCCGGTCTTTGAGGATGTCTTGAAGTTGCGTGGCGCGCCATGCATGGCGTCAATGACGCGCAGCATACCAGATCAGGGTGGGGTGCCGCTCCATCCCGGCGCGCTTCCCGGCCGGGGGGGGGGGGCAGACAGGGCGTGAGTCAGGGCGGCAGGCAGAGCCGCGAGCCGACTTCGGTGATCAACGTCCGGGCGTCGGGACATCCTGATGACTGACGTCTTCGTCTTCTGCGGTCTCACGTGCTTCGGCGTGATCCTCCGCGTCAGGCTCGGGCCTTTCATCGACGTGGTTCGTCTTCTGGTTCGGGGTCAGTGCCAGCTCCGTCAGCAGCGGGAAATGATCGGAGCCGAAGGCTTCCATGCGAGCCACGCGCACCACGCTGAAATGCCGGCTATGGAAGAGGTGGTCCAATGGCCAGCGCAGCAAGGGAATGCTGGCATGGAAGGTATTGAACATGCCACGGCCGACGCGTGGGTCCAGCAGGCCGGACAGTTTGCGGAACAGGCGTGTGGTGCGAGACCAGGCCACGTCGTTGAGATCTCCCGTCACGATGATGGGCTGCTCGCTCTCGGCCACGCTCTTGGCCACGATGACAAGCTCCGCGTCTCGTTCACTGGACTCCTCGTTTTCGGTCGGGCTGGGCGGTGCGGGATGCAGGAAATGAGCGCGTATGCGATCGCCGCTCTTGAGCTCCAGATGGGCATGCATCGAGGGCACGTCATCTTCGACCAGGTAGTCGATGCTGGCGTCGTGCAGGGGCAGACGAGAATAGACATGCATACCGTAGAGGTTGTCCAACGGGCACTTGAGCGTATGCCGGTAGCCATGCTCCGGCTCATCTCCCTCCAGGACATCCAGGCGGCTTTCCCACCAGCCATCGGACTCCAGGGTGACAAGAACGTCGGGTTGCTCGCGCCTGACGATCGCCAGCAGGGCGTCGCTGTCGTGGTTGCTGGTCAGCACGTTGGCGGTCAACAGACGCACATGACGTGCGGGATCACTGTGCTGCGCGACGCCCGATTCACAGCGGGCGAGCCGGGTGTAGGGAATGATCCACTGCGCCTGGTAGATGAGCCCTGCCAGTGCGATGAAAGCCAGCGTCAGCCGCAGTCCTGTCGAGAGCTCGCCGACGAGAAGGTCGGCCACCAGCAGGGCCGCCCAGAGTACCGCCAGCTGCAGGCGGGGAAAGTCCATGATGCGGACGGACCAATGCCGCAGGCGCGTGAGTGGCAGCAGGGTGAAGGCTGCCATCAGCAGCGTGAGTACGCCGAGTAGCGTGGGGATCATGAGGGCTCCGGTGACAGGAATGGGGCGGGAAATCAAACGCTCAAGCGTCAGACATGGTGGCGACATGCCTGACACTCAAGTCAGGACGCTTTACTCACGAGGCAACCCGTCGCTGACGCCAGAGACGCGCGATCCATTGCCAGCGATTGATCAGCAGGGCCATGAAGATCAGTCCGCAGCCTGTCATCTGGATCAGGGTCATGCGCTCTCCGAACCAGGCAGCCGACATCAGGGCCGCCCAGACCGCTTCGAGCATCAGGATGACCGAGGCATGGCTGGGCGTGGTCAGGCTCTGTGCGTAAATCTGCAGGAAGAAACGCAGGGTGCTGGCGATCAGAGTACTGGCCAGAAACCAGCTCAGGATGTCGAGACTGATGCCGGACGGCCAGCTTTCGCTGATGGCCGACAGCATCAGGCAGGTGACGCCGGTGGTCATCAGCTGGATGGCCGTCAGCGGCAGGGCCGGGATATTGCGCACCAGACGTGAATTGAAGTTGAACACTAGGGCGAACAGGCAGGCAGCCCCGAAGATGAGCCATTGTGCCGGTTCAATATGAAAGCTTTCCGTAGCGCCGGGTTGTCCCATGCCCAACAGAGCGAAACCGAGCAGGGCGGTGGGCAGGGCGATCCAGGTGCTCATCGGCGGCCTGTCCTTGAACAGCAGGCGGGCGAGCACCGGTACCATCAGAATCCCGAAACTGTTGATGAACGCGATCACGCCGAGCTGCTCGGACAGTGCCACCCCCAATGACCAGCAGGCCATGGCACCGCCAAACAGGACGCCGACTCCACTGGCGCGCAGCTTGCGAGTAGTGGAGAGCTGTCTCAGCGAGCGAGCGTCGAAGATCGCCAGGATTAGGCCTGCCAGCAGGAAGCGGCTGCCGATGAACAGTAGCGGAGGCATACCGGCCATGGCTTCCTTGGAGAAGATCCAGCCTGCGGCGGCGATGATGGTGACCAGCAGAAGCAACAGATCGGCCTTGAAAGGCGAGCGGGAAGGCGTCGTCTCGGTAGTGGTGCTCATGGGGTGGCGTCGGTTCCTTTGGGCATGGGAATGGCAGATCTCTATCCTAACAAGCTGATACAGGCGGTGCTGTCATATATCGGAACTTGCAAATTCAACAATGGAGCTTGAATTCCGTGGCAGGATAAGCCTAATGCGGAGGGAATCGATAGCGTTGCAGCGATCGATCTCGCGACTTTTCACGAATGCAGGAATGGTGGTCAGGAGGCTGGATGGCGACACCGTCGCAGGACACGACATCGAAAGATCATGGGCATGAATCCGGGCACGTGCATGCGCATGGTCATCACCATGGTCATTCCCACGGCCATTCCCACGGCCATTCCCACGGTCATGGACATCATGATCATGCACCTGAAGTGACTGCTGACAGCGAAAGGCGGGTCATGCTGGCGATGTGGCTGACCGGCGGGTTCATGCTGGCGGAAGTCGTCGGCGGGCTGGTAGCGGGCTCTCTGGCCTTGCTGGCGGACGCCGGCCATATGCTCAGTGATACCGTGTCGCTGGCATTGGCGTGGGGAGCGTTTCGCCTCGGACATCGCGCAGCGACCCGCAAGCTGACCTTCGGCTATGCGCGTTTTCAGGTGCTCGCCGCGTTCGTCAATGGCCTGACATTGCTGGTCATCGGAGTCGCGATCGTGATGGCTGCCCTCAAGCGCCTGTGGCTGCCGTCTGACGTGCTGGCAGGGCCGATGCTGGCGATTGCCGTGCTCGGACTTGTCGTCAACATCGCGGCATTCTGGATATTGCACAAGGGAGATCAGGACAATCTCAATCTCCGCGGCGCCCTGTTGCATGTCATGGGCGACCTGCTGGGTTCGGTGGCGGCCATCATTGCCTCGCTGGTCATTATGACCACCGGCTGGAATCAGGCCGACCCGTTGTTGTCGATGCTCGCAGCGGTACTGATACTGCGCGGTGCTTGGTCGCTGGTGAAACGCTCGGCGCATACCTTGCTGGAAGGGACGCCGGAGCAACTTGACCACGAGGAAATCCAGGCGGGTCTGCTGACACTGGAGGGAGTGGATGGTGTGCATGATCTCCATCTGTGGGGCCTGACGCCTCAATCCCCGGTTGCCAGCCTGCATGTGGTGGTGGCCGATACCGGCATTCCCGGCGAGGTGCTTGAGCGGGTCCAGGCCTATCTGCTCGATACCCATGCGATCTCGCACGTCACGGTGCAGCTGGAAGGCGAAGCCTGTCTGCAGGGCTGCGTGTCTCGTTGATGGAGACGGCTGACGGTACGCAGACAGGACAAGTGATGCCGGCGCTCGTGCAGAGCCTGGGAGCCTTCTGACGCAAGACGCCCCGCTGAAAAGCGGGGCGTTGTTGATTGCAGCCCATGGGCTGCCTGACGTCGCGACATCGATGCCTCGAGAGCTAAGTGCTCAAGGACATCGATGACGTGTCACCTCAGTGCTTGGCAACATAGACGGTGCGGATGTTCATGAAGGCACCGAAGCCATATTCGCTCTGCTCACGACCATAGCCGCTGCCTTTGACACCGCCGAAGGGCAGTTGGGCGAAAGGCGTGGTCGGGCGATTGACGAAGCTCATGCCGGCTTCCAGCTGACGCGAGACACGCTCGCCGCGCTCGTCGTCCTTGGCCACCACCGTGCTGCCCAGACCGTAGGGGCAGTCGTTCGCGAGCTCGATGGCATGCGCCTCGTTCTCCGCGACCACCACGGAAGCGACCGGGCCGAACAGCTCTTCGTTGAAGGCCGGATTGCCCTGGGTGACGTTGGTCAGCACCGTCGGCGGATACCAAGCACCCTCGCGATCCGGAATTTCGCCACCGCATTCCAGCTTGGCGCCGGCCTTGATGGCACGCTGCACCTGATCATGCAGGTCATCGCGCAGGTCCTTGCGTGACATCGGACCGATATCGACCCCTTCGCTGAGCGGGTCATCCATGCGCATGTCCTTCACTTTCTCGATCAGACGTCTGGAGAAGTCCTCGGCGATCGACTTGTCGACGATCAAGCGCTTGGAGGCGGCACAGCTCTGGCCGGTATTGTCGAAGCGTCCGGCGATGGCGAGATCCACCGCGCGCTCGATGTCGGCGTCATCCAGCACGATCAACGGATCGATACCCCCCAGTTCCAGCACGCTGGGCTTGAGCGCCGCACCGGCCTGCTCGGCGACCTTGCGGCCTGCCTCCTCGCTGCCGGTGAGGGTCACGCCCTGCACGACAGGATCATTGATGATGTCTTCGATCATCTCCGAGCCCACCGGCAGCCAGGTGAAGACGCCATCTTCGAAACCGGCCTCGTGGAACAGCTGGGTGATCAGCTCAGCGCAACCCGGGACGTTGGAGGCATGCTTCATCAGGCAGACGTTGCCACCTGCCAGTGCCGGGGTCGCGAAGCGGATGACCTGATAGAGCGGATAGTTCCACGGCATCACGCCCAGCACTGCGCCGATGGGGTCCTTGACGATCTTCGCTCTGACGGCACCCTCGACGTCGCGCTGCTCGGTTTCCATCAACGTGGGCAGGTTGTCGGCGTAGAAACGCGCGATGCTGGAGGAGATCTGCGTCTCGCTGATGCCCTGCTGGTACGGCTTGCCCATCTCATGGGCGATCAAGGTGGCAATGTCCTGCTGGCGCTGATCTATCAGGTCTGCCAGTGCGTGCAGACGTTTAGCACGTTCTTCCAGCGAGAGCTGACGATATTGCGGATAGGCATTGCGCGTCTGTTCCAGTTTCTGCTGAACCTCGTCCTTGCTCAGCGTGGCGTATTCATTGAGAACCTTGTCATTGGCCGGATTGGTCGCGGTCAGTGTCTTGTTGCTCATCTTGCCTCCCTATCTGGGTGCTGGTTCAGCGAGTGGCCGAGCGGCAGATATCACATGAGCGACATCGACCTTGGATCAGCCACCTCATTGGCTACGCGACAAGAACTGGAGATGCCGTCGCTGACCTTCAAGAGCCGAGGTGATCGATCTGGCGTCATCTCAGTGTTGCCATTCGAGCACGCGCGTCCCCCTTGAAACGTCACAGGCTGCGTCCATCGAGCCTCGCAAGCCTGCCGCACGGGCTGCCGGCATGCGACAATGGCCCTCTGGTGTCCGGACGCGGGTAAGCATCTCCCCCCGGGCCATCGACATGAGTGCAAGCGTCACAAGGAAGAGGAAGTCAGCGTGTTCAACAATATTCTGGTGGTGTGTACCGGCAATATCTGTCGCAGTCCGGTCGGTGAGGCACTGCTGAAGCAAGCGTTGCCGGGCAAGACGGTTCACTCGGCGGGTGTGGGCGCATTGGTCGATCATCCTGTCGAACCCACGGCGGCTAGATTCGCTCTCGAGTCCGGTCTGGAGGTTGATGGGCATCGTGCGCGGCAGGTATCGGTCGAGATGTTGACGGCGGCGGATCTGATTCTGGTCATGAGCGATGGTCATCGTCGTGCCATCAACCAGATGGCCCCGCAAGTCAGTGGCAAGACGATGATGTTCGGCCGCTGGCTGGCGGGGGGGCAGGGCGAAGAGATTCCGGATCCCTATCGCAAGAGTGAAGAGGCCTTCCGGCACGCGCACCAGAAACTCGTGGACGCTGCGGCGCTGTGGGTGAAGAAACTGTCGTAACCAAGGTCTAGTTCTTGCTGATGTCTGAACAAGCATCTATACAACCCTGACGAAGAGACTGATTGCCATGCGGTCAGTCTCTTTTATAGGTTCGTCCAGACTCCGCCTTCATGAGAGAGGGGCCGTGTCGAGGGCTGCCACATGATATCGAAAGGACCACAGCGAGCGTGATCGTTAGCGTCGCTCAAGACGTGAGCTGCGTCCCCGGGCGGTTGTTGGCGATGCCTTGCGATGTCATCACACAAGCCTTGTGAGCCAGCGTCGAGTTTTCTGCCACCAGCGGGGAAGGCTTGCCGATGGCATAGCCCTGGACGTGGTCGACCCCGATGGACGTCACGCATGCCAGTACCTCCTCGCTGCCAACGAATTCCGCGATGGTCTGCATGCCCATTTCGCGGGCCACCTCGGCGATGGCGCGCGCGATGGCGTAGGAGACACGATTGGTGTCCATGTCACGAATGAAGGCACCATCGATCTTGAGATAATTCACCGGCAGGCTCTTGAGATACCCGAAGGACGATACGCCGCTGCCAAAATCATCCAGTGCGAAGTAGCACCCCAGCTCTCCCAGGGTATCGAAGAAGGTGCGAGCATCGCCCAGGCGAGTGATGGCCACGCTTTCCGTAATCTCGAAACACAGCTTGTGGCCGGGAATCCCGCTGTCACGTACCAGGCTGACCAGCATGTCGCGGAAATTGGGACTGCTGATGGAGTGGCCCGAGAGGTTGAGCGACACCCGTGTCAGGCTGGCCAGGTGGGCAGGTTGCGACTGCAGCCAGGCCAGATAATGCCGGATGACGTATTCATCGATGGTGGCAGCTAGCCCATAACGCTCTGCCGCGGGCAGGAAGGCCCCGGGGGCGATGATGCTGCCGTCACGCCCCAGCATGCGCACCAGCACTTCATAGTGCTGCTCATCAGGGGTGCCCGGCCTGGTGCGTGTGCTGGCGATGGGCTGCTGATAGAGCACGAGACGTTGCGCTTCCACCGCGGCGGTGATTTCGGCGACCCAGTGCATTTCCTCCATCCGCTGAGTGACTTCGTCTCCGCTCACGCTATGGCGATGCACGCGGTTGCGCCCAGCGTCCTTCGCTTCATAACAGGCGGCATCGGCAGCGCTGAGCAGATGATGCGGATCACTCTGGCCGTTGCTGATGCTGACCAGGCCGATACTGGCGCTGACGCTGAACAGCTTGTCGTCCCACATGAATCGGAAATTGGCCACGCTCTGGCGCAGTCGCTCCAGCAGCGGTTCCGCTTCGTCCAGTGTCATGCCGGGCATCAACAGACCGAATTCGTCGCCCCCGAGACGGGCCAGAAGATCCTGTGGGCGTAGATCATTGCCGATGACGTCAACCAGCTGGATCAACAGGGCATCGCCCGCGGAATGTCCGCAGGTATCATTGACGACCTTGAATTGATCAAGATCGATATAGGCCAGGCAATGATGCGAGTGGTCCTCGCGCACGACGTCACAGAACTGCGTCAATCTGCGACGGAAGGCGGCGCGGTTCAGAAGTCCTGTCAGGCTGTCATGGTTGGCTTCATGGATCAGTCGCTGGGACATGGTGTGACTATGGGTCTTGTCGACCAGAGCAACCAGCGTATAGCCGTCCTGCACCGGGGTGGTATCGACGGAGGAGACGCTGACGTCGGCATGCACCGTGTTGCCCCGTGCATGAAGGAAGCGGCAGCGTTGGGTGAAGTGACTGATACCGCCCTCGATCAAGGCAAGGTGGCGTCGTTGCAGCGATGCCAAGTCTTCCGGCTCGATCAGTTCGCGTATATAGCAGCCCTCGAGCGTGGTGCTCGGGTAGCCGAGGATGTCCTCGAGTCGCTGGTTGACCCTCAACAACTGACCCGCCTTGGACATGTGCGCCATCCCGACGGCGGAGTGCTCGAAGGTGGCGCGATAGCGACGCTCGCTGGCACGCAGTCGCTCCTGGGTCGCGTGACGCTCAAGCTCGGTGGCAAGCTGTGAGACGTGATCACAGGCCGAGCTCAGGAAGGCGAGCTCATCCTCCGCCCATTCGCGTGGACCGCCACACTCCGTGCAACAGATCACCCCGCGAATCTTGCCGGAGATGCGCACGGGGCTATCGAGAATTGCCTGGAGGTCCGTGCTGAAATAGCCATTGAACAACAGCCCGCTGCTGGCCTGCTGGGTATCGCTGATCGCCAGGATGCGCTCGGATTTCAGGGCGGTGAAATACTCTCCCAGCTGGCTGTCACACAGCTCTCGGGGGTGCGCCCGAGAGGTCGCATCGTGCGGGGCAGGCAGTTCACCGTCGTGTACATGACTCAGTGACAGCCGGGTTCCCTCGGGATTCATCTTCCAGAAGCTGACCTTGCGTACCTGCAGGGCATCCGCCACCTGCTGGCAGATCCATGGCATCAGGTCTTCGAGCCGAGTGCCCTCGGCATGGTGGGCGTTGCCGAGTCGTATCAGCACGGCCTGCTGACGTTCGTAGCGACATAGCTTGTCGGCCTGTGCCACGGCGGCCATGTGCTGCTGATGGATGTCGAGCAGAGAGCCGATAAAGCGATAGGGCGCGTCATCACGCACCTGGAACTGCGCACGCAACTTGAACCAGCGGTAGTCTCCCTGGCGGGTGCGGATGCGCAGTTCAATGCTGAACGGGGTCTCCTGCAGGCGCTTTATCGCGAGAAGCGCCTGGAACTCTTCGCGCATCTCGGGGGCGACTCTTTCATGCAGCGCCTCGAGTCGGCTGTCCAGGGTTCCGGCGCTGTAGCCCAGCTGCATTTCCAGGCGTGGCGATATCGTCAGGCGTTCATTGCCTAGCTGCCATTCGATGATGCCATCGGAAATGCTGCGCAGTATCCAGTTGGCGCGGGTATAGCTGTCGCGCAAGGCTGCACTGAGCTGGGCACTCTGCATGAGGCGCTTCAGCGCCTCGCTGATCATTCCAGCGAGCTGATCAAGCCGCGCCAGGGTGTCATCGTCGGGCAGCGACTGGCGTGGAGAGGTGTCGAACATGCTCATGCATCCGACCACCGCGCCAGTGGCATCATGCAGTGGCAGTCCGATATAGAAGCGTATGCCATCCCCCTTCACCGAACAGGTATCGCGCAGTTCAGCATGCTGATAGGCATCGCGCGTCACCAGAGGCCTTCCCTTGATGACGGCCAGACCACACAGGCTATCGTGCAGCGGAAGGGCATCGGGAATGCTGTCGTCCAGGCTTACCCAACGCTTGAGATGACGTGTGTTGCGCAGGCTGATCAAGGCGAGGGGAGTCCCGGCGAGATCCGCTGCCAGCTCCAGCAGCATGCGGGCCTGATGGTCCTCTTCGCGTCGAAGTGTCTCGACCCATTCCGAAGTGATGGAAGTATCAAGCATCAAGGATTCTGGCATCGCGTAGGCGTGTCCTTGCCGGAGAAGGTGGCGGTTCAGTCGAGTCAGAACACTACCATAAGCCAGCGTTGCCGCCACTGCCGGGCTTTCGACGTGCACCCCAGGGCTGCGCCGTGCTGCCACGTCGCGCGCATGGCGGGTCACGGCCCGGTATCACCGTGCCGTGATTGGTCATCTATGGCACAATTCGACCTTTTACCGCACGTCAGATGAGTGCCTTGATGGGGGAGACTGGCCGGAGATGGAGTTGATCAAGGGGTTCTGCATTCTGCTGACATGTCAGTTCGTGGGCGAGGTGCTGGGACGTGCCCTCGTATTGCCGGTGCCTGGACCGGTACTGGGCATGCTGATCCTGTTGCTGGCGCTGATGGTGCGTGGCCGTCTGCGCAAGCGATTGATACCGTCGCCGGACAGGGAAGGTGACGCCGTGCGCATCTCGGACAACGATGCCGGTCAACGTCAGCTGCTTCGCGCCATGTTGCGTGAACGAGTGCCCGGCAGTCTCAGGCTTGCCAGCAATGGCCTGCTGGCGCATCTCTCGCTGTTGTTCGTCCCGGCAGGCGTCGGGGTCATGGTGCATCTGGATCTCATCGCTCAGGATCTGCTCGCCATCGCGGTGACGCTGGTGGTATCCATCGCCGTGACGCAGTTCGTGACAGCCTGGCTGTTGCAGCGGCTGATAGATCGTCGTTCATCTTTGCAAGGTTCGATGGCCGGCAAGGGAGGGGAACAGTGAATCTCGCCCCTCTGGATGCTCTCTGGGTCTATCTCAGTGCCTCTCCGCTGCTGCATCTATTGCTGACGCTGGCGGCCTTTCTGCTGGCGACCGTGATCAACCGCCTGGCTCGTGGCGCGTCTCTTGCCCATCCGGTGCTGGTGTCGATTGCCTTGATCATCGGCTTTCTCTGGATGACGGATACCGACTACGCGACCTATTTCGAAGGCGCCCAGTTCATTCACTTCCTGTTGGGGCCGGCGACGGTGGCACTGGCGGTGCCGCTGTTCGATCATCTTGACCGCGTCAAGCAGATGCTCTGGCCTCTGCTGACGGCCTGTTGCGTCGGCATCACCACTGCAGTGACCACCACGCTCGGTCTGGCCCTGGTCCTGGGGGCGCATACACCGGTGGCGCTGAGCCTGGCACCCAAGTCGGTGACCTCGCCGATCGCCATGGGGATCGCGGAAAAGCTCGGCGGCATTCCCTCACTCACGGCAGGGCTGGTGTTGTTGACCGGGACGCTTGGCTGTGTGATCGGACCGCTGATGCTGCGGCTGTCAGGTGCGCGTGATGATACCGTCAAGGGCTTTACCATGGGCCTGTCTGCCCATGGGATCGGCACGGCTTACTGCTTCTCTTCACTCAGCACCCTGGCCGGTGCCTTCGCGGGCATGTCCATGGGACTGACGGGACTCCTGACGGCCTTCATTCTGCCGCCGCTGGTCCATCTGTTCGGGTTGTAAGCCTTGGGCATCGGCGTCTGGCGCCGGCAAGGGACATCAAGTCTTCCGTCAGAGGGCAAGGAAAGAGTCGCTGCTTAATCTTTCGTTAAGCGTTGGTCGGCATCGTGTAGGTCATTCAGCCTGGCATGGTCGAATCGACGATGCCCCGACCAAGGATGTTGCCATGTACCGTCCGTTTCGCTCCCGTGGTGGTTCTGTCGAAAGTTCTCGGCTGGCCGGTCATCGCTTGCTCGTCGAAGCGCCCATGGCCTCGAGTTGCCGGGAGATATGCTGGCAGCTGGCGGGCCATGGCGCCACGCTGACACTGGTGGAGCGCCCTGGAGATGATCTCGCGCTTCTGTGCCAGCTGCTGCCGACTCCTCTGGGGCAACGGCATCGCTGTCTGACCCTCGCCGTCTCGGACGTCACCGGCGAGTCGCTGTGTGAGCAGCTGCTCAGCATCACGCCCGCGTCGCGTCCTCACACCCTGGTGAGCTTGCCGGGTGATGGTGAGTGGCAGCTGGAGGCCGGGCGTGCCATGCATGTTCTGCATGGCTCTGGCTGGCAGCCTGGCGTGCGCCAGCGGGTACTGGAATGTCTCTCGGCCTCTCTTGTCACGGCGGGGCGGGAGGAATTGGTCGAGTTCATACTGCAGCCGGATGGCCACTTGTTCGCCCCGGTCTCCGCCTGTGCCCACCAGCATGTCAGGCTTCACGTTCCCCCTCTGATCACCGGGGAAGAGTCTCCGCTACTGATGCAACTGGCGCGGCATCAAGGATGCCACCCCATCAGCATCGAGCGTCAGGTCGAGCAGATGGTGTATCCGCTTTGCCTGTTGCGAGCACCGGGGGCGTTGGCTCGCATGAGACTTCGAGGTGGCTGGGCATTGCGCCGCATTCTCGGCCAACCGGAACGCATGCTGGACTCGGGCCTGGAGGCCATTCGCGAAGCGCTTCAACGCATCGTGTTTCGCCGCCAGGAGCGCCGCGCTGTCCTCGGCGCAAGACGACGGGGCAGGGGTTGGGGCTTGCAAAGGTCATGGGCGGAGAGAGCCGGGAATCGCGCCTAGTCGATGATGCTGCCATCCCGCTCTCGTCATCTGTCATCAGTGGGGCATGGGATATCCCCAGCTCCCTCTCACGTATCGCTTGTCATCAGGAGACCCCATGCGCGTGCTGCTCGTGGAAGATGATCCACTGTTGGGTGAAGGTATCGGTCATGCCTTGAGTCGTGAAGGCATGAGCAGTGAATGGTTGCGGGTGGGGGGCGATGTCGTGGCCACTCTCAAGCATTCCTCCTTTGATGTCCTGGTGCTGGATCTTGGCTTGCCGGACATGGACGGTCTCGAGGTGCTGACCGCGCTGCGCCGCCGGGGCCACACTCTGCCGGTGCTGATTCTGACGGCACGAGATGATATCAGTGACCGAGTGCGTGGCCTGGACAACGGAGCGGATGATTATCTGGTCAAGCCCTTTGACATTGCCGAGCTGGTGGCCCGATTGCGCGCGCTGGTCAGGCGTCATGCGGGTCAGGCCAACGGATGCCTGCAACTGGGGGCCCTGAGCATTGATCAGGCCGGTCGTTCCGTCACCCTGGCCGGCGCCGAGGTGACGCTGGGACGGCGCGAATTCGATCTGCTGGAGTTTCTTCTCCTCCATCCCAGTCGTGTCTTCAGTCGGGACCAGCTCGTCGAGCAGTTATATGGTTGGGATGGGGATGTGGAAAGCAATGTCATCGAGGTGCATGTGCATCATCTTCGCCGCAAATTCGGGGCCGGCGTGGTGAAGACCGTACGCGGGGTCGGCTACCGACTGGGGGAGTCCGCGTGAAGTCGATACGCAGTTTTCTGCGGCGCAGCCTCATCGGAGGGGTGATCATCGTGCTGGGGGCAGCTGCCACCTGGAGCTACTTCGATGCCCGTGAGCAGATCGATGAGCTGTTCGATGCACAGCTGGCCCAGAATGCCCGCATGCTGGGCCGCCTCTATCAATCCGAGCTGGCCTCGCTGTCGCCGGTGGCGCGTCAGCAAAGACTTCAGGAGATGACCTCGGGGCAGTTCAGTCTGCGACCGCCATCCCTGAGCTTCGCGGATGGGCACGAGAAGTCGCCCCTCGGTCATGTCTATGAAGACAAGCTGGTCTTCCAGATGTGGGATGCACTCGGTCAGCCCTTGCTGGGGCTCTCCACTCCCTCGGTCATGCTCGACTATCTGCCGTTGCCCGGCTATGCCAAGCAGCACACGGATCATCACGACTGGTTCACCTTCACGCTGTATTTCCCTGACAGCGGCATCTGGGTCACGGCCGCTCAGCGGGAAGACGTACGAGATGAATTGACGGGGCAGATCGCACTGCACAACGTGCTGGCGCTGGTGGTCGGGTTGCTGGTGATCGCCTTGCTGATCGGTGTCGCCGTCTCTCGGGGATTCCGTCCCGTGCTGCGTATCAGCCGACAGATCACCGCCCGTCAGCCCGGCTATCTAGAGCCACTTGATGCCAGTGAGGCGCCGGACGAGATTCGCGGGATGGTGGATGCGCTCAACGGCTTGCTGAGACGCTTGGCCGACACGCTCGACAAGGAGCGTCGCTTCACTGCCAATGCGGCTCACGAGTTGAGAACGCCCCTGGCCGGCATCAAGGTGCATGCCCAGAATGTCGAGGCGGATGCCACCGATGAGAATTCGCGGCGTTCGGCGCGCATGATCGTCGACGGTGTCAATCGCATGACGCGTGTCGTGGAGCAACTGCTGACGCTGTCGCGGCTGGAGAGTGGTGCCGAGGTGCCGCGCAGTCACGTCGATCTCGGGCATCTGGCGCATGAACTTGCGCGGGATCTCGGCCCCATGGCGCGCCAGCGTGGCGTCGGGATGTTCGTCGACGTCACGCCCGACGCGCAGTTGATCAGCCACGAGAACGGCCTCTATGTGCTGCTGCGCAATCTTCTCGACAACGCGCTGCGCTATACGCCTGAGGGGGGGGAAGTGCGTTTGAGCATTCGGCGCCGCGAGACCTCTCTCGGCGATGGTCTGATCATGGAAGTCATGGATACCGGCCCCGGCATTCCGCCCCGTGAGCGTCAGCGGGTCCGGGAGCGCTTCGTGCGTCTGGCGGGGCAGAACACCTCGGGGTCAGGGCTGGGCCTTTCGATCGTCGATGAACTGGCCGAGCGCCTGGGAGCGGAACTGACCCTGGATGACAGTCCGTTGGGGAGTGCGGCGTCGCCCGGTCTGTCAGCTCGATTGCACTTCGGCTGAGCTCGCGTTGCATGCTGCGCCCTGGCGGTTGCGCAAGTTGCATCACGGCTCTGGCATGCAGGCTCCATGGGGTTCAACGCCATGCATGCTGTCGCCGACAGGCCAACAAGGCGATGGTCGGGTGGCGAAGGTGGCTTTATTAGCGCTATCTTCACTATATGTTGCAGAGCAGCATCCGATGCCACCCGGTCCCTGTCTGGGGCTGGGCATTCCTGCGGCATGACATCAGCCCGAAGGAGACCTTCATGAGTGAACAACAGTCAGCCCCGACCCGCGTCGCCCTTGTCACGGGGACTGCCAGTGGTATCGGCGCCGCCATCATGGAAGCGATGTGCCAGGCCGGTCATCAGGTCCTTGCCGTGGATTTCAGTGACGATGGGGCAGAGGTCGCCGACAAGGCAGGCGCTGCATTCTTCAAGGCAGACCTGACGGATGGCGAGCAATGTCGGGCCGCTGTCGAGGAAGCGGTGTCACGCTTCGGTCGCCTGGATATCCTGGTCAACAATGCCGGTATCCAGCACGTCGAGCGCATCAAGGAGTTCCCGCAGGCCAAGTGGGATCAGATCATCGCGCTGATGCTGACGGCACCTTTCACGCTGATTCAGGCGGCCTGGCCGCACATGGAGAAGAATGGATATGGCCGCATCGTCAACATGGCCTCCATTCACGCGCATGTCGCCTCGCCCGGCAAGGCGGCCTATGTCAGCGCCAAGCATGGTCTGATGGGGCTGACCAGGACGGCGGCACTGGAAGGCGGCGAGAGTGGTATCACGGCCAATGCCATCTGCCCGGCGTATGTGCGCACTCCGCTGGTCGACAAGCAGATCGCCGAACAGGCCAGGCTCAATGACATGCCCGAGGATGAGGTGATCGAGAAGATCATGCTCAAGGGGGCCGCCATCAAGCGCATGATCGACCCCGCCGAAGTCGCTGACATGGCGGTGTGGCTGGCCTCCGACAAGGCAGGCTCAGTGACGGGCTCCAGTTTCAACATGGATCTCGGCTGGACGGCACAGTAAGTCGCGTGACACCTCGCGTGGGGGTCGGCAGCCCGCCTGCCCGCTGCGTGAACCACCGGCAAGACCGACAGGCCCTTGTCTCTCCCGCCGCATGACGCTGCACGGAGGACAAGGGTCTTCTCGTATGTGCGAGTTGACAGGCCCCTTGAGGGCCCTCGCTCGTGACGGCCATTGATGACGTCAGGAATCCGCCATGACCGCTTCGCCACATGACACGACTCACGCCGCTGCTCACGACGCTACTCACGACGCCACCTTATCCCCACGCGATTCCACTGACGCCTGCTGCGCCCGGCAGAGGTCAGCGGCTGTACCCGTGACCCTTGTCGACAGTCATCTCAGTCTCGAGCACGGTGTCGCCGTCATGACCTTCGCCCGTCACGACGTGCGCAATGCTCTGACGGGGACTGCGCTGGTGGAGGATCTGCTGGCAGTGGCCGAATGGGTCAATGGCTGTGACAGCGTGGGTGCCCTGGTGATCATCGGCGAGGGCAGCGCCTTCTCTGCCGGAGGCAATGTGCAGGACATGGCGCAGCGAAAGGGGGATTTTGCTGGAGATGCCGCCGAGGTCGCGGCGCGCTATCGCCGCGGTATCCAGCGAATGACACCTGCGGTGCTGGGCATCGAGGTGCCCGTGATCGCGGCGGTCAATGGTCCGGCCATCGGGGCCGGCTTTGATCTCGCCAACATGTGTGACATTCGCCTGGCCAGTGACCAGGCACGTTTCGGCGAGACGTTCCTGTCGCTGGGGTTGATCCCCGGTGATGGGGGCGCCTGGCTGCTGCAACGTCTGATCGGCTATCAGCGTGCCTGTGAGCTGACCTTCAGCGGGCGTATCGTCTCGGCGCAGGAAGCGCTGGCACTGGGGATCGTGCTGGAAGTCTGTGCAGAGGAGGACCTGATGACACGTGCCCTGGAGATGGCACGTCAGATGGCGAGTCAGCCGCGTCAGGCGACACGGCTGACCAAGCGTCTGATGCGTCGTGCCCCCGAGATGCGGTTGGACGACTTCCTGGATCTGTGTGCCAGTTTTCAGGGCCAATGCCATCAGGACCCGGAGCATCATGCTGCCGTGGCGGCCCTGCTGGCCCGAATGAAGCGCTAGCGCTTCACCGGTCGCTTCTGCAGTTTGCGCTGCAGCGTGCGGCGGTGCATCCCCAGGGCGCGAGCCGTGGAAGAGATGTTGCCGTCGTGCTCGTTGAGCACCTTCTGGATGTGTTCCCAGGTCAGGCGATTGACCGAGGGCGGGTTGTCGGAGATCTCGGCTTCCGGATCACCTCCCTCGCGCTTGAAGGCGTGAAGTATCTCGTCGGCATCGGCGGGCTTGCACAGGTAGTTCACGGCACCCAGCTTGATGGCTTCCACTGCCGTGGCAATGCTGGAGTAGCCCGTCAGCACCACGATGCGTGCTTCCGGCAACAAGGCGATCAGCTCGGGCAACAGCTTGAGGCCGGAGCTCTGTTCGAGCTTCAGATCCAGCGTGATCAGCTCGGGGCGATGGCTGCGCGCGATACTCAGCGCCTGTGCCTCGTCCCGGGCAACCTCCACGGCATAGCCGCGGCGTGTCATGGCACGTGCCGTCACCTGGCAGAAGAATTCGTCATCGTCGATGATCAGCAGTCGGGTTTCTTCGCTCATCAGGGGCTCACTTGGGCGGTCTTTGCCGCCATCAGTTCAGATAAAGAGGGAGGCGCACTTCCGTCAAGGTGCCGCCGTCTTCGTGGTTGTACAGGCTGACGCCACCACCGAAACGATTGATGGTGGCGTGGGTCAGGAACAGGCCGATGCCCATCCCCTTGGATTTGGTGGAGATGAAGGTCTCACCGAGCTGGTCCGCGACTGCCATGGGAACGCCTGCACCATGGTCACGAATGTCGATGGTGACCTCATCATCCCGCCGTTCCAAGGTGATCTCGATATCATCGGGGCAGGCATCCGCGGCATTGTTGAGCAGGTTCATCAGCGCCTGCTCAAGCGTGGTATCGACCAGGATCTGAGCCTTGCGGGCGGAGGCATCCACTTCGACGCTATGTTGCACATCCGGGCGTACCACTAGCCAGCGCTGCACGATTTCCTCCAGCCAGCGCGCGGCGTTGAGCGCCTGGGGCTGCTCCATGCGACGACGGTCGGCCGCGGCCACCATCGCTTGCAGGCGTTGCTTGCAGGTGTCGACCTGGCTGCGCAGCAGTGCGAGATCCTCCTCCAGCTGCGGGTCGTTCTTGTCCTTGGCATCCTCGCGCATCTCGCTCAACAGCACCGCCATGGTCGAGAGCGGGGTGCCCAGTTCGTGCGCGGTGCCGGCGGCCTGGCTGGCGACTGCCAATACCTGTTCGCTGCGCAGAGCCGCTTCTCGTGTGGTGGACAACGCCTGGTCTCGCGTGCGCAGGGCATGAGCCATTTTGAAGATGAAATAGGTCACAAGCGATGCCGACAGGCCGAAATTCAGCCACATGCCGATGACGTGCAGACTGATGCGCCCGCCGAGTTCGTAGGTGGCCAGCTGCGGTACGGGTTCGTAGAACATCATCAGGAAGCTGTAACAGCCCATGCCGACGGCCGCGATGATCCAGGCATAGCGCCAGGGCAAGGTGGCGGCCGCCATGGTCACCGGCACCAGATAGTAGGGCACGAAGGGGTTGGTGGAGCCGCCGGTATTGAAGAACAGCATCGTCAGACCGGCGATATCCACCAGCAGATGCAGCAGGTTCTCGGTGTCAGTGACCGGATGCGTCTGACCCAGACGCCACCAGCTGGCGACATTGACCAGGCCCATCGCGATGATGACCGAGATGACGGGGAGGACATTGAGCTGAAAGCCGATGATCTCGATCCCGAAGATGATCAGGATCAGGAAGCCTGTCCAGGTGATGCCGCGCGCGATGGTCAGACGGATCAGATTGCGGTGCGGTGTGGACAGTGGCGGCGGTAGCGGCTGATTCATGACGACTCCTGCAAGGAATGCGGCCATGATAGTGAATAAGGCCAGTAAAGTGCAGTCCTGACGGCCAGTTAGCGTCAATGGCCCGACGGCTTGTGTCCGCTGACAGTTTCCTCTCAGCCCCGTTCGAAGGAACCACTCAGCCATGGCTTCACACGTGTCGGTGTGACGTCGCTGAGGTGGGGCTGCCAGGCATCGACAAGGTGCAATGGCTGGCGCGGGTAGCCGGACTGCGTCGTCCCGTTGATGCCTCCCGACGCCCCGGGCGTCACGCGAAATGACCAGGCAATCCAGGGAGCATGGCGTTGCATGCCGGCCGGCAGCGTTTCCAGTTCGGGTATCCAGCGGGTGACGTGATGGCCGAGCGGGTCGTGCTGGCGAGCCTGCTTCATCATGTTGAAATGACGGTCCGCACGTGGATCGCGTCCCACGCCTGCCAGGTAGCGCCAGTTGCCCCAGTTGGACGCGACATCATGATCCAGCAGCTGATGTTCGAACCAGGCGGCACCCAGCCGCCAGTCCACGCCAAGATCCTTGATCAGATAGCTCGCCACGTTCTGGCGCATGCGGTTGCTCAGCCAGCCGGTGGCGGCCAGCTCGCGCATGCCGGCATCCACCCAGGGCACGCCGGTCATTCCGGCCTGCCAGCGTGAAAGCGCATCCGGTATCGCAGCGCACGCCTCGTGCCGCAGCGAGTCTGAACCGGGCCTTCCCGCCAGAAAGACCTGCCTCCCCAGCTGGCGGGTATCCCAATGAAAGTACTCCCGCCACAAGAGCTCGACGCGAATCCAGTCGCTGTCCTTGAACGCTGCCTGTGGGGTCTCGCAGAGCTCAGGCAGTGTCTTCTGGAAGGTGTGCAACCTGTCGAGTATGCGTCGTGGTGAGAGACACCCCAGTGCCAGCCAGGCAGAGAAACGGGTCGAGAAATCTGTCCCGCTGAGGCGATTGCGGGTGGTCTTGTACTGGCCGGCATGTTCAGGACTTAGATAATGCTCGAGTCTCTGCAGCGCTGCGGGCTCACCCCCAAGGAAGGCATGATCTCCCCGCGGGTCGCTCTGCCAGTCCCTGGCCGCATGGAGTCGTCTGGCGTTGCCTTGCACGCCCCGCGGCGCCTGTGCCGGCCAGCTCGGCAGCGCGCAAGGCGCCGCCACCGGAGCGGGCATGGCCTGGATATCCGGATAGGCCTTTTCCAGCTTGCGACGAAAGGCGCTGAAGGTTTCAGGAAGCTCACTGAGCGTGAAGGGCAAGTCGTCCTCGTTCAGGAGCAAGCCGCTATTGACCTGCCGCAGGCGACAGCTGGCGGCCACTGCCTGCTGCTGGCGTCGCTCCACCAGACCTGTGGCGTGTCGCGCGATGACGCCTCGGCACGCATGCTGCCTGGCGAGTTCGGGTATCAGATGTGCAGCGTCACCCTGGAGGATCAGCAGATCACTGCCCAGGGTCTGAAGCCCTGCCTGCAGGGATTCGAGGCTCTCCAGCAGGAAGCGCTGACGTGCAACGCTGAGTGGCTGCAGCCTGGCAGCATCAGGGCTGACACTGCCAACGGGCTGGAAGGTCGTCTCCGGCAGGATGTATACCACCAGCAGATGCGCCGGGTGTTCCTCGAGCGCGGCCTGCCACAGGGGGTTGTCATCGAGACGCAGGTCATCGTCTAGCCAGACAAGCCAGGTATCAGTGCTGGTCATGGTGTGTCTCCCGGGCTGCCTGACGCGCATTGCGTCGACAGCGTTGACTGCAGTGACGTACGTCTTCCCAGCAGTCCTGCCACTTCTTGCGCCATGTGAAGGGGCGCTGACAGGTCTGACACAACTTGCTTGGCAGGTGCGGTTTGCGATGCATGCGGGGACGACTCCATAAAACCAGTACGTGATTTATACCATACTTGTACGAAGTGCGAGTGTCCTGTCGAGAATCTCATGGGGCACAAGGTGGCGCACCTGCTGCCTCCCGCGAGTCTCAGTCGTTGCCTGGCAGCTGATCCAATTGACGCTCCAGGGTCTGCATGGTGAGCAGCAGATCCCGGTATTGGCGTGCATTGACGGCGCTCAGCAACTCATCCTCGAAGCGCTGGGCCTCGGGGATCAGTTCGGCGAGCATGGCCTCACCCTCGGCAGTGAGGGCGAGCAACTGCGCACGCTGATCCTGCTCGCTCGGCCGGCGCAGGATCAGTTTACGGCTTTCCAGAGATTTGACGGCCCGAGAGACGCGCACCTTGTCCATATGAGTCCGTTGACTGATTTCCCGGGCCGTCAATGGCGAGCCACGGCTCAGCCAGGCCAGCAGACGCCACTCGGCGACATTGATGGCGAAGCGCTCACCATAACGGACGAACAGCGCCTCACTGGTTCGCTCTGCCAGACGGTTGAGGCGATAGGGCAGGAACTGGTCAAGATCCAGCTCGCAGCGGGGTGTGTCTTGTGGGGGTTCCCCGTCAAGGGCATCGCGAGCTTCGGGAGTGTCATCAGTGCGTTGCATCGAAAGTTACCTGACTCGGTGAGAGGGTTGGCATACTGAGTCGCATTGAAACGTTTCAGGTGGATCAGGTTACCGATGTTACCACCTTCGAGAGCGAGCAAGACAAAAGTCTAGTAATACGGCGATTGCCAGGGTGTGGGTCTGCCTATATGGTTTCATATGTAACTATTTAGAGGGGTTGGCGGTATGTCGTGCCGTGGATGCCCCAGATCTTCAGGAGCCGCGAGCCCACAAGGAGATGAATCGTCATGCGCGAGCGCAACGCTGAGTGCCATTATCACGCCGGTTTTCGTAATCATGTCTCCACCGAGGCGTTGCCTGGCGCCTTGCCTCAGGGCCAGAACTCTCCCCAGCGTTGCCCCTACGGCCTTTACGCGGAGCAGTTGAGTGGCTCGGCCTTCACGGCACCGCGCAGTCACAACCTACGCAGCTGGCTTTACCGCATTCGGCCCTCGGTCGTGCAGGGCGCCTACCAGCCCATGGAGATGCCGCAGGTCGCCACTGCACCGTTGGCCGAGAGAGTGCCGGACCCCAATCCGATGCGCTGGGACCCCATCACATGCTCGACAGGGGACTTTCTGGACGGCCTGATCACGCTGGCGGTCAATGGAGATGCCCAGGCGCAGCAGGGCTGTGCCACGCACCTCTATGCCTTCTCTCGCGGCATGCAGCAGCGCTTTTTCTACAATGCCGACGGCGAATTGCTGATCGTGCCGCAACAGGGTGCCATTGAGGTGCGCAGCGAGCTGGGCCTGCTGGAAGTCGCCAGCGGCGAGATCGTGGTGATCCCGCGTGGTATCAAGTTTCAGCTCAATCCGCTGGCGGGACACGCGGAGGGCTGTCGAGGTTATGTGGCCGAGAACTATGGCGCGCCTCTCGAGTTGCCCTCTCTGGGGCCCATCGGCAGCAATGGATTGGCCAACCCGCGTGATTTCCTCGCACCTTCGGCGCGTTTCGAGGACGAAGCCGGTGATTTCACGCTGGTGGCCAAGTTCGGCGGGCGTTTCTGGTGCGCGAGTCTGGATCACTCACCACTGGATGTCGTGGCCTGGCATGGCAACTACGCGCCCTACAAATATGATCTGGCGACCTTCAATACCCTCAACACGGTCAGCTTCGATCATCCGGACCCCTCGATCTTCACCGTGCTGACATCACCATCGGACACCGCCGGGGTCGCCAATCTCGACTTCGTGATCTTCCCGCCGCGCTGGATGGTCGCCGAGAACACCTTCCGCCCCCCATATTTCCATCGCAATCTGATGAGCGAGCTGATGGGACTGATCCATGGTGAATATGACGCCAAGCGCGAAGGCTTCCGCCCGGGAGGCGCGAGTCTGCATAACGCCATGACCCCGCATGGCCCTGACGCTGCCACCTTCGAGGCCGCCACTCAGGCGGAACTCGCCCCCCGCTATCAGGGCAATACGCTCGCCTTCATGTTCGAGAGTCGCTATCTGTTCCAGCCCACCCCACAGGCCCTGTCGTCGAGCGCTCGTCAGCGCGACTACGGCTCGGTCTGGCAGGGGTTGGCGTCTCATTTCACTCCCCAGCAGCGCTGAGATTGGCATGTGCATGCCATCCCGCTCTGGTCTACCCACGTTCTTTCATCCCTCAAGCTTCTCAAGGAGGCAGTCATGAAATTCGCCACTCACCAGGATGGTTCCCGCGATGGAACACTGCTGCTGGTCTCCCGTGATCTGACCCGCGCCGTGAAGGTCGCGGATGTCGCCACGACGCTGCAGGCGCTGCTGGAGGACTGGGCTTCGCTGACACCAGCGCTCGAGAAGCGTTACGCAGCGCTCAATGATGGCACCTTGGCTGATGCGTTCGATCTGGACATGAAGACTCTGCATTCGCCGCTGCCACGCAGTTATCAATGGGCGGATGGCTCGGCGTATCTGAATCATGTGCAACTGGTTCGTCAGGCACGCGGCGCCGAGATGCCCGAGACCTTCTGGCACGACCCGCTGATGTATCAGGGCGGCAGCGACAGCTTCCTGGCCCCCAACGCCGATATCGTGTGTGTCAGTGAGGAGCATGGCATCGATTTCGAAGGCGAGATCGCCGTCATCACTGACGATGTGCCGATGCAGGTCAGTCCGGAGCAGGCCGAGAACCACATCCGCCTTGTGATGCTGGTCAATGACGTCAGTCTGCGTGGGTTGATCCCCGATGAGCTGGCCAAGGGCTTCGGCTTCTTCCAGGCCAAGCCGTCGTCTAGCTTCTCGCCCCTCGCCGTGACGCCGGATGAGCTGGGGGATGCCTGGCTGCAGGGGCGCGTGCATCTGCCGCTGAGCGTGCATCTCAATGGTGAGACGTTCGGAGAGCCAGAGTCCGGGCCAGACATGATCTTCAGTTTCCCGCAGCTGGTGGCGCATGCCGCCAAGACTCGCCCGCTGGGGGCCGGCGCGATCATCGGTTCCGGCACCGTATCCAATCCCGGCAAGGATGGCGGGCCCGGCAAGCCGATCAGCGAAGGGGGCGTGGGCTACAGCTGTCTGGCGGAGGTGCGCATGGTCGAGAAGATCCTGTTCGATGAGATTCGCACGCCCTTCATGCGTTTCGGTGATCGTATCCGCATCGAGATGTTCGATCGCGATGGCCAGAGCATCTTCGGCGCCATTGATCAGCAGGTGACGCCGTTGGACGCCTGAAGGCGGCCTCATCAGGTAGAGCTTCTCGAAGACACGTCTCGGGAAGACGTCGTGTGCCGGTAAGCCTCAAGCCAACTGGGTGCGAGGCAGTGCGAATGAGCGGCCGGCTTCCAACCGCGTCACAGGGGAGTGCAGCATGAGTTCAATAAGCCTGTATGGCTATTACCGTTCATCTACCAGCTATCGAGTAAGAATCGCGCTGGCGCTTAAGGGGATTGAGGTCGCTCAGGTGCCGGTCAACCTGCTCAAGGGCGAACAGCGCAGCGAGGAGTATCTGGCCATCAATCCCCAGGGGCTGGTGCCGACCCTGATGGTGGGAGATACGGAAACACCTGCGGCCCTGACCCAGTCGCTCGCGATCATGGAATATCTGGAGGAGCGCTGGCCCGCCCCGGCGCTGCTGCCCTCAACGCCGGAGGCGCGTGCGAAGGTGCGCTCACTGTGCCAGTTCATGGCTTGTGAGATGCATCCGCTCAACAATCCGCGCGTGCTCAATTATCTGACAGATCGCCTTGTGGTCACCCAGGCGCAGCGCCTTGAGTGGTACCGCCACTGGGTCGCCGAAGGTTTAGCGCGTCTGGAAGTGATGCTGGCGGAAAGTGCAGGGCGTTTCTGCCATGGCGATAGCCCGGGCATGGCGGATGCCTGCCTGATGCCCCAGCTCTACAATGCGCGCCGCTTCGAGTGTGAACTCGAGGACTATCCGAGGATTCTGGCCATCGAGGCGGCCTGCCAGTCACTGGACGCTTTCCAGCAGGCGCATCCTGAGCGTCAACCCGACTCTCCGGCCCCCTGACCTTGGCGATATCCAGACACTAAAGCGCCCCGTCGAGCTCGACGGGGCGCTGTCGTTTCAGGCGGACTGCACGCGGATGATGGCATTCGAGGGCATGTCAGTGGCTGGGCAGAGCGGCGGGAATGACACCTGAGTCGTGTCAGATAGAGGTGTTTCCACCACCGCCCTTGCCGGAACAGCAGCCGCTGGCGGGGGACTGTTCGACCACGGTGGCAGCCGTGGGCGGTGCACAACAGCTGCTGGTGGCGCAGGACGATGCCTGATCGCTGGCTGCCTGCTCATCTGATGCCTGCGCGTTTGTGGCCTGTTTCGCCTCGCGCAGCTCAACTCGCGCATCGCGAATCACCTGCCAGGCGGATTGCAGGAAGAGTGCGGCGATCGCAGCGCCCAGCAGCACGTCCGGCCAGCGAGAGCCTGTCCATCCCACCAATATCGCGGCCCCGAAGACCGAGGCATTGGCGATGATGTCATTGCGTGAGCACAGCCAGGTGGAGCGCATGTTCAGATCATCCGACTTGAAGCGCCACAGCAGGCCGAAGCAGATGAGATTGACGACCAGTGCCAGCAGGGCGAAGGCGCCCATGCCGTGGGCGGCCGGTGCCACGCCGTGCAGTGCCTGATGCCCTGCCTCGCCAAGGACGATCACGCCCAGCACCAGCATCACGACGCCCTTTACCAGCGCGCTCAACGCCCGTGCGCGTACGCTGCGGTGCAGGACATAGAGGGTCAGAGCGTAGACGCTGGCATCGCCGAACATGTCGAGCGAATCCCCCAGCAGGGCGGTGGAGCCCAGCCACCAGGCGGCGGTGAATTCGACGAAGAACATGCTGGCATTCAGTGCCAGCAGAATCTTCAACACCTTGCCCTGAGAGGCTCTGAGCTCTGCCAGTTCGCCGGATTTGCTTTCGCAGCAGCTTTTCATGGGGTCTTGGCCTCCTGTCGTGTTGCTGACAGCATGGGGGTTATAGTGACTATAAGGTCAAGTCGGCTGACGAAACGGCTGATGCATCGACGTGCAACATATCGCGAGAGGAGGAGCCATCGATGACTGCCAGAGAGTCTGCTCAGGAAGGTACGGCGCATCCTTCATCACACGGTGAGGCGGCAATGAGCATCGGTCAGCTGGCCAGCGCCTCTGACGTTCAGGCGGTGACGATCCGCTATTACGAGAAGCAGGGCCTGTTGTCTCCGACGCGGCGGGCCGCCAACGGGTATCGCGAGTATGGCAGTACGCAACTGCGGCGGTTGACCTTCATCCGCCGCTGTCGGCGGCTGGGGTTTTCGCTGGATGATATCCGCGCCTTGCTGGGGCTGGCGGATCAGCAGGCGTTGCCGTGTCATCAGATCGATGCGCGTATCGAGGCGCAGCTGGCCGAGGTACAGCAGCGCCAGCGAGATCTCGCTGCCATGGAAGAGGAATTGCAACGTCTGACATACTGCTGTGCCGGGGGAGTGATCGCGCAATGCCGTATCGTCGAGCGCTTGTCGGCCGTCGCGGAGACAGAGGAGTGATTGTCGAGTGAGATGGGCCCGCCTCTGTTGCCGAGCCTCGCCAGCCGCTACAATGCGCGCCATTCGTTTCGTTCTGCTATTCACCTAACAGTGCGCGCGGCGTGCCTCACGTCGAGCCGGATGCCTTTCAGCCCATGTCAGATTCCCAGATTGCCAAGGCGGCGGATGTTCGCCGTACATTCGCCATCATCTCTCACCCGGATGCGGGCAAGACCACCATCACCGAGAAGCTGCTGCTGTTCGGGAATGCCATCCAGATGGCCGGCTCGGTCAAGAGCAAGCGGGCCGATCGCCACGCGACCTCCGACTGGATGAAGATGGAGCAGGAGCGTGGCATCTCCGTGACCACCTCCGTGATGCAGTTCCCCTACAAGGACCGCATGGTCAATCTGCTGGATACGCCCGGGCACGAGGACTTCTCGGAAGATACCTACCGGACGCTGACGGCCGTCGACTCGGCGCTGATGGTCATTGACGGTGCCAAGGGTGTCGAGGACCGTACCATCAAGCTGATGGAAGTCTGTCGCCTGCGCACCACGCCGATCCTGACCTTCGTCAACAAGATGGACCGCGAGACGCGTGATCCCATCGAGGTGATGGATGAAGTCGAGACGGTCCTCAACATCCAGTGTGCCCCGATGACCTGGCCGATCGGCGTCGGCAAGGGTTTCAAGGGGGTCTATCACCTGCTCAATGACGAGATCCATCTCTACAAGCAGGGCCAGGGCAACCGCATCCCCGATGACGTGCGCATCAAGGGCCTCGACAGCCCCGAAGCCATTGAAGTGCTGGGCGAAGATCTCATCGAAGAACTGAGCATGGAAGTCGAGCTGGTGCGCGGCGCCTCTCACGAATTCGATCTCGAGGCCTATCGTCGCGGTGATCTGACACCGGTCTACTTCGGGACCGCCATGGGCAACTTCGGCGTACGCGAGATGCTGGATGGCTTCGTCGAATACGCGCCGCCGCCCCAGTCGCGTGATACCGATACCCGTGAAGTCACGGCCCATGACGAGCGCTTCACCGGCTTCGTGTTCAAGATCCAGGCCAACATGGACCCGAAGCATCGTGACCGCGTGGCCTTCCTGCGCGTCTGTTCCGGCAAGTACGAGAAGAACATGAAGATGCGTCACGTGCGCATCAACAAGGATGTCAAGATTCCTGACGCCCTGACCTTCATGGCGGCGGACCGCTCCCACGTGGAAGAGGCCTGGCCGGGTGACATCATCGGTCTGCACAACCACGGCACCATCCAGATCGGCGATACCTTCACCATGGGGGAAGACATGCGCTTCACCGGCATCCCTCACTTCGCGCCGGAACTGTTCAAGCGGGTACGCCTGAAGGACCCGCTGAAGATGAAGGCGCTGCAGAAAGGCCTGCAGCAGCTCTCCGAAGAGGGCGCGACCCAGGTCTTCCAGCCGTTCGACAACAATGACCTGATCGTGGGCGCCGTGGGCACCCTGCAGTTCGATGTGGTCGCTCACCGTCTGAAGGAAGAGTACAAGGTCGAGTGCATGTATGAAGCGGTGAACGTGCAGACGGCGCGCTGGATCTATTGCGATGACACCAAGATGCTTGAGGACTTCAAGCGCAAGGCCAGCGCCAATCTCGCCTACGATGGCGGCGGCTTCCTGACCTACATCGCGCCGACTCGCGTCAACCTGCAGTTGACGCAGGAGCGTTGGCCGGACATCACCTTCCGCGCCACCCGCGAGCACTGAGACGGTTCAGGGGGGGATGCCCGAGTGGCCCGCACCCGAGTGGCTCTGGTGCCTGACGAGGCCATCTCCGAGGCCCCCTGACCGATTCAGGATTGATGCGAACGCCGCCCCTAGGGGCGGCGTTCGTGCTTTCGGGTTGAACGTGTCCTCAAGCGTTAGCCACACCAACTCAAGATCGATGACTTTGGCCGCATACTCCCTTGCGAAAGACATGGGGATGGCCAGCGACGCAGGCAGTCACAGGGCGCATGCCTTGGCCTGACAGACGCATGACCCAAAGGGACGCGTCGGTCGCGACAGGACAACAACAATCATCAGCAGGTGGGGCTATGGCCGGTTTCATGAAGGAATTCCGCGATTTCGCGGTCAAGGGCAATGTCGTCGACATGGCGGTGGGCATCATCATCGGGGGGGCGTTCACGCTGATCGTGAAGAGCCTGGTGGGTGACATGCTCAATCCCTTGATCGGACTCTTGATCGGGGGCGTCGATTTCTCCAACTTCTTCTTCGTGCTCAAGGAAGGGGCTCAGGCGGCTCCCTATGTCAGTCTGGAGGCTGCGAGGGATGCGGGGGCCGTGACACTGAACTATGGACTGTTCATCAATGCCATCATCAGCTTCGCGCTGGTGGCGCTGGCCGTCTTCGTGTTGATCCGTCAGATCAACAAGCTCAAGAAGGAAGCCGAAGAAGCGCCGGAAGAGATCACCGACAAGGACTGCCCGTACTGTCTTTCCAAGGTGCCGCTGGCGGCGACCCGTTGTGGTCATTGCACCTCCGAGCTGGCGCCGGTAGCGCCGGTGGAGGCGGCCTAGGCTAGCTTTGCCAGTCACGATGGCTGACAGAGCAACATCGATAAACGAAGGGACCGGCCACCAGGCCGGTCCCTTCGTTTGTCTGTCACTGGCTGATATAGCACGATGGCAGTACGACCATCACCGGGATATTGCATGTTGATCGACAGCCATTGCCATCTGGATTTTCCCATCTTCGCTCAGGATCGTGACGCGGTCATCTCGCGTGCCGTGAATGAGAGTGTGTCGAGGTTCGTGGTGCCATCCACCACGGTGGCCAGCTTCGCGGACGTGCTGGAACTCGTGCAGTCATCCCCGCGTATCTTCGGTGCCCTGGGGCTGCATCCCTATTTTCTGTCCGAGCATGGCGAGAGCGCGCTGGCGGCGCTTCATCAGGCCCTCGATCAGCATGCTGGCGAGATCGTCGCGTTGGGCGAATGCGGCTTCGATGCGCGACTGGCCGATCATGACGCCCAATGGCAGCTGTTCGAGGCCCAGCTGAGCATGGCACGCGAATTCTCCCTGCCTGTCATCGTGCATTGCGTGCGTGCCAATGACGAAGTGGCCAAGCGGCTCAAGAACGCGCACCTCACCCGGGGCGGCATCATTCATGCCTTTGCGGGCAGTCAGGTTCAGGCTGAGCGCTTTCTCGAGCTCGGTTTCGTGCTGGGGCTGGGCGGCAGCGTGACCTACCCGCGTGCCCGCAAACTGCGGGGAGTCGTGGCGTCATTGCCGGAGGATGGCTTCGTGCTGGAGACCGACAGCCCCGACATGCCGTTGCAGGGCTTTCAGGGGCAACGCAATGAACCGGCCAGGGTGGCGGAGGTGGCAAGGAGTGTGGTATCGCTGCGTGAGTCCACTCTGGAGGCCATCAGCGAGACGACCAGCCGCACCGTGCAGCGTATTCTTCAACTGAGCGCCTGATCTAGACTGAACCCAGCACCTCGGCAGCACTGTGCCACGGGATTCAGGAGATCGCGTCATCATCGGTAACTCAATGCCTCGTAGAACGTCTGCTCATCCGCGACCGGATTCTGACAAGTCCGTACGCGCCTCCTTGAGGCAAGGCCCGCCCCGGGAGCCCCGCCATCGTCTGTGGCTGATACCGCTTCTGCTGATTGCCTCTGTTCTTGCCACCGCCTGGCTGGGCATCAGTCAGATACAGCAACTGAGAGCAGGAGAGCAGGACGCGGCGCGTCAGCGCGTCACCATGTGGGCCCAGGCCAGCCAGCGAGCCCTGGAAGGTCAGTTGCGCGAGCATGGCGATTGGCAAGAGGCCACCGAGGAGTTCCTGCGTTTGCCTGCCCCGAACCCTGAGTGGCTGGACTACATGTACGGGCCCGAGTTCTCGATCAATACGGGGATCCATCTCGTCGGGGCCATCAGAGGAAATGGCAAGGCCGCTGTCTGGCAGGAGCGACGTCCGGGGCTTGAGTCCGATGATTGGCAGGGGGCTCAGCCGCTTGCGTGGCGCCGCGCCATGGCCCCCTTGATCGAGAAGGCTCGCCAGACCCCGACGCGATCCGTCATCGCCTGGTTGGTGCTGAACGGGCGGGCCTGGCTGGTGGGCGTGCACGGGCTCTATGCGGATGAAGACGCGCTTCCTTCACGGGAGGAGCAGGGCATGCTGGTATTCGGGGTCCCCATGCGCCCGGAGTTGCTCAGCGAATCATCCGCTTCCCTGGGAGTGGAAAGACTCGAAGTCGTCAGTCAGTCACGCCAGATGAGCGGGGAAGCCGCTCTCGTCTGTAGCGACCTGCCGGCCATGAAGCGCTTCGATGAGCATGCTGCCATGGCCTGTTGGCAGGATGCAGATGACGTCACCGCGATGCTCAGGCAATTGGGAGCGCCCTTGGGGGCCTTGAGTCTGGTCATCGTGTTGGCGAGTATCGCGACAGGCGGCATGCTGTGGCGCGATCAGCGCCGTCGTCGAGATTGGGCCGCGCAGGGCCTGCAGCGTGAAGCTCAGCTTGAGCAGCATCTTGCCCTGAACGAGCGGTTTCTGGCATTGCCGCATGAAGCGCACAATCCCCAGCATGCCTTGGCTACCTTGTCCGGCTATCTGCGTCGGGTACGAGAGATGACGGGAGCAGAAGTCATCATCTATCGGCGCGAGGTGGGCAACCCCAACGCAGGCTATCTGATCGTCGAGAGTCGTGATGAGCGGGAATGGTTGAGCAGTGTCTCGTTGCGGCGTGACCCTCTGTGGCGATTGCCGGCCGGGCGGATCGTGGCCAATCGTGCCACGAATGTAGACGCGTCCACCGAGGAGAGTACCCAGCTGCTGTGTCAGCGTCTCGGGGCGACCCAGCTGCTGGGCTATTCCGTCTCGCCGCATCCCGGTCGCAGCGAGCTGCTGCTGGTCGCCAGTCGTGGTCAGGCGCTGGAGGAAAGCCTGATGATGCCGGTGCTGGACAGAACCCTGAATGCCTTGATCATTCGTGGACTGGAGCAGGAGCGCTTGCTGCTCCAGCAGCAGGTGCTGCAGGAGCGCGAGACGGATACCGACACCGGGCTATTGAGTCGTGAAGGCATGCTGCGCTTGATCAAGCTGCGTATCGATCAGTTGGGACGTGTCTCGGGGCTTGATGGTTTCGTGCTGATGGCATTGCGTATCGGCGGACTGCAGGAGCTCTATGAGCATGCGGGGCCGGAGGCGGGCAATCGCCAGCTGGAGTTGCTGCAACGTCGACTGGACCCCTTGCTGGGCACATCAGGCCATGTCGCACGTCTGGAGACGGATCGTCTCTTGATCATGGTGCCACGACGGCTGCTCGAGGCCGCGCGGGGCGGCATCTGCGGCTGGCTGGATATGCTGCTGGTGGCGGTACGTCACAAGGTGTCGCTCAACGGCGAGGATATCTATCTGCTGCCCAGCCTCGGCATCAGTCGCTTTCCCGAGGATGGTGAGCAGATGGATGCGCTGGTCTATCGCTGTGAGCGCGCATTGCACGACACGCTTCAGCTCAATCGCGAGTGGCACTTCTTCGATGAAGAGGCCGAACGAGAAGTCAGGCGTCTCAAGCAGCTCGAAGCGGAATTCGTCGAGGGATTGCAGCAGGACCAGCTGCGGCTACATCTGCAGCCGATCGTCGATGGACGGGATGGATCCCTCGTGCTTTCCGAGGCGCTGGTGCGTTGGCAGCATCCGGAGCATGGTCTGCTGGGCTCCGGCGACTTCATGCCGATCATCGAATCCGCCAACCTCGATGTGGCCCTGGGGCGCTGGGTCATCAAGGAGAGCATCGCCACCCTGATCCGTGTGCATGACGCCGGTCATGCGCTGCATCTCAGCGTCAATGTCACGGTCAGGCACATGATGGACGAGCGATTTCTGGCGGATCTCAAGAGGCTGTTCCAGCGGCCTGAGCTATGTCGCCAACTGACCATCGAGCTGGTGGAGAGTCAGCTGCCGGAAGATATCCAGAGTCTGGCCATCCTCTTCCAGCGCATTCGCTCACAGGGTGTCGCCCTGGCACTTGATGATTTCGGGACCGGGTACTCGTCCCTGTCGCAATTGCAGCAACTGCCGTTCGACAAGGTGAAGATCGATCGGCAATTCGTGGTCGCGATGGATACCGACAAGGGGCGGGCGATGATTGATGCGATGCTGGGACTGGGGGAGGCCTTCCATCTGGCCGTGGTGGCGGAGGGTATCGAGACCCCTGAGCAACGCACGGCGCTTCTGGCACGCGGCTGTCATCTTCATCAGGGCTTCCTCTACTCGCGTCCTCTGCCGTCCGAGCAGCTGATCCAGCATCTCAAGGCCGGCAAGCACTGGTTGCCGGCCAGCGTCACTGGCGAAGCGGGCTAGGGTCCCGGCTCTCGCGCTTCGACATGCCCAGGCTCTGTCGCAGCCGGATGCTGCCAAGGACAGCCTTTGACACAGCCAGGCATTGATACAGACAGGCCCCGACGAATCGCTTCGCCGGGGCCTGTCTGTCATGACGCCGCAGGTGGCTAACCAGGCCAGCCGTGGCATCCGTGTCACGGCTGGCAGCGCTGCCTGGTGATCATGTCTTCAAGTTCATGTCTTCAAGCTCATGTCTTCAAGTTCACGCCTTCAAGTTCATGCCTTGAGCTGTTCCGGGTCACGTCGCTCCAGCGGATAGGGCAGCGGGGCGCGGCGCAAGGGTTCCCCAGTCTCGAGGGTCAGGGGGGCTTCCTCATCGCGCAGGCTCACCACCGCCAGCACTTCCAGGCTGCCATCGGCATTGTTGGCGACCCGCAGGATCTCACCCATGGCCTTGCCTTCTGGCGAGACCACCTTGCCGCCCGGCTGCGGCAGAGGAGTGACCGGCTCCGCCGTCAGGCGCTGCAGGCGCTTCTTGACCTGACCACGGAAGTGGGCGCGGGCCACGACTTCCTGACCGGTATAGCACCCCTTCTTGAAGCTGATGGCCGCCAGCGCTTCCAGGTTGAGCATCTGCGGCAGCCAGGCATCCGTCTGCTCCGAGTCCACCCACTGCAGGCCGGCACGAATGTCCTCGCACGCCCAGTGATTCTCGTCACCGGTGTTGATGCCGCCATCGAGCAGTGTACGGCTGAGTCGGGTCACCTGCGCATCAGAACCGACCAGTACGCCTCGTACCGTCTCTGCCCTCGGCTGGCGGGCAAGCACGGCATCCGGGGTTGCCAACATGGCGAAATCATGCGGGCCAAGCGCGGTGTGCTGTGAGGAGGCAGTATCGGCCAGTTGCTCGGCCGCCCGGGTCAGGGCGGGCTCTCCCGTGAGCCCCACGACCACGCTATCCTCCCGGACCTCGAGACTCACCTTGTAGAAGGGCGCGAACTTGGCAAGGTGCGCGCGCAGGGGCTCCGCCGTGCCCGTCGGCATCAGCAGCCACAGGCAATCCTCGCTGAGACGCATCAGCTGGGCCATCGCCAGAATCCGCCCCTTGGGAGTGCAGAAGGCGGTCAGCGGAGCGAGTGAGCCATCCACCAGCGCAAGCTGCTGCGAGGTCTGGCCCTGGAGAAAGCGCTCACCATCCGCGCCAATGACCGCGAGTACCTCGAAGCAGGAGAGGGGCGTGAGACTCCCGGCGCCATCGGTCTCGGGGGCAAGCGGCGACTCGGGGGCAAGCTTGCCCGCCTGTGTCGCGTGAAAGCCGTGGGCTTGCATCAGGGTCTTGAAGTCAGTCATGTCGCGCTATCCTGTCGCAAAGGAGGGGTCCGCCGCAGGCGGTTCAATGCCTGAGAATTGCCAGCGGTACATTCGATGCAGGCATTGTCACGCGGCAGTGGTCAGCTGTCAGCCCCCGGCAGGGCAACACGGCATCTTTCGGGGGCAACCACTGGCATGAAAGCCTGAGACGACTCGCTGGCATGCGTGGGGGAGCCCTCGTCAAACGTGGTATTCTTGGCGGTTTGATCGCGCCTGCGATCCTTTTTATCCAGCGAGACAGGAATCACGAGATGGCCAGCTTTTCCCTTACATTGATCGGTGTCGAGAGCGTCAAGGATGTCAACAAGGTCACCACTGCCTTGATGATGATGGACGGGGTCAAGGAGGCCGAGGTCGGGCGTGGCTTTGCCGAGGTCGAAGGGCAGGTGCGGTATGACGCCGTAGTCAAGACCGTCGAGAAGGCGGGTTACAAGGTGAAGTGAGCGCTCTGCTCGCCAGCAGGCTCGGATGCGTCTCGCGAGAGTCCACGACAAGGAGGTAGTGCATGAGCATCGAGGTGATTACCCGCAAGGCTGGCAGCTTCGTCCATCGGGTTCAGGTCGCGAGCTTCGAGGAACTGCTGGTGGATGTGCCCACCGTGGTGGGTGGCGAGGACAGTGCGCCGGACCCGCACGACTACTTTGATCTCTCGCTGGGTGCCTGCAAGTCGATCACCGTGTTGATGTATGCGCGGCGCAAGGGGCTGCCACTCGCGTCCATCGTGACCACGGTGGACCGTGATGACAGTGATGAGCGTCGCGCAGGTGAGAACGCGGAGTATCGTCTGAGCGTCAGCATGCACTTCCAGGCCGAGGATGGTGCGGAACTCGATGAGGCGACGCGTCAGCGCCTGCTCGAGATTTCCGAGCGTTGCCCCATCCATCGACTGATGACCAGCACCCGGGTCAGTGTGACGAGTCGCGAGATATCACCCGAGTAGGGCGCGGTGTCCTTTCGCAAGTCTGGCCGCCACCGTCAGTTGAAGAGCGGCATGACCGCCACCATTGAGAGCGCATGAGCAAACCATTTCGCATCAATTCCAAGTTCAAGCCAGCCGGTGATCAACCGGCTGCCATCGAGAAGCTGATCACTGGCCTGGAAGCGGGTCTTGCGCATCAGACGCTTCTGGGTGTGACCGGCTCGGGCAAGACGTTCACCGTCGCCAACATCGTGGAGCGTCTGCAGCGCCCCGCGATCGTGATGGCGCCCAACAAGACGTTGGCAGCCCAGCTCTATGGCGAGTTCAAGTCGTTCTTCCCTGATAACGCCGTCGAGTACTTCGTCTCCTATTACGATTATTACCAGCCCGAAGCCTATGTCGCGTCCTCGGATACCTTCATCGAGAAGGACGCCTCGATCAACGACCACATCGAGCAGATGCGCCTGTCAGCGACCAAGGCGCTGCTGGAGCGGCGCGATGCGATCATCGTGGTCTCCGTCTCGGCGATCTACGGCCTGGGTGACCCGGATCAGTACCTGAAGATGCGTCTGCACTTCAATCGTGGTGAGCAGATCGACCAACGCGGTTTCCTCAGGCGCCTGGCGGAGCTGCAGTACACCCGCAACGACATGGATTTCCGGCGCGGTACCTATCGCGTGCGCGGCGACGTGATCGACATCTTCCCGGCGGACTCCGAGGAGCAGGCCGTGCGTGTCGAGCTGTTCGATGACGAGATCGACTCCATCCGCCTGTTCGATCCGCTGACTGGCGAAGTGGCCGAGTCGGTGCCGCGCATGACCATCTACCCCAAGAGCCACTACGTGACGCCGCGCGAGACCATCGTCGCCGCGGTCGATCACATCAAGGAAGAGCTGGTCGAGCGCCTCGATTACCTGCGCAAGCACGACAAGCTGGTCGAGGCGCAGCGTCTGGAGCAGCGTACCCTCTACGACATCGAGATGATGATGGAGCTGGGCTACTGCAACGGCATCGAGAACTACTCGCGCTATCTGTCCGGGCGTGATCCCGGCAATGCGCCGCCGACCTTCTTCGATTACCTGCCCAAGGACGCGCTGGTCTTCATCGACGAGTCCCACGTCAGCGTGCCTCAGGTCGGCGGGATGTATCGCGGAGACCGTTCACGCAAGGAGACGCTGGTCGAATACGGCTTCCGTCTGCCATCGGCGCTGGACAATCGCCCGATGAAATTCGAGGAGTGGGAAAGCATCCTGCCGCAGACCGTCTTCGTCTCGGCGACGCCCGGTACCTATGAAGAAGAGCATGCCGGGCAGGTGGTGGAGCAGGTCGTCCGTCCCACGGGGCTGCTTGATCCGGTCATCGAGGTGCGCTCTGCCTCGACCCAGGTCGATGACGTGCTCTCCGAGATCAAGGCGCGCACCGAGGTCGGTGAGCGCGTTCTGATCACCACGCTGACCAAGCGCATGGCGGAAGACCTGACCGAGTATCTGGGAGAGCACGATGTTCGGGTGCGCTATCTGCACTCGGATATCGACACCGTCGAGCGCGTCGAGATCATCCGGGATCTGCGTCTTGGCAAGTTCGATGTGCTGGTCGGCATCAACCTGCTGCGTGAGGGCCTTGATATCCCGGAAGTCTCGCTGGTGGCGATCCTGGATTCCGACAAGGAGGGCTTTTTGCGCTCCGAGCGCTCCCTGATCCAGACCATCGGCCGTGCGGCGCGCAACGCCAACGGCAAGGCCATTCTGTATGGCGATCGCATCACCGATTCCATGCAGCGTGCGATAGCCGAGACGGAGCGCCGCCGTGAGAAGCAGATGGCCTTCAATGAAGAGCACGGCATCACGCCGCGTACCATCACCAAATCGGTGGCGGATATCATGGAAGGTGCCCAGGCACCGGGACGCAAGAGCAGTCGTCGCAAGGGCAACGAGCGACAGGTGGCGGAAGAGACGCCGGACTATGCGGCTCTGGCGGCTCAAGGCCCTCAGGCACTCGAGAAGGAAATCAGCCGGCTGGAAGATGCCATGTTCGCGGCGGCCAAGAATCTCGAATTCGAGGAGGCCGGTCGACTGCGCGATCAGATCAATGACGTGCGCAATCGCCTGCTCGCGCTGGGCTGACGCTACTCTCCATCCTCCAGTAAAGGCATGACCCTGCGCGCCCGACGATGTCACCCATCGTCGGGCGCGTGGCGTTCAGGGCTGGCGGGTATCTGACGGGGAGGTGCCATCAGCAGGTTATCCCGTTATCTTGTCTATTGCGTCGTAGATCATCATATTGCAGCTCAGTGCATGGCTTAGGGGCAACCGGTTGCCTCGGGAGGGCGGCAGGATTGCTTTTCCTACAACCTTGGGCGTAGCCGAGGTGGGTGCAGCAATGCGACCTGATGGTGCAAGTGAAGAGGGAATTCCTGTCAACTGCGTCTTTACATACGCCAATGACTGGCTTTCATCGTCAATGCCAACGATTGTCTGGCCAGAATGGAAAGCACAGTCTTTTTCGCTATTGGTAGGGCCTTGGCCTGCATTCATGAGCGCTCAAACGGTCGCTTTACATGCGTATTCGCTGCTGCCAATAATGCTTTTAAGGCATTCCTGGCGTCGCGAGTCGCCTGCCTGATGGCTGGCGGCGGCGGACAAGGTCAGCGAATGACAGCGATTGTCGCCAGTCCTTTTCGGGCAGCGCAATGCTGCCGCAAGGCACCCGTCAGGTCTGCCCGGCCGTAGTACAACAATAATCGGGAACAGGAATTCTCATCATGATGCGCAGGTCTCTTCTCGCTCTCGGGGTCGCCGCGGCGATGTCCACCCAGGCTCAGGCAGATATCACCATCGCCATGGCAGGCCCGGTCACGGGGCCGGTCGCCCAGTACGGTGACATGCAGTTCATCGGTGCCGAGATGGCCATCGAGCGGATCAATGCCGCCGGCGGCGTCGACGGCGAGATGCTCAAGGGCGTCAAATACGACGACGCCTGTGATCCCAAGCAGGCGGTGGCGGTCGCCAACCAGATCGTCAATGACGGCGTCCAGTACGTGATCGGCCACCTGTGCTCCAGCGCGACGCAACCGGCCTCGGACATCTACGCCGAGGAAGGGGTGATGATGATCACGGCGGCGTCCACCAGTCCGACCATCACCGAGCATGGCTATGAGCTGGTCTTCCGCACCATCGGTCTGGACTCGCTGCAGGGGCCGGTTGCGGGGCGCTATATCGCCGAGACGATCAAGCCCAAGCACATGGCCGTGATCCACGACAAGCAGCAGTACGGGGAGGGTATCGCCACCGGCGTGCGCGATACCGTCGAGGAAGCGGGTATCGATGTGGTGCTGTTCGAGGGCATCACGGCGGGTGACAAGGATTTCTCGGCGCTGATCTCCAAGCTCAAGAAGGAGAACGTCGACTTCGTCTACTACGGCGGCTATCACCCGGAGCTGGGCCTCTTGCTGCGTCAATCGCGTGAGCTGGGCTTCGACGCGCCCTTCATGGGGCCGGAAGGGGTCGGGAATCCGGACATTTCCAAGATTGCCGGCCAGGCCTCGGAAGGTCTGTACGTGACACTGCCGCCGGCCTTCGAGAATGACCCGAAGAACGCGGATCTGGTCGCGGCCTTCAAGGACAAGGAGCAGGACCCTTCCGGTCCGTTCGTCATGCCGGCCTACACCGCAGTGGAGCTGATCGCCGATGGCATCAAGGGCGCCGATTCCACTGACCCTTATGATGTCGCGGAATATCTCAAGGCCAACAGCTTCGACACGCCCATCGGCAAGGTCGAATACGATGAGAAGGGCGATCTGAAGGACTTCAACTTCGTCGTCTACAACTGGCACGCCGACGGTACCAAGAGCGAAGCGGCACATTGATCAGCGGCTGATATCAGCACTCGCTGCGGTCTCGTGACCTGTCATGAGGCCCGGCGGATCAATGCCGACACGCTGTCCCGTCATGCCGCGTGGCATGGCGGGCCTCTCCGTTCGGTCGAGTTCATGGCGATGCAACATCGCCGTGCCTTCCCGTCGTCGTCGCGCATGCGGCATTTCCCTGACAGTCTCCGGCCAAAAGCCCAACACTGTCGCGGCCAAGGGTCGTTTCAATGGAAGACATCCTCTACTTCCTGCAGCAGGTCATCAATGGCCTGACCATCGGCAGTACCTATGCCTTGATCGCCATCGGCTACACGATGGTCTACGGCATCATCGGCATGATCAATTTCGCCCACGGCGAGATCTACATGATCGGCACCTACGTGACCTTCATCGTCATCGCGGCGCTGGGCATGCTGGGCATCGCCAACCCCTTCTTTCTGATGGCGGCCGCCTTGCTGGTGGCGGTGCTGGTGTCCTGTGCCTACGGTTTCGCCGTGGAGCGGGTGGCCTATCGCCCGGTGCGAGGCTCCAAGCGTCTGATCGCGCTGATCTCGGCGATCGGCATGTCGATCTTCCTGCAGAACTACATGCGTCTGGCCCAGGGCTCGCGGGACATGGCGATCTCCAGCCTGATCCCGGGCGGCTGGGAGTTCGGGCTGGAAAGCTTCGCGGTCAATCTGTCCTACATGCAGGTGATCATCTTCAGCGTCACGCTGGTGTGCATGCTGCTGCTGTCGTCGTTCATCTCGCGCTCGCGCCTGGGGCGTGCCTGTCGTGCCTGCTCCCAGGATGCCGGCATGGCGCGTCTGCTGGGCATCAATACTGACATGATCATCTCGATGACCTTCGTGATCGGGGCGGCGCTTGCCGCCGTGGCGGGACTGCTGCTCGGCATGTACTACGGCGTGGTCAATCCCTACATCGGCTTCCTGGCCGGGCTCAAGGCGTTCACGGCGGCGGTGCTGGGCGGTATCGGCAGTATCCCCGGCGCGATGCTGGGTGGCCTGCTGCTGGGCGTCGCGGAGGCGCTGACCGGCGGCTATCTGTCCACGGAATACAAGGACGTGGTGGCCTTCGGACTGCTGATCCTGATTCTGCTGTTCCGTCCCTCCGGGATTCTCGGCAAGCCCGAAGTGGAGAAGATCTGATGCCCAAGCTTGCGAAACAGACTCTGAAGACAGCGGGCACCTCGCCCGCCGAGACGATTCCGCCACAGCCCTCCTATCGTCGTCCCTGGTGGTCGGCACTTGCGGCCGCCGTGTTGACTCTCGTGCTGGGTGGCTCGGTACTGGGGGTTCAGCTCGAGTCCACCGGTATCACCACCACGGTACGCTTGATGGGCATGGACACCTGGGGCTGGTTGCTGGCCGCGTCACTGGCCGTCTTCCTGCACCAGCTGGTGCGGCCACAGATCGAGGAATGGCGTGCGCGTACCCGCAAGCCATCACGTTTCCGCGTCCCCGACGTGATGAGCGGTCAGAAGCGTCAGCTGTGGATCATGCTGGCCATCGGTGCGTTGCTGATCTTCCCGTTTCTGTCCAACCGCTCGGCGGTGGATCTCGCGACCCTGACGCTGATCTACATCATGCTGGGCCTGGGGCTCAACGTGGTGGTGGGTCTCGCGGGGCTGCTGGATCTCGGTTATGTGGGCTTCTATGCGGTCGGAGCCTATACCTACGCACTGCTCAACAGCTATCTGGGCTTCAGCTTCTGGGAAGCGCTGCCCATCGCGGGGTTGATGACGGCGCTGTTCGGCTATCTGCTCGGCTTCCCCGTGCTGCGGCTGCGGGGTGACTACCTGGCCATCGTGACGCTGGGCTTCGGCGAGATCATCCGTATCCTGCTCAACAACTGGACGGAGCTGACCGGCGGCCCGAATGGCATCGCGCGCATACCCAAGCCGACCTTCTTCAATCTCGAGTTCTCGCGGCGAGCCGATGAGGGCAACATCGCCTTCCATGAGTTCTTCGGCATCGACTACGACCCGGCCTTCAAGGTGATCTATCTGTACCTGCTGGCCTTGATCCTGGTGCTGATCACGCTGTTCGTGATCTATCGGCTGTTGCGCATGCCCATCGGGCGGGCGTGGGAGGCGCTGCGCGAGGATGACATCGCCTGCCGTTCACTGGGCATGAATCCCACCGGCATCAAGCTCTCGGCCTTCACGATCGGGGCGAGTTTCGCGGGCTTCGCCGGTGCCTTCTTCGCCGCGCGTCAGGGCTTCATCAGTCCCGAGTCCTTCACCTTCATCGAGTCGGCGATCATTCTCGCCATCGTGGTGCTGGGCGGAATGGGCTCCCAGCTGGGCGTCATCCTGGCGGCGATCGCCATGACGCTGTTGCCGGAGCTGGCCCGTGAGTTCAATGAATATCGCATGTTGCTGTTCGGGCTGATGATGGTGCTGATGATGGTGTGGCGTCCTCAAGGCCTGGTGCCGCTCAAACGACCGCAGATGGAGCTCGACCGTGGCTGACGCACATGACAAGCAAGCATTCGACAATGAGGCGCCAGCCGCTTCCTCACACCGCCAGGCACGCGCCGAGGGCGGGGCACCGCTGCTGGATGTACGTGATCTCACCATGCAGTTCGGTGGCCTCAAGGCCGTGGACGGCGTGACGCTTGAGGTACATCCGGGCGAGGTGGTATCGGTCATCGGACCGAATGGTGCGGGCAAGACCACCGTCTTCAACTGTATCTCCGGCTTCTATCAGCCCACCGGCGGCGAGGTGTATTTCCAGAATCGCGCCATGCATCGCCTGCCGGGGTACCGGATCGCCCAGGCTGGCATGGTACGCACCTTCCAGAACGTGCGGTTGTTCAAGGAGATGACGGTCATCGAGAACCTGCTGGTGGCGCAGCACATGCACGCCGAACGCAATCTCCTCAAGGGCCTGTTCAAGACGCCGGGCTATCGTCGCAGTGAAAAGGCGCTGATGCAGCATGCCGGTGACTGGCTGGAGCGTGTCGGTCTGCTCGAATTCGCCAATCGCGAGGCCGGCAATCTGGCCTATGGGCAGCAGCGGCGACTCGAGATCGCGCGATGCATGGTGGCCAGGCCACGGCTGCTGATGCTGGATGAGCCGGCGGCCGGCCTCAACCCCAACGAGACCCGGGATCTCGATGATCTGATCGTCAGCCTGACCCGCGATGAGGGTATCTCGGTGCTGTTGATCGAGCATGACATGAGTCTGGTGATGGGCATCTCGGATCACATCTACGTGGTCAATCAGGGTCAGCCGCTGGCGGATGGCTGCCCGGATGACATTCGACGCAACGATGCCGTGATCAAGGCCTATCTGGGGGAGGAATGAGCATGAGTGAGCATGTTGATGCAGTCATGCCAGAGACCGTGCCTGCCAGCGAGGCACTCGCGCCGCGGGATGCCATGCTGGCGCTCGAGCACCTGACGACACATTACGGGCCGGTGCAGGCGCTCAATGATGTCTCGCTGGCCGTGGGGCAGGGCGAGATCGTGACGCTGATCGGCGCCAACGGCGCCGGCAAGACGACGCTTTTGAAGTCGATCTGTGGCGATCCGCGTCCGACCAGCGGGCGGGTGTGGTTCGAGGGCGAGGAGATCACCGGCACACCCACGGCGCGCGTGATGCGTGGTGGCCTGTCGGTGGTGCCGGAAGGTCGCCGCATCTTCACCGGCATGACGGTGGAGGAGAATCTTGCCATGGGCGGCTATTACCAGAGCAAGGAGGAGAACGAACGCAGCATCGAGCATGTGCTGGGGCTCTTCCCGCGCCTCAAGGAGCGCTTCCATCAGCGCGGCGGCACCATGTCCGGTGGCGAGCAGCAGATGTTGGCCATCGGGCGTGCCTTGATGAGTCGGCCGCGACTTCTGCTGCTGGATGAACCCTCGCTGGGGCTGGCACCCATCGTGATCGGGCAGATCTTCGAGATCGTCGAGCAGCTGCGTGAGCAGGGCACCACCATCTTCCTGGTGGAGCAGAATGCGCATCGCGCCCTGTCGATCGCCGATCGCGGCTATGTACTGGAACACGGACGTGTCGTGCTGGCGGACAGCGGCAAGGCGCTGCTGGCCAATGACGACGTGCGTCGCGCCTATCTCGGCGGTTGAGAGGCCCGGCACGTGATTCGCTGTCGCGTCTCACCAGAGGATGGCAATGCAACAGAACGCGCCCCTGTCACTGAACTCTCGGTGGCAGGGGCGCTTTCTTGAGGATGCGATGCAGGGTGCGAGCCAGGGGGCGGGTAAAAGTGGCGTGAATGGCTTACGCCGAGAGAGGTGTCACGAATTCTTCGGGAGCATAGGCGACGCCGTCATGGATACGATAATGATCGGTGGGGCCGGAGACCTGGCAATTGCTCACGCAGGCCTGGCTGGCCGGAAGCTGGCGCAGCGGATAGCGCACACCGGATTGACACAGTTCCAGCATCTTCTTGAGCGCGCGGCGCTCACAGAAGCCGCACAGGCATTCAAGGGCATTGTCGAGACAGTCTTCCTCGCTCATGCCTGCCCCATAGATGCGCTTGTCATCACAGACGACGAACCCGAGCGCTCCGGGGAGAGGGGTGGTTGGCATGTCGTCTGCCGTATCGGGTACTGCACTGAGAATGTTATCGGCCATGATGAACCTCATCGGGATGGGGGTTCCGGCGTCTCCTCGCCAGTCGCAAGCGTTTGGATCCATGACCCTCTCTGGTCATGTCTGTACCCAGAGTAGACGGCCGTTGGTAAAGTGCCATGCAACACCGCTCCAGGTGTCAGGGAAGTGTCGATGCTGCGGCAGCAATGTGACAGATGAATGACGATTGGATGACGGAAATTCCCCGGTTCACCGGGCCTGACAGGTCGTCGATTGGCGATAGCGCGTGTTGAGGGCCAGCAGGATCGCGGCGCTTTCCGCATCAAACTGGCCACTGATGGCCCCGGGGCGGAAGTGTGCCTGAAACGCGGCGATCGCCATCCAGGGCCGCTCGGCCTCCACTGGATAACCATAGCGGGCGAGCGCCGCGATCAAGGTCTTCTCCGCGGGCAGTCCATCGCTGGCCATCTGTCGTCGAAAGCAGCTGACGTCGGCATCCCGTGGCCAGGCCCCGATGCCGGCTTCATGCAGACGGCGCCAGGGGAAGCGCGGGCCCGGGTCGGTCTTGCGGTCCGGGGCGATGTCGGAATGTCCGACGACATCCCCCGCCTTGATGTCATGGCGGCGCACAATGGGGGAGGCCAGCGCGATCAAGGCCGCGATCTGCTGTTCGTTCCAGGCCGCGAAGTGCCGATCAGGGGACCAGCGCCTTGCCACGCCGGAAGCTCGGGTCTCCGTCTGCCCGGGTGCCAGGGGCGTGAGCGCTTCGGGCCCGGCATTGACCATCTCGATGCCGATGGAGGTGTCGTTGAGGTTGCCGCGCTCACCCCACTGGCTGATGCCGGCGTGCCAGGCGCGGCGGTTCTCTGACACCAGCGGGTAGACACGGGGAAGCGCTTCGCCATCTGCAGGTGCCGAGAGCAGGTAATGCGCGCTGACGTCAGCGCCGGTAAGGCTGATCAGAGAGCCTGTGAGGTCATCATCGGTGTAATGCAGAACCAGATGGCGCACGCGAGAATTGCTTTGACTCTCGGTGCTGGCCTCCATCCGCTGATAGCTCCCTGAGGCCTCGTCAGTGTCCGACCGGGAATGCTGCATGCAGCCCGACAGCAGCGTCAGCGAGGCTATCGTCAAGCAGGTGAGAGGGCGAAACGCGTTGAAGCCTGATGTCATGAGTCGCTCGTGAGGGGAAGTGGCAGTGAAGAGGTGGCAGTGAATCGGGGGTCATCGCGCGGGGCATGATGGCAGTCTCCATGCCCGACATTTGCGCTGGATGAGCTGGGATGTCCTGACATGCGGGTTGCAGGATTCGCTCTGCCGCCGCGTGCTCGCTTGAGGTATAATCCCGGCCACCTGACCCGGCGCCCGCCCCATGGTGGCGCGATTTCTGTACCTGACAACAGTAATCGGCCTGACGCCCTGGGCGCCAGTGTGCCTGTCTTTTCCATCGCTTGCCCTTGAGGAGCCGATCCTGATGACCGTGATCCGCCAGGATGACCTGATCCAGAGCGTCGCCGACGCGCTGCAGTACATCTCCTACTACCATCCGAAGGACTTCATCGACGCCATGAACGCGGCGTACGAGCGTGAGGAGAATCCGGCCGCCAAGGATGCCATCGCGCAGATTCTGATCAACTCCCGGATGTGTGCCCTGGGTCATCGTCCCATCTGTCAGGACACCGGTATCGTCACCGTCTTCGTCCATGTCGGCATGAACGTGCGCTTCGAGGCCGAGATGAGCCTGGATGACATGGTCAACGAAGGCGTCCGCCGCGCCTATCTGCTGCCGGACAACGTGCTGCGCGCCTCCGTGCTGGCAGACCCGGACGGCAAGCGTGCCAACACCAAGGACAACACGCCGGCCATCATCCACCACAAGCTGGTGCCGGGGGATACCGTCGAGATCCACGTCGCGGCCAAGGGCGGCGGCAGCGAAGCCAAGTCCAAGTTCGCGATGCTCAACCCCTCCGACTCCGTGGTCGACTGGGTGCTGGAACAGATTCCGAAGATGGGCGCTGGCTGGTGTCCGCCCGGCATGCTGGGCATCGGCATCGGCGGTACCGCCGAGAAGGCGATGCAGCTGGCCAAGGAATCCCTGCTAGAGCCGATCGATATCCAGGAACTGCAGAAGCGTGGTGCCTCCAACCGTGCCGAAGAGATCCGTCTCGAGCTGTTCGAGAAGGTCAACGCGACGGGTGTCGGCGCACAGGGCCTCGGCGGTCTGACCACCGTGCTCGACATCAAGGTCATGGATTACCCGACCCACGCGGCCAACAAGCCGGTGGCGATCATCCCGAACTGCGCGGCGACCCGTCACGTGCACTTCACCCTGGATGGCAGCGGCGCGGCAGAACTGCCGGCACCGAAGCTCGAGGACTGGCCGGAAATCACCCGTGAAGCGGGCGACAGCGTCAAGCGCGTCAACCTCGACACCGTGACGCCCGAGGAAGTGCAGAGCTGGCAGCCGGGCGACACCCTGCTGCTCAACGGCAAGCTGCTGACCGGCCGTGATGCGGCCCACAAGCGCATGACCGAGATGCTGGCACGGGGTGAGCAGCTGCCGGTGGATCTGAAAGGTCGCTTCATCTACTACGTCGGCCCGGTCGATCCGATCCGTGACGAAGTCGTCGGTCCGGCTGGCCCGACTACCGCGACCCGCATGGACAAGTTCACGCGTACGCTACTGGAAGAGACCGGCCTGTTGGGCATGGTCGGCAAGGCCGAGCGTGGCCCGACCGCGATCGACGCCATCCGTGACAACAAGTCCAGCTACCTGATGGCGGTCGGCGGCGCCGCCTACCTGGTCGCCCAGGCGATCAAGAAGTCCCGCGTGCTGGCGTTTGAAGACCTGGGGATGGAAGCGATCTACGAATTCGAGGTCGAGGACATGCCGGTCACCGTGGCGGTCGATAGTGCAGGTGTCTCCGTGCACCAGACCGGCCCGGCCAAGTGGAAGGAAATCATCGCCAGCCGCGCCTGAAGGCCGTCTGCGTGATGTGCACGTCATGTCCCTGAGGACATGAGCCAGGAACCCCGCCCGTGTCATGACATCGGCGGGGTTCTGCGCATCTGGACTCTGCCACGCCGAGGCATCGTTGCCAGCGCAGCTGTGGCATAATCTGGCGACCCTGACGCCTGCAATGGAGCTGCAATGACCGCCTGGTTACTTGGCTTTCTGCTGTTGAGCAGTCACATTCTGGGTGCGATGACCGCCGTCATGGCCCTGATGTCCAGTCGTACCTCACAGGGTGCGATTGCCTGGATTCTGTGTCTGCTGACCTTCCCCTACGTCGCCCTGCCGCTTTACTGGGTATTCGGGCGTCCCCGTTTCTATGGCTATGTCAGTGCCCGCGAGGAGCGTGACTCGACGATGCGACGCGTCTTGATGCGTTTTCGTCCCAAGCTCTCCCCCTGGCTCTCGCGTCCGCTGGGCGGCAACCCCACGCACCTGGATGCCATCGAACGTCTGGCGATGATGCCGGTGACCACCGGCAATCGCGCCAAGCTGTTGATCAATGGCGAGGAGACGTTCGATGCCCTGTTCGCGGCCATCAAGGCGGCCGAGGATTACATCCTCATCCAGTTCTTCATCGTGCGGAATGATGAGCTCGGTGTACGGCTCAAGCAGGCTCTGATGAAGCGTGCCGAACGTGGCGTGCGGGTCTGTTTCCTGTATGACGAGATCGGCTCGCGCAAGCTGCCGGATGGGTACCTCAATGATCTGCTGGAATCCGGCTGCGAGGTGAGTGCCTTCAACTCTTCGCGGGGCTGGCGGCACCGCTTCCAGATCAACTTCCGCAATCACCGCAAGATCACCGTCATCGACGGCCGAGTGGGCTTTGTCGGCGGGCTGAATGTGGGCAATGAGTATCTGGGCCATTCCGAACGCTACGGCGCCTGGCGCGATACTCACCTCAAGCTGGAAGGACCCAGCGTGATGGGGCTGCAGGAGGCCTTCTGGGAGGACTGGCACTGGGCGACTGGCGAGGTGCTGTCGCTGGAGTGGGAGCCGCGCATCAGCTGTGAAGAATGTCAGCACGTGGTGATCGTGCCTTCCGGCCCGGCGGACCGTCGCGAGACAGCCAGTTTGCTGGTTCAGCAGGCCATCCACTCCTCGGTCAGCCGCATCTGGATCACCAGCCCCTATTTCGTGCCGGACCAGGGCGTGCAGGATGCCTTGAAGCTGGCAGCGCTGAGAGGCGTGGATGTGCGGGTGATGATCCCCGAACGTCCCGATCATCTGTTGGTGTTCCTGTCGGCCTTCTCGTTCCTCTCCGACATGATTCGCTCGGGCGTGCGCGTCTTCCGCTATCAGCCGGGCTTTCTGCATCAGAAGGTGATGTTGATGGATAGCCACACGGCGACCATCGGGACGGTCAACCTCGACAATCGCTCCTTCCGTCTGAACTTCGAGGTCACGGCCTTCGTGCCGGATCACCAGTTCGCGGCAGAGGTGGAGGCCATGCTCGAAGAGGACTTCCGTCATTGTCGCGAGATCAGCTGCGAGGAGCTGGAGGCGCGGCCCATGTGGCGCAAGCTGGTGTCGCGGGCGGCCTATCTGCTGGCCCCGATCCAGTGACCCCGCACACTGCATGAACCTGCCGCCTGCCGAGTTGAACGAAACTCACTCGGCAGGTCTTGTCATTCGTGGCCATTGCAGGCATCTTCTCGCTATAACTAATCGCCTGTTTATTTCTTTTTGGAATAAACTGAGAGCCTGGATGCTTCTCTCGCCATGCATTGGAGAGGGCATCCAGGACGGCGGCTTCATGATTCCGCGCTGAGACCTGCCATGACCGTTCAAGACCCTCACGCCAGCCAGGCACCTTCCATCGAGTATCAATTCCGGGATGACGCTGATGTCATTGCCTTCGCACGCCTGCATGTCAATGATCAGTTGCCGGGCTTTGCGACGGCCAGTGACCTGCTGGTCGAGGAGATCGGCGATGGCAACATCAACTATGTCTATCGCGTCTGCACGCCGGACCGCTCAACCTCGGTGATCGTCAAGCAGGGGCTGCCCTGGGTGCGCATCATCGGCGAAAGCTGGCCGCTGTCGCTGGTGCGGGTGCGCATCGAGGCCGAGACGCTGCAGTTCGAGGCCGATTGTGCGCCTGAGCTGGTGCCGGCGCTCTATCACTTCGAGGAAGCCCGCTCGGCGATCGTGATGGAAGATATCGGCGATCACCGCAATCTGCGACACGCCTTCCTTGAGCGCACAGTGTTACCTGAGCTGGGCGCGCAGATGGGGCATTTTCTGGCCACGACGCTCTATCGCAGCAGTGATCTGGCACTCGATGCCCACGACAAGAAGGCGCGCGTCGCACGCTTCACCAATCCCGATCAATGCAAGATTACGGAAGACCTGTTCTTCGTGGATCCTTTCTGCGATCACGAGCGCAACAGCATCAATCCGGCGCTGCGCAGCGATGCCGAAGCCCTGTGGCAGGACGCGGCACTCAAAGTGGAAGTGGCGGAGCTCAAGCAGCGCTTCCTGTCCACGCCCGAGGCGCTGCTGCATGGCGACCTGCATGCGGGATCGATCTTCGTGCGAGAAGACAGCACCAAGGTCATCGACCCGGAATTCGGCTTCTTCGGTCCGGCGGGCTTCGATATCGGCAGCTGGCTGGCGGCGCTGTGGCTGGCAGCCTGCGCGCATACCGAACTCGAGGGTGAGGAGGGCGACAGGCGTGACTATGTGGCGCAGTTGCGTGCCCAGGCGGTCGCCAGTTGGGAAAGCTTTGCCCGCGAGTATCGTGAGCAGGCTGCCCACACGTCGGATGCCAGCTTTGCGGCACCCGGGGTGGCGGAACGATTGCTGAGCCGTATCCTGCGTGATGCGTTGGGTTATGCGGGCTGTGAGTTGATTCGTCGCACCATCGGACTTGCGCACGTGCTGGAGCTTGAGTCGATCAACGATGATGCCGTGCGGGCGCGTTCCGAGCGCCGTGCCCTGGCACTCGGGCGTGAGCTCATCCTTGCGCGTGAGTCGCTGGAAGGCCTCGCGGCGGCGGATGGCGTGGTCGCGCGTCTGCTGGGGTGAGGCATGCAGCGTCAGGGCTTTGACGCTCGTCGCAAGCGTTGCGGCGCCGGCTAGGGTAGACTCTGCGCTTTCATCGCCACGCAGACAGGCTTGTCCTGGCTGCGTGGGTCGCTGGCGGGAGATGTCCTGCCGAGCATCCGCTTTTCAATAAGAGACTTTCATGGCCCTGTCTTCCACGCCTTACAAGGTTGATCTCTCGCTGACCGACCTTGATCGTGGTGTCTACGAGACCCTGCGTTTTACCGTTGCCCGTCACCCCTCTGAAACCGAGCTGCGTCTGTGTGTTCGCCTGTTGGGCCATGCGCTGTGGTACAGCGAGAACATCGCATTCGGGCGTGGTCTGTCGGACGTCGATGAACCGGCGCTGTGGGAGAAGAGCCTGGATGGCCGCGTGCTGCACTGGATCGAAGTCGGCCAGCCGGATGCCGAGCGCCTGACCTGGTGTTCGCGGCGCACCGAGCGCACCTCGCTGCTCGCCTACGGTAGCCTGCGCGTCTGGGAAACCAAGGTGGTGCCGGCAGTGGCTGGACTGTCCAATCTGAGCATTGCCGCGGTTCCTGAGGGCGCACTGGACGCCATCACCGAATCCCTGCCACGCAACATCAAGTGGACCATGATGATCTCCGAGGGCACCATCTTCATCACCGATGACAATGGGCAGCACGAGATCAATCTGGAGTGGCTGAAAGGGGAGCGCTGAGCGACATGCCGTTCGCGGCACTGGCTGACTGCCCCTGAACCTTCAGGTCAGATACCACGAGACAGCCCCCGCAAATCTTGATTTGCGGGGGCTGTCTCGTAGAGGGCGAATCGTAGGGGGTGCATCGTGGCGAACGGCTCGCAACGCAGGCAAGTCTGACTGCCGGAGAGGCCTGGCCTCACACCATGCTGATGTCGTGATCGACGATGAGTTGATCACGGCCGCTGGCCTTGGCGTGGTAGAGCGCCTCGTCGCTGCGTTGCACCCAGCTGCTGAGGGTATCCGGATGGCGCCGTTCACTGACCCCGGTACTGAAGCGGATCACGCCGTGGGCCAGGGGAGACGCCTCACAGCTTTCACGCAACTGGCGATCGAATTCTCGGGCCACGGCAAGATTGCCCGGCAGCAGGATCATGAATTCCTCTCCCCCATAACGCCCGGCCTTGCCTGAGTATTCTCGGCTCAACGTCTGGATGTGCATCGAGAAGTGCGCCAGGACCTGGTCGCCGTAGGGGTGGCCGTGGGCATCATTGATCTGCTTGAAGTGATCCAGATCACAGATCAGCAGACAGCTGATGTCGCGTCCGCTGAGGTGGTGTTCGGCGTGTTCATGGATGGTGCGGTGATTGTAGAGCCCGGTCAGACTGTCCAGTCGGCTCAGGCGCTCAAGCTTCTTTGCATAGGCGCGTGCCAGATCACGCTCCTCTCGAATGCGCTTGGCATAACCGGCGATCACGAGGCTCAGCAGTCCGAACGCCAGGGTATAGCTGACCCCCATGTCCAGGCTGCGCATCGCGGTACTCGCGTAGGAGGAGACCAGTTGCGGGTTGGCCATCTCCCCCCACAGCAGAATCCAGGGCATCAGCATCAGGCCGCTGATGATGACGCCACGACGCAGACGGTCCGGCGGGAGAACCCCCAGCACGTAAGCGGCGGCCATGAGATAGAACAGCAGCGTCGGGCCCGAGGCGCCGTGATTGAAGACCCAGTTGCCCGGCAGCATCACGAAGGTCACCAGCGTGCAGAACAGCCAGGACATACGGCTGAACTCCCCGTGGAAACGTGAGCGATACCACATCACCATGACCATCAGACTGATGACGGCAAGCGCCACGCTGTACGCGGGGACCGTCAGCTCCATCAGATAGTTGAAGACAGCGGAAAACAGGCCGATCAGGACGGCGGATACCAGAAACCCGTGGTGCAGAATCTGTCGTGCGGAGCCATTCTCGCCAACCAACCAGCGCCAGCTGGTGCCTACCATTTTTGCAAGACGAGTCATGGTACCTCGACGGTAATTGGGCCAATCGGATGCTTCAGGCATCGGCTGATGATGAAGGCTCATGTGACGTTGGTCGTTGTTCAGTGTCAGCCTACTTGAGGAAAGCCGTTTCCGGTTTCACTGTGCCCCAACGTTTCTCGCCTGTGCGGGGAGCGTGACTCACCATCGCCTCAGGGGCCGCCTGTCCTCGATGACAGGCGGCAGGGCAGCAGTGGCCCGGCGACAGGCTCGGCTTTCATGAGATAGTCCTCATGCTGCCTGGACGATACTGCCAATGGCTGGCCGATGCATCTTTTCTCGTGTGGCTGCCTGTCCGGGGCTATTTCCACGGCGTGTAGCGATAGCTGTCCGGGTCCGAGGGGTCAGGCTTGTCCGACTCGGTGAGTGCCACGAGGGTGTTGCCGTCATCATCTTCTTCCACTTTCGTGACGGTGACGGGGAAGTTGGGTGACAGGGCGTCCAGTGCCGGCCAGTCCCCTTTCTGTATCGTGTTGCCCGTTTGCGGCGTGCTACTGGCACTGACCTTGACCGGGTCGCCGCTGACGGTTTGCCCGTTCTTCAGGTGCGTCGTGAGAGTGAAATGAACGTTCGCCATGTCATCCTTCCTATCAAGTGGTACTGATGGGGTCATGACTAGAACATGGTTCGTCCCATGGGAGAATTCAATCTTTTCCGGAGCGCCACGGGTCGCGAGTCACGCGCTTGCGCGACGAATGACAAGAAATGTTCATATCGGGCTTTTCTTTTTGAGATCAATGCGGTACATTACGTCTCGTCTTGAGGGGGAAGCCTTTCAAGGACGAAGTCGGGACGTGGCGCAGCTTGGTAGCGCGCTGCAATGGGGTTGCAGAGGTCGCAGGTTCGAATCCTGTCGTCCCGACCAGAATTGAAGGGGGTCAGAAGATTTTCATTCGCTTGAAAGCCTCTGAATTCCGAACGATGATCCCTATATGATCCAAGTTCATTCGGTCATCGTTGCAAAGAAGCCAGCTCATTGAGCTGGCTTCTTTGCGTTCTTTCAGAGCGCTGGCAGCGCTCATGGTCTGTTGTCCTTTCTCGAGCGCTATCCTTCTGCTCTCGTCCTCTCGTCCTCTCGTCCTCTCGTCCTCTCGTCCTCTCGTTCTACTTTATTGTCATAATTTCGTCCTTGCTCACTTGCTGACGATCTTTCGCTCGACCCTCTGGTGGTTCAAGGGGCTATCGGTTCGCGGGCATGGATGCCGGTCTCCAGGTTCTGTGGTTTCCAGGTTCTGTGGTTTCCTGGTGCAATGGCTGGCTGTCAGTGAACTCGTGACAGTGCTTCTCGCTTGTCTTCTATTAGCGATTACGGTACTGGTGGGTCGAGACCCCCCCACCCAGGAAAAGATCATGTCCAGAGACGCTACCCTCGGCCGAGCTATCGCATTGGCATTGATTGCCATGGGGCTGAGTGCCTTGGCATCTTCCGTGTCCGCGGCCTCTCCAGAACTCGTGAGTGGTTGTCAGGACAAGGCAGATTCGATCAAGCAGGAGCTCGAGGATGCCAATGCGCAGGGAAATGCCCATAAGGTGGAAGGCTTGAAGAAAGCGCTCGCGGCTGTGGAAAATGGCTGTGATGAATCCACCTTGCACAAGGAAAGAGAGCAGAAGATCCGCGAAAGGGAGGAGGAGGTCGGGGAGCGTCGACAGGAGCTGGAAGACGCCTTGTCGGATGGTGACAAGGACAAGATAGAGAAGAAAGAGAAGAAATTGACGGAAGCCCAGAAAGCGCTGAGCGAGGCGAGAGGTGAATTGGCTGTCGATGGAAGTCTTTGATCGTTTTCATAAGAGAGACATGAGCCGGTTTGACGTCCTCGTCCGCCAGTGTCTCGACCAGAGTCCAGATAGAGGCCAGCCGAGAGTTCGGTTGGCCTCTTCTTTTGTCGCGGGATGAAAGGACATGAGCATCTGATACGGTGAGCGAGAGTGAGTCAGGGCTTGCATCCGGTCGTGTTATATCATTTCAACATATTGATATTGCTGAGTTATTGCGCTTATTGATCAAGATCAAGAAAGGCTCGATCTGCGAGGCCGGGTCATCCTCGCATGGCTTTCTTGATGCTGTGAGTATTAGATTTCTAGTATATACTGGCTTGCCTTCAAGGGAGGTGAGAATGAAAACGGTTAGCATTTACATGGAGAGTCGGTTCAACCCGGAGCGTTCCATCCTCAAGGAAAGCCTGGGGGATGGCTACGTGGCAAGGACCTGTGCGGCGCAAGCCCCCAACTTCCTGTTCGAGGTGCATCAGGGACAGGACTTCGTGCTGGGGATAGAGGTCGCGGGGGCACGCAGTGCCGAATTCCTGTCGATCATCACGGAGGATTACGTCTATCAGCATCCCAGCATCGAGCCGAAGACGCTGGCGGAGTATCTCAAGAGTCGTGCGCAGCACCCGATCCGACGCAGGAAGCGTCAGGTCGAGGTATCCCCAGTGGCGTACTCTGGCTGAGAGTGCGTGCCACTGACGTGCACATGGGAATTGCGGTACAGGCAGGATGACTCGATGCCGGGGCAGCGGTATCGAGGCGGGGATGACACAGCCGTTCCGGCTCAGGCAGAGCGCCTGCGCCAATGTCTTGCAGCCTGCACCAGTGACGCGCAGATCACGCATGACACCAGCGGCAGGGCCACGTCCAGGCTGGAGTCCCAGTTCCAGTGGTACAGCAGGCCATGATCCCAGGCGACTGCCTTGGGGCCGCCCCCCTTGTACTCGTGCTGGGCGATTTCCCGGCCCAGAAAGATGGCGACCGCAATGGCGCCAGACGACCACAGCGTGAAGACTGGCCAGAGCATTAGCTGGATGATCACGGCGATGACCGCGTGCTCGAGCGCGCTTGTCCAGATGTCCGCCGTCAACATGTCTCAACTCCCTCCAGAATGTCTCGGCCATGTCGTGCAGACGCCCAGCGTCAGCAGTGCATCGAATCGCGCGTGGCGATCAATCACGCGTAGCCAAGCACCCGTTGCAATCGTGCGGCATTGTCGGCGACCCATTGGGCATTGATTGGCCCCCAGTCCCGAATCACGTAGTGACCGATGTTGTGACGTTGACCTTCCGCGTGCTGGAATTCACAGACAATCTCGAGTTCGGCAAGTGCCGAGATGGTGTCCTGGGCGGTGCGCCTCGGCATGCCGGTGGCCTCGATGATGTCCGGCACGCTGGCGATCTCGTGGGCGATGAGATGCGCCACGAACAGGCGACGATAGAAGCTGGTCTGGGTCTTGCTGAGAACGGTGTCGGACATGCAGGCTCCGCTGTCGAGGAAATCATGAAAGGCGATAAGGAGCGGCGGGGGCGATCGCCCGCCCGCCGGGAGGTCAGTGACTGAGCGTGTAGTCGATGGTGGTGACGACCCTGACCTGCTTGATATCGGGGGTATAGCTGTCGAGATCCGAGATCGAGAAGTAGCCCTGGCTTGCATGCTTGATATGCCCCACCTGGCTGCCGGAATCCTCGGCGAACTGTTGCGCGGCACGCCGTGCATCCGCGGTGGCTGCCGCGATCATCTCCGGCTTGAGAGCGGCAAGCCCCGTGAACAGGAATTCGGTGCGGTAGGCATAGTCCGCCGACAGCAGAATGCCTTCACGCACCAGTTCGCCGGTACGGGAAGCGCTCTGCTTGACGAGATCCACCTCGGGCGAGCGCACCAGTACCGTGGCCTCGGCGCGGTAGCGCTCGTCAGGGCGCTGGGCGTTGTAGCTATTGGCATGCAGGTCGGTTACCTGCGGTGACGTCACGCTGATCTGCTCGGACCGGAAGCCGCGTGCGGTGAGAAAGTCGCGAATCTTGCGTTCATCATCAGCCAGCGCCTCGTGCAGGTCGGACAGGTGGTTGGCATTGACGCTGAAATGCAGTGGCCAGAGAGCCAGGTCTGCCTTGACGTCGCGCTCGGCCAGGCCCTTGACCGTCACCACCCGGTTGGACGCCTCCCAGACCTGTGCCGCTTCCTTGAGATAGCTGCCACTCCAGACCATCCCCACGGCCAGCAGGCCGCCCAATACCAGTGAGCTTGCGAGAGTGCGCATGTCACATCTTCCTTGAGAGGTGAAAGGCCCGTTGCCGAGCCTGTCTGATCAAGCCTCGAGCCTGCCGATCAGCGCTGAATGTGTCGATCCGCCGTGGGCGCCGGATCAGTCCTGAACCTTGCCGCGCATCGCCTTGATCTTGCCCTTGCGAGTCTTGCTGTCGACTCGCCGCCGTTTGGCGCCCTTGCTGGGGCGAGTGGCGCGGCGTGCTTTCTGTACCTTGACGGCATCGAGGATCAGCGCCTTGAGGCGTGCCAGAGCATCTTCCTTGTTGAGTTCAAGGGTGCGATGGCTCTGGGCCTTGATGATGATGATGCCGTCCTTGCTGATGCGTTGATCCGACAACTGCATCAGGCGTTCCTTGTAGAACGAGGGCAGGGTGGAGCGTTGCACGTCAAACCGCAGGTGGACGGCTGACGCCACCTTGTTGACGTTCTGGCCGCCATTGCCCTGAGCACGAATCTGGGTGAGGTCGATTTCCCAATCCGCCAGTGTCACCGAACTGGAGATGGTCAACATGGCATATCTCCTTGTCGTGGGGAGCCGCATCGAATCTGTCGCGGTCGTGGGGTCATGTTACCGCAATCAACGTCGGGCTTCAGAATCGCCCGAGAGTCGGCCGGCAGAGTCAGCCGAGAGGGGAATATCCTCGTCTGGCACAATCTGGTTGCGAAGATATCACGGCAGGCGACACTCACTCCGCCTTCTCGGGCATGTATCTGGTACGCTGTTGCGTAGTGAGGCAGGAGTCGCTGACCGCCGGGCGGCTGATAGCCGGCCTCTGCATCCACGTGAGTCTTTCTCGTGTCAAGCGCTCTTCTCGAACGTGCTTTCCAGTCCCCGCGACGTCAAGGCATCGGGTCGTGGTCCTCGAGACGTTCCTCCGTAGGGTCATCGACATGCGGGATGTCTGGCCTCAGTTCAACCTCTTGCGCAGCGTTCACTCATGGATATTCCGCATCAACGCCTCGTCTATTTTCAGGTCACCATTGAAGCGGGGTCGATCCGGCAGGCCGCCGCTCGTCTGGATATCGCGCCGTCAGCGGTCAGTCGCCAGATCGGATTGCTGGAAGAGGCGATGGCCGCCACGCTCATCGAGCGAACCCGTGATGGCGTTCAGCCGACACGAGTGGGCGAGATGCTGCTGGACTACATTCAGCAGCGCGAACAGTTGGATCAAAGCTTCGGTGAGCGTCTGGATGCCTACCAGCGGCTGGAAACCGGCGAGATTCGCCTGATCATCGGCGAAGGCTTCGTGGGCGATCTCGTCAACATCCCCCTGCGCGCCTTCCGATCGCAGTACCCGGGGATCACCCTCAAGGTCAATACCGGCAGCATGCAGAGCATCATCGACCGTGTGGTCGAGGATGAGGCGGATATCGGCCTGATGTACCACGAACGCGTGCACCCTCAATTGCGCTTCTGGCATTCAAGCCCACAACCGTTGGTGGCGATGATGTCCCCAGAGCATCCGCTGGCGGCGGTGAACCATGCGCTGACCCTGGAAGAGGTGGCAGCGCATCCCATGGCGTTGTGGGGCCCCACCCATGGAGTGCGTCAGCTGATGGATGACGGCTTTCGTGACGCGGGCGTACGTCCCCACATGGTGATGCAGACCAATTCCATGGAAGTGCTCAAGCAGGCCGCACGCTCGGAGCTGTGCATTACGCTGCTGCCGGCCTTCGCGGCTGCGCGAGAGCTGGAGGAGGGCGTATTGATCGCTCGTGATGTGGAATGCAGCGCCTTTCGCCAGGCACGCGCCCACATCATCACGCGGATCGGACGGCGCATGCCACGGGCCAGTCTGCAACTTCTGCGCCACCTGGAGCGCTGGATCACGGCCTTCAGTGGCCCCCGTCAGGAGTAAGCCTGTCGGGGGTGAAGACAAGACGCGTCAGCCCACGATGGGGGAGGGCTCAGGCTTTCTCGGCAGGCGGCCGGGAGCCATCCGTCACCCTGCCCGGCGCCGAGGCATCGCGACCTGATGAGCGAGGCGCCCTGGCGTCGGTCGGCGTGCTCGGGGCGTCGGTGGCAGGTGATGAGGTGTGACGCAGTTGAGCGGGAATATCACTGAGCCAGCGATCACACAGATGATGGATGTCATCTTCATCCGCCGGGCACAGTTCGGGTGGTTGCCAGCGATCGAAGACCGCCTTCATCAGCCCGGAAGGCAGCTTGAGAGTGGTCACGTAGCTGCGCGCCAGGCGCAGGTCGCGGCGCAGGGCACCGGTGGAGATACCGGAATCATAATCTCCCGGCAGCACCCAACGCGGGAAATTCACCTCGCTGACGGCGCTGCGGCCGGCCCCCAGATTGATGGCATCGATGCAGGCGTGAGGCCGCACCCCGGCGCGATAGGCCATCGCGATCGCCTCTGCCGTGGTGATGAGATGGGCGGCGTGGAGATAGTCATTGGCCAGCACGGCCGCATGCCCACAGCCGGCATCCCCGACGTGCAGGTGGCGGGTAGCGATGGCCTCGAGCAGGGGCGTCATGCGTTGCACGGTGGCGTCATCACCGCCGACCAGCAGCGTGAGGTGGCCTTCGCTCTCATCGCGAGGGTCGCGACTGGAAGCCGCTTCCAGCCAGTGATGGCCAGCCAGCCGGGTCTGCACGGCCAGCTCACGGCTGATGTTCACATCGCCCCGGCAGAGATCGACGATGACACTGCCCGGCGGTGCCAGTCGCAGCAGGCCTTCCTTGCCAGTCAGTACCTTCTGCACCTGTTGGGAGGTTGCCAGCGCCAGCAGGTAGACCTCGCTGGTGAATCGCTCACGCGGCCGTGCATGCGTATCGAACCACCGCTCGGCCTCGCTCTGCTCATGAGGCGCGTGGCAGCGTTGCTCCACCGTGGCGGTCGCAGCGCCCGCCGTCTCGGCCGTCACCTGGTCCGTCAGCTTGTCTGCCACTTCGCCCGCCACCTCAAACCCTGCCCTTGAGAGCGCCGTACGGCTCCGTGCGCCAATGGCTTCCCTGCCGATCACGCTGATTTTCATGTCGCTCCTTCCTCACCAGCGTCATGACACTATGTAGATTGCGATGGTCCTTGATCAAGTTCAACGCCGCGCCTGGCGACGTCATCCGCATCGCGCTTGCCGCCAAGGGCATGTGGCCATCAATCGCGCGTCAGCAACTCGCGCACCAGTGACGTCCAATAGCTGACCCCGATGGGGGTGGCAGCGTCGTTGAAGTCGTAGTTGGGGTTGTGCAGTGAGGCGCTGTCCTCGCCGTTGCCCAGCCAGATATAGGCGCCGGGGCACTCCTGCAGCAGATAGGCGAAGTCTTCCGAGGCCATGGAGGGTGGCAGATCGCGATGGACCTTCTGGATGCCGGGCAGTTGCGCCAGGACATTGGCACAGCGTTCGGCGTGTCCCGGAGTATTGAGGGTCGCCGGGTAGCGTGGCTGATAGTCGAACTCGACCTTGAGGCCATGGAAGGTCGCCATGGCATCGACGGCATCATGGAAGCGCTGCTGCAGGTGCGCCCGCAGTGCCGGGTCGAAACATCGCAGCGTGCCACGCAGCTCGACCACTTCCGGCATCACGTTGAAGGCATCGCCGGCATGGAACTGGGTGATGCTGAGAATCGCGGTCTTGTGGGCCGGCGTCTCGCGGCTGATCAGCCCCTGAAGCTGGGTCACCAGCTGGCAGGCCGCCAGGATGGTGTCCTTGCCCAGATGCGGCATGGCCGCATGACAGCCATGACCGCTCAAGGTCAGGGTGAAGACATCGAAGGCCGCCATCACCGCCTCGTCATGCACGGCGGCTTCGCCCAGCGCCAGTCCCGGCCAGTTGTGCAGGCCGTAGATGGCCTCCATCGGGAACTGCTCGAACAGGCCATCCTCGACCATGCGGCGTCCGCCGCCTTCGTTTTCCTCGGCGGGCTGGAACACGAACACCACGCGCCCGGCGAAGTCAGGATCACGCGCCAGCATGCAGGCCGCGCCCAGCAGCATGGTGGTATGGCCATCGTGGCCACAGGCATGCATCTTGCCGGGTGTGTGCGAGCAATGTGAGACGGCGTTGGCCTCGGTGACATCCAGCGCGTCCATGTCGGCACGCAGACCGATGGTACGTCCTGGCCCCAGATTGCCATCCAGCACCGCCACCACGCCGGTCTCGGCAAGTCCGGTGGTGACCTCGAGACCCGCCGCACGCAGGATCTCGGCGACACGCGCCGAGGTGCGGTGCTCCTCGAAGGCCGTCTCGGGATGTTGATGAAACTCATGGCGCCAGCTGCGCAGCAGTGCCTCGTCGATCTTGTCGGGTAGTTGCATGCTGAATTCCTGTGGAAACCGGCACCCTGGAGTGCCGGCTTGAATGTGTTGAGAGAGGGGGAAGCAACCTGCGAAGCCCGTGTGATCAGAGCAGTGCCTGCGCCACGACCGCCGAGCCGATATAGGTGCCTGTGAAGACCAGCAGCGAGATGATCACCAGCTTCCAGCCAGCCTGGCGGAACATGCTGAACTCGCGCTTGCTCAGCGCCAGACCCGCGTAGCCGAGTACCGGCGTGACGATGGCGAGGAAGTTGACGAAGCTCAGCTGCTCGGTGATCCAGCCGCTGCCCGGGAACCATGGCAGTGTCATCAGAATGCTGACCAGTGACACCCAGGCGATGGCCGGCAGATAGAAGGGCATCAGGCGTGCGACGCCAAGGCCGAGCATGGTCATCACGTACAGGATCAGCATGCCGGGGGCGGCGTCGATCAGGCTGGCACCGTTGATGGTGTTGACCACCCAGCCGACCACACAGACGGCCGCGACGACCATGGCTGTCTTGCCCAGCTGGTTCTCCGGGCGATCTTCAACCAGCGCGTCTGAGGCGAGCTTGGCTTCCTCGTCATTCATGGCGCCATTGTCACCAGCCCGCTTGCGGCTGAAGAAGCGGAACAGGCGCTCGGCGACCGGCAGGGCGATGAACAGGGACACGTAGAGGCCGGTGGCATAGGTCAGCAGGTTGCTGGCGCCGGCAAAGGCCAGCAGCTCGTCGCCCATCTCCGGCAGGGCACCGGCGATGGCGCCGGAACATGCCGCCACCATACTGCCGCTGCCGACACCACACGCCATGGCCAGCGCACGCGGATCGAAGATGTCCAGCGAGGTCAGGTAGCCCGCCATCAGCGCGAACCACAGGGTGCCGAACATGGTACCCACCACATAGACGCCCATCACGCCGACACCTTCCGGGCCCTTGAGGCCGTATTTGTCGGAGATGATCGCGATATTGGGTTCCCGCGCGATGGAGTAGGTCGCGCCGATCGCCTCACGGCCCATCTTGAGCACCACGACCGCGATCGGCATCGCGATCAGCATGGTGCCCAGATTGCCCAGCTCCTGCAGGATCAGCGCCGGACCTGCCGAGATCAGTTGCTCGATGGCCGGGCCGATGGTGGAGCCGAAGCGGGCGATGAACGGCATGATCGACAGCAGGATGACCGGCCCTGCCGCCGCGCTGATCACCGGCGGGATGACACGTTTCGTGCCGCTGAACAGGTGCGGATTGCACAGCACAGCCGCAATGAAGGCATAGAACAGGGGCAACAGCAGCAGGGTGCCGGGGCCGAGAGGGAACTTGAGGATACCGATCAGTTCGGCGCCGAGAGATAGCACCACGACCAGCAGATGCAACCGCCAGTCCAGGAGTTGAGCGAGGGGCATGTGGGACTCCGCTTGTTATTGTAGTGACTGCTTGTGTAGTAGCTTCTTGTGTAATAACTGCTTGAATAGCAACGGCTTGTGAGGCGCCTTCCTGTCCAGTGCGCGCTTGGGTCGTGACGTGGTGTCACGACGACTCAGACACGGGCACCGCCTCGGGGAGACCCCGAGCCTGTCGCCCTCTGGTGGAGCGATCAGCGGGTTTCAGTATTGTCACGAGCGGCGTGCTAAAGAAACATGATAGGTGTACGAATAAATAGAGCATGCTGGCGGACGGCGATGGGCAGAGAAGGCTCTCCTCATACGAGGACACCCCGCACAGGGCGGGGTGTCGGGTGGTGCAGTCGCAGTGCGACAGGGCTCAGTCGTCCATGATCACGCGCAGCAGCTCATGGCAGGCGCCGAGGCTGTGATAGTCACACTTGGCGCCGGGCGAGCTCTTGAGATCATCGAAGCGCTGGTTGTCGGCATTCAGCAGGCGATACCAGGCGCCGTAGCGATGGTCGATGAAGTGCTGCCAGGCGTAGCCCCACAGGCGTGCATACCACTCGGCGTAGTGCGACTCGCCGGTGGCCTCGTTCAGCAGCGCTGCGGCCACCAGGCTCTCGGCCTGCACCCAGAAGTACTTCTCGTCGTCGCAGATGGTGCCATCCGGCGCGAAGCCGTAGTAGAGCCCACCACGTTCGCCGTCCCAGGCCAGATCCATCGCCGTATCGAACAGACGCTTCGCGGTCGGCAGCAGCCAGTCGTCATCGCGGTGACGCTTGAGCATCAGCAGCAGCTTGGCCCATTCGGTCAGGTGGCCCGGCTGGAAGCCCCAAGGACGATAGAGGTTCTTGGGGTCGTCGCGGTTGTAGTCCCAGTCGACGTTCCAGTCGCGATCGTAATGCTCCCAGATCAGGCCATCGGCCTTGGCGGCCTGACGCTGGCAGATATTGCGGGCCAGGGTCATGGCCCGCTCCAGATAGCGTTCGTCATTCGTGGCTTCAAAGGCGGCCAGCATGGCTTCACAGGCGTGCATGTTGGCGTTCTGGCCACGGTAGTCAGACAGTGTCTGCCAGTCGGCACTGGCTTCATCGGCGTACAGACCGTGATGCTCCGACCAGAAATGCTGCTCCATCAGGGCGTGGGTCTCGTGCAGCCAGCCGCGGGCCTCCTCGATACCGGCGCGCCAGGCCGTCGCGTAGGCCAGCATCACGAACGCCAGTCCGTAGCACTGGTTGGTATGATCCGCCTCGCCTTGCTCGCTCAGCGACCACAGGTAACCACCGGTCTGCGGATCGAGATGCACCTCGCGCAGATAATCGATGCCATGACGGGTCGCGGCCAGACACGCCTGGTCACCGGTGCGCAGATATTCCATCGCGAAGTTGAAGATCATCCGCGTGCTGCTGACCAGATGACGCGCTGCGGGTGCATACACGCTGCCGTCATCACGATACGCCTGGAAGTAGCCGCCGCGTTCCTGATCCACCGCGCGCGGCAGATAGAAGTCCATGATCGAGCGGATATGCGCGTCCAGAAAGCCGCGACTGGCGAACGTTGCCGGCATGGGCGGTACTGCTTGGCGTGACAGCGGTGCCTTCTGCGGCGCCTGCATCTGTTGAGAGGCGTGCTGAGTCATCAGGAGACCTCCTCGACGCCGGACGCCGCCTTGCTGGCAGTGAAGCTCTCCAGCGGGTTGAGCCAGTAGAGGTCCATCGCTGCCGTCCAGGAGAAGTCGCGACCGCCACAGCCTTCGCCGGTCACCGAATTGAAGTATTCATAGTAGCCTGCCGCCGCGATGCACTGCTGGCTGGCCTGCTTGATCCGGTCGGCCTCGCGGGACATGCCATATTCCTCACAGCCGATGGCCAGCATCCAGTTGATGTGCAGCCAGCTCGGCCCGCGCCAGTAGCGCTTGGGTTCGAAGCGGGTGCTGGCCGGGTGGGTGGAGGCGACACCGAAGGGCGCCTGTTCCAGCCAGTCCTCGAGCAAGCCGCCCATGCGCTGCGCCTGGGCACCGCTGGCGACCCCGGCGAACAGCGGCAGGATACCGGCGGTGGTGACGTGCTCCAGCAGCACGTTGGCGCGCGCATCGCGGCTCAGGAAACAGCCCAGCTCATCGCTCCACAGCGCCTGCACGCCTTCCTCGGTGCGCGCCAGCGACTGCTTGAGGCTGTAAAGCGCCTCGCCGTGGGTGTTGACCAGGCCCAGACCGGCGGCATCCTCTTCGCATAGCGCGATCAGGTCGCGCGTGCCACGGTGCAGGATGGAGATCAGGCTGATGTCCTCGACGCGGTACGGGCAGTCGCGATACAGCACCTCGGCGTCGTGCTCGTTCTGCTGGAAGAACTTCACCAGATAGATGTAACGATCATATTCGTACTTGTGCGGGCGCTCGGACGGATCGACCAGCCCCGTATCGCGACGCACGTATTCGGCATCGACCGGTGGCACGCCAGCCAGCGGGCCATCCCACTGGGGGCTGTTGTCCATGCCGGACTCCCAGGGGTGATAGCTGCACACGCGGCCTGTGTGTTCCGGATCACGGTCGCGGTAGAACCACAGGTGATAGCGGATGACGCCGGGCAGGGTGGCGGCCAGTTTCTCCTCGGCAAGCCGGCGGTCACGGCCTTCCTCGAACAGCAGTTTCATGACGCTGGCCAGCACCGGCGGCTGGGAGATGGCGCTGGTCGCCGGGCTGCGCTTAACGCCCCAGACTTCCGGCCCCGGGAAGTAGGTTTCCGCGTCACCGTGGAAGACGATGTGCGGCACCATGCCGTTGTCCCACTGGCCTTCCAGCAGACGCTCGATCTCACGCCAGGCGCGTGCCTCGTCACCGGCCGCCATCCAGCCCAGTGCGGTGATGGCGGCGTCCCAGTTCCACTGGAAGGGATAGAGGCCGCGTGTGGGGACGGTGTAGCCGCCCAGGTCGTTGAGCTTGAGAACGTCGTGAGCGCTGAGCGCGTCGAGCTTGGCATTCATGTAAGTCGGCTCCGTTCGGGATGACAGGTTCGAAATCAAAGGTTCTGGATCAAAGGTTCGCAATCAAAGGCTCGGGGTCAAATGTCGGGTCGAAGGGGATCAACACGCCTCACGCCGACATCAGCTGGCCGCTGTGGTCATAGAAGCGCATCTTCTCGGCCAGCGGCCGGATGTGGATGTCACTGCCATTGGCGATCTCCAGGTCACTCGGTACGTTGACGCGCAGCATCTCGTCCCCGAAGCGAGCAGTCAGCTGCTTGTGGGAGCCCAGCAGCTCCGTGACCAGCACACGGACCGGGGCGAAGTCCTCGGTGGGCTCGAAACGCACCTCGAAGTCCTCGGGGCGGATACCGCACCTGTGGATCTGGCTGGCGGCCGGGGCGGCCTGGTGCCAGCGTGCATCCGGGGCGATGAAGTTCATCGGTGGATTGCCGATGAAGCTGCCGACGAATTCGGTCGCCGGGTAGTGGTAGATCTCGGAGGGCGGCGCGTACTGCTCGATCTGGCCCCCCTTCATGACCGCGATGCGGTCGGCCAGGCTCATGGCCTCGACCTGATCATGGGTCACGTAGATGGTGGTGGTGTCGGAGGCGGCGAGGATGGTCTTGAGCTCGGCGCGCATCTCCAGGCGCAGCAGCGCATCCAGATTCGAGAGCGGCTCATCCATCAGCAGCACTTCCGGTTCCATCGCCAGGGCACGCGCGACCGCGACCCGCTGACGCTGACCGCCGGAGAGCTGGCCGGAGTAGTGATCCAGACGGTCCTCGATGTGCATCAGCTCGGCGGTTTCCTTCACCTTGCGCTGGATGTGCGCCTCGCTGTCCTTGCGCACGCGCAGGCCGAAGGCGATGTTCTCCGCCACCGTCATGTGCGGGAAGACGGCGTAGTTCTGGAACACCATCGCGATGCGGCGATCCCTCGGTGCCAGGGAGGTGATCTCACGCTCGCCGATGCGGATCGAGCCGCTGCTCTCGTACTCCAGCCCCGCGATGATGCGCAGCAGGGTGGACTTGCCGCAGCCGGACGGGCCGAGCAGCACGGTGAATTCCTTGTCACGGATCTCGAGATCGATGGACTTGAGGATTTCCTGCTTGCCGAACTGCTTGCGTACGGCACTGATCTGGATGGCTGACATGGTCGGACTCCTTGTAATCGTGAGCGACGGCGCTGGATGGACAGGTGACCGCCGTCGTCATGCATTGGCCGGATGAAGGGCCGTACGCTAGCGGTTGGAAATGCCCCACATGCTGAACAGGTACTTGCGGATCGCGAACAGGAACAGCAGCGCCGGGACGACCAGGATCAGGCCGCCGGCGTATTTGATCTCGGCGGGCGACTCGGAAAGGCTCTGGACCAGAAAGGCCGTCAGGGTGCGGTTCTCGACGGTGAGAATCGCCGAGGCGAACACCTCGTTCCACGAGATCACGAAGGCGAATACCGCAGAGGCGGTGATGCCCGGCGCGGCCAGCGGCAGCACCACGCGGCGGAAGGCCTGCCAGCGGTTGCAGCCCATCAGCCAGGCGGCTTCCTCGAGTTCCACCGGAATGCCCATGAACAGGCTCGAGGTGATCAGCACCGCGAAGGGCAGTGCCAGGGTGGCGTGGACCATCGCCAGCCCCAGGATGGAGTCATCGATGCCCACCTGGATGAAGATGACGGCCAGCGGCAGCGCCAGCAGCGGCATCGGGAAGGCCCGCGACAGGATGATGACCAGACGAAAGGCGTTCATGCCCGGGAACACGAAGCGGGCCAGCGCATATCCGGCGGGAGCGCCGAGCACGATGGCGATCACCATCGTGAAGGCGGCGGCCAGCAGCGAGTTGCCCAGCGCACTGATCACGCCCTGGTAGTGCCAGAAGAAGTCGAGGGTCTCGAAGCTCAGCGCCGGGGTCAGGGTCTTGGGCCAGCCGCTGATCTGCTCCGGGGTGCTGACACTGTTGAGCATCAGCAGGGCGATGGGCACCAGCACCCACAGCACCAGAATCGCGACACCGGCACGGAACAGCCATTTCCAGGCCATGTCATGACGGCGTGGCTTGTGTGCGCTCTGCGCCTGCGCCGGGGCCTGGGAATCGGAACGAGAAGACACGGGAGCCGGCATGATGGTCTCGGATGTCGTGGATTTCATCAGCGTGCCTCCTTCGGAACGTTGAGGAACTTGAGGTAGCAGCCGGTGATGACCACCGAGATCAGCATGATCAACACCGCGTAGGCGGAGGCGGCGCCGGTCTGCTGATAGAGGAACTGCCAGTCGAAGGTCTCGCTCATCAGTACCGGCATGTCGCTGCCGCCCAGCATCATCACCACCGCGAAGACTTCCAGTGCCAGCAGGGTGCGCAGAATCAGTGCCGACTGGATGCTCGGGCGCAGCATCGGCAGGGTGATCTTCCACAGGCGCTGCCAGTAGCTGGCGCCGAACACCTGACCGGCCTCGTCATATTCCTTGGGGATCAGCCCCATGCCCGACACCAGGATCACCAGCACGATGGCGGTGCCGCGCCAGATTTCCGCGACCACCACCGCCAGGAAAAGCGCGAAGGCGTTCTGATAGTTGAGCCACGAGGTTGGCGCATCGATCACGCTGACCGCGCTCAAGAAGCTGTTGAGAAACCCGAACTGTTCCAGAATCGCCAGCCAGATGATGCCGGCGGCCAGATCGGAGATGCCCAGCGGGATGGTCCAGATGTAGAGGATGCTGTCGCGCCCCTTGTTCATCTTTGTGACCATCAACGCCATGCCGATGGCCAGCACCAGCTGGACCGGCACCACGACACCGGTGAGCAGCAGGGTGTTCTTGAGCGAGGGCCAGAAATTGAAGTCCTGATAGATGCGCGTGAAGTTGGCGAGGCTCACGCCGCCGTCAGGCTGGGTGAAGGCCTGGGCGAAGATCTCCAGAAAGGGGTAGAGGAAGAAGGCGCCCATGAACAGCAGGCTGGGGGCGATCAGGTAATAAGGTAGCCAGCGATCGTGCTTCATCTTTGCTCACCTTTGACGTTGTTGTGATGGCGTGTCGGAAGGGGTTCGGGGCACCGGATCGGCATGACAGGGGTTGGCGTACCGTCATGGCGACCCGTCGAGGGGTGCCGTTGCTGCTGCTTGTATTGCGAGTGATGCGAGTGATGCGAGTGATGCGAGTGATGCGTTCTGTCAGTGCTGTCGAGCGACGGCTCGAGTGAGCGAATTACTTGACCGGGCAGGGGCCGTCGCTGGGCGTGTCCGGCAGCCAGCAGCCTGCGCCTGATTTGTTGATCAGCGTCTGCAGGCGCGGCGCGAGGATATCCAGCGTCTCCTCGATGTCGGCGTCGCGCAGCACGATCTGCACGAAGGCATCGCGGTAGATCTTGTTGAACAGGCCCGCCTGTTGCCCCAGGCCGCTGGGCAGCAGGGACAGCACGGCATCCTCGGCGGAAGACTGTGTCGCCACCGCCTTGCCGGACATGCGAATGCTGGCGGGCAGATCATCAGGCAATTCAGCGGTGACCACGGGGAAGAAGTTGGTGGCGCGCAGGGTGCGAATCTGGGCCTCGGGCGTCATCAGATAGCGGATCAGCTTGCGACTGGCTGCGGGGTCGGAGGCATTGGCCGGCATCGCCAGCCCTGCCACCACCGGCATGTAACCGCGTCCGCTGGGGCCTGCCGGCGCCGGGAAGGCCACGAAGTCATCGGGTCGCTTGTTGAAGGCATCCTTGAGGCGCGCGGTGTGATCGAACGCCACCCATACCTCACCATTGAGCAGCGGTTCCTGCATGAAGCCGTAGGCGGTGGAGCGTGGATTGGTCACCGCCCAGATCTCGCGGAACTTCTGCCACATGGCCACGGCATCGGCGCTGCGGAACTCGCGCACCACCGAATGGGTGAAGGAGGGATAGAGATAGCCTTCCAGGAAGCGGTGGATCAGCCCCTTGCGACCGGCCGGGAAGCCCAGCTTGGGCTGGCCGGTGGCGGTCTCGAGATTGCGTCCCCAGGCCAGCAGCTCGTCATAGCTCAGTGCATCGAGATCCGCGCCTTCGGGCAGGTAGGGCAGCGCCTTGCGATTGGCCGCCATGATGTAGGTGGCCTGCATCCAGGGGATGTAGCGCTGCTGCTCGCCGCCCAGCTTGCCCAGCGTCAGGTATTGCTCGCTGATGCCCTTGTCCTTGAGCGTGCTTGCCAGCGTATCCAGTGGCGCGAGAATGCCGGGCGTCAGCGAGCCCAGCTCGCCATGCAGGCCGCCGAGCAGGTCCAGCGCGCCTTCGGGACTCGACTTCTCCGCCTCCAGTCGTGACAGGAAGGTACCGGTTTCCTGCGGCATGTAATCGATGGACTCGGCGTAGGGGGCCAGGGCGATCTCGCGCATCTGCTGGGCTTCTTCCAGCGGCCTTGCCTGGGTGCTGAAGAAGGTGAGGTCAGCGAGGGCGGAGGTGCTGCCCAACAGTGCCATCACGGCGAGGGCGGTCGGCATCTTGCGCATGGGTGTCTCCCGGGGCGGGTAGTGGGATGAAGAGGCAGCGTTCACGGGCGGCGCGTCAGGCAGTGGTATCGCGCAGCAGAAGCTCGTAATCGAAACAGCGGTGGCGCGGCACACCCTCTCGCGGGGCCAGTACCAGCTCGATCAGCGCTTGGCTGACGGTCTCGAAGGAGATGTCCAGCGTGCTCAGGCTGGGCTGCTGGTACATCAGCGGTGGCAGGTTGTCCGCCCCGATGATGGCGATATCCCGGCCGGGCGCCCGCCCGCTCTCGCTGACGGCTTCCATCACCCCGTAGGCGAAGATGTCGCTGGCACACACGAAGGCGGTGGGGGCATCGGCACTCGCCAGCACCTCTCTGGCGACCTGATAGGCGCTGGCGTAACCGTGGGGGCAATGGCGCGAGCTGGGGGCGAGGTTGGCCTCGCGCATGGCCTGCAGGTAGCCGGTCTCACGCTCCACCGCGGTATAGAGATCGCTGAAGAAGTTGAGGAACAGGATGTTGCGATGTCCCTGCTGGACCAGATGGCGAGTGGCGCGCAGGAAACCATCGGCGGCATTGATGTCGACCCAGTCGTGCTCGTCGGCGCGGCCGGTGCGACCGTGGGTGACGAAGGGGACACCGCTGTCGAGCAGGAAATCGACGCGCGGGTCCTGGATGCAGGTACGCGCCACTACGAAGGAGTCCACCTTGCCGCCATCGATGAAACGCTTGTAGGTCTCCAGCTCGTCGCGGTCTTCCGGCACCGTGGTGACGATGAGGTCGTGCTCCGGTGCGGCATCGTGCAGTGCCTGCCCCAGCGCCACCAGCAGGCGGGTGTTGAACTGGTCACGAAAGTCGCCCTGGGCGCCGTTCATGATGTAGCCCACCGAGGAGGTGCGGCCGGTCTTCAGACGGCGTGCGCTCTGGTTGGGTTGATAGCCCACGTCGTTGGCGAAGGCCTGGACTCGTTCACGCGTCGCTACGCTGACATCCTCGAACCCCCCCAGGGCGCGAGAGACGGTGGTCACCGAGAGCCCCAGTTCAGTGGCGAGATATTTCAGCGTGATCTTCGGTGGCATGGTGCAGGCCTCTGGCAAGGTGTCTGGCAAGGTGTCAGGTCGTGAAATCGCTGAAAAGCATCTTCCGAAACGTTTCGGATGGATCATTTCACTAAATTTGGCGCCCCCGCAATGCTTTCGATACCAAAGGATATGTCAGTAATGATTCGTAATTTTCAGACGTTGCGCCTGCCTGTTACGTTGGCGCTGATGACACGCTGATTGAACGTTTCACGACATCGTGAACCGGTCACTCAAAGGGGCTGAAGAAGGTACTGACGAGGGAGCTGAAGAGGGCAACCAAGAGGGCAACCAAGAGGGCAATCAAGAGGGCAATCAAGAGGGCAGCAACGAGAACGCCCCGCAGGGCGGGGCGTCGTGGGGTTGGCATGTGTCAGCCGAGAGGCGGGCCGTCGCGGGGTCAGCGGCTCTGTGGTTCCAGCGCTGCGGCCTGCTCGCGTCGGGTGGGACGAACCAGGCGGCCCTGAAGTTCCTCAAGCGAGACGCCCTTGGTTTCGGGCATGAAGAACAGCACGAAGATCAGCTGCAGCAGCATCATGAAGGCGAAGAAGGCGAACACCGGCCCACCGCTGAAGTGGCTGAGGATGGTGGGCATCAGCAACGCGATCAGTGCCGCGAAGATCCAGTGTACGGAGCTGCCGAAGGACTGGCCAATGGCGCGTACCTTGTTGGGGAAGATCTCGGAGATGAACACCCAGATCACCGTGCCCTGACTCATGGCATGCGCCGCGATGAACACGCCCAGCAGGATCGGCACGCCATAGCCGCCCATGGCGGAGAAGTCCTCGAGATGGAAGGCCCAGGCGATCAGGCACAGCGACAGCAGATAGCCGGCCGAGCCGATCAGGATCAGGGTGCGGCGGCCCAGCTTGTCGATCAGTGACATCCCCAGCATGGTGAAGACCAGATTGATGACCCCGATCCCGGCTGTAGAAAGCAGGGCGGCGCTCGATTCCAACTGCGCCTCGGCCAGAATGCGCGGCGCGTAGTAGATGATGAAGTTGATGCCGGAGAGCTGATTGAAGGCCGCGATCAGGAAGGCGAACAGGATCGGCAGGCGATAGCGCCAGGCGAACAGGCGGGTGTGCTGCTTGGCACTTTCTTCGCTTTCCGTGCCACGGATGATGGCGATTTCCTCGGCGATGTCGGCCTTGGGATTGATCAGTCGGATGATCTCGGCGGCGGCCGCCTCGTCATTGCGCTTGAGGATCAACCAGCGCGGGCTGCGCGGTACCTTGCAGATCATCAGCAGGTAGAGCGCGGCCGGCACGGCTTCCACCCCCAGCATCCAGCGCCAGTTCTCGCCGTCCATGAAGCCGATGAAGTAGTTGGAGACGAAGGCGATCACGATCCCGAACACCACGTTGAACTGGTAGAGCCCGACCAGCGCGCCCCGGCGCTCGCGGGGGGCGATCTCGGAGATGTAGATGGGCGCTGCCACGGAGGACGCGCCGACACCCAGGCCCCCCAGCAGGCGGAAGAACGAGAACACGTAAGGGTCGGTGGCCAGCGCCGAGCCCAGCGCCGAGACCAGATAGAGGATCCCGATCCCGATCAGGGTCGCGCGGCGGCCGAAGTGATCTGTCGGCCAGTTGCCGAAGATGGCACCGATGACCGTGCCCCACAGTGCCATCGACATGATGACCAGGCCGTGCATGAGGTCGCTGAGACCCCACTGGCTCTGCAGAGAGGTGTCCGCACCTGAGATGACAGCGGTATCGAAGCCGAACAGGAAGCCGGCGAGAGCGACCGTGATCGACCATTGAAGAATGCGTGGCATGGCGTAGCTCATCCAATGAGGCGTGAAGGAAAGATAGCGATTCGCGGAGGTTAATCGTTCAAGAGTGTATAGGTGAATCGTGTCACCTGACAATAATAGCCTAACGTGAGCGATATCGTTTATCCGCTATACCTTAGGGTGAGAGGCGCGCCTGGCGATATCCGAGGCTCCGTCACGTGCCTTTTTTGATGGCTGATATCAATAGATTATCAATTAGGTGTTACCGTTATTCCAAATGGTTTTATCGTTATTCTATTTTTGCGTTCGCGCCCGGACAGGCGTAGGCTGAGGTCCATTCACCCTTGATTGACTCAGGAGGCCGAAGGATGACAACCCCGACACTGCAGCCCCATGTCGAGAGCTTCTTCGACGAAGACAGCAATACCTTCACGCATCTGGTGCGTGACCCGCACTCCCGGCGTTGCGCGATCATTGATCCGGTACTGGATTTCGATTACCCCGCAGCCCGCACCACCACGCAGTCGGCGGATGCTCTGCTGGCCCACATCGCGGACGAGTCGCTGGAGGTGGAATGGATTCTCGAGACCCACGTCCATGCCGACCACCTGTCGGCCGCCGCCTACCTGAAAGACAAGCTTGATTGCCAGCTGGCGATCGGGGCACGTATCCGTGAGGTGCAGGACATCTTTGCGGACATCTTCGCGGCCGAGGCGGGTTTCGCGCGTGACGGACGTCAGTTCGACCGCTTGCTGGAAGAGGGCGACAGCCTGGCCATCGGCGGGCTTGAATGCCGCGTGCTGCATACTCCGGGCCATACGCCGGCCTGCGTGAGCTATGTGATCGGTGACGCCGTCTTCGTCGGCGATACGCTGTTCATGCCCGATTACGGCACCGCGCGCTGTGACTTCCCCGGCGGTGATGCGCGCACCCTGTACCGCTCGATCCACAAGGTACTGGCGCTGCCTGACAGCACCCGCCTGTATCTGTGTCACGACTATTCCGCCGAAGGGCGCGAGGGCTTCTGTTGTGAGACCACGGTCGGGGAGCAGCGCCAGCACAATATCCACGTGCACACCGGGATTGATGAAGAGGCCTTCGTGGCCATGCGTTCGAAGCGCGATGCCGGGCTTGGCATGCCGCGCCTGATGCTGCCGGCGGTCCAGGTCAACATGCGGGCCGGCCAGATGCCGCCTCAGGACGCCAATGATCAGGCTTATCTCAAGATTCCGCTCAATCGTTTCTGACCCTCGCCGCCTGCACAGGTAAATAAATGACGTAGACTTCTTACGTGTCTATGCCAATTTTCTTTTCAAGGAGTCACGGATGAACAATCCCGCCAGCGATTCAGCCTCATCACCGTCACCAGCAACCAGGGGCGAGACGACCGTCACGGTGCCCCCCAATGCCCACAAGGTGGTGATTCTGGGAGGAGGGGCCGGCGGGATTGCCGTGGCAGCCAGCCTGCTCAAGCGTCAGGCCGGCATGGATATCGCCATCGTCGAGCCATCGGAGCAGCACAGCTACCAGCCGGGCTGGACGATGGTCGGCGGCGGGATCTTCACCCCGGAGTCCACTCGTCGGCCGATGTCCAAGGTGATGCCCAAGGGCGTGCACTGGTATCGCGAGTCCGTGGTGGGCATCGACGCGGATGCGCATGAGGTCACGCTGGGGGATGGGCGCAAGCTTCGCTATGAGCGTCTGGTGGTGGCCATCGGGCTTGAGCTGGACTGGGCGGCCATCGAAGGCCTCGAAGAGACCCTGGGCAAGAATGGCGTCACCTCCAATTACCGCTATGATCTCGCGCCTTATACCTGGCAGCTGGTGCAGTCCCTGCGCAGCGGTCGTGCGCTGTTCACCCAGCCACCGATGCCGATCAAGTGTGCCGGCGCCCCCCAGAAGGCGATGTACCTGTCCTGCGATCACTGGCAGCGTGAAGATGTGCTCGGTCAGCTGGAGGTCACCTTCCACAACGCCGGGGGCGTGATGTTCGGCGTGCCGGCCTATGTGCCGGCGCTGGAAGAGGCCGTGAAGGGCTATGGCATCGAGGTGCAGTTCCATCAGCGTCTGATCGCCGTGGATGGGGAAGCGCAGACGGCGCGCTTCGAGGTGGCGGCGGCCGAGGAAGGCGGTGAGCCGCAGATCGTCGAGCAGTCCTTCGACATGCTGCATGTGGTACCGCCGCAGAAGGCGCCGGCCTTGATCAAGGACTCCGGGCTTGCCAATGCCGCTGGCTGGCTGGAGCTTGAACCCGAGACCCTGCAGCACATGACCCATCCCGACATCTTCGGACTGGGGGATATCAGCGGTACCTCGAACGCCAAGACCGCCGCGGCCGTGCGCAAGCAGGCGCCGGTGGTGGTGGAAAATCTGCTCGCGACCCTGGCCGGCGACTCGCTGGCGGCGGGCTATCGTGGCTATGGCTCCTGCCCGCTGACGGTGGAGAACGGACGCATCGTGCTGGCGGAATTCGGCTACGGCGGTGAGCTGCAGCCGACCTTCCCCAAGTGGCTCAATGACGGTACCCGTCCGACGCGCCTGGCCTGGCAGCTCAAGGCACGCGGCCTGCCGTTCATCTACTGGAACCTGATGCTCAAGGGCCATGAGTGGCTGGCGCGTCCGGCGTCACGCGATGTCTGAGCCGTCCGAGCTGACCCACGCCCGCTCGCGCGGCGCGCTGGCCCGCTGGCTGCCGCTGGCGGGTTGGCTTGCCCAGTATGATCGCCAGAGTCTCGGGCGAGATCTGCTGGCGGCGGTGATCGTCAGTGTCATGCTGGTGCCGCAGGCACTCGCCTATGCGCTGCTGGCGGGGCTGCCGGCGCAGGTCGGCCTGTATGCCAGCATGTTGCCGCTGGTGCTGTATGCGCTGTTCGGCACCAGCAGCACGCTGGCCGTCGGGCCGGTGGCAATCATCTCGTTGATGACGGCGTCTGCCATCGCAGGCATGAGCGGTGCCGATGGTGCCGCGCTCTCGACGCCCGAGATGCTCGCCGCTGCGCTGCTGCTGGCGCTCATCTCCGGTGCCATGCTGGTGGCGATGGGGCTGTTGCGGTTGGGGGCGCTGGTGAATTTCATCAGCCACCCGGTGATCTCCGGGTTCATGACGGCCTCCGGTGTCCTGATCATCGCCAGCCAGCTCGGGCCCATGAGCGGCCTGCGCCTGAGTGGCGGCAATCTGCTCGAGATGGGGGAGTCGTGGCTGTCATTGCCGCAAGGGGCCGGCGTGCATTGGCCGACACTGGCCCTCGGGCTGGGCTGCTGGGCCGCCCTGACGCTGGCGCGTCGTCATCTCAAGCAGGGCCTGATGACCCTCGGGATGCGCGAGAGCGCGGCGGGCATGCTGTGCAAGACCACGCCGATCCTCGCCGTCATCCTGTCCAGTCTGCTGGCCTGGGGCCTGCGGCTTGGCGAGCAGGGCATGGCACTGGTCGGCAGCGTGCCCGGCGGCTTGCCCACCCTGAGCCTGCCGTCTCTTGTCAGCAATGACTGGTCGGGACTGCTGGTGTCGGCGCTGCTGATCAGCGTGGTCGGCTTCGTTGAGTCACTGGCACTGGCCCAGACCCTCGCCGCGCGTCGGCGTCAGCGCATCGACCCCGACAAGGAGCTGATCGCGCTGGGGCTCTCCAACATGGGCGCAGGCATCAGCGGCGGCATGCCCATCTCGGGCGGGCTGTCGCGCTCGGTGGTCAACTTCGATGCCGGGGCAGCCACGCCACTGGCGGGGGCCTTCACGGCCATCGGCATTCTGCTCGCCAGTCTGTGGTTGACGGACTGGCTGGCGTGGCTGCCACGCGCGACGCTGGCGGCCATCATCATCGTCGCCACCAGCAGTCTGATCGACCTCGGGGCGATCAGGCGCACATTCCGCTACTCGAAGGGCGATGGGGCGGCCCTGATGATCACGCTGATCATCACCCTCGTGCAGGGGGTGGAGAGCGGCATCATCGTCGGCATCCTCGTGTCACTGGGGCTCTATCTCAAGCGCACCAGCCAGCCGCACAGTGCGCTGGTCGGACGCGTGCCGGGCAGTGAGCACTTTCGCAATATCGAGCGACATGAGGTCGAGACCGACCCGGAGCTGGCGATACTGCGCATCGATGAGAGCCTGTATTTCGCCAATGCGCGCTATCTGGAAGACACCGTGCTGGCGTTGGTGGCACAGCAGCCGTCGCTCAGGCATCTGGTGCTGGCTTGCCAGGCGGTCAACCTGATCGATGCCTCCGCGCTGGAAAGCCTGGAGGTCATCAATGAACGCCTGACGGCAGCCGGGGTGTCGCTGCATCTGAGCGAAGTGAAGGGCCCGGTGATGGACCGCCTCAAGCGCTCTGAACTGCCGGTCAATCTCGGCGGCGAGATCTATCTGAGCACCTTCGATGCCTGGCAGGCGCTGAGCATCCACGGCAGCCATTGTGGCCAGTGCTGCGCACGGGATGGGGTCAGCCAGACGGCGGCGGCCGGCTGATAGGAGAAGGCGCTGGTTTCATGGGAAAGCCGTGAAGGGAAGCCGTAAAGGAAAAGTGGTGAAGTAAAAACCGTAAACGAAAACGCCCCGCCTCGGGGATTGCCGAGGCGGGGCGTTTTTGTCATCTGATCAGGCAAGACGCTCAGTCAATACGTTCAGTCAAGTACCGGCCCGATGATGTGCTTGACCTCCAGATAGCCCGCCAGGCCCCACGGGCCCAGCTCGCGGCCGATGCCGCTGCGCTTGAAGCCACCCCAGCTGGCCTGTACCAGCGGCAGCTGCTCGCTGTTGTACCACACCACGCCTGCGCGCAGACGGCGGCCGACCTGCTGGGCGTGCCTGGCATCACCACTGACCACCGTGGCCACCAGCCCGAAATCGCTGTCGTTGGCGAGGCGAATCGCCTCGGCCTCATCCGCCACGCGACGGGAGCACAGCACCGGCCCGAAGATCTCCTCACGCCACAGACGGCTCTCCACCGGGACATCGGTGTAAAGCGTCGGCGCCACGAAGTAGCCCTTGGTCGGCAGGCTGCGATGGGTGTCATCGCGCAGCGCCGTCAGGCCTTCCTCGCGCGCCACATTGAGATAGCCCAGCACGGTGTCACGTTGGCGGGCGCTGGTCATCGGTCCCATCTGGGTGGCGGCGTCCAGCGGGTCACCCAGCACCAGCGCGTCGATACGGCTGGCAAGCGCGGTGTGCAAATCATCGGCGATGGCCTCATGCACCAGCAGGCGCGAGGTGGCGGAGCAGATCTGCCCGGCATTGAAGTAGATGCCGGCCATCACCCAGTCAGCGGCGTCGTCGATGTCGGCATCGTCGAGCACGATGATCGGCGACTTGCCGCCAAGCTCCAAGGAGACGCCGCGCGTGCCGCAGGCCGCGGCCTGCATGACCTTCTCGCCGACCACATTGCTGCCGGTGAAGGAAATCTTGTCGATGCGCGGATGACGCGTCAGCGGCGCGCCGATGCCCTCGCCATCGCCGTGCAGCAGGTTGAACACGCCTGCCGGCAGTCCGGCTTCCAGGGCGATCTCGGCCATCACCTGTTCCGGCAGCGGCGTCACTTCAGACGGCTTGATCACCAGGGTGCAGCCCGCGGCGAGCGCCGGCGCGACCTTCCAGGCGCTGGTGACCAGCGGGAAGTTCCACGGCGTGATCAGTCCCACCACGCCGGCCGGCTCCTGATAGCTGTGCGCCGCATAGCCTTCGACATCATGCGCTACCACCGCGCCCTGACGGGCATCCAGCGCGCGTGCCTGCTCGGCGTAATAGCGGTAGCAGCCGATGGCGTCATCGAGATCGATCTCGGCCTCGGCGCGAATCTTGCCGTTGTTGCGGCACGACATTTCCACCAGCGCTTCCCGGCGAGATGTCAGCCCCTCGGCGAAGGCCTCCAGATAGACGGCACGCTCGGCGCCACTCAGTGCCTGCCAGCCCTCGAAGGCATTGGCAGCCGCCGTGACGGCGGCCTGTACATCACGCGCATCACCCGCCGTCACCTCGGCGATGACGGTTTCCTCGAAAGGATTGTTGACCGCCAGACGGCGCTCGCCATGGGACTTGACCCACTCGTTGTTGATGAACTGCTGATCGAGCTTGTGCATTGAGGTAGCTGACATGGGAGTTCCTTGCCGCCAGTGACATACGGGGGACTGGCGGTCATTTATCAATGTTGTGAAGAGATGCGATGCGCCGAGTCGGACTCAGCCGGCGATCGAGCGTTGCCACCCGGCCGCGTCGATTTCGACCAGCAGCGGGGCGCTAGCGTCGCGCTCGTTCAAGGCAACCTGCAGCGCCTGGGGGGAATCGATGGCGACGGCGGCGCAGCCGAAGCCGCGGGCCAGCAGCTGGAAGTCGGGGGCCTGGATGTCGACGCCCAGGCGCGTGACGCCGGCGTTGTCCATGAAGCGGCGAATCTCCTCATAGCCCTGGTTGTGCCACAGCACGATGACGACCGGCAGCTGTTCTTCTACCGCGCAGGCGAGTTCCGACAGCGTGAACATGATGCCGCCATCGCCGACCAGCGCGATCACCGGCAGGTCCGGGCGGCCCAGGGTCGCGCCCATCGCGGCGGGCAGGCCGTAGCCGAGCGTGCCGTAGCCGGTGGAGGCATTGAAGTAGCGGCGCGGTGCCGGCTGGCTGAGCAGGTGGTTGGCTGCGTAGACCGTGGCGCAGGAATCGCCGACCCAGATGGCCTCCGGCAGCGCTTGCTGCAGAGTGTCGAACAGCGGCACGTAGGGTGCGAAGGCCGGGTCGGTCGGCAGGGCGAGGGCTTCCAGCGTCGCGGCGGTGATCTGCGCGCCGCGACCTGTGCCTTGCGGGTTGCCCTCGAGGTCGGTCAGCCGGTCGGCGAGCGTCTCCAGCGCCAGGCTGGCATCGGCGACGATACCCAGCGCGGCGGCATGATTGCGTGCCAGCTGCTCGGGGTCGATATCGATGCGGATCAACTCTCCGCCGATCACGAAGCCATCATCGAACACCACGTCGTAATCGGTCTCGCCAAGCTCGGTGCCGATCGCCAGCACCACATCGGCGTCGCGCGCCAGATCGCGTACCGCAGGCAGTGCGGCATTGGCGCCGAGATCCAGCGGGTGGGCGCTGCCCAGAAGGCCCTTGGCATTGATGGTGGTGACGGTGGGAGCATCCAGCGCCTCCACCAGTTGACGCGCGGCCTCGGGCGCGGCGACACAGCCACCGCCCAGCAGTACCAGCGGGCGCTGGGCGCCTGTCAGAAGGGCCACGGCCTCGTCGATCAGCGTCGGGTCCGGCGCGAGACGCCCGATGCGTGAGCGCGTGACGTCATGGGTGCTACGGCCGGCAGGCAGTGGAATCTCGGCATTGAACAGGTCAATGGGAATCTCGAGGTGCACCGGGCCGGGGCGGGCACCCTCGAACAGCGCAAAGGCACGGGCCAGCACTTCCGGCAGCGCGGACGGGTCGAGCAGGGTGTGGCTGAAGCGCGCCACGCCCGAGACCAGCTGCTGCTGGCTGGGCAGCTCATGCAGACGCCCCTGGCCCCGCCCGAGGGTGTCGGAGCGATTGACGCTGGAGATCACCAGCATCGGGATGGAGTCGGCCAGCGCCTGGCCCATCGCGGTGGTGATGTTTGTCATCCCCGGGCCGGTGATGATGAAGCACACTCCGGGCTTGCCGGTGCTGCGGGCATAGCCATCGGCCATGAAGCCGGCGCCCTGTTCATGGCGCGGGGTGACGTGGCGAATGGTGCGCGCAGCGGGATCGGCATCCGGCTCCAGGCCCCGGTAGAGTTCGACGGTATGTACGCCGGGAATACCGAAGACGGTATCGACGCCGTAGGTGTCACGCAGCAGTCGGATCAGGAGTTCAGCACAGGTCATGGCAGGCTATCCGGCAGACGGGAGCGCCGTGGCGCCCCCGGAAGTCATGAGGAAAGGAGTCCAAGGAACAGGAGCCCAAGGAACAGGAGGCTGGTGGTGGCACAGCGCTCTTGCGGCGTGTTGGCCTCGGCTCAGAATACGAAGACGTGGGCGATACCAGCGATGATCGGCAGGGTGATCAGCGTGCGCAGCACGAAGATGGCCACCAGTTCCCAGATCTTGAGCGGAATCTTCGACTTGAGCAGCAGGGCACCGATCTCGGACATGTAGATCAACTGGGTCAGGGACAGGCAGGCGATCACGAAGCGGGTCAGTTCGCTGTCGATGTCCTTGGCCAGCACCGCCGGCAGGAACATGTCGGCAAAGCCGACCAGCGTCGCCGGGGCTGCCTCTGCCGCGTGGGGAATCTGCAGCAGTTCCAGCAGCGGAATCATCGGGTAGGAGAGCCAGGTGAAGACCGGCGTGAACTCGGCCAGCATCAGCGCCACGGTCCCGATGGCGATCACCACCGGCAGCAGACCGAGGAAGATGTCCGCCACGTTGAAGCCGGCTGACTTCACCAGCTTGAGCGGGCCCGGCGCATGCCCGGCACGCGCGACGGCCATGCCGAGTGAGTAGCGCAGCACGCCACAGTCGCTCTGGTTCTCTTCACTGATCTGACAGCCGACCGGCTCGTGGTAGTCATCACGCTTGCGCGACAGCGGTGGCAGACGCGGCACGATGACGGCGGCGATCAGGCCCGCGATGACGACGGTCAGATAGAAGGGCACGAACAGGTGATTGATGTTCATGAAGCTGGTGACCAGCAACGCGAAGGCGATCGAGACCACCGAGAAGTTGGTGGCGATCACCGCCGCTTCGCGCTTGCTGTAGAAGCCCTGCTCGTACTGCTGCGTGGTGATCAGCACGCCGACGGTGCCGGAGCCCATCCATGAGGCGGTGGCATCGATGGCACTGCGTCCCGGCAGATTGAAGATGGCGCGGAACGGGCGACGCACGAGGCTGCCGATGAATTCCATGAAGCCGAAGTCCACCAGCAGCGGCAGCAGAATGGCCGCGAAGAAGAAGAAGGTCAGCAGGACAGGGGCGAGATCATTGAGCATCACGCCGCCGGTGAAGGCCGCGGTGACGGCGGTTGGCCCCCACTGGAAGTAGGTCATCAGCGCGAAGATGGCGCCGAGGGTGCGCATGGCAAACCACACCGGCGCGACATCGAACAGCTCATGCGCTGCGCCCTGACGTGCCCAGTTCGGCTTGGCGAGCTTGACGAAGCCGGTGAGGATCACCGACAGACACAGCACCGCGACGGCGATGGCGGGCAAGGCGCTACCGAGCGTGGCCTTGAGCCAATCGGCCATCAGGCCCATGCCGATGTTGATGGTGTCGCCAACGCTGAACGGCACCAGGAAGAAGCTGACGCCGAGCAGTGACGGCACCAGGAATTTCATCAGTCCCCTGGCCGTGAGCGGCACCGGGCGGGTGGCGATCAGGTCCTTCTTCGGGCGGGCCGCTGGGGTCGCGGCGGAGTCAGACGCGGAGTCATGCTGGGATGGTGCGTGCTCCGCCGTCGGGTCGATGCTGGTTGTCATTCGGGTCACCTTGATCTTGTTGTAATGGTCAGGCTCTGATCGGTCATTCGGCATGCGACATGCCGTCTTCGCGGGGGATTCTTCACGTGCCAGGGACGGGACAGGCCCCTGGCACGCGACCCGCCCTTCGGCGGGGTCTTTCACTGGCAATGGAGGTGCGGTGCGACTCAGTCGCGCTGCTGCACGCCCGGCAGTACGCAGAGCATCTCGTAGAGCAGGGTCGCGCCCATCAGCGCGGTGTTGCCGCTGGTGTCGTAGGGCGGGGAGACTTCCATCAGGTCACCGCCGACGATATTGAGGCCACGTGCGCCGCGCACGATTTCCATGCCCTGGGGCATGGTCAGGCCGCCGGCTTCCACGGTGCCGGTGCCGGGGGCGACGGAGGGGTCCAGTCCGTCGATGTCGAAGGTGATGTACACCGGGCGATCGCCCATCATGTCACGCACTTCGGCCATCAGCGGGGCGAGTGACTTGAACCAGCACATCTCGGCGGTTTCCACGCGGAAGCCCTGCTGACGGCACCAGTCGAAGTCATCGGCGGAGTAGCCGGTGCCACGCAGGCCGATCTGCACCACGCGGTGGCTGTCGAGCAGGCCTTCTTCCTGGGCGCGACGAATCGGCGTGCCGTGGGCGATGGGCTCGCCGAACATGTGGTCATTCACGTCGGCGTGGGCATCGATGTGGATCAGGCCGACCGGGCCGTGCTTCTTGGCGATGGCGCGCAGCACCGGCAGGGTGACGGTGTGGTCACCGCCCAGGGTGAGCGGCACGCAATCGTGGCTGAGCACTTCATCGTAGAATTTCTCGATGATGTCCATGCTCTTGGGCAGGTGGAAGGTGTTGATCGGCACATCGCCGATGTCCGCCACCTGCAGGCTGTCGAAGGGCGCGGCGCGGGTGGCCATGTTGTAGGGGCGCAGCATGCGCGATTCATCACGGATCTGCCGCGGGCCGAGACGCGCGCCCGGACGGTTGGAGGTACCGATGTCCAGCGGAATGCCGATGAAGGCGGCATCCAGGCCTTCCGCGGTTTCCTGAGCCGGCAGGCGCATCATGGTGGCCGGGCCGCCGAAACGTGGCATGTCGTTGCCGCCCAGTGGCTGATTGAATTCGCTCATCTGTCTCTCCAGGGTCTTGAGTCGCTCGCGATACGCTGACGGCGTGCAGGGTATTGTGATGGTTCGCCTGATCGCCCGGCCGGACGGTGTCATGAAAGCCGGCGATTCTCCTTGGCGCATACCCCAGCTTTGCAGTAACCATGCCAACTTTCAGTCGATTGATTTTATTGGATTTTCTAAAGAGGTGGTTGTCGAGTGATTCATTTGTGGATCACTCGTGCGCCAATACTGATTCAAAAATGGATCACTGATTCATTTGTGGATCACATTCAGGCATCATCGAGAGTGTCTTTTAGCGCAGTGCGAGAAAGAACTGCTAGAAAGACCCGCCCCGATCCACAGGCTCGACCATGAGGTGCCCGCCATGTCAGAGCTCGACCACCAGATTCTCAAGACCATCATCGACACCGCTCACGATCACTACTTCGTGGTCAATGCGGATGGCCAGGTGCTGGATGTCAGCCCCGGCGCCGCGGCGGTCTATGGCATGACGCGTGAGGCGCTGTGTGCCGCCAACGTGCATGACCTGGAAGCCAGCGGGGTGCTCAAGCCCTCCATCAGCCTGGAGGTGCTGCGCACGGGGAGAACGCTGCAGATGATGCAGCTCACCGCCACCGGGCGCCGGGTGGTGGCGCAGGCGCATCCGGTATTCGTCGCGGGCAAGCTTGAGTGCGTGGTCAGCCGCTCGATGGATCTCACCGATATCCAGCTGCTGCAGCAGGAATATGCCGTGCTCCAGCAGCGCTTCACGGATCACCTGCGGCGCAACTCGCGGGGCAGTGAGCTGGGCGGGGGGAGTGCGGGGGAAAGTGATTGGGGGGCGGTGGGGAGTGCGCGCTCCGGTGCCGAGCAGACCACCCATGACGCGCAGCAGCAGGGGCGTGCCCTATGTGAGCAGGCTGCGCGCGAGCAGGCAGAGTGTGAAGACGCCGCGCTGGAATTGGGCGAGCTACAGGTCAAAAGCCCCGTGATGCGTGAGATAGCGCTGCTGCTCAAGCGGGTCGCGCCCACCAACGCCACGGTATTGATGCTGGGCGAATCCGGGGTCGGCAAGACGGCCTTCGCGCATCAACTGCATCGCTGGAGCCAACGCGCCGACGGCCCCTTCATCGAGGTGAACTGTGGCGCCATCCCCGAAAGCCTGTTCGAGTCCGAGATGTTCGGCTATCAAGCCGGTGCCTTCACCGGCGCGGGCAATCGCGGCAAGGCGGGCCTGATGGAACAGGCCGAAGGCGGCACCCTGTTTCTGGATGAAATCGGTGAGCTGCCGCTGGCCACCCAGACCAAGCTGCTCAAGGTGATTCAGGACGGGATGATCACCCGCCTGGGCGACACCACCACCCGCCGCGCCGACTTCCGACTGGTCGTCGCCACCAATCAAGACCTCGCCGCCCGCGTAGAGCAGGGCCAGTTCCGTCTCGACCTCTACTACCGCATCAATGTGCTCCCCGTCAGCCTGCCGCCGCTGCGTGAACGCCGCGAAGACATTCCCGCCCTGATCGAGCAACACCTCTCCCGCCTCAATCAACGTCACGGTCGCCGCAAGCTCCTCGACGCCTCGCTATGGCCCATCCTCATGCGCCAGGACTGGCTCGGCAATATCCGCGAACTGGAAAACTGGCTGGAACGCGCCTGGCTCAGCGCCCCCAGTGATGTCATCGACAGCGACTCAGTGAAATCACTGCTCAACACTTGTTCCACGAATAACGCTAATGGACTAGGCAATTCATTTGGCTTCAGTAATGACAAATCTAATGGAATAGGCGTTACTGGAAGTTTTCCCACTGCCGATACCTTACATAGTGACAATTTCCTCTCAGCGCCTGCCGCTGAGGGGGCGGTAGCCATGCCAGTCCCCAAACTCGGCCCCAATGAAACGCTCAAGGAAGGCCTGGCGCGCATAGAAGCGCAATGGTTACGCGAGATGGCTGCTGAGCTGCCCAGTACCTATGCGATAGCGAAGAGAGCAGGGATCAGTCAGCCGTCAGTGGTGAGGAAGTTGAAGCATATGTTGTTAAAATAATTTCCATGTGTCGGATCTATGTTATGACCAATCGATTAGTCAATCACACGGGGCCCGACAGCTACCTGAAATACAATTATATTCACTTTATTAGGGATCTATTGTACTATTTGAGATTGAATGCTAGACGTTCCACATTACACCGCTATCAGAGAAATGCGTTATGTCTGAAAAAATACTTTCCAAAGCCTCTGCTGAGGATTTACCTTCTACGATAAAAATAAAGCTCCCCGAGAAGAATGAGGTGCACGATGCCATGTTGGGGAGTGCCTCATGAGCAACCCCACACAGCGTAAGGTGAAGAAAACTCCCAATCCAATCTTGGTCTGGTCTGGGGTGTTTCTCCTCGTGGGTGCCTTCTGGCATCATTTCGCCAATACTGACCCGACACCGTCACGTATTTTGGCGGTGCTTGGGATTGTCATCATGTATATCGGGTTTCATGCAAAGTCTGGGGCAACTCCCGATGAGGCGAATACGGCCAACCAGGAGAAGGCTCCAGAAGCCCCCCCGGCCACGGGCAAGATTGCGGGCCCTGGCTCCGAATTGACAGATGAAAGCTCGAAATCGAAAGACAAAGAAGCTCTCAAAGAGAAAATTGAGTTGAGATGTAACTGTATTATAGTCGGTCAGATAATAGCAGCTGCGATTCTGGCCATGGGCTTAACTTCCACTAGTAACAACATGTATAATACCATTGTACTGGTGATCGTCTCTGGCTTTGGCTACCTTGGAATCTCAATTTTTGGTAATGGTTACTTAATCAGCAAATCGCATGTTCATTATGCCTATGCGCTTATTGGCGTGTTGGGATACTTCGCAACGCCTGTCGTCTTTATGCTTGGGCGATAATCCATATAATTTGTTAACTCCCTCACTCAACATATGAGGGAGTTAAATGCCTATTCAAAAATTAGTCATGCACTCAGCGCCATAACCGTCGAGCAGGCGGTGTACCTCATCGCATAGGTGCTCAAATACTAGATATGCACTCAGTGGCAGTCATGCATACCTCATCTGCCGTCGGAGAATCTCAATTAGATTCAGCTCCGGCGAGTACGCCGATAGGTAGGTCAAGCACACACGCTGCGACATCCACTCAACCATCATCCGCCTGAACACTTTGGAGTGATGCATGCTGGCATTGTCCAGCACCACGACGGCGAAGGTATCAGGGACTTTCTGATCGGCAAACTGGTCGAATGCATAGATGACCGTCTCGGTAGCCACGGTTCCGCCTCGACCTCTACTACCGCATCAATGTGCTCCCCGTCAGCCTGCCGCCGCTGCGCGAACGCCGCGAAGACATTCCCGCCCTGATAGAGCAACACCTCTCACGCCTCAATCGACGTCACGGTCGCCGCAAACTTCTCGATGCCTCGTTATGGCCTGTTCTCATGCGTCAGGACTGGCTCGGCAATATCCGTGAACTGGAAAACTGGCTGGAACGCGCCTGGCTAAGTGCGCCCAGTGATGTCATTGACAGCGACTCAGTGAAATCACTGCTCAACACTTGTTCCACGAATAACGCTAATGGACTAGGCAATTCATTTGGCTTCAGTAATGACAAATCTAATGGAATAGGCGTTACTGAAAGTTTTCCCACTGCCGATAACTCTCATAGTCCCAATTCCCTCTCAGCGCCTGCCGCTGAGGGGGCGGTAGCCATGCCTGTCCCCAAACTCGGCCCCAACGAAACGCTCAAGGAAGGCCTTGCGCGCATCGAAGCACAATGGCTATGCGAGATGGCGGCGGAATTGCCCAACACCTATGCAATAGCGAAGAGGGCAGGGATTAGTCAGCCGTCTGTTGTAAGGAAGCTTAAGGGAGTTTTATTGAGATGACATACTTCATGCTAGGCAATACGGTTGCGAAACTGCCCAGTATCAATGCAATAGCGAGGGTAGTAGGGCCCATTATGACTTCGGTGGTGCAGAAAATAAATAATATATTATTATGATGTTTTGTTTTCAATCTAACCATCTCAGTCTTATATGAGGATGTTATGTTGCATGATCTCTTTTCAAAGAGTAAGATAGATTCTATCTCATCTATATTAACTATTCTGTTTAAACTAGGATTATTTCTTGGTGTAAGTATTTTCTTGATTTATTGTCTCGATATTGGTTACTTTCCTTCTGGAGTAACTTTGGGAGATGGGCTAGTTTTTATACTTTGTGCGATTGTGTTCTCTTTTTTATTCGCAATGTTTATGATACCAAATATTTCACTAGGGGTTGTGCTTGTATCCGTAATATCATTATTTTTAAAGTGTTGTGTTAAGATTCTTAATATAAAGAGGTGTAAGTATGGCGAAGAAAAAGAAGTGTATAATGTTAAATATTTTAATATGTTCGTCGTATTTGTGGCTCTTTTGGGCTTTATTGTTATTTTGGGCTTTAGTTGGCCCTCAGATATAGATGATATGGGTGCTGGAGCGATTATATATTCATTTTTATCAATATCATTTCTAAACTTGTTACTTATCTCGTTCGTGAATGGATTAATGTTATGCCTTTGGATAATGTTCGTGAAAAGAAGAACAAAGTTGCATGACTATCAGAGTGGTAGCGTTAAAAGCACCCATTCCCCGAATGACTTATTGGTTTTTAGTGGAGTGATTTTTTTCTTGATGGTTATTATTACTGTCGGTTTTGGGGGAATGGGCAGCAGGATACTTGTAGGCTCAATGAATACACTTGGTTTACGTTCCGAAAATGTGATCGTCCATGTTAAAAAGCCTTATGATGTATACGCTGATTTACATGGAGTTATTATATCTGATAGTAAGTTTGGCCCATTATATAAATCCATAAAAGGGGTGAATATTTTGATGAATGGCCTTGGGGATAATATAGTTATTGAAGTTGATGAGGATATGGATGATAAGAGTAAAAAAAAGGATGGCGGTAAAGTTACTTTGATAGTTCCGAAAGGAGAGGTTTTTATTGTGAAGGAATAAGCTGGCTGCTAAGTTATATTAATGATTCTGTGGTGCAGTGTAGATATAATGGCTTATTCCTCGAATAATATGGGTTGGTTTTCAAGAGTGACCTTTTGATTTTCGTACGGTTAAATTTTGCAATTAGGGGAATACATGCATTGGATCAAAGAATTTGTTGATAACGCTTTTCCGTTAAACTCGAAGGATGTTGATCTCGAGTCAGCTTTTACTCTAAAGGATATTAATATACCAAGTAGTTTGTTTAAATATAGAGATGTGAATGAGAGTTCTGTAAAAAACCTTACTGATAGTACAATATGGTTAGCTGATCCAAAAGATTTTAATGACCCTTACGATTGCACACACACTATCGATGCAAAAAAGATTTTTGAATCCACGTTTGCACCTACAATAGAAAAACTTATTAATAGTAGTAAAAGTGATATGACACTTACTCCAGATCAAATGGATAGGTTAAGAAAAGTGACGGACTCGTATGAGCATGTAATAGATATAATACTTGAAGGGGAGAACGAAAGCAGTAAGGACTTGTTTAGAGATGCTAGTTTTAAATTGCAGTCTGCGCTATATGATAAACTCACTGGCGAAAGCTCTGACATGTTGTCTAGAAGTTTTAAGCTCTGCTCCTTTTCTGCTAAAAACGATTCGATGCTGATGTGGTCGCATTATGCTAATTATCATAAAGGATTTTGTATAGAGTATGATTTTGATGTATATACAAAAGACGATTACCGGCGTCGATTTATCTATCCTGTAGTTTATACAAATAAGTTATTTGATGCGACAGAGCATTACGTGAATGGCGCTTCAGAGTATTCCAATAACTTGCATCTTACATTGGCGGCATTAATCAAGTCCGATGTTTGGAGGTATGAAAAAGAGTGGAGGTTGATCTTTGCACATAATATGTGTCCTGAACGGTGTGCATACCCTATGCGAAAGACAAAAGCAGTATATTTCGGTGCTAATATTTCACGGTCGGATAAAGATGTTCTGATTAAAATCTGCTCTAATAAAAACATTAAAATGTATCAAATGAAAATACATAAGTGTGAATTCAGGCTAATACCCGATGAGCTCTAACTTCCCTCCATCACCACCAAACTTCCCATCACTCCTTCACATAACGGCTTGATCTCGCTGAAGCCTTCCTCCACGGTGAAGTCTGTCTTGGCTTTGGCATAGGTGGTGCCGTCAGCGGCGGGGTGGTAGCTGGTGCAGTGCAAACGGACCAGCTTGTCGTCGAGGAAGAGGCCGTATTCGCGGGTCTGCGAGGTTATGGGTGTGCCCTGGTGTCGTTGTGTCATGGCGATATCGAACCAGTAGGCCTGACGGTGATCCACTCGGGTCAGGCCGGAGTCGAGCATCTGACTGTTGATGGGCGCCCACTGGGCCAGCGTATTGGTGGAGGCCATTACCTTGAGCTGCGCGTCACTGACGGTGTCGCCATGCAGGTCATAGATCTCGAGGATGATCATGTCGGTGCCGGTACCGGCCTGACTCTGCCACTTCTGCACGATATGCGGCAGGCGACCCTCGGCGGCAGACCACGAGGCGGGCAGGTGCAGCGCGAGGTTGATGCCAAGCGACTTGGCATGGCCCTTGGAATGGAATTCCTGGAAATAGCCGTCGTACAGTTCGTACACCGGCTCTATCTGGTACTTGGTCGCCAGCAGGAATTCCTTGAAGGGTGAGGGCAGGTATTCGCCCTCGGCACGCAGGCGGATGGCCTCGATGAAGCGGGCGGCGAAGTCGGTGGTCAGCTTGTCGGCGGTCAGTTGCGGGGCCAGTTCCTTCTGCATCTGCCGGCGAATCCCGTCGAGCACTTCGCGTGCGTGCTCGCGCCCCATCAGGCTTTCGAGGTTGTCCGCGAGACGTTTGGTGATATCGGGGAAGGCATTCGCGAAGTAGGCGGAGGCAAGGTCAGCGTCATGCGCGAGTTCAGGATAGGTCTCGGCGATGCGCGCCAGCGTGATATCCTGAGCGATGACGAAGCCGTAGGTGCTGCTCAGGGTATTGATGACCCGAGGCGTGGGGCGGAACTGTGCGGCGTCGGCGCGTGCCGAGGCACCGGGAGTCATGAGACATGAGCCCAGGCCGAGCCCGACTGTCAGGGCGGCGATTGCCAGCCCGGGAATCCCGGTAAACCGTCGTCCAGCTGCAAACGCCATGCGTGACATCCTGTCAGAGTGCGAATGTGCCAATCCTATCATCGGGGTGTGGGGACTTCTTGCTTCCCCTCCCTGATTGGAAGACTAATCATGCGGAAGTATCAGGCGGCACGTCATGCCGGCGTCCGCGCTCCCCTTGTGAAGAGACCCCCAGACAATGACGTCCAGACAACACCATTATTCGGTTGATCTCGAGTGGACCGGCAATCGCGGCGAGGGCACCACGCATTACACCGCCTATGAGCGAGATTTCGAGGCCCGTGTCAGTGGCAAGCCGAGCCTTGAAGGCTCCGCGGACCCCGCCTTTCGGGGTAACGGTGCGCGCTGGAATCCTGAAGACCTGCTGGTGGCCTCCGTCTCGGCCTGCCACAAGCTGTGGTATCTGCATCTGTGTGCCGACGCTGGCATTCGTGTCATGACCTATCTCGATCACGCCGAGGGCACGATGCGGGAAGGCACCAGTGGCGGCAAAGGCGATCCAGCTGCCGAGTCAGGCCGCTTCACCGCCATCGTGCTGCGCCCTGAGATCACCCTGGCCGCCGGCGACAATATCGCGCTCGCCCTTGAGCTGCACCACCGGGCGCATGCGCTGTGCTTCATCGCCAATTCGCTGAATTTCCCGGTCAGCTGCGAGGCGGTGATCACCCATCAGTGATGGGCAGCTTCAGTCCGAGTCAGACTGACCGTGTCAGACTGACCGTGTCAGAACCCGAAAGGCCACCAGAGCAATCTGGTGGCCTTTTTTGCTTTCAGCATCTCTCTATAGAAACAGCGTCTTTCCAAAGAATCAGCATCTCTCTAAGGAAACAGCGTCTCGCGACCTGATCAAGCGGGGTGATCAGCTGCGTGCGTTCACTTCCTCGATCAATTGGCTTGCGCCAGTGAGGTCGGGCAGGCAGGCACCCTCGGCGATCTTCGCCAGCAGCACGTCTTCCGCTTCTTGCACCTCGATGGCGTGGCTGGCGATGGCGGAGACCTCTGAGGGGGCCATGACGATGACACCGCTTTCGTCTGCGAGGATGGCATCGCCCGGATTGACGATGACACCGCCGATGCTGACCGGCACGTTGAGCGCGCCGCCGATCCCGGCGAAGCGGGTGGTGAGCGAGGCGACCCCGCGACTCCACACCGGGAAGTGCTTGTCGCGAATGGTCAAGGCATCGGTGGCCATGCCGTCGATCACCACGCCTGCCACGCCCAGGCGTGAGGCGACCGTGGTCATCACGCCGCCCCAGCAGGCGCGGTGGCGATCGCCCTGACGATGCACGATGAGCACATCGCCCGGGCGCACCAGACGCATCAGGTGGTTGAGCAGGGTGCCATCTTCCGGTGGCAGCGAGACGGTGACGGCGGTGCCGGCAATCCGTACCTGGGGCAGCATGCAGGCAATCGCCGGTTCGACGAAGCCGTGGGTGTGGAAGTGGCCGATGGTGGCCGTCTCGCACTGGGTGAGCTGTGCCAGCAGCTCCGGCGCGACCTGGTCTGGCATGTCATTGAGTTGGTACATGGAAGTCTCTCGGCGTGGTCGGTCAGATCAGGCTGGGCAGGAAGGTGGTGAGTGCCGGTACCCAGTAGAGCATCAGCATCGCGAACAGGAAGCAGATGACGATGGGCCAGGCGGCGGCGTAGATGGTCTGCATCGGGGTCGCGGGGGCGGCACCTTTCACCGCGAACAGGTTGTAGCCGAAGGGCGGGGTGAGACTGCCCACCGAGATGTTGATCAAGAACAGCGTCCAGAACCACACCGGGTCAAAGCCATACAGCTTGACCAACGGCGCGTAGATGGGAATCACCACCATCATGAAGGCGATCTGGTCGATGAACATGCAGGCGATCAGCGGAATCAGCATCAGGATCAGCAGCATCCACACCGGGTCGAGATCCAGCCCGGTCACGCTGCTCACCAGCCCGCTGGTGGCGCCGGTGAAGCTCAACAGCTGCGAGAACAGTTTCGAGCACGCCAGGATCAGGATGATCATGGTGCTGACCTTGAGCGACGACATCACCGCTTCGCCCGCCATCTTGAAGGAGAACTTGCGGTAGTAGGCGGCGACCAGCAGCGACCCCAGCACGCCGGTGGCAGCGGACTCGGACGGTGTGGCGATACCGAGCAGGATCAACCCGAGCACGGCGAAGATGATGATGCTGAACGGCAGCATGTTGATCAGGGCACGACGCTTTTCCTTTGCCGTGCCGCCACCGCTTTCATCGACCGGCGGCGCACGGCGCGGGTCCAGCGTGATGCGCACCTTCACGTAGAGGATAAACAGCGCAGCCAGCAGGATGCCGGGCAGAATACCGGCGATCAGCAGCCGCGCGATGGAGACATCCACCATCGAGCCGATGATGATCACCAACAGGCTCGGCGGGATGATCGGCGCGAGACTCGCCCCGCCCAGAATCAGGCCGATGGAGAGCTTGTCGTCATAGCCGCGCTCCTGCATGGTCGGCAGCGCCGAGCGGCTGAGCATGGCGGTCACGGCCAGTGCCGAGCCGGACAGGGCGCCGAACAGGGTCGAGAGGGCGACGACGAAGAAGTAGAGGCGGCCTTTCATGCGGCCCATCAGGGCATCCAGCGAGTCGAAGATCACATCGATGGAGCCGGAGCGGAACAGCAGCTCCCCCATCAGCACGAACAGCGCGATGGTGGTCAGCGTCTCCGAGGTCATGCTGTCGTAGACACTGTTGGCGAACATGCCAAAACCGGCGGTGCCCATCAACCACAGCGTGCCCAGCACGTTGATGGTCAGGAAGGCGGCGAAGACGGGGATGCCGAGGGCGAACAGGCCCATCAGCAAGGCGATGGCCAGGCCCAGAGAGAAATACCATTCCATGACTCAGGGTCCTTTTCTGGCGTCGGTGGTCGCCGAGGAGGCGGCGGAGTCGGAGTCGTCCGATGGGGTCGCCTCGGGCGCGGCGCGCGTGAAGGCGTGGCGCAGGAAGTAGAGGGCCGCATTGATCAACGCGTAGCCGATGAAGGAGGACACCCAGACCTTGGGGATATCGAGCCCCATGGCGGTGGTGGTGTGGTACTGGAACTGACGCAGGCTTTCCTGCAGGCAGATCCAGCCGGCCACGGCGCAGACGCCACCGGTGATCAGCGCCAGCAGGCGGTCATAGAGGGCGCGGGTGGCAGGGCTGAGGCGTTCCGGCAGCACGGTGATGGCGATATGGCCATGGGTACGTGCCAGTTCCGGCGCGGCCAGCGAGATGGAGAGGCACAGCAGGTAGGCCACCATCGCGCCGGACCACAGGGTGGGCGAATTGAAGAAATAGCGCGCGATGACTTCCAGCCAGAAGCACAGGACGATGCCACACAGGGTGACACCGCCCAGAAGGAAGCCTGCTCGCGTCACGCCGTCATGCACACGTGCAAGCAGGGTTGGCATGGTGGATTCCTTACTCGCTGACGGTGGTCAGATGCTTCTCGATCGCCAGCTCGCGCATGGCGGTCACGGCTTCCGGCGACTTGTCGATGCCCAGCTGCCAGATACCGTCGGTGACCAGGGCATCCAGACGCTCGGCGTCTTCCGGGGCGAATTCGGTGGCCTGCATGCCAGCCTCGTTCAGTGCCTTCCATTCCTCGATCGCCAGTTCATCCAGCACCGGGACGATCTCGGTCTCCAGCTGACGGCCCTCGTCAAGCAGCACCTTCTGCTGCTCTGGGGTCAGGCTGTTGAAGGCGTTGAGGTTCATCAGCACGAAGTTGTAGGTCTGACCGAAGGTCGGCTTGGAGTAATAGCCGGCGACTTCCTGCCAGCCCATGTCCTTGACGCCGTTCAGGCCCCAGGCCGCGCCGTCGATCACGCCACGGTCCATCGCCGAGTAGACGTCGCCACTGGACATCAGCACCGGTGTACCGCCCAGCCCCTTGGTGACATTGGTATAGGTGGGGCTGCCGCGCAGACGGCGGCCGTCCAGACCCGGCGTGCCGGTGATCGGCTCCTTCAGCACGTACTGGAAACCGTGGCTGCCCAGCGGCGGAATCGCGATCAGCTTGAGGCCCAGGCCGTTGTAGTGCTCATCGACCATGTCCCACAGGCCCGATTCACGCGTCTGCTTCGGATTCACCGCCACGCCATCCATCGCCGCGCCGACGCCAGTGGTGTTGGTGTGATAGGCGGCGTGGGTGTAGAGCAGCTGGAAGACACCGGCAGCGACGGGCTGCAGCTGCTCGAAGGGCGGCACGACGTCCGGGCCGGTCAGCTGGATGGTGAGGTCGGCGGCGTCATTGGCTTCGACTTCCTTGATGAAGCGCTGGGCGATTTCACGGGAATAGGCGGTGGTCTGGTCGTAACTGGACAGCATGCGCAGTTCGGTGGCCATTGACTGGGTGGCCGGGAGGAGGGCGAGCAGCGGGAGCAACAGGGCGGGCTTGAGGGTTTTCATAGCAGTTTCCACTTTATCGTTATTGTGTCGGGCGATGCTGTCTGCACGTACCTGGTGGGATCAGATAGCCAGGAGGTGCAGCGGCGTCCCTTGCGACTTGTCGTTGATGGTACGTCTTCAATCTATGAGCCGCCTTGGCTGCGGTCAACGAATCATCACCCTTTTGGGCTTTCAAATTTCAATATGCAGTATTTGCGAGATTTATGTAAGAAAACCTGTGTGTTTGGTCCAGTGACTTACAGCGTAAATTCGAGGGGCATAGTTCGGCAATTCAAGGCAAAGTCTCGGTGCGAACCACAAGGCAACACGAGATGATCCTGGTAGAGAATCCAGAGTGATACTGGCAGATAGCCCAGAATACTTCTGGTCGATAAAGGGGGATGAATCTGGTGGGAAGCGATGGAATACAAGGTGAGAACGCAAGGGAAGGGGGGGGAGAAGAAGAGGAAAGAACAGACACCACTGCAAGAAAGACAAGAACCGTAGAGCATCGAGCGAAGATCGCAACAAGGCCCCGGTTCTCGATGTCGTGATGACAGCATCGGGAACCGGGGCTTCATGTTGCATGCATCAGGTCCTATGCATCAGGTCTCATGCATCGTGCATGTTGCATCATGTGTCATGCATGACGAGGCGTGCCCCAGTGTCTGACAGCGGCGCGAGCCCCGCTCATCAGGCTCAGCGCGTGGCGGTGTCGGTCGCGAGGCTGAGGCTCGGCTTGCGCAGCGCCAACGGCATCAGTGCCAGCGAGACCGGCAGGCCGATCATCACCGGATGCAGCCCGAAGGGATGGCCCAGCAGCTGCCAGAGAATGGCGGTGGCAAGCCCGCCCCACATCATGATCACCCCGCCGCGCGGGTCTGACGAGCGGCGACACAGGGCCACCACCGTCGGCACCAGTACCCCGCAGACCAGCATCGCGCTGCCGAGAATCCAGATATCCAGCAGGCGCGGGGCGTAGAGTGCCAGACCCAGCGAAATCAAGGACATGGCGATCACCGAGTGACGGCTCATGCGCAGCATGAAGGCATCATCACGGCCCTTCATGCGCGGCTTGATCACGACATTGGCAATCGACGAGGCGCCGGCGATGAAGAACGAATCCGCACACGAGATGATGGTCGCCAGCAGCACCACGACCATGCTGACCATCAGCGGCAGTGGCAGGGTGGCCTTGATGATGGCGTAGAAGGACAGGTCCGGATTGGCCACCGCGATGTCCAGCCCCAGCCTGGCGAAGGCACCGATCAACACCACGGCACCACCGACCAGCAGCGTGAAGACGATGGCCACGGCGTAGCCGGTGCGTGCCGCCTTGAGGCTGCGCGCGGCCCAGAAGCGCTGCCACAGGTCCTGGCGCACGAACTGATAGGCGCCGATGGTCAGCATGTAGACCGCCAGTTCATGGCCGGAGATGCCGGTCAGGCTCAGGAAGTCAGGGCTGCCCTGTGGTGTGGGCGATGCACTGATGATCTCCCAGCTGCCGCTGGCGTAGTAGACGGTGACCAGCAGGAAGAAGATGCCCAGTGTCTGCAGGGTACCGAGAATTGCATCCGACCAGATGACCGCCATCAGGCCGCCCAGCCATGTCTTGGCGGTCAGCAGCGCCCAGGTCAGCAGGATACCTACCGGCAGCGCCAGGCCGAACACCAGCTTGAGCACCGTGGCCACCGCCACGAACTGCATGCCGGTGATGGCCGCGTAGGCGCACAGGATGCTCAGCAGAGTGGGGAGTCTGACCCCCTCGCCGAAACGGCTGACCAGAAAGTCGGCCAGTGTCACCATCTCCAGGCGCCGGCCTTCGGCGTGAATCTTGCCGATGAAGAAGTACAGCGCGATGCCAGCGACGGTCATGCCCACTGGCAGCCACAGTTGCCCCATGCCGAAGGTGTAGCCCTTGGAGACGAAGCCCAGCAGGGTGGAGCCGCCGACGGCAGTGCCGACAAGCGTGCAGATCAGCGGAAAGGTCGCGGTGGAACGGCCGGCGACATTGTAGTCATCATAGGTCTTGATACGGCGAAAGAAATACAGCGAAAGCCCCATCAGAAATAGGCCACATGCTATGATCATGATCGAGAGAATCTCGGTTTCTCGGCTATCGAACATTGTCATTTTTCCGCATTGTTGATGTTGTATTGATCGTCATTGCCAGCTTGAGAGAAAGGCAATATATCACTCAAGTGGATGGCAATGGCGAGGCAGTGCTGACTTCCATGCTACCTGGCTCGTCACGAAGACGTTGCGTGGCCATTGCCACGCCGGGTGCGTCATTTTTCTGGACAGGAATCCTCGCCATGCGACCCATCCATGACACTCTGGACTGGAACCTGCTGAGAACCTTCATCGTCATCGTTCAGGAGGAAAGTGTCAGTCGAGCGGCTGCCCGTCTCTATCTGTCCCAGCCGGCGGTGAGTCTGTCACTCAAGCGTCTGGAAGAGCGCCTCGGGCAACGGTTGATCGAACGAGACAGTCACAGCTTTCGCGTGACGGGGGCGGGGCAGGTGGTCTATCGCGAGGCTGTGGAGATCTACGCCAACGTGGCGCGTCTCGCCTCTGAGGTGGGCAACAGTCATACGGAGATTTCCGGGCATGTCTCGCTCCTTTTCATTACCGGCATCGAGTGCCGATTCCTTGATAGCGTGTTCGCGCGCTTTCATCGCTGTTTCCCCCAGGTCACCTTCTCGATCCAGGAGATGTCCAGTCACGAGGTGCAGCAGGGCCTGTTGCAGCGCCAGGGCGCGCTGGGCATCTGCCTGGCGCAGCAGACACCGGAGCCACTGATGTCCCAGGTGCTGGCGCGCCAGAATTACCGCTACTTCTGTGGTCGCATGCATCCGCTCTTCGGTCAGCAGAATCTGCCGCTGGAGGCGCTGCGCAATGAGCGTTATGTCTCCTTCGGCAGCGAGCAGCTCGATGGCGTGCTGTCTCCGCTGGCGATGTTCCGCGCCCGCGAGGGCTTGCAGGGCCCGGTGATCGGTCAATCCAGCAGCCTGCAGGAAATCCGCCGCATGGTGCTGGCCGGCTGGGGCATCGGCTGCATGCCGGAGCACATCGTGCGGCGTGAGGTCGAGCAGCAGCAGCTGTGGCCCTTGCCACCCTACGGTGGCGTGGCCGATATCGACCTGCACCTGATGTGGCACCGTGAGGCGCGTTTCAGCGCCGCCGAATCCACCTTCGTCGACTTCCTGCACAACGCGCTGGCCAAGGTGCCGCTGGAAGAACGCCTGCATCGCGGTCTGGAAATGCAGCTGCCGGACCCCAATGCCGTGCTGGCCAGTGACGGCGCGCCCGCCACTTGAGTCACCCCTGGCGCTCGATCAAGACCTTGCTCTCAAGCCCGTCCTCAAGCCCGTCCTGGAGCGCGTTCTGAATGGCCCGCGCCGCTGTCACCAGTCAGTCCAGGTGGCAGCGGCGCTTCGGGGGCGCCCCTCGAGGGCCGACCGACGGCTCAATAGGCAAGATTGATCCAGGTGGTCTTCAGGTCGGAGTACTTGTCCAGCGCGTGCAGTGACTTGTCACGCCCGAACCCGGACTGCTTGACGCCACCGAAGGGCACGCTGATATCGCCATCGGCGTAGCAGTTGACCCACACCAGCCCCGCCTTCAAACGCCGCGAGACACGATGGGCACGCGCCAGATCCCGCGTCCACAGCCCAGCGCCCAGCCCGTAGATGGAATCATTGGCCAGTTCGATGGCTTCTTCCTCGCCGTTGAAGCGGGTCACGCCCAGCACCGGGCCGAAGATTTCCTCGCGCATCACGGTGCTGTTCTGGCCGCCTTCCACGATGGTCGGCTCCAGATACCAGCCGCCGGAGGTGGCGTCGCTAGGGGTGATGGCGCGGCCGCCCTGGTGCAGCGTCATGCCTTCCGAGAGCGCCGTCTCGACGAAGCCGAGCACCTTCTCGTGGTGGTCCGCGCTGACCAGTGCCCCCATGCGCGTGGCCGGGTCGAGCGGATCACCGGCCGGCATGGCACGGGCGCAGGCGATCAGACGCGGCATGAAGTCATCGAAGATGGCCTCATCGACGTACAGGCGGGAGCCGGCGATGCAGACTTCGCCCTGATTGATGAAGATGGCGTCTGCCGCGGCGCGTGCGGCCATGTCGAGATCCGGGCAATCGGCGAACACGATATGCGGCGACTTGCCGCCGCATTCCAGCCACACCCGCTTCAAGTTGGAGTCGCTGGCGTAGCGCATGAAGCGCTTGCCGGTGGCGGTGGAGCCGGTGAAGGCAAGCGCATCGACTTCCATGTGCAGGCCAAGCGCCTGGCCCGCCACCGCGCCCAGCCCTGGCGTGACGTTGAAGACGCCCGCCGGAAGGCCGGCTTCATCGGCGAGTGCCGCCAGACGCAGCGCGCTCAGGCTTGAGGATTCGGCCGGCTTGAGTACCACGCTGTTGCCCAGCGCCAGCGCCGGGGCGAACTTCCACGACGCGATCATCAGCGGGAAGTTCCACGGCACCACCGCCGCGACCACACCCAGCGCTTCACGGGTGATGGTGGCGTGCACGTTCTCGCCGGTGGGCGCGATCTCGTCGTAATGCTTGTCGATGGCCTCGGCATACCAGGCCACCGAGCGCGCGGTTTCCGCCAGATCAAAGCCCAGGCTGTCGCCGATCGGCTTCCCCATCTCCAATGTCTGCAGCAGCGCCAGCTCTTCGGCATGCTCGCGGATCAGCTGCGAGAAGCGTTGCAACACGGCCTTGCGCGCCTGGGGTGACTGGCGCGACCACACGCCGGAGTCGAAGGCACGCCGCGCCGCCATCACGGCGCGGTCGATGTCCTGCTCGGTGCAGGCGGTGACATGCGCCAGCACGTCGCCGGTGGCCGGATTCCAGGCCGGGAAGGTGTCGCAGCCGGTGCTTTCCATATAGGCACCGTCAATGAAGGCACGGGTCTCGAAGGTCAGCGCTGCCGCGCGCTGCTGCCAGTCGGCATGGGTCAGTGGGGCGGCAGTGGTCGAAGCAGTGGCAGTGCTCATTGGGCGTTCTCCGCGGTCGTGGTGTTGGCGCTGTCGGCGAGAGAGCCGCGGCTGACGACACCGGCGCGCTTGAGCATCGCCAGCAGCAGCACGTTGGCACCGGCTTCGAGATCGGCAGGCTCGGCGTTCTCGCTCTCGTTGTGGCTGATGCCGTCCTCGCAGGGCACGAAGATCATCGCCACCGGATTGATGCCGGCGATCTGCACGGCGTCGTGACCGGCACCGGTTTCCATGTCGCGGAAGCTGAGGTTCAGTTCCTGACTTGCACTGCGCACCATCTCGATCAGTTCCGGCGCGAAGGGCGTCGGCGGAATGTGCTGCACTTCGATCAGCTCGATGTCCACGCGTTGCTTGTCGCTCTGGTTGGCGGCGTGATGCTTGAGGCACAGCGCCTTGAGCTGGTCGTGCATCTCGGCCAGTACCGCCGGTTCCAGGTGGCGCAGGTCGACACTGAAGCGCACCTGGCCCGGAATCACGTTGCGCGAGTTGGGATGCACATTGAATTCGCCACAGGTGACGCGGCCGTTGGGCTGGTAGTCATCGGCCAGCGTCAGGATGTCGCTGACCAGCGCGCAGGCGGTCTTGAGCGCATCGCGGCGGTAGGGCATCGGCGTCGGGCCGGCGTGGGCTTCCTGACCGCTGACCACCACGTCGAACCAGTGCAGACCCAGCGAGCCGGTGACGGCGCCGATGGTGATCTCTTCCTGCTCCAGCACCGGGCCCTGCTCGATATGCGCCTCGAAATAGGCGCCGAAATCATGGCTGCCCACCGCCACGTCGCCGGCATAGCCGGTGCGCTCAAGCGACGCGGCAACGCTGTCGCCGTCGCGGTCGGTGGCGGCCAGTGCCTTCTCCAGCGGGATCAGGCCCGCATGCACGCCGGACCCCATCATCACCGGCACGAAGCGGCTGCCTTCCTCGTTGGTCCAGATCACCACTTCCAGCGGCGCTTCGGTCTCGATGCCGTGTTCATCCAGCACGCGCATGACTTCCAGGCCAGCCAGCACGCCGAAGCAGCCGTCGAACTTGCCGCCGGTGGGCTGGGTATCGATATGGCTGCCGGTGGCGACCGGCGGCAGGCTGTCATTGCGGCCGGGACGACGGGCGAAGATGTTGCCGATCTCGTCGACGCGCAGTGTCAGGCCAGCGGCCTCTAGCCAGCCGGTGACCAGCTCGCGGCCGGCGCGGTCTTCTTCGGTGAGTGCCAGACGGCAGTTGCCGCCCTTGGGCGTCGCGCCGATCTCGGCCAGTGTCATAAGCGCGTCCCACAGGCGCTTGCCATCGACGCGCAGGGCGAGGGAGTCCAGCACGTCTTGAGTCGCTTGAGTTGAGGATGTGCTCATGTCAGATACCTGCCTTGTCGTTGCGTGTCAGGGCGTCTTCGCGGATGCCGCTCAGCAGCTTGCCCGGGGCGATGCCGTCCGGGTCATAACGCAGCTCGATCAGGGCCGGCAGATGCTCGCGGTCGGCGAATTCCAGCGCGCGCGTGAAGCTTTCCTCGAAGTCCTCGTCCTTCTCCACCACCTGACCGAGGCCGCCGTAGGCGGTGACCAGCGCGGCGAAGTCCGGGTTGGTGAAGGTCAGGGCGATCTCGCGGCCCGGGAAGTCGTTTTCCTGGTGGGCGCGGATGGTGCCCCACATACCGTTGTTGAACACCAGCACCACGATGCCGAGGCGGTACTGCAGTGCCACGCCCAGTTCCTGCAGATTCATCTGGAAGCAGCCATCACCGGCGTAGCAGACGGCGGGGCGTTCCGGGAATTCGAGCTTGCTGGAAATGGCGGCGGGCAGGCCGTAACCCATGGAACCGACGGTCGGGGCCAGCGAGCTGCCCAGGCCACGGAAGCGCACGTAGCGGTGGGCGTAGAGCGCGTAGTTGCCGGCGCCGACGCTGATGCAGCCCTTGCCATCGAGGATGCGGTCGACGGTCAGGCTGACCTTGTCCAGGCTCAGCGGGCCCGGCGACGGCTGTTCCTCAAGCGTGGCCAGATAGGCGGCGCGCGCCTCGCGGGTGATGCCGGACCAGCGTGGCGCGCTGTCCGGTGACAGGGTGGAGAGCGCCAGCGCGAAGCCGTTGACGTCGGTATTGATGGCCAGCGTCGGCTGATAGACACGCCCCAGCTCATCCGGGTCTGCATAGACATGCACCAGCTTCTGGGTCGGCACCGGTGACTGCATCCAGCTATAGCCTTCGCTGGTGGCTTCGCCGATGCGGGTACCGACGGCGATCACCAAGTCACTCTCGAGGAGTTGCTGGCGCAGCTCGGCGTGCATGCCCATGCCGACGTGACCGGCGAATTGCGGCAGTTCGGCATCGACGCATTCCAGACGGCGCCAGGCGACACCGGTGGGGATGTCGAAGCGCTGGGCGAAGCCTTCCAGCGCGACCTGGGCGTCGCGGGTCCAGCCGCTGCCGCCGACCAGCAGGAAGGGGCGCTCGGCGCTGGCGAGCAGGCCCTTGAGCTCATCCAGCTGCGGCTGTCCCGGATAGGTCATCAGGCGCGGGTGCGGCTTGACGTCCGCGACCTGCGCCTCGCCCCACAGGGTGTCTTCCGGCAGTGCCAGCACCACCGGCCCTGGACGACCGCTGCGCGCCACCTGATAGGCGCGGGCGATGTATTCCGGAATGCGCGAGGTGTCGTCGATCTGCGCGACCCACTTGGTCATCTCGCCGAACATGCGGCGGTAATCGATTTCCTGGAAGGCTTCGCGCTCGATGAAGTCGCCACCGACCTGACCGATGAACAGGATCATCGGTGTGGAATCCTGATAGGCGGTGTGCACGGCGATAGAGGCGTTGGTGGCGCCCGGGCCACGGGTGACGAAGCAGACGCCCGGCTCGTTGGTCAGCTTGCCGTAGGCTTCGGCCATGTAGCCCGCGCCACTTTCCTGGCGGCAGACGATGGGGTCGATGGCGCCCTTGTGCTCATTGAGCGCATCGATGCACGGCAGGTAGCTTTCGCCCGGCACCAGGAAGACACGCTTGGTACCGTGCAGACGGATCTGATCGACGAGGATCTGCCCGCCATTGCGCAGCGGCAGAGTGGAAGCGGAGGAAGTGTTCGCGGCCTGAGTCATGGGAGTGCTCTCGTTGTTGTTGAGAATTCGGATGTTGAGAATTCGGATGTTGAGAAATCGGTGTTGAGACGTCGGTAGTTTTGACGCGGTAATGAATTCGGTGCGGCGCTCAGCAGGGCAGCGGCTCAGGTCTGAGGCGCGGTGCTGTCGACGGGCATCGGGTCAGCGCCGCGAGCGGGCATGAGGTCGTAAAGCGCCTCGAGCTGTTCGGGGTAGATGACGCAACGCGCCTGCAGCCCCTGCTGATTGGCCCAGTGCTGGTCGGTGCCCAGCCCGTGCTTCCAGCGCCACGGGCCATCGATGGCCAGTCGGCGATGGGTCTTGCAGGCCCGCGCCAGCCGCTGACGCCACGGCTTGAGCGTCTCGGTGATGGTGGCGGCGGGCTGGTTGGGCATCAGGCCCAGATCCGCGGCCAGGTCCCCGGTACCGATCAGCGCTCCCAGCAGGCGTGGCGTGTCATCGCCCGCGGCGAGCAGTTCCTCGGCGGCCAGCAGTCCGGCTTGGCTTTCCAGCGTCGCGACGCTCTTCAGACTGCCCCGTGGCAGGCCATGCAGGGCTTCCTGCTCGGCGAGGGCGTCATCCAGCGCGGCCAGCTGGGCGCGTTGCTCGACGGCAGGCAGGAAGATGGCGGCGGGCGTGCCGGTGGCATCGCCCAGGGTGGTGCTGATCAGCTCTGCCAGTTCTTCACGACCGCCGTGCTCCAGCAGGTTGAGGCGCACGGCCGGCCACACCTTCAGGGCACGGGCGCGTCTGGCGAAGTCGGCAAAGCGACTGATGGCAAGCTTGCGTCCGGCGGCCGGGGTGAACTCTTCGAGATCGACCACGATGGCATCGGCGCCGCTGGTGAGGGCGGCCTGCAGACGGGCGGCGTCGTCACCCGGCACGAACAGCCAGCGCTGGGGAAGCTTGTGGTCCATGGCGGTGGTCATCACTCAGCCCTCCATCAGGTTGGGCAGGAACAGCACGAGTTCCGGAATGAAGGTGATCAGCATCAGCACGGTCAGCATCGCGCCCAGCATCAGGCCCAGCGGGCGCAGCGAGTCGCTGACGTTGATGCCGGCGATGCGACAGGCGGCCATCAGGTCGATCCCCAGCGGCGGCGTATTGGCGCCGATGGCCAGATTGACGGTCAGCAGTACCCCGAAGTGCACCGGGCTGATGCCGTATTGCGCCAGCAGCGGCATCACGATGGGCGTCACGATGATGATGATCGCCACGCTTTCCATGAAGGAGCCCAGTACCAGCAGCACGGCGGTCAGCAGCAGCAGGACGCTGATGCGGCTGTCGGTGAATTCGCCGATCAGCTGGGCGATGGCCTGCGGCACCTGCTCGTAGGTCAGGCCCCAGGCGAACATGCCGGCCGCACCGATGATCAGCAGGATGGCGCCGGTGGTCTCGGCGGTTGCGCGGACACTGTCCAGGAAGCCGCGCCAGGTCAGGCTGCGATAGACACAGGTGCCGATGATGATGGCGTAGAGAATCGCGGAGGCGGCGGCTTCGGTGGGCGTGAAGACCCCGAAGCGGATACCGCCGATGATCATCACCGGCACCATCAGGGCCGGCATGGCGCTGAGCAGGGCGCGGCGACGCTCGCCGGGCACACGGGCCGCGACACCGCCCGACCAGCCATGCTTGCGTGACATGTAGAGAGCGACGCCGACCAGCGCGACGGTCAGCATCAGGCCGGGGATGATGCCGCCCATGAACAGCTGGCCCACTGAGGTATTGGAGGTGGTGCCATAGACGATCATCACGATGCTGGGCGGAATCACGGTGCCGATGGAGCTGGCGGTACCGACCAGCGCACTGCTGAAGCCCTTGTCATAGCCGTTGCGGGCCATGGTGGGCAGCAGCATGCTGCCGATGGCGATCACGTCCGCCACGCCGGAGCCAGACAGCGCGCCGAACATCATGCAGGCGAGCACCGCGACCACTGCCAGGCCGCCGCGGATGTCACCGACCATCGCCATGCACAGGCGTACCAGGCGTTCGGTCAGGCCGGCGCGGTTCATCAACTGGGCGGCGAGCACGAACAGCGGGATCGCCAGCAAGGTGAAGCTTTCCATCCCGGCCACGAATTGCTGCGCCGAGACCATCATGGGCGCGGCACCGAAGGCCAGCAGGTAGAAGAGGGCCGACATCAACAGCGCGAAGGCGATGGGAATGTCGATGAGGATGCCGAGCGCGAAGACGCCGAGCAGAGCCAGGGCGCCGAGTGTCATGGGGCATCTCCTTGGCGAGATGAAGCGTTGTCAGACGCAGTGGTATCTGTCTCGTGAATCTCGGCTGCGATGGCCGAAGGGCTCAACAGATGCTCAAGCTGGATCAGGGCCATCGCGGTGCAGCACAGCGGCACGGACAGATAGACGATACCGGCCGGGATCTGCAGCGCAGTGGTGGTCTGACGCATGGTGATGGCGGTCAGGTCCATGCCTGCCTTGGCCAGCATCATCAGCATGATCAGGATCATGACGTCAGTGATGCGGCAGGTGATGCGCTGGATACGCACCGAGCGCACCAGCAGCGGTAGCAGGCCTGCACTCAGATGCGTGCGGTTGCGGGTGCAGGACACCGCGGCCAGCAGGGTGGTCCATACCAGTACCAGCTGCGGCAACTCTTCTGCCCAGTGCGGCGGCTGACCCATGACCCAGCGCATGAAGACGGTCCAGATCACCAGTGCCGACAGCGCGGCGACTCCGCTGGCAGCCAGGGCCAGACAGCCCCGGCAGCTCCAACGTGAGAGGGTGATCATCAAGGTACGCACGGCACACAACACGGCCAGCGGCTTGACGGAGGGAGTGGCGGAAGACATCGTCACTCGCCCTTGCGGTATTGCTCGACCAGGCCCATCAGCTCAGGCCCGAAGACGTCGGTGTACTCGGCCCAGACACCCTGCACCTTGGCATTGAAGGGCGCGGTATCGACCTCGTTGACCTGCATGCCGGCCTCTTCCAGCTTGGCGACCAGCTCGGCGTCATCCTTCTGGGTCATCGCGCGCTGCTTGTCACGCCATTCGTCGGCGCTCTTCTGCACTGCCGCCTGATCCTGCTCGGAAAGCTGGTTCCAGGTGAAGTTGGACATGGTCAGACACGCCGGGGCCCAGACGTGACCGGTGAGGGAGACGTAGTCCTGCACTTCGCTGAAGGAAGAGGAATAGATGATGGCCAGCGGGTTTTCCTGGGCATCGAACACGCCCTGCTGCAGCGCGGAGTAGAGCTCACCGAAGGACAGCGGTGCGGGGCTTGAGCCCAGCGCGGTGAAGGTATCCAGACGCATCTTGTCCGGCGTGACGCGAATCTTAAGACCCGCGAGGTCTTCCGGGGTGGTGATGGGGCCACGGTTGTTGGTGACGTGACGGAAGCCGTTCTCCCACCACGACAGGATCTTCATGTTGTGCTCGTCGGCGATGTCCTCGAGCGCATCGCCCAGCTTGCCGTCATAGGCTGCGTAGGCGTGTTTGCGATCCGGCCAGGAGTAGGGCAGTTCGACGATGCCGAAGCGCGCATCCAGCGGCTGGAAGGAACCACAGCCGATCACGCCGGCCGGCACACTGCCGATCTGCATGCCTTCGACGACGGTCTTCTCGTTGCCGAGCTGACCACTGGGGAAGACCTGGAAATTGACGCGGCCATCAGTGGCCTCGGCGACATCCTTGGCGAAGCCTTCCGCCGCGATGTTCCAGCTATGGGTGGGCGCCAGCACGTGGCCGAGCTTGATATCCTGGGCCTGAGCGGCGCTCAGCGGCAAGGCACATGCCACCGCGATGGCGGTGGTCAGCAGGGCTGGCTTCAACTGGACGGATTTCATCGGGACACCTCTTGGAGTTGTTATCGTCGTGACAGGCGCCTCTGTGTGCGCCTTGAGCCAAGAGTGTGTTCTGCTCGTGTATTTCGGTAGTTTCGATTTTTTATTCTTGGTATTAATCAGATTTATGCTGAGTCTGGATGTCCCGCCGACATGACGGCCTAGCTGTATATATACCGTTATCTTTCTTGTTGTCTCTTGCAGGTCTGGCAGGCCTGAGAGAAGTACAGTCATCGGGATACGCAACACAAGGCGCCCGCGAAGAAGCGAGTCTTCGCGGGCGCTGAGATATGACTGAGACTGCCTGGTTGGCGCCTCAATGTCGCCTGACTGTCGTTTAAGAACCGCTCCCGCGTCAGGCCACCGCCTTGTCCAGTGCCTGGCTGACATCGGCGATGATGTCGTCTATGTGCTCGATCCCCACCGAGATGCGCACCAGATCCGCCGAGACGCCGGCCTTGGCCAGTTCTTCCTCGTTGAGCTGGCGGTGAGTGGTGGAGGCCGGGTGACAGGCCAGTGACTTGGCATCGCCGATATTGACCAGGCGCAGAATCATCTGCAGCGCATCGATGAACTTGCCGCCGGCGATGCGCCCGGCTTCGGCCTTGTCGTCACCTGTCGCGTCCGTCTTGATACCGAAACTGATGATGCCGGAGGCCTTGCCGCCGGTGATCTTCTGGCAGGTGGCGTGATAGGGGCTGTCCGGCAGGGCACCGTAGTTGACCCAGCTGACGCTCGGGTGCTGTTGAAGGTATTCGGCCAGTGCGAGCGCATTGCTGCAGTGGCGCTCCATGCGCAGGCTGAGGGTTTCCAGGCCCTGCAACAGCAGGAAGGCACTCTGCGGTGACAGTGCTGCGCCGGTATTGCGCAGCGGCACCACGCGACAGCGACCGATATAGGCAGCCGGGCCAAAGGCTTCGGTGTAGACGACGCCGTGGTAGGAGGGGTCCGGCTCGTTGAGGATCGGGAAGCGGTCCTTGTTGGCGACCCAGTCGAACTTGCCGGAATCGATGATGATGCCACCCACGGTGGTGCCGTGGCCGCCGATGTACTTGGTCAGCGAGTGGATCACGATATCGGCGCCGTGTTCGAAGGCGCGACACAGTACCGGGGTGGCAACGGTGTTGTCGACGATCAGCGGCACGCCATGCCTGTGGGCGATCTCGGCCAGACGCTCGAGATCGACGATGTTGCCGGCAGGATTGCCGATGGACTCGCAGAAAACCGCTTTGGTCTTGTCATCGATCAGTGCTTCGAGTGCGGTGAAGTCATCAAAGGCCGCCATGCGCACCTCGACCCCCTGACGCGGCAGGCTGTGGGCGAACAGGTTGTAGGTGCCGCCATACAGCTGACTGGTGCTGACGATGTTGTCGCCGACCTGTACCAGCGCCTGGATGGCATAGGTGATCGCCGCCATGCCGGATGACACCGCCAGCGCTGCGATACCGCCCTCGACGGCGGCCATGCGTTGCTCCAGCACGTCATTGGTCGGGTTCATGATGCGGGTATAGATGTTGCCCGGCACCTTGAGGTCGAAGAGATCCGCGCCGTGCTGGGTATCATCGAAGGTGTAGGAAGTGGTCTGGTAGATCGGCACCGCCGCGGCCTTGGTGGTGGATTCCGAGGTATAGCCGTGATGCAGGGCGAGGGATTCCAGCTTCATGTTGTCAACCGACATGACAGTGTCCTTGTGCGAGAGCGTGGCGAAGTTCTTGTTCTGTCGTGCGCTTTTCGTTCGTGCGCTTTTCGTTCGTGCTGTTTGCGATCTGCCGCCAACACCAACAGGGGCGCATACCGCGACGACGCCCAACATTAGCAATGGGTCATCAGGATGTCTAAGCGTTTCCCGGCGCGGGCTGTGGCAGTGTCTTGAGAGCGACAGCTCGGAGATTCCATCATGGTGGGCACAGGAGACATGGATGTGACATCACAAGACATCATATACCAGCAGAACTGGTTGCAAGGCCCGTATGGTGCGTTGTTCGTGGCCCGATGGCAGCCTGCCGTCCCGGCCATTAACCCAGTGCGTGCGCCCATCATTCTGCTGCATGACTCACTGGGATGCGTGGCGCTGTGGCGAGGCTTTCCTGCAACGCTGGCGGTCAGTAGCGGACGCGAGGTAATCGCCTACGACCGAGCAGGCTTCGGCCGTTCGGAGGCACGCCATCACCCCATGCCGCTGGATTTCATCGAGCAGGAGGCTCGCGGCGACTTGCAGGCCGTGATCGAGGGGCTCGCGCTGGAGCGCTTCATCCTGCTTGGCCACAGTGTCGGCGGGGGCATGGCCATCGCCGGCGCCGCGACACATCATGTGCGTTGTCAGGCTGTCATCACGCTGGCGGCGCAGGCGATGGTCGAGGAGCTGACCCTGAATGGTATCCGTGAAGCGCAACGCCTGTTTGCCGAGCCCGACCAGCGCGCACGACTTGCCCGATATCACGGCTCCAGGACCGAGTGGGTGCTCAGCGCCTGGATCGATAGTTGGCTGGCCCCCGCTTTTCGTGACTGGTGTCTCGATGCCTCTCTGGCAGCGTTGCGTTGTCCGCTGTTGGTGATCCATGGCGCGCAGGATGAGTACGGAAGTGCTTCCCAGCCGGCGCGCCTGACCGAGAACGCGGGGCGCGGCGCTGAGCTGCATCTTCTCGACGACTGCGGACATGTTCCGCATCGCGAACAGCCAGAGGAAGTGATGACACGACTTGTCCGCTTCCTTGCCGCATACGCCTGACATCCAGCGCCTTGCCCTGACCGTCCCCCCTTGCATGTCGACCCACCCTACACCGCGCTGTTGTCAATGACAGGCCGCTGACTGGGTGGCACGCCGAACTGGCGACGAAAGGCGGTGGCGAAATTGGCGGCGCTGCGATACCCCGCCATTTCGGCCGCGGCCTCCACCGTGACATTGCGGTCCTGAAGCAGATGAGCGGCACGGACCAATTGTCGTCGTCTCAGGTCCTGCGTCATGGTCTTGCCGTAGGCGTCGCGATAGCGGCGCTGCAACTGGCGCACGCTCATGCCCAGACGAGCGGCGATCTCCGCCTGACTTTGATAGGCGACTTCCCCGTTGTGGATCCATTCTTCCAGCGTTTCCTTCCAGTCTGCCGTCTCCCGGGGAGGTGGGTCGCTGTCGGCTGAAGGTGTCCAATCGTTCCAGCAGACGCGGGGACGGCCACCAGTGGAAATGCGCCAGATGGCGCATGTGGGACATCACCTCACTGGCACGTGAGACGTTCAGGTGCCATTTCAGCCAGGCCGGCGTCAGCGTGAGGATGGCGCTGTGCTCATAAGCCCCCTTGGGGCTTTGCAGCCGGAATTCGGTGGGCTCGTCGAGGGCGATGCACAGCGCTCGGCCCGGTTTCAGCGCATGGCGCTGTGGCCCGAAACTGACCCTGGGCTCGCCACGCCATACCACGGCGATCTTCAGCGATGGCTCGATGCGGGAGCGAATCATCAGATCCGCCCGCTTGCGGATGCGGTTGAGGCGCATGAACAGTCCCGGCTGCGCTTCCTGTAGATGCATGTTGCCGATCAAGGCGCCGTCAGCGGACTGGCCCTCGGCTGGCTGGCATTGGTGGTCGCTGGTCAGCGCGCGCGCCATGCGATGCACGTGATCGAGTTCGATGATCCGGTGGCGTGCGCTTGCCGAGGTGTGAGAACTGGCGAGGCCGGGAGGGGGGGTAAGGCTCATCTTGTCGCACCTGCAAACATCAGGGAGGGTTCCGCAAAGGTTTTTGTCGTCCTAGAGTGCCAAAATGCCCCGTCAGCACGTCAGATGCAAATAGTTATCATTAGTGGCGATGATCCAGGACACGACAGGCAAGGGGACACGATGAAGAAGGTGAATGCACGAGGACGCGGTCTGTGCGGGGCAGGCACGCGTCGTCTGATGATCGGGGCAGGTGTGGTGCCGGTCAGTCTGCCGGCACAGGCGGAAGACGCGACGATGGTGCTGGATACCCAGCGGGTGACGGGGCTGCGTCTGTATGACATGGCGTCCAGTGAGCAGAGCGGCGGCTACAGTGTTGACGCTGCCAAGGTGGGCTCGAAGGTGCCGGCCTCGCTGCGCGACATTCCGCAGTCGGTGAGCGTGGTGACCCATGATGCCATCGAGGACCATAACTTCATCACGCTGGATCAGCTGGCGGCACGTACGCCGGGTGTGCGGGTGCTGAACAATGACAGCGGTCGTTCCTCGATCTTCGCGCGCGGCTATGAATACGATGCCTACAGCATCGATGGGCTGTCCCCGCCGATGTCGAGTCTGACGGGCTCGGTGCCTTCCCTGACCGCCATCGACCGGGTCGAGGTTATGCGTGGGCCGTCCGGCCTGTTCAACAGCACCAGTGAGCTGGGCGGTGTGATCAATCTGGTGCGCAAGCGCCCGACCGATACCTTCCAGGGCGCCATCAGCGGCAGTGTCGGTACGCTGGAAGACCGAAGCGTCAGTGTCGATCTCTCCGGGCCCATCGATGAGCAGGGCCGTATCCGCGGACGCCTGGTGACCCGCTCCACCGAGCAGGCGCAATGGGTGGATGACAACGACAACACGCTGAATGATTTCTATGGCGCGCTGGATATCGATCTCGACGAGAATACCGAGCTGTCACTGGGGGTGATCCACAACACCAAGGACATCACCGTCAATCAGGGTCAGCCGGTCGATGGTGACAACAACTTCACCTATGGCCGCCGTTCGGCATTCTACGGCACGGACTGGAACAGCTTCGAGAGCGATGCCACCGATGTGATCGCCGAGCTTACCCACCGCTTCAGCTCACGCGGCTATGGCCGACTGGCGGCGCGTTACAGTGATCGCAATGCGGATTACGAATACGCCTACAGTGGCTCGGCACTGAGTGATACCGGCGACTTGAGCAGTGTCGCGGGCTATGCCGGTTTCACCGATGAGACCTCGGTGAGCGTGGATGCCAGCTACACCCAGGGCTTCGATGCCTTCGGCAACCAGAACGAATTCGTGGTCGGGGTCGATTACAAGACATCGGACTCGGATACCACCGCGGCGCGCACCGGCAACCTGACCGGCTCCAGCGCCAGCATCAGCGAGCTGAACTCTCTGTCCTATGTCGACATACTCGGCAATGCCCGTGATGGCGTGAGCGGCTACAGCCTGTCGCGCACCGAGACCACCTTGGAGGAGCAGGGCCTGTACGGCAAGGTGACACTGCGTCCCGTGGCACCGCTGGCGGTGATACTGGGGGCGCGGGTCAGCCAGTTCTCGGCCGAGACCGTAGACAAGCTCAATGGCGGCAGCAGCGACATGCAGGACACCGCCGTCACGCCCTATGGCGGACTCGTCTATGACCTGGACGCCGACCACTCCCTCTATGCCAGCTACTCCAGAGTCTTCGAGCCACAGACCCGCGAAGGCGAGGATGGCGACCTGATCGACCCGCGCGAAGGCGAGCAATACGAGATCGGGATCAAGGGCAGCTATCTGGATGGCGCACTGAATGCGCGTATCAGTGGTTTCCAGCTGACCGATAGCCACCGCGCTGCCTCCTCGACCGACGGTAGCGTCAGTTACTCGGTGGATTCCGGCAAGATGCGCATCACCGGTGCGGAGCTTGAACTGGCCGGCAACATCACGCCGCAGTGGGATGTCATCTTCGGCTACACCTACATGGATTCCGAGGTGCTGGAGGCCGGCAGCTCCGATGCACTGCTGATGCTGATGCCCAACAACATGGTCAATCTGTGGACCCAGTATCGCTTCGAGGGCAACCTGCTGGATGGCGTTTCCGTCGGTGCCGGGATGACGGCACTGAGCGATTTCGACAGCACCCAGGGCACCATCCAGGCACCGGGCTATGCGGTGTTCGATGCCATGCTCGGCTATCAGTTCACGCCCAAACTCAGTGGCCAGCTCAACGTCTACAACCTGTTCGATCGTGAATATTACGTGCGCGCCGGTTCGGCCAGTGTCTTCAACTTCGTGGGACGTCCGGCCAGCGCCGTCGCGACCATGAAGTACGAGTTCTGAGCATGACACTCATCAAGACGACACTGGCAGTGTGGGAAGGACAGGGGCGCCTTTCTCGCGCTCGTCCACCGTTGCATGACCGATGGCACCACCGCTTGCACGACCGACTGCGTGGCTGGGGACGTCGGTGGGTGATGACAGGAGTGACGTCAGGCGTGCTGCTGTCATCCGCCCCCGTCATGAGCCACATGGGAGACGCCAGGGTGCTGCAGGGAACGACGACCGCATTCACGCAGCACTCATCCACCACGGGACATGACTACCTGATCCAGGTGGCGCTGCCGCAGATCGCACCGCCCGAGGGCGGCTATCCGGTACTGCTGGTGCTGGATGGCAATCGCCATCTGGATCTGTTCACGGCAGCGCGCGACATATTGGGACGCCGTGGATTTGACAAGGCGCCGTCAGACCTCGCCATCGTCGCGGTCGGTTATGCGGGGAGTGGCGGTCGCGGCCCTGACAGAGCCTTTATCTCTAAAGCACGCTTCAAGGATTTCACGCCACCGCTCACCACCGGCACGGCGCCAGAGGGTACCGGCGGTGGCAAGGATTTCCTCGACTATCTGACCCAGGGTCTGCCGCCTGCACTGGCCTCACGCTATCCGCTCGATCTCACGCGGCCTGCGCTGGTCGGCCACTCACTCGGCGGCCTGTTCGCGCTCCATGCCCAGCAGAAGGCGCCCGAGGCCTTCGGGGCGATCTTCGCGATCAGCCCTTCGCTGTGGTGGCGGCAGGAGAATGACCCGGCCAGCTGGCCGCTGCGTCTTGCCTGCTCCGAGGCGGCGGGCCCGGTGTACATCGCCGCTGGCGGACGAGAGCAATCGCCGCAGCCCAGGCGGCAGGACCCTGAGCGTGACAGGCTGCGTGTCCAGCGCGCGATGATCGACAACGCCCATGAGCATGCACGCCAGCTGCGCGAGCACTGTCCGCAGGTAGCCGTCCAGTGGCGACTGATCGAGGGCGAAGACCACGGCAGCGTGATGTGGCCCGCCGCGCGGGCAGTGATGGAACGATTGATGAGGCCACGTTGATCGCGGATGCATGAGCTGAACAACGTAAGCAGTGAAATGGAGTAGAGAGTGAAAGCAAACGGCGGCATCAGCATGGGACATTCTTCGTCCTGGCTGATGCCGCCGTCGTTTTGCTTCAGGGCTGCTTGTGTCAGAGCGATGCTTACATCACCGCACGTACCGCGAGGAACAGCACCGTCGGGGCGAGCAGGATGCCCAGGCCAGTGTAGAAGGTGGCGGTCATGGCACCGTAGGGCACCAGGCGGGCGTCGGTGGCGGCGAGGCCCGCCGCGACACCGCTGGTGGTGCCGATCAGGCCACCGAAGATCATCGCGGAGCGCGGATTGTCGAGCCCGATCAGGCGCGCCGTCATTGGCGTGGCGACCATGGTCAGGATCGATTTCACCAGGCCGGCGGCGATCGACAGCGCGACCACTTCGGAGCTTGCGCCCAGCGTGGCACCGGTGACCGGGCCGACGATGTAGGTGACCGCGCCCGCACCGATGGTGGTGATATCGACAGGATCGGTATAGCCGAAGGCGATGGCGACGCCACCACCGGCGACGAAGGAGATCAGCACGCCGACGAACAGCGCGATGACACCCCGAAAGCCGGTCTGACGGATTTCCTTGAGATTGACCCCGTAGGCGGTGGCGATGATCGCGAGATCACGCAGCATGCCGCCCCCCATCAGGCCCAGCCCCGAGAACAGCGTGACATCCGAGAGCCCCTTGCTGCCGCCGGTGGTTGCGCCACCCACGTAGGCCAGCACCAGGCCGAGGATGATGGCGATGGCGGAGCCGTGCAGCTTGCCGCGTGTCAGGTTGTTGCTGATCCAGTAGGCGACATACATCGCCAGTCCGATCACGGCGAAGGCAGCGACCAGATGATACTTGTCGAAGAGATGGACGAGTGAATCGATCATGGGTCAGCCCTCAGTGTTTGTGAGCAGGAGTGGGGGAGGCATGGCGACTGCGATCCAGCACCGGGGCGCCTGTCGTCACTGAGGTTCTGGGGCGGTTCTCGTCGGGCAGGGGAGCCTCTTCCAGTGCGGTTTCCGGCCGCTTGCCGGTCAGCAGAGGAACGAGTGCAAGCCCCAGCACCACCGCCAGCACGCCCGCGACCAGCGCGACCATGCCGCCGCTGAAGGCCGCGACCACGTTCTGGCTGGCGGCCATCGCGACCACGATGGGGATGTACATCGCGTTCCAGAAATTGATGCCGCTGGAGGTGCTGTCGGCCATCTTGCCGCGGTCCTTCAGCACACCGGTGATGAAGATGAGCAGCAGCATGGCGATGCCGACACCGCCGAGATTGGAATCGATATTGAGCATTTCTCCGAGCAGATCACCGATCACGAGACCGGCCATCATGCACCCTGCCAGCAGGGCAACTCCGTAGATCACCATGGCGTATTACCTTCTTGTTGTTGTCTGTCGCGTTTTTTTGGCGTTGCTTGTGTTGTGGCGTTTCAGGTACCACGAGAATTCAAGCGTGTTGCAGGCGTGAATCCTTGTCGGCAGATGGGCGAACAGCGAATGTCCATCCTCTGCCGACATGTCAGGGTCTTGCGGGTCAATATCACTCGTTAGTTCAAGGGTGAGAGGGGCTACCGGCAGCGACGATTGGCGTGATCGGCTGCCGGCAGGTTCATGTTGCTTGATACCTCAAGCCGGTTGTCTCGATGAGCGTCTTGATGAACGTCTTGATGAATGACGAGATAGACGCTCCGGTGGCTGTCGTTCAGGCGTGTGAGCGGGCCGGCTCAGGGGCAAACAGCTGTGCATATTCCTCGCGCAGCTGTTTCTTCTGCACCTTGCCCATCACGTTGCGTGGCAGGCCATCGATGAAGAATACGCGCTTGGGCTGCTTGTAGCGGGCGAGCTTGTCGCTGAGGGCGGTGAGCACCGCCGCTTCATCGAGACTGCCCTGGTGGCCGGCCTGCATGACCACCACCGCGCAGACACCTTCGCCGAAGTCCGGGTGGGGCACGCCGAACACCGCCGATTCGTTGACGCCGGGCATGTCATCGATCAGCAGCTCCACCTCCTTCGGGTAGATGTTGTAGCCGCCGGAGATGATCAGGTCCTTGTCGCGGCCGCTGATGCACAGATAGCCATCGGCATCGATATGACCGAGATCCCCGGTGATGAAGAAGCCATCCTCGCGGAACTCGCTGGCGGTCTTCTCCGGCATCTTCCAGTAGCCCTTGAAGACATTTGCACCGCGCACCTCGATCAGCCCTGTCTCGCCACGCGGCAAGGTGGCACCTGTCTCGCGGTCGGTGATGCGGACTTCGCTGCCGGGCAGCGCCATGCCCACCGTGCCGGGACGCCGCTCGCCGTCGTAGGGATTGGAGGTGTTCATGTTGGTCTCGGTCATGCCGTAGCGCTCGAGAATCGCGTGGCCGGTACGTGCACTGAACTCACTGTGGGTCTCGCTGAGCAGCGGCGCGGAGCCGGAGACGAACAGTCGCATGCCGGCGGTCGTCTCGCGATTGAGGCGTTCGGATTCCAGCAGGCGGGTGTAGAAGGTCGGCACGCCCATCAGCACGCTGGAGCGCGCCATCAGATCCAGAATCTGCTCGGCATCGAACTTCGGCAGGAAGGTCATCGAGGCGCCCACCGTCAGCACGATGTTGCAGGCCACGAACAGGCCGTGGGTGTGGAAGATGGGCAGGGCGTGGATCAGATGGTCATCTCGGGTGAAGCGCCAGGTCTCGGCCAGCGCCTGACAGTTGGAGGCCAGATTGGCGTGGGTCAGCATCGCGCCCTTGCTGCGCCCGGTGGTGCCGGAGGTATAGAGGATGGCGGCGAGATCATCGGCGGCGCGTGGCTCGATTTCACTGCTTGCGCTGCACTGGCGGGCCTGCTCCATCAGGGTGCCGTCCTGCTCGGTGCCCAGACTCTCGACACGCGGCACATCACATTCCTTGCCCAGTGCGCGTGCCGTCTCCAGCACCTTGGGCTGGCAGACGTACAGGTGCGGGCCGGCGTCGCCCAGGAAGTAGCGGATTTCCTCGCCGGTGTAGGCGGTATTCAGCGGCAGATAGACCGCGCCGACCTGTAGGCAGGCCAGATACAGGATGACGGTCTCGCAGCTCTTGTCGATCTGCACCGCGACGCGGTCGCCCGGGGTCACGCCCAGCTCGCGTAGCGCGGTGGCCATCTGACCGGCGGCGCTGCGTGCCTCGGCGAAGGTGTAGCCGTGGCCTTCGACGGTATCGAGGAAGGTGGCATCCGGGCGCTCATCGAAGTTGCGCACGAATTGCAGATAGAGGTTGGCGTGGTTGGCGTGAGACATCATTGGCTCCAATGGCGTTGTTGTTGTAGTGAGGCGTTGTCTTGTCATGAGCCTTGGTTTGTCATGAGACGTTGACGCAGGCGACGTTCTGATCAGGCGTGCACCGGCAGGTGACGTGCCTGCCGAGTGGCTCATTCCTTGTGTGACGCTTTCCTCGAGTGGCTTATTCCTCGAGTGACGGCGTTGGCTTGCTGTCGCTGGCATCCGTGGTCGATCTGGTCGCGGGCGACTGCTCGGACCCTTTTGATGGCAGGGGCGAACTGGATAGGGAATCGCTTTCCTTCCTGGCTTCGCGCTTCGGCGCCTTGGCCAGCTCCTTGTTGGCTTTCGATTCCTTCTTGACCTCACTGCTGCATACCACGCTGTCGTTGCGGCTGAAGGCCTCGTGGTTCTGCTCGATGCGGTGTGGCTCATAGAGGTAGTTGACCATCAGGCCGTGGGCCTGCTGGCGGCCATTGGGGGAGGTGTCACCCGGCCAGTTGAGGCGATGCAGGCTGGCACCGTTGCCGAGGTGGAAGCGGGCGACCGGGTCCATCGGCTGGCCGCTGCGGTGCTTGACGTTGACCAGGTAGTGGGCGGCGAGGGCGCGCAGTTCCGGCGCCATCTTCTGCTGGGCCTCCTCGTCATTCATCCAGTCATCGTGCTGCAGGTGATGAGCCAGCAGGTCGGAGACTTCCAGGCCTTCTTCATCACGCGCGCGTGTCAGCCACTGACTGAAACCGGGCACCGGCGAGAGGGTGACGAAGCGGCTCAGATTGGGCAGTTCGCGTTGCAGCTCCTGCACCACCTGTTTGATCAGGAAGTTGCCGAACGAGATGCCTTTCAGGCCCTTCTGGCAATTGCTGATGCTGTAGAAGACGGCGGTGTCCGCCTCGCGTTCGGTGGTCTGGCCGCTGTTGGCGAGCAGATGCTGGATGTTGTTGGGCACGCCCTTGCACAGCGCCACCTCGACGAAGATCAGCGGCTCGTCACCGATGGCCGGGTGGAAGAAGGCGTAGCAGCGGCGGTCCTCGGGGTCGAGACGCCCGCGCAGGTCGCTCCAGTCCTGGATGGCATGCACCGCCTCGTAGCGGATGATCTTCTCCAGCACCGCAGCGGGGGTGTTCCAGTCGATGGCCTCCAGCATCAGGAAACCACGATTGAACCAGGAGGCGAACAGATGCGCGAAGTCGGCATCCAGCGGCTTCAATTCCGGATGCTGCTTGATGAGCTTGAGCAGGTCGGCACGCATGCGCACGATTTCATAGGTGCCGCCGGGGCACAGGTTCAGGCGGCGCAGCAACGATTGGCGTCTGGGTTCACTGGCGGCGAACAGCGCACTGAGATTGGCGTTGTCCGGGGCGTCGCGATAGGCGGCGTAGGCGGCGTGGATACGGTCTTCATCGGCGGCGTAGTGCTCGGCCAGCAGCTGGAAGAAGGCGAGGCGCTGCTCGTGATCCAGCTGCTGATAATCCTCAAGCGCCCGCTGGGCCATCATGATGCGCGAGGCTTCACCGCTGCTCTCGGTGAGGTTGTGACAGCTCTCGGTCAGGCGGGCGAGGGCGGTGTCTTCATTGCCGGCGCCGGGCGAGAGGCCAACCTGCTGGCGGGCACGCTGGCCGACATGGGTCAGCAGATCCTGCAGAAAGCTCAGATTGATGTTCATGGCGGTTCCTCAAGGCGCGGGACGAAGCGACGTGTTCACTGCTCAAGCTCTCAGTATGGCGTCTGAAGCTTAAATATTTGCGTCGTCTTGTTGTATACAACAGATAGGCGCATCGTGTGGTAGCGTCAAGGAATCCCATACATGACTAGACTAAAGTCAGTTTCCTGCACGGCCACTTCCCTGTTCAATGGAGGCAGGAGAGCGAGGGCAGAATGCTGTGAGAACGGCGTGGTGCTGGGCGGGCTCGCGGTGACTCAGTGATGGCTCATCAAGCATCATCGCAATGACGAGGCCGTCGCGCTCGAGCTTGCAGGCTTTCGAGCTCTCAGGCTCTCCAGTGTTCCAGCGCTCAGGCTCACAGGGATTCAAGGGCCGCTTTCGAGAGAAGCGCCGTCAGGCCACAGTACAAGGACGACGATGATGATCAAGATGTCTCATGCGCAACGCCTGCGAGACCTACTGGAAGATGCCATCGTCGAAGGGCGCTTCCCGCCGGGCACCAAGCTCGACCCCGAAGCGCTGGGCCGCGAGTATCAGTGTTCCCGCACGCCGATCCGCGAGGCGCTGCAGCAGCTCGCCGCCTCCGGCATGGTGAAGGTGGTGCCCAAGCGTGGCACCTTCGTGACGCAGCTGGGTGTCTCGGAGCTGGTGGAACGCTTTGAAGTCATGGCGGAACTGGAAGCCATGTGCGGCCGACTCGCCGCACGGCGCATCACCACGCAGGAGCTTTCGGAACTCAAGGACGCCCACGCCGCCTGCCGTGAACGCCTGGAAGCCGACGACGCCAATGGCTACTACTACGAGAACGGCCTCTTTCATCACTGTCTCTATCGCGCCAGCCACAATGCCTTCCTCACCGAAGAAGCCACGCGACTGCACGCCATCCTCAAGCCATACCGCCGCCTGCAACTTCATGTCCGCCACCGCATGCACAGCTCCTACGCCGAACACGAAGCCATAGTCGCCGCCATCGAAGCTGGCGACGCCACGGCTGCGGAACAGGCACTGAAGGATCATGTGCATATCCAAGGGGAGAGGTTTACCGATCTAGTAGCAAATATAGAGCGGTTGCATGAGGTGGGATAGTAGTCGGAATTTTTATATAGGCTTCAACATAAAGATATAAGCATGGAGATGGCACATGATCGAATCAGTAGCACAGATATTAGAGCTTGGCCGCAGATTCTGAGTGCAACACCTGAGTTTCCCTGTAAGGTATTGCGCTCATGTCATACTCAGAACTCAGCATTACTGATCGTGCCACTATCCAGGTTTGCCTCTCTCAAGGCTTGAGCCTCCGAGCCATTGCTCGATGCCTGAGTCGTTCTCCCTCCACTATCAGCCGCGAAATTCGTCGAAATAGTGAGCCGGGCAACGACTACCAAGCTGAACGCGCGCAAGCGTCCCGACTCAAGCATCGGCGCTTTTGCCGGCCCAAGCGTAAGCTTTCCATCGGTAGTGAGCGGTTCAAGCTTGTCGAGTACCTCCTTCGCCGCTACTTGTCTCCTGAGCAGATCGCCGGCAAGCTTCGACGCATGAATCTACCCAAGCTTGAAGACGCCTACGTCTGTCGCGAGACGATTTACACCGCCATCTATGCGCTGCCGGTTGGGCAACTGCGCAAAGAGCTCATCCATTGCCTGCGGCATGGCAAAAGTACGCGTAAGCCTCGACGTGGTGAGACGGACCGGCGAGGTCAGATCCCCGACATGGTCAGCATTCACCTTCGCCCGCCCGAGGTGGACAAGCGCGAGATGCCTGGGCATTGGGAAGGCGACCTGATCAAGGGAAAAGGCAATGCCTCAGCGGTTGGCACTCTTGTAGAGCTCAGTAGCGGATACTTGATACTGGCAAAGATGCATGATGCGACTGCGACCTCAGCCGTAGAGGGCTTCAGTGCCGCGCTGAACAAAATGCCATTGGCAGCACGAAAAACCCTGACGTATGACCAAGGACGGGAGATGGCCAAGCATGCCGCTATCACGCAAAATACTGGCGTCGCCATCTACTTCTGTGATCCTCACAGCCCTTGGCAAAGAGGCAGCAACGAGAATATCAATGGGCTGATTCGCCAGTATCTCCCCAAGGGAACGGATCTGTCACTGACCAGTCAGGAAGAGCTGGATGCCATTGCCTTCGAGCTGAATATGCGGCCTCGAAAACGCTTCGACTTCAAATGCCCTATCGAGGTGATGAATGAACTGATGGCAAAGCACAATGAAGCACCACCCTCAATTCAATAGGGTGTTGCACTCAGAGCCTGCATCCGCCCCATGAGAATTTTATATTAGATGAGCAAGAGACAGAGTGGAAGCCTTTTATGGCCACTCAATTTATGCAAGATTTTTTTATGGACTTCCTTGTTAATGGTGGCGCAATTGATTATGCTAGTAAATCGTTTGAACTCTTGTGTAGAAAAAATAACCTCAATAAAAAAGCTGCAACAAAACAATTAACAGACTGCCTTTTGTTTACTAAAGAGAATGGTTTTTTGGTTTCTGTTTACGGAGTTGTTCTTATGGCTGAAATTGACTCTAAATTCTATATTACCCATGACCACAAGCGTTTCTACACATGGTGTGAGAAATATGGCCTCAAACCCTCTGTCATGAGATTTACACGCATTGACTAATATACATTACGTGACCTGGGCAAATCGGGGATGTAGCTCAACGTAACCCGCCTTGCATGTAAGTCTTAGTTAATGGGCAGGAGGTTTATGCTTGTTTTTAGTGTATGTGAGAAGTATTCATTTACCCAGGTTATAGGAATATCGCTCAACCCTTATACAACTGATTGAAGCCTTTCACGCTGAACCCCTTCAGGAACTGATCGCCAATCTTCAGGACAGGCACGCTGCGAAAGCCTGTCTTGGCGAATTCCTTCTGGCCCGCGGGGGATCGGACGTCCACCAGGCGGAAGCCGATTTTCTGCTGCTCCAGATACTGCTTGGCTGTCTGGCAGTGCGGGCAGTTTGCCATGGTGAAAAGTGACACCCGTTTCATTGCTGTGCTCCTGTGTTGATCGATCCCGCGCGTTGTATGCACCTCGCCTGAGATGTTGGCGGGCAATGATACCAGTCGTCGTTCTCTCTCTACACCAGCACTTCCTGCGCCAGCACCCCTTGCAACAGCACTTCATGCACCAGCACTTTCCACACCGGGCGTTGTGAAGATCAGCCCTTGCGCGGGATATGGCTCATCGTATGTTCCGCCAGGGCGGTGATGGTCAGGCTGGGATTGACGCCCAGGTTGGCGGCGAGCATCGAGCTGTCACAGATCAGCATGTTCTGGTAATGAAATACTCGGTTTTGCCCATCGCAGACTCCTTCCTCAGGCGTGGCTGCCATCGCCGCGCCGCCCATGCAGTGCGCCGTCGTCGGGATGTTGAACAGTATCTCGGTGATATTGCTGCCGGGGATGGCACCGATGGCCTCGGCTCCGCGAGTGACAAAGTCATTGGCTTCCGGAATGAAGGTCGCGATGCGCTTGCCTTCAGTGACCAGCGCCTTGCGAAACGGCCAGTACCATAGGCGCTTCAGCCTCATGTTGAGATGGCCCTCGGCCGTCTGCATGCACAGGAATATGATCGTCTCCTTCGCGAAGCCCCATGGCATCTGGAACTTCATCGCGCGCAGCGGATTGGCGGCGACTATCTTCGCCATCGCGCCCAGCCACGAGAAGGGGCGTGTCCAGCCGGGTTTGCCCTTGGCCATCGTGGTAAACAACAGGCCCATGAAATCAGAGCCAGCAGGGTAGCGAGTGGCTTCTATATGGGTGAATTCATCGATATGAATGCCGGAGCCGATGGCGATGCCCTTGGACATGTCATCGCGACTGTCCGGAATACGACAGCTGATCAATGACTCCGCATTGGTGCGTACCCGCTTGCCCAAGGCATTGGAGATATTCGGCAATGAACCCTTGTCCTTGAGTTTGAACAACAGCTCCTGTGTGCCAAGTGATGAGCCGGAAAAGACGATGGACTGGCAGGTGAAGCGGCGCTTGCCCCGGCCCAGATAGAGACCAGCGAAGGTGGAGGGCACCGTCGTCACGGCATAGCCGTCTGCTCCATCGGCCTTGCCATTGAGTGGCACGACATCGATCACCCTGGTTTCGGCATGCACCTGGGCGCCGTACTTCTCGGCCAGGTACAGGTAGTTCTTGTCCAGCGTGTTCTTGGCACCATATTGGCAGCCCATCATGCAGCCACCGCAGCCGATGCAACTTTTACGTTCTGGGCCTTCGCCATCGAAGTAGGGGTCTGCATGCGCGCTACCGGCGCTCGGCGTGCCGCTTTCTCCCTCGGGGCCAAAGAAGATGCCGACCTCGGTGGGGTACCAGGTATCTTCACAGCCCGTGACCGCGGCCATGCGTTTCAGGCTGAGATCCGCCGGGGCGATGATCTGATTGGTCGTCACTCCGAGCATCTTCTGCGCCGTGGCGTAGTGTTTTGGCATCACGGCATGCCAGTCATTGAGGCCCGCCCATTGGCCGTTGTCCCACACCTTGTCGGGCGGCACCAGCAGGGTCTGCGCGTAGGTGATTGAGCCACCACCCACTGCGTTGCCATGCAGCACGATCACATGGCGAAAGAAGCTCATGGTGAAGAAGCCGCGCAGGCCCAGCATCGGCCGCCACAGCCAGCGGCTCAGCCGCCAGTTGGAGCGGGGCATGTTGTCAGGTGTCCAGCGCTTGCCCTGCTCCATGACAGCGACGTCATAGCCTTTCTCGGTCAGGCGATGCGCGCACACCGAGCCGCCAAAGCCGGAGCCCACGATGAGGTAGTCGTAATCATGCTCGTGCTTATGGACGTGCGCCTGTTGCGCGGTGTCACTGGCGTGGCGATCAGCGGTAGTCATCGATAGTCATCGGTAGTCATTGATAGCGCTTGAGCTGTTGCGCGATCAGGTCAACGAAACCCTGGCGGTCGATATCGAACAATACCCTGGCGTTGTGTGGCTTGCCGGTGAGCTGGTAACGGTCGACCACCGTCATGCCCTGGGTGTGCTCGCCTTGCGTCTCGACCCCGACCCAGCACTCGACAGCGGTGAACAGCTCAGGCTTCAGCAGCCAGACGATGGTGCAGGGGTCATGCAATGGCGCACCGCTGAAGCCCCACTTGGGGTCACGGTGGTAGATCATGAAGAAGTCGAGCAGCTCGGCGACACACTGGGCGACGGGGTTGTCGATGGCGCGGATACGCTCGATATCCTCATCCATGATCTGCGCCTGATGGGTGACATCCAGCCCGCACATCACGATGGGCAGGCCGGACTTGAACACCATGTCGGCGGCTTCGGGGTCGACGAAGATGTTGAACTCGGCGGCGGGGGTCCAGTTGCCGACACCTGCCGCGCCCCCCATCAGCACGATGCTGTCGATCTTGTGGTGTAGCTCCGGGTGGGCTGAGAGAAACAGCGCGATATTGGTCAGCGGGCCGGAGGGCACCAGCGTGACCTTCTGCTCACAGGCACGGACCTTCTCGGCCATCAGCTCGATGGCGCTCTGCGTGACGGGGGCTAAGGCGGGGTCCGGCAGTTTGGGGCCATCCAGGCCACTTTCGCCATGCACGTTGTCGGCGATGATCAGCTCACGCGCCAGCGGCTTGGGCGCACCACCGGCGACCGGAATGTCATGCCGCCCCAGCAGGGTGAGCACGCGCAGCGCGTTGTTGAGGGTCTTGTCGGGCGTCTGATTGCCGGCGCTGGTGGTGACGGCCAGCACGTCGAGCGCGTCTGAGCTCAGGGCCAGAATCAGCGAGATGGCATCGTCGTGGCCGGGATCACAATCGAGAATGATGGGGCGCGGCATGCAGAAGTCCTTGTCGTGAGTCGTATTGTTGTCGTGGCTTGCCTCAATCAGCCTTTCCTTTATGCCTGAACGCAAAACGACACGCCATCCTTGCGAAGGGCGTGTCGTCTGTCCGTTCATGGCATTCGCGCTTGGCGTCAGCGCTTGGCGTCAGTGCGTGGCAGATCAATCCGTCTGCTGGGCACGCGCCTCATTGAGCATCTGCACCAGCACTTCCACCGGCTGGGCGCCGGGCACGTAGTACTGACCGACGATGGTGCTGGGCACCGACTGGATACCGGCGTTGCGCAGCGCTTCCTGCTGGGCGGCGACTTCCTGCTCGCCCCCGCCGGATTCGAGGAAGGTCAGCGCCTGTTCGACGCTCAGATTCTCATCGTGCAGGCTTGCGATCTCGGCCAGCACCTGACGGTCTCCCACATCCTTGCCATCGTGGAAGTAGGCGGTGAACAGCGCTTCCAGCAACGGGCGCTCCGCCAGGCCCGCGGACTGCTGGCGCCAGACGATGCGTTGGGCATCGGTGGAGTTGGGCGTGCGCTCCATCAGGGCGTGGCGGAAGGTGACGCCGCTCTGCGCGCCTGACTGGGCCACCTGGGCATCCAGCTCCGCGCCACGCTCGACACTGCCGAACTTCTGCGCGCGGTAGTCGGCGCGCGCCATGCCTTCACGTGGCACCCACGGATTGAGCTGGAAGGGCAGGTAGTTCACGCGCACCTCATCCTTGAAGTCGAGTTGCGCGATGGCGTCATCAAGATGACGCTTGCCGATCCAGCACCAGGGGCAGACCACGTCGTAGGCGACCTGGATATCGAGCTGTGACATGGGGATTCTCCTGCTGATCTCTTATGCGCTCCTCATTGCAGCTTGAAGGTCGCTGTGAGAGCACGTCGGAATGATTTTGAGCAATCGCTCATCAGTGTCCTGCCATCCTAGAGATTTTGGGCCTGGGGCGCTACCGAAAACGCCCTGACCGATCATGTGTTGTGACCGGACAGGGCGTTCGTGTTCAGCGCTAATGATTCAGTACCTGGAGTTCAGCGCTTGGAGCTCAGTGCTTGGAGTTCAGCGCTGTGTATCCACTGCGTCGGACTCAGCGTAGGTATCAGCCCAGAGTCTTGATCAGCCCAGCGCCTTGCGCAGATCCGCCAGCGCGCGGATATCGTCCGGGCCGGTGCGGCAGCAGCCACCGATGGCCGTGGCGCCGGCGGCCAGCCAGCGCGGTGTCCAGCCGGCGAGGTCATGGTCGTGGTCAGAGCCGTCGCCATCAGAATCTACCGAGACGGCACAGGCGGCAGACCAGGTCTTGGTGACCGGGTCATAGACCTCGCCGGAGTTCGGGTAGATGACGATGTCCTTGTCCGTCTCGCCGCGAATCTCGCGCACCAGCGATTCGATGTACTCAAGCGCGGTGCAGTTGACGCCGATGGCGACCACCTGCTCGCAGTCGGCGATGGCGCGCACGGCCTCACGGATCGGCGTGCCGTCGCTCAATTCGGTGGCGTTGCGCGCGCTGAAGGCGATCCAGGCACGCGCCGTGGGGAAGTCATCGCGCAGCAGATCACACACGGCCAGTGCTTCCTCGGCGCAGGGGAGTGTCTCGACGGCGAGAATGTCGGGTTTGGCATCGAGCAGCGTGGCGAGACGAGCACGGTGGAAGTCGCGCAGGCCGGCGCGGTCCAGCGCGTAGCCGCCACGGTATTCGCTGCCATCGGCGAGATATGCGCCATAGGGGCCGACCGAGGCCGCGACCAGCGGCGGGCAGTCCAGACGCTCCGGGTGCGCGGCCAGGTACTCGCTGCGGGCCTGGGCGGCCAGGGTGGCCGAGCGCTGGATCAGCGCGCTGGCCTGGGTCTCGCTCAGGCTGCGCGCCATCAGGCCCTCGAGCGTGGCCTGGTAGCTGGCGGTGGTGGCGACATCGGCACCGGCCTCGAAGTAGGCGCGGTGCACATCGACGATCGCCTGCGGCTCATCGGCCAGCACCCTGGCCGACCACAGCGAGTCGTTGAGATCGAATCCGGCACGCTCAAGCTCGGTGGCCAGGGCGCCATCGACGATCAGGAAGGGCTGCTGGGCGGTGATGGCGCTCAGCGGATTGCGGGTGGCATCAGCGGGCATCGAGGGCCTCCTGCGGGGTCGGAGTCGGGGGATTGGCGGCGTCGGTAGACGAGCGATGGGTCAGAAAGTGGACCAGATAGCACAGCGCCACGAAGGGCGCGCCGAAGTAGAGCGCGATGCGCTGGTTGGGGTCGAAGGCGATACCGATGCACGCCAGCGCGCAGAACAGGAAGGCGGCAATCGGCACGATGGGATACAGCGGCGCGCGGTAGGTCAGCTCGCTGGCGCTGTGGCCGGCCTTCAGCCACTGGCGGCGGAAGCTGAACTGGCTGGCGGCGATCGCCATCCACACCAGCACCACGGCAAGCCCGGAAATCGACACCAGCGCCAGATACAGGGTGTCTTCGGCATAGACGCTCGAGAGCAGCGACAGCAGACCGCCGAGCATGGTGATCAGCAGCGCGGGTACCGGAATGCCACGTTGATTGACGCGACTGAACACGCGGGGCAGCGTCTTCTGGTCCGCCAGGGTCCACAGCATGCGCGAGGCGGCGTAGAGACCGGAATTGGCCGCCGACAGCAGCGCGGTGATGATTACGAAGTTCATGATGTCCGCCGCGTAGGGGATGCCGGTGAGCTGGAAGACCGCCACGAAGGGGCTTTCCTTGAGACCGGCGCTGTCCTGAGGCAACAGGGCGACGATGACGATGATGGTGCCGATGAAGAAGATGATCAGCCGCCACAGGGTGGCGCGGATCGCCAGGGGCACGTTCTTCTCGGGATTCTCGCTTTCGCCCGCGGCGATGCCGATCAACTCGGTGCCGGAGAAGGCGAAGCTGACGGCCAGCAGTGTCATCAGGATCGGCATCACGCCGTGATCGAACACCCCCTCCTGCAGGATGCGCGTGACGCCCAGCGCCTCGGTATTGCCTGAGAGTGAGGTGAAGCCGAACATGGCGGCGGCGCCCACGGCGATGAACACGATCACCGCGGCGACCTTGATCAACGACAGCCAGAATTCGGATTCGGCGAAGAAGCGCGCCGAGACGATGTTCATGCCGAACACGATCAGCGAGAAGATGCCGCACCAGATCCAAGGTTCGACACCGGGGAACCAGCGGCCCATGAACACGGCGGAGGCGGTGAATTCCGAGCCCAGTGCCACGGCCCAGGTCAGCCAGTAGAGCCAGGCGACGGTGTAGCCGGTGGCCGGGCCCAGATAGCGGGTGGCGTGGGCGCTGAAGGCGCCGGGTTCGGGGTGGTGCACGGCCAGCTCGCCGAGACACATCATCACCAGATAGACCACCAGGCCGCCGATCAGATAGGCGAGCACCGCCCCCGCCGGACCGGCCTGTTGAATGGTATAGCCGGAGCTGAGAAACAGGCCGGTGCCGATGACACCGCCGAGGGACAACATCACCAGGTGGCGCTACTGCATGCTGCGTTTGAAGTCGTGGGCGTTGCTGTCAGTCATGGTAGGGGTCACTCGAGGTGCTGCCGATGAGAAAGGTCTCTCTCTGGCAGCCGTCGTTCACGATGGCGTGTGGCATGGCGAGAATCGGTCGGGAATACGCAGAAATGCAGCGAATATCATAATTTAATCAATTAGTTGCCACAAAAGGCTGCTTGGGTTGATTGGCTATATGGTTAGATGGGTAATGAGCTTGCGATTCATTTCTCGGCCCAGGGTTTCCCTCCAGTGCAGCGAGTGGCGCTGGAAACGACAACGGCCACCCGAAGGTGGCCGTTGGTTGGCTCGCCTGTCTCATGACAGGCCGTGGATCAGGCGAGGCTTTCCAGCGCCTTCTCGACGATGTCGAGACCTTCTTCCAGCACTTCCGGCTCGACCGTCAGCGGCACCAGCACGCGGATGGAGTTGGAGTAGAAGCCACAGGACAGCAGGATCAGCCCCAGCTCCTTGGCCTTGGCACATACGGCCGCCGTCGCGGCGGGGTCCGGCTTGCCATCGGCGTCCACCAGCTCGAAGGCCGCCATGGAACCCTGGTTGCGTGAGTGCGCGACATGCGCGAAGCGTTCTTCCCACTGGGCGAAACGCGCGGCCAGTTGCTCGCCCATCTGGGTGCTGCGCTCCAGGATGTTCTCTTCGCGGATGACGTCGATGACGGCCAGGGCCGCGGCGCAGGACAGCGGGTTGCCGCTGTAGGTGCCGCCCAGAGAGCCCGGGCCGGAGGAATCCATCACCTCGGCGGTACCGACGACGGCTGACAGCGGCATGCCGTTGGCCAGACTCTTGGCCATGGTCATGATGTCGGCTTCGACGCCGCTGTGCTCCATCGCGAACAGCTTGCCGGTACGCGCGAAGCCGGACTGCACTTCATCGGCGATCAGCAGGATGCCGTGCTCGTCACACAGCTCTCGCAGTGCGGTGAGGAAGCTCGGCGAGGCGATGTAGAAGCCGCCTTCGCCCTGCACCGGCTCGATGACGATGGCGGCGGTGCGGTGCGGTGCGATGTCAGTCTTGAACAGGGTGCGGATGGCGTTCAGGGACTGCTCTTCGCTGATGCCGTGAATCGGGTTCGGGTAGGGCGCACGGAAGATGTCACCCGGCATCGGGCCGAAGTCGTTCTTGTACGGCAGCACCTTGCCGGTCATCGCCAGGGTCATCATGGTGCGGCCGTGGAAGGCGCCGTCGAAGGTGATGACACCGCTGCGGCCGGTAGCGGCACGTGCGATCTTGATGGCGTTCTCGACCGCTTCCGCGCCGGAATTGACCAGCAGGGTCTTGCGTTCCGGGCCACGCACCGGCGTCAGTTCGGCCAGCTTCTGGCTCAGTTGCACGTACGGGGCGTAGGAGATCACGCCCGCGGCGGTGTGCATGACCTTGTCGAGCTGCGCCTTGACGGCGGCGACGACCTTCGGGTGACGGTGACCCAGGTTGAGCACGCCGATACCGCCGGCGAAGTCGATCCAGCGGTTGCCGTCCGCATCCCAGATCTCGGCGTTCAGCGCGGTATCGGCGAACTGCGGCGTGGCGGTGACGGCACCCTTGGCGACGTACTTGTGCTTGAGGACGTCGAGTTGTTCGTTGCTCAGCTGAGAGTGGCTCATGTCAGGTTCCTTTTCTTGTTGCCGGTGGCATGGCGTGGGCCATGCCACCGTTGTCTAGTAAACGTGGTGGGATAACGTTGTGAGACGTCCTCTCGAGGCATCGTCGCGAGGCGTCCTCACAAAATCAGAGGCCGCCGATGCAGACGTACTTCAGCTCGGTGAACTCTTCCAGGCCGTGATGGGAGCCTTCACGACCCAGACCGGACTCCTTGATACCGCCGAAGGGCGCCAGCTCGGTGGAGATCAGACCCTCATTGACCCCGACCATGCCGTATTCCAGCGCTTCCAGCGTGTGCCAGATGCGACGGTAGTCGGTGGCGTAGAAGTAGGCGGCCAGGCCGAAGGGCGTGTCATTGGCCATCGCGATGGCGTCTTCATCCTTGTGGAAGCGGAACACCGGTGCCAGCGGCCCGAAGGTCTCCTCATCCGCCACCACCATCTCGGTGGTGACATCGGCCAGCACGGTGGGCTCGAAGAAGCTGTGGCCCAGGGCGTGCGGCTTGCCACCGGTGACCAGGCGCGCGCCCTTGCCGATGGCGTCATCGACGTGGCTCTGCACCTTGCTGACGGCAGCGCCGTTGATCAGCGGACCGATGGTGTTGCCATCGACCAGGCCATCGCCGACCTGCATGGCGGCGACCCGCGCCGCGAGCTTCTCGACGAAGGCATCGTAGACGCCGTCCTGGACGAGGAAGCGGTTGGTGCACACGCAGGTCTGGCCCGCATTGCGGAACTTGGAGGCGATGGCACCGTCGACGGCGGCATCGACATCGGCATCATCGAAGACGATGAACGGCGCGTTGCCGCCCAGCTCCATCGCGGTCTTCTTGACGGTGGAGGCACACTGCGCCATCAGCGTCTTGCCCACCGGGGTGGAGCCGGTGAAGGAGACCTTGCGGATGCGCGGGTCGGTGGTCAGCACCTCGCCGATGGCGATCGGCTTCATGGCGGTGACGACACTGATCAGACCTGCCGGCAGGCCGGCTTCCAGTGCCAGATCCGCCAGTGCCAGTGCGGTCAGCGGGGTGGCTTCGGCCGGCTTGATGACCACGGCACAGCCTGCGGCGATCGCCGGCGCGCACTTGCGGGTGATCATCGCCAGCGGGAAGTTCCACGGCGTGATGGCCGCCACCACACCGATGGGCTCGCGCAGCACCATCAGGCGCTTGTCGGCGCCGTGGGACGGCAGGGTCTCACCGGCCATGCGCTTGGCTTCTTCGGCGAAGAATTCGATGAAGGAGGCGCCATAGGTCACCTCGCCACGCGATTCCGCCAGCGGCTTGCCCTGTTCCAGGGTCATCAGCTGGGCGAGGTCTTCCCGATGCTCAAGCACCAGGTCGAACCAGCGACGCAAGAGGGCGGAGCGCTCCTTCACCGGCACCTTCTTCCAGGCGTTGCCGGCGGCCTCGGCCGCGGCGACGGCGTCACGGGTGTCATCGGCGCTGACCTCGGCGACACGGGCCAGCTGCTCGCCGGTGGCCGGATTGGTCACGTTGAAGGTGGTGCCGGTCTCGCGGTGCTCGGTACCAATGAGCGCCGGGACGAAGACGTCGCTGCTGGTTTCCGAGTTGACGTAGCGCTTCAGGAAGTCGCTGATCGGGAGGGCGGAACGGGGCATGTGAAGCTCCTCTGGCGGTCTGGCGTGCAGTGCATTCATTGAGTGGACAGCGCTGGCGAATCGCGCGGACTGTCCTGATATCGGCTCGCGGTAGTCGAGTCCGATGGGGCCGGGCAGGCGGACGGACCTGCCCGGCGGTCACATGACGAGGCCTTTGCTCAGTGAGCGGTGAAGGCCGGTGCCATGATGCGGTCGCTGTATTCACGGCCGAATTGCTTGAGGGCGATGGCGTACATCACCAGGCCCAGTGCCATCCAGGCGCCGAAGATCATCCACTCGGTGCCGGTCAGTGCGGAAGGGCTGCCCGGCAGGTACAGACAGGCCATGCCGAAGGACAGCAGGATGGCCAGCACACCGCACAGCTTGCCGTGACGCACGCGGAACGGACGTGGCATCTCGGGCTCGCGGATGCGCAGGATCAGGAACGAGATCGCGACGAACAGATAGGCGATGACGATACCCAGCCCGCCGGCATCGACGATCCAAACCAGTGCCGGACGACCGAAGAAGGGCGCGATGCAGGACAGCAGGCCGATCAGCAGTACGGCGTTGGTCGGTGTCTTGTGTTTCGGGTGCAGCTTGCCGAGGGCGGCCGGCAGCATGCCGGCATGCGCCAGGGCGTAGATGGCGCGCGAGCCACCGATGTAGAAGGCGTTCCAGCTGGTGATGATGCCGGCGATACCGGCAAGGATCATCAGCTTGCTGGCCCATGGCGTGTTGAACAGCGCCTGCATGGCGTCCGGCACGCTCAGGGAGCTGTCGACGAGCGCGTCGTGATCCAGTGCCAGGCTGGTGGCCAGGATGATCAGCGCATACCACACCACTGCCAGTACCACGGACATCATCAGTACCTTGCCGATGGCGTTGTAGGGCAGATTGATCTCCTCGGCGGCCTGGGGGATGACATCGAAGCCCACGAACAGGAAGGGCACCAGCACCAGTACCGCGATGATGCCAGCCGTCACGCCACCCTCAGACTGGGTGAACAGCGGCGTCATGTTGGCGACGTCCCCCTCGAACAGGGCGCCGGTCACGAACAGTACCCCGGCGATCAGGATCACTCCGGTCACGACCTTCTGCAGCAGCGCCGCGGTGGTGATGCCGACGTAGTTGATGGCCATCATGGCCAGCGAACCACCGACCCCGACGGCGACCCAAGTGGCCTTGACGTCCCAGCCGGCAATGGTCCACATGTGACCGACGGCATAGCCGGGTGCGAGGTTCTCGATGACGGTCGGCAGAGCCACTGCTTCGAAGGACACCACGCTCAGGTAGCCGAGAATGATGGTCCAGGTGCACAGGAAGGACGAGAAATGTCCCATGGCACGGTAGCTGTAGACGTGTTCGCCACCCACCTTGGGCATGGCGGCGGCCAGTTCCGCATAGGTCAGGCCGATCAGCACGACGGCAATGCCGCCGATGATGAAGGCGATGATGGCACCGATGCTGCCGGCATCCTGAATCATGCCGCCGGTCAGGACGATCCAGCCCCAGCCGACCATGGCACCGAAGGCAAGGGCCAGAACGTCGCCGCGGGCGAGGACTCTGACAAGTTGTTCTGCAGGGGGAGTTGTTTGGGTCATGGGGGATGCGTCCGAGTCGATCTTGGAATTTGTTATATGGCGGTGCCGGACCTGAAGATGTCTTTCGTGCGCGTCTGCTGTCCTCTGCCAAAGGTGCTGGCGGGTAAGCAGGTGCAAGGTCAGTCCTGTCGCTGGCTGAGGCTTGTGGGAAAAATTCGCTCCTGTCGACATCGCAGGAGCGATCTAGCCATCGTGGGCTGTGAGCATCAGTCAGTAGGCAGCGCCTGAGGGACACGCTATCAGCGGCCACTGTTCAGGCGAATAGACCAATTGAGCGTTTGACTGGACCAATCTTGGTGGACTGCGGATAATCAGGGATGAATGGGCGCTGTACCCCGACAGCCAGGCTGGTTGCTCACGTGATCTATGCAGCGTATGGACGTTACGTGCTACATGAACGATATCGGGAGACCTGCATGGAACTGGCCACGCTTGAGCCATTGATCGAGTGCTATCGCCGCCAGTCGCAGGCCCTGGGCAAGCAGGTGCGGCTGGAGCAGGCATTGCTCGAGATGATTCGTGAGCAATGGCCGGTGGGGGTACGGCTGCCTGCGCATCGCAAGCTGTGCGAGGCGTTGGGCGTGGCACGCAACACCCTGTCATTGGCCATCAAGTCGCTAATCGAGGAAGGCTATCTGCACACCGGGCAGGGTCAGGGCACCTGGACGCGCCGCCCATATGCCGCGAGACCCGGCAGCGCCTCGCCCGAGGCACCTGCGCCACTGCCGCTCTCCACTCGCGCACGCCGGGTGCTGGGCGGGCAGGGGGCGAGTCTGATCCAGAGTGGCGCCTTCGTGCCGGGCATTCCGGATATCGCGCGCTTTCCGATGCGCAAGTGGCGTCAGCTGTATGCCAGCGTCACGGTGCCCCACAACGCGCTGCTGCTGTCGTATTCCAGCGGTGGCTATGGCCCGCTCAAGCGGGAGATTCGGGATTTTCTGCGCCGCTGGCGCAACATCGATTGTGATACCCAGCAGATCATCATCACCGAGGGCACCCACCACGGCATCGAGCTGTGCGCGCTGGCGCTGGCGGACGCCGGCCAGCGGGTGGTGATGGAGTCGCCCTGCTACTGGGGGGCACGCAATGTCTTTCTGGCCGCCGGACTCGAGACCCAGCTGATTCCCTGGCGGCCCCGGGATGACACCGCCGATGCCCCGGGCCACGAGATCGCCCTGCTGGAGCGTCGTCCGGTGCAGATCGCCTATTTCACCGGCTCGCATCACTATCCCTTGAGTGTCCCTACCTCACGGCGTGACAAGCTGGTGCTCTGCGAGGCCTGTCAGCCCGCCTATATCCTCGAGGATGACTACGAGTTCAGTGGCGATGACCATGATCAGCTGCTGTTTGACCCGGACGCCGACAATCGCCTGCTGGTCGGCTCGTTCTCCAAGCTGATGTTTCCTGGCCTGCGGCTGGGCTATCTGGTGGTGCCGCGCGCGCTGGCCGGGCCGATGAATCGGCTGCGCAGTGAGGTATTCCGCGAGGGACGTATGCTGGATCAGGCGGTATTGGCCCAGTTCATCTCCGATGGTGATCTCGATGCCTGGTATCAGCGCATCCAGCGCGATTATCTGGGTCGCCAACAGGTGGTGCACGACCAGTTGTGTCAGGTGAAGGGAGTGGTCAGTGTTTCGCCGCCATCACGGGGGATCAGCCTGTGCGTACAGCTGGAGTCTGACATTGATGATCAACGTGTCGCACAGCTGCTCATGAAAGAGCATCTGATTGTGCGGCCGTTGAGTCCGGTATGTAGTGCCAATGATTCTCGTCGTGGCCTGGTGCTCGGGGTGGGGATGCTGGCGGGAGATAGCCTTGTCAACGAGGTGGCGCGCCTACGGCGTACCCTCGAGAGTATCCTGGCGATGCGTGATATCCGACGCCAGAATTGAAAATGCCTTCGCCGGCAGGGCGAAGGCGTGATATCGACGCTGAGCGCGTATGTTATTTTGCCTGCTGCATGCGCTCGGTCAGCTTGCGGAATTCCTCGCGCATGGCGCTGTTCTCGAAGCTGGTGGCTACCGGTACCTGCAGGCCGGCGAGGGTGTCGAAGGTCTTGACGCCCTGGCGGATGAGGTCGGCGACATGCGCGCTGAGCTTGACGGTGCGATAGGTATTGGTCGCCACCGCAAGCTCGCGTTCGCTCTTGGTGAGCGATGTCTTGACGCGGTCGCGCTGTTCGCTCACCAGCGAGCGATACAGGTTGATCGTCTTGAGCGTCAGCGCATTGGCGCGGATGTTGTTCTCCAGACTCTCACGTGATCCGCCTTGCTTGATCAGCGTGCGGGCTTCGCGCGTGGTGGCTTGGGCTTCGTCGGCGAAGCCTTGCAGTTGCGGCAATACCTCATCATTCACGCGCGTGATGAAGTCCTGCTGCATGGTCACGATCATGCGGTGAAGCATGACCACCATGCCGTAATAACGGCGCGCGTAGTCGAGGTTCTCACCGCTGTCGCGGGTCAACTCGGCGAGCTGCTGGGCCACCGACTTGATGCTGGCGAACACGACACTCATGGTCAGCACATCATCGCCGACCACCGAGGACAGCCACACCTGAACCTGGTCCGGCGTCAGGGTGATGCCGATCTCCTCGAGTCGCGCGGCCAGCTTGCCTTCCAGCGTGGTCAGCTCGCCCTGATAGGCGGCGATGTTCTTCTCATGCGCGGCGATCAGCAGATCGTAATCGCCGCGCGTGCTGGCGGTGAATTCGCGCAGGGTATCGGTAGGCGTGAAGCGGGTCAGCGTCGAGACCTCGGTGTCGGGCGCCAGGATACGCTTCTCCTTCAACTCGGAAATCTCACGGCGCGATTCGCGTATCTTGTCCTCGACCTGTCGATAGGTGCTGCGCAGTGTCGAGAGTTCCGGCACGTCGAGGGCCTGCATGGCTTCCTTGATCATCTCGTTCATATCGCTGCGCGCGGAGGCCTGATCGCGGCTGATCCATGCCTCTTCCGGCAAGGTGTCCATCTCATCGAAATAGCCGACCGCCTTCTTCAAGGTGGCGAAGGCTTCCGGCTGGTCGAAGTGCATGTCGTCGGCTGCCAGGGCGATACCCGGCGTCAAGGTGGGCGCGAGGGTCGCCAATGACAGACTGAGCGCTATCAGGAGGCGGGTGGCGGGGCGGCGAGACACTTGCGAACTACCTTGGGGCATCGGGGACACTCGGGTCGGCGTGGAGCATGGCAGCGCAGAGTAGCAAAATCGCTGACAGGCGTCTCCGAGTTCGCGTCGCGCAAGGCGTGCTCAGTGAGGCTCATAGGCCTCGGGCTTGCCGGTGGCGGGGTCGATGCGGTCCAGCGACGGGCCACGATAGTGGTCCATGATCAGCGCCACCGCTGCCTCGCCGTACTGCGCGAACCAGAAGTCGCCCATGCCCATGAGGCGCTGGATATTGGTGACGCTGATGTCGTCCATCGCATCGTCAGGCGCCCTGGGCAATCCCGGTTGCGGGCGCATCTCGGCGTTGACGCGGATGTAGCTGCCCGGCGGCGAGATGGTGATGGCCTGATAGCCGACGACCTTCTCGTCGGAGAGCACGTCGATCAGACTGCCTTCCAGCATCCACTGCACCGCGCCCCAATGCTGGGAATCCGGGCCGTTGATCTTGCGCGTGCGCGTCCCGGTACCGATCGACAGCACGCGCCGGGTGTCATGCGGCCACAGTCGACAGGCCTCGGCGATGGCGCACATGGTCGGGTTGTTGGCGATCACGCCGCCATCGATCAGCCAGGTCTGCTCATTGTCCGTCCCGAGTTTCATGTCGCGGGTCGGGAAGTAGGTGGGCGCGGCGCTCGAGGCATCCGCGACCTGCCAGGCCAGCAGCTTGTGATGCTCGCGCTTGCTCGACTTCAAGACATGCGGGCGGCGTCTCTCTATCCCGTAGGTGACGACGAGGACCTGCTTGCCGTCAGGGACATCCCGGAGCTTGGCCTGGCCGAGATGCTTCTTGAGCATCGCGCTCTTGCCCCGGGCCTCGTACCTGGGCGCATTGATCCCATCGAGTTCGAACCAGCCACGATTGTCGACGAAGATCTTCCTGGCATTGGTTGCGCTGTAGAGCCCGCTGATGTCTTCGAGGCTCATGTCGGTGGTAGCCAGCGCCAGCGCGATCAGGCTGCCGGTAGAGGTGCCTGCGTAGAAATCGACGCAGTCGCGCAGTGTGGTCTGGTGGTCGCGCTTGAGTGTCGCATCGACATGCATCAGAAACCGGGCGGTGGCTGCCCCACGTATGCCGCCACCATCCAGCGAGAGAATCAGCTTGGACATGCAGGCCTCCTGCAGCGCGAGTGACGTTCCTTTCCTGCCCATGGCATTCCCTGGGCTGCTACCAGAATAGAGAGGCCAACGCTGTCCAGCCGTGTGAAATGCCTGATACGGAGCGACAGGAGGGCCTGATGCTGGCCGGGAGAAGAGGTGATTCGAACGCGGCACAAGCGCTGAGACGCGGCACGCATTCCTTGAGCAGACCCCTATGGCAATGTGAAAAAGGCCACCCGGATCGGGTGGCCTTTGGTGTTGCTGCGTGGTGATCGTCTCGTCGCTGGCCGGACAGTGATCACCAGTCGCTGGCGCAGTGAAGCGTTCGAGGACGCATCGTGATCAGGTGTTGAGCACGACGCCACCATTGAGGTGGATCGTCTGTCCCGACATGTAGCTTGAATCGTCGCTGGCCAGATAGACGTAGGCCGGGCCCATCTCGCTGGGTTGCCCGGGGCGCTCCATCGGTACCTGCTTGCCGAATTCGGCGACCTTGTCATCCTCGAAGCTGGCGGGGATCAACGGTGTCCAGACCGGGCCGGGGGCCACGGCATTGACGCGGATGCCGCGGTCCATCAGCGTGCCGGACAGCGAGCGTACCAGCCCCTGGATGGCCCCCTTGGTGGCGCTGTAATCGATCAGGCTGTCATTGCCCTTGAAGGCGTTGACCGAGGAGGTGGCGATGATGGAGTCGCCCTTGGAAAGATGCGGGACGGCGGCCTTGATCAGATAGAAGTGACTGAAGAGATTGGTCTTGAAGGTGCGTTCGAGCTGCTCGTCATCTATCTCGGTCACGTCATTCCAGTCGTACTGCTCGGCGGCGTTGTTGACCAGGATGTTGAGCTTGCCGAATTCCTCCAGCGTGCCTTCTATCACCTTGCGGCAGAAGGCCGGGTCACCGATGTCACCGGCGATGCGGCTGGCCTTCTGACCTTCGGCCTCGATCAGTCGGATGGTTTCCTCGGCGTCCTTTTCCTCGCTGCCAACGTGGGTGATCATGCAGTCGGCCCCTTCGCGCGCGAAGTGGACGGCGGCGGCGCGCCCGATGCCGCTGTCGCCTCCGGTGATGACGGCGACCTTGCCCTTGAGCTTTCCGCTGCCCTGATAGCCTTCCCGGATATATTCGGGGCGAGGCTGCATGCGATGTTCATCACCCGGTTGATGATCCTGATGCTGCGGGGGTTGTAGTTGACTCATGCTGTCACTCCTTGTCCGTGAATCATGATGACGACGCAATCGCCTTCAGACGCGAACGCCTACCTGAATGACATGTGGATCTTCGTGCGGATTCAAACCCCTACATTCAAAAAACTTGATGTTCATGTGGGGCCGGGTCAAGCCACCAATGAAAACGCCCGTTGCTCAGGGGAAAGCAACGGGCGGGGGTGTCACCTTCGGCTCAGGCCAGGTGTCAACGGCTCAGGAAACGACGCCCTGTGGCTTGTCGTGCACGGTCGCCGGGGTGGGGGCCCCCTGCGGCGAGACGGAGGCCACGGCGGGGGCAAGCGCCTGCTCCCGTTGCAGGGGTGAGGCCTGGACATTGAGCTCTGGCAGGTTCTCGGGGTCATGCCCCGGACCGGCTTCCAGCGTGGGCAGGGCCTCTCGGATGATGCAGGCACACAGGCGGCGGTGTGCCTGCAGCATCAGGCCCTCACGCTCCAGGTATTGCATCAGTCGCGTGGCTGACACCAGCGCGACGATGGGATGCAGACCGCGAAAGCGTTCCTCTACCTTTTCGGCACTGATGGTCGCCAGTTGCTCTGGGTTGGTGTGTGGCATCGGTGGTTCCCCTAGATGGCACTCGGTGTCCCGAGTGCGGATGATGCGTGTCATTCGCTGGTCATGGCGGCGTATGCCGCCACGTGAGAGTGTCTTTCTGTCAGGCGTCGCTGTTATAGGTGTCGTTGTTTGCGTGCGTGAATCGTCGTGCGAAATCACCATCTCGCCTGTCCCGCAGACCGCCTTTCCCCATAGTGTGTCGCCTCAAGGCGGGGTCAGGCAATGATCCGAGTGACGTGCGTGGCGGGCACGATCTCCCGAGCAGGCCGTGGTCTGGCTGGCGCTCAAGCCAGAGAGCATCGCTGCCGCGTGTCTGGCACCTTCGCGCCAGCGTTTTGCATTATGCAACTTCCATTGATTAACGATTGTGGATTTTCGTAACCACCTAGCCAGTATTAGAGATACCACGAGAATGTGCCAGTTCTGTTGCAGGGGCTCTGTTGTCTCTCAACCGTTGCCACTGCTGTTGTCCTTTCTGGCAGGTATCCCTGTGGAGTGACTGGCTCATTATCGCCATGACGCGCATGGCTGGTAGGATAACGCTCCTCTGGATCATGCAGATGCCTGCCAGCGGGATATTGCGTCAATGCGCGTCGCCCCGGCTGGAGTTGCCTGCAGGTATCGATTGTCGCGTGATCTCTTCTAGCCTGGATATGCCATGAAACGTTTTGTGCTGCTCGATACCGCCCCGATCCCCGGTACCACGGATTCGCTCTGTCTGTTCGAGTATGGTGAGGACTTCGTCATCAAGATCGAGAGCGGCAAGGGGGGGCAGCTGATGAATACCCGCATGCATGGCTCGGAAGACGCGCTGGCAGAGATTCCTGCTGGCCTGCTGAAGAGTCGCGGAACGCCGTCGGCGCCGCAGCGTGTCCTGATCGGCGGTCTGGGCATGGGCTTCACGCTGGCCTCGGCGCTTGCGCACTTCAAGGCAGATGCCGAGGTGGTGGTCGCCGAGCTGGTGCCGGGCGTGATCACCTGGAATGACGGCCCGCTGGGGGCCAAGGCGGGGTATCCGATCCGCAATCCGCGCACGACCGTCGAGAATCGCGATGTGGCCGAGGTGCTGCGCGAAGCACCTGGCGGTTTCGATGCCATCATGCTGGATGTGGACAATGGCCCGGAGGGGCTGACCGCTGACGACAATGATTGGCTCTACAGCGCGGAAGGGCTGGCGGTATGCGCCAGGGCACTGCGACCTGCCGGCATTCTGGCAGTGTGGTCGGCCACGGCCGATGCGCGCTTCTCGCAGCGTCTGTCGCGGGCCGGTTTCAAGGCCGAGGCACGTCAGGTGTATGCCCATGGCACGTCCGGAGCCAGGCATACGATCTGGATCGCCCGCTATGTCGGACGTTCCGCGACCTCCGAGACCGGGCCAGGGGCGGGCAAGGGAGAGAAGAAGGGCAAGCGTGCTGGTGGCTCATTCAAGGGTGCCGGGGCGAAAGGCAGCCGCCGCCGGTAATGTCGTGCGGCCGGGGCGTCAGCCTCTTTCGCTCAACTTCTCGACCGCCATCAACGACAACGGGCTGGCCACGTCATGTGGCCAGCCCGTGTCATGTCCTGCCTGGCTATTGTCGAGCGTCAGGCGTCAGGCATCAGGCGACGTATCAGGCCGCTTCGCGCGCCTTCATGTCCTTCAGGTACTCATCGGCGAGTCGCTGCTTGGTGGCGTCGTCGAAGACGCGACCGGCCAGCTGGAAGACTTCCTGCTCTTCCTCGTCCAGATGGTGAGTCACCAGATGCTCAAGCTGCTTGGCGGCGGCCAGCCAGCCCGGCGAGCTGTAGTCCGTCGTCTCGAGTTTCTCGACCAGCTCATCGATTTCATGGTGCTCGGCCACGCTATGACGCGCCTTTTCCTGCGTCATGTCGTGCTCCATCATCGGGATGTAGAGCGCGCGCTCCTCAGCTCCCGCATGGTTGGTGAGCGATTCCTTGAGGCGCTTGAACAGGTCATCGCGCGGTTCGCTGTCACCTTCGGTCTTGAGCAGCATGTCCAGCAGGCGGCGTTGTTCGTCGTGGGTCTCGCGCAGGGCTTCAAAGATGGTCATGTTCGGGCTCCTCATCAGCGTCAGCTTGTCGAGTGGCTGGGCGAGACGCGTGGCCTGTCTCTCTTCTTGCCGGACTCTCAGCTTCTCCCTTCAAGCTTTTGGAGTTCCAGCATTCCAGAGGACGGCTCACGTCTGTCAGGGGCTCGCCGTGTCAGCGCATTTTCTCGAGCTCATTGTGTCAGGTATGTACAACTCTGGTGGCGGATCGAAAGAACTTCAAGGGCGCAACGCCGGCTGCCCTTGAAAATCCCCCGCGCGAGAGCAAGAGATGAGGTATCGCTCATATCTTGCCTGCTACTTTCTCTTTCTTGATCGAGCACGCACCGCGCAGGAGTTCTGACATGTCACACGACGCGCCCACGTCCTGGCCCGCTTCTTCCAGCACCTTCGGCCACAAGGGGTCCCATGCGCCTGACCTTTCCCGCGAGCTTTCCGGCAGCCAGCTTGATCGTCCGCCGGGCGGCGGCTGGCCATCGCTCAAGGCAGTGGAGACATTCCTCTGGCAGGAGCACCTGCCGATCGCCGGGCATGTCAGCCTGATGAAGATGAACAAGCCGGATGGCTTCATCTGTCCGAGCTGCGCCTGGCCGAATGGTGACAAGCCCAAGGGGGCCAATTTCTGCGAGAACGGTGCCAAGGCGCTGGCGTGGGAGGCGACGCGTGAACGCGTCAGCGATGAGCTCTTCGCTCAGAACACCGTGAGCCAGCTTCGCGAGTGGACGGATCATCATCTGGAGAAGGAAGGGCGCCTGACGCACCCGCTGCGCTACAACGCGGCTGAGGATCGCTACGAGGTCACCAGCTGGGAGGCGGCCTACGCCGAGATCGGTGAGCGTCTCAAACAGTATGACGACCCGAACCAGGTCGAGTTCTATACCTCGGGGCGCACCTCCAACGAGGCGGCCTTCCTGTTCTCGCTGTTCGGGCGCATGTACGGCACCAACAACTTCCCCGACTGCTCGAACATGTGTCATGAGACCACCTCCCGGGCACTGCCGGAATCCATCGGCATCGGCAAGGCGACGGTGAACCTCGAGGACTTCAAGCAGGCCGATGCCATCTTCATCTTCGGTCAGAACAGCGGCACCAACAGTCCCCGCATGCTGGGCGATCTCCACGAGGCGCGTGGCCGTGGTGCCGAGGTGGTGAGCTTCAATCCTCTGCGCGAGCGGGCGCTGGTGAGCTTTGCCGACCCGCAATCGCCCAGGGACATGCTGAGCGGCAAGGGCGTCGAGATCAGCACCCAGTACCATCAACTGCGCATCGGCGGTGACCTCGCTGCCGTGCAGGCGATGTGCAAGTACGTGATCGAGGCCGACGATGCACTGCGTGAGCGCAATCCGCATACGGTGGGGCTGCTGGATCATGACTTCATCGCCCAGCACACCCACGGCTTCGAGGCCTTCGCCGATCACTGCCGCAAGCTCGACTGGCAGGATCTGGTCGAGATGTCCGGCCTGTCGCGGGAGTCACTGGAACAGGCGGCGCAGACCTATCTGGAAGCCGAGCGCGTGATCTGTTGCTGGGGCATGGGCATCACTCAGCATGCGCGGGGTGGCGATACCATCCAGCAGATCGTCAATCTGCTGTTGTTGCGCGGCAATATCGGCAAGCCGGGCGCCGGGCCTTGTCCGGTGCGCGGCCACTCCAACGTGCAGGGGGATCGCACCGTCGGTATCGAGAACCTCCCCAACGGCGCGATGCTGGATGCCTTCGATCGCGTCTTCGACATCCAGTGCCCACGGGACAACGGCCATGATGTCGCCGAATGCTGTGAAGCGATTCTGCGCGGTGAGACACGGGCCTTCATCGGCATGGGCGGCAACTTCTTCCGCGCGATTCCGGACCAGAAGCGCATCGTGGAGAAGGTGCACGAGCTGGACATGACGGTGCATATCGCCACCAAGCTCAATCGCAGTCATCTGCATCCCGGCAAGCACGGCTGGGTATTGCCGACGCTGGGTCACAGCGAGCGGGATCTGCAGGCCGGCGCCGATGGCAAGGGCGCGGAGCAGACCACCAGTGTCGAGGACGGCATGTGCAATGTCTCGCCCTCGCGCGGCGTGATGGCGCCGGCGGATGCCAGCCTGCACTCCGAGATCGCCATCACCTGTCAGCTGGCCAAGGCCACTCTGCCGGCGCATCCCACCCTGGACTGGGACTGGTTGCAGGCGGATTACGCGCGCATTCGCGACCGTATCGAACAGGTCTTCCCGCAGATCTTCCCGGACTACAATGCTCGCCTGGCGCAGGGGGGCTTCCACATCCGCATCGCCCCGCGTGAGCGCATCTGGCACACCGACTCCGGGCGCGCCAACTTCCTGTTCCCCGAGGGACTTGGCACCGATGAACAGGGCCTCGACAAGGTCACCCACGAGACGCTGGACATGGACAGTACCTTCCTGCTCAGCACCATGCGGGGCCATGACCAGTTCAACACCACCGTCTATTCCAATGATGACCGCTATCGGGACGTCTACGGGACGCGCATGGTGGTGATGATCAGCCCGCAGGATCTGGAAACGCTCGGCCTGTCCGAGGGCCAGCGCGTGCGTATGGAAACCGTGAGTGAGGATGGTGTCGAGCGCAGCATGGCCGGCTTCAAGCTCAAGGCCTACGATATCCCGAGCGGCTGTCTGGCAGCGTATTACCCGGAAACCAATGACCTGATTCCGCTGGATCACCGTGATGCGCGCAGCAATACGCCGGCCTCGAAATCGGTGCCTGTCAGATTGCGTCTGATGGACAGCGAAGAGGTCAATGCCAGTGAAGGAGTGCTGGCAAGCGCTTGAGGCCCCTCTGACCGGGAATGTCTGAAAAAATTTGCATCCTGCACTCGGCGTCAGGTTATGACGTGAGGGAAGGACGATGCGATCAACGCCACGCGCTGCACTGAAAGAGTGCGCCGCGTGGCGTTTTTGTGGATCACTGCCATATTGAGGGCATCTTACGGGGATCTTGCGCCATCACCGGCCAAGTGACGCAAGCGATACGTCAGAGAGGGCATTGCTGCGCCAATGGCTGCCTCACACCCCCTTCAGCGCGAGATCCTGACGCCAAGGACAAGTTATGGCGCCGGGCAGTCCGCGGACAGGTACGCGGGCATCTCAAGGACTGGCGCGTTTCTTGCGTGGTGGTAGGGTGGCGACCGCCAGTCCCGCTCATCCGCACTTCGCCAGCGGTTGGCAGGCTCTCATCGACCGACGCGCTGCCCGTCGAGCGCAGCGTTCCATGAGAGCGACCTGCCAGATGGCGAGAGAGCATGGCACCTTAACTCCGGCTGACACGGCCTCACACGAAGAGACTCGGCGCGATGCACGAGTCCGAGGGATACCCCGCATGGCAGATGACCGCTCATCAACTTCACAGACCTCACCGCTGGCTCCGGCCGCAGGCAATGACTATCCCTTGAGCGAAGTCCCCGCTTCGGCACGACGTGGGCTGCTCTCCACTTCAATGGTGCTGCTCGGCTTCACCTTCTTCACCGCCACCATGTGGGCCGGTGGGTCACTGGGCGCGGCCTTCGAACTCAATGAGCTGATGTGGATCATCGTGATCGGCAATCTGCTGCTGGGGAGCTATGCGGCGGCGCTGGCCTACATCGCCTGCAAGAGCGGCCTCAACTCGGTGTTGATGGGCCGCCTGTGCTTTGGCGAGAAGGGCAGCCGTCTGTCGGACTTCGTGCTCGGCTTCACCCAGATCGGCTGGTACGCCTGGGGCACCGCGACCATCGCCATCGTGCTGGTCAAGACACTCGGCTTGCCGGAATGGCTGACCACGCCGCTGATGGTCATCTTCGGTTTCGCCTTCTGCCTGACGGCGATGATCGGCTATCGCGGCCTGGACATGCTCTCGCGGGTTGCCGTGCCGGCCATGCTGCTGTTCATCCTGTTCAGTCTCTATACCGGCATGGTCGATGTCGGGGGCATGGCGGGACTCGCGGCACTGACGCCCACGGATTCCATGAGCTGGACGGCCGCCATCACGGCGGTGATCGGTACCTTCATCAGTGGCGGCACCCAGGCGACCAACTGGAGTCGCTTCGCACGCTCGCCGAAGATCGCCGTGATCGCCACGCTGGCGGCTTTCTTCGTCGGCAATGGTCTGATGGTGCTGACCGGTGCGCTCGGCGCGATGATCTATCAGCAGGCTGATATCGTCGATGTGATGATTGCCCAGGGGCTGGTCAGCCTCGCGGTGTTGATGCTGTTTCTCAATATCTGGACCACCCAGGACAACACCATCTACAACTTCGCCATCGCCGGCTGCAACCTGCTGCGCACACCGCATCGTCAGCGTGTCACCCTGGGCGGCGCGGCCATCGGCACGGTGCTGGCGGTACTCGGCATGTATGAGTGGCTGATCCCGTTCCTGATTCTGCTCGGCACCTTCATTCCACCGATCGGCGGCGTGATCATGGCCAACTTCTGGCTCGGCCACAGAGGCCAGTATCCGCGTCTCGCCGAGATGCCCAAGGTGGATTACCACTGGCCGGGCCTCGCCGCCTACGCCATCGCCTGCCTGTGTGCCTGGAGCTCCCCCTTCATGCCGCCGGTCGTGGGTGTCGTGGTCGCCTTCGTCGTCTACGGCGGGCTGATCAAGCTTGCCAAGGTCGAACTGGCCGACAAGACGGCGGCATGAGTGACTGATCGCCTGATGTGAAGGGCAGAGGAATACGACACGCCCAACGAGTCCTGGACTCGTTGGGCGTTTTTCATGGGGGAGAGAAACGTCAGGGTAGAGTCACCTCAGGGGAGAGTCACTTGATGCACAACATGGTTGTGCATAGAATGGTGGAAAAAGGTGCTGCCATGGCGGTGGAATTCAGGGATGTGTGGCTCGAGAGCTTCTACGAGCAAGATGTTGGCCACCGCAAGATACCTGCGGCGCTCTCAAGTTCGCTTTATCGCAAGTTGCAGATTCTCGATGCCGCAAGCCAGGAGTCTGATTTGAGGATTCCGCCAGGCAATCGTTTCGAGCATCTGCAGGGCAATCTCGCAGGTTATTGCTCGATTCGCGTCAACAAGCAGTATCGACTCATCTTTCGATGGGAGGCAGGGATTGCCCATCAACATATCTAGACCCGCATGCTGACAAGGGCTAGAGGAGGTAGCAGCGATGAGAAACACCCAGCGGCGCCCACTGACGGTGGGCGAGATGTTGACGGCAGAGTTTCTGGAGCCGATGGAGATCGACATTCGCACACTGGCCGAGGCGATGGGAGTGCACAGAAATACCCTGAGCCGTATCGTTCATGACAAGGGGACCTTGACGGCTCCGATGGCCATCAAGCTGGCGGCTGCGCTAGGCAATACGCCGGAGTTCTGGCTCAACATCCAGCATGCTGTGGAGCTTTGGGATGTGCGCCATCGTGCCTACGCGCAGGATGCCAAGGGCGTACGCCGCATAACGCCGCAAGTTGATGCCGCCGAGCTTGCCTCGCATTGACGTCGCACGCTTCACGGCGAGTGATCGAGACGGCGTAATCCCGTGGGTACATGCCCAGTAACACAGAAAGCCCCAGCCTGATCCTCAGGCTGGGGCTTTCTGTTGTTCAGATTCCAGGCATTCTTCAGATCGTTTCGGCCTCACCTGAATCACCAGGCAGACGGCAATCAGTACCATGCCGGTCCAGCCGAGCGGAGCGATATGCTCGCCGACGATGGTGACGGCGAGCAGCGCGGCGACCAGCGGCTCGAACAGCGTGAGCAGGGTGGCCTTGCTGGCGGTGATGGTCTTGAGGCCATAGCCGAAGGCGAGATAGCCGAGGAACATCGGTACCAGTGCCATGTAGAGTGCCACGCCTGCGTTGCCGGGGGTGGCGAACAGGCGCGGGTCTGCCACCAGCATGCTGAGGCCCAGGCCTGCGATCAGCGCGATGCCGGCGACGCCAAACAGGCTGCCCATGGCCGCGCGAGCGTGGATACCACCTTCCATCATGTGCCGTGCGATCAGCGAGTAGGCGGCGTAGGTCACCCCGGCGATGATGCCCAGCGCGATACCTGCCAGGCGCGCCAGTTCATCAGTGAAGGCAAGGCGACCGTCAGCACTCTGCCCCGCGGCGAGGGGTGTCGTCATGCCCTGATGGCCCGTTTCGCCCAATGCCATCATCACCACCCCGGCGATGCCCAGCGCGAGGCTGAGATACCAGCTCGGCGTGAGTCGATGGTGACCGAACAGGCGCTCCAGTATCGCGGCCGCCAGGGGCGCCGTGGCGATGGTGATCACCGTGCCGATGGCGACGCCCGCCAGATGCATCGAGGTGTAGAAGGCCAGCGGGTAGATGACGACACACACGGCGCCGAGCAATACACAGCGCTTCTGCGCCATCAAAAGGCCCAGGCAGCCCAAGATATAGGGCCGTGCGATCACTGCCTGAAGCAGGCCACCAACGCCCATGGCGAAGGCACCGGTCGCCAGCGGACTGACGTCCTGATTGAAGTGGGCCGCCGTGCCGGTGGTGCCCCACAGCAGCGCCGCAAACAGCACCGCCAGGCTGCCCAGCACTCCCGACTTCGAGGGTTGGGAGGTCAGAGGAGAGATCGTTGTCATCCAGGCATTCCTTTGGCGTGAGAGGTGCGCTCTTTCTCGTCGGCTCGCCATGCATGCCGCGAGCACGCAGAGTGTGCTGAAACCACTTTCTGTCATGATCACGACAACGCGGGGAGTCACTGCGGTCTGCGCCCCGTCGTCAGCTCAGCGCAACCGGCTCAGTGAGACCGGCTCAGTGAGGCCAGTTCAGTGAGATCCGTTCAGTGAGATCCGTTCAACGTGGTGTCCTGTCGCCGGACTCCACTGCCGCATGGGGACCAGCCGTGCTGGCTCTCTGCGGGGTAGTCGAGCATTGCGACGCTTTCGCAGGCGGGCTCCTGCCCGCTATCGTTGCCAGTCCAGAGCCCCGTCGCCAGGTCAGTCTCCAGATCAGACGCCCGCTCTGCCTCAAGGTCAGGGCGTCGTGATGCGTGGGAGGCCCTTGCCCATGCGGTGGGCGCTGGCTGCGGACTGGCCGTCGGGGTCCTGGGGGCACGGGAGCGAAGCTGTAGCATCAGGCAGGTCATGATCAACAGCATGCCGATCGCCCCCATCATGGTGAACTGCTCGCCGACCACCACGACCGCCAGAACGCCTGCCACCAGCGGCTCGAACATGGTCAGCATGGTGACGCGACTGATGGGCACGCTGGCCAGTCCACGCCCGAAGACCAGGCTGGCCAGCAGCATGGGAATCAGCGCCATGTAGATGGCGACACTGGCATTCACCGGCGTGGCGAACAGGCGCGGGTCGTGGATGAGGCTGGCGGCTCCAAGGCCGAGCAGCAGCACCACACCGGCGGTGCCGAACAGGCAGCCCATCGCCGCACGCCCGTGGGTGCCTTGCAACATCATGCGTCTGGCGAGCACCGAATAGGTGGCGTAGCTTGCGCCGGCCACGATCCCCAGGGCGATGCCGATGAGCTTGCGCTCATCCATGAGCATCGCCCCCTCACCACGCGCTTCCAGCCGTGGCGTGGCTTCAGGCAACGCGGTCTCGCCGATGGCCATCAGCGCGACGCCGATCATTCCCAGCGTCAGCGCGGCATACCAGCTGGCAGTGACCTTCTTGCGGTCCAGCAGATATTCCAGTGCGGCGGCCGCCAAGGGGGCCGTGGCGATGGTGATGACGGTGCCCATCGCGACACCGGTGTATTCCATGGCCGAGTAGAAGGCCAGGGGATAGCAGAGGATGAACAGAGCGCCCCAGGCCACCAGATGTTTCTGTGCGAGCAGCTTGTGTGCCTCGGCGCGAAGATGGTGGCGTGACAGGATGGCCTGGAGTACGCCGCCCACCCCCATGGCGAAGGCGCCAGTGGCCAGCGGGCTCACACCCTGATTGAAGTGGGCGGCCGTGCCGGTGGTTCCCCACAGGCAGGCAGCCAGCAGTACGCACAGGTTGCCGGTCTGATGTTGGAGCAGCGGGGAGAGCGAAGCGTTCGCGATGCGGTGTTGCATGGTTGATGGCTCGCAATGAAAGGTGATTCGGTGACCACGAGATTACGCTTCATTGCGAATCGATATTGTGCTGAAACTACGCTTCGTTCTGCTGGAGACAGCCAAGTGAGCCAGCAGGCGTCTGAAACGCCGTGACAAGGGCGGGAGAGGTGCTGAAGAAGGTCAGGGGAAGACGCTCAGCTGGAGATGGTCAGGCTGGAGTACTGGCGAGTCATCTCGCGCGGCGTCATGCCGAAATGGTGAGAGAAGCGCCGCGTGAAGGCCGACAGGTTCTGATAGCCCACTGCCTCGGCGACCTGCTGGACACTGAGGTCGGAATGGATCAACTGCGCACGGGCGCGCTCCATGCGCCGCGCTGTCAGGTATTGCTTGACGCTGACGCCCAGGTTGTCACGAAAGATCTTGTGGAACTGGGTAGGGCTCAGATGCGCCAGGGCCGCCAGTGATGCCACGTCATGCGGCTGATCCAGCTGCTCGTTCATGACATCCAGCACTCTGAGCAGACGCCGATCGACACGCTTGTCGCAGGTCTGCCGCTCCAGCAGGCCCAGAAACAGCTCGATGGCCAGACGGTCGATCCGGGCATCGACCTTGCCCTGCAGCTGGGCTTCGAGAAACAGCAGATAGTTCATCAGCAGGGTGCTGATGGAGAACACCACGCGCCGAGTGGCGGCGAGATTGTCGGGCAGGTAATCCAGGTCCGCGACGATGAAGCGTGCCGCGTCATGGGCCTGGAACTGATGGGTCTCGCCCGAGCGGATGATCACGCATTCGCCGGTGACCACGGTTCCGGTGTAGCCGCCGACCTGGATGTCGAGATGGCCCCGGATCGGCAGCACCAGCTGCGGATACTGGTGATCATGCACATCGGCGCGTGGCGTGTAGGAACGTAACGAGAGTGCCGTCATGGTGTCGTGGTCATTCGTCGATCATCCCTCAGGGTGGCAGGCCCGGGGCTCGCGGGAGTCTGGGCTCAGCACGCTCAGCGGCTCAGTTCGATGTTGCGTGTCTGACCACGCCCGACCTGTACCTGGCTCAGGATGAGCGGGCTGCGGGTGCCATCGGGCAGTTTGATGACGCCGGCGACATAGAAGGTGCCGGCGGGCAGGCCGGTGGCATTGAAGTAGCCATTGCTGTCGGTGCGCACGATATGGGTATAGGCCTGGGCACGCGGGTCGGCGCGCTCTGCCGTCTTGCCGGCCAGCGCCAGTTCCGCGGCTTCCGCGGAGTAGGTGGTGACGGGGGCAATGGAGATGCCGGCCTGGTTGGCATGGATCGTCTGACCCTGCCAGTCATAGGACATGCGGCCCTTGATGACCGAGGTTCCCGTCTTGTCGAGCTTGGCGTACTCCGCCTCCGGGAAGGCCACTGTCCGCTTGACGCGCTGATCGCCGTCCTCGGAGGCAGTGGTGCTGCCGAAGTCCGGAAGGGAAATGCTGTCGGCGATACGGGACGCGCTCTCGCAACCTGCCAGCAGAGTGGTGGTGAGAATCAACGCGAGAGGGGTACGCAGGGTGCGAAGCATGATGGCCATCCTTGGAATGACGAAGGGATCAAGCCCACATCCTACTGTGCCGCGAGATGACTGAAAACGTCAGCCGCCGCGAAAGACGTAAGCCACGCTCCCGGGGCGAGGGGTGGGGCCTGCCGCGTTCGCTCGGGTTGCATCGAGCGCGATGACAGAGTTGCGCAAGTGCGAACGCATGATTCATTAGTCTTTCGTCTATGAGGGGGGTGCCAATTGTTACCATTCACCCAATGTTAATGTTTCCCGCTTGACCTGCTGCTGGCCTGCCAGCGTGCTCGAGTGTGCGTATCTGTTCCCATGATTGCCCGGAGAGCCCCATGACGACTTCGCCTGAGACCGATGCCTTGCCTGATTCGACTCATGACATCGCACGCGTCGATGCTTCCCGGCGTCGCCTGCTCAAGCGTGGTCTGCTCGGGGTCGGTGCCGCGACACTGACCAGCCTGCCATTGTCGGCGCTGGCGCAAACGGTCACCAGCAGTGCCCGGGAGACGGATGAGGATGGCGCCTTTGCCGCCTTCATGTCCCTCTCGGCATGGCTCTTGAGTGACAGAGTCCTCAATGAGCGCCTCGGGCAGCGGTTCTTCGAGGCGCTGGCGCGCACGCCCGTCGATGGCGTGCCGGGCCTTGGCACGCTGGTGGACCTGAGAGATCGTCTCCTGGCCCTGGGGGAGCAGCGTGAATATCTGCGCGAGGATGACGTGAGCGAAGCCGAGATGGCACTGGTGCGCCGCGTGCTGCAGGCCTGGATGCTGGGGACGGTAGGGCAATCTGCCACCGACCCGCAGGCCGAGGTGATCGCCTTTGAACATGCCGGCATGTATGCAGGCCCCCGCGATGTCCAGGTCGTGCGGACCTATTGCCCGAATCGTCCCGGTTTCTGGGCCGAGCGTCCTGCCTGAACCCACTCGTTCATCTGCCAGCATCGCCATGAGAGCGGGCGGCAACGAATGCCCTGACGACATCGCAGTCCCGCTGCGGTGACGCAAAGCACCTTGAGGAGAACCCCGCATGGCTGAGGAAGCTCGTACGTATGACGCTGACGTGATCGTGGTGGGCTCCGGCGTTGCCGGTGCCCTGATCGCGCATCGTCTGGCCGAAGCCGGCAAGGCGGTCATCATGCTGGAGGCCGGCCCGCGCCTGGAGCGCTGGCAGATCGTGGAGCGCTTTCGCAATCAGGCCGACAAGATGGACTTCATGGGGCCGTATCCCGCCAGCAAGGCGGCACCGCATCCCATGCTGCACGGCGACAATGCCGACTATCTCGTCCAGAAGGGTGAGCAGCCCTATGACGCGCAGTATATCCGCGCCGTCGGCGGTACCACCTGGCATTGGGCGGCCTCGGCCTGGCGCTTCCTGCCCAGCGATTTTCGTCTCAAGAGCGAATATGGAGTAGGTCTCGACTGGCCGATCGCCTATGAGGACCTGGAAGACTACTACTTCCGGGCCGAGGTGGCGCTGGGTGTCTGGGGGCCGAATGATGTCGATCTCGGCAGCCCGCGCAGCGCCGAGTATCCGATGGCGCCTCTGCCGCTGTCGTGGAACGAACGGCGGGTCAGCGAGCGCATCAATCCCCACGGTTTTGACATGGTCACCGAGCCGGTGGCGCGCAACAGCCGCCCCTACGATGACCGCCCGACCTGCTGCGGCAACAACAACTGCATGCCGATCTGCCCGATCGGGGCGATGTACTCCGGCATCATTCACGTCGAGAAGGCGGAGCGCGCCGGTGCCCGACTGATCGACAATGCCATCGTCCATCATCTGGAAAGCGATGCCAGCGGCAAGATCCGCGAAGTGCGCTATCTCGACCCGCAAGGCAAGCAGCATCGACTGAGCGCACCCAAGGTGGTGCTGGCGGCCAATGGCATCGAGACGCCCAAGCTGATGCAGATGTCGGTGAATGCGCATACCCCCGACGGTGTGGGCAACCAGAACGACATGGTCGGCCGGCATCTGATGGATCACCCGGGTACCGGTGTGAGCTTTCTGGCCGATGAGGCACTGTGGGCCGGCCGTGGCCCCCAAGAGATGACGTCCATCATCACCTGGCGTGACGGGGATTTCCGCCGTGAATTCGCCTCCAAGAAGCTGCACCTTTCCAACATCGCCCGGACTCAGCAGATGACCACCGAGGTGCTGGCGGAGACACCCCTGAGGCTGGGCGCGGACCTGCAGGCGCAGATCGACAATCGTGCCAGCCGTTATGTGCAGTTCGACAGCTTCCATGAGCTGCTGCCCGAGCCAGCCAATCGCATCACGCCGTCAAAAAAACGTGACGCACTTGGTCTGCCGCGCCCGGAATTCCGTTATGCTATCGATGATTACGTCAAGCGCAGCGCCGTGCATACGCGGGAGCAATATGCACGCATCGCCAAGCTGATGGGAGGCACGGACATCGCGTTCCGTGATGAGTTCTCCAACAACCAGCATATCTGCGGTACGACCCTGATGGGAGATGACCCGACGCAATCCGTGGTGGACCGCGATTGCCGAGTGCATGGCCACGACAATCTGTTCGTCGCCAGCTCCGGCAGCATGCCGACAGTCGGCTCGGTCAACTGCACTCTGACGATTGCCGCCTTGTCTCTTCGTATTGCCGATCTGCTCGAACAGGAAATATAAGCATGGTCCCGCACGCCCGTACTGCTGGCATTCGTGATGCCATTGATGAGAATGCCCGAGGTGCCCGCCTCACGGCCCGTCCCGCGCGTCTGGCCCGTGCAATTCGTCTTGCTGCCATTGCCGGTTCCAGTGCGCTGTTGCTCAGCGCCTGTGGCAGTGGTGAAGATGAGCACGCCAGGCAGGTGGAGGCCGACAAGGCCGCCACCAATGATCCGGCGTTGATCGAGAAGGGCCTGTACATGGCACGCGCCAGTGATTGCGCTGCCTGTCATAGTACGCAAGACGGTGATGAGTACGCCGGCGGCCTCGGTTTCGAGACGCCGGTCGGCAAGATCTTCGCCACCAACATCACCCCGGACACCGAACATGGCATCGGCAACTACACCCTCGAGGAGTACACCCGTGTACTGCGCGAAGGTGAGGCGGCCGATGGGCACAATCTCTATCCGGCGATGCCGTTCCCGTCCTATGCACGTCTGACCGATGACGACATCAAGTCACTCTATGCCTGGAACATGCATGACGTGACGCCGAGCGCCACGCCGAACCGTGAGAGCGAGATTCCGTTCCCGCTCAACATGCGTTGGCCGATGGCGCTGTGGGAAGAGATCTTCTCGCCGCTGGAGCCCTGGCAGGATGACCCCGAGAAGAGCGCCGACTGGAACCGTGGCGCCTATCTCGTCCAGGGGCCGGGACACTGTGGCAGCTGTCACACCGAGCGTGGCATCGCCTTCCAGGAGAAGGCGCTGACAGGCGATGAGGACGGCTATCTCGGTGGTGCGATGATAGAAGGCTGGCGCGCCTTCAACCTGACGCCGGACATGCAGGATGGTCTGGGCAGCTGGAGTGAGCAGGATATCCAGACCTACCTCGCCACCGGCAATCTCAAGGGCAAGGCGCAGGCCGGCGGCCCGATGGCGGATGTCGTCACGCACTCCATGCGTCACATGAGCGAAGATGATCTGCGTGCCATTGCCGTCTATCTGAAGTCCATCCCGGCCGTGAATGGCAAGGGTGAGCAGGGCGAGGCGATCAATGATGGCGATCGCCAGGCGGAAGCCGAGCAGGCCAGCGAGCCTCAGGTCGCCACGCGGTTCAATCAGGGGGCACCGGCTGACGATGTCCTGTTGCTGCGCGGTCAGCCACTCGACAAGCGCCCGGATGACGAAGCGCTGATCGGCCAGCTGACGGATGCCACCCCGGGTGTGCGCCTGTATCTGGGCCACTGTGCCATGTGTCACGGGGCGGATGGCGCCGGCACCCAGGATGGTTACTACCCGTCGCTGTTCCACAACAGCGTGACCGGCAGTGTCTATCCGGACAACCTGGCGCAGGCGATTCTCAATGGCGTGCAGCGCGAGAACAATGGTCACAGCGTCTTCATGCCGGCCTTTGATGACAACCTGACCGACGGCGAGCTGATCAATCTGATGGACTACCTGGAGAATCGCTTCGGGGAAGGTCACCAGAGTGCCTCTCTCGCGGCGCCTGATGCGCGTCGCCAGCAGTTGGCGGACAAGCTGGAAGAATGGCGCAAGCACTGAGGCGCCCTTGATCGCCCCCTCTTGCGTGAATGTGAACGTGACGTGAGAAGGGGGCAGGAATTGCCTGGCCAGTCGTCGAGGCATGCGTGAAGACCGCCACGACGACTGGCCGATAGGCTCACCCGGCGCCAGAGACAACCAGTGCTGGCGCTATGGTGAGGATGGGGTAAAATTGCGCCAGGCAGGACACCGACATCACATTCATCTCGCTCGGTTGCGCTCAAATGCAGCACAAACTGAAGAACTGCGGTAGAATGTGCGCCCAGACTTTAGCTCTTTATCAATTATTCGAGGCAACATAGCAGTATGACCGACGCTACTCTTGACGATCAGCTTGCATCCCTGTTTCAGGAGCAGGACACCAAGCAGGACCAGAACGCCCGCATCAAGGAGCTGGAGCGTCAGCTGCGTGAAGCCAGCAAGGAAGCCGACAAGCTCCGCAATGCCCGTGACAAGGCAAAGAAGGAAGTCGAGGACCTGCGTGCTCGCAACGAGCGTTTGAGCGAGAAGGCAGCAGCCTCTGACAAGCACCGTAAGCAGGTCGAACACGAGTTCAACCAGAAGCTGGTGCAGTACAAGGCGCGTCTGGCCCGTGAACAGGCCATCGCCCAGTCCCGCATGATGCCGATGGCAGCCGCTGAAGAGCAGGCGGAGTCCGAGGACACCGCAGACGCGGCTTCCCTGGAAGACCTGGGTCTGAACGCTGCAGCTATCCGCGCGCTGACCGAAGCCGGCTACGATGACGTCGCCAAGGTCCGCAAGGCCCACGCTGACGGCGTGATCGCTGAGGTCAAGGGTATCGGTCCCAAGGCTCAGTCCCAGATCGCGGAAGCGCTGGACGCCTGATCGTCGCTGATGAATGAAAAAACCCGCCAATTGGCGGGTTTTTTTGTCTCTGGCTGACGCGCCTGGCGTCTGAAGGTCCGAGGCGGCCTGGGGGCAAGACGGCCTGGGATCAAGGCGGCTCACGACTGTCACTCACGGCTGGAGTTCGGGCCAGGTGACCTTGGCCTGCTGCTCACCCAGCCAGTCATTGAGCGCCTGACGCATGTCACTGACGGCAAGCGCATTGCCATTCAGCGCATGTACCACCTGAGGCAGGCTTGGCGCTTCACCGGCTTGGGCCGGCCACTCCTGCTTGAGCATGAAGGCAGCCTTCGTCGGGTCTTCCTGATGTAGGGTGCGTTGTGCCGCGGCGTGGGCCTGGCCCAGCTGTTGAAGCTCGGCATCGAGAGCGTCATCGGCGATGTCGGCGCGGCTGACCAGCAGCATGCGCGGAAGGTCCAGCATGTTGGCGCGCGGCAGCCAGTCCTTGGAGAGCGGGTGCAGGGCCACCAGACGGGAGGCGTCATCGCCACCCAGGAAGGCGGCATGCATCTTGCGACTATTGATCAGCGCCTTGGGCGCATCGCCGGTGTACTCATCACCTTCCAGCGCTTCCAGCGAGCGTGGGCTCACCAGCTGCATGCTGGAACCGACCTTGACCTCGATCCACTGCTTGAGCGCCAGATGCGAGCGCGCATCACTGTCGCTGATCACCACCCGCACTGCACGCGTGGTGTCATTCAGGAAGCGAATCAGCATTTCCTGCGGCTCGAACAGCTTGGTATAGCGGATCAGCTCATCGCGTGCGACCAGGCTGACATCATCCAGGTCCGCGCCATCCAGTACCCGCAGCGGCACGCCGCTCTCGGCCAGTGCCTTGAGGTTCCAGGGCGTCAGGTAGGCGGCGTCCAGCGTGCCATCACGCAGCCCCTTCATCACCTCATCCGCACTGGCGAATTGCGTCAGGGTCAGCGGCTCGCGCAATGAGTCCTCGAGGGTACCTTCGGCTTCCAGCACGACGGCAGGGCTGGCGCTGACACCGGCATCGGCAGGCATGCCGATCTCCAGGGCGCTGGCCTTTTGCGCCAGCATCAAGCTGCCACCGGCGAGGCACCAGGCCGCCAGTGTGCGTCGCAGGGGCAGGCGTTGGGCACGCGAGGTGAGGGGGAAAGAGTCAAGCAGGGACATCTGGCACTCCGGCAACGGTAACAGAGAGGCGGTAACTCACCGCCATGACAGCGCTCACGCGTGGGCGCTCATGGTAGCCGTTTGCGGGCATGGTGTCAGGCGCGGCGCGGCGTCATGCCTCACCTTGAGCATGTGGAAGCCTTGCACACGAAAAAGCCCCGCCACTTCTCGAGTGACGGGGCTTTTTCGTGTGCAGCGGTTGCCCCGAACGCCCTGGAGATCAGTCCGTGACGCTCGGGTGGCCTGCTTCAGGAGCGTGAACGCGCGGTCTGCTCATCAAGCGCTCGGGCATCGCTGTCCGCGACGACGCCATCGCGGCGGGCGAAGTGGTCAACCCACAGCGCGATCACGCCGTCGCCGGTGACATTGGTGGCGGTGCCGAAGCTGTCCTGTGCCAGATACAGCGCGATCATCAGGCCAAGTTCCGCCTCGCCGAAGCCGAGCATGCTGCCCAGCACGCCCAGTGCGGCCATCACGGCGCCGCCCGGCGCACCGGGCGCGGCGATCATGGTCAGGCCCAGCATGATCAGGAAGGGGACGACTTCGCCGAGACTGGCGATGGCCAGGTCATGGCTCATCATCATCACGGCGGTAGCGCAGGTCACGATGGTGATGGTGGAGCCTGACAGATGGATGGTGGCACACAGCGGCACGCTGAAATCCGCCACTTCATCGCTGACCCCGTTGGCCTTGGTCTGACGCAGGCTGACCGGAATGGTCGCGGCGGAGGACATGGTGCCCAGCGCCGTCAGATAGGCGGGCAGCATGTTGCGCAGGAGTCCCAGCGGCGAGCGACGCTGGACGAGCCCGGTGATCAGATAGGCCGTGCTCAACCAGATCCAGTGCATCACGATGGCCAGCACCAGCACCTTCCAGAAGGTATCCAGTGTCGACAGCGCCTTGCCCTCATAGGCCATCTCGGCAAAGGTACCGGCGATGAACAGCGGCAGCAGCGGGATGATGACGCTGTTGAGGAACACGTCGACCACTTCACGTGATTCAAATACTGCGCTTTTCAGGGTCGGAAGCTCCCGACGACTGATGACGACACCGAAGACGAAGGCCAGTACCAGCGCCGTCATCACCGGCAACGCGGCCGGAATCTCGAGATCGAGGAAGGGGGCCAGTGCGTCGCGGCCTTCGGCCACGGGCGCCATGCCGGACAGCATGCCCGGCAGCAGATTGCTGGCGACCAGGAAGGCGAAGATGCCAGCGAGAATGGTGGAGCCATAGGCCATGCCGACGGTGCGTCCGAGCATGGCGCCTGAATTCTTCGGCAGAGAGGCGATGCCACTCATCACGTAGAACAGGATGATCAGCGGGATGGTGAAGTTGATCAGCTGGCCGATGATGACCTTGGCGGTCAGCGCCGCGCGGACCACGATATCCGGGGCCATCAGACCGATCAGAAGACCGGCGATGATGCCGAGGACAAGTTTGACGATGAGCTTCATGTGGATCTCGAGAGTTTGACGGGTTCTTGCCCTGAGTACAGGCCGTGAATCGCGTACCATCTCGCTGGTCGGCGGACTGCAGGTCGTCGCAGTCAGGCCACGCACCGAAATGGCGCGCAGAGTGTACCTGAATCGACTACCTGAATCATGGCGTCATTTGCCGCAGTCCGTGAGTGATGGCGGCATTCGCTGTCGTCGGGGCCCACGGTCCCCTTGAGAGGAACGTTCAGTCCTTGTGGGAGGGCGCCGCTGGCCGGCGCTGTCTGAGCAGGTGATGCCCGAGCGCCAGCGCCCCGAGCGTCAGCCCGAACACTGCCATGCCCTGCCAGCCGAAGAGGCTCATCATCTTGACCCCGACGGCCGAGCCCAGGCCGGCACCGGTGTAATAGCACAGCATGTAGACGGCATTCATGCGGCTCTGCGCCTCGGGGTCGATGGAGAAGACGCGCACCTGATTGGGGATCTGGGCGGCGAAGACCCCGAGATCCATCAGGATGATGCCGACGATCAGCCCCGTCAGGCTGTCTCCCCAGAGGCCGAGTACCGCGAAGGCGGCCACCACCATCGTGAGCGCGAGGCTGATCAAGGGGCCTGCGCCGACACGATTGACCAGACGTCCCGACGCCTTGGCTCCGATGATCCCCGCCAGTCCGATGATGCCGAACAGTCCGGCTTGCTGAACGCTGTAATCAAAGGGCGTGTCGGTGACATGAAGTGCCAGTGTCGCCCACATGGCGTTGAAGGCCGCGAACCACAGTGCGCCGGTGAGCGCGGATTCGCGCAGCAGCGCATGGCGTTTCAGCAACGTGAACATCGAGGCGATGAGCCTGGGATAGGCCATCTGCACCGCAGGGGCACGACTCGGTAGCTGACGATACAGTGACACGCCGATGATGATGGCGAGGATGGCGGCGACCAGAAAGACGCTGCGCCAGCCCCAGTACTCGGCGATGCTGCCACTCAGGGTGCGCGAGAGCAGGATGCCGATGGTCAGCCCCGTCATCAGCGTGCCGATCACCTTGCCGCGCCTCTGCGGTGTGGAGAGTGACGCGGCAAGCGGGATCAGCTGCTGGGTGATGTTGGCACCCAGACCGACCACGAAACTCGCCACCAGCAATGGCCAGAGACTCGGGGCAAGAAAGACGCCCAGCGAGGCCACGGCCAGGGTGATGGACAGATTGCGGATCAACAGGCGTCTGTCCATGGTGTCGCCCAGCGGCGAGATCAGCAGGATCGCCACGGCATAACCGAACTGCGTGGCCGAGGGAATCATGCCGATGGTGCCCTGACTGACGCCGAGTGAGGCCGCCATGTCGGCCAGCAGCGGCTGGTTGTAATACAGGTTGGCTGCCGTGGCGGCCACGGCAATCGCCATCAGCAACAGCAGGCCGCGACTGATGGGGGAGGACTCGGGGGTCTCCGTGGTCGTCTCGTCTTGATGGCTCACCGAAAGGCTCCTCTTGCGCATTGTGCTGATGTGCGGATCTGACGCGCTGATCTGGCGTCGATCAAGGTGGCCTACGGTATGTCGCCATCACCTATAAGAGAAATGTTGATAATGGATATCTTTGATGCCGAGCTGTTATCAGCGCGAGCCTGATGAGGCCCGGTCTACCCTCGAAACGCTCTCGCGCACGACCAGCGTGGGGGCCAGCTGGGTCTGGCCCGGGAAGGGGGAACCCTCCAGGCGAGCGATGAGCTGTTCCACCGCCGTGGTGCCGAGATCATAGATCGGCTGGCGGATGGTGGTGAGTGCCGGGTTGAGGTAGGCGCTGATCTCGATGTCGTCGTAGCCGATGATCGACAGCTCGCGTGGGACCTCGAGGCCAAGATCCTGCGCGGCGCGCAGACAGCCCAGCGCCAGCAGGTCATTGAAGGCGAAGATGGCGTCCGGACGATCCCCGGGGTCCGCCAGCAGCAGGTGAGCGGCGCGATGGCCATCTTCCAGCATCAGGTCGGTGGCGACCTGCCAGTCCTCCGGTACGCCCAGGCCGGCGGCCTTGAGCGCCCCGAGTGCTCCGCACAGGCGCTCCCGCGAGCGGGCGTGATCGCGTGGGCCGGTCAGCAGCGCGATGCGCTCGAGTCCGCGGGATATCAGATGCTCGATGGCAAGCCTGCCCCCCAGGCGCGAGTCATCATTGACCACCGTCATGTCCCAGCCCGGCTGAGGGTCGGCGTCCATCATCACCGTCGGCAGCGGCAGGGCGCTGAGAGCCTGCAGAAAGCCCTCGCCGTTCTCGGCGGTCATCACCACCAGCCCATCGATGCGGCGATCGCGCAGTGTCTCGAGATAGCTGAGCTGCTTGGCATCGATGTCATCGCTGTTGCACAGGATCAGGCTGTAGCCTGCCTGATAGCAGCGGTCCTCGACTCCACGGATCACCTCGGCGAAGAACGGGTTGTGCGCGCTGGTGACGATCATCCCCAGCGTGCGGCTGCGATTGGATTTCAGCGCGCGTGCCACGCTGTCCGGCCGATAGCCGAGTGCCGCGATGGCCTCGCGCACCCGCGCTTCGGTGTCCCTGGCGACGGGCCGAGTGGCATTCACCACATGTGAGACGGTGGTGACGGAAACGCCTGCCCGTGCCGCCACATCCTTGAGTCGAATCACGCTGCCTGTCCCCTGTCCCTGGTGGAATGATGCGTCTTGTTCTGACGCCTGTCGTCACGTCTGTCGATGTGAATGTCGTCGCGTGTCGGTGGAGCCGGTGGAGAGCGGTGACGAAGACGCCGGCACGAGGCCGGCGTCTTGGTGTCACGTCTCGCGGGCTCGCGCTTACTCGGTGATCAGCTTGAGCGGCACGTCGGTGGTCTTGTCGACGTCCTCGCCCTTGAGCAGCTTGTCGGCGACTTCCACGCCGAGACTGCCGATCAGTGACGGTTGCTGCGCGATGGTCGCGTCCATCTTGCCGGCCTGAACCGCCTTGATGCCTTCATCGGTGCCGTCGAAACCGACCAGCAGGATGTCCTTGCCGGCCGCCTGCAGCGCGCGCTGTGCGCCAAGCGCCATTTCATCGTTCTGCGCGAAGACGGCATTCACCTCAGGATGCGCCTGGAGCAGATTCTCCATCACGTTGAGGCCCTGGGTGCGATTGAAGTTGGCCGGCTGGCTGGCGATCAGGCTGATGTCCGAGTGACCCTCGATGGCCTTGAGGAAGCCTTCCCCACGGTCACGTGTCGCGGAGGCACCGGCCACGCCCTCAAGCTGGACGACCTTGCCTTCTCCGCCGAGTTTCTCGGCGATGAAGCTGCCGGCCAGTTCGCCACCCGCGACGTTGTCGGAGGCCACGTGGGCGGCGATCCGGCCGCCGTTGGCGCTACGATCCAGCGTCACCACCGGCACGTTGTGCGCATTGGCGGTACGCACGCTGGAGACGACGGCGTCGGAGTCGGTCGGGTTGACCAGCAGCAGGTCCACGCCACGTGACAGGGCGTCTTCCACGTTGGACAGCTCACGTGCGGCGTCGTTGCTGGAATCCAGCACGATCAGCTCATGGCCGAGCTCCGCCGCCTTGTCCTTGGCACCCTGCTGCAGGCTGACGAAGAACGGGTTGTTGAGTGTGGACACGACCAGCGCGATCTTGTCCGCCATGGCGGATTGCACCGGCATCATGCTCAGACCGGCGGCGGTGATGGCGGTGGTCAGCGAGGAAACGAGCAGTTTTTTCATGGCGTGGTTCCTTTCATTGTTGTCGACGCCATCGTCTGGCGTCTTCGTTGTCGGCGACCCTGGCGATGCATGACCCCGTGGTTGGCGCACGGGGTCGAGGGTCTTCGATGCTGCCGGGAATGAAATCGCAAGCGTCTTTCGCGCGCGTTCGAGACTATTTCTGGGCGCGGCTGTCGATCAGTACCGCGAGCAGGATGACGGCGCCCTTGGCGATCATCTGGAAGTAGCTTGAGACCCCCATGATGTTCAGCGCGTTGTTCAAGACCCCGATCACCAGTGCGCCGATCAAGGTGCCGAAGATGCGGCCTCGACCACCCATCAGGCTAGTGCCCCCGATGACGACGGCGGCGATGGCGTCGAGTTCGTATCCGGTGCCGGCATTCGGCTGTGCCGAACCCAGACGGGCGGCCAGGATGGCACCCGCCAGTGCCGCGAAGGCACCCGCGATGGCGTAGACGCTGATCTTGATGCGATTGACGTTGATGCCGGACAGGCGTGCCACCTTCTCGCCACCGCCGACCGCATAGACGTGACGGCCGAAGCGGGTGTGATGCAGCACGCCCCAGCACAGCACATAGACGAAGAACATCATGTAGATGGGAATCGGGACGCCCATCCAGTAGCCGCCGCCCAGATTCCAGAAGCTGTCGGCGGCTTCACTGACGCCGATGGAGACCGGGCGACCATCGGTATAGACCAGCGTCGCGCCGCGCAGTACCGTCATCGCCACCAGGGTGACGATGAAGGCCTGGATGCGTCCGAAGGCGACGAACAGACCCGAGACTGCGCCCAGTGCGGCACCGGCGATGATGGTGCCGGGCACGCTCAGCCACGGTGACAGGCCGGCGGCGGTCATCGAGGCGGCGAAGGCGCCGGTCAGTGCCAGTACCGCACCCACTGACAGGTCGATACCGGCGGTGAGAATGACGAAGGTCACGCCCATGGCGATGATGGCGTTGATGCTGGTCTGGCGCAGCACGTTGAGCAGGTTGTCGGCAGACAGGAAGTTGTCGGACAGGCCGGCGCTGACGGCGATCAACAGTGCCAGCGCGATCAGTGCCTTGTTGTCGACCAGCAGGCGCATGATGTCGAGTCGACGGTCGCTGGCGGCGGAGGAAGTGGGAGTGGACATCAGTTCGGCATCTCGTGGGGGAAATCAGAAGACGTGTGTGGAGGGGTCGCTCGGGTGGCGCCAGTGCTGGCACTCAGCGGGCTCTCGAGACCGGAGGCGGCTGTCATGATCGCTTCCTGGGTGGCGTTCTCGCGGCTGAATTCACCGGAAATCCGGCCATCGGCCACCACGAGAATGCGATCCGCCAGACCCAGCAGCTCGGGCATTTCGGAGGAGATCAGCAGGATGCACTTGCCCTGACGCTTGAGCTCGTTGATCAGCAGGTAGATCTCGCGCTTGGCGCCGACATCGACACCGCGGGTCGGCTCATCGAGAATCACCAGCTCCGGTGCCGGCATCAGTGCCTTGGCCAGCGACACCTTCTGCTGATTGCCACCGGACAGCGTATCGACCGCCTGGGCGGTATCGCTGATCTTGATCTGCATGCTCTTGACGAACTGCTCGACCGCCGCGGCTTCCTCGCCGTGACGAATGCGCCCCAGCGCACCGCAGAAGTTCGGCAGGGCACTGAGAGACATGTTGCTGGCCACCGAGTGCGCCAGAATGAGTCCTGACTGCTTGCGATCTTCCGGCACATAGACCAGGCCTGCCGCCAGTGCCGCGGCCGGCGAGGGGAACTGCCCGGACTGTCCGTTGAAGGTCACGCTTCCCGCCGCGATGCGGGTATCACCGCACAGCGCGCGCGCAAGCTCGGTGCGTCCTGCGCCCATCAGGCCGCCGAAGCCGAGCACCTCACCGCGGCGTGCCGAGAAGCTGATGCCATTGACGCCCGGCGCGTGAAGCTCCTTCACCTCCAGCATCACCTCGCCATCGGGACTGGCGGGCGTATAGGGATAGCGTTCGGCAAGTTCACGGCCGACCATCAGGCGAATCAAGCCATCCTCATCCAGTTCCGCCGTCGGCCCCTGGTGGATCATCTGGCCATCACGCAGCACGGCGACTTCATCGCACATGCTGAAGATCTCGTTGAGACGATGGGTGATCAGCACCAGTGAGCGTCCCTCACCGCGCAGCTCCGCGACCACCTCGGCCAGGATGTCCGTCTCGATGTCCGTCAGGGCATCGGTGGGCTCATCCATGATGATGATCTCGGCGTCAAGCGACAGGGCGCGCGCGATCTCCACCATCTGCTGCTGACCGATGCTCAGTTCACTGACGGCGGTGCGTGAATCCAATGTCTGGCGCAGGCGATCCAGCAGTTGGCGGGCATCGGCATGCAGGCGCTTCCAGTCGACGGTGCCAAGCGCAGTACGTGGTTCCCGCCCGAGGAAGATGTTCTCGCCAGCGGACAGGCCCGGCACTAGATTGAGTTCCTGGTGAATGATGGCGATACGACTGTCCATGGCCTGGCGTGGGGTGGTGAAGATGACTTCTTCATCGCGAAGCCACAGGGTGCCGGCGTCATAGCGATACACGCCGGAGAGAATCTTCATCAGCGTCGACTTGCCTGCGCCGTTCTCGCCAGCCAGCGCATGCACCCGGCCGGCGCGTAGCGTCAGGTCGACGCCCTTGAGCACGCTGACCCCGGAGAAGCCCTTGTCGATGCCGCGCAATGCCATCAGCACGCGCGGGGCAGCGTCCTCATTGACCTTGGGCGCTTGCAGGGCCGGATGCGCGACATCTTGCGTCTGCATGCCCATCAAAAGGGAACTCCGCAATGCAGGATCAGATTGGCGTAGGGCGTGCACTCACCGGTGCGCACGATCACGCTGGCCTTGGGGAGTTCGGCCTTGAAGGCCTCGTGCTCGATCACATGGCGCTCAAGCGGCTGGGCGTCACGCTGCTCCAGTGAGGCCAGGCGGGTCGAGAGCGCGTCGTGAAGCTCCGGGCTCTTGAGCGCCAGCTCGCTGGCCTGGGTCACGGCTTCGATGCACAGCTCTGCAAGCAGAGCGTCGAGCACCGGCAGCATGGCCGGCAGCCCGGGAATGACCGCCAGATCCACACAGGGGATATCGGCGGGAATCGGCAGGCCGGCATCGGCGATCACCAGGGTCTGGGTATGGCCGAGGCGAGCGATGTGCCCGCTGAGCGGCGCGTTGAGTAGGCCTTGTCGTTTCACGTCTCAGTCCTTGAATGAGGCAGGGGCGAGTCGATCCAGTCATTTACCTGACGGGTTCACCATGGGCGACAGTATGACGCGCAAACGTTTGCGGCGCGGTAGGCGAAACGTCGTAGCCCCTGTAGAGCGACTACTTTTTTGTAGTGGACGGCGCAGAAGGCGAGCGAGCGGGGGCGAGAATCGGTGATGAAGAAATGACGCCACGGGACTCAAGTGATTGCTGATGTGGCCGATAAATGCAGCAACCGGGACACAAATGCGTGTGGTATGCGTGCTTTTTCGCCCGATGGCGCTGCGAACGGCATGCCAGAATATCGCTAATGCTCAAGGGGAAGGCTTATGGCGACGATTTCATCGCTGGGGATAGGGTCAGGGCTTGACCTCAATGGCCTGCTGAGTGACCTGGAGAGCGCCGAGCGCCAGAAGCTCACGCCGATTGCCAACAAGCAGGCCAGCTACGAGGCGGAGCTGTCGGCCTGGGGGACGATCCAGAGTCGTCTGGAGTCGCTGGACACGGCGGCAGCGTCCCTGGCTGATCCCGATATCTATGCCGGCATGACGACCACCGCCAGTGGCAGTGGCGTCAGTGCCAGCGCCACCAATATCGCGGAGCCGGGCAGCTATTCGGTCTCGGTCTCCCAGCTGGCGCAGGCGCAGAGCCTGGCGACCGGGGGGCAGACCCATCGCGATGAGGCCATCGGGAGCGGGACGGCCACCACGCTGACGCTCTCGCTTGGAAGTCTCGGCAGTGACGATGGCTATGTGGCGGACGCCGAGCGCACCGCCGAGATCGTGATCGACTCCAGCAACAACAGTCTGGAAGGCATCCGAGATGCCATCAATGCGGCAGGGCTTGAGGTCAGCGCCTCCATCGTCAACGACGGCTCTGACTCGCCGTATCGTCTGGTGCTGACCTCCCGGGAGACCGGCAAGGACTCCGTCATCAGCCTGTCGACCAGCGGTGAAGAGCCGGCGCTGGAGGACCTGCTTGGCTTCGACCCCGCCGCGCCATCCGCGAGTCAGGTCGAGCAGGTGGTGGAGCCGCTGGATGCCAGCTTCAGTGTCAATGGCATCGCCATGCACAGCACCTCCAATGAGATCGACGATGCCGTGGATGGCCTCAGCCTCGTCTTGAGCGACGTGACCACGACACCGAGCACGGTGACGGTGGCCGAGAACCCGGACAAGGCGAGTTCGGCATTGCAGGCCTTCGTCACCGCTTACAACGAATTGCAGAAGACCATCGACAACTACACCGCCTTCAATGCCGATGAAGGCACGGCGGGCGAGTTGCTGGGCGATTCGACGCTGCGAACCATCGAGAGCCGGCTCACCTCGGCGCTGAATTTCACCAGTGAGGGGGACTTCTATGCGCTGTCCTCGCTGGGAGTCACTCGCACGGACGATGGCAAGCTTGAGTTCGACAGCGCCATGGTCGATGAGGCGGATGCCACGCAGCTGGCCGCCATGTCCGGCTTCTTCATCTCGGACAGCGAAGCGGGAAGCGTGGGCTTCGCAAGTCAGATGGCTGGCCTGCTGGATCAGGTGGTCGGCGATGACGGTACCCTCGAGAACACGACCGAAAGCATCGAAAGCTCGCTGGAAAGTCTCGAGAGTCAGTACGAGCAGACCGAGACCACCATTGACGCCACCATCGAGCGCTACCGGGAGCAGTTCACTGCGCTGGACATTCTGGTCGCCAATCTGACCTCGACCAGCGATTACCTGACGGGACAGCTGGAAACTCTGGAAAACAGCTGGAACCTGACCGACTAGCCGGTCAGGTGATCAAACGCCGCCATCCTACATCTGACATCAGGCTGTTGAAGGCCTTGAATACGCTATGAACAAAGGAAGACAAACGTCATGAGTCGCTATCGTGGGGCCAATGCCTACGCCCGTGTCGGCGTGGAATCCGGAGTCCTGTCTGCCAGTCCCCACCAGCTGATCGTGATGCTGTTCGAGGGAGCTGATCGCACCTTGGCCGCGGCCCGTCTGCAGATGGAGGCAGGTGATATCGTGGCCAAGGGACAATCTCTGACCAAGGCCATCAACATCATCACCGATGGGCTGCGTGCCTGTCTGGATCACGAGCAGGGAGCGGATGTCGCCGCCAACCTGGATCGGATGTATGACTACATTGCCCGCTTGCTGCTCCAGGCCAATCTGTCCAACAGTGTGGAGAAGCTGGATGAAGCGCGCCGCCTGCTCAGCGAGCTGGGCGAGGCCTGGCGTCAGATCGCGGCTCACGACAAGGGACAGTCATGATCATGGAAATCGATGCGCCATCAGTGGATGAAGCGTCCGCTCTATGCGATGCGCTCTTCACTCAGATGTCCAACATGCTGGTGGCAGCGCGCGCAGGAGACTGGCCGGGTGTCATACAGGGTCAGACGCGCTATATCGAGCAGATGCAATCGCTGCGCATGCCGGATTCCGGCAGCGCGGAGGCTCGTGAGTATCTTGAGCGTCAGCTGAAGGGGCTGACGAGCATGGAGGCGGAGCTGACGACGCTGCTCAATGCGCGCAAGGCGCAGTTGCAGGAAGTGCTTGGCGATGTGGGGACTCGGCGCAAGCTGGCGCGCAGTTACGGACATCGCCAGCATCTCAGTTGAGTCGGTTCGGGCCGGATGAGGCCATTGGCAATGCCGAGCGTCATCCTATCTAGCGTTGAGCGCCGCGCATGACGCCACTACACCAGGGGAGGCGCTGAGATGACGGGCATCACTCCCTTGATCGATGGGTTGCTCCACCAGGTGCTGGGCCGCACGGCCCAGCCACCCCCGGCGGCGGATTCGGGGACTGTCTTTCCGGTAACGCGCACGCCGGGCCTTGCCGGTGGGGCTCAGCCCAACACCGACGCATCCCGCCGTTCGTCGGGTCTTGAGTCGCCGGCGGCCGCCGTGCAGCTGACGGATCGTGCCCATCTGATCTCTGATCTACTCGAGGCGTTGAGTCGCCTGCCTGCCGATACGTCTTCCGCTGCCAGCGGTATCAAGATGCCGGCAGGGATCTCCCTGCAGGAGTGGCTCGCGAGTGGCCGCCCATTGCCGGGGCTTGCCTACGAGATCGCCACGGCCACCCCGCACGTTCCTCTGGCTGCGGCATTGCGCCAGCAGATCAGTCAGAGCGGTCTCTTCTATGAGGCTGACCTGCTGGACTGGTATCAAGGACGGACCCCGCTTGCCGACCTCAGGGCTCATCCCCAGACCTCGACGGCCCGTCTGGATGCCTTGCTTGCCTGGCGTCAGGCGCTGCTGCTGACCCAGGCACGCTATCTGCCGGTCTCGGAGTCTCGGGTGTCGCCGCCGTGGGTGTCGACACGCCCGGATTCGGGGATGGCGATACCCACGGCGCTGATGGCATACCCGGCACTTGCCTCGCGCAGGGAGCCTGCGACTCGCGAGTCACAGGCGGTGAGCGCCTACCGTGAGGGGATGCAGCACGCCAGCTCTGCGATCGCCACAGATGTCGATGAGTGGGAGGGCGCTGACCCAGGCGTGCTTCAGCAGCAATTGCGTCTGGTGTTGGGGCAACCTCTCAACTGGCAGGGGCTGCTGTTGCCTGGATTGCATGCCTTCTTCAGCCTCTACTTTCCGCCGACTACGCGACCGCGAGGCATGGGGTCACGCAAGCAGGGGCCCCGAGAGGTCTTGCCTGTTGCCGGTGTGACGGCGTTGGCGGGGCAGGCGGACAGTGAAGAGGAGGCCGTGGCCCAGTGGCGGGTCGTCATGACCTTCACGGCCGAGCAGGGAGCCGTGCTGGAGGCCACGCTTCTGTGGTATCAACTCGCATCGCCAGTGGCGCTTGTCGTGATATTGGAGTCACGGCATGGCGTTGCGCGGGATGCACTGCTCGAGAGCCTGCCTCAGGCATTGCACGCCCTTGCCCCTCGCGTTCACGTACGCCGCCCTGGTGAGGCAATGGGACCGCCGCGATACGCTGATGGCCCGGCAATGTTCGAGACCGCCAGTGGCAGCGAAGACGGGGCTGCCGACGTCGATATCCGATCTCAGCCCCAAGAGCCCGCAGAGCGAGCATTCCCCTGCGGTCTGGCAAAATCCCTGGGCACGCGTCTTCAGCAGCACGCCACTGAAGTGGGGCTTCCCGTCCATGCCTCGCCAGAGCTGGTGGCGCTGCTTGCGCAGGGATTGCCTGCGCGTCGCACCATCCCCCAGGCGCTGTTTCAATGCATCGTCGAGATTGCCCACCTCTGGTCACACAAGGGGACGAGTGGTAAAGGGCCCAGGGCGGATGGGCGAGAAGCCCCCTGAGATCGTACGCAGGTCTTGGCGTGCATGGCATGCCGGTGGCTGCGCAGGACACCGGGATTCCTGAAATAACCGTGGGCAAGAACGCCTTTATAATTAGAATATTATAATTGTTTAAGTTTGATGCAGGGTAGGGCGTTATCGACGGTAACCCATTGTTGATCTGGATCAATAAATGCACTGGGAATCGTCCCGACAGACTCGTCATCGTCCCAATGCCTGTTCAGCCGCCTGATCCGAGATATGCGGATTGTCGGGCAGCCGCATCCTGCCCTGATCAAGCGTCATGTCAGGCCAGGAAGAGGGTGTGGGGTGATTGGCACTATCCGACAATCCCGGTAATGCGATGGCAGGTCTATATGGCGCGTCATTTCATCAATCTGCAATACAAGGTTTGTTCAACCTTGCTCTCATGTTGTGACAGTGCAAGAGGGTAGTCTGCTCTTTTTGGGATTAAGTTTCTCATCCATATGTTGCAGAATATTTTTATGGCGTATTTTTCGCATTATTTTGCAGGAGTTGCCTGCTTTTCGTGGTTTTTTTGAGCTGTTTCTTCTTATCGATCACAGCGTTTGAAAAGGGTTGTTCAGGATAACGCTGGTTTGATCGCGATACTGGTATTAGAATCGCCAGTACATGAGGTGTTACTCAGGTAATGATTTTCATGTCCCGCAGAAATGACATACCAGAAATGTAGGGTCACTACATCTAAATCATAAGGTCTGGCGATGGATCAGCCGTTTTCTTGTGTTGATCTCGATAAGATCAGGCTATTCAGGGAACCTTTATGTCTTCACTTCTCAACGATATCCAGAGTGTCAATCTCTCCTATCTTCTTCTCGTGCAGCGTTTGCTGGCCGAAGATGTCGATATGGCAAGGGTACGTCTTGGCCTCAGTCAGGAAATGGCAGATATATTGTCCGGGATGAGTGTCAGTCAGCTGGTATCGCTGTCTTCCTGCAATCAGTTGTTGTGTGAGTTGGCCCTGGATGATGCGGCTCAGCTCAAGGGAGTGCTTCAGGGGGGGCGCGACCAGGATTTCGGTGCCATGCACACGGCCATGTTGTTGAATGCACGTCAGGCGGGCTCGGTCACCCGCCTGGGCGGTGCTGGACAATGAGTCAGAAGAGTCTGGTGGATGAATTGCAGCAGCTGCAGCTGGCGGTCGAATTGATCGAGCTGGGGGCTCGTCTGCAGGTGCTCGAGACAGAGACGGAAATCAGTCGTGCGCGTCTGGTGAAGCTGTACAAGGAGGTGCGCGGCGTCTCCCCGCCCAAGGGCATGCTGCCGTTTTCCACGGATTGGTTCATGACCTGGCAGCCCAACCTGCACGCGTCCCTCTTCCATGGCTTCTATCGTCGCCTGCGCTCCCAGGGTGTGCCGCGCATGGATGCCTTCGTCAAGGCGTATCGCTTCTACCTCGAGCACGTGGGGGAGGAGGAGCCGGTACTGGCGCTGACCCGCGCCTGGACACTGGTGCGCTTCTTCGAGAGTGAACTGCTGGACCTGGCGACCTGCCAGACCTGTACCGGCCACTTCGTGATTCATGCCCATACCCCCTCGCAGGATTACGTGTGCGGTATCTGCCAGCCGCCTTCCCGTGCCGGGAAGACAGCGGCGCGTCGCAAGGCTCGGGAGCAGGACATGCAGCGCGAGGCACTCGCGGTCAAGCTCGGCTGATGCGCCTCTTGGTCCCTTTAGTGTCACGATAGAAAGGCTCGCCTCCCGGTGAGCCTTTTTTGTTGCCCTGAGTGAGGCAGCGGCGCGTCTCTGGTTGTGGGCGCTCTCACGTCTTGTGCCTGCAACGGCCGGCAAGGCAATGCGTGAACGTTTTCCCACATGACCCTCAAGACCTCCCACGTGCGGCCGATAACCGTTGAGACGTGAGGTCGATCGCATGCCAAGGGGGTGGTTGTGTTGCTTTTCATAGGTTATCTGGTGGTGATCGGGTCGACCCTGGGTGGGTATCTGATGGTGGGGGGGCATCTGGCGGTGCTGATGCAGCCCGCTGAGCTGTTGATCATCTTCGGCTCGGCGGTAGGTGCCTTCTTGGCGGGCAACAATGGCAAGGCCATCAAGGCGACCGGCAAGGCGTTCTCCAGACTCAAGCGAACGCGCGGTTACAACAAGTCGTTGTACATGGAAGTCATCAGCCTGCTGTATCTGCTGCTTTCCAAGTCGCGCCAGCAGGGCATGCTGGCCATCGAGCAGGATATCGACAATCCCCAGGAGAGTGCGCTGTTCGCGGAGTATCCGCGCGTGCTGTCGGACCCGATTCTGATGAACTTCATCACGGATTATCTGCGCTTGATGGTCAGCGGCAACATGGACCCCTTCGAGCTGGAATCCCTGATGGAGCATGAGATCGAGACCTTCAAGCACGAGACCGAGATCCCGGTCCATTCGTTGTCTGCGGTGGCGGACGGACTGCCTGCCTTCGGGATCGTGGCTGCCGTCATGGGGGTCGTGCATGCGCTGGCCTCCGCGGATCAGGGCGCTGCTCAGCTTGGCGTCCTGATCGCCAATGCCATGGTCGGCACCTTCCTGGGGATTCTGCTGGCCTATGGGTTCGTGACGCCGGTGGCCAACAAGATCCAGCACGAAGTGCATGAGGCCGTGAAGATGATGCAGTGCATCCGCGTCATCCTGATGGCCTCGCTCAATGGCTATGCGCCGCAGATTTCCGTCGAGTTCGGCCGCAAGGCGCTGTTCACCGCCGAGCGCCCCAGCTTCAATGAGCTGGAAGAACATGTTCGCGACATCAAGAACAAGGGAGCCGGCTGACATGAGCGCAAGCATCCCGACGACGGGGACGCCGAGACACGGGGAGACGGCGCATGAGTGAGACGCGCAGACCGATCGTCATCAAGCGACCCAAGATCGTGAAGGGCCATCACGGCGGCGGCTGGAAGATTGCCTACGCCGACTTCATGACGGCGATGATGGCCTTCTTCTTGGTGATGTGGGTGATCTCGAATGCCTCTGATGAAGACCTCAGGGAAATCTCCGACTACTTCGGTGCGCCGCTGGAAATCTCGCTGCTGGGCGGTGATCGCAACTCCGCCTCCAGCAGTGCCATTCCCGGTGGGGGATTCATGGCCGAGGAAGTCCAGGGGGAGAAGGGCGCGGATGTCTCGCGCATGCAGCGTCAGGCACTGGCGGAAGAGGCGCGTTTCGCGGATATCCGTGACGAGATCGACAGCATCATGTCGCAGCAGATGCGTGAAGACCCATCGCTTGCTGAGCTGCGCGAGCAGCTGCAGATCGAGCTGACCGCGGAAGGCCTGCGTATCCAGATCACGGACAGTGATCAGCATCCGATGTTTGCCCTTGGCAGCAAGCAGCCCTCGGCACAGCTTTCCCAACTGCTGTCCCTGCTGGCGCCGATTCTGGCGCGCCTGCCCAATCACCTGAGCATCACCGGACACACCGACAATCGTCCCTTTGTCGGTGAGGGAGGCTATGGCAACTGGGAGCTGTCCACTGATCGTGCCAATGTCGCGCGCCGAGTGCTGGTCGCGCATGGGCTGGCGGTCGATCGCATCGTGCGTGTCGTCGGAATGGGGTCACGCATCAGTCTGGACAGCCAGGACCCGCAGGCCGCCGTGAACCGACGCATCAGCCTGATGGTGCTCAGTCACACCGCCTATCGCGAAATCACTGACAGCAACGGGGTCAATCCGCGCCCGGCAGAGAACATCGACAGCCTCAGGGCGCGCCTCGAACAGCTAGCAAGTCCCGGCGAGATTCGTGATGCCCGGACTGGGGTTGAGAGCTAGCCCTCAAAGCTAGCCCCCGAGAGCTGACCCCGAAAGACAGAAGGCAGGTCAACGGATGCCAACCGAGAGCGCACATGGACATCAGTGAATTTTACGACACCTTCTTCGAGGAGGCGCGGGAGCTGCTGGCGGAGATGGAAAAGCAGCTGCTGGCGCTGGATGTCGAGACCCCGGATGCCGAGCAGCTCAATGCGATCTTTCGTGCTGCCCACTCCATCAAGGGCGGCGCTGCGACCTTCGGCTTCAGCGTATTGCAAGAGACGACCCATCATCTCGAGAACCTGCTTGACCATGCGCGCCGTGGAGAACTTGTGCTGCGGGCGGCGCATATCGATCGCTTCCTGGAGACCAAGGACATGCTGGAAGATCAACTGGAAGCGTATCGCAATGCGCAGACGCCAGATCCGGAGGCCTATGCGCACATCGTCAGTGTGCTCAAGCAACTGGCCGAGGAGGAGATGCTCCAGCACGTGCCCGCCAAGCACGACTCATCTGAGAGCCAGCAGGGAGAGCCCGATGCTGACGGAGAGCCTGGGGGGGAGCAGGGCGCGCCTCTCGCCGTCGATCCCGGCCCTGACGCGGTGCCGGGAGCCGAGGGAGAGCCGCGCATGCAGATCAGTCTCATGTTCGTGCCTGACCGTGACAGGGAGTTGCTGATCGAGGAGCTGGGCAATCTCGGGGAGGTACTTGGCGTCCAGGGAGATGAGCAGGTCTGCACCGTCGTTCTTGCCACCACCGTGGCTGCCGACGACATCGAAGCCGTGCTGTGCTTCGTGATCGAGCCTGAGCAGATTCTCATCGAACCGCTGTCTGACGTGGCGCCCTCGGCTGGATCATGCCGTCTTTCGGTACAGGCGGTAGAGGCGGTAGAGGCGGTAGAGGCGGTGCCGGCCGTGGAGGTGTCCGCCCCGGTCCGCCACCCCATGGAAGCCCTCGAGCCACCGACTGAGCCAGCGGATCGCCGTCAATCACGTGGACGACGTGCCACGGATGTCCCGCAGGAGCAAGGGTCGATTCGGGTGGGGGTCGACAAGGTGGATACCATCATCAATCTGGTGGGCGAGCTGATCATCACGCAGTCGATGCTCGAACAGACAGCCTGCGCCAGCTCGCCACTGGATCAGGCGGCGCTGGTCAGTGGCATCAGCCAGCTGCAACGCAATGCGCGTGATCTGCAGGAAGCGGTCATGTCCGTGCGCATGATGCCGATGGATTATGTCTTCTCGCGTTTCCCGCGGCTGATCCGTGACCTTGCCGGACGACTCGGCAAGCAGGTCGAGCTGGTCAGTCATGGCCATGACACCGAGCTGGACAAGAGTCTGATCGAGCGGATCATCGACCCGCTGACCCATCTGGTGCGCAACAGTCTCGATCATGGCATTGAATTGCCTGATGTTCGCCAGGCTCAGGGCAAGTCCGCCCAGGGTACCCTGACGCTATCGGCGCGCCACCAGGGTGGCAACATCGTCATCGAGGTCATGGACGATGGCGCCGGGCTGGATCGCGCGCGCATTCTGGCCAAGGCGCGCAGCCACGGGATGGCGGTGGATGACGGCTTGAGCGATGACGAGGTCTGGCAGCTGATCTTCGCGCCGGGCTTCTCCACCGCACAGCAGGTCAGTGATGTCTCCGGGCGGGGCGTGGGGATGGATGTGGTCAAGCGCAACATCCAGGCGATGGGTGGGCATGTCGAGCTTGCGTCGCGCAAGGGCAGCGGCACCACGACGCGGATCGTGCTCCCGCTGACGTTGGCGATTCTGGAAGGCATGGCCATTCGCGCCGGCGAGGAGATCTATATTCTGCCGCTGTCCGCGGTGGTGGAATCCCTGCAGCCGACGAGTGACATGCTGTTCAGCATGGTGGGAAGTGACCGGTTGCTCAAGGTGCGCGAAGAGTATCTCGGCCTGGTGGCCTTGCATGAGGTTTTCGACGTGCCGGGTGCCAGAACACGGCCTGAAGAGGGCATCGTGGTCGTGGTGCAAGGCAAGGGTCGCCAATATGCCTTGCTGGTCGATGAGCTGATCGGGCAGCAACAGGTCGTGGTCAAGAATCTGGAGAAGAACTATCGCAAGGTGCCTGGCGTGTCCTCGGCGACCATTCTGGGAGATGGGCGTGTGTCCCTGATCCTGGATGTCCATGACCTGCATCGGCTCGGACGCCAGGGCGGGCAGCTGGCGGCACGTCAGGACGGCGCGCTGGCGCTGGCCTGACGTCCATCACGTTTCATCGGCGGGTGACGCCAACTTCACTGACAGGATATCAGCATGACGAGCACACGGTTTTCGAGCATCCAGCACTCAGATGTCGGTCTGGCGCAGGATCACGCCAGCAGCGCCAGTGACGGCGGCCAGTATCTGGTGTTCAGCCTTGGCGAGGAGCATTACGCCGTCGATATCCTCAAGGTCCAGGAGATCCGCGGTTACGAGAATGTCACGCGTATCGCCAATGCGCCGGCCTTCATCAAGGGCGTGACCAATCTGCGTGGTGTCATCGTACCGATCGTCGATCTGCGTCTGAAATTCAATCTCGGGGCAGCCGAGTACACCGCACAGACCGTCGTGATCGTGATCAACCTCGGGGCGCGTGTGGTGGGCATCGTCGTGGATGGTGTCTCGGACGTGATCAGCCTCGCGGCAGACCAGCTGCTGCCGCCGCCTGAATTCGGAGCACGCCTGAAAAGTGACTTCCTCGCAGGACTGGCGACGGTCAATGAACACATGCTGTTGATCATGGACATCGAACGCATGATGACCAGCGAGGAAATGGCCTTGATGGACCCTGAGACCGCAGTGGTCTGATTCCTCCCCGGTGTTCACTCAAGCCGCCCACACGACAGACGCCGCCATCCGAAAAGGTGGCGGCGTCTGTCGTGTGACAGCTGACGATTGTGGTCTGTCGGCGGCGGGCAGGCCTTGCGTGACGAGATTCAAGTTTCGGTGGCGTCGGCCGATAGTGACTGGCAGAGGCAGGCGGGAGTGTCCAGGGAAGTGGTGCAGCTATCGAAGGTTCGTCGCGAGGGCAATGAAGGGACATGCGAAACAATCAGCCGGTGACTGCCAGGGAATATCCCATTGGCGAGCATGATTATCTGATTTCCAGAACGGATCTTCAGGGGCGAATTACCTACGCCAACTCGGTGTTCATCGAGGTCAGTGGTTTCACGCGCGATGAGTTGATCGGCGCGCCGCACAATCTGGTGCGGCACCCGCAAATGCCCGAGGCGGCCTTCGAGAATCTCTGGTCCACCCTGAAGAGTGGCAAGAACTGGCAGGGGCTGGTCAAGAACCGACGCAAGGATGGCGACTTCTATTGGGTGGATGCCTGCGTCACGCCGTTGATGGAAAACGGCGAGGTGATGGGGTTTGCCTCGGTACGGGTCAAGGCCAGCCGTGAGCAGATCGAGCGTGCCGAGCGTGCCTATCGGGCCATGGAGGCGGGTGAGGGTGGCTATCGTCTGTTGCGCGGACAGATCATCAGCACCGGTGTGTCGGGCATCTTCCGGCGATTTACGCGGTGGCGACTGGCACGCCGTATCGCGTCATTGGTGTTGCTGCCGGTCGGGGCGAGCCTCGTGTTGGGCATTTCAGCGCTGGAACTGCTGGAATCGAGTCATGTGCATTCCCAGACATTGGCGGCAGAGCTCAAAGGTCAGCTGGCCGGTGCAGCCGGGGGGCTGGAGAGAATACAGGCGCTGGAAGCCCGGCAGCATGCCCAGCAGACCCGGCTGCAACTCGCGCAGTGGTTGGTGGCTGGTGGGCTTGGCATCACCGTGCTGCTGACCTGCCTGCTGGGGGTTCATACCTATCAGCGCCTGGTACGCCCTCTGAGACGCACGCTGGATTTCGCACGCCAGGTGGCGGCCGGCAACCTATCCCAATCGATGGTGCTGGAGGGCAGTGATGAGGTGGCACGGCTGGTCCAGTCACTGGACAGCATGCGCAAGTCGCTGGTGGGGATCGTCAGTGAGGTCAATGCCGGGATCAGTATCGTGCGACCGGCCGCGACGGATATCAGCCACGGCAATCAGGATTTCTCGTCCCGCGTCGAACAGCAGGCCGCTTCGCTTGAGGAAACGGCTGCCAGCATGGAGCAGATGACCGGCACGGTCCGCCAGAACGCCGACAATGCCAGCCAGGCATCGCGTCTGGCCGACCAGACCACCCGTGCCTCCCGCGAGGGGGACGAGGCGATGCAGGCCGTGGTCGAACGCATGCAAGGCATCACCGCCACTTCGCGGCAGATGGCTGACATCATCAAGGTCATCGATTCGATCGCCTTCCAGACCAACCTGCTGGCACTCAATGCCTCGGTGGAAGCGGCGAGAGCCGGAGAACATGGGCGCGGATTCGCCGTCGTGGCCGGTGAGGTGCGCAACCTTGCCTCACGCAGTGCCGAGGCGGCTCGTCAGATCAAGTCGCTGATCGACACGACTCAACGCGAGATTCATGCAGGCGGCACCCGTGTCGATGAGGCACGTGCCACCATGGTGGACATCGTGGCGGGCATTTCGCGCGTCAATGATCTGATCGCCGAAATCTCCGCGGCCTCGCGGGAACAATCCGGCGGGATCGAGCAGATCAACATGGCCATCAACGAGATGGAGCAGGCGACACAGCAGAACGCCCAGCGCGTTCAGAGCAGCGCCCATCTCGCGCAGGACCTGGAGGGCTCGGTGGCCGGGCTGTCGCATGCCGTCAACGTGTTTCGCTTCGGTGGCGAAGGGCCTGAGCGCGTGCCAGCGCGCTCGCCATCCGTGCCGACAGAGGCGGCCCGTGACAGCGTCCGGTCAGCTGACCCTGCGGGACATGATCAGGGCGGCGATCAGTGGAAAAGCTTCTAGGTTTCGCTCCCCACTCAGGCAAAGGTGTCTCCCGAGTCCCTGCGCAGGAGGCTGGAGGGCTTGCGCGTGATCTGGAGATGACGGAAGACGATTTTGCCCGGATCGCGCGTCTGATCTATCAGCGAGCGGGCATCGTGCTGGCGCGTCACAAGCGCGAGATGGTCTACAGCCGGCTGTCTCGCCGTCTGCGGCTGCATGGGCTCACCCGTTTCAGCGATTATCTGGCGATGCTGGAAGGCGGTCGCGCGTCCGGAGCCAAGGATGAATGGCCAGCCTTCATCAACGCGCTGACGACCAATCTCACCGCCTTTTTCCGCGAGCCTCATCACTTCACCCTGCTGAGTCATTTCCTCGAGCAACGCCTGCAGGCGCGAGGGGGCAAGTTGCGCATCTGGTGTGCGGCGGCCTCCACGGGCGAAGAGCCCTATTCGATCGCGATGGTACTGCGTGAGGTGCTCGGCGCTGCTGCGGACCAGGTGGAGCTGATCGCCACGGATATCGACACCGATGCCCTCAACGAGGCCGAAGCCGGGGTCTATCCCCTCGAGCGCATCGCCAAGCTGGGGGATGAGCGCTGCAAGCGCTTCTTGCTGCGCGGCAGCGGTCGCCGAGAGGGGCTGGTCCGAGTCAAACCCGAGATTCGACGTCTGGTGCGTTATCGCCAGCTGAATCTGCTTGATGCTCAGTGGGGGCTGGGCAATGGATTTGACGCGATCTTCTGTCGCAACGTCATGATCTATTTCGACAAGGCGACGCAGTCGCGCCTGCTGGATCGCTTTGCCTTGATGCTCAAGCCGGATGGACTGCTGTTCGCCGGCCATTCCGAGAACTTCTCCTGGCTCAATGACGCCTTCACGCTGCGCGGCCAGACCGTCTATACCCTGTCGGAACGCAAGCGTGCGGAGATCTTCACGCACGACGGAAAGCCCCTGTCCAGCGGCTGAGAGCATGTCTCGGCATGCGTAGGTGGGCATCGGTCCACGATCGGCGTTGCCCGAGGGGCGCATGAGCATTCATCAACGATTCGTCATCATTGCCAGGCGTGGTTGTGCGAGGCGATTCACCACCGCTGGCCTACTCGATAGACCGCCCGGGAGTCACAGGATGTACAAGCGAACCTCATCATCGACCTCGCATGGCGCAATGTCCGGTCGCCATGAACTCGACAGCGGCGATGCGGCGGCCGGCGCCCTGGCGGACGGTTCCTTGAGCAGCGCGGTGCCGATTCGTGTGCTGTGTGTCGACGATTCCGCACTGATCCGCGAGCTGATGAGCGAGATCATCAATGCGCAGCCAGACATGGAGGTGGTCGCCAGTGCGCCGGACCCGCTGGTGGCCAGAGACCTGATCAAGCGTCACGACCCGGATGTCCTGACCCTGGATGTGGAAATGCCGCGCATGGACGGTCTCGAGTTTCTGGAGCGCCTGATGCGCCTGCGGCCGATGCCGGTCGTGATGGTCTCGTCGCTGACCGAACGCGGTGGCGAAATCACCCTGCGTGCCCTGGAGCTCGGAGCCGTGGATTTCGTGTCCAAGCCGCGCCTGGGGATTCGGGGTGGCATGCTGGAATATGCCGATGTGATCGCCGACAAGATTCGTGCCGCAGCCCAGGCTCGGGTCCGCCCCATGACACCGTGCTCTGTTCGACAACCCGCTCGACAATCGTCAGCTTCGTCTGTTCGACAAGTGCCTGCGCCGATGGATGCCGCCCATGTCGCGCCCGCACAGGGCAGCCACGCATCTGACGCCAGAGCGGCGCGCGCTCGTGGTGCGGGTCGTCCGCTGCTTTCAAGCGAGAAGCTGATCGTGCTGGGTGCCTCGACGGGCGGCACCGAGGCCATCCGTGCCGTGCTGGAACCGCTGCCCGCCGATGCACCGGCGGTTCTGATCACTCAGCACATGCCGCCGGGGTTCACGCGTTCCTTTGCCCAGCGCCTCGATGGCCTCTGCCGCATTGCCGTCAAGGAGGCGGAGCACGGAGAGCGCGTGCTGCCCGGGCATGCCTACATCGCCCCCGGTGATTCCCATATGACGCTCGCGCGCAGTGGCGCCAACTATGTGATCGCGCTGGATCAGCGTCCGCCGGTCAATCGTCATCGTCCTTCGGTGGACGTGCTGTTCGAGTCGGTGGCACGGGTAGCCGGACGCAATGCGCAGGGCGTGATACTCACGGGCATGGGCCGTGATGGCGCTCAAGGACTGCTGCTGATGCGTCAGGCAGGGGCACATACCCTCGCGCAGGATGAGCAGAGTTGCGTGGTCTACGGCATGCCTCGTGAGGCAGATGCGCTGGGTGCGGCGGAGGTGGTGCTGCCTCTGACGCGAATCAGTGCCCACCTCCTGGCCCAGACCCAGCTTTCGGGGCGCTCGCAGCGTGTCTGAGCCCGTCAGCGAATCCCCGGGGATTCACGGTAAAGTTTGCGCGCGCGGGGTCGATAAGTGACTGACAGGACGGCATTGACAGCCTTGAGGGTGGTCGGGTCGCAAGGCTTGCGAGGCGGATGCACCCGGCGTCGTGACCCTTGGCGGGCGCCCCTTCACGTTCACTTGTTCACTTACAGAGAGTCTGACCACTGATGGCTGACACATCCCTGCGTATTCTCGTCGTCGACGATTTTCCCACCATGCGTCGCATCGTGCGCAACCTGCTCAAGGAGCTAGGGTTCACCAATGTAGAGGAAGCCGAAGATGGTCAGCAGGCGCTGGAAGCCTTGCGCCAGGGAAGCTATGGGCTGGTGATCTCGGACTGGAACATGCCGAATCTGGACGGCCTGCAGATGCTCAGGCAGATCCGCGCCAGTGAGGCATTGGCCAGCTTGCCCGTGCTGATGGTGACGGCAGAAGCCAAGAAGGAAAACATCATCGCTGCCGCCCAGGCGGGGGCCAGTGGTTATGTGGTCAAGCCGTTCACGGCAGCGGTGCTGGAAGAGAAACTGGCCAAGGTCTTCGAGAAGCACGGCCTCTAGACGACCGTGCGGTCGTCGACTGATGGCCGCCGGCCAGGAGAAAGGCATGAGCAATCCCGAACAGATGTCGGTATCCCCGGCCACGCAATCCGAGTTGCCGATACAGCCCGCTGACAGTGATGGCACGCCGGAGACTGGTGAAGAGCTGATTCAGCGTATCGGACGTTTGACCCGCATGTTGCGTGACAACATGCGGGAATTGGGTCTGGACCGTGAGATAGAGCGTGCGGCGGAGGCCATTCCCGATGCACGGGATCGCCTCAATTACGTGGCCAGCACCACGGAAAAGGCCGCGGATCGTGCGCTGAACGCCTGCGAACGTGCCCAGCCACTTCAGGATGCCCTGGCGAGTCATGCCCAGGGGCTGAGCGCTCGCTGGGATGCCTGGTATGCGCAACCCGTGGCGCTGGATCAAGCGCGCGAGCTGGTGGTGGATACCCGCGCCTATCTGTCTGCGGTCCCCGAGCAGGCTGCAGCCACCAATGCGCAATTGCTCGAGATCATGATGGCTCAGGACTTTCAGGATCTGACCGGGCAGGTGATCAAGCGCATGATGGACGTGATTCAACAGATCGAACAGCAGCTGCTGCAGCTGTTGATTGACAACTCTCCCGAGGCGCATGCCCGTACGGCACGCCGGATCAGCGGGAGTTCGCTGTTGAACGGGCCTCAGGTGAAGGCAGGAGGACCCGATGTGGTCCAGGGTCAGGATGAAGTCGATGATCTGCTCGATAGCCTCGGCTTTTGACGCAGCGAGTGACGACATGAGTCCGAGTCGATTTTTGGCGTTATTCCGCGCTTTGATCCTGACGTCGGGAGGCACAATGGCGGGCATGATTCCCGGGCATTGGTCGCCTGACGGCAGTGGAGCGGCAGGTGTCCGACGAGCAGAGCAGTGACGACAAGACGGAAGAGGCGACGCCTCACCGTCTGCAGAAGGCCCGCGAGGAAGGGCAGGTGCCACGCTCGCGCGAGCTGGCGACCTTCCTGTTGCTGGGCGGTGGCGCCGGCGCGTTGTGGCTGTATGCCGGTGTGCTGGGCGATACCCTGGAGCGCATCCTGGGCCAGGCTTTCGGTTTCGATCGCACGCTGGCACTGGATAGTCGCGTCATGCTCGCCAATGCCTTGATGCTGGGGCAGGAGGCGTTGATCGCCCTGTTGCCGCTGTTTGCGTTGCTGGTCGTGCTGGCGCTTGTCGGGCCTATTCTGCTGGGTGGCTGGATGTTCTCCACCAAGTCGCTGGCTCCCTCGCTTGGCAAACTCAATCCGATCAAGGGCATCGGGCGGATGTTCTCGAGTCAGGCCCTAGCCGAACTGGCCAAGACGATTGCCAAGTCGCTGCTGGTCGGCGGGGTGGTGGTGCTGTATCTGCATGCGCAGCGCCAGGAGTTGATGGCCTTGATGCTGATGCCGCTGGACAACGCGCTGGCGGATGCCTTGACGCTCGTGGCGCGATGCACGGCGCTGGCGGTCGTGATGCTGATCGTGCCGACCCTGATGGACGTCCCCTATCAGCTGTGGAGCCATGCCAAGAAGCTGCGCATGAGTCTCGAAGAGATCAAGCGTGAGCACAAGGAGACGGATGGCGATCCTCAGGTCAAGGCGCGCATTCGTCAGCAGCAGCAGGCAATGGCGCGGGCACGCATGATGACGGAGGTGCCGCGAGCGGACGTCATCGTCACCAATCCGACCCATTTCGCGGTGGCGTTGGTCTATCGCGAGTCGGACATGCGCGCGCCACGCGTGGTGGCCAAGGGACGTGATCAGGTAGCGCTGCGCATTCGCGAGCTCGGGGAGGCGCATGCCGTGCCGGTCCTGAATGCTCCGCCATTGGCGCGTGCCCTGCATGCCCACGTCGAGCTCGAGCAGGAAATCCCCCTTGCCCTCTATCAGGTGATCGCCGAGGTGCTCGCCTGGGCCATGCGCTTGAAGCGCGCCCGAGACCACGGGGGGCTTCGGCCGCGTGATCCCGAGGGCCTCGAGGTGCCGCAGGACCTGCAGGTCCCGCCAGAGGCACAAGCTCACACGGGGAGCGCTGACGAATCCCCGAACGCTGACGCCGGTGACATCGACGCCGGTGGCATCGACGCCGGTGGCACCGATGCCGGCGAAGACGATTCCGTCAGCACGCCGCCAGCGACACCATCCTCTTCCAGGCCGCGCGATCCGCGTGCGTCTTCACCGCCAGACGAGCCGTTTGCATGAATGCTCTCTTGTCATTGCTGGATCGCATGGGTCTCGGCACGCCAGGTCAGATGAAGGTGCTGGCGGGGCCCATGCTGATCATGATGATCCTCTCGATGATGGTGCTGCCGCTGGCGCCCTTCATTCTGGATCTGCTGTTCACCTTCAACATCGCGCTGTCGATCATGATCCTGATGGTCAGCATGTTCGCTCAGAAGCCGCTGGATTTCTCGGCATTCCCCGCCGTGCTGCTGTTCTCGACCCTGTTGCGGCTCTCGCTCAACGTGGCCTCGACACGCGTCGTGCTGCTTGAGGGACACAACGGCGGAGACGCTGCCGGCAAGGTCATCGAAGCCTTCGGACAGTTCCTGGTCGGCGGCAACTTTGCCGTGGGGCTGGTGGTGTTCTCGATTCTGGTGATCATCAACTTCATGGTCATCACCAAGGGCGCGGGGCGTATCGCCGAGGTCGGCGCGCGCTTCACGCTGGATGCGATGCCCGGCAAGCAGATGGCGATCGATGCCGATCTCAATGCGGGCCTCATCGGTGAGGACCAGGCGCGTGAGCGGCGTCGCGAAGTGGCCGAGGAATCCGACTTCTTCGGCTCGATGGACGGCGCGAGCAAGTTCGTGCGCGGTGATGCCGTGGCGGGGCTCGTGATCATGGTGGTCAACATCATCGGTGGCTTGATCATCGGTGTCGGACAGCATGGGCTGAGCATGGATGAGGCAGCCCGCACCTACACGCTGCTGACCATCGGTGATGGTCTGGTGGCCCAGATTCCCTCGCTGGTGATCTCCACCGCGGCCGGGGTCATGGTCTCGCGGGTCAACACCAATGAGGATGTTGGCCAGCAGATGATCGGCCAGCTGTTCATGAGTTCTCAGGTACTGTGGCTGGCAGCCGGTGTGATGGGGCTGTTGGGGCTGGTACCTGGCATGCCCAATCTGGTGTTCATCTTTTTCACCGTGATGCTGGGAGCGCTAGCCTGGTGGGCTGGGCGACGGGAACGACAGGAAGGCGAGGCATCAGCGCAGGAGCAGGCGCCTGCGCCAGCCGCGGCGGTTCAGGAGGTCAGTGAGGCCAGCTGGGATGATGTGCGGCTGGTGGAGCCGCTGGCGATGGAAGTTGGCCATCGGCTGATCGCCATGGTGGATGTGCGCCAGGGCGGTGAGCTGCTGTCGCGCATCAAGGGAGTGCGTCGCAAGTACGCCCAGGATATCGGTTTCCTGCCGCCGGTGGTGCATATTCGCGACAACCTCGAACTTGGGCCGAATCACTATGTCATCAGCCTCAAGGGCGCCGAGGTCGGCCGGGGCGAGGCGTATCCGGGGCGTTGGCTGGCGATCAATCCCGGCAAGGTCTCGGGCAAGTTGCCGGGCGTGGCCACCACCGAGCCGGCCTTCGGGTTGGCAGCGGTCTGGATCGAGCCGGACACCCGAGAGCAGGCCCAGGTCTACGGCTATACCGTGGTGGATACCGCCACGGTGATCACCACGCACCTCAATCATCTGATGTCACGCCATGCCTCGCAGCTGCTGGGCCGCAGTGAAGTCAGCAAGTTGCTGGAAAAGCTCGGGCCGCAGGACGGGGGGCTGGTGGAGGAAGTCGTGCCGGCGCTGGTCAGCCAGGGCACCTTGCAGCGCATTCTGCACACCCTGCTCGATGAGGAGGTGTCCATTCGCGATCTGCGCAGCATTCTGGAGGCACTGGCCGAGCACGCACCCCGCACCCAGGACCCGGCAGAGCTGACGGCCATGGTGCGGGTGGCGCTGGGACGTGCGATTACCCAGTACTGGTTCGGCGCGGAACGTGTGCTGCGGGTGATCGGTCTCGAGGCTCAGCTGGAACAGGTGTTGATGCAGGCGCTGGGCAACGGCAACGCCCTGGAGCCCGGACTTGCCGATACGCTGATGCAACATGCCGAGAGTGCCGTGACGGCTCAGGATGCGCAGGGAGATCCTTGCGTGCTGGTGGTGGGGCATTCCCTGCGCCCGCTGCTCTCGCGGTTCCTGCGTCGGCGTTTCAAGCATCTGGCAGTGCTGTCTCAGGCGGAAATCCCTGACGACAGAGAGTTGCGCGTCACGCGGATGATCGGCGGGCGTGCCGCCTGAAGGGAGTCAGGTGGGCGGCGCTCGTCCGCAAGGCCCCATCAATGAATGAGTCATCGTCAAGGAGTCAGACGTGTTTCACCCTTTTTCTTTCCTGCTTCGCCCAGACACGGAATCGGCGACGTGGCGGCCGGGCCGGCGGGTGCCGATGGTGATGGCCGCAGCGGTGCTGCTGGGGGCGTTCGGTGCTGTGCCATCGTTACAGGCGGGCAGTGCCGCCGTCATGATGAGCGTGGAGTCAGTGACCATTCGTGAGCGGGGCGAATGGTATACCCGCAAGTTGGCTATTGGTCCTGCGGTACGTGATTCGGGGCTGATGGCACCTGAAAGGACGCGTATCGGGGCGATCCACTGGCGCTACCATCTGCCCTCGGCGCCCGGGGAATGGCAGGTCATGCTGTGTCAGGCATCGCATTGCGCGCTGCTGGATGCACGACGTGGAAAGCTGACATTGCCGGAGACCATTCTCGCCACGGCGCCGTTCTCTCTGCGGGTCTACCGCAATGGTCGTGGAGTGCTGGCGCCCGCGGCGCAGCTGGAAGACATCCAGCTGGTGCTGGAGGTGGAGAGTCTGGGCTGAGCGTTCACGCCCTGCGCCCGTGCGTGGTAGCTACCCACGGCAGGCATCCGCCAGTCATGCAGGCGGTCAGAATTTCGGCCCGGTCATTGACCGGGCCTTGTCGTTTTCATGGGCGGTGAAAGCCGCAAGGACAGTGAGAACGGCAAGGAGGCAAGTGACGGGCGCCGAGGGACTGCGTGACAAGGGAGAGCGCGACGCGGGAGCTCACGCCGAGACGTTGAGCCGTGCAGGCGCAGCGCCGGGGCGGCCATCGGCACCATAGTGACCGGGTGCCCGCTCATGCAGGCTGTCGAGAATCCGACTGTGCAGCGCCATGCGCTGGCGGATCAGGTCCCCGCTCAGGCGATTGCGCGCCTGGGCGCGGCGAGTGAGGGTGACCAGTTGCCACCACGTTTGCGCCAGCAGCGGCTGTCCGGCCAGTGCCGTCTGCAGTTCCAGCGGGTCATTGGAGAGACCTGACTGCGCAAGCCAGTCACGTCGGCGAGTTTCCAGCGCCTCAAGTCGGCCGGCATTGGCCAGCTTGGCCTGGCGTATCTCATCCAGTGCGCTGGTCTGGGGCTGACGTTGTCCCAACAGTCGCTGTTCCTGCTCCAGCAGGGCGATGAAGTGCTTCAGCTCATGCTCGAGGCCATGAAAGATCGCCTCGAGCTCAAGGGGGGAGGCGGTCGCGAGGGTCATGCGTCACCCTCGAAGGCGTCGATCAGACCCTGAGCGATGCGATCGACATCGATCTTGATGCTGCCATCGGCGATGGCCTGCTTGAGACTGTCCACGCGTGCCTGGTCGATATCCTGTCCGGCATCGATGCTGCTGCTCGACAACTCGACCTGGGTGGAGTCGCCGGGGGGGGACGTGGTGGTCGCCGTCTCCTGGCTTGCCTGCGGGCGCAGCTCACGGGTGCCGTGAGTCTCACTGCGCTGCAGGGGGCCGCCGTGTTCGATCTTCATGGCCTGTCCTCTGTGATGATGGGCGTCCGCTTCAGCTGATGAGAGGCGGACGTGTCGCGGTGCCTTTGCGAGCGCAGGCATCCATCCTGCACTCCAATCGAGTATCGGCGGCTGGCGAGCCAGCTTTAGCCTCGATGAGCCATCTGGGACGTCGGGTACCAGAGCCATCGTGTTCGTGAGCGAGGCGGACACATCGGCTCAGGGGGCGACCAGACGCTGACCGATCACTCGAGCGCGCACCCAGTGGCCGGGCGAAAGCTCGATGCGGATGCGGTCATCCAGTGCACCGGACTCCAGAGCCCGCGCGCTGCGCTGCATGCTGAAGCCCTTGCCATCCACCTGATAGGTCAGCGTATCCCCGAAGTTCACCAGCGGGATGGCTTGCACACTACTGTCGCGGATGACGTCCCCCGCTCGCAAGCGGCGGCGAGTGGAAAATCCTGCCAGTTGCCCGGCTTGCGCGAAACCCTCGCCGCGCAGCTTGCCAAGTGCCGTCAGCCGCGGGCGCAGCATCTGTGCGGTCAGGGGGGTTCCGCTTGCCAGTGCTCGGGCGGCGCTCATGCGCCAGTCAAAGCGTTCCAGGCGCAGACTCAGCAGGTGTTGTTGGCCATCGGGACATGCCAGTTGCAGGCGCTTGAGGCCCGGTGACAGGCGGTCATGGCCATCTGGATAGGCGCTGAGCGTCGCCGGCATGCAGTCAGCCAGGAGTGCCGGAAGACGTCGAACTTCCAATTGCACGCCCGGCTCGTCGGGCGTGCCGAGCGGGGCATCCTTGGGCAGGCGTATCGTGACGGTGTCGCCTTCGGGGGTGGCGAAGAACGCCTGCAGCTGGTGACGCAATGCCTGCTCAGGTGTCGGTGCCGGCGACGAGGAGGGCGCGGCATGGGCGGTCGGCACGCACAGTCCCCACCCGACGAGCAGGGCGAGTCCTGCGCTGCGCCAGTGGGAGGCTGTAGTTGCTGAAGTCGGCGTCATGCTCTCTCTCATGTCGTGATCGGATTGCCCCGCCGAGCTGTTCTTGGCTGGAGGGCCTGCCGTCGACGGTGTCTGCTGTCGGGGATCGGCATCGGCATCGGCCATTGGCCATCGGCATGCAAACCGAGCGTGACACGATTGTATGACGCCCACCGACCGGGCATTACCAGAAATAGCCCCGATAAAGGGGCTTGTTCCTACCTTCATCCTCGCGCCGGCTGACTATTCTCATTCCTGCTTGAGTCAAGCTCCCCGATGGTGAGCTGATCAATGGACATCACCCATGGCCGACACGCCAGGGTGCAAGGCCGGGATACCCCATGTTTGATCGACTTGATGCCCTCATGAGTTTTCATCAGCAGGCGCTGGGCCTGCGCGCCGAGCGTCAGCAGGTGCTGGCGAGCAATATCGCCAATGCCGATACCCCGGGCTATCAGGCGCGGGATTTTGACTTTTCCTCGGCGCTCGCCAAGGCGACGTCCGCCAGCGCGGGCGCGCCTGCGGCCCTTTCCCTGGCTACGCCGCGGGCCGGGCATCAGGCGGCGCAGGGAGCCGCAACGCTGGCCGGCGTCGAGCTCATGTACCGGGTGCCCACCCAGCCGAGTCTGGATGGCAATACCGTGGACATGGACGTCGAGCGCGTCAGTTTCGCCGACAACAGCCTGCATTACGAAGCCAGTCTTGAGCTGCTGACCGGCAAGATCCAGGGCCTGCGTCTGGCCATGCAATCGGAGAACAGCTGATGCCTGACTTCAGTCTCTTCCATGTCGCCGGTTCCGCGATGGCGGCGCAATCCCAGCGACTCAATGCCATCGCCAGCAACATGGCGAATGCCGACAGCGTCGCCGGGCCCGACGGCAAGCCCTATCAGGCCCGCCAGGTGGTCTTTGAATATGCACCGCTTGCCCGTCAGGCCAATCAGGCCGCCACTGCCCTGGCGGGCATGAACTCGTCCTTCACCGGCCAGACTCTCGGCCAGCCTCTCGATCAGCGCGCCGGCATGGGCGGTGTTCAGGTCAGCTCGGTGGTGTTGAGTGATGCGCCGGCACGCAAGGAATATCGTCCTGATCACCCGCTGGCGGACGAGCAGGGCTACGTCAGTTTCTCCAACGTGGACCCGATCGCCGAGATGGTCGACATGATCGCCGCCTCCAAATCCTATGAAGCCAACGTCGAGGTCTTCAATACCTCCAAGTCGTTGCTGCGCAAGACACTGACGCTGGGTGAGTGAGCCCGGGCGTGGGATGCCTTGCCCCTCGCTTCTGCCTTCTGACCGCTTTCTCCGCTACCGGGTAATCGCATGGCGACGCTAGATACCAGTCTGCTCAGCAGCCTGAACCAGACCTCCACCACCCCCTCGAGCGCGGCTGCCAGCGCCGTGTCTGCCAGCGGCACCGAGGAGCTCAATGATCAGTTCATGACGTTGCTGGTGGCACAGATGCAGAACCAGGACCCGATGGATCCGGTCTCGAATTCCGATCTCACGGCGCAGTTGGCTCAGATCAGCACGGTCAGCGGGATCGAGGAGCTCAACACGACCCTGGAGAGCATCACCACCCAGATTTCCAGCAGCGAAGCCCTGCAGGCCGCCAGCCTGATCGACAAGGGCGTGCTGGTTGCTGGCGATGCCGTGCTGGTGGGCAATGCCACCTCCACGCCCTTCGGGATCGAGCTTGAAGGAGCGGTGGATGATGCCAGGGTCGAGGTGCTCGCCGCGGATGGCAGCGTGGTCAAGACCTTCGAACTCGGGGCGCTGGACGCCGGCATCCATGGCTTCGTCTGGGATGGTCTGCTGGAGGATGGCAGTCAGGCCGGGGATGGTGCCTACCAGCTGGCGGTGAGTGCCGAGCGTGGCGGTGAGCCCTACAGCGACTTGCAGACACTGAGTTATGGCGTGGTCAGTGGCGTCAATCAATCCGAGAGCGGGGCTCAGCTGGACCTTGGTCCGCAGCTTGGGGTGGTGGAACTTGCGGCCGTGCGTCAGGTGCTCTGAGCTCATGCGCCGGCGCGGGAGGCGAGTCGTTGAGCCCTCGACACGCGCTGTTGGAAAGAGGCTGCGGCCACCCCGAGTATCACGATGCTGCTCGGGATCTCATTCACATAGCGAGACAAGGGACAGATCATGGCGTTTTCACAGGCATTGAGCGGCTTGAGTGCTGCCGCGACCAATCTGGATGTGATCGGCAACAACATCGCCAACTCGGAAACGGTGGGCTTCAAGTCATCCGAGACCCAGTTCGCGGACCTCTATACCAGCTCTCAGGCGGCGGGTATCGGGGTGCAGGTCGCCACCATTTCCCAGGATTTCTCGACAGGGTCCCTGGAAACCACCGGGCGTGATCTGGACCTGGCGATCTCCGGAGAAGGCTTTTTGCGCTTTGCCGACAGTACCGGTCAGGTCGTCTATTCGCGCAATGGCCAGCTCAACATCGATGCCGACGGTTTCATCGTCAATGCACAGGGCGCCCAGCTGACGGGCTATGCGGGCGAGCGAGTCACCGGGGAGCCGGTCGTGCTGCAGGTGCCGACGGCGCCGCTGGCCGCCAGCGCCACCCAGGACAATCTGGCCAACAGCATCTTCGGCGCGCAGGTTTCCATTAATCTGGACGCCGAGGCCGAGACCACCTCCACTACCTTCGATCCCATGGACCCCGCCAGTTATGACTACGCCTCGGCGATGACGGTGTATGACAGCCTGGGCGGCGAGCATGTGGTGACCTCCTTCTATACCAAGACCGGCAACAACACCTGGGATGTCCAGCATGTGATGGATTTCGCGGGCAAGTCGGCCGACTACCAGTCACAGGTGAATGCCGGCAGCACGGCGCCGACGGTCGAGTTCGATGCACAGGTCGAGCAGATCAGCTTCGCCGCCAATGGTCAGTTGGCGGATTACACCCCCACGGCCATGACCTATGCCCTCTCCAATGGGGCGCAGGATCTGAACTTCAGCATCGATCTCTCCGGCAGCACCCAGTACGCCAATGACTATGAAGTCACCTCGCTGTCCCAGAATGGCTATACCTCGGGCAGCCTGGTGGGGGTGTCCTTCGAGGATGATGGCCGGGTCATCGGCAGCTATTCCAACGAGCTCAAGCAGACGCTGGGTACCATCGCGCTGGCCAATTTCGCCAATGATCAGGGGCTGAGGCCCAATGGCGACAATGGTTGGCTGGCGACGGCGGAATCCGGTGAGCCGCTGGTGGGCGTGCCGGGGGAGGGTATCTTCGGCGATGTCGTGTCCGGCGCGGTGGAAGCCTCCAATGTCGACCTGACCACGGAGCTGGTGGATCTGATCGTCGCTCAGCGCAATTACCAGTCCAATGCCCAGACCATCCAGGTCCAGGATGAAGTCCAGCAGACCGTGATCAACCTGCGTTGATCCGCGCTGAAGGGTGATGTGTCGCGACACGGTGTGGCGGCGGCACCTGGCCACTGACCGCCGTGCCTGACCACTGTGACTGGCGGCGACTGACCGCAACGATTGATGAAAGGAGGAGTCGGTGATGGACAGGATGCTCTACACCGCCATGAGCGGTGCCCAGCGAAGTCTGGCGGCGCAGGATGTCGCCGGGCATAACCTGGCCAATGTCTCCACCACGGGCTTTCGCGAGATGCTGACCCTGTCACGCGCCGTGGATGTCCAGGGCGAGGGCCTGCCGACGCGGGTGTCCAGTCAGCTGACCACCTCTGGGGCCTCCATGGCACAGGGCACGATCCAGTCCACCGGACGTGCGCTGGATGTCGCCCTCGACGGCCCGGGGATGCTGGTCGTGCAGGGCGCGGATGGCGAGGAACGCTACACCCGCAACGGCGCCCTGCAGATCGACGCCGACGGCATGCTGACATCGGGTGGCTTGCCGGTGATGGGCGATGGCGGGCCGATCGCGCTGCCGCTCAATGCCATCGTTCACATCGCCGCGGATGGTGGCGTGAGCGCTCGTTCGGCGGCGGATGCACCGGACACCATGGCGCTGCAGGCACAGCTCAAGCTGGTCAACCCCGATAGCGTGCCCGGTGGGCTGCCGCTGGAGCGTGGGGCGGACGGCTATTTTCGCCAGCCGCTGACCGCCGAGGGGGTGCCGGCCGTGCCATTGGTGGCGGACCCCGAGGTGCGTGTCGTCTCGGGAGCGCTGGAAGGCAGCAATGTCTCGGCGACCGACGCCATGGTCGCCATGATCAACAATGCCCGCGGTTTCGAGATGCAGATGAAAGGCATCGAGACCGCGGAGCGCATGGCCGAGCGGGGCAATAGCCTGCTTGGTCTCGACTGACACCGAAGCCTGATTGCGGAGCCCATCAGATGATTCGTGCCCTATGGACGGCCAAGAGCGGCCTTGAAGCTCAGCAGATGCAGATGGACGTGACCGCCAACAACCTGGCCAACGTCTCGACCAATGGTTTCAAGCGTTCCCGCGCGGTGTTTGAAGACCTGCTCTATCAGAATCTGCGCCAACCGGGCGCGGCTTCATCCGCCACCACGGAGCTGCCCTCGGGCCTGCAGGTGGGGACCGGGGTGCGAACCGTGGCCACCGAGCGCCTGCATATCCAGGGCAATCTGGAGCAGACGGAAAATTCCAAGGACGTCGCCATCAACGGGCAGGGCTTCTTTGCGGTGATGCTGCCGGATGGCACCAGCGCATATACCCGCGATGGGTCCTTCCAGCTCGACAGTACTGGCCAGCTGGTGACGGCCAGTGGCTATCCGCTGGACCCGGCGATCGTCATCCCGGCCAATGCGCTGAGCGTGGATATCGCCTCGGATGGCGTGGTCAGTGTCACCCAGCCGGGCGCGACCAACAGTACCGAAGTCGGGCAGCTGCAGCTTTCCACCTTCATCAATCCTGCTGGCCTCTTCAGTCGTGGGGAGAATCTCTATTCCGAGACGGACGCCTCTGGGCCGCGCAGCGACAGCGTGCCCGGCTTCAATGGGGCTGGCACGCTCTATCAAGGCTTCGTCGAGACCTCCAACGTCAACGTGGTGGAAGAGATGGTGGGCATGATCCAGAACCAGCGTGCCTACGAGATCAACTCCAAGGCCGTGACCACCACCGATCAGATGCTCGAGCGTCTGGTCCAGATGTAAGGGGCCTGGCATGTCGCTTTCGTGTGATCTGGTGAGCAGGGTAGAGGCGTCACGGCAGGCCGTGCGGCGGGCGTCTGTGCGTGGAGCAGGAATTGCGGGCCTGCTGGGCGCGATGCTGCTGGGGGCTGGCTGCGCCTATGTCCCAAGCGAGCCGCTGGTGGACACCACGCCACTGGAATCCACGCTGCAGCCGCGTCCCCAGCCGATGGCCAATGGCGCCATCTTCCAGCCGCTTTATGGCAATCAGCCGCTGTTCGAGGACCGACGCCCGCGTGCCATCGGCGACATCATCACCATTCTGCTGGATGAGAACGTCAGTGCCAGCAAGAGCTCGGCCAGCAACGCGAGTCGCGATGGCAGCGTCGGCTTCTCGCTGAGCGCCATTCCCGACTTCATGACCGGCTTGCTGGATGGTACCGATGCCGATATCGAGGGCGACAACGACTTCACCGGCAGCGGTGGCTCGAATGCCAACAACAGTTTCACCGGCACCATCACCGTGACGGTCAGTCAGGTGCAGCCCAACGGCAATCTCGAGGTGCGTGGCGAGAAGCGCATCGCGATCAATCAGGGCACCGAGTCGATCCGCTTTTCAGGGGTCGTGAACCCGCGCACGATTTCCTCGGCCAATACCGTGCAGTCCACCCAGGTGGCCAGCGCACGCATCGAATACGTGGGCGACGGCTATATCAATGAGGCCCAGAACATGGGCTGGATGCAGCGCTTCTTCCTGAATCTGGCACCGTTCTGATGGCGCTGCCCGGCGTGAGCCTGACAGGGTGTCTTCCCACCATGACCTTTCTTGACGAGTCGCTTTCCGATGCTTGAGCTGATACTCCCCGTGCGACTGCGCGCAGCACTCTCAGCCTGTCTGCTGCTGACCGGCCTGCTGTTCTCCCTGGAGTCGGTGCAGGCCGACCGCATCAAGGACCTCGCGCAGGTACGTGGCGTTCGCGACAACCCGTTGGTCGGCTATGGCCTGGTCGTGGGACTCGATGGCAGCGGTGACCAGACCACCCAGGCCCCCTTCACCGGGCAGAGTCTGACCAACATGCTCTCCCAGCTGGGGGTGACGGTTCCGTCGGGCACCAACATGCAGCTCAAGAACGTGGCTGCGGTGATGGTGACCGCGAGCCTGCCGGCCTTCGCCAGTTCCGGTCAGCCCATCGATGTCGTGGTGTCCTCGCTTGGCAATGCCAAGAGTCTGCGTGGCGGCACCTTGCTGCTGACACCGCTCAAGGGGGTGGACGGCCAGGTCTACGCGCTGGCGCAGGGCAATCTGATCATCGGGGGCGCCGGGGCCCAGGCGGGTGGCTCAAGCGTGCAGGTCAATCAGCTCACGGCAGGGCGCATTCCTGGCGGGGCAACGGTGGAGCGCGGTGTGCCCACCCGACTCGGCGATGAGAATGGCGTGATTCATCTGGATCTGTTCGAGGGCGATTTCAATCATGCCCAGAACGTCGCCACTGCGATCAATCGACACTTCGGTGGCTCGCTGGCCTCGCCGTTGAGCAATCGGGACATCGTGATTCAGGCGCCACGCGACATCAGCCAGCGGGTCGGTTTCATCGCCGGGCTGGAAAATATCGAGGTGTCACTGGGCGTGCCGCGCGCACGTGTGGTGGTCAATGCCCGTACCGGCTCGGTGGTGATGAATTCCGAGGTGCGCCTGGCGCGTGCCGCCGTCACCCACGGCAACCTCTCGGTGGTGATCGATGCCAATCCGGTGATCAGTCAGCCCGCGCCGCTGTCCCAGGGACAGACGGCAGTGGTCAACGACCCCGATATCAGCGTTAACCAGCAGGGCGGTGCGCTGCGCATGGTCGAGGGGACGGCCAGCCTTTCCGAGGTGGTCGACGGTCTCAATGCCCTGGGGGCCACCCCGCAGGATCTGGTCTCGATTCTCGAGGCGCTCAAGGCAGCCGGCGCGCTGCGTGCTGATCTCGAGGTGATCTGATGGGGCTGTCCACGAGCAATGCCGGCGTGGATGCCGGGCGTCTGGCCTTCGATACCCAGGGACTTGCGAGTCTCAAGGGGGCGGCCACGAGTGGCGGAGAGCGGCAGCAGCAGGCTCTTGAGGAGAGTGCCCGTCAATTTGAAGCCTTGATGCTCAACATGATGCTCAAGCAGATGCGCTCGGCGACCGAAAGCTCAGCGCTGACCGGCTCCCAGCAGCAGGAGATGATGACCTCGATGCTGGATCAGCAGCTCTCACAGCAGCTGGCCAGTGTCGGGGAGGGGGTGGGGCTTTCGCGGATCCTGATTCAGCAACTGTCCTCCCGGGCAGGCACGGCTGGCGGTGATTCCTCGCCTGAGACAACGTCCAGTGAGTCTGCCCACGCTCTTGTCTCTGATCTCGTCGCCAAGGAGTTTGGCGCTGCGCAGGGGGGGGCGGACGCGAACTGGCTGTCAGCGGTGGAAGCCGAAGGCGCCGACTCGCCTGGCGGCTTCATGGCGATGCTGGAGGTGGTATCGGCGGGTCGGGAGGTTCAGGGACTCTATGCCGAGATACCTCAGGGAGCTGTCGGGGCGAGTACTGAGCGACTTTCACAAGGCCATCAGACGGCACGCTCGGCCGCTGATGTGTCGATGCTCAACGCGCACCAGCGTCAGCAACCCGACAACGTTCAGCGGTTCGTGGCGGAGTTTGCGCCAGCGGCGCGCGCAGCCAGTCGTGAAAGCGGCTTGCCGGCTGAGTTGATCCTGGCGCAGGCCGCACTCGAGACCGGCTGGGGCGAGCGACGCATCCACACCGAGGACGGCCAGGACAGCCACAACCTGTTCGGCATCAAGGCCGGCATCAGCTGGCAGGGGGACATCACCACGGTACTGACCACGGAATATCGTGAGGGACGTCGGCTGCAGCTGGAAGACAGCTTCCGGGTCTATCCGGATCAGGCCAGTGCGCTGCGTGACCACGCCGCGTTGCTGAGCGGGGCCGAGCGCTATGCCCATGTCGCCCGGTCTCCGGATGCGCAAAGCGCCGCGCGTGCCCTGCAGTCGGCAGGCTATGCCACCGACCCTCACTATGCCGACAAGCTGATCTCGATCATGCAACGTGTCGGCCCGCTGGATGCCAGCGGTGATCGCGAGCTTTCATCGCCTCGCCTGGCGTCACGTGACGTGCTGCCGTCTTCGGAGGTGGAACGCTCCCTCCCGGGCACCTCAACCGCCAGCGCCTCGCAGGACACTCAAGAGCCGGGATGGCTGGCTGCCTCCGCACCGCTGTGGCAGCGCGACGCCGGTGAGGCCAGGCCCCTCTTCGCCGATGACACGGCAATGCCGGTGACAGCCCCGGCGGCAACGCCTTCGCAGAGCGGAGCGATTCCGCTTGCGATGACGACCTCTCGAGGGCTACTGGAGTAGGTCGTGACTCAAGTTCGCTCAGCACTGGCCGATAGTCAGGCATGCCCGGCACGTCGCGGCAGAGTGCCCATCTTCCTACTGTCTTCTTCATTCGCTTCAGGTAAACGTCATGGCCAGCAGCATGTTGAGTATCGGTGTCAGTGGTCTGCAGGCCGCCCAGACCGCGCTTGCCACCAACAGCAACAACATCGCCAACGTCTATACGCCGGGTTATAGCCGCGAGACGGTGGAACTGAGTGGCGGGCCGGGGGCCAACCCGGTCTCTGGCGTCAGCGTGTCTTCCATCAGTCGCCAGACGGATGCGTATCTCTCGGCGCAGCTGGATTCGGCGCTGAGCGCCAGCGCGGCGCTGGAAACCCGTGAGGCCAATCTCAGCCAGATCGACAATCTGCTGGCGGATGAAGAGGCTGGCTTGGCGCCTCTGATGCAGCAGTTCTTCGCTGCCATCGAGGGTGTCGCCAGCCAGCCGGGCGACCCTGCCGCCCGCGAGAGCATGTTGGGCACGGCGGAGAGCCTGGCCGGGCAACTCAATGCCTTCGCGGGGTATCTCGATGAGATGGATGCCGGTGTCAATGCGCGAATCGGCGATGTGGTCGGCGACATCAACAACGCCACCACCCAGATCGCCTCGCTGAACGAGCAGATTTCCATGACGCGTGCCCGCACCGGAGAAGAGCCGCTGGGGCTGCTGGATCAGCGTGATCAGGCGGTCACCGAGTTGCAATCGCTGGTGGGTGTCGACGTGCAGGAGCAGGACGGGCGCTTGAGCATCAGCCTTGGCAACGGTCAGCTGCTGGTCAATGGCAGCGACAGCCATGATCTTGTCGCGGTGGTGGACCCTCAGGATGCCAGTCGGGTGGTGGTCAATTACAGCGCGGCCCCGGGAATGCCGATGAGTCTCGAAGAGGGCCAGCTTGAGGGCGGCACGCTGGGCGGATTGCTGGGCTTTCGTGAGGAGAGTCTGGCGCCGGCCCAGAATCAGTTGGGGCAACTGGCGGCGGGTCTGGCATTGACCTTCAATGCCCAGCATGGCGACGGGATCGATGCCAATGGTGACGCCGGCGGCGACTTCTTCACGCTCGGCACGCCGGAGGTCCTGCCCGCCAGCGGCAACACCCTCGATGCGGCGCTTGAGGTCGAGTTCGCTCCTGCGACCCTAAAGGAGGGTGAGGACTTCTACAGTGTCGCGCTGACCGGTGATGACTATCGCCTGAGCCTGGAGGGCGGGGAATACCGGCTCGAGAATCTGGGCAATGGCACAGTGGAGAGTCTGAGTCCGGACAGCGAAGGCCTGATGCAACATGAGGGGCTGATCCTCTCGGCCACCAACATGCAGGAGGGTGACAGCTTCACCATCCAGCCGACGCGCCAGATTGCGGCGACGTTTGGGGTCGCGATCGATGACGGCGCTGACATCGCGGCGGGCGAGAGCAGCGGCAGCCTCGACAACCGCAATATCCTGGCGTTGCAGCAGTTGCAGAGCAGCGACGCGCTGGGCAGTGCCGGCAGCTTCAATGATCAATACGCCTCGCTGGTCAGCCATGTCGGCAATCAGACTCGGCTGGTGCAGGTCAATCTGGAGGCGCAACAGAGCCTGACCGAGCAGCTGACGGCCGCCGAGCAGTCGGTGTCAGGGGTCAACCTCGATGAGGAAGCCGCGGACCTGATTCGCTATCAGCAGTTCTACCAGGCCAACGCTCAGGTCATCCAGACCGCGGCAACGGTGCTGGATACCCTCCTGAACATCCGCTAACGAGGTCGTGATGCGCATCAGTACCCAAACCCTCTATGCCCAGGGCGTCAATTCGATGCTGGAGCAGCAGGCCGCGTTCTCGAAGGTGTCCGAGCAGCTCGCCAGCGGCAAGCGCGTGGTCAATCCCTCGGATGACCCCAGTGCCGCCAGTCAGGCAGTGACGATCTCGCAGGCACAGGCCGTCAATGAGCAGTTCAGCGACAGTCGGACCACGGCGCGCAACACCTTGTCCCTCGAGGAAAGTACGCTCAATCAGGTCACCGATACCATCACGCGTGTCCAGAGCCTGATCGTCCAGGCAGGCAATGGCACCCTCAGTGACAGCGATCGCGACGCGCTGGCCACCGAGATCGAAGGCAGCCGAGACGTGCTGCTGGGGCTGGCCAACAGCACCGATGGCAATGGCAACTATCTGTTCGGTGGCTTGCAGGGGGATACGGCACCCTTCGCTGAGGACGGCACCTATCGCGGAGATGACCAGCAGCGCCAGCAGCGCGTCGACAGCTCGCGCCTGATGGAGGTCAATCACACCGGCAGCCAGATCTTCGCTGGCGTGGCATCCGGCAGCCAGTCGTTGGCGATCCAGACCAGCAGCCGCGAGTCGTCATTGCCGATCACCTTCAAGGGGCCGGAGCTGATCGATTCGAGCGCGCGTGTCGATGGCGCTTCCTACACCATCGACATCGATGCGACTGGCGTCACGATCACCGATGCCGACGGTGCGGATATCACGATGCTGGATGGTGATGGCGACCCGCTGGCATCACCGGTGGCGTTCCGCGATGGCATGACGCTTGCGTTCAATGGCCTGTCGATGACGCTGTCCGGTGTTGAGCAACAGGTGCTTGAAGCTCAGGCGTCCGGCAAGGCAACGCAGCTGGTGGTCGAGGAGGGAGAGGCCAGCGCCGAGGTCTTCGCCAATCTGGACAGCCTCATCACGGCACTGGCGACGCCCATCGAGACCGACGAGGATCAAGCCGCGTTCGACAATGCCATCGCGAGCGCCAGTCGCCAGTTCCGCAACAGTCTCGACAACGTGCTGACCGTACGCGCCGATGTCGGCACCAAGCTCAATGAACTGGACGCTCTCGATCTCATCGGTGATGACCGCGAAATCAATTATGCCGCCACACGCTCTGACCTGATCGACCTGGATTACAATGCCGCGATCTCTGATTATTCACTGGCTCAGGTCGGGCTGCAGGCCTCCCAGCAGGCCTTTTCCGAGATCTCCTCGATGTCGCTGTTCGATTATCTGCGCTGATTCACAGACCGCTTCCCAGCCCTGCATGCACGGCCTGCAGGGCGCTCAACGCCTGACGGAACAGCAGCGACAGCCAATCCGTCATGCCGGGCATCATCAGCCACAGCATGGCGATGCCCAGCAGCAGGGTGAGCGGAAAGCCGATGGAGAAGACGGATAGCTGCGGCGCCGAGCGGTTCAGTACGCCCATGGCCAGATTGATGGCCAGCAGCGATGCCACCAGTGGCAATGCCAGCAGCAGCCCTGCGCTGAACAGGCTGGCGCTCCAGAGCAGCAGGTTTTCCAGTCCCGGTGGCCCCAGCCGAGCGAGATCCAGCGGGATGTCATGGAAATGTCCCACCAGAATTTCCAGCACCAGCAGATGGCCGTTGAAGGCCAGAAACAGCAGCATCGCGAGCATGCCCAGCAGACGTGACAGCACCTGGGTGTTGGTGCCGGTGTCCTCGGAGAAGAAGCTGGCGAAGGCCAGCCCCATCTGCAGACCGATGAATTCCCCCGCCGCCTCGACGATGGCGAAGGTGATGCGCATCACCAGACCCAGTGCCATGCCGACCGCCATCTGCAGTGCCAGTTGCCACACGGCCACCAGCCCCAGCATGTCCGGTGCCGGTGGGCTGTCGATCAATGGCGCGATGATCACGGCCAGGCCGAACGCCATCAGCAGTCGCACCGGGGTCGGCAGACTCCGGTGCCCGAAGATCGGCGCGATCAGCATGAAGCCTGACAGGCGCGCGAACGGCCACATGACACTGACGATCATCGCCTGGAGCTGATTCGGGTCCAACCCGTTCATGCGCGCTCCCAGCCTAGCCGATCAACTGCGGAAAGCCCGTGAAGACGCTGCGCGTGAAGTCGAGCAGCGTCTCCAGAAGCCAGGGGCCCGCCGCGACCAGCACCGCGAAGACGCCGAGAATCTTGGGGATGAAGGACAGTGTCATCTCGTTGATCTGCGTGGCGGCCTGGAACAGGCTGACCACGAGCCCGATCACCAGCGCGCTGGCCAGCAGCGGGCTTGCCACCAGTAGCGTGATGTACATGGCATGTGAGGCCAGACTGGTGATGACGTCAGGTGTCATGCGCGACTCCATGGGCGATGAGGCGGAGAAAAGACGGGGATGAGACGAAGATGAAAATGTAAAGAAGATCAGACACAGAGGTCCGGTGCTGCTGGCCATCGGGAGGGCCGGGCCAGCCAGCTCACTCGCGACATCAGAGGAAACCTCCATCGAGAGCTCAGTAGAAACTGTCGGCCAGTGACCCCAGTAACAGCTGCCAGCCATCGACCAGCACGAACAGCATCAGCTTGAAGGGCAGCGAGATGGTGGCAGGCGGTACCATCATCATCCCCAGCGCCATCAGGACGCTGGCCACCACCAGGTCGATGATCAGGAAGGGCACGAACAGCGTGAAGCCGATCTGGAAGGCCGTCTTCAGTTCGCTGGTCACGAAGGCCGGCAACAGGACACGCCAAGGCACCTCCTGTGGTCCCTGTATCTCATCGAGTTCTGCCAGGCGCGCGAACAGCGCGATGTCAGGCTCACGCACCTGGCCGAGCATGAACTCCCGCAGCGGCACGCCGCCGCGTTCGATGGCTTCCTGAAGGCCGATCTGCTGGCTGTCGTAAGGCTGCCAAGCCTCGTCATGGATGCGCTCGATGATGGGCGACATGATGAAGAAGGTCAGAAACAGCGCGATGCCGACCAGAATCTGATTGGGGGGAGCCGACTGGGTACCGATGGCCGTGCGCAGCAGCCCCAGCACGATGATGATGCGAGTGAAGGCGCTCATCATCAGCAGTGCCGCCGGCAACATCGCCAGCCCGCTCAACAGGATCAATGTCTGGACATTGAGCGACCACTGCTCGCCACCGTTGGGCAATGGCTGGCTGGTCAGCCCCGTCAGGACATCGGCGTGGGTCGGCAGACTGGTCATGGCCAGCAGGATCGCAAGCCCCGCCTTGATGAGCGTCGCCGTCCCGCGGCCGGCTGGTCGGGGGATGTGGCATGTCGCGGTCATCGCTCGACCGCCTTGTTCGTCAGACGTGACTGCAACAGCGCCGCGAAGCCCTGCTTGCGTGCGGCATCAGACCCAGACTCGCCGCCGGACTGGCAGTCGAGGTTCTCGGGGAGTGCCTGCTCGTCGAGATCCCCCAGATGGCTGACGCCCTGCGGCCCCACCCCCAGCATCAGGCGCTGATGCCCCACCTCGACCACTACCAGGCTCTGCTTGTGGCCCAGTGGCAGGCGTGCCAGGGCGCGGAGCGGTACGCGTGTGCCGTGAACACCGGCCCCGGCTCCCAGACGCTTGACCAGCCAGGCCAGCAGCAGGATCAGCGCGATCACCCCTGACAGCGCCAGTCCCGTGGTGGCAAGACTCGCCGCCCCGAGCGGCGATTCCTGTGGGTCATGTCGGAAGCCGGGCTCGGTAGGGGCCAGCGTCTGCGTGGTGTGTGCAGCGGTGGTGCTACCCGCGAGGATGTCACTCGCAGGGGGGGCGTCGGTGGCGGCGGCAGTGGTCGTCTCGGCGAGATCAGACTCCGAGAGGGCGGCGGATATGGGAGCAGTGGCAGACATGCAGAGACAGCCTCAGCGGTTGAGCTTCTGTACCCGCTCATTGGGAGTGATGATTTCCGTGATGCGGATACCGTACTTGTCCTCGACCACGACGACCTCGCCCTGGGCGATCAGATAGCCATTGATCAGGATGTCCATCGGCTCACCGGCCAGGCCATCCAGCTCGATCACCGAGCCCTGGGAAAGCTCCAGCAGCTGCTTGATGGTCAAGCGGGTGCGTCCGAGCTCCACGGTCATCTTGACCGGGATGTCCATGATCATGTCCAGCTCACGCGGTCTCGTCTCCCCTCCAGAGCCATCCAGCGGCTGGAAGATGTCGCTTGAGCCTGGCGCGGCGCTGGCGTTCGGCGCCTGCTCTTCCATGGCCTGGGCCCATTCCTCTCCCATCTGTTCGGTCATCGCTTCCGCCCAGGGGTCATCGGGGGATTGTCCCGAGGCTGACGATCCGGCATTTCCCGGGGATTCGGGTGACGTGTGCTCTTCGGGCGAATTGGGCTCACTCATCGCCGGTGTCCTCGTATGCGGAATTGATCGGGTGATTGATGATGCGGCTCACGCGCAGGGCACGATGCCCGTTGGCGCTGCCAAAACCGGCTTCCAGGACTGGCACGCCATTGACGTAGGCATTGACGGTGCCCGGGCGTTCGATGGGCAGGACGTCACCAACCGTCAGTTCCGCCAGTGCCCCGAGCGTCGTTTCCAGCGTGCAGAAATCGGCATGCAGCTCGACATCGGTGGCGCGGACTTCCTGCCGCAGTCGCTCGCTCCACTGGCTGTCGCCCTCGGCGGTCGTTTCCTGCAGCGGGCTGGATAGCAGCTCACGATGGGGTTCAATCATCGAGTAGGGCAGGCAGATCTGGAAGTCACTGCTGTGATTGCCCACCTCGAGATGGAAGCCGGTGCAGACCACGATCTCGTTGGGGGAGCTGGTGATATTGGCGAACTTGACCTGCATCTCGCTGCGCAGGTACTCAAGCTCTGCCGGAAACACTCCCGACCAGGCGTCCTGATAGGCAGTGAGGGCCAATCTCATCAGGCGCTGGATGACACGTTGTTCCGTGCGGGTGAATTCACGGCCTTCGGACTTGGTCACGAAGCGGCCATCACCACCGAACAGGCTGTCGACCACCATGAAGACGAGACTGGGCGGGAAGACCAGCATCGAGGTGCCGCGCAGGGGCTTCATGGTGAACAGATTGATGTTGGTGGGCACCGGCACGTTGCGCGAGAACTCGTTGTAGCTGAGAAACTGCACCGGCCCTGGCGTGATGTCAGCTCCGCGCCGAATCAGATTGAACAGTCCCATGCGGAACTGGCGGCTGAAGCGTGAATTGATGATGTCCAGCGCATGCAGACGGTCCCGGATCACGCGGTGCTGGCGTGCGGGGTCAAAAGGGCGGATACGCTCCTTCTCGGGGGCCTTGGCAGCCTCCGAGCCGTGCTCTCCATTGACACCGGAGAGCAGCGCGTCGATTTCATCCTGGGATAGCAGGTCGTCTTGAGCCATGGAGGATTACTGCACGATGAAGTCGTTGTAGAGCACGCCGGTGATGGCCAGTGGCTGGCCCCCTTCGCTGTAGGGACGAGACAGCTCGTCACGCAGCGTGGTCTGGAGCGCCAGCTTGCCGGACTGGCTGGTCAGCTCTTGCGGGTTCTGGCCTGACAGCAACAGCAACATCCGGCTCTTGAGCTCAGGCAGGCGTGACTGTACCAGGCGTGAGGCGTCCTCGTCGGCCAGCTTGAAGGTCACCCCGATATAGAGCAGTCGATTGCCTCGCGGGCTCTCCAGATTGACGGTGAACGGTGCCAGCGGCAGGAAGACGGGGGGCGCTTCGACCACGACGTCCGGCGTGTCGTCCGCCTCGCTCGCTTGGCGGTCACTGAAGACCGGCAAGGCGAAATAGACCACTGCCAGGGCAGCAATCACGGCCGTCACCATGCTGATCAGACCGATCATCAGCCAGGTACGGGATGGATTCTGTGAAGCGGTGGTCGATGACATCGTGATGCAAGGTCTCCGGGGTCGGTGGCTGGCGCCAGTATGCCCGACGGGCACCAGGCCGAAGGGCGGAATAAGGCCACGCTTGGGGGCTTACTTGGGTGATGGTCGTATCATCTGCGCCTCAGGTCAGGCGCGGGGGCCTCTGCTCGCACGATGTCGTCACGCAAGTTCATCCCGCAGATCATGCCTGCCACTCGCGGCCAGAGGAGAGCGCGGCAAGCGTCAGGTCGGAGGATTGGCGGCTCGCAAGCGCCGGGTCTCCAAGGGAGGAGGCCTGGCGGTCGTGAGTGTCTGATGAGGGGGCTCCCCCGGTGCGTGATGCCCAAAGGGGAGCGTGCTCGCCGGACTGTCGCTCGCCGTGGCCGTCATCACGCCCACCTTGCTGGCCATCGCCCCAGTGGAACTGAGCAGCGGAATCGTCCTCGCCACTGATGGTGACCTCGGAGAGGGCATGGCCCTGCGCATCCAGCGCCTGACGCAGGTCCGCCAGGGACGCTTCCACCGCGGCACGCACCTGCTGATGCGCGGCGACGAAGTGCGCGCTGGTCGTCTGCTCGCCAAGGCTCAGGTGAATGCTGAGCCTGCCGAGATCCGCCGGGTTGAGCGTCAGCTCCGCCTGGGGCGTTCGGCTCAGTTGCATGCGCACCACCTGGTCGCTCAGGGACTGCTGCCAGGCTTGGCTGCCGACAGTGGGGGACACGCCGTGAAGAGTGCCTTGCAGCATGCCTTGCGGTGTCACCCCGGGGGCCGCGAGAGGCATGCCAGTCAGTGAGTGGCCACCGGAGGCGCTGCTGGCATCGCCCAGCATGCCGGAAAATAGCGCGACCTGATGGCTCGGCGACCCCGTCGCGACACCTCCCTCGCCGGGGAGCGCGGTGAACGGTCCCGCCTCGCCCTGAGTCAGGCTTGCGGGAGTCAGCGCAGTGAGTGCACGGCTCACGGCGTCGGTTGATATATGGGACGACAGGGGCGGCGTGTCTGTCGGGGGAGACGTGGTGGGTGTGCCCGCGGCCTTGCCTGCCTCGCTCTTGACGTCACCGACCTTGCCGCTGCGCAGTGAGGTGAACCAGTCACTGCGCGGAAGAGACGCCTGGATCTGCTGCCCCTTGGCGCCCGCGAGCGCATCCGGCGTGGCGGAGCCGGAGGAGGATCGGGCCTGATTCGTCATCTCCTGCAGGGCCTGCATGTGCTGTATCGCGCCATTGAGGTCCGAGGTGTCATCGGAGGGATGGCGGGGCTCGGCCTCGTGACTGGCGGTGGCGCCTGCAAGATCTCGAGAGCTCTCGTCAGTCGTGGCGTCAGCGCTTGAATCAGTACTTGAGCCAGCCTTGGCGGCGCGATCATCCTCGAGTGCTCGAGCTGACTCGTCGTTCGTCGGCTGCGCTCGCTGATGGCGGGATTGCAGGCGAGCTTCCTGAGCCTGCTCCGCACTGCGCTGCTCCTCACTGCGAGCCTGCGCCAGATGCTGCTCGAAGTCCTGACCGGGGGGACTGATCCGGGCATCGCGCGGCTGGCTGTTTGAAAAGGCCATCGACGAGGAGGAAGGCCCTGTCGTGGCCAGGATGCTGGGGCTATTGGTCATGCAAGCTCTCCCTGATGCGCCGGAATACGCGCAGTGATCGTGCTGTCACTCACATGGCTCAGAGGCTGGCGTGGCGCCGCCAGGCCTGCATGGCCATCTCGTCACTGCGACGTTGCTCGCTTGCCCGAACTTCGCGACTGGTCTCCAGGGCGGCGCGTTCCGCCAAGCCCTGCCAGGCCGCGTGGGTGCGCTGCTCGCTGACCAGCCGTTGATGCCGGGCGGTCGTCTGCGACGTCTCCATCGCGACGCGCTGGCGGCACTGCGCAATGGCATTGTCCAGCGAGGCGATGAAGGTCTGGAAATTCTGCCAGCTGGCCGGGTCCAGACCCTGGGCCAGGCGCTGCTGCATCTGCTGGCGATAATCGAGTCGATACTGTTCCAGCGTCGCCAGCTGGCTGGCGGCGGAGTCCTGGCGCTGACGCTGCTGATTCAGCTGGCGTGCGGCACCATCACGGCGGCGTTCGCTCAACCGGGTCAAGGTGTCAAAGCGTGAAGTGGATAGGGTCATGCGTGACGTTCCCTCGTGATGGCGAAAGGTGCAGCGCTGACGCGACACAGCCGCGTCACTGCTGGGCCAGCAGCTGTTCCAGCATGTCAGTACTATCGGCAAGGCTGGCGCGTTGTGAAGTGGCCTGTTGCAGGAAATGCCCCATGGGCTCATGCAGGCGCACCGCGTTGTCCAGGGTCTTGTCGCTGCCCGGCTGGTAGGCCCCGATGGCGATGAGGTCCTGATTGCGCTGATAACTCGAGTACAGCTGCTTGAAGCGGCGGGCTCTGGTCAGCTGGCGCTCCGGCGCCACCGCGGACATCGCGCGGCTGATGGAGGCCTCGATATCGATGGCCGGGTAGTGCCCGCTCTCCGCGATGCGCCGCGACAGCACGATATGACCATCGAGAATCGCGCGGGCACTGTCCGCGATCGGGTCCTGTTGATCATCGCCTTCGGTGAGCACGGTATAGAAGGCGGTGATGGACCCGCCGCCCCGCCGGCCGTTGCCCGTGCGCTCCACCAGTGCCGGCAGCTTGGCGAACACGGAAGGGGGATAGCCCTTAGTGGCCGGTGGCTCACCGATGGCCAGGGCAATCTCGCGCTGTGCCATGGCGTAACGGGTCAGCGAATCCATGATCAGCAGCACATCCCGGCCTTGATCGCGCAGGGATTCGGCGATGCGTGTCGCGTAGCTGGCTCCCTTGAGTCGATGCAGGGGGGTCATGTCAGCAGGGGTCGCGACCACCACCGCACGCTTGAGGCCTTCTTCGCCGAGCGTGTGCTCGATGAATTCCTGCACCTCGCGACCGCGCTCACCGATCAGGCCGACCACGATGACATCGGCATTGGTGAAGCGGGCCATCATCCCCAGCAGTACGCTCTTGCCGACCCCGGAGCCGGCAAACAGCCCCATGCGCTGCCCGCGGCCAACGCTGAGCAGGGCATTGATGGCGCGAATCCCCACGTCCAGCGGCGTGTCGATGGGGGCGCGTTCGAGGGGATTGAGCGGCTGACCCTCCAGGGGCGCATGACTGACGTCCTCCAGCGGCCCCAATCCATCCAGCGGTCGGCCGACGCCATCCACGACACGCCCCAGCAGGGCGTCGCCGACCGGATAGCGACGTTCGCCGACATTGCCATGCCCCAGGGGGATGACCTTGGCACCCGGCGCCACGCCACTGAGCGGGTCGATGGGCATCAGGTAGAGGGTCTGGTCGGCGAAGCCCACCACCTCGGCCTCTGCCGGCGACATGCCCGGCCCCAGTTCGATCAGGCAGCTGGCACCCACTGGCAGCCGCAGGCCGACGGCTTCGAGTACCAGGCCGGTGGCACGCACCAGTCGCCCGGTGGTGAGCTGGGGTTCCAGCGTCTCGACGCGCTGACGGATGGCCTGCATGGCGCTGCGCCATTGCTGAGAGGCAGAATCGCTCATGAGGGCAGACGCCCGAGGGTGTCAGACGACAGCGATGACGCCGCCGGCGCTGCCGGTGATGGCGCGAAGGCGTTCTCGGGGGGCTCCTGCAGCGACGGCTCCAGGTGCAGGATACGTGCGCCTGCCGTGGTGTCATCCGTGGGGGCCGCGCGCTGGCGCAGCTGGCGTGAAAGCAGTGCCAGTCGGCTTTCCAGACTGGCATCGTGACAGCCGCTGTCCGCCTCGGCACGACAGCCACCGACGCTGAGGCTGGTATCCGGCAGACATTGCCAGCCCAGGCGGGCAAGTTCGGCGCCCATCGCCTGCTCGACCCGCGGCAGATCCGCCGGATTCAGATAGAGGCGAGGGCGCCCGAGCAGCGGTGGATCCGCGGCCAGCAGGCTGCGGACGCTCTCGACGACATGCTCGGGGTGCGCGCGGAGCGCCTCTCTGGCCAGATGCCGACCGACACTGACGGCGAGGGCCGCCAGCTCATCGCCGATCTGCTCCTCGAGGCTGGTCAATGACTGTTGCAGGTGATGGACAAGCGGCGTGACCTGAGCCATCTGCTCGGCCAGCGCCTGTCGAGCGGCCTTGTCCTGCTGCTCGGCCTGCGCCTGTGCTTGCTGGCGTGCGCGTTCCAGCCCGGCTTGATAGCCGGCCGCTTCGCCGGCGGCGTAGCCTGCTTCATGGGCGGCCTGTTCGAGTTGGCGGCGCTGCGCTTCCAGCGTGGCACGTGCCCGTTGCGTCATGCGTCTGAGCAGCTCCGCATCCGGAGAAGTGCCTGACCCCGTCTGTCTCGTGCTTGCCTGTCGCGAGCCGGTGGCGTCTGGCCGCGCTTCCAGCGCCGTGTCCAGCGACTCGAGTTCCAGCGGCTGCCAGCCGTCATCTGCGCTGCTGGTGAGGTGATCAGACATAGGCGTCGCCACTCGAATTGATCACGATCTCGCCGCTGTCTGCCAGGCGACGGACGGTCTGCAGGATGCTCTTCTGCTCGCCCTCGACCTGGGTGACACGCACCGGGCCGCGCGCTTCCATGTCGTCCTTGAGCATCTCCGCGGCACGCTGCGACATGTTCTGCAGGAATTTCTGCAGTACCGCGTCGCCAGAGCCCTTGAGAGCGATCACCAGGGTGTCGTTGTCCACTTCATTGAGCAGCAGCTGAATGGAGCGGTCCTCGAGATCAACCAGATTCTCGAACACGAACATCTCATCGACGATCTTCTGCGCCAGGGCTTCATCGTGGTGGCGTACCGCTTCCAGAGCCTGCTCTTCATGCTGGCCGGGCATCAGGTTGAGAATCTCCGCCGCCGTACGGATACCGCCCATCTTGCTGCGCTTGAGGTTCTGGCCATCGAGCATGTTGGCCAGTACTTCGGTCAATTCCTGCAGGGCTGCCGGCTGGACGCCATTGAAGGTGGCAATCCTGAGCAGCACGTCGTTGCGCAGGGCTTCCGCGAACTGCTCGAGAATCTGTGAGGCCTGATGGCGTTCCAGATGCACCATGATGGTGGCGATGATCTGCGGATGCTCATCGCGGATCATCTCGGCGGCCAATGCCGGCTCCAGCAGATTGAGCGACTCGATGCCGTTGCTCTTGCCGGAACTTTCCAGAATGTCCTCGAGCAGGGAGCTGGCGCGATCCTGACCCAGTGCCTTGACCAGCACCGCGCGGATATGGTCGCTGGAGAGCATGTTGACCGCGCTGAACTGCTCACTGTCAGCATGGAAATCCTCGAGGGTCTTGGCCATCTGCTGATGGGACACCTGCGGCATGTGGGTCATGGTGGTGCTCAGTTTCTGGATCTCCTCGGTGGAGAGAAACTTGAAGACCTCGGCCGCGCTGTCTTCATCGAGGCTCATCAGCAGCGCGGCGCTGCGTTCCAGGTTGGACAGGGACTTACTCATGGTGACTCATCCAGTTCTTGAGAATCATGGCGACCAGGCGAGGGTCCTCACGGGCCATGTCACGGGCATCCTTGAGATTCTGCTGGTAAGTGCTGGGGCCACGAGAGGGCGGCTCCTGTCCCGAGGGAGCCCTCTGGCTGGCACCCGGCACAGCGACACTGGCCTCCATGCCTGCGGCAGATAGGCCCTCTCCCATGGGCCCCGCCGGTTGCCCGATGGTCTGGTAGTCACTCTGCGGGCGTAGCAGAGGTGTCAGCAGCGGCCGCAGCAACTTGCGATACAGAATCCAGGCGACGATCAGGATGATCAGGTAGCGGCCAAGTTCGATGGCCAGCGCCTGGAGTTCAGGGTTCTGCCACCATTCGGCAATGTCATCCGGCCTCACGTTGGCGCTGCCTGCCATCACGAAGGGTGCATTGATCACACTGAGGCTGTCGCCACGCTGCTCGCTGTAGCCCATGGCCTGACGTACCAATGCCTTGATCTGCTCAAGCGCTTCGCTATCCAGCGGGCGGGAGGTGACATTGCCGTTGGCATCTGTCACGCCTCGGTGATTGACGACCACCGCCACCGACAGCTTGTCCAGTCGCCCCAGCCGCTCACGGGTATGACGCACGACCTTGTCCAGCTCGTAGTTGGTGATCGAGCTGTGCTGATAGTTGCCACCCCTTTCCTCATCGGTTGCGTGGCTGGCGGCAGTGTCACTCTCATCTCCGGTGTCATCCGCGGCATTGATGGGCGAGGCGGCGGTACCCGGCGGCGTATTGGACAGCGCCCCGGGAATGCCGCCGATCATCGCCATGTCACCCGCGCCGGCATTGTTGAGCTGTGCACTGCGCACGGCGGCAGTGCCGGGGGTCTGATTGGGGCTGTAGTGTTCTTCCGTCTGCTCGGAATGCGAGAAGTCCAGCTGGGCGCTGACTTCGGCACGGAAGTTGTCGCGTCCCAGAATCGGGGTCAGCAATACGTTGATGCGCGACTGGTAGCGTTGCTCCAGCGCCTGGGCATATTCCAGGGCGCTGCCATCGAGATTGAGCGTATCGCCAGCCGGGCGCGACAGCGGCTCGCCATTCTGGTCCACGACGGTGATGTCCTCGCTCACCAGGCCCTGCACGCTGCCTGCCACCAGATGCTGGATGGCCTGGATCTGGCGATCCTTGAGCTGTTGACCCCGATGCAGCTCGACCACCACGGAGGCTGTCGCCGGGCGTCGCTCACGCACGAAGACGGATTCCTCGGGCAGGGCGAGATGCACGCGCGCGCTGGCGACGGGTTCGAGACTTGCGATGGTACGTGACAGCTCCCCCGACAGGGCGCGCTGATAATTGACGTGCTCGGTGAACTGGCTGATGCCGAAGGCCTGGGTGTCCATCAGCTCGAATCCGGTGCCGCCCTGGCTGGGCAGACCTTGCTGTGCCATGGACAGGCGCAGCCGATAGACCTGGTCTGCCGGCACTTCCAGGGTCGCGCCCTGATCACTGAGACGATAGGGCACGCCGGCCTGCTCGAGCTGCGTGACGATCTCGCCACCTTCATCGGCAGGCAGATCGCGGTACAGCACGCTCCACTGTGGTTGGGTACCCCATAGCAGCAGCGCGACGATGACGGCCACGCAGAACGCCGCCGCCATGATCAAGGGCAGGCGTGGCAGTGACGCCAGACGGGACTTGAGGTCATTGACGGTGTGGCTGCCGTTGCCCGCCGAGGGCTTGCTGGCCCCCTGGGGCGCTGACTGGCTGGGTGTACTCATGCAGATGTCCGGTTAGCGCAAGATGACGGCGCCGTGGTCTGGGGTCGCAGCGGTGGTGCCTGCAGGCAGGAGAGTTGTGTCACCCTCTTGTCGCACGGTGCCCATTATCGAAGCTGTCGGGGTAACCAATCAGACGAATAGCGTGTCAAAAAGCGGGTATTAGCGACTTTCAGCTCTGCGTTTGGCTGATAGGCTGAGCTCCACTGAAAGCGGCAGACGAATGGCGCGCGTTGAGACAGGAGAGGCGGGATGGCAATCGAATCAGTTGGCGCGAGCGTGACGTCCGCGCTGTCACCCGCCATGAAGGACGGGGTGCAGCAACTTGAGCGCATGGCGGCTCAGGCCGCGGGGGGCAGCGGGCAGCCAGGCGAGATGACTGAGGCGTCGTCGGACTTTGCCGGCATGCTCAAGGACTCGCTGTCGCGCGTCAGCCAGTCTCAGCAGGTCGCGGCGGGGCAGGCCAAGGCCTTCGAGCTGGGCAGCCCGGATGTCAGCCTCGATCAGGTCATGGTGGCGGGCCAGAAGGCCTCACTGGAATTCGAGATGACGGTGCAGGTACGCAACAAGTTGCTCAGTGCCTACAAGGAAATCATGAATATGGCGGTGTGATTCCTATCCGCATTCCAATGTAAAAGGGCAGACGCGATGCGTCTGCCCTTTTTGTTTGTTGCTGCTTGATATCGCTGGCGGAGGTTGAAATAACAAGAGCGCTGTTAACTAAAAGGACCAATATCAACAAGGCCGCTATCCTCTGCCAGCGACGGGCCTGCCACTCTTGCTGAGTGACAGGCCTAGGCAGCATGTGAGCCAGATATCAGCCCAGCAGTGACAGCACGTTCTGCGGTACCTGGTTGGCCTGGGTCAGCATGGAAGTCCCCGCCTGCTGCAGAATCTGTGCAGTGGTCATGCTGGAGACTTCTTCTGCATAGTCAGCATCTTGGATACGCGACTGGGCAGAGGCCAAGTTGGTTTCAGTGGTTGCCAGGTTGGTGATGGCAGAATCGAAACGGTTTTGCACGGCACCGAGGTCGGAGCGCATGCCATCCACTTGTTTTATTGCTTCGTCAAGCTTTTCGAGAGGATCTACAGTACCCGTGTACCCACCATCAGCATCGACTTGATATGCAGCTTTACCACTATCGAGTTTAGTTTGATTGTAACCAGCTGTGAATTGAACTATCCCCGTTGATTCATCAACAGTAACATCAGTCCCATCTACCTTGATCATGCTTCCATCGGTATCTTCAATAGCATATGCAGTAGCTCCACCAGCATCTGTATATGTGGTCAGCTTTAGTTCATCAAGACTAGTAGCGTCCAGAAGGGCAGTGGCTTCATCAGCAGTGCCTTCATTCCAGCTAAGATCTGCAGTAGTTGTTACATTGCCGGTTGTAGTAGTAAATTCAGTTACTTCTGTGGGGGTCCCTACATTAAACCCATCAAGCCCTAAAGTACTTTTGTTGGTTTTTTGTAAATCAATTTCAATTGTTTCTCCATCATTCGCACCTACTTGAATGCTTAATGATGCATCTGTGTTCAGAACATCCACGCCATTGAAGCTAGTTTGTTCGGATATACGATCAATTTCGGCCAAGCGCAGATTTATCTCATCTTGGATTGACTGTTTATCTTCTGCAGAGTTAGTACCATTAGCAGCCTGAACGGTCAGTTCACGCACACGCTGCAGGTTATCGTTGACCTGATTCAATGCACCTTCAGCGGTCTGGGCGACAGAGATGCCGTCGTTGGCGTTACGTTGTGCTTGGGACAGGCCGGTGATCTGGGAGTCCATGCGGTTGGCAATAGCCTGGCCGGCGGCGTCGTCCTTGGCGCTGTTGATACGCATGCCGGAGGACAGACGTTCCATGGAGGTGTTCAGGGCGTTCTGGGACTGATTCAGGTTCTGCTGAGTCACCATGGAAAGGGTGTTGGTATTGATCACTGAAGCCATGTGTCACTTCCTGTCGTAATGGGGAGATAGATGGCGTGTCGCCAGTAACGACTCCTGTGCCGTTGCTTCAGTTATCGTCGCGTCACGACAGAACTTTAGAAATTTTTTGCGTCCTCTCGACGTTGCTCGTTCCGGCTGTCCCTCTGGCTTTCCTTGCACGCTCTTCTTACGGGCGCTTCTCGTGACATCCTCGCGCCATTCAGTCGATCTGCTGGCGGGCTTGTGCGTGCCTCGCGGTCACTCAATGTCTCTTCATGTCTGCCTTCCCCAAGCCACAGTGGTAACGCAAGGCAGGAAAGCCGTGCTTGAGGGCGGTTATTCAAGGGAATGGATTCTGGCGCGCGCGCGACAATACGCTGGGAGCATGATCTCGAGACTGGGGTGATGCTCTGAGGTAACGCCTTCCCCGAGGGATGCAAGCGAGGACCAGGACGCCGATGTATACCGCCAGTGGGCGTATGGCCCAGCAGGATATCTACTCTGAATACCAACCGCTGGTGCGCCGGATCGCGCTTCAGTTGCAGGTGCGCTTGCCAGCGAGTGTCGATCTCGAGGATCTGATTCAGGCTGGCATGCTGGGGCTGTGTGAATGCGTGGGCCGCTATGAGCAGGGCCACGGTGCCAGCTTTGCCACCTATGCCAGTCAGCGCATCCGCGGTGCGATGCTCGATGAGCTGCGCTCGCGAGACTGGTTGCCGCGCAGTGTGCGCCGGGCCGGCCGCGAGCTTGAGAGCGTGATCCAGCAGCTGGAGCAGCGCCTGGGCTATCCGCCCGAGGAGACCCAGATCGCCTCTGCCATGGGGCTTGCGCTGGAGGACTATCGACGCCTGCTGCTGGATACCAACAACGGCATGGTGATGTCGCTGGACGAGATGCTGGATGAGAATGGCGCCGCGCCGGGCGGAATCTCCACTCCCTACGTGGAACCCTTCGCATTGCCCCACGAGGCGCTGGAGGAGGCCGATACCCGCCGAGCACTCACCGAGGCCATCGAACGGCTTCCGGAGCGCGAGAAGCTGTTGATGGCGCTCTATTATCAGGAGAATCTCAATCTCAAGGAGATTGGCGCGGTACTCGATGTCACCGAGTCGCGTGTCTCGCAGCTGCATTCCCAGGCCGTGCGTCGGCTGCAGGGTGTGCTGGCACCGCATCTGGTAGCGCGGGCGGGCAAGCGTCGTCGTTGAGCCCTTATCGTTTTGAGCCTTCTTCGTTTTCCTGGTCTTTCTCCCCCCGCTGAACCGTTTGCTGTTTCGGCTGCCCTTGTTTTTCTGTCCCTGTTCGCCCGCCGCTATTTCGCCCGCTCCAAACAAGAACACCGCCTCTCAGGGCGGTGTTCTTGGTTATCTCTTTTTTATTGTCAATCTTGGCATGCCGTCAGGCGTGATCAGTAGCTCTCGCGCTCCGGCTCCGACCTGACGCGGCGCTCCTCTTCACTGAGGTGCTGGGCCTGCTCGTCGATATGGCCATCCAGATGCCAGTCGTCTTCCATGCCGGTGACGCGGTCGTTCATCACGCCTTCCTCATTGTCGACCTGCTGCACGACGCCTTCTTCTGCTTCAGAGGCCGCTTGCTGTTGCTGGGCGGCAAGTTCTTCTTCGCTAGGCTCCGGCTCAGGTTCGGCATCGAAGTCGAATTCCAGCTGACCGGTTTCCGGCTCGGTGATGGCTTCCTCGACCCAGGCGGCACTCAGCGGACTGGTGGTGGAGGGCGCCACCACATAGTGACCGGGGTGATCGCCATCCTCGGCATCCAGCACCTGACGCGGCTTGCTGGTGACACTGGCGGCGAGAATCACGATCAGCACGTGGATGGCGGTCAGGGTATAGAGGAAGCCGACGGCCCCGAAGCGTTCCATCAGCAGGCCCGCGGTGAGCGGACCCAGAATCGCGCCCGCGCCATGCATCAGTACCAGCGTGCCGCTGGCGGAGATGATCTGTGGCGTGGTCAGCAGGTTGTTGGCTGCCGCCAGGAACAGCGAGTACTGGGTCAGGATCAGCCCGCCGAGCCCCGCCCCCAGCAGCGCCATGGTCAGCATGCTGCCACCACTGAACGGCACGCCGCCGATGGACAGCGCGATCGCCCCGACACTGCAGCCCAGAATCACCTTCTTGGCCGAGAGCTTGTCGGAGAGCTTGCCCAGCGGCCATTGCAGCAGGGCGGCCCCCAGAATGAAGGCGCCCATGAACCAGGAGACTTCCTGTACCGGCAGGCCGGCGCGGTCGGCGTACACCGCGCCCATGCCGAAGACGGTGCCGTTGGCGATGCCGGTGGCGAAGCCGCCCAGGGTGCCCAGCGGTGCCAGGCGCAGCAGACGAACGATCCCCATGGCCTCCGGCTGCGCGCCTTCCGGTTGCGGTGAGGCGGACAGCAGCATCGGCACCAGCGCCAAGGACATGATCACCGACACCAGGATGAACAGCAGATAGGTATTCGGGTTGGCGACGTTGAGCAGCAACTGGCCACCGCCCATGCCCAGATAGGTGATCACCATGTAGATGGCCAGCAGCCGGCCGCGCATCTGGTTGGTCGCCTGGCTGTTGAGCCAGCTCTCCGCCACCACGTAGAGGCCGGCGAAGGCGAAGCCGGTGATGAAGCGCATCGCGATCCACACCTCGGGCACCACATAGAGCGCGTGGATCAGGATGCACACCGAGGTGATGGAGGCCAGCGCCGCGAAGGTGCGCACATGGCCGACCCGACGCAGCTTGCGCGGTGCAAGCGTCGAGCCCAGCAGGAAGCCGGCGAAGTAGGCCGACATGATGATGCCCGTCATGGTGTTGCTGAAGCCTTCCGAGGAGGCACGAATCCCCAACAGACTGCCCTGTAGTCCGTTGGCCAGCATCAGCATCCCCATTCCCAGCAGCAGCGACCACAGAACGACCGCCGCGCCCAGACTGCTGGTCGGCTGCAGTCGCTTGGGCGGCGTGTCGAGCGGCTCGGTCTCGAAGGTGGGAGTGGGTATGGCTTCCTGCTGGGGGTGCGGCATGGAAGGGGCCTCATCGGTCAAGGTCGGTACCGTTTGAGCGGTGCCGACGAGATGTCAGGTACGACACTTGCGTGCGTGGTGATGGTCAGTCGTGGTTGGTCCTTGCGGGAACGGCGCTCAGTCTACCGACCGAATCCGCAGTCTGCGACCCGTGGCGCGCCATTGCGTGGATGAAAGGCGACAGATCTGGAAATTTGTCGCAATGATGTAATTGGCTGGATGGATATACAGTCACCCGTGAAATTCTGACCTCGGAGGGGCTGGGGACACGCTGGTGTTGTAAAAGGCACGGCATCAAGCAAAGTGAAATATCCTGAAACTCCCTGTTGGCGGGGCCTGCACCAAGGCTGGCCCTCTTGAATCGCTGGATACACTCCTTGGCAACACACGTTGATGACACCACATGGTCGAGAGTTTCGTGCGCAAAAAGTCTCGGAAAACCCGAGGGGTGGATGTATATACAGTTATGGGAGTGGAGTGAGACAGCACCTCAGCGTCGAAAAAGCGCCGATCTGTCGCATGGTCGAATGGTCAGCGACCAAAGTAGATGCGAATCTGCCCGAGGACACACTCAACAACATCATAATCAAGAGGTTATTCATGACCCTGACCGCCGCACTCGCCAACGCTGATTCCGCCTCCGGAGCTGACACCGTCTCTCGTCAATGGCATCGCCACGCTTCGATGTCTGGTATTCCTTCCACTACTTCTTCTACTTCTTCGCGTGTTGCCGCCCCGAGTCGCGCTGCCCTGATGGCTGGCGTGCTTGGCCTGGCTCTGCTGTCACCGCTGATGGCGAGTGATGCCGAGGCGCGCGAGCTGTCCGTCTCCACCGTGCTGTCGGATGCCTTCCCGTGGGGGCAGGCGGCCGAGAAGTGGGCGGAACTGGTAGAGGAGCGCTCCGGTGGCGATCTCACCTTGCGTGTTTATCCGAATGCCCAGCTGGTGGCGGGAGACCAGACCAAGGAATTCTCGGCCATGCGTCAGGGGCTGATCGATCTCGCGGTGGGCTCGACCATCAACTGGTCGCCCCAGGTGCCGGAGCTCAACCTGTTCTCGCTGCCGTTCCTGATGCCGGACCACGCCGCCATCGATGCGCTGACTCAGGGTGAGTCGGGCAAGCAGGTCTTCGCCGCCATCGAGTCCAAGGGCATCATGCCGCTGGCGTGGGGCGAGAATGGCTTCCGTGAGGTGTCCAATTCCTCGAAATCAATCACCACGCCGGACGACTTGAAGGGCCTGAAGATTCGTGTCGTGGGGTCGCCGCTGTTCCAGGACACCTTCACGGCGCTGGGCGCCAACCCGACCCAGATGAGCTGGGCGGATGCCAAGCCGGCGCTGACCACCGGTGCGGTGGATGGTCAGGAGAACCCGCTGTCGGTGTTCGATGTGGCACGGATCGATCAGGTCGGCCAGACCCATCTGACCCTCTGGCACTACATGGCGGACCCGCTGATCTTCGCCGCCAACCAGCGTGTCTGGAAGTCGCTCAGCGAACAGGAGCGCACTCTGCTGACCGAGACCGCCAAGGAAGCGGGTGCCTGGGAGATCGCCATGAGTCGTGAAGGCAATGCCCAGCGGCTGGCGGATATCGAGGCGCGCGGCGTGAATGTCGTCAAGCTCGATGACGATGCGATGCAGGCCTTCCGTGACGCCACCCAGTCGGTCTACGAAAGCTGGACACCGAAGATCGGTGAGGCGCTGGTCGAGACGGCACGTGCCGAGGTCGAGGCCTCGCGCTGAGTCTGGCCATGATCGCCGCTGATCACGGAGCAGATGACATCGGGAATAATGCGGTCTGTGCGCGTTATTGAGTGAAGAACCACGCCGGGGCCTGACAGCCTCGGCGTTCGTGTGGATCGCGTGTCATGTCGCAAAAGTCGCAACAACCGTCTCAACAAGCCTCACATCAAACTGGCACGAGCGCAGCGCCTGCTCCCACGGACAGGCCACCGCCATGCGTGCGGCCGGAATCCTGGCTGGCGGCGCTGGCGCTGGGCCTGATCGGCATCATCAGTCTGGCCAACGTGGTGGTGCGTTACGCCACCGATGCCTCCTTTGCCTTCACCGAGGAATTCTCGGTCTTCCTGCTGGTGTTGCTGACGCTGGCGGGCGCCTCGGTGGCGATTCGCCGTCAGGCACATATTCGTATCGCGCTGCTGGAAGACGTGCTGCCGTTGCCGCTGTGGCGACTGGTGGTGGTGTTGCAGACCCTGGCGGTACTTGTCGTGCTTGGATTGGTCGTCTGGTTTGGCGGCACCTTCGCGCTGGAGGAGTATCAGTGGGAGTCGCTGTCACCGGGACTGGGCCTGCCCAACTGGTGGTATGTGATCTGGCTGCCGCTACTGGGTGTGGCGATGGCCTGGCGCCAGCTGCAGCAGTGTGTTGATCGCTTGAAGCAAGGACCTGATTCGCGGCAAGTGGATCGCGACCAGCACAAGGAGTCAGATCATGAGTCCTGATCTCTGGTTGCTCGCAAGCTTTGCCGCGCTGTTGATACTCGGCGTGCCGGTGGCCTTCGCGCTGGGGCTGTCGGGGGCGGTGGGTATCGTCGCGGGTCTGCCGGTCAGCATGCTGGCCACCTTGGGGACCAATACCTACAACAGCATCGCCAAGTATCCGCTGATCGCCATTCCATTGTTCATCCTGACGGGGCTGGTGTTCGAGCGTGCCGGCGTGGCGGCGCGGCTGGTGCGCTTTGCCCAGGCGTTGATCGGGCCGCGTCACGGTGGCCTCGCGCTGGTGGCGGTGCTGGTGTGTCTGATCATGGGCGGCATGAGTGGTTCCGGCCCGGCGGATGCGGCCGCGGTGGCGATGGTGATGATTCCCAGCATGACACGGGCGGGCTACCCCAAGGCGTTCTCGGCGACGCTGATTGCGGCCTCGGCCTCCACGGCGATCCTGATCCCGCCCTCCATCGCGTTGATCCTCTATTCCATCGTGGTGCCGGGGGTGGATCTGCGCGCGCTGTTTGCCGCAGGGCTGATTCCGGGCTTGCTGGTGGGTGTGGCCTTGCTGGTACCGGCCTGGGTACTGTCGCGGCGCTATCGCTGGGAAGATCCGACTCAGGTGGAACGTATCGCGCTGGGTCCGGCGTTCCGCTCAGCGATTCCGGCGTTGCTGGCACCGGTGATCATCCTCGGCGGGCTGCGCTCAGGCCTCTTCACGCCCACGGAAGCGGCGGTGGTGGCGGCCGCCTACGGGCTGTGTGTCGGGCTCTTCATCACCCGTGAGCTCAAGCTCTCTCAGGTGTGGGAACTGCTCAGGGAAGCAGCGGTGATCTCGGGGGTGGTGATGCTGATCATCGCGCTGGCGGGCATATTCGCCTGGGCCGGCACCATGCTGGGTACCTTCCGCCATCTCGCCGAGTGGTTGATCACGCTGTCCGATAGCGGCACGACGCTGCTGATTCTGGTGATGGTGGCGGTACTGATCGCCGGGATGCTGCTGGATGCGGTCTCCATCTACCTGATTCTGATGCCGGTGCTGATTCCGGTGATGCAGCACTTCGGGTGGCATCCGGTATGGTTCGGGATTCTGCTGGCGATGAACATCGCGATCGGCCAGTTCACGCCGCCGGTGGCCGTCAATCTGATGGTGACCAGCAGCGTGGCCGGTGTTCGACTCGAGAAGACCGTCGGATGGGCGATGGTCTTTGTCGTGGCGATGCTCGCGGCCCTGGCAGTGGTGATGCTGTTCCCGGAACTGGCGCTATGGCTGCCGCGCATCCTCGGTTATGCCGTGTAACGCAACCGAGTGAGCGCGTTGTTGAGTGCGAAAGCGGAACGGAGCCTTCATAAGCGGCTTGTCGAGAGGCAAGCCGCTTGTCATGACTGCCACACCCACCAGATGTTCTGCCCGGACGCTGACTTCACCCGCGCGCCTACTGGAAAATCCAGCAGGGGGAAGCACTTGCGCACTGTCGCGTCTCATCACGGGCACGTGGCAACTCGCCTGATAAATGTTAGCCTGCATATATTCTTGTGGGGTAGCGGCGCTTCAGACCTTGAATGCAGGCGGAGCTGCCTCCATAGGTTGACGTTGACTGAGCGTCAATGCTGGCGACCAATCTCGCCTATCGCCCCCCCGCATGCGTGATCTCACCTCCAGAGGATCTCCAAGGACATGTGTCGATGAACGAAACACCCCCTGACATGCCATTGGCAGGTTTCAATGCACTGCACGAGATGGTGGTGGGAGAATTCCTGATCAGCCCCATGCTGGTCTATGCGCTGGCGGCGCTGGTGATCGCCGGGTTGATTCGCTCGTTGCTGCACCGGGTGCTTGCCAATCATGAGCTATGGTTCGAGGCCTGGTTCGACATCTCGCTCTTCATCATCTGTCTGACGGGAATCGTCGCACTGGTGACCTGACGCCTTCACCGAATCGCGTCTGGTCCGTCACTCATCGTCATCGCGACAGCGCTCGCGTCGCAAGCGTCAGATGTCCCTCGTCATTTACCTGTCGCGTCACTGTCGCAACGTCACCCCATCTTCGAAGGCGGTCGAGCTCAGGCGTCACTGGCAAGCATCACTCTGCGCAACCTCGTGTGAGCCGAGGCTCCCGTCAGGATCAACTCTTCAAGGAAACTGCATGAGCAAGTCTCGACAGAAAGTCGTGAAATGGGTCATTACCCTGTGTCTGGTGGCCGTGGCGGTCTGGTGTGCCATCTGGCTGTGGAAGACCTACATGTACAGTCCCTGGACGCGGGATGCTCGCGTGCGTGCCGAGGTGATCACGCTGAGTCCTGACGTGTCCGGCTGGGTGAGTGAACTCAACGTGGCGGACACCACTCGCGTCAAGCAGGGTGACGTGATTCTGCAGATCGACCAGGCCCGCTATGCGGCGGCGCTGGCTCAGGCTAAGGCGAGTCTGGCCAGTGCCAAGGCCACCTTGCGGCTCAAGGAGCATGAAGCCAATCGACGCAGTCGTCTGACCAACCGAGCGATCAGTGAAGAGGAGCGTGACAGTGCTCGTCTCGAGGCCGAGGTGGCTCGCGCCGATGTGCAGCAGGCCGAGGCGGCGCTTCAATCCGCGCAACTGGATCTTGACCGTACCCAGCTGACCGCCCCGGCGGATGGCAGCATCCTCAACATGCACCTGACGCAGGGCAACTATGTGACGGCGGGTACTTCGGTCATGGCGTTGATCAAGGATGACTCCTTCTATCTCAGCGCCTATTTCCAGGAAACCAAGCTGCAGCATGTGCGCAAGGGAGATCCGGTCCAGATCACGCTGATGAGCGGCAACAAGGACTTCAAGGGCCGTGTCGTGGGAATCGGTGAGGGGATCGCCGATGACAATACCGCGACCAATGCCCAGCAGCTGCCGCAGGTGAGTGCGACCTTCAGCTGGGTACGCCTGGCACAGCGCATCCCGGTGAGAGTGGAGTTCGATGATATCGAGGCGGTACGGGCGTCCGGGGTCAATCTGGCGGCAGGCATGACGGCGAGTGTCCGGCTGCTCAGTGACATCACCGATGCCGAGGACAGCGGCCACGGAGCACCTTGATCGATGTCTCCGGCACTCGCGGCGTTTCTCAGACCCTCTTCCTTTGCCCTGAAGTTCGCCTTCAAGGGTGTCCTTGCCATGTCACTGGCACTCTATGCGGCCTTCTATTTTGATCTGGATCGCCCGTACTGGGCGCTGATCTCGGCGGCCTTTCTGCAGATACGCCCGATGTCGGGAATGGTGGTCGAGAAGGGCATCTGCCAGATCGCCGGCACCGTGGCGGGTGTCGGTGTCGCCGTCGTGATCATGGGGCTGTTTGCCCAGGCGCCGGAATTGGCACTGGGCAGTGTCACCCTGTGGATCGGCCTGTGCATCTACGGGGCTTCGCTCACCCACAACAACCTCTCCTATGGCTGTGTGATGGGGGCGGTGGCCTGCATGATCATCGTGGTGCTGACGTCCTCGGCGCCCGGCAACTTCTTCTCGGTGGCGCTGGCTCGCCTCAGTGAGTTGAGTCTCGGTGCACTGTGCGCCGTGCTGGTCAGTGCGCTGGTCTGGCCGATACGTGTGCGGGACCATCTGGGGCAGCTGGCGGATACCGCCGTCAACGCCACCTTCCGTTATATGGCGCTGGCCTTCTCGGACCCCTCCCAGGATGACCTGAGCGCCGAGCAACGTCATGCCGAGGAGAATCGCGAACGTCAGGCGATGCTCGAACAGATGATGACCGGCCTTGGGGCGCTCAACAATCTCGAGATCGATGCCCACTCCGCGCGATATGAGGGGCCTCAGGGCAAGGGGCGTATCCGCGGTGTCCATCTGCTGACCCGGCGGAGCATGCGCCTCTATGCCACCCTCAAGGCACTGCATCAGCTGCGTCACCCGGAATTCTTCCTGCGCTATCACGCCACTGGCGTTGACGGTGAGTCCGAGCACCACAACCCCATCGACGACGACGGGCAAGACGATCAGCTCGCGCGTCCGGCCGTTCAGCAACCGGAGCGCTTCAGTCAACCGACACAGGACCTGATGCAGCGACTTGGCAGCGCCTTTCAGAGCATGGCCGACAACCAGGGGATCGGGCAGGCACGCGCCACCTTGAAGGAGCTGCGCGGAGAATGCCTGAGAATCTCGCGCGGTCAGCGCAATCTGTCTGCCCTCGAGGCACGGCTGCTCTATAGTCTGCGGGAAGTGCTGGGCCATGCGCTGGTGATGCTTCAGGCACGTGAGGTCATCAATCATCCCGGTCGCCATCAATTGCGCCAGCCCAGTCTGAGCTGGCATCGCGATCACGGACGAGCGGCGACCAATGCGCTGCGTGCCATGCTGATCTTCGGGACTACCTCCATCTTCTGGCTGGCGACGGCCTGGGACAATGGGGCGGTGGCCATGCTGCTGGGCACGTTGTTCTCCGGTATCTTCGCCAGTCGCGATGACCCCGCCCCCATCATCCCCATGGTGCTCAAAGGCCTGCTGTTCGCCGTGCCCAGTGTGCTGTTGTTCGGCAATGTCCTGTTGAGTCAGGCCCAGCATTTCGTGCCGTTCATTCTGATCTTCAGTGTTCCGTTGTTCATCGGCCTGATGGGGTCCGTGGTGCCGGTGCTGGCGGGGATCTGTCTGCCGTTCGTGGTGTTCAATATCCTGCTGGTGATGCCCGACAACGGCATGACCTTCGATGTGGCCTATACCCTCAACCGGAGTCTGGCGGCCGGGATCGGCCTGATCGTGACCATTCTCGGGTTTCGCCTGATCCCGGTACCCGGGGCCGGCTGGGACAAGCGCCAGCTGATCAAGACAACGGCAAGTGATATCCGGGAGCTGGCCGAACGCCCCGCTCAGCAGGTGGACAGCTGGTTCGGGGGACGCATGGGAGATCGCCTGCTGCGTCTTGCCCGCCATGAGCAAAGCCGTCAACAGGAACAGCAGTCACGTCAGGGCGGGGCCGATTCACCTGCGATCGCGGACGAGCCGCAGGGAATGCCTCTGATGTCTCTGGGCCTGACAGGCATGGATATCGGCCGCGGAATAGGCTTCGTGCGACGGGAGCTTGGCGAGAACATGTCCAGGCCCGTGCAGCGTGCCTTGCAGAGCTTGATTCTGGCGCTGGCGGAGGATTTCGAGCGATGCAGTCAGGGCAAGCGACCCAGACGTCTTCAGAAGGCCGGGCGCCGATTCTCGCAGACCATCGCCGAACAGGACGCCATGAGTCGCCACAAGCAAGCCTTGCTGGCGGGCTGGCTGGAGCGGGTGCAACTCACGCTCGAGAGTGATGCGTTGCGTCAGAACGCGTGAATCTGACGCCTGATCAATGTTCCGCGCTCAGGCGTCAGATGGTCCGTTAAAAAACGCTAATAAAAGCAACCGTGGCAAGAGCATCTGGTCTATCATTGAAGATATCTGCTCATATCTGAGCGAAATGCATGAGATGTCTACTACGGGGGAGTATCATGGCTTTCATGAATGACATCAGCAACAGTGGTCGTGATGCCCCTGATCGCTTCAAGCGTGTCACCTTCACGACGCAATACCTGCACGAATTGAGCCTGTATGTGCTGCCCGGCAGTGAAGTGCTGCTGCGAGTCAGCCAGGCCAGTGAAGACCTGATGCTGTTGCAGTTCGATGATGACTTCTACGCCGAGTTCATTGCCTCGCGCATCGTCGACTGGGTGGCGGAGAATCCCCGGGCCGACAAGGAAGATCTGACGCTCTGGATCAAGACGCGTGCCCGCGCCGAAGTCCCCATGATCCAACAGCATCACGTCTATTGAGACTGTCCGTGCCATCAAGGCGTCCTGAGACAGATGTCTCAGGTATCGAAACGACACAGGCCACCCCTTGAGGTGGCCTGTGTCGTTTCTGTCGCCCTTGGCTTTCAGAGGCAGGTCGTGGTCAGAAGCTGCCAAACAGGCTGCCCAGCGTCACGACACTGATCAGTGCCAGCATCGGGAACGCCACGGTCATCATGAACATCTGTCCGTAGGACTGGCGGTGAGTCAGCTTGCAGATGGCCAGCAGCGTGATGACTGCGCCTGAGTGCGGTAGCGTATCCATGCTGCCAGCCGCCAGTGCCGCCACACGGTGCATCAATTCAGGGTCTATCCCGGCATTGACGGCCATCTCCATGTAGGTCGAGCCCAGTGTCGAGAGCGCGATGCTCATGCCGCCCGAGGAGGAGCCGGTAATCCCTGCCAGCACGTTGACCGCCACGGCCTCCGAGATCAGCGGATTGTCGGGGTAGAGCCCCAGTACTGCCTCCTTGACCAGTGCAAAGCCGGCCAGGCTTGCGATCACGGCGCCATAACCGACCTCCGAGGCGGTGTTGAAGACGGGCAGCATGGCACCGAAACAGCCATTGTTGACCGTCGTCTTCAAGTCAGCCCACTGCTTCCAGCGAGTCACCACCAGCCAGAGTGACGCACAGCTCAGCGCGATCAATATCGACCACATGCCGGTGGCGCCGGCCGGGTCAAGCTCCGGGAAGGCGTCATTGAGATAGGAGAAGTCGATGCGTGGGAAGACCAGGTAGGTGAGCAGGGCATTGAGTCCGATCACCAGTATCAGCGGGATCACGGCTGCCAGCATGCTCATGCGTGCCACCGGCGCATCATCATTCAATGCTTCATTGTCATGCTTGCCATAGCCTTCGTCCTGCGCCTGAGCTTTCGTGGCTCTGCCCTTCAGCCACCAGGTGCCCAGCCCCAGCATGATCAGACTGGCGATGATGCCAAGTCCGGGAGCCGCGAAGCTGTTGGTCTGGAAGTAGGGAATCGGAATCGCGTTCTGGATCGCCGGGGTACCGGGCAGGGCGGTCATCGTGAAGGTGAAGGAGCCCAGCGCCAGTGCCGCGGGCAGCAGTCGCTTGGGTGTCGAGGTGCGCCGGAAGAGCTGGGCACCGATGGGATAGACGGCGAAAGCGACCACGAACAGCGAGACGCCACCGTAGGTCAGCAGGGCGCAGGCCAGCACGACGGTGAGAATCACATGGCGGGTTCCTAGGCGCTTTACCAGCCCCTCGGAAATCGCGTGGGCTGCCCCGGAATCCGCCATCAACTGGCCAAACAAGGCACCGAGAATGAACAGCGGGAAGAACTTGGCCAGGTAACCGCCCAGCTGGCTCATGAAGGTGACGGTATAGCTGGGCAGCAGGGCGCCTGCATCACCTGAAAGCACGACGGCAAGAGCCGCCATCACAGGTGCCAGCAACAGAACGGTGATACCGCGGTAGGCCAGGAACATCAACAGTCCCAGCGATATCAGAATGGCAAGAATGCTCATGAAGGGGACATCTCGTGGTTGGCGTTGTAGTCATGGTGTGCCGTCTGCCAATGACGACGTATGTCCTGTGAACAGGTGCGTTTCCTGTAATTATTTCTTTATATGGACTGTTCTACAGTGACATCTGGCTCACGGTAGAGTTTGTCTGACAAGAGGACAATGCGGCTTAAGTGGCAGCGTGGGACTCCCGTATCGGGGGTTGGCAAGGCGTGTGGTACAACAGATAGAATTTATACCGTTATATTTCGTTTGAATGAAAAATTCTGCCAATTCCGCGAGTTTCCAGGACTGTAGAGACCGTCATGTCAGCAGAAGACCTGCCACGGGAAGGGGCTGTGTTCTCAACACCGCCAGCGGCAAGCTCTTGACGAAAACTCTTGTTGGCAACTGTCGCCTTAAGAAAAAGGCGGTACCCGGAGGCACCGCCAGAAACGATCGAACCATCCGCCGGTCGCGAGGCCGACAGGGGTCATGGAGTCATACGTACGTGACGCTTGTCTGGATGATGGCAAGGCTACTGAAGCGCTCCGTTGCCGTCATCGCCTTGGACATCTCGTCATGCCATGCGCCAGATACTGACGCCAGCGGGAGCGAGCTGTTGGCCTCCGCAGATCCAGCCATCTTCCGGCACCAGGCCTTCGGGTAGCCAGCGTGGTTCAGGCGCATAGTTGAAGGCAAACACCAGATTGCCTCTGCAGCGCAGGCGCACACCCTCCGGCAGGGCGGTGGTAAGGATGGCTGCCTTGCGACATTCCTCGACCAGCACGGCCATGAGGGTGTCTTCTTCAAGCCAGGCGGTCAGATAGCTGACCCCTGCGCGCTCCGTGAGAGCCGCTTCTCCATCATCGAAACGAGTCACGACCCTTGCCGTGGTTCGCGTGCTGTCGAGCAGGTCTCGCCAGCGCAACGCGTGGCCATGATGACCATTGGCCGTGGTGACCCCGGGGCAGGCACCGGGGCGCAGACCATCGACCCGATCGACCGTGACGCCGGCCAGCTCGCCGAGGGCGCCCGGTGCCAGTTGATCGGGTATCTGGAAGTCTGCCGTGCGTGAGCCGGAGCGTGCGCCGATCACGATACGGCTGCCGCTGTCACGTGCAGCGTTCAGGCGTGCCGCAAGCGCATCGTCGGCAATCACCTGACAGGGCAGCACGACGAGAGGATAGCCACTGACATCATCACGAGGGGAGACGATGTCGATGTCCAGACCGAGCCTGCGAAGGGCGCTGTACCAGCTCAGATGCAGTTCCAGCGCATCGAAGTCCTCGGCATGCGGTTGAATCTGGCAGGCCCAGATCGAGGCATAGTCGAACATCAAGGCCACGGGGGCCTGTTCGGTCTCGATCTCGCGCCCACTGAGGCCTTCTGCGCTCAAGCGAGCCAGTTCATCGCGGACCTGCAACAGCTCCGGCCAGGCCGAGGCCGGTGAACCATCCGGACGCAACAGACCCGCATGCATCTGTTCCTGCGCGAAGGGGGCCTGACGCCAACGGAAATAGGAAACGACTTCCGCACCGTGGGCAAAGGCCTCATGGCTCCAGAGGCGAACCATGCCGGGCAGTGGGGCGGCATTGCTGATGGCCCAGTTGACCGGCCCCGGCTGTTGCTCCATGACCCACCAGCGCCCCTTGCACATGGCGCGATAGAGGTCGTGGTGGAAACCGGCAAAATCAGGGTGGCCCTGTTGGCGATAGAACGCCTTGGTGGCCTCGGGATGGGCACCACGCTCCAGAAAGCCCAACGGGTAACTATCCCAGCTGGCAATGTCCAGGTCCCGGGCGACGTCAAAGTGGTCAAACTCCGTGAACAGGCCCATGAAGTTGTGCACGATATCGACGTTCACGCCGCTGTCTCGCAGCGTCTGGACCTGAAGCAGGTTGTACTCGACCACCATGTCGGAGCAGAAGCGACGATAATCCAGCACGATCGCCGGATGTGGCTCGGTGACGGTGCCGACCGGCGCCTCGACCTGCGAGAAGGCGGTCACCTCCAGGCTCCAGAACACCGCGCCCCATGCCTCATTGAGCGCTTCGACACTGCCGTAGCGTTGTTCCAGCCACTCAGGAAAGCCTGCGCGCGCCGCCCGAGAGTAGCTGAGGATGGTGTCGTGGCAGCCGTATTCATTGTCGGTCTGCCACGCCATGATCGCCGGATGAGTGGCGTAGCGCTCCGCCATCAAACGCACGATACGCTCGCTCTGCGTGCGATAGACGGGCGAGGAGAAGCAGTAATGGCGACGTGAGCCATACCCCCGCACCTGGCCATGCTCATCGACGGCCAGTATCTCGGGATGGGCATCCACCAGCCATTTCGGGGGCGTGGCCGTCGGAGTTCCCATCACGATCTTGAGACCGGCGCGCGCAAGCACCTCAACGGCCTCGTCGAGCCACTCGAAACGCAGCTCTCCGGAGCGCGGCTCCAGCCGACTCCAGGCGAACTCGCCTATGCGCACCACGCGAATGCCGGCCTCGAACATGTCACGGGCATCCTGCGCCCAGCGCTCACGCGGCCAGTGTTCCGGGTAATAACAGACGCCGAGTTGCATACAGGTCATCCTTGAATCGGTGAAGTGATAGCTGGAGCACAGGCTCAGTCAACGTCGTGTGCCGCCGTCAGGTGGATCAGGATCGCCTGTTCCGGGTCGAGCACCGGCAGGGCAAGCCCGGTACGCATCAGCATCTCGCCACTGGCGACGACGGGCTCCCCCGAGAGCTGGGCCTGCACCCAGGCCGGCAGCTGCTTCATGCGGCGTTCGGGATGTTCCGGCAGTTCCAGCAGCTCGAGTCGATAATGCTGCCCGGCGATGAGCCCTGCCAGCGGCTGTGGCGCAGGTACGGCGTGGCGTGGCATGGCCAGCTGGCTGATGCAGTAAATCGCCTCTTCACCGTCCTGGCTGACCACGCCATGTGCATGCTGGCCGTCATCCAGGCAGTCCAGACGCCAGCTCACGCCGCCATGCAACAGCCCGCGCAATGCCTTGTAGCGCTCGATCCAGGCGCGCAGCTCCCCACGCTCGCGTGGCGCGAGCTGGCTGACGTCCAGTTCAAGGCCCAGGTGACCGAACAGGGCCGTGGAGGCACGGAAGGCAAGGGAGGTACGCCGCGACGTGGTATGTGCATGCTCCGGCCCGATATGAGCCCCGAGCAGCTCCGGTGGCAGGAAGCGACTGGCACCGCGCTGGATGTGCGTTCTCTCATGCGGGTCGTTGCAGTCCGAGGTCCAGACGCGATGGGTGTGGCGCAGAATGCCGTGGTCGGTACGGGCGCCCCCCGAGGCGCAGCTCTCGATTTCCACCTCAGGGTGCGCCTGGCGCAGACGTGCGATCAGCGCATAGAGCGCTTGTACCTGAGCATGCGCTGCAGGCATGCCGCGACGCTCGCCGGACTGGGTCGCGGCGTGGGTGAGGTCGCGATTCATGTCCCACTTGAGATAGCGGATCGGGTAGTCGCTGAGCAGGGCATCCAGTCGCGCAAACAGATAGTCAGTGACGTCAGCGCGTGTGAGATCCAACACGCATTGATACCGCCCCAGTGGCTGTTCACGGCCTTCCAGCGCCAGTATCCAGTCGGGATGCGTGCGAAAGAGCGCGCTGTCCGGATTGACCATCTCGGGTTCCACCCACAGACCGAATTCCATGCCCCGGGCATGGACGGACGCGATCAAGGGCCCCAGCCCCTCGGGGTATTTGCCCTGATCCAGGTACCAATCGCCCAGCGCTGCTCGCTCACCATCGCGGCCCACGAACCAGCCATCGTCGAGCACGAAGCGTTCCGCGCCGACGTCACCAGCAGCGTTGACCAGCTCCTCCAGCCGCTCGGCGTCGTGATCGAAATAGAGGGCCTCCCAGGTGTTGACGTGGACCGGGCGAGGCTTGTTCGGCGTCGGCCAGTCAAGTCGTGCACGCAAGGTACGATGCATGCGCTGACTGGCGCCATTGATGCCCGTGTCCGACCACGCCATGACGACTTCCGGCGTGGTGACGCTGGCACCGGCGGCCAGTACCTGCTCACCGGGCAACAGCAGTGCGCCCAGCTGCAGTTGCGTGCTGCCATCGAACTGGCGCTCCACCAGCAGTCGATGGTTGCCGCTCCAGGCCAGGTGCGCGCTGATGACCTCCCCGGACTGCTCACTGAAGCCCTCGGTACCCACGATGAGGGAGGGCACGCGCTGGTGAGAGCTGCGCCCGCGGCGATTCTCGAGCGTGAAGGTGCCTTCACTCAGGGCGTGGCGTGTCTCGGTGAACTCCTGGACCCAACGGCCACCGAAGCTCAGGCACTGCTCGAAGCGGTTCGGCAGTGGCAGGCAGCAGGCCGCCAGCCACTCGAGGCGATAGTCGGCCGTACCAGGATTGCGCAGGGTGGTGGACTGACGCAGAACCCCCTCGATGGTGAGCGTGAGTGACAGCAGAACTTCCAGCTCGCTCGTGGCATCCGCCAGTGTCAGCTGGGCATGCGCGCCCAGTGAATCGGTCGAGCACGCCACCTCACTCAGTCGCATGTCGGTGAGCCAATCACGCCCATCACGGTCACCGATCAAGGCCGGATAGCCCGCAAAACCAAGCCCGGCATCATTGAACAAGGTATTGGGCGGCAGCTGATCGAGGCTTGCCTGGGGCGTGGCAGCAGCGCTCATCAGGCGGTGCTGGGCTGGCGTGACCGGGGCGATGCGCCCCAGGTGGGCCAGCTTGAGCAGGCCATCGGCGAGATCCAGCTGCAGCTGGATGCCGTCGGCGCTCAGGCTCAGCCATTGCTGTTGGGGGGACCATGTCGCGTCGGGCGTTGCCGAAGGTCGGGTGGATGGGGCGTCTGCGGTCATCATGAGAGGTCCAGAAATAAAGAAAGATCAGAGACGGAATGGCAGTGTCAGCCCAGCACCAGCGGCGGTTCTGCCAGTCCCTTGAAGCCGTGTGCTGACAGGTCCAGCGCGAAGAGATCACCATCACCCGCCGCATGATCCGGCGTGGCCATGCCCTCATGCGCCGTGGTGATATACAGCGTGCTCAGCCCCTCACCACCGAACAGCGGGCACGAGGGCTGGCTGACCGGCAGCGTCACATGGGCGATTTCCTTGCCGCCATGATCCAGCCTTGCCACGCGGCCGGCCCCCCAGAGCGCAATCCACATATGGCCGTCGGCGTCGATCACGGCGCCATCCGGGCCGCCGCCACAATCCTGCAGATCGGCCCAGACTTCGGGGGCGTCGTATTCACCTGCCGCCCCTTCACTTGCTGACCCTTCACCTGCTGATTTGAGTGGCCAGCCATCGGCGTCCAGCGTCCAGCGCATCACCTGACCGGTAACGGTGTCAGTGAAATAGGCGAAGCGGCCATCCGGCGAGAAGCACAGCGCATTGGGGATGCTCAGGCCCTCGAGGACGCGGGTCAGCTCACCGCAATGCAGGCGGTAGAGGCTGCCAGCCCCGGTCTCGGCGTTGCAGCCCATGCTCGAGAGCCACAGACTGCCGTGGGTATCCACTCGAGCATCATTGCTGCGTGTCGCTGGCATGGCGTCCGCCTCGAAGGGCATGACATCCTCCACGGCGCCTGTCTCGGGGTTCCAGCGTGACAGCATGCCTTCGCCGACCAGCAGGTAGTCGCCTTCAAGGGTGAGCGCCGCATAGGAGGTGCGGCGCGCAAGCTGAGTGATGACGTGGTCACTGCCATCCGCGGCCGCGTGATGCAGCTCGCCGGCGAGGATGTTCAGCCAGCGCACTCGCGCAGGCAGGGTGGTTGACGCGGGTGTCCAGCCGGGGCCTTCTCCCAGCTCGCAGTGGCTGGCCACGAGGCGCTCAGCCGTGCCCAGGCAGGTCGATCGTGTCATCCGTTACTCCTCGTGAATCCTGTGGGAGAGCCGCCGGGGCTCAGTCGGCGGCCGTCCAGGCGGAGACCAGCTTGCGTGCTCGTTCACCGACGTCAAAAGCCGTCAGACCCGGCGTGTAGATGGCCGTTCCCAGACCTGCACCATGGACACCCGCCGCACGCCATTGCGCGAAATTGTCACTGCCGATGCCCCCGACGGCGTACAGCTCGGTGCCTGTGGGCAGCACGGCCAGCATCGCTTTCATGTTGACGATACCGACCTGGGTCGCCGGGAAGAGCTTGAGGCCTGAGGCACCGGCGGCGAGGGCCGCGAAGGCCTCCGTCGGCGTGACGATGCCTGGCATGGACACCATCTCGAGTCGGCGACTTTCGCGAATGACCTCGACATCGGCATTGGGCGACACGATCAGCCGACCACCGACGCCATGCACGTCCCGCACCTGCTCCGGCGTCAGGACGGTGCCGGCACCGATGAGGATCTGGCCGTCATGGGCCGTCGCACAGTGCTTGACCAGCGCCGCGATGCTGACCAGCGGCTGGGGCGAATTGAGCGGGACCTCGATACGGGTGATGCCCGCCGCGATGATCTCGTCGGCAATCGCGATGATTTCCTGCGGCGTGACGCCGCGCAGAATGGCAACCAGGGGAAGGCTCATGGAAGTCTCCAGGGGGAAGATGGGGGTGTCAGTCAGTGGCGAGGCGTGCCTGACAGGCGTGATGAATGCGCCCGAGCCCGGCCAGAATCATGTCGGCATTGGCGGCCAGGCTGACGCGATAGTCCAGATGCTCGAGTGCGATCCGATAGCGCTGGCATAAGGTGTCATCACCGATCAAGGTGATCAGCGACCCTTGCGGCTGCAGGCATGTGGCACCGGCCAACTCAAGGCCCAGTACCAGACCGGAAAGCCGCGCACCCAGCAAGGCCGCGCGCGAGGCCTCATCATCGAGGCGTTCATCGAGCAAATCCCGCGCACGGATGCCGAACAGCGCCGCCGTCATGCGCGCCGGTTCCGCCATGGCCGCATCGATGCCTGCCAGAAATGCCTGACGCTGTGGCTCATTGGCAAGATCCCCTCCCGCCACGGAGTGCTTGAGGACCGAATCCTGACTGAGCAGCTTGTAGAGTTCACCGCTCATGAAGGTGGTGAAGCCCGTGATCGAACCGTTCTCGAGCTGTGCCCACTTCGCGTGGGTGCCGGGCAGGCAGACGGCCCCGCTATAGCCCGGCTGAGCGGCGACCAGACCCGCCAGCTGTGTCTCCTCGCCGCGCATGACATCAAAGGCCGGCTGGTGCTGACACAGCCCCGGCACGATGGTGACGGCGATACGTCTGTCGCGCGTTGCCACATGGGTCAGCTGCTCTGCCAGGCCAGACAGGACATCGATGGCAGGGGCTTGCTCACCCGGGACCGGAAGGTAGGCCGCTTCCACCCAGCCCTGGCGTGCGCCCGCCATGCCGCAGATCAACACCGGCATGCTTGAGTTAGAGTCCTCGGGCAGCCAGTCATTGATCACCACCCGCAGGACATCCTCGAATTCATCGCTCGCCAGACCCAGCATGCCGCGGGCACTGCTTGCCTGGGCGATGATCCGGTCCTGATCATCCAGCGCCCAGGCACGCAGATTGCTGGAGCCCCAATCCACGGCGATCCAGGCGGGGAGGGCATGGACGGCGCTCACACTCGACCTCCATCCACGACCATCGGTTGGCCGGTCATCATGCGTGAGGCGGTGGAGGCCAGGAACAGACAAGGATTGATCATGTCCTCGACCGGAATCGCTTCCTTGAGGCACTGCTGGTCGATGCACTCGTTCAAGTCCTTGTCATTGACCCACAGCTCGCGCTGACGCTCCGTCATTACCCAGCCCGGAATCAGACAGTTGACGCGAATGGCGTCTGGCCCCAGTTCACGCGCCAGCGCCTTGGTAAGCCCCATGATGCCGGACTTGGCGGTGACGTAGGTGGGATAGCCCCCCAGCCCCAGCATGTAGCTGTTGGAAGACAGGTTGATGATGGCGCCGCCTCCCAGTGCCCGCATGTCAGCCGCGACCGCCTGAGCGGTGAAGAACTGGGGACGCAGGTTGGTGGCGATGGATTCATCCCACTGCTCCACCGTCCATTCCTCCAGCGTATGGCGAGTGTCGCGGGCCGCATTGTTGACCAGAACGCCTATCGGGCCATGGGCCTCGCGCGCCTGTGCAACAGCCGCCTGCAATGCCTCGATATCCTGGATGTCGCAGCGGATGAACAGGGGGCGATTGGCGTATCGGGCCTCCATGGCGTCACAGAATTCGCTGGCATCGGACAACCCGACGAAGGCGACCTTGGCACCCTGCGCCAGGAAGCCTTCGGTCAATGCGGCACCGATACCCGAGCCTCCGCCGGTGATGAAGACGCTGGCACCTGCGAGGTCCGGGTAGCGAAAGTCCGCGAAGGCGGGGAGTTCAGTATGGGGTGATGCGGTACGGGTCATGATGAGTCCCTTCTGCAGCGTGACAGACCTTCGGCTGAGAGCCTGTCCTGGCATGGCGTCTGTGTTGTCAGTGTGTACGTTGCGGCTTGCTCGGCATTACCACTCAGCGACGGAGCCGTCTTCGTGGGTCCAGACCGGATTGCGCCAGCGATGCCCGACCTTGGCACGTTCCTCGACGAAGGCTTCGTCGATCTCGACCCCGAGCCCCGGGCCCTGGGGAATGGCGCAGAATCCGTCCTTGATCGCCAGCGCGTCCTTGTCGACCAGGTAATCCAGGACGTCGTTGTCCTTGTTGTAGTGGATGCCCATGCTCTGTTCCTGGATGAAGGCGTTGTGACACACCGCATCCAGCTGCAGAGAAGCCGCCAGCGTCAGCGGGCCCAGCGGGCAGTGCGGTGCCAGGGCCACGTCGTAGGCCGAGGCCAGCGTCGCGATCTTGAAGCCTTCACTGATGCCGCCGCAGTGGGAGAGATCCGGCTGGATGATGTCGACCATGCCGTCCGCCAGCAGGTCACGGAACTGGAAGCGGGTGTGCAGGCGCTCGCCGGTGGCGATCGGCGTCGCGATGCCCTCGGCGATATGCTTGAGCGCGGGCAGGTGCTCAGGTGCCACCGGCTCCTCGATGAACATCGGGTGGAACTGCTCCAGTTCCCGCAGTAGCGCCTTGGCCATCGGGCGGTGCACGCGGCCATGGAAGTCGATGCCGATCCCCACGTCAGGGCCGACCGCATCACGCGCTTCGGCGACACGCGCCACGGCGTCATCGATCTTCTTGTGGGAATCGACGATCTGCATCTCCGGCGTGCCGTTCATCTTGAAGGCCGTGAAGCCCTGGTCGACCAGCGCCTTGGCACCTGCGCCGACCTCTGACGGGCGGTCGCCGCCCGTCCAGGCGTACATCCGCATCTTGTCGCGCACCGGGCCGCCGAGCAGCTGATGCACGGGCACTCCCAGATCACGCCCCTTCAGGTCCCACAGGGCCTGGTCGATGCCGGCGATCGCGGACATCAGGATAGGGCCGCCGCGATAGAACCCTGCGCGGTACATGACGTTCCACAGGTGCTCGATGTTGCGCGGGTCCTGGCCGACCAGATAATCCGACAGCTCGTGGACCGCGGCTTCCACCGTGGCGGCGCGCCCTTCGATGACCGGTTCCCCCCAGCCATAGCAGCCCTCATCGGTCTCGATCTTGAGGAACAACCAGCGTGGCGGAACTTGCCAGGTCTTGAGTCGAGTGATTTTCATGTCGAGATTCCTTGGGATGACGCTCGTATCGAGCTTGGAAAGCATTGAAGAAGGAAAAGTCGTGGGTCAGAAGCGCGGCGTCTCGAGGCGCGGATGATCAAGGCCGAATCCGAGATCGCGCGCAGCCGTTTCCAGCACGCGCTCGGCACAGGTACGCGCCATGTCCGGTTGACGCAGGCGGATGGCTTCCATCACGGCGCGATGTCGCTCGAGACTGGCACGGTGATGGGCCTGGTCGTGCTGTTGTGCCGCCTGCTGGGAGGACTCGATCAACTGGCTGATGGAAGGGCGCAGCAAGCTACCCAGCTGGGCCCACACCAGGTTGTGGGTGGCGCGGTAGATGGCCTCGTGGAACGCCACGTCAAATTCGCTGTGTGCTGCCTGCTGCTCGTCATTGGCGGTCGCGACCATTCCCTCGAAGGCGCGCTCCAGCCTTGCGAGGTCCTGGGCGTTGGCCTTGGTCGCCGCCAGGGCGCTGACATAGGGCTCGACGGACAGGCGGAAGGCGTAGATCTCACGCATCAGGGCAGGGTTGATGCCTTCCAGTCCGCTGATCCAGTCGCTCATCAGTGGATCCAGCAGTTGCCATTCGCTCATCGGCCGCACCAGGGTGCCACGGCCGGCAGTGCGCTCCAGCAACCCGGCCCCCACCAGTTGGGCCAGTGCATTGCGCAGCCGGTTACGGCTGGCATCGAAGCGCTTGCAGAGGTCCATTTCACGCGGGAAGTTGTCGTCTGGCTCGAACTTGCCGGCCAGAATTTCACGCGCCAGGCAGGCAGCGATGGCTTCCATGCTGGCTACGGGCTGTCTGGAGCCCGTCATGGCCGGCGACAGTGAATCTTTCTGGCGAGAGGAATCCTGATCCGGCGCTGTATCGCTGGAAGTCTCAGAGAGTGGGTCTGGGCGAGAGATGGTCACGCGAGGCCTCGTGGCTGACGTAGTGCGCAGGGCAAGCTACGGTAAATGTCTGAATGAACCTTAATAAATGTCAGACATTTGAACAAGCCTCAACGAATGCAACTTTGGTCGTTGCCGGCAAGCCAGGTCGCCGTGGGAGGTGGGGAGGGGGTATGCCGAGACTTCGGGCAGGCCGCTGGGATCGGTCGACTCCCCTCAGACCTTGCCATCAATCATCAGTCATCAGCGATCAGCTGATCGATGTGATGTCGCCAGTCCTTGAGTGACTCATCACCGGACAGAAGTCTCTGTCGGGTGACGAGTTCCGCGTCTGTCTCGAAGGTCCTGAGTACATTTCTCAATTGCTGCTGAGTGGCTGGAGTCAGCACGGGAACGCTCGAGGCTTCCTCGGTCTCGTCTTCCAGGACCACGAAGTGGCCAGGGGCCAGATGGAACACCTTGAGCGGGTACAAACAGGCATTCAGATGGGGACCGAATTGCCGGTCCGTAGTGAGAGGGGACTGCGTCCCGACGAGCTGGAGATGGTGAAGCGTTATCCCCTGCACAGTGACATGCCCTTCATGCAGCAAGCCTGCCAGCAAGGTCTCCAGCAAGGCACGGTTGAAGCAACCGGTCGTCTGGTCACGCCATTGGTCCGCATGGCGCTCGATCTGACGCGGGCCAGGAATCGCGCTGCGTGGCTCGGCCCTGGGGATCGGCTTGCGGGTCAACACCCTGCGTGCCGCCTGAAGGATGTCCGGCGCAAAGGGTTGGTAGGCGCAATGCTCGATTTCACTGATGGCCTCCGCCTGAGTCAGGCCCGAGTATCTCACCAGCTCCAGGACCTGGACGACCAGCGCCAGGATCGCGGGACTGGCAGACCGCGAAAGCAAGGCTGCCTCCGAGCCCGTCTGGCGGTAAGGCATGTAGTGCTGGCTTTCACTCAGCAGGCTGGCCTCCAGAGGCGCATTGAGCGCTTCTCTCAACACTCGGCTGCCGATATCCGCCTGTTGACGCAACAACTGTTGTTGATCGAACTGAAGCTGCGCCATCGGCTTGAGCAGCGTGTCGGGAAGTGTCAGTCGGCCCATGTCATGGAGCATGGCCGTGCGCTCCAGTGCGCTGATCTGCGCCTCTTCAAGCCCCAGCTCTCTGGCGATGGCCGTCACGTATTCGGCGACGATGAGGTCATTGCCTTCACGCTGGGGGCAGCGTCCATTGCGAATCATCTGCAGGGTATTGATCAGCCTGTCCTCACCGCGCTGCTCAAGCTCGTTTTCCAGACGCCCCATGCGTTGGCGCATCTGACGCTGACGGGTGCGGGATTGCCGGAAGAGGGCATGACCGATGGCCAGGAACAGCAGCAGGCAGGCACCGAGGGCCAGCAGGAGATGCCAGCGCTCCAGACGACTTTTCTCCTGCATGATGTCCGCGTGGGCTGTCAGGGCCGCATTGTTGATGTCGCCCATGTAGACCCCACTGGCCACGATCCATTGGAAGGGCGGATACAGCGCGGCATAGGTCGTCTTGTCTTCTTCAGGCCCCTCACGGGAGCGGGGGAAGCGGTAATCGAAGAAGATGCCACTTCCCTGCAGGACACCCTCGAGTTCGGTCTTGTAAGGCTGGCGTCCACTGCTGTCCCGATGCTCGGTAGAGAGCAGCGTGCCTTCGGTGCCGGGCAAGAGCGGGTGAATCAGGCGACGGGCGTAGCCGGGGCCGCCCGTCGGATCCAGAATTTCATTGATCCAGACATAGCGACTCTCTCCCTTGTCCAGGCTGGCATGCAGGGATTGACGAAGCTCGTTGGCGACCAGGAATGCCACCATCTGCGGGTCGATATGAATCAGGGTCCAGATGGTCGAGGCGGTGTTGCGAAGACGTCGAACCTCACCATCCTTGCCCAGACCCTGCTGGCTCGGGATGGCGAAGATCAGGCCAGCGTCCGTGCCGCGCAGGAAGTGAGGACTGTCATTGCTCGTGTGCAGGCGCAGATTGAGTTCGGTGGACCACCAATCCGGATAGAGATTGCTGGGCAATTGAACGATATCGATCCAATCCGGGTTGATGCGAAGATCAGGGAACTGACGCAGGAGCTCGGTACTGATATAGGACCGATCTCGACCGGTAAGGTGGGTGATTCCCAGGAAGGGGGCCCGCATCGTCGTCATCATCAGTCGCTGCAGACGATGTTCGTAATCTCGATGCCGTGAGGCAATCACGCCGAGCGTCTGCTCGACCAGCAGGCTTGCCTGCAGACGCCTCTCGCTCGTGATGAGGTCACGCGTGGAGGCCGCATGCAGCGCTTCCATCTCGCGACTGTCTCTTTCGAGAATGATCAACACCAGGCCAAGCACCACGCCTGAGAGCGCTACCAGCCCCAACCAGTGCCGAATCGAAAGGCCGGCGAATTCTCGCGTGGCGTCAAGGAAAGTCCGCCCTGGTGGTGTGTTGTCTGAGGAAAGATCATTATCCTTGATCATCAGATACATCATCCGTGTATTTTTCGTACACTGAGGATACACCACAACGACAAAGCGTTCGTTGCTTGTCGATCACGCACCGAGCGTCTGGTCAACGCCATGCCCAACATGGGGAGATTGCCTGGGAATTGCCGTCTCAAGGTGGCGGGTCTGCGTCCCTTGCGTGCTTGCTAGCATGGTGGGAAATGGGCATGATGACAGGCGCTTTCTTCATGGCTTTCAAGAAGATATCACTTCCCTGGCGGCTTTCTTCCCAAGGGGTTGCCTCCTGATTCCGTTACTCCCCCCATGTTGCCGATATGACATTGCAGAAGCCTTGGGCATAGTGTGATATTTTGCTGTCTTGAATGTTTCAGCCTCTCTTCTTGTTGTCGACAAGATCAATAGTGGAAACCATGCATGAACCGACATGATGAAAAGGTCATCGCAAGCGCCCGCAAGCAGCGTGCCTTGTTTGATGAACTTGAAAAGGCATTGGCTGAAGAGTTGAACGCGCTGGATCGTCCCTCGACTCCCCCCGCCACGTCAGAAAGCAGCCCCCAGGCAACGGACCCGGCTGAAGCGCGTGAGGCTGAATTCAATGCGCGTCTAGAGAGCCTGATCGCGGAATTCGGGCTGGATCGTGAAACGGCACATGCCTGGCTGTGCGATCTCAGTGAGTTCCAGACACGGGCAGACTGATGTCATCCATGGTCCCTGCCTGAATCGTCACACTCCATCCTCACGGTGCCAGTCTCCTTGCCATCGCCAGAGGCACTCTTTCGCTGTGCATTTCTGGCGTGATCTCTCCCCCGGCACATTGCGTGGAGACCGGGGGAGGCTCCTGTCATGCGAGTCAGATCTCTTCCCAGATGGCATCCTGCAATTCTTCATTCAATGTCTGCAGTCGCTTCATGCGAGTCAGCGCATGCTCGGTGACATCCTCGGCGAGTTTGCCAAGCAATTCAGGTGAGGTCCGAGCCTCCTGCCAGTCACCTGCCAATAGCGCCTGAGTCATCTCAAGACCCTTGAGTTGACAGAGCTGAATGAAGGCCAGTTCCTGCTGATAGGCCTGCAACCCCAGCGACCAGAAGATCTGCTGGCATCGCATCCAGGGGGCGAGAGGGTGCACGAGATCATCGGGACGGTTCATCCAGGACAGCGGATGTGCCGTCAAGGGTTTGAAAGCCAGAGATGGCACGACGGAAAGTTCCATGAGGATAGCTCCTTCAGCGGCTGGATAATGCACTGGAAGCTGCTGTCTTGTGTCCCGTCCGTGTCATGATTCACTGGTATTCGAGCAGATTCTGGCCAATAGTGAATTCAGGTCCGCATGTGACGCGAAAGGCAGCATCACCTCATCGTAGTTGTCCGCAGGGGTTGCCGCCACGCCTTGCAGCGTTGTTCCACCACCATATTGATATGCGTCATTCTGGGAGGTGCTCATGATCAACGAAGTCAAATCCGTGCTTGCTGCATTCATCGGCGTTCAGAAGGAAGCCAACCGCAAACGTGACTTCGAGCATGGTCATGCGCTGGACTTTCTGGTGGTAGGACTGGTGATGGCTGCCCTGTTGGTAGGGGGCATGGCGTTGCTGGCCACGGTGATGGCGGCGTGACCTGTCGATAGGCATCGATACCATGATAGAGACCGATACCTCGACAAGGTCTGCAACGAAAGATGTGACCTGAAACGCAAAGGCCCCGTGAACTGGTGTCATCCAGCTCACGGGGCCTTTCATTGGCTAGTCGTCAGGGTTACCAGCGACGAGAGAACAGCGGACTCGTCTGATCGATACCTGTCTGGTAACTCACGCTGAAGATGGACAGCGCGTACAAGGCATCTTCCACATACTGGTCCGAGCGCAGCTGGAAGGCGTCGATGCCACAGCGGCTCATGTAATGCAGCTGATCGACCAGCACATCGCCAATGGCACGAATTTCGCCCTGGAAACCATACCGCTCTCGCATCAGGCGGGCGAGGGTATAGCCACGGCCATCATTGAAGTTGGGGAAATCGACTGCCAGCAGCGGTGCAGTGGCAAGTGCTTCTCCCAGCTCCGGTGTCAGCTCGGTATCGCTGGCAAGCCAGGGGCCAAGCTGGTCAGCCACTTCACCTGCGTCCACCAGCGCCTGCCAGTGTGCCAGAGGCAGCAGGGCAGGTTGCTGGTAGCTTGGCAGGTTACCGTCTTCATCAAGGCGCACGACCTGCCAGGCGTCCTCGGGGACCAGCTGGTTCTGACGGATGACTCCGCCTTGACGCTGATCAGTCAATTCACGTGCTGACGTCATTTCCGCTGTCACCTCAGGCATAGACCCGCTCCTTGAACGGCTTCATGCCGATGCGGTGGTAAGTATCGACGAAGACCTCATCTTCCAGTCGCTGCTCGACATATACCTGCAACACCTTGTCGATGACGTTCGGCATGTCCTCGGCATTGAACGACGGGCCGAGAATCTTGCCGATGGTCGCGTTGTCATCACTGCGGCCGCCAAGCGAGACCTGATAGAACTCCTGGCCTTTCTTGTCGACACCGAGAATGCCGATGTTGCCGACGTGGTGGTGGCCGCAGGCGTTCATGCAACCGGAGATGTTCAGATCCAGCGGGCCGAGATCATACAGGAAATCGAGGTCTTCAAAGCGATCCTGCAGTGCCTGGGCGATCGGGATCGACTTGGCATTGGCCAGTGAGCAGAAGTCACCGCCAGGGCAGCAGATCATGTCGGCCAGGGTGCCAACGGTCGGGTTGGCCATGCCCAGCGCGTCCAGCGCCTTCCAGAGATTCTCGAGCTGATCGACCGGCACATCTGACAGCACCAGGTTCTGCTCGTGCGTCACACGCAGTTCACCGAAACCGTACTCTTCCGCGAGGTCGGCCACGGCGTCCATCTGATCAGCGGTGACATCGCCCGGCGCGAGTTCACGGCGCTTGAGTGACAAGGTCACGGCCTTGTAACCCGGGACCTTGTGGCCGACGACATTGTTGGTCACGAAACGGGCAAAGGCCCGGTTCTCGCTGCGCAGTGTCTCGTAGGCCGCAATCGCGTCCTCGCCGACGGCACGACGCGCCGGTTCCGGGAAGTACTCGGTCGCCTTGGCAACCGCCGAGTCTGTCAGTGTCTCGGGGCCATCCTTCAGGTGTGCCCATTCTTCCTCGACACGACGGCGGAACTCCTCGATGCCCAATGCCTTGACCAGGATCTTGATGCGCGCCTTGTACTTGTTGTCACGACGGCCCCACTGGTTGTAGACGCGGACGATGGCGTCAAGATAGGTCAGCAGGTGCTGCCAATCGAGATCTTCCCGCACGACATCGCCGACCATCGGGGTACGACCGAGGCCGCCACCTGCCAGCACGGTCGCCTTGACGCGACCATCCTCGCCACGTGTCAGGCGCAGGCCGATATCGTGGACCTGGATCGCGGCACGGTCCGCGCTGGCGCCGGTGACGGCAATCTTGAACTTGCGCGGCAGATAGGCGAACTCCGGGTGCAGGGTGGACCACTGACGAATCAGCTCACACCAGGGACGCGGATCCACTGTCTCGTCTTGCGCGATACCGGCGAACTGATCCGTGGTGGTATTGCGGATGCAGTTGCCGCTGGTCTGGATCGCATGCATCTCGACTTGGGCCAGCTCGGCGAGGATCGCCGGGACATCTTCAAGCTTCGGCCAGTTGAGCTGCAGATTCTGACGCGTGGTGAAGTGACCATAGGCACGGTCATAGCGACGGCTGATGGCAGCCAGTGAGCGCAACTGTGCAGCGCTCAGCATGCCGTAGGGAATGGCGATACGCAGCATCGGTGCGTGACGCTGAATGTAGAGGCCGTTCTGCAGGCGCAGGGGACGAAATTCTTCCTCACCCAGGCGGCCGGCCAGATAGCGGTCCATCTGGTCCTTGAACTGAGCTACCCGCTCGTCGACCAGGGTCTGGTCGTAAGTGTCATACCGATACATGTCAGGGGTGTCCTGCGGTCGGGCATCAGGTGGGCGACCACTGATGCGAGTCTTGTTGATGCTGCGGTCACCTTACTCCCTATCTTTTATTCTTTAAAAGAATAAATAATCATACTTTTCGATGATAGGGTTATGAAGAAGATGCCATGAGTGTGCCTACGGCAAGAACGAAAGAAAAGGCCAGAGGCTGCAATATGCGCGTCTGGCCCTGGATGACATCATGTCGCTGGCGTCAATCCACGTCACGGCCCGTGCCTATCTGGCCGTCGCGGTTCTGATCGTCGGGTGTCGCCGCCCGAAGAAGACACATGCGGGTTTCACTTGACGATGAATACCGGGCATTGAAGGCCTGCAGGGGCATCGGACGCGCGAAGTGATACCCCTGGAAGGCGCGCACTCCCATGGCCCTGAAGATCTCTGCCTGACCCCGTTCCTCGATTCCCTCCACGACGACCTGCATGCCAAGCGAATGCCCCATGTCGACGATGATGCGTGCAAGCTCCCTGTCTCGCCGGCTTGTCTGTACGTTTATCACGAATGAGCGGTCGATCTTCAAGGTGCCGAAGGGCAGGTTGTGAAGATAGGAAAGGCATGAAAAGCCAGTACCGAAATCATCCAATGACAGATTCACGCCCAGCTTGCGAATCGCCTCCAGCTGAAAGCGCAGGCTGTCCTCATTGTCGAGCATCAGATTTTCGGTCACTTCGATGATCAGCTGCCGAGGATGTATCAGATGGCGTTCGATCAATGATTCGAGCTTGTGCAGCAGGCTCTGATCCCTGAACTGCATGACAGAGGCATTGACGGACAGGTAGCGAGTCTCGATACCTTGCTTTTGCCATTCACTCAAGATGACGGCCGCTTCTTCCAGTACCCAGTTTCCGATATCGATGATCTGCCCCGTCTTCTCCGCTGCCGTAATGAATTCATCGGGCCCAATCAAGCCAAGGTCTGGATGATGGATACGCACCAGTGCCTCCGCCCCCAGCAATGTTGGTGCATCGAGATCAGGACTTTGCGCCTGGAAGATGGGCTGCAGGTAAAGGCAGAGCCAACCTCTGGTCAGGGCCTCGCGAATCAGACGCTCCTTGAGAAACAGTGGCTCACCGTCCTCCAGAGCGCTGTCCCGTACACAGAGTCGGTACTGGTTGCCTCCCTTGTGCTTGATATCCATGACAGTGCGCTCGAGCAGGCGCATCAGACGACTGGGTGTCTCATCATCCTGGCAAACTTCAAGTCCTGCCTTGCTCAGACTGAGGTTGATGGGCTCCCCCACCTTGAGAAGCGGCGTCGAGAAGGCCAGTTCAATCCGACGCGCCAGGGCGCGCAATTCGCTTGTGTCACAGGTCATGACGAATTCATCTCCGCCGGAGCGACCCATCCAGGCTGGAGTGCAACTCTTCAGACGTTCTCCAGCTTCCTTGAGCAGGATGTCGCCGTCGACAGGGCCGAGGTGGTGATTGATGCTGTGAAAACGATCGATATTGACCAGCAGCAGTCCGAAGGGAGCCCCGCCATTGATGAGTGTCTGAAGGTGTGAGTTCAGGGCCAGACGATTCGGCAGCTGTGTCAGCGGGTCGATCAGCTCATGCTCCAGCAATCGCTTCTGGGTCCGCTTCAATTCGGTAACGTCCGACAACAGCATCATGGTGCCGCGTTCGCTGTCATTGGTAGCCGACGGGATGACCACCTGTACCTGCCGGTCCTCTTCGTAGAGGCATTTGAGGGTCATCACATGGTTCTCGCACGCGTCCCCCTTGCGAAGCGCCGAGCTGATGCGATCGATACAATGAGTATTCTGGCCGATGATCAAGGTATCGAAGGGCGATCCCACCAGTTGCTCTCGCTTCCACCCCGTTACCTCGAGCATCCTCTGGCTGACATCCAGCACCGTACCGTGAGCATCAATCACCAGGAGCAGTGCAGGGGTGTCGCGATAGAAATGCTGATAGCGCTCTTCGTTGTCACGCAGCGCCTCCATCATGATGAAGATGCGCTCGCCCAGGCTATTCAGCTGTGCAATGACCTTGTTGATCTCTCTTGAGCGCGTGAGCGGGATCCTGCGAAATGCCGTCTGCGGATTCTCCAGCTGACGCATGCTGGCGATCGCCCGGTTGAGAGGGTTCATCACGTAGCGTTTCAATTGCCAGGAAACGATCAGCAGAACGCAGATGATGATCGAGAGTGCGATAACGAACAGCAGCGCTCCTCCCTGGTATTGCTTGGCAAGCAAGGGAGCATTGGTGCTTTCCATCTCCAGTCGCCCCACGACCTGCGTCACGAGAGAATTGCGATAGACCAGCTCCTGGGAATGTATCATCGGGTCCAGGGCGTCGCCCGGCTTGGTGATCTCCTCGACGAGAGTGCCCTCATGGTTGTAGTAGCGCACTGCATGCACGCTGGGGTGACTGCTCAGCGTTTCCAGATAGGCGTGAATGACATCGTCATCGAAGTTCCAGATCGCACTTGGCAGGGACAATACCGTGATGTTCATCATCTCTTGATGATCTTCGTGCATGTGCTCGATGGTTTCACTTGAATACAGTGAATAACCCACGACGCCGCTGACTGCACAGATCAACAGGATGAGGGGCGCCAGCACGCGCAATATCCGCCAGCGCAGGGGCGAGGCATCGTGGCCCTCATGACCCTCATGCACCTCTGTCGTGTCGTGAGGCCTGTCCTGTGTCTCGTCATTGCGCATGGCGGCGTGCTCCCTGATGGACGGCCGTCAATGCACTCGGTGCTGCAACGCTGGACGATGAAGCGGCATGAGCGGGCATCGGAAGGAAGGGAGAGGCATCAGGGGGAAGTGTCGCGACCTCATTGATCAGATGATCCATCGGTTGCAGGGCAAGGACTTCCAGAGGAATCCTGTCCAGAAAGGCCTCCGGGTCCCCAGCCAGCGCGATCCCCATGGTGTAATAGCGAGTGCCGATATCACGTGCCTGAAGGCTTCCTTGTTGTACCGCGGCGAGCAGGACCAGTGACCAGGCGGTCGCCAGGGCGCCCCCGCCAGCACTGACCTCCATCTCTCCTGAGCGCAGGTGATCGATTCCGGCACGGGTCCATCCCATGCCAGCCACGACGACATCCTTGCCCGGGCGAAGCCCATTGTGTTTGAGGGCATCAATGGCCGCGATGCCCATCAGGTCATTGGCCGCCCATATCATGCGAAGGGGGCGGGCATCTGTTTGATGTCTCAAGTAGCTTTCGACCTTTCTGTAGGCATCCTCATAACTCCAGTTGGCCTGAAATATCCGATCCAGGGACAGATGGGGGGCTCTGAGAAGCGCGTCCTGTACGCCGCGCACCCGGAGTCGTGTCGCCTCATCATGCAGCCCTCCGACAAGAGCGATGCCTCGACCATCCGACTTGCCATGCAAGACGTCATGGCGATTGATGAGCGCCACCATGCTGTCGTGCCCCCCTTGCTGATGATCAGGCGAAACGCTGCCCAGCCAGTAGGGATATCGGCCAAGTGGCTTGCCCAACGCTCTGGCCTGGCGGGGGGTCAGGCTATTGACGATGATGATCATGGGCACGCGCACGGCATGGCTGATCTCGATCAATGGAACCGCCAGTCCATGGTTGTTGGTGGTTATCAATAGATCCGGAGGGCTCTCTCGGTTCAATACCTGCTTTCCCATTCGAATGAATTCGTCGGTGTTGCGTCTGGCACTGAAGACTTCCAGATGCATCCCCAGGGATTCAGCGGTCGTCGAGGCAGCGATGATCGCCTGGGCCCAGAACGTTTCCGTGGAATATCCGGGATTCAGAAACACGACCTGCTTGATGGGACGCAAGCTCTCGGCCTGAGTCATCGTTGAGATGGACATCAATGCCAACAGGGTAAGGGCACGGCACATCCTCGAACATCGTGAAGCCAGTGAAGGTCGCGTCAATATCATGATGACTCCATTATCGCGTGTGACAGGCTGTCACGAAGCAAGTCGATCCCCGCGGCTGACGAGCTGAAGGGGAGAGGGCTGCCTGGCGACGGGTGATCTGACGTGTTCCTCTCCCGGGGCCGCACCATGATCTGCTCGATCAGTCCTATCGTTCGAGTGGCGCAGGCGAGTCTTTCATCTGTCCCAACACTGCCATCGGATCAAACGCGTAGTCGTCTTCCTTTGTCTGCAATCTGAAGCGCGTGAAGTCCACCGTTTCCCAGTCCGGCTGGATCAGCAACGGGCCGTAGATATCGACATTTCCCTGATGGATGGGGCTCATCGGGAAGTGCACGGTTCTGGGGGCCCAGTGGGTGTCATCAGCGTGGTCTCTCAACATCACCATCGCCCAGGCTCCCGCCATGAAATGCCCTCCATCTGACATCACCATGCGCTTGTCCATAACCATGGCGATGCCCTCGGGCGACCAGTTGAGACCCGCGATCAGCACATCCTTGCCCGGCTGCATGCCACTGGCTTCAACCGCTCGGACGGCACCTTCCGCCATGGCGTCGTTTGCCGCCCAGATGAGGATATTGTGCAATCCCGAGCGTTCGGCCCATTGGAGATAGTGATGCGTGAGCCGCTCAGCATCCGGAAGGTTCCAGCGTGCCTCGAGAATGCGCGTCATCTTGATGGCGTCATGCTCAGCAAAGCCATTCAACATCCCGGCATTGCGAGCGATGGAGGCTGGCGTTCTGGTATCGCTGATCAAGGCGAGCCCGTGGCGCGTTTCACCGGGCGGATAGATACGCGCCGCGTCAATCAATTCGCTGGCCATCCTTCTCCCGGCGCCATGGTTGTCGGGAATGACACTGGCGATCCAGGAGGGGTGGACACTGCCGGGGACGCCGTGAGTTGTCTGCTCCTCCGGGGTCAAGCCGTTCAACAGCATCACGATATGTGATGAGCCGCCATCTGCCAGAGGCAGGAGGTCGGAAGCGGCCTGCTCCTCATTGACCAGCACGAGATAGTCCGGGGGTGTTGCACGCGCCAGGGCCGCGCTTGCCAATCGTTTCATGAGGATGGGATTTCGCTCGGCATATACGACTTCCAGCGAGACATTCAGGTCTCGAGCTGCTGCCTGCATCGTCGCCGTGACCATATTCCAGAATCGTTCCCCAGGCAGCCCCGGATTGACGAAGACGGCGGTCAGATTTCGCCCGGGCGCGAGGGACGCCGCCGTGGGGGGCATCTCGTCGGCCACCCTGGCCATTCTCGAGTGACTGCTGGCCGAGGCAACATCAAGGACTGGTGGGAGGGGGGCTGAGGAAGCGGCAATCGGGGGGCTGAACGCCATGACGCAAACGACGGGAATCCATCGTCGCGCACTCTTGATCCAACCTCCTGATTTAGACGTGATCGACATGTCGGCACCCGATGACAAGGATTTGCAGTATGACCAACATACTCCAGACCTCAGCATGTCATACGCCTCAACAACCGTGCACTATCACCCGATTTCAACACTTCGGTCCTCCAGACCGATTCAGGGGCAATGCCAGATGAAAGGGAATCCATGTGGCGGTGATGCCCCCGTGGCGATCTCGAGGTCGACAGGACAAGGCCACCACGGCCCTTTGATGAAGGAAGAGGGCGAGACTCAGAGCCGCAGCAACTGCCACTCTCTGCGTTGCCAGATGGCACTGAAGACAAGGGAGTTGAAGATTCGATACCCGAGCTGAGTACACCAGATGGCCAGCAATCCACCCCCCAGATGCACCCCGAACCACCAGGCAAGCGGGAGGAAGAGCAGCCATTGGATGGCCAGGGTGGCGGTCATGACCGTGCGATTGGCACCAGCCCCGAGCAACGCCTGAGCCAGCACGATGGCCGCGCAGTCCATGATGATCATCACGGCGGTCAGCTGTAACGGGAGCTTGCCCAGCGCGATCAACTCCGGGCGATGCAGGAAGAGGCCCAGCACGCTTTCCGGTGCCGCCCAGAGCGGCAATCCCAGCAGCATGAGGCAAGGCAGGGCGATGCGCACCGTATCCCATCCCCAACGATGGGCATCTTCATGGTGATCGCGTCCCAATGCCTGGCCCACCAGACTCATGGCCGCCAGCCCCAGACCGACTCCGGGCAGAATGAGCAGCAGGGAGAGATTGACCAGCACATGACCCACTGCCACGCTGGCCGCGTCGATCCTGCCCAGAATCCAGAACAACACGGCATAGCCCGCCGCAAACCACAGCTGTTGGAAGGAATGGGGCACCGCCAGCTTGAGCAGCGTCAGGTAGTGTCTCAGTGGCGGCCAGGCATGCAGTACGCCATGTTGTCTGCGCTCTCCCAGGGTCGCCTGCACCCACAAGCCCAATGCCACGAAGAGGGACAGTGTCGTACCGGCACCTGCACCATCGGCGCCCATCTTGGGGGCGCCATAGAGTCCATGGATCAAGATGATGCTCAACACCACATTGATCAGCTGGGTGATCAACATGATGCGCAGATAGATACCGGTGCGCTGAAGTCCATTCCAGAATCCGCGGAAGCAGAATGCCATGGCGACGGGCACGATGCCGGCGACGCGCCATTGGAAGTAGGAGGTGGCCGTTGCGTGGACTTCAGGCTGGTCATTGATCAGACGAAGCAAGGTGTCTGCCCAGTGATGGCAGGCCAACATCACGGGAATGCCCACCAACAATGCCAATATCAGTCCGGCATTCAGCCCTTCGCCGCAACGTTCGGGGGCAGATTCTCCCAGCCGTCGAGAGGTCTGGGCCTGCACGGCGGATGACAGCCCGAAGATCAAGGCCGTGACCATGAACATGGCATAGCCCCCGACTCCGACTCCCGCCAGCGCCGTCTCACCAAGCTGTCCTACCAGGGCGGCATCGATCAGATTGAGAAGGCTCTGCGACAGCATGCCACCGATGATGGGCAGTGCCAGCTTCAGAATTCTCAGGCTGCGTTGGCGTTCAGGCAACATTACACACGCCCCCTCGCCGGTGAATACCGCCGCCGGCAATCTCCAGGGTCACCTTCAGACGATGCCGCCGCGCAGGGCAGGACAGACGGGATGGATGCGCAGAACAGGGACACAGACGGCTCGCAGGGCAGAGGGCAGGGAAGGACAAAGGAGGCCATTATAGCGTGAGGTGTCACAGGCAGCATCCGGTGCATGACGCTGACCGAGACTCAGCTGAGTCAGCCAGCCCCACGCAAAAGGGCACCTGCGCTGGCAGGTGCCCTTTGCATGATCATGCGAGATACTCTTGCCGGCTTGGCGAGTCTTTATACGACCTGATCTAGCTGGCGTTGTCCGGATCGTAGCTCAGTACCGGTGACAACCAGCGCTCCATTTCGGCGAGTGGCATGCGCTTGCGCTCCGCCAATGACAGCACCTGGTCCCGGGTGATCTTGCCGGTGGAGAAGTACTTCGACTCAGGATGGGCGAAGTACCAGCCGGAAACGGCGGCGGCAGGCCACATGGCGAAGCTCTCGGTGAGCACCATGCCGGCATGCGTCTCAGGTTCGAGCATGCGGAACAGCGTGGCCTTCTCGGTGTGGTCCGGACAGGCCGGGTAGCCTGGCGCCGGGCGTATGCCCCGATACCGCTCGGCGATCAGTGCCTCGTTGTCGAGCACTTCTTCGGCGTCATATCCCCAGAACTCCTTGCGGACACGTTCGTGCAGGCGCTCGGCAAAGGCTTCGGCGAGACGATCCGCCAACGCCTTGACCATGATGGCGTTGTAGTCATCGCCAGCCTCCTCGTACTGTCTGGCCAATTCATCCGCCCCATGCCCGGTGGTGACGGCGAAGCCACCGATCCAGTCCGGCTTGCCACTGTCTCGGGGAGCGATGAAATCGGCGAGGCTGTGACAGACGCCGTCGCGGTTCTTGGTCATCTGCTGACGGATGTGGTGGAGGTGCTCGATGACGTGAGTACGCGACTCATCGGCATAGACCTCCAGGGTATCGTCGTCGACACAGTTGGCTGGCCAGAAACCGATGACCCCACGTGCGGTCAGCACCTTCTCATCGATCAACTTGCGCAGCATTTCTCTGGCATCGGCGAACAGGGCACGCGCGGCGTCTCCGACCACCTCATCCTGCAGGATCTTCGGATACTTGCCTGAAAGCTGCCAGCTCATGAAGAAGGGCGTCCAGTCGATACGCTCGACCAGTTCGTTGAGATCATACCCATCGAAGACCTTGAGGCCCGTGAAACTTGGCGCCGGCGGCGTGTAATTCTCCCAGTCAGGCTGGAAGCGGCGCTTGCGCGCCTGGGCATAGTCAAGGTCCGCAGCCTTCGGGCGTCGTTTGGCATTGCGCTCACGCACCACGGCATACTCGCTGCGCACCTGATCGACGAAGTCGGGCTTGAGCTCGGGTGACAGCAGACGAGACGCCACGCCCACGGCGCGCGACGCATCGGTGACATAGATGACCGGATGCTCGTACTGTGGCTCGATCTTGACCGCCGTGTGCGCCTTGGAGGTGGTGGCGCCCCCGATCAGCAACGGCAACTGCATGCCCCGACGCTGCATTTCCCTGGCGACGCTGACCATCTCGTCCAGTGATGGCGTGATCAGGCCCGAAAGCCCGATGATATCGGCCTTCTCGTCGATGGCGGTCTGCAGGATCTTTTCGGCGGGTACCATCACGCCCAGATCGATCACCTCATAGTTGTTGCACTGAAGCACCACGCCGACGATGTTCTTGCCGATGTCGTGGACATCGCCCTTGACGGTGGCCATGACGATCTTGCCCTTGGCCTGGGTCTCGCCGCTCTTCTCGGCCTCGATGAAGGGGATCAGGTGGGCGACCGCCTGCTTCATGACGCGCGCCGACTTCACCACCTGGGGCAGGAACATCTTGCCGGCACCGAACAGGTCACCGACCACATTCATGCCGTCCATCAACGGCCCTTCGATGACCTCAATGGGCCGGGCAGCCTGCAGGCGTGCCTCCTCGGTATCTTCCTCGATATGGACGGTGATACCCTTGACCAGCGCGTGCTCGATACGCTTGTTGATTGGCCAGCTGCGCCACTCGAGATCTTCCTTCTTCTCGCCAGTACTGCCATCACCCTTGTACTTGTCGGCAATGTCGAGCAGACGCTCGGTACTGTCATCACGACGATTAAGCACCACATCCTCGACGGCCTCACGCAACTCATCGGGTAGATCATCGTAGAGCGCCAACTGGCCGGCGTTGACGATGCCCATGCTCAAACCCGCCTGGATGGCGTGATAGAGGAATACCGAGTGGATCGCTTCACGCACCGGGTTGTTGCCGCGAAACGAGAAGGACACGTTGGAGACACCACCGGAGATCATCGCATGCGGCAGGTTGGCATGGATCCAGCGCGTGGCCTCGATGAAATCGACACCGTAGTTGTTGTGCTCCTCGATGCCGGTGGCTACGGCAAAGATGTTGGGGTCAAAGATGATGTCCTCGGCCGGGAAGCCGATATCTTCGACCAGCAATCGATAGGCGCGCTCGCAGATCTCGATCTTGCGCTCATAGGTGTCGGCCTGTCCGACATCATCGAATGCCATGACCACCACGGCCGCGCCATGGCGTCGACAGATCTGCGCCTGGTGACGGAAGCTTTCCTCGCCTTCCTTGAGCGAGATGGAATTGACCACCGCCTTGCCCTGGATGCACTTGAGCCCCGCCTCGATGATGTCCCACTTGGAGGAGTCGACCATGATCGGCACCCGCGAGATATCCGGCTCCGAGGCGATCAGGTTCAGGAAGCGCACCATGGCCTCCTGTGACTCCAGCATGCCTTCATCCATGTTGACGTCGATGACCTGCGCGCCGCTCTCGACCTGCTCTAGGGCGACTTCCAGCGCGGTGGTGTAATCCTCTTCCTTGATCAGGCGACGGAAGCGCGCGGAGCCGGTGACGTTGGTACGCTCACCGACATTGACGAACAACGAGTCCGGCTGGATGTTGAAGGGCTCCAGCCCCGACAGGCGGCAAGCTCTGGCGATCTCGGGCACCTTGCGGGGCGCGCATTGATCCACCACACCCTTGATCGCGCGGATATGTTCCGGCGTGGAGCCACAGCAGCCACCGATGATGTTGAGCAGACCCTCCGAGGCGAAGGTTCGGATGATCTCGGCCATCTCGTCCGGGGTCTGGTCGTACTCGCCGAATTCATTGGGCAGGCCGGCGTTGGGGTGCGCGGAGACAAAGGTATCGGCCTTCTCGGACAGCTCACGCAGATAGGGGCGCAGCTCCTCGGCGCCAAGAGCACAGTTGAGGCCGATGCTCAGCGGGCGAGCGTGGCGTACCGAGTTCCAGAAGGCTTCGGTGGTCTGGCCGGACAGCGTGCGTCCCGAGGCATCGGTGATGGTACCGGAGATCATCACCGGCAGGCGCGGGTGACCCTCGTCGAACAGCTCCTCCAGGGCGTAGATCGCCGCCTTGGCATTGAGCGTGTCGAAGATGGTCTCGATCAGGATCAGGTCCGCGCCGCCCTCGAAGAGCGCCAGCGCAGCTTCGCGATAATTGTCGCGCAGGATATCGAAGGTGACGTTGCGCTTGGCGGGGTCATTCACGTCGGGGGAGATGGAGCAGGTGCGGCTGGTCGGGCCGAGCACCCCGGCGACGAAGCGCGGGATGCCGGTCTCGGCGGCCACGTCATCGGCTGCCTTGCGCGCCAGTCGCGCCGATTCGAGATTGATCTCGTACACCAACGCCTGCATGCCGTAATCGGACTGCGACAACTGGGTCGCATTGAAGGTGTTGGTCTCGACGATATCGGCGCCGGCCTCGAAATAGGCGCGGTGGATCGCTTCGACGATATCCGGGCGTGTCAGGGCCAGTAGGTCGTTGTTGCCCTTGATGTCACTGGGCCAGTCGGCGAAGCGTTCACCACGGAAGTCTTCCTCTTCCAGCCCATAGCTCTGCAACATGGTGCCCATGCCACCATCGAGGATCAGGATACGCTCCTGCAGCGCCTGTCTCAGCGCGTCAGACAGGGGCAGGGAATAGGGAACAGGGGGGTGGGCTTGCGCCATGACGGACTCCAGCGTACGTGACTTGTCGCGTTGTTTCCCGGGCGTGTAACTCTGTTTGCCAAGCAAGGACTTTGCCAGGCAAGCCACACGCCACAGGCGCGAACTCATTGCTATTGGGAGGCTCTGGTGAAGGATCCGCTCGCGGCATCCTCGCCTTGCCAGATGTGGCTATCGTATCAGACCTCAGAATCGTCACGATGAGCATGATTCATGCGCAACATGAGTGCTTTAGGAAAGCCCACCCGGGAGTGGCCGCGCCCATGGCGCCAAACCCGAGTGATTTGCTCAGGATTGCGAGTGCAGCAGGATTTCCTTAACATGGAGCCATTAGTCACCTGACATCAAGAGAGTCTCTGCGCCATGAGTGAGAGCATCCAAATTACCGATAGCGCCCAGGAGTATCTTGCCGAGCTGCTCGAGAAGCAGAACGTTGAAGGCATCGGCGTGCGCATCTTCATCACCCAGCCGGGCACTCCGTATGCCGAGACGTGTCTTGCCTACTGCCGCCCGGGAGAAGAAGAGCCGACCGACGAGATTCTGGATCTTCCGAAGCTGAAGGTCTATCTCGACACCCACAGCGTTCCGTTCCTGGAAGAGGCGACGGTCGACTTCAATGCGGATCGCATGGGCGGCCAGCTCACCATCAAGGCACCGAATGCCAAGATGCCCAAGGTCAATGCGGACAGCCCGCTGGAAGATCGCATCAATTACATCCTCTACAGCGAGATCAATCCGGGCCTGGCGGCACACGGTGGTGAGATCAAGCTGATGCAGCTGACCGACGACCAGGTTGCCGTGCTTCAGTTCGGCGGCGGGTGCCAAGGGTGCTCGGCCGTTGACCTGACGCTCAAGGATGGCGTGGAGAAGACGCTTCTGGAACGCATCCCCGAGCTCGCCGGCATTCGTGACGTGACCGATCACACCGATACGACCAATGCCTATTACAACTGATTCATTGACGTGATGCCTCAAGGCGCCTGTCGATGGCCTGCGACGTCCCGACCAGCTTGATCAGATGAAGATCCTCCATCGCGTTGCGGTGGGGGATCTTTTCATTGGGAGGCTGGTGCCGGGAATGATCCCGCGTAATACATCCGAGTATTAGGATTTCTGGTATTGTGAGGATGAATGCTGCAGATGGCGCCTACGCTGACGCCTCATGACGGCTTGCCCGATGACCGTATCCACCAGTGAAGAGACCGCCATACATGACCCTGGCCAACATGCGCTTTCGCACCATCAACATCATCATCTGCGGACTCTCCGCACTGGCAGGGCTGGTGTTGCTGGTCGTGTTGGCTTTCATCACCCGCAACGTGTCAGAACTGGAAACGGACTGGCACGAATATCAGCAGGCACGTGCCGACAAGCCACGCCTGGAGAGCCAGCTTACCAAGTCGATGGGCTTCGGCGGGATGATCCACGACTTCAAGAACCTGGTGTTGCGACATGATGAGGCGTTGATTCCCGAGATCCAGAATGAAATCGGCGCAGCCCGCAGCGCCTTGTTCCGCTACCAGAGTCTGGGGATCAGTCAACAGGAAGAAGTGGCCCTCCATGGGCTGAACGAGACGCTGGACCGTTACGACGCCATGGTACTGAAGGTTCGTCAGCTGATGGCCACTGATGAGTCGGTTCGCGAGATCGACCGACAGGTCGTCGTGGATGACTATCTGGCCGTGTCCGGGCTGGACACCCTGCGCAGCGTCGCCATACGTGAATCCCGTGACAATGCCAATCCGCTGGAAGATGGCATGGGCAAGGCACGCCTGGTCGCCAACCTGCGTCGGGACATGGGGTACGGCGAGATGATCCACCACTTCAAGAACTATGTTCTGCGCGGGGACGCCATCTATGGACAGCAAGCCGCCCAGGACATCCAGTCGCTGCGTGAGACGCTTGCGGCCTACCGCGAGATGGGCATGAACGTGGCAGAGCAGCGTGCGATCCGAGATATCGCCAGTGTCATTCAGGCCTACAGCGAGCGCCTGCTGACGATCAGTCATCTACATGATGAGCAGCCCGGCATGTCAGCCAGTGAGCTTGACGCCCGCGTCAAGGTCGATGACGCGCCAGCGATCGAGGGCCTTTCGGTCCTGGATCATCAAAGCGATCAACGCGTCGCCGCCACTTCGGCGGCGGTCGGCAAGACGCTCAAGCTGCTGGCGACGCTGGCCCCTATCGTCAATGGCCTGGCACTGATCATGATCGCCGTGCTGATCGGGCTTTCCATGTGGCTGTTCGCTCGCTATGTGCTCAAGCCGATTCGCCGCCTCACGCAGACGATGAACACTCTGGCCAATGATGATGTCAGCGTGGTGATCGACAGTACTCAGCACACCAATGAAGTCGGCCAGATGGCGCGGGCGCTCCAGAAGTTCAAGTACAACATCATCGAGAGCAACAACTACAAGAAACGCATCACTCAGCTGGCAATGCATGATTCCCTGACAGGCCTGCCCAATCGTCAGCATTTCTATGAGAGAAGCGAGCAGTGGCTGGCTGATGTCAATGAAGAGGGCGGTCAGATGGCCTGTCTGATGCTGGACATCGACAAGTTCAAGCCCATCAATGACACCTATGGTCACGCGGCTGGTGACGTCGCCCTCAAGGTGATCGCGGAAAGGCTCAACCAGGTGGTGCGCAAGGACGACTTCGTCGCACGTCTGGGCGGCGATGAATTCGTGGTACTGGTCCACAATGCCGACATCCAGGCAAATCTGGGGCGCCATGGTGAACTTGCCCAGCTGGCACAGCGCATCATCGATTCATTGGGCAAGCCTTTCCTCTATGAAGACCACAAGCTGGAAGTGGGGTGCAGCATCGGTATCGCGATCGCGCCGCAACACGGCAATCAACGTGAAGCGCTGACTCACAATGCCGATATGGCGCTATATGCTGCCAAGAATGAAGGCCGCAACTGCGCCATCCAGTTCAGTCGCCACGATGAACTCGGGCAGATCGTGGCGACCTCCTCCAAGCGAGCCGCTTCCTCGACGGCCGTGAAACGCTGACCTGTCGCTCGGGCACGTGCGATGGGGATCTGCTGACATCGTCAGAGACCGCATGTGACGTCTTCACGATGCCTGCCGCGACGGCATCTCTTCATACCCTTTCTTCTCCATATGGCGCCTGCGGGCGCCATATGTCGTTCTGCTGTCAGTGACGCTTACTGCACTCAGGCACTGCTGGCGATAGGGGATGGAGGATAGGGGGCATGGCATGACTGGCGTCTGCGCGGTGGGCGGAGGCGTGGCGATTGCCCGTGAAGCGGCTCATGCGATGGGGTGATAAACGATAATTTCCCGTTATGCATGAGCGCTTCGCAAATAAACTATGGTTTGCAAGACTCATAACGGTTTGTTATGGTTTATAGCGAATTCGCCAACTGCGAAATAATCTATGAAAACCATGACAATGACTTCCACGATTCAGGGCCTTGCCCACCACACCCATGATGCCGTGATCAACCGCGCCACGACGCCGCTGTTCATCCGTCAGCCGACCACTGATGACGGCTGGGGCATCTATGAGCTGGTCAAGGCATGCCCGCCGCTGGACCTCAATTCAGGGTATTCGTACGTTCTGCTGGCAACCCAGTTCCGTGACAGCTGCGCCGTGGCAACGGATGAAGAGGGTGAGGTGGTCGGCTTCGTCTCGGGCTACACCCGCAATGATGCCCCGCAGACCTTCTTCCTGTGGCAGATTGCCGTCGGTGAGAAAGCCCGCGGGACTGGCCTGGCACGTCGTCTGATCGAAGCCGTGATGAAGCGCCCGGAGATGGCCCATGTGCGCCACCTCGAGACCACCATCACGCCTGACAATGAAGCGTCCTGGGCACTCTTCACGCGTCTGTCCGAGCGCTGGCAAGTCCCCCTGCATTCGCGTGAATATTTCTCCTCGGATCAGTTGGGCGGCGTGCACCTCGCGGAGAACCTGGTACGTATCGGGCCGTTCCTGCCGAGCGATATCTGAGCCAGCCATGGTGTCTCAAGACGCCATGGAGAAGTCTCGGGTGAGGCGGCGTCACGATTCTCGTGTCGGACCTCGAGGAGAATCACGTCTCACCCGCTGGATGTTCATGACAGGAAAGTCGTGACATCACTTGTCGACCCCCAAGTCATCGTGTGCAAGTGGGTCAGTGTCATTCGTTGAATCGTCTTTACATTCTGGCATGGCCGCCAGCGCTTTCACCGCGCCGAGCATGGCCATCCATCACCAGGGAGGTGACAGCATGAATACGCAGATACTCGAACAGATGGAATCCGAGGTACGCACTTATTCTCGTTCTTTCCCGACCGTCTTCACCAAGGCGCAGAATGCCCACCTGTTCACCGAGGATGGCAAGCGCTACATCGATTTCCTGGCCGGCGCGGGCGTGCTCAACTACGGGCACAACCACCCGGTGCTCAAGAAGGCATTGATCGATTACATCAGCAGCGATGGCATCATCCACGGTCTCGACATGTGGACTTCCGCCAAGCGCGACTTCCTGGAAGCACTGGAAGAAGTGATCCTCAAGCCGCGTGGTCTGGACTACAAGGTCCACTTCCCGGGGCCGACCGGTACCAATGCCGTCGAAGCCGCCATCCGTCTGGCGCGCAAGGTCTCGGGCCGTCACAACATCGTGTCGTTCACCAATGGTTTCCATGGTGTGACCATGGGCGCCCTGGCCACGACAGGCAACGCCAAGTTCCGTGATGCAGCGGGTCTGCCTGCCCAGGGCGCACAGTTCGTGCCCTACGATGGTTACATGGGCGAGGGTGTCGACACTGTCGCGTATCTCGACAAGCTGCTGAAGGACTCCTCCAGTGGTCTTGACCGCCCGGCAGCCGTACTGGTCGAGACCGTACAAGGCGAGGGTGGCATCAACCCGGCCTCCATCGAATGGCTGCAGCGTCTGGATGCCCTGTGCAAGGAGCACAAGATCCTGCTGATCATCGACGATATCCAGGCGGGTTGTGGTCGCACCGGCAAGTTCTTCAGTTTCGAGCATGCCGACATCGTTCCGGACATCGTCTGCAACTCCAAGTCACTGTCGGCCTCTGGCGTGCCATTCGCGATGGTGATGATGCGTCCGGAGCTGGATGAGTGGAAGCCGAGTCAGTACAACGGCACCTTCCGTGGCCATGCACTGGCCTTCGTGACCGGCGCCGCTGCACTGCGTCACTTCTGGAGCGACAACAAGTTCGAGCGCGACATCCAGCGCAAGGGCCGTATCGTCGAGGAGCGCTTCCAGAAGATTGCCGCCAAGGCGCGTGAAAACGGCTTCGCGGCACACGAGAAAGGTCGTGGCTTGATGCGCGGTATCGATGTGGCGTCAGGTGAACTGGCAGATGCCATCACCTCACGTTGTTTCGAGCAGGGCCTAATCATCGAGACCAGTGGTCACTCCGGGCAGGTCGTCAAATGCCTGTGTCCGCTGACCATCCGTGATGAAGACCTGCTGGAAGCCCTCGACATCATCGAGGAAAATGCGGCAGCCGTCCTGCGCTGAGTCTCTGCGGTATCGGGCGCTGGTCACTTGATCGGCGTCCGTTCTTCCCAGGCCCGCCATGGCGCGGGTCATCTCATGCGATTCCTGGCCCTTGTCACCTGTCACCGAAGAAGGCGCTCATCGTTCTGCGCCGCGGCTCTTTCGTGTTCAAGCGCCATTGCCTTCATGTCACTACGGGAATCGCCATCTGTCAGCTGTCGAGTCATGACAGCGCCCAAATGAGGAGAAGTTGATGATCGTTCGCAATCTCGAGGAAGCCCGCAAGACGGATCGTCTGGTCAAGGCCGAGAACGGCAACTGGGACAGCACTCGTCTGCTGCTCGACGAAGATGGTGGCAAGTGCTCCTTCCATATCACCCGTATCTTCGAAGGTACCGAGACCCATATCCACTACAAGCACCACTATGAAGTCGTGTATTGCATGGAAGGTGAGGGCGAGGTAGAGACACTGGCGGATGGCAAGGTCTGGCCGATCAAGCCGGGTGACGTCTATATCCTCAATGAACATGACGACCACCTGCTGCGTGCTACCAAGACCATGCATCTGGCATGTGTCTTCACGCCGGGTCTGACCGGCAAGGAAGTCCACCGTGAAGATGGCTCCTACGCACCTGCCGAAGCCTGAATCCGCGTCACGAACCGCGAGATTCATGGCCTGACCACACGAAGCCCCCGCAGCCAAGCTGCGGGGGCTTCGTGGTATGTGGGAGCAGGGCAGCAGGGCGCGCGGCCCCATATTGCATCACGAATATTCGAAAGTTTACCGTTTAATTGACCAGAGACTCTCAGTCTCCCTTCGCGATGCAGGCAACGATAAGCTGAATGGCATCCGAGTCACCCCGATTTCGGTCACTCAGATGAGATTCTCGCCAATGGCCATCCCCCCACACAACGCGTCTGTCAGCCCACCCGCCATTGCGGCAGGTGGGCGTCCCGGGTTCATGCCAGCAGCCCCTCATCCTCGCGAACAGGAGCGAATCGATAGCCTCCACGCGCTTCACGTACTGGATAGTGAGCATGAAAAGCGTTATGACGACCTGACGCGCCTGGTCGCGGATATCTTCGATGTCCCCATCTGTCTCGTGTCACTGGTGGACGAGAATCGCCAATGGTTCAAGGCCCACTGCGGTATCGATGCACGTGAAACGGGGCGTGACCTGGCCTTCTGTGCCCACGCGCTCCATGAAGAGCGCTACCTCGTCGTCAACGACGCGAGCAAGGATGAACGCTTCCATGACAATCCCCTGGTCACCGGCCCGCCATATCTCCGATTCTATGCCGGCGCCTTGCTGCGAGACAGTTCAGGATTGCCATTGGGCACCTTGTGCCTCATCGATCACACACCACGTGAGCTGAGTGCGCCTCAACTCGAAAGGCTGGGGCTCTGTGCCACGCTGGTCGAAAACGAGCTGATCCAGCGCGACAGCCTCCTAACGGAACGAACGCGTGCCACGCTTCAGGCCAGCATTGACCCCATTACCGGCTACAGCACACGACGTCGTTATCTTCAGACATTTGCCCATTGGATGGAAAACCGAGGGAGTGAAAGCTACCAGGCCATCATGCTCAAGGTATCGGAGGCAGAACACTGGCGTCACCACCAGGGCGAGGTCTTCCTCCAGGAGGTGATGCAGTCACTGTCCAGTCAGATCAATGAAAGCTTCGATGATGAAGACGTCATCAAGGGTCGTCTGTGCAGCGATACCCTGATCATCCTGCTGCCTCAGCGGCAGTCTGTCAGCGGCATGCGTTGGCAACGTTTCATCACTCAGCCCTGGCTGATGCATCTTTCCAGTGCTCTGAGGCCCAAACTCCTGGTCGCAACGGCCACCTTCACGCCCGAGGGGGCCACGGCCCATGAGCTTGTCGAACTTCTCGAGGAGGAACTTGCCAGTGCGGCGCATTGGGCACCGTGTCAGCAGAATCTTCAGGTCGCCGATCTCAGCAGCAATGTCACCCTTGCCATCGCATTGGGCGATCGCTTCGCCCGGGCCTTGCGAGACAATGAGCTCAGCCTGCATGCGCAGCCGATCCTGGATGTCCGAACGAGAAAGGTGTGCGGCATGGAGATGCTGCTGCGTTGGCAGGTTCGAGGGCGCTGGGTCACCGCGAACCAGATGTTGCGCATGGCTGAGCGCGCAGGCCTTGGCGAAGAACTGAATACCTGGGTGTTGCGCCAGACGTGCGCCATGATCAGTCGTTGGCAGTCGCAGCGCTCCACGGAGTCTCTCGGAGTGCCAGTATCACTGAATCTCTCGGCGAAGCGCCTGATTGACAGTGAATACGCCGAGACATTGAGACGCATCCTGCGACTTTACCGCCTCAAGGGGGAGCATCTGCGCCTGGATCTCACGGGCTGCGAACGCTTCGCGGAGACACCAGAGGCACTGATTGCGGCAATGACCTCGTTGACCCGTGACGGAGTATCCTTCTGCATTGATCGGTTTGGCCGGGATAATGCCAACCTGCGTCTGTTGAGCCGGATGCCGGCGGTAGCCGTCAAGCTGCACCCACGCTTCACAGTACCTCAGCAGCATGAGCCGGATCAGACACGTTTGATCAAGGCATGGACCTGTGCGATGAAAACGCTGGGACTGGTGCCCATCGCGGTAGGTAGCAAGCGAGTTCAGCAGCTATCGGAGCTTGAGTCTCTCGGGTTCGATCAGGTTCAGAGCGATGCCTTCGGGCAACCTGCGCTCCCGGAAGATAGCTATGCCCAGTGGCTTGCCGAGGCACATTCGCCCTTGAACAAGCGCCTCTAGCGGCCGCTCTCACAGGGGCAGCGCTGAAAGGCGAGGGTGATGGTGGCAAGCTCGATGCCCAGTTTGCGCATCGAGGTGCGATTCAACACGCGTCCGTCTGGTTGCAGATACATCCAGTCATCCATGTTGAACTCCCAGACACTGCCATCGATGGGAACCTGCAGAATATATTGCATGCGAAAAGCATGGCCATTGCTGGCTGCCGTGGCTTCTCCGGTCACGTCAGCTGCCGTGCCGCGCCACTGACGGTCACCCGTCGGGATGAAGGTCCATTGTCGATGCTGCGTCTCTCCATCGCTGTAGCGAAAGTTCTCGTCGAGGGTCAATCGTCCATCCTGCCTGGTGCCCTGTAGGTCCACCACGAAGCGCCGAGTCACTTCACCGGAACGATCCTGAACCATTCCCCAGCCTCGTGTGTGCCCGAGGAAGTACTCGTCGATTCTGAACTCGGGACCGGAACCGGCATAGGTATCGATTGAGGGGCTGCTGCAAGCCATTAACAGACTTGCCGAGGAGGCCAGCAGGGTGATCAGACCGAGGGAGCGCAAGCGGGAGCGAATCATCGACATTCTCGACTAGGAAACTTGTACTGATACTATGCAGTGATTCTACAAATAGCAATTTGGATGTGTCTCGACGCTTGCAGTGGATCGTCAACGCAGGCGTGATGTCGAATTCTCATAGGCTCGTATAATATATATTATGTTAAATCGAGTATTCGAGAAGCCCAGACTCACGTCTCACTGGACCCGCCCTGACGATCATGCTGCCTGTCATGTGTTCGCTTTGCATGACCGATACCCGCCATGCTGAACCACAACTCGAGTGCCTGATGTCCTGAAAAGTTCAGCAGCATGTCTGCCTGTCGTCAGCTGACGTCAGTGATTGGCCTTCTCCTGCCCTTGTGTCACGACCAGCCCGTTGAGAACAGACTTCGCCACTGAGGTCTCCAGTGCTCCCACCGATCATTCGATGACTTGTGACACCCACCACAAGGTGCACTCACGATGCGAGAAATGTGCAAGTCCATGAAATAAGTGCCAAAGTATGGTAGCCGGAGCCGTCAACTCGGCTGGGACAGGCACGTCCCCAACGAGCGACGTTCTTGCCTGTCGAGCGATGGAATCGACGGCAAGAGGCGTCATGAGCGCTTCGCATCACGCTGGATTGAATGATTGTCCGTGAATGGCAACGCATTGACGTAAGCCGTTCCCGGGCGCACCAGCCGTGGGTGGCGAATCATGGACAGCGACTATCCGGCCTACGTATCATCGCCCTTTGCCACACCTTCAGCGATCGCTGCGAAGACGACGACTGAAGGTGGCCGGGCTCCCTCCCATCATCCACTCGTGCAAGTACGGTGCGAGATGGATGAACAAGAATCATGCAAGGCGAACTCGTGAAGACGAGATCGTCAGCAAGGCTGAACAGGAACCCTCTTTATCATGCTGATCCGCAAGCTGCTGCTGCCCGTGTCATTGTCCAGCGTCATCGTCATGGCAGGTTGTGTTCCGGCGCAACCTCAGCCCCCCAAGCCGGTCTTGACCCCGGAGGCCTTCTCGCAACGCATCGATGCCCTGGAGAGCCAGATCGCCGGGCAATGCGACGTCCAGCAACAACAGCTTGTCGAGCAGCGCGAACTGAACCGCTCATTGCGCCGCGACATGCGGGAAGTCGGCAGCCAATTACGCCGCATGCATGCCGAAATGGAACAGCCGGCAGCTCCGCAGGTGGTTCAGGCCTGCAAGACCGCCTCTGAAAACCCGATCATGGACAAGACGCTGCTCGGACGTGTCGAGTGGGTCGGCTTTCCGGACATCGGCAGCTATTTCAAGGCGCGCATCGATACCGGCGCGAACACGTCCTCATTGTCGGCGCGTGACATCACCGAGTTCGAACGTGATGGCGACAAGTGGGTCAAGTTCAAGCTGGCGCTTCGCGAGGATGCCAAATACTTCGTCCCCGAGGTGCGCGACAAGTGGGTAGAAGCCAAGGTCAGCCGTACCGTGACCATCGTGCAGGCGTCAGGCCGGGAAGACCGTCCTGTGGTCAGCATGTTGATGACGCTTGGCGACATCAAGCAGCGTGTCGAATTCACCCTGAATGACCGTCGTGATCTGACGTACCCGGTGCTGTTGGGCCGTCGTTTCATGATGGATATCGCAGCCGTCGATGTCAGCCGCACCTTCATCAATCCGCGTCCGGAATTCCCGGGCAGCGCTCCCAGCACCGCCGCTGCCAAGGATCAGGACCCGAATGAAGGAAATCGCGACTGACCCTCGCCCTCACCTGACGTTCACGGATCTCGAACATCTCCACTGACAGGGTCTGGCCGGGTGCCAGACCCTGTGACTGCATAATACTCAAGGACTCCCATGTCGCGTTTCTCCTTTTACCTGCTGGTCGGCCTGCTGATGCTGATTGGCGTGGGCCTGACCGCCTACCGCCATATTTCCTTCGATGTGCCCTGGGTGCCGGGTGCACAACAGAAAGTCTGGGATATCGAGGCCCAGGTCGCCTTCACGGCAACGGGCGGTCCGGTCAAGGCATCGTTGGCGCTTCCGGAAAATCAGAAAGGCTATAGCGTCCTGACCGAGAACACGGCCTCCTCCGGCTTCGGGTTGTCGTACCTAGATGATCTGCCGGGCCGTCGTGCTGAATGGTCGATCCGTGAGGCCGCTGGCTCCCAGCTGCTGTATTACACCGTGACCATGCTGGAGTCCGACAACGCGACGCCTGCTGCCATCAAGCGCCTGCCGGCGCCTCAGGAAGTGTCCTGGGAACGTCCCTATGATACGGCTGCCGCTCAGGTGATCGAGCAGGCGCGCACCCGCAGCGCCGACTCCTTCACCTTCGCCCGTGAACTGATCAAGCAGTTCGACAATCAGCGTCAGGGTGAGAACGCGCGTCTGCTGCTGACCCAGTTCCAGCGTCCGGTGCTGATGCTGCGTCTGCTCAATGAAGCGGGCGTGAGCGCACGCCTGGTCAGTGGCTTGAGCCTGGAAGACGGACGCCGTCGCCAGAACGTGAGCTCCTGGCTGCAGGTCTTCGCCGAGACACCTGACAGCAATCAGGCTGTCGAGATCGACTCCCCCGAGGGTGAGAAGCTCAACACTGACTGGGTGCTGATCAACCCCGAGACCGGCAAGCAAGGTGAGCCTGACAACCTGCTGCTGTGGGAAGGCCGCGGTGCCCCGATGCTGGAAGTGGAAGGTGGCGTCAATTCCCGCGTCAGCTTCTCGATGATTCGCCACAACGAACCGGCCGCCGTCGCGGTTCGCAACAAGCTGGCCAATGACGAGCTGCTCAACTTCTCGATCCACTCGCTGCCGCTGGAAGAGCAGGCCCTGTTCAAGACCATTCTGCTGATCCCGATCGGCGCACTGGTCGTCGTGCTGCTGCGAGTGCTCGTGGGCCTGAAGACTTCCGGTACCTTCATGCCGGTGTTGATCGCCCTCGCCTTCATCCAGACCAGCCTGATCACCGGCTTGATCGGTTTCCTGCTCATCGTCGCCACCGGGCTCGTGATTCGCAGCTACCTTTCGCGGCTCAACCTGTTGCTTGTCGCCAGGGTCTCGGTGGTGATCATCACGGTGATCGCGATCATCTCGATCTTCTCGGTACTCGCCTATCGCTTCGGCCTCAATGCCGGCCTGACCATCACCTTCTTCCCGATGATCATCCTGTCCTGGACCGTCGAGCGCATGTCGATCCTCTGGGAAGAGGAAGGCCCCAAGGAAGTCCTCAAGCAAGGTGGCGGTAGCCTTCTGACCGCCGTGCTGGCCTATCTGGCGATGAACAATCCGTGGGTGCGCCACCTGACCTTCAACTTCCTGGGTCTGCAGCTGGTGCTGATGGCCTTCATCCTGCTGCTGGGCAATTACACCGGCTATCGTCTGCTGGAATTGCGTCGCTTCAAGCCGCTGACGGAGGATTGAGATGCTCGCGTCATGGATGAATCGCTGGTCGCGCAACTGGACCACACCGGGCGCCCTGCGTGCCCGGGGGGTTGTCGGCATGAATCGCCGCAACATCGGCTATATCTCGAAGTACAACGACCGCCGCCTCTACCCGCTGGTGGATGACAAGCTGCAGACCAAGCTGCTGTGTCAGAAGTACGGTCTGGCCTCGCCGGAGATGATCGGCAAGGTCACCAGCCAGTTCGAGGTCGAGCGGGTCGTCGACATGGTGCGCGATCACGCAGGTTTCGTGATCAAGCCGGCCAAGGGCTCTGGCGGCAAGGGGATCCTCGTCATCGAGCACCATGATGGCGAAGAGTATGTGAAGCCCAGCGGCGCGCGCATCACGCGTGCCGACATGGAGCGCCACGTCTCCAACATCCTGTCAGGACTTTATTCGCTGGGCGGCTCACCGGATGTGGCGCTGGTCGAAGGCTTGATTTCCTTCGATCAGGCCTTCGCCGAGTTCACCTATGAAGGCGTTCCCGACATTCGGGTCATCGTCTTCAAGGGCTATCCCGTGATGGCGATGATGCGCCTGTCGACGGCAGCCTCGGATGGCAAGGCCAACCTCCATCAGGGGGCGGTCGGTGTCGGGCTGGATATCGGGTCAGGCTGGGCCGTGCGCGGCGTGCAGTATGATCGCCCGCAGTTCGCCCACCCCGATACGGGACATGACATCTTCTCGCTCAAGGTACCCCAGTGGGATACCCTGCTCGAATTGGCCTCGGGCTGTTACGAGATGACGGGACTGGGCTATCTGGGCACGGACATGGTGCTTGACCGGCGCCATGGCCCGATGCTGCTCGAGCTCAATGCCCGACCGGGCCTCGCCATCCAGATGGCCAATGGCGAAGGACTGCGCAAGCGTCTCGAGCTGATCGAACGTCAACCCGATGGCGTGCCTGTCGCGGAACGGGTAGCCTTCGCCCGCAAGCACTTCGCGCGCAGCAAGGAAGACGTGGCCAACGTCGGAATGGCCCCCATTCCTGAATGATGGCGTGACCGCAGAGAACAACGCCCCGTGACACGCGAGTGTCACGGGGCGTTTGCGTTCGCGGGACGAGACCCTCAACCGGGGTCCATGCTCAGCATCAGGCGGCTACCGGTCGGCACGACTGGCGAGCGATGGATCAGACCATGCCCCTCATTGCCGGGCCAGCATTCTCCCTTGAGCAAGGCCAGGCTTCCCGGGCGCAGCTCCCGAATCTGTTCCGGGTCCCGACAGATGTCCCGGTGTCCGGCAACGCCATGCCCCAGAGCCAGGCGATCGGCGGCCTGCTCCGGCAACCATTGCGTTCCGGGACCCTCATAGGTCGTCACCAACCGGACCGGAATGCGATCCACATGAAAGCGTGGGCACATGGCGCTCTGGGTCATTTCCAGCCGCATGCCGATATCCTGCACGTCGAACAGCTCGCCGATGGCCTCTCCCAGCACATAGATATCCTCTATCAGCGCAGCCCCGGCATCCGGTGCGGGTAGGTAGCGCTCCAGCGCCTCACGCAGGTCATTGATAGGCCCGCGCCAGCGCATCCGCAGCGGGTAGGCACCCGAGGACTGAGCCTTGACCGCCATTTTCAATGCCGCATCGATGCGGCGCTGCATCACGGCCAGCGTCACCTCCGGACGAAAGATCTCCCCGAGATCCAGCGCCTTCTCGCCGATGTGCCAGTGTGGTGTTGCCGAATCTTTCGAACCGCTCGCCGTGACAGCTGACTGGGCCAACCTGCCGCCCTTCGCAGGCCGGGAAGCCGATGGTGTGTCATGAGAAGTGATCGGAGTGATCGGAGTGATCGGAGTGATCGAGTGCATGGTAAGCGCCTCGGTGGGTAGGCAAGAGGGAAATCACGCTCGTTATTGTTATGTTATAACATGTCTTTGTTGTGCAGTGACAACACTCTACCTTGCCGCTATCTGACAAGCCTGAGTCTGCATATGGCCCGAGACCGCCCAAATGCCCTAGAATAAGAGTCTGTTCATTGAGGTAACACGCTGATCTGATTCACTCTCAACGTGTCACTGGCCTCTCGTCATCCCGGATTCTCGATCCTCAGAATTCCCGACACCCAGGATTCTTCATGCCCGAGCAACTTTCGCTGATCGACCAGGCTGAACGCCAATGCCTGAAGCGTGGCGTGCGTTTCACCCCGATCCGGCGACGTGTGCTGGAATTGATCGCCAACAGTCATGGCGCACTCAAGGCATACGACCTTTTGGATCAGCTTGCCAAGGAACACGGTGCCGCCCGCCCGCCCACGATCTATCGCGCGCTGGATTTCCTGATCGAACAAGGCCTAGTCCATCGCATCGAATCGCTCAATGCCTTCCTTGCCTGCCACTGTCCCGAGCATCAGCACGGTTTCCAGCTGCTGATCTGCCGTGGTTGCGGGAGAGTCGAGGAGATGCACGACGATGATCTTGGCACTCGCCTTCTCTCCAGTGCAGATCGCCATGGTTTCACGATCGAACGCCAGACTGTCGAACTTGAGGGGCGTTGCCAGAAATGCGCCTCTCAGGTCGCTGACATGGTAGAAACCGCTCAGTGAATGGCGCTTGCGAGCGCTTTTGATACGATATAACATTTGCTTCCCACGGAGGACGTCACATGCTGGACATCCGCATTTCGCAGGCACAGGTCGTCAATGAAGGCACCATTTCCACTCTGGATGTGGGCATCAAGGACGGGCGTATCCATGCCATCGGCAGTGATCTCTCACATCTGGACGCGCGTGAAGTGATCGATGCTGCCGGCCGCCATCTGCTGCCGGGCATGATTGATGATCAGGTGCATTTCCGTGAGCCCGGCCTGACCGCCAAGGGCAATATCGCCACCGAGTCGGCCGCCGCCGTCGCCGGGGGCATCACGACCTTCTTCGACATGCCCAACGTCAAGCCGGCAACCCTGGACAGCGATGCGCTGGAGGCCAAGTTTGCCGTGGCGGCCGGCCGTGCGCATGCCAACCACGCCTTCTATCTGGGTGCCAGCAACGACAACCTGGAAGCGATCAAGACGCTGGATCCGAATCAGACCTGCGGCATCAAGATCTTCATGGGTGCCTCGACCGGCAACATGCTGGTCGATGATCCGGAGATTCTCGAAGGTATCTTCAAGCATGCTCCGACGCCCATCGTCACGCATTGCGAAGACACTCCGATGATTCTGGAGAACGAGGCGCGCTGGCGTGAGCGTTTCGGGGAAGACGTGCCCTTCTCCGAGCACGGTCTGATCCGTTCTCGCGAGGCCTGCATCAAGAGCTCACGCCTGGCGATCGACCTGGCCACTCGCAACGGCACCCAGCTGCATGTCCTGCACCTGACCACCGCTGAAGAGATGGCGCTGTTCAAGCCGGGCCCGATGGCTGGCAAGCAGATCACCGCAGAGGTCTGCGCGCATCACCTGTGGTTCAGCGATGCCGATTACGACACGCGTGGCAGCCTGATCAAGTGCAACCCGGCCGTGAAGACCGCCGAAGACCGTGCCGCCCTGCGTGCCGCCGTGATGGATGGTCGCATCGACATCATTGCCACTGACCACGCGCCGCATACCTGGGAAGAGAAGCAGAACCCCTACTTCAAGGCGCCTTCCGGTCTGCCGCTGGTGCAGCATGCCCTGCTGTCACTGCTGGATCAGGTTCAGGACGGCATCTATGACCTGGAAACCCTGGTACAGAAGACCAGCCACAACGTCGCGGATCGCTTCTCCATCGTCGATCGCGGCTATATCCGTGAAGGGGCGTTCGCGGATCTCGTGCTGGTCGACCTGAATGGCGAGACCAGCGTCACCCGTGACAACGTGCTCTACAAGTGTGGCTGGAGCCCCTTCGATGGCGTGACCTTCAAGGCACGCATCGATGCGACCTTCGTCAATGGCGTGAAAGCCTATGACGGCAAGACCGTCAACCCGGTGGCCAACGGCCAGCGTCTCTCGTTCAACCGCGGCTGATGGTGGTCCTGGCGTGTCGATCTTCGGCACGCCTTGCCCGCATCATGCCGTGATCACTAGCAAAGGAAGTGGTGTCATGAGTATGCATGCGGGCTCTCCCCTGGCCTCTCGCCAAGTGTTCTGCGAAAAGCTGCTGTCCCGGATCCAGCGCACGCTGGGTTCGCGGGCTGCGCGTAGCCTGCCGTTGAGCGTGCTGGGTGCGCTTGCCGTTCTGGCAGCCCCCAACGCGCAAGCCGAAGACAGTGCGCCACTGCATGTCGCCGTCAGCGTGCCGCCCATCGAGTGGATGGTCGATCAGCTGGCCGGGGATCATGTCGAGATCACGACACTGGTCAAACCGGGCAACAGCCCGCACACCTATGATCCGACCCCTCGCCAGGTGGCCGAGTTGTCGACGGTTCCCCTCTATCTCGCCATCGGCGTACCCTTCGAGCAGGTCTGGTTGCCGCGTCTCGAGAAGAACAATGCCGAGATGCAGGTCGTGCATCTGGAAGAGGGTCTCAACACGCGCCATTTCGGCAGTGAAGACGCTCATCATCATGATCACGGCTCCGGCCATGACGAGCACGCGGGTCATGATGAGCATGAAGACCACGCAGACCATGCAGAGCATGACGAGCACGGCCATGAAGGCCACGCAGATCATGACGAGCATGGCCATGAAGACCACGCGGATCATGACGAGCACGCGGGCCATGATGAGCATGAAGACCTCGGCGAAGCCGACCCTCATCTCTGGCTGGATCCGCAGCGAATGCAGACCGTCGTCGAGCGCACTGCCAAGGTATTGGAAGCCCAGCTGCCTGAACATGCTGGTGAAATCGATGCCAATGAGCAGCGGCTGCTCAAGACCCTGAATACGCTGGACACGCAGATCGCGCAGGCGCTGGCACCTTACAAGGGTCGCAACTTCCTGATCTTCCACCCCAGCTTCGGCTACTTCGCGGATCGCTACTCACTCGCGCAGCATGCCATTGAAGTCAGTGGTCGTGAGCCTACACCACGCGAGATGGCCACTCTGGTCACACGTGCCAAGGATGAGAACATCGGCACCATCTTCGTCTCGGGACAATTCTCCCAGACGGCCGCCAAGCGCATCGCCAGCTCGCTGGATGCCGAAGTCGCCGTGCTGGACCCGTTGGCCGAGGACTATCTCGAGAATCTCAAGCGTGCCACCGAAGCACTGAAAGCAGGCTTCGAGCGGACCGACAGTTAGTAATTTCTGGCCAGGTATTGCGCATGCGGCACGATCTTGCACAATGCTCTGCCCCATAAAAAAGTCAGACGGGCGCTCACGCGCCCGTCTGCGTTGCAAAGAGGTACCTCTCGTCATGGCCAGCCCCATCTCCGTCGCGCGCCGGCGCCCGGACAGCCATCCGGATGCACCAGCCACCGGGCGCAGTGTCGGTCCGGTATTTCGCCCGGTCCCGGCGGATGCACCGGATGCCATCGATATTCGCGGCGTGACCTTTCGTTATGGTGAGCAGGTCATTCTCGACGATGTCGACTTCCAGGTCGGCGCCCGCGAGATCGTGGGGCTGATCGGGCCCAATGGAGGCGGCAAGAGCACCTTGCTCAAGCTGGTGCTTGGCCTTCACAAGCCGGCAGCTGGGTGTGTCCGAGTGCTGGGGCGCACTCCCCAATCTGCCGCACGCCATATCGGCTATGTGCCACAGTTCGCCAATTTCGTGAAGCGCTTTCCGATCCGGGTGGAAGACGTCGTGCTGATGGGACGCCAGGGACGCAAGCGTCAATGGGGCCCCTGGCCGCGCGCGGATCGTGAGGCGATCGGTGCGGTGCTGGAGGAAGTCGGTATCGGTCATCTGCGCCGTCGGCATATCGATGCCCTCTCCGGCGGTCAGCTGCAGCGTGTCCTGATAGCCCGGGCACTGGCGGCCGAGCCGCAATTGCTGTTGCTGGATGAGCCCACCGCGAGCGTCGACAGCGATGGTGAGCGTTCATTGTTCGAGCTGTTCAATCGGCTGGCCAATCGCATGAGCGTCGTGGTGATCAGTCATGATCTCGGCTTCATCAGTGATTATGTCGACCGGGTGGCCTGCCTCAACCGCAAGATGATCGTCCATGACACCGAGACGCTGACCGCCGAATCGATCGAGCGGCTCTACGGTGAACACGTCCAGATGATTCATCACCATCATTGATACGGTGGCCCGTGACAGGCTGCCTGGCGGGTTTCATTTCTTTCACGGCGCCTGCCCCGCGCTCTAGGCTTACAACACATGAATTTCATCACCGCCCTGGGCAGCCAGGACTTTCTTCAGAACGCCCTCTTCGCCGGCCTGTTGGCAAGCCTCGCGGCGGGCCTGGTCGGCCCCTATGTCGTGGTACGCCGCATCGGCTATCTGGCAGGCGGCATCGCCCACACGGTGCTTGCCGGCATGGGGATCGCCTACTTCATGGGGGCCAGCCCGCTCGTCGGTGCGTTCATCAGTGCCATCCTCGCGGCATTGCTGATCGGCTATATCAGCCTCAAGGGGTTTGATCAGGAAGACACCGTCATCGGTGCGCTGTGGGCCATCGGCATGGCCACCGGCATCCTCTTCATCAGTCAGACACCGGGCTACAAGGTCGATCTGATGAGCTATCTGTTCGGCAATCTGCTGCTGGTGCCCGCAGACGCCATCGGCACCCTGGCCTGGATGGTGGGCGGGCTGGCACTGGTGCTGCTGGTCGTGCACCGTCCACTGACGGCCGTGATCTTCGATGAAGAGTTCGCTCGCCTGCGAGGAGTGCCGGTCAAGACGCTCTATCTGCTGTTGCTGGTGCTGGTCGCCATTACCGTGGTGCTGTTGCTGCAGGCCGTCGGGCTGATCATGGTGCTGGCATTGCTGTCACTGCCAGCCGCGCTAGCCGGCCATCATGCGCGCTCACTGGGCATGATGATCGTGATCGCGAGTCTGGCGGCCATGGCCTTCACCACCGGTGGTCTGGCGCTTTCCTGGCAGTTCGATCTGCCTGCCGGTGCCACCATCGTACTGGTGGCGGGGATCGCCTATCTGGTCTCGCTGATCTGGCGTAGCGCCCGTGGCGGTCTGCGCCGCTGAGTCGCGGCTTGTTACACTGAGACTTCTTGAGATCTGGCCTCCGAACCGAAACGCTGCAACCTGCGCAGTGAACGTCGCGGCGGGGCCAGTCTTCGATACAGCTTCTGCAAGGATATGGATTCAATGGCACAGGATGGACTGCTCAAGTCGCTGGAAAATGCCGACGTCGGCGAGAAGGTCGCGCTGGACAACCTGATGGCTGCCCTGCCGTGGAATGGCGACGGGTTGATTCCTGCCATCGCCCAGCAGCATGACAGCGGCGAGATACTGATGATGGCGTGGATGAATGCCGAGGCGTTGCGCGAGACGCTGACCACGGGACGCGTGTGCTACTTCTCGCGCTCGCGCAGCAAGCTGTGGCGCAAGGGCGAAAGCTCCGGTCAGCAGCAGCATCTGGTCAGCACCCACCTTGACTGCGACGGTGACACCCTGCTGGTCAAGGTCGATCAGACCGGCCCTGCCTGCCATACCGGACGCAAGAGCTGCTTCTACTGGCGCCTTGACGCCGAAGGCGCAGAGATCACCGATGCACCGATCATTGATCCCGACACGCTGTATGGCAACGCCTAGGTCAGGTCAACGAAACCCCGATTCCCGCCCTGCTCGCGGCTCGCTGTCGCGCGCTATGACGGCTGGCATGACGCGCCTGCTCACCGGCCTGCTGCGCGGCTATCAGCTGGTGCTCAGCCCGCTGCTGGGGCCGCGTTGTCGCTTCTATCCCAGCTGCTCCAGTTATGGCCTCGAGGCCATCAAGGTGCATGGGCCGCTCAAGGGGTGCTGGCTGACAGCCAGACGCCTGTCACGCTGTCATCCCCTCGGTGGCCCCGGAGGAGTGGACCCCGTGCCACCACGCAAGGAGTCATCGTCAGACTGCTGCGCGGGCAATGACCGCGACTCAGGCCCCACGCCCTGATGGTGTCGCACGCTCCTGCGAGCTGATTTACGCATGTGAAGTGAAGTCGTGATATACTTCACATGTGAAAGGCGTCATGTGCGATGCCATCGTCAGTCAGCAGGAGAGCGCCATGTCCACCGCAACCGCCGTCGATCGTGTGTCCCCGACCAGCCCCAGCGCGGGTCGCGTTGCCCTCAAGTCCTTCTTCAACATCATGGAGAAATGGCAATGCAGCGCTGCCGATCAACGCGTGCTGCTCGGCGGCATCGGCACCACCACCTATCACAAGTACCGCAAGCTGCCGGAAGTCCGCCTGCCCAATGACACCCTGGAGCGGATTTCCTATGTGATGGGGATTCACAAGGCGTTGCGCATCCTGTTCAGCAACACGCCTGAAATGGCCCATGAATGGGTGCGCCGCCCCAATCGTGCCGCTCCCTTCAATGGGCAGAGCGCGCTTGACTACATGCTGGCCGGGCAGGTGGTGTCACTGGCCGACACCCGTCGTTATCTCGACGGAGTGCGTGGATGAGCATGAGCGCCCTGCCCCAACCTGCCCTGACACTGCCTGACTGGCAGAACGCCTGGCGCGTCATCTCCAGCGCCTTCCCGCCCATCTCGGTGTTCGAGGATATTCTCGAGCCTGATGAGCTGGAGATGGCCTTCGCCATCGAGGCGCTGACCAATGATCGTCTGCGCGAGGAGGCCGGCGATCTTAACCGTGTCGCACCCGAGGATCGCATCAGCGGGCCGGGCTCCACACCGGTGATGGCGGCCTTCACTCACATCGGGCGCGCATCACGTTTCACCGATGGCAGCTTCGGCGTCTACTACTGCGCCAGTAGCCTGGACACCGCCATCAGCGAAACCCGCTTTCACATGGCACGCTTTCTGGCTGATACCGCGCAACCCAGCCAGGAAATGACGATGCGCAGTTACGTCAATCGCGTGACGCAACCCTTGCACGACATTCGCCAGGGATACGCCGAGCTATGCCAGCCGGACACGGCCAGCTACCCGGCCGGCCAGGCTTTCGCGGCGAAGATGAGAGATACCGGCAGTCATGGTCTGCTCTACCCCAGCGTCCGCCATGCCAAGGTTGAGCCCGATGCCGAATGCGCGGCCATCCTGCGTCCACCGGCGGTCAGCATCCCCATCCAGGGCCCCCACCTGCGCTACGTCTGGGATGGTCAGCAACAGGCCATGACGCATGTGCTGGAGGTCAAGGAGCACCGCTGAGCCTGTGACGACACTGCGAACCTCCCGCTGGGTCCAGTCAGCGCGTCATGGCAATGACAATCGCAATGCCAAAGACGCCCGCCATGCCGATCGAGATGTCTCGATCGGCATGGCGGGCGTCTTGGTTATCGTCAGGCCTCTTTTCTCGCCAGGCGTCAGGCGTTGGTGTGCAGCTCGGCAACACCGTATATGCGCTTGAGCATTGCATGCAGACCATTGGAGCGTGTCGGCGACAGGTGCTTGTCGAGGCCAAGCTCAGCGAGGAAGGTCGGCTGAGTGGCGACGATTTCCTGCGGCGTCCGGTCGTTGTAGATGCGCAGCACCACAGCGATCAGGCCTGCCACGATGGCCGCATCCGAGGTGGCCTGGAAGTGCAGACGCTGCTCGCTGCCTTCACCACGTACGTCAGGATGAATCCAGACGTTGGACTGGCAGCCGTCGATCTTGGTCTCAGGCCCCTTCAACTCTTCCGGGTACTCCGGCAGCGCCTTGCCCATGTCGATGATGTACTGATAGCGGTCCATCCAATTGTCGAAGAAGCTGAATTCCTCGACCAGTTCCGCCTGGGCTTGTTGCGCGTCGCTCATGCTGACTCCCGATGATGTCACTGAAGAGTGTCTGAAAATATGCTGTCGGCCATGATAACGCCTGACTCCGACGGACGCACGGGAGGCGTGAGGCTTGGCGCCATGCCAGCAGTCACACCTCCTCCTCAGGGGTAGCCGTCGTCGTCGCCAGCGAGTGCCTTGCCATCTGCTGCTGCCACTCGCCGTCTTCGGCATGCAGGTAGCGAGAGGTGGTATCCAGCCGTGAGTGTCTGGCGGAGCGAGACAGGAAACGCAGCTCTACCCCGGCTTGCGCCTGATGGGTAATGGCGGTGTGACGCAGCCAGTGCGGGCTTGCCTGGTCGAGCGTGCGTGCCATCAGCTCGCTGGCGTCGCCGGGGTGCTCCGTTCGCTGGCGCATGTCGTGGGCGGCCTGGGTAAACGTCTGCTTGATCAACCGGTAGAGCTGATTGTCGCCCAGAGGGTTCGTGCCATCCAACCGCGCGAGCAGAGGCAGTGACTCATCAGCGGGCAGTGCCTGTGGCAAGTCACTCAGTCCACGCAGGCGTCGCCAGCGCACCAGGGCCTCGAGCATCGGGGGCGGCAGCGGGATCTCGGCCAGCTTGGCGCCCTTGCCTATCACTCGCCACCACCACTGGCCTTCCCGCTTGATGATATCCCCCATTCTCGCGGCGGCCATCTCGGCGATACGCGGCGCCATCAGGTAGGCAAACGCGAACAGAAACCGCTGGCGCTCCGCGATGAATCGCTCCCGCGACACCTCGCGCTCGAGAGAGGCGCTGCCGGCTGTCGGTACGTGACAATGCACCGCATCACAGCGCGCCTCGATACGCCCCCACAACCAATCCCATAGCGGACGCTCGAGATAGCGCTCGATGCGCAGCGTGCGATTGTCCATGCGCCGCTTGTCACGCATCAGCCGGAAAGGATTGCGCGCCAGATAGCCGGCCTCGATCAACCAGGCATAAAGCCCCTGCAGGATCACCAGACTCTGGCGGCGGCTGGCCGGAGCCAGCGGACCGCGAAAGGGTCGCCACTCGGGGTGCCTGCGGGAACGCACACTGCCAATCCAGACCTCCGCTGGCTGAGGATTGGCCAGAAAGGCCTCGAAGTGCTCGAGCCGCTCACGATCCAGACTTGCCAGGGCGGCGCCTCTCCCCTGCTCACCTTCCGCCCTTAGCCACAGAAGCAGACGCTCTGCTTCCTTGCGATAGGCGCGCAGGGTCTGCGGGCTGTGGCGATATTCATTGAGCCACGCCGCCACGGCCTCAATGTCCGTCTGCGCCTTGATGAGTGCAGCATTGCCACTCTGCGTGACGGCTGCAGTGCTGGCGGTATTGGCCAGCTCGCCCTCAAGGCGGCCGATCAACGCGGCCATGCCACCGTGTGCGCCCTTCTCCACTGTCTCGACTCCTGTCGCGTTGCCTGGGGGCTGATTGTGACGTTACGCCCATGATAATTCAAGATAAGGCGCGTAATCATGAATTATGGCCATCGATGGTAACGTAAATTACGTATTACGTAATATGTAATTATCTTTATTCCAAGCAGACGAGCCGCTACAATGACGCTAAGCGGTCAGAAGCCTGCCTAAAGGGGAGCCCGCGAGAGCACAGGGAAGATTTCTTGTGCATATCACGCAGAATCCTGACCAATGGAGTGGTAGTGAACGTCACTTCGTGGCGTAATGGCCGCTGAGCATCAACTTCAGAATACGGACGGAGATTCCCATGGCGCGCATTGGCGTCCAGTACGAGGATGTACAACGAGCGATAGAATCCTTGATGGCACGTGGTGAAGCGCCCAGCGTGCAGAAGATTCGGGAAGTGCTGGGGACCGGCAGCTTCACCACCATCAGCGATCATCTGCGCGAATGGCGCCAACGTCGCGCCGAGAAACGTGATGAGCCTCTGACCCAGGCGATGCCGGATAGTCTGACGGAGACACTGGCCACGGTATGGAGTGAAGCCCAGTCTCTGGCTAACGAGAGCCTGGCGCACTATCGGCAGGAAGCTGACCGCCAAGCCGAGGCAGCCCGTGAGGCCGAGGCGCAGTCACAGCGGCGCGCAGAGGATGCGGAGCAGCGGCTCAGCGCACTCACGGAGCAACTAGCGGGAGTACAGGCGCGTCTCGAGGAGCGCGTGCAGACACTGGCGACCTTGACCAGTGAGCGCGAACAATGGCAGCAATTGCAGGAGAAGCTCGAGAAGCGCCTGACGCTTGCCCAGGAAGATGTCACCGCACTCGAGCGGACACGCGAGCATGACCATGAGCGTCATCAGCAGCTGGTGCAGCAACAGGAAAGCGAATTCAAGGAGCGCCTGGCGCAGGAAGAGTCTCGTCACGAGGCCAGTGAGACGCGCCTAATGAAGCTGCTCGATGATGCGCGCCTGGAGAAGCAGGAGCTGGACAAGCAGCATCGCCGCCGCCACGAGCAGCTCGAGAAGCGCGTGGAACGCCTGGATGCCCAGACGGCGGAGCAGCGGAAGTTGCTTCAGGAAGAGGAACGTCGTCGCTTCGAGGAAACCACGCTACGACAGCAGCGTGATGTGGAGCTCAAGGATCTGCGCTCTCAGCTGGAGCAGTCCATGGCGGAAAAATCCCGTCTGGAGGCACAGCTGAGCCAGATCACGCATGAAAACAAGTTGCTCAAGGAGCGCCTGGCCTTCGCGCCGCTTCCTCCCTTTGTGTGTTGATGTTCCTGCAACACTCACACCAATGAAAGACGCCACCCTCAGGGGTGGCGCTTCGTTTTGAGGGTGGCGCGTTCCCGCACCTCATGACTCTCATCACACCATGCTCACCATTGTCGAGAAATCTACAGCAGTTCTTCCGCCACCAGTGCCAGACGCGAACGCTCGACACACTTGAGCGTGACGTGACCGGCATGCGGCCAATTGGCGAAGCGTTGCACTGCCACCGCGAGACCACAGGTATTGGCCGTCAGATAGGGCGTATCGATCTGCCCGACATTGCCCAGCAGCACGACCTTGGTGTTGGCACCAGCCCGGGTCAACAGCCCTTTCAATTGTTTCGGTGTCAGGTTCTGGGCTTCATCGATGATCAGAAAGGTATCGCTGAGGGTTCGCCCACGCATGAAGGACGGCGAGCGTATCTGGACACGGTTGCCAATCCAGGCACGGGTGGCCTCCTCGTTCCACGCGCTGGTGCCTTCGCCTTCCTTGCGCAGCAGGTTGTCCATGTTGTCGTGGAAGGCGCCCATCCACGGCGACATCTTCTCTTCCTCGGTCCCGGGGAGAAAGCCGATCTCTTCCCCCATGGCGATCGGCGCACGCGTGAAGATGATACGTTCGAAGCGTTTCTTCTCCAGAGTCTGCTCAAATGCCGCCGCCAGGGTCATGTAGGTCTTGCCTGTCCCGGCACTCCCGGCAATCGAGACCATGTCGACGCTCTCATCCATCAACAGATTGAGCGCGAAATTCTGGCGACTGTCATGGGCATTGACGCCCCAGGCGCTACGCTCGTTGCGGAAATCCTGCAATACCTCAAGGCAGGCGTGATCATTGTCCAGCTCGCGCACGATGGCCTCGAAGCTGGCACCACGATCACAATCCGCGATCAACATTCCCGGATACCAGTCCTTGGGCATCTGGCCGGCGAGGGTGTAGAAGGTGCGATGATTCTCGCGACTGACGGTGACATCCACTTGCAGGTCATCCCATACGCCCTGACCGTCAGGCCCAGCCTCGTGATAGAGCTTCACGCCCTCGATCATGGCATCGCTGTCACTGAAGGCGCGATCCGTCAGATAGTCCTCGACGGCCATGCCCAGTGCCGCTGCCTTGATGCGCAGATTGATGTCCTTGGTCACCAGGATGACAGATGCATCCTGACTGCGCGCCGCGAGACTGCGTGTCTCGGCAAGAATGCGGTTGTCGGCGCTTGCCTCGCTCTGATCGATGCTACCGGAGAGAAAATGAAGATTGCCGGCGCCATTCAACGAGCCCGGCAGTGGAATACCGCGCAGAATCTCCTGTGGTGTGATGTCGGCGGTGAGATCAGACAGGGTGCGACTGATCTGGCGAGCAGTGTGGGCAATTTCCTTGTGGCCATTCTTGTGCTTGTCCAGCTCCTCCAGCACCGTCATCGGAATGACGACATCGTGCTCGTCAAACTGGAAGATGGCGGAGGGGTCGTGTATCAGCACGTTGGTATCGAGGACGTACAGACGACGGGACTGCTTCTCGACTCTTACCATTGGCGACATGCCTTCCGTTGGGGTGTGCCCTTTGAAGCTATCACGCCGAATATGTCGAAGATGTTTCAATTTGGCGCTCGATTTCACGCACAGGGTGCTGACAGGTCACGCAACGCAGGCGCATAATCTGTCCCCGGCTATGCTGGCCGCACTCTCATCTGCTATCTGTCACGGGCCATGTTGCCGGCCTTCCGGCCGAGCATCTCGTGCAGCCATGAGCACGCAGCCACTGGACTCTCTCCACTTTTCATTTGCCAGACATCCCCTGCCGCAGATCGTCAGCAGGAGCGCTGCGGAAGGACAGATGAAAAAAACCGCCCCTGACGATGTCAGGGGCGGTTTTTCATTGGCGAGTGCACAACGTCACGGGTCTCGATCGTTCAGACCTCGAAGCATCAGGCAGTGACGCTTTCGCGACGGCGACGGCGCACCTGCAACCAGCCGATCAACCACAACAGCACGATGGCTGGCAGCATCGCGATTTCCTTCGGTGGACGTTCAGCGGTCTGCTGGATGCCATCGATGGTGAAATCGAAATCGATACCGGCCTGCTGTGCCACGCTACCGTATTCCACCATGCTGACCAGCACCTGCTTGTCGCTGATATCCAGCGTCAGACCGACATCGCTCAGGCGCGCTTCGCCACTGTCGGCATCCGACACCGGCAGCAGCACGGTCTTGGAGACCTCATCGCCATCCAGATTGATCCCTGACACATGAATCGGCAGCTTGCTATCGACCGGCGCCTCCTCCATCAGGGTCTCGATCTGCTGCGGAGCCGCCATGATGACTGGCGGATAGACCATGTCCCACCAATAGCCCGGACGGAACAACGTGAAGGTGATCAGCAGAAGACCGATGGTCTCGTACCAGCGGGTACGCGTCAGCCAATAACCTTGCGTGGCCGCCGCGAAGACCAGCATCGCCGCGACCGCCGAGGCGATGGTGATCGCCAGATGCCAATAGCTATCGATGTTCATCAGCAACAGGTTGGTGTTGAAGATGAACATGAAGGGCAGGATCGCGGTGCGGATGTCATAGGTGAAGCCCTGGATACCGGTCTTGATCGGGTCTGACTTGGCGATGGCCGCCGCCGCGAAGGCGGCCAGACCCACCGGTGGCGTGTCATCTGCCAGTATCCCGAAGTAGAACACGAACAGGTGCACGGCGATCAGCGGCACGATCAGGCCGTTCTCGGCGCCCAGATTGACGATGACCGGCGCCATCAGCGTGGAGACCACGATGTAGTTGGCCGTGGTGGGAAGCCCCATGCCCAGAATCAGACTGATCACGGCAGTGAAGATCAGGATCAGCATCAGGTTGCCTGCCGAGATGAACTCGACGAATGCCGTCATCTTGAGCCCGAGCCCGGTCAGGGTCACGGTACCGACCACGATACCGGCCGCCGCCGTGGCGACACCGATCCCGATCATGTTCTTGGCACCGATGACCAGACCATGGAACAGGTCCTCACCGCCACGCTGGGTTGCCCCCCCCAGATTGCCTTCCTTGCGGAAGATCGCGACCAATGGGCGCTGGGTCACGGTGATGAAGATCATGAACAGCACCGCCCAGAAGGCGGAAAGCCCCGGCGACATGCGCTCGACGGTCAGACACCACACCAGCACCACGACCGGCAGCAGGAAATAGAGACCGACCTTGACCGTCGGACCCACCGGCGGCAATTCATCGATGTCCCCTTCCTCCAGCGGAGGGAAGCAGGCGGAATAAGCGATCAGGCCGACATAGGACGCCAGCAGCAGCGGCAGCACGATATAGATCGCACCATCACCCGCCAGACCCTTGATCCAGCCGATACCGTAATAGACCACCAGCGTGAGCACGCCCATGCCGATGAAGACGGTCAGGAAGGTCAGCATCGAAGCCATCAGGCTGGTCTTGTGAGTCCGCTTGAGGCCTTCCATGCCGGCCTTGCACGCCTCCAGGTGCACGATGTAGATCAGCGCGATATAGGAGATCAGTGCAGGCAACAAGGCATGCTTGATGACATCCAGATAGGGGATGCCGACATATTCCACCATCAGGAAGGCGGCAGCGCCCATGATCGGAGGTGTCAGCTGGCCGTTGGTGGAGGCTGCCACCTCGACGGCGCCTGCCTTGGTGCCAGGGAAGCCGACCTTCTTCATCAACGGGATGGTGAAGGTCCCGGTGGTCACGACGTTGGCGATGGAAGAGCCGGAAATGATCCCCGACAGGCCAGACGCCACCACGGCAGCCTTGGCCGGTCCGCCGCGCATGTGACCGAGCATCGAGAAGGCCATGCGGATGAAGTAGTTGCCGGCACCGGCGCGTTCAAGCAAGGCGCCGAACAGCACGAACAGGAAGACGAAGTCGGTGGAGACACCCAGCGCGACACCGAAAACCCCTTCCGTGGTCAGCCACTGATGCCCGAGAAGCTTGTTGAGACTGGCCCCGGCATGCGCGATGACATCGGGCATGTAGGCGCCAAACAGACTGTAGAGCAGGAAGACGGTGGCGACGACCGCAAGCGGCGGCCCGAGCGCGCGACGGGTCGCTTCCAGCAGCAACAGGAGGCCGATGCCCGAGAACACGAGGTCCGTCGTGGTATAGGCACCCGCTCGTCGCGCCAGTTCGTCACTGAAGATGAGCACGTAGGCCACGCCTGCCACGGCGAATATCGCCAACGCCCAGTCATATAGAGGAATACGATTGGCGGGCGCGCCCTTGTAAGCGGGATAAGCCACGAACGCCAGCGAGATGGCGAAGCAGAGATGGACGGCTCGCGCGGTGTCGGAGTTCAGCAGCGACAAGGGCGAGGCGTGATAGAGCTGGAAAAGAGACCAGGCAAGCGGGATCAACCACATGAAATGGCGCCCCACGAAGCCTTCCGGATGACGCCCGCCGACCTCCGATTCGAGCATCTTCTGCACTTCTGCATCATGATCCGTCTCGGCGCCAGGCGCAGAGGACGGCGGTGAAGATTGAGTTTTGGTCATTTTTTATGATCCGATCAACGCGAGTCAGGCGATGACTGGCAGGCATCATCAGGAAACGGCATCTACGTCTACCCGCCATGTTCCCGACCCAGGATGACGCTGCACAGCCACATGCTTATCAAGCAGGTTACATCTTCAGTATGTCCGGCCTGACGGATGTTTCCATTAATTGGCTGAATCAGGACGATATTTCCTGACTCAGCGCCGAGCGACGCTCGGGGTACCACCTTTCCCACCTGCTCACCGCTCAGACCGACAGGGATGGATCATGCGCCTTGCTGTATCACCAGACCCGCCGGCGGCAGCCATCCATTGGCCATGCAGGAGCTGCGACTCATGAGGACGACGAGTCACGAAGGTGAGGTCTTTACAACGGTTCCTGCACAAGCACGGAGACCGCAACATGTGCGGTCTCCGTGGTGAAGCCTGGTCAGCCTGCGACAGGCAAGCGAGTCAACCGCATCACTCGCTCAGCAGGCCCGCTTCCTTGTAGTACTGCTTGGCGCCATCGTGCAGCGGAGCTGTCAGCGATGCACTGACCATCTCTTCCTTGTTCAGCACCTGGAAGGCCGGGTGCAGACGCTGGAACTGATCGAAGTTGTCGAACACGGCCTTGACCACCTCATAGGCGACACGATCTTCCACTTCGGTGCTGGACACGATGGTGGCGCGCACCCCGAAGGTGGTGACGTCGTCATCGTTGCCGCGATACATGCCGCCCGGGATGGTGGCGACCGAGAAGTACGGCTTCTCGTCGACCAGCTTGGTGACCGCGTCGCCGGTGACGTTGACCAGAGTCGCGTCACAGGTGGTGGTGGCTTCCTTGATGGAACCGGACGGGTGACCCACGACATAGACGTAGCCGTCGATCTTGTTGTCGCACAGCGCGGAGGACATCTCAGAAGCCTTGAGCTCGGATGCCACCGAGTAGACGCTGGTATCCTTGTCCTGGGAAGACAGCAGGGTGTCGATGGTGGAGCGCTGACCGGAACCCGGGTTGCCGATGTTCATGCGCTTGCCTTCCAGCTGATCGAACTCGGTCACGCCACTGTCCTTGCGGGCAACGACGGTGAACGGTTCCGGGTGCAGGGAGAACAGGGAGCGCAGTTCCTTGTTGGGGCCGAAGTCCGCGAAGTCACCTTCGCCTTCATAGGCGTTGTAGTGGGCATCTGACTGAGCGACGCCCATGTCCAGCTCACCGGTACGAATGCTGTTCAGGTTGTAGCCTGAACCACCCGTGGACTCGACGCTGCAACGAATGCCGTGTTCCGCCTTGCCACGATTCACGAGGCGGCAGATGGCACCACCGGCCGGATAGTAGACGCCGGTGACACCGCCGGTGCCGATGGTCACGAAGGTCTGCTCCGCGGCGCTGGCGCCACCGGAGATCCCCATCAGGCCAAGACCTGCGGTCGCGACCGCCGCTGTCAACGACTTCTTGATCATGGTCATCTTGAAACTCCCTTTGCTGGCTTGTTATTGGTGTTGCCGTCTTGCATCCCGGCTGAACACTGCGAAGGAGACAACCTGATCACCGCATTGCATGACAAGGTTGATATTTCAGCAACTTGTGGATGCTCGACGCTGAGATGAGATTAGCATAGCTGATGTCTCTGGTACGTAACGGAAAAGCTTTATGCTACGAAAGGTGTATGCGCCGGCAAGATCATGTGGTGACCTGAACTGGCAGACAAGAAATTCACTGGTCAAGCGCCCTTCGCGCACAAAAAAAGCCCCGCGGTGATGCCGCGAGGCGTTTTTTTCAATCTGGCGATCGCTGACGAATGTCAACGAATGGTAACGCTGCCCATGGAATAGCCCAGAGCTTCCTCACCGTCGCCTGCATGAGGCGTCAAGTGCGGGTCACGCTGCGCATGGTCACGAATTCTTCGGCAGCGGTCGGGTGGATACCGACCGTCAGGTCGAAGTCGGTCTTGGTCAAGCCAGCACGTACGGCAATGCCGATGCCCTGCATGATCTCGCCTGCCTCATCCCCCACCATGTGGACGCCGACGACCTTGTCGGTTGCATCATCGACGATCAGCTTCATCAGACTGCGCTCGTCACTGCCGGACAGCGTGTGCTTCATCGGGCGGAAATCGGCGGTGTAGACACGGATGCTGTCGAACTTCTCGCGCGCCGCTTCCTCGCTGAGGCCGACGGTGCCGATGTTGGGGTGACAGAACACGGCCGTCGCGATGGTGTCGTAATCCAGGCCACCGACCACGCCATCACCGAAGTGTGCGCGAACCAGATGCATGGCCTCTTCCAGCGCGACCGGCGTGAGCTCCGGCCCGCCGGTGATGTCACCGAGTGCCAGGATGGAGGGGGTGGTGGTCTCGAAGCGCTCATTGACGCGCACGGTACCGTCGGCATTCAGCTCGACATCGACATTCTCGAGCCCGAGATCATCGATGTTCGGCTTGCGACCGGTCGCGGCGAGAATGCAGTCGACTTCCAGCACCTGGCCATCGCTGAGGCTGACCTGATAGACATCGCCCTGCTTGTCGATGGACTGCACGGTGGTGTTGAAGTGCAGGTTGACGCCCTTCTTGGCCATCTCGTCGCGCGTGAAGGCGCGCACTTCATCGTCAAAGCCCCGCAGGAACAGCTCGCCGCGATAGCTCAGATGCGCCTCGGCTCCCAGGCCATTGAAGATGCTGGCGAACTCGACGGCGATGTAGCCGCCGCCAATGACGAAGAAGCGCTTGGGGAACTGCTCGAGATCGAAGATGCGGTTGGAGTCCAGCGCATGCTCACGGCCCGGGAAGTCCGGCAGGAAAGGCCAGCCACCGGTAGCCACCAGAATCTTCGCGGCGGTATAGCGCTTGCCGTTGACTTCGACGGTGTTGGCATCGGCGATCGTGGCACGGCCGTCGATCAGCGTGGTGCCGGAGTTGTTGAGCATGTTGCGGTAGATGCCGTTCAGGCGCGTGATCTCGGCGGTCTTGCGATCTCGCAGAGTGGCCCAGTCAAACCGGGGAGCCTCGCCGATGTTCCAACCGAAACCTGCGCTGTCCTTGAAGGAATCATGGTAGTGAGCCGCATAGGAGTAGAGCTTCTTCGGCACGCAACCCACGTTGACGCAGGTGCCGCCGAGATAGCGATCTTCCGCGACGGCAACGCGTGCACCGGTGGCTGCGGCAGTACGCGCTGCACGCACACCGCCGGAACCGGCGCCAATGACGAACAGGTCGAAGTCAAACTGGCCTGTCACAGGCTGTTGGGTCTGATCGGACACGGGAATCTCCTTGGTAAATTGGCCACATGGTATCAGGAGTCATGCCCCTCGGCAGCCCCATGACGTGGGCCGCGGTCATCCGCCATCGTGACTGCTGGTTGACCCTGCAGGTCATCGCGCGGTAAAAATACCAATGATGTTAGACAAAAGTTACAACATGCGCCGCTCACGATGGCCTGCGATGTTGACGTATTGCATTGCAGAGGGCCTGGCGGCGGCAAGCATGTCTGTACAACATCTTCCCCTGCCCCGTCATCCTGATAAGTGGTCCCCTCGCCATGAGCAATATTGAAAAGCTGTTGGAGCAGAACAAGGTCTGGGCCAAGTCCATGACCGAGCGCGATCCTGACTTCTTCAAGCGACTCTCCGACCAGCAGAATCCGGACTATCTGTGGATCGGCTGTTCCGACTCACGCGTCCCCGCCAACCAGATCATCGATCTCCCGCCGGGTGAAGTCTTCGTTCACCGCAACGTCGCCAACCTGATTCACTACAACGACATGAATGCGTTGTCCGTGATCCAGTACGCCGTGGATGTCCTCAAGGTCGAGCACATCATGATCGTCGGCCATTACGGTTGTGGTGGTGTACGCGCTGCCATCACCGGCGGGGACAACGGCATGGTGGACTACTGGCTGCACAGTCTGCGCGAGCTCTACAACCTGCATCACGCCGAGCTCAAGGACTTGCCGCTGGACGAACAGGTCGACCGCATGTGTGAGCTGAATGCGCGTTCTCAGGTACAGAACCTGGCGCGTACCAAGATTCTCCAGCGTGCCTGGGAGCGCGGTCAGAATCTGCAGATCCACGGTTGGGTCTATGGCCTCTCGGATGGTCGCGTCAACAACCTGGAGTGCACCATCAGCGGTCTCTCCCAGGTGCCGAACCTCTATCGGGTTGACCGCCTGACGCCTGTCGCCGGCAGCAATGAGTAAGTGAAATGAGTAAGTGAGCAGGCGCACCCTGCTCTGCCTCCACGCCTGAGGCTTCTCGGCTCGTCAGCGGTGCGCGACCCACACGCCTTCCTTTCGGGAGGCGTGTCACGTTGCAGCGTTGATTTCGGGTGTATGACGCCCGCGAGACTGCGCACAACGACTAGACCTTAGTCGCGAATCAAGCCTCGCACCAGAACGGTGCGCCTCATCGTTTCCTTCCAGGCAATCTCGGATTCCTCGTCCGGGAACACCGCCTCGTCAAGAATTTCCCCGCCGTCATCTCCGCAAGACAGGCTCCGTCGTCTGCCCGACTCGCGAGAGGACACGATGGCGTGGCTCTCTTGCCACCTTTCGATGAGCAAGGATGCATATCGCCATCAAGCCATTGAATTGAATAAGAATATCCCTTCAACCGCCTTTGTCGGAATGCTATCACCAGTCACGCTTTCCCCACGTGACACAGGCAAGAGACTTAACCAACCGTCCTGAACGACACTTGCCATCGTCCAACGAACGCCATGCAAGACGCCCTTGCCTCGTGATGCACCAGCAACGTGTGTGTTGCGCTTTTGTCGACACCGCTATTCACGGCCTGAATCTGGCTAGTCAACATTTCGATTGTCTCTGTGCGGCGTGTCTCACTACTGTGAAAGCGCATCCTTGCGTGTCGCCCTGAGGGAGACAACGCGAAGAGAGCCACAAGAACAACCAAACATCACAAGCAAAGGGAAGCTCATGACCCGTCAGAATGCCTTCCAGTCCCTCTTCCAAAAGAAGACCCTGTGCGCGCTGATCGGCAGCGCGACATTGGCCATGGCGACACCAGCCCTGGCCGAAGATGTCACCTTGCGCATGGCCTACGACGCAGACCCGGTCACGCTCGATATCCACGAGCAACTCTCCGGCGGCACTCTGCAGCTGTCGCACATGGTCTATGACCCGCTGATTCGCTGGAACAAGGACCTGGGCTTCGATGGCCGTCTGGCCAAGAGCTGGGAGCGTGTCGATGACAACACCATGCGCTTCCATCTGCGCGAAGGCGTCAAGTTCCATTCCGGCAATGACTTCTCCGCCAAGGATGTGGTCTGGACCATCGAGCGCCTCAGGAAGAGTGCTGACTTCAAGGCCATCTTCGCACCGTTCACTGACGTCAAGGCAGTGGATGATTACACCGTGGATCTGGTGACCGACAAGCCCTTCCCGCTGGTGCTGAATGCCGCGACCTACATCTTCCCGATGGACAGCAAGTTCTATTCCGGCGAGACCGAAGACGGCAAGGCCAAGGATGAGATCGCCAAGGCCGCCAACACCTTTGCCTCACGCAACGAGTCCGGTACCGGCCCCTACAAGGTCACCGACCGTCAGCAAGGCGTGAAGATCAGCTTCGAGCGCTTCGAGGATTACTGGGATACCGAATCCCCGGGCAATGTCGACGACATCGTGCTGACGCCGATCAAGGAAAACGCCACCCGTGTCGCGGCGCTGCTCTCCGGCGACATGGACTTCATCGCGCCGGTACCGCCGACCGATCTGGAACGCATCCGCAAGCAGGACGGCGTGCACCTGGTCGAGATGGGCGGCACCCGCATCATCACCTTCCAGATGAACCAGGAACGTGTCGAAGCCTTCAAGGACAAGCGTGTCCGTCAGGCGGTCAACTACGCCATCAATCAGGAAGGCATCGCCCAGAAGCTGATGAAGGGCTTCGCGACCCCCGCCGCCCAGATGTCGCCGGATGGCTATCAGGGCCATAATCCTGAGCTGACACCGCGCTATGACGTGGCCAAGGCCAAGGAGCTGATGAAGGAAGCGGGTTACGAGGATGGCTTCGAGATCAGCATGATGGCGCCCAACAACCGCTATGTGAACGACGCCAAGATCGCTCAGGCCGTCGCTTCGATGCTGGCCAAGATCAACATCACGGTAGACCTCAAGACCCTGCCCAAGGCCCAGTACTGGCCGGAATATGATGCACGTGCGGCCGACATGATGATGATCGGCTGGCACTCGGATACCGAAGACAGCGCCAACTTCTTCGAATTCCTGACCTTCTGCCCGGATGCCGACAGCGGTGTCGGTCAGTACAACTCCGGCAACTACTGCAACCCGGACGTCGACAAGATGGTCACCGAGGCCAATCTGGAGACCGACACCGAGAAGCGCGCCAAGATGTTGCAGGCTGCCGAGAAAGCCGTCTACGACGATGCCGGCTTCGTGCCGCTGCACTGGCAGAACCTTGCCTGGGGCGCGCGTGATGGCGTCAACATCGAGCCGGTCCTCAACGTGATGAACTTCCCGTACCTGGGTGATCTGGTCATCGACCAGGACTGATCCCACGCCGTGAGTGAGTGAGCAACAGGCACTGAACCGTCTTGCATCGTCCAGTGCCATGTTCCTGGCCACGCACACCCCTCGCGACAGGCAAGTCAGGCAACCGGAGATAGGCAACGTGAGCTCTCTGGTTGCCCTGCTTGGCTGAAGGCGACGACTTACCCCCGCCTGTTCCTTCCCCTAGGTCATCGCCTCTCGGTGATGGGCTGGGGAGCCTGTGCCCGATGACAGGCCAGCGACAGGCGGGACTCCTGACACCCAGCGCGATTGGCCAGCCAGACCAGGCCGCCGCGCGCGAGACCGTGATGTTCACGAGGAAGGTGGCGATCCATGATTGCCTTTCTGATCAAACGCCTGATGCACGCCGTACTGGTCATGTTCGTGATCAGCATCATCAGCTTCGCCATTCAGGACAACCTGGGCGACCCGCTGCGCGAGATGACCGGCCAGGCCGTGTCAGAAGCCCAGCGTGAAGTCATGCGCGATGAAATGGGGCTCAACGACCCCTTCATCACCCAATATCTGCGTTTTGCCGGTAATGCCCTGCAAGGGGATCTCGGTACCTCGTATTTCTACAAGCAGCCAGCGACCGAGGTGATTCTCAAGCACCTGCCCGCCACGCTGGAACTGGTGATGGCCTCGAGCCTGATCATCATCCTGCTCTCTGCCCCCATCGGCGTGTTCGCGGCGATCCGCCCACGCAACTGGCTGTCACGCCTGTTCATGGGCACCTCGATCATCGGGATCTCGGTGCCGGTGTTCCTGACCGCCATCGTGTTGATCCAGCTGTTCGCGATCGGCGTCACGGTGGACTGGTTCCCCGGTGATACCCCCTGGGGCAGTGTGCTGAACGGCATGCTCTCCACCGATGGCGGCATGCCTTCCTACGGGCGGGGTGAGCTGGTCCATGTGGCAGGCCCCTGGTCCAGCGGCTTCTTCACCGCCGATGGCCTCTGGCATCTGGTACTGCCGGCCATCTCGCTGGCCTCGATCATGCTGCCGCTGTTCATCCGCCTGATTCGCGCCGAGATGATGGAGGTCCTGCAGTCGGACTACATCAAGTTCGCACGTGCCAAGGGGATCGGCCTCAAGCGCATCTACTTCCTGCACGCACTGAAGAACACCATGCTGCCGGTGATCACCGTCGGCGGCGTGCAGATCGGCACCATGGTGGCCTACACCATCCTGACCGAGACCGTCTTCCAGTGGCCGGGTATGGGCCTGATGTTCCTCGAGGCCATCACCCGCTCCGACATTCCGCTGATCGTGGCCTACCTGATGATGGTCGGCGTGATCTTCGTGATCACCAATACGCTCGTCGACCTGATCTACGGTCTGGTCAACCCCACCGTCAAGCTTGCGGGGAAATCGGCATGAGCCATTCCACTTCCGAGACCCATACGCCCGTCACTCCGAAGACCAGCTCCATCGCGGTGCCCGGACGCTGGCAGCGCTTCCGTGAGTCCTATCTGGTCTACAGCTTCAAGCGTGACTGGATGGCCCAGGCCTGCCTGCTGGTCTTCATCGCCATGGTGCTCGGGGCCTTTCTCGCCCCGTGGATCGCCCCGGCGGACCCCTATGACCTGGCCACCATCGACATCATGAACTCGGAGCTTCCGCCGGCGTGGATGGCGGGTGGTGATCCGGCCTTCCTGCTGGGCACCGATGCCCAGGGGCGGGATCTGCTCTCCACCATTCTGTACGGCACGCGCGTGTCGCTGCTGATCGGCTTCGGTGCCGTGATTCTGCAGGCGCTGCTCGGCGTGACCTTCGGGCTGCTGGCGGGCTATCTGGGGGGACGTGTCGATGCCTTCCTGATGCGCATGGCGGATATCCAGCTGTCGTTCTCGACCCTGATGGTGGCCATCGTGGTGGGTGCCATCATCAAGGCGACCTTCGGTGGCGCCGCCTTCTCGGACTATGCGCTGATCCTGCTGATCCTGATCATCGGGCTGGCGGAATGGCCTCAGTATGCGCGCACCGTCAGGGCGTCCGTGCTGGCGGAGAAGAGCAAGGAATATGTCGATGCCGCACGGGTGATGGGCTTCCGCTCCCGCCGCATCATGTTCCGCCACATTCTGCCCAATACCCTGTCGCCGATCTTCGTCATCTCCACCGTGCAGATCGCCAACGCGATCATCTCGGAGGCGGCGCTGTCCTTCCTCGGCCTCGGCATGCCGGAAACCCAGCCGTCACTGGGCTCATTGATCAAATCCGGCTTCGACTATCTGCAGTCAGGCAGCTGGTGGATCACGCTGATTCCTGGTGGCGTGCTGATTCTGCTGGTACTGGTGATCAATCTGCTGGGCGACTGGCTGCGTGACGTGATGAACCCCCGCCTCTACAAGGGCTGAAGCCGCGAGGAATCAAGACAATGGCATTACTTGAAGTCAACCACCTCGATGTCCGCTTCGCCATGCGAGGCGGCGAGGTCCGCGCCCTGCGCGACGTCAGTTTCACGCTGGAACGCGGCGAACGCTTGGGCATCGTGGGCGAGTCGGGGGCCGGCAAGTCGGTCGCCGCCTTCACCATCCTGAATCTGATCGCCAAGCCCGGCTACATCGCCGGCGGCGAGATCAAATTCGATGGCGAAGTGCTCAACACCATGAAGCCCAAGGCGATGCAATCGATTCGCGGCAATCGCATCTCGATGATCTTCCAGGACCCGATGATGACGCTGAATCCGGTGCTGACCATCGGCGAACAGATGATCGAGTGCTTGAAGGCGCACCGTCGCATCTCCAGCAAGGATGCGCGCGCCATCTCCCTGCACAAGCTCAATCAGGTCTTCATTCCCTCACCGGAAAAGCGTCTTGATCAGTACCCGCACGAGCTGTCCGGTGGCATGCGTCAGCGCATCATCATCGCCATCGCGTTGCTGCTGGACCCGGACATCATCGTCGCCGATGAGCCGACCACCGCACTGGATGTGACCATCCAGGCCGAGATCATGGAGCTGCTGCTGCTGCTGTGCGAGAAGCACAATGTCGGGCTGATCCTGATCACCCACGACCTGGGTGTCGTCAGCCAGGTGACCCAGCGCACCCTGGTGATGTATGCGGGCCGCGTGATCGAGCAGGGCCCGACCCGCGAGATCATCAATGATGCCCAGCACCCCTATACCCAGGGGCTGATCAACGCCCTGCCCCAGATGGCCACGCCCGGTAGTCGCCTGAATCAGATTCGCGGCTCGATGCCCACACTGACCAAGATTCCGGCTGGCTGCGCCTTCAATCCGCGCTGTGATTTCGCGGCGGATGTCTGTCATGAGCAGGTGCCCGCCTTCGTGGCATCCGGCAATTGCAAGGTGGCCTGTCACATGGTGCAGGCGATGGTGAAAGGAGAGTCGTGGACCCCGATCGTCACCGATGCCTCCCAGGCTCCCCGAACGGAGGTGAACGCATGAGTCAGGCCATTCTTACACCAGAGGAGCGTCTCGCCAGCGGGACAAGTGCCGCGCTCGGCGACACCCTGGTCGAGATCCGCGATCTCGAGAAACGTTTCTCGCTGTCCGGTGACTTCCTCGAACAGCTGACCTTCGAGAAGGGACGCCTGCGGCGCAAGCAGGAGTACGTGCATGCCATCAATGGCGTCACTCTCGACGTCAAGCGGGGCGAGGCGTTGTGTGTCGTCGGCGAGTCCGGCTGTGGCAAGTCGACGGTCGCACGTACCGTGATGGGGCTGCTCAAGCCCAGTGGCGGGGAGATACGGTTCGACGGGACACGTATCGATGACATGGCACCCAGGGACCTGCTGCCCTATCGCCGTCGCATGCAGATGATCTTCCAGAACCCCTATGCGTCGCTCAATCCCCGCATGACCATCCAGCAGACGCTGGAGGAGCCACTGCGCTTCCACCAGCCGACACTGAAGGATGGTGAGATCCGAGACAAGATCGAGGAAGTGATGCGCTCGGTGGGGATCGACCCGGATTGGGGCAAGCGCTATGCCCACGAGTTCTCCGGTGGCCAGCGCCAGCGCATCTCGATTGCCCGCGCACTGGCGGTGGACCCCGAGTTCATCGTCGCCGATGAGCCGATCTCGGCACTGGATGTCTCGATTCAGGCTCAGGTGCTCAATCTGATGATGGATGCGCAGGAACAGCGGGATCTGACCTACCTGTTCATCACCCATGATCTTGCCGTGGTAGAACACTTCGGGACACGTGTCGCCGTGATGTATCTGGGGACCCTGTGTGAGCTGGCGGACACTCGCTCGCTGTTCGCTCGCCCCAGACATCCCTACACCCAGGCACTGATGTCGGCGATACCGCGCCTGCATGATGACAAGCCCAATCACATCCGCCTGGAGGGTGAGGTGCCGACCCCGGTGAATCTGCCATCGGGCTGCGTCTTCCATGGCCGCTGCCCGCATGCCAATGAACGCTGCCGTCGGGAGATCCCGCGCTTGATCGCCATCGAGGGTGGTCAGGTGGCCTGCCATGCCGTCGAGGAAGGCAGAATCGACTGAGCAGGACACCTGCCCAGATGCCACTCCGTGGTGAGTTGCCCCGTGCCTCAGGGCCCGGCCCTCGGGGCACGGATGGCGATGTCCAAGGCAGCCGGCGCAAGCCGACTGCCTTGCCGTCTGATGACATGCCTGGCGTGGACTTTCGGGTCGACATCGACGGATCGACGATTGCATCCCACTCTCGGTCTAGGGCAACATCTCGCAGATCCGATATTGACCAAGGGGTCAATCCGCCCGGTAGCGAATCGTCACGATGAACGCTGCCGGGCATGGCGCCATTGACCTCCCCGCAAGATACCCTGGTGTGACACGTCCGCAGAGATGTGCGCCCGACCTCCTGACATGGCCTGTCGACAGGCCGACGAGGCACACCGAATCCATGGAAATACGCTGGCTCGAAGACTTCATCGTTCTGGCTCAGACCCGTCACTTTTCACGGGCAGCCGATGCACAGAATGTCTCTCAGCCCACCTTTTCTCGCCGTATCAAACTGCTGGAAGAGGAGATGGGCACCACATTGATCAATCGTCAGACCTTGCCACTGTCACTCACCCCTGCCGGGGATGAGTTTCTCCAGCTGTGCGAGCAGATTACCGAGCGGGTACGCATCACGCGTGAACGTCTGCAGGACATGGCCCAGCAGCAGGCCAGCAAGATCTCGCTCGGTGCGCCGCAATCGCTGGTATCACATTTCCTGCCCGAATGGCTGGATCAGCACCAGCTGCGGGAGCAGGTGTTTCCCTATCTGCGTGCGACGGGCTGGCTGGCGGCGGATTACTTTCATGGTCTGGATCGCGGCGAGTGTGATCTGGCCATGTGTTACTGGCCTCAGGCACGTGTGGACCTCGGCTTTGAGCTGGACAGTTATCAATACCTGGTAGTCGGTGAGGAGTGCTTCATTCCGCTATGCGCGCCCCAGGCGGATGGCAGCCCGCTTCACCCCCTGCCGGGCACGCGTCGCAATCCCTTGCCGTTCATCAGCCCTCACCCCCGCGCCGTCATCGCGACCTCATTGACGGCTCACCTGGCTCAGGTGCCCGTCCAGGCACACCTGGTGACCATGAACGAGAACATCCAGGCAGCCAACATCAAGGCACTGGTGCTGCAGGGCTACGGCATCGGCTGGTTGCCACAGCGTCTGGCGGCCGCGGAGATGGCCAGCGGGCAGCTGGTGCGCGCCGGAGATGAACGCTGGGATCTGCCACTGCATATTCGACTCTATCGCCCGCGCGAGCCACGTCACGCCAGCGTCAGTGAGCTATGGTCGCGGCTTGGCAAGCCACCGGAGTCCGGCGGACTGACCTGAAGGACTCGCCGGCGACAGCGCAGCTCTGAACCACATTGACATAAGGAAGACAGATGTTCGAACCTCGCCTGAATGACCCCGCACTGACCCATGCCGAGGCACATCGCGCGCATCTGGCGGCGCTGCAGGCGCGCTATGAGCTTGCCATGCAACAGCATGATCTGGACGCCATCGTGCTGCATAGCGGCAAGCCGAAACGGCATTTCGCCGATGACCAGGATGCCAGCTTCAAGTCCCATGCTCACTTCCTTCACTGGGTGCCGATGGCAGGCCTGAGCGATAGCTGGCTGCTGGTTCGTCCGGGTGAGCGTCCAACGCTCTATCTGTATGCCCCTGATGATTTCTGGCACCTGTCGCCCACGTTGCCGACACCTGACATCGCCCCCTGGGCTGCGTGCTTCGAGATCGTGCATCTGCGCAAGCCGACACTGCCGGAGCGTCCCGAGGGCCGCGTGGCGCTGGTGGGTGAGATCGCCGAGCTTCAGCCGGAGGTGGTCAGCGAGCTTGAGGCGCTGCCCAATCCGCTCGGGCTTGTCCGTCAGCTGGACGAGGGGCGCGTCTGCAAGAGCGAATTCGAGATCGCCTGTCTGAGAGAGGCCAGCCTGCGCGCTGCCCGTGGCCACCTGGCTGCCCGGCGGACCTTCATGGAAGGCGGTGCGGAACTCGATATCCAGCTGGCGTATCTCGGCGCGTCCCGCCAACGCGAATCCGATGTGCCCTACGGCAATATCGTCGGCCTCAACGAACATGCCGCGGTACTGCATTACCAGCACTATGGCCTGCAGACGCCTGATTCCCGCCGCAGCCTGCTGGTGGATGCCGGTGCCAGCGTGCACGGCTATGCCTCCGATATCACCCGCAGCTGGGCGGGTGATGACGCGCTGCCCCTTTACCGCTCACTGATCGAGGGCGTGGAGGCACTCCAGAAGCGCCTGATCGCCAGACTGGCGCCCGGGGTCGATTACGTCGAGCTTCACCTGGAAATGCATCGTGAGCTGGGGGAGCTGCTGCGTGAACTGGGCGTGGTTTCCCTGCCTGCCGAGGAGCAGGTCGCACAAGGCATCACCGCCGCCTTCTGTCCGCATGGTCTCGGGCACCTGCTGGGACTTCAGGTGCATGATGTCGCGGGTCGAATTCCGGATCACACCAGCGGTGAGGTGCGTCACCCTCCGGAAGGTCACCCGATGCTGCGCCTGACCCGCGTACTCGAGACCGGCATGGCCATCACCATCGAGCCGGGGTGCTACATCATCCCCATGCTTCTCGAGCCACTGCGCAACGATGCACGGGGCGAGGCGATCAACTGGTCACTGGTAGACGCCCTGGCGCCTCATGGCGGTGTCAGAATCGAGGACAATCTGGTTATCACCGCCGATGGCGCCGAGAACCTGACGCGCAGCCCCGACACCGGATTGTGAGCAGCGCAGTGACCTGACCGACGACGGCGCATCATGCTGCAGTGCAACTAGCAGTGACCGATGGATAATGAAATGATGCAGCCAGTCCTGGTATCAGACGTAAAGAATCACTGAATGGAAGTCAGGAAATCCTGGCATGTGGCGCGCGATGCCCCTGCTCGGGATTTCCTGTCTCTGGAGTCAGCGTCATGCCTCATTCGATCTTCACCTCCGAGTTCCGGCCCGCTCTGGGGTTGCGCAATCGCCATGTCCAGACCTTGCTGCCCCGCCTGCTGCCCCGCGCCCCGCTGTCTCGCCGCACCGAGATACTCAACCTGCCGGACGGTGATTTCGTCGAACTCTCCTGGGTGACCAGTGATGGCAACAGCCGTCGCGAACGGGAAGTTGAACTGTCCGATGACGCCCCGCTGTTCGTGCTGTTCCATGGCCTGGAAGGCAATCTGGAGTCGCCCTACGCTCGGGATCTGCTCAATGCGGCAGCGCGTCTGGGGTGGCGGCCCGTGCTGATGCATTTCCGGGGGTGCGGGCAATCGCCCAACCGACTGCCGCGGGCCTACCACAGTGGTGACACGGCGGATGCCTACTGGGTTCTGGGGGAGATGGGCAGGCGTTACCCTCATGCCCTCAAGGTGGCCTGTGGCGTATCTCTCGGAGCCAACATGCTGCTCAAGCTGGTGGCGGAACAAGGCGGAGATGGGCTGGACCTCGCCGGGGCGATCGCGATCAGCGCACCACTGGATCTCGCGGCAAGCTCCGACGTGCTGAATCAGGGCAGCTCGCGACTCTATCAGCGACATCTGCTCAAGAGCATGAAAGCCAAGGTGGCCGCCAAGCTGGCCAACGGGCCGCTGCCCATCTCCATCGGTGCACACCAGCTGACGCAGTTGAACAGCTTCTGGGCCTATGACAACGAAGTCACGGCGCCCTTGCATGGGTTTTCCTCGGCCAGTGACTACTACTCCCGCGCCTCGGCCGGCCGGCTGTTGCGAGACATCGAGCTACCGACCCTGATATTGCAGTCGCTGGACGATCCCTTCATGCCTCGTGATCTGTTCTCGCGCTTCCCGCAGCCCTCTGAAGCGGTGCGGATCGAGTTGAGCGAACGCGGCGGGCATGTCGGCTTCATCGAGTGGCGGCGCGGTCGTCTGTCGTCCTGGCTGGCGCGCAGAATCACGCGCCAGCTCACGGATTGGTCAGCATTGTCACACTCCCGTCAGCGTCACAGTGTTCAGCAGGAAACGCTGTAACTGACGTTGCCTGCCGCCTCGTTCGAGCACCTGCCGCGTGACTGACGTCCTGTATCGTGGGACGAGCACACGGAGACCTTCGCGGGTCAGATTCACAGACGTCTTCCGGCCCGAAGACGCCGTCATTACTTTGAAAGGAAACAATGATAAGATAACGGTATATAGAGAGAAGAAGGATTGCACTGTCGCGATGCCACGAGGATGGTAGACTGCGCGCCTGATACCTAGGCTATTGGTCTGATAATGAACCTCATTTTTCGTCTGGTACTCGGCATCGTCGCCGGTGTACTGCTGGGTCAATGGGCCCCGGACATCCTCGTGCGAAGCCTGCTCACCTTCAAGGTGCTGTTCGGCGAGCTGCTGGAGTATGCCATCCCGTTGATCATCCTGTTCTTCATCATGAGCGGCATCGCACGTCTCGAGCGCTCCTCCGGGCGGCTGCTGGCACTGACCATGGTGCTGGCATATGCCTCTACCACGCTGGCCGGATTGATGTCGGCGGTGGTGGGTCTCGAACTGGTGCCACATATCGTGAGCCACACCCAGATGCCCGCCAGTCACCCGATGGTGCTCCAACCTTATTTCGCGCTGGACATCCCCCCCTTGACCGATATCAGCACCGCACTGGTCACGGCTTTCCTGTTCGGGATCGGTATCTCCGCCACCGGCCATGATGGCCTGCGCAATTTTGCCGACGGTGGTCGTGACATCGTCGAGCGCTTCATCGCCAAGGCACTGATACCGGCACTGCCCTTCTATATCGCCGGACTCTTCTGCGAGATGACCATCGCCGGCACGGTGGCCAACACGCTGAAAAGCTTCGGCATGATCCTGATTCTCGCTCTGACCCTGCACTGGCTGTGGCTGAGTCTTCTCTACCTCGCCAGTGGCATGAGTACCGGCCGTGCACCGCTGGTGGCGCTACGCAACATGTTGCCGGCCTACTTCACTGCCGCCGGCACCATGTCATCCGCCGCGACGATCCCCGTGACCGTGCGCCAGACGCGTCTGAATCATATCTCGCCCTCGGTCTCGAGCTTTGCCATTCCGCTGCTTGCCACGATCCACATGTGTGGCAGCGCCATCACGCTAACCATCTGCGCCATCGGTGTCATCCTGGTGACGCCGGCATTGCCGCAGCCCGACCTGATGTCGTTGTTGCCGTTCATTGCCGCACTCGGGGTTACCATCATCGCCGCGCCGGGCTCGCCTGGCGGCGCCGCGATGACATCGGTCGGAGTGCTCCAGAGTCTGCTGGGGTTCGATGCTGCCGCCGTCGGCCTGATGATGGCGCTCTATCTGGCGCAGGACAGCTTCGGCACGGCCTGCAATGTGGCGGGTGACGGTGCGCTGGTACAGTGGATCGACCGCTTCGCCGAAGCTGAACAGGATCGCCAGCGGTATCGCTGAAGCCGAGACGACAGGCGGCATCGCCTCAAGCAGAAGGTCAGGCCGCCTGCCCGGTGACATCGGTGCTGACTGACGCCATGACCGACTGGAATCCAGAGTTGCGCCATCCAGCCCTTATGGTCGCGTCCCCTTGACCGCATGTCAGAGCTGTTCTTTCGACGCGGCCATGGGGATTCACCTTCCCCGTGACGATGATGGATTTCATTCATGACACGGGGCAATCACGCATGACTCCCTCCGACACCTCTTCCTCGACCCCCAGCGACGGCATCAGCAGCGCCCTGGTGATGCTGTTTGCCTTCTGCTGCGGCGCGATCGTCGCCAATGTCTATTACTCGCAGCCGATCATCAACATGATCGCGGGCGACATCGGACTGTCAGAAAGCAGCGCCAGTCTCATCGTGGCGCTGACCCAGGGAGGATATGCGCTTGGCCTGCTGTTTCTGGTACCGCTGGGCGATCTGCTGGAAAACCGCCGGCTGTTGATCACCACGATCCTGATCTCGGCGGCGAGTCTGGTACTGGCGGGGCTGGCGGAGGCTCCCTCCTCGTTTCTGCTCTGGTCATTGCTGATCGGTGTCAGCTCGGTCTCGGTGCAGATCCTGATCCCGCTGGCGGCTCACCTGTCTGCGGAACACAGCCGTGGCCGCGTGGTCGGCAACATCATGAGCGGATTGCTGCTGGGCATCCTGCTGGCACGGCCCGCCTCCAGCCTGCTGGCGGATCACTTCGGCTGGCGCTGCATCTTCTTCGTCGGTGCCGCCTTGATGCTGCTGGTCGGGGGCGTGGTATGGCGGGTGGTCCCCAGCCGCCAACCACGCCATACCTCAAGCTATCCCGCGCTACTCAAGACCCTCGTCAAGTTGCTGCGTGATGAACCGGTACTGCGTCGTCGCTCCCTCTATCAGGGGCTGATGTTCGCGGCATTCAGTCTCTACTGGAGTGCCGTACCGCTCGAGCTGGTCAACGAACACGGCTTTTCGCAGACGCAGGTCGCGCTGTTCGCCCTGGTGGGGGTGTTGGGAGCTGTCGCCGCCCCGATCAGCGGACGCCTGGCAGACGCAGGCCACACCTCGATTGCCACCGTAGGCGCCCTGGTACTCGCCAGTACCAGCTTCGCGACGGGGCTGATGCCGATGACTCTACAGGTCGTTGCACTGGCCATGACAGGATTGCTGCTCGATTTCGCGGTACAGACCAATATGGTCCTCGGCCAGCGCGCCATCTATTCCCTCGACCCCGAGAGCCGTGGCCGCCTGAATGCCATCTACATGACCAGCATCTTCGTCGGCGGTGCGATCGGCTCGGCGCTGACCAGTCTGATCTACGCCCATCTCGGCTGGAATGGCATCATGGCGATCGGTGGCGCCTTGCCGCTCGTGGCACTGGCATGGCTGCTGGTGAGTCGCTCACGCAGCCAGGATGAGGCCTCCCCCACGACGGACTGAGACCGGGCGATCGGCCGTCGCCCAGCAGGCGGACCCAGCAACCAGAAAGCCTCATGGCAGGCGTCGTGCTGACGGTCACCATGAGGCTTTCGCGTTTCTTCAGGGCAGCGCAATCAGGGCAGACCGTACATGCGCTCGCCGCCCGCCAGCTAGCCGATCGGGCAGCTGATCCCCGTGCCCTTCAGGCCACAATAGCCACCCGGATTCTTGGCAAGATACTGCTGATGGAAATCTTCCGCGTAATAGAATGTCTCGAGTGGAGCGACCTCGGTGGTGATCCGCCCCAGACCGGACTGATTGAGCGCCTGCTGATAATCCGCCAGGCTCTTCTCGACGATCTCACGCTGGGCGTCATCGACGTAGTAGATCGCACTGCGATACTGGCTACCGATGTCATTGCCCTGACGCATGCCTTGCGTCGGATCGTGCGCTTCGAAGCTGGCACGCAGGATTTCCGGCAGACCGATGACCGTCGGATCGAACACCACACGTACCACTTCGGTGTGTCCGGTCTTGCCGGTACAGGTCTCCTCGTAGGTGGGGTTCGGCGTATGGCCGCCAGCATACCCGACGGCCGTCACCACGACGCCCGGCAGCTGCCAGAACAGACGCTCCGCGCCCCAGAAACATCCCAGTCCCAGCACGATCTCCTCACATCCCTGGGGATAGGGAGGTACAATCGAGCGCCCATTGACGTGATGGGTACCCGTTATCTGCAGCGGCTGTTCGCGCCCCGGCAAGGCATCTTCTGCCGAGGGAATGGCCTGCTTGTCTTGCGTCTTCCACATGGCGGACTCTCTCCTGTGTCGCGTCGTGCAATCGTGTATAGGTTCAATGATGTCATCTCTGCCCCCCAAGATCTGCCCCTGCCAGCCCAACACCGCTGAGGCACGACGCTACGTCGATTGCTGTCAGCCGATTCATGCGGACATCACCCTCGCCGAACGCCCTGAGCAATTGATGCGCGCCCGCTACAGTGCCTTCTGCCTCTCGCTGAGCGACTTCCTCATCGACAGCTGGGACGCGGCACATTGCCCATCACGCGCCGACCTGGAAGGTGCTGGCCCGCAATGGCTGGCGTTGGAGATTCTGGACAGCGGACAAGATGCCGATACCGGCATGGTACGCTTTCACGCCACCTTCTTCGAGCAGGGAAAGTTCCAACGATTGCAGGAACTTAGCCGATTTCATCATGATGGCCATCACTGGCGTTATGTCGACGGTGATGCCGAGTGGCAGACATTGACGCCAGGGCGCAACAGCCTGTGTCCCTGTGGCAGCGGCAAGAAGATCAAGCGTTGCTGCACGGCATGACGCTGACCGTCAGCGCCTGGTGCTGACGCGCACGATCACGATCTCTGACATAAGCCCTGCAAGCCCTGCAAGCCCTGCAAGACGCGCCCTGCGAAACGCCCAGGAAAACGCCCTGCAAAACGAAACAGCCCCCACCGACGCTATCGATGGGGGCTGAATCTGTGGCAATCAATTGGCCTGGCGTGTCATCTGTCCTTGCCGACTCTGGGCGCCAGCTCACTGCGACCCAATGAGAAGCTGTAGAGCAGATCCACGGCCTGCGCCGTACCGGATACCGCTTCGGCATACAGATTGCGGAACAGCTTGTAGCGCAGCGTCAGCTCCGCGATCGGCGAGAACAGCCCGACGCCGTAACTGAGCTTCAGATCCGGAGCGATATAGCCGCTGACCACCACCTGGCTGTCATCCCCGCTGCCGGAACTGTCCAGACTCAGATCCCTCACGCCGAAGGTTTCGCCGATCTGTCCGACCACCTGACCACTTTGCGCCAGCGACATGCCGATCAAGGCGGACGTGACCGCACTGTCACTGCTGGTATCGCTGTCCAGGCCTTCGCCGCGCAGCAGATAGCTCAGTGCCGACGACTCATCCATCGAGGGGTCCGAGAAGATCTCGATGCTGGGTGAGGAGGCAAGCCCCGTCACACGCACCCCTGCGGTCACGTCGTCCTCGGTGTTGTCAGGATCACGGATCGCCTCGATATTCAGACGCGGACTCGAGGGCGGACCGGCCAGCAATACCTGCCCCTTGCTGATCTGCAGGTCCTGCCCGAAGCTCTTGTAGGTCCCGTCGACGAGATTGACCTCACCGAAGACCTGCACACCGCCCTTGGACTGGCGCACATCGAGATCGCCTCTGAGCCTGGTCTTGAGCCCCATCGCCTCCAGGCGAGCATCTGGCCCGATATGGATGCCGATCCTCACATCCAGCGCCATGCCGGCCTCATTGAGCGCCTTGGCGGTATCGCTGCCATCCGCCAGCTCAGCCGGGTTGGAGGTGTCCTCATCACTGGGTCGCTCGATGATGATGGTGTCACTGGAGGGTGACACGGCAGACGGCGGCACCTGGTCCACTTCGATGCGTGTCCACGGCACATTGACGTCACCTCGCAGTTTGAGCAGCGTAGGGCTGGCATTGATCTGCAGATCCGGTGCGACGCGCATGCGCCCGATCCCGGCGATATTGAGCTCGAGCGGATTCTTCGCACCGTCGAGATTCACTGCCGCCGTCCAGTCATCCAGGGTCGGCCAGGCCGCCTCGCCATCGATACCCCAGCGCGCATCATTGCCCACCAGATACCCCTCGATATCGGCACTGTTGCCATCGAAGTCGACGGTGAACTGGGCATCCGAAAGCGACACCGGCAGCCCCTCACCCTGTACCTTGACGCCGGTCAGCGCGATCGGGCCGGTCAACGACGGCAGGCTCAGATTGCCGCCGACCTTGACGTCACCCGCCAGCTTGCCCTCCAGCTGAGTCATGCCCGCCACCAGCGGACGATACGGAGAGAGATCGATGTCGCGGATGGCCAGCGAGCCATCCAGCTGACCTGCGCCCGCCGGGTCGAGGACCGACACGGTGAGCCCGATGCCGCCAGCACTGTCGAGGCGAATCTGGGTATCGAGATCAGCCTTCTCGGGCGTGGCCTCCAACGCCAGTTGCAAGGTGGTTTCCGGCAGCGACCAGGCATTGCCATCGGCGTCTTCCCCGGCCAGTGTCAACTTGCCTGCCAGCTCCGCATCCGCATTCCAGCGTTGGCCACCCTGCTTCCAGCTTGCCGTGATCTTGCCGCCCGTGGCACCACCGATGGTCCAGCTCTCCGGCATGGCGCTCTGGGCCATGTCCAGGGGAATCCCCTCGAGCGTCACCACGGCCTGGCCGTCATTGCCCGCACTCAAGGGCTCGGCGACACAGATCTGCCCCCCCTGTTCCCGACTCAGACAGAACGGCTGCACCAGCACGGTGCCCTTGGCGAGATTGGCATCGAAGCGTGCCGGCGTGTCGAAGTTGAAGTCCCCGAAGTCGGTATTCGCCGTCAGCGGAGACAGCGCCCCACGATAATGCTCACGCGCCTTGTCGAGCCCGCCCTTGAGGGTCAGTCCCAGACGTGACAATGGCATCTCGCCGGCCATCTCGGTATCGAACTGCAAGGTGTGATCGCTCAGGAAGCCCCCCAGCGTCAGCGCGACCGTCGCGATCTGCTGTCCGCCAGCCCGAACGCCGTCGGCGTTGAGGGCGATATCCAGTGCCGGGTCATCCACACCACGCTTGCGGGCATCGACCCCGGCGGACAGCGCCATGTCGGAGATACGATTCTCCCCGATCTGCAGGCGTCGTCCCGTGAAGTTGCTCGCCAGTCGCGGCTTGTCGAGGGTGCCCGTGGCATCGATCTTGCCCTTGAGCTCACCCGCGACATCCGGCATCAGGGTCGAGAGCGCCGGGAAATCGATATTGGCGGCAAGCGTGATGGTCTTGGCAATCTTGCCGTTGGCGCTCAGGCGGTTCTGCCCCTGGCGCAGCTCCAGCGCGTCGACGTTCCACTGCATGTCGGCATTGCCTGAAAGCTTGCCGGTCAGCGTGAGCGGCCGCTCGAGCAAGGTGCCATGGATATCCAGCTTGCTGACATCGACGGCCCACGGGCCTTGCAGTGGCTGATGGAAGCTGGCCGCGAGATTGCCGCTCAGCTCACCGCGCACGGCTTTCTGCCCTCCACCGGTCGGGGCCGGCAGCAGATCCTCGGGATGCAGCTTGTCGAGCGCCAACTGGGCCACGACCCGGAGTCCTTCCTTCCACTGGATCTCACCGCGGGTCGTCGCGGAGCCACGCTTGAGCGCGATCTTGAGCGGCTGCCAACGGTAATGCTCGAGATCGCCGTCGCCTGCCAATGACACGGTGGCACGCGGAATGTCACGGCCCTCGATGATGGCATCCAGCGTGGTCGTATAGCCTGACAGTGAGCCCTTGGCGACCAGTGCCAGATTCTCGACAATATAGTCAGGCGTGAAGGAGGCAGACTGGCTCTTGGCGATGTGCTTGGCCGCGTTGTCCTGATCCGCAGTCTGGGCCTCTTTCTGAGGCGCAAGAGCAGCATCACCCGCTGCGTCATTGGCGGCGGCAAGGGGCCAGGTGATCCGCTCGGCGCTCAGACGCGCCTCGAAGGGCAGATCACTGTCCAGCACATCCGCGCTAGCCACAAGCTCGGCGGCCAGCGGGCCGTCGGCCTTGAGAGAGGCCTCAAGATCCGCCAGCGAGCCCTCAAGCGACAGGCGCAGCCTTTCATGACGCACGGGGTCGATCAGGGTCTCGGCATTGAGCGTGGCGCTCAGGGGATACTCGTCCTTGAGCGTGACCTGCGCCACGAGATCGGCATTCACGTCACGCGAGTCGACCTCGAGACGCGAGAGCGTGATGTCATGCCCTTCCGCCTTGAGCGCCAGCGACAGACGGCTGACCTCATACGGGCTCGGCCCTTTGAGCGCAAAGTCTTCAATGGCCAGATCAGGGACCTCGATGGTCAGCGGAATATAGACCTCCGGCAAGGCGATGCGCCCGGCCTGCGCTGTCTCATCTGAGGTCTTGTCTACAGTCTTGCCAGCCGGCTCTGCGGCATCATCCGTGATGGCCTTGTTCGAGATGGCCCTGGCGGCGGTCTCGGCTTGAGGCGCCACCCTCTGAGCGTTGACCACTGCGCTCGCCGCTTGCTGCGCCTCAGGCGTGAGGCTCACCCCCTCGAGACTCACAGTGTCAGACGTCGCTGATGTCGCTTGAGCCGCGACGGCATCAGCCGGAATGAAACGACTGGTGATCAGGCGTGTCTCGCCCAGCGTCAGCGTACTCACCGACAGCGCGGCCGAGGTATGGAAGTGATCGAAGGTGACGCGACTGCCATCCGCCAGCGCCAGGGCGAAGTCATCAATGGCGACCTTGCGCACCTCGATGGGAATCGGCACCACGATGGGCACGTTGAGACTCTCACCGCTATCTGGCTCAGGCTCCTCGCTGGCACCGCTATCACTCAGGGTGATAGCGAGCCCGCTGGACTCAAGCGACTCGAGACACAGCTTGCCCTGGAGCAGACAGTCCTCGCCCCAGGCCAGCGACAGGGAGTCGGCATTGACGGCCAGCCCCGGCAGGTCCAGCGAGACGTCCTTGAGCGACAGCGCTTCCAGCGGTGAGCCTGAGGCCTGCGAATAATCGATGAAGCCACGTGAGCGTGCCTGATCGAGCACGAGCCCTGTGCCCCACGGGGACAACACGCCCCCGACCAGCAGCATCGTTAGCCCGATCAGGAACACGAGCAGCCATATCAGCAACCGGATGACCAGGCCGCCCCGACGTACATAGGGATTAGACAATTCCAACATCTCCATATCTTTTATCAGCTCACCCACCCAGCTGATTGAGCTGAGCAGGCGCTTGCTGCGCTTGAGAGCCGATCACGCGTCCATACAGCGATCACACTTCCCGGCTTCAGGAGGCACTCCGTCTCGCCCCCCGATCAGACCTGCGGATCAGGCCTGCTGATCAGAACTCGGGCCCGATCGAGAAGTGAATGCGATAATCGTTGTCATCATCATCGAAGGGATGGGCGATATCGAGGCGAATCGGGCCCACCGGGGAGATCCAGCGAATCCCCATGCCCGCCGCCGTCTTGAGCTCCAGGGCATCCCAGCCATCGAAGGCGTTACCAGCGTCATAGAAGGCCGCGCCCCACCAGTCACCGGTCAGGCGGTAGTCATATTCCAGACTGCTGGTCAGCAGGGAACTCCCGCCTTCATCATCCCCGTCATCATCTTCCGGCGAGAGGCTCTCGTAGGAGTAACCGCGAACACTGCTGTCGCCGCCAGCATAAAAGCGCTTGGAGTTGGGCATGCCGTGGAAGTTATCGGTATCGAGGTTACCGATACCGGCACGCGCCACGAAACGGTGATTGTTGCCGATGGAGCGGATCCAGTTGGTATCGAACTGGGTCCACACGAAGTTTTCATCAGACCCCCAGATCTGATTGCCGTACTCTACCGTCAGCTTCTGACGATCCCCCCACATGGGGAAGGCCTTGGGACGAGTTCGTGTCCGCGTCCAGCTGACCCCCGGATACAGCAGAAACACCTGACCAGTATCTGAGGCGATGGTGAAGTCGTCATAGCTCGCGCCCAGGTAAATCTTCTGCTGCCAGCCATTGTCGAATTTCCACTCACGCCCGAAACGCACTGTCGTTTCATTGCTGGTCTCATCATCGTCGTCGACGATGGCCACCCCGTACTCCAGCACATAGCTGTCCTTGAGCGGGTCAGCCAATGGCATGCGGTATTCACCCTCGAAGGTCTGCTCCGGTGAGGAGAGGAACAGGCTGTTGGTCATGCTATGGCCATAGCGATTGACCCACGGCACCTCCCAGCTGAACTGCAGGCGTGGCCCGACATCCGTGGCGTAACCGATGCCCGTCTCGAACTTGTGGCGGTCGGCGGGAATCAGGCTGATATCCACGGGAATGATGGGACCGTTGGCCGTCTTGACCGCCGCCTCCAGCGCATCGCCAGTCAGTACCGGCGTGTCGCTGCCGGAGGCTTGATCAGTACCCGCTTCACTCGCAGCACCGCCGGCGGCCAAGGTCGCCTGCCCGGGAGGCACCGACGAGGCTGATCGTGAGGACGCGCCAGCGCCAGCACGACGATTCGTCTCTGTGTCACGGTCTTTCTCACTGCCTTTTTGACTGTCTTGCTCGACGTCAGTCCGCTCGACATCGGCAAGCCATGACCCCTCATACCCCTGTGCCTCGGCATAGGCTGTCTTGACGTTGCGCGTCTTGATCTTGCTGTCAGGACTGGTGGTCTTGAGTTCGGCGCCCGGATTGAGCTGTGGCTTGATGGCGGCCGAGCGGAACCAGCCTGCCTCACTCAGCCGCTGGTTGAACTGGGTCAGCTTGCCGGCTTCGTAATAATCCCCCGTCTGGAACGGCTGCATGGCCTTGACGCGATCCAGCTCTATCTGGCTGTTGAGATAGGTGATATCGCCGAAGCGGTAACGCTGACCGCTCTGCATGACCAGATAGATGCGTGCCGAGTGCAACCAGGGGCGCACCTCGATGCGCTGCTGGGAGAAGGAGGTATCGAAATAGCCGCGCTCGAGACTGAGCGACGCCAGAGTCGACTTGAGGCTGTCGTAGCGAGAGTGACGCAGCACATCGCCTTCCTCGAGATTGGCATCGGCCAGCGCCTTCTTCATGACCTTGTCGCGCGCGGCGTCGCCCTCGAGTCGCAGCTCCAGTGTCTCGATGGTAACCGGCTCACCGGCATCCACCGTCACCACCACATCATCGCCCCCCAGCAACCCCTTCTCGGGATAGCGGAGAGTGATCTGGGCATCGTAGTAACCGAAGGCCTGCAGCGCTTCCTGGATGCGCCGGATGATCTCGTCCTCGTAGCGCTCGGCCGGGACATCCTCCTCCAACGTCAGCCCCGCCAGATAATTGACCACGTTGGTGGCAGCGGCACCTTTCAGCCCTTTCACCGCGGCATCCAGCGCCAATGCCTGTGGTGCCAGCAGCAGGCCGGTGCACAGGACCAGCGGCTTGCTCCAGCGCAGATAGCGGCGTGCAGCGTCGTTGCTCAACACCTTGCCTCGAGGCTCGAGCGAACCCGCTCTCCCATTCTTGTCGCCACTCATTGCACGTCCCTTGTTAGGTACTCATGCGAGTACTGTCCATCACTGTTACTGACCATATGTCATCTGCCGCAGGCCGGTTCGGGGAGGTTCGTGTCCTTCACGGGTACGTGACCCTCCAGGATTCCATCACTGCTCAGCGCTCCAGGCGCGCGACTCGCTGCTCCAACCGGGACAGCTGACTCAACATGGACGCCACACGGCCACTCAACTGCCGACGGCTGGCATCCAGGGAGCGTAGCTGCTCGTCCTGCGGGGATGCCTCACCCAGGGCTTCCAGCCCGGCGCTGAGCGCTGTCTGCTGGCGTCGCAGCTCCCCCAGCTGGGAAGACAGCGACGTCTGGGTCTTGCTCAACGGCGCGAGCCGGGAGTCCACCAACCCCGTCAGGGACGCCTGCTGCTGCTCGAGCTTGCGGCGCAACGCGTCCAACGCCTCCTGCTGGGACTGCTTGAAGGCCGTCAGCGCCTGCGAGCTTGCCTGGCGATCCTCTGTCGTCGCCTCATCCTGCGCCTGCCTGAGGGCGTCCCACTGCGAGGCGAGACGCTCAAGCTGCGCGGCCTGCTGATCCAGGCGGCTGGACTGATCGCTCAGGCGTTGCTCGAGTGGGGGCAGCGACTGCTGCTGCGCTTGCTCGACTGCCTTGAGCTCGGTCTCGAGATGGGCCAGGGTGCCAGCCTGTGCGTCGAGGCGTGCCTTGAGCGTCGCACGCCCATCCCGGCTCAAGGACTCAAGGGCACTGACGGAGCCCTGCAAGGCACTCAGCAAGGTGGTGCGGTTGTCACCCGCCTGGCGTAGTCCCTCGAGCTGGGCCTCGGTGGACTCGACAAGCGCTGCGAGACGACTCGCCTGCGCGTCCTGCGATGCCGTCAGCGTGTCCGAGAGCGCGGCAAGACGCTCCTGCCAGGCGGCCTGCTGTTCAGCGAGGCTGTCGGCAAGGGATTCATCGGTCTGCGTGAGGCCGTCGATGCGCGCACTCAGCGACTCGTCCACCCGCGTGGTGAGCTGGGCAAGCCGCTCATCCACATCCCCCAGCAGCTGGGCGTCGTTCTCGACATCGCCCTTGAGTCCCGAGACCTGACGACTCAGCTGATCACTCTGCTGGCCTCGCATGTCCTGAAGCTGCTGCAATTGCCATTGCTGCCAGACGACCACCCCTCCCAGTGCCAGCACGCACACCCACAGCGGCCAACGACGCGGGGGCGGGGCTGCATCAGGATGACGAGCCAGCGCTTCATCACGCCGTGCTATCAGTGATTCCTCCCGGGAATTGTCCATTGAAGGTTCCGTAGTGTCCTGCCGCATACTGGCTCCATGACTGGCACATCGACTCAAGGTTCCAGCGACAGGCGTCGGCATCATCCGCGGCAAGGCTCGAGCCTCATGCGACACCTGGAGGGAAAACGCCCGTATCCCGCTGATTGACTGGCCGGTTTTCGGTTGCCGGCTCTGCCGAGTCTAACAGCAGACCCCGGCCATCTCATCAGGTTCCCCAGCAGCACGGCCCGCGGTCCCTCTCATGTAACCGCACTGTACCTTCCCGCCAGACGGCGACGTCGCCCGCGATACCTGACATCGCTCACCGACATCCTTCGGTGCTTTCCCGCCAGCAGGTCCCGGCGGCGTTGGCCTGCAGGAACACGAGTGCTATAGTGCAAAGCACTGCGACTCTCGCAGCCTCTGGCTTCGTAGCTATCTGGATTCACAAGGTTTTTCACGCTAATTGCACATTTTCCATTATGTGCTGGCTTAATGGATTCCTGGCGATTGTCTCCTCGTCGCCTGACGTCGAAGAGAACACTGAAGGAGGCTTGAAAGCCTTCATGCCTGCCCCAACGAAGTCAGAGCAAGATTCTATTGGTGAGGAAAAGGAGCTTATCCCCCATGGCATTTGAACTCCCGGCACTGCCGTACGAAAAGAACGCACTCGAGCCGACCATCTCCGCCGAGACCCTTGAGTACCATTACGGCAAGCATCACCAGGCCTACGTCACCAAGCTCAACAGCATGGTCGAAGGCACTGCGGACGCAGAGAAGTCTCTGGAAGACATCATCCAAAGCGCTCAGGGCGGCCTGTTCAACCAGGCAGCTCAGGTGTGGAACCACACCTTCTACTGGCACTGCCTGTCTCCGAACGGTGGTGGCGAGCCGACAGGCCCGCTGGCAGATGCCATCGTGGCCAAGTGGGGCTCCGTCGCTGACTTCAAGGAAGCCTTCAACACTTCCGCTGCCGGCAACTTCGGTTCCGGTTGGACCTGGCTGGTCAAGAACGCTCAGGGCGAGCTGGAAATCGTCAACACTGACGACGCAGACACCCCGATCGCCAAGGCAGGCCAGACCCCGCTGCTGACCGTCGACGTCTGGGAACACGCCTACTACGTCGACTACCGCAACGCGCGTCCGAAGTATCTGGAAAGCATCTGGAACATCATCAACTGGGACTTCGCTGCACAGAACTTCGCAGCCTGAGACACCCGGCATGAGTGATGGCACCTTCACTTCACTCTCACATCAGACGTCATGGATGATATGACCTGACAGTGACGTTCGAGTGAGAGGATGGTGCAAGGAAAGACCCCGCCAATCGGCGGGGTCTTTTGGTTTCTGACTCCCCTATCGCCTGATGATTCTTTACGAAGCGCGCTTGCAGATGACATGCCGCCTCGCCATTTGCTAGCCTGCAAGGTAGAACATTCACTCTACTCTTCCGTCATCCCCAGAGGGAACGTCATGCTATCCGATACCACGTCCTCGTTACCCGACACCATGCTCGCCATCGTGACCACCGGCCACGGCGGCTATGAACGCCTCGAGGCGCAAGAACGGCCTGTCCCTGTGCCAGACAAAGGGGAAGTGCTGATCAAGGTACTGGCGGCTGGCATGAACAATACCGAGATCAATACGCGCCTTGGCTGGTATTCCTCCAGCATCACCACGGCCACGAACCAGGCCAGCAGCCAGCACGACACCTCGCCTGGCGAGACGACAATCGACAAGCCGGTCCCGCCTGAAGGTGGCTGGAAAGGCGAGACGCCCTTCCCCCTGATCCAGGGAACCGACTGCTGCGGTGAAGTGGTCGCGCTCGGCGAAGGTGCCGACACAGCGCTGCTCGGCAAGCGCGTACTGGTGCGGGCCTGCATGCGCAGTGCAGGCTGGGAGTCACTGGAAAACGAATGGATGGGCTCTGACTTCGATGGCGCCTTCGCGCAATTCGTCAGTATCCGGGCCAGTGACGTCTTCCCGATTGAATGTGACTGGAGCGACGTGGAACTGGGCTCACTGCCCTGCGCCTATGGCACAGCGGAGAACATGCTGGAACAGGCCGAGCTCACATCCGGCGAACGCGTACTGGTCACCGGCGCGTCGGGCGGCGTGGGCTCCGCCACCCTGCAACTGGCCAAGCGACGTGGCGCCATCGTCTATGCAGTGGCAGGCGCTTCCAAGCATGAGGCCCTGCGCACGCTGGGGGTCGACAGACTGTTTGATCGCCATGCGGACCTGGTCGCCGAACTCGGGCAGGAATCCGTCGATCTGGTGGTCGACAATGTCGCCGGCGATGCCTTCCCGGTGATGCTCAAGCTGTTGTCACGTGGAGGCCGGCTGGTGACCACCGGCGCCATCGCCGGGCCCATGGTCACCCTGGACCTGCGTGATCTGTACCTCAAGAATCTCCGCCTGCTGGGCACCACCGCCTGGTGCAAGGCGACCTTCCCCAATCTCGTGCGCTACGTGGAGCGCGGGGAGATTCGCCCCTTGATCGCGGCGAGTTTCCCGCTGAAGGATATCGCCAAGGCCCAGAAGGCCTTCCTCGAGAAGACCCATGTCGGCAAGTTCGTGCTTGAGCCCTGGGCCTGATGAGCCACAGGAGTGACCAAGGAAAAGGCCCCATCCGTTGCCGGATGGGGCCTTGTTCATGCCAGGCGAATGTCATGCACATTCGTCAGGTGCCGAGACGGTGTCACGGCGTCGCGCGACGCCCGATGCCTCGGTAGGTCAGCCCCTGGCTGGCCACGTAGCTGGGGTCATAGATATTGCGACCGTCCAGCACCAGCTTCGCGCCCAGCTCACGCTTGAGACGCTGCCAGTCCGGATTCCAGTAGCACTTCCATTCCGTGACCAGCATCAGGGCGTCCGCCCCTTCGAGGGCGTCGTACATGTTGCCATCGACCAGCTCCAGCAAGGGGTGTGCGCCACAGGCCTCGCCCAACGCGGACAGCGCCGCCGGATCATGCACACGAACGCGTACGCCCTGAGCCCACAACGCCTCGAGCAGCGTCAACACCGGCGCATGGTCGATACGCGCCGTGCCCGGTTTGAACGCCGCCCCCCAGATGGCGATGGTGCGACCGCGCAGCTCGCCATCGAAGTGCTGCCACAGCTTGCGGAATAGCGTCTCCTTCTTGGCCTCGTTGATGTCGAGAACATGCTCGAGCAGCAGCGATTCACGTCCGGTCTCATGCTGGACATCGGCCAGACGCATCAGGTCGCGCGAGAAGTTGGGACCACCGAAGCCACAGCCCGGATACAGATAGCCGAAGCCGATGCGCGGGTCGGCGCCCATGCCCTGGCGCACGTACTCGACGTCCACCTCGAGGGAATCCGCAAGCCCGGCGACTTCGTTCATGTAACTGATCCGGGTCGCCAACATGCCATTGATGGCCAGCTTGGTCAGCTCGGCGGCGCGGCGCGGCATGATCTGGAAGACATCTTCCCGACGATTGAAGGCGCGCAGAAGCTCCTGGACGCGACGTGTCGCGACCTCGGACTCGCTGCCCAGCAACCAGCGCGCGGGGCGCTCGAAGGTCGCCAGTGAGCGCCCCTCTTCCAGCATGTCCGGCAAGGCCACCGCATATTGATCATCCCGCGACAGCAGCGCCTCGAAACGCTCGGTGGTCCCGACAGGGAAGGTCGAATTGTTGACCAGCACCGTCGGCTCCGCGAGTGTCGCGACGACCTGCTCGATACGCGCCAGAGCACCCTCACGTTGATCCGGCGAGACGGCCACCCAGTGCACATCGATGCGACGCAGTGAACCAAGTTCCTTCACCAGCGTCAGATCGCCACGTTCGACGTGGCGGTCCAGCCGCTCTCGCAAGCCCGGCTCACTGTTCAGCCAGTCGACCCGGTCCAGTGACTCCCAGTCCATGTCTTCATGCGGCCACCACCAGACATTGTGGCCGACACTCGCCAAGGCGGCACTGGCCGTGGCAGCCGCCAGTTCGCTTCCGTGCACCAGCACCTGCATGGCTCATTTCTCCTGATAGCGGGTCATCAGCTCGCGGAAGCCTTCCCCGAATTTCGGGTGACGCTTGGCGAAGGAAATGGTGGCTTCCAGATAGCCCAGCTGATGGCCACAGTCATAGGTATCGCCGGCCATGCGATAGGCGGCGACCGCCTTGTCATCACGCAGGGTATCGATGGCGTCGGTCAGCTGGATCTCGCCACCGGCACCCGGCGGGGTATTCTCGAGCAACTCGAAGATGCGACCCGGCAGCAGGTAACGGCCGATCACCGCCAGAGTGGAGGGTTCGGTGCCCGGTGCCGGCTTCTCGACCATCCCGCTGATCATCGCGGACTTGCCCGCTTCCGGCGTCTCGCCATCGATGGCGACGATACCGTACTTGTAGGCCATCTCCTGAGGCACGTTCTCGACCATGATCTGGGCGGCATTGGTGGCTTCATAGGCCTCCATCATCCGCGCCAGGTCATTCTTCTCGAGACCTTCGCCGTCGACCAGCACGTCCGGCAACATCACCAGGAAAGGCTCGTCTCCGACGATTGGCTTGGCACACAGCACCGCATGGCCCAGACCCAGCGGTTCCGGCTGACGCACGCTGATGATCTTGACGTCATCCGGAATGATGTGACGAAGTTCCTCGAGCAGCTCGAACTTGCCCTTGGCTTCCAGAGTCGTCTCGAGCTCGAAGTGCTTGTCGAAGTGGTTCTCGATGGCATTCTTGCTGGAATGGGTGACCAGGACGATTTCCTTGATACCCGCCGCAACCGCTTCTTCCACCACATACTGGATCACCGGCTTGTCGACGATGGTGATCATTTCCTTGGGGATGGCCTTGGAGGCCGGCAGGCAACGAGTTCCGAGACCTGCAACAGGCAATACAGCCTTGCGTATCATGAAGCGTCTTCCTTGTGTCTATGTCGTGGCAGATCGTGACGACTCTACCGAGTTACTGCCGCCCGGACGAGATGGCGACCGTCCTGAAATCTAGGCAGGGATTATGCCAGTTTGGCAAAAAAGTGCGAATTGACCGCAGATTTTCCACACTGGCCCATCAGATCGGCTGTCTGAGACGTCCATGACGGGCCAGTCCACGCGAAGCCTTCGCTCCGCGGACAGGGTGCCTTCTCAGCGACGCTGGGCACGCCCCAGCAGGGCACCCACACTGTCGCTATCGGGCGACTCTACCACACCATGCTCGGTGACGATGGCATCAATATACTCATGCGGTGTGACATCGAAGACCGGATTGAAGACCTCGATCTCATCGGGAGCGATCCTGCGATTTCCTGCCTGACGCAGCTCATCGGCATCGCGAGTCTCGATGGGGATGGCGGCCCCACTGTCCAGACTGGCATCGAAGGTGGCAAGGGGCGCCACCACCATCACCTTGACGCCGTGGGCACGCGCCTGGACCGCCAAGGAGAAGGTGCCGATCTTGTTGGCCGTGTCGCCATTGGCCGCGATGCGGTCCGCACCGACGATCAACCAGCGCACATCGCCATCGCCGTCCCTGGATTGCATGATCAGCGAGGCGGCCCCCTCCACGGCCAGTCGGGCGGGAATCTTTTCTTGCACCAGTTCCCAGGCGGTCAGTCGAGCTCCCTGCCACCAGGGGCGCGTCTCATTGACATGGACGCGGCTGATCAGCCCCTGAGCGTACGCCGTGCGAATCACGCCCAGGGCGGTACCGTGCCCCCCAGTCGCCAGCGCACCGGTATTGCAGTGCGTCATCACCTCACAGTGGGGGGTGTCGGTCGACAGGGACGCGGCAATCACCTGCGCACCGAATTCCGCCATGCGCAGATTGTCCTCGAGATCCTGCTCATGAATGCGCACGGCTTCCCGCAACAGTGCCTCGTGGGGAGCAAGCTCACGCGTGGCGTGCGCAGCGATCACCGTACGCATGCGATCCAGCGCCCAGAACAGATTGACCGCCGTCGGCCGAGAAGCCGCCAGAACCTCGCAGGCCGCTTCCAGACGCACCCCCCATGCCCCGCCCTCATGTGCGGCGCGAACCGCCTCCAGTGCCACACCATAGGCGGCCGCGATGCCGATGGCCGGTGCACCACGCACTACCATGTCGGCAATGGCGCGAGCCACGCCGTCTGCATCCCGCAGTTCGATCTCTCGGGTCTCGCCCGGCAGCAGACGTTGATCCAGCAGTGCCAGTCGCGGCAAGGCATCTTCGTCGCTACCGGTGGCATTGTATGACTGGGTCAGCCAGCGAATTGGAATCAGGCTCATGACACTTCCCTGTAGGCTCACGGACAAAGGGGTTCGCACTGGAGAACACCGCGGCGCGATAATGGCTGAGGCCATCTGCAAGTTCCCGTCATGACGAGTTTTTTGCAGTTACCGCTGACCCGCGACGACAGGCGGATTAGAATGGAGGAATCGTGCCCGAGGGTGACGCGTCTGTACAGGGGCGTGCATGCTTGCGATGCACTTCCGTAACGGTAAGGATCCGATCATGAGCCATAGCGACGCCAAGCAAGATTCCACTGCCCCGGATCATCTGGGCAACGTCGATGCCAGCGAAATCGCCAAATTTTCCGCGCTCGCCAGCCGCTGGTGGGACCGCGACAGCGAGTTCAAGCCACTCCACGACATCAACCCGCTGCGCGTCGATTACATCGACACCCATGCCGGACTCGCGGGCAAGCGAGTCATCGATGTCGGTTGTGGCGGCGGCATCCTGTCCGAGGCCATGGCTCACCGTGGCGCCACCGTGACCGGGATCGACATGGGCGAAGCCCCGTTGTCAGTGGCACGCCTGCATCAGCTGGAATCCGGTGTGGAAGTCGATTATCGCCAGACCACCGCGGAAGCTGCCGCCGAGGAAATGGCGGGACAGTTCGATGTCGTGACCTGTCTCGAGATGCTCGAGCATGTTCCTGACCCTTCCTCGGTGATCAACGCCTGCGCGCGGCTGGTCAAGCCGGGAGGCAAGGTGTTCTTCTCGACCATCAATCGCAATCCCAAGGCGTACGCCTTCGCGATCATCGGTGCCGAATACCTGCTGCAGATGCTGCCACGTGGCACGCATGAGTACCGCAAGTTCATCCGCCCGGCTGAGCTTGGCCGCTGGACGCGTGAAGCGGGCCTCAAGATGGAGGGTTCCACCGGCATGACCTACAACCCGCTGACCCGTAAATATCGCCTCAACACCGCCGACCTCAGCGTCAACTATCTGATGCATACGCGCCGCCCGACGGAAGACGAACTCGCATGAGTCTGCCGGCCGCACTGCCCCGTCCCGCTGCGCTGATCTTCGATCTCGATGGCACCCTGGTGGACACTGCGCCGGACCTGGCGCGTGCGACCAACGAGCTGCGTAGCCATCATGCCTTGCCGGAACTGAGCTATGAGGTGATTCGCGCCGAGGTCTCGCATGGCGGAAGCGCCCTGGTGAGACTGGCGCTGGGTCACGACATCGATCATCCCTCGCATGCCGAGGAGCGTGCACACCTGCTGGACTTCTATGCCCGTGATGTCGCGGCCCACAGCGAGCTGTTCCCGGGCTATGACGCCTTGATCGAGATCTGTCAGCGCAACGGCCTGCCCTGGGGGATCGTGACCAACAAGCCGCGTCAGTTCGCCGAGCCGCTGATCGAGTCCCTGGCGCTCACTCCGGGCTGCCTGCTGTGCGCCGATGACCTGCCCGTCAAGAAGCCCCATCCTGAGCCATTGTGGGAGGCGGCCCGCCTCCTCGGCGTCGAACCGTCACGATGCTGGTATCTCGGGGATCATGATCGCGACATGCAGGCGGCGCGCGCGGCGGGCATGCTGGCGGTCGCCGTGCGCTATGGCTACGTCCGCGACGGGGATGATGTGGACGCCTGGCCTGCCGATGTGTGGTTCGACACCTCGGAAGAAGTCATCAATGCCGCTCTGCGCGCAGCGGAACTGCGCTGACGCGGCGCGCGATACCCTGACGCCCTGCCAATGAAAACGCCGACGGCCATGGCCGTCGGCGTTTTCATTGCAGGCAATCCTGTCAGTGACAACTTCTCACCATCAAGTGCTCGTCACTGTCACCCGCTCGGACATCTCACGTCCTGGGCGGCTGGGCATCGAACATCTCGCCGGTGCGGCCACGACTCTCCGGACCGATCAGCCACAGGTAGCTTGGCATGATGTCGGCTGGCGTACGCAGGGTATCCGGGTCTTCCGCCGGGAAGGCCGACTTGCGCATCGACGTTCGAGTCCCACCGGGATTGAGGGTATTCACGCGGACCTGACTGGTATTCTCGAGCTCCTGTGCCAGCAGCTGTGAAAAGCCTTCGGTGGCGAACTTCGAAACACTGTAGGCCCCCCAGAAAGCACGCCCCTTGCGGCCGACACTGGAACTCGTCAGCACCACGGACGCATCCCGAGACGCTTTCAGCAGTGGCAGCAGCGCCTGCAACATCCAGATAGGCCCATTGATGTTGACCTGCATGACCTGCTCCCACAACGCCGGATCATACTGCTCGAACGGGGTGATCTTGCCCAGCAGACTGGCATTGTGCAGCACCCCATCGAGTCGCCCGAATTCCTTGTCGAGCGTTTCCGCCATCTGCTGGTAATCCTTGAGCGTGGCCCCTTCGAAGTTCAGCGGGTAGATCGCTGGCTGAGGAGCCCCCAATGCTTCGATCTCGTCATAGACTTCCTCGAGCTTGGCAATGGTGCGCCCCAGCAAGATGACGGTCGCGCCATGCCTGGCATAGTCAATGGCTGCTTCACGACCGATGCCCGAGCCTGCACCAGTCACGAGAATGATTCGCCCTTTCAGCAGATCCGCTGGTGCCTGATAATCGATCTTGCATTCCGCCATGAGGATATCCCGTCCTGAACGCTGGCCTTGCCGAGAGGCTGACCCGAAGGGCAAGGCCTGAGGTGTATCGATGACATGCGGGCGCATGTCAGAACGCACAAAGCCCGCCTTGTCAGTCAACAAGTGCGGGCTTTGTCATCATCATCTGGCGTCATGCGCCAGAGGCGAGGAAATCCTTGGCCATTCCGCCGGCCTTGCTGTCGGGGTACTGGCGAACCAGTTCCTCGAGCAACTTGCGACTTTCCTGCGCCTTGCCCTGCCGCGCCTTGACGAGTCCCAGCTTGTACATCGCATCCGGCACCTTGCTAGATTGCGAGAACTCACTGATGACAGTATCAAAGGCCTGGGCAGAAGCATCCAGTTGATTCTTCGCGGAATACAATTCCCCCAACCAATAATGGGCATTGGCCGCGAGATTGGAATCCCCGTGATCCACCACAAAGGATTCAAAGGCATCGATCGCTCCGTCGAAATCACGCGACTGCACCTTGGCAAAGGCGTTCTCGTAATCCTTCTGGGCATCCCCTCCACTGGAGGCATTGGCGCTGCTGGCATTGCTGCCCGCACCACCACTGACCGCGGCTGCGGTCTGCGCATCGACCTCCTGACCGTTCTCACCGGCTGGACTTGTTCCCGAAACACGTTGCTCCAGGTCCAGGTAACGTTGCTGCGACATCTCGGTGAGTCGCTTGAACTGATATTCCAGTTCATCGACACGCCCGCGCAGCCGCGCAATTTCCTGGGCCTGCTCATCAAGCTGGTTGAGAAGGGTCAGGGTGCCGCCACCACTCAAGCGAGTGTTGGCCTGCTGATAAAGCGAGTTGGACTGTACGGTAAGGTCTTCCACTGCGGGTGCGGCTGCAACTGACAACGGAAGCGCCAGGGCTCCCACACCGCACAACCATTTCAGGCTGTCTTTCATGCTGTCGGCTCCGCCGAATCATCATGTTGCCGTGCGAGAAGGCCCGAGCCTCAAGGTTGCCCTTGGGACTCAGGCCTGCTCAACACAAGTTTCAAGCGTCTCTGTTATCCCGCAGGGACCTCAGAGAGATTGCCGAACTCAGTAGTCGAAGACCACACGACGGTTCTTGGCATAGGAAGATTCGCCGTGACCTTGAACGGCCGGACGCTCTTCACCGTAGGAGACGATCTCGATCTGGGACGGAGACACACCCTGAACAGTCAGGAAGCGTGCGACAGACTTGGCACGACGCTCGCCCAGACCCAGGTTGTATTCACGAGTACCGCGCTCATCAGCGTGGCCTTCCAGAACAACGTTGGCGCTGGTGTTGGCCTTCAGGTACTGGGCGTGGCCCATCAGGACGCTTTCGAATTCAGGACGGATGGTGTCCTTGTCGAATGCGAAGTAGATGGTACGCACGTCAGGCATGGAAGCGTTGCTCATCTGGTTGCCGTTGGTGTTGGCACCAGAGTTCATGCCGGCAGTGTTGGCACCGCTGTTGGCTGAATCCATGTCGCCGTCCTGGGCGCCACCGCTGCTGGAACAACCGGCCATGACGCTCAGGGACAGGGCAACCAACAGACCTTTTGCATACGGGGTGAACTGCATTGTAAAACTCCTTGCTCTAATGAAAACGAATGCCAAGCCTTTCTTTGTGACTCGGATGCATTCTAGTGGTTTAGTTCAGGAACGGCGACCACGCAGGTTCACGCACTTCGCCTTGTGGTGACGGCAGGGAAAATTGTGCTCTTCCGTCTGCCGAGACCTCGCCCAGGACCCCACGGGTTCCTTGCTGAGTGGCATATATCACCATAGTGCCATTCGGTGCAACACTTGGAGATTCATCCCACTGAGTATCCGTGAGGGATGTCACTCGACCACTCTTCAGATCCTGCTTGGCAACCTGATAACCGTTGCCCGAGCGATTGATCATGAACAGGGTTTCCCCATCGGGCGACACACGCCCACGGGAATTGTAGTTTCCGGTAAACGTCACGCGTTCAGTACCCCCGGAAAGATCAAGACGATAGATCTGCGGCGAGCCGGCACGATCAGACGTGAAGACCATGCCACTGCCATCCGGCAGCCAGTCCGGCTCGGTATCGATCGCAGGATTGTTGGTCAGACGTTGGAATTTGCGTGACGCGATATCCATCACATAAATCTCGGGCTGACCATCCTTTGACAATGCCATCGCCAACTTGCGGCCATCCGGAGACCAGGCCGGAGCACCATTGATGCCACGGAAACCGGTCAGTTTGGCACGACGACCACTTCCCAGCTCCTGAACATAAATCGCAGGCCGTTCTGATTCGAAACTCACGTACGCCAGTTTCTTTCCATCCGGCGACCATGCAGGAGACATGATCGGTTCATCGGATGCAAGAATCTCCTGACTACCATGGCCATCCGAGTCGGCAACATACAGTGCGAAACGAATGTTGTCACCCACGCCATTGGCGGTAATGTAGGCGATTTTTGTCGAGAAAGCACCGCGAATTCCAGTGATTTCCTCAAATATTTCATCACTCATGTAATGGGCGCGCGAACGCAACTGGCCATCACTGCCCGTGATGACTTCTCCCAGCATGCGCTTGTTCCCGAGCACATCCATCAGCTCGTATTGAATGCTGTAGCCACCGCTGCTCGCATTCTTGACCTGCCCGACCACCAGATAGCTGGCGCCGAGACGCTTCCAGTCATTGACGAAGACATCCTGGGTAGTCCCCGGCAGCGCGATCAGGTTGTCACGCTTGATCGGCTCGAATTGGCCGCTGCGCGCCAGATCATCCGAGATGATACGGGCCAGATCCTGAGGGAGACTTCCCCCCGTCAGGTTCTCGAACGGCACCACGGCGATCGGAGTCGCGCTGTCATTGCCCTTGGTGATCTCGATGGTCAGGTCCGCTCGCGCCATGCTGGTCACGACCAGCATGGCGGCTGCCATCATCCATGTAGTCACTCGTCTCATCGGCCCAGGTCCTCTGGATTGAAGTACAGATTGAAGTTGCGGAACTGGCTCTTGGCTGAAGCCGGCAGGTCCTGCATCTCGGTAAACGGTGCTGCTTTCTGTATCGCCTGAATCGCGGAACGATCAAAGGCGGCATTGCCACTGCTCTTGCTGACCGCAGCCGAAACAAGTTCTCCTGTCGGCAGCAATGAGACGCGCAGCGTCACCGTCATGCCGGGTACGGTACCTGAAGGCCGATTCCAGTTCTGCCCGACATACTTCTTGAGCAGACTCTCAAAGCCATTGGCCGCCTGTGCGGCCTGCTTGGCGCCACTGATGGCGTCACTTTCGCTGTCGATCAGACTATCCAGTGACCCGGCTGATGCCTGTGCCGCCTTCTCGGCAAGCGCCTTCTGGCGCGCGGCCTCCGCGGCTGCCTTCTTGCGAGCCTCTTCCGCTGCCTTTTCCTTGGCCGCCTTTTCCTTCGCCGCTTTCTCGGCGGCTGCCTTGGCTGCCTTTTCCTTTTCAGCCTGCGCCTTGGCCTTGGCCGCCTTTTCAGCCTCTGCCTTGGCCTTCGCGGCTTTTTCCGCCTCGGCTTTCTTGCGCGCTTCCTCGGCTGCCTTTTCCTTGGCGGCCTTCTCCGCTTCCGCCTTGGCCTTGGCCGCATTTTCGGCTTCCGCCTTCTTCAAGGCGTCTGCCTTGGCCTGTTTTTCAGCTTCAGCCTTCTTGCGCTCAAGCGCAATCGCCTTGGCTTCTTCCGCCCGACGCGCTGCATCTGCCTTGGCCTTGTCTGCCGCCTCGGCAGCCGCTTTCTGTTCCGCCTTCAACTGCTCAGCCGCCTTGGCCTGTGCCGCCTTCTCCTGCTCGGCAGCCTTGGCCTGCTCTGCCTTGAGCTGCGCGGCTTTCTCGCGCGCAGCACTTTTCTGCTGTTCTGCAGCGCGCTCCGCTTCCCGGGAGGCCTCCTCCTTGGCACTCTGACGCTCATCGGCCTCTTCGGCGGCGTCCCGCGCCTTGCTGGCCTTGGCCTGTTGGGGCTGATTGGTCGTCGTTTCGGTGCTGACCAGCGTCGCGTTGACGATGGTCGTGCTGCTCTGATCCGGCTCGGACTCAGGCCAGCTCACCAGGGTCAGTACCAGGATGACCACATGCAGACCCACGGCCAGCACGACGGGTAATCCATAGCCTGCCCGCTTTTCGATTTCCGGCTGACTCATCCATCAGCCCTCGTTCGGCGGTTCTGAAATCAGCCCGACATTGGGAACGCCCGCCCCCTGCAGAGTGCTCATCAGCCCCATCACATCACCATATGGCGCTGTCTTGGCGCCTTTGACCAGCACGGGTGTCTTGGGCTTTTCCGACACGATGGCGGCCACCTTGCTGCCCAGGTCATCCAGGGCGACGGGAGTCCGCTTGTCCTGATCAGAGCCCAGATCGATGTAGTAGTTGCCGCTGTCATCCAGCGAGACGATCAGCGGTGTCACGTCATCAGGATTGTCGATGGGCTTGGAGGTGACCTTGGGCAGTTCGACCTGTACCCCCTGGGTCATCATCGGCGCGGTGATCATGAAGATGACCAGCAGCACCAGCATGACATCGATGAAGGGCACCACATTGATTTCAGAGGACAGCTTGCGCTTGTGCCCCCGGCTGTAAGGTCCTTTCATGCTCGACTCTCCTTTCAGGCGTCGTTGCTGCCACGGCCGTGCAGATTGCGATGCAGAATGGAGTGAAGCTCTTCGGCGAAGTCTTCATAACGGCCCAGCAGCTGATCGGCACGGCTGGCCAGACGGTTATAGAAGATGACTGCCGGAATCGCGGCAAAAAGCCCCATGGCGGTGGCGACCAGCGCTTCTGCAATCCAGGGAGCGACAGTGGTCAGAGTGGCCTGCTGTGCAGTCCCCAGTGCCTGGAAAGAGCCCATGATGCCCCACACCGTCCCGAACAGACCCACATAGGGGCTTACGGAGCTGACGGTGGCCAGGAACGGAAGATGGATATTGAGACGTTCTTCCTCGCGTGACAGCGTGACACGCATGCTGCGCTGAACGCCGTCCATCACCGCATCGGCATTGCTGGACTTGGGCTTGAGACGACTGTACTCACGAAAGCCTGCACGGAAGACGCCTGCAGCACCCGGCGTCGCCTCTTCTTCACTGGGCAATTCACGGTAGAGGTGATTGAGATCCACTCCGGACCAGAAACGCTTTTCAAAGGCGGTATACGCCTGTTTCGCTCGTGACAATGCCATCCCCCGCTGGAAGATCACTACCCAGGAGGCGATGGAAGCCGCCAACAGCAGCAACATGACGGATTGCACCACCAGGCTGGCATTCGCGAACAGCGAAATGATCGACATCGAATCTTCCACGGAAATCCCTCTTTTACTTGGTTCAGTCAGTGCCGCCGGTGAGGCGACACCCTTAACATTCGTCCGACTCCGTCGCCTGACATCCGACCAGAAGGATGGCTGCAACGGCGCCTCACTCGTTCACGCCTTGACCACGGCGACTCTCGGTCAATCTGGTATCGGTGACTCAGACCTCAAGAGCGTTCAGCAATTCCACTGGCCATCGACGCGGACGCAATGTGCTGGCATCGACACAGGCAATCACCACCTCGGCATCACTCAACATCACCCCGTCCTTCATCACCTGTTGATGAAAGACAAGGCGCGCGCCCCGCAATTCACCTGCCGTTGCCGTGACCTGAAGCAGATCATCCAGTCTCGCAGGACGATGATAGCGACTGGCCACACTGTGCACGACAAGCTGGATACCGCGCTCCAGAAGTGTCTGCTGGGAATAGCCACGTGCGCGCAGCCATTCACTGCGTGCGCGCTCCATGAAGCGCAGGTAGTTGACGTAATAGACGATGCCACCCGCATCGGTATCCTCGATATAGACCCGCACCGCATGATGAAAATCGCCCGTCTGCTCAGTCAACGTTTCCTCGCCGGGTCTGGATGTCTGAAGAGACGACGTCATGCGTCCTCCTGCCCACCCGGCGTCAGACGCGCCTGGGTCTCACGCGGTGTGATGCCGAAATGCTGATAGGCGGAACTGGTCACCACGCGCCCACGCGCCGTTCGCATCATGAAGCCCTGCTGAATCAGATAGGGCTCCAGCACATCTTCGATGGTATCGCGCTCCTCGCCGATGGCGGCCGCCAGCGAATCCACACCGACGGGCCCGCCATCGAACTTCTCGATCATCGACAGCAGCAACCGGCGATCCATATGATCCAGCCCGTGGCTATCCACATTGAGCATGTTGAGCGCCTTGTCCGCGACATCCAGCGTCAGACGGCCATCGCCGCGCACCTCGGTAAAGTCACGCACCCGCCGCAGCAGCCGATTGGCGATACGCGGCGTCCCTCGCGAGCGTCGTGCGATCTCGCGCGCGCCATCCATCTCCACTTCCATGCCTGACAGCTTCGCACTGCGCGAGACGATACCGGTCAGCGACTCGATATCGTAGAACTCGAGGCGCTGAACGATTCCGAAGCGATCTCGCAGGGGCGCGGTCAACAGACCAGCCCGGGTCGTCGCCCCCACCAGAGTGAATCGTGGCAGTTCCAGCTTGATCGAGCGGGCAGCCGGGCCCTCACCGATCATGATATCCAGCTGATAATCCTCCATCGCCGGATACAGCACTTCCTCGACCGCCGGTGACAGGCGATGGATCTCGTCGATGAACAGTACATCGCCTTCCTGGAGATTCGTCAGCATGGCGGCCAGGTCACCTGCCCGCTCCAGAACCGGTCCGGACGTCGACTTGATGTCCACGCTCATCTCACTGGCAATGATGTGTGCGAGAGTGGTCTTGCCAAGTCCCGGGGGCCCGAATACCAGGGTGTGATCCAGGCTATCGCCACGACCGCGAGCGGCACTGATGAAGATTTCCATCTGCTCGCGCACGATCGGCTGACCGATATACTCATTCAGCGTTCGCGGCCGATTGGCGCGATCGATCCGTTCTTCCGGATCATGCGTGGCCGCGGAGATCAGTCGATCCGACTCCATCATGATGCTTGCTCAACTCCTGATGACTCATGCTGCAGACATGAATCATGTGGCGAGAGGCGGTGAGACCGAGGCAGTGAAATGATCTTGCGCCAATGCAATCAAGCGCGCACTTTCTACCCCAGTCGCCGGCCATTCCCTAGTCAATAAATCCAATCAGATCGTGCCTATTCTGTCATTCACGCTATCAGGCACGAGACACGTGCGCTAGCTGGCCATCTTGCGGGCCAACGCCGCCTTGATGAGGGCTTCCGTGGAGGCACCTGTCTCGAGTCCCGAGAGCATCTTGGCCGCCTCGACCGGCTTGTAGCCCAGCGCGACCAGAGCGGCTTCGGCGTCGGCCAGGGGATGGGTAACCGGCGGCTGTGGCTGCGAAGCGCGCGCCATTTCCGACAGACCATCGTCCTGCGGAATCGTCCAATGCTTGAGCCGGTCGCGCATCTCGATGATCAGGCGGTCCGCCGTCTTCTTGCCGACGCCGGGCAAGCGAGTCAGTGCCCGACTGTCTTCGTCGTGCACGCAGCGAATGAAATCGGCCTGCTCCATTCCCGAGAGAATCGCCAGCGCCAGGCGCGGCCCGACCCCGGAAATCTTGATCAATTCCCGGAACAGACGACGCTCCGGCTCCTTGCCGAAGCCATAGAGCAACTGGGCGTCTTCACGCACGACCAGGTGGGTGAACAGCTGACAGTCCTCCCCGACAGCCGGCAGACCCAGCAAGGTATTCATGGAGGCTTCAAGTTCATAGCCCACACCTTGTACATCGAGTACCAGATGAGGCGGCTGCTTTTCGAGCAAACGCCCAGTCAGACGTCCAATCATGTTTCGGGCTGTCCTTGAGTCTTCAGTGCCGCCTGCTCATCACATCAGGTGTCAGGCGGCACGGGTTGTTGCGATGCGGGCAAGCCTACCAAAGATAACGTGCAGGCGGCATGTCCGAGTGTCACGACGATTTTGTCGCATGAATCTGACAGTCACTTGTTGCCATGAGGCCAGATGCAGGCAGCATGCGGATGCCAGCAGAACGCAAGATGCTGCCTGACATCGTGAAAACAAGCCTACAAGTGACTGAAAAATTGGAATTTATTGATAACGATAGCGTATCTGGCGCAAGCGGGCTTGTCACTTCTCGCCTGTAGAGGCCGTCTTCGGCACACGCCGGAGTCTGCTCCCCACTCTCTTCAGCCCCTGACCAGACACTCTTCAGACCCTGACCAGCCCCCTAAGTGACCGGCAGACACCTCATTTGCCCGGCTCAAAGTCACGCCAGCTACTGCTGCGTCGTGCGCGGGTACTCTTGCGCCCTGCACCTGCCCCCAGACCCAATGCCTCCAGCTGCGCGCTGCTCGGGGTCAGTCGCATGCGTGCAAAGCAATGTGTCAGCGCGATGGCCAGAGCATCCGCGGCATCCGCCTGAGGCGTTGCAGACAGCTTGAGCGTATGGGTCACCATATGCTGGACCTGGGCCTTGTCTGCTGCACCGGACCCCGTGACAGCCTGCTTGATCTGTCGCGGCCCATACTCTGATACCGGCAGGCCGTGGTTCGCCGCACACACGATGGCTGCCCCACGTGCCTGACCGAGCTTGAGCGCGGAGTCGGCATTCTTGGACATGAAGACCTGCTCGATGGCGAACTCCGCCGGGCGATGCATGGCAATCACTTCACTGATACCGGCGTAGATCTGCGCCAACCGCTGGTCGAGGCTGACCTGGGACATGCGGATGCAGCCACTGTCCACATAGCGGGGCTGAGCCGCCGAGACGTCCAGTACGCCGTAACCGGTCAGGCGTGACCCCGGATCAATGCCAAGAATGATCATGCCACCGCCTCACGTCTCACACTCATTGCCTCTCCATCCCTGTCGTCTTTCGTGCTTACTGTGTATATAACCAGCCACAATGCCACAAAAAAGGCGGTGCGACACTGTCATTGCCTGCATCATCTGCAGGTAACAGTCTCACACCGCCTTGCCGGGGGTCACTTGCCCGCTTGCGCGGGACTCCCCCTCTCCCGGGCGCTGATGGCGCCTGTCAGGAGAGGTTGATCACCCCGGGGTCATTCGCCTGGATCAGGCCTGACCGCCTTCCTCTTCAACCTTGACCTTCTGACGCAGACGGATGTTCAGCTCCTTGAGCTGCTCACCGCTGACTTCCCCCGGGGCATCGGTCATCATGCAGCCAGCGCTCTGGGTCTTCGGGAAGGCGATGACTTCACGAATGGTCTTGGCGCCGGTCATCAGCATGACCAGACGGTCGAGACCGAAGGCCAGACCACCATGGGGCGGCGCGCCGAACTTGAGCGCGTCGAGCAGGAAGCCGAACTTCTCTTCCGCTTCCTCCTCGCCGATGCCCAGCACTTCAAACACGGTACGCTGCATGGCCTGGTCGTGGATACGGATGGAACCGCCACCCAGCTCAGTGCCGTTGATGACCATGTCATAGGCGCGAGACAGTGCCGCTTCCGGATCGGCCTTGAGTTCTTCCGGGGTGCAGGACGGCGCGGTGAACGGGTGGTGCAGCGCGCTCAGGCGGCCATTGGCATCGGCTTCGAACATCGGGAAGTCGACGACCCACAGCGGTGCCCATTCGCGGGTGTAGAGGTTGAGGTCTTCGCCCAGCTTGACGCGCAGCGCACCGATGGCCTCGGCCACGATGTTGGACTTGTCGGCACCGAAGAACACGATGTCGCCATCGACGGCGCCACAGCGGTCCAGCACGTCATCCACGACGTCTTCCATGAACTTGACGATCGGCGACTGCAGACCCTCGATGCCCTTGGCACGCTCGTTGACCTTGATCCACGCCAGGCCCTTGGCACCGTAGATGCCGACGAACTTGGTGTAGGCGTCGATTTCCTTGCGTGACAGGCTGGCACCGCCCGGCACACGCAGCGCGGCGACACGGCCCTTGTCATCCTTGGCCGGGCCGGAGAAGACCTTGAAGTCCACACCGCTCATCAGGTCATCGACATCGACCAGCTCCAGCGGGATGCGCAGGTCCGGCTTGTCGGAACCGAAGCGCTGCATGGCTTCGGAATACGGCATGGTCGGGAAGTCGCCCAGCTCGACATCCAGCACTTCCTTGTAGAGACCACGGATCATGGTCTCGGTCATGCCCATGATGTCCTTCTCGTCGACGAAGCTGGCCTCGAGGTCGATCTGGGTGAATTCCGGCTGACGATCGGCGCGCAGATCCTCGTCACGGAAGCACTTGGCGATCTGGTAGTAACGATCGACACCGGCGACCATCAACAGCTGCTTGAACAGCTGCGGAGACTGCGGCAGCGCGAAGAAGCTGCCGGCATAGGTGCGGCTCGGCACCAGATAGTCACGTGCCCCTTCCGGCGTGGCACGCGTGAGAATCGGGGTTTCGATGTCGAGGAAGCCCAGGGCTTCCAGCTGGGCACGCACGCTGTGGGTGATGCGTGAACGCAGGCGCAGCTTGTCGATCATGTCCGGACGACGCAGGTCGACATAACGATACTTGAGGCGAACTTCCTCACCGACCTTGTTGTGGTCGTCCAGCTGGAACGGCGGCGTCTGTGCGGTGTTGAGCACTTCGACATCCTTGGCCAGCACTTCGATCATGCCTGTCGGCATGTTCGGGTTCTGGGTGCCTTCCGGGCGCATGCGAATACGGCCCTTGATGCGCAGGACGTACTCGCTGCGCGCCTTGTCGGCAGTGGCGAAGGCATCGACGGTGTCCGGATCGACGACGATCTGGGCGATACCGTCACGGTCGCGCATGTCGAGGAAGATGACGCCACCGTGGTCGCGACGGCGGTGCACCCACCCGCACAGAGTGACATCCTGATCGATCAGGGTCTCGTTCAGTTTGCCGCAATAGTGGCTGCGCATGTTGATTCCTTGTTGCTCAAATTCGTGATCGACGCACTGGTGCGCGTCTGTCTCAGAGGGCCTGACGCTGGAGATGCCTGCCACTCATGCATGACCTAGCACATGGATGGCAGGCATGACAGCTGGCCTGATGACGGGAGACATCAGGACGAGCTATCGCTACCTCCGGCCAGATTCTTCTTGCTGCCGGACTTGAAATCCGTTTCGTACCAGCCACTGCCCGCCAGACGGAAACCGGCGGCGGATACCAGCTTTTCCAGCTGGTCCGTCTTGCATTCCGGACACTCCGTCAGCGGCGCGGCGCTGATCTTCTGCAACTTGTCCATCCGATGGCCACAGGCCTTGCAGTGGTATTCATAGATCGGCATGGTTTTTTCCTGACGATACTGGTCCCGAGCGCAAGAATGCGAGTCGCGGACCATGACAATGTTATGCCTTGCGGCGCCCTTGCATCAGACGTGCCGGAGACATCAATATGAGTGACATCTCAAGCACAGCTTCGGAACGCGTACAATAAGGCCAGTTGAACGTCTTTCAAGTCAAAGCGAAAGGGCCACATTATAGCGTGCTCGGCCCCTTGCGGGGCAACACCTCGATAGATTCCCGGCAATGCGCCGTCATGCCCGGCCAGGGTCAGGCCTCATTCACTGCCACCCGGCCGTCTCACGTCATGAGGACACCGATGTCTGATCTCCAACTCGCATCTGCAACTCCCCCTACTGCTTCCGCTGGTGCTGATGCTGGCCCGCAGGCCGTGATGCTCGACATGGCATCACTTGGCGACGGCCTTGACTTCAGCCGCCTGAAGGACCGGGTCAATGGGCTGGTCTGCCATGATGCCACGTTGCCCGAGCAGGTCGTGGAGCGTCTGGAGGGTGCCGAGATCGTGCTGGTCAACAAGGTACGCCTGGAGGCGCAGCATCTGGAGGCCCTGCCGGCATTGAAGCTGATCGCCGTCATGGCCACCGGCACCAACAACATCGACATGGAAGCGGCAAGGGCGCAAGGCATACGCGTCATGAACGTCGCGGCCTATGGCACCGCCTCTGTCGCACAGCACACCTGGATGTTGATGCTGGCACTGGCCGGACAACTGCCTGGCTACCAGGGAGATGTCGCGAGCGGTGAATGGCAGCGCAGCAATACCTTCTGCCTGATGGGCCGCCCCACCCTGCAACTGGCCGGCAAGCATCTGGTGATCGTCGGCAAGGGAGAGCTGGGGACTGCCGTGGGCAGGTTGGCAGAGGCGTTCGACATGCGCGTCACCTTCGCCGCGCGCCCGGGCAGTGAGTCGACGTCTCAACGACCGAGCCTGAAACACCTCCTGCCTGAAGCGGACGTCATCAGCCTGCACTGCCCACTGACGCCTGAGACACACCATCTGATCGACGAGCAGGCCCTGGCGTTGCTGAAGCCCGGAGCCCTGCTCATCAACTGTGCTCGCGGTGGCATCATCGATGAAGAGGCTGCACTTGCCGCCTTGAAGCGTGGGCACCTCGGTGGACTGGCCGTCGACAGCCTGCCGGAGGAACCGCCCCGGAAGGGCCATGCCCTGCTGACAGCGCTGGCTGACAGTCGAACGGCGTCTGAGGCCGGATGGAACCTCATCGTCACGCCCCACAATGCCTGGATCAGTCGTGAAGCGCGTCAGAACATACTGGATCTGAGTCTTGCCAATATCGAGTCCTATCTCGGCGAAAACGTCTGAGACATGGACGAGGTGGCTGCACTCCGATGCCCGCCCGCTGGCAGAGGCATGGATAGACACCAGAAGGGGCCAGATGCGCAAGGCATCTGGCCCCTTCTGGTGTCGGGATTGCCGCGTCATTCAAGAGGAGTGACGCGACATCGATGGCAACTAGCCTGAGATCACTCTTGAGTTCGCTCAGCGCAGATGGCTGGCGAATGAAGATCTGTCGATACGGATATGCATGCCGGCGGCCTTGACGGGGTGGCCTTCGGCATCCCACGTCACTACCCGCCCGCGCGAGATGAGCAATACCCAATCAATGGCATCCGCCGCCTGATCCTCGTCATGCCGACTCGCCGACGATGCCGGGTGGCCCTCGCCGCCTTGCGGCTCGATGCCCGGTTCAACCGTTAGATCAGAATGCGCATTGCAGCCCATGCTTTCGATGTGCCGCAGATCCTCCTCTCCCGGGGCGCGCATGCGGTACTGACATTCGAAGGTATCGCCGAAGGTGGTGAACACGCGGTGACGCAGGACATGCACGGCTTCCAGGTCGTCCGGATGGATCAGTCGATCAAAGTCCAGCTCGCGCATCACCAGCGGCTCACGCCCTGTCGCTCCCAGCATCCGCCACAGATTGGGGTGAATGTGGATGATGCGCCCGGGAATATCCATCTCCCACAGACTGTCACCACTGGCTTCCAGGGAGTCGAGCAAGCGCCGCTCACTGGCCTGGAGTTCCTGCTGGGTCTGGCGCAGACGTCGGTACATCTCTTCCGCCGTATTATGGGCATCATCCAGCTCGACGATACCGCATTGCCCGGGAGACTCGATCTCCGCCCCCATGCCGATACGATGCAGGCGATCCCTGAGCTCTGCCAGCGGCACGGACAGATGGCGACTGATGTGGTGGGTGCGCCAGCTCATCAGCAGGAAGAAACTCAGATAGAAGAGAATCAGGCCGCCCACCAGCGCCATGCCGACCAGTTGAAAATTGCGCCCGATCTCGGCGGTACGCGAGAAGACGGCGGACTCCTCCACCATGCTCAACATGATCCAGTCATTGCTGCTCAGATGCTCCCAGGCCACCTTGAAGGGCTCGCCATCCACCGAGACGCTTGCAGAGCCACGACGCTGCCCGAGGATCTGCTCGGACAGGGTGGCGAAGACGGGATGCCTGGACAGCTCCATCTGCGCCGGCCGCAGCACGTCCTCCTCCTGGAGAATGCTGACGTCCGGCTGCTCGACCGGTGCCAGAGAGAGCAAAGATTCGCCCCTCGACGGCACCGCCAGTGAGCGCCCCTTGGCATCGTAGAGCATCGCGAAGCCGCTCCAGGGCAGTTCCATGGCCAGAATCTGGTTGACGATGACATCCAGGGTCATGTCGATGCCTACCACACCGAGAAATTCGTCACCGTCGTAAAAAGGCGTGACAGCAGACGTCATCCAGCCATTGGCGGCGGGGTCCTGATAGAGATCCGTCCAGACGGTGTGGCGCTCGGGATTCATGGCCGGTGCGGCCAGGTAGAAGAAGGAGAAGTCTCGGCAATCGTGATCGGGGGGCAACAACTCGACGAGATCCACATAGGGATAGATTCGCACAGAGCAGTTCGCCAGCGTCACGAAGGTCTGGATGACCGCGGGATGGGTCGAGACGATATTGCGCATCAGGGGGTCCACGGCCGTCATTCGCAATGCCAGTGGCACATCGATCTCGATATCAGGCAGCACGGCATGGAAGCCACTGGCCTGATCCCCTTCATCCCTCTGGCTGGCCCAGGCGCCACTGCGCTCGAATCCATGCCGAGCCGCTTGCTCCGCACTGACGGGAGAAGCACTGTCGAGTCGAATCATGCGGGTCTGAGCCGCCATGCCGGTGGAGAGATCCTGTATATGTTCCAGCTGACGATTGAGGCTCTTGGCCTCGCGCAACATAGCCAGATTCAACTCACTGCTCGACTGCGCCTGAAGGTAATTCAGGTTGGCATCACGTATCTCGTCGTTGGACAGGAAGTACACCGCCACCAGCGCCGTCTCTACCAGCAGCAACGGGATCATGGTACTGGTAAACAGCGCGCGCCAGACCCATTTCTTGATGGTGATGGGGGTACGTTGAATTCCCGGCATTGGCGGATTTCCTGATTCCTCCATAAGTGAATCGAGTATGCGCCTTCTCTTGCCTATACGTGGACTTCGCGCTTCAACGCTCAAACATGTCCAAAAGGTCAGACCTTGGTGTCAGGACTGCGGACAGGCGGCCAAGGCTTTGCTAGGATGCTCGCCCCCAAGGAGGCTGCATGCTTTACAACTACGGTTCCATCAATATCGATCACGTCTACCGGGTCCCTCATCTGGTTCGCCCCGGTGAAACTCTGGCGAGTCACTCCTTCCGTCAGGTATTGGGCGGCAAGGGGGCCAACCAGTCCCTCGCTCTGGCACGCGCAGGCGGAGATGTCACCCACTGGGGACGTCTCGGCAATGCCGACCGCTGGGCGCTTGAGCCATTGGAGAGCGCCGGTGTCATCACGTCTCAGGTCGAACTGAGCGCCAGCGCCAGCGGTCACGCCATCATTCAGGTGGATGATCACGCCGAGAACAGCATCATCCTTTACCCTGGTGCCAATCATGGCTTCACCGACGAACACCTTTCCGAGCTGTTCTCCGGAGTCACCCAGGGCGATTGGCTGCTGCTTCAGAACGAGTGCAATGCGCTTGGCAAGGTCATCGAGATGGCGCATGCCAAGGGCATGAAGATCGCCTTCAACCCGGCGCCGATGGGTGCTGAAGTGCTGGATCTCCCGCTGGAGCATTGCCAGGTGCTGTTCTTGAACCGTGGCGAAGCGGCGCAACTGGTCGAGCTGGAAGAAAGCGCACCGGTCGACACGCTGCTCAATGCCCTGCATGAGCGCCTGCCCGCCACCGAGGTCGTGCTGACTCTGGGCAGCGAAGGCGTCTGCTATCAGCTGGGCGAGCAGCGCATCCAGCTGCCTGCCCATCGCGTGAAGGCGGTGGATACCACCGCTGCCGGCGATACCTTCATCGGCTATTACCTGGCCAGCCAGATCGATGGCATGAACATCGAAGACAGTCTGCGTCGCGCCAGCACGGCCTCCGCACTCTGTGTCAGTCGTGAAGGCGCCGCTCCCAGCATTCCGGGCAGCAGCGATGTCGCTGACGCCCTGGCTAAGTGGCCCCCCCTGGACGCATTGAGCAACTGAACGATCACCCCCTTGAACCGGACAGGTCTGAGCCTTTCCTGAGGGTGAGGCTCAGCCCACGGCACGCTGATTGAGGTGCCGATGGCACCGGTTCATGGCTTTATCGGCAAGAGGACATCATGAAGACTCCCATCATCTTTGATACCGACCCGGGCGTTGATGACGCCCAGGCCATCGCCATCTGCCTAGCACATCCGGACATCGAATTCCTCGGCATGACGACCACCTTCGGCAACGTCACCATCGAGACCGCCACGTCCAATGCGTTGTTGCTGGGGGAGCTGGCGGGCCAGAATATCCCGGTCGCACAGGGTGCTGCCCAACCGCTGGTCAAGGACAAGTTCCCCGCACCGGCGCACATCCACGGCGCCAACGGCCTTGGCAACATGGATATCCCGGAGCCCAAGGGCAAGGCGTTGCCCATCAGTGCACCGCAGTTCATCGTCGAGCAGGTCAATGCGCGTCCGGGCGAGATCACCCTCGTCGCGGTAGGCCCGCTGGGCAACCTGGCAACCGCCCTGCAACTGGACCCGAGCATCATCACCAAGGTCAAGCAGGTGGTCGTGATGGGTGGCTCCATCCGTGAAGGCGGCAACGTCTCTCCGGTCGCGGAAGCCAATATCTTCAACGACCCGCATGCCGCCTCCAAGGTGCTCACGGCAGGCTGGCCGCTGACCATGGTCGGCCTGGATGCCACTCACCGCTGCGTGCTGTCCCCGGCACATGTCGAGCGCATCCGTGTCGCGCAAGGTGCCCTGGGCGAGGTGCTGTCCGGCAGCTATCAGTTCTACAAGGCCTTCTACCAGGAAGCTCGTGGCATCGATGGCTGCTGTCCGCACGACAGCTGTGCCCTGGCCTGGCTGATGAAGCCGGAGATGTTCACCGTCGAGCGGGGCCACCTGAGCGTCGAAGTCGAAGGGCTGGCGGAAGGCCAGACCCTGTTCGCGCCGCAAGGACGCGAGTTCCTCGGCAATCAATGGTCCCAGACACCGCTGGTCGACGTCTGCGTCAATGCCAACGGTGAGCAGGTCGTCGAGTGGATCACAGACGTGCTGACCGCCAAGGCTTCCTGAGCCTGTACTCCCGATATCTCGTGACGCACCTCGGGTCATGACGATACCGGTTGGCCCCCCGCAAGGCATGCCTTGCGGGGGGTAGCCAGTCTGCGTGATGCCTCGCCTTCTCTCCGCTTTCTATTGCCTCTCTCGTTTCTCTCGTCTTTCGCCTCTCCCACCTCGTCGATGACAGTGTTGTGGGTAGGATCGATATCTGTGCGAAGACAAAAGATAACGGTATAATATGTAGATGCCTGCAGACGCAGACAGATCGCACACTGCCAGGCCATGCTCAGCGTATGCGCGTTATCTGATAGGCTATCGGGGACGCACGACCTGCCACCCAGATGCAGTCTTCAGAATTCCATGGAGCGTTTCATGCCCTCATCGTCTCTCATGCCCGCCATGCGTGCACCGTCTCAGCTCTGCTCCGAGGGCTCGGCAGACAACGCCTGTCAGTATGACTGTCTCGTCTTCATCGGCCGCTTCCAACCCGTTCACCATGGTCATGTCGCGATCATGGAGGAGGCCCTGCGTCGTGCACGCCAGGTCATCGTCCTGGTGGGGTCTGCCTGGCAGGCTCGTTCCTTGCGCAACCCTTTCACCTTCGATGAACGCACCCGCATGATTCGCAGCTGTTTCGGGGAAGATGCCAATGCCCGACTGGAAATCGTGCCGCTGCTGGATGCTCTCTACAACGACGATGTCTGGGTGCGGGATGTGCAGCGCAAGGTGCGTGACATCGCACGCCCGCAGGCCAATCGCATGCCACGCATCGCCTTGATCGGGGCCACCCACGGCAATGACAATGCACGCTCCAGCTATTATCTGAGTCTGTTCCCGCAGTGGGAATCCGTGGCAGGGCCTTACCACGAGGGCATGGTGGCGAGCCATATCCGCGATGTGATCTTCAGCGAGCGGGCCAGAGTCGAGGACTGGCTGGACAACGAGGGACTGGAGTTGCTGCCCGGCAGCGTCGCGCAACATCTGCGCGGCTTTCTGGAGGAAACGGCATGGCAGGGTCTGGTCGAGGAGCGGCGACTGCTCGAGCAGTATCGCGCGGCATGGAGTGACGCGCCCTATCCTCCCCTGTTCATCACGGTCAATGCGGTCGTCGTGCAATCAGGGCATATCCTGCTGACCACCCGACGCGCGGCGCCTGGCAAGGGGCTTTACGCCTTGCCCGGGGGCTTCGTCCAGTCGCAGGAGCGCCTGCTGGACGCCTGCCTGCGCGAATTGAGAGAACGCGTGCGGCTCAAGGTGCCAGAGCCTGTCCTGCGCGGCTCACTGCGTGGGCAGCGTCTGTTCGATGAGCCTCATCGCAGCTGGCGCGGTCGCACGCTGGCAGAGGCCTTCTATTTCGCACTGCGCCCGGAGCAGCAGTTACCGAAACTGCGCAGCAGTGGCAAGGACAGCGAAGAGCAGGCTCGCTGGGTGGCACTGGCGGATCTGGAGCCTGACACCTTGTTCGAAGACCACTTCTTCATCATCCAGAACTTTCTGGGCTTGCATGCGGGGCAAAGCAGTTTCTGACTCACCGATAGAGACAGCTTTGCCAGACACGACAACGGCAGGCCATTGGCCTGCCGTTGTCGTGTCTGGGTGTGGCCTGTCAGGCCTGAAGGAAATCTCGCGGCAGATTCATCAGCTGCTTCCAAAGCTTGTCGATCCCCGGCTTGTGAACCAGTGAGCAACGATAGAGACGAATCTCCAGCGGAATATCCCAGGCGTCATTGCCGGCTCTCACCAGCTTGCCACTTTCCAGCTCATCCCGGATGCAGAAGTCCGGAATCCACGCCATGCCCACTCCCTGCAACGCCATGCCCTTGAGACCCTCCGCCATCGCCATTTCATAGACGGTGCGCAGACGAAGCCGCAATGGATCATTCTTGAGCAACATCTTCACGCTGCGCCCCAGGAACGCTCCCTGTGTATAGGAGAGCAAGGGAATCGCGTCCTGACTGGTTTCGCTCTGGCCGGTCAGCGGGAAGCGTGGTTCGCCGTTCTCCAGCGGCACGCAGACCGGCAGCATGTTGACCTTGGCCACCGAGAAGGAGGGGAATGCCTCTGCATCCAGCTGCATGCTGGCGTAAGGGTCATAATACGCCAGCATCAGATCGCAATTGCCCTCACGCAGGGCATGGATGGCATCGCCGACATTCATGGCGGAGAGCCGCGTCGGCAACTCCCCCAGCCCTTGCTGAAGGCGCGAGATCCACTTGGGGAAGAACGCCAGCGCCAGCGAGTGTGCCGCCGCGATGTCCAGCGTCTCGTTGGCCATCCCAAGCCCCCGTAGATGGGCCAGACATTCGGACAGCTGCTCGGTCAGGTTGCGCGCGGTCACCAGGAACAACTGCCCTTCCGGCGTGAGGCTGACAGGCGTGGTCGAACGATCCACCAGCGTGGTGCCCACGGCCTGCTCCAACGCGCGAATTCGACGGCTGAAGGCTGGTTGGGTCACATGTCTGAGGCGAGCCGAGGTGGAGAAACTGCGCGTGTTGGACAACGCCACGAAATCTTCCAGCCATTTTGTTTCCAGGTTCACCCGAACTCCCATCGATATCGATCATGCCGGCAATATGCGTGAAAACCGGTCATGTGGCGCCTTGTCTCTGGCAGTGAGCTTCACGGGGGAGAATCACTACCTTCGTCGTATGCATTTGACGTATACGGCAGCGGCGATAGGCATTGGTCGTCGGGGCATCCTGCTGGTTACCCTTGTCCACCTCACCGCGCTTCAAGCGCAACAGTGTACTTCAGCCAGGAGTTCCGCCCAAGTGAACAGTGCCTCGGAAACCGCTCAGAACGCCATGCCATCCTCACAGCCCGACCTCAGCCATGCAGAGCAGGAGGCATTGGCAAACGGTTTCCGCCTCGAGAAGGATCTACTGGGACGCGAGCCGGTCCCGACAGAGGCCTATTACGGTGTCCAGACCCAGCGTGCACTCAACAACTTCCATCTGTCCGGCGTGCCGCTGTCCCACTTCCCGCGTCTGGTGGAAGGCCTGGCATTGGTCAAGGCCGCTGCCGCGGAAGCCAATCACGCGCTGGGCTATCTCGAGACACGTGAGCACGATGCCATCCAGCATGCCTGTGCACGCTTGATGAATGGCGATCATCACGATCAGTTCGTGGTCGACATGATCCAGGGGGGTGCCGGCACCTCGACCAACATGAATGCCAACGAGGTGATCGCCAACCTCGGGCTGGAATATCTTGGCTATCCCAAAGGGGATTACCAGCACCTGCACCCCAACAATCACGTCAACATGGCGCAGTCCACGAATGACGCCTATCCGACGGCCATTCGTGTCGGCCTGCTGCGCAGCCACTCGATGCTGGTGGATGCGCTGAGCGAACTGGCCAATGCCTTTGCCAGCAAGGCACTGGAATTCGATGATGTCGTCAAGATGGGGCGCACCCAGCTTCAGGATGCGGTGCCGATGACGCTGGGCCAGGAATTCCGCGCCTTCGCCAACACCCTGCGCGAAGATGTCGAGCGCATCGCCAACCTCAACGAGCTGCTCAAGGAAGTCAATCTGGGGGGCACGGCGATCGGCACCGGCATCAACGCCGATCCGCGCTACAGCGCCCTGGCCATCGAGGCATTGGCACGTCGTTCCGGCATCGACTTCCGTCCGGCGTCGGACCTGGTCGAGGCGACCAGCGACATGGGGGCCTTCGTGCTGTTCCACGGCATGCTCAAGCGCCTCGCGGTCAAGCTGTCCAAGATCTGCAATGACCTGCGTCTGCTGTCTTCCGGCCCGCGCACCGGCTTCAACGAGATCAACCTGCCGCCTCAGCAGCCGGGCAGCTCGATCATGCCGGGCAAGGTCAATCCGGTGATTCCGGAAGCCGTCAATCAGGTCGCCTTTGACGTGATCGGCAACGACACCGCGCTGACCATGGCGGCGGAAGCCGGTCAGTTGCAGCTCAACGTGATGGAGCCGCTGATCGCCTACAAGCTGCTGGATTCCATCCGCCAGCTGAGCCGAGCCATGACCATGCTCAAGAATCGCTGCGTGATCGGCATCACGGCCAATCGGGATCGCTGTGCGGAGCTGGTCAACAACTCCATCGGCCTGATCACTGCCCTCAACCCCTACATCGGCTATGACAACGCGACCCGCATCGCCAAGGAAGCCCTGGTCAGCGGTCGCAGCGTATTGGAGCTGGTGCGCGAGGAAGGCCTGCTGGATGAGGCGCGCCTTGAAGCACTGCTGTCGCCGCAGGCGATGACACGGCCGCGCCAGATGAAGGATTGAAGCTGCAGTAGCGTTCCGATGACTCATCACGAGTTATCCTAGCGCCAAACCGTAACGTGGTCTGACGCGCAGCCTGAAATGAAAAACGCCCCGTCCAGGCTTGAAACCTGAGCGGGGCGTTTGTCTGCAGGATAGCGGCAAGACAAGTCGATTCTCTTGCCTCTTGCCTCTTGCCTCTTGCCTCTTGCCTCTTGCCTCTTGCCTCTTGCCTCTTGCCTCTTTCCTCGCTTCTCTCCAGTGTCACGCTGCTATCTGGCCTGCCCTGCTGGATCCTGCCGAGTCGTCGTGTTGACCCGAGGGTCACGCGGGTAGAAGCGCTCGGGCTGCGCTTCGACGTGGTCAAAGTGCTTGGTGTTCTTGTAGGGCATCTTCATGAAGCCCGACACCCCCAGTCCGGAAATCAGTGGTACGGCGGCCAGGATGACATCCAGAAGATGCGCGAAATCGGCTTCACGCCCGGGGTCGAGCAGACGGTAATAACTGTGGATCTTAAGATGATGCGGCAATGCCTCGAAGATCAGCATTCCGGTGTGATGGATCTGATTGAGTTCCGACAGCGCGTTCATGATCTGTTCCGGCAGGGCCAGAAACTCCTCGGGATCCGGGCCATCCTCGAAATAGGAGTGCACTCGTGATTCATCCTCCAGCTCCGGAACGGCGCTGACTTCATAGGGAAAGCGGAGTGCCTCACGCCGAGGGGAGGCTTGCGGCAGCGTGAAGGCGTCCTCGGGGTCGTCGCGCTCCAGGTGCAAGGTATCACGCGCATTGAACAGACAGGCCTTGAACACACCCTGTCGATAGATGGCACGCGCCAGCGCCACCATGTTGTTGACCGCTACCACGAAGGCGGCCTTGAGCGAGGGGTCATGCAGGTGCAGCGCCGTGTCCACGAAGATGCCCTGCGGCTCCCAGCGGATCGCCAGTCCCCCGACGATCGGATACTTCCCCAGCCGGCTCACCGCGGCCAGAAAGGCTTTCTCCGTATCTCCCATGCCCTGCATGAAGTTCTTGTAATAGCGATCCAGCTGGACGTCATTGACGGCATCCAGCGCATTGGCGTGGTCGCCGTCTTCGAGGTTGGCCTGCGCGCTGTCCATGCCATCGATCTCGAAGGCTTCCCGCAGAAAGGATTTGCGCGAGGCATAGACGACGGTGTCGATGTCGCGGGCGGCAGGCCGCACCCAGACGGGAAGCAGAGAGGGTATCGGCGATGTCGGCAGTTCCGGCATGACCAGACGAGCCATTCTCGGCATCTCGCGCAGGAAGTAGTCACCCGCCTGCATGCGCAGCATCGGGTCTTCCGCCAGCATGCCATCCAGCATGCGCGCGAACTCCCGTGGCAGTCCCAGCGAGGTTGCCGGGATGGCCCGCACGCCGAAGCGACACGACTGCCCTGACGCCAGTGCATAGAGTGTCGCGGCCACGCCTTGCTCATCGAAGCGAGGCGAGGACAGCGCGCCATTGAGCTGTTCCTCGCCGATGAAGTAGACATCGCCCAGTCGCGCGTTGGTCTGCTGCAGATCATCCGACATCAGCTGCATCACATTGGTCGTGAGGTATTGCATGTGCTCGTCGAGTTGCGCGAAGACGGCACTGCCCCAGTCGATCAATGCCACCTGCTCACGCTCGGCATCGAAGACCAGGTTGGACGGCTTGATATCCCCGTGCACCACCGCGGGCGTGTCGGGGCTTGCGGATGACCCACGCAGCGACTTGAGAATCCCGGCAAGCTGACTGGCGACCCTGATCACCAGACGCGGTGACATGCGGCCATGCTTGAGCGAGTACTCCTCGAGATTGATGCCCGGCGCGCGCTCCATGACCAGTATCGACTGGCGGCGAACGCGCTGATAACTGATCAGGCGCGGAATCAACGGATGCGCGACCTGGTCGAGCATGAAGGCCTCTTCCTCCAGACGGTCCTGCAACGCCTGAGGCAAGGTGACCCGCGTGAACTTGAAGACGTGCTCCTCTCGAATGGCCGTGCCTTCACCAGGGCGCCACCCGGCAAACACGAAGCCATAAGCCCCCTTGCCCACCAGATGGATTTCGCGATAGCCCAGCCCCTCGAGCTGGGCAATGCACAGTGCCACCCAGTCCTTGAGCTTCTTGGCATCATGATGCGAGAGCAGGTAGATGGACTGCTCTTCCGGGATATAGAACTGTTGCAGGCGCTCATGAGCGCGCGTGTCACTCATGGACAAGCGCCTCCCTCATCGAACCCCGTCATGCCAGCGACAGCAGCATCTCATCCGGATGCTCCAGATAGTGCTTCCACAGATTGCTGAAGCGAGCGATGGTACCGCCATCGATGATGCGGTGATCCCCGGCCCAGGTGATCGTCATGATGTCGCGCGCGCAGACATTGCCATCGACATCGAAGCGCGGCAGCCGCTGGGTACGACCGAGGGCCACGATGGCGACCTCGGGCTGATTGATGATCGGGGCCGCATAGGTGCCGCCCAGAGCACCGATGTTGGAGATCGACAGCGTGCCACCCTTGAGATCCGCCTGCGGGACACGACCATTGCGTGCCGCCTCGGTCAGTCTGGCCACCTCACGCGCGATCTCGAGGATGCTCAGGCGTTCGACGCCCTTGACGTTGGGCACCATCAGGCCGGCGGCCCCATCGACAGCCATGCCGATATTGCAGCTTGCGTGATAGAGCACCTGACTTTCATCGTCACTGAGACTTGCATTGAGAATCGGCTTTTCGAGCACCGCCAATGCCATCGCCTTCATGATGAAAGGCATCAGCGTCAGGCGAGTCCCCTCCTTGTCGGCCCGTGACTTGAGACGCGCGCGCAGCGCGAGCAGCTCCGTCACATCGAGCTCATCTCCGTAATGGAAATGGGGGATCTGGGTGCTGGATTGCACCATGCGTCGGGCCATGACGGCCGCCACGCCCTTGAGGGGGACCTGCCTGGCTTCCAGCCGCGCTGCACGCGGCTCGTGCGACTCGCACGCCACCGGCTCGGCCACCGCCACATCGGAGGACCCCGCAGCCGCGGGGTCCACGTCCCGATGGCGTTGATCTGCAGGAGATGCTGTCGGGCGATCTGTCGCGGAATCACGCGCGAGATAGGCGAGCACATCCTCTTTCAATACCCGGCCGTTGCGACCAGAGCCCGCAATGGCGCTGATGTCCAGCGCATGCTCGCGCAGCAGACGACGAACCGCCGGCGTGGCAGGAATGCGTGCCTGGGCCGGGGACATGCCTGAGGCACAGCCAGACGGAGCGTGCTGTGCTGCAGCCGGCGCCATCCCTGCCTCCGTGACTGCCTCGTGCGCCACGCCAGATGCCTCGTCGGCCGTGTCATCGCTGTCAGGCACATAAGCGTACAAGGGGGTATGGACACGGGCGTTCTCCCCCTGAGCGTAATGGAAGCGCACGATACGCCCGGGCTCGGAGGCCGTGATCTCGACCAGCGCCTTGTCTGTCATCACATCGACGATCGTCTGGTCTTCCTCGACCTTGTCACCCTCGGCCACATGCCAGGTGACCACCTCACATTCGACGATGCCTTCCCCGATGTCAGGGAGGATGAAATCACGCGAACGTCGTTCACTGACAGCCTCTCCAGCGGCCTGATCCGCGCTGTCGGTGCCCGGCGCCTTCGCTCCGGACGGGGCGTGATCGCCAGCTGGCGCTGCTTGTCCATCCGACTCACCCGCCTCATCCACCGCAAACAGCGGTGCATGCACCCGGGCAATCTCGCCCTCCCGACAATACAGACGAACCACGGTACCTGCGTGAGGCGCGGGAATTTCCACCAATGCCTTGTCCGTCATTACCTCGGCGACCGCCTGATCTTCCTCGATCACATCGCCTTCCTTGATCAACCACTTGACCAGCTCGCACTCGACGATCCCCTCGCCGATATCGGGCAGGATGAAATCATTCATGGCACACGTCACTCCCTGCAACTCATCACGTAAACACAAGCCGTCACCTGGACATGAGCGGTCTCGACATCATCGAGCCTCCGTCAGCAATTCCAGGTCCGTGCTCAGTCATTCAGGCTCTGTCATTCAGGCTCTGTCATTCAGGCTCAGTCATTCGAGCTCCATCATTCGGGCTCAGTAATTCAGGCTCTGCTTGATGGCTTCGTATATCTTGAGCTCGTCCGGCAGGTGCTCCTTCTCGAGCACCAGTGGGAACGGTGTGTCCAGACCGGTGACGCGACGTATGGGCGCTTCCAGATACAGGAAGCAACGCTCTTGCACGGTTGCCGCTATCTCGCTGGCGAAACCTCCCGTCAGCGGTGCTTCATGACTGACCACCAGGCGACCCGTCTTGAGCACGGATTGACATACGGTCTCGAAATCCCAGGGCAGAATGCTGCGCAGGTCGATCACCTCGCAGTCGATACCGTCCTGTTCGGCCAATGCGGCCGCCTTCTCGATGACCTCCATCTGGGCTCCCCAGCCCAGAAGCGTGATGTCGCGGCCTTCACGGATGACCTCGGCGACGCCCAGCGGCAGCTCATAATCCGCTTCCGGCACCTCGCCCACGGAAGCGCGATAGAGACGCTTGGGTTCCATGAACAGCACGGGATTGGAGTCACGGATCGCCGCCAGCAGCAGACCTTTCGCCTGATGGGGGTTGCGCGGGATCACGATCTTGAGCCCGGGGGTATGCGCAAAATAGGCTTCAGGTGACTGGGAGTGGTAGAGCCCGCCGGCAATGCCCCCGCCATAGGGAGTTCGAATGGTCAGTCCGCCGACATTGAAGAGATCCCCGGAGCGGTAACGGAACTTGGCCGCCTCGTTCACGATCTGGTCGAACGCCGGGAAGATGTAGTCGGCGAACTGGATCTCGGCGACCGGGGTCGAGCCCTGCGCCGCCAGTCCATTGGCGAAGCCGATGATGCCCTGTTCCGTCAAGGGCGTATTGAAGCAACGCTCACGGCCGTACTTGTCCTGCAGATGACTGGTGGCACGGAAGACACCGCCGAATACGCCGACGTCCTCACCGAACAGCACCACCTGTGGATTGGCCGCCATCGCGATGTCCAGCGCGTTGTTGATGGCCTGCAGCATGTTCATCTGCTTCTTGCCTGAGCTCGCGCCGGCTGTCTCACCCGATGCGGGAGTGACGTCGTGACGGGCAGTGGTCGGGGTCGAATCGCTCATGCCGGCTGGCCTCCCTGCTGGCGCTGCTGATGGGCCTTGCGGCTCTGCTCGATCTCATCGGCACTGAACCCCATGCTGCTGGCCCCCTTGGGATAGGCATGCGGATATTTGCGGATATGCTGCTTGAGGTCTTCCATCTGCGCTTCCAGCAAGGGGGGCGGCGTGTCATAGACATCAGTGATCAGGCTCTCCAGCGGAGGCGGAGCCAGTTTCTCGGCGCGCTTCATCGACTCGAGCACCTCTCGGCGCAATTGATCGCCGGTAGCCTTCTCCTCCTCCTCGCTCCACCAGCCCTGGGCCTCAAGCCAGTGTCGCATGCGCAGGATGGGGTCCTTGTCGCGCCAGATGGCCTCTTCCTTCTTGCTGCGATAGCCCGAGGGGTCATCAGAGGAGGAATGCGCGGCCAGGCGATAGGTCATCGCCTCGATCAATACCGGCTGATTCGTCTCGACGGCGATCTTGCGCGCCGCCTGGGTGGCTTCGTAGACGGCAATCACATCGTTGCCATCCACGCGGATGCACTGCATGTGATAACCGAAGGCGCGCGGCGCGATGCCATCTGCGGCGAATTGCTCGCAGGACGGTGTGGAAATCGCGTAGCCATTGTTGCGGCACAGGAAGATGCACGGCACACGATGTACCGAGGCCATGTTGAGGGCCGCGTGGAAATCCCCTTCCGACGCGGCACCCTCTCCGAAGATGGTAATGGTGCATTGCCCCTTGCCCGCCAGCTTCTGACCATAGGCGTAGCCGGTCGCCTGGGGAATCTGGGTCGCCAGCGGTGATGAGATGGTCATGTAGTTCAGATCACGCGAGCCGTAGTGGATCGGCATCTGGCGTCCCTTGCCGTAGTCGCGTTCATTGCCGAACATCTGGTTCATGAATTCGTCACAGCTGAACCCACGCCACGCCAATGCGCCCTGCTCGCGATACTGGGCCATGATCATGTCGTCATCCTGCAGCGCGGCCGCACTGCCGATCACCGTGGCTTCCTCACCCGTGCATTGCATATAAAAGCTCAGACGCCCCTGACGCTGGGCAGCCAGCATGCGCTCATCCAATACCCGGATGAACAGCATGGTGTGATAGATCCTGAGCGCTTTCTCGCGCGTGAAACTGACCTCTTCGCCTCCCTCATGCAGCGAGCCATCCTGGCGCAGACGCTGGAAGAGAGGGATGCAGAGCTCATCACCGGTCATGAAGGCGATGCGATGCAGGACATTCGTGGTTTCAGGCGCCAACTGGTGGGAAGTGGGAAGTGACGTCAACTCGGGATGTGCGGTCGGTTCAGAGCCCGACGCCATCGTGTCAGCCTTCACTGCGTCCGAGGCTGAGGCCCTGGCTGCACTCGCAGACGATGTAGAGGCGGCCGCGGGGGCCTGTTCACGAGTGGCGGGCTCACTGGTGGAGCCATCGCCCTTGCAGGAGCCGGTGGTTCTTGTATGGGACATGCGCATCATCCTCTTTACCGATCAGGTGCCTGAGGCCCCCGCCCGCTCCTTTTGAGAGCGAGCAGGCAGATGGTCTGGCTGAGCCACCCCGGGAATGCAGAGAGAAGCGCTGCGAGGAGGACTCGCGATGCAATACGCTCTCCGGCAATCGCCGATGCGACGTGGTTTCCGTCATGCCTCGTTGCTGTCAGCGTAGTCAAGGTTGTCCAGCCAGCGCTAGAAAGTTGACGTTAACGTAAAAGATAGGTGATTGCAGTGAATAGTACTGCCTGAGCGCTACATCTTTGGTGGAACGATTCGCGGCATGAGCTTATGCAGGATTGGTATGGAAACGCAGAATCCTGCAATGGGACCGCAAAATTACGACTAAAGATGCAAGGGGACCACTCAGGTGGACTGGTAATCTTCCCGCACTAAAACGGTGCCTCAACTTGCGACATCCCCTATCAAGCAGCGCTCGGGTTCTCCTGTGTGCAATGAGCGATCGAGATCGCGACCTCGAATAAGGACAACCACATGAGTAACACTTCACGTCCCAATCTCTGGCGCCGCCTGCCGCTATGGCAGAAGATCCTCGGTGGCCTGGCGCTGGGTATCCTTGCCGGCGCCCTCATGGGTGAGAACGCCAGTGTCTTCAAGCCGCTGGGCGATATCTTCATCAATGCCATCAAGATGCTGATCGTACCTCTGGTATTCAGCACCCTCGTCGTCGGTATCACCTCGATGCGTGACCCCCAGAAGATGGGGCGCATCGGTGGCAAGACCATCGCGCTTTACCTGCTGACCACGGCCTTCGCGATTGCCATCGGCATGCTGGCGTCTGCCATCTTCCAGCCGGGTGCCGGTTTCGAATTCAGCTTCGACAAGGCCATGGAAACCAAGGAAGCACCGTCTCTGGTGCAGATCCTGGTGGATCTGGTGCCCAGCAACCCCATTGATGCGCTTGCCAATGGCAACATCATGCAGATCATCGTCTTCGCCATCGGGATCGGTGTCTCGCTGATCATGATCGGCGACAAGGGCGAACCGGTCGTGCGTGTCTTCGACAGCTTCGCGGAAGTGATGTACAAGCTGACCGAGTTCGTGATGGCCTTCGCCCCGTTCGGGGTCTTCGGCCTGATGGCGCATGTTTCCGGCAACTACGGCATGGATGTGCTGCTGCCGCTGGCCAAGGTCATCGCCGTGGCGTATCTGGCGAGCATCGTGCATGTGCTGGTGGTCTACTCCGGCCTGTTGGCGACACTGGGCAAGCTGAACCCGATGCGCTACCTGCGTGGCATCGTCGATGCGCTGGTCGTGGCGTTCTCCTCGGCCTCAAGCTCCGGCACCCTGCCGATCTCGATTCGCTGTGCCCAGAAGAATCTGGGCGTCTCGGAAGGCGTATCTGGCTTCGTACTGCCGGTAGGCGCCACCATCAACATGGACGGTACCGCCATCTATCAGGGTGTCGTGGCGCTGTTCATCGCGCAGATGACCGGGATCGAGCTGTCGGTGATGGATTACGGCATGATCGTGCTGACCGGTACCCTGGCCTCCATCGGCACGGCGGGCGTTCCCGGTGCCGGGCTGATCATGCTCTCCATCGTGCTCAGCCAGGTAGGTCTGCCGCTGGAAGCGATCGCCGTGATCGCCGGCATCGACCGCATCCTCGACATGGCGCGCACCACCGTCAACGTCGCGGGCGACCTGATGGTCACCACCCTCGTCGGCAAGTCCGAGAAGGAACTGGATCTGGAGATCTACAACGCGCCGCACAAGCAGTGACGCCACCAGAAGTGCTTGCGACGTCTTTCGTCCGATGGCTCAGGTGACATGTCACATAGGACATGCCACTCATGAGACACCCCAGCCGTACGATCAGTGGCTGACACGAAGAAGCCCCGCTCATCGAGCGGGGCTTCTTGTTTCGTCAGGAGTCTCTCGCCTTTTCCTCTCAGACTGTCGCCTCCGGCGGGGAATCGCGCAGCTCACGCCGCAGCACCTTGCCGACATTGGTCTTGGGCAGATCATCGATGAACACCACATGGCGTGGCACCTTGTAACTGGCCAGCTCCTTGCGCGACCACTCTCTCAGCGCATCCGCCTCAAGCTCCGCACCGTCCTTGAGTACCACATACAGCTTGATGGCTTCCCCGCTACGTTCATCAAGAACCGATACCGCAGCGGCCTCCAGGACATCCGGATGCCGCACGATCACGTCCTCGACCTCGTTGGGATAGACGTTGAAGCCGGAGACGATGATCATGTCCTTCTTGCGATCGACGATGCGCATATAGCCATCGTCCTGGAAGACCGCGATGTCACCGGTGCGCAGGAAGCCATCGGCAGTGAAGCTATCCTTGGTCGCCTGCTCACGCTGCCAATATCCCTTCATCACCTGCGGCCCCTTCACGCACAGCTCACCGGGCTCCCCCATCGCGACAAGCTCGCCCTCTTCATCGTAGAGACGCACTTCCGTCGAGGGCATCGGACACCCGATGGTGCCCAGCTGGATGGCGTCCAACGGATTGAACGACACGATCGGCGAGGTCTCGGTCATGCCGTAGCCTTCGGAGATATCACTGCCGGTGACCCGCTTCCACTCTTCTGCCGCCTTGCGCGTCAGCGCCACGCCTCCCGAGGTGGTGATCTTGAGCTTAGAGAAATCCAGTGCCTGGAAGCCGGGATTGTTGCACAGTGCCACGAACAAGGTGTTGAGCCCCACGAACATGGTGAAATCATGCTTTTGCAGCGTCTTCACGAAGCCCGGAATGTCCCGCGGATTGGGAATCAGCAGTGAATGGTTGCCCTCGCTGAGCATGCAGGCCAGATGAATGGTAAAGGCATAGATGTGATAGAGCGGCAGAGGTGCCACCAGCGTCTCATTCCCGGCCGAGAGCCCCTGGGTCAGCGCCATCTTGCCCTGCAGCATGTTGGCCAGCAGGTTGCGATGGGTAAGCATCGCCCCCTTGGCGACGCCTGTGGTGCCTCCGGTGTATTGCAGGACGGCGACATCATCGAGTGCCAGTGTCGGCCGCTCCCAACGCTCGGCCTTGCCCTGCGAGATGGCCTGACGCAGCGGGATGGCATCCGGCAAGCGATAACTCGGCACCAGCTTCTTGACGTGCTTGACCACGGCATTGATCAACAGGCGCTTGAGCGGTGGATGCATGTCGCCCAGTTCGCAGACCAGCACGTACTCAAGGCCGGTACGCTCGCGTACCCGCTCCACCTTGTCGGCCATGTTGGCCAGCACCACCAACGCCCGTGCGCCGGAGTCATTGAACTGATGCTCCATCTCGCGCTCGGTATACAGCGGATTGGTATTGACCAGCACCAGCCCCGCACGAATGACGGCGAAGGCCACCACCGGGAACATCAAGGTATTGGGCAACTGGATGGCGACCCGATCGCCCGGCTTGAGATCGGTCTCGTGCTGGAACCAGTCCGCCAGCTGGCGACTGGAAGTTTCGAGCTCTTCAAAGCTCATGGTGCGGTCCATGCAAGTGAAGGCCGGCCGCTGGGCGTGGGTGCGACAGGCGTTCTCGAACATGTCCATCAGGGAATCAAGGCCGGTGAAGTCCACTTCCCGCGAGGAGCGCAGGCACGACATGCCGCTCATGTCGCCTGTCGTTGGCTGTGCTCTCGAAGCGTCGGGCGAGGCATCTGCCACGTGGGAAGGATCTGTAGTCACGTCGTTAGTGGACTTGCCTGACTCATCGGGTCGAGCCGCTAGGGGATCATGCATGGCGTTGCTCCTTGAACAGTACGTGGGGCGCTCGGCGTCACTGCCCCCGCTACCTTGTTGTTGTAAGACGTTGTTGTAAGACGTTGTTGTAAAACGTTGTTGTAAAACGTCGTCGCGCGACTACGTCGTAAGACATCGTGGTGAGGCGCTGCTGGGGCTCCGTCGGGTGGGTGTCAGCCTGTGGGCCCTTCACTTTCGACAGCATAGCCGCAAACCCATGCTGCGCGCCGTTGGTGGAATCGATGGACCTGCCAGCATTGGAACATACGTACGTTTGATATTGCCTTGCGACCTTGGTGACATGCGCAGGCTGGCTCTGGAGCAGGGAAACAGCCCTGAGCCCAGGGAGGAAACAGCCCTGACCTAAAGCCGGAAAATCGCTGACATGGATGAGCGAGACCTCGCCTTCTCATCTAAACGCAAGAAACAACGAGGCCCCTGCCTAGGGGGCAGAGGCCTCATGTCTTGCACACCGGACGCACACGTAAGGCGCATACGTCTGGCGCGTACGCCAGGAACAGGCAACTCAAGAGAGGTCGCGGACCTCGTTCTCGATCATCTTGCGGATATGCTCTTCGTTCTCGATCATCGATTCGCCGTCCTCGCGCAGCGATTTCAACAACCCGATCATCATGGCGATCAACACGAAGGTGAACGGCAAGGCGCCGGCGATCGAGGCAGCCTGCAGGGACTTGAGCGCTTGATCTCCCCCCAGCAACAGCAGGATCAAGGTCACGGCGCCCAGCATCATGCCCCAGATGATGCGTTGCTGAACCGGAGGACGACGACCGAAGGCCAGCAGACGTCCCAGCACCAGGGTGCCGGAATCCGCAGACGTGACGAAGAAGATGATCACCACGAGCAGCGCCGCCACCTTGGCTATGGTCGCGGCGCTGCCGGGGGTGAGCACCTCGAACGAGTGGTAGAGGGTTCCGGCGTAGTCCCAGTTGGTGACCGCAGCCGTATAGATGCCCATGTCGGCCCCGTACAGGGACTGATAGATGCCCGCCGAGCCGATGACGCCAAACCAGACCAGCGCCACGATGGAGGGGATCACCATCACCCCGAGAATGAATTCACGGATAGTTCGGCCGCGCGAGATGCGGGCAATGAACATGCCGACGAATCCGGCCCAGGCGATCCACCAGCCCCAGTAGAAGATGGTCCAGCCGCCCTGCCAGATGCGCTCGTCCGGCGTGCGCGCCGTCCACAGTGTCATCGAGACGCCATCGGTGAGGTAATCCCCGAGCGCGGTGATGGAGCTCGCGATCAGATAGTTGGCATCGCTCACCAGCAGGAAGTAGGCAAGGATGCCGAGGCATACCCAGGTATTGAAGGTGGAAAGCAGCTTGATGCCACGTGCCACGCCGCTGGTCGCTGACAGAGTGGCGATGGCGCTGATCAGCAGGATGGAGACCACGGTCACCATGCGCGACTTCTCTTCGATGAGGCCCAGTGACATCAGGCCAGAGCCGATCTGCTCGACGCCCAGGCCGAGCGTGGTGGCGATGCCGAAAATGGTGCCGAACACGGTCAGGATGTCGACGGTATGTCCGATGGGCCCGTAGATCCGATTGCCGATCAGCAGATAGAGGGCCGAGCGCATCGAGAGCGGCAAGCCCTTGCGAAAGGCGAAATAGGCCAGTGACAGTCCGACGATGGCATACATGGTCTAGGCGATCGTACCCCAGTGGAAGACGGTGAGCTTGATGCCACCGGCCGCCGCTTCCGCGACGCGGCTGTCAGGCACCGGGAAGCCTTCGTCCCCCGGCATGAGCCCACTCGCCAAGGCTGCCTGCTTGGCCTCGAAGAAGACGGCGACGGCCGCCTTGATGTCAGCACTCAGAAACGGATTGCCCCCGCTCCAGTCACTCGCGAAATGGATCATGGGCTCGGACATCGAGAAGAACAGCATGCCCGCGCCGGTACCGCAGCCGAACAGCATCGAGAACCAGGCAAAATTGCTGAACTCCGGACGTTCATCGTCACGCCCCAGCCGGATCTTGCCGACACGCGAACACATCACGTAAAGACAGACCACGAAGGTCGAGAACATGACCAGCACGTAGTACCAGCCCAGGGTGCTCTCTATCCAGGACTTGATACCCAGAAACTGATCGCTGGCCGTCTTGCCCAACAGAATCGCATAAAGAATGAAAAACACGGTCATGGTGATCGCGGTGATACCGAGCGTCGAGTTGAGTCCCTTCAGGACACCTCGCTGCTCGATCAGTGCATCCAGTTCCTTTCCTTTCAGCATGTTTCTACCTCGTGACGGGTTGTTATTATCGTTGTTCATGACACCGGTATCGTGGTTCATGACAGCGGATACTGGGGCTCAGGGAACCTCAGGCGTCATGGCGACATTGCGGGCAGACCGAGTTCACCTTCGGTCAGTCATGGGCGAGAACCCTGGCAGGAGACACCACCACGGCATGTCATCTGGCCCCCGCCGGTATGCGACTTTGTGGGGAGAATCCATGCTAGAGGGCCCCCGCTCGCGAGAAAAATAAGATCTCGACGTCGTCTGGATAAGCAGAGCTAATGCCTGAACTGAGAAGACGAGGCCTCAGGTCACGGCGTCTCTCGACAGATGCACTATCCAGTCCGGCTCATCCAGACAGACAAAAGCCCCCGCGAGTCAACTCACGGGGGCTTGGGGTCTGACGGTCTCGCGCAGAGACTCGCTATCAGCCGGCAGACTGGGTCAGGCGCAGCTGGTGCAGGTAGTGCATATGGCGCTCGTACTGTTCGAGCAGATCATTGATGACCTGGTCCTTGCTGTAGCCCATCAGATCATAGGACTGGCCGCCCTCCTTGAGGAAGACCTCGGCACGACAGTAATCCTCTTCATCGCCTTCGTCTTCCTGATCCAGATTGAGGTCCGGACGTAGGTGGGAGCGAATGCGCACGCCGTAGATGAAGTCATCTTCCTCGCCATGGCGCGCATTGAAGTAGACGCGATCACGACTGATGGTGACTTCTACCTCCAGCCCCTGACCACGCAGCTCTTCCGCCAGCTCCTGCATGCCCTGCGCGACGGTACCACGCAGGAACCCCCGCACCATGGCGCGCGTCGGGAAGCTCATCAGGTGCTGGGCACGCTTGCGCCAGTTGCCCTTCTCGCCCATCGGGGTCGCCGCTGCCGTGTTGACGGACAGTGAACGCCGCTTGACGGACTCGAGATTGAGCTGGCGCAGCAGCCCGAAGATCGACGCCAGCAGGATCATCCCGAAGGGCAAGGCAGTGGCGATGGTGGCCGTCTGCAGTGCGCCCAGCCCACCGGCCAGCATCAGGACGATCGCCAGAATGCCCACCGCGAAGGCCCAGTAGATACGCTGCCAGGTCGGGGTATCTTCCCGCCCGCCGGAGGCCAGCATGTCGACCACCATCGAGCCGGAATCCGCGGATGTCACGAAGAACACGATGACCATCACCAGCGCGATCACCGAGGTGATGGACGCCAGTGGCAGCTGCTCGAGGAAGGTGAACAGGGCCAGCGAATAGTTGTCGTTGACGGTATCGACCAGCGCCGTGACGTTCTGCTCCATGATCATCGAGATGGCCGTGTTGCCGAAGATGGTCATCCACAGCAGGGTGAAGCCGGCCGGCACGAACAGCACGCCGATCACGAATTCCCGGATGGTGCGACCGCGCGAGACACGCGCGATGAACATGCCGACGAACGGAGACCAGGACATCCACCACCCCCAGTACAGCAGCGTCCAGCCACCGATCCAGTCGTTGGGCTCATAGGCGTAGAGTTCGAAGGTCTTGCCGACGATATCGGCCATGTAGAAACCGGAATTCTGCACGAAGGCCTTGAGCAGGAAGGCGGTCGGCCCGAGCAGCAACACGAACAGCAACAGCACGACGGCAAGCCCGAGATTGACCTCGGACAGGATGCGGATGCCCTTGTCGAGCCCGGTCACCACCGAGATGGTCGCAAGGCCGGTGATCACGACGATGATCGCCACCTGGGTCCAGTCATTGTTGGGCATGCCGGTCAGGTGCGAGAGCCCGGCGTTGACCTGTGCCACGCCGTAGCCCAGCGTGGTGGCAACCCCGCAGACAGTGCCGACGATGGCGAAGATGTCCACCGCATGGCCGATCGGCCCATGGATACGCTCACCAATCAGCGGATACAGCGCGCTGCGCAACGTCAGCGGCAGTTCATGGCGATAACTGAAGTAGGCCAGAATCAGCGCGACGATGGCATAGATGGACCAGGCGTGAAGTCCCCAGTGGAAGAAGGTCAGCTTCATCGCTTCGCGGGCGGTCTCCACCTCTTCAGGGGTTCCGGTCGGCGGATTCAGGAAATGCATCACCGGTTCGGCGACACCGAAGAACATCAGTCCGATGCCCATGCCAGCCGAGAACAACATCGCGAACCAAGTGACGTTGCTGTAGTCCGGCAGCGAGTGATCCGGACCAAGACGAATCTCGCCGTGGCGCGAGAAACCGACGTAGATCACGGAAATGAGAACGATCGCGACACACAGGATATAGAACCAGCTGACGGTATTGGTGATCCAATGCTGGACCGAGTCAAATACCGACATGGCCGTGTCCGAGAACACTGCCGTGAAGATCACCAATAGCAGGATGATGGCGTTGGCGCAGAAGAAGACTGGCGGATTGACCTTGGCAAACAGGCCTGAACGAGACTCCTTGCCGGGCTCTCCGCCACCCGCAGCAGGGGTTGAACGCATGGGCATTTCCTAGTGGGTGTATTGGCGAGACAGCGTGGGCACTTGATGTCCCCTGGCCGCCTCAACGCGCATATCCATAATGAAAAGTCGTCATCAATGGCGGCGCGGATAATACCACTTGATGGCAACACGCCCAACGCCATGGACACGCCATTGCGGGGTATCACGACATCATCAGATATCATTTCTTTGCGGGTTGCTTGCACACTGAACGAGCGCAGCAGGCGCATAATCGGCGTGACGGATTGATGCAGAGGAGTTGAATGCATGAGCAGAAAAGGATCCACGCGCAGCCTCGCGCTGTCACTTGCCCTGTTGACTGCCCTGCCGGCCGCATCGGCAATGGCCGGTCCGGGGCACCCACGTCTGGATGGCCCGGATATCTTCATCGGGCATAGTGGCCCTGGGCCGCTGGTACGCTGGGCCCCGGGCGGCCCCGGCCACGGGCATGGACTGCCGGCAGGCGCTCGCGGCATCTGGGTTGGCGCCACTCTCTACTACCTGGCGGCGGGCACCTATTACCTCTGGGAGGCCAGCCAGCAACAGTACCTGCCGGTCCAGGCCCCTGCTCCGGCGACGCTCTCCGCCCCCGCGGTGGATGTCATCGCCTATCCCTCCAAGGGGCAGAGCCAGGACCAGCAGGCCAGGGATCGCTACGAGTGTCATCGCTGGGCCAATCAGGAAAGTGGCGCGGATGCCAATTCCGCCGCCCCCCCGGTGACCGCCGGCAATGCCGACACCTATCGTCGCGCATTGAGTGCCTGCTTCAGCGGACGCGGCTACAGCGTGCAATGAGTCAGCCGGCGCGAGTCCCCCCTCCGCATGCATGCAAAAAGGCCCGCCACCTCATCGTGGCGGGCCTTTGCTTGCCTGCTCGCAGAAGACCTGAAGGCCTGGTGACGTGAGTTCTGCGTGGTGAGCCCTGAAGCGAAGCGTCAGCCGCGACGCTTCTGGTGACGTTCGCGGTTGTTGTCACGCGCCGCACGGGATTTGCGCAACATCACCAGCGTTGCCCCTAGGCCACCATGACGCTGCGGAGCACTGCTCCAGGCTTGCACCTCCGGCATCTGTTGCAGCCAATGCACCAGGTAGGAGCGAATCAAGGCAGCATGCGATTCGCCATCACGCCCCTTGCCATGGATCACCAGCAGCGAGCGCAATTCACTGCCCCAGGCATCCTGAATGAAGCGATGGACCTCTCGACGACACTCGATCAAGGGCCGACCCATCAGATTGAGCTGTGCCTCAGGGGGGTAGCCGCCCTGACGCAGACGGTCCAGCACGCCCACCTGAATGCCATCACGCCGATACTCGACCGGATCATGCGGCGACAGATGCTCCACGTAACTGTCTGACAACCCATCCAGCTCATTGCCCAGCGCCTTCTGGGCCTCTTCCCGACGGGCCAGCTGTGCTTCGCTCGGTGCCTTGGGCCCCGTGGCCACATCCGCGCGATCCTTGCCACGCGTCAGAGGAGCAACACCTTGCATCTCACGACTGAACAGCGCATCCGCTTCATCAGGGGTGATCTCGCGCGAATGCGCTGCCGACATCATTGCAGGGGAAAAACGTGACATGGCACCCTCCAGTCTTCACCAGGACGTGGCAATCAGGGAGCAGGTCGTCATCAAGACCTGCCAGCGCCCGGGGCGATGGTTGGCCACCCGGGGGCGCAGAGGACGCAAACGACGACGCCCCGAGACAGAGAATGCCTCGGGGCGTCAGCCAAGCTCAAGCGTCCATGCCAAATTCGTGCGTTCACACGTCTGGCGTCATGACAGGATCAGTGACCCGTCTTGAGCTGTTCCCAGTACTTCTGATAGATCGACAGCGCATCGCCGACATCGGTCTGGAACTCGCCACGTGCGAGATCCTGCTGCGTCGGGAAGACCACCGGGTTGTCACGCACCTCGGGGTCCATCATCTCCTTGGCGGCAAGGCTCGGCGTGGTGTAACCCACGTATTCGCTGATCTCCTTGCTGACTTGCGGGCTGATCAGATAATCGATGAACTGATAGGCCGCATCGACGTGACGCGCATTGGACGGGATGGCCATGGTGTCCATCCACAGAATGATGCCTTCCTCGGGATAGACGTAATTCACCGGTACGCCTTCCTCATTGGCCTGGTAGACCTCACCGTTCCAGATCAGACCGGCATCGACCTCGCCCTGCATGAACGGCACTCGCGCCGCATCGGAGTTGAAGGCGCGAACATTGGGCATCAACTCGGTCAGCTTCTCGTACGCCGCCTTGATCTCGTCCGGGTCCGTGGTATTGCCGCTGTAGCCCAGGCTTGCCAGCGCGACATGGAAGACCTCGCGCATGTCATTGGAGAGCAGCAGCTTGTCACGATACTTGTCATCCCACAGATCGTTCCAGCTGGTCAGCGCGCCCTCTTCGACATAGTCCGGGTTGTAACCGATCCCGGCGCTGCCCCACATGTAAGGCACGCTATATTGATTGCCCTTGTCGAAGTCGCGGTCGACCAGGTTGGGATCGAGATCCTTGAAATGGCTGAGCTTGCTGACATCCAGCTTCTGCAGCAGATTCTCGCGCGCCATCTTGTCGATGTAATACGTCGACGGGAAGACGAGATCGTAGCTGTTGTCGCTGTCCAGCAGCTTCAGCTTGGCGTACATCGCTTCGTTGGAATCGAAGGTGGAGTAGATGACATCGATACCGGTCTGTTCTTCAAAGCGCTCGATGACCTCATCGGGCATGTACTCCGTCCAGTTGTAGACGTATAGCACCTTGTCGCTGTCATCCGCGGCCAGAACGGGGGCGGATGTCGCCACGGATGCCAGGCTGACGGCAGCCATCAGGCCAGCGGCGCGCAGCGGGAAACGGGAACCTTGCATGTTATTTTTTCTCCTTGATCAACCACTGGGAAATCACCAGCAGACAGAGTGACAATCCAAGCAGCAGAGTTGCCAGTGCATTCACTTCAGGCTTGAGCCCCAGGCGCACCATGGAATAGATACGCAGCGGCAGAACTTCAAAGGTCGGACCGGTGACGAAGGTCGAGATCACGACATCGTCCAATGACAGGGTAAAACTGAGCAGCCAACCCGAGGCTATCGCCGGCATCAACGCTGGCACCAGCACATGCCAGACGGCTCGTGCTTCGCTGGCCCCCAGATCACGTGCGGCCTCCAGCAATTGCGGATTGATCCCCGACAGGCGCGAATACACCGTGATCACCACGAAGGGCAGACAGAAGGTGGCATGAGAGACCAGCAACGAGAGGTAGCCAAGCTGGATACCCAAGGCGATGAACAGCGCCAGGAACGCGATCGCCATCACGATGTCCGGCATCATCATCACGGTAAACAGCATGCCGTTGAGCAGCGGCTTTCCCCGGAAGCGATAACGGTACAGCGCCGTGGCGGTCAGGGTGCCGATCAGCGTGGCGAGAGTCGCCGCCGTCACGCCCAGCCACAGGGTATTGAGCGCAGCATCCATCAGATTGGCGTTGCCCAGCAGCTTGTCGTACCAGCGCAGACTGAAGCCACCCCAGAGGAATGGATTGCGCGAATCATTGAAGGAAATCCCGATCAACACCAGGATCGGCACGTACAGCAGTGTGAAGATCAGCGTCATGTAGCAACGACTGAACACGCGCAGGGGGCGGCTCAGGCTCATAGTGTCACCTCCCGCTTGAAGAGCTTCACGCTGCGGTAATACGCAAGCAGCAGGAAGGCCATCACCAGTGTCAGCATCACGCTGATGGCCGCCCCGAAGGACCAGTTGTTGGCTTCCAAGAACTGTCCCTTGATGATGTTGCCGATCAAGGGATGACGCGAGCCACCCAGCAGATCCGACACATAGAACATGCCCATCGCCGGCAGGAACACCAGCAGCACGCCAGCGATGATGCCAGGCATGGTCAGCGGCAACACCACATGACGGAAGGTGGCCAGACCATTGGCGCCGAGATCGCGTGCCGCCTCCAGGGTCGGACGGCTGAGCTGCTCGAACACCGCGTAGAGCGGAAGAATCATGAAGGGCAACAGCATGTAGACCAGCCCGATGATCACCGCCTCCTCGGTATACAGAAGCCGCAGGGGAGTATCGATCAGCCCCAGAGTCATCAGCACATCATTGAGCAGCCCACGGGTCGCGATCAGCGTGCGCAGGGCATAGATGCGAATCAGCGAGTTGGTCCAGAACGGGATGATCACCAGCAGCAGCAGCAGCGGCTGCATCCGGGGGCTGGCACGCGAGATCATCCAGGCGAACGGATAGCCGAGCACCAGGCAGATCAGGGTCGTGACCAGTCCGATCCACAGCGAATGGCCAAACACTCCCAGATAGACCGGACTGATCATCTGGCCGTAATTGGTCAGCAAGCCCTGCCAGAGCGTGGCAGGCGAGATGTCGCCACTCAGTAGCTGCCCACTGCCCTCGGGCATCAGGCTGACCAGTACCACCAGCAAGGTGGGCGCCAGTACCAGCACGATCAGCCAGCCCCAGATGATGGTCAGCGTGGCCGTCTTGAAGGGATTGCGCACCACACTCATGCCCCCGCCTCCACGGGGGCATCATCCGGCAGGATGATTTCCCAGTCCGGCACCCAGCTGACCTTGACGCGCTCACCGAGACGATAATCGAAGTCCGGATCATCCTCATCGAAGAACTCGCTGGCCAGCAGCTGCTGACCACTGTCGAGCTCCAGCACCGTATCCAGCGTCATGCCCTTGTAGTTGCGCTCGATGACACGGGCCGCGAAGCCTTCGCTGTCCTCGGCGGACTTGAGTCGCATGTCCTCCGGGCGCAGCAGCACCTGCACTGCCTCGCCACCCAGGTATTCGCGGCCGTGGCTGCTCAGCTCCAGCGACTTTCCCAGCACCTCGACGTGGATGCGCCCCGGCGTTGTGGAAGGCCGCTCGACGCGTGCCGCCAGCTGATTGATCTCGCCGACGAAGCGCGCCACGAACAACGTGCTCGGCGACTCATAGACTTCACGCGGCGTGCCGATCTGCTCGATCCCCCCTTCCCGCATCACGACCACACGATCGGACATGGAGAGCGCTTCCTCCTGATCGTGGGTGACGAAGACGAAGGTGATGCCCAGACGGCGCTGAAGACGCTTCAGTTCATTCTGCATCTGCTTGCGCAGCTTATAGTCCAATGCCGAGAGCGGCTCATCCAGCAACAGGACACGCGGGCGCTTGATGACGGCGCGGGCAATGGCGACACGTTGCTGCTGGCCACCGGAGAGCTGGTCCGGACGACGGTCGGACAGATGCGCCAATTGCACCATTTCCAGCGCTTCACGCACACGCTCGTGGATCTCGGCCTTGGGCACCTTCTCCATGCGCAACCCGAAGGCCACGTTGTCGTAAAGATTCATGTGCGGAAACAGCGCATAACTCTGGAAGACGGTATTGACCGGACGCAGGTGCGCAGGCGTGTGCTGCAATGCCGCGTTCTCGAGCGTGATGGTACCCGCATCAGGGTCCTCGAAGCCTGCGATCAAGCGCAGTACGGTCGTCTTGCCACACCCTGAGGGGCCTAGCAGGGTCACGAACTCACCATCCTTCAAATCCAGATCCAGGCTGTCGAGCACCTTGCGCTCGCCAAACGTCTTGGTGATGGAGCGCAACTTGACCAGTGGGGTCGTCTCAGGAGCAGAGCTATTCATCGGCAGGGGGTCACCTCCAGCGGGAAACGCGCGCGCCTCCCTGATACATGAAATGGCGCGCCGGAAATGATGCGCCACACTGTCGAGTCTTCTTCAGTTCCTGCGCGACCTGCACGCAGAAGGTCCAGCTCAGGATCTTTACCGCTGCGCCACGGCGGTCATGCAAGCCGTTGTCCATGCCGTCATGGCGATGCGCGCGGCAAGAAATCCTGAGCGACGAAACATGAAAAGGCCCGTACCGGAGTCGGGCCTTTTGCATTGCCTGGCAGCTTGCATCCTCCAGCCTCAGGCAGGTCGTGAGGTGCGCATTCTGCCCACTCGAGGGCCTGCTGTCATCTCGCATTCACCCAAGAACAACTCACGTCGCCATGGAGGAGGTGGATGACGGATTCGTCGGAAGGGGGTCGCCGGTGTGGGCAGAGCCAGATTCGACCTCACCGACACTGGGCAGAACCTCCACCAGCCCACAGTCCATGCGTTCCTTCTCGGCCTGACGCGCCTGAGCCAACGCTTCTCGCAACGGCTCCAGACGAGGGTGCGGCGCTTCGCCGGCCTCGCCTGCCGGCAGATCCCAGGGCAGCGCTCGCGCCAGCTCCCAGAGCGTATAGTGATTGAGATCACGTCCCAGCACCCACTGACCATCCTGGGTCTGGCTGGCGATGTTCTCCTCAATCAAGGGCTTGAGTACACGACGATAGCGGCTGCCCAATACCTCGGTCAGGCTGTCATCCGAGAGCGGCTCGCCCCGTTCATGCGCATCCTTGAGCAGCATCACGGCCCCCAGGGTCTGCCAGAACGGTGGCCAGCGATGCCAGTCAGCGTTGGAGCGCTCCCCCATCCAGGCCGCCACTTCCGCCCCCAGCAACACGATGCACCAGGACAGGAAGACCCACAGCAGGAACAGTGGCACTGCCGCAAAGGCACCATAGATGGCCTGATAGGACGGGAACTGCGTGACGTAGAACGAGAACCCGGCCTTGGCCAGTTCCAGTGCCAAAGCTGTCGTCACCGCTCCCACGGCCGCATCGCGCAGGCGCACCTTGCAATTGGGTACCGCGGCGTAGATGAAGGTGAAGGCCACCGCGCTCAACAATGGTGGCAACAGGCGCAGCAATACCGCCTTGCCGCCCAACATCGAGGCCGCTGAATCGAAGAACGACAGCGAAGTCAGATAGGAAGACAGCAGGAAACCGGACCCCAGCATCAGCGGCCCGAGTGTCAGTACCGCCCAGTACATCAGAAAGCTCGACAGCCCCTTGCGCCCTTCCGGTACCTGCCAGATGGCATTGAACGCCCCTTCGATGGTGATCATCATCAACACCGAGGTGACGAACAGAAAGATGAGGCCCACGGAGGTCAGATTGCGAGCCTGGCCCGAGAACTCATTGAGGTACTCAAGCACCGTCTCGCCGGTGGAGGGCAGGAACTGGGCAAAGACGGTGGTCTGCAGTTGCTGCCCGACACCGTCAAAGCTCGGGATGACGGCGAACATCGAGTAGATCACCGTCATCAGAGGCACCACCGCGAACAGGGTGGTATAGGTCAAGGCGGAGGCAGTCTTCTTGCCATCGTGATAGTTGAAACGTGAGACCAGCTTGAGGACGACCCCGATGGCAGGCGTCATCCGCTTGAGTTGTGGCAGTTGTGGCATTCTCATGCGCCCCTCTACAATGCATCCCTGATGTGAAGCTGCCGTCAGGAATCACTGACGGCACAGTCCATTCGCCTTACCGCCTGTCCGGAAACGGAGACAGTCATGCCAATGCTGAAACTCTATCACAACCCGCGCTGCTCCAAGTCACGCGAAACCCTCGCGTTGCTGGAGTCACGCCTGAAAAGCGACGAATTCGAGACCATTCGTTACCTGGACACCCCGTTGAGCCGTGAGCAGCTGAGTGCGCTGGCCGCTCGACTCGAAGGCGGGGCGAAAGCCCTGACGCGAGAGAACGAGAGTGACTGGAAGGCGCTCGCCCTTGAGGGACCCGATGATGCACGACGTCTGGACGCCATCGCTGCCACGCCCAGGTTGATGCAACGCCCGATTCTCGATGACGGAAAGCGCGCCATCATCGGCAGACCACCGCAGGATGTACTCGCCCTGCTCGACGACGCCTGATCCCTTCGTGACCTGAGGACGCCCATGTCAGCTGACACCCATTCCAGTACGTCCCCCGATACGACACCCTATGTGCTCGTGCTTTATTACTCGCGTCACGGTGCGACCCAGACCCTGGCGGAGCAGATCGTCGCTGGCATCGAGTCCATTCCGGGAATCCAGGCCCGCCTGCGCCGTGTCCCCGAAGTCTCGACGACCTGCGAGCAGACCACGCCGGAAATCCCCGACAGCGGTGCCATGTATGCCACCCTCGATGACCTGCGTCAGTGTGCAGGCCTGGCACTTGGCAGCCCGACCCGTTTCGGCAACATGGCCGCTCCGCTGAAGTACTTCCTCGACTCCACCAGCGAGCTGTGGATGAACGGGGCACTGATCGACAAGCCCGCCACCGCCTTCAGTGCCTCAAGCTCACTGCATGGCGGTCAGGAAACCACCTTGATGACCATGCTGGTGCCTCTTCTTCACCACGGCATGGTCTATGCGGGTGTGCCCTACAGTGCCACTGAATTGCTGGAAACCACCCAGGGCGGCACGCCCTATGGCACCACCCATGTCAGCGGCAAGCGCGGTGACAATGACGTGAACGACCATGAGAGACGCCTGGCCGTCGCACAAGGCAAGCGCATTGCGCGTCTGGCCCTCGCCATGCAACCCCTCAGGGAGAACCGATAGATGCGCGCCTGGCTTGAACGAATGGAACGTGAACAGGGCCTCGACACCCTCGAGGCCAAGAGCCGCCGCGGCGTGATCGTGAGCTTCGCGGCCCTGGCCGTCATCCTGCTGGTAGGTGGCATCCAGTTGATGGCCCAGAGTGACAATACCGGCCTGGTGCCGTTGTTGATTCGCCTGCTGCCCATTGCCCTTTTCCTGCCCGCCGTGCTGACTCGTCGCGCCCGCGGCCACGTCTGGCTGGCCTTCGTCAGTCTGCTCTATCTCATGCAGGGCGTGATGCTGGCCAGCGTACCCGGCCATGGGGTGGTCGGCATACTGGAGGCGCTGGCGGCACTTGGCCTGTTCCTCGCCAGCATGGCGTATGCTCGCTTTCGCTCGCGCAATCTGAAGCGTCAGCCTCAGTCGTGATGCGGGCCGGCGCCCCCATGGGGTAAAAGGCCGCCGACGAGGACCTGACAGATAGCGCCCCCTGGGCGCTATCTGTCATCAGGCCTGGCGCTCTGTCTGCACGACCGGCGATTCATTCGATGTTCCTGTCCCTTCGCTCATTTCTGTCCCTGTCCCTGTCTCTTTCCGCTTCCAACTTCCCGCTTCTCTTTTTCCTCTCCCCCTTTCTCCTCGACCTCAGCGCTTATCCCTTGAAGATGGGCGGAGGATTCCAATGACAGATCAGCGCTCGACGGTGGCTTGCTGGGCAATTGGCGCTAGAATCCAGAGGATTGCACTGCAGAGTGCCACCTTGGCCGCATCGCCACACCATCATCGTCACGCTATGCTGATGCGTCTGACCCCCTTCGGGATCGGGTCGTCACGCAGCCTTGCGTGATGCCAATGCCCATTGAGCCGACAGGAACCCCGTACGCCTCATGCCTACGACACCCACCACCGATGGCGTGACACGCACCCTCGACGACGGTGCGCACTCCCTGGAGATGGCCGAGCCTGAATCGATCACCACGGCCAGCGCATGGCGTGAGGCGCTGCGTCAGACGCTACCGGTGATGTTCGGCTATATCCCGCTGGGAGCCGCCTTCGGGGTGCTGTTCACCCAGTTACCCCTGAGCCCCTGGCTGGGACTCTTGATGTCGGTGATCATCCTGGCGGGTGCCGGGCAGTTCCTGGCGGTCGCTCTGCTGGGCGCTGGAGCGGGTGTCACGGAGGTAGCCGTCGCCACCCTGCTGCTCAACTCACGCCACCTGTTCTATGGCCTGTCATTGCTGGAGCGTTTCCGCGAGGCCGGAATCGCCAAGCTCTATCTCATCTTCGGTCTCACCGACGAGACCTACTCGCTGCTATCCAGCCTGCCGCGCAGCGGTGAGCGGGATGACAAGGCCGCCAGGCGCAATGATCAGCGTCTGATGCTGCGCATTACGGCGCTCAACCAGCTGTGGTGGGTATTGGGGACCGCACTGGGACTGGCGGCCGGCCAGCTTACCTTCGACAGCAGCGGCATCGAATTTGCCCTCACCGCCCTGTTCGTCGTGCTCGGCATCGAGCAATGGTACGCACTGCGGGAACGCTGGCCCTTCCTGCTGGGCCTGGTGATCACCCTGTCGGGGCTATGGGTGCTGCCCCATGACCAACTGCTGCTCGGCAGCATCGCCGCGGCAAGTGTCCTTCTGCTCGGCCATTATCTCCATCAACAGCGCTCTCTGAGCGACGGGAGCCGGACACGATGACAACGACCCAGGCACTGCTGCTGATCGGCGTGGCCGCGCTGGCGACCTTCGCGACACGCGTGACCCCCTTCCTGTTTCTCTCACGCCATTCCGCACATCCCTTGATCCTGCACATGGGTCGCTATCTGCCGGCCATCGTGATGGTCGTGCTGATCATCGTGTCCCTGTCTGCCATGTCATTGCCCGGCGACTCCCCCCGTGATCTGCCCTCCACGCTTGCTCGCAGCGAGCTCTGGCGCGACTGGCTGATGCAGGCCGAAGGTGCCGGCATGCTGATATCCGCCGCCTGCGTGGCCGGCCTTCACCTCTGGCGACGCAATGCGCTGCTCTCCATCGCCGTGGGTACCGGCCTTTACATGGCGTGGGTACAGCTCGGCCCCATGGCACAGGCCTGAGGCCCTTGCGATCTGGCGCTCGACGGTACACAGTCCTTACATTACATGAGCAATTCATCAAGGGAGCCCACCATGAATCGCGATATCGCTGACGTGCGCAGAACCTACTCCGGTGATGGCCTGAATCTTGACAACACCCCGGCCGAACCCTTCGAGCAGTTTCAGGAATGGCTGACCAGCGCACTCTCCGCCGATGACAACGATGCCAATGTGATGACGTTGTCCACCGTGGACAGCCAGGGCAAGCCGCACGCGCGCATCGTGCTGCTCAAGGGATACGACGCACAAGGGTTCATCTTCTATACCAACTATCAGAGCCACAAGGGCAGCGAACTGGCCAATGTGCCGCATGCGGCCTTGACGTTCTGGTGGCCTGCCATGGAGCGCCAGGTCCGTATCGAGGGTCGCGTGGAGAAGGTCTCGGACGCCACCTCGGACCACTACTTCGCCTCCCGTCCCAAGGAAAGCCAGCTGGGGGCCTGGGTCTCGCAGCAGAGCGTCGAGATTCCGGATCGCGACTGGCTCAGCGAGAGACAGGGCCGCTTCGAGAAGGTCTATGCCGACAGTGATGTCCCGCGCCCTGAGCACTGGGGTGGCTATCGCGTGGTGCCCGAGATGATCGAATTCTGGCAGGGCCAGCCATCACGCCTGCACGACCGGGTCCGTTATCAGCGTCTGGATACCGAAGACAATGAGTGGCACAAGGTGATGCTCGCACCGTAATTGGCACCTGATCGCCACACGCTCTCGAAGGCTCCGCCATGGCGGGGCCTTTTGCGTGAAGGCGCCTGCGTGCTGATCGAAGCACGCATGCCCCTTACGCCAAGCCCCTCGCGCCATGCCCCTCACATCCAGCCATGCGGCACCCGCGATGCGCGCCCATCGACGCGGCACGCGAGATCAAGCATGACTTGCCCTGCGCCGTGCCAAAACAGACAATGGCCGGCTTTTCGATGCAGGACATGCTCAGGTCGGCGACAGCTGCACGGCTCATGTTCTGCATACACCGTCACATGCTTACAGGAAGGGAGGCCACATGGCCTGGGACGACAGTGCAACACCCAAGGTGGCTCGTCAGACGCTGGTAGATCGCCTGCTGGCAAGCTACACACCTTCCGATCACCATGGCATCTCGCTGGTGGATCACGCCGTGGTCGGCAATGTGCTCTACACCGTGCTGGAGCATCCCCATGGTCATACCTTCATTCGCCAGCATCTGATGCAGGCTCCCCGACAGGGTGACCCCAGCCGCTGGGAATACCATATCCGGGATGAAGGCACGCCAGATATTCCGCTGCAATGCCCGCCGGCACTCCTGGCGCAGTCCACTGCTCCCGGTGAGATTGCCGCCCAGTGGCGAGAGGCGACCCGCGCCGCGCGTGAGGATGTCGCGGCGCGCAAGCGCAAGATCAAGAAGCTCAGAAAAGGCGAGCGCCTTGCGGCACTGGATGGCAGCGAGGTGATCTTCGTGCGGGCTTTCACCGCCAGCCTGTTCATCGGGCGAGCTCCCGACGACACCGAGGAGGAGGAATACGAGTATCACTGGGAAGACATCGATCTGCTGGCCTCCCCGCTGCCTGACGAGTGACGGCGAGCTCGTCACCCGCCTTGCCGACCATCACCGTCGAACCGCCCATCGTCATCTGTGAGATCCCATGCAGCCACAAGCCGACCCGTTCATCGTTCCGCCCTGTCATGAGACCTACAAGGTGCTTTACGCGGATGAGGACATCCTGCTGATCCACAAGCCCAGTGGTCTGCTGAGCCTGTCCGGCAAGCATCCGCTCAATCTGGACTCGCTGCACCATCGGCTGGTCAAGGAATACCCGACCGCCAAGCTGCTGCACCGTCTGGATCTCGGCACATCAGGCATCATGCTGGTGGCACTCAACAAGCCGGCCAACGGCAACCTGACGCGCCAGTTCCAGGCCCGGACCATCGACAAGTCCTACCGCGCGATGCTGCTGGGACACGTCGAGCAGGACAGTGGACGGATCTCGCTGCCGATTGCCAAGGACGTGGATCAGTTCCCGTTGCAGAAGATCTGCCATGAGACAGGCAAGACCGCCATCAGTGACTATCGCGTGCTTGAGCGGCTCGAGGCCCCCAGGCGTACCCGGGTCGAATTCACGCCCGTCTCCGGGCGCACCCACCAGCTGCGCATCCACAGTCAGCAGTTGGGCCACCCCATCCTGGGCTGCGATCTGTATGCCAGTGATGAAGCCTTCTTCATGGCCGAGCGCCTGATGCTGCATGCCGAGATGATCGCCTTCGATCACCCGGTCAGCGGCGAGCGCATGCAAGTCCGCAGCCCCTGCCCCTTTTGAGCGTCGCTGACGTCCCGCATCGGCGAGACGGATGGTGAGACAGATAGACGACCCTGATAGACGAGACGCCCCCGCAGGCAAGCCTGCGGGGGCGTCTCGTCTTGGTCTTACTCACATTGATGGCAGGCCGAGGTGGACTAGACCGCTGCCATCATGATGAAGGTTACTGAGCCGTTGCCGGCAGCCACTCATTGACGATATCCGGATGGCTTTCCACCCACGCCTTGGCCGTCTCGTAGGGGTCTGCATCATCCTCCTGGTTGTTGAGCATCACCTCGCCCATGTCCGCCGGCGTCCAGGCGAAGTTGTCCAGGATCGCGTAGACCTCCGGCATGTCCTCCTTGAGCCCCTTGCGTGCCAGGGTATGGATCTCCTCGGCACCACCATAGACACCCTTCGGATCCTCCAGGTACTTGAGGTCCCAGCGCGCGAACATCCAATGGGGGGTCCAGCCGGTCACCACGATATCCCGCTCGCCCTTGATGGCATTGCTCAGCGCTGCGGTCATGGTCGCGCCGCTACCGGTCGTGAGGTCGATATCCTCGAGATCGTAATCCTCGAGCACCTGCTCGGTGAGTCGGGTCAGGCCGGCGCCTGGCTCGATACCGACGATACGCTCATCAATCTCGTCGGCATGCGAGGTGATGTCCTCGATGGACTCGAGCTTGCTGTACGCCGGGACCACCAGGCCAAGCTTGGTGCCCTCGAGGTTGACTCCCAGGTCCTCGACCTTGGGCCCGACCTTGGCCATGTAGTCTTCATGGGTCGTGGGGAGCCACGCACCGACCATGCCATCAGCATCACCAAAGGCGACCGCCTGGAACATCGCGGCGGCGGACAGCGCCTTGAGCTCGACGTTGTAGCCCTGAGCTTCCAGCACCGCTTTCACGACATTGGTGGAGGCGACCTCGGAGGACCACTCGACATACGCCAGGGTGACATCTCCCTTGTCACCTGCCGCATGAGCCGCGCTGACACCGACCACCGAGGATGACATGGCGGCCCCCAGCAACAGTGCCTTGGCGGTGATGGTCAGATGGCTACGTGAAGTACCTTGCTTATTCATCAACTTCCCCTTTATTTGAATCTACTTATTTCTTAGGGCGAGAATTGCCTGATCGCCGATCAGGTCAGCCTTTCATCAATACAGGACCAGCAGAAAGACTGGCTGCCGCGAATGCCGCATCCCCATGCAACGTGTAAAGAACAGGAGAATGTGTCGCGGTGCAGAAATGTGGGCAAGAAACGCCCTGAAGAGATGGGACAAGCCGGCACGACAGGCGGTGCCGGCTTGTGGGTCGAGGTGAGTCACCTCAGGAGCGTGACTTCTTTTCCTTGCTCAAGGTCTGGGTCAGGCGGTCAAGCAGCATGGCCAGGATCACCACCGCGATACCCGCTTCGAACCCATCTCCGGGACGCAGACGCTGGATCGCCTTCCAGACTTCGTTGCCCAGACCATCGGCGCCGATCATGGCCGCGATGACGACCATCGACAGGGCCAGCATGATGGTCTGGTTGATGCCCGCCATCACCGTCGGCAGCGACAGGGGCAGCTGCAGCTTGAAGAGCTTCTGGCGACGGGTGGACCCGAAGGCATCTGCGGCCTCGATCAGCTCCTTGGGCACCTGACGAATCCCCAGGGTAGTGAAACGGATCGCCGGCGGCATCGAGAAGATGACCGTAGCGAAGATCGCCGAGACCGACCCGATACCGAAGAAGGGAATGGCCGGGATCAGATAGACGAAGGCCGGCATCGTCTGCATGAAATCCAGAACCGGCATGATGACCCGATAGAAGCGATCCGACAGCGCCGCCAGAATGCCCAGGGGGATGGCGATGACCACGGCCACCAGCGTCGCGATGACCACCAGGGTGAGCGATTCGATCATCGGATCCCACAGATCCAGATTCCAGATTAGGCCGAGGCCCAGGATGGAACCGATCGCCAGGCGAGTTCCCGCCAGCCGCCAGCACAACAGCGCGACCATTGCGATCAAGGCCCACTGAGGCATCCACATCAGGGCGTCATTGAGCGCACCGATGCCGGTCTCGGTGAACTTGGAAATGGCGCGGGTCACGCTGGAATAATTGTTGGTCAGGTAATCCAGCCCTGCCTCGATCCAGTCACCCAGCTCTATCTTCGGAATGGTGAAACCTGTCGATTCACTCATGCATGCGCCTCCCCTGCTTCGGCCAGCTCAGCCAGTACGGATCCCTTGACCACGACTCCCATCAAGCGCGATTGCTCATCCACGACTGCCAGCGGGTGGTGATGGCCAGCAAACATCGCGAACAGGTTGTGCAAGGGCTCATCAGGCGAGACCCGACAGCAATCGGAGTGGATCAGACTGGAGAGATCCGTGAGGTTCTCACGCACGGCACGCTCGGCATCTTCTGCCGTCACGATTCCCAGAACGGTACGGTCGCGGCGCACCACGAAGAGACTGTCCAGGCCGTTTTCTCCCATCTTGCGCAATGCCGTACGGGGGCCATCATCGTCTCGCGCGGTGGCACGGACATCCGTCATGGCGGACTGGGCGGTCAGAATCCGCGACATGTCCACGCCTTCGACGAAGCGCGCGACATAATCGTCAGCGGGCTCGGTGAGAATGGTCTCGGGAGTGCCGATCTGGACGATTTCACCATCCTTGAGCAGGATGATGCGATCACCGATGGACAGGGCTTCATCCAGATCGTGGGTGATGAAGATGGTGGTCTTCTTCATCTTGTGCTGCAGCGCCAGCAGCTCCTGCTGCATGTCCTTGCGGATCAACGGATCCAGTGCCGAGAAGGCTTCATCCATCAGCAGGACGGTAGAATCATTGGCCAATGCACGTGCGAGCCCGACACGCTGCTGCATGCCGCCGGAGAGCTGATCGGGGTAGGCATCCTCCCACCCGTCCAGTCCTACCTGCTTGAGTGCATCACGCCCGCGCTGGAAACAGACTTCCTTCGCCTCGCCGCGCACTTCAAGGCCGTACTCGGCATTCTGTTGAACCGTACGATGAGGGAAGAGCGCAAAGTTCTGGAAGACCATCGAGAAGTGCTTGCGACGACAGCGCAGCAGCGATTTCTCATCCAGCTTGGCCACGTCCTGACCGTCGATCAGGATCTCGCCTTCTGTCGGGTCGATCAGACGATTGAGACAACGGATCAAGGTGGACTTCCCGGAGCCGGACAGCCCCATGATGACCAGCAGCTCACCTTCCATCACATCGAAATCGACATTGGACAGGCCCAGTGTCTGGCCGGTCTTTTCCAGAATTTCAGGACGTTTGAGTCCCTGGTCACGCAGAGTGAGCGCCTTGTCAGGCTGGTTACCGAACACCTTGCTCAGGTTGCGCACCCGGATCTTCGCATCGCGAGTGTCAGTCATTGGCTTTCCTGTTGTGAGTGCACAGGGAAGCGTGAACAGGCTTGATCAGTCACACGGCAGGCAACGCGCTTTCACGATGTTGCGCCGCTGAGGGTGGCATAGCGCCAATCAGGCCGTCATGCGGGAGGCACCCGTCATGACACTGCCTGATACTGAGCAGAATGCCACGTCATTCCCTGCGCCAATTTCCATAAAGGATTCTTATATTTAAAATAATGATACAGAGTTATTGATATTCACTCAAACAACAACACAGCTTTATACGACGAAGGTGGCATACCACCGATCATGCCCTGACACGCGCGCATCAGGCCTTGGATTCAAGCCTCAGGCGTTGCCAATCACTGGTGGGCTCATTGAGTCGGATACTCGCATCGATGACCTGTTCCTCCATGTTGTAACGACAGGTGAACCCCAGGTGCTTCATCAGTGCACGCATCGGGTGATTGTCCATCATGATCTTGCCTACCATCTCGAGAGTGCCCAACGAACGGCAATAGCGCAGCATCTTTTCCATCAACAGTCGTCCGATCCCCTCACCTTGCAGGTCATCACGAATGATCACCGAGAACTCCGTGCGAATGTTGTCAGGGTCATTCCAGACCCGCACCACTCCCAGCATTTCACGACGTGAGCCGCCCTCCTCCTGCTCACTGACTTCACGCTCGGCGATGAATGCCATCTGGCGGTCATAATTGATCTGGGCCAGCAGCGCCAGATCGCGTTGCGTCAGGGAAGCCTTGTGATGGAAATAACGGAAACGAATGCTTTCCTCGGACAATCTGGCATGGAAAGCGGTGATCAATGGCGCATCCTCTGCACGAATCGGCCGCACTTCCACCTCGGTGCCATCCTCAAGCCGCACCCACTCCCGCAGCTCTTCCGGGTACGGCATGATGGCGAAGCGCGCGGGCTTGCCCAGATCCAGCGTGAAATCCACCGCGACGGCCTCATCACGATTGAGCAGCAACGGATTGATCTCCAGCCCCCGAATGTCAGGCAAATCCGATGCCAACTGCGACAATTTGATCAACAAGGTACACAGGCGCGCGATATCACGCTCGGGGTCCGGCGAGTGCTCCTCGATCAGACGCGAGGCATGACTGCGCGAGATGAGCTCGCGTGCCAGCGTCATGTTGAGAGGCGGCAAGGCAACCTGGCGGTCTACCAGCACGTTGACCTTGTAGCCCCCCAGCCCGAAGACCACCACCGGCCCGAACTCCTCGTCACGCGTGATGCCCGCACTCAATTGCAGCGAATGCTTGCCGCGGCGCATCGGCTGCAGGCAGAACTCATGGATGCGGGTGCGTTCGCTGCCGCTGCGTCCCCGCTCGTCATCACGCTCGCTCACCTTGCTGGTGATGCGACGCATGGCCAGGGCGATGTCTTCCGGGCCATTGAGATCCTGGACCACGCCAGAAGACAGACGCTGCGGGAAGCGGCGATAACGGAAGGGCTGGCTGTTGTGCTCGTGGACCACCCGCAAGGCGAAGGGCCCCGCTGCCATCTCGGCGTCTTCCTTGCCAGCCGCCTGCCTGAGAGCTGCAATGGCCTGCGCGGCTTCGGCGGCATCAGACACATAATGACTGGCAGCTGTCGCGATGCCATAGGTCTCCAGTACCTGAGCCGTTTCAGAATGGGTCAGCCATTCACGACCGGCACGCCGAGCGCTGTGCACCAGATCATGTGCTCGGGCGCGAATCTCGGCGCTGGTGGTGAAGGACAGGCTCGGCGGGGTCTGCTGCAACAGGGACTGCACCCGCTGGTAATCCACCATCTGCAGGAAGGCCTTGACGCCCTTTTCGGGTGAGAGATAGGTCGGGATACCCGCAGCGTGGCAGGCATGACGTGCCGCCAGCGCCTGCTCGAGCCCCATCCAGCTGGTCAGCAGATTGCGCCGGAACTGCTTGCGATGCGTGATCAGGGCCTCGGCCGTGTCCTTGGATGGTGCAAGTCTTGTCGGCGCATGCACGACGAGCACCGCATCGACTCCCTGATCATTGGCCACGATGTTGACTGCGGCAACGAAGTCTTCGGGCGTGGCATTGCCCCCCAGATCCACCGGATTGCGACCGGGCAGGCTGACATCCAGCTGATCCTTGAGCAGCGCATCCCGACTCTCCTTGCCCAGCTCGGCAAGCTTGCCGCCTCCCGCCATCAGCTTGTCGATCGCCAACAGGGCCGGCCCGAGACCATTGGAGACGATCGCCAGCCGATCGCCCCGCAGCGGTTTCATGCGATTGAGCGTCTCGAGGGCATCGAACATGTCCTCGCTGTCATTGACGCGTACCACCCCAGCACGCGCCAGCGCGACGTCCACGATCTGGTCGCGATTGGGAATGCCGGGGGTGACGTGAGTCCCGAACAGGTCGGCCTCGGGCGTGCGACCGCTCTTGATCGCCAATACCAGTCGGTTGCGAGAGGCCTCGCGCAGCGCAGTCATGAAGTGCATCGAGTCATGGATGCGCTCGAGATGCAGCAGGAGCGCCTGGGCATGCCCATATTGATTCAGGTAATCAATCAGGTCAGGCAGCATCACGTCGACGCTGTCTCCCAGCGTCACCAGATGGGAGAAGCCGATACCGCGCCCCGCCGCCCAGTCGATCATGGCATTGCCCAGCATCCCCGACTGCCCCAGATAGGCGACCTTGCCCTTGGCGACAGGCTGACCACTGAAGGAGGCATTCAGATTCCGATTGGGCACGCAGACCCCCATGCACTCCGGGCCCAGCAGACGTATTCCACTGCCACGTGCCGCCTTGAGCAGACGGCTGTTGAGACTCTCCTGATCCGGATGGATGCGCAGTCGCGCGTGGTCGGGGGCCACAGGCTCACGCCGGGCAAGCATTCCGAGCCCTTTTTCCGTCACGCGGGCCAGGGAGCTTGCCGGCGACGGTGCCACTCCTCCGGAGATCAACAGCGCGGCCTTGACGCCGCGACGCCCCAGCTTCTCGACGATGCGCGGCAAGGTCTCGGCAGGCGAGCACAGGATGGCGAGGTCCGGCATCGTGTCCAGCTCACTGATCCGGCGCACACAGGGCACTCCATGCACCGTGTCATAGCCCTTGGGATTCACCACGACAAGCGTGCCCTTGAACCCGCCTTCCAGCAGGTTTCTCAGCACCTGGCCGCCCAGTGAGTGTGTCTTTTCCGAGGCCCCGATCACCGCGATACTGGTGGGCTCGAAGAAATTGCGCAGAAATCGCATCCCCATGGAGGTGTCCTGTCAGCCGGTGCGCATCCAATGCGCGATGCCACCAGCATGCCGCGAAAGTGAGTGCCTGAACAGCAGCCGGCAGGTGCTGGAGAAGGTAGACCATCCGCCACTATCCGTGTCTACCAGTGAATCTTACTGTGAGGTTTCGAACTATCCTCAGTCTAGCGCCCAGCCAAACAGGCACATGCCGATGATCACCTCTTATATCTCTCATAGCGACTGTGGCAATCATTTCATGGGTCCGACACATCCCGAGAGCCCATTGCGCCTGCAGGCCATCCAGCGTCAGCTGGCATTGAGCGGCGTGATTCAGCATGTCCAGCAATACGATGCACGCCCTGCCACGCTGGAACAGCTGGCAAGAGTCCATCCGATGCGCCACCTGCAGGCCCTCGACAAGTGCCCGCCCCAGGCAGGTCAGCTGCTGACGCTCAGCGAGGACACCGTGATGTGTGCAGACAGCCTGGTGGCGGCACGTCTCGCGGCAGGAGCCGTCGTGCGCGGGGTCGACCAGGTGATGCGCAATCAGGCGGACAACGTCTTCTGTGCCGTGCGCCCACCGGGCCATCATGCCGAACGCGCGGATGCCATGGGCTTCTGCTTCTACAACAACGTGGCAGTAGGCGCGCTGCATGCCCGCCAGCAGTACGGTGTCAGACGCATCGCCATCCTCGATTTCGATGTTCATCAGGGCAACGGCACGGTAGATATCTTCAAGCATGACCCCGACACGCTGGTCTGCTCATCGTTCCAGAACGCCATGTACCCCTGGCGCTATCTCGAGAGCCGCTGGGAGCACATTCACAATACCCCGCTTGCAGAAGGCTGTTGTTCGCTGGACTTTCGCCATGCCATCGAAGCGCAATGGCTGAAGAAGCTTGATGATTTCAAGCCGGAGCTGATCCTGATCTCGGCAGGCTTCGACGCGCATCGTGAGGATCCAATGGCCGAACTGTGTCTCGAGGACGACGACTATTACTGGATCACGCGCTTGGCGATGGACGTGGCCAGGCGCCATTGTCAGGGACGTATCGTCTCGGTACTGGAAGGCGGCTACTGCCTGGAAGCGTTGGCACGCAGCACTGAGGCCCATGTCAAGGCACTGGCGGGTCTGCCGATGGAGGACGGGATACCCCTGCGTCATTCGCCGCCAGCCGCGCACGCGTCACCCAAAGTGCATGCAAGGCCAAATGAGCGTGATCATCCGCTTTTCTGAGTGACCAGACATGCGACTTCAAGAGACGCATCCCCTGTCGCCAGGAGCATCGTCGATGCCTTGCTCAGCTACACCGTGATTTCCTTGCTGTGATAAGCTGGCGAAAAAGTTTCCAATAGTAAACTTGTGAACTCCCGCCGCCATCGACCACAGCGAAGCTTCCCATGAGTACACCGACTGACAAGGATGCCGCGGTCCGGATCGCTTCCGGCCGCAAGGCCTTCGTTGAGCCCCTCAAGCTTGGAGAGAGGGTCAAGCAGATCCGACTCGCCAATCATTGGACCCTCGAGGACGTCAGCCAGCGTACCGGGCTTGCACGCTCTACGCTGTCCAAGATCGAGAATGAACAGATATCCCCCACCTTCACCGCCGTCCAGAAGTTGATCAATGGTCTCAATATCGACCTTCCTCAACTGCTAAGCCCTCCCAAGCGACAGAGCGGCACGCTGGGCAGACGTGATCTGACACGCCTCGGTGAAGGCAAGAGCCACCCGACCCCGACCTATGAACATGAGCTGCTTTCCTGGCAGCTGGCTCAGAAGCGCATGATTCCCTTCAAGACCCGGGTGCGCGCTCGCAGCTTCGAGGAGTTTCCCGACTGGGTGCGCCACGACGGCGAGGAATTCCTGATGGTGCTAGAGGGCAGCATTCTGCTGTATTCCGAGTTCTATGAACCCTTGCCTCTCGGGGATGGAGACAGCATCTATTTCGACTCCGACATGGGCCATGCTCTGGTTTCCACCAGCGAAGACGATGCCGTAGTGCTGTCGGTCTGCACGCGCAACGACGCCGATTGATGATATGCCCACTGGCGCAACGCTAAACCGTTCTCCAGGAGCATGTGACGTGAAAGATCTTTACCTCGCCAGAACAATGGCCTGGCGAGGCAGAGGCAGCGCCCACATCATCACCGTTTAGCCTGGTGCTAGCTGGCGATCTTGACTCAGTCATGTTGGGCGGCGTCGCCTCGCCAGATGAGCTGACCACATTCACGCAGGTCATACCCTCCCAACGACTGTGCCAGCTGGATGCCATTGGGCGTGGACAGATAGTCCAGCAGGCCCTGGAAGAGGTCGCGGAAATAGACGTTGCGTGGCACGACAAGATCAAAGGCCTCTTCACAGACCGGCACGAATCCGAGACCGAATTCATTCGCGGCCGATAACGTCCCCGGCCCGACATCCACCTCCCCGCGCGCGACGAGTGATGCGACCTCTCGCTCCGAGTAGGCGATGGCGAGGGTATTGAGCTGCTCCGGGCGCATCTGATGGCCGGACAGCCACTCCTGCAGGAAGCGCTGCGAACCGGCCCCCTCCTGACGCACTACCCAGCGCCGTTGAGACCCGAACAGGCCGCCGGGATTGATCGGCAGGTGGCGATCTTCCTGACGAATGATCAGCCCCTGGGTGCGCCGAGCCAGCCGGACCAATACCCACTGACGATAACCATCGTGCCCGCGGATCAAGGCCGGATGGCGAAGCGATGCTTCCTCGGCACGCCCCCAGTGAATGGCACAGACATCGGCTCGTCCCTGACTCAACAGATCCAGCCCCAGGCGTGTCCCGGTGACACTCATGCCATAGAAGGCACTGCCATCGTGCTGCTGGTTGAGTCGCATCGTCAGCGCTGCCAGCAAGGGGTCATCGCTACCGGTGATCATCAAGCGATCCGCCAGCACCCCATGATGGCTGGACTCCAGAATCCATTGCTCGACCAGGCGCCGCGGGAAAAGCCATTTGCCGGTGACCTTGGTGGCCGGCATGGTGCCCTCACTGGCCAGCTGATAGATCTTCTTTTCATTGAGGTGCAACAGTCGTGCGACCTCATGGACCGTCAGAAAGGGGTTGTCATGCATCGTCGCATCCCCGGAAACAGGCTGATTCATTGCTCGCCTCCCGGGCGAGACTTGCCAGCTTCACGAAGTTGATCACCGGCACGCAGCGGAGGGATGGCGTCCAGTATCATCCGACCGGCAGGGTCCACCACCTGGAAGTGGCTGCCCTTGGCACGTGCGATCAACAGCACCCCGAAGCGGCTGGCCAGCTCAACGCCCTTCTGGGTCACCCCGGAGCGTGAGACCAGCACCGAAATGCCCGCCTGCGCCACCTTGAGCACCATCTCCGAGGTCAGACGCCCCGTGGTATAGAAGATATTGGCACCCCGGTAATCCGTCTCGTCCTCGCGCACAGGTGAAAGCCAGTTCAGGCCTGCCAGGGTATCGACGGCATTGTGGCGACCGACATCCTCGATGAATGCCAGCACCTCATCATCCCGACACAGCGCACAGCCATGTACCGCCCCCGCCTTGCGGTAGGTGGCATTGTGGGCCGCGAGAGATGCCAACAGCTGATACAGCACACTCTGCTGAAAGGGGCGATCATCAAGCGCCTCCAGCGTCTGACGCTCCAGCAGATTGCCAAAGACGGTTCCCTGGCCGCAGCCGGTGGTGACGGTACGCTTGCTCAGTCGCTGCTCGATATCCTTCGGTAGATGGCGCGTCACCACCGAGGCGCTTTCCACCTCCCAGTCCACTTGCAGCGCCTCCAGGTCTTCGATATCTCCCAACAGGCCCTGATTGCGCAAATAGCCCGCCACCAGCGCCTCAGGCTCGGCCCCCAGCGTCATCAGAGTGACGATCTCACGCTTGTTGAGGTAGATCGTCAGCGCGCGCTCGGCGGCGATCGACTGCGTCTGGCGCTGGCCTCGCTCATCCATCACGACGATATCCAGCGTGGTGGGCAATCGAGCATTGCTGATGACCGGAGGCATAGAGGCTTTCATGGCGTCGGGGTCTCCCTCTTCGAGCCGAATTGATGCCGGAGGGTGCCGCCACACGGCGAACCTGCCATGCAGGTTGCGGCATGCGTCGTCACCCAGCGCTCAAAGAATACCAGTCAGGCCGAGAGGCTGTCCTGATCCGGCAGCCATTGCGATCTCGCGTCATGCAATTCTCGACGCATGCGGCACGCTTCTTGCTAAAACCGGTAGAGCGTCGCATGTTCGTGAACGTACGAGCCACGGCGCTGATGACAGACTCGCCTTGGACCCGATACGCCGCCGACCACGACTCGGGTCACCCCCTGAACCACTTCCAGAACGCCCTCAAGAGATACGCCATGACCCAGCCACCCGACCCGTTGATGGACACGACACTCGACGCCTCACGCGAGTCATCACGACCTGACGACACTCGCTGGCTGACCGTGACACTGGCCCCCTCGCAGCAGACTCTCGGCCGCTTCACTCTCGACACCTGGGTGATTTCCCGGATCGCGCCCGCGGATCACGGCGAGACCACGCCCCGGACGCCTGAACAAGCGGCGCAACCGGAGCCTCAACGCACTCTGCCCCTGCAGCTGCATCTCACCGAGCGCACCGACTATCGTTACAACCTGCGTTGCGAACAGCCGCGCCTGTTCGTCTTGTGTGAAGAGCGTGAAGCGGATGGCATGCAGCCAAGGGTCGTCACCGCCTGCCAGGAAGTGGCCTCGCATTGGCTGGATGGCGACCAACTAGTACTGGATACCCCGATGCCTCCTGCCCTGATGGTCTGGCTGGAGGGCTATCTCGCCCGGCATGGTGAGCGCATCGACGAAGGCAAGAAGAAGAAGCGCAAGGGGGCGGGGCGCGCCAGTCAGACCGACACCGTGCGCCCGGACGCTGATGCTGCCAACAAGGAAGGGCCATGAGTCACTCCGACGACCGCGACCATACCTCGCAAGGCCTGTTGTCCCGCTGGTCACGCCGCAAGCAGCGCGCCGAAGCCTCACGGACGACCACGGACTCTCCCGATGCCGCCGCTGGGCTGGCGACGGTCGCACAGCCCTCCACGGCCAATGACACCGCACCCACTGAGACCGCACCCAAGGAAACAGGGGCCTGCGAGGCATCGGACGAGCTGGGCCATGCTCTGCACAGCAAGCGGCATGGCGAAGCGTCCGCTGAAGGCGGCAGTGAGACGACCGACGCCGAGGCCCTTGCACAGGAGGCAGATGAGCCCCCTCCCGTCGTGGAGCTGCCAGACCCCGACACCCTGCTGCCGGATGCGGATATCAGTGCCTACATGCAGGCAGGAGTGGACCCGGCGCTGCGACAACGCGCCCTGCGCCGCATCTTCATGGGAGGCGAGCACTCCCTGCGCGATGGCCTGGACGATTACGATCAGGATTTCTCCCAGATGCGTCCGCTCGCCGCAGGTGTGGCCGAGACGCTGAGACGCTGGACTCGCGATGTCGAAGAGGGACTCGAGAAGCTGGAAGATGACGAGGCTGATTGCGTAGCCGCCAGCAACGGCTCGGAAGATCAGCCGCAGGATGAGGCGCTGGAGGCTGCACCCTCTACGGATGAGCAAGGTCTCGACTCACTGGATGAGACATCACCGGATCACGGCCCACAGACCCATCGCGAGCACGCGCAGGACAAGCACACGGATACTGATGCTGCCCTTGCGCATGACACGCATGCACGGCAAGGCGCATGGGACCAGACCGATGGCGTCACGGCTGACGGACATGGGCCCACCCACAGACCGCCCCAACCACCAGAATGACACGCCTACCCGCAGGCACTGAGACATTATGACCCAGCGCAAGCTCCGTATTCGGCATGCGGGGTCATTCCCTTGCCCCTCACATGACTTCCACTCCCATGCGAGAGGCGCACTGCCTGCAAGAATCCGCTCAACAGAGGCAGGTATCGTCTGCGAAGAGAACGGCACTGCCTTCCGATACCTGATCGTCTACGCCCGATGCTCATCGCTGGCCCTTCAGTCCCTGACTATGCTGAAGCCAGTCGCAATGATGCCGCCATGCGGATCATCCGGATGACATCAGGCGCAAGACGTCGCTGGAAGCCCATGCACTTCCTTGAATGACCTTCGACCGCTGACCGGGCGCGAGCCTCGAGAATCAGCGGCGATCAGGAACCGTCCACCGCGCCACCTGACAGGCGCGCAAGGGCGGAGCCGCCACGACCGAAATAAGGATGAGGATGCTCAGTTCAAGTCTCGAGAACGCCCAGCGCGCGCTCAACCAGCAAGCACGCCAACGCGCCCTGGCGGCAGTGCTCGGAGCCTCCCCCGCTTCCAGCCTGCCACTGCTGGCCAGTGATGCCGGCAGCGCCCCGATCCGCTATCGCAGCCAGGGCCGCACGCTGCTGATCGGCAGCGAAGCGCGCCTGCGTGCCCTGTCCAGCCTGATGCTGGCACTGCCCGCCACTCACTCCCTGTCACTGTCTCTGCTGATCAGCGAGCAGGACAACAGCGCACTGGTATCCCTCGACGAGCGGCATATCACGACGAGCGAAGCACTGCCTTCCCATGCCAGCACCCGCGAGGCGCTCTCGCTGAGCGGCCATCTTGGCCATTTCACGCTGCTGGCTGGCGGGGTCAATCTGGCGCGCGCACTGCTGTCCACAGGTGCCCGACAGGTCGAGACCTTCGACCTGATCGCCGATCTGGGTCACCAGCCCCTCAATCAGGCGGAACTTCCGCCGCCGGGCTATCTGCGTGCAGAGGATACGGTGCTGGGCGAGCTGGATCGTCTCGCAAGCGACGCCAGCCTTGTCGAGAGCGGCGACCAGATCGCGAACCTGACCCATTGGGCGACAGAATTCGCCGGTCTGGTCGGCAGCTTCGACAAGCCCAATTACGTCAACGTCAATCTCGACATCTGTGCCCATTCAAGTGCGGGCAGCATCGGGTGTACACGTTGTCTTTCCTCCTGCAGCGCCGATGCCATCTTCTCCGTGGCGGGACGCCGCAACGCGCATATCGAGATCGACCCGTACCTCTGCCATGGTGCCGCCAGTTGCGTGAGTGCCTGCCCGACCGGCGCGCTGAGCTTTACCCAGCCGCCACTCGAACAGCGTCTCGAACAGATCCAGCGTCTGCTTGAGCGCTATCAGGATGCAGGGGGCACGCAGCCGATACTGCGCTACCGCCTCGAGTCTGCCAGTGACCGCCACTCGCCGTTGGCACCTGAGGATCAGGAACGCTGCCTGGACATTGCACTGGATGAAATCAGCGCCACCGGGCACGACGAGTGGCTGGCCGCGCTGGCGCTGGGCGCCACCCAGGTCATCGTCGAACTGCCTCGGACACTGCCTGCCGGTCAGCACCAGCAACTCGAGCAGGAACAGCGTCTGTGCAATGCGTTGCTGGAAAGCATGCAACTGGCCACGGACACCCAAGGCTCCCCCCGTCTCGTGCTGATCACCGAGTCCGCCGTGCCGGCCTCGCCCATGACGCTCGTCAGTCCGCTCTGCATCGCGCTGGCGCCCGGTGCCGATCGCGAAGAAGACGGCCAGCCGGGCCTGCCGATCGCGCGTGACTGGCTGTTGGGTCAACCGGATGCCCGACCCGGCAAGCGTGAGCGCCTGAATCGTGTACTGGATCACCTGGCCACGCTGGCCGCCGCTGACCTGGCGCAGACCGCCGTCGAGGTACCTGCCGGTGCGCCCTTCGGCGCGATTCAGGTCGAAAGCGACGGCTGCACCCTTTGTCAGGCCTGCGTCGCGGTCTGCCCGACCAGCGCACTGTCCGCCAACCGCACCTCTCCGGCACTGTCCTTCACCGAGGGAGATTGCGTGCAATGTGGCCTGTGCGAGCAGTCATGCCCCGAGAGCGTCATCACTCTGACGCCGGGCTTTTCCGCACAACCAGAGGTGCGCCGTGAACCGCGCCTGCTCAAGCAGGACACGCCGTTCCCCTGCATCAGCTGCGGCACCCCGTTCGGCTCCACCGCCACCATCACGGCGATGCAGACCAAGCTGGCCTCCCACGCCTATTTCCAGGGTGACGGTGCGCTGCGCCTCAAGATGTGCAGCGATTGCCGCGTGAAGGATATCTGGCACGAAATGGCCCGCAATCCCGATGCTCAACTCAAGGTCTGAGTCCATGCCTTCAAGTGATGACACTGATATGACACCTGATGATGGATCACTGATCAGCCACAGTGCCGAGCAACAGGCACTGCGGGCCGATCTCTACCGCCTGCTGGCTCGTCTGCTGCGGGCAGCGCCCGATCAGCCACTCATCGACTTCCTGGCGGCGCTGGAGCCTGAGGCCATCACCATGCCCGGCGCGGATCAGCAGCAACTGCCCAGGGCGCTGGCCTCGCTGTCTCTCTCGGCGCGGGTCAGTGATCCTCGACGACTGGAGGATGAGTATTTCCAGGCACTGGTCGGGGTCGTGCAGGGCGAAGTGGTGCCGTATGCCAGCTGGTACCTGACCGGCTCATTGATGGAAATGCCGCTGGTGGCACTGCGCCATGACCTCAAGCGCCTCGGTTTCGAGCGCGAAGCCGACGTTCGCGAGCCGGAGGACCACCTGGGGGCTCTGTGCGAGGTCATGGCCATGCTGATCGAGGAGCTGCCCGGCGAACAGGTCAATTTCTTCCGTCAGCATCTGGCGAACTGGGGTGAGCGTTGCTGTGCCGACCTTGCGCGCCGCAAGAGTCCTTTCTATGCCGCGGTTGGCTATCTTGGCCAGGCATTTCTGGCAGCCGAACGACGCAATCTCGGAGAGGCTCCCCAACCGACAGCCTCATTGGCGGACGTCGCAAGCCAAGGCACCACTGGCTGGCAAGGCATACAACTTCCCCAATCGTGAGACCGACAGACACGCGCCGGACAGCACCCACAGCCCGGCACACGCCATGGCCGGTGCTGGGGCTGATGCAAGACCCTGATGCAAGACCTGAAGCAAGACCGTGAGACACCCTTCAAGCGACAACGGATTCAGCGACGTTCGCCTTGAACATGACATGTCAGACAGGAGATCAGCATGAAGACTGATGACAACACGCAAGGCCAGGAACTGGCCCGTCAGGGCCGCCGCAAGTTCCTGAGGGTACTGGGAGCCAGCACCGTCGGGGCGGCAGCCGCTGGAACGCTGGCCGGGGCCGTCATCCCGGATCAGGCCGCGCCACAGGACGGCAAGACAGCAGACAGAGTGACCGACAACTATCGCGAGACGGATCACGTGAAGGCGTTCTACGCCACTCTGCGAGATTGACCTTCTGTCGGTCACGTCTCCACAGGGGAATCTGCCAGTGGCAACGCCGCCACTGCCAGATCCTCTGGGAGAGTACAGACTCGCCTGACGGCGTGACCGATCAGAGACACAAAGGGCAGCGTGGAGTTCACTCCAGCCGCCATTGACAGCGACAAGACGGCACAGGGGCTCGCTGGCGAATGCCAGAAGAGCCACCTGAAGAACCGCCACTCCCGACACGGCCACCTGACCCGCCCAAGCGGTGCATGTCGTGTATCGGGTGATGAGGAGAAAGATGTCATGCGACTGACCCCCACCCCCTCCAGCACGGAGAGTACGGGACTCGGCATCAACCGCCGCCAGTTCCTGAAGCGCAGCGGTGTTGCGACCGGCGGCCTTGCCGCGGCCAGCTTCATGGCCACCCCGATGATGAAGCGTGCCGAGGCCAAGACGGAAGTCTCTCAGGCACCTGTCGAGACCAAGCGCACGATCTGTTCCCACTGCTCCGTGGGCTGTGGCGTCTATGCCGAAGTCCAGGAAGGCGTCTGGACCAAGCAGGAACCCGCCTTCGATCACCCCTTCAACCGCGGCGCGCATTGTGCCAAGGGCGCCTCGCTGCGTGAGCATGGTCACTCTGATCGTCGTCTGAAGTATCCGATGAAGCTCGAAGGCGGCAAGTGGAAGAAGCTGTCCTGGGAGCAGGCCATCGAGGAAGTCGGCAACAAGGTACTGGAGCTGACCGAGCAGCATGGCCCGGACAGCATCTACTGGCTCGGTTCGGCAAAGTTCAGCAATGAACAGGCCTACCTGATGCGCAAGTTCGCGGCCCTGTTCGGCACCAACAATGTCGATCACCAGGCGCGTATCTGCCACTCCACCACCGTCGCCGGCGTCGCCAACACCTGGGGCTATGGCGCGATGACCAACTCGTTCAACGACATGCACAATTGTCGTTCGATTCTGTTCATCGGCTCCAATCCCTCCGAAGCCCACCCGGTGGCGATGCAACACATCCTGCTGGCCAAGGAGCGCTCCAACGCCGAGATCATCGTCGTCGATCCGCGCTTCACCCGCACGGCAGCGAAAGCCAACAAGTACGTGCGTCTGCGTCCGGGCACCGATGTTGCCTACATCTGGGGCCTGCTGTGGCACATCTTCGAGAACGGCTGGGAAGATGAGGCCTACATCCAGCAGCGCGTCTACGGCATGGACGAGGTACGCGCGGAAGTCGCCAACTTCCCGCCGGACGTGGTCGAGCGCATCACCGGTGTCGGTGAAGCCGACATGCTCGACGTCGCACGTCGACTGTCCCAGAACCGTCCGGGAAGTGTCGTGTGGTGCATGGGTGGCACACAGCACACCACCGGCAACAACAATACCCGCGCCTACTGCATTCTGGAGCTGGCACTGGGCAACATCGGCAAGTCCGGTGGCGGTGCCAACATCTTCCGGGGCCACGACAACGTTCAGGGCGCCACGGATCTGGGCCTGATGTCCCACTCCCTGCCAGGTTACTACGGCCTCTCCGAAGGGGCGTGGAAGCATTGGGCCAAGGTATGGAACGTCGACTTCGACTGGATCCAGAACCGCTACGACCAGACCGAGTATCACGACGGCAAGCCGATGCACACCAACGGCATCACCGTCTCGCGCTGGGTCGATGGCGTGCTCGAGGACCCGGATCGCATCTCCCAGCGCACCGCGCTCAAGGCGATGTTCTACTGGGGGCATGCCGTCAACTCCCAGACCCGCGGGCCGGAGATGAAGAAGGCCATGGCCAAGCTGGACATGATGGTGGTGGTCGACCCCTACCCGACCATCGCCGCCGTCATGCACGACCGCACCGATGGCGTCTATCTGTTGCCGGCCGCGACCCAGTTCGAGACCACCGGCAGCGTGACCAACTCCAGTCGCTCCCTGCAGTGGCGTGATCAGGTCATCGAACCGATGTTCGATTCCAAGCCGGATCACGAGATCATGTATCTGCTGTCCCGCAAGCTGGGCTTTGCCGACGAGCTGTTCCGCAACATCAAGGTCGAGGGCAGCGTGCCGGTGGTCGAGGACATCACCCGCGAATTCAATGCCGGGATGTGGACCGTTGGCTATACCGCCCAGAGTCCCGAGCGCCTGAAGGCTCATCAGAAGAACTGGCATACCTTCGACTTCGAGACACTCAAGGCACGTGGTGGTCCGGCAAATGGCGACTTCTACGGTCTGCCATGGCCGTGCTGGGGAACGCCGGAGATGGGCCATCCAGGCTCGCCCATCCTGTATGACACCTCCAAGACGGTGGCCGAAGGCGGTGGCAACTTCCGCGCCCGTTACGGCGTGGAACACAACGGCACCAATATCTTGGCCGAGGGCTCCTGGTCCAAGGGCGCCGAGATCGAGGATGGCTATCCGGAGTTCACCGACAAGCTGCTCAAGCAGCTGGGCTGGTGGGACGACCTGACGGCCGAGGAAAAGCAGGCGGCGGAAGGCAAGAACTGGAAGACCGATCTTTCCGGTGGCATCCAGCGCGTGTGCATCAAGCATGGCTGCATGCCGTACGGCAACGCCAAGGCACGTGCCCTAGTGTGGACCTTCCCGGACCCGATCCCCAAGCACCGCGAGCCGCTGTATACCGCGCGCCGTGACCTGGTGAAGGACTATCCGACCTGGCCGGATTCCGAATCCATCTATCGCTTGCCGACGCTCTACGCCTCCATTCAGGAGAAGGACGTCAGCGCCAAATACCCGATCACCCTGACCTCGGGCCGCCTGGTGGAATACGAAGGGGGTGGCGAAGAGACACGCTCCATCCCGTGGCTGGCCGAGCTGCAGCAGGAGATGTTCGTCGAGATCAATCCGGCGCTGGCCAATGACCAGGGCATCAAGGATGGCGACATGGTATGGGTCGAGGGTGCCGAAGGCGGCCGCGTGAAGGTCAAGGCGCTGGTCACCGAGCGAGTCGGGCCGGACGTGGTCTTCATGCCCTTCCACTTCGGGGGCCACTACGAGGGCGAGTCCCTGGAGTCACGCTACCCGGAAGGCACGGTGCCCTACGTGCTGGGTGAGTCCGCCAACACCGCGACGACCTATGGCTATGACCCCGTGACCCTGATGCAGGAAACCAAGGTCACGCTGTGCCGAGTCAGCCTCGCCTGAAGCGCGTCCCGACCCTGACTGTCGATCGCGTAAACGCCGAATCATCGAGCCAATCATATGTCGATGATCAGAAATATCCGGCCTGTCGTCTGAGCCACTCGACGACGGGCCGTGAAGGAGAAGCAAGATGGCCCAGATGAAATTCCTGTGTGATGCAGAACGCTGCATCGAGTGCAATGGCTGCGTGACGGCCTGCAAGAACGCCAACGAGACGGAATGGGGCATTCAGCGTCGCCGTGTCGTGACCCTGGATGACGGCAAGCCGAGCGAAGTCTCCATCTCGGTGGCCTGCATGCATTGTGATGACGCGCCCTGCATGGCGGTCTGCCCCACCGAATGCTTCTACAAGACCGATGACGGCATCGTCCTGCACGACAAGGATATCTGCATCGGTTGCGGGTACTGCCTGTATGCCTGCCCGTTCGGCGCACCACAGTTCCCGCAGCAAGGTGCCTTCGGCGAGCGGGGCAAGATGGACAAGTGCACCTTCTGTGCCGGCGGCCCGGCCGAGAGCCCGGAAGAAGAGTTCGAGAAGTACGGTGCCAACCGCATCAGCGAAGGCAAGCTGCCGCTGTGTGCCGAGATGTGCTCCACCAAGGCCCTGCTGGCCGGTGACGCCGAGACCGTCTCCGACATCTTCCGTCAGCGCGTGGTCTATCGCGGTCACGAGGATGGTGCCTGGTCGCCGGTCGACAAGGCCAGCCACCCGGAAACCTCGGCCAACCTGACCACCAGCAGCGTTCAGCAGGCGGACCACCTGGCCTACGACGCAGCCCGCAAGGGGTAAGGAGGCGACATGCGCGCGCACTTCACAGCTTCACGGTTGACCGTCGTCGCCATGTTCCTGTGTCTGATGCTGGCCAGCCTCTGGCTGGCCCCTCAGGCGCTGGCCGCGAATCCGGACGGCGAGATCGGTCAGGCGGTCGGTACGGTGAATGCCGACACCTGGCGGCAGGTGAAAGATGGAGAAAATTCCATCGACAGTCGCCATGACTCCAACTACAGCCTGATCAACCAGAGCGGCGAGACCTGGCGACAGATCCGCAACCGCTGGATCTCACCGGGTGGCCTGATCGCTCTGGGCGGCATGCTGGCCGTGCTGGCGATCTTCTATCTGCTGGTGGGGCGCAACGATCTGGACCACCCCCGCTCAGGCAAGTTGATGCTGCGCTGGACGGCACTGGAACGTGCCATGCACTGGACACTGGCCACACTGTTCCTCACGTTGGCCATCACCGGCATCAATCTGTTGTGGGGCAAGTTCGTGTTCCGCAATGTCTTCGGGGATGTGTTCTGGGCCAACATGATCATGGCGACCAAGGTGATCCACAACTATGTGGGGCCGTTGTTCTCGATCATGCTGATTCTGGTGCTGGCCAAGTGGCTGAAGCTCAACCTTCCCAAGAAGCATGACCTTGAATGGTTCCGCCAGGGCGGCGGCATGATGAAGGGCAAGCACCCGGATGCCGGCTTCGCCAATGGCGGGGAAAAGGCCTGGTACTGGATTCTGGCAACGGTCGGCCTGGTGGTGATTGCCAGCGGGCTGGTGCTCGACTTCCCGATCTTCGGTCAGACCCGTGACAACATGCAGTGGGCCAATGTCTTCCACGGCGTTGCCTCATTGATGCTGATCGCGGTGTCCTTCGGCCACATCTACATCGGTACCGCCGGCACGGAAGGTGCCTTCGAGGGCATGAAGACCGGTTACGTCGATGAAACCTGGGCCAAGCAACACCACAATCTGTGGTATGACGAGGTCAAGCAGGCCGAGGCGGCGGACCCGGCATCAGACCCCGCCACGGCACCTGACGACAGCCTGGCGCGTCAGCAACGCCCGAATTAGTCCGAGGCCAGACATCCGCTAGATGAGTGATGATTCGCCCGGTCAGGTTCGCCTGCCGGGCGTTTTGCATTGATATCGCCTCTCCCTGCCCGTCGCCCGGCCTCTCGCACCGGTTCACAGCCCTGCATTAGTTGCGTAAAGTTTCAGGTATCTGGCCTGGTCTCACCAGGCCCCCTCTACCATGAAGGCCTGCGCCATGCCGCGCCTTCTCAGGAGATTTCCATGAGCGACCCGACTCCCCAGACCGTCCAGGACCTGAACCAGCTGGACGAGCAGACCCGCACCGAGCTGGAAGCGGCCGCTTTCCGCCGTCTGCTCAAGCACCTGGATGACAACAAGGATGTCCAGAACATCGATCTGATGATCCTCGCCGACTTCTGCCGTAACTGCCTGTCCAAGTGGCTGATGGCCGCCGGCGAGGAACGCGGCGTGAGCTTCGATTACGACGCGGCGCGCGAGCACGTCTACGGCATGCCCTATTCCGAGTGGAAGACACATCACCAGGCCAAGGCGACCCCTGAGCAACTCGCAGCGCTCGAGGCACGTCAACAAGGCAAGAAGGACTGATCATGAGCGGCAATGACGAACAGATCGGCCTCACCATCGCGGTATTGACCGTCTCCGACACGCGCACCGAGGACACTGATCGCTCCGGTGACGCCCTGGTCGAGAGCCTGGCGGCAGCCGGCCATTCCCTGCATGAAAAACGTATCGTCCCCGATGACATCTATCAGTTGCGCGCCGTGGTCAGCGAGTGGATCGCGGACCCGGCCGTGCAGGTCATCCTGACCACCGGCGGCACAGGCTTCACCGGACGTGATTCCACACCGGAAGCCATCCGCGTGCTGCTCGACAAGGAAATCCAGGGCTTCGGCGAGCTGTTCCGTCAGCTTTCCCATCAGGAAGTCGGCAGCTCCACGATCCAGAGCCGCTGTCTTGGAGGGCTGGCCAACCGTACCGTGGTGTTCTGCCTACCCGGCTCCACCGGGGCCTGCAGGACAGCCTGGAACGGCATCCTCAAGGAGCAGCTCGACAGCCGTCACCGTCCCTGCAACTTCGCCAATCTGGTGATCCCGGAGCGCGGAACCCATGCCCACTGACTCCTCTTCTGCACAAGAGGCATCCCGGACGGGTCAGACCAAGACCGCCTGCGGCTGCGATAGCGTGCCGGTTGGCGCCAAGGGCCTGGCCCCCCTTTCCAGTGCCTTATCCGCATTGCGCGAATGCTGTCCGGTAATGCCGGTAGAGCAAGTCCCTGTCAGCAAGGCCGCGGGGCGTGTCCTCGCTGAGGATATCTACGCCGAACTGGACGTTCCTCCTGCCGACAACTCACAGATGGATGGCTACTGTGCAAGAGTAGCGGATATCGGTGATGGCGCCTGGCTGCCAATCAGCCAGCGCATCGCGGCAGGCCAGCCCACCTCGGCACTCGCCTCGGCAAGTTGTGCACGGCTGTTCACCGGGGCGGAAATCCCCGAAGGCGCCGACGTTGTGGTCATGCAGGAAGAAGTGACACTGCGTGAGAACGAAAATGGCACCACGGAAGCGTGGCTGCCCGGCCCACGGATTCCCGGCGACAATATCCGCCGACAGGGACGCGACGTCACTCGTGGCACTCGGCTGATCGCCGCCGGCACTCGCTTGGATGCCGCGATGCTTGGCCTGCTCTGTGGTCAAGGGCTCAGCTACGTATCGGTACGACACAAGGTACGCGTTGCCCTGTTTGCAACTGGCGATGAACTGATCGAACCCGGCCAGCCGCTCGAACCGGGGCAGATCTACAACTCCAATCGCGTGATGCTCAGCCAGATGCTCAGCGACTTCGGGGCTGACGTGGTGCTGGCGCCACTCAATGTGGCCGATACCTTCGAGGCCACCCGTGACGCTCTCGCGACAGCGGCAGAACAGGCCGACTTGATCGTCACCTGTGGCGGGGTCAGCGTCGGGGAGGAAGATCACGTCCGCCCTGCCATCGAGGCGCTTGGCAGCCTGGATCTCTGGCGCCTGGCCATCAAACCGGGCAAGCCACTGGCGCTGGGGCGCATCCTCAACACGCAAGGCGACTCGGTGCGTGTGGTGGGGCTACCTGGCAACCCGGTGTCGAGCTGGGTCGGTGGCTGGCTATTTCTTCGCCCCATACTGGGCGAAATGCTCGAGTGTGACGCACTGCGGGCCTTGAGAAGCCTCCGGGTACGTTCCGCCTTCTCGGCCAACACTGCCATCCGTCAGGACCATCTGCGTGTCACGCTGACGCCAGCCGATGATGGCCAGCTTGAGGCTCACGCCTTCCCGGACCAGAACTCAGCCGTGCTCTCCTCATGCGTCGGCGCTGAGGCATTGGCCGTGATCCCTCCCCACGCACAGATAAGCCCCGGCGACAGTGTGGAGTGTCTATGGCTGGAGAGTTGAGTGATTTCCACTACTGACCGGCATCCCCACCTCCTCTGACGCTGGAATGCGACAACCGAGTGACCCTCCAGCGTCATCTTGACCTTCCCTCTGAGTCCGGCACACTGACTGCTTTTATTCGTCAGCGTTCTGGCCTGCCAACCGCAGTCTAGTACGCTGGAATGTTCCGGACTCTTGAGCAAGGACATCTCAATGCCAGCCAATTCCTCGTCGCCTCGTGCGTTGTTGCGCCCACTCACCATGGCTGTGCTGCTTGCCACCGCTTCGTCATCCCTCCCGGCCTTGGCCAATGACAATGAAACGGCACCAGCCCCGGGAACATCCGTCACCGAATGGAGCTACTCGAGTGAGTCGGGCGACAGCGCCAATGGACCGGAGCACTGGGGAGACCTCACCCCCGGCTACGCGGAATGCGCCAGTGGTGCCCGGCAATCACCGATCGACATCGACAGTCAGTCACGCCCTCTGGAGGAAACAGGGCCGAAGCTCGACTACCACTCGCCGCTGCTCGTCACTCGGGACACGGGGCACACCTTGCAGATCGAAGGGGCCAGCGGAAACACGATGACACTGGATGGCACCCCCTACACTCTGTCACAGGTGCATCTGCATGTGCCTTCGGAACACGCGATCGATGGCAAGCGCGCTGCCATGGAAATCCATCTGGTGCACACCACTCCAGAAGGCAAGTTGGCAGTGCTGGCCGTGTTGGTCGAGGAAGGACATGACAACCTGGCGCTCAGCCGTCTGTTGAGCCGTCTTCCACAGCGAGGACTCTCCGAGACTCTGACAAGCGGATTGTCGGCCAACCTGCTGCTGCCACGCGAGCATGCTGGCTGGCAATACTCCGGCTCGCTGACCACTCCGCCATGTTCAGAACCCGTTACCTGGTTTGTGATGAAATCACCGATCGAAGCCTCTCGGTCACAGATCGATGCCTACCTGGAGTGGCAAGGAGGGAAGAATTCTCGCCCTCTCCAACGCTGATCAGCACAGGCAAGCAAACCTAGTTGGCAACCAAGCAACTCGCCTACCAGCTATACGTCACTGATATGCGCTTGCATACCCACCTGGCCATATACTGTCACTTATGAAAAATCGTCTGGCGCAATGCCAGCATGTCCGGCCACAACCGCGCGAAGCTGTCCTCAAGCATCGCGCGGTTATCCGCCAGCCACGGCGTCATGTCCGCCAGCGGATTGGCGCCTGCTTCCATATCCCCCATCTTGTGCGTACGCCTTCCGCTTCGCGTATCACTTTGCCTTCGTGAATCACTTTGCTGGCGAGGATCACTTGTCTGGCGTAACCGGCGTCTGGCCGTCATGCGCTCGCCGATGCTGGCAATGGTCGAGAGCGTGAACTCCAGCTCCTGATAGCGCCTGAGCGCATCGCGCATCTGAATCCACTCGATGAGGCTCGACAGGCGTGACGGCACCTCCTCACGCGCCAACAGGCGATAGAGGCGCTCGATATCGTCATCGTGCATCTCACCAGCCAGCAGGTGATCCCACATCATGTCGAAGGCGATGCCGGCCACACGACGTGACGCGGGCGGAACTTGCGTCAACAACCAGCGAGTCTCGGGATGGGCATCGATCACCGCATCACAGCGGCGATGGAAACGGATGCCGGCTTCTATCTCAGGCGCCCAACCGCTCAGGTCACTGCCGCGCACGCCGTCGGCAATCAGGTTGCCAAACAGGAAGTTATCGCTGCCCGCCAGACTCAGGTGCGCATGACCAAGAAAGTTCAAGTTGCTAGACTCCTGATATCATTACCCATTATTCAATCTCTCCGTCCTCTTCTGACTATCGAGACCTCTGATGCCATCTGCGTCCATGCCTGCCAAGGCGCCCATCGTGCGCGATATCGTCCTGATCGGCGGGGGACATAGCCATGTTGGCGTGTTGATGCGTTTCGCCATGCAGCCTGAGCCTGGCGTACGCCTCACCGTCATCTGTCGCGACACCGACACGCCCTACTCCGGCATGCTACCCGGTTACGTGGCGGGGCATTACACCTTTGATGATGTGCATATCGACCTGCGTCGGCTGTGTCAGTTCGCCGGCGCACGCTTCTATCGGGATCAGGTGATCGATATCGACCGCGGCCAGCGCCGCGTGATCTGCGCCGAGCGCCCGGCAGTGGACTATGACCTGCTGTCGATCAATATCGGCTCCACGCCTCGCCTGTCCCACATCGACGGTATCGGTGATCCCGAAGCGGCTGATGCTCCCGTGGTGGCGGTCAAACCGATCAGCACCTTCCAGCAGCGCTGGCTGAGCCTGCTTGAGCGCGCAAAAAGCGCCGAGCGGCCTCTCGACATCGTGCTGGTCGGCGGCGGTGCCGGCGGGGTCGAGCTGCTGCTGGCCATCCAGCAGCGCCTCGCCGCCGAGTTGCCCGCTGCGCTCGCGCCGAACCTGACGCTGATCACCCGCGGACAGCGCCTGTTGCCGACGCATTCTCCTGAGGTCAGCGCTGCACTCGCCACCACCTTGCATGAACGCGGTATCCAGGTGCATTTCGGTGAGGAGATCACCGCTGTCGACGCTTCCACGGCGTCATCCCAGCGCCAGCTGATCAGTGCCAGCGGCAGCCACTATCCGGCCGACGAGGCCATCTGGGTGACACGCGCCGGAGGGGCACGCTGGCTGGAGAAGACAGGACTGAGCCTGGATGAGGATGGCTTTCTCAAGGTGCGCGATACCCTGCAGACACTTGAGGATGATGCCATCTTCGCCGCGGGCGATATCGCGCATCAGGTCAATCATCCACGTGAAAAGGCCGGCGTCTTCGCCGTGCGCCAGTCACGGCCGCTGGCTGACAACCTGCGCCGCGCCGTGCGCGGAGAGTCACTACATCCCTATATTCCGCAGTCCCGCTGGCTGGCCCTGATCAGCACCGGGGATCGTGATGCCATTGCCTCACGCGGCAATCTGGGGCTGGTGTCGCCGTGGCTGCGTCCGTGGCTGTGGCGCTGGAAAGACCATATCGACCGCCAGTTCATGGCACGCTTCAATCAACTGCCCAGCATGCAGGACGTCGCGGATACCGGCGGCCTTGCCGGGTTGCAACAGCGTATCAGCGCTGCCTGGCAGGCGCTCAAGGGCGGCGATGGCAGGCTCCACCCGCGCCTGACCGCCGAGCTGGATGAGCAGGAAGCAAATCAGGCCCTGTCCGCGCTGGCGATGCGCTGCGGCGGCTGTGGCGCCAAGGTCGGTGCCAGCGTGCTGTCGCGAGCGCTGCAGAGCCTTGCCCCACACGAGAACCCGGACGTGCTGGTCGGGCTGCATGCCCCGGATGATGCCGCCATCGTGCGAGTGCCCGAGGGTCAGGCACTGGTACACAGCGTCGACTTCTTCCGCGCCTTCATCGATGACCCTTACCTGTTCGGGCGCATCGCTGCCAATCACGCCCTGGGGGATCTCTACGCCATGGGCGCTACGCCCCACACCGCCACCGCCGTCGCCACGGTGCCGCAGGGGATCGAGCGCAAGGTCGAACCGCTGGTGCGCGAGCTGATGCAAGGCGCCACCGAGGTGCTCAACGAGGCAGGCTGTACGCTGGTCGGCGGACATACCGGCGAGGGTCAGGAGCTGGCGCTGGGCTTCGCCCTCAATGGCCTGGTGGTGGAGAATCTGGCCGGCGTCACCTGCAAAGGCGGCATGCAGCCAGGCGAGGTACTGATCCTCACCAAGGCCATCGGCACCGGCACCTTGCTGGCAGCGCACGCACGCCTGGAAGCGCGCGGCCGCTGGATCGACGCCGCACTGGACAGCATGCAGCAATCCAGTCAGCAGGCGGCAAATATCCTGCGCGCCCATCAGGCGAGCGCCTCCACCGATGTCACCGGCTTCGGCCTGCTCGGCCATCTGGTGGAGATGACCCGCGCCAGCGGCGTGGATGCCGAACTCGAGATCGACGCCCTGCCGATACTGGACGGCGCCGAGGACTGCGTCGCCCGCGGGGTAGTCAGCTCACTGCAACCGGCCAACCTGCGTCTCAAGCGGGCCCTGAAGGATCAGGCCGGCGTCATCGATCATCCGCGCTATCCGCTGCTGTTCGATCCACAGACTGCCGGCGGCCTGCTGGCCAGTGTGCCGGCCGGTGAGGCCGAGTCCTGCCTGGCCGCGCTCAAGGCCGCCGGCTATCACGCCAGCGCCATCATCGGGCGCATCCTGCCACAGGGTGATGCGCTGGCGCCGATCAGCATCAAGCGCTGAACGCGGCGAGACAACTCACCGACGACGTCAGCCGCCCCCTTGCCGCCGGTCGTTTGACCCCACGACAAGACGCCCGCCAGATCTCTCTGGCGGGCGTCTTGATCTCTGCAGCACGCAAGTCCGAGGGCTAGCTCACTTCGGCCATCTCACCTTCGACTGGCTCAGTTCGGCCATCTCGGTTCGCCCGGCTCAGGCTTCGGCTTCGCGCTTGAGCGCCTCGAAGGATTCAACGAAGGCATCCATCGTCTCGGCACAGTAATCCCGCAGCCCACTGACGACCAGCTTCTTGGAGCCACTGCCGATGCACTGCTCGCCATCATGGATGCCGAATTCGAGCAGGGTATCACCACGCTTGCCGTTGACCTCAAGCGAGGAGCGCACGAAATCGAGATGCAGATCGGCGATATCGAGCCGTTCGAAACAGAAGCCCATGCTGTCATAGATCACCAGCGGGCGTGCCGGATTGAACATCACCCCCTTCTCCAGCATCAGCGGCTGCAGGAAGTGCGGGAAGTTGCGCCCGGAGAAGGCGATATACTGGCGAGTGAAATTGGCGACCACTTCCTCGTCATGCGTGGTATCACCGCTGCGCTCGACCGTCAGATAGACCTTGCCGGCTTCATCGCGCACCAGCAGGGACACGCCATTCTCGTCGGGTTCTTCCAGCGCTTCGAAGATCAAGGGCACATCATTGCCGACCATGCCGCAGAAACGGATGGTCATGCACTGTGAAAGGCCGAATTTCGCCAGCAACAGGGAGAACAGCAGGTCGCCGGGCACACAGAAGCGTCGCGCATCCGGGTCATGAATGGGGTTGTAATCCCCCGCCATCTGCTTGGCGAAGCGACTGGCCTGCTCGGCGGTGATCCGCACGCGGCCATCTTCGACCCGGTGAAACTGATCAAGAAACATGGACTGCCTTCCTGCCCTGCTTGAATGATGATCGATGGCCCGTCCTGAACCATCGCGGAAATGCCTCCGAGGGGAGGAATCAAGGGTGACACGCTTTCACGCCTGTCCAGCAGACGTGCCATGAGACTGCCATGACACGTCGATCACGGGATTTTACCACTTGCTGACAGGCAGATGGTGACTCGTGACAGGCTTTGCAAGAGATTGCAGCCCGACAGATGGCCATATACTGTATATAACCCCATGCTTTCGGGCAAACCGCTGCACTGCCCGCCACTTCGACAGGTCGCCATGCAAGCCGCTCCCCTCGACAATCCGCGCTACTACCTGGCCAACTTCGATACCCTGCTCGATTGGGTCTGCCAGTGCCACGCCGATCTGCTGACAGAGACAGAGCGTGCCACGGTGGACGCCATCACGCGCTTGCCGGAGCCTTCACGGGCCCTGCTGGTCCGCCTGCTGATGCGCAAGGGCGATCATTTCGAGGTCACGCAGCTGCATTATGCCGAAATCGGTGACATCGAGGCCGCAAGCCAGCCTCTGATTACACCGATCGCCGACAGTGCCACGCCTGATGGGCTGTGCCGCCTGAACGCTGACCTGAGCCTGGAGGAAATGCTGTCACTTGTGACACTGCCGCGCTTGAAGGACGCCTTCCCCGAGCTGCCAAGAAGCACGCCAAAACGCCGGATGCCGGATGCCCTCAGCGAGCTGCTGGTAGATACCACGCCACGGTCACTGCCCGAGTGGCTGAATGACCCCACCGCCAACACGCTGAGTGTTGGGCTTGGTGAGCTGTCGCGACGCCTGAGCCTGATGTTCTTCGGCAACCTGCGCCAGACTCTGTCGGACTTCGTGCTCAGTGAACTGGGCCTGCTGCGCTGTGAGACGGTCGCGCTTTCCCCAGACTCGCGCGCCTTCACCCAGCGTTGGGAGGTGGATCGTTATCTGGCCCTGGAGCAGCTGCGTGAAGGCTGGCAGGCGGCCAGGGAGCGTCTGAATCGTGAGATGCCGCACGCGGGACTGGAGCCGCATTGGCAGCGCATCATCTCGGCGCTGGACGAGGTGACATCGTCAGAAGGCGACGCGACAGAGGTGAATCGCGCCAATGCCTGGCTGGCACAGCGACGTGACCGGCTGCGTTTCTCGCTGGCGCGTGATGCCGAGCGTCAGGGCTGGCATCACGCAGCCGCACTGCAGTACGCCTGCCTCGAGGACTCCGCCTACGCGCCGCGTGCCATGCCGCGCCGAGTGAGAGCGCTGGAACTTTCCGGCGATATCAGCGCAGCCCACGCGCTTGCCTGCGAGCGTCTGGCGCGTGCTGACATCACGCTGGACGAACAGCTGGCACTTGAGCGCGCCCTGCCTCGCCTGTGCCGTGGCCTTGGCTTGCCCGCCCCCAGACGCGCCAAGGCGCCGGCCACGCCGCAGATCACGCTTACGGTGCCGGACCTTGCCACCTCTGCCGCCGCCGGCATCCATGGGGTCGAGCGCGCGGCCGCCCATGCACTGGCCACGCCCGAGGCACCGGTCTTCTATGTCGAGAATGGTCTGCTCCCCGCGCTCTTCACCCTGTTGTGCTGGGACGTGCTGTTCGCGCCCTTGCCGGGAGCCTTCTTCCACGCCTTTCATACCGGGCCGGCGGACCTCTACCGCCCTGACTTCGTCAACCGTCGCCAGGCCGCTTTCGAGGACTGCTTCGCGCGCCTGTCCGATGGCCGCTACCGAGAGACGATTCGTGAGCGTCATCAGCAGAAACAGGGCATTCAAGCGCCCTTCGTGCATTGGCCGCTGTTGAGCGAGGAGCTGCTGTCCCACGCACTGGACTGCATCCCCCCGGCACATCTGGAGGCCTGCTTCCGACACCTGCTGGCCAATCCCCGCGAGCATCGCGCTGGCCTGCCGGACCTGATCCAGTTCTTCCCCGAGAACACTCGCGAGCGTTACCGGATGATCGAGGTCAAGGCACCCACCGACCGCCTGCAGGACAACCAGCGCCAGTGGCTGGCCCTGTTCGCACGCCATGCGATTCCGGCGCTGGAGTGCCGTGTCGAATGGCAGACCGTAAACGCCTCTGATGCGTCCGCCGAGGACGAGGACACGGCACGCAAGGCACCGACTGCGCGATGATCACCGCCGACACCTCAAGCAACGCGCACCAGCGTTACAGAATCGCGGTACGCGAGCTGTGCGCCTTCGCCGCACGCGAGGGCGATCTGGACCTGCGCTTCACGCCCTCGCCCACCGCTCAACAGGGCATCCGCGGCCATCAGCGCATCGTGCGTCGGCGTGGCAAGGACTACGAAAGCGAGATATCGCTCTCCGGCTGCATCGACAATCTCGAAATTCGCGGCCGCGCCGATGGCTATGATCCCAGGCGCAACTGTCTCGAGGAGATCAAGACCCACCGTGGTGACCTGTCCCGTCAGCCCGCGAATCACCGCGCCCTGCACTGGGCCCAGGCGCGTGTCTACGGCGCCTTGATGTGCCGCAGTCGCGATCTCGAGGGCATCACGCTGGCGCTGGTGTATCTGGATATCGCCGCGGACGCACCAGCCAGCGCTGCCAAGGATGAACCGGAATCCGGCGGTGACTCCATCGGGGCTTCACAGGATGAACAACGCCTGGAAGCCTGGTGGAGCCGCGAGGCGCTGGAAGCAGAGCTTGCACGTCTGGCCGCACGCTTCAGCGAGTTCGCCGCCAATGAACTGGCGCATCGCCGCGCCCGTGACAGCGCCCTTGGCACGCTTGCCTTCCCCTGGCCTGCCTGGCGCCCCGGTCAACGCCAGCTGGCCGAGCATGCCTACAAGGCGGTGATGACCGGACGCGAGTTGCTGGCTGAGGCGCCGACCGGTACCGGCAAGACGCTGGCGACGCTGTATCCTGCGCTGCGTGCGATGCCCAGAAACGGCACGGACAGACTCTTCTACCTCACCGCCCGCACTCCGGGCCGCGCGCTGGCGCTGGACGCGCTGACCACCCTGATGCCAGAGGTAGTCGAGCACACGGAATCACCGGACACGTCTCCCGCAGCGCTGCGCATTCTGGAACTCGGCGCGCGCAGCAAGACCTGTGAGCACCCGACTCTCGCCTGTCATGGTGAGTCCTGCCCGCTGGCACGCGGCTTCCATGATCGCCTGCCTGCGGCACGCTCTGCCGCGCTTGCCGACCACCAGCCACTGACGCTGGCGACGACACGCCGACACGCCCTGGCCCATGAGATCTGCCCCTACTTTCTCGCCCAGGAGCTCTCGCGCTGGGCGGATGTGATCATCGGGGATCACAACCACTACTTCGACAGTCATGCGCTGCTGTTCGCCCTGACCCAGGCCAATGACTGGCGCTCCGTGGTGCTCGTCGATGAAAGCCACAACCTCATCGAACGCGCCCGCGGCATGTACAGCATCGAACTCGATGCCCGACAGTTCCACTTCCTGCTCAAGCAGTTGAGTCGCACGGGCCATCCGGCCCCGCTGCGCTCGGCCTCCCGCGCGCTGGCCCGGCAGTGGCGAGCGCTGGAGCAGCTCGGGCCGGAAAACAGCAGCTCAGGGAATCCAGGCAGCGGGAACGGCAGCATCGATGACGGCAGTCAACAGGCACGTCTTGCGCTGGAGACGTTGCCCGGCGACTTTTTCAAGGCGCTGACGCAATGGACGGGCGCGATGGGCGACTGGTTGGCGGAGCCTGACAAGGCCGCAACCCCTCCTGCGGCCAGGCAACAGGCAGCGCGAGCCACGGCCACACAAGCCCCAGAACAGCTGGGCCTGATCGCGAGCGATGCCGTTCCCCTTGCCTCAAGCACCACCCCATCAGACTCCAGTCCGACATCCACCGCGGCCAGCCGCCGCGTGGAGCCTGACGTCGAGATGATGGAGGCCTATTTCGCGGCGCTGACGCTCACGCGACTCGCGGAAGGCTTCGGCGATCACTCGCTGTTCGAGGTCGAACTCGCCGCCACGAAACCACCGCGTCAGGCAACGCTCACCAGCGGTTCAAGCTCACGCTCCGGCGCAGCATCGGCTGCAGGAGCAGAAGCAGCAGCCCGGCCTCGCAAGCCCCGAGGGCGCAGCGTACGCCAGATACAGCCGCGACTGCGCTGCGTCAGCCCGGCGCCGTGGCTGGCACCCCGCCTGCGCGCCAGCCACGCCACCCTATTGTTCTCGGCCACGCTCAATCCGCCGGCCTATCATCACCGCCTGCTGGGACTGGCGGACAATGCAGTCTGGTTGAGTGTCGAGTCGCCGTTCAGGGCGACGCAGGTGCAGGTCAGTCGCCATCGGCTCTCGACCCGCCTGCGGGATCGCGAGGCCTCCTGCCGGCCCATCGCCGAGCTGATGGCACGTCAATACCAACAGCGCCCGGGCAACTATCTGGCATTCTTCTCGAGCTTCGCCTATCTCGAGCAGGTCGCCAGCACCCTGCAACAGCTGACGCCGGAGATTCCCCAATGGCGCCAGACCCGTGCCATGACGGAAGCGGAGCGCACCACCTTCATTCAGCGCTTCACCCCCGACGGCCAGGGCATCGGTTTCGCGGTGCTGGGCGGTGCCTTCGGCGAAGGGATCGATCTCCCGGGGTCGCGTCTGATCGGGGCCTTCATCGCCACCCTGGGGCTTGCCGGCTTCAGCCCGGAGAATGAAGCGCTCAAGCAACGTCTGGCGCAGTGGCTGGAAAGCGATGCAAGGCGGCGTGTCGAACGACATTCGACAGACGACGCCAAGGAGGAGCGTGGCGATGAGGCAGGTCCGCTGCCCCCTGTCATCCAGCCCTTGAAGGCTGACGACTGCACCTATCTGTACCCCGGGCTCACCAGAGTGGTGCAGGCCGCAGGCCGCGTGATTCGCAGCGAGCAGGATCAGGGCGTGATCCACCTGATCGATGACCGCTTCCTGCGCCCGGAAGTCGCACGACTGCTGCCGCGCTGGTGGACGCCGACAGACTGACGCGAGCAGGGTGACGCCAAGCGTGCCTTTGCCCCGAGATGGCACAAAGCCTGCACGTCAATGGGCAATAGAACAATGCCTCATCCCCTTTCCGCTCCCCGGTCGCAAGGAAGCCGAACGATGCCAGACAACGACAATGCCCTGTGGGGCGACGACTATCCGCGTGATCTGATCGGTTATGGTGCCAATCCCCCCCATGCCAACTGGCCGGGGGGTGCCAGGATCGCCGTGCAGTTCGTGCTCAACTATGAGGAAGGCGGCGAGAATTGCCTGCTGCACGGTGACAGCGAGAGCGAGAAGTTTCTCTCCGAGATCATCGGTGCCGAGGCCTACCCCGCGCGGCACATGAGCATGGAGTCGATCTACGAATATGGCTCGCGCAGTGGCGTGTGGCGGATTCTTGATGAATTCAAGCGCCGGGAGTTGCCGCTGACGGTCTTCGGTGTCGGCATGGCGCTGGCGCGGCATCCGGACCTGGTCGCGCGTTTCCTGGAGGATGGTCATGAGATCGCCAGTCACGGCTGGCGCTGGATTCATTACCAGCACATGGATGAAGCCCATGAGCGCGCCCACCTGGAGCGCGCGGTGGAAAGCTATCGCGAGCTGGTCGGTCACGCACCACAGGGCTGGTACACCGGGCGCGACAGTCCCAACACCCGCCGACTGGTGGTGGAGCACGGCGGCTTCACCTACGACAGCGATTACTACGGCGATGACCTGCCGCTGTGGATGGAGGTGACCACCGCCAATGGCGATCAGGTGCCGCATCTCGTCGTCCCCTACACCCTGGACACCAATGACATGCGCTTCGCCAGCGCCCAGGGCTTCAACAACGGTGAGGACTTCTTCCAGTACCTGCGTGACGCCTTCGAAGTGCTCTACGCCGAGGGCGACACGGCACCCAAGATGCTCTCCATCGGGTTGCACTGTCGGATCGCCGGACGACCGGGACGCTTCGCGGCGCTGAAACGCTTCCTCGATTACGTCCAGTCCCACGACAGGGTATGGATCACCCGTCGCATCGATATCGCCGAGCACTGGCAGCGCGAGCATCCCTATACCCCCGCCAGCTGACATCGCAAAAAGAACGCCGCAGCCCTTTCGGGCTGCGGCGTTTGTGGTTGAATCCAGCGAAGGTCAGCGATCACACCTTCAAGGCTGCGCCAGTCAGTCTTCCAGCATGCTGGTCAGTTTTCCAACATGCAGGCCAATGCCAGCAGGCTCTCATCACGACCCGGCAGGCCCAGCAATGAGACGCCCCAGGGCGGTGGTGCAGCCTCCTCCGGCAGGCGCGCTGCGTCATCGGTCAGCCACGGCAGACTCAATTGCGGTGCGCCATTCAAGCCGGCCAGTGCGGTGAGTCCCATCAGCCGGTGACGATAGGCCTCCATCTCCTCGAGGCTTGCGCCCAGCAGCGGTGAAGCGCCCGGCGTGGTGGGCAGCACGAACACCGCCTCGCTGGTGGCCTCGGCCTGGGCATGGGCAGCCGCACTGCCATCGTCGCAGGCACTCTCGCCGCCCTCATGACTGGCTGCCAGCTGCTGGCGGTACCAGCGGCGGACGGTGTCTGCCTTGGCTTCTGCTGCCTGCTCGTCAGTATCGCTGAGCGTCATGCACCATTTGAGGCGCGCCGCGATATCAGGATTCAGCTGCGGCCAGCGAGAGTCGGGGCCCTGTTCCGGTGTACTCAACCATGCCTGGTGCGTACGACGAATCTCGCAGCCCTGCAGAATCCGAAAGGCCTCACTGGCCCTCGCCATGAAGGCCTGGCTGAACATTCGCCGCTCGCAGCGAAAACCGAGTGATTCTAGACGACGCGCCAGCGGCCCCAGCAGTCGCTGATAAGGCCCCGCCGCCAGCCCTTCCGGCACTAGCAGAATGAGTCTCGCCGGCAAACGAGTCGCTGTCGTTGGCGGCATCAACACCTCACTGACCTGCGTCAGCGTCGCGAGATCCCGCGTCATCCAGCCAATGGTATCGAAGCGCGGCGCCAGCGGCTTGAGGCCTGACATGTCAATGCGGCCATGGGTCGGCCGCAGCCCGTAGAGCCCACAGTAGCTGGACGGCACGCGAATGGAGCCACCGGTATCGGTTCCCAGCCCGATCTCCGCCTCACCGCGCGCCACCGCTACTGCAGAGCCTACGCTTGAGCCTCCCGGCAACCTCAGCGGCGCACGCGGGTTCTGCGGCGTGCCGTAATGGGCATTGGTGCCATTGAGGCTGTAGGCCAGCTCATCGGTAGTGGTGCGCGCCCGATAATCGGCCCCCGCCTTCTGAAGCGCCAACACGCTGGGCGCCGTCCCCCGCTCGATGGGAGCGCTCGCCAGCAGGTCAGGATTGCCCTGTCCGGTGCGCTCGCCCTTGATCGCGAACAGATCCTTCACCACCAGTCGCTTGCCCTCAAGAGACCCCTCTCCCTTCGGCCCGGAGAAACGCGCCGGGGCAACATAGATACGCTTGTCCATCGGGACCGACTCCTTTCGACTCATCAGGGGGTTCGCCTTCGTGGCGTGGCGCGGTGCGGTGTGATCAGAGCACCGCACCAAGAAACTGGCGCAGCTCTTCCGTGGCTGGATTGGCAAACAGCGTCGCGGGGTCGCCTGATTCATGCACACGCCCCTGGTGCATGAAGATCACGCGGTCACCCACATCGCGGGCGAAATTCATCTCATGGGTCACCAGAATCAACGTCATGCCCTCACGCTTGAGCTGCTCCAGCACCTTGAGCACATCGCCGACCAGCTCCGGGTCCAGCGCCGAGGTGATCTCGTCACACAGCAACACCTTGGGGTGCATCGCCAGGGCGCGCGCGATCGCCACCCGCTGCTGCTGGCCACCGGAGAGCTGGCTCGGCCAGGCATCGAATTTCTCCCCCAGCCCGACCTTGGCCAGCATCTCGCGGGCCTCGCGCTCCGCGACATCCCGTGCAACGCCCTTGACCAGCATCGGCGCCAGCATCACGTTCTCGCCGACGCGCTTGTGGGGGAACAGATTGAAGCTCTGGAACACCATGCCGACATCCTGTGCCAGAGCGGCGGCGTCCATCTCGCTGCCGTCCAGCAGATTGCCGGCGACGTGGATGGCACCGCCGTCATGCTGTTCCAGCTGGTTGATACAGCGCAGCAAGGTGCTCTTGCCGGAGCCGCTGCGACCGATGATCGAGACCACCTCGCCCGGGCACACTTCAAGATCGATGCCCTTGAGCACCGTCAGATCGCCGAAGGACTTGGTGAGCGCCGACAGGCTGACCAGCGGCGCCTTTGCCTTCTCGGAGACGGCAGCACTTTCGGTGACCGAGGAATCGGATGAGACGGTGTCCAGCGGGGAAACTTCAGCGAGCAGTGACATTGAGACGTGCCTCCAGGTGGCGAGCCAGCCGCGAGAGCGGATAGCACATGGCGAAATACAGCAACGCGACCAGCGCAAAGACGGTGAAGGGTTCCAGGGTGGCGTTGTTGAGCATGGTGCCGGCCTTGGTCAGTTCGACGAAGCCGATCACCGAGGCAAGCGCGGTGCCCTTGATGATCTGCACCGAGAAGCCGACGGTCGGTGCGATGGCCATGCGCAGCGCCTGCGGCAGGATGATGTGACGCATGGTCTTCAGATAACCTAGCCCCAGCACTCGCGCCCCTTCCCACTGCCCCTTGGGCACCGCCTCGACACAGCCACGCCAGATGTCGTGCAGGAAGGCACTGCTGAACAGCGTCAGCGCGACAGCCGCCGCCGTCCAGGCCGAGACATCCAGCCCGAAGACCGCCACGCCGAAGAAGGCCAGAAACAGCTGCATCAACAGCGGCGTGCCCTGAAACAGCTCCGTGTAGAGGCGACAGAAGAGCGCCGCCCCCGGCCAGCGGGTCAGGCGCAGAAAGGTCAGCGCCAGCCCCACCAGACTGCCGCCGATGAAGGCGATCAGAGACAGCGCCAGCGTCCAGCGCGCCGCCAGCAGCAGGTTGCGCAGGATGTCCCACAGCGTGAAGTCGATCATGAGTGGGCCTCTCTCAGCACATGGGAAGACAGACGGCGGCGCGGGGCTGGCGTCAGGTGGCGAAAGCCGAACAGACGACGCCCGATGCGGTTGAGCAAGGCGCGCATCGCGATGGCCAGCAGCAGGTACATGCCTGCCGTCACCACGTAGCTCTCGAAACTCAGGAAGGTACGTGACTGGATGAAGTTGGCCGCGAAGGTCAGGTCCGCCACGCTGATCTGGGAGACCACGGCGGAACCCAGCATCACGATCACGCACTGGCTGGTCAGCGCCGGATACATGCGTTCCAGCGCCGGCATCAGCACCACATGGCGATAGCGCTGCCAAGGCGTGAGACCCAGCGCACGCCCGGCCTCCCACTGGCCGCGACCGGTGGCATCGACACCGGCACGCAGAATCTCGCTGCTGTAGGCCGCCAGGTTGAGTGTCATCGCGATCACCGCGGCCATCTCGGCGCTGAGTGACAGCCCCAGCGCCGGCAGGCCGAAGAAGATGAAGAACAGCTGGACGATGAAGGGCGTGTTGCGCAGCAGCTCCACCAGCATGCCCAGCAGCTGGCTGAAGACGCTGCTCGGCGCACGATGGCGCTGCCAGACACACATCACCGCACCGAGTATCCCCAGCGTGGTGGTCAGAATGGTCAACCAGACCGTCGTCATCAGCCCGGCCAGCAGGTCGGGCAGATACGGCAGCAGGCGCGAGAAATCCGGGAGATAGTTCATCGATCAAGCCTCACGGGAAAAGGGAGTCAGGCGTGCGACAGCTCGATTCAGGCATCCAGTGACGGCAGCGGCGCCTTGAACCAGGTTTCGGAGAGCGCGTTGAGCGTGCCGTCCTCGATCCCCTGGGCGATCAGCTCGTTCACGCGCGCCTTGAGCGCCGGCGTGTCATGCCGCATGCCCACATAGCAGGGAGAGTTCTTGAGCGGCAGTACACTGACCGGCACGCGGGAGGGATTGCGTTCGGCGATGGCGGCGGTGACCAGGTTGCCGGTGGCGATCATCTCGACCTGCCCTGACAGGAAGGCCGACAACGTCGTGTTGTTGTCTTCGAAGCGCTTCACGGTGGTCGATTCCGGCACCACCTTGCTGAGCTCCATGTCTTCCACCGAGCCACGTGTCACGCCGATGGTCTTCTCGCTCAGCCCCTGGGCGGAGTCCACCTCACTGCCCTTCTCACCGAACACGCCGAGGAAGAACGGTGCATAGGCATCGGAGAAATCGATCGCCTTCTCACGCTCCGGATTCTTGCCCAGACTCGAGATCACCAGATCGACCTTGCGGGTCTGCAGGTAAGGGATGCGATTGGCCGAAGTGACCGGCACCAGCTCCAGCTTCACGTTCATCTCATCCGCCAGATAACGCGCCATGTCGATATCGTAGCCGCGTGGTTCAAGGTCCGGCCCGACTGAGCCGAATGGCGGGAAGTCCTGGGGCACCGCCACCTTCAGCACTCCGCTGTCGGTGATATCGCTCAGCGCATCCGCACGGGCCGTCAGGGCCGTGGCGGCCAGCGTGCCCCAGACGGCCAGCAGAATCCCCTTGCGCAACCAGTTGCCAAGACGTTGCGTGCTGCCTGTGCGTGATGCGTGCTTGAAGGCCTTGCTCTCGTGACGCTTGCTCATCGGTCGACTCCGGTGTCAGTCAATTCCGAGCGCTGAGGAGAACGACTCATCATGCGCTCGGCGCCCTGGGGCGTTTCATTGTTGTTGGTGGTTATCGCAGTGGTGGTTCGCGAAGGCTTGTCTGGCAAGCCCTCTTCAACAAGCCCTATCTGGTGGGCCCTATCGGACGAGTCCTGTCCGCTGACTCCTCGTCGCATTGGCGGGCAACGTGAAACTCAAATCCTGACCAATGAAACAAGTGATTCCCTTATCCATCTTTGCAACGAGTGTGCCAACGACACACCAGCACGGCCCGAACGTGCACGAGGCGCTCGCCTGACAATGGTTCGGGTGATGAAGTGCAGGCGTGAAGACAGGCCAGATGACGGGCCTCAAGAGAGCCTGGGGCGGGCTAGAGGGCGGGCTAGAGGCCGGGCTGGAATACCAGCGGGAAGGCAGTGCGAGGGAGAGAAGTTGCGTTGCACGCCCTCGATGACGCTTCTTCGAACGCACAGTGTCCGGGCGTCATCGACATGAAAAGGGACACTGTTGGTGCAATCAGGCAGCCCATGCGCCCTGCGGGTGCGCGCAACCCGCAGGGCGAGAAGCATCGTGATGGGATGGGCGGCAGCGCAGGCAACCGCAATGACACTGCTAGCCGTCTCCCAGCTCCTCGAGTGACTCGAAGGTGTCCGTCACCCGGCGAATCTGGCTGCGACCAGCGACGAGGTCGTCATGCAGCAGGCGTGTGGCCAGCAGGTTGATCTGGCTCATGGCGGCGGCATAGCTGTCGAAGGCGCTGACACTGTCCAGCGGGCAGCGCAGCACATGCTCGATACCGGCAGGGATCTCGCTCAGGCTGTCATCGCAAACCAGCAGTACCGTGCAGGGAGCCTGGCCCAGCCACCCCAGCAGGCGTGCCAGCCCCTGCGGGCGCCGGCGCATGGCGAATATCACCACGGCGTCATTGGCGCTCAGCCGCGCGACCTCCTCCCCGAGTGACTGGCCCGGCTGGGGCAGGACCGCCACCTGCCCTCTCAATTGCAGAAGTTGCTGGCGCAGATGCAGTGCCAGCGGATAGGCGTTGCGAAAGCCGATGATCTGCAAGCGTTCGGCATTGGCCAGGGTGCGGCCCAGCGCTTCCATGTCGAGCATGTCCAGCGCCGCCAGTGCCTGACGCAGGTTGCGACACTCCTGCTCATAGTGGCGCTGATGGTGGTCTGGCGTGGGCGTGCTCGAGACGACAGGCACGCCCGCATGACGCAGGCTTCGCGCCTGATCACGTGCCTCCCGGAAGTCCTGATAGCCGAGGCGGCGAAACAGGCGACTGACGGTAGCCTTGGAGACATGTGTCAGCCGTGAGAGCTCGGCGGCATTGTAGAGCGCCAGCTCATCCTGATGCGCGAGCAGAAAACGCGCGATACGCTGCTCGTTGGGGGTCAATCGCTCAAGGTGGTGAGTCAGGCGCTGATGCAGGCTCTGGCCTGCCAGCGACGCTGCCGCAGCGCGAGAAGGCATCTCGGAGTCAGTGGCTGAAGCACTGGAGTCATCACGCGTGGCTTGAGTCATGGCGAAGGGTCTCTCTGGTGTCATGGCACCCCGTGGGCCGCCACTCAGGGTCTGATATGGCAACGGGGGACTGGCGTCGCGCCCGGGGCTCAAGGATGCCCCAGACGTCATTGTGCCTCATCACAGTGCAAGCGTCGGGCCAGCGGCAAGGTGACAGTGCATCAATTGCCCTCTCGGGTGGCGGTTGACCCGGGAATTCGGCCCATCACATGAGCTGCAGGGCGGGCGATGACAGGCACGGCCTCAGCACGTGTTCACCAAGTGGTTGTTTTGGCGTAATTCTCCTTGGAGCGGCATGCAGATCGCTAAACATGAAGTGGGCACCCAGCGGGCACAGGCAATGCGCCACCCGACAGGACCTCCACCGAACACCAAGATGGCAAATTTACCGATCAAGCGCTCGCGTGGCGCAAGGAGTTGTCTCATGGCCACCTCTACGATGACCACTCTGCTCGATACCTGTCGGGCCATGACTCACAAGCTTGCCGCACAGACCTTCACTCCTCTGACAGTGGGCGCAGAGAAAGCCGCTGATACCCCCGCTTGCGCCTCACAACTGCTGGGCGTGATGGCAATGGGCTACGAAGCTCCGCCCCTGCTGATGTCCTCGCAGGTGAGCGACACCCGTGCGGTCGGTGATATCGACGCATCACGCGTCGCCCAGCAACAGGCCGTCTTTGACCCGAACATCAACCACAAGGTGCACGCGGATTGGGAAGCCGAGCATCGTCATCAGACCCTGTTGCGTCACAGTATGGTCCGTCGGGGCATGCTGGCATGAGTGTCTATACCATCGGCATGGAATGCGGCATGCACATCCCGCTGGAAAACTGCGCAGTGAACGCCGAACCCGTGATGCGCGTGACTTTCGACATCAACGCCGGACTGCATGCCGGCGAGCGCCTGGCGCTCGAGCGGGGCGCCATCCAGTCACTGGCCGACAGTGACAACGCGCTGCTGGCAAGCCTGGAAGCCCAGCTGCCACGTCGCAGCCTCCTGTGGACCTCACGCGGCATCTTGGAAGTCGGCCGTGGCTGGCGCTGGCAGACCTCCCCCGCCAGCCCCAAGGCGCCCTGGCTGGACGCCGTGCACCACAGCTGGCCAAGCCATGCGCCACGCTGGCTGCTCAAGGCGCCGGTGGTCATCGTGTGTGCGGATGCCCTGCCGATTGCCAACCGCACCCGACATCAACGTGATCTTGCCAGACTCTGGCTCACTGCCGATGCCGCACTGATCTATCTGGCGCAGGACGCCCGCGATGGCTGGCAGATGCATCAGCATTGTGAGCCGGAGCAACGCAACGGCGCCCACCTGACGAGCAAGGCCGCGAGTGCACTTGAGCTGGCCAGCTGAGCCTCCTGTTCCGGCTCCCCCTTCCCTCATCTCGACGACATTCCGATGACACGCACCAGCAGACACGACAACGCCCGCGCCGGGAACACCGGAGCGGGCGTTGTCGTGTCTGCCATGACCCATCTGGCCGAACCGATGGCTCAGCGCGGACAGAGACCATCACATAGCGTGCTGGCCACGAAGTCCGCCAGCTGTTCCCAGTCCTCATCCGTGCGCGGCGCACCGCCCAGCTGGTCGATCTGGGCGGCGAAGTCCGCGTAGTGCTGCGTGGTGGACCAGATCAGATAGATGACCCACATCGGCTCCGCCTCGCGCAGCTTGCCAGCCGCCATCCACGCCTTCATCACCTCGCAGCGCGCCTGGACCCACTGGCGCAACTCTCCACTGAGATAAACACGCAGAAACGGCGCGCCGCTGATCACCTCCGCCGCGAACAGGCGCGATGCCTGTGGGGCCTGGCGTGCCAGCTTGAGCTTGACGCGCACCAGCGCCTCCAGCACCTCGCGCGGGTCATCATCGGCCGTGATGTCCTCAAGTGACGCATTCCAGCGCGTCAGCGTCTGCTCCAGCAGATGCACATAGAGCTTTTCCTTGGAACCGAAGTAATACAGCAGATTGGCCTTGGGCAACTCGGCCACGTCCGCGATCTGCTTGAGTGTGCTGCCACGATAGCCGTGACAGGCAAAGACACACTCGGCAGCTTCCATGATTCGACTTTCCGCCTGCTCACGGGGAGAGCTGGTCGGTGTCGGACTGAATTCCGCACTTCGGGAACGACGAACTTCGGCATACAGGGAAGAAGGAGAATCTGCAGGCATCAGCATCACTCATCAAATAGACGTTATCGTTCGAGCATCTTGACCACAGCACCGGAACATGACCTTCGATTACGGCCTCACGTCACGATGCTGTGGTCAGAATGCTCACCCCGGGCAGGCGCGATACGCTCGATGCGTCGCTCTCCTGACGCGCACTTGCGCCACCCACGCAAAAATACCACACCATGGGCTGACCATTTGGTCAGATTCTTGCTAGAAATACAACATGAGCTGTTACATTGACACTCGAAGACGCCAATCGGGCCCGCAATGCCCAGATTCGGCTGTGCCATACGCCTGAAGGCACCACAATGACAAGACGACCTGACGGGATGCCTGCATGATCGACTTCACCTTGAACGGACACGCGCGTCAGCTGCCCGCGCCTGCACCGGGAACGACAACGCTTGAAGCCCTTCGCACCTCTCTGGGGCATACCGGCACCAAGGAAGGCTGCGCGTCCGGTGACTGCGGCGCCTGCACGATTGCCTTGCAGGTGCCGGGCCAGCCCATGACGACGGTCAATGCCTGCCTGATGCCCGCCCACCAGCTGCAGGATTGCGAGTTGATCACCATCGAGGGACTGGGGTACGAGACCGCCACCTCCTCGCTCTCCCCGGTGCAGCAAGCGCTGGTGACGACCCACGCCAGCCAATGTGGCTTCTGTACCTCGGGCATCGCCATGAGCCTGGCGGTGCTGCACGCCGATCATCAGCTGCGCAGCGCAGAGGACGAGAGTCTCGATGCCGCGCGGCGCGATCAGATGATCGACCATGCGCTGGGCGGCAATCTGTGCCGCTGCACAGGCTATCGACCGATACGCGAGGCTGCCCATCGCCTGCTGCAGGGAGAATTCGGGCCGGCCACCCTGCTGTCATCCGGGCAGGCAGCTTGTCAGCCCGCCACTGGCGAGGCGAATTCAGCGTCCCGTCGCGAGCGAGATAGCGAACTGACAGGCTCAAGCACCTTCCATCGCCCCACCCGTCTCGAAGAGCTGCTGGCGCTGCGCGCCGCACATCCCCAGGCGCCCTTGATCGCGGGGGGCACGGATCTGATGCTCGAATACACGCAACGCCTGCGTGACTTCCCGGCACTGATCGATACCACGCGTGTCGCGGCCCTTGGCACCATCGAGGAAGGGGAACACGCCGGCCAGGCAGGCTGGTGGATCGGCGCTGCGGTGACCTACCGCCAGCTGATGCCACTGCTGCGTGAACATTATCCCGAGGGCGCGGACCTGCTCTCTCGCCTGGGCAGTGAACAGATCCGCAATCGTGGCACGCTGGGCGGCAACATCGGCAACGCCTCACCCGTCGGGGACATGCCGCCGCTGTTGATCGCGCTGGAGGCCTATCTCCAGCTGATGAGTGTCGATGGGGAGCGCATCCTCAAGCTTGAGGACTTCTTCCTCGACTACAAGCGCACCCAATTGATGCCGGACGAGATCATCCATTCCCTCTTCCTGCCGCGGCCGGTTCACAATCAGCGGCTGGCGGTCCACAAGCTTTCCAAACGGCGGGATGATGACATCTCCACGCTGCTGGGGGTCTTCGCCTGGCGGCGCGATGCCAGTGGCCATGCTCAGCACTGGCGAGTCGCCTTCGGCGGCATGGCCGGCATTCCGACACGTGCACCGCATCTCGAGGCACTCCTGAGCCGTGAAACGATGGAATCACTCACGCCCGCCCAGCTCGACACCCTCACTCGCCACAGGATCGAGCAGGCCATCCAGGCCGATTTCTCGCCTCTCTCGGACGTGCGTGGCTCCCGCGAGTATCGTCTGCTGGCCGCCAGCCATCTGGTCCCCCGAGTGGCGCAGCGAATCCACAATGAACGTCACGCGACTGCCCCCCTCATGCCACTGGAGAGCCTCGATGCGTACCTTGCACAGTCTTGAGTCCGACCCCAGTGCCACTCCGGCCACGAACGCTTCGCCGTCACATCAGCATGAGAGCGCCGAGCGTCACGTCAGTGGCACGGCACGCTACGTCGACGACCTGCCACTCCCCGCAGGCACGCTGCACCTGGCCATCGGCATGAGCGAGGTCGCGCATGCCACTCTGGATTCCCTGGCTCTTGATGCGGTGCGGGCCGCCCCCGGCGTCGTCTGTGTACTCAGCGCTTCAGACATCCCCGGCCACCGCGATGTCGGCCCAGTCTTCCCCGGCGATCCGCTGCTGGTCAGTGATCGCATCAGTCATCATGGTCAGGCGCTGTTCGTGGTTGCCGCCGAGAGCGAGCGGGCGGCGCGTCAGGCGGCGCGACTGGCCAAGGTGGCGGTGACCCCCTTGCCACTGACGCTTGATCCCTGCCAGGCCGCCAGTCGCGGTGATCTGGTGCGCCCGACCCATACCCAGGCACGTCTGGCCAACGGCCGGGCAGCGACACGCGAAAGCGTCAGCGAACGACTTGCCAGATCCGCCTGGCAATTGGACGGCGAGCTTGAGAGCGGTGGACAGGAACACTTCTATCTGGAGAGCCAGGCAGCGCTGGCCTTGCCGGGTGAAGACGACGAGATGCTGGTGCACAGCTCGTCCCAGCACCCCAGTGAAGTCCAGAAGCTGATCGCCGAGGTGCTGGGCGTGCCCTTCCATGCCATCACGGTGGAAACCCGTCGCATGGGAGGCGGCTTCGGCGGCAAGGAAACCCAGGCCGCGCCGGTGGCATGTCTGGCAGCCCTGGTGGCGCGTCGTACGGGGCGGGCCGCCAGACTGCGACTGCCCCGCAATGACGACATGCGCCTGACCGGCAAGCGCCATCCCTTCCATCACAGCTACCAGTTCGGTGTCGATGACAGCGGGCGCATCGACACCGCCATCATCGAGCTGACCGGCGACTGCGGCCACTCGCCGGATCTGTCGGATGCCATCGTCGATCGCGCCATGTTCCATGCCGACAACGCCTATTACCTCGGCAATGCCCATGTGCGCGGTATCCGTGCCCGCACCAACGTGGCGTCCAACACCGCCTTCCGCGGCTTCGGTGGTCCGCAGGGCATGCTCGCCATCGAGGCGGCCATGGAGGATATCGCAAGGTGTCTGGGGCGCGACCCGCTGGAGATCCGCAAGCGCAACCTCTACTGCGAAGGCCGTGAGACCACGCATTATGGCCAGCACGTCAATCAGTACCCACTGCTCACCACGCTGATCGACCAGCTCGAGGCGCAGGGCGACTACTGGGCGCGTCGAGCCGAGATTCGCGCCTTCAATGCCGCCAATCCGGTGGTGAAGAAGGGGCTGGCGCTGACGCCGGTGAAGTTCGGCATCTCCTTTACCGCCAAGCACCTCAATCAGGCCGGCGCCCTGGTGCATGTCTATACCGATGGCAGCGTGCAGGTGAATCATGGCGGCACCGAGATGGGCCAGGGCCTGCACACCAAGATCACTCAGGTCGCGGCCCGTGAGCTGGGCCTGAGCGTGGACAGGGTGCGCATCACCGCCACGCGCACCGACAAGGTACCCAACACCTCACCAACCGCGGCAAGTTCGGGAGCGGACCTCAACGGCATGGCCACACGTGATGCCTGCCTGCGCCTCAAGGCGCGCCTGCTCGACTTCGCCGCCGAACATCTCGCCCAGCCACGCGCCAGCCTGAGCCTCGACAATGGCGAACTGCATGGCCCGAGCGGCGTACTGATGACATGGGGGGAGCTGATCCAGGCGGCGTATCTGGAACGCATCTCGCTCTCCGAGAAGGGCTTCTATGCCACCCCGGACATCCACTACGACCGCGAAAGTGGCACCGGACACCCCTTCTACTACTACGCCTTCGGCGCGGCGCTGTGTGAAGTGGTCGTCGATACCTTGAGCGGCGAATACCGCCTGGAAAGCGCCGAGATCCTGCACGACGTGGGAGATTCGCTCAATCCGGCCATCGACATCGGTCAGATAGAAGGCGGCTTCGTGCAGGGCATGGGCTGGCTGACGACGGAGGAACTCAAGTGGAACGAGGAGGGTCGCCTGCTGACCGATGGCCCGGCCACCTACAAGATACCCGCCATCAGCGACGTACCCGACGGCGCGATCACGGTACGCCTGCTGGAAGGACATCCCAACTCGGCCGCCAGCATCTATCGCTCCAAGGCGGTGGGTGAGCCCCCCTTCATGCTCGCCATCAGCGTGTGGGCGGCGCTGCGCGATGCGCTAGCCTCGTTGACCGACTACCGCCGCGCAGTGCGCCTGGATACCCCGGCCACGCCGGAGCGCGTGATGCTGGCGGCGCGTGAGCAGCGTGACTGGCGGGAGCAACACGCCACTGCCGGCGCAGAGCCAACGCAGGTGCCGTCATGAGTGCAATCAAGAGGGCAATCAAGAGTGCCGCGACGGGCCGCTGGTATCAGGCGCTCGCCGAGGCACAGGCAGCGCTGACGGCCCATGCCCTGGCCACCGTGGTGACGGTGGCGGGCTCCGCCCCGCGAGGTGCCGGCAGCAAGATGCTGATCACCATGGATACGCTGCACGACAGCCTCGGCGGCGGTCGGCTGGAACAGCTGGTGGTGGAGCGCGCCCGAGCGATGCTGGCGCAGGGACAATCGGGCTGTCATCTCGAGGAGATCGCGCTGGGCCAGCATGCTCAACAATGCTGTGGTGGCCACGTGCAGGTGTTGATCGAGCTGTACCCGGCGCTTGCGCCACGGCTGACCCTGTTCGGCGCCGGCCATGTCGGTCAGGCCATCGTCCACCTGCTGGCGCCGCTGGACTGGCAGATCGACTGGCGGGATTCACGCGCCGAACAGCTCGAGTCCGCCACGATTCCTGAGGGCAGTGAGGGCCGTGTGCAGCGCCAGACATTCAACATCCTGACGGACCTGCCGCTCTCGAAAGCGGCGCCGGCCTCCGACTCGCTGCCAGTGAGGGCGGGCAGTCATGTGCTGGTATTGACCCATGATCATGTCGAGGACCAGGCGCTGGTGGCGGCTCTTGCACCGCGTGATGACCTGGCCTCGCTGGGGCTGATCGGCTCCAGCAGCAAGTGGGCGCGCTTTCGCCAGCGCCTGCGCGGCGATCTCGACGAGCACGAGGTCGCCCGCATTCGCTGCCCGATCGGTGTGCCGGGGATTCCGGGCAAACGCCCCGAGGAGATCGCGATCGCGGTGGTGGCCGAACTGCTTCAGTTGCAGGCCAGCCAAGCCGCCCAGCAGACCGACGACGCGAACTCCCCAACCTCGTCACACCCCCCATCATTGGACGGCAATGGCCTGACGCGCAAGGGTGCCCGCCAGCTGCGCGCCCGCCTTGCCCCTGACGCGATGCACCAGACAGAACCGACACGGAAGGCCGAATGATGACTGACCAAGACACCCCGCTATCTGTGGCCTGCCACCTGGATGACCGCCGACTGACGGCGGCGCTGCGCTCGGCCGCAAAGGCCCCAGAAAGCGTCAGCCTGTTGCGTGGCGCCCTGCTGCACTTCCTGGATGAGCCTCTGGACGACCCGCAAGGAACACTTGCGTCAGGCGAGCGGGCCCCCGCCATCGAGTACTACGCGGATGCCCTGCTGGTGATGCACGCCGGCCATGTGGTCGCCGTGGGGGATCAACACTCGCTTGCCCGGCATGATGCCGTGAGTGAACTGATGCGCCTGAGCCCGCCGCACAGCGTCACCGGTCTGATGATGCCAGGCTTCATCGATACCCACGTGCACTTCCCTCAGCTGGATATCATCGCAAGCTATGGTCACTGCCTGATCGACTGGCTGAATACCTACACCTTCCCCGCCGAGCAGCGCTTTGCCGACCCCGCGCACGCCGCCGAGGTCGCCGAGATCTTCCTCGATGAGCTGCTGCGTCATGGCTCCACCAGTGCCCAGGTGTTTGCCACCTCGCATGCCAGCAGTGCCGATGCCCTGTTCCGGGCCGCGCGGACCCGCGACATGCGTGTGCATGCCGGTCGCGTGATGATGGATCGCAATGCGCCGCCGGCACTGCTCGATTCAGGCGTCACCGCGCTCAAGGACGATGAGCGGCTGATCGCGGACTGGCACGGGCGTGATCGCCTCGGTTATGTGCTGACCCCGCGCTTCGCCCCGACCTCCACCCCCGAGCAGCTCAAGGCCGCCGGTCAACTGCTCAAGTGCCAGCCGGACCTGCACCTGCAGACCCATCTGGCCGAGAACCTCGATGAAGTGAAGTGGGTGGCGGAACTGTTCCCCGAGGCTCGGGATTATCTGGCGGTCTATGAGGATGTTGGCCTGAGTCACGAGCGCACCACCTTCGCCCACGGCATCCACCTGGACGATGGCATGCGCCAGCGCATCGCGGATCGTGGCGCCAGCATCGCCTTCTGTCCGACCTCCAACCTGTTCCTCGGCAGCGGGCTGTTCGATCGCGCCAGCGCCCGCCATCAGGGGATCAACATCAGCATCGCCACCGATGTCGGCGGTGGCTCCAGCCTGTGTCAGCTGGAGAGCCTCAAGGCAGCCTATCAGGTCGGTCAGTTGCACGGTGCGGTCGCCCATGATGTAGCGGGGCTTGCGTCACGTGCCAACCAGCCACTGACGCCCTGGCAGGGCTTCTATCAATTGACGCTGGGCAATGCGCGCGCCATGCGGCTGGAGGACAAGGTCGGCAACCTGCGTCCGGGGATGGAGGCAGACGTGATCGTGCTCGACCCCACGGCGACTCACTTGCTGGCGCGGCGTACCCGCTGGGGACAGCCACAGCAGGTGCCGCTGGGGGAGGTGCTGTTCGCCCTGATGATGCTCGGGGATGACCGCGCGATTCGCGAGGTGCATGTGGCGGGCCGTTGCCGCAAACGGCACGGCATGCTGCTGAGTGACCACACCGCTGCGAAGACACGCCCACAGGCGGAAGCATTAATGCCCTGAGGGCATCGCAGGTGTGACAACATGCTGACAAATGGTGCCAATTTATAGAATTGGTGCCATTTTTTCATCATAAAGGTGCGTGAGACATGGATACTCAACGCTGAGTCCACTCGTTATGATGGCGCCATCTTCTCCCAACGTCCTGGGCACCCTCAGAGGTGTCGACGCATTACGAGGTCCGTCATCATGACTCCCACTGCCATCATGCAACGTCGTTATTCCACCAAGGCCTTCGATCCGGCGCGCAAGATCAGCGCCGCCGACTGGCAGGAACTGGAAAACGTGATGCGCCTGAGCGCTTCCAGCGTCAATTCCCAGCCGTGGCACTTCCTGGTGCTGGAGTCTGACGATGCCAAGCAGCGCTTCGCACGTGCCGGTACGGATGACAAGTACGCCTTCAACTCGCCGAAGATCACCAATGCGTCTCACGTCGTGCTGTTCTGCACCCGCACTACCCTGGACGACGACTACCTGAACCATCTGCTGGATACCGAAGCCTCTGATGGTCGCTTCAAGAAGGATGACGAGTTCAGCGCCATGATGGACGGCGCGCGTCGTCTATTCATCGACCTGCATCGTCATGATCTCAAGGACATGCAGCACTGGATGGACAAGCAGGTTTACCTCAATTACGGCAGCCTGCTGTATGCCGCCTCCAGCCTGAACATCGACACCGTGCCGCTGGAAGGCATCGACCCGGTGGCGCTGGACGCCGAATTCGGGCTGCGCGAGAAAGGCTTCAACGCCCTGGTCGCCGTGAGCCTTGGCTATCGCGCCGCTGACGACTTCAATGCGGAACTGCCCAAGTCCCGTCTGCCGGCAGACGAACTCTTCACTCGCCTGTAAGCGCAGGGGACATCGAGCGGCGGGCAGCGCATTCCCCCACGGGGCTCCGTACCTGCCGCATTGCATCCGCCCATCGGACATGACACCGTTTCTGCTCATGTCCCATCGTCCGCCGGTCACGTGGGGCATCCGCTTCACGCGTCATCATTTTCTTCACGAAAGGATTCATGCCATGTCTCTCAAGCTTATCGCGACTCTGACCTTCCCCGCCGACCAGCAGGAAAAGGCCCGTGACATTCTCGCCGACCTGGTCGAGAAGAGTCAGTCCGACAAGGGCTGTCTGCAATATGAACTCTTCGCGGTAGACAAGCAGGTCGAGGAAGGCGAGCCGGTACCGGAAGGCGACTTCGTGGTACTGGAGGAATGGTGGGATGAAGAAGCGCTGGAAGCCCACGTGGCATCCGAGCACTTCCAGGGCTTCCTGGGGGCCTTCCCGGAAGGCGAGATCGGCCTCAAGATCCAGCGTCTGCTGACAGTCTGACGCCAGCCGCTTGACCCTGCACCCGCTTGCCCGGGCCACAGGGACGTCAATTCCAGGACCCCGCCGAGTCACGCTCGGCGGGGTCCTGCGTTATCCGGCCAGTCATCGAGTGCCTCGGCGACAAGACGTCGTGACAGCAAAAGACACCTGATATTGGTTCACTTCTTGCTTATAATTGCCCGCCCGCGAATCGCATGGCGTGATCACGCATCGTCATCCTCGATCATCAGCCCATTCCTCCCGCATTTGCCGCGAGCCGACAAGGAGCGTCCCATGACCCAAGCTTCCTCCCAGCACAAGGGGATCGACGAGCCACTGCTCGGCCTCGAGAGCTGCCCCTCCGTTCCCATCTCGGCGCTCGCCGGGGCCCAGCATCTGCTGGCCAGTCTGGCGGGCATCATTGCACCGACATTGATCATCACCAGTGCGCTATCGCTCGGGGCCTACACCGCCAGTCTGCTGTCGATGGCGCTGGTGGTCTCCGGGATCGCCACCTGGATTCAATCCCAGCGCCTGGGGCCATTCGGTTCGGGGCTGTTGAGCATCCAGGGCACCAGCTTCAGCTTCGTATCGGCCTTGATCACCGCCGGCCTGATCGCGCGCAGCCAGAATGCCAGTGACGAACAGGTGCTGGCGGTACTGTTCGGCACCTGTCTGGCCGGCAGCCTGATCGAGATGGCATTGGGCACGGTGCTGCCATGGCTCAAGCGCGTCATCACACCGGTGGTGACGGGCGTAGTGGTGATGCTGATCGGGTTGAGTCTGATCGAGGTCGGCATGACGGATATCGGTGGCGGCTTCGGTGCCGCGGACTTCGGCGCCCCCGCCAATCTGGCGCTGGCCGGCTGCGTGCTGATCACGGTACTGGCCTGTCAGGTCTCGCGTCACCCGTGGCTGAGAATCGCCTCCATCTTCATCGGCATGGCCGTCGGCTGCATCATCGCGGCGCTGGGCGGCATGTACGATGCGCCGCAATTGGCGGATGCCGCACTGATCGCTCTGCCGCATCCGGCGACGCTGAATACCGGCTTCGACTTCTCGCTGGCCGCCTTCCTGCCGGTGGCCTTCATCTTCATTATCACCGCCATCGAGACCGTCGGCGATCTCACCGGCAGCGCACGCGCCTCGGGGCTCGCCGTGGATGACGACACGCATCAGAAGCGTCTGCGTGGCGGCGTGCTCGGGGATGGCCTGAATTCCGCACTCGGCGCGCTGGCCGGCACCTTCCCCAACACCACCTTCAGTCAGAACACCGGCGTGATCCAGCTGACCGGTATCGCCAGCCGCCATGTGGGCCGCTACGTGGCGGGCTTCCTGCTGTTGCTGGGCCTTTCGCCCTTCATCGCCACCCTGCTCACGCAGATGCCGCGCCCGGTGCTCGGTGCCACCACCACGCTGATGTTCGCGCTGATCGCCGTCTCCGGCATCCGCATCCTGATGGCGCAGCCCATCGGGCGTCGCGAGATGATGATCATCGCGCTGGCCCTGGGGCTTGGTCTGGGCGTCGGCATGGTACCGGATGTGCTGAACGCGATTCCGGGGGCCTTCGCCGATGCCTTGCGCTCGCCGATCACCATGGGCGGCCTGACTGCCATCCTCGCCGAGTTGCTGCTGCCGAAGATGGAAGATGCCGAGGTGTTCAATCCCAAAGCGAGTGAGCGTGAGTCCACCGACAGCATCAGCGCGGAGCAGGAACACGCCTGAGCCGCAGGCGCCGCAATGAGACATGAAAAAACCGGCGCATCATTGGCCGGTTTTTTCATGTCGGTCACCTCTTGAGGCCAGTCGCGCTTCTACAGGTCAGCCACACTTCTTCACGCCATTCGCTGACGTAGGCAAGCGGCGCACAGCTCGCACTTCCTGAGCAGGTCATCCAATCTCCACAATGGCAAGACAGACTCGTACAGCGGTGTGCCTTGCCATCGGTTACCCTTCACCCACTACACATAAGCGCTTTCTCATCAACAGCCTTGCAATCGCCACCCTGACAATCAGCACTTTGAGGCTGGAGCGCGCCATAGCGCCTCGGAGCCAGACACAAGGAACGTATCGCTCATGCTGAACACTCGACTCACCTCATCAAACGCGCCGGGCTTGCGCGCATCCCCCCGCTCGCGCCTGGCGCTGAAGACCCTGCTGGGGGCTGCATTGCTGAGCACGCTCAGCGCCTGCGCCAGCCATCAGGACCATGAATGGCAGGCAGACACGTCCTATCACCTGACGGTGCTGCACACCAATGATCATCACGGTCGCTTCTGGCGCAGCAGCGATGGCGAATATGGCATGTCGGCACGCAAGACGCTGGTCGACCGTATCCGCGCCGAAGTGGAATCCAAGGGTGGCAGCGTGCTGCTGCTGTCCGGCGGAGACATCAATACCGGCGTGCCGGAGTCCGATCTGCAGCAGGCCGAACCCGACTTCAAGGGCATGAACCGCATCGGCTATGACGCCATGGCGGTGGGCAATCATGAATTCGACAACCCGCTGGACGTGCTGCTCAAGCAGCGCGACTGGGCCGATTTCCCAATGCTGGCCGCCAACATCTACGACAAGGCCACCGGCGAGCGTCTGTTCGCGCCCTACAGGATCTTCGATGAAGACGGCGTCCATATCGCGGTGATCGGCCTGACCACCGAAGACACCGTGCGCATCGGCAATCCCGAGTACTTCAGCAATCTCGAGTTTCGCGATCCCAAGGAAGAGGCACGCAAGGTCATCGAGCAACTGAACGAGCATGAGCAGCCGGACCTGATCTTCGCCGTCACCCACATGGGGCATTATCAGAATGCCGAGCATGGCATCAACGCGCCGGGCGACGTCGCGCTTGCGCGCTACCTGCCCACCGGTGCGCTGGACATGATCGTCGGAGGGCACTCCCAGGAGCCGGTGTGCATGGAGGGCGTCAACCGGATGGCGGACTTTTCGCCCGGCGATGATTGCCAGCCGGACCACCAGAACGGCACCTACATCGTGCAGGCACACGAGTGGGGCAAGTACGTGGGGCGTGCCGATTATGAGTTCCGCAATGGCGAGCTGACCATGCTCAACTATCAGTTGATCCCGGTGAACCTCAAGAAGAGCGTCGAAGTGAACGGCGAGCGTCACAAGGTGCTGGTCAAGGAGGAAATCGCCGAGGACAGTGAGCTGCTCGAGTTCCTGCGCCCCTATCAGGAGAAGGGCCAGGCGCAGCTCAATGTCACCATTGCGCAGAGCAACGGCAAGCTGGAGGGGGATCGCGACGTGGTGCGCTTTGCCCAGACCAATCTGGGCCGCCTGATCGCCACCGCCGCCATGCAGGCCGGCAAGGCAGACTTCGGCGTGATGAACTCAGGTGGCGTGCGCGCCTCATTGCCTGAAGGAGAGATCACCTACAAGGATGTGCTGACCGTACTGCCCTTCGGCAACACCGTGGGGGTCGTCAGCATGTCGGGCAGCGAGGTGCTCGACTACCTCAATGCCGTGGCAACCCAGCCGGTGGACTCCGGCGCCTATGCCCAGTTTGCCGGTATCAGCATGCAGGTCGACCGGGCCGAGGGCAGCGTCTCTGACGTGATGATCCAGGGCCAGCCCCTGGATAGAAGCGCGCAATATCGCTTCAGCGTTCCAAGCTTCAATGCCGCCGGCGGGGATGGCTATCCGAAGGTCACTGACCTGCCGGGCTACCTGGATACCGGCTTCGTCGATGCCGATGTGCTCAAGGCCTACCTTGCCGAGCAGAGCCCGATCGATGTCTCGGCGTACGCCCCGAAGGGCGAGATCGTCTATCAGTGACGCTCAACGCGTTCGCGACGCGATGTGATCGAATGAGATAGTCGACTACGGGACGCCAAGGCGTCCCGTAGTCGTTTCCAGAGCCGGGATATCCTCACCAGAGGCTGACGTCGGACTATACAAGTGCGGATCGCACAGGTTTGATAAGCCATGCGCACCACCACCACAAAGACCGTCGAGACCCTGGCCCATGAACCTCAACCGCACCGACAGCGAACTGCTCAACCTGCTGATCAAGGACGGCCGCATGTCCTATGCCGACATCGCCCGCAAGCTGGGCATCTCGCGTGCCCATGCCCGCTCACGGGTCCAGGCATTGGTCGAGAGTGGCGTGATCGAGCAGTTCACCGCCGTCATCAACCCGGACAAGCTCGGCAAGGGCATCTCCACCTTCGTGGACCTGACCGTCGCGCCCAGCGCCATCGAGCGCATCGCCGAGGAACTCTCCGCCTGTGTCGAGGTGGTCAGCCTCTACATCATGAGCGACCTGAAAAGCCTGCACATCCACACCCTCACCGACAGCTACGAAGCCTTCGACAGCTTCGTGCGCGAACATATCTTCAATCGTGACGAGATACTCTCCGTCGACTGCAAGTCGCTGATGACACGCGTCAAGCATCGTCGTGGTGGCGCACGGCTATAAGCACGCGCCGGGGTCGCGAATTAAGTGCATGCGACCCAACCCACGCAGCAAGCGCATGGTGACCCACAGAAAGCCCAGCGGGAACAGCACCGTCTGGGTGATGAACAGCATGGTGAGGTCGATCACCTTGTCGGTCATGGCATCAAAGCCCTCGGTGACACTGGTGATCGGCCCACCGACCCAGCCTTCCATGCTGCCCTTGAACTGCTGCCACCAGCTGCGCTCTTCGTGCTCGCCTCCCACCTGCTTGTCCGCCACTTCCGCCAGCTGCTGCTGCGTCACGCTCAGCTGCGCCATCTGCGCATCTCGGCTGTCATCGAGAAAGGCCTGACCTGCCGCACCACTGGCCAGCGCGACACTGAGCACGGCAAAGCGCAGCGCGATGCCCCATAGCGCCAGGCGCACGAGTGCCTGCTGCCACCAGGGAGGGACGCGCCCGGCTTCGCTGTCTGCCCGCCTGCCCTCGGCCAGCAGGCCGAACACCGCCAGCAGGCAGGCCACGGTGGTCATGCTCTTGATGATCACGGAACCGGAGATGCCCAGCAGCAATTTCTGCAGCGCCAATGAACCGGTGGCCGCGAACATCACCCACGAGAAGCGCTCGATCATGTCATTGGCGGGGTCCAGCGCCTCCCCGGGCGAGACCTGAAATACCTGCAGGTCGATGGTCGAGGACTGCAGCACCGAGATGGTCGCGTTCAGGCCCTTGGCGATGGCGAAGGCACTGAAGGCCTGCCCCAGGGTGGCATCGATGACATCGCGTGCCCACTGCTGGGGCAACTCCCACCAGGCAAGCACTGCCATTACCAGCAGGATGGCGATCAGGAAGGCGCGGGGTATTCGCGCGTCAGTGGGTGCGCCGGGGGCGGCAGGCAGGCGCACGCCAGCATGTCTCGCGAAAGGCGTGGAGGAGACGGCAGACGTGGCCGGCGTGGGAGAAGCGGAATCGTCAGAATCATGAGGTGACATGCAAGGCTCCAACAGGGCAAAGCCGCATGATGCCACCGGGCTTGCTGACTGTCGTCATCGCCCGGCAATCACCGGCCCCGTTCATGTCCCTGTCGGCTCTCTCCGCCCAGCTCTCTCTTCTCCCTGCCCCTATCAGCCCACGCACCGCTCAGCCCTCTCGTGCCAAGCCCTTTCCTGACAGCCTCGCTCAGAGGTAATGCACCGCGATGACTCAAGCGCACCGTAATGCGGCAAGCATGACAATTGGTCATCACCACCCCACATTCGCGAGCCAGATGTCACCTTCCGTAATGCTATCGATGAACAAATGCCGCGATTGGCGTCATCTTCTGACATTTGTCAGGCACTGAACTCCGCACATCAGCGGCTCCACGGTCTCACATGTGCAACTCCGGAGACGCATGCGCGCATTCTCAACGGAAAACAGCGCCCTCTGCCTGTACATATTTCATTGAAATAATTGGAAAAATTTCTCAGGCGGCGAAATGGCACACGGCTTGCAGAGTCATCCTCGTAGCGCGATGACAAATGACAGCCTCAAAACTGACAAATGAAAGACATCGCTACTCAAGAGCATGCAGAAACACCGACACAACAAGATCGCTGACCTCGATGTCAGCACGCCGTACAGGCTCCCCTTGCCGCATCCGCACATCCACCGCCGCAGGGGCACTACTGGTCATCCGTCCGCAGGAGAACCTCCCATGACATTCGATCGTCGCAAGTTCCTGGGTGCCGCTCTGGCAACCTCAACCGCTGGACTCGTGATGGGTGCGCCCGCCATCGTGCGCGCGGAATCCAGCAAGACCTATCAATGGAAGATGACCAATGCCTACGGCCCGGGATCGCCCTTCTATGTCGAGGGCCCCGGTAGCCCGACCGACTTCTGCCGCAAGGTGGAAGCCATGTCGGGCGGGCGCATGAAGATCCAGCACTTTGCGGCCGGTGAGCTGATTCCGGCACTGGAAGGCTTCAATGCCGTCGCCAGTGGCGTGGTGGAGATGAACGCCGGCAATGCCTATTTCTGGGCCGGCAAGATTCCCGCTGCCCAGTACTTCACTACCGTCCCCTTCGGCATGAATACCCAGGGCATGAATGCCTGGCTGTATCACGGTGGCGGCCTGGAGCTATGGCATGAGCTGTACGCCCCCAAGGGACTGATCGCCTTCCCGATGGGTAATACCGGCGTGCAGATGACCGGCTGGTTCCGCAAGCCGATCAACACGGTGGAGGACTTGAAAGGCCTGAAGATGCGTATCCCGGGGCTTGCCGGTAAGGTCTATGCCGAGCTGGGCGTCGCCGTGCGCCTGTTGCCGGGCGGCGAAATATTCCCGGCGCTGGAGCGCGGTGTCATCGATGCCGCCGAATTCGTCGGCCCCTATCAGGACCGCCGTCTGGGGCTTCAGAAGGCTGCCAAGTACTACTACACCACCGGCTGGCACGAGCCGACCAACGTGACCGAGCTGATGATCAACAAGGCCGCCTGGGAGAGTCTGCCGGAAGACCTGCAGGCCATCGTCAAGGCCGCCGCTCAGGCGTGCAATGTCGAGAGCCAGGCCTGGTGTGAGTCGGTGAACGCCGAAGCGCTCAATGATCTGGTGGAAAACGAGGGCGTCACCGCTCAGCCGTTGCCCGATTCCGTGGTGGCGCGCCTGAAGGAAGTCACCGAGAAGACGCTGACCGACATGGCGGCCGCCGATCCGGACACCGCACGTGTGCACGAGTCGTTCATGGCCTTCCGCGATCAACACAAGGAATGGGCCGCCGTCAGCGAGAAGACCTTCCTGGCACTCTGACGGCTGACATCGAACCTCCCCCGTCGCGGTACCTGCGGCTCACGTCCCCAGTGCCTGAACGGATCACCGCTGGTGTCATCCCTGCTCCCCCTGTCTACGCCACGGCCTGTCCCGTCGTGGCGTTCGTGAGGTCATGTCATGCTGCATGTCATCCACTGTCTCGAGGGCATCATCGAGCGGCTGGGCATCATTGCCCGTTACTCGCTGTTGGCACTCGTGGTGCTGGTCGCCAGTAACGTGCTGTTGCGTTACTTCTTCAGCATCAGTCCCGTGCCACTCCAGGAATTCGAGTGGCATCTGATTTCCCCCATCGCGCTGCTGGGCATTTCCTATGCCCTCAAGCATCGCGCCGACGTTCGCGTCGATGTCTTCTATGATCGATTTTCCCCCAAGGGGCGTGCGCTGGTGGATCTGCTCGGCGCCCTGATGACCATCGCCATCGGCACGGCCATTGCCTGGCTCGGCCTGAGCTATACCGAGCAGTCGTATCAGCTGATGGAAGGCTCACCCGACCCCGGCGGCCTGCCCTATCGCTACCTGCTCAAAGCCTTCATCCCCATCGGTTTCGCCGCGCTTGCCCTGCAGGGCGTGGCGGATTGCCTGCGCGCCTTGCTGACATTGACAAGCCGCATGCCCGACGCCTCTTCCACCACGTCATCCAACACCAAGGTGCCTTCATGAGTCCGAATGAGTGGATTGCCCTCAGCATGATCGGCGGCTTCCTGATCCTGATGCTGATCGGGATTCCGGTCGCGATCTCATTGGCGGTGGCCGGTTTCGTGGCGGGTCTGGCAGGCTTCGGCCCGCTGCTGTTCAGCCTGATGCCGGCACGTCTCTATGGTGTGGTCACCAATTACACGTTACTGGCGATACCGCTGTTCGTGTTCATGGGGGTCATGCTCGAGAAATCGCGGGTCGCCGAGGACATGCTCGAGACCATCGGGCGCGCCATGGGTGGCGTGAACGGCGGCATGGGCATCGCGATCATTCTGGTCGGCGTGCTGATGGGCGCCTCCACCGGGATCGTCGGTGCGACTGTGGTCACCGTCGGCATGCTGACATTGCCGACCCTGCTGCGCCGCGGCTATCACCCGGGCGTGGCCTCGGCCACCATCTGCGCCTCAGGCACCTTGGGACAGATCATTCCGCCGAGCCTCGTGTTGATCCTGCTGTCGGAGATTCTCGGCGAATCCGTCGGTACCCTGTTCGCCGCCGCCTTCGTGCCGGGCCTGGCAATTGCGGTCATCTACATCGTCTATCTGCTGGTGCTGGGCTGGTGGAAGCCGGAACTCGTCCCGGCCATTCCAGAAGAGGAGCGCGCCGCCGCCGGTGGCATGAAGGAATTGCTGAGGGATCTGGCGCGCAGCGTGATTCCGCCGCTGATGCTGGTCTTCGCGGTACTGGGCTCGATTCTGGGTGGCGTGGCCGCCCCCACCGAGGCGGCCTCGATGGGCGCACTGGGCAGTCTCGTGATCGCACTGCTGGCGCGGCGCCTCGACTTACCGATGCTCAAGGCTTGCCTGCACTCGACCCTGACCATCACCGCCATGGTCTATTTCATCCTGTTGTGCGCGCAGCCGTTCTCGCTGGCCTTCCGCGGTCTGGGCGGCGAGAACATGGTGCATGACCTGTTCAATCTACTGCCGGGGGGAGAACTGGGCGCTCTCATCTTCCTGATGGTGATACTGTTCGTGCTCGGCTTTTTCCTGGAGTGGATCGAGATCAGCTATATCGCACTGCCGATGTTCCTGCCGGTCTTCATCGGCTATGGCACCGACATGGTATGGCTGGGCGTACTGGTGGCGATGAATCTGCAGATGTCATTCCTGACGCCTCCCTTCGGCTGGGCATTGTTCTTCCTCAAGGGGGTCGCGCCACCGGAAGTCACGACACGCCACCTGTATCTCGGCGTACTCCCCTTCGTGGGACTGCAGGCCATGGCCGTCGTGCTGCTGTTCTGCTTCCCGGGTCTTGCCACCTGGCTGCCGGACGCCATCGGTTGGTAACCCGGTCACGATGGCCAGCCTGACAGGCGACTTGACGCCACCAACGGGGCCTGACCATCACAAGGGCATTGAAAAGATAATTCAGCAACGCGTAATGTCTTGGCTCGCCAACCCGCTCGCACCCCCTCGGAGACAGCGCGAGAGAAAGTGCTCCAGGGAGATGCCTCGACTGCCGATGTCGTCTGTCGGCAACTTTCACCAGCAATGAATGACCCCGCGCCATACGGGTACTACAAGGAAACACCATGGAACTGTTCTCAGCCTATCCACTGCACTGGATTCTCGGTCTGATCGCCGCACTCATCGTCACCGGCATGATTGCCGGCGTGATGGCCGGCTTGCTGGGGGTCGGCGGCGGTATCGTCATCGTGCCCGTGCTCTTTCACCTCTTCAGCCTGCTGGGTGTCGATGAGGCGGTCCGCATGCACCAGGCGGTCGGCACCTCGCTTGCGACCATCATTCCCACCTCGATCATGTCGGCCAGGGCCCACTACGCCAAGGGCAATCTTGACCCGGCGATACTCAAGCGTCTGCTGCCGGGCGTGATCATCGGCGTGATCATCGGCGGCCTGCTGTCCAACCTGTTCAGCGGCGCGGTCCTGATGGGGCTGTTCGCCACCGTCGCCTTCCTCGTGGCGCTCAACATGTTCCGTCGTCAGTCCACAGTGCTGGGCACTGGCCTGCCGGGCCCGCTGGGCAGTGGCGCGCTGGGTACCTTCATCGGTGGCGTCTCGACCCTGATGGGCATCGGCGGCGGGACGCTGAGCGTGCCGACCCTCAGCACCCTCGGCACCCCGATGCACCTGGCCGTGGGCACGGGCGCAGCGCTCGGGCTGGTGATCAGCCTGCCGGGCACCGCCAGCTTCCTGCTCAATGGCATCGGGGAGCCGAACCTGCTGCCGGGCTCCATCGGCTACGTCAACCTGCTCGGTTTCGCCGCCATCGTGCCGGCGACCATGCTGTGTGCGCCGATCGGTGCCAAGCTGGCCCATGCGATGGATGCCGCCAAGCTCAAGAAGGTCTTCGCCATCTTCCTGATGTTCACGGCACTGCGCATGTTCTACGACCTGTTCACCGGCAGCTGATCTCCGCCCTCCGCGCACTGACAACGGCGCAATAACAACAACGACATTCACAGGAGCAAGACGCCATGATGCATACCCGACGAGGATTCGGCGGAGCCTGCGCTGCCCCCCATCATCTGGCAGCAGAGGCCGGCCGTGACATCCTGCGTGACGGCGGCAATGCCATCGAGGCGATGGTCGCGATGGCCGCGACCATCGCCGTGGTCTATCCGCACATGAATGGTATCGGCGGCGATGGCTTCTGGCTGATCAAGCGACCCGGCCTCGCCCCCATCGCAATCGATGCCTGTGGGCCGGCCGCGGCGCTGGCCAGTCGAGAGTTCTACGCTGCGCAAGGCTACGGTGTCGCCGATGACGAGACAGGCGCTCCCCTGGTGAATGGCGACAGCATCCCCACCCGTGGGCCGCTGTCCGCCTTGACGGTGGCCGGGACCATCGGCGGCTGGCAGGAGGCACTGGCCTTCTCGGCAGACACCTCCGACGCCGAGCGCGCGCCATTGCCCCTCGCGACGCTGTTGCGCCAGGCCATCCGGCATGCCAATGACGGGGTCGCGGTCAGCGCCAGCCAGCAAGCCTTGAGCGAGAAGCACCTGGCCGTGCTGTCACGGCAACCCGGGTTTGCGCAGCGCTATCTGGGTCAGAGCGAGTCAGGGGAGCCGATGGCGCTCGAGGAAGGCGCCCGCCTGTGTCAGCCGGCGCTTGCCATGACCCTCGCCCGCCTGGCGGATGCCGGGCTGGACGATTTCTACCGAGGCGAGCTGGCGGCGCACATGGCGCAGGAACTGCAGTCCGCCGGCAGTCCGCTGCGCCTGGAGGACCTCAACGGCTATCGCGCCCAACGCGTCACGCCGCTCAAGGTGCGTCTGCGCGACAGTGAGGTATACAATCTGCCCGCCCCGACCCAGGGTCTGGCGACATTGATGATTCTGGGGCTTTACGATGAATTGAGCGCCAGGCACGGCATCAGTGAAGCGGAGGGCAATACACCGCGTCACCTGCATGCGGTGATCGAGGCCACCAAACGCGCCTTCCTGGTGCGCGACAGCCTGATCACCTCTCCGGAATGCCTCGATGGCGGGCTGGAAAGCGGCATCGCGACGCAACAGGTACATCTTTCACAGGATGCCCTGACTCAGCAGGCGGCAATGATCGACATGCAGGCCGCCCTGGAATGGCCCCACGAGCCCGCCGAGGGCGACACCATCTGGATGGGCGCCACGGACAGCGAGGGCACTACCGTCAGCTTCATCCAGAGCGTCTACTGGGAGTTCGGCAGTGGCATGGTACTGCCCAGCAGTGGCGTGATGTGGCAGAACCGCGGGCTGGCGTTCGATCTGGCGCCCGCCAGACTGCGCAGCCTGGCGCCGGGCCGCAAGCCCTTCCACACCCTCAATCCCTCACTGGCGTGTTTCGATGATGGCCGCGTGATGGCCTTCGGCACCATGGGGGGGGAAGGTCAGCCACAGACTCAGGCGGCTGTCTTCACGCGCATCGCCCGCCACGGCATGTCATTGCAGGCCGCGATCAGTGCTCCACGCTGGCTGCTGGGTCGCACCTGGGGCGATGTCAGCACCAGCCTCAAGCTCGAATCGCGCCTTGAGGGTGACGTGGCGGAGGCACTCAGGGAGCTGGGGCATGAAGTAGAGGTGCTGGAAGACGCCTACAGCGATACGCTGGGTCACGCCGGCGCGGTGATGCGTCACCCCGATGGCCAGGTCGAGGCGGCGCACGATCCGCGCAGTGATGGTGGTGCGGCGCTGACCTGATGAAATCCGGCCAGCTCAGCGTCACGAGCTGGCCGGGATATTGCTGCCCAGATTGATGCTGGCAATAGTACGGTTCACCCCCCTCCCTCCCCCCGTCAGACCCCGGGGGGCAGGGATGAGACCTCGTCATGACATGAAACTTTCCTTATTCATGATTGAGGAAACCATGAGACAAACCGCCTGCCTCTGCACAGACGCATCGGATGTTCATTGGCCAGCACGGTATCGACAGGCCATTGGCATCGATAACTCCGACAACAACGACAAAGAGCGACTCACCACAATGACCACAGCTTCCTTCATGACTCCTCGCCGCCTTGTAGCTGCCATCTCGATCGCCGCCTGTTCACTGGCCTATGGCATTCAGGCCAATGCGGCGGATCACCCGGGCGTCAAGATCTACGCGACCGGCGGCACGATAGCGGGCAGTTCAGCCTCCTCCACGGACACCACCAACTACAAATCCGGCAGCATCGGCGTGCAGGCACTGCTGGATGCCGTACCGGAACTGGCAGACGTGGCAGAGGTGACGGGCGAGCAGATCGCCAATACCGGCAGCAGCAACATCGATCAGGAAATCCTGCTAAAGCTGTCGAAATCGATCAATGAGGCGCTGGCCACCGATGCCACACATGGCGTGGTGATCACGCATGGGACCGATACGCTGGAGGAGACCGGCTTCTTCCTTGATCTCACGGTCGAAAGCGACAAACCGGTGGTGATGGTGGGTGCCATGCGTCCGGCGACCGCCATCAGTGCCGATGGCCCCTTCAATCTGCTGGAGGCGGTCACGCTGGCCGCCGATGAAGGCGCGGAGGGTCGTGGGGCGATGATCGTGCTCAACGACCGCATCGGTTCGGCGTATTACACCACCAAGACCAATGCCATCATGATGGACACCTTCAAGGCGACCGAGCAGGGCTATCTGGGTGCCTTCATCAGCGGCAAGCCGCACTTCTACTACACACCGGCAACCCCGACCGACAAGCCACATTTTGACGTGACGTCCCTCGATGGCCTGCCCAAGGTCGATATCATCTACGCCCATCAGGACATGGACCCGGCGCTGTTCACCGCGGCACTCGACAATGGCGCCAAGGGTATCGTGATAGCCGGCAGCGGCAATGGCTCCATTCCGGACACTCTGAAGCCATTGGTGAAGCAGGCGATGGAAGAGGGTCTGCCAGTCGTTCGCAGCACGCGTACCGGCAACGGCATCGTGACGGCCAAGGAAGAAGGTATCGGCAGCGGCGCACTCAACCCTCAGAAAGCGCGCATTCTGCTCTCGCTGGCGCTGACCGAAACCGATGACATGGACACCTTGCGCGCCTACTTCGAGTAAGCCATCCGCCAGATGGCATGACGCGGCGTGAGAGTGACCCGCAAAGCAACAAGGGACTGCCACGGCAGTCCCTTGTTGCTTTTCCACACTCAGTGATTCATTCAGGCGCGTTGCGCTGCGAGGGGCTGCGCGTGAAGGCACCAGGGCGTTTTTCACCCTCTTCACTCTCGTGATAGCGCTTGGCCGCATTCGCCCACCAGGCAAGTTGTTCGAAGGCCCGCTCGAGATAGCCGCTCCATTTCTGGGCATCTTGAGTCTCGGTGTAGCTGCCGTCCTCATCGAGCACGTCCTGGGCCCGGGGCACGTGGATCATCGCCGAGACCGGCAGACAGCCCAGCTCCGAGAGGAAGGTGCGCATGTTGACTGCCGCCCGCACGCCACCCCACTGTCCTGCGGAATAGGTCGCGATCACCGACGGCTTGTAGGAGTAGAGCGAGCTGCCGAAGTGATTCAGGAGATTCGCCAGTGCCGGACTCATGGAATGGTTGTACTCGGGGCTGACCATCACATAGCCATCCGCCGACTCAATTTCCTGGGCGAGATTGAGCAAGTCCTGCGGGGCATTGCGTTGTGCATAGGAAAACAGCGGCTTGAAGGGGTCCGAGAGATCGTAATTCAGGGTTCGATCAACACCGCTTCATGACCACTTTCCTCAAGCTTGGCCATGCAACATTTGGCGACCCGCTCTCCCAGACGTGCGGGGGATGGGGGGGAACTTGTCCGTACCGACCCCAGAAAGACCAGAATCTTGAGCGCCATTGTCAACTCCTTCAAGTGTGTCATGTAAGGTGATTCTGGCAGCGCATCACCCCTGAATCACGCATTCCCACCATGCTCCATTGCCATCTCGTCCGATTGGCAGATTGACCGCCCCCCCTTCGTGGCATCTCGTGATCGGAAGCGACACATCAGACTCGATGTCTTCGCCATTTTGGCCCGTCACCCAAGGCTAACCTCGCGAACTCGTGATCCCTCTCGACGAATTCCTCAATAAGAAACGATACGTCACATCACCGTTTCCTCAGCACATCTCCGCCAGCAATGAGCCTTGGGTAGCGTTATGGCATATTCGAGGTTGCGCCATTTCCTTGCTGACGATGGACGACGATCCCCCCCGCCACTGGCAAGGCGGAAAGATGGCTAACGATGGATGACCGCGTCCGCCGAACCACCCAGAATCATGCCATCAACCCAATTTTCGCGACATTTTTGCCAATGATATCGCCAAATATCCGACCAAGCCTCTTCGCGCTTCAGTCTTGGCGTGATCCCGCAGGGCAGAGTCTCGCGCAGACCGACATCCGGCTTCCCCCATCATGAACCTGTCATGGCGACGCAACAAACATGCACTAAAACTAATAAAGTGCTAGCTTTACCATCCCACAAGCATGAGATATCTCATCCACCTCAGGAAACGAGGAGTCAGCAAGGGAATGAAAGACAGTCACGACGTCGCCGTCATCACGCAGTTCACCTCTTCTTTCACGCATCAGACCCATCGAGAGACGGTGTCATTCTTCGGTCGTCGCCATCCACTCTTCCAGCATGTCCTCAAGCTGCGTGACCAACACCATGGTGTCGCCAAGGCATATCTCAAGAAGCACACGGACCACGATGACGTGATCGACAGCAACAGTCAGCATATCTGCCTGATGGACACACAGTACGATACCTTGCTGGGCAGCATTCGCATCACACCTGGCGGTCTGGAGTCGCGCACCCTCTTTGACGACAGTGATGTCGTTTCCATCCCAGAAGGTGCCATCTATGAATTCAGCCGTCTGGTGATGGCCCCGGAGGCCAAACGTTTCGCCCATGGCAATCTGTTGATGGCAGCAGCGGCACGCCATGTGAAATCCAGAAATGGTGATGGGATTCTGGCGTTGTGCAAGCGCGCCAACATGAAGATCTTCAAGCGCTTCGGTCTGTTGCCGCTTCACGATGCCACGCTAAGGACAGACAAGCATCTGGGAGAGCTCTACATGGTCTACGCCAGCATGGAGACCATCATGCACACGGCCAGACAGCGCTATGCCTCAGCCCCGACAGCGCCGCTGACACCTGAATGTCCGACACCCTCTGCCTCACCCGGGTCTGATGGCGGCAGCGACCGTCTTCCCCAATCGTCCCCGGCGACTGCCAGTCGTCAATGAGCCCTCCCATTCAAGTTCGGTGCTGCGCTGACATCACCTGCCTGGCCCTGCCAGCCTGAGACGTATCACAGGACGTCCCTGACGGATTCTCCCTGAGCCCTTGCAGCAGTCGAGGTATTGCACCATTATTGAATGATAATGATTATCATAATCATGAAGATTGGCATGCTGACGACATCTGGTCACAGGAGGGCCTCATGGACCAATGGAAGCGTGAAACCCGCTCAGGCAATGCGTTGTTCGAACAGGGCGACTACGTCATGGCAGAGCAGCACTATCTCAGTGCCTGCCACCTGGCAGACATCTTTCTGATGCCCGGTGCAGACCCGGAAGGCGGCGTCGCGGCGCTAGTGGTGAGCTATCAGAACCTGGCGGAGCTCTATCGCGCCCAAGGGCAGCACCCGCAGGCGATGAGCGCCCTGCAGGCTGCCCATGCCCGCCTCTCCCATGCGCTTTCCGCCCCGGGCCTGTGCCATGCCCACCAGCAAGCCTTGCTGCGCGGCAGTGGCCAGGTGCGAATGGATATCATGAATACCGTGCAATGGCTGGGCGTCTCTCGTCAGCGGACTTATCGGCCAACCCCCGCGCGTCATGCGGCGACGCGGGTCCATCACTGATCCTCACCCCCACAGGAGATATGGCATGAAGAAACCCCTCATCGCGAGTGGACTGCTGCTGTTGACCGCCGCCAATACGGCACTGGCCCACCCGGGACATGACCACAGTGACTGGAGCAGCCCCCTCGTTCACACCCTGTTCTATGGCGCCATCGCAGCCGTCATCGGAACCGCGTTCTTTGTCATTCGTCAGTCGCGTCACAAACGTCACAACACTCAGCAAAAGGAGGATTGAACATGCTTCATGCCCTGCTCCGCACCGTTGACCGACTGGTCTCTCTCCCTGCGGCCTCCGCGCACTGTGATATCCCCTGCAAGATCTATGACCCGTCCGCTGCGCAGATCGCCGCACTCAGCGTGATCCGCTTCATGGACCTGATCAATGAGCTGGGCCAGAAGGACAGCCTGACGCTGGCAGACCAGGCCTTGCTCGCCCGTCTGGTGGAGCAGAAGGAAAGCCACGCCGAGAAAGCCAAGCATGAGATCCGCATCATCTGGGGCGACTACATCAAGCAGCCGCAGCGTGACGCCTATCCGAACATCGATGCACTGGTCCACAGCATCATGCTGGCCGGCTCTGCCTGCAAACAAGGCATCGAGCGGGACAAGGGGGAAAAGCTGCTGACCCTCATCAATGAATTCGCCGCGGCGTTCTGGGATACCAAGGGACTCACCACCTTTACCGCCACCTGCCCGTATCCGCCATCTGAAACTGTCGTCTATCCGAAGCTGGACTGATTCAGCGACATGATGCGCCAAAGAACTGATGAAGAGTGAATTGATCAAGAGTAAACGGATGCCCATCGGACTCTATCGCGTCAATGGCATCAGCATGTCTCCCGGCCTTGCGCCGGGAGATTATGTCGTCACGCTGAAACGCTGGAGATCGCGCTATCGCGTCGGGGATGTCGTGGTGGCACGGCACCCCCACTTCGGCCGCATCATCAAGCGCATCCGCGCGATACAACCAGACGGCATGCTATGGCTGGAAGGCACCCATCCGGACAGTACCTCTACTGAAAGGATGGGCTTGCTGTCTTGTCGGCGGGTCAAAGGGCGGGTGGTAGCCAAAGCCCACTGTCAATACGCTAATCCTCCAATAAATATTCTATGACCTAGGACAAATACTCCATCTCATCCTTATAAGGCATAATAGGCTCATATAGCCTAAAATAAGCATTACCAACAGCACCTCTAAACTGCACTAATCTAGGTGGATTATCACCTATAGAAATTACATGTTGTATAGCTATCCCAGGATAAGGATCTATATAAATTATTTCTTTAACACCTAATTGATAGGCTTTTTTTGCACATAGTTCACAAGGACTAGCCGTAGTGAAAAGCTTGCCTCCCTCTATGCCCATACCACCATATTTTGATAGCTGTAAAAATGCATTTTCTTCAGCATGCAAGGAACGAGTATGCACCTGATTTTTATTACCATCGACTTCATGCTGTAGCGACTTGAAGCAATAGGCTAAGTTTCGCCCCTCTGCCTCTAAGTGTTGCACTTTAATTAATTGCTTTCGAGCCACACTACGAAAGTTTTCGTCGCTTCTTTCATAATCACTATAAACTGTATCACTTGAAAAATTATCCAAATCTCTCAAAGAGCGAAGATTACATGGTGTTTGCCCTTTAGCTACATCATTCCACCCGATACTCTTAATAGAATAGCTTTGATCTGTCACTACAGCTCCAACCTGCCGCGAAATACACCCCGAATTCATTTTAGCTGTAAATGCAATTTGCATGACACGCTCCAAAGCAGTTGGAGTCACTAGCCCTGGGTGCTTCATAAGACTTAAATACCAAGCTATTTGTGCTTTTAATACATTAACATTCTGGCCTTCATTTCTCGGATTGTAAAAATGTATATCAGATATCTCTATACATTTCTTTACATTTGACAATACTAGCTCATTATATTTTTCATTTTCATTGCTTGCTTTTGAGCCACAATGTGAGCAACTAGAATTATGCTTTTTAATAGAGACCGAAGAATCACCAGATTCTCTAGAATCCATTTCATTAATTTGTTTTATTGTATAATTATGCTTGGTCTGCAAATATCTTTTCCTATCTTCGTCTGGCGCATTTATTGATATTAAATTAAACGCAGCATATCTATCTTTAAAATATTTTGCTTCATAGGGATTCCTGATGGCATCTATTACAATGTAAGTTTCTTTGTCTTGAGCTTTATCTTCACGTCTATAATGCTTTATCAGTCTATTAACTATGCGTGGTAATTCAAACAGTCCTATAGGGTTAAAATCAACTGAATTGTAATGATGTACTATCTTGGTAGTACGACGTATCGAGTCACCAGCACCTTGGAAAATATTAACATAGGAATTACCAAGCATATCCGCAGCTGTCTTTTTTAAGTTTCCTGCAAACTCTCCAGCACTAGTTAACCATGCATCAGCGTTAAGATTAGTATCAACCCCAACGTTTTTTAAGAAATAATCACACTCTCCACTTAATGAATTATATTTTTCTTTTAAATCTGTATAACTAGCTTCTTCTAAAGCCTTTTCAACATATTTATGACAGCTTTCATCAATAGAGAATCGAATAAACTCTATGACACTTTCTTTATCTAGACATAGCAGGGCGGCCCCAATCACATCACTTATCTTAATTACTCTAAAAGAATTAGAATGCTTCTCAGCATAGCTTCTCACTACATTGTAGCGCTTTGCATCCATTGAGCTAAAATACGCATTCTCACCAAAATTAACTTCTGTAGCTTTGGGGAACTGCAAATCTTTATCGCTCAAAAGACTTGCAGTAGTTGTACAGCCTGAGCCAGTCCTACCAGTCAAGCCAATTAATATAAATTGGCTTCGCTCGCTTAAAAGCGTTGATTCGAGTTTTTTAATATTCATCAGATCTTTACATCCATTTAAAGTCCATGAAAACGAAAGCAACTTTCAGTTATTTAGCCCTTACATTTTTAGCAGAAGATGTAGACTAGCACCATAATTCGTATAAGAAAACTCACTCAATCGATATCATATCGACGACTGCCATAATGAAACAGCCATATTTCTTCATCAACGTTAACTACACGCCTGCGTCTAAAACTAACGACTAAGCTTGATAGGATATTAACCATAATTAGAATATAAATTCAATAAAGCGATCTATAAGAAGTTTTACTGCACCTAGCTAACTATCGAACAATAGATGCAGCCCTTAAACAGTAAATTTTTTTCATATACACCGATTCTGTAAATAACAATCAGCGCCTCCTCACACCACCTTCATCAGCCTCAGCGCGTCATAGATTGCCGCATGGGTATTGCGGGTCGCGACGGCGTCGCCGATGCGGTAAAGCTGGAACTTGCCGTCTGCTGAGCGCTCGGTGTGTTCAGGGCTCGGGCCGTCTGCAGGCTGGGCGAGTCCTTCGATCAAGGCGTCATAGTCCACTGCCCCGCCATTGCGCGAGTAAGGTTTGAGTTCGAAGTAGAGATCTTCCATCGGGCGGGCGCCGTAGTTGACGACTACCTGATCGACGATTCGCTGATCCGCGTAGGCACCGGTGCCCTTGCCCTGTGCTACGGCGTCATCCAGATAATCACTGCCGATCTGTGCGATCAACTGGCCCTCCTCACCGCGCGTGACACCGCCGAGGCGATAGGTCGGCGTGAAGGTGACGGCGAGACGTTGCAGGCTGCGCATGTAGGGCACCAGGTTCATGGCCATGATTTCCGGCGCGAAGGTGCGATCTGGCGTCATCATCTCGAGCCTGGCTCCGGTGTTGGCGATCATCTCGGCGGCCTGGAGTGCGGCGTGGTCCCCCGCATCATCGAATAGCAGCACGTTGCGGCCAGGCGTGACGTGGCCGGAGAGAATGTCCCAGCTGGAGACGACCAGCTCACTGCCGACCTGCGGCATGTCTTCCTCGGGGTAGCCGCCCGTGGCGACGATGACCACATCCGGCTGCTCCGCCAGCACGTCCTCGGCCTCGGCGAAGATGTTGTAGCGAATCTCGACGCCCAGCGCCTCGCAGCGACTGATGCGCCAATCGATGATGCCGATCATCTCGCGACGCCGCTCGCTCTGCGCGGTCAGGCGGATCTGGCCACCGGGTTGGTCCGCCGCTTCCAGTACCACCACCTGATGGCCGCGCTCACCGGCGACACGTGCCGCCTCAAGCCCTGCCGGCCCCGCCCCGGTGATCACTACCTTCCTGGCGACCTCGGCCGGTGCGATGTCATGCGGCTGCTCCAGCTCACGCCCGGTGGCGGCGTTATGGATGCAGTAGGCCGATCCGCCCTGATAGATGCGATCGAGACAATAGTTGGCCCCGACACAGGGGCGAATATCCTCTTCCTTGCCGGCCAACAGCTTGCGCACGATATGCGGGTCCGCCATGTGGGCACGCGTCATGCCGACCATGTCGACCTTACCGGTGGCGATGGCATGGCGCGCGGTGGCGATGTCCTGAATCTTGGCACCATGGAAGGTCGGGAAATCCATCGCCTCACGAATCTGTCCCGCGAAGTCCAGATGCGGCGCACTGGCCATGCCCTGAATCGGGATGACATCGGTGAGGCCCGCATCAGTATCGATATGGCCGCGTACCACATTGAGAAAATCGACCTGACCGCTATCGCGCAGCAGACGCGAGACCGCAAGGCCATCACTGGCATCCAGGCCGCCACTCAGGCATTCATCCCCGGTGTAGCGCACCCCGACGATGAACTCGTTGCCCACCCGGGCACGAATCGCGCTCAACACTTCCATGGTGAAGCGCAGTCGATTCTCGAGACTGCCGCCGTAGGGCCCCTCCAGGGTGTTGGTCAGTGGTGACCAGAACTGATCCATCAGATGCCCGTAGGCCTGCAGCTCGATACCATCAAGACCCGCCGCTTTCATGCGTTCTGCGGCGTCCGCATAGTCCTGGATCAGGCGCGTGATGTCCCAGTCCTCGACCCGCTTGGGAAAGGCGCGATGAGCCGCCTCGCGACGATGCGACGCCGACACGGCAGGTAGCCAGTTGGCCTTGTCCCAACGCGTTCGACGCCCCAGGTGGGTGAGCTGGATCATCACTGCGGTACCGTGCTCATGGCAGGCATTGGTCAGCTCGCTCAGCCAGGGCACCACCTCATCACGCCAGGCGAGAATATTGTTGAACACCGGCGGGCTATCCCGGGCGACCGAGGCGGAGCCTGCTGTCATGGTCAAGGCGATACCGGCGCGCGCACGCTCCTCGTGATAGGCGCGATAACGTGCCTTGGGCATGCCATCTTCGGGATAGGCGGGCTCGTGGGAGGTCATCATCAAGCGATTCTTGAGAGTGAGGTGCTTGAGCTTGAACGGTGTGAGCAGCGGATCCTGAGCCATGCGGCCTCCTGAACGTCAGGTCATGAGACATCGTAAACAGAGATGCTTTGATCGTGTACACATGTGTACATGAGCTGACTATAGCCCTAGAATCCAGATCGTGCGTCGCTGGAAATGGCATTCTTGTCCCGCTGGCGCAGACAGCATGCTCGAGCCACGCCACTCACCCCCGTGCTGGTGTCACGCTTGGATCTTCGAGCCCCCGACGACAGCATCCCCCGCCTGTCAGCCCCTTCAGGAGCCCGCCCATGTCAGAGACCACCGCCACACGACCCGAGAGTGCAAGCGCCAGAACGGAAGGACGTGGCAAGGCCGAGGATTGGCTGGAGGCCGCCTATCAGCAGCTGTTGCTCGGAGGCGTGGACTCGGTACGCGTTCTGACGCTGGCCAAGACATTGGGGCTGTCTCGCACCAGTTTCTACTGGAGCTTCAAGGACCGCGATGCCCTGCTCGCCGCCTTGCTCGCCCGTTGGGATGCCCACAATACCGCCAGGCTGATCGGGCGCTGCGAGCAATACGCCGCCACGGTGGTGGAGGCCATGCTCAATGTCTTCGATTGCTGGCTGGATGAGTCGCTGTTCGACTCTCGCTTCGAGCTGGCGATCCGCAACTGGGGCTTGCAGAACGAGGACGTTGCCGCCGTCGTCGACCAGGCGGATCAGACACGCATTCAGGCACTGACCGCGATGCTGATGCGTCATGGCCAGTCTGAATCCCAGGCCGATGTCCGAGCGCGCACCATCTACCTGACCCAGATCGGCTACCTCTCGATGCGCACCCGGGAAAGCGTCGCGGAGCGCATCGGGCGCGTCGCTGACTATGTGGAAATCTTCGTGGATGAACCCTGCCAGCCACATGAACTGGCGCGCTTCGCGGCGCGTCATCCAGGCTGAAGGCGTGTCCACCGCGCGCTTGATACGCAGCAGGCCCCCATCGACACATCGTCGATGGGGGCCTGCTAAACGTGCCATGGCGTCGCGGATTGTCCCTCTCGCCCGAGGTGCGCCTATCCGGCTCTCGAGTCAGTTCTCGAGTCAGGCGATGGTGCCCAGGGCCGGTTCAGAAGGCCTCCCATTCCTCTTCCTCACGCAATCGCGAATCACGCGGCGACTGCGTTGCCCGATGGAACGCCGCACTCTCCTGTCGGGGGGAAGCCTTCGCATCAGACACGTGCGGGTTCGCCCCATCATGCCCGCCAGCCACCTTGAAGCCTGACATCAACGACTCCAGCGACTGTGCCTGGGCACTCATGCTGCGCGCCGCGCCACTGACCTGATTGACCAAGGTGGTGTTCTGCTGGGTCATCGCATCCAGCTCGCTGACCGCCGTATTCACCTGACCGACCCCGGCACTCTGCTCACGGGCACCGGCGCTGATCTCGGCGATCATGTCGTTGACACGCTCGACGCTCGACAGAATCTCGGCCATCGCATGACTGGCGTCCTTCACCTGTGCCACACCCTGCTGCGTGTGGGAGATGGACTCATCGATCAGACCGCGAATCTCACGAGAGGCATCGCTGGAGCGTGTCGCCAGCGTTCGCACTTCCTGGGCCACCACCGCGAAGCCACGCCCATGCTCGCCGGCCCGCGCAGCCTCCACCGACGCATTGAGCGCCAGGATATTGGTCTGGAAGGCGATGCCGTCGATCAGGCTGATGATCTCGTTGATGCGTTCGGCAGAGCGATTGATGTCTTCCATGCTCGCCTGCGCCTTGTTCATGTCCTCGTTGCCACGGCGCGCCTGTTCCGAGGTCGAGTTGACCAGCTGGCTGGCCTGCTGAGCGGAATCGGCACTGTGCTGCACCGTCGTGGTGATCTCCTCCATCGAGGCGGAGGTTTCCTGCAGACTCGACGCCGACTGCTCGGTGCGGGCCGACAGCTCCTCGTTGCCCTGGGCGATCTCCCCGGCGGCCTGATTGACGGCGACGGTGGTCGTCCGGACCTGACCGACCACGCGGCTCAGGTCCTCACCGATACTGTTCATGGCGTCCGTCAGCTTGCCGATCTCGTCCTGACGCTGGCTCGTGATGCGCTGGGAAAGATCCCCACGCGCCAGTGCCTGAGCCAGTTTGACCAGGGCATCGAGCGGGCGACTGATCAAGCGACGCTCAAGGAAATAGAGTATGGCGGCCACCGAGAGCGCCAGCAGCAACGCCAGGCCGAAGACCTGATTGCGAAGACGGGTGATGCCAGCGGTCACCTCGTCCTTGTCGATAGTGGTGGCCACGACCCAGTTCCATGCCGGGTAGTGCTGGAAGCGAGTGATGCGTGAGCTGTCCTCGCCTGCCAGGCGATATTCAAACTGGCCACTATCGGCGGCAAACAGCGGCGCCATGGCCGACCGGCCCGCCTCATCCTTGAAGTCCGTCAATGAACGGCCCTGCCACGGCCCCTCGGTCAATACCTGCCCACGTTGCTCAGCCGCCGTGCTGGCCACCAGACTGAAATCCTTGTCATGCAGCTGGATGCTGGTGATGGTGGCGTAGAGCTCATCGATCTGCGCTCCGATATCCACTCCGATGAAGGAGGCTCCGATGACGTTGTCATTGAAGTCGGTGATCGGGCGATAGCGCGTCATGTAGTGATGGCCGGCGAGATAGAGCATGCCGGTATAGGGCTGGCCGGCATTCAGTGCTTCCTTGACCCCACCACTCAGCGTCAGCCCGAGCAGGCTCGAGCCATCCTCGGTCTTGAGCGTGGTGGCGATGCGCACGAAATCATCACCATCGCGCACGAAGAAACTGACCGGGGCTCCGGTGCGCTTGGCAAAATCGGCCAGATAGCCGGATTGATCATTGAGCATGAAACCGGCATTGAGCAGCGCCGGTGCATCTCGCTGACCGATCGGCAGGCGGCGTGTCTCTATCCGCGTGAAATTGTCCGGGACGGTGGCCAGGAAGGCATTGAGCATGCGCGTCACGCTGGCCTGCATGGTGGTATCGAACAGTTCGATGGTATTGGTGATCTGTTGCTGCTGCTGGGCAAGGGCACGTTCCGTGCCCTCTTCCACCTGATGCTTGCTGGCAGTGGAGAACACCAGTCCCAGCACGATGAAGGCCACCATCATCAACCCCAGCACCAGCAAGGCCAACTTGCTGCCGACGCTGGCGCGGGCCAGTCGCCTTCTTGTTGTCATCATTGCGCGCGATTCCGATCCGTGAGTGAAGTATCACGACTATCGGCCGAACACCCCACAACTGTAGCGATGACATGCATGACTGACCCGGCACTCTCTCAGCGTGTCGCCTGCCACCAGTCGTCCAGCATCTGACGCTCGGCATCGGTCATCTGGGTCATGTTGGCCAGCGGCATGCTCTTGTCGACCACCGTGCGCTGGTGGATGCGCAGTGCCTGACGCTGGATGTCCTCCCAGCCATTGAAGGCGACCCCTGCCGCCGGCGCGGTAAGCCCGATCAACGTCGGCGAATCACTGTGACAGCCGGCACAGCGTTGCTCGACGATATGGCGGACCTTCTCGCGCAGAGCCTCATTCTCTCCCATCACCGCATTGTCAGCGGTGTTGCTGGCCGCCACGGACGGTGAAGACGCGGCGTTTCCGGCCGTTGCCGGAGCGGGCTGAGCGCGTGGTGCACACAGCACGATCACGCCGATCAGCGCCGCTACGGCTCCCACCGGCACCCAACGTCGCTTGACGCCCTTGTGGTGATTCACCGTGGCGATGCGAATCAGCCCCCCTGTCACCAGCAGCAGCAGGATGACGCCGAGACGATAGTCATTGGCGTACAGCAGCGGGTAATGGTTGCTGATCATCATCAGGACCGCCGGCAGCGTGATGAAGGTGTTGTGCACCGAGCGCTGCTTGGCGCGCTGACCGTGGATCGGGTCCGGGGTCTCGCCACGCTGCGCGGCGGCAAGCAGCGCCTTCTGACCCGGGATGATCACGTTGAAGACATTGCCCGCCATGATGCTGCCCATCAGCGCGCCCATCAGCAGGAAGGCGGCGCGCCCGGAGTACAGCTCCGTCGCGAACCAGGCCGCCAGCGTCAACCAGACACCGACCGCAACGAACAGCGCCGCAGCGCTGCGCTTGAGGGGGCTGCGACACAGCGCCTCGTAGCCCAGCCAGCCTGCGAGGAGCAGTCCCAGTGCGCTACCGACGGCCATGCTGCCGCTCATCTCGAACACGCGCGGATCAATCAGATAGGCCTGCGGCTGCAGCAGATAGATCAGCGTGAACAGCCCCATCCCGGACAGCCAGGTGACGTAGGCCTCCCACTTGAACCAGTGGATCTCGCTGGGCAGCGTCTCACTGACGCCGTCATGGCGAAACAGATGGTAGAGGCCACCGCCGTGCACTGCCCAGAGCTCGCCCCCCGGACGACCATCGAGGGCATGACGGGCAGGCTCGCGGCGATTGTCGAGCCAGATGAAGAAGAACGAGGCGCCAATCCAGGCGATACCCGCCATGACATGCAGCCAACGTGTCAGCAGCATTGCCCAATCGAGGAGATATGCGCTCATGCCGGCTCCTTAGCTGCCGCGGTAGACGCTGTAGGCCCACGGAGTGACCAGCAGCGGAATGTGATAGTGGCCGTTGGCCTCCAGCGTGAACTCGACCGGCACCCGCCCGAGCATGCCCTTGCCCACCGGACGCCCGGCAAAGTAGTCCCCTATCTGGAACGTCAGGCGGTAGACGCCGGAGTGATCGTCGTCACTCGATGGCGCGTTCTCCAGCAATGGCGCCTCGACACGGCCATCCTGATTAGTGATGCTTCGGGCAATCTGCTGGAAGTTGCCCTGCGCATCCTGGCGCTCCAGGAGAATGGTGACGCCACTGGCGGCGATGCCTTCAGCCTGGTTGAGCACATGCGTGGTAAGTCTGGGCACGGTCATTTCCTTGTGATGGGTAGCGTGTGACATTGACGCGTTGTCCGTGATGCAGCCGCTGATCCGATCAATGATGCATGGCGCTCGGCATGTCACGGCTCAGGGCTTTGGTGGCATTGCACCGCAGGAGTGCACTCGCCTAATCTGACCTGACGGTCAAGGTGCAGGGGACACGTCTCCCCGGCAGACGCACTGCCTCAAGGGCGAGTCCCGGCTTGTCTGGCGGCGGCATGTGCCTTGCAAGCAATGGATTCTTCACGTCTTTTTCTCTTTTCTTCTCTGGAGCAAGGCACATGCCAATCGAAACCCCGATGGAATATCTGGCAATGCTGGACACCCTCAACGCCCTGCCACCAGAAGCGCTTGCTCGTCGCTTGAGCGGCCTCTATGAGCACTCCGACTGGGTAGTGGAACGCGCCGCTGCAGAGCGCCCCTTTGCCAGTACCGAAGCCCTGCTGAGCGCCTGTGCCGAGGCGGTACGCCGAGCAAGCGAGACCGAGCGCCGCCAGTTGATCGACGCCCACCCGGAATTGGCTGCCGGCAAGCTTGAGAGTCTGACGCCCGCCTCTCAAGGCGAACAGCGTGGCGCGGGGCTGGACCAGCTCGATGACGCCACCCGCGAACGCTTCCTCAAGGCCAACGCCGACTATCAGGCCCGTCACGGAATCCCCTTCATCATCTGCGTGAAGGGCCATAGCGCCTCAAGCATCCTCGCCGAACTGGAACGACGCCTGCCGCAATCCACCGAGACGGAATTTCAGGAAGCCCTGAATCAGATCGATGCCATTGCCGCAGTGCGACTGCCGGGCCTGCTGGACGCGAGCTAGGCAGCCGCCTTCTGGCCGCCGATGATCAACACGAAAATCTGGCGGCCACTGCCTCGATGCTGGCAATCAAGGCCGCCAGTGCTCTGGCGACATCCGCCTCCGTCACCGCCTCCGCAGGGTGGTGACTGATCCCCCGCTCACAGCGCAGGAACAGCATGCCCACCGGGCACAGGTGACTCACCGCCATGGCGTCATGGCCGGCACCGCTGGGCAGCCGGAAAGGCGCCTGTCCGGTAGCGGCGATACCGAGATCCACTGCCTGCATCAACCCTTCATCACAGGCGACGGCATTCGCGGCGTGGGTCTGCTCGCAACGGAAGGTGACGCCGCGACGCTCGGCGATCTGATGGGCCTGTTGCAGCAGCTCCTCCAACGCCCGGTCACGTTGTGCATCGTCCAGGGCACGGATATCCAGACTCAACGCCGCGGCGCCGGGAATGACATTCACCGCACCGGGACGCAACTCGCAACACCCCACGGTGGCCACCAGTGAGTGATCCGGCATGTCAGCGCGCTTGCCTGTCTGGACCTCACGCGCCAGGGTCTCGACGGCCAGTGTCCACTCTGCCGCGGCACACAGCGCATCCTGACGCAGTGCCATCGGTGTGGTGCCGGCATGGCCGGCCTGACCGGCGAAGTTGACGGCAAAGCGACGCGCGCCAGCGATACCCGTCACGGTGCCCAGCGCCAGATTCTCGGCTTCCAGCACCGGCCCCTGCTCGATGTGCACTTCCAGATAGCCCAGCGGCGGAGTTGCTTGCAGGCTGGCATTGGCCGCCGATTGCCCCGAGAGCCCGAAGGCGGTCAGCGCCTCCCCCAGGCTGATACCCTCCTCATCTTCCAGAAGCTCCCATCCCGGTTGCCAGCTGCCCGCAATGGCATGGCTGCCGAGCAGGGTCGCGCCGAAGCGCGTGCCTTCCTCATCGCCAAAGCCGACCACCTCGAGCGCAAACGGCAAGCCGGCACCCTCCTGTTCAGCACGCTGCTGGAAGTGGGACAGCGCCGCGACGCCCAGAAGCACGCCCAGAATCCCGTCATAACGACCGGCGTCCGGTACGCTGTCCAGATGGGAGCCGATCACCAGCCGCGGCACCTCGCTCTCGCTGGAGAGCGTTTTCGAGCACCATCGTCCCCACTGATTGCCCGCCCCGTCCTGCCAGCTGTGAAGTCCTGCCGCCTTGAGCCAGGCCGCCGTGGTGGCATTGGCCGCCGCATGCTCAGGCGTCAGATAACGGCGATCGATCCCGCTGTCACTGCGTGAAATCGCCGCCAGGGCATCGCAGGCTGCCAGCACGTCCGCCGCCGTTTCCAGCGGGGCGATGCCCGCTGTCGTGCGCGCTCGGGACACATCAATGGTCATGGCCGCTCTCCCGCCGGCGGGTCCTGATGCTCTTGATAAAAGTCCAGCGCCGCGCCGACACCACCGCCGGCGACACACTGGACACCACCGCGTCGCAGAGTCTGCTCCAGCGCCGCCAGCGTGGTAAGTACCGTGTCGCGACGCGCGTTGTAGCCCATCACGCCGAGGCGCCAGACCTTGCCGTGCAGCGGCCCGAAGCTGGTGCCTATCTCGATGCCGAAATCCTCCAGCATGCTGCGACGCAGCCCCTCGCCATCCAGGCCATCCGGAATCCTCACAGCGCTGACGTTGTTCATGCGATGTGCCTGGTCACCGAACAGCGCAAGCCCCAGCCCCTTGAGTCCCTCGACCATCGCCTGACCGTGCAACGCATGTCGCGCGATGGCGTTGTCCATGCCCTCGTTGACCAGCAGTCGCGCACACTCGCGCGCGCCATACAGCATGCTGGTGGCCTCCGTGTGGTGATTGAGGCGCAGCGCTCCCCAGTAATCGAGCACCATGGAAAGATCGAAATAGTTGGAGCGAATACGCGCGCCCGGCTCCGCCAGTCGATCGTCCCCACTGCTGATCCCGGCCTCGACGTGCCGGCGTGCATGCACCACCTCCACCGCACGCGGCGACAGCGTCAGCGGCGAACTGCCAGACGGACCGGCGAGACATTTCTGCAGGCCTGCGGTGACGGCGTCCAGCCCCCACTCGTCCGTCTTGAGCGGATTGCCCGCCAGCGAGGCCGTGGCATCGCTGTAGAACAGCACGCCTTCACGGCGACAGATGGCACCGATCTCATCGAGCGGTTGGCACATGGTGGTCGAGGTATCGCCCTGTACCAGCGCGAGAAGCGTTGGCTGCACCTCGCGAATGGCGGCTTCGATCTGCTCGGGACGAAAGACCTCGCCCCACTCACATTCCAGCGTGTGCACCTGGGCACCGCAGCGCTCGGCAATCTCGCGCAGCAGATGACCGAAACGGCCGAAGATCGGCACCAGTACACGCTCCCCCGGCTGGATCAACGAGACCAGCACCGCCTCGATCCCGGCCCGTGATGTGCCATCGATCAACAGGGTCGCCGCGTTCTGGGTCTCGAAGACGCCGCGATAGAGCTGCATCGTCTCGTTCATGTAATGCGTCATCGCGGGGTCGTACTGGCCGATCAATGGCGCTGACAGCGCACGCAACACACGTGGGTCCGCGTTGATCGGGCCCGGGCCCATCAGGAGGCGCTGCGGGGGATGAATCTGGTCAGGGATCGGGGTCACGTTCGCTCCTTGTGCATCAGGGCATTGAATGCGGGAAGGTTCGGCGGCTTGCCGAACGCCATGACCAGACTACTGCAACAAGTGCGCCAGAAATCAAAAAATGAAACGGATGTTGAATCCTCAGATCCCACCGGCCTGTCCTGACGAAGCCCCGGTCAGACACGTCATGCCGGCCAGGGGACAGGCTCTCCGCTACTGGCCGGGGCTGGCCGGGTCTTCGTCAGGGCCCCAAGCGGGATGCTTCAGGAAGCGTGACGAGAAAACGCCCCTCAAGATAACGGGATAATCGCTGAAGCGGCCCTCGCCACCTCCCGCTGGCAGTGCACGCCTTGCAGGGAAAGCACCATGAAAGGGCATGCAACGCCTGAATCGGATGCCTGAGCACACCTTTCGTGCGCCCGCTCCCTCCCTCGAGGCTGAACTCACCACATGAGTCTGTTATACAGGAGGTCACCGGAGGGATGAGCGTCAACTCATCTGACCTGATCATCGCTGCTGGAGAGCCACATGACGCTGGAACAACGCCTGGAACGTGCAACGCAATTGGCCAGAGACGCGGGAGAACGCATGGTGCAAGCGCGCGAGGAGCAAGGGTTCGCGCACCACTACAAGAAAGGCGATGAGCTGGTCACGGACATCGATGTGGCGATCGACACCTTCCTTGCCGAGGCGCTCGAGGCCGAATTCCCTGAAGATGCACGCCTGACCGAGGAACTATCGCCTGAGCGCGACGTCATCGGCACCAAGGGAGGCCTGTGGGTGATCGACCCCATCGATGGCACCGTCAACTTTGCTCACGGGCTGCGCCATGTGGCCGTCTCCATCGCCTGGTGCGAGCGTGGCAAGATCCAGATGGGAGTGGTTCACGCGCCCTTCCTCGGCGAGACCTTCACCGCCATTCGCGGCAAGGGAGCCTGGATGAATGGCGAGAGCATCACGGTCAGCGAGACCGAAGACATGAGCCGCGCACTGATCGCGACCGGCTTCCCCTATAACCGGGACAGCCGTCCTCCCCTGCTCAAACGTCTCTCCGCCATGTTGCTGGTGTGTCAGGATGTCCGACGCAACGGCAGTGCCGCGCTGGATCTTTGCGATGTCGCCTGCGGCCGCCTGGATGCCTACTATGAGAGCGTCTCTCCCTGGGACTTTGCGGCGGGCCTGCTGATTGCCCGCGAAGCCGGCGCACGTACCGGTCACCTCTATCGTTGCCCGGACGGCATCCCCGAGGAGCTGTATGGCGAGAATATCGTGGTAGCCTCACCGGCTCTGCATGCACCGCTCAAGCGCCTGCTGGAAGATGCCGATGCCAGTTCCGGCCTGCCCGGGCTTTGAGTCACCCTCCCCCACAATGCAAGAAGCCCCGCCAGTGCGGGGCTTCTTGCATTGTGGGCATCCCTCAGCGAGACGCTGGGCATCAATCGCCGAGGTTGCCGCCCTTCTTGCTGCGCTTGGCTCCCGCCTTCCCGGAGGACTTGCCGGAAGACTTGTCAGAGGGCTTGCCAGACGATTTCGCGGTGGACGACTTGGCTGCCCTGGCCTTGGAACCGATGCTGACATCCGGCTTGTCCGAGGGCTGAGCGGACTGATTGGCATTGGACGTGCCAGCGGTCGTGCTCGTCTCAGGCATGCTCGCGTCTGCGTCTGCCTTCCCCTCACCAGCTGCCGGCTCCTTGAGCAGCCCGAGGCGCTGGCCGACTTCCTTCCACAACTCTCGGTAGCTAGCCGCCGGAGCACTGTTGCGCGAGAAGACCGGCACCGGCTTGCGCTCGATTCCCATGCGCTCGACGATGCTGGAGTAAGGAATATGCCCACTGAGCTGCAGCGGATGGTCCTGCTTGAGGGACTCCATCACATCCTTGTGCAAGGTCTTGCGACGATCGACCAGCGTGAAGAATGGCCAGACAGGCACATCGAGATCGATCTCGGCCAGATAGGCATTGAGCTGCTCCAGCGTGCGCAGTGACAACACCGTCGGAATCATCGGGACCAGCAGCGTATCAGCGGCCGCGAAGACCTGCTCGGAGAGGGTCGAGATACTCGGGGGGCAATCCAGGATGACGAGGTCGTAATCGTCACGCACCGGCTTCAACACCTTGCGCAGGCGAGAGCGCTTCTCTTCCTCGAGAATGTGATCGAGATTGCGATAGGAGAACTCGGCCGGCAGGACATCCAGATTGCGATAGTCGGTCGCCCGGATCACGCGTGACAGGTCCTGCTTGCCGCTGATCAGCTTCTCGACGCCGCCCTTGAGCTTGGGCTTGGTCCGCACATAGAAAGTCGCGGCGGCTTGAGGGTCCAGATCCCACAACAGCACTCTGAGACCACTGTTGGCAGCGACATACGCGAGGTTGATGGCAGAAGCCGTCTTGCCGACACCGCCCTTGATGCTGTACACCGCCGCGATTTTCATTGCAGATCAACTCCCTGTTTTTCTCAAGGCTACCACATCGTGGCGGCAATTCGAGTACAGGGAGATGTCGGGCTGATCAGGCGCCTTCACGCCCGGCGATGAAGCCTCTCGCCAGCAGTTGACGCGTCAACCAGCCAAGCAACAGACCGTACATCGGGAGGAAGAGCAGCAGCGAAATGATCAACTTGATGGCGTAGTCCACCCAGGCGATCTCGACCCAATGTGCCGCCATGAAGACGTCCGGGCCATTGCGAAATGCCACCGAAAAGAAGGCGAAGGTATCGGCGAGATTGCCGAAGAGCGTCGATGCCATGGGCGCGACCCACCAGTGAGCATTGCGACGCAGACGATCAAAGACCTGAATATCCAACAGCTGGCCGATCACATAGGCGATGAAGCTCGCCAGCGCAATGCGTGCCACGACCAGATTGAACTCGCCCAACGCCTCGATCCCGGCAAGGCTGCCGCCATGGAAGATCACCGAGATCATGTAGCTGACCAGCAATGCCGGCAGCATGACCAGCGCGATGATACGGCGAGCATGTACCTTGCCGAACAGCCGGACGGTCAGGTCAGTGGCCAGGAAGATGAACGGGAAGCTGAAGGCACCCCAGGTGGTATGGAAGCCGAACAGTGTCATCGGCAACTGCACCAGGTAGTTGCTGGCCGTGATGATCAGGATATGAAACAGGGACAGTGCGACGAGCGCACGACGCGATTGACTCGCGGTGAGGAGGAGCATCTGAGGTCCTTTTTGGTTCCAGGCCAACAGCAGGGGTGAGGGAACCCTGACAGATGGCATAACAGCTGACGATTGACGGTATCTCGCGCGATATCTCGCCGTCGAGAACCAGAATGGCCGCGCATCGTATCACGATGCGCGGCCATTGGCATGTCAACTCACGGAGATTCTGACCGGGTGGTCAGGGAGAGGTGGACGCCTCATTCCGCACCGCGGGCTTTCATGGGTGACGCTCATTTCTTCCAGATGGCGGGGTCGACCTTGCCCTTGAGCTCCGGGAACTTCTCGGGGTCGAAGGTCGGCTCCTGACCGGCCTTGTGCTGACGGTCGTAGTCCTTGAAGATCCGGAAGGCCAGCGGCGACAGCAGCAGGATGGCGATCAGGTTGATCAGCGCCATCGCCCCCATCGACAGGTCAGCGAAGTTCCAGATGTTCTTGAGACTGGCGACTGCGCCCAGCATCACCATGCCCAGCACCGCAAAGCGATAGATCATGATGACCGGCTTGGCGTTCTTCTTGCCCGAGATGTACTCGATGTTGGACTCGCCATAGGAGTAGTTCGCCACCAGCGAGGTGAAGGCGAACAGCAGAATGGCGATCGCCACGAAGCCACCCCCCCAGCTGCCGACCTGCGAGGTCAACGCCGCCTGGGTGATCTGGATACCATCATTGCCACCATCGTTGCCCAGCGTGCCGCTCATGATGATGATGGCAGCGGTTGCGGTGCAGATGACCAGAGTATCGATGAAGACGCCCAGCATCTGGACGAAGCCCTGGGAGGCCGGGTGCCGGGTGGTCGCCATTGCCGCGGCATTCGGCGCAGAGCCCATGCCGGCTTCATTGGAGAACAGACCGCGCTTGATGCCGTTCATCATCGCCTGCGCGATGGTGTAGCCCAGTGCACCACCTGCTGCCTGCTCAAGACCGAAGGCGCTGCGGAAGATGGTGCCCAGTGCCGCCGGAAGCTCGGTGATGTTGATCGCCACGACGAAGATGGCCAGCAGCAGATAGAGCAGCGCCATAATCGGCACGATCAGCTCGGCGGTCCGCGTGATGCGCTTCATGCCACCGAAGATGATCGGCACCATCACCACGACCAGAATCACGCCCATGATCCACGGCGGCACGCTGAAGGCCTGCTCCATGGCCAGCGCGATGGAGTTGGACTGCACGGAGTTGAAGGCCAGACCGAAGGCGATGATCAGACACACGGAGAACAGGATCGCCATCCAGCGCTGCCCCAGGCCCTTCTCGATGTAGTAGGCCGGGCCACCACGGAAGGTATTGTCATCGTGTGACACCTTGTAGGCCTGAGCCAGGGTGGACTCGATGAAACTGGTGGACATGCCCACCAGTGCCGTCATCCACATCCAGAAGATGGCACCCGGGCCACCCAGGGAAATCGCCACGGCGACACCGGCCAGGTTACCGGTACCGACACGTGCCGCCAGGGAGGTGGCCAGCGCCTGGAAGGAGGAGATCCCGCCTTCGCTACCCTGACGTGAGGTGGCCAGCAGTTTCCACATGTGGCCGAAGTAGCGGAACTGGATGCCCTTGGTCATGACCGTGAAGAAAAGACCCGCTCCGATGAGCAGGTAGATCAATACGCTGCCCCACAGCAGGCCATTGCCTGCATCGATCAACGCCAGAATCGGCGCTGGAATGATGGACGTTGTTTCCGACATGTCGGTCTCGCTTTGGCGGGTTTTTGATCTTGTCGACGCTGCCAGGCGGCGTGAAAAGCCATGGCCTTCCTGCCGCTGGCAGCGAGCAACCACTACGAAAGGGTTGCTCGACATGCTTTGGTGAGCGCCATTCTTCATATCCGACACGGATTAGCAAGAAGAGCATACTGAACATTGGCGTTTCACAGCGGGATTCTAGTGGGGAACCGGCGAAATGTCGGTCTTTTTCACTGCATCCTAGACTTTAGATGCACAAGGCAATGTTTCGCTGTCTGATCCTCTCGGGCATAATGCGCCCCCTTCCCACCTGCAGGCATCGGTCAGCCTGATGCTGCAGGACGTGTTCGGCGCATCAGCGACGCCCTCCCCCAGTTGCGACACCACGACTGCGGCCGGTCGGATGCGCCACATCAGGACGGTGCTCTTCCCTGACGCCCACGCACCCTAACAGCCATTACGGCACCCGGCAGCGCGCATTGTCCCGGCGCCTGCCTTTGAAAACAGGTGATACATGGAACTGACCAGCTACGCGGCGTCCCCGCTTTCGCTGCTCGCCCCGATCATAGCCATCGGTCTCGCAATACTGACACGTCGCGTCATGCTCTCCCTTGGGCTGGGTATTGTCTCTGGCGCTCTGCTGCTGAATGATTTCTCACCGCTCACCACGCTGGATTATCTCTGGCGCCAGCTGGTCGCGGTCTTCGTCGAGCTGCCGGACAGCGGTCAACTGGCCGATGTCACGCTCAACAGCTGGAATGTCTATATCCTGCTGTTTCTGCTCGCTCTCGGGGCGATGGTCGGTGTCATCACTCTGGCCGGCGGCACGCGCGCCTTCGGCAACTGGGCGCGTGAACGGGTCACTACCCGTCGCGGCTCGCAGCTGATGACCGTCCTGCTGGGAGTCTTCATCTTCATCGATGACTACTTCAACAGCCTGGCGGTCGGCAACATCTGCCGCCCCCTGACGGATCGCCAGGGCCTGTCGCGGGCTCGGCTGGCCTATCTGATCGACTCCACCGCCGCACCGGTATGCGTGCTGACCCCCATCTCAAGCTGGGGCGCCTACATCATCAGCTTGATCGCCGGAATCCTGGCCACGCACCACATCACCGATGTCAGCCCCTTCGGTGCCTTCTTGGAGCTTTCCGCGCTCAACTATTACGCGATTGCGGCGCTGGTGCTGGTGATCGCCTCGGCCTGGTTCGACATCAACTTCGGTGCCATGCGCCGGCATGCCATCGCCGCGCGTGATGGCGAGCTGTTTGACGCTAGCCGTGGCAATCCTCCCGGCAACACCCATGTCGAAGAGTCGGAACGTGGCCGCCCCGTGGATCTGCTGATTCCGATCATCGTGCTGGTGATCGCCACCTTCTTCATGATCGTGCAGACCGGCGCCAGTGCACTGGCCGCCAAGGGCGAGGCATTTGGCCTGGTGCGTGCCTTCGAACTGACCGATGTCGCAGGATCGCTGATCATCGGCGGTGCCATCGGCCTGCTCGCGGCCATGATGATGCTGCTGCGTCACCGCATGGGCACTGGCCGCAGCATCGGTGCCATCGTCCAGGGCGCGCGCTCGATGCTGCCGGCCGTCTATATCCTGGTGTTCGCCTGGATGCTGACCGGCATCATCGGCTCACTCGGCACGGGCGAATACCTGGCGACGCTGGTGGATGGCGTGGTCTCCCCCACCTGGCTTCCGATGTTGCTGTTCGTGCTGTCCGGTCTGATGGCCTTCGCCACCGGCACCAGCTGGGGCACCTTTGGCATCATGCTGCCGATCGCCGGAGACATGGCGGCAGCCACCGAGATCGCGATGATGCTGCCGATGATGGGTGCCGTACTGGCGGGCTCGGTCTTCGGTGACCACTGCTCACCGATTTCCGACACCACCATCCTGTCCTCGACGGGCGCGAGCTGCCATCACATCGATCACGTCATGACGCAGTTGCCCTACGCGCTGCTGGGCGCCTGCATCTCGTTGCTGGCGTACCTGGTGATGGGCCTGACCGACAGCACGCTGTTCGGCTGGCTGAGTCTGGCAGGGCTTCTGGTCGTCAGCATCGCCTGGCTTGCCCGTCGGGAACGCGCCAACCCCGTGGTCGCATGCATCTGATGAACTGATCGCTCCACGCAAGAACACAAGGCCCCCGCCATGATTCATGACGGGGGCCTTGTGTTTGCGGCAGGCGCGATCTGCGCCCAAGCGTTCACTCACCGGCAATGCTCACGTCACTCAAGCACTGCGCGCCTGCCCGGCCAGACCGACGCCTGCCTCGCTCAATGCCTCACGCACATCCTCCAGACTCGCCGGGTCATCGATGGACGAGGGAATCTGGTACTGCTCTCCCGCGGCGATCTGACGGATCATCTTGCGCAGAATCTTGCCGGAGCGTGTCTTGGGCAGCCGCTCGACGATCAGTACGTCCTTAAGCGAGGCGATCGCCCCTATCTCATCGCGCACACGCTGCGCCAGCGCCTGACGAAGAGCAGATTCGTCACCGCGCCAGGCATCCTTGATGATCACCAGTCCCAGCGGCATCTCGCCCTTGAGCGAATCCTCGATACCGATCACCGCACATTCCGCCACTGCCTCATGTGAGCCGAGGACCTGTTCCATTTCACCGGTGGACAGGCGATGCCCTGCCACATTGATGACGTCATCGATGCGCCCCATCACGAAGAGGTAGCCGTCCTCGTCAAGATAGCCGCCGTCTCCCGTCAGATAGTAGCCGGGGTACGCCGCCAGGTAGGCGGCGTGGAAGCGCGCGGGATTGTGATAGAGCCCCGTGAGACACCCGGGTGGCAGCGGCTGCTGAATGACCACGTTGCCCTGCACTCCGGGTTCGGCCTCGTCTCCCAGGCCATCGAGCACCTGCACATTGAAACCGGGCAACGGCCAGGTCGCACTGCCCGCGCGTGCCTCGACCGGCGCTCGGGGACCACTCGCCTGGCGAGTGATCATGTCGAGACCGAGCAGATTTCCCGCTACCGGCCAGCCGGTTTCCGTCTGCCACCAGTGATCCACGATCGGCACTGGCAGCAGGTCATTCAACCAATGATAGGTGGGAGGATCGAGTCGCTCCCCCGCCAGGAACAGGCTGCGCAGGCTGGACAGGTCACGCCCGGCCATCAGGCTGGCGTCGGGGTCTTCCTTCTTGATGGCTCTGAAGGCGGTCGGTGCCGTGAAGAAGCAGTTGATCCGATACTCCTCGATCAAGCGCCAGAAGGCTCCGGCATCCGGCGTCCTGACCGGCTTGCCTTCATACATGATCGTCGAGGCTCCCACCAGCAACGGGCCATAGACGATATAGGAATGCCCCACGACCCAGCCGATATCGGAGGCTGCCATGAAGGTGTCCCCCGGGCGGGTCCCGTAGAGAATTTCCATGGAGTAATGCAGTGCCACGGCGTAGCCGGCGTGATCGCGCACCACGCCCTTGGGCGTCCCGGTGGTGCCTGAGGTATAGAGGATATAGAGCGGCTCGCTTCCCAGCATGCTGACCGCTTCCGTGGCCTGGGCATGCGCCAGACATTCCTGCCAATCGTGGTCTCGCGGCCCCAGGGAGGCTCGTTGCTGCTCACGTTGCAGGATCAGGCAGGCCTCTGGCGTATGCGTCGCAAGTTCGATCGCCTCATCCAGCCACGGCTTGTAGGGAATGACACGGTCGACCTCGATGCCACAGGAGGCCGCCAGGATGACCTTGGGCGTCGCATCATCGATCCGCACGGCCAGCTCCTTGGGGGAGAATCCTCCGAAGACCACGGAATGCACCGCCCCCAGGCGTGCGCAGGCCAGCATCGCCATCGCGGCCTCCGCCACCATCGGCATGTAGATGATCACGCGATCACCCTTCTCGACCCCCTTGTCACGCAGGGCACCCGCCAGCCTGGCCACTTCGTCGCGAAGCTCTCGATAGGTGTATTGGCACTTGCTGTCAGTGACGGGAGAGTCCCAGTAGAGCGCCACCTGATCCCCGCGGCCATTGGCCACGTGATGATCCAGCGCGGCATGACAGATATTCGTCTCGCCATCAATGAACCAACGGGCGTGCTCCTGGGCATCCCAGGCCAGGATGGTCGATGGATCACGGAACCAGACGATGCGCCTGGCCTGCTCAGCCCAGAAGTCCTCTGGCGCTTGATTGGCACGCGAGACAAGTGATTCGTAGTGCTCGCGTGCGGATCGCTTGGCGGTCTCAGGCATGGCTTACCTCGTTGACGATGCTGGCACGGGGTTCATGGCATGGCGTTGCCATCAGAAAGCAGTGTCACGCCTTACGCGCCTTCGACTCGGGGACTGCGCCTGGAAGATGCCGGCAGCTGGCGACCCCAAGTGTCCCACCACGCTGATGGCAGGTGACGCGCTTGCGCACTATCAGAACCTTAGGCCAAAACCCGACCGTGTGAATGTCAGATGAGGCATCCAACCCTGGTCAGTTCGTCGTATGACGTCATCGACACGCAGTGAAACGAACGACCGTATGTCGACCAGCGTCAGGAAAAGGAAAAGTCCACCCCTGATCAGGCCACCCTCGATGATTTATCGTTTAATATTTCCTTGGACGTAGCACGCGGAGTTATTGATGATTCACTAAAACAAGGATACTTCATGCCTGACACCACAAGGACGGCCAATCTGATGATGGAATTCCCCAGACAGCACCGGAGCTCACCAATGAATGCCAAGGTCTCAACCGCGAGGAAACCCGCCATGCCTGCGCAAGATGATGTCATCACGTTACACCAGGCAGGTGATCGCGTGATCGAGGAAGCCACTGCCCTGTTGAAGGCAATGGGCAATGAAAATCGCTTGCGAATTCTCTGCCTGCTCAGTGAAAGCGAAATGTCGGTCAGTGAACTGAATTCACGTCTCGAACTTTCCCAGTCAGCCCTGTCGCAGCATCTGGCCATTCTGCGTCGCGAAGGCATGGTGCGGACTCGCCGGGCGTCACAGACCATCTACTACTCACTGCTGGGCCCGAACGCTGCAGGCGTGATCCGCACGCTTCAACAACTCTATCGCTGAAAAAGGGCGCCAGTCGAAGACTGACGCCCTTGAGGGAAGCCATCGGATCATCCGGTCACGCCATGTCGCGACGTGATGCCATGACCAGGCTGAGCCAGACCCGCAACATCACCAGGTCTCTCGCACCTTCATCACTCCTCGTTTGACGGATGGCCAGGGAATGGCCGCCATTGCCCACAGACTTGCATTCGTGCAGAGCCTGGCGCCTGCAGATCACGATTCGCGAAGTTCTCAGTGCTGCTGCCAGCGTGACTCGACATTGCGCTCCAGCACGCGGTCAAGCACACGATCCAGACTCAGCGTCACCCCCTTCCCGAATCGATCCATCATGCGACGCGGCTTTTCAAGACTGACTTCAAATATCTTGAGATCCTGCTTGAGATAGCCGGCCAGCAGCGCCTGACTTGTGCCCACCTCATCGATCAGACCGATCGCGATCGCCTCGCTGCCATACCAGATGTCCCCTTGTGACACGGCCTCCACATCCAGTTGCGGACGACGGCTACCGACGTGCTGCTTGAACAGATCATGGGTGCGTGCCAGGTCAGACAGGAACTTTTCACGCCCTTCTTCCGTATTCTCCCCCAGCATCGTCAGCGTTCGCTTGTAACGCCCAGCCGTCAGGATCTCCACATCGACATCGTGCTTCTTGAGAAGTCGGTGCACATTGGGCACCTGTGCCACGACGCCGATGGACCCTATCACGGCAAACGGCGCCGCCACGACGTGATCAGCGGCACACGCCATCATGTACCCGCCACTCGCGGCCACCTTGTCGACGGTAATCGTCAGACGCGCGCCTGCCGCACGCAGACGATCCAGCTGTGCGGCGGCCAGACCGTAGGCGTGCACCAGGCCACCACCAGACTCCAGTCGCAGTACCACTTCATCCTTGTCGGTCAGGACGCCTTCCAGCGCGGTGACCTGCTCGGCGAGGCTTTCCACTCCCGTCGCCTTGATATCGCCGACGAAATCGAGCACGAACACCCGACGCCCGGCAGTGGAGTCCTGTTCCTGAACGTCATCTGAAGGCTTGCGCTTCGCCTTGGCCTTGAGCGCCTTCTTGAGAGACTTGGCCTCCTGCTTCTCCTTCTTGGCGCGTGCCTTGGCATTGGCGGTGCGCTCGGCATCTTCCAACCCGGCCTGTCCCAATTCCCGCTGGAGGTGCTGCATGCGCTCATGCCAGGGACGAATCTTGAGGCGAGCCTCGCGCTCACCACTGTCCCCGTGACGGGCACGCACGATCATGAGGATGATCGCCCCAATGGCCACCACCACCGTGACTGCCTCGGCGAGAAAGAGGCCATATTCCGATAACCATTGCATGCACTTGCTCCTGAACGACATGGGTGTCGTCGGACACCGCGACCTGCACGGATCTGTCTGACGGACAACGACTTTAGCGGCCACCAGGCCAGCTGTGAGATTCCTGCTACATGGGGGCAAATGACCCTCTCTGCAAGGCGAGCACGGCGCTGCGAGACAGGGTGGCACAACGCCGGTTGATCCGGTCAGCGCAAGGGCCGCTGCAACGGAAGAGATCATCTTCGGCGCTTGATTGGAACGATCGTTTGAAATAGTCTGATGCACAGCCTTGAAAGTGCTGACCCCCATATCCACTTTCCCAGCCTTCACCATTGAAAAGGAATATTGCCATGGCAGACGCCAACGCCGTCATCGAGATGCTGAAAAGTCGCTTCAACCCGGACGCCGCCAAGGGCATGAACGACGTCTTCCAGTTCAACATCACCGACAGTGATGACTACTACATGGTCGTCAAGGATGGCACCCTGGACGTGGGCGAAGGGGAGCACGACGATCCGTCCGTCACGCTGTCCACTGACAGCGATACCCTCAAGGGCGTGATGAAGGGCGAAGTCGACGGCATGCAGGCCTTCATGACGGGCCGCCTGAAAGCGACCGGCAACATCATGCTGGCCACCAAGCTGACCTCTCTCTTCCCGAACAAGTGACGGCAGAACAGCGGATGTGACCTCTGCTGATCGGTATCGCTCGATGAGCGATACCGTCAATGAAAACGCCCCTGCCATTGGCAGGGGCGTTTTCATTGACAGCCCGGAGTGCCAGGCGTCAGCGACCGCTGGCCACCGAGCGCAGGAAGTTGTCGATCAAGGCATGCGAGATCGAGAACTTCGGCGGCAAGCCAGGCAAGGATTCAGGTGTGAACCACTGGGCATCCTCTATCTCATGGCCATCAATGGCGATCTCCCCGCCCGCATATTCGGCGTAGTATCCCAACATGAAGGAGTGAGGAAATGGCCAGGATTGGCTCTGGAAGTAACTCACGCGTCCGACCTCGACACCCACTTCCTCCAGGACCTCGCGCCTCACCGCTTCCTCGGCGCTTTCCCCGGCTTCGATGAAGCCGGCCAGTGTCGAGTACATGCCGGGCCCGAAACGCGGACTGCGTGCCAGCAGCAACTCACGCCCACGCGTGATCAGCGTGATGATGCAGGGCGAGATTCGCGGATAGCTGCGATGCTGGCAGCCGGTACAGTGCATCGCGAACTCATGTTCCAGACGTTTCATTCGCTTGCCACAACGTCCACAGAAACGATGGTCCCGCGCCCACTTGAGCACCTGCAGGGCACTTGAGAGCAGCGGGAACTGCTCTCTGGGCAGTGAATGCAACCATTGCCGAGCGCCTGGCCACTCGGAAGACCCATTCTCGCCAAGCACGGCGATCGGCGCCCCCTGCCACTCTCCCAGTGCAATCGCGCCGGATGGCCAGTCGCATGGCGGTTGAATGATGCCGCCATCGGGCGCCGGAGCGACCCCGTCGCGCCCGATGCGAATCAGGTACCCCTGACGCTGGTTCACTCGTGACAGATCACGTATCAGCATCAGACAGCGCCTCCCGGGTTGCCTCTGCCGTCAAGGCTGCCCAGCGCGTCGATCGCCACCTTGTCAAAGGCACATTCTGTCTTGGCACGAATTTCCTCGCACCAGGCAGCATGGCGCTCAAGCTCCAGCGCCGAGAGCCCGGGCGTGACCAGACGCGGGCGGTCCGCCCGAAGGCGACGCACCCCGACAATGCCGCCCTCTCCCTCATCGCCATCGTCTATGTCGTCCAGCCCGAGCGCCGTCTGCCCGCCGGTCATCGCCAGATAGACGTCGCCGAGGATCTCCGCATCCAGCAAGGCACCGTGCAGCACGCGGTGCCCATTGTCGATATCGTAGCGCTTGCACAGCGCATCCAGGTTGTTGCGCTGACCGGGGTGCTTCTCACGGGCGAGCTTCAGGGTATCGAGGATCGCGCAGTGTTCCGCCACCGGCCCCAGCGGCTGGCTACGCCGTGGATTGATCAGGCCGAATTCATGATCAATGAAGCCGACGTCAAAGGGCGCGTTGTGAATGACGAGCTGGGCGCCCTTGATGAACTCCCAGAAGGCATCCGCCACGTCCGCGAAGACCGGCTCATTGGCGACCCGTTCATCGGTGATGCCGTGGACGCCGATCGCCTCTTCATCGATCAATCGTTCCGGATTGATGTACTGGTGATAAGTGCGCCCCGTCAAACGGCGATTGATCATCTCCACCGCACCGATCTCGATCAGACGGTGGCCTTCCTTCGGGTCGATACCGGTCGTTTCGGTATCGAGAATAATCTGACGCATCTCAGACCTCTTGGTGAACGGGACCTGGTGAACGGGTCCGGGTGAACTTGGCTCTGAAGACACTGGTCCTGATGTATCCGACGCTGGTGCTTCTGACGCTGAGGTTTGTGACTCGGTGGCACCTGACTCTGAGCTGCCGGGCCAGTGGCCGCGTGCTCAACGGCGTGACTGCATCTCATCGATCGCTTCATTGGCAAGGCTATCGGCACGTTCATTGCCTTCGTCGCCACTGTGGCCCTTGACCCAGCGCCACTCGATATCATGACGCTGACTCTGTTCCAGCAACGCCTTCCACAGCGCCTCATTCTTGACCGGTTGCTTGGCAGCCGTCTTCCAGCCGCGCTTGACCCAGCCATGGACCCACTTGGTGATGCCATTCTTGACGTATTCGGAGTCTGTCCACAGCACCACGTCACAGCGCCGGGTCAACGCCTTCAGGGCCTCGATGGCGGCCATCAGCTCCATGCGATTGTTGGTGGTGTCCTGTTCGCTGCCCTTGAGTTCCTTGCGATGCTTGCCACTGACGAGAATGGCTCCCCACCCTCCCGGGCCGGGATTTCCCCGGCAGGCACCATCGGTGTGGATGACCACCCGAGGGCTGGGGGCGGCTGAGGAGGCATCATTGGCGAGATCGGACGAGGAGACACTGTGACTCACAGGGGAACACTCTTGGAGAAAGGACAGGACACAGGCAATGACACGACGCGACGTCACTTCGACGCGGGCTTGCTGCCAGGGCGACATTCTAACCGCTCATGCCGGATAGCGGCAAAGCGACCTGTGTGTCCTTACAGTCCATGTCAGCCCACTCGGCGACACGGACGGCGTGTCGGCATGCCCTGCACGGCTCACACCTTGCCCGAGTCATCCGACGAACGGGAGTCATGATTGTCGCGTGAATGCAGGCGGGTCACCTGCCCGATGGCGACACCGGGAATCGCCACGCGTGAGCGCTTGGCATTCAGAGGCTGCACGTACCCGACATTGCGACGGGCCCGTATCAGCATCAGGCTGCCCAGAGGCAGGTTGTAACGGCGTCCCATCCGCTCGAGCCAACCATGGCGCAGGCGCAAGCCAGGCAGGTGAAACCCCGCGTAGTCGATACGCTCGATCTCGAAGTCCACGAAGGCCAACCAGTCCCTGAGCGCCGCCGGGGTGCGCCAGCTGCCTTCCCAGGGAGTGATGTGCCGCCGCCGGGGGTCGAGGCGCAGCAGCCCTTCCCCGGACATCGGCTGCCAGGCGACGATGATCAGACAACCGCTGGAGCGCAGGACACGCGCCGCTTCGCGCAAGAGGCGATGAGGCTCCGGGGCGACCTCCAGCAGATGATGGATCATCACCATGTCCATGCTTTCATCTGGCAGGGCCAGCTGAGTGAGCGGGCAGATGAGGGTCGATGGCGACTGGGCCAGGGCGGGCTCCGGCGCCCAATGGATGGCATGCCGGATGGGAGACAAGGAGAGCAGGTCATTGTCTCCCGGCCCCAGACACAGACTGTGGAAGCCGAAGCAACGCTCGAACAGTGGCGTCAACATCTCGCGCTCGGCGATGAGAATGTCCTTGCCGTCCGCCCCTTCAAGAAAGGCGCGCATCGCTCGCACGTGGGCGCCCAGCAGCCGCGCGTGCTGTCGGCGACGCGCTTCCGGGGTGAGTTGCGCAGCGGAATCCGCCCCGCGTGAGCGACTTTTCCACATCCCTGCATCTCCCGTCTCTTTCATGGGGGAGCGCCCCACGCGCAAGCAAGATGTCACACACTTCTACATTCTCACACCACAAGAGGTTTGACACTTACCCGCTTGCTCGGCAGGCTTTACGCCTTTGCATGGCGATACGCCAGCCGCTTGCGCGCTGCCAACGCCAGACACCCCGGAAAAGAGCGGCGATGAACGCCCCGGGCTGTCCGATGAGAAATCGCATCGTCGATGCCACGCCAAAACCTCCGTGAGCAATGGCCTCGACATCACTTGAAGACATCGTATCCACCATATGCCTGGCGAAGGCTTGCGCCAATCGCCAGCGGGACGGAACTGCCAAGTTCTTTCATTCGGTCACGTCACCGGCAGCCTCCCCCGTCACGCAATGGGATACCGACACGACAAGAGTACCTGACCACCATGATGAGCGTTACGCCCATAGCGGCCTTTCAGGACAACTATATCTGGCTGATCCAGAGCGACGACAGCGACACGGTTGCCGTCGTCGATCCGGGTGATGCCACGCCGGTGATCGAGGTTCTGGAAACCCGCGGCCTGACTCTGGACACGATCCTGATCACTCACCACCATCAGGATCACACCGGCGGCCTCCCCGAGCTGATCAAGCGCTACCGCCCTCGCGTGATCGGCCCGCACAACCCGGCCATCGAGGGAATCGATGTGCGTGTCGCCGATGGTGACAGCGTGCGCGTGCAGGGACGCTTGTTCGATGTGCTGGAAGTGCCCGGCCACACACTGGACCACATCGCGTTCGTGAGTGCCGGCATGCCGGGGCTGCTGTTCTGCGGGGACACCCTCTTCAGTGCGGGCTGTGGCCGTCTGTTCGAAGGCACACCAGAGCAGATGCACCAGTCACTCACGCGCCTGGCATCACTCCCGGAAGACACCCTCGTCTTCCCGGCTCACGAGTACACCTTGGCCAACCTGGCATTTTCCCGCGCGGCGGAGCCTGACAACACGCAACGCGATCAGGTGATCGCCGAGTGTGAGCGCGCCCGCGAGACCGGCCGCCCGACCCTCCCGAGTCGCATCGCGCGTGAAAGACAGATCAACCCCTTCCTGCGCAGTGATGACCCCACCTTGCAACAACGCTTGCTCCAGCAAGGACGTCTCACTGCCTCAGAGGACCAGCCTCTCACGTCACTGGCAGCCTTCACGGCACTGCGCCAGTGGAAGGACAGCTTCTAGACCCGCTGACCGCGCGCCTGCCCACGACCTGAAGATGGGCAGGCGTCTCGCGTGACAGCGGGTCGGGTTCTCGTGATCCCGATCAGCCCCCGCAGTCACAGTTTGCGCCGGAATGTCCGGCATGCTGAGCCCGTGTCGTGCCCATCCGACGCAGGCTCGCCAAAGAGTACTCCGTCAATGCATCAGCAAGACCTCCGTACCGACGACACCTCTGTCATCAAGACATCTGCCGCCGACACGCCGGCCCGCCTGCCACTGACTGCTGAACGTCTGCGTTACCTGATTCGCCTCGCCTCCCTCGGAGCCGGCCTGTGCCTGCCGCTGATGGCGACCCCTGCCAACGCAAGCTCCCGGGCGCTCGACGACCTGACACCCACCAGCGTGCATCAGAGCGCTCCTCTGAATTTCATGCAAGCCATCGATGCGGTGCCCGCGCGCTACGATGATGTGTGGCAGCGCCTGCGTGCCGGCTATCAGCTGCAGCAGGACACCGGACGCCCTCGAGTACGCAAATGGATCGACTGGTATGAAGAGCACCCGGAGCACGTGGAGCGTATCGCCGAACAGGCTCGCCCCTGGCTGCGTTATGTGACGCGTCGCATCGAGGCGCGCGGCCTTCCGGCCGAACTTGCCCTGCTGCCTTTCATCGAGAGTGCCTATGATCCGGATGCCGCCCACCCCGGCGGCGCCACCGGCATGTGGCAGTTCATGCCCCAGACCGGCGATGCCATGGGCCTGACCCGCAACCGCTGGTACGACGGCCGCAAGGACGTCCTGATGGCCACCGATGCCGCATTGGATTATCTGCAGTCCCAGGGCGAACGCTGGTACGACGGAGACTGGGAGCTTGCGCTGGCCGCATACAACGCCGGCGCCGGCACCGTGAACCGCGCGCGCCGACGTGCCGGCTCAGGGGATGAGGATTACTGGAACATCAAGCTGCCCAGCGAGACCATGGAGTACGTGCCCAAGCTGCTGGCGCTGGCTGCGGTGATCCGTGAACCCGAAGAGTACGGCCTGAATCTGCCGGCGATTCCGGACACCCCGGAAATCGCCGCTGTCGATACCCGGGGCCAGCTTGACCTTTCCGTTGCCGCCAGACTGGCTGGCATCAGCGAAAGCGAGCTGCGTACCCTGAATCCCGCGTACAAGCGGTGGGCGACAAGCCCGGGAGACAGCTCGCTGGTGATTCCGGCCACGGCACGTGACACCTTCCTCAGCAAGCTTGAGACCCTGCCGCAAGAGACCCGCGAAAGCTGGGCGGAGTACCGTGTCCAGCGTGGCGACAGCCTGTCGGTCATCGCCCGGCGCAGTGGACTGACACTGGCAGAGCTCAAGCAGAAGAATCGCCTGAGCGGCAACACCATCCGGGTCGGTCAGCCTCTGTTGGTGCCTGACGCCACTCGCGGCGTGGCAGCGGCGCAACTCGCAGAAGCCAACGGCCTCAAGAAGGTGCGCGTCAAGCGTGGCGATTCGCTGTCGGTGATTGCGGCGCGTCACAATGTCACCACCCGCCAGATCGCGCGTTGGAACAAGCTCTCTTCCGCCGATTATCTGCGTCCGGGCCAGATGCTGACGCTCTACAGCGCCAACTGAGCGCCATCGCCTACGCAGCACCTACGCAGCACGTACGCAACATCAAGACGCCCCCGCCATGCTCCATGGCGGGGGCGTCTTGATATCAGGCACCTGTCAGCCTGGACTCCTCCAGCACTCGGTGGCCGACACCCGGTGACCGACACCGCGAGGCAACAACAGACACTGAAACGCCGGCACTGACACCAGTCAGTCGCCCTCGTCGTGGTCGAACAATGGTCGATAACGGGGAACTTCGATACTCTTGGCGAGGTCGATGCTTGCGGACCCCCTGGCAGTGAGTTGACTTGCCTGCCTTGTGTCCACCAGTGCCGCCCGACATTGTCACCTGGCCCTTCGCGCCATGATCCCCCATTCAAGGATGTCCTTTGATGCAGGCTGCTTCTCTTATCCCTCAGCATGCACGCCTACTTCGTGCACTGTGCCTCGGGGCTCTGATTCTCTCCGCCATTGCACCGGCGCATGCATCCTCATCGCGGACCACTGATCAGAAGACTCCCGTGGCCCCCCTGGACGTGCCGACCGTGCACGGACTGGCCATCTATGGCGAACCGGCACATCCGGCAGGCTTCACGCACTTCCCCTACGTGAATCCTGACGCCCCCATCGGCGGACGCATGACTCGCGCCGCCATCGGCAGCTTCGACTCCACCAACCCCTTCATCCTCAAGGGCAACTCGGTGGCAGGGCTCAATTATTTCGGCGGGTTGATCTATGACACCCTGCTCACCCAGTCTGCCGATGAACCCTTCACTGAATATGGCCTGTTGGCCAGCGGGATCCGACTGGCAGAAGACCGCAGTGCCATCGAATTCGATATCGATCCCCGCGCACGCTTTCATGATGGGGAACCCGTCACCGCCGAGGATGTCGTCTTCACCTATCGTCTGCTGATGAAGGATGGCCTGCCCTTCTTCAAGAGCTACTACCACGATGTCACTCGCGTCAGCCTGATCGACACCGATACCGTTCGCTTCGACATGGCCCCCGACGCCGCCCGCGAGCTGCCCTTGATCATCGGTCAGCTGCCGGTCCTGCCCGAGCATTACTGGAAGACACGTGATTTCACCCGCGCCACGCTGGAACTGCCGCTTGGCTCAGGGCCTTACCGCATGGCCTCGCTGGATGCCGGACGCCAGGTACGCTATGAGCGTGTCGCGGATTACTGGGGCAAGGACCTGCCCGTCAACAAGGGACGCCATAACATCCAGACACTGGTCTATGACTATTACCGCGACCAGAGCGTGTCGCTGGAGGCCTTCAAGGCCGGCAGCATTGACCTGCATGTGGAGAGCAGCGCCAAGAACTGGGCGACGGCCTATGATACGCCTGCGCTCAGAGACGGGCGTCTGAAGAAGCTGGAGGTGCCGGACAGCAATCCTGCCGGCATGCAGGGCTTCGTGCTCAATGAACGCCGCGCGCGCTTCCAGGACCCGCGGGTACGCGAAGCCCTGGCACTGGTCTTCGATTTCGACTGGGTCAACCGCAATCTCTTCTACGGCGCCTACCAGCAGACCCACAGCTATTTCGAGAATTCGGACATGGCCGCGAATGGCCTGCCTGAAGGACGGGAACTGGCCCTGCTTGAGCCGTTCAAGGACCAGTTGCCCGCCGCCGTCTTCCGCGACCCGCTGCCCATCGATGAGCCCACGGAACTGCGCCCGCGGCTGCGCAAGGCACTCAACCTGCTTCGGGACGCTGGCTATCGCGTCGCGGATGGCCAGCTGGTCAATCACGAGACGGGCAAGCCGCTGACACTGGAAGTCCTCAACTACGACACCCAGTTCGAACGGGTCATCCAGCCGTGGATTCGCAATCTGGCACGCATCGGCATCCAGGCGCGTATCCGCACCGTCGACGTCAACCAGTACATCAATCGTCGGCGAAGCTTCGATTTCGATGTCGTGGTCGGCAGTTACCCACAGTCCAACAGTCCCGGCAGCGAACAGCGCGAGTACTGGACGAGCGACTACGCCGATGTCGCCGGCTCGCGCAACCTGATCGGCCTGAAGAGTCCGGTCATCGATGCACTCACCGATGCCCTGATCCAGGCCCAGACCCGCGAAGACCTGCTGAGCGCCACACGAGCACTGGATCGCGTGCTGCGCTGGGGCTTCCATGTCGTGCCGCAGTGGCATCTCGCGGCGACTCGCATCGCGCTGTGGGACAAGTTCGGCTATCCGCAGCCGTTCCCGGAGTATCTGCTGAGTCTGGACAGCTGGTGGATCGTCCCCGGGGCTGAGGCTGATGACGAGTCAGACGACTGAAACACTCGCGTGAAGATGGCCAACTGCCGCGCATCCCTCGGCATCGGCCAGCACGACCGACATGGGGCGTCTGCAAGGCCCGCCCCGGCGATTGCTCAACCATGAATGAACACGATGCCATCTGGACCGCCTCGCACAGGGCGGCCGCATGACACGCAGGGAGATTGCTCTTGGGTGCCTATATTCTGCGCCGAGTCCTGTTGATGATTCCGACACTGCTTGGAATCCTGTTGCTGAATTTCCTGATCGTCCAGGCGGCTCCCGGCGGGCCCATCGAGCAGCTGATGTCGCGTCTTGACGGCCTCAGCGCCGGGGCCAGCACACGGCTGAACAGTGGGGGTGGCGATGGCGTCACCAGCGGCTCCGGCACCAGTTCCACCTATCGCGGAGCCTCGGGAGTCGACCCGGCCCTAATCGCCGAGCTGGAGCAGCAATTCGGCTTCGACAAGCCCGCCTGGGAGCGCTTCCGCGACATGGTGGTCGACTACGCGCATTTCGATTTCGGCGACAGCTTCTTCCGCGACCGCCCGGTGATCGACCTGATGCTGGAGCGACTCCCCGTCTCGATTTCCCTAGGCCTGTGGACGACGCTGCTGGTCTATCTGGTGTCGATACCACTGGGCATTCGCAAGGCACTGGTGCATGGCTCACGCTTCGATGTCTGGACCTCGGGTATCGTCATCGTCGGCTACGCGATTCCGGGCTTCCTGTTCGCGATCCTGTTGATCGTGGTGTTCGCCGGCGGCAGCTATCTCGACTGGTTCCCGCTCAGGGGGCTGACCTCCCCGGGTTTCGAGGAGCTCTCGACGCTTGGCAAGGTCCTCGATTATTTCCATCACATCGCCCTTCCCGTGCTGGCCTCCGCCATCGGCAGCTTCGCCACCCTGACGATGCTGACCAAGAACAGCTTCCTGGATGAGATCCACAAGCAGTACGTGCTGACGGCGCGCGCCAAGGGGGCCAGCGAGAACCGCATTCTCTACGGACATGTCTTCCGCAACGCCATGCTGATCATCATCGCGGGGCTGCCGGCGGCGCTGGTCGGCATCTTCTTCACCGGCTCGCTGCTGATCGAGGTCATCTTCTCTCTCGATGGCCTGGGCCTGCTGGGCTTCGAGGCGGTACTGCAGCGCGACTATCCGCTGATCTTCGGCACCCTGTACCTGTACACCCTGATTGGCCTGATCCTGAAACTGGTATCAGACCTGATGTATGTGTGGATCGACCCGCGCATCGACTTCGCGACCCGGGAGGCTTGAGATGCGTCACGACACACCCCTTCAAGGGGAGACCAACGTCGTCCAGGACGTGCCGGAACGCCTGCACCGCTCGCGCCTGTCGCCCATCACGCGGCGGCGTATCACGGCGTTTCGTGACAACCGGCGCGCCTGGTGGTCACTGCTGATCTTCGGCGTGCTGTTCATTCTGTCGCTCGGGGCGGAACTGATCGCCAATGACCGCCCACTGCTGGTCTCCTATCAGGACGAGCTCTACCTGCCGATGCTCAAGGAGTATCCGGAAACGACCTTCGGCGGCTTCCTGCCGACCGCCACGGATTATCGCGATCCCTATGTGATCGACGCCATCGCGGCGCAGGGCTTCATGCTCAACACCCTGATCCCGTATTCCTATGACACCCTGGATCTCAACCTGGGGTCTCCCGCGCCTTCGGCTCCCAATGCCCGTCATTGGCTGGGCACGGATGATCAGGGACGGGACGTGCTGGCGCGCGTGATCTACGGCTTCCGCCTGTCGGTCCTCTTCGCTCTGGTGCTGACCGCCGGTTCCATCGTGCTGGGCGTGCTGATCGGTGGCGTTCAGGGCTATTTCGGCGGCAAGGTCGATCTGATCGGGCAGCGCTTGATCGAGATCTGGTCTGGACTGCCGGTGCTGTTCCTGTTGATCATCCTGGCCAGCATCGTGGAACCCAATCTCTGGTGGCTGACCGGCATCATGCTGCTGTTCTCGTGGCTGGGGATCGTCGATATCGTGCGCGCCGAATTCCTGCGTGCGCGAAATCTGGAGTATGTGCGCGCGGCCCGCGCCATGGGCCTGCCCTCACGTCTCATCATGTGGCGTCATGTACTGCCCAATGCGATGGTCGCCACCCTGACCTTCATCCCCTTCCTGTTCACGGGCGCCATCACGACCCTGACCGCGCTGGACTTCCTGGGCTTCGGGTTGCCGGCAGGCTCCCCGTCGCTGGGCGAACTGGTCGCGCAGGGCAAGAACAATCTCCAGGCCCCCTGGCTTGGCATGACGGCATTTCTCAGTCTCGGCATCATGCTGACCCTGCTGGTCTTCATCGGTGAAGGGCTGCGCGATGCCTTCGACCCACGTCATATCAGTGCCCGGGAGCAGGACGCATGAGTCAGTCAATGCATGAAGCCACGACAGCGGCCAACGCTGAGCCGCGCTCCCGGGATCACTGCGTGCTGCGGCTGGACGATCTCTGCATCCGCTTTGGCAAGACACCTGTCGTCAGGCATCTGTCGCTGGACGTGAAGCGCGGCGAATGTCTGGCCATCGTCGGCGAATCCGGCTCGGGCAAGTCAGTAAGCCTGCTGGCAAGTCTCGGCCTGCTGCCGGGGCATGCCCATGTCACCGGCACGCGGGAGTTCACCACGCTCGAGGGAGAGAGGCTGGATCTGTCAGCCCTGACGAGCCGCCAATGGCAACGCGTGCGCGGCAACCGGACCGGCTTCGTGTTCCAGGAACCGATGACATCCCTCAACCCCCTGGCCCGAGTCGGCGACCAGATCAGCGAGAGCCTGCGGCTGCATCAGAGCCTGCGTGGCCATGCGGCACGCCAGCGAGTGATCGAGCTGCTCAAGCAGGTTCAGCTGCCTCGCCCGGAAGAACTCCTCGAGGCCTGGCCGCATCAGCTCTCTGGCGGTCAGCGCCAACGCGTGATGATCGCCATGGCGATGGCCAATCAGCCGCCTTTGATGATCGCCGACGAGCCCACCACGGCGCTGGACGTCACGGTGCAGCAGGACATCCTCGCTCTGCTCGACAGACTGCGGCGAGACCAGGGCATGGCCATGATCCTGATCAGCCATGACCTCAATCTGGTCCGCCGCCATGCAGACCGCGTCATCGTGATGCGGGAAGGCGAATGCATCGAGCAAGGGCCGGTGTCAGAGGTCTTCGATTCTCCCAGCCACCCGTATACCCGCGAACTGCTGGCCGCCGAGCCTGAAGGGGTGGCCGCGCCACTCGACCCTGAGGATGCGGGCACGCCCGTTCTGGAAGCACGTGATCTGGAGGTGCGCTTCTCGCGTCCTCGCAAGCTGTTCCAGAAACGTCCAGCGGATTTCATCGCGCTTCAGCCGCTGGATCTGACCCTCGCGCGCGGGGAGACCCTCGGGATCGTGGGCGAGTCGGGCTCCGGCAAGACCACCCTCGCCCTGGCGCTCTTGAAGCTGCAGGCCGCACGCGGTGAGATTCGTCTGGAGAATGCCCGTATCGATACGCTGGATCGCAACGCCCTGCGTCACAAGCGACGCCAGATGCAGATCGTCTTCCAGGACCCCTATGGCTCGCTCTCGCCGCGCATGCCCGTCACGGACATCATCAGTGAAGGCCTGCGCTTTCATCAGCCTGAGCTCTCAGAGGACGAGGTACGCCAGCGCGTGACGCAGGTCATGCGCGAGGTCGAGCTGCCTGCCGAGTGCGCCGACCGCTATCCACACGAGTTCTCCGGCGGGCAACGCCAACGCATCTCACTGGCCCGCGCCCTGATTCTCGAACCTCACCTGCTGGTGCTGGATGAACCCACCTCGGCGCTGGATCGCAGTGTCCAGAAGCAACTCATCGCCCTGCTGCGCGACCTGCAGGCGCGTCATGGCCTCAGCTACCTGTTCATCAGTCATGATCTGGCCGTGGTGAGGGCTCTGGCCCACCGCGTGATGGTGTTGCGCGAAGGCAAGCTGGTGGAGAGCGGAACGACTGCCGAGGTACTGGGCAATCCGAGGGAGGACTACACGCGGGCCCTGATCCAGGCGGCAGGACTGACGTGACAGTTCCGCTTGCCACTCAAGGGCGCGCCCGCCACCAAGGCAGCGGAGGCCTCGTCCCTCATGTGGCGAATCTCGAGAAGACAGGCATCCTGCATTGCACGGAACGCACTGCTGAGTTGCCTGACTGACTCTGGACGATTGCAAATAATAAAGGTTCTCAATATGATTCCGTCAGAGGTGGGCCACGCGACACCGCGCACGACATGACACCTGTCACCGTCGCGTCGAGCCTTCACGACATCGCGTCACGCGATCTGCATAATAAAAGACTGTTCAAGGGAACCTCATGTCCGCACATTTCCGCCCTATCGCTCGCAAGCCGCTGGCTGCCGCCATCGCGCTCTCCGTGACACTGATCGGCTCTGCCGCCCAGGCGCATGAAGGCCATGCACACGATGATCGCAAGGTGAGCGCTGAAGCCGTCGTTGACCAGTACGCCAACGTGGCCCATGCCACCTACAGCGATGCCCTGGCCAGCGCCAATGCCCTGCGCGCCGCCAACGCCGCGCTGATCGAAGCTCCGTCAGAGGCAACGCTTGCCGCGGCTCGCACTGCCTGGAAACAGGCGCGCGTGGCTTACCAGCAGAGTGAAGTCTTCCGTTTCGGCAATGCCATCGTCGATGACTGGGAAGGTCAGCTGAATGCCTGGCCGCTGGATGAAGGCCTGATCGACTACGTCGAAGGCGACGGCTATCAAGCGGAACTGGGCAATCCGGGCGCCAGCGCCAACATCATCGCCAACGACAGCGTGCAGATCGGTGCCGACAAGATCGACACTACCGAGATCACCCCGGAACTGCTGGCCTCCCTGAACGAGCTGGGTGGGTTCGAGGCCAACGTCGCCAGTGGCTACCACGCCATCGAATTCCTGCTCTGGGGCCAGGACATGCATGGCTTCGAGTCTGGGGCAGGCGAGCGTCCGGCATCGGACTACGCCAAGGGAGAGGACTGCACCGGCGGCAACTGTGACCGCCGTGGCGCCTACCTGCTGGCAGCCAATGATCTGCTGATCGATGACCTGGAATACATGGTTGGTCAGTGGGCACAGGGCGAAAAGGACAACTATCGTGCCGAGCTGACTGCACTGCCAGCCGGTGAAGGCCTCGAGAAGATGCTGTTCGGCATGGGCTCCCTGTCACTGGGCGAGCTGGCCGGTGAGCGCATGAAGGTCGCGCTGGAAGCCAACTCCTTCGAGGACGAGCACGACTGCTTCTCCGACAACACCCACTACTCGCATTTCTACAATGCCAAGGGCATCCAGAACGTCTATGAAGGCACCTACGTGACGCTGGATGGCCGTACCTTCGAGGGCCCGTCATTGCACGCACTCGTCGCCCAGAATGATCCAGAGCTGGCCGAGAAGATGCACGAGGCGCTGGACACCACAATGGGCCAGCTGCAAGTGATGGTCGATACGGCAGAAGCCGAAGATGGCATGAAGTTTGATCAGATGATCGCCCCGGGCAATACCGAGGGTGCCGAGATCATCAATGCCAGCATCGAAGACCTGGTCGACCAGACCCGTCTGATCGAGGAGATCGCCAACGACGTCGGCATCAGCGGACTGAAGGCCGATACCGCGGATCACGAATTCTGAGTGAACGCGACCGCTTCAAATCGCACCAAGATTGTGGATACGCGCTGAGCAAGGCCAGAACATGCCAGCCGTGACCGTCATGCCATGGGTGGATAGTTGATTCACCCTGCGCCTTACCGTCAGCCTCGCCCGAACCTATCTTGAGAGAGGTTCGGGCGTTGATGGTTTTCGTGCCGGTTTTTTTATGCGCGTCTGCCGATGGAGCACAATGTGCTATCCCTTCGCGCAGCCTGACCGCGTAAGCCAGGAAATCCCCGTATGCCAATACTGCACCACGACATCATGCCGCGACCTGCACTCACTCTGCCTCTGACCATGGCACTGGCGTATCTGTCCAGTCAGTCAGCATGGGCGTCCCATGGTTCAAGCTCCGAGAGCATATCGATGAACATGGCCGAGACGACAAGCTCGGCGATGACAGTCACTCGCTATCTGTCGTCACTACCACTGCAGGACACGTCAAGAAGTGGTGGGGATGGCAGTGTGCGCAAGCACGATACCAATGCCTACTCGCTACCCGCCAAGAACCTGAGCTTCGATCAACGTCTGTCCTTCAGCGTTGGCAACAGCTTCTTCAAGAGCCCCTGGGTGATCGCGCCCGCCAGCACCACGGCACGTGATGGGCTTGGCCCGTTGTTCAACACCAATGCCTGCCAGAACTGTCACGTCAAGGATGGTCGCGGCAGTCTGCCGGCCGCGGGCGACCCCTCGGTGGGCCTTTTCCTGCGCCTGGGCATGCCGGATAGCCACGAGGTCAGCTGGAGCGATGAGGAGCGTGAATTCCGCCGCATCGCTGGAGTGATGCCGCACCCCGTCTATGGTACTCAGCTGCAGAATGCCGCGGCGCCCAGCATCGAGCGCGAAGGCCGTATGCAGGTGAAGTATCAAGAGCAGAACGTCACGCTAGCCGATGGCAGCGTCATCTCCTTGCGCATGCCCCACTATGCCATCGTCGAGACAGGCTTTGGCGATCCAGGGCCGATTGCCATTTCACCGCGCCTGGCGCCGGGCATGGTCGGACTCGGGCTGCTGGAAGCCGTCAGTGATGAGACCTTGCTCGAGTGGGCCGACCCGCAGGATACGGATGGCGATGGCATCAGCGGCCGCGCCAATACCGTCTGGTCACTGACCGAGCAGCGAGAGGTCATGGGGCGTTTTGGCTGGAAGGCCGGCCAACCTGACGTTCGCCAGCAAAGCGCCAAGGCGTTCGCCGGCGACATGGGCCTGACCTCGAAACTGGTCAGCTCCACCGATTGCACGCCGGTCCAGAAATGCGAAGACCTGCCCAACGGAGGCACCATCGAGGTGGAAGACAACGTCATGGACAATGTGGCGTTCTATTCACGTAATCTTGCCGTGCCGACACGCCGTGATATTGATGACCCGACGGTACGCGAAGGCGAGCAGCTGTTCCGTGAGCTTGAATGCGCCAGCTGCCACCGACCACGCCTGACGACCGCGTCTGGCGGTGTGGCGGCGCAATTGGCTGACCAGACGATCTGGCCCTACAGCGACATGCTACTGCATGACATGGGTGATGGCCTGTCAGATGATCGCCGCGAATTCGAGGCGACCGGCAATGAGTGGCGCACACCGCCACTCTGGGGGATCGGTCTGGCGCAGACGGTCAACTCCGCGACGGGCTTCCTGCATGACGGACGCGCCCGCACCCTGCTTGAAGCCGTGCTCTGGCATGGCGGGGAGGCCAAGGCCAGCCGAGACAAGGTCGTGGCACTGCCCACTGACCAGCGGGAGGCGCTGCTGCGTTTCCTGGAATCGCTCTGACCTCTGCTCACCCCCTTCTGCCAGCCGACTCTGACAAGGAATTCCGCGACATGCCCCGTGACACCTTCACCACTGCTGCCACCCCGATAGCATCTGCCACACGCAAGCCCTCGCCCCTGGCGCTGATGACCTCCGCCATGGCCCTGCTGAGCGCCGCGCTGCTGTCGACGAGCACATTGGCGGCATCGGACTCTTCTAGCGCCGATACAGACATCACCAGCGCGGACGCCGTCAGCCAGTTTGCCGCTGACACTTTGAGCGCAGCACACCAGCGACTCGCCAATCGCCTGGAGCAACTCTCGCAGCACACCCGAGTGTTCTGCTCCGCCGAGGGTGATGTGACACTCGAGACGCTCAAGCAGGATTGGCGCAGCGCCATGCTGGGCCTGAACCGGGTCAACTGGGTCGAGATGGGGCCTATTCTGCAGAATTCTCGCCAATGGCAGCTGTATTTCTGGCCAGACAAGAAAGATCTGGTGTCAGGCAAGACACGCGCCCTGCTCGCTGGCGATGCCCCGATCACGGCCGATGGTCTGGCGGAGCAATCCATCGTCATGCAGGGGCTGGGCAGTGTGGAATATCAACTGTTCGATGCCCGTTATGCCGACTCTCCACTCAACGCCGACACGCGGCGTTGCGAGCTGATGACGGCCAATACCGCCTACGCCGCCAGTAGCGGCAAGACGCTACTTGAGGAGTGGCAGCAGTTCGCGCCGCAACTGGCGGATGGCACAGGTGCCTTCAGCGATCCACGTGATGCCGTGCTTTCTCTGGTACGTGCGATGACCGTACAGCTTGAGGCCATCAAGGACCGCAAGCTGCGCCGCCCGATCGGGCTCGACAACGGCGGCACGGCCAACCCCTACGCGGCAGAGTCCTGGCGTGGCGGCATGGGGCTTGCCAACATCGGGGCGACGCTTGCGATGATGGAGACGCTCTGGCTCGGCAATGACGAGGTCGCAGGCATTCAGGGCTACCTGAATCAGCAGGTCGACCCGCGCATGGTGGCCTCCACCACCGGAGACTTTGCCGATGCGCGTGACGCCTTCGCCGCCCTGCCGGCGGATCTTGCTGGCATCTTGCGCGACGACCCGCGCAATGGCGATCTGCAGCAGGCCATGATCCACCTCGAGACCCTGCAGGCCGGCTTCGCTGACACGCTCAACCCGGCACTCGGGCTGTCTCTGGGCTTCAACAGCACCGATGGCGATTGATTCGGGAGTGAAGCACGTGAGCAAGACAGGACACAGCATGCTGGATACCCAACCAGCGGAGGCACGTCAGCGCCGGCGACTCCTCAAGGCATTGGCCTGCACGCCTCTGATGGGGCTCTCCGGCGGCAGGGTCCTGGCGGGTGGCAACAATGCCGCCAGTGCTCGAGGCCATGTGCCAGCCGGGGTGGCCATCTCGGCCTGTGACGATGACACGGGGCAGCACTTTGCCAGCTGTACCAGTTACCAGGGACAGGAGCGCTGGCGTCAGCCCATTAAGGAACGCGCCCATGGCGCCACCCGCCATCCTCACAAGCCCTGGGCGCTGATCTTCGCCCGGCGCCCCGGCACCGAAATCAATGTCTTCGATCTCGAGACCGGTGAGCGGATCACGCGCATCGAAGCCGCGCCGGACCGCCACTTCTATGGGCATGGTGTGTTCAGCCCGGATGGCGGTCTGCTCTACACCACCGAGAACGCCATCACCTCCGGGGAAGGCCGTATCGGGATCTACGACATGCATCGCGACTTCGCGCGACTTGGCGAGTTCGCCAGTGGCGGGATCGGCCCGCATGAGGTCCGTCTGCATCCGGACGGTCGGCAGCTGATCATCGCCAATGGCGGAATTCTCACGCTCCCGGAGACCGGTCGCGTGAAGCTCAATCTGGAGTCGATGCAGTCCAATCTGACGCTGCTGGATCGCGTCTCGGGCGAAATTCACTGGCAAGGCGAACCATCGCATCATCAGCTGTCATTGCGTCATCTGGATGTCAGCCGCGATGGCACCATCGTCGCGGGGTATCAGTATCAGGGACCTGCCTCGGACCATCACCCCCTGGTGGTGATGAAGCGCCCCGCCAGCGAGACCTTGCAGGAATTGCCGCTACCGCCGGAATACGTCCCTCAGTTCAAGCAGTACATCGCGAGCATCGCCATCGCCCCCGAGGGCCACCTGGCGGTGGCCACTGCCCCCAGGGGCAACCTGATCACGCTGTGGAACCTCGAGACCGGCGAGCTTGAGACGACACTGGACTTCGCCGACTGTGCGGGGGCGCTGTCAGTACCGGCCACTCAGGAGACTCCCGCGGGGTTCGTGGTCAGCAATGGTCGCGGAGAATGGCTGCTGATCGATGAGGACGGGCTGCCGGCGCTGGGGCCGGTGCGCCTGGCCAATACCCACTGGGACAACCATCTGGCGTTGATGTAGACGGCGCATCACGGGATGACCAGTGCTCCAGGTCGCGGGCGAGAGTGTGGCACGCGGCAGGAAACGACAACGCCCCGCAGGCGGATGCCTGCGGGGCGTTGTCGTTCAAAAGGACATGATACAAAGGCGCAAGGAATCAGAAGCGATAGCTCAGACTGCCAATGATGCTGCGGGATTCCCCGTAGTAGCACCAGTAGCTGCAGCTGGCGACATATTCCTTGTCGGTGAGGTTGCTGACATTGACCTGAGCGCTCAGCTCGCGGGTGAAGTCATACCCGACCATCGCATCGAACAGCAGATAGTCGGACACGGTGGCATCGCCATCTACCGATTCGCCGACATAGCGCGCACCCGCCCCAAGACGCAGCCCCTCCAGGGCACCACGCTCGAAGGCGTAATCCAGCCAGCTGGAGGCCTGGTGGCGCGGTATCAGCGGGGCACGCACATCGTCTTCCAGGCGTGCATCGGTATAGGTATACGCCGAGGTCAGCTTGAGATGGTCCGTCAGATAACCGACCATTTCCAGCTCGAAGCCACGCGACTGACGCTCGCCCTCCTGCACCTGGATTCCGCCGGTGGTGACCAGCGTATTGTCTTCGGTGAGATCAAAGACAGCCGCCGTCACGTAGCCATCCCAGCCGGCGGGCTGGTACTTGGCGCCCAGTTCCCACTGGCGTCCTTCGCGAGGCTCATAGAGCGAACCGCGATCATCGGTCGCGCTGATCGGCTCGAAGGATTCGGTATAGCTCAGATAGGGGTTGAGGCCGAAGTCACTCAGGTACATCACCCCGCCCGACCAGCTGATCTCGTCATCATCGGAGCGCTCACGTGACCCCGTCGTCTGATTGACGTTCTCGGTCTCGGCCTGGTCGTAGCGCACCCCCGCCAGCAGTACCCACTTGTCGTCGATGCGCAGCTGATCCTGCACGTAGAGGCCGATCTGCTCCTTGTCGATATCACGCCGCGTGATCTGGTCATCGCTCAAGGCGGTGTAATTGCCGTATTGCGGGTCAAACAGATCGATCGGATCGCCGAAGGCATAGTCATCCGCTTCCTTGCCCGACAGGCTCAGATTCTGATAATCCACGCCCAGCAGCAAGGTGTTCTCGGTGCGCTCGCCATACCACTTGCCGATGGCCCGATTGTCGACGGTATAGCTGTCGATGGTGCCCTCGCGGTACAGCAGCCCCCGCTGTCCTTCGCGCGCCGAGGACTGATAGAGGATGTAGCTACTGATCAGGTCGAGATCCAGCTGGCTATAGCGGAAATCCTGCTCCAGCGCCCAGGTGTCGTTCAGCTGGTGGCTCAGCTCATAGCCCAGGGAGGTCTGGGTACGCTCATCCTTGTCATACCCCGGTTCGCTGTAGTTGGTCTGCGGGTCCACCTTGCCAAACGGCGTATCATCATGGGTGCCATAGGCCAGCTTGAAGGCATTGGTGGGGACGCCATCATCCTTCTGGAGGCTGGCGAGCAGCGTCAGCTGGGTTGCCTCAGAGATGTCCCAGGTCAGACTCGGCGCGAAGTAGTAGCGCTCGTTCACGGTATGATCCAGATCCCCATCACGTTCGCGGTACAGCCCAACCAGACGATAGCGCACATCCCCGTACTCGCTCAGATACCCACTGGTATCAAGCCCCGTCTGGCGCAGACCGCGATTCCCGACCTGAATCTGAACCTCGCTCTGCGGCTCATCGGTGGGGCGCTTGCTGATGGCGTTGATCAACCCGCCGGGAGGCGCCTCACCATAGAGGATGGAGGAAGGCCCCTTGAACAGATCGACCCGCTCCAGGCCCCAGGTCTCCGGCAACCACTGATAGAAGCCTTCACGGTAGATGCGCAGGCCATCCTGATAGGTGGATTGATCAAAGCCACGCACCTTGAACCAGTCGGTATTGTTGTCGGACCCATAATGGCCAGACAGGACGCCGGCACGGTAACGGAAGGTTTCATCGAGCTGCTGGACGTTGCGCGTGTCGAGCTCTTCGCGATTGACCGTCGAGACCGGACGCGGCGTCTCCACCAGTGGCGCATCGACTTTCAGTGCCGTGCCGACCACGACCATGGTGTCATCGGTCTCGGCGGCCAGCGCGCTGGCCGACTGTGACAGGAGTCCCGCCGCGATACAGAGCCGAATGGCATGCGACAGAGGGGCGAGTGCCGGCCGGACAGGTGTCTGCCGTGATGTTGGATGTCTGGACATGTCGTGTTCCCTTGCAACGATCGTTGTGTGGTCAATCTCCCCTTCCGTCTCGTGGCGTCTCTCACTGGCACGCTCATAGCGAATACGGAATGGAATCAGGATGATTCGTATTCATCTAATGTGAACCGTGGTGACACACCGTTCTGCATGCACCAGCATGCAATCCCGAAAATGGCGCGTCTGACCGACTGCAGCACCCCGAGGGCGATTCACGCTGCAGCCGGGCATCATCCCTGATACATCACATGAGACCGCCTCCGGGGCTCACGTCCTGTCACTGCCTGTCTGGTGATGTCGGAGGAAATGAGCGACCGCGGCATCCCGCGGCCGCCCCCGCCGCCAGCCCGAACGGGTTGTTTCAGGCCTCATCCAGACGCGCGACGGCATCCTGGCTGATGCGATCACGCTGGGCACCCGACAACTCCTGTAACGTGCCGGCGCGCATCTCGAACAACCTGTCCGCCTGCGCGAAATAATGATCATCGTGACTGATGGCGAAGACCGTCTTGCCCATCTCGCGCAGACGTGGCAACAGATCGCGATAGAAGATACGGCGGAACTGCGGGTCCTGATCTGCCGCCCATTCATCCAACAACACGATGTCGCGACGCTCTGCCACGGCCATCAACAGCGCCAGTCGCTTGCGCTGCCCTTGAGACAGCTCGGTGTTGATCACACGGTTCTCCTCGAGCACCAGCTTCTCGCGCATCTGCAGGTAGTCGATCCACTGCGCGATCAATGCCGGATCTGCCGGCTCACCGGTCGGCCCCAGCAGGCGATCGAACTGATGGAAATCAGTGAAGACCGCCGAGAACTGCTGACGCCAGGCTTCCCGCTCGTCTTCTCCTATCGGGTGCCCGTCCCGCAGAAGTGAGCCTGATGTCGGCCGATAGAGGCCGGTCAAGAGCTTGGCCAGGGTCGACTTGCCGCTGCCATTGCCACCGATCAGGAAGACCAGCTCTCCGCGCCTGAGGGTAAGATCCAGCGGGCCGACGCAGAAGGCCTGCGCGTCGTTGTGCGCAATGTCCTGTCCCAGGGTCTCGCGGCCAGCGTAGCGGAAACAGACACCCTGCAAACTCAAGGTCTGCCAGTCAGACCCGGCCGACGTGTCTGCGGCTGACGCATGTCCCTGCGGCGGTGCATCTTGGGGAGACGCGAAATCGGCGTTGGCCGGTGCCAATGCCAGCTTGCGCAGCTTGGCAAAGGCCACATCCGCCCCCAGCAGAGTCGGCAATGCCCCCACGGCCTGGATCAAGGGCGTGCGCAGAAACAGCAGCGTCAGGGAAAAGGTCGCGGCGACTTCACCACTGGCCCAGCCCAGGCCATTGGCCAGATAGAAGACGATGCCGATGGCGCCCAGCATCATGATGTTGGAGAAGTTGACGGCGCTCAGGTGGTAGGTATCCGCGCGCACGACGTGATGGCGATACTCACGGGCATTGACGCTATAGCGGGTGTCGAAATAGTCACGCGCACGGGGTCGATTGAGCGCCAGCTCCTTGCGCCCATCGATGACCGCCTCATAGTCGGCGTAAAGGCGACTCTCCGCTTCACGCACCTCGGCCAGGTGGCGATAGACTCGCGTGACCAGCCAGCTGCCCCCCATGATGGTCAAGGTCACCCAGATGGCGGTGACCAGCATCATGCCGGGGGATAGCCAGCCAAGATAGAACACGGCCCCCAGAGTCAGCACGATGCCCTGCACCAGTTCCGGCAGGCGCACGAACGCCAGGGTGATGTTGCGGATGTCACTCGACAGACTCGCCAGCAGGTTGGCGCTGCCGAGCTGCTCGAGCCGCTCGATATCAGTATCGAGGATCTGCTTGACCAGACGCCCGCGCAGTCCGTGCACGAAATGATGCCCCAGCGTCGTCAACGCCAGTTGTGCCCCCAGGGTGATCGCCAGCAACAGCAATATCAGCCCGAGAAACTCCGGAAGCACCCCGACATGGGCCGCAAGCCCCTCGTCCAGGGGGACGGTGGCAGAATGCGCGATGAGTCGCTGGTTGATATAGGCAATGACACCGATTCCCAGCCCTGCACTGACAAGGCTCAGAAAGATCACACCAAGAAAGGACCAGCGATGATGGGCAAGAACCACTTTCAGTAACGTCACACCTGCTCCCGGGCACTATGGCAATCAGACCGCCACCAGAAGGCGGCGACGCAGCTCATGTGACTGCGCCGACAGGAATCTTACGGTGCGCATACTTTAATGCAAGAAATAATGAGAAATATTATCACTACGAAATGAAAGCGGTAACTGCCGTCGTGCGATCCGGCTCTCTGCACCTGCCCCCGCGAGGGCCTCCCTTCGCTCATGGCGCTCGGCAGTCACGGGCCACTCATGTGGCCGTGAGTCTCACCATAGCGTCATCTGGCGATCCAGCAGACGATCGAAATCATCCTTCACGAACGGAAGAATGCCATCGGCAACGGGCTTGAGCTGACGACTCAGATAATGCTCCACATCGATGGGAGAGCGCAGGTATTCGACAGGCTCCGGCCCGGCAGTGGTCATCACGTAGCGAATCCAGCCGCCACGCTGGTAACGCAACGGCAGGCCGCGCCTGCGATTCTCGTCATCCGCCAGTCGCGCTGCCCGCACATGCGGGGGCACGTTGCGCTGATAGTCATCCAGACGTCGCCGCAGGCGCTTGCGATAGATCAGCGCATCCACGTCAGAGTGGCTGTCAGTCCCTTGAGCATGGCGCTGCAGAGACTCCTGCACGTAGCGCTTGAGATACTCCTGGTAGGGGCTTCCCTCGAAGATGCGCCGGTACAGGCCTTGCTGGAAACGCTTGGCCAGCGGCGTCCAGTCGGAGCGCACGGACTCGAGCCCCTTGAACACCAGCTCGCTCTCACCTCCCTCACCCGTCTGCCGGAGGCCTGCATAGCGCTTCTTGCTGCCCTCCTCTGCTCCCCGGATGGTGGGCATCAGAAAACGCTGATAATGGGTCTCGAACTGGAGCTCCAGAGCACTGTCGAGCCCCAGACTGTCCTTGAGATGTCGCTGCCACCAGGCGGTGACATGGGCGGCCAGTTCACGGCCGATCTCATCGGCCTCCTCCTCCGTGTGCGCCTCGCCAAGCCAGACGAAGGTGGAGTCAGTGTCACCGTAGATCACGGTGTAGCCGCGTGCTTCGATCAACGCCACCGTCTGCTGGATGATCTGATGGCCACGCCGTGTGATCGAGGAGGCCAGACGCGGGTCGAAGAATCGGCAACCGCGTGAGCCCAGCACGCCATAGAAGGCGTTCATGATGATCTTGAGCGCTTGCGTCAGCGGCACATCGCCTGCCGCCCGGGCGGCGTCCCGCGCCTGCCATATTTCCGCAACGATAGCGGGCAGACAATGCTTGTCACGCGAGAACCGCGCACCGAGAAACCCCGGGACGCTTTGGCCTAACGACACATCATTCGACTCACGCAACCCTTCGATGAGCCCCAGCGGGTCGATCAGGAAGGTCCGGATGATCGAGGGATACAGACTCTTGAAATCCAGCACCAGCACCGAGTCGTAGAGTCCGGGCTGGGAGTCCATCACGAAACCGCCGGGACTGTCCTCCCCCACCACATCTCCCAGATTGGGCGCGACCTTGCCGAGACGATGCAGGCGCGGCAGATAAAGGTGGGTGAAGGCCGCCACCGAGCCACCGCTGCGGTCGGCTTCAAGTCCGGTGACACTGGCCCGCGCCAGCAGAAATTCCATCAGCCGCGTCTTCGCGAAGATGCGCGTGACCAGCTCGCAATCCTTGAGGTTGTAGCGCGCCAGAGACGGTTTATCCTCGGCGAACATGCGCAGTATCTCGTCCAGCCGACCATAGGGGTCGTCGATGGCCTTGCCTTCCTGCAACAGCTCACGCGAGACATTCTCGAGGCTGAACGACTCGAAATGCCAGAAGGCTGACTTGAGCGCCTCGATGCCATCCACCACCCAGCGCCCGGCGATCCCGGCAAAGAAGTGCTCGGCCTGGCGAGGATGAGAGCGCCACTGCATCACGCTGGCGTCACGCCCCAGTCGCAGCGGCAGGCCTTCGGCCTCTGACAGCCGCACCAGCATGCGCAGATCGAACTGGATGACGTTCCAGCCGATGATGACATCAGGATCATGCCTTGCGACCCAGTCCAGCAGGCATTGCAGCAACTCACGCCGGCTGACGCGGTACTCCAGCGAGAAATCGCGGCTGGCGCTCTCCTCGCCATTGGGGGGGGCCAGCATGTACACCTGACGCTGACCGCAACCCTCGAGCGCGATGGAATACAGATTGCCCCGCGCATCGGTCTCGATATCCAGCGATGCCCATCGCAGTGGTGGCCGATAGCCCTCCAGCGGAGCCAGCCGTGCATTCCTCACGCTGCCATCAGGCTGGCGCTCGCCGCGTGCCGTGACGCCTGCCGTGATGAAACGCTCCATCAGGTAGCGGTCCGTCGGACGAATATCTGCTTCGTAGACATCCACACCAATCGCCTTCAAACGACGCGCCAGCTGACCCAGGGTGCGATATTCACGGCAGTAGAGCCCCACTACCGGGCGATGGTGGAAGTCTTCCAATGCCAGCGGACGCAGCTCGGCGCCGGCCTCAAAATTCACCAGTGTCTGAGCCAGCACCTGCTGTTCGGCGGGCAGGAAAGCGACGACTTCCTGCGGCGCACATTCGACACGCACGGCGCCTTCGTCGCTGCGGATCCAGAAGCTGATCACCACCCCCTCGGTCGTGTCCCGCCAATGACGTGTCAGCACGAAGCCATGAAGTTCAACAGGAGCGTGGCGGGAATCTTGGGATGCGGCCTCTGGCACTGCATTACCTTTACGTTGAATATACGAATGCCGGGCAGGATGAGAGCAAGACGCGTCTGCATCCTCATACGATAATATGAATTCTGTATCGTACAACATCCGGCGTGAAGCCTGAGCTTGACGACGGAAATACCGAGCCTTCCCGGCGACAGGATGGATGTCTGCGGCAAGGAATGCCTCTCCCGAGATAGCGGCACCCATAAGGAGCCTGCGTCATGCAACGCTTTGAGATGATTCAAACCCTGCTGGGCCAGATGCTGGGCCAGATGCTGGGCCAGATCGACGACATCATCTTGCTTGCAGATGATCAGCGCCACATCACCTACCTGAATGACAGTGCGGTGAAGGCATTCGGCTACCCGCGTGAAGCGTTAATCGGCAAGCAGACACGTGTGCTGTATACCTCCAGTGATGAGTTCGAGCGCCAAGGGAAGAGACGCTTTCGTGTCGATGCCCAGCCCGCCCAGGAAGGCCGGGTCATCCGCAACCGACGCCAGGATGGCACCTAATTCTACGGAGAGACGCTCGGCGGCCCCATCAAGGCCCCCACCAGCGACAACATCTTCATGTTCGGGCTGATCCGCGATGTCTCACGGCGCGTGACGGCGGAACACACCCTGCACAGCCTGCATGCCATCACCTCATCACGTGAACTCAACTTCAATGCGCGCATCGATGAGCTGCTGAAACTGGGTTGCGCCCATTTCGGCCTGCCAATCGGTATCTTCAGCCGCATCCAGGGCGGCGAATACGTCGTCCAGCGCGCCTGCCACCCGGAAGACCTGCTGGAACCGGGGCTGAGCTTCTCGCTCAGCGATACCTATTGCGATCACGTCTACAAGGCCGACAGCGTCAAGGCGTTTCACCATGTCGCCAGCAGCGAGATACGCAATCATCCCTGCTACGCCAATTTCAATCTTAAAGCCTATATCGGGGCGCCAGTGATCGTGGATGGCGAACGTTATGGCACCTTCAATTTCTCGAGCCCGGACCCGGTCGCCCCCTTTACCCCACAGGATATCGAGCTGGTGCGCCTGATTGCGCTCTGGGCAGGACATGAGGTCGCACGCGCCAATGACTTCACAGCCTTGCAAGAAGCGCATCAGGCACTCGAGAAGATCGCGATCACTGATCCATTGACCGGCCTCTACAACCGGCGTCATGTCCAGCAGATACTGGATGAGCGCATCGCAGCTCTGGCCACCGCCGAGGTTGATCACCCCCTATGCGTGGCACTGCTGGATTTCGACCATTTCAAGAAGATCAATGACAATCATGGCCATGACGCCGGTGATCTTGCATTGCAGCAATTGAGCGTTCTCGCCGATGAGATCCTGCTGCCCGGCGACACCATTGCCAGATGGGGTGGCGAGGAATTCCTGGCGATTCTGCCTGACTCGCTGCTCTGCGACTCAGCCACCCGCATCAACCTCCTTCGACAACGTATGAAGGACAGTGTCGTGGAGTACGAGGGCCAACGTCTGCCCCTGTCGTTGAGCATCGGGATGACCTGCCTGGAACCCGATGACAGCGCCACGCGTGAGCAGTTGGTCGCCCGCGCCGATGAAGCCATGTACGCGGCCAAGAAGGCGGGGAGAAACTGCCTCAAGATGCTGTAACTTACCGAATGGACCTTGCATCGTCCGTCCTGTCTGCCCTGATCAGGATCGCCAAGCAGGACGGACATTCCTGCCGAGGCCCTCGCCTCACGCCATCGCCTCCTCGCGTTCAGTTAGCGAACACGCTAAGGTCAGGCCCAACCCCTTCCGTCGATCCATCCGACACCGTCGTTGCCTATCCTCATGTCTTCACACGATTCCAGCGCTGTCCCACCCAGTGTGTCCTACGCCTTCGGCCTACCGGAAGACGGCGGGTTGTCTGACCAACCCACCAGCATTGCGCCATTGACCGCCACTCTTGCCTCGCCTGCCCCCACTGACCGTCACCAACTCGGTATCTTCCTGCTGCCGGGCTTCGCGATGGTCGCGCTCTTCTCGATGATCGAGCCGCTGCGCATCGCCAATCGACTGCGCGGAACACGCCTGTATCAGTGGACACTCGCAAGCCAGGATGGCGCGTCGGTCAAGGCCTCCAACGGCATGGTGCTGCCGGTGGATACCGCACGTGATGAGCTCGCCGCAGTGGACAAGCTGGTGGTGTGCACCAGCTTTGCCCCGGAAGCCTATCTGGAAGACCGCACCTTGCACTGGCTACAGGAGCGCTCTCATAGCGGTTGCCAGCTCGGCGGCGTGGATACCGGCTGCTTCGTACTGGCGCGCGCCGGCCTGCTCACCGGCAAGACAGTTACATTGCACTGGGAGAGCCTGCCGGAATTCACCCAACGCTTCGATGAGGTGGATGCCGTGGAGTCTCTCTATGAAATCAGTGATGACGGTTTCTTCTGCGCCGGAGGCAGCGCCCCGCTGGACATGAGCCTGGAGCTGATCCGCCGCCAGCATGGCCAGACGCTCTATCAGGCGGTACGCGAACAGTTGATTCTCGATCAGGGACGACTGCCCGCCAGCCGGCAGCGCGGCCTCAGTCAACAATCGGCAGACCTGGCAGATCCGCTGCTCAGACGTGCCATCACGCGCATGGAAAACACCCTGGAAGCGCCACTCAGCATCGAGGCACTGGCCGAGGAGCTCGGGCTCTCATGGCGTCAGCTGGAGCGACGCTTCCAGCAAGGGCTGGGATGCACGCCTCAGGCCTATCAGGGAGAACGTCGCCTGCTGCATGCGCGCACTCTGCTTCATGACACCCGCCACGGCATCACCGATATCGCCCTGGCCTGCGGATTCACATCGCACTCGAGCTTCACCCGCGCCTTTCGTCGCCGCTTCGGGATCACCCCGACACAGGCACGACGCCAGCCACCGCGTCCCGTCTCATGAGCTGACACGCCACGCGCGCACCAGATGTCGAATTGGGCACAGATGGCGTCGAATTGGGCACAGAAGACACCTGCATGGACTGCCATTCTGTCGGGGAACTGATCACCGACAGAAGGAAGGACTCTCCATGGCGCTCCCGATGACACCCGACTACGACAGCTGGCCGATTGACGAGACTCTCGTGAAGGTCACCCACGAAGCGCGCTATCTCAGCGTGAGCTGGAGCGACGGGCGCGTCAGTCGTTTCCACAGTGTCTGGTTGCGCGAGAACGCCGCGGATGACACCACCATCAATCCAGCGACGCGCGAACGCATACTGGATCTCTCCCAGCTGCCAGCATGGCCGGAGATCGCCAAGGCCAGCATCGATGAGGATGGTGCGCTCAGCGTGCTGTTCACGCCGGAAGACCGCCGCCTGAGCTTCCACCCGGGCTTCCTGCGTGCCAATGATTACGACAACCAGAGTGTCTTGCCGCCAGAACTGCCGCCGCTTGCTCTCTGGCATGGTGAACAGCTGGAACAGCCCCCGACCATCGACGCCGCCCGCCTGGCCAGTGCCGAGCATGGCAGCCAGCAGGAGTCCGAGATCCTCAATCCGGCCCTGCACGAGCTGCTCGGCAAGGGACTGGTGCGTCTGCGTAATCTGCCGGCGGAGTCCGGCGCCCTGGAGAAGGTCGCCGAGCGCATCGGCTCGATCCGCACCACCAACTTCGGTCACCTCTTCAATGTCCGCGCGATCCAGAACCCTGACTCCAACGCCTACACCTCCATCGCGCTGCCACCGCATGTAGACTTGCCGACCCGGGAATACCAGCCGGGCCTGCAGTGTCTGCATTGCATCGAGAACAGCGTGGAAGGCGGCATGGCGGTGATGATGGATGGCTTCGCCATCGCCACGGCACTGAAGGAAGAACATCCAGAGGCCTATGAGACCCTCACCACGGTGCACTGGCGTTACGCCAATACCTCGCGCAATACCGATCACGTCTGGCATTCACCAATGATCGTGCTGGGCCAGGCGGGAGAGCTGCTGGAAGTGCGGATCGCCGACTTCTTGCGTGGCCCGATGATGGCACCGTTCGAGCAGACCGAAATCGCCTACGATGCCCTGATGACACTGCAGCGCATGCTGCGTGAGCCGCGCTTCGCCCTGCGCTTCACCTACGCGCCAGGTGACCTTGTCATCTTCGACAATCGCCGTCTGCTGCACGCCCGCGATGCCTTCGAAGGCGACAGCGGCAGCCGCTGGCTGCAGGGCTGCTACCTGGAGCGTGACGAGGTGCGCTCTCGCTACCGCATGCTCAAGCGTGCCGAGCGCGCGGAGCGGGTCGAGGCAACGCCTACGGTCTGATACTCGAACATCAAGTTGGCGTAAAGAAATGGCAGCCCCGAAAGTTTCCATACAAGCCTGGGGCTGCCCAGTATCGCACGCGATTTCAATGTTGATGCTCCTGATCATGCGCGGCGTGAGAATGACCATCTGCATCACCGTTGCTTTTCAGATCATGACTTTCCTGAGCAGGGCTTTCCTGCAAAGCATCATGATGCCCATCATCATGGGGTAACTCTCCAACCCCATCAGCATGGTGCGATGACTGCGATAGCGTAGTCTCACCTCCGCCATGTTGATGACCATCACTTGCTGCCACAAGGGCCGTATAACGCGCAGCACTCATGTCAGGAAGTTCTTCCATGAAAGCGACCATCTGCCAGATGTACTCATCCTGCATGCTCTGACCCCATGCCGGCATTCCGCTGGCTTTTATCCCATGCTTGATGACCCAGAAACGCTCATGAGGCTCACCGCTCATGGTAGATGCTGCGAAATTCGGGGGACTGGGATAAAGCCCCCTACTGAGTTCTGTCTCTGACATACCAGGTGCCAGATGGCAGGAGGCGCACATCGAGGCATAATTGCCTGCACCGGCGACAATCATGGCTTCATCATCAAGCAGGGGAGCCTGGATAGCACTGGAATGGAACTCGATGGAGCGATCACGCGCCGTTTCAAATACTTCGTACACCCAACCCCAGTGCGGGTCATCCGCGGCCACACTGATGACCCCGGAATAAATCGCCCCCGCACCAAGAGTTGCCAGCATCATCAACGTCAGCCACATTCCCCATAGCATTTTTTTCATGTCATATCCCTTGGTCAAGCAAGCATATTCAATGAACAGATCGTCTGACACCATGCAGACAATGGGGCCTTGCCTCGTCATGCTTCCTGAAATTTAGGAAAGGCGCAGTATCCAATCATGAGCAGGTCTTCACGAATGCCACGAATGCTGGTCACCGTCGCGGAGGCGTAACCTGATGACTGAACACCGCCGCCAGCGTGCTTCAGAACATCATGCGGATCCCAATCACGATACCCGTATCTTCTACCGTCTCGCTTTCCTCACGCCGCATATCAGCAGTTTCGCCATACTCCCGCTGCCAATACATACCTACATAAGGAGCTACTCTACGAGTCACCTCATAGCGAGCACGCAAGCCGATTCGCACAGAATTGAGACCCGATCCGATAGCCTGTTGTCTGGATTCATTGGCAGCAAGGACGATTTCACTACGTGGCTGTAGATACCAGCGCTGCGTCAGGCGTATATCATGTTCAAGTTCCAGACTGGCAGTGACGATGCCTCCCTCTCGATATTGGACTGCTGCATCCGTCTCGATTCTGTAGGGTGCAGTCCCTTGAAGCCCGAAGACCCCATACACGCTTTCATCATGATCATCACTGAGTACGCCGCCCTGATAGCCACCTCCAATCTGAAACTCCCAGAAATCGGCAATCAGGCGACTATAAAGAAGCTCAAGTGACTCAAACTCGGCGTCTTCGCCATCGCCCTGGGTATTTTCCCCTTCTGACTTGAGATAGACACGATGGGTATCTCCGCCATACCAGGCCTGAAAATCCCATACCAGTGAGTCCTCGCCCTTATTCGGAAGGCTATATTCCAGGCGATCGAATGCGGCACTCCACTGGAGATGTTCTGCCATGGGTGATGGCCATGACTGCGGGGCATCGTAGCCATCCTGAGCGAACGCTTGAGAGACACCAGCACTGGAGAACAGAAACGCCGTCACGCTGGCAAGACGAAATGAATGATGACTGATTGACATGATGACTCCTCAAGAAACCTTTACGACACGGAACATACCTGCGTCCATGTGATACAGAAGATGGCAATGGAAAGCCCAGCTACCTTCTGCATCTGCAGTGATCAACGCTGACACTCGCTCACCCGGTTTGACATTCAAGGTATGTTTGCGAGGAATCAGATCTCCTTGACCATTCTCCAACTCCATCCACATGCCGTGCAGGTGTATGGGATGTTCCATCATGGTGTCATTGATCAGGATGAGCCGAAGTCGCTCATCTTTCTTGAAGTGAATCGGGCCATTAACTTCACTGAACTTCTTGCCATCGAAGGACCACATATAGCGCTCCATGTTGCCGGTCAGATGCAGCTCCATCTCGCGCGTGGGGCCACGCCTGTCCGGCCAGGGCGCATGGGCCTTGAGGTCCTGATAGACCAATACACGACGCAGCGATTGATCCAGACCGATGCCAGCCTGGTCGTAACGAGCCCCCTGCTGAACAGCACCCGCCATCAGCATGCCATCCTTGGCTACATCGGCTTGCAGGCCCGTCATCTTCGAATGATCCATGCCTGCCATCTTCGAATGATCCATGCCTGCCATCTTCGAATGATCCATACCAGCCATCTTCGAATGATCCATACCAGCCATCTGCGAATGATCCATGCCTGCCATCTTCAAATGATCCATACCGGCCATCTTCGAATGTTCCATACCTGCCATCTGCGAATGGTCCATGCCGGCCATCTGCGAATGATCCATACCCGCATGAGCGCCCATGGCCTCCATCCCGCGATCAGCGATCTGTCGTCGTTCAGGTACGGGCGCCTCCATCCCGGGGCGAGGTGCCAGCGTGGCTCGCGCATAGCCACTGCGGTCCATGGCTTCGGCAAAGATGGTGTACGCCTTGTCGTCTTCCGGTGTCACCAGCACGTCGTAGGCTTCCGCCACGGCAATACGGAACTCATCCACCTCTACCGGTTGCACTGGCTGACCATCTGCAGCGACCACGGTCATCTTCAAACCTGGAATACGTAAATCGAAGTAACTCATTGCCGAGCCATTGACGATGCGCAGGCGCACGGTTTCTCCATGCTTGAAGAGCGCGGTCCAATTTTCCTCAGGCGATTGACCATTGAGTAGATACGTATAGGTACTGCCGGTGACATCCGCGATATCCCGCGAACTCATGCGCATCTCAGCCCACATGCTGCGTGCCTCGATCGTCTCTACCAGCCCTCTACGCCGAGCATCCGCAAAGAAATCAGCGACAGTCCGCTCCTGGAAGTTGTAATACCCCTCCATGGTCTTGAGATTGCGAAAGACTGTCTTGGGATCTTCAAACGTCCAGTCAGTGAGCAGCAGGACATGCTCACGATCATATGTGAAGGCTTCGGGAGTCGCTGAATCGATGATCAGGGGCCCAGCATGGCCTTCCTGCTCCTGAAGGCCTGAATGGCTGTGATACCAGTAGGTACCGCTCTGCGTGACAGGAAACCGATAGGTAAAGGTCTCGCCTGGTGCGATTCCCGCGAAGCTGATACCCGGCACGCCGTCCATTTCCGGGGGAAGTATGATGCCATGCCAATGGATGGAGGTCGGCTCATCCATCAGGTTCGTCACCTTGATGACAGCATCCTGCCCCTCTTTCAAACGCACCATGGGGCCGGGGCTGCTGCCATTGATCGTGATGGGACGCGCGAACTGCCCGTCGATGTCGAAATCTTCACGACGAATGACAAGCGAGACTTCGGGGCCATGCACAACCCCTTGAGAATACGTTGATGTTCGCCCCCAGGGATTGGCCCAGGCAGGTGCCATTCCCAGCGCCATTGTACCTAGCCCCAGGGCAGAACCTCCCTTCAGCAATTGACGACGAGATACAGAGAAATCAGACGTTCCTGATGCCATGGCCATTGTTGCCCCCGGGTCATGAATGATAAGTCATGACATGGATGAAGCCACGGCAAGCTGAAACGAACCTGAATGAAGAGACTATTTACGTGTTGGCAGATGCACGTTGACTCTCAATCCCCCTGCTGCTCCTGATGAGTAGCTCACGCAACCCGCGTATTGCTTGACGAGATGCGAAAGAATGGAGAGCCCCAACCCATAACCTGGGTAAGTTTCGTCCTGTCGCCATCCACGCTCGCCAAGATGGGCCAGTTGTTCCTGCGGCACCCCAGGACCATCATCCTCAATACAGAGTACGACCTGGTCACTCTCTATCGTCACTCGGCATTGCACCTGATTGACAGACCACTTGCCCGCATTATCCAGCAATATCCCGAGCATTTCGGTGAAATCCTGTGTCTCGACACTCACCCAGCCATCAGCATGCTCAACAGGCAAGTTCAGACATTCCAGCAAGAAGGTGCGCTGCGGATAGAGTCCCTGGAACATCTCGATCAATCGCCTGGCCTCTTCAGCAGGGCGCGTGGTCTGGCCCGTACGTGGGCCAGCAATACGGGCTCGCCTGAGTTCGGCCTCCAGCTGGGAGTGTATCGCTTCGACACGTTGCAGCATCTTGCCACGACGTACCTCATTGATCGGGCGTGTGCCCCGCAACACCTGCGTCAATGCCGCCAGAGGTGTCTTTAGAGCATGGGACAGGTTGGCGACGGACTCTCGTGAGCGAGTCAGCCGGCGATCAAATTCATCCAGTAGCTTATTGAGCTGCGACACCAGCGTATCCAGCTCCGACGGCACCGTGAGGGCAATCCGCTTTCGATGGCCGGTTTGGAGTTCACTCAACTGATGACGCAAGCCACTCAAGGGCTTGAGACCCCGTCTTACCGCCAGCAGATTGAGTGACACGAGAATTCCCCACAACAACAAGGCGCTGGCACCAATCCACCAATGAACTCGGGTCAAGCCCTTCTCCACTGGCGAGAAATTCTCGGCAATCAACAATTGCACCCGTTGCCCGCGCAGATCAAAGCCATACCGATAGGCCAACATAGGCTGCTGCTGCAGCTGATGCATGAACAACGCATCCCCCTTGCCCTCAAGCAAGGGAAGCATCTCCGTCGGCATGGCAGAAAGCGAAGTACTGACCTCGTTCCCGACTCGCAACACATAGAAATGATGAAAGCTCAGAGACTCCTCGCGTGCCGCCACCATGAGCTGGGCAACAGGACGCTCATCTTTCTTGAGCAAGGTGACGATGTGAGATGCCTCATCCTTGAGACGCTCACCAAGAAAATCCTTCGCCAGCTCGTGCAGAAAGACCCCATGCAGATACCAGGCAAACAACACTACAGCGAGGGATGCCCCTCCCAGGCGTGTCAGCAGACGAAAACGAAGGCTACGACGATCGATGTGAAACAAGCAGGTACCCCTGTCCGCGACGGGTCTGTATCAAGTCCTTGCCCACGCGGCGGCGAAGACGAGCGATATAGACTTCCACCAGATTGGGTGCAGCGGCATCCTGCTCCAGTGCATAGAGCTGATCCAGCAACTGCACTTTGGAATGCACTCTGTCTGGATGATGCATGAGGTAGCGCAGCAAACGGAATTCGGTAGCCGTCAAGGTCGACCAATCCTCGCCGTCGCAACGGACACGTTGCGACTCCTCATCCAGCTGAATCCCGCTGACCTCAAGATACGTATGGCCTCCCCCTTGGCGACGCCGAAGCAGCGCATGAAGTCGCGCCAGCAACTCGGCTTCATGAAATGGCTTGGTCAGATAATCATCTGCCCCGCTGCGCAACCCCACAACCTTGTCCTCCCAGGTATCACGTGCCGTAAGAATCAGCACGGGAATATCCACGTGAGACTGTCGCCAGCGTTTCAGCAACTCCAACCCCGAACCATCCGGAAGCCCGAGATCCAGAACGACCAATGCATACTGTTCCGTCGCCATGAAAGCCTGTGCTTCATGCAGACTCGTGGAGACATCCAGTCGATAGCCATTATCTTCCAGCAGTTCAGCGAGGCTTTCTGCCAGCAGGTCATCATCCTCAAGCAACAACAGCTTCATGCCTACCCTCCTTTATCCCACTGACCTTCACTGAACACCGCTCCCATGGCAAGCGCAACATCTGCAGAAAAGCCCCCCATCCTGCAGGTATATGCTGAGTGCTGGCTGAAAAGCGCCAGCCACGGCAATGACAGGCACCGGACACTACACCATTGCCTTTGGAAAGCACCTCTCTGATGTCCAAGTCAGCCGACACTTGCCAGCTCATCAGCGGATGAATCTTCCAGGGGGGCCTGCAACACCCTCAGGTGACACCTGAGATACTGGGCAGAGCCTCTCTGTCACGGTAGCCTTGCACGCCTGTCAGGCAGGTCATGCATCATGTCGACTGTCTTGCCTGAGCCCCCATTCCCTCTCTTTATTGGCTATCTGCACAGGATGCCCGCAATGCCCGCCAATTCCGCCGATATTCCCTACCTCGCAAGCCTGCTTGACGGCCTCGCGCAGTATTTCCCGCTCTCGCTGCCCATCGTCATCGCGTTGATCCTGCTGGCTGCTGCCACCTCCGCGCTGTCTGCGGCTGTCGGGGTCGGCGGTGGAACGTTGCTGATCATGATCATGGCGCAGTTGATGCCTGCTACCGCCTTGATTCCGGTGCATGGCATGGTGCAGCTGGGTTCCAACGGCGGGCGCATGGCGATGACCTGGCGCCATATCGACATGCGCCGGCTGCTGGCCTTTCTGCCGGGTGTGGCGCTGGGTGCGCTGGTCGCGGCCTGGGTGTTGATCCGCTTGCCTGAGGGGGTGCTGGAGCTTTCCATCGCGCTGTTCGTGCTGTTCACCTGCTGGGGGCCGCCGCTGCCCAAGCGGGCTTTGAGTCGCACGGGCACCTTGATCGCCGGTGCCATCACGACGTTCCTTTCGAGTCTGATCGGTGCCAGCGGCCCACTAGTCGCGAGCTTCATCAAGCAAGGCGGCGGCGAGCGTCACACCAAGGTGGCGACCTTCGCGGCCTGCATGGTCGCGCAGCACCTCACCAAGGCCTTCATCTTCGGCATGGCAGGGTTTCTCTTCCGGGAGTGGTTGCCCCTGATCGTGCTGATGATCGGTGCGGGCCTGATCGGTACCCGCCTCGGACTGCGCTTTCTGGATCGCGTCTCCAACCGGCACTTCGATGGTTTGTTCAAATGGGCGCTGTCGTTGCTGGCGCTCAGGCTTGCCTGGCTGGGTAGCGTCTCTCTGATCAGTCATTGATAAGCCACCAGGCGGAGCTTGGGGTGCGACATTATTGTGGGGGACACCACAGTGCTGGCTGAGGTAACGTGCCCCTTCTGCAAGTGCATACCTCTGGCCAGAGGGTGTGAATCCCCATGGCTGGACCATGCACAAGTCAACGCGACCGAAGCCCAGAGGACATCAAGATGACGCATGCAAGACATTGGCTCACCACACTCGTCGCTGGCAGCCTGCTGTTCAGTGGCCAGGCATTCGCTCACGCCCATGTCAGCAGTGCCAATCCCGCGGACGGCGCCAGAATCGCCTCGCCGACTAGCATCAGCCTCACCTTCAGCGAAGGGCTGGAGTTGCCCTTCAGTGGCCTGGGTCTCAGCAGAGTCGATGGCAACCCCGTCTCCCTGGGGGATGCCACTCTCGACAATGGCGGCAAGACGTTGAACGCTCCGGTCAGCAAGACGCTCGAGGCAGGAAAATATGCCGTCAAATGGCATGTGCTTTCCACCGATGGTCACAAGACCGAAGGCCAGTATCAGTTCACCGTCGCGCCGTGATCGGCCCCGATAACGCCCTTGCCGCGAGCCGCTTCGTCCTTGACGGAGCGGTCGTGTTCCTTTGGGGCGTCAGCGGATTCCTGCTGACATCGTCATCGCGCGAGCTGCGCCTCTGGCTTGAGGAGCGCTGGTCGGGGGCCTTGCACCTGGCACTGGCATTGGCCGTGACCGCCACTGCCTGCCAACTGCCACTCCAGACTGCCATCATCGGGGCTGGCTGGGGAGATCTCTCCAATGTCTCCCTGGCATGGAGCGTCATGACCCAGACGACCTCGGGGCTTGCCTGGGCAGGCAAGGCAGGCATCCTGTCGATGGCACTGCTGGCGCTGATGGTAATTCCCGCACATCGCCTGGTGGTCCTGGCGCTTGCGAGCATGGCAATGTTGGCAAGCCTTGCGTTCTCCGGTCACGCCGCCATGCACGGTGGCTGGCTGGGAGGTATTCACCGCGCCAATCAATGGCTGCACCTACTCAGTGGTGGCTTCTGGATCGGGGCGTTGTTCCCGGTGGTGTCCACCCTGCGTGCATTGCATGCCGAAACTTTGTGCCAAGCCGCCAGAGCTGCCTTGATACGCTTCTCCCGCATGGGCCACCTCGCGGTCGCTCTGGTGGTCGTGACGGGGGCCCTCAATACCGGGCTGATTCTCGGGACACCCCCGCTGGACTGGTCACACCCTTATCAAGGACTGCTGGCCATCAAGATCGGGCTGGTGCTCAGCATGGTCAGTATCGCCCTCTTCAATCGCTATTGGCTTGTGCCGAAGCTCTCCGGCCAGGGCGGCACCACACGAGCCCTTGAGTGGATGACGCGACTGGAAGTGATGTTGGCGGCGCTGGTACTGGGGCTGGTCGTGACGCTTTCCGCCCTCGATCCCTACTGATGATCGCAGCTTGCGTCTCCGTCCTCTCTACAGCGCCGCCCTTGCTGTCAAGATCCCTAGGCCTTCTTGCCTGCATCATCACCATGACGTGTCTGCATTACTCACCATCAAAAACGCCCCGCTCAGCCAGCAGGCTGAGCGGGGCGTTGCTTGTCATGCATCAACTACAGATAAGAGGGATCAGAACGGATACTGACGTGGCTCGACCTGCAGACTGACCCATTGATCGGTGGTGAATTCCTCCAGCACCCAGTCGCCATTGAAGCGCCCAAGGCCTGAATTCTTCTCGCCGCCGAAGGGCGCGCGTGGATCATCATTCACCGGCATGTCATTGACGTGCACCATGCCCGCCTCGACCTGACGCGCGAAGCGCTCGCCGCGTGCGATATCCGCGGTGAAGACCGAGGCCGAGAGGCCATATTCGGTGCCATTGGCAAGTTCCAGCGCATGCGCTTCATCACGGGCTTTCTGAATGCCGACCACCGGACCGAAGATCTCGTTCTGCGCCAGGCTCATGTCATTGGTGACATCGGTGAACACATGCGGCGGCACCAGCTGACCCTGAGTCTCGCCCTCAAGCATTACCTTGGCGCCCTCGCCCTTGGCCGTCTCGATCATCTCGAGCAGACCATCACGCTGCTTGGCATTGATGATCGGCCCGATGACGGTATCGTCCTGTGCGGGGTTGCCGACCTTCAGCTCACGGGCACGCGCCACGAAGCGATCGACGAAGGCGTCATGGACCGACGCATCGACGATGATGCGGTTGATGGCCATGCAGATCTGCCCTTGATGCAGGAACTTGCCGACCAGAGCGGCGTCTACCGCCTGCTCGATGTCCGCATCGTCAAGCACCACGAAGGGGCTGTTGCCGCCCAGCTCCAGGGCAACCTGCTTGAGGTGATCGCCACCGACGGCGCGCCTGCCGATGCCCTTGCCCACCTGGGTGGAGCCGGTGAAGGAGATCAGCCGCGGTACCTCGTGATCCACGAAGGCATCGCCGATCTCGCTGCCGGCACCGACCACCACGCTCAGGACACCGGCAGGCAGCCCCGCCTCCTCGAAGAGCCTGGCCAGCAGCAGGCCGCCGGTCAGCGGAGTATCACTGGCCGGCTTGATGACGACGCTGTTGCCAAGTGCCAGTGCCGGCGCCAGGGAACGCTGGGTCAGATGCAGCGGGAAATTCCACGGGCTGATGATGCCGATGACACCCAGCGGCTTGCGGAAGACACGGTTCTCCTTGCCCGGTACCTGAGCCTCCATCACCATCCCGGCCACGCGATTGGCCATCGCGGCGGACTCCAGCGTGATCGCACGGGCCGCGGCCAGCTCCGCCTGAGCCTTGAGGCGGGTACTGCCCGACTCACGAATCAACCAGCCGAGCAACTCCTCGCGTCGCTCGTCCATCAGCTCCACCACCTTGTGCATCACGCCAGCGCGCTCGCTCGCCGGTGTCAGAGCCCAGTCAGGCTGGACATCACGCGCCCTGCGATAGCTGGCATCGAGATCCTCGGCATTGGCCATGGGAATCGAGAGCAGCGAGCTCTGATCGAAGGGGTCCACCACCTCAAGCGTCCTGCCGGCTCGGCCGTTACGCCATTCTCCGGCGAGGGGTAGCTGCTCGAGGTTCTGATAGTCGCAGGACATGAGTCACTCCGTGTCATGAGTATGATCAGGACATGGCGGTGCCGGAGCAAAACCCAACCGTTGCATCACAGCTGTGCCAGAATGGCACCTGCAACTGACCAGACCGTCCTTAACCGAGTGGAATGAGAGTCACTGGATGAGCCCCGAAGATCTGCAGAAACTGACGACCCGCCAGATGCCCTATGGCAAGTACGCCGGACGATTGATTGCCGACCTGCCCGGCGATTACCTGGGCTGGTTTGCGCGCAAGGGATTCCCGCAAGGCGAGATAGGTCGCTTGCTGGCACTGATGCACGAGATAGATCACAACGGGTTGAATGCCCTGCTGGAGCCGTTGAGACGTCGCTGACATGCAGAAGATGAGGTTCACGACAGGCGGCCGCTGGCCTCCAGTTGATCGAACATGTCGTGCAGCGTCGTCTCGAGGGGCCGGTAGATCAGCCCCAGCTGCTCACGGCTGCGGGTATTGTCGAACACGAAGGCATGCCCCACGTTGCGTGAGACGATCTTGCGGGTCACCGCCCTGTTGGCCAGCGGACCCGCCAGCCACACCAGCCATCTGGGCAGCTGGCGAGAGGGAATCGCATATTGCGGGCCGGCGTGATGACTCAACAGGCGCCCCAGCGCAATGAAGCTTGAGGAGTGCCCGGCGACCAGATGACGCCCGGTGGCCGTGGGCAGGAACCCCGCCGCCAGATGTGCCTCGGCGACATCCCGCACATCCACCACGCCCATGCCGTAATCCGGCGCGCCTATCCTGAGCGTGCCGTCACAGAGCTGCGTCATCAGGCTGAAGGATTCGCCGTGCGTGTCATCGCTGATCGCGGGGCCGAGCACCAGCGAGGGATTGATCACCACCAGCCGCCAGCGCGACTGCTGCTCGGCGATCTGCCAGGCGGCCTGTTCCGCCAGCGTCTTGGAGTGGGAGTAGGCCTGGTGTGTCAGCGACGCCGTGGTGTTCCAGACACTCTCGTCGAAACAGCCACGCGGGGTGTCCAACGCATCGGCATTGTCACTGTAGATGGCAGCACAACTGCTGGTCAGCACCACGCGTTCGACACTGCTCTGACGATTGGCTTCCTGGAGCACGTTACGCGTGCCCTCCACTGCTGGCCGCACCAGATCGCGCTCGGGATCCTCGACACTGACGACAAAAGGCGAGGCGGTATGAAAGACCACGCGACATCCCGCCATCGCTTCGGCGTAAGAGCCCTGCTCGAGCAGATCACTGGCGAAGACGCGCAGCTTGCCCGACATGCTGTCTTCCAGTGCCTTGAGTGCCGCCAGACGTTCGGTGTTACCTGGATCCCGCACGGCGGCATGCACTGTCAGATCCTCCTGCAGCAAGCGACGGATCAGCTGTCCCGCCACATACCCCGTCGCTCCTGTCACCAGAACGGGTTGCGACCTGTCCAGATGAGCCAATGCGGCTAGCGTATTGTCATTGAGCGGCATGGAGAAGCCTCAGGGAAGGGAAAAACAGCGGGAATCGCTCTCTGCCTGGGAGCCCCCTCTCAAGCGGACAGCTTGACGAACCAGGTCCACAGGCCGCCGAGAATCAGCGACTCGGCAGCAAAGCGGAACAGATGACGCATGTCGATGCCATCCAGCATCAACCCCATCAGGCGTGCCGTCATGATGCCGGCGATACCCGCCACGGCGAGTGTCACCAGCACCGGCAACACTCCCAGACCGATCGGCGGATACATCAGCAGGTACCCTACCGCGATGACCCAGCCCCAGCGGATCCGGCGAGAGATCGCCGCACCCGTTTGTCTGGGCACGGTCAACGGCGTGTCATCCGGGCCCTTGAAGCGATTGACCAGCTCCGGCACTGCCGCAAGCAGCACACCCGCCGCCAGCACGAAGCCCCCCAGAATCTGCAATACCATCATCATCGTGCCATCTTCCCTTGTCCGGTAATCAATGGCGCACATGCTACCAAGACTGTGCGGGCTTTGCCTGACCGGAATACGCGCCCTCACAAATCCTCGGGAAGGGCCAAGGGCTATCTGTACCCATTCTTTCCTCCGGGCATCTTCCCATATGCGGCACGCTGATCTATCATCGCACCATCGTCATTTCGACAAGTCTCGACATATGGACAAGATGATATGAATGATACTGACAGCCTGCCCGGCCCGCAGGCCACGCTGGACACCTTCGCGGCGCTATCCCAGGCCACGCGTCTGGACACGTTTCGCCTTCTGGTACGCCATGAACCAGAGGGACTACCGGCCGGCGAGATCGCCCGTCGTCTCGAGGTGCCGCACAACACGCTCTCGACCCATCTTGGCGTGTTGAGTCGCGCGGGGCTGATCCACTCCCAGCGCGAGGGACGTTCGTTGATCTACCGCGCCAACCTCGAGCACATGCTCGCCACCGTGCAGTTTCTGGTACGCGACTGCTGCGCTGGCTCCTCGGTGGTCTGCGATCCGTTGCTGGCCTCGCTCACCCTGCCCAGCTGCGGTGACGCCCACACTCCCGGTACGTCGCAGGAGCCCGGAAACGATGACTGAATCCACTCGCTCTTCCCACACGATCACGATCTACCACAACCCGGCCTGCGGCACGTCACGCAATGTGCTGGCCATGCTCAAGGCTTCCGGTGAGACACCGGAGGTCATCGAGTATCTGGTCACACCCCCGACACGTGAGACGCTGGAAGCATTGATCGACGCCATGGGCGGTGGACCGCGCCCGCTGCTGCGCCGCAAGGGTACGCCGTATGAACAGCTCAATCTGGATGACCCGTCCATGAGCGATGCCGAGCTGATCGACGCCATGATGGCCCACCCGATCCTGATCAATCGCCCCATTGTGGTGACGCCCGCAGCCAAGCGCCTGTGCCGCCCGTCGGAGACGGTACTGGAGCTTCTGGACAACCCGGTCGCGCACTACACCAAGGAGGACGGCGACGTCGTCCACGCCCCAAGGACTTGACCCATGAACGCACACACTTCCACCCACTCTCACCTGTCGACAGGCGACACCATGACAGACGCGATGAAAGCGGCATTGGCCGACCTGCCCAATATCGACGCCGAACACTGGCGACCGCTGGAGATCGACCGCCTGGCCGGCCCGGATGCACCACGTCATGCGCCGCGCATTCTGGTGCTGTACGGCTCCCTGCGTGAGCGTTCCTTCTCGCGCTTCGCCGCCGAGGAAGCGGCGCGCCTACTGCGTGCCTTCGGTGCCGAGGTGCGCCTTTACTCGCCGGCCGGCCTGCCATTGCCGGATGACTGCGAGGCCGATCACCCCAAGGTGCAGGAGCTGCGCGAGCTGGCCCAGTGGTCCGAGGGCATGCTCTGGGCCAGCCCTGAACGTCATGGCGCGATGACCTCGATCATGAAGGCGCAGATCGACTGGATTCCGCTGTCACTGGGCGGCGTACGTCCTACCCAGGGCAAGACGCTGGCCATCCTTCAGGTCAGCGGCGGCAGCCAGAGCTTCAACAGCGTCAACCAGATGCGCATTCTGGGCCGCTGGATGCGCATGCTGACCATCCCCAACCAGTCATCCGTGCCCAAGGCCTTCAATGAATTCGATGAAAACGGCCGCATGCGCATGTCACCGCTGTATCTGCGCATCGTCGATGTCTGTGAAGAGCTGATGAAGTTCACCTGGATGAACCGCGAGCGCAGTGACTATCTGACCGAGCGCTATTCCGAGCGTGTCGAGAGTGCCGAAGAGGTCTCGAAACGCGTCAATCAGAGCACGATCTGACGCTGTCCGTGTTCGCACACGTCGTGCTTCTCTTGCTCTTCCCCCTCGACAAGGAGACGTCATGCTTGCCTTGGCAATCTTCGTCATCACGCTGGCACTGGTGATCTGGCAACCACGCGGTCTGGGCATCGGCACCAGTGCACTGGGCGGCGCCGTGATCGCACTGGTCTGCGGCGTGGTCACGCTGCCGGACGTACTGGTGGTGTGGGACATCGTCTGGGACGCCACCTTCACCTTCGTGGCACTGATCATCATCTCGCTGATTCTCGATGAAGCGGGCTTCTTCAGCTGGGCGGCACTGCATGTCGCACGCTGGGGCGGCGGCAATGGGCGCAGGCTGTTCCCACTCATCGTGCTGCTGGGTGCGGTGATCGCGGCCTTCTTCGCCAATGATGGCGCGGCCCTTTTGCTGACACCGATCGTGATCGCGATTCTGGTACGCCTGGAATTCTCGGCGGCGGCCTCGCTGGCCTTCATCATCGCCACCGGGTTCGTGGCGGATTCCACCAGCCTGCCGCTGGTGATCTCGAATCTGGTCAACATCGTCAGTGCCAACTACTTCGACATCTCCTTCACGCATTACGCCGCGGTGATGGTACCGGTGGATCTGATCGCACTGGCCTCCACGCTAATCGTGCTGTGGCTGATGTTCCGCAAGGAACTACCGTCACACTATGCGCTGGAGAAACTCGAGGCACCGTCGAGCGCCATCAAGGACCCCCAGGTCTTCCGCGCGGCCTTTCCGCTGCTGGGGGTACTACTGGTGTCCTACTTCGTGACCGCGCCGCTGGGCATTCCGCTCGCCGTCGTCACCGGCAGCGCCGCGCTGGTTCTGCTGGCCATTGCCGGCCGCTGGCTGGGCAGCGGTGATGCCGTGATCGAACTCGGCCCGGTGCTGCGCGGCGCGCCGTGGCAGATCGTGCTGTTCTCGGTGGGCATGTATCTGGTGGTCTACGGGCTGGGCAATGCCGGCCTGACCGACCACGCCAGTGACATTCTCGCCTGGCTTGCCAGCCAAGGCAGTCTGGTCGCGACCCTCGGCACCGGTGTGCTGGCCGCCGTCACCGCCTCGGTGATGAACAACATGCCGGCCACGCTGATCGGCGCGCTGGCCATCGACCACCTCACCGCGCAGCAGGTCAATGACGCGACGCGTGAGCTGATGGTCTACGCCAACGTGATCGGCAATGACCTGGGGCCCAAGTTCACCCCGATCGGCAGTCTCGCCACACTGCTGTGGCTGCATGTGCTCGATCAGAAGGGCCATCACATCAGCTGGGGGCAATACATGAAGGTCGGCCTGATCCTGACGCCGCCGGTACTGATCGCCACCCTGCTCGGCCTGTGGGCCTGGCTGGGTGTGCTCAATGGCTGACGGCCCGCCATCTCCTGGCCAAGGGCCATGGCTTAGATCGCGACCCATGCCGTCATGACATGGGCACTTGCACAAGAAAGCCCCGCCGCATCCCGGCGGGGCTTTTGCGTTGCGTGCGTCATTGCCCGAGATAGAGATGTCCGCCGTCATAGCTGGCGGCGGCTGACGATGACTCCACTGTCGGCCGCTTCACCCTCGGCGGCGATCTGCGCGCGCATCCAGTCGCAGAATTGCTGCACGTGTCTGGCAGGCTGCGGGTGATGGAACAGCCAGTAGGCACGCTGGCGGTTGGCGGCCATCTCGAACAGGCATTCCAGGGTGCCGTCCTCAAGCTCCTTGCGGATCAGGCGTGGCGGACACAGCGCGACCCCCTGCCCCGCGACCACCGCAGCACTCAGCAGACTGAAGTCCTGATAGAGATCGCCCTTGTCGAGTTGGGAGGGATACAGCCCGCAGTTGTTGAACCAGTCATGCCAGGGCTGGCGCGACTGGTCGTGGATCAGCTCCAGCTTCAACAGGTCCGCCGGCTGGGACGGGCGGCGGTGATGCTCCAGATACAGCGGACTGGCCACCGGCTGGGTAGCCCCCGAGAACAAGCGGAACGCCTGTGATGCCTTGTCCGGGAGTTCGTCCTGCCAGGTGATCATCACATCGACCTCCGGCAGCAGTCCCCGCGCACTGACGCCGGCATATTGCAGGCTGACCGCGATATCAGGGCATTGCTCGCGAAAGCTGTTGAGCCGCGGGATCAGCCAGCGCACCGCCACTGAAGGAAGACAGCTGACGCGCAGCTGGCGCCGCTGATGCACGCCTTGTGGGTCGACCTCGAATTCGGCCACCGACTGCTCGATTCTGGCAAAGCCGGCCTGCAGGCCATCGGCCAGTCGACGCCCGGCATGTGACAGCACCACGCCGCGTCCAGCCCGCTCCAACAGACTGACCTCCAGCGTGGCCTCCAGGCGGCGGATCTGGTGACTCACCGCCGATTGGGTGATGTTGAGCTCATCCGCAGCCGCAGTAATGCTTCCCAGGCGTGACACGACCTCGAAAGCATTGAGCGATGACAGACTGGGTCGCATGGGTTGTCCTTGATGACTGGCCTGGCCGGGTGCCAGAACTGGGTGCCGAGTGCCTGTGCCAAGCGCTGTGCCGAGTACTTGCGAGCAGCGCCCTGATAGAAGAAAGGCGTCAACCAGCACATGACGGCCACCCATGATATTGAGTCATATGTTAAACGAAAAATGATCAGTTTTCTGCAATCCACCTCATGGTTAAGGTGACGGTGTCAGTGCTATTGCCAGCTCCCCGCGGCTTGTTCCGTGCAAGCCTGCTGCAACACGACATCACTGGTGAACAATAACAAGACGCCTCGGCGTCACCATGAGGTCTCCTAGGATGAACTTACCTGTCCTGCTGTCGTTCGGGCTCTATCTGCTGCTGATGCTGGGCATCGGCATCTACTTCTATCGCATCACCCACAATCTGTCGGATTACATCCTCGGGGGACGCGGCTTGCCGCCAAGCGTCGCGGCCTTGAGTGCCGGCGCTTCCGATCTCAGCGGCTGGGCCCTGATGGGCCTGCCCGGCGCCATCTTCAGTGGTGGCCTCTCGCAAGCCTGGATCGCGGTATGGACCCTGGTCGGCGTCTACCTGAACTGGACCCTGGTCGCCGAGCGACTGCGCGTGTTCACCGAAGCGGCCGGCAATGCGCTGACGGTGCCGGATTATCTGGAAGCGCGTTTCGAAGACCGCTCGCGCGTACTGCGCACTCTGTCATCCGTGGTCATGCTGGTGTTCTTCACCTTCTATGTCTCGGCGGGCCTGGTCGGTGGTGCCGTGCTGTTCGAAGGGCTCTTCGACATCGATTACCGCGTCGCACTGTGGTTGGGCGCGCTGGTCATCGTCGGCTATACCTTCCTCGGTGGCTTCCTCGCCGCTTCGTGGACCGACCTCATCCAGGGCCTGATGATGGCCGCCTCGCTGTGTGCCGTGGCTGCCATGACGGCGGTGGCGCTGTTCGGCGATGGCGCAGCCGCCCCGGCAGCGGCGCAGGATGTCGCCCCCATCGGTGGTCTAATGGAAGGCGTGACCTTCCTGGGCATGCTGTCGCTGGCCGGCTGGGCGATCGGCTACTGTGGCCAGCCACACGTCGTGGTGCGTTTCATGGCCGTGCGCAAGCGTGAAGATATCAAGGTGTCACGTCATATCGCCCTGCTGTGGTCCGCCATCACCATGGCAGCTGCGGTAGCAGTGGGCGTGCTGGGTTACTACTGGTTCGGCGGTGAGCTGGGTGGCGGTCTCACGGACAGCGAGCGTGTCTTCATCTCCCTGAGCCAGATCATGCTCAACCCCTGGGTGGCAGGCTTCATTCTGGCCGGCGTCCTGGCCGCGATCATGAGTACCGTCGATTCCCAGCTGCTGGTCTGCTCCAGCGCCATCGCCGAAGACATCTACCGTGGCTTGATTCGCCCCAAGGCGACGCAGAAGGAGCTGGTCTGGCTGAGCCGTGCCAGCGTGATCGGCATCGCACTGCTCGCCACCGTGATGGGCAGCGAGCGTGACAGCAGCATCCTGGGCCTGGTGTCCTACGCCTGGGGTGGCTTCGGCGCCGCCTTCGGTCCCGTCATCCTGCTGTCATTGTTCTGGCGTGGCATGACCCGCAATGGCGCCATCGCCGGCCTGCTGGTCGGTGCCCTTACCGTCGCGATCTGGAAGCCGCTGAGCGGCGGCCCGCTGGAGATATTCGACATGTTCGAGGTCGTACCCGGCTTCCTGTTCGCCCTGATCGCCGTCGGCATCGTCAGCCGCATGAACGCAGAACCTGCCGCCAGCGCCTGCTTCGACCGTCTGATGAAGCACTGGCGCCGCGAACAGGCCTGACCCCGCGCAGGGGGACCGAGAAACTTCCCTGTGCCCTGCAGATACCGCCACTGCCGGCCATCACACTTGCCGGCAGTGCACGAAAGCCCCGACCGGGCAGCGAATTCCAGGCAGTCCGGCCTGGTCATCAGACCCAATTTCGATTTACGAGGAGTCCTGTCATGAGTGATGTACCTGCCGCCTATCAAGCCAGCAAGGGGTCGATTCTGGACATCGATCGCGACTTCTACGACAGCCTCACCGAAGGCAAGGCCAAGCGCACGCTGGTCGCGACGCATACCGTGCCGCTGCGCGATGGACTGGCATGGGAAGTGCCGGCGGGCCACGTGCTGCGCATCAAGATCACCGAGGGTTCACAAGTCGGCGATTTCAACATGTGGAACCTGCACAACCCGCGTGAGCGCATGTGGGCGTCTCGCACCCGCCAGCTGCAGCGCGCGCATGTCAGCACCTATGATCGCCTGTGGTCCACATTGCCCTACCTGCGCCCGATGGCGACCATCATCGATGACACCCTCGCCGACTATGGCGTCGATGCAGAAGGCGGTCGCGTGCATGATCTGCTGGGTACGCGCTGCGACCCCTACGTCAATCGCCTGCTGACCGGCGAGGACTTCGATCACCACTGTCACTCCAACCTGGTGCGCGCGGTGGCGCCCTGGGGCCTGACCGAATTCGATATCCACGATGTGCTCAACATCTTCCAGTGCACCGGCCTCAACAACGAAGACAAGTACTTCATGAAGGCCTGCCCGGCTCGCAAGGGCGATTACCTGGAGTTCTTTGCCGAGACGGACCTGCTGTGCGCGATGTCCTGCTGCCCGGGTGGCGATCTGTCTGTGGACCTGTGGGGCCCTGATGCGCGTGACCCGCTCGAGACCTGCAACCCGCTCGGTGTCGAGATCTACCAACTGGAAGGCGACGTTCTCGCAGGCTGGGAGTCGCCCAAGGTCGCGGCTTACGCCGGCAACCACGGCCGCCAGAACCCCACCACCGATTGGGCCGCCATCAAGCGTGAGCGCTGCTGTTGATGACGCATTGCTCGCTTGGCACTTAACTTCAAAGGCCCCTGTCGATGTTCATGACAGGGGCCTTTGAATGTCCCGGAGAGACATCACCACTCTCAATCACTTCGTGTCTGATCAAGCAACTGATGATGCACCGCGAGCAGTTCCTTCCAGAGGGGTGAGAGGCGACCGATCAACTGCGGATCGAACTGACGCCCGGCCTGGGCAACGAACAAGGCGATCAATCTGTCCAGCGGCCATCCCGCCTTGTAGGCCCGAGGAGACGCCACTGCATCAAAGACATCCATGAGCCCGACCACTCGGCAATGCAAGGGCAGTGCCTGCGTCATGATCTGGCCAGGGTAGCCAGAGCCATCCCAGCATTCGTGATGCCCTACCGCAATCTCGATACTCAGCGTACGCAGCGGCTCCCCTAGCGTGTCGAGCAGCAGGCCACCTTCACTCGCATGGCGCTGCATCAGGCAGCGCTCCTCTGGTATCAGCGCTCGTGGGCTCCTGCAGTAACTCGCGAGGGATGGAGAGCTTGCCGATATCATGCAGCAGCGCCGCATGGTGCAGTGCCTGCAAGGAAAGCCAGCGCGCCTGCGGGTCGAGCAGCCTGGCATAGAGCGAGACCGAAAGCCCTGCCACCCGCCAGGAATGCGCCAGGGTGTCAGCATCATGTCGGTACAGCCGTTCCAACAGGTCAAGCGCCTCCGGCGCGAGCGTCGCCACACCGTAGGGCGGTTGATAAAGGTAATTCGGCAAGTGACACATTCAGACTGACAACGCACTGGCCAATGCAGCGATCAGGTTCATGAGCGACTCCCTGTCAGATTGATCCCTACTGGAAACTCCGTGACTTGCCGCCAGCACATCGCGCACGCAATGCGTGAATCCCCAGCGGTTTCCCACTGAAGGTCGACATTCACAGGAGCATCGTGCTCCTAATCAACTCAGCATGACTCACTTGGTAAAGAAGCACACAATCAGGCATTGCGCTCATCAAACCAGGTGACCAGATGTTCGATCAGACGCATGGTACGCAGCGGACGATGGCGCTCACGATGGTAGATCAATGACAACGGCACATCCGCCGGCTGCCAATCCTGCAGGATTTCCTTGAGCTCACCGCTTGCGATGGCGTCATCACAGTAGAGTCTGGGCACGCGAATGATGCCGTTGCCGGCCAGGGCACCACTGACCAGCACATGCCCGTTGCGACACTGCAACTGGGCACTGATATCCACCTGTGTCTCGCTTTTCGGGTCATGTCGGGCGCGAAAGCTCCAGCGCGCGACCGAGCCCACCAGGCAGCGGTGAGCCTGCAGGCCACCGGGAGTTTGCGGTGAGCCATGCCGCGAAAGATAGTCAGGACTCGCCACGACCACATAGGACAGAGTCGCCAGCGGACGGGCAATGAAATCGGCATCCTCGAGTGCACCCATGCGCAGGGCGATATCGAAGTCATCGCGAATCAGATTCACGCGATGACTGCTGAAATCCAGTTCGATCTCGACCTCCGGCCAGGCCTGCATGAAGGCGTGAACGGCTGGCCCCAGCAGACGCTCGCCGATGGGGCCCCCAACACTGTTGAGCCGAATCCGGCCGCGCATGGCGTTACGCTCTTCACGCACCAGCGTCACGATCTGCGCCATGTCGCCCAGCGCACTACGACATTGCGCGTGGAGAAGATGACCACTCTCGGTGAGCCGCAACGAGCGAGTGGAACGCTGCATCAACGTAACGCCCAGCAGCTTCTCCAGCGCGGTGACCTGCTTGGACACCTGTGAACGCGATACGCCCAACGTCTCGGCGGCCCGGGTGAAACTGCCGTGATCCGCTGTCATGACAAAGGCACGGATATCGGCAAGGGGAAGCGAGTCGAGCATGTGAAGCTCTCCGGACAGTAGTGACATCGAATGAAGGCAGAGACCCTCGAGACGTCAGTCTATCAGCCAATCCGATTGAATCAGCGGCAGGACCCGATACGTCAGGCCCCGATGTCGAGTCGTCGCAACGCATCAGGGGCGCATTGGAGCGCCCCTGGTCCACGACAGTTGCCTGTCGTCCCCTCTTCATAAAGAGCAATCAGCTCATAAAGAGCAATCAGCGGTGTTACCAGCCCACGCTGGCCGACAGGGTAATTTCCATCGGATCGCCCACCAGTACGCGCGTGTCACCGCCACTGCCGTAGTAATAGGCGGTATCGAACAGATTCTTCGCATTCAGCTTGAATTCGGTGTCCGGACCGAAGAAGTCATGACGCCAGCCGACGAAGGCATCCGCCACGGTGTAGGCATCCATCGAGAAGCTATTGTCGTCGTCACCTTCACGCTCACCGACGTAGCGCACGCCACCGCCGACACGCCACTCGCCGTAGGATGGATCAATCGCCAGATCATGTGCCAGATAGAGGCTAGCCGCGTTGAGCGCCGCGTTCGGCAGACGATTGCCCTCGGTGCCTTCGGTATCCTCGAGTACTTCGGTATCGGTGTAGGCATAGCTGAACAGCAAGGAAGTACGATCCGTCAGGGCGCCTTCGAGGCTGAATTCCAGGCCTTGCGAGCCGGCTTCACCGATGGTGCGAGTCACCCCATTGTCAGTGACTGCGACGTTCTCCTTGCGGATCTGGTAGAGCGCCACAGACGTCGCCAGACGCGGATTCCACTGACGCTTGTAACCGATCTCATAGCCCTTGCCGAGCTCAGGATCGAGGCTCTCGCCACTGTCGCTGTCGCTGCCGTTGGGCACAAAGGATTCGCTGTAGCTGAGGTACGCGGAGCTGGCATCGTCGATGCGATACAGCAGGTTCGCGGAGGGCAGGAACAGATCGTCGCTGTAATCGGGGTCAGATACGAAATCCTCGCCCTGCCCGCTCTGCTGATCAAACCAGGTGTAGCGCCCGCCAAGGCCCAGAATCCACTTGTCACTCAGATACCAGCGGTCGCTGACATAGACCCCGATGGCCTGACTCTCGTCGAGACGATTGCTGCGCGAGGTGTTGATGTCGTCGGAGGTCACCTGGGCCAGCTGGCCGTGATTCACGTCGGTGACGGTGGAGACCGTGACGGAGTCGCCGAAATAGCGCTCATCCAGATAGTCGCGGGTGGTCTCGTAATCGGCACCGATGACCAGCTGGTGACGCTGCCCGGCAATCTCGACATCACCCATGGCGTCCAGCGCCGTGTAGTGCTCGCTGCGTTCATAGCCCTGGTTCTCTTCGGCGCGCACGGTCACATCACCGCTATCGCTGACATTCGTGACGTTGGCGCGCGCATCGCTGTACTGGCGACGCGTCCAGCCGTAGGTCAGCTTCATGTCCCAGTTGTCGGTGACTTCCTGCTTCCACCAGGCATTGACGGACTCGTCATGGCCATAGACGCGGTTCCAGGATTCATCGAAACGCGTGCCACGCGTGACGTTGGCGGCGCTGCCGTTGTAGAAGACGGTGCCACGATCGATATCCAGCTCGTAGTCCTGATACTCGTAGCTGATCTGGGCGCTGCTGTGCTCGCCCTCCCAACGCAAGGACGGGGCGATGGTGGTGCGGCGGTCATTGCCGTACTCGCGCCAGGAGTCTTCATCCTCATGCGAGAGGATGAAGCGATAGGCCAGGCCGGTATCCTCGATGGGACCGGTGGTGTCCAGGGTGGTATTACCACCGCCGAAGGAGCTGACTTCACCGCTGATCTCGGTGTGCGTCTTGTACTGCGGACGCTTGGTGACCATGTTGATTACGCCGCCGGGGTTCTGCTGGCCCTGGAAGAGCGATGACGGCCCCTTGAGGACTTCGACGCGGTCCACCGTCGCCGTGGTGTAGGTACGGCGCGGCTGACGGATGCCATCGATCAGCATCGAGCCATCGCTGTTGCTGCCGAAGCCTCGCTTGACGAAGCCATCCTCGGTGCCACCCAGCGTATTGCCCAGCTGAATGCCAGCCACCGGCTGCAGCGACTCTTCCAGGTCATCGAGATTGAAGTCGTGTATGACCTGCCGGGTCACCACATTGATGGTGCGGGCCTGCTCGAGAAACTCCACCGACTGCTTGTTGGCAAGGCTTGAGGCCTCTGCACGGTAACTGCCCGGCGCCACTTCCGATTCCCGCTGGCCGGTGACCACCATCACCGAGCTTGCGACTGCCGAGGCGTCCTGCGCCGACTCACCTGCCGCCAGTGTGGTACTCGGCAATGCCATGAGGCTGAAGACCAGACAGGAAAATGGCCCCTTGCTCTTGCTGACGGTATTCTTGTTGACGACGTGGTTGCGAGAATGACTTGGCACCTGGAACCCTTCTATGTGATGTGCCAGCGTCCTGCTGAATCAACATCTCGCCCTGTATTCGACAGAGCATGGCCATGACTGACGCCCCCTGCGCCAGCAAATTGAACGCGAATGATAATCTTTACCATAAAGTGTCGCAACGTTATCTCGAGAATCCAGCCAGCAGGTGGCCGAAGTCATCGCCATTGGTCGTGATGAAAGCAGTCGCTTGCGCTCAAGGGGCAAGATGACGCTCCTCATTGAGGACCGCTCATGGGACGCCGAGCCACCAAAGGGGGGTGACGAGCGGGACAATGCTGCAGGACATTGACACAGGGAGAATGAACGCTCTACCCTGTAGAGATAGAACAAACGCTCTCCCTGAAATCTTCGACGATGGTCCTTCCATGATTCAGCACGACATCGCCGCTCGCCTGGAAGCCCTCTTCAGCCAGCGTGGCTTCGCAGAACCCAGTGTGTCAGAGCTCAAGGCTGCCTCTGGCGTGAGCCTACGCACCCTCTACCGACATTTTCCTTCCAAGGAAAGCATGGTCATCGGTGCCCTCCAGCATCGCCATGAGCGCTACCTCGCCTTTCTTGAGGACGAGGTGCCCAGCGATGGCGCCGCTGCGCTCAGTCATCTTTACCGACGACTGGGCCACTGGATGAAGCACGAAGCCCCCAATGGCTGCATGTCGATCAATGCGTTGGCGGCCTTCCCTGACAACCGTGACGTCAGTGATGCCGTCACCCGTCACAAGCGGGAAACCCTCCTTTGGCTTGGCACGCGCAGTCGGCGGAAAGATCTCGCCAACGAATTGTTCCTGATTCATGAAGGGGCATCCTCGGCCTGGCTGGTACTGGGCGACACAGCGATCGAAGCGGCACTTTCCACCACCCTCACCCTCCTGGGAGAACCTCGCAAATGAGCGCTGTATCCACACGCCATGACACCATGCACGGTATCTAACTGACCGGCCACGGCGGCCCGGAGGTGCTGGAAGTGCGCGACGACATCCCCCGTCCGGTTCCCGGCCCGCGCGACGTACTGGTGCGCGTCGGGGCTGCTGGCGTCAACAACACCGACATCAACACACGCCTGGCGTGGTACTCCAAGGGCGATGGCGGCTTCGCCGAATACACCAAGGTGGCAGCACGCCATGCACACCCCATCAAGAGCGCACTGAGCGATGTGGAACTGGCCTCATTCCCATGTTCCTACTCCACCGCCGAGAACCTGCTGACACGCACGCAGCTTGCCAAGGGGGAACGCGTGTTGATCACCGGCGCCTCAGGGGGGTCGGCTCTGCAGCCGTTCAGCTCGCCAAGGCACGTGGTGCTCATGTGATCGCCATCACCAGCGGTGCCAAGGCAGAGTCGCTGCCCAGGCCGTCTTCCAGCAGAAAGGTCATGTGGGCAAGGTCGTGCTCAAGGTTTGCCAGGACTGAGTCAGTTTCCTCAGGGACTGATGGCCAGAATGCCAAAGGGCTACCCGATGGGTAGCCCTTTTTGATTGCAAGACAGCGGCAACTTCACAAGACATTAGACATTGTGTCTTGAGGGTCAGTCGGCGCGCTTGTCTTCGGTATTGGTGTCGAAGTCACTCGCCGAGTGGCGTTCGATCAGTTGCTCATGCGGCTCCCCCCAGAAACGATTGACCATGCGACCACGCTTGACCGCAGGACGCTCGGCAATCGACTTGGCCCAGCGCTGCACATGGGGATAGTCCTGCACGGAAAGGAACTCGGCAGCGTCATAGAGCTTGCCCTCGGCAAGCGCGCCATACCAGGCATAGATGGCGATGTCCGCGATGCTGTATTCATCACCCGCGATGTAGGCATTGTCAGCCAGCTGACGATCCAGCACGTCCAATTGACGCTTGGTCTCCATCGCGAAACGGTTGATCGGATACTCCATCTTCTCCGGGGCATAGGCATAGAAGTGGCCAAAGCCTCCACCCAGATACGGCGCAGAGCCCATCTGCCAGAACAGCCAGTTCATGACCTCGACCCGCTTGGCCGGCTCCTTGGGGATGAGCGCGCCGAACTTGTCCGCAAGATGCAGCAGGATGGAACCGGACTCGAAGACACGCACAGGCGTGTCGCCACTTCTATCCATCAGCGCAGGAATCTTGGAATTGGGATTGATCGCGACGAAGTCACTGCCGAACTGATCGCCGTCACCGATGCGGATCGGCCAGGCATCATATTCCGCACCGGAGTGTCCGAGCGCCAGCAGCTCCTCGAACATGATGGTGGCCTTCACACCGTTCGGTGTCGCCATGGAGTAGAGCTGGAAGGGATGCTCCCCGACCGGCAGCTCCTGGTCATGCGTCGGTCCGGCGATCGGCCGATTGGTGCTGGCAAACTTGCCGCCACTTTCACTTTCCCATGTCCAGACCTTGGGTGGCTGATAGCTGTCGCTCATACCCTTGACTCCTTGGCATCCTGTTGAAGCTTCAAGACTTCGATGGCGTCAGAAACGTCGGTGTTGTGGCGCTCTGACTCGGTAGCCCAGTTATGACGGTCAGACGCTTGTGACACAAGGGGATGAAACGACGAAAGTTTGTTGCTAACATGCCACCAGTTTTTGGGGAGTAGCCCGCTCTCGTTACCCAACGAGAGTCTCGGTTGTCAACATGGTCGGCAGGCATTGCCGTGGCACCGAGGACCCACCTATCCAGATCATGCCCATGATCGGTCAGGACAAGGTTCGGCGAGACCAATGACAGTCAGACGCTTCCGGCCGGTGGTGTCTCGCTGTTATTGACTCGTAACCGGCCTGGAACTTCCTGACACATGCCTTTGCTATCGACATTCCTGCTCGCCTTTTCCATGTCCTGCGACGCCTTCGCTGCTGCCTTGTGCAAGGGTGCGGCCATTCGACGGCCGTCCCTGAAAGATGCCCTGCGCATCGGCCTCATCTTTGGCGTCATCGAAGCCATCACCCCCATGATCGGGTGGCTGATCGGTCGCTCATTGGCCGTCTACGTCGAACAGTGGGACCACTGGATCGCCTTCGCTCTGCTGTTGCTGCTCGGTCTCCACATGATTCATGAGGGGCTCTCCAAGGACGAGGAAGATGAGGATTGCAGCACGCCGCAATCGTTGCCCCGCCTGATGCTGACTGGCCTTTCCACCAGCATCGATGCCATGGCCGTCGGTGCCGGGCTTGCCTTTGCTGGCGTGAATATCATCACCACTGCGCTGGCGATCGGCACCGCCACCTTCGTGATGGCCACCACCGGTGTGATGCTCGGGGGCGTATTGGGCAAGATGGTCGGCAAGCGCGCGGAAATCATCGGTGGCCTGGTGTTGATCGGCATCGGCACGACCATCCTGCTGGAACACACCGGCTATCTTGGCTAAGGCTTTCCCCAGCAGGCCAGAGCCCCCAGCAAGGGGGCTCTGGCCCGACCAGTCCCTGCCCCTGGCGATGGATGCGTCTCCGCGTTCCGCCAAGGGTCCCTTGAAAACCCTGACAATGGCGTCATTCAAGAGGGACATGTGGCGTATCGCACATCTTGATATCCAACAGGGGAGCCAGATTGCATGTATACACGCAAGCTTCATCCAGGTAGTGAATTTCCGGCCATCCAGGTCCAGCGCCACGATGGCGAAACCCTGACGCTCGGCAAGCCCCAGGGCGAGCATGATTGGCAACTGGTGGTCGTCTATCGCGGCAAGCATTGCCCGATCTGCACCAAGTTCCTCAACAAGCTGACGGAATATCGTGAGCGCTTCAGCGCACAAGGCGTGGATCTCGTCGCCGTCTCTGCCGACAGCCAGCAGCAGCTGAACGAGCACCTCGAATCTCTGGATCTCAATTTCCCGATTGCTGGTGGCCTGACGGTAGAGCAGATGGAAACGCTGGGGCTGTTCATCTCCACGCCACGCAGCGAGAAGGAAACCGATCACGATTTCCCGGAGCCGGCCTTCTTCATCGTCAATGGCGAAGGCAAGGTCCAGATCGAAGAAGTCGCCAATGCGCCCTTCGTACGTCCTGACCTGGACACGCTCATCGGGGGTATCGAGTTCATCCGCAAGCCGGACAACCACTACCCGATTCGCGGCACCCGCGATTACGGCTGAACCTTTCAGGGTTCAGGTCGCGCAGGAAAGCCGCCCCGCAGCCTTGGTGCTGCGGGGCGGCTTTGTATCAGGGCCTTCAAACCTGCCCTGTATCGTTGATCACTCTTTCCTCTTTCTTTCGGCTTCCTTTCGCCACTCTCTCCTTCCCCCTCCCTTCTTTGATCATCCCGCTCTTACCTCAATCTGTCCTTGCCTCACTCCGCCTGACAAGCCAGAAACGCACCTCGAATAGAAAGCACGAAAAAATCTTGATCCCGTGACATCCAGACGGGAAAGGCCAGCGTTATGAGCAGTGCAAGGGAGACAACGACACACCTGCAACCGCTAGCTGAACCTTATCTGTCTACGGAGTCGTCAAGATGAAAACAATCGCCTGTATCTCTGGTATTTTCGCTGCCCTCGCAATGAGCCCGATGGCTCAAGCCATGGAAATTCCCGAAAGCGTCACGGTGCCGAAAGGCAATGACGTCGCCATGGAAACTGTTGGCGTCGGCAAGATCAAATGGGCCTGTGAAGCAAAGGATGATGGCACCATGGGCTGGGTCTTCAAGGGGCCGGATGCTGCGCTGAATGATGCTGATGGCAAGCAGGTCGGCAAATACTATGGTCCGCCCGCCACCTGGGAATCCATGGATGGCTCCAAGATCACCGGCACACAGCTGGCGGTAGAGCCCAACGGCAAGGGCAATATTCCGCTGCAGCTGGTCGAGGCCAATCCGGCCGAAGGTGAAGGGCATATGCAGGGCGTCACCTATGTGCAGCGCCTCAATACCCAGGGCGGTGCCGCTCCTGACATGGCCTGTGATGATGCCCACAAGGACAAGGTCGAAATCGTGATGTACCAGGCCGATTATCTGTTCTACAAGGCCATGTAATCTTGAGCCAGAGATAAAGAAGATTCACCACTCGATGTCGTGTGACAGAGCGCATTGACACAGGGAAGGTGAGATCATGAAAAGCCCCGACATGCAGAAGCATGTCGGGGCTTTGTCGCCATCAATCCCGACAGGAGATGGATGATTCCGGCTGGATTTTTTGATCAGTCCCGTCTGGCGACAACGGCGCCATGGCGAAGACAGACAGTCTGCCATTCAAGTGCAAAAGCCGTGAGTCTGATTCTCCCGGGCAGTGAGAAAGCTTCTGAGCCGGCGAGCTGCCGTCAGAGCAGCGCCAGCATCGTATAGGGCGCTTCACAGGAATGCCGCTCGTCGCGTTCATCCACACTGCCCAGCTCGTGGTTGCGATCATTGTCATAGACCACGAAGAGCCGTTCGCGATCCAGTACCGCAAGCCCTTCTGCCTTGTGCTCGAACTCCAGCACACGGCCATCCTCATGCGTCACCAGCGTCGGAGGTTTCCCGGCGTGGAAGTCCGCCAGCGACAGCACCCACAGATATCCCCCGATCACCTCCTCACTGCCCTGCTCGGTCTCGAAGCTGGTCACCAGATAGAGGCGTGCGTGATAGGGGTCATATTCCAGGCTAGAAAGACCACACTCGTGATCTACGCCGTCATACTCGGCCGGGTCGAAGGCATAGACGTCGTGAAGCTCCTCAATGAACTCGATGTTGTCGCTGTCGGTCATGGCATAACGCGCCCCGATGACCCGACGCACATACGCGAAATCATCATGCGAATTGCCTTGTTCCCGCACCCCGAACAGGATCAGACCATCGCCCCTGTCACTCGGGACGACCGCCAGCCCTTCGATCTTGTAGTACGGCTGGCCAATGGCCGTTTCCAGCTTCTGACGAAACTCCAGTGAGCCCTCGACCCCATCACGTGGGTCCGGGTCGACCACCTGTACCTTGTCGGGTTCGCCCAGCGGCCAGATCAACAGGTGGTTGTAGGCATTCAGGGCATGGCTCTCGCTGTCGATGCGATCAAACCCGGTAGTCGCCAACATGTGACGCCCATCGGTGGTCAGCGCGAAGTCTTCATACTTGACCGCCTGACGAATCAGCGGGGTGGTCAGATACTCAAGCTGGCTATCATCCGGCCCGCTGGAATCCAACGGCAATGAAAAGACGGCTGAACGCCCCTCGCCCGGAATCGGTTTGTCACTCGCCATCAACAACCGCTCACCGTCATAGGCCACGGCGGAAATCTCGGCATTCACCAGCTTGCCATCCTCATCCTTCAAGCCTGTCGGAAAACAATGGATCGTGCCCTGTTGCGTGATACGTACCTTCGCCATTCGTTGCTCCTCGAAACGAAACATCATGACAATGGGACAGGCCAGGCTGGATTGAGTTCGGGGCAATGAACGCCGCCTTGTGACAGGCTGTCTCAAGTCCACGGCCAGAAACAGCCTCAGGGACGCACCCTGAAACTGAGACAGAAGCAGAAAAGCATCTGCCAGAATCCACAACGCCCCGCGAGACTCCATTAGGCAGGAATCTCGCGGGGCGTTGGGTTCGCATCAATCATCGCACCTCATGACGCTGAACCACGCGCATGTCATCGGTGTACGGCTCACACTTCCTTGGCCGGCGCCGCCAGCACCGCCTCGTGATTGCCGCCTCCAACGGCTGCGCCCTGCTTGCGAGAGCTGCGTGCACGCCAGGTAATGGAGATGGCCAGCACCACCAGCATCGCCCAGGGGTAAGGGGTGAAGAAGGACGCCATGGCACTCGGCGCCGCGACGCCCGCCTCGGTGGCACTGGCAGTGATCACCTGCTGCCAGACTGCCACCGCGATATGCCAGGGCAGCAGGAAGAAGACCGTGCAGACGGCGCAATCCATCAGGTTGGCACTGCGTTCCGGCGCGATCCCGAACTTCTCGGCCAGCTTGCGCACCAGCCCGGGGCCGACCAGCAACAGTGCCGGCGCATTGGCGGACAGCGGTATAGACGCCGCGACTGTCACCGCCACGATGCCTGTCTCGGCCCCCGTACGCGACGTGATCAAGCTGTCATTGGCCTTGTCGAGCAGACGACGCATCAGACCAGCATCCAGAATCACCTGCGTCAGTGCCAGTACCATCAGGGCGAACAGCACGGCGCCGGTCACCGAGGCGATGCCGTTCTCGATCAAGCCGGTGCTTTCACCGCGCTGTGCCGGCAGCGCAAAGATATCGCCCAGACTGATGGCGCCGATCACGAGAGCACAGAGCATGGCGACCAGATTGCCGAAGAACATCGCCTCGATGATATGGCGGCGCTTGAGGGCCAGCCCGACCACCACGGCCAGAGGCAACAGCATGACAAGGCCGAGCGCATTTCCTGATGCCAGCGCAGGCACTTCGGTCAGCGCCGCCTTGCTGCCACCTGCCACCAGGAAAATCACCACGCAAATGGCAGCCGCGGACAGTGCCAGCGGCAGACGCGTGCGAATGACATCCGCGACCTGCGCCCCTTGGGTGAAGGACGACACGATGGTGGTATCCGAGACTGGCGAAAGATTGTCACCAAAGGCAGCACCCGAGAGCAGCGCCACTGCCAGCATCGTCGGGTCTGCGCCCAGCATCACACCGGCCGGATACAGCACGGGGCCAAGACCGATGACAGTGCCCACGCTGGTACCGGTGCCCAGCGAGAACACCATGCAGATGGCGAAGGCGAGCACCACGAAGACGCCACCCGTGGCGCCCATCGAGGCACCAATCCATTGCAGGCCATCGATGAGCCCGCCTGCCATCATCAGCTTGCCGAATACCCCGGCGAGCAGCCATAGGGCAATGATGGCGGTCGCGGTGTGATTGCCCATGCCACGCAGCAGGCTCTCGCAGTAGGCCGAGCGATCACGACACAGAAAGAGCCCGACCCCCATCGCCAGCCAAGCGCAGGCCCAGAAAGGCTGGGTGCCCGCACGCTCGAATACCGAGAGGTAGATCAGCCCCGCCACCAGCACCATCAGCGGCACCAGGGCGCCCACCACACCACCCCGAAACACCAATTCATTCGTGTCCTGTTGCTGCATATTCCTGTCCCTCACACTCGAGTCTTGTTATTGGAGTCTCCCTACCTGGCGGGCCTGCACATGACGGCCCAAGCCCCCGCCAGATAGCCACAGGCTATGCGAACCACTTGCGTGACGACCAATGCCAAAATCGGTGGCAAACGATTACTTTTGCACATGACCAAGCAATCTCTCTGCCAAATATTAGAAAATCAGTAATTTCACATACCAAAGCAATGACAGACCAGTGATCTGTCAGGGTGCTGCCGCATCAATCAGCGTTGCCACAAGGAAGTGTTAGAGAGAAAGAGTCTTGGTGAGAGACAGTCTTGGCGAGAGGTGTCAGCTGCGAAAGCTCGTCGGGCCGGGGCCTAGAGGCAGAACACGGCTCTACATGTAACTCGACACGCGCCTAAATACCTGCCCCTGCAAAGGCTTGCAGGGGCGTATGCGGACAAATGCAACGCTGGGATGATGATCGTGGGTGAAGCCAGGACTGACGCCAGCGCCGCGCGAAAACGCTAGCGTGTGTGATCGGCAGGTGCTCGATAAAGGGGCACGCCTTAATCCTCTGCGCCGCCTTCATCAACCGATGAGTCAGCGGGCAATCAATGCATCACATTGCGAATGAAGCGCAGCATGTCAGTGCCGGTGTTGCGGTAGGCATAAGCCTGGTCACTGGGATAGACATGAAAATCGCCGGCGCGAATGACGATGTCCTCGCGTTCCAGCGTCAATGTCAGCTCTCCCTGGGTGACCACCAGCATCTCGTGCCAGCCGGCATCATCCGGGGCGGAGTCGTAACGCTCGCCGGGGGCCAGAGTCCAGCTCCATAACTCGACTTCCTGTGTGGCCGGCTTGCTGGCCAGCAGTACGGCTCGGCTCTCAGGTGCCTTCCCGACCCAGGCCACCTCATTGATACGTGCCGAATCCTCGCTTTCCGGGGGCTGCACCAGCGCGTAGAAGAGCACCCCGAGCGCCTCGGCGAGCTTGTCGAGCGTGCCGAGGCTCACATTGACGTCACCCTTCTCGATGTTCACCAGCATCCGCCGACTGATCTCGGCCTGATCCGCGAGTGCCTGCTGGCTCAGCTCGGCCGCCAGCCGCAGGCGGCGGACGTTGGCCGCGACGTGAACCAGTACATCAGGTCTCTGATTTTCGTTGTGCAATATAATGCGCATCCGTACAATCTTGCCGACGACGAGGAAGTGGGGGCATAACGCCCGGCCCGCCTCTTCCCTTGCTACCTCATTGTCCACGAATCATGCCGCATGTGTTGCTGACTGACCATGCCCATCACCCACTGGATCACTCAAGGAGACCCCCATGTCCGTTGCTGTCGCAGCCTCCTCTTCTCGTCTGTGGCCCGTCGCCATGCTGCTGGTCGCCATGTGCTCGATCCAGAGCGGTGCTTCGCTGGCCACTTCCCTGTTCCCGATGATCGGCGCGGCGGGCGCGACGGCGATTCGTCTGATCATCGCCTCGAGTCTGCTGCTGGCCATTCTGCGCCCGTGGCGCAAGCCGGTGACGCGCAAGGCCTGGAAGTCCATCACCATCTACGGCGTGGCACTGGGCGTGATGAACCTGCTGTTCTACCAGGCTCTCAAGACGGTACCGCTGGGCATCGCTGTGGCACTGGAATTCACCGGCCCGCTGGCCGTGGCATTATTGAGCTCGCGTCGTTGGCTCGACCTGGGCTGGGTCGCGCTGGCCATCATCGGACTGGTACTGCTGTTGTTGCTGGGCGAGGACACCGCTGCGCCGATCGACCCCGTCGGTGCCGCCTTCGCCCTCGGCGCCGGCGTGTGCTGGGCGCTCTACATCCTGTTCGGCCAGAAGGCCGGGGCAGGCAACGGTACTCAGAGTGCTGCGTTGGGCATCACGATCGCGGCGATGGTGGTCGCACCCATCGGCGTGATGGAGGCGGGCAGCGCCATGTTCTCACTCGAGATATTGCCGCTGGCCTTGGCCGTCGCCGTGCTCTCGACCGCCCTGCCCTATACGCTCGAGATGATCGCTCTACCGCGCCTGCCCACTCATACCTTCGGCACCCTGATGAGTCTGGAGCCGGCCGTGGCGGCGCTGTCCGGGCTACTGTTCCTCGGCCAGACACTGGGCCTACTTCAATGGCTTGCCATTGGACTGGTGATCACCGCCTCGGTTGGCACGACGCTGACCGGTCGCCGCACGGACGTCTTCGACGCCCCGATACCGGACTGAACAACGTGTGAGACATGGTCGTTTCTCATGGCCCAGCGTGGTATATCGTTCTTTCCTTCATCACGTCCCATGAAAGCAGGAGGCAGCCGATGACCTTGCAGCGTTCACCGTCCTCACCCCCCACCGCCCTGCGCGCCACCGTGCAGATGGGAATCTGGTTCGGGCTGAGCTTTCTCACTGCCGCCATCGGTGCACTGGCTTCGGTAGATGCCAAGGCCTTCTACGCAAGCCTCACCCAGCCCGCATGGGCACCTCCGGCAGGCGCCTTCGGACCAGTCTGGACGGCGCTCTTCGTGATGATGGCACTCGCCGCCTGGCGGGTCGCGCGCGACGGTCTGCATGCCAGCAACGGTTTCCGCTCGCGCCATCGTCTGGCGCTCGGACTCTTCGTGGTGCAACTGATCGTCAATGCCCTGTGGAGCTGGCTGTTCTTTGCCTGGCATCTCGGTCAGGCGGCCTTCATCGATGTGCTGGTGCTGTGGACGCTGATCGCCATCACCATGTTCACTTTCTGGCGCATCAATCGCTTCGCCGGGCTGTTGATGCTGCCCTATCTGGCATGGGTGACGCTGGCCAGTGCGCTGACCTGGTCCGTCTGGCAAGCCAATCCCGCCTTGCTGGGGAGCTGAGCGCTGCGCACCGTGAGCCTCTCGCCCTGACGAACACACCAGATACGCCAACGCCCGGCCGACACTCTGCAGGAGTCTCGGCCGGGCGTTGGCATATGAAGCACTGTCTTTTGAATCGTCCTCTTGCTGTCGCGACCCTGCCGCCATGGGCTCTGATGAGTGATCAGAGCTGCTGACGCGCCTTCAAGCGACCTTCCTCCACCACCAGCACGCGATCCGCGACCTTGCGCAGCAGCGCCGCATCATGACTGACCAGCACCAGCGCCGTACCCTGCTCCCGCACCATCTTCACCATGCAGGCGATCACCTCCTGCTGGACCAGCGGATCGAGACGTGAGGTCGGCTCATCGGCGAACACGAAGCGCGGCTTGATCAGCATCAGGCGCAACAGCGCAAAACGTTGCAGCTCGCCACCCGAGACCTGCCCCGGCAGACGCGAGAGCAATTCCGGCGCCAGACTCAGTTGCGCCATCAGCTGCGCAAGCTGGCTGTCATCGAGACGATGGCGTGCGCTGAGATCCTTCAGCAGGCGGCCCAGTGTCCGGCGTGGCGGGAAGGTCGCCACGGGGTCCTGATAGAGCTTCTGATACTCAAGCATCTCGGCGCTGCGCACCACTTTCCCTGAATACGGAGCCAACAGGCCGAGCAGCGCATCGCCCAGCGATGACTTGCCACAGCCTGAAGCGCCTTGGATGCCGATGATCTCACCGCCCTTCACGCTGAGTTCCACGTCACGCAGCAGCGAGGTGTCCCCGCGCGCGATGGTCAGATTCTCGGCGCGGATGATGGGCTCGCCTGCCACCTTGCCATCACGGCTCGCACTGTCGGCTGTCGGCTTGAAGGGAGCCTCCGGCCAGGCCTGAGGCGCGGCATTCACCAGGCGTCGGGTATAGGCATGTGTCGGCGCGGCCAGCACGTCACGCGTAGCGCCCTGCTCGATCACCTGCCCCCTGCGTATCACCATCAGGCGGCCGCCGATCTGGTGCGCCAGTGCCATGTCATGGGTGATGACCATCAAGCCGGCACACGGTGTCTCGGCCAGTGACTTGAGCAGCAGCTCGCCGATCTCGCTGACGCGGGCGGCGTCCAGCCCCTTGGTCGGCTCATCGGCGATCAACAGCGGCGCGCCGCCGGCGCGGGCGGCGGCAAAGGCCACACGTTGCGCCATGCCGCCGGACAGCTTGCCCGGCAGCTGCTCGCTGGCGGCGGCGACACCCAGCTGCTCCAGATCGATGCGCGCGGCCGCGTGGGAGGCCTGCGCCGAACGCCCCGCGACCAGACGATATGCTTCACCGACCTGACGAATCACCTTCATCAGCGGGTCCAGCGCCAGCCAGGGTTCCTGGGGCAATACCGCCAGGCGGCGGCCCCAGAGAGGGCGACGGTTTTCCGGTGTATGCAGAGGATATTGCTCTCCGTCCAGCCACAGGCTGCCGGAGGCCACAAGCTCCGAGGGCAGCGTGCCCAGCAGAGCCTGAGCCAGCAGACTCTTGCCGGACCCCGTCTCACCGATCACCACCAGCGGCTCTCCCGCCTTGAGCGCAAGCGAGACAGGCTCAAGCAGCGCCGTCTGCGCACCCTGGACCCGCACGCTCACGTCCTCGGCGCTCAGCACCACATCATCCGCCGTTGCCCCAAGCCGCGTGTGAGAGGCAGGCGTGGTCATTGTCGCGACATTCATGGGCGCGCTCCTTCGAGGGTGTCTGCGGCGGTTGACGTTCTGGCCTTGCTGCCGGACATCAGCAACAGCCCCAGCAACAGCAGGAAGGTGACCAGCACCGGCGTCAGCAGTGCGAACGGCGCCTCACGCCAGTACGGCAACAGCTCGACCATCATGGTGCCCAGCTCCGGCGTGGGCTCCGGAATGCCGACGTGCACGAAGCCCAGCGCGGCAATCGCCATCAGGGCGTTGGCCATGCCGAAGGCCATCGCTGTCATCATCACGGGGGCCATTTCCGGCCACAGGTGATGACGAAAACGGTACCAGGCCCCGAAGCCCAGCAGACGGCTGGCCTCGACGCCGGGACTCGCCAGCACGCTGCGACCGGTGGCACGTGCCAGGCGGAAGAATTCCACCCACAGCACCAGCGACAGGCCCAACCACAATGCCAGCGGCGTCGACGGCAGGATGACGCTGACCATCAGCACCAGCAGCAGCCCCGGCAATGCCAGCAGGCTGTCAGACACCAGGCTCAACAGACGCTCGGCCCAGCCACCGCGTCCCGCGGCCAGCAGGCCCAGCGAGATGCCTGAAAACGCCGCCAGAATCACCGCCCCCGCAGCGATGGACAGCGACAGCCCGAGCGCCGCCACCAGACGGTGATACAGGGAGCGCCCCAGATGGTCATAGCCCAGCGGGGCGCTGGTGATCACCTCACCGGCATCAGAGACACCGACGGCGTCCGCGCCCTGCAGCGCACGATAGAGATGCTGTTCCAGCGGGTCCCCCGGTATCACCAAATTGCCCAGCAGAGCCAGCAGCACGAGACTCGCGACAATTGCGGCCCCGATCACCCGACGCAATGGCCAGTCAAGACGTGGATGACGCACGGCGTCCACGCGCTGCGGCGCAAGCCCTTCCACCACCTGATTCATTTCACACCCCGTGGGTCCAGTTGGCGACCCAGCAGATCGACCAGCAGATTGATCACGACAAAACCGACGCCCAGCACCAGGGCGGTGCCCTGCACCATCGGCACATCGCGCGAGAAGATGGCGTGCACCAGCGCATGGCCGATGCCCGGCCAGCCGAAGATGCTCTCGATCACCACCACCCCTTCCACCAGGGTCACGAACTGCAGTCCCAGATAGGTCACCAGCGGCAAGGCCACATGGCGCAGACCGTGACGCCAGAAGGTCTGCGCATTGCTGAGGCCCTTCCAGCGCGCGAAATCATGAAAGGCCGTCTGGGTGACGGCGGCCATGGCATCGCGTGCCAGGCGTGCCGATACGGCTGCCAGCCCGAGCGCCAGCGTCATCGCCGGCAGGATGAAGTGCTGCGGCTCACCGTGACCGGCGGCCGGCAGCAGGCCCATCTCCACCGAGATCAGCAGGATCAGCACCAACGCCAGCAGGAACTGCGGCGTGGCGCGCAGCAGACTGCAGACGGCCAGCAAGCTGCGATCGAGCCAGCCACCGGCACGCAGACCGGCCAGCAACCCCAGCGGCGGGCCGATCAACAGCGAGATACCCAGCGCCGCGCCGGCGAGCGACAGGGAGTTGCCCAGCTGATGACGAATCTCTACCCATACCGATTCCCCGGAAATCAGCGAGGTGCCAAGCTCCAGGCGCAGGATGTCGCCCAACCAGTAAAGGAAGTGCATGCCGCCCTGTGCCTCGAGGCCCAGTTCGGCGCGTACTGAGGCCGCAGCGGCCGCATCCAACGCGTCATAACCATAGCGACCGGCCGCGATGCGCCAGGCGGCATCGCCGGGCAGACTCTGCATCATCAGATAGCTGGCGCCGCCAACCATCAGCACCACCATCAATAGCTGCAACAGACGTGAAGGGATATTCATTGTACCCACCGCAATTCTGAAAGGCCGAAACTACGCTCCCAGGGGTCTACCTGAGCGCTTTGCAGTCGATTGGAGATCGCCAGATTCTGGTAGTACCAGGCGATGGGGATCACGGGTAATGCCTGCTGGATCACGCCGCTGGCCCGGGCACGCGGGTCGTCACCTTCGGGGGTGGGTCCATAGCCCTCGCGGGCCATGCGCTCAAGCTCTGCGGTGAAGTTCGCATCGAACCAGCCCATCGCGCCCCAGTCGCCACCGGGGGATTCAGGCGTTCCCGCGTAATCGCTCAGCACGTTGCCGATGGGGTCCGGCACCATGGCAAGATTGCGCGCGAACAGCGCCATGTCGAGGCTGCCGTCGTGGTGGCCGGCCGGAATCGCCGAGAAGTTGGTGATGTCCAGACGCGTCTGGATGCCGATGGCGTGGAACTGGCGCTCCAGCACCGTGGCGACCAGCGGCAGCTCCGGTCGGTCCGAGAAGGTGATCAGGCTGATCGCGAGGCGCTGACCGTCCTTTTGACGAACGCCATCCTCCGCGACCTTCCAGCCAGCGGCATCCAGCAGCGCGCGCGCTTCGGCGACGTCCTGATGCAGCTCGGGCAGCGCGGGGTCATGCCAGCCTTCCACCATCGGCGGGAATAGCTGACTGGCCCCGCGCGGGTAACGCAGCACCACCTGCGCGATGGCGGTGCGATCGATCGCCAGGCTCAATGCGCGCCGCACATCCGGGTCCTGGAAGGCCGGGTGATTGGCGTTGACCTTAAGCAGCATCGTGCGCGGCGTCGCAGCCGCCGCCAATGTCACGCGCGGTGACTGGGAGAGACGCTGACGACTGGCGGGGTCCAGCCCATAGGTGAAGTCGGCATCTCCGCTCTCGGCGATCAATGCCCTGCCCTCGGCGCGGCTCACCGCCTGATAGCGCGCCTGGCGCACCTTTGGCTGCGGGCCCCAGTAGTCCTCGAAGGCGGCGACTTCCAGGCTCAGCGGCGGCTTCATGCGCAGCATGCGAAAAGGGCCGGTACCGATGACCTGCTGGGCAGTACCTGACTCATCGAAGGACTTGGGTGCCAGAATCTGCTGGCGATAATCGGCCAGATAGGCGGGCAACGCGGCGAAGGGCTCGTCGAGGGCAATCACCAGCGTCTGGTCATCCTCAGCGACGATCCGCTCGATCGGCACTGACTTCAGGATGCCCGGCTTGGCACGTGCGATCTCGAGACTCTGACGCGCGACTTCGGCATCCAGACGGCTGCCATCATGGAACTGCACGCCGGAGCGGAGCGTGAAGCGCCACTTCAAGCCGTCATCCGAGACCTCCCAATCGGTGGCCAACCCCGGCTGCAGCTCCCCCGTGGCGTCCACCTCGACCAGTGTCTCGACGACCTGCATGCGCTGGAAAAGGATACCGCTGAGCAGCGGGTCCGCCCCCTTGATATCGAAGGGTGCGACGATCTCCAGACGCCGTGTGTCAGCCGCCGATGCCTGCGCCGCTGAGGCATCTTGCGCATGGCTGGACTGCACCACGGCCATGCCCAGCGCGACGCTGGCGACGGCCAACTGGCTGCGATCGTGAAGGAAGGTTCGGTATTGCCGCCGAAGCCTTGAGAGCAAATTGACCATCGATATCGCGCGTCCCGAGCAAGAGCATGGATGCCGGCGCGCAACCGGCGCCGGCCAACAAAAAAACGCAATGTTATAGTGTAACCATTACGTTTTGGCAACTCTCGACTTCCCTTCTGCGCCCGGGCAAAGCTGGACAAATACTTGAAAGGTACTTGAGAGGCACTTGAGAAGCGCTGGACAAGTACTGGACAGGCATTCACTTGTCAGCGGCAATCCAACATCCGATGATAGATGGCAAATTACATTAGTATGCGCTAACCGACTGCTCCGCTATCAGGGACGCATAGTCATCAGTTCGCGCATCTGTGCCCCTACCCTCAACAATAAGCGACAGGATCATGGATGATCTCAGCATTACCCCTATCAGCGATTCGGCTTGCAGCAGCTATCTGAGCGCCGCAGCACGGCGACTATGCTGCGGCAACATGCTCGCGACCTACAAACGGCATGGCATGAGCTGGGACGAGGAGCTGTTCAGCGAGCGCTGGCGAGACAACGAGAACTACGCGATACGCATCAATGGCGAGTGGGTCGGCTTCATCAGCCTCAAGGCCCTGCCGGATATTCTGTATCTTCGCGATCTGCAACTGGTGCCACATTGGCAAGGTCGCGGCGTCGGCTCCGCCTGCCTGAACTGGTTGATCCAGCTGGCAACCGAACAGGAGTACGGCCAGTCGCTGATGAAAGACCGCGCCTCCGAGCTATCCCCGGGCGCCCAGCCCTGCCCGCGCGCGCTGCGCCTGAGAGTCTTCTCCGACAGCCCGGCATTGGCGCTCTACCAGCGCCACGGCTTCACCCTGGTCAATGAGCAGTGCACTCCGACGCGCAGTGGCAGCATCATGGCGCTGGAAAGACCTCTCTCCTTCCAGACAGCGCCGATGCTCTCCCCGCGGGATGATCATGCGCCCACGCCCCTGTCGGGCAATGCGCCTCTCGACAAAATCATCGACGACCTTACCGAGGAAGACGCCTTGACGATCACCCCCAAGCGCAAGCGACAGTCCCCTCCGGCCGCGCGGAACATCGCGCATCATTAGGCGATTTCCCGTGCGCGATTTCCGCCAGATACGACAATGCCCGGTCCTATGACCGGGCATTGTCGTATCTGGCGGAAGCTTCACTTCCCATGGATAGCACTTGCTCCTGTTCCCTGGATTCCCTTTTCAATATTCAACAGCGATTGATTGCCGTATTCGATCGTCCGGCCCCCTACAGCTAACCTCGACCATACGATGCTCGGCGTCGTACTGATAATGCCAACCATAGGTGTCGTAGTGATAGTGCATACCAGCATAGCGTTTGAGCAGGTCGCCCATCGCAGAAGAGAGCTTGGGCGCATTGGGGAAGTCGATGCGTACGCGCGATTCAGGCGTATGGTCCAGGTCGTCGCGCGGGCGCTCCTGCATCCAACGGGTCGCTTGCGTACTGTCACTGGCATCACTCCCCTGGCGAACCGATTCGACCAGATTACCGGCCGGATCAAACGCGAAGTGCTCTTCCCGCAGCGGCGAGACAGCCTGACGCAGACGACCCAGAGCATCATAGCCGTAGCGTGTAGTGCCGCGCAGACTGTCGTCCGTGGCTGTCAGCAAGCCATTGTCCGCGTACTGCCAGCGGCGTTTGATGGCTGATCGAGCGCTCTGCGCCGCCGTCTCCTGTATCAGCGCACCTTGCGGGGAACGCTGCTGCAGTTGACTGTGCTGGGCGATAAGACGCCCGACCGGATCATACTGCGGTGTCGTCTCACGCCCGCGCTGATGGCGGCGCACTTCACGGTGCAGGTCATCCCGATCGAAGCCGAGCAATTCCTCATTATCCAACGCCATCGAGAGCACATGACCGGAGCCATAGCGTAGCCAGCTGATCTGCTGACCATCCGGTAGCGTGGTAGTCTCGCGATTACCCAGCGCATCGTGAATATGGCGCATCACCGCACTCACCTGATGGCCGTTGGGCAGATGATGCTGCTGGGATTCCGCTATCAGGTTATCGGTATCGTCAAAGTAGAAGCGTGTTTCGCTGTTCTCATTGGCCTGATTTGCCAGTATCTTTTCATGAGATAAGCATTGTACTGAACTACTAAAAAGAGCAGGACTGAGTAAAAGTGTTTCACTCAGCCATTGCATTCGATCATGCTAATTTTTCTGCATACAAAATTTTTAGATACAAGAAACACCAGATTAAGCTTCATCATTCCAATGAACTCTGATCTCTTTGAAAAGAAAGCCATCGCATGATAGCCTGATATGACTATTTTCGTCCTCTTGTGAAAGATAAAAGAGATTGCCTTCTTTTTTAATCATTAAATCACAAAAAACTAATTTATCCCAATTCTTTACTTCCACATCAACTACAGAACCTCCAGATAGAACTAGATTAATCGTATTGTAATGCTTACCCCACACACCCCACTTTTTCACTTCAATTGAGGGCTCTTGAGTAATATGCACGTTCATTTCAGATCGTCCGTCTTTTGCTAAATCTAGCTTGGCAATTTTCACCGACTTAGTAATACCATCTTTAAACAATTTATTAAGGAAAATATTCTTTTCCACCAAATCCAACAAATCCATAAGTACTCCTAGAATTTGTAGTGCCCATGATAATTCATAACACTTCCAGTAGTAGGGTTATCGCTTGGCCTCAAGTTAAAATGTGGCTCTGCGCCACGCAAAGGCACAGCCTTCTCGTGTCCTAAACTATGTTCTTGAATAATCACAGGATCACCATTATTAGTATTGTAATGGTATTCTCTTGTCATAACAGGAGAGCCATCATCATTCAGAATTTTGCTTCCGCTTCCATCTTTTAGATAGGCATACTCGACAGAAGGATCTTGAGAATTTGGAATCCCAGCATCCCGTTTGGCTTGCCTTAATGCATCTCTCCTGCTTACTCCTTCATAGCTTGTTTTTTTATTCTTATCATTACAGCATTTACTCAACCCCAGCGGATCCACCCATCCTGTCGGATTGGGCGCGTACTGATACAGGTTCTCTCCACCCATCAAACCGATAGGGTCTTGAGTCGTGAAGCGCCCTACTGCAGGATCATAGTAGCGGAACCGGTTGTAGTGAAGGCCGGTTTCTTCATCGTGGTACTGGCCCTGGAAGCGCAGCGGATTGTCGGTACTGGCGAGTTCGCCGTTTCCGTCTTTTGCGCGTTCGAGCTGGCCCCAGGCACGGTATTGTCCAACCCAGACGAGGTTGCCATCGCTATCAGCGACTTCCAGTGGTGTGCCAAGGTGATCGGTCTGGAAGTAGTAAAGCTCGGCTGCCAAGGGCTGATAGCGGGTATAGCCAGACTGGCCAGTGCCCGTCTGCTGTTCGATTGCCTCAAAGCGTGTGTCCAGCTTCGCGGCGGGGATGAAGCCGTTGGCTTCGAACAGATAGCTCACGCGGCGCAGCGGGATAACATTCGCTAGATGGCCAAGCGTGTGCTGGCGCTGCGCGATAGGCGTCGAGTAGGAGCGAGACGGGTCTTCGACATCCAATGTCAGCAATGGCGTATGGGCCATGCCAGGCAGATAGCCCTGGTATTTCTCTTCGCTTTGTAAAAGATCGCCATCCCAGGTGAAGACGGTCAGCTCTGGGGCATTGCCCTGCTGTGTTACCTGCTTCCAGATACGCCGGCCCATGCTGTCGTAGGCATAGCACGCGTGGGTCAAAGCTACCGCGTTGTCGCCTGCTGCTGGCGCCTGGGCGTAATGGCTGGCCTCGACCATACGGTGCTCGGCATCGTACTGATAATGCCATGTCTGGCCATTGGGCTCGATGCGGCGTGTCAGATTGCCATAGGTATCGTAGTGATAGTGCGTGCCAGCATAGCGTTTGAGCAGGTTGCCCATCGCGGAAGAGAGCTTGGGCGCATTGGGGAAGTCGACACGTACCCGCGATTCAGGCGTGTGATCCAGGTCGTCACGCGGACGCTCCTGCGTCCAGCGAGTCGCTTGCGTGCCGTCACTGTTATCAGCACCCTGACGATCCGATTCGACCAGATTACCGGCCGGATCAAACGCGAAGTGCTCTTCCCGCAGCGGCGAAACAGCTTGGCGCAAACGACCCAAGGCATCATAGCCATAGCGCCGAACATAATAGCAGTATCTATTTTATCGAAGGCAATGTAATTGAGTAATTACTCATATTTTTCCAGTTCAGCACTGAGATCTATCTGGAATTCGCAAGACTTTTTTGTAGCAGTGTCTGGTGTATTTTCAAGCATAAAAATAGCAATTTTAACATTGTCTTCCGTAAGCATTGGCAGTAGTTCTTCCATCAAATAGTCTACAGAAATAGATTTCGGCTTATATTCAGACCAATGCTCTACAGCACAGTTCATAGCTGCTTCTTTAGATGGCCATATAGGAAAGTACTCATTGCCATCAGCTCCTGTGAGCGCCCATCCGTTGCAATAAAGACCCCAACCTTCTTCAAAATCTGCGATTTTCTTGACCGTATATATATAACGATCTGTTGAAGTTTTTTTTGAGAGAAAATCTAGCTCTTTGGATTGAATACTCATAACAACCTCAATCTTTTTCAATTAAAAAACATCGACCACATGCATACTTACTATTTGCTCGTCCACGATCATCATATCGATGCTACAATCTATGTAAATCAGTGTGTTGTGGTTCAGCGTATTCATACCCAAAACCTTTTTTAGCTTCATATCCTCTCCTGTGGGCTAACTGATAACCAGGAGGATTACGAATATTCCTACGCGTTCCATTTACAATAGAATTCTGCTCTTGCTCAATCCAACCGCGCACATGGGAAGGCTGCTTAGGATCTAAGCCTATTTCTCGCAATCTAGCTTGTTTCCCACTCCGCCCCGGAGACAACCCCAGCGGATCCACCCACTCTGTCGGGTTGGGCGCGTACTGATACAGGTTCTCTCCACCCATCAAGCCGATGGGATCTTGAGTCGTGAAGCGCCCTACTGCGGGATCATAGTAGCGGAATCGGTTGTAGTGAAGGCCGGTTTCTTCATCGTGGTACTGGCCCTGGAAGCGCAGCGGATTGTCAGTGCTGGCACGCTCGCCGTTGCCGTCTTTCGCGCGTTCGAGCTGGCCCCAGGCACGGTATTGCCCCACCCAGACGAGGTTGCCATCGCTATCGGCGACTTCCAGTGGTGTGCCGAGATGGTCTGTCTGGAAGTAATAAAGCTCAGCCGCTGAGGGCTGATAGCGGGTATCGCCAGACTGGCCAGTGCCGGTCTGTTGTTCAATTGCCTCAAAGCGCGCTTCCAGCTTCGCGGCGGGGATGAAGCTGTTGGCTTCAAACAGATAGCTCACGCGGCGCTGCGACACGACATTCGCTAGATGGATACATATATGCTATTGCTGCAGGCGTTAAATTATGTATATGGTACGTCTGTATACTTATTGACCAATTTTACTTCTACTTCCTTTGTACTATTTTCAAAATCCTTCCAAAAAAAATCAAGATCTCGAGCACATACATAAAATGTATCTCGCCCATACTCCGTAGAAGTATACAAGAAAAATATATACTCCGCATGGCTCATTAAATTAGAAAAAATTGATTTAGTGATCAAATCACCATCGAAAAAACTAGTAATTTCATTTTCTTCGATTTCAATCAAAGGTTTTCCGTATTTACTGTACAACTTATTCTTTTTTCTTTTTTCTTTTACCTTTTTATAACTATCGAGTTCTTCGATAAGATAGTTATCGTTTTTTTTGGATTTTATATATATACTGCCTGGAAAAAAATTGAACTTTATGAGATTTCGATCGTCAATATCGACTCTACGTGCTCGATTGAGGAGTGATGATGATACTGCTAGTAAATCTTCAGATTTATTAAACCCAAAATCCCCTTGACTATTTTGCGCAACGATAAACGCAAACTGATCGTCCTTCAAAGCCGGCAGCATAGAAATAGCATCATGAGAGTGCTTTGAAAGCTCATCAAAACGCTCTTTGTAAACAAAAACTTTATCCACTTTATCACCTCGGATATGTAAAAATCTTAGACTGACCTTGATTATTTACAGCATGTACATGGGGAGAATCATGATGATCAGGTTGATCCGGACCGGTCAGATCTGGATGTCCATCTGGATGATCAAAGAACTCTCTCTGATTACTTGACTCTCTAGGGTCACGTCTACCTAAAGATTTAACACCATTAGTTTGTAAACATGCGCAATTCTTTCCACGACTATTTGGATTCAACTCTTGTAAGTCAATCTCCTCACCTCCCTTGGATACTCTAGGCACTTGAGCATGTTGCTGAGCTTTACGTAGAGCTTGTGATCGATTTGAGGTACTTACGACTTCATTACTCAGCCCCAGCGGATCCACCCATCCTGTCGGATTGGGCGCGTATTGATACAGGTTCTCGCCGCCCATCAAACCGATGGGGTCTTGAGTCGTGAAGCGCCCTACTGCGGGATCATAGTAACGGAAGCGGTTGTAGTGAAGGCCGGTTTCTTCATCGTGGTATTGGCCCTGGAAGCGCAGCGGATTGTCAGTGCTGGCGAGTTCGCCGTTGCCATCTTTCGCGCGTTCGAGCTGGCCCCAGGCACGGTATTGGCCTACCCAGACGAGGTTGCCTTCGCTGTCGGCGACTTCCAGCGGTGTGCCGAGGTGGTCGGTCTGGAAGTAATAAAGCTCAGCCGTTAAAGGCTGATAACCAGTATGGTGAGACTGGCCAGTGCCCGTCTGTTGTTCCATCGCCTCAAAGCGCATTTCCAGCTTCGCGGCGGGGATGAAGCTATTGGCTTCAAACAGGTAGCTCACGCGGCGCTGCGGCACGACATTCGCTAGATGGCCAAGCGTGTGCTGGCGCTGTGCGATGGGCGTCGAGTAGGAGCGGCTCGGATCTTCAACCTCCAATTCCAGCAACGGCGCATGGGCCATGCCAGGCAGATGGCCTTGGTATCTCTCTTCGCTTTGTAAAAGATCGCCATCCCAGGTGAAGACGGTCAGCTCTGGGGCGTTGCCCTGCTGCGTCACCTGCTTCCAGATGCGTCGGCCCATGCTGTCGTAGGCATAGCGCGCGTGAGTTAGAGGGGTTGCGTTATCCCCTGCCGCGGGCGCCTGGGCGTAGCGGCTGGCTTCGACCATGCGGTGTTCAGCGTCGTACTGATAATGCCATGTCTGGCCATTGGGCTCGATGCGGCGCGTCAGATTGCCATAAGTGTCGTAGTGATAGTGGGTGCCAGCATGGCGTTTGAGCAGATTGCCCATCGCGGAATAGAGCTTGGGCGCATTGGGGAAATCGACACGTACGCGCGATTCAGGCGTGTGATCCAGGCCGTCACGCGGGCGCTCCTGCGTCCAGCGAGTCGCTTGCGTACTGTCACTGGCATCAGCACCTTGACGATCCGATTCAACCAGATTCCCCGCCGGATCAAACGCGAAGTGCTCTTCGCGCAGCGGCGAAACGGCTTGGCGCAAACGACCCAAGGCATCATAACCATAACGCGTAGTGCCGCGCAGGCTGTCATCGGTCGCCGTCAGCAAGCCATTATCCGCGTACTGCCAGCGGCGTTTGATGGCTGATCGAGCGCTCTGCGCCGCCGTCCCCTGTATCAGCGCCCCCTGCGGGGAACGCTGCTGCAGTTGACTGTGCTGGGCAATCAGACGCCCGACCGGATCATACTGCGACGTCGTCTCACGCCCACGCTGATGACGACGCACTTCACGGTGCAGGTCATCCCGTTCGAAGCCGAGCAATTCTTCATTGTCCAACGCCATCGACAGCACATGACCGGAGCCATAACGCAGCCAGCTGATCTGCTGACCATCCGGTAGCGTGGTGGTCTCGCGATTGCCCAGCGCATCGTGGGTATGGCGCGTCACCGCACTCATCTGATGGCCGTTGGGCAGATGATGCTGCTGGGATTCCGCGATCAGGTTATCGGCATCGTCAAAGTAGAAGCGTGTCTCGCTGGCATCATTGGCTGCACGTATCAGCCTGCCCAGCGGGTCATACCCGAAAGTCGTCTTGAGCGGTAGCTGCCCCGGTAATTCTGTCTGTCGAGATAACAGACGTCCCAGCGGATCACGCGCAAACTGAGTGATCTGCTCACCTTCCTTCAAGGATTCCAGGCTGCCTGCGCCATCATAGCGATACTGCTTGGTGCGGCCATCAAAGCCACGCTCACGAATCAATCGACTGCCACCGTCATAGTGGAAGTCCCAGTAATCACCGTTCTGATTGACCAGCTGCTTGAGCCGCAGCAGCGGATCATAGTGATAGCTGAGCGTCTGCCCCAAAGGATCACGCCGCTCGATCGGTTGATGCTTGGCGTTATAGCGATAGCGCGTCTGGTGCCCTGCGGGATCAACATGGCGCGTCAGGTTGCCTTCACCATCGTGGGTAAAGGTCTCGGTCGCCCCATCTGCGTGACGAATGGAGGCTGGCAGGCCAGCGATATCCAGTTGATAGCGAGTTCGCTGATCCGCCGCGTCGACGACCTCACTGATATGCCCACGATGATCATAGTGATAGTGGGTCGTCTTGTTCGAGCAGTCGCTGGCGCTGAGCAACAGGCCCTGGGAATTCCATTCATAACGATAGGTATTGCCCGCGGCGTCCGTCATGGCCTCGAGCAGCCCTTGGGCATTGTGCTTGAAGGTGGTCTTGCGCCCTGTCGGGGCAACCTCTTCCACGGGCAGCCCGCGTGGATCAAAACGTGTTTCGCGAACACGCCCCTCAGGGTCCGTCACCTTGGTGGGCAGCCCCTGACGGTTGTATTCCACCAAGGTGGTCAGGCCCAGCGGGTCAGTCACCGCTGTCATCCGGCCCTGGGCGTCATAGCGGTAGCGCGTCATGCGCCCTTCGCCATCGGTATGCGCGACAAGGCGCATCTCTGCATCCCACTGCCAGTATTCACTACCCAGTTCAGGATGATGGGGGCGTGTGATCGACTCGATGTAGTTATCAAAGTTGTAGCGATAGATCGAGACGACACCCTGAGCATCGGTCACCTTGGTGTACCAGAGCTCACGGTGATATTCGAAGCGTGTGTCTTCGCTGCCATCGTCCAGCGTGTTGCGTACGCAACGTGCCTCGCGAGCGATAGGCAACGCGCCCTCTGCCTTGCCCGGCCAGTCCCAGGTCAGGTTGACCCCGACACCATTGAGATTGGTATAGCGCGTCAGAAGATGATGCGTGTACTGATATTCACGTTGATAATCCCGCGCATTGCGATGGGATACCAGATTGCCTGCGTCATCGTGCGCATATCGCGCGAGCACTTCCGGCTCATGTCGAGTAGCGCCACTCTCGAGGGAGGGATAGTGACGCAGGATGCACTCGAGCAGTCCCGCATGGGAATAGAGAAAACGCAGTTCGAGCTCGGCACCATCCGTGATGGAGGCAAGACGACCCTGCTGATAGGAAAGCGTCAACGCACGGCCATCACGCTCACGCTGTTCGACGAGGCGATAGTGAGTCGCGCCAGAATCGCTGGCATCACCGATGCGCTGATAGCGCTCCACGCTGCCATCCAGATACGTCAGGGTGTAACTATCAGACTCAGGATGCGCCAGCGTCATGCTTTCGCGTGTCAGAAAGCGTTGCTCACCGATGGCAATCGGTTCAAGCGCCAACGCGCGATTCAAGCCATCGACAAATACCAGCCCTGTCGCGCGCTGCTCGAAGCGCATGTGATAGGGCGAACTCCAGCGGGCGCCGAGCTCACTGTCATCCAGTGCGTCAATGCTGGAGCGATAGTAGCGTGTCCATTCGACATCGATCAGACCCGCTACGCGGAAGTCGGTCTGCCACAGATTCTCATCACCCATGGCGTAATCGATGGGGTTTGGACTTTGCCTTGCACTGGTGGCCAAGCCACAGGCACAGCCGGCAGGCGTATCACTGGGTTGGCGTTCATCAGTGGTGGATTGTCGTTTCTGAGCGCCACGCTGACTGTGGTTGCTTGCACCTGCCACAGCGTGACCTTGATGATCCACACGACCTGACTTGTTGCGCCTGGCGATCAGAGCACTACCTAGTGCGATAAGCACCGGCATCAGGTTATCGATCGCCACCACGATCATCTTGTCCGTCACGCCCTTCAATTGACGAAGAGACCCCAGCAATTGTTGCCGCTGGTCTTCACCAAACCGATGTACCAGTGCATCAAATGTTTGCAGGACTATACGCTTGCCATGCTCGTCTACTTCCCACCAGGACGGATTCTCCTCGATGAGTTTCAGCTGTTCAGCACCGTCTACCGGGTCAGCCACCAACTTTTCGATACCGCCGATGATACTGGAGGCAAAGCGACGCAACAGTGGCTGCTGCTCTTTCAGCCAACCCTGCATCTTCGAGACAAATTCGATGGCGTCACCACCGGCATTGTTCCAGAGCAGTTGCGCCACGATGGCAATGCCTTCGCCGCGAATGAAGGCCAGAATCGCTTCCCGCGAGGCAACTCGGACAGGGCGCGAAGCGTTCCCTGCCGCCGGGATGATCCCGATGGCATCGATGACCAGAATGGCCCACAGCCAAGGGTTGACATGATTCGGCTCACCCTCGGAACTGTCGTCACACAGCTCCACGATATCGCGCGCGACATCGCCCACCGCCATCACGTTGCCCAGTACCGGCACCATGTAAGCCGCTTGAATCACGATATCCAGCATCGTGCTGTCTTCCGGCTCCGTCTGGATATCCACGGCGGGGGATACAGGCTCGGCAGAAGGATCGGAGGTCACCACCCGCATCGCGGTGGCGCGATCCACAAGCTCCACCGGGAGTTGCTGCTGGTCATTGTCGAACTCGCTCATGGTGCTATCCCTGTCACCCTTGGTTGGTCGGAGTATCCGTTGACGCCTGGCGTCCCGCCAGTGCCGAAATATCCGGCCCCTGAGCGCGCTTCTTGCTCCACTTTTGAGATTCCAGCCCGATATCGTGCGGGTCGTTGAAGTACTCGACCTGCGCACTCGGTGATGGCACATCCGTCAATGAAGCGCGTCCTTGTGAATCCAATACGCCAGAGCGTACGGTGCCATCGGCGAAGGTGGCACGATAGGCTGCACCGGGCACTGGCTCATCATTGGCGTAGGTATGCAGAAGGTCCATGTTCGACGGCGAGGTTTCTGGCAGGTTCGCCAAGGAGTACGACTGGCTCGCGGGCCCACCAAAGCTGTGCTGTGCCCCCTTCAACTCCACCTTGCCGGGCGCATGCAATTCGATATTGCCATCCTTGATCCGCACGTAAGCGCCCTGGCAGACCACGGCTATCTCCTGGGCCGCCGCGATGGTGACCACATCATCCACCGACGTGATGGTGACGTCCTTTTCCGCCGTCAGGTCCATCGCATCACTCTGCGCCTGCACTTCCACCTTGCCCTTGGCGGCGAACAGCTTGATGCCGGCGCGCTGCACGAACAGCGAGAACTTCTCGGAGAGCGAGGCGATCAGGCTGCGGCCGGTGGCTAGATTGATGTCTTCACCGCTGGTGATGCTGAGTGACTTGCCCTGCGCCAGATGGGTCGATTCCGGCGTACTCAGTGCGATACCCGCCGGCGAGCTGACATGCAGCCAGGGGGCATCGAGACGGGTAGCTTCCCCACGCCCACCTGCGCTGGCGCTGGAGGCGGAGCTGCCATCGAAATTGCTGCCGCTGTCTGCCGCGCCACCAGTCCCTTGAGTATCCTCACTGGCCTGCTTGAGGTTGTCACGCGACTCGAGTGCTTCCGCATTGTGGCTGGTAGCGCTGTCACTGAGTGTGTTGGAGAGCTGATGCGCGCTGGCCAACTGCTGCTGCTCTGGAGTGAGGTCGAGCTGTTCACCACTGGCGGCGATCTGCCCCCAACTGGTCAATAGCAAGCCACCATTGGCACGGATTGCCCCATAGGCGTCCGAGCGCAATTCGAAGCCGGTACCACGGAAGCTGCCGCGCGTATTGCCTTGCTGATGGATCAGATAGCCGAGGTTGAGCTGAGACTTCTCGTGCTCCGAATTCAGGCGCACGCGCTCCTGATCCGTCGCATCGTCGAACACCAGCTCGTTGTACTTGTTGCCGCGGTAGGTCTTGCTCTTGAGGCCGGAGAGCAGACCGTTGGAGTGCCACTCAGGCGTCTGATCGCCGTTGTAGACGCGTCCAGTGATCAGCGGACGGTCGGCGTCACCCTCGAGGAAGTCGACGATGACTTCCTGGCCGATACGCGGCACGAACACGCTGCCCCAGCCAGCGCCGGCGTTGGGCTGGGCGACACGTAGCCAGCAGCTGGCATCGGCCGCCCCCTTCTCGCTGCGGTCCCAGTGGAACTGGACGCGCACGCGGTTGAGTGAATCGGTGTGGATCTCTTCGTTCTCGGGGCCGACGACGATTGCGGTCTGCGGGCCACCGAGGTTCGGGCGCGGATGATCGAGCGACGGACGATACGGCTGACTGAGACGCTGAGATTCGAAGTCGATCAGGTACTGGCCGGTGCCGACATCGGCGTAATCGTCCTGTGCATCACTCTCAAGACCATGCGCCTTGCGCGCCTCGGCCATGCGTGTCTGCAGGCTGCCCGGCAACGCCTTGAGGTGCGCGGAGACCGGCAGTGCGTTCTCGGCGCAGATGGTCAGGCTCAGTACGAGGAATTCACGCTCACTGGAATCGCCGTCTTCATGGCGAGCGTTCTGGCTGAGTTCGAACCAGCGGCCGACCATCAACTGTCGGACACCGCCGGCACCATAAAAGCGCTTGGCGCGGGATTCATGCGCCTCGAGGCGATTGACGGTCAGGCGCTCGCCGCGCGAGTAATCATCAAAATAGTACTCGCCGGGGTAGTCGTAGACTTCCTGCTCGCTGAGGTTGCCCTGATCGCTGCGCGTGTCCTGACCGGAGCGCTTCTCCAGGCCCGGTTGCTTGTAATCAAACGTCCCGAGGCTAACGCGAGTCGGCTGCTGCTGACGGCGGCCGCTCCACTGGGTGATGGAGTCTTCCAGTTCGGTGGCATCCTGACGGTGGAAGCGGATGACTTGTGGCTCGACCGGCGCGCAGGTCGCGACATCATCGGTGATGACAAGGCGATGACCATTAAAGTCGCTGTCGTCAGCGGCATGCTCGAAGTAGTAGAACAGCCCTTCCTGCTCCATCAGGCGATTGACGAACTGGAAGTCGCTCTCGCGGTACTGCACGCAGTAGCTGCGCGGCGGATACTCGCGACGCAGGTCCAGCCGCCAGCCGCCCTGGGCTTCACCTTGCGCGATGGCGTGATTCGAGAACACCGACTCGATGACCTCAACTGCGGTGAGATCCTGGAAGATGCGGCTGTCGCGACCGAGCTTGAGCATCGCCATCCACGGCACTAGCGTCAGCTGGTAATAGAAGACGCCGCCGTCCTCGCCGAGCAGCGCGGCGGACTCGACCAGCCCCGAGAGCTTGCGGTAACTGCCATCGGCCTGACGCACCGAGAGCGCTGCCGGCTGTGCCATCAGGGTCTTGAGCTCGATATCACCGTTCTGGGAGATGCAGTCGAGGGTATAGGCGAAGGGACGCGACATGCGCTCTTCCCCCACCAGGCGATGCGGAATGAAGTCCGCGCCGCTCATCTCAAGCGTGAGCAGGCGCTCGTTCTGGCTCAGCGAGATATCAAACGACGACAATAAAGCGTCGAGTCCCCATGAATCCGACATGTTCTGCATCCCTGGCAGTTTTCTCATGGACGAGGAGCTGATGGCACAGGCCCGTCCTTGGCTCCCATCAGGTTGCACAGCATATAGGATCACGCTCATTTAGTTAATGGCGAGACACCCTCATGACCTCACTCTTGGAACATTGGGAAGGACCCACGAACAGATCGAGAGAGAGCAATGGAGGCTAAGCAACCGGTAGTTTCTAGCCATGTCATCTGACACAAGACCTGTTGTTGAAACATCTCACACATGACTATCCGACTAACCGCCATATCATTCGGCCACACCAGGACTTTTCGGCGCTTAACAACCTGTAGAAACGACAATGCCCGGCCATATGACCGGGCATTGTCGTTCAGGGCTCATTCACCATCATGGGGTGAGATTTTACTGCGCTGATGGCTGATGGGCTCCTCCTCAGCGGGCGAGGAAGTCCAGGATATAGCGCACGGTATCCTGCGGCTTTTCATCCGTCACCCAGTGACCGGCGTCCTTCACCCAGATCAGCTCGGCACCCGGGATGGCATCTGTGAGCATCGGGGCGTAATCCGGCTTCTGGAAGTTGTCCTTGTCGCCCCACAGTACCAGGGTGTCGATCTCGATATTCTTGAGTTCGCCCGCAATGGCCTGGGTGTATTCCTTGTTGAGACGACGCATGTTGCGGAAGAAGGCTGCCTTGCCTTGCTCGCTGTTCCACTGGGACACGTAGCGCTCGACCATCTCTTCGGTCGCCACCGCCGGATCATGCACACCACTGGGCATGAAGCCGCGCATGGTGCTGATGAATTCCTCGACGCTGGTGGCTTCCTCGACGCCCGGCTCCAGCAGCTGCTTGAACTCCGGAATCGGCCAGGAATCGAAGCACACGCTGTCGATCAGCACCTGGCGACGAACGCGCTCGGGGTGGTTGACCGCCATCAGCTGACCGATACCCCCACCGATATCATGCGAGACGACATCCGCACTTGCCACACCCAGCGCATCCATCAGCTTGATGAAGATGCGTGTCTGGGCATTGATGGAAACATCAGCATCCACCGGCATGTCCGACTCGCCATAGTTGAGCATGTCCGGTGCGATGACCCGGTAATGTCTGGCCAATTCCGGCATCACATCGCGCCACATCAGCTTGTTGGTCGGAATGCCGTGAATCAACAACAGCGGCTGACCTTCCCCCATTTCCTTATAGGCAATGCGGTGACCTTCGATCATCGCATAACGGGTTTCCAGGGCTTCCATTGTCACGTTGTCGTGGCTCATTGCTGACCTCCTTGCTTGCTCGATTCTCAATCACGGCCTCGGCGATCTCGATTGCCGAACCTTGTGCGCCGTGAACGTGGAGCCACCGTACGTATTTTTGAGCAATCACTCAACCTCTTTTTTGATCAATCACTCAAAATACGTTTCAATAGCCGCAATCTTCAAAGGGAAAGCCCAATGGCCCGTGTCATCAACCGTAGTCTGCTCGATCTTCGCCGCCTGACCATCAATCTGGTGACCTACCCCGAGGGCCACAGCGTGATGCGCCATAACGACCCGATGGGTAGCGGCAGCTACTACAAGCTCAATATCGTGCTCAAGAAGCCCCGCCAGGGCGGTGTCTTCGAGACCGATGGCAGCATTTTTTGCCTCACGGACCGCGTGGTGTTCTTCCGCCCCGACCTTCACGAACACAGCGTCAGCCGCATCGAGCGCGGCAAACGTGTGCTGCTGAGCATCGCCTTGCACGCGCCTTGGCGGTGATCCGCAGTGAGACTGCGCTCGAGAGTATTGAAGTGAAAGCGGATAGTGAAACAGATGGCGGGTAGCGCCTGGCGACAAAAAACGCCAGTCAGCAATCGCTGACTGGCGTTTTTTCCCACCTGAATCCAGGCCAATAACTACGTGCTCAACAATGAGCTGCCTCGGCTATCGCATCCGGTCCAGCCCGACGCGATAGCGGGCAAAGCCCATCTCGTCCTGATCCACCAGCGTCATCGGATAGACCGCCTGGGCATCGATGAACTGCTGCGCATCCTCGCCGGGGGCGGTGGTGAAGCGAATGTCCAGCGGGGTGTCGGTGTCGATCGCGGCCAGACGCCAGTTGTGATCCGCCGCAGGGTCCACCGCGCCCTGCTGCTGCGTCTGTCGCGAGATGTACTGGGCCAGAATGCTGCGATTCTCGTCCGGTGACGCGAAGGCGACATGCGACTCTCCGGTGCCGGGGAAGTCCTCGCCGTAGGCGCGATAGTTGTTGGTCGCGAGCAGGAAGACATCGTCGTCCTTGACCGGCTCGCCCTCGTAGGCAAGCCCCTGGATACGATGGGCATCGGCGTCGATCAGCGCGCAATTGCCGTCATAACGCGCCGGCTGCGTGACATCCACCTGATACTCGACGCCGTCGATCACATCGAAGTTGTAGCTGCGGAAACCTTCCCAGTTGATCAGGGGCTGGGGCGTGGCGAGATTCGGGTCAATGCGATGGAACTGCCCGGCACTGCACTCGAGCCATTCCCGCACTTCCTTGCCGGTAACCTTGAGCGCCACCAGCGTATTCGGATAGAGATAGAGGTCGGCGGCATTGCGGAAGCTCAGCTCGCCGGCCTCCATCTCGGTGAACTGGGTCGGGTCATTGTGACGGCCACCGACCTTGAACGGCGCGGCTGCCGAAAGAATCGGCAAGCCTTCCAGGTCCGGATCGCCTTCGACGAAGCGTTTGACGTAATCGGCCTGGGCACGATTGACGATCTGGATCGTCGGGTCGTCCTGCACCAGCGCCAGATAGCTCTTCATCGCCGCACTGGCGCGGCCGATGCTGCGATTGACGTACTCCCGCGTGGCGTCGTGCTCATGCTCGACCAACGCCGCCAGTTCGGCATCTTCCCCCACCTGCGCCTCGCCACCCACCTGAATCGGGCGTGCCTCTGTCTGGCCACTTACCACCCGCCACTGGCCCGAGTCATTGCTCAGTTCAAGATCCATCACGCCCACATGGCTGCCCCAATGCCCCGGCATCATCGCCGGCACCCCGTTGAGGGTGCCCCTGGCGATGTCAGCCCCCGGCACCTTGGCAAATTCCTCGCTGGGGAAGACCGCATGGGCATGCCCGAAGGCAATGCCATCGATGCCTTCCACCTGCGAAAGGTAATACACCGAATTCTCGGCCATCACCCGGTAAGGGTCGGTCGAGATGCCGGAGTGCGGGATGGCGATCACCACATCCGCGCCCGCCCGGCGCATCTCGGGTACCCAGCGCCTGGCGCTCTCGGTGATGTCCTCGGCCGTCAGGCGCCCCTTGAGGTGCTTGCGATCCCAGGTCATCACCTGCGGCGGCGCGAAGCCGATATAGCCGACCTTCACTGTCTGAGCGTTGCCTTCACTGTCGGTGAAGGCATGGGGGGTGATCTGATAAGGCGTGAAGTACGGCTCGCCAGTCGTGGCGTCCAGCAGGTTGGCATTCACATAAGGGAACTGCGCGCCGGAAAGCGCCCGTTCGAGATACTCGAGCCCGTAATTGAACTCATGATTGCCGATGTTGCCGACATCGTAATCTAGCTGATTCATGACCTTGTAGGCCGGGAAGACATCACCCTCCTCAAGACCTTCCGCCGCCATGTAATCGCCCATCGGGCTGCCCTGAATGAGGTCTCCGTTGTCCAGCAGCACGCTGTTGACCACCTCGGAACGCGCCTGCTGGATCAGGCTCGCCGCGCGCACCAGGCCGATGCGCACGCTGGGACGGTCCTTGTAATAGTCGTAATCCATCACGTTGGCGTGGATGTCGGTGGTCTCGATCACGCGCAGTGACAGCGTCGCGGCATTGGCTGGCTGAGCGATCATCACGACACCCCCAATGCTGGCCAGACCGAGGATGGCTGCCCGCAGGCGACGCATTGCACGCGGACGCCGGGTGTTCCCCGCAGCCTCTTTGGTATCAGAGGCCGGCTGACCTTTCCTTCCGGATGATGCATTCGCCATCTCTCACTTCCTTGTCATGGGGGGATGTTCCTGTGGCCCTTCAGGGCAACGCTCCATTATTCAGATGCCGACGCCTCAGGCAACTGGCGGTCCCTGCCCGCCAACCAGCCGATTCCCGCCATCAGCACACTGAGGGAGGCACACACCATCAATGCCAACTGCCAGTCACCCTGCCGATCGTAGAGCGCCCCGATCAACGGCGGCCCCATGGCCGCGAGCAGGTAGCCCAGGGTCTGCGCCATGCTCGACAGCGACGCCGATTGCATGGCATCGCGCGCCCTGAGCCCCATGAACGACAGGGCGAGAATGAAGCTGGCCCCGGACCCCGCACCGAGCAGCAAGACCCACACCAGCGCCCACCCCGGCATCAGCCACAGCCCGATGAACCCTGCCAGCGACATGCAAGGCGTCGCGAAGGCGATCAGGCGTTGATCCTTCAGGCGCGGCATCAGGGGCACCAGAATCAATCCCGGCAAGGCCGAAGCCAGCTGCAGCAGACCATGCAGCGAGCCCGCCTTTTCCGGCGAGAAGCCATTGTCCGCCAGCATGCTCGGCAGCCAGCTGTTGACGGTATAGAACAGCAGCGAATTGATCCCCATGAAAAGCGTCACCTGCCAGGCCAGTGGCGAGTGCCACACGGCTGCCTGACGCACCGGCCGGGCGGCACCCTTCTCGGCTACCTTCTCGGCTTCCTTCGCCGCCGTCGGTAGGGAGCGATGCGACAACTGTGGCCACCACACCACCATCGTCACCACTGGCAGGATGACCACGATGAGCATCGCGAACTGCCAGCCATCCGCACTATCCTGCGCCAGCGGCACCATCACCGCCGAGGCGATGGCGGCCATGATGCCCATGGTCAGCACATAGCAAGAGGTCAGCAGCGCGATGTGTCGGGGAAAGCTGCGTTTGACCAGACTGGGCAACAGCACATTGCCCACCGCGATGCCCGCCCCGATCAAGGCGATCCCCACATAGAGCGCCAGCGTGTTGCCCTGCACCCGCAGCACGATGCCGGCGGCGATCGCCAGCAAGGCAAGGAAGACACTGCGCTCAAGCCCCACATGCCGTGCAAGACGGGGTACCCAGGGGGACACCACGACGAACGCCAACAGCGGCAGAATCATCAGCAACCCTGCCGCCGTGGCATTGAAGCCCAGCGCTGCCTGCAGACGCTCAAGCAACGGCGCGATACTGGTAAAGGGCGCACGCAGATTCATGGCAATCATCAGGATGCCGGCGATCAACACGGCAGGATGGCTCAATCGCCGAACAGGAGAAGAGTGGCAGAGTTCAGTCATGAGACGCTCGCAGCGAACTTGGAACGGACAGATAGCGGGACGACACATCAGAGGTGAATTCCCGCGCAGATTAACGATAGCGTAATCGCCAATATCGCTGCAGAATTGAGCCATCATGACATCAGATACCTGAAATCAGACAATCTGCGAGCCGACATGTCAGCCACCTCCTCAAAGACGTCCGCGACGCCGATTTCCCTTGCCACGCGAGACGCAACCTCATCGTCGGGAGTCGCCAGCGGTCACTCCTCCGTGCCCTTCTCCAGCAGCGTCTGCGAACATGACCCGGACATCTACGAGATTCCGGCCAGCGCCCTGCATGTGGATACCGGACAACAGGTGATGGAAGTCCCGATCCATCAGCATCGCAAGGGACAGCTGGTCATCGCCCTGCATGGCGTCGTGACCAGCCGCGTGCCGGAAGGGCTGTGGATGGTGCCGCCGCACAGCGGCGTCTGGATTCCCGGCAACCTGCCCCACAGCAACCACCTGACCCGTGGCGGCCGCGTGTGCCACCTGTTCATCGAGCCCGGAGCGCTCGAGATGCCGAGCCACAGCTGTACGCTGTCGATCTCGCCCCTGTTGCGTGAGCTGGTGCTGCGTCTGGCGGAGCTGCCCCAGCCATATCCTGAACAGGGGCCGACAGCGCGGCTGGTCGATGTCCTGCTGGAAGAACTGGCCTGCATGCCCAGCGAACGTCTGCATCTGCCCTTGCCTGAAGACCCGCGGCTGACCCGCATCAGCGATGCCTTGATCAAGACACCGGATGATCGGCGCACCCTGGCCGAGTGGGCGAGCGAACTGGCGATGAGCGAACGCACCCTCGCCCGCCTGATCCAGCGCGACACCGGCCTGAGCTTCAGCCGCTGGCGCCAGCAACTCCACCTGGTGGTGGCGATCCGCCTGCTGGCCGAGGGCATGAGCGTGCAGCGCGTCTCGGAAGACGTCGGTTATCAGTCCGTCAACGCCTTCATCAGCATGTTCAAGAAGCTGCTCGGCACCACGCCTGCCCGCTACCTGCAGGAGCGCGAGCAACGCCGCTCGGGCAGTGATATTGGCGACGCGTGACTACGCCCCCCCATGGGCGAAGACCCCGCGCATCGCCATGACGATGCCGCGGGGTCTTTGCATGATGCTACCTGAGCGTGGCGCCACTTGAGCATGGGCAAGCGCTTGGAAACGCCCTCTACCAAATGAGGACACAGCCACCGCTGTGCTCGACGCTTACTGGGTGGCAGCCTGCGCGACACTCACGGCCAGCGCTTCGACGGAATCCACGATCGGCAGCCGGTCATCCAGGAGATGGCTGATGAGGGAGAGCTCCGTGCAGGCCAGTACCAGCACATCCGCTTCCTGCGCCACCAGGTCAGAGGCTGCCTGACGGAAGGCTCCCCCGACGGCGTCATCACTCACCTGCCCTTTCTTGACGCTGCGAATCACCTCCAGCATCGCGTCCTCATCCTGGGGATAGGCCAGCGATAGACCACGCGCCGCGATGAAGCCTTCGTAAAGACCTATCTTGCGCAGCGCCGGCGAACACAGCATGCCGACACGTGCGCCCGGCCACTGCGCCGCCACCCGGTCCAAAGTGCGCTCGACGATATGCCACACCGGAATCGAGACGGCATCCTGCGCATCCTGCCAGTAGTAGTGGGCGGTGTTGCAGGGCATGACCAGAAAATCACACCCTGACTCCTCCAGTCGCTGGGCCATTTCCGCGATGGCAGGCCCCGGAGAGACATCTCCCCCTTCCAGCAGAGCCTTGATGCGCGACGGCACCTTGGGATTGTTGTCGACCACCATGTGCACATGATCGATGTCATCCTCGGCCGGTGTGGCCTGGATCACCTGCTGCATGAAGGCCACCGTGGCATCCGGCCCCATGCCGCCCAACACGCCCACGACGATATGTTCTGCGCCCGAGGCGTCATGCGAGCTTCTCATTGGTCGTTCTCCGACAAAACTCTCACTGAAGGTCAAGGTTCGAGAGGATGGCGACGTGGCCGGCATCCTCTCGAGGAACCGTGATGACGAGCCACTGCCCTCCGCTGCGCCGCTAGAAGCCCATCATGTCCGGCAGCCACATCGTCAGCTGCGGCACGAAGGCCAACAGCAAGGCGATCAGCACCATGGTGCCGACCAGCGGCAGCGCACGCACCGAAATCTTCTCGATGGACACGTTGGCGATGCTGGAACTGATGAACATGTTCTCGCCCAGCGGCGGGGTCGAGAAGCCGATCCCCAGACTGACCACCAGCACGATCCCGAAGTGCACCGGGTCCACGCCCAGCTCCACCATCACCGGCAGCAGCACCGGCGTGACGATCATGATGGTCGCCAGGATTTCGATGAACATGCCGACGATCAACAGGAAGGCGATCACCAGAATCCACACCAGCCACAGACTGTCGGTGATGTTGAGGATGCCTTGGGCGATCATGGCCGGAATGTGATGCTCCACCAGGATACGACCGAAGGCGGTGGCGGTGAACATGATGATCAGCACGCGGCCGGTTAGCCAGGTCGTGTTCTGGAAGGCTTCATTCAAGCCCAGCAGCGAGGACTCCTTGTGAATGAAGACACCGACGAACAGTGCATAGAAAATCGAGACGACGGCGGCTTCGGTCGGCGTGAAGAGACCGCTGTAGATGCCGCCGAGGATGACTACCGGTGCCATCAGTGACCAGAATCCTTCCTTGAGCACCTTGAAGACACGCGCCTTGTCATACGGCTCGCCCTGGGCCTGATAGCCGTTGCGCTTGGCGGTGATGTAGTTGGCGATCATCAGCGCCGCGCCCAGCAGGATGCCCGGAATCACGCCCGCCATGAACAGCGCGGAAATCGACTCATTGGCCGTCACGCCATAGATGACCAGCGGCATGCTGGGCGGAATCACGACGCCCAGACCACCCGCCGTGGCGGTGATCGCCGCCGGATAGCTTCGGCCGTAGCCACGCTCGATCATCGCCGGAATCACCAGCATGCCCACGGCCGCCGTGGTCGCCGGGCCAGAGCCGGAAATGGCGCCGAAGAACATGCAGGCCATCACCGCCGCCGCCCCCAGGCCACCTGCGGCCGGGCCCGCCAGCTCCTCGGCGATGCGAATCAGGCGCCGCGCGATACCGGCATCGCCCATCAAGGCGCCCGCCAGGATGAAGGACGGCAGCGCCATCAGCGGGAAGGAGTTGATCGCCGAGAACGCCAGCTCCACCAGTGAGGTGATGTCATCGCCACTGACGACATAGACCGCCATGGACGCCACCCCAAGGGCAACGACGATGGGTGAGCCCAGAAACAGCAGTGCACCGAACAGAGAGAACAGAATAGTCGCGGCCATGGCATCAGCCTCCCATCTTGGCGGTGCGGGTGTCATCGGCGGCATCCGGGGCCGCTTCCGTGATGCGCTTCACTTCCTCGTCGTCCACGTTGCCGGGCTCGATGCCTCTGACCAGCTTGAGGAACTGCACCTGCAATACGCGAAAGGCCATCAAGGTGAAGGCCACGGGGAAGATGTAATAGACGTAGGCGAGCGACCAGCCGAGCGCCGGTGACTCATAGGGAAACTCGGTGAGAAGCCCGATCAGATCCAGGCTCTTGTAGGCGATGATCAGGCTGAAGAGCGCCCAGATGAGGTCGACGAACAGCAGGATGGCGTTGGCCACCTTGCGCGGCAGCAGATTGATATGGGTCTGCAGCCGATTGTGGGCACTCAGGTGAGCCGCGTGTGCAGCCCCCAGGAAGACGAACCAGACGAAGGCGTAGCGTGCCAGCTCCTCCATCCATGCCATGCCGATACCGAACACGACACGCAATACCACTTGGGAAAACAGCAGGAGTACGAAGACCGCCAGCAGGAAACGACAGGCGTAATCCTCGATATTGTTCAATCTGGCCAACATGCGAGCCTCCTTCACGATGAACTGTGAGAGGGATACCCGCACTGGCGAGTATCCCTGCTCGAGAGCATTGAACGCAGCGAGGGGCGCTCAGGCGTCATTCACGCTGCCGACGCAAGCGCCCCCCGACCACTCGATCTCAGTGGCCCAATGCTTTCTGCAGTTCGTCGAAGGATTCCTTGCCGCCGATCTCCTCATAGAACTGCGGCCAGACCTTTTCCTTGGCGATGCTGATCCACTTGTCCTCGTCGGTCAGCTGGGCGGACTGCACCCCTTCCGCTTCCATGCCGGCACGCGCCTGAGAGGCCTCGGTCAGCTGGAATTGAAGCGCATAGAGCTGGGCTTCCAGACCGGCGCGATCGATGATCTCGCGCTCCTCGTCAGACAGCTTGCTGTAGGTACGCACCCCCATGACGATCGGCTGCAGGGAGTACTGGTAGTGGACCTCGGTCAGATACTTCTGCACTTCCTGGAACTTCATCGTGTAGTTGACGATGTCCGGGTTGTCCTGACCATCGATCACGCCCTGCTGCAGACCGGTGAAGACTTCCGGCCACGACATGCTGATCGGGCTGGCCCCCCAGGCCTGATAGGTAGCGAGCATGATCTTGTTCTGCGGCACACGGATCTTCAGGCCCTCAAGGTCTTCCAAAGACGTCACCGGACGCTTGGAGTTGGTCAGATAACGGAAGTTGGAATACAGCCAGCTGACGATGTGGACGCCGGCCTGCTTCTCGGCGATCTGGTTCCATTCATCTGCCAGCGGGCCGGTGGTGGCCTTGACGGCATCCGCATGGCTACGCAGTGCATAGGGCATGGTGAGCGCGCCGAGGCGCGGCGCATAGGGCGTCAGGTTGCCGACGCCGATCAGCGCGAAGTCCAGCTTGCCGATGCGCGTGTCCTGGATCATGCCGGTCTCGGAGCCCAGCTGACCGCCCGGGAACAACTCCACCTGCATCTCGCCATCGGAGAGTTGCTCGACCAGTTCCTCGAAGCGCTGTGCAAGCGCGCCCTGATCCGAATCCATCGGATCGCCCATGCCGACCTTGAAGGTCTTGGCCTGAGCGGTCGCTGACATCACCAACATCACTGCGGTTGCCAAGAGAGCTTTATTGAACATTGTTATTACTCCACTGGTTGCGGGTCCACATGCCCTGTCACCAGAACATGCGGATTGAAGATCATGTGGCTTTCAAAGCGTTATCGTTATGGGTTCACCACTGTCATACGCTGCCGCCAGGCGGCGTCATGCGACGGTCGAGACAGGTCGTGCGCTGTGCAGAGCGTCCTGAATCAAATCAGCGATCACCTCACAGTCCTGGACGTCGAAGGTCAGCGGAAGACGCAGATCACACAGTGTCGCCAGCACCCGGTCGGCATTGGGCACCGCACGGTGGCTGCCCAGATAGGCCCAGCTGTCGTAGCGACTGGTGTAATCCTCCGGCAGCGGCTTGCCGTACCATTTCACCGGTAGCCCACGCGCTTCACAGCCTGCGATGAAGGCTGCAATCTGCTCGTGGGTGCACTGCGCCAGCGTGAACTGGATGGAGCTTCCGACGTAGCCTTCCAGCGGGCCACGCAGGATGGGCGTGACGCCCTCCATGGCCGCGAGTCGGTCCTGCATGCGGGCATAGAGGGCATTCCAGCGCTCGCGACGCTCAGCCAGCTCTCCCAGTTGCGGACGCAGGATGGCGGCACGCAGATTGTCCATGCGACCACTCATGTTGGGGGTCTGCAGGCGCGTCTCAGCGAAGCTCTCCGCGGCCGGCGCCGCCAGGTGACGGTCGTACAGCATGTAGGAGCCCGAGAGAATGATGGCGCGTCGCATCACCTCATCATCCGCAGTCGCCAGCAGGCCACCCTCACCGGAATTGACGTGCTTGTAGGTCTGGGTGCTGTAGCAGCCGACCTTGCCGAAAGTGCCGCTGGGCTTGCCGTCGTAACTGGCGCCCATGGTATGCGCGCAATCCTCGATCACCGTGATGCCGCGGCTGTCGCAGATCTGCATGATCGCGTGCATGTCGCCGATATGCCCGCGCATGTGCGAGAGCATGAAGAAGCGGGCCCCGCTCTGATCGGCCGCACGCGCCAGATCCTCCGGATCGACGGTGGTGTCCTCGAGGATGTCCACCAGCACCGGCTCGCCACCGGCGGCGACGATGCTGCCGGGCACCGGGGACAGGGTGAAGGCGTTGCACAGCACCTTGTCACCGGCCTCGAGTCCACAGGCGCGCAGCGCCAGCTGCAGGGCATAGCCGCCGGAGGCACAGGCCAGCGCATGGGGAATGCCCAGACTCGCCGCGAATTCCTGTTCCAGCAGCGCCGTTTCGCCCTGCTCGCCTTCCGCCAGGTTGTAGCGATGCAGGCGACCACTGCGCATCACGGCGACGGCAGCCTCGATGGCGGTGTCGGAGATGGCTTCCTGCTGGGTGAATGACTTGGCAAAACGACGCATGTGGCCTCCTCAGTAACGCTTCTGGGCATAGACGGGGAAGTCCCAATCCTGCTCGGGGAAGTATTTGGTGAGGCGCCAGTCACAGGCACGCGCATGGCCTTCCATCCCTTCGGTGCGCGAGATGCGCGAACCGATGGCACTGAACTTGAGGTTGGCTTCGGCACTGAGCTGCTGGGTAGTCAGTACCTTCATGAACTTGTGGACATTCAGGCCTCCGGAGTAGCGACCGGCCCGCTTGGTCGGCAGGATATGGTTGGTGCCGGAACACTTGTCACCGTGGGTGACGGTGCTGCCTTCGCCCAGGAACAGAGAGCCGTAGTTGCCGAGATTCTGCTTCCACCACTCCAGGTCCTCACACAGCACCTGCAGGTGTTCGCAGGCGTACTGATCACTGATCTGGACCACTTCTTCGCGGGTGTCGCAAAGGATGACTTCGCCGTAGTCGCGCCAGGCGGCGTGGATGACCTCGGCGTTGGGCATGTCGTTGCCTACCAGCGGCACCAGCTCGATGACGCGGCGCGCGACCTCTTCACTGGTGGTGAACAGCCAGACCGGCGAGTTCGGGCCGTGCTCCGCCTGGGAGACGAGATCCACCGCGATGGTCATCGGGTCTGCGGTGTGATCGGCGATCACCGCCGATTCGGTGGGGCCGGCGAAGACGTCGATACCGACCTGCCCGAACAACAGACGTTTGGCTTCGGCAACGAAGGCATTGCCCGGACCGACGAGGATGTCGGCTTCGCGGCCGCCGAACAGGCCGAAGGCCATGCTGGCGACCGCGTGAACGCCACCCATTTCCAGGATGCGGTCGGCGCCAGCCACGTGCATGGCGTAGGCCACCGCCGGATTGATGCTGTCACCGCGCGGCGGCGAACAGGCCGTGATGTGCTTGACGCCGGCGGCCTTGGCCGTGGCGACACTCATCAGCGCCGATGCGGCATGCGCGTAGCGTCCACCCGGGACGTAGCAACCCGCGGCATCGATGGGCAGCACGCGCTGACCCAGCACGACACCCGGCTCGGTCTCGATCTCGAAGGACGTCAGGCTGTCGCGCTGCGCTTCGGCGAAACGACGGATCTGGCGATGGGCGAAATCGATATCGTCCTTGACGCTCTGCGGCACGCTCTCGATCAGCGTGGCCAGCTTTTCTTCACTGAGGACGAAATCGCCGCTCCAGTTGTCGAACTTCTCGGCATACATGCGCACGGCATCTTCACCACGCGAGCGAATGTCCTGCAGCATGTCCTGGACGATGGCCGTGGTGCGCTGATCTTCCTCTGCCACGCCGTCGGCTGCTTCAGCCAGCTTGAGGTGTCTGATTGTCATTGTGATTCCCCGAAAACTGCTGTGATCATCACGCTCCCCTGCCACCCGGGCCGGGAGCGTGTCGTTACGGGATGCGTCAGTCACATCGTGACCTTCAGGCGGGACGCATCACTGGCCGCAAACGCTATCAGGCCTGGTAATCCGCGAAGTTGAAGGCATCGGGGTAGCCGAACAGGGCCACGGCACCACCGGTGTGCAGGAAGACCACGTTCTCGCCTTCCTTGAAATGCCCCTTGCGCACCAGATCGATCAGACCGGCCATGCCCTTGCCGGAGTAGACCGGATCCAGCAGGATGCCTTCCTGCTGGGCCAGCAGCGTGACGGCCTCGACCATGCTTTCGGTCGGAATGCCGTAGCCTTCACCGACGTAATCGCAGTTGGCGACGACATCTTCACGCTTGACCACATCCGACAGGCCCAGCTTGGCTTCGGTCTTCTGCGCCAGCGCGAAGACATTGCCTTCTTGCTTGTCCTTCGGTGCCCGCACACCGATGCCGAGTACCGGAATGCCGGAGTTGCAGGCGGTCAGGCCCGTCACCAGTCCCGCCTGGGTGCCGGCGCTGCCGGTGGCGTGAACGAGGTGATCGATCTTGAGGCCCATGTCGTTGGCCTGGGACAGCAGCTCGAGGGCGGCATTCACGTAACCGAGTGCGCCGATCTCGTTGGAGCCCCCCCCCGGGATGATGTAGGGCTTCTTGCCCTTGCCGATCAGCTTGTCGGCCAGCGCTTCCATCTCGGCGGCCATGTCGGCACCACCGGCACGCTTGGCAACCGTCGCGCCATGCAGCTGGTCGAGGAAGACGTTGCCGTTGTAGTTGTAGCTGCGGTCGTCGCTGCCGGTACGGTCTTCCAGCAGGATGTGGCACTCAAGGCCCAGCTTGCAGGCAGCGGCAGCGGTCTGACGCGCGTGGTTGGACTGGGTAGCCCCCTGGGTGATGATGGTATCGGCGCCCTGCTCCAGCGCGTCCGCCATCAGGAATTCCAGCTTGCGGGTCTTGTTGCCACCGGTGGAAAGCCCGGTGCAGTCATCACGTTTGATCCAGAGACGCGGCCCACCCAGCAGCTTGCTCAGATTGTCCATCGGCTCCAGCGGAGTCGAGAGGTGACCAAGGCGAACACGGGGAAAACGGGACAGATGCATACGAGCCTCCAGGCGAGTCATTGTTGTCATAGGGATTACTCTCATAACGACGTTCGTCGAATGTGTGACATCACTCCGGCACGCCGCCGAGCGGTCTTCACAACAGTAAGCCGCGATTCTCGACAGTCCCAATGCCATGTTTCTCAAAGTTTGTTACTTTTCTGCATGACCAGTCCCATCCTCTGATCCGACTCAGATATCCAGAAGATCGACATGTCCGCAACGCCGACTGGCAGTCATATCAATTGCCCAAAAGCCCCGTTCTCATGGGACATCCGGTCAGCGTCGTGCCATGTCCGCAGGTGTCGCTGCAGGCTTCACCACAATGGGAAAGCGGTGCATGATGGCCAACCTCCAACAACAACCGACATCTCCTCAGGCGACGCATGAAGATCGAATGGATCGAAGACTTTCTCGCATTGATCGAGGCCGGGACCTTCTCGCTGGCAGCCGAGCGACGCAACGTGACGCAACCCGCCTTCTCGCGCCGAATACGGCAGCTCGAGGAGTGGCTGGGGGTCGAGCTGGTCTATCGTCAGTCGCAGCGCATGATCCTCACCGAGCACGCGCTGGAATATGAGCAGGAAATGCGGGAATGGCTGGCGCGGCTCTATACGCTGCGCAGCCGGCTACGCAGCGAGGCCCGCCAGGGGCCGAAGGCGATCATCACCACTCAGCACACCCTCACCGTCAGCTACCTGCCACGGTTGCTACGCTATTTCCGGCACAACTCCCCCGACGCCGGACTGCAGGTGAAATCACTGGATCGCAGCGAATGCCTGCAACTGTTCGAGCATGACCAGGCGGACCTGCTGCTGTGTTCCGAACTGCAGGGGGCGCCGATCTTCGATGACAACGGCGACACCCAGCGCATCTCGCTAGGGCTGGAGCGGCTGCTGCCGGTGTGTGCCCCGGACGCCCAGGGGCGCCCGCTGCACCTGCCACGCAGTGACCAGCGCCTGCCCTTGATCGCCTATGACCCGGAGAGCTTTCTGGGCCAGATTTTGGCCTCGCCCTACCTGATGGACCTGCAGCGCGCCCAGGACATTGACATCATCTGCGAGACGTCCTTCACGCTGGGCATTCGTGAGCTGGTGATGGCCGGACTGGGGGTCGGTTGGCTGCCCCATGGCCTGATCGAGGATGATCTGGAGAGCGGCAGGCTGATCTCGCTGCTGGGTGATCTGGGTGGGCCGACCCTTGAGGTAGCCTGCTATTGTCGCAATGACAACAACAGCACAGCGACTGATGCGCTCTGGCAACTGCTCAATGAGAGCCCGCCTGCCGTATGACGTCGTGAGACCTTCATCACTTTTCACTCCCAAGAGCCCGACATGAACCGCATCAACCCCGAAAAGCTGTTGCAGAGCAAATGGACCGCCGTGACACCCAGGAATCGTGAGCGACATTTCATCGTCACGCGCGTGATTCGTGATGATCAGGATGAGCATGTGGTCGAGGTCGTGTTGCAGGCGGTGCTGACACATCGCGATCACGTGCTGGGCTGGCGTGAGCTGAAACAGGACGATGTCTGGCAGATGGGCTGGAAATGATTTCCTGAAATGAGCATCGCTGAACGCACAAACGCCGCTCATGAGCGGCGTTTGTGCGTGAACCTGCACGAAATTGAGCGAAAGACTGTGCATGGCCGAAGTCGCGCCTCAGACGATGACTTCCCCTTCCAGCTGATCACACAGTGTCGCCATGCGCTGCACGGCTTCCAGCAGGGTGTCATCCGGCACGGTGAGGGCAACACGTACCAGTGGCCTTCCGCAGTCGCCGAAGACACTGCCCGGCATCACCGCGACCTGCTGCCGTTCCAGCAGCCGCCAGGCGAACTGTTCACCATCCAGGCCGGTGCGTGAGACATCAACCATCAGGAACATGCCGCCCTGGGGCAGGCTGGAAGACAGCTGCGGGATGGCCGCCAGCGCCTCATGGACCAGACGCGCGCGGCGCCCGAGTGATTCGCGAAGACGCTCGGTAGTATCGAAATCTCCGCGCAGCGCGGCCTCTGTCATGTCGGCGATGAAGGGCTGGTTGCCGAACAGCATGGTTTCCGAGACCGGCAACAGCCGACGACAGAATTCCGCTGAGCCGATGGCCCAGCCACTGCGAAAGCCGGTGGCGGCGTGGCTCTTGGAGATGGAGGACACCACCACGGTGCGCTCACGCAGTGCCTCAATTTCCAGCGGCGATACGAATTCGCCCGTGAAGATCAGCGCTTCATAGACCTCATCACAGACGATCCACAGATCATGCTCGCGACATAATGCCCCGATGTGCTCGAGGGTCGCCCGGTCCATCACCGCACCGGTGGGGTTGTGCGGGGTATTGAGCAGCAACACACGGCTCTGCGGCGTGATGGCCGCGGCCAGATCTTCCGGCTGCAACACGAAGCCATGCTCCATGCGCAGCGGTACCGGCTGCAGATCACCGCCAGCGCCGCGGATCACGCCCTCATAGGTGGCGTAGTAGGGGTCGCCGGTCAGCACGCCGGCCCCCTCCTCCACCAGCGCCAGCATCACCGCGAACAGCGCCGTCTGCGTACCGGGGAAACACAGCACGTTATCTGCGCTGATCTCGGGCATGCGTGCTGCGTAGCGCTCGGCCAGTGCCGCGACCAGCCCCGGCTCACCACGGCCATCGGAGTAGCGGGTACGGCCAGCGCGCAGCGCCTCGACACAGTGCTCGACCAGGGCCGGATGCGTGGCGATATCCGGCTCCCCGATGGTCAGCTCGATGATCGGCTCGCCGGCCTGGATACGCTGGCGGGCAGCGCTGTGGACGGCCCATTTGTCACCGCCCAGATCACTCAATCGTTCGGTAATGGTGGCGTAGCGCATGCTCAACTCCTGTGAGGTGGGGGTAATGTCGTGACGGCGACGTGCTCAAGCAAGGTGCCCTGTGGCAGCCGCAGAATGCCCTCTGCCGCCCGCATGGCGATCGCGGGCAGCCACTCGACCGGATAGAGGCCGTGTTCCAGCCCGCCTTCCAGCCACAGGCCATCGATCAAGCCATTGAGGGCGATCGCCAGCTCCTGACAATCGCTCTCGGTGGCGGGCAGCGCGTGGGCATTCAGTACCGGCTGGACCAGCTGTGCGAGCAGGTCGAGAAACTCGCGATAGGTTTCCTGGTGCACCGCCGAATAGGTGGCATCGTGACGTACCCGACCAATGAAGGTCGCCCACAGGGAGACCTTGTGGGCGGCCAGATTGGGCTGAGTGAGACTCGCCGCGATGAAGCGTGCCAGACGACACGCCGAGGATTCATCACTGACCGGGCTGGCATCGGCGATATCGGAGGTCAGCTGGCCCATCATGTAGGCATAGGCGGCCCGCACCATGTCATCCTTGGTGCCGAAGTGGTGGCGAATCAGCCCGGGTGAGACACCGGCCGCCTCCGCCACGCGGCGCACGCTGGCGCCGGCCAGACCATGCTGCGCGACACAGCTCAGCGTGGCTTCCAGCAGGTCGCGCTGACGCTGATCCTGGGAAAGGCGCTGGAACACCTTGCGACTCATCTGGGCCCCTCTCCTTCACTCAACGCCGGGATTGCCGCACTTGCCTCACTCTCACGTGACAGCGGCCACGCATCGAGGGAAGGCTTATCGACGATAGTCACTGCCAAGGCTCTCCAGCAGACGCAGGTGGGAATCCCATTCCAGTGCCAGATCGCCATCCTCATGGATGGCCATGTCGTACTGGTCGACCACATGCGCACAGATCTCGGTCGAGAGACGGCGCACCGGCTGGCCCATGGAGAGGGTCGCGACCTGAATCTCGCAGCTGCGCTCGAGGTAGAACATGTTGTTGAACATCTCGGCAGCAGAGGCACCGGTGGTCAGCAGGCCATGATTGCGCAGGATCAACGCCGGATTGTCGCCAAGGCTTGCCACGATGCGTTCGCGCTCATCCAGATCCAGCGCGATGCCTTCGTAGTCGTGGTAGGAGACGCGACCATGGAACTGCAGGGCGATCTGATTCAGCGGCAGCAGTCCTTCTTCCAGGCTCGATACCGCGACGCCGGCGCGCGTATGGGTATGCATGATCCAGCTGGCAGAGTGGCTTGCCGCATGAATCGCCGAGTGAATGGTGAAGCCGGCTGGATTGACCCGCGCGGCGCTGTCATCGACCTTCTCGCCGTTGACGTCGATCTTGACCAGCGAGGATGCGGTGATCTCCTCCCAGCGCCAACCATAGGGATTGATCAGGAAGTGCCCTTTCTCACCCGGCACTCGCGCCGTGATGTGGGTATAGATCAGGTCGGTCATGCGGTAGTGCGCCGCCAACCGATAGCAGGCTGCCAGATCAAGGCGTGCCTGCCATTCCGCGTCACTCATGGTTGATGCCTGCATGTCGCTGTCTCCTGTGATCAAGATGTCGCTGTCTGGGGTCGAGAAAGGCTCCGCAGAGCCCTGAAAAGCCTTGACGCCTCCACCTTCCGGTCCTCAATAGACCAGGGCCTCAATAGACCAGGGCCTCAATAGCCGCGCTGGCGATCCACGCCCAACGTGAGCGGCAGGCCATCGCGCAACTCGCGCGCCGTGGCCACCACCTGCTCGGCGACCACCTCGGGGAGCGAGTCACTGGCGACATGCGGCGTGATGCGCAGGCGCGCGTCCTGCCACCAGCGATGATTGGGCGCCAATGGCTCCTCGCGGAAGACGTCCAGCGTCGCGCCCGCCAGCTGACCGGACGCCAGTGCCGCATCGAGATCGGCTTCCACCAGGTGCTCGCCGCGGCCGATCTGTACAAGCCATGCCCCCGGCCGCAGCTGGGCGAACAGGGTCGCATTCAGCACATTCTCGGTGACCGGAGTCAGCGGCAGGATGTTGATCAGGTAATCCGCTCCCTGAGCCGCGGCCATCACCGCATTGTCGCCCGTCAGATAGCGCACGCCTTGCACTGGTGCGACGGGTTCGCTGCGACAGGCGACCGTCACCGTGAATCCCAGTGCCGACAGCGAAGTGACCACCGCGCGCCCCATGCTGCCGTGGCCCAGCACCGCCACCTGCGCCTTCTCGGGCGCACGCATCGGCAAGGGCTGCCACTCACGGCGCGTGGCATTGTCTGCCATGACGGCAAACTCGCGCTCTTGATGCAGCACTTCATGCGCGGCAAACCCGGCCATCAGAAATGCCTGATGCGGATCTCGCACCCGTGCGACCTGAACCTCATCTGACAGCCCCGGATGACTGAGCAGAGCATCCACCCCCGCCGCGATCGACATGGCAAGCATGAGATTGGGGTACGGCGCGAAGGCGTCTTCTCCCGGCTGCCAGCAGATGGCGAACGCGACCTCCGTGGGGTCTTCGATCTCCTGCGGGTTCTGCAGCACGACATCCTCGCCCAGCTGGCGCAGCGCCTCACCGTAGAGGCTGTCCAGGTCCAGGGATTCACTCAGGTAGACACCCAGAATCGGGGCTTGGCTTGGCATTGGCTCTCCTTGTGTCACGACTGGCAGCGAGTGGATTGCGGTGGATCTTCCGCCACTATTGCACACTCGTATAATTACTGCCAGCCGTCCTGTACTCCCCCGAGCCTTCATCGCCCTGCTGGCGCAGCGCCGCCTTGAGCCACAAGGAGAGGCGCAAACGCCTCTCCACTCTCCACCCTAAAATCGAGGCTTCGCGCCGCCAGGGGGATTGAGCAAACAATAACGCCCGCGATCATCGAGCAAGGGCTCATGAACGCGGACGTCAATCATCGATGTCCTTTCACGGACTTCAGTCCTGCTGATTCTCCAGCAATGACTTCAGACCATGCGGCTGGCAACGCAGATACTGGGGCGAGACCTTGACGGTATCTCCCAGCGCGGCGGCCGCATGCCAGGGCCAGCGCGGGTCATAGAGAATGCCGCGCGCCAGGGCGATGGCATCGGCACGCTCTGTCACCAGCAGGTCTTCCGCCTGCTGTGGCTCGGTGATCAAGCCCACCGCGATGACGGGCATGACCACCTGAGCCTTCAAGGCCTCGGCGTGCGGGACTTGATAGTTGGGTTCCACCGGAATCTGCTGCTGCTCGCTGAGCCCGCCGCTTGAGACATGCAGATAGTGGCAGCCACGGCGGTCAAGCGCCTTGGCGAGTTCGATGCTCTGTGCGAGATCCCAGCCGCCCTCGACCCAGTCCGTCGCGCTGATCCGGATGCCCAGCATGACCTCGTCAGGAATCGCGGCGCGAACGGCGTCGAACACCTCAAGCGTCAGCCGCATGCGATTCTCCAGTGAACCGCCATAGTCGTCCTCGCGCTGATTGCTCAACGGTGACAGGAATTGATGCAGCAGATAACCATGCGCCGCGTGCAGCTCGATCCCGTCGAGACCGATCTCGACGGCACGCCGGGCCGCTTCCACGAAGGCGTCGATGGTCTGGGCGATCTGCTCGGCGCTCATCGCCTCGGGAAGCGGCCCCCCTTCACTGAAGGGAATCGCGCTGGGTGCCAGAGTCTGCCAGCCGTTGGGTTGTCCCGGAGCAATGGCAGTTCCGCCCTCCCAGGGCTTCTCGCATGAGGCCTTGCGGCCCGCGTGACCGATCTGCACGGCCAACGGCATCGGCGAATAACGACGGATATGCTCGACGACACCTTGCATCGCGTCACGCGTTGCCTCGTCAAAGAGCCCCACATCGCCATGGGTGATACGCCCTTCGGGGGAGACGGCACTGGCCTCGAAGATCAGCAGGCCGGCACCTGACTGGGCCAGATTGCCGAGATGCTGGTCATGCCAGGCTTGCATCCGGCCATCCTGGGCGGAGTACTGGCACATCGGTGCAATGATGATGCGATTGTCCAGCGTGAGCGGGCCGAGCTTCAGCGGGGAAAACAGTGTGGACATGGATATCCTCCAGACACGTGCAGGAACAGGTTGGGCAAGGCTCATGAGCGGACATGACAGGGGGAGCGGGTACCATCTCCTCCGGCAAACCATTGCGGATACAGTTCAGGCACAATGCGGGCGAGAGGCAGGAGTCACAAGCAAAGGATGGCATCAGGGCCGGCAACGCTGAGTTGCCCAGGCTTCACGCAGGCTTTCTCAGGCACGCTCCTTACGCACGTTCTCTCATACATCACGCGATCAATTGTCAGCGTGCGTGACCACCCCCTCGGTGGCCAGTCCCTCGATGGCCAGTCTCTCGATGGTCAGTACCTCGGAGACCAGCAGACGCCCGACATCAGCAATCGCGGCGTCACGCACCGCACGCTCGGCCTCGCTCTCGGTCAGATAGACCGCCACGATCAACGGGGCGTGATTCGGCGGCCAGATGATGGCGATGTCATTGTTGGTGCCATGCCCCCCGCCCCCGGTCTTGTCAGCGATCTGCCAGTCATCCGGCAAGGCGGCACGCAGCTTGTCACTTCCCGTGGTATTGGCCAGCATCCAGCCCTGCAACGTGAGACGCGACGCCTCGCTCAGCGCCTCCCCCAGCAGCAGCCGCTGAAGGGTGGACGCCATCGCGTCGGGAGTGGTGGTATCACGGGGATCTCCCGGAGTGGCCTCATTGAGCGCCGTTTCACGACGATCCAGACGTGTGATGTCATCCTTCAGAGTCCGCAGATAATTCGTCAGCCCGACAGGCCCACCGATGGCATCGAGAATCAGATTGCCGGCGGTATTGTCGCTGGTGGTGATGGTGGCGCGGCACAACGCCGCCAGTGTCATGCCATCGCCCTCCACCTGACGTTCGGTGACGGGGGAATAGGACACGAGATCCGCCGGGCGAATCTCCACCTTGCGTGACAGCGACTCCTGGCGGGCATCCACCCGCGAGAGCAGATTGCCGCATGCCAGCACCTTGAAGGTGCTGCTCATGGGGAAACGCTCATCACCCCGCCAGCTGACACGTCTGCCATCGGCAGTATCCAGTACCGTCACACCAAGGCGCGCGCCGACCCGCTGCTCTATTTCCTGCAGATTGGCGACCACAAGTCCCTCACGCTCCGCCTCGGAAGCGACCACGGACGCTGCGTGAGCCGGACTGATCATCAGCCATGACAGACAGGACGCCAGCATCGCGTCACGCCCACGACGCAGGACTCTTGCCCTTGCCGCGCCTTGGGGCCTGGCCGGATCGCGCGGCGTTGTCGGGCGCCGACCATCGGCTGAGGCGCTACAGGCAAATCTCATGGGTCCATCACCTTTCATGGGGGCGCTACCTGACACCTCAGGTCGCGCAGTCAACGTGTCCGTCTGCAGACGTCGTGCAGCAGGTTGGTTGCATCATTGCCATGATGCTATGGCACAGGCGTCCTCGACAGATAGACGTATCGCCAATGGTGAACCCTCCATCCATCGGAGACAGTAAGCCCAGCATCCCCTTGGCGATGCCCCTGGACCTCGAACGATCCGCCTTCTCTCCTTGGATGGAGTTCTGCATGACCATCACCTGCATCAATGATCTGCAACGCCTGGCGAAACGCCGTGTGCCGAAGATGTTCTACGACTATGCCGACTCCGGCTCATGGACGGAAACCACCTATCGCGCCAACGAGGCTGATTTTGCCGCCATCGGACTGCGTCAACGGGTGATGGTCGACATGGACAATCGCACCCTGCGCACGCAGATGCTGGGGGAGGATGTGGCCATGCCGGTGGCGATCGCGCCCACTGGCCTCACCGGCATGCAGCATGCCGATGGCGAGATGCTGGCCGCGCGGGCGGCGAGTGACTTCGGCGTGCCCTTCACGCTCTCGACCATGAGCATCTGCTCCATCGAGGATGTCGCATCCGTCAGCACACGCCCCTTCTGGTTCCAGCTCTACGTGATGCGCGACAAGGATTACATCGGGCGGCTGATCGATCGCGCCAAGGCGGCGGAATGTTCCGCGCTGGTGCTCACCGCTGACCTGCAGATCATCGGCCAGCGCCACAAGGACCTGATCAATGGCCTGAGCGTCCCTCCTCGCCCCACCGTGGCCACCGCGCTAAACCTGGCGACCAAGTGGCGCTGGTGCGCCGGCATGCTGAAGACGAAGCGCCACAGCTTCGGCAACATCGCCGGTCACGTGAAGGACGCCGACAACCTCAGCTCCCTGTCGAAATGGACCGCCAGTCAGTTCGACCCCAGCCTGAGCTGGGATGACATCAAATGGATCAAGGATCGCTGGGGCGGCAAGTTGATCATCAAGGGCATCATGGAGCCGGAGGATGCCGAGATGGCCGTTCAGGCAGGCGCCGATGCCGTGATCGTCTCCAACCACGGTGGACGTCAGCTCGATGGTGCGGCCTCCTCCATCTCCGCTCTGCCGGACATTCTCGCGGCGGTCGGCGACAGGACAGAGGTCCACATGGATGGCGGGATTCGCTCTGGCCAGGATGTGCTCAAGGCGGTGGCGATGGGCGCCAAGGGCGTCTATCTGGGACGCGCCTTCCTGTATGGACTCGGCGCCATGGGCGAGCAAGGCGTGACGAAGACCCTGGAGATCATCCACAAGGAGCTCGACACGACGCTGGCCCTGTGCGGACTGCGGGATATCCATGACGTGGACACGCGAATTCTCAGGCCCGGCACCTATCCGGTGGCCAGTTCACAGACCAGAAGCTCGTGAGAAACACAAGCCTTTGATGACGACGGCCGACATGCGCCGATGGAATCCACCACGGCACATGTCGGCCTGTCCTCCTTTGCACGCTGCCCTCTCGGGCCAGCGCACCGGCTTGCATGGGCTTGCCTCAATGCACCTTGAGTCGCGGCCCCATGGCATGGCGCAGAACGTCACTGACCACCTCGGCTGAGCCCTTGAGCGGCCCCAGCAGCAAAAACTGATGCTGACGCTGCAGTCCTTGATAGGCCGCGCGTGCAAAGCGCCCTCTCACCTGCAGATCCTCATGCCCATCGTTGCCTTGTGCGTTACTCAGCTTGGCGCTGAGCTTGCCACCGAGCTCGCCGACGCTGCCCGCCCTGGCCAGCGACAACAGCGTGCCGCGATCCTTGAACTCGAAGGCCTGAGCCGCCTCGGCCTGCTGGCGACGCGGCAGTTCTTCCGCCAGGAACTCGGCCTGTTCGCTGGCCACCTGTGCCGTGGGTGGCAGGGGTGCCTCATCGATGCAGGCACAGTCGCCCAGCGCAAAGATGGCTTCCTGCTCAAGGCATTGCAGTCCGGGCGTCACCTTCCATTGACGCTTCTTGTTGCTGGCCAGACCTTCGATCTCCTCGACGATGGCAGGCCCCACACGACCCGCCGCCCAGACCACCAGGTCTGCCTCGCGTGTCACGGACTCGTCACCTTCGCTGATCTCGACGCTGCCGGGTGACACCTTGGCGACCTGACGAGACAGTTCGATATTGATGCCCTGTGCCTCGAGTCGCTGATGGATCGCCTCGCGCAGTTCCTCGGAGACCCCCGGCATGAAGGTCTCGGTGGCCTCAAGGATCGTGATCTCGACCCGCGAGTCCTTCGGCGCAGGCGCATCATGTCTGCCACGTGCCTCATGCAGATACGCCGCGAGCTCGACACCGGTGGCACCGGAGCCGACGATCACCACCTGATACGGCCGCCCCGGAGACTCTTGAGCGCCACCCTTGGCGCCATCCTGAGCGCCGTCCTGGGTGGCTGACGCGCCTGAATCCCCTGTCGGTGCTGTTTCCATCGCCACATGATTGGCCAGCAAGCCACGCGAGAAGCGCTCGGCAATACGTTCGGCGTCTTCGGGCGAATCAAGCAGACAGGCATGCTCCAGCACGCCCTCGACGCCCATGTCAGGTGTCACCCCTCCCAGGGCCAGTACCAGCTGGCGATAACCTCTGACGCGGACCGGCACCTCGGCGGTCGCGTCATCTTCCCTGCCCGGTATCGCCGCAAGGGTGATCTGGCGTTGTTCAGGGTCCACGCCTTCGAGGGTGCCGCACTCGAAGCGAAATCCCCACTGCTCCGCCAGACCGGCATACCCCAACTCATCGACCTGGCGCCGTCCGAGGCCCGCCGCGATCTCATGCAGGCGCGGCTTCCACACGTGACTGGTGTCGCGATCGATCAGCAACACGTCCTTGTGGCCTGCCTTGGCCAGGCGGACCGCCAGTTCCAGTCCGCCGGCACCGCCACCGACGATGACGATATCGGCGTCACGCGTTCGCTGAGAGTCATGCGTTTCCATAGGGCCTCCTTTCGCGGGGTCGAAGAGAGAAACCTTATGTCAGACCAGGCGCTTTTCAAGACTGCCACCCGGAACTTCGCCAATGCGCAGCCTTTGATGCGACGCGTCATGTCCTTGATCGAATTCGCGACGCTCACGTTCGCATTGCGGGTTTGACAGCGCTCGAGTCCGCGACTAAAGCTTATTTATACGAATAAATATGAATGACTCGCCTCCGCTCAGGACATCGCATGCCGACATCGCCTCCACCACTGATCACGTCACGCACCAGCAATGGCTCTGGCGCTCCCAAACGCCAGAAACTGGCCGAGCTGATCAGCGATGATCTGAGGCGCAGCATCGTGCGTGACGGGTTGCGTGAAGGTGACCGGCTACCCAACGAGAAGGCGCTGATGGCGCAATACGGCTGCGCCAAGGGCACGCTGCGTGAAGCCCTCAAGATTCTGGAAGTCGAAGGCTTGATCACGCTGAAGACGGGCCCCAATGGCGGCGCCGTGCTGAATGCGCCGAGCATGGAGCCCGCCAGTCGCATGCTGAGAAGCTTCCTGCACTTCAAGACGCTCAATGGCGCCCAGGTCTATCAGCTGCGTCGGCTGCTGGAAGTCGAGATGGCGGTATCGGTGGTGGGCCTGCTCAGCGAAGAAGACCTGGTGGCGCTCGAGCACAATGTCAGTGACTGCAGTTGCCATCAGCCACAGGACGAGGACCAGCGTCGCCAGCGTTTTCTGGAAATCGAGTTCCATCAGGTACTGGCGCGCGCCTGTCCCAACCCGCTGCTCAGCTTCATGTGCCAGTTCCTCAACGACATGCTGCACGAGCTTGTCGTCATCAAGAAGGCCTATCTCCCGGAGCGCAAGCAGTTCGATGCCGCCAATCAGCATTACCACACCGGCCTGATCACGGCGTTCCGCCAGCAGGATCACGAACAGGTCCGTCAGCTCATGACGGAGCACATGCAGGATGCCGAGCACCATATGACGGCCCTCGAGGTGGAAATGGCCGACCAGCTGCTCGTCACTCCGGCGCAGCTGATGGCCGACAGCAGAGCCTGAAACCGCACGACACATCACAAGAACAATATTCACGAGAGGAAGGAAATCGATGACCACTGCCCAGATGGATACCTCCCCCGTCAGCACCCTGAGCGAGCTGCGCACCGACAGTGATCGCCTGTGGCAATCCCTGATGACCCTGGCCGAGCTGGGCGCCACGCCCAAGGGCGGCGTCAACCGCCAGGCGCTGACCGAACTGGACCGCCAGGCGCGCGACCTCTTCATTCAATGGTGCAAGGCCGAAGGCTGCACGATCCGTATCGATGCCATCGGCAACATCTTCGCGCGCCGCGCCGGCACCGATCCGGACGCCCCGGCGGTAATGACCGGCAGCCACATCGATACCCAGCCCACGGGCGGCAAGTTCGATGGCTGCTTCGGGGTGATGGCGGGACTGGAAGTGCTGCGCAGCCTCAATCAGCACGACATCAAGACCCGCTGCCCGGTGGAGGTGGTGGTCTGGACCAACGAGGAAGGCTGTCGCTTCGCGCCCTGCATGATGGGGTCCGGCGTGCATACCGGCCAACTGTCATTGCACGAGATGCTGGCCCAGAAGGACACGGATGGCGTGACCGCCGGCGAAGCGCTGGATGCCATCGGCTATCGGGGCAGCGATGAGATCCCCCGCGAGAACGTGCGCGCCTTCTTCGAGAGCCATATCGAGCAGGGCCCGATCCTGGAAGATGAAGAGACCACCATCGGCGTGGTGATGGGCGCGCTGGGCCAGCGCTGGTTCGATCTGTCGCTGACCGGCCAGGAAGCCCATGCGGGCCCCACACCCATGTCGCTGCGCCAGGACGCCATGCTCGGGGCGGCCGAGATCACCGTCGCCGTCAACCGCATCGCCATCGAGCATGCACCGCACGGTCGCGGCACCGTGGGCGTGATGCAGGTCCATCCGGGCTCTCGCAACGTCATCCCGGGTCAGGTCAACATGACCATCGACCTGCGCTCGCTGGAGCCCGACTCCCTCACCGCGATGGTCGCGGAGCTGAAAGAGGTGGTCGAAGCCGTCAGCCAACGTCACCGTCTGGCCTTCGAGCTCACCCCTACCGCCGACTTCGTCCCCGAGCACTTCGCCGACAACTGCGTGAACGCGGTGCGCAATGCCGCCAGCCAGCTCGGCTACTCGCATCTCGACATCGTCAGCGGGGCCGGACACGACGCCATCTTCATGGGCCGTATCGCCCCCGCCGGCATGATCTTCGTCCCCTGCGAAGGCGGCATCAGCCACAACGAGATCGAGAACGCCGCCCCCAAGGACCTGCACGCCGGCTGCAACGTGCTCTTCCACGCCATGCTCGATCAGGCCGAGATCGTCAGCTGAGGCGTGATTTCCCTTGCACAGGATGACAAGACGCCCCGCTCGAGAGGTCATCGAGCGGGGCGTCTTGTGTCTGGCGCTGTGCATGGCCAATCCGTGCGACCCGCCATGAGTCGCTATTGCAGAGACCGCTTCCAGAGACTCTCGATACTGTCCATCTCCGCCGGACCGAAGAGTGCCTCGGGCTCGCCCCGGTACCAGGCCCAGAGCTGATCCCCGAAGTCGAAGTGCCACCATTCGCTGGGCAGGTTGGTGAAACCGGCCTGGGTCATGACGTGATAGAGCAGCCGCCGGTTGTAGCGTGCCTCAGCCTGGGGCGTGTCTGCGCCAGGCGGATGACGTTCGAAATAGTCCGCGTGGGACTCAGGTGTCGCCTCATCGAACAGCGTCCCCATCTCGAGCAGCAAGCCATCGGCATCGCAGATCGTGACATCCACGGCACCGCCGGTGAGGTGCGGGCTCGGCGCGTCAGGATCACGGCTGGGCAAGGAGACGAATTCCCGCGTACGCGCCAGCAGCTGGGCCTCGCAAAGCGAGGGGTCATGCGTCTTGAGCGACTGATACAGCGTCTCGAACAGATACTGCTGTACCCGCCAGGGTCGCCAGCCATCCATCACCACCAGCGACAGCCCTTCCGGCAAGGCGCGTGCAGCCTGCAGCAGACGCTGATACACCGCACGCCGCACCAGACATTCATTGACCGCCCCGGGAATGCCGAGGCGTGCGTAGGCGGGATAGACCTTCAGGCATGACGGCCCGAGGCTGGTCGGCACCAGAGGACTGTCACAGCCCTTCACGGGAATGCAGGTCACCTGCGACCAATCCGGCTCGTCATGACTCGGGATGGCAGGAGGCGTAAAAGTCAGTGATGACGTCATGAGGTGTTATCCAGACAGGGTCGGCAACCACAGAGTTAAGGGCGGGAAGACGATCAGCATCAGCAGTACCGCGACTGCCACCAGCACGAAGGGCCAGATGGTGCGAAACAGTGAGGTGATCTCGAGCTTGCTGACCGCGGCGGCCACGAAGACGCAGGCCCCCATCGGCGGCGTGATCAGCGCGATGGTGATATTGAGCGTGATGATGACACCCAGATGCACGGGGTCGATGCCGGCGGCCATGGCCACGGGCACGAAGATCGGTGTCAGCAGCATCAGCGCCGAGACCTCTTCCATGAACATGCCGGTGACGAAGGTGATGGCACTGAGCAGCAACAGGATCAAGATCGGGCTGTCGATGTAGGGCGTCAGCAGGGCCACGAACTGATTGGGCACCTGGGCATAGGACAGCAGCCAGCTGACGATGGACGACACCGCCATGATCACGAAGATGGCACTGGTCAGACGCGCCGTATCCTTGATGGCACCCCATACCTCGACAAGCTTGAGCGGCCCCTGACACAACCCGCAGAGCAGCACGTAAGCGACGATCAAGGCGCCGGATTCCGTCGGGGTCACGATGCCCAGCACGATACCGGAGACGATGATCACCGGCGCGACCAGTGCCGGCAGCGCGCCGATGATTGCCGAGATCACTTCACTGCGTGCCGGTGCCTGACCGCGCGCCTGCAGGCCATGGCGACGGGCATACCAGGCATTCATCGCCATGAACGCCACCGCCAATACCAGTCCGGGCACGACCCCGGCCAGGAACAGGCTGCCCACGGAGGTATTGGTCAGCGAGGCGTAGAGGATCATGAAGATGCTGGGCGGTATGATCGGCCCGATCAACGAGCTGCCTGCGGTCAGGCCTGCGGCGAAGGACGTCGAATAGCCTTCCTTGCGCATGGCGGGCACCAGCAACGAGCCGAGCGCGGAGGTATCGGCGACCGCCGAGCCATTGACGCCGGCGAAGAAGACGCTGGAGACGACGTTCACGTGGCCCATGCCACCGCGCAGATGCCCGACCATCAGCCGCGCCAGGCGCATCAGGCGTTCGGTCAGGCCACTGATGTTCATCAGGTTGCCGGCAAGGATGAACAGCGGAATCGCCATCAGCGAGAAGGCATTGATGCCACCGAAGAACTGCTGTGGTCCGAGACGTTCCAGCATCGAGATATCGATGAACAGAAAGCCGGTCACGGCGGTGGCGAGCAGGGAGAGAAACAGCGGCAGGCCCAGCAGGACGTGCACAACGAAGATGGCCAGCATTGCCCAGATCATGTGCGCGGCCCTCCTGTCCTGTCATCATGCGCCGGAAGGTCGGCGGCCTCCTCGTCCGGTGCGATCTCCAGTGTCTGGGATCTCAGCGGCCGTGGGCCATGCAGCAGCACCTGGGCCGTGATCAACGCGAAACCGATCGGCATCGACAGCATCGGCACGCTGCGGCTGATGCCCAGCCCCATGGTGCGGAACATGCTCGCCGACATGGCGTAGTGCCAGGTCATCCAGGTCGCGCCCGTCATCAATACGAGCGTCAGCCACCATTGGTAATGGATCAGCCCCCTGGCCAGGCGCGGAGGCAGACGCCGTTCCAGCAGCGCCACGCGCATGTGTGCCCCTTCTGCCCAGACGACGCCGATCGCCAGCATGACACTGGCGATGATGAGATAGCGGGTCAGCTCATCGACCCAGATGGGCGCGCCGCCCAGTACATAGCGCATCACCACGCCGTAGAGCATGATCAGCACCGTGGAAGCCAGCAGCATCGCCGCGAGCGCCAGCGTCACGCGGCCACAGGCATGCAGCAGGCCTTCCCTGAAGGAAGACAGTCGTGAAGGAGTCATGGAAGTCATTTACCGCAATCCACCAGAAAGGAGGGAGAATCAGAGCCCCGATGCCCGGACGACATTGCCCGGGCAACGGGGGAACTGCACCATCAGCTCATCAGGCCCAGGGCGCTCTCACGTCGAGAGGCGCCCGGGCACTTGAGCACTGTGGAAACCGCGCGCCTCACATGCCCCTCATGAAGAGAGACCGGCATCCTTCATCGCGGTATCGATCAGCTCTGGTGCGATGTCCTGACTCTTGAGCCACTCGAGGTAGGCCGGCTGGCCCTTGCTGCGAAATGCCTCGAGGTCTGCCTCGCTCGGGCGGATCACTTGCATGCCCTGCTCTTCAAGCAAGGCGATGCGTGACTCGACCTGGCTCTGGTTGTCCTGACGGGCCTGGGCATTGGCTTCCTTGACTGACTCGAGCAGTGCCGTGCGCTCTTCATCAGACAGGCTCTCGAGCAGCTGACCATTGGCGACCAGGAATTGATCCGAGTACTGGATGTTGGCCAGCGTCAGGTACTTCTGCACTTCCTGCAGACTGCCCAGCAGGATGTACATCGGCGGGTTCATCTGACCATCCGCCACCCCGGTGCGCAGCGCCATGTAGACTTCCGTCCACGGAATCGGCGTGCCCGAGGCGCCGAAGGCCTCGTAGAGCGCTACCTGACTCGGGTCCATCGCGCGGAAGCGAAGCCCCTCGAAGTCATCCGGGCTGGTGATCGGACGCTTGTCATTGGTAAAGGCCAGAAAGCCCCCTTCCTCCACGACGGCCAGAATTTCGGCGCCATTGGTGCGCTCACTGAACAGTTGCTGCACCTGCTGCCAGTACTGACCTTCATCGAAGAAACGACGCGCCTCATCAAAGCCGTCGAACATGAACGGCGTGGCGCTGACATAGACTTCCGGCACGATGGGGGCCATGCCCGCGAAGGAGGCGATGTTCAGGCTCGGTGCGCTGATGACCTGCTCCATGCGTTCCTGCTCCTCTCCCAACATGCTGTTGGGGTAGAGCTTGAGCTCCAGCTCACCATCGGTCTTCTCTTCCACCAGCGTCTTCAGGTTGCTGGCAAAGACGTGCACGGCATTCTTGTCGGCATCCGGTGCGCCGTTGTAGCTGAGATTGATGGTCTGGGCCTGCACGCTGGCCGCCAGCAGGCTGAGCGCCAGAGTGGAACCGGTAAGCGTCTTGCGCAGCAGAGATGTCTTGGACAAGGACATGTGGATTCCCTTTTGTTTTTGTAGATATCGGTGGTATGCAGCGGGAGAAACGCCGTCCCGGGGGTATGGCACTGTGGCCGGCCAGGTGATGGGCGTTACCCTCACACGTCGAAAGTAGCGTTGTCGCTGTAGACTAATCAATCGTGCGAGTGTTGTTTTTTCGTCCACACCCATTGGACCTGACAAGCTCATCTCTGACTTGGCGTTCCCACAGACCTGACATATCCAAAGACCTGACGTACCCAAAGACCAGGATGGCCCCGAAAACCGGAGCTTTCGGGGCCATTTCGACGACACGGCGAGGCCGTGCTGAACTAGGCCGTGTTGAGCGAAGCAGGGCTGAACGAGGCGCTACATCGTCAGTGGGTATGCTCACCCTTGAGATCACTGCGCCAGCCCATGCCGGACTCTTCCATCAGGCGTTCATGTACGCCCTCGATATTGAGACCGACCCACTCCTCATACTGAGCCAGATCCCTGTACTCGGAGAGATCGACCTCCTGCTGGATCTGCTCCAGTGACTTGCCGGCAAGAATGCCCTCCGTCACCTGGGAATACAGTGACTCCAGATAGGTCAGGTAGCGTTCGACATCGGCGTGATCACCGATCTCGGCATGCCCGCCAACGAAGGTGTCGAAGTCATATTCCAGCACTTCACGCGTCGAATTGATCATGCCCTGGATGTCATAGCTCCAGAGCTTCTGCCACGGCATGCGCCCGATGACGATCCAGTCCACCACGTACATCGTGGTGTGGTCCTTGAAGTACATGCTGATCGACCCGCGCCCGTCATTCGGGCCGTGATAGCGCAGCTGGACTTCCTTGCCGCCCAGTCGCAAGGTCATTTCATCCTCGAAGACGAGATCCGGCGGTACGGCCTTCGCCCGGGTGTTGGCGATATCCTGAGCTGCCAGCCGGTGCGCGATGAAGGTGGTATCAGGCGTGTCGAAGACCTCGCCGCCATAGATGTGATCACTGTGGTTGTGGCTATACACCACATAGCGAACCGGAGTATCGAAGCGCTGCTTGATCTCGTTGTTCAACCAGCTCGCCGCAGCATGATTCATCGGGTCCGTCACCAGCGCGCCCTGATCGGTGATCATGAACACGGAGCGATGGCGATCATCGATGAATCGATAGAGCCCCTCTCCGAGAGGTTCTATCTCATAGGCCTGGGCCTGCAGACTGAAAGGAAGCGCTGCCAGCGCCAGTAGTGTCTTGAGGGGGCTCAGCATCGGAGGAAATCCTCGCATCAGGTGTTGTTGTCGTGAGATATCACTATGCCCAGACTCTGATACGAGAAGCCGTCAAGACTGGATGCGCCGAGGATTGACCCACTCGCGGCGCTGTCCAGCGGGTGTCACTTGCCAAGCAGGCGCGGCGCGTCTGCGGTGAAGAACCGCAATCCCTGCTGCAGGTGGGTAAGGCAGGCCTCGACGGCCACCGTCATCTCACGCCCGCGCCGCGTACATATCTGCGCGCGGGTCTGTGCCAGGGCCGGATGCTGCATCGGCAGCAGGCAGATATCGCCACGCCGCAACTCCTCCACCACGCTGAGCTCGGGCATGAAGGTGACACCGATCCCTGATCTCACGAAGTTCTTGAGCACCGAGACGGAATTGGTGCGCAATTGCGCGCGCAGCGAGACCCGCTCCTGCTGCGCCGCCTGATTCACCATCTGGCGCATGCCGGTGCACTCGTCGATCAATGCCAGTGGCCAATCCGCCACCTGTGCAAGCGTCAATGGCTTGCCGATCTCGAGCAGCGGATGTGCCGCCGGCACGATCAGGTCCAACGGCTGGCAGGTCTCCACATGACAGCAGAGAATCGGGTCTACCGGCGGGGCGTAGAGCAGCGCGATATCCACCTCGAAGTCGCGCAACAGCTCGGTCGCCTCATTCACCCCCGCCATGCGCACCACGACTTCGATACCGGGATGACGCGCCATGAAGCTCTGCAAGGGCAGCGAGATCAGATCGGCGATGAAGCCCTCGCCCACCGCGATTCTCACCTCACCGCTACGCAGCCCCTGCAGGGCACTCAGCTGCGAGAGCGCTGCGGCCTCCGCCGCCTGCTGACGATGGAAATGATCCAGCAGCAATACGCCGGCCTGGGTTGCACGCATGCCCGTCTCGCTGCGCTCGCACAGCGCGACACCCACCTCTTCTTCCAGCTGCTTGATCTGGCGGCTGACGGCGGAAGGGTCGAGATTCAAGTGTCTGGCCGCGCGGCGCAGTGAACCCCGGCGGATGATTTCATTCAGCGCCGTCAGCGCCTTGGGATTGAGCATGGAATACGGTACCTGCCGGCAGCGATGGGAATGAGGCCAGATTCAGGACACCTCAGACGTCCTGGCAAGTCGAGCGACTCGAGAAGTGGCGTGTCACGACACACGACAAGCGCTCAGCAACGAAAAGGAGCCGCATGAGCGGCTCCTTGTGATTCGATGTGATCAGCAGTTGCCTTTCTTGGCCTGCCCCGGCGGACAGAAGCTGCCACCTCCACGCTTGTGATCATGATGTCCATCACCGATTTCGATGATAGGCTCGGCATCGATTCGCGCCGGCGTATAACTGCACCCCGCCATGAAAAAGGTGCTCAGCATCACCAGGCTGACAAGTCGCATACTAGTCTTCATCATCATTCCTTTTCATGAAAATCAACCATCTCTTGATGCCTCACATCGTACCGGAACACAAGCAGCAGAGAACGCAATTTCTCAACGAATGATAGTGTGGGCCCAGGGTTGCATCATCCATTGAGACAGGATCTGGCCATGTTCGATTTCAAGGAAGTGGAAGCCTTCGTGTGGATCACCCGCCTGGGATCGTTCCGACTGGCTGCCCAGCATTTGCATCTGACCCAGCCGTCGATCTCCGAACGTATCAACAAGCTGGAAACCACCCTGGAAACCCGCCTGCTGGAGCGCACTCGCCGACCGGTACAGCCCACTCTCAAGGGGCGCGAATTCTATCGTCACGCCGAGGCGCTGCTGGAAGCGCGCCAGAAAGCGCTATCCATGATGGCGTTGAGCACGCCCTTCCAGGGCGTGTTGCGACTGGGCGTCGTGGAGACCGTGGCGCACAGCTGGCTGCCCGGCTTTCTGGCCGAACTGGCGCGCCGTTACCCGGATCTCACCCTGGAACTGGAAGTCGACAGCTCCCCGGGGCTTGCCGCCATGCTCACCGCCGGCGATATCGATCTCGCCTTCCTGATGGGGCCGGTCACGGCGGAGAACGTGCTCAACCGCTTTCTGTGCAACTACACGATGGGCTTCGTGACCAGCCCGTCTCTTGGCTTCACCGAAGACAACTTCTCCTTGCGACGCCTGAATGCTCTGCCGCTGATCTCGTTTGCCCGCAACAGCCGGCCGCACCATGAACTTGGCTCCATGCTGCATCAGATGGGACTCGATGACGTGAAGCTGCATTGCTCAAGCTCCTTGTGGACCATCGTGCGCATGACCCTGGATGGCCTGGGCGTCGGCGCCATCCCGCCGCGCATCGTCGCCGAGGAAATCCGCCAGGGCACCCTGCTCAGCCTGCCCTGCGACCTGCCCGAGCTGACCTTCACCGCCTCCTGGCCGACCCATATGGAAAGCGCTCTCGCCGAAGGCGTGTGTGAACTGGCCATCGAGATCGCCCGCCAGGATCAGGAGGCGCATTTACGCCTGTCCTGAGCATCGCTGTCTGCCAACGACGCTCTCGCATTCCCCATGTTCCTGCTCCCACGCTTCCTGTCTCGCTCACGTCTCACGGGCCTGCGACGGGCCATTTCACACACCACATGAAAGGAATTTCCGATGGCTTGACTCGATAAAAATCGATTGGATTTATCTGGGCGTGCTTCTTATGGTGAAGACAGACAACAACAACTTCACAAGAAGCCCCCACGATGCCCCAGACACTTCTCAGTGCCGCGTCGTCCCCCCGCGAGGCGCGCGAACAGATCCGTAGCGGTCATTGGGCCAGCCACACCAGCGGTATCGCTGCAGGCTTTGCCCAGACGAACCTGATCATCCTGCCAGCCGAGGCTGCCGGCGAATTCCTGCAGTTCTGCCAGGCCAATCCCAAGGCCTGCCCGTTGCTGGATGTCACGGCCGTCGGTTCTCCCGCCCCGACAGGGCTCGGTGAGAACATCGACCTGCGCCACGACCTGCCCGCCTATCACATCTACCGTCACGGCAAGCTTGAAGAAACGCGCACGGATATCGCCGCCCTGTGGCAGGACGATTTCGTGGCGTTTTCCATCGGTTGCTCGTTCTCGTTTGAAGAGGCGCTGCTCAACGAAGGCGTCGAGGTTCGCCATGCGCGCCTGAAGCGCAACGTGCCGATGTATCGCACCAACATTCCGCTGATCAGTGCCGGTCGTTTCCACGGCAACCTGGTGGTGTCCCTGCGTCCGATGTCGGCGGCGCATGCCATTCGCGCCATCCAGATCACCACCGACATGCCCCGCGTCCACGGCGCGCCCGTCCATCTGGGTGACCCCGCCTTGATTGGCATTTCCGATATCAACACCCCTGATTTCGGCGATGCACCTACGCTTGAGACAGGCGACCTGCCGGTGTTCTGGGCCTGTGGCGTCACGCCGCAACTGGCGCTGGAGAATGCGCGCCTGCCGTTGGCCATCGCACACAGCCCGGGCCACATGCTGATCACCGATATCCCCAATCATCGCCTCAAATACGGATGACCGCTTGTGGGAGCCACGGACCTGCTCCGCAACAGACAAGACCGTCAGATTCTTTCGATAACACCAGATGCACAACAACAATGGTGACTCCCATGAAGACACGTTTTGCCCTCTCCGCCCTGGGTCTCGCGCTCGCCGCTGCCGGTAGCGCCAATGCTGCCGACACCCTCAACGTGGTAGGCAGCTGGAGCAGCCTGGAGCTCAACCGTCAGTTCGAGAAGCCCTTCTGGAGCGAGACGCTGCCAGCGGCCAGCAGCGGTGAACTCAGCACCCAGGTGACCACCTTCGACCAGATGGGCATCCCCGGCTCTGACGTCTATCGCTACCTGGGCGATGGCGTCTTCGATGTCGGCATGACCGTGGCGGATTACACCGTGTCGGACGCGCCGGAACTCGAAGGCCTGGATCTGCCGATGATGGCTCCGACGGCCGAGGAGGCCCAGAAGGTGGCCGAAGCCTTCCGCCCACTGGCTGAAACCGCCATGAACAAGCGCTTCAACAGCCATGTGCTGGCGATCGTGCCGTATCCGGCCCAGGTGCTGTTCTGCAATACCCCGATCGAAGGGCTCGATGGTCTGAAGGACAAGAAGGTACGTGCCAGCGGCCGCTCCACCGGTGAGTTCATCGAGGCGCTGGGCGCGCAGAGCCTCAACATCGCCTTCAACGAGGTGCCGGGCTCCCTGGAACGTGGCGTGATCGACTGCGCCGTCACCGGCTCGCTCTCCGGCTACAGCGCCGGCTGGCACGAAGTCTCCAGCCACCTGATGCCGCTGCCGCTGGGCGGCTGGGATTACGTGATCACCGCCATCAACCAGGACAAGTGGCAGAGCCTGAGCGCTGATAGCCAAACGCTGATCCAGCAACAGGTGGACAGCGAGTTCACCGCGCCGGTGTGGGAAAACGCGCGTGGCGAGACCGCGCGTGGCGTGGCCTGCCTGACCGGTGAAGGCGATTGCCCGCTGGGCAAGAGCGCCGACATGACGCTGGTCGACTTCAGCGATGACGATGCCAAACGCGCACGTGCGGCGCTCGAAGACACCGTCCTGCCTGCTTGGGCGGCACGTGTCGATGCCGAGACGCGCACGGACTGGAACGAGAGTGTCGGCAAGGTCGTCGGCCTGACCGCCACCGCGGAGTGATCCACCGGCCCCTGCTCGCGAAGGGCTGTTCGTGGGCAGGGGCCGATAGCCCCGCCCTGCCCGGATACGGCAGACATGCTCCCCAGAGACACGGCGCTGAACGCCCGCACCTCGCCTGATTGGCACGGATCAGCGTCGTTCACCGCCCCAGCAGGACCCGACTCATGAACTCCTTCCTTCACGCACTCGATGTCCTCGTGTCCCTGACACGCGCGATATCGCGCCACGCCGCACGCCTGATGGGCCTGCTGTTGCTGGCCGTCGTGGTCTTCATCGGCGCGGAAATCCTCATGCGCCAACTGTTCAATCATCCGCTGCCCGGCGTGCACGAATATGCCGGCTATGTGCTGGCGATGCTCTCGGCGTGGGGTCTATCCCACACCCTGATGGAGCGTGCCCACATCCGTATCGATGTCGTGCATGGCAAGCTGCCGGCCTTCTCGCGCCACACTCTGGATATCCTCGCGATGCTGGCGCTGAACCTGGTGGCCTGGGTGATCCTGATCAATGCCTGGCCGGTGCTCGGCAAGTCGCTGAGCAACGGCTCCACCGCCAATACCCCGTTGGCGACACCGCTGTGGATTCCGCAGCTGCTGTGGCTGTCCGGTTATGCCTGGTTCGCGATCACCACCAGCGTGCTGGGACTGCGCGTTCTCGTTGCCGCCTGTCTGCGTGATACCACCACGCTGGAGACACTGGCCGGCCCCGATCACGGAGAAAGCGAAGGGGCTCTGGCCCAAGCGGCCTCCACGACCAAGGAGACACGCTGATGTTGGGCTTTCTTTCGGTAGGTATCCTCACCCTGCTGCTGGCCGGCATTCCCGTTGCGGTCACCCTCTTCCTGCTCGCCTTCGGGATCGACCAGTTCTATTCCTTCTTCCCGCTGACCAAGGCACTGGGCCAGAACCTGTGGTCTGCTGCGGACTCCTTCCTGCTGATCGCGATTCCGCTCTTCGTGCTGATGGGCGAGATCATCGTGCGCGCCGGCATCGCCGAGAAGGCCTACCGCGCGATGGACCACTGGCTGTCGTGGCTGCCGGGCGGTCTTCTGCATGCCAACATCACTACCTCGGCGCTGTTCTCGGCGACCTCGGGTTCCTCGGTCGCGACAGCGGCGACGGTCTCGACCGTGGCACTCCCTCAGGGCAAGAAGCTCGGCTACGACCCCAAGCTGTTCTGCGGCAGCATCGCCGCGGGCGGCACCCTCGGCATCCTGATCCCGCCGTCGATCAACCTGATCGTCTATGGCTTCCTGACCGAGACCTCTATCCCGAAGCTGTTCATGGCCGGTCTGGTACCGGGCCTCGGCCTGGCAGCGCTGTTCATGCTGGCCTCGCTGCTGCTGTGTGTCTGGAAGCCATCGCTGGGGGGCCCGCGCAAGAGCGCGAGCTGGAGCACCCGCCTCAAGAGCCTGTCGTTCCTGCTGCCGCTGCTGGTGCTGTTCATCGTCATCGTCGGCTCCATCTATCTGGGCTGGGCGACGCCCACCGAAGCCGCCGCCATCGGCGTGCTGGCCTCACTGGGCCTCGCCGCCATCAACCGCTCGCTGAACCTGTCGATGATCAGCCGCGCGCTGGACGGCACCGTCAAGACCACCTCGATGATCCTGTTCATCATCATGGCGGCCTCCTTCCTCAACTTCGCGCTGGCCTCCTCCGGCATGGTCCAGCAGGTCACCGGCCTGCTCGAAGCCTATGACCTGGGTCCCTTCGCGCTGCTGATGGCGGTGATCGCGCTGTTCATCGTGCTCGGCTTCTTCATCGAGACCCTGTCGCTGATGGTCATCACCATTCCCATCGTCACCCCGCTGATCGTCGCGGCCGGTTACGACAAGGTGTGGTTCGGCATCGTGATGATCCTGTTCGTCGAGCTGGCGCTGATCACCCCGCCAGTCGGCTTGAATCTCTACATCGTGCAGGCCTCACGGCGTGGCGAAGCCTTCGCCGACGTCATCATCGGCACCCTGCCGTATCTGGGCGCGATGCTGGTGATGGCAGCGCTGCTGGTGGCCTTCCCGCAGATCGCGCTGTGGCTGCCTTCGGCACTGTAAACCTGCTCTAGCCTGGCACCTGCTGGCAAGCCGGCAGGTGTCATTGGCGCCCCACCGTTCATTCAAGAATTTTTCAAAGAACAACGACAACCCCGATAACGGAGCGATAAACCATGCTGACCTTTACCCATGACAACGGCGAATTCACCCTTGATATCCAGCGCGTCGCGATTGCCGGCTGGGCCGGACGCGACCAGGCGGGCGTGCAGCACCATATCGACGAGCTCAAGCTGCTGGGTGTGGCACCGCCCTCCCAGACTCCGCTGTTCTACCGCGTGAGCCGCGAGACCCTGACCCAGGCCTCTCAGGTCGCGATGCTCGGCGGCGAAGGCTCCGGTGAGGTCGAGACCTGTCTGGTCAGCGACGCCGAGGGCACCCTTTGGGTGACGATTGCCTCGGATCACACCGACCGCAAGCTCGAAGCCGTCGGCGTCGCCGAATCCAAGCAGCTGTGCGCCAAGCCGATTGCCCGCCACGCCTGGAAGCTTAGTGAGGTCATCGATCACTGGGACAGCCTCGAGATCGAGAGCGAGATCGAGGACGCCGGCAAGACCGTGCGCTACCAGCAGGGCACCCTCGCCGAGCTGCTGCCGGTCGCCACTCTGATGGAGCGCCTGCCCGCCGCCATCGCCAAGGATGGCAGCCTGGCCCCCAATAGCGTGCTGCTGTGCGGTACCGTGCCGGCGATCGGTGGCATCCGCCCCAGCCCGAGCTTTACCATGCGCCTGATCGACCCGCAGACGGGTCGTCGCATCGAGCACCGTTACGAGGTGGAAGAACTTGAGGTGGTGGCATGAGTGATGAAGGCATGAGCGCTGAGCGCGTGAAGATGGACAACGCCCGTGAATTCTGGGCGCGCTCGCCCCGCCAGCGTACGTTGACGCAGCTGCTGGCCGCCTATCAGGCAGGCAGTTTCGGTCCCGAGCAGACTGCCACGGTGCTTGCCGAGCGCCATCAGGCCCTGGGCGAGACCGCCAGCCACAGCATCATCAGCCGCGATGACGCGGTCATGAGCGCGCAGGCAGCGGCCCAGCAGCAACTCAAGGCGGCTGCGACGTCGTTGCCGCTGGGAGGGGTCCCTGTCTCGATCAAGGATCTCTTCGATGAGGCCGGCATGACGACGCTGGCAGGCTCGCGCGCACTGGCAGAGAGTCACCCAGCCGACCAGGACGCTCCGGCGCTGAGCCGCCTGAAAGCCGCCGGCATTCTGCACGCCGGTCGCACCAGCATGAGCGAGTTCGCGTTTTCTGGCCTTGGCCTCAACCCGCACGTCGGCACGCCGCCCAACCCCTTCGATGGCGAGCGCATCACCGGCGGTTCGACCTCCGGCGGGGCGGCCTCCGTCGCCTTCGGGCTGGCCGCGGCGACCCTGGGCAGCGATACCGGCGGCTCGCTGCGGATTCCGGCGGCCTTCTGTGGGCTGACGGGCTTCAAGCCGTCACAGGCCAGCGTGCCGGGAGATGGCGCCTTTCCGCTGTCACCGAGCCTGGACTGTATCGGCCCCATCGCGCCCAGCGTCGCCTGCTGTCGCACGCTGTGGGAAGTCCTGAGCGGTGAGGTTGCTGACCCGACGCCCCTCACTCGCCCGCTGACACTGCTGGTGCCGGAGAGCGAGCTGGTCAGTGAAGTGGACGCCGATGTAGCCGCCGACTTCGCCGCCCTGCTGGAACGACTCGAGGGGCTGGGTGTTCGCCTCCAGCGTGCGCCGGTCGAGGCCATCGAGGCCGCTTACGCCATCAATCAGCGCGGCGGCCTGGTCATTCCGGAAGCGGCCGCCGTGCATCACGAACTGCTGGCTGCCCATGAAGATCAGTATGATCCGCTGATCGCCGAACGCCTGAATGGCGGGCGTGACATCACGGCCAGCGAGTATCTGGCGCGCCTGTGGCCGCGCACCGCCATCCAGCAACGCTTCGCCCAGCAGGTGCAGGATGTCGATGCGGTGCTGATGCCGACCGTGGCCATGCGTGCCCCGCGTCGTGACCTGCTGGAGCAGGATGGCGCGCTATTTACCCAGCTCAACAAGCGTGCGCTGCGCAACACCAGCGTCTTCAACTATCTGGATGCCAGCTCGATCTCGATTCCCGCGCCGGCACCACAGAACGAGGAACCGCTGGGCCTGATGCTGTCACGCCCCCAGGGCCAGGATGTGGCGCTGCTGCGCGTCGCCCAGGCGCTGGAGACACTGCTGGCCTGATGATGCTGTCCCGGCTGACCGCAAGACGAAAAAAGGGGCCTCCATCTGGAGGCCCCTTTTCCATGACACGGTTCTGATGACACGGTTTTCATTGTGCGATGCCATGGCGTGGTCAGTGGACTGTCAGTCCAGGCGGCATCACTGATTGAGAATGATCGCCGTGATCACACCGGTCGCGACGGCCGTCAGAACGTAGCGGCCATCCACATTCAACCAGCGATGCCCTTCCGGCGGCCGGGACAGGTGGTGTGCCTTCCAGTCACTTACCCAGTAACGCTTGTTGCCGTAATAATCGCGCGAGACGTGGTCGCCCCGCTTCCAGTGCTGGGGCCCAGCGGAATGATGCCCCGCACGGGCCTTACCGTGTCCTTGCGCTGCATGTTGCTGCTTGGCCTGGTGCTTCTGAACTTGCTGATTGCCTTGAGAGTGCTTGCGTTGCTGCTGATGCTGGCCTTGCCCACGATCATCACGATCATCAGGAGCCGCCTGCGCGACGGAGGCGCTCATTAGGGCAATCACCATGCTGCAGACTGTCAGGGTGCGGTTGCGCATCTTCGATCTCCTCGTCATGCCCGGGCACGTTCAACACCGGGAATTAGAAAACACTGTTCTCTAATTCTGATGACTTACGCTGCACTCTGCAAGTCTGCGCAGATTTCTTCACGTTTCCCGAAAATGTGACCGAAGTTGTCGCCAAGATACCCACAGATGTCGCGACTTACCGACAGAGGTACCACGCAACACGACGAGATCCTGTTACGGGTGCCATGTCAGAAGTGCGGTTCACGGCCCAAGCAGTATCTCTTCAATGGTGCCGCTCTGAATATCCGTCAGGACGAATCCGCTGCGAAGCTGGAGCCAGCGCTGACCTGCGCTAGGTTCGGGTAGCTGATGTCGCTGCCAGTCCTCCACCCAGAGCGCCTTGTCAGACGCCAAGGCATCGGGCAACTGACCGCCACGTCTGAGCAGAGGCCCAGGTGACGCTGCCTTCGCATCGGACTTTCCTGCCGGAGGAGTCTCCGGGGCGGCCTTGTCCGCAACGGCCTTGGTCGGGACAGCCTTGTCCGCAACCGCCTTGTCCGCCTGCGCTTCTGCAGCCTGGCGTTGTTTCTGAATCTGCTTCAGCTCATGCATCTGCTCGGCCTGAACGCGTTCAGCCTTGGCCTGCCCTTCTAGCGCTTCGTGCTTCTTCTTGAGCTGCTCTTCATGACTCTTGCCGTCATCCGCGGCCTCGGCCTGCACCACCGAGGCACCCAACAACGCCAACGCCAGAGTCAGCCCCGTCAATGACCACCTGTTCATGTCTTGTCTCCTCGTCAGGCTGTATGCCTCTGGCGCCCTGAGCCCGGCTCAGACAACCATGAGTGGTCCCGGGAAGCGATGTGTCAGGCCCCCTGTTCTCCCCTCTCAGCATAACGCGTCAGCAGCGCAATGTGCGGTCGGATAACTCTCATCGGAACGATCTTTTATATGCCTGACAAGCACTTGACGCCAGATATCGCCCACCTGACCCAGATGAGAGGTGATCCCCGGGATCTCGGCAACGTACTGCCGCCACTGTCTCGACTCACCCCGTGAGGCGGTCAGGGAGCCAAGGGTTGCCGTGTACGATGGCCTGCGCGCCTTCATGCGCCAGCGATGCCCGGCGCTCGTCGCTCGTCGCTCGTCGCTCGTCGCTGACCAGGATATTGGCAGCCCCTCTCCCGGACACAGGCGTGCGACCGGTTGCCCGGCCGCACGCCTTTCACTTCACCGCCTCAGCAGTGGGTTCGATCAGAAGCCTTCAAGCACGATCTTGCCCCTGGCCTTGCCGCTTTCCAGCAAGGCATGTGCGCGCTTGAGATTTTCGGCATTGATGGTGCCGAAGGTCTCCGTTGCCGTGGAGGTGATCTTGCCAGTGTCCAGCAGACCCGCCACCTTGGTGAGGATCTCGCCCTGACGCGCGATATCAGCGGTAGTGAACAGTGAGCGAGTGAACATCAGCTCCCAGTGGATGGACACGGCCTTGCCCTTGAACGGCACCACATCGAGGGTCTGCGGATCATCGATCATGCCGAAACGCCCCTGCGGCGCGATCAACTCAGCCACTTGCGGTGCGTAGTGCTCGGAGAAATTGGTCGAGAACACGAAGGCCGGTGCACCGATGCCCAATGCCTCGATCTGCGCCGGCAACGGCTGGCTGTGGTCGATGACGTGATGCGCGCCCAGCGACATGACCCACGCTTGGGTTTCTGGACGTGACGCGGTGGCAATGATGGTCAGATCCGTCAGTGCGCACAGCAGCTGGATGGTGATGGAGCCCACGCCACCGGCCCCGCCGATGATCAGGATGGCACGTGCAGCGCCGGGTACCGGCTCGGTGACACGCAGGCGATCGAAGAGCATCTCGAAGCCGGTCAGCGTGGTCAGCGGCAGCGCAGCCGCCTCATGGACCTCAACGGACCTGGGCGCATGGCCGACGATGCGCTCATCCACCAGATGGAATTCGCTGTTGGTACCGGCGCGGGTGATATCGCCGGCATACCAGACCTTGTCACCTGCGGCGAAGGAAGTGACCTTGTCACCGACGGCGACGACTTCCCCTACGGCGTCCCACCCGATGACGGCAGCTTCGCCTGCGGCCGGCTCGCGGCTTTCGCGGATCTTGTAGTCCACCGGGTTGACCGAGACAGCGGCAACCTTGACCAGCAGGTCGTGACCGGTGGCGACCGGTGTGTCCAATTCGATATCGACCAGGGCATCATCACGATCGATGGAACCGGCAGCGTAGTAACCAATGGCTTTCATCAAAGTCTCTCCTGAGATCATGTCAGTCACGGCAGCGCTAAATGGCTTTGCCGTGAAGCGATGACACCATGCTAACTCCATGGACTGAGCGTAAAAACGACCCATATCCGCAAAGTTAATCCGGATAAAGCGGATAATGAGCAGCGAGTTTGCGGGTTGCCTCCAGGGAGACGCCAGCGGGTCGTCGGCTACAGAGGCGAGAGGCAAGAGACGACAACGCAGGACGGTCATCAGACACGTCCTGCGTTGGGGAAATACGCTGACAGGCAAGACAGGGCGAAGGACTGGCCAGACAAGCCCTTCGCCTGCCGCAAGCAGAGCCTGTCAGTTGGCGGGTGTCAGCTTGAGCAGGTAGTAAGGCTTGTCGCTGCCATCGACACCCTGATTGAGCGCCGGGTGAGCATTCAGCTGATTGGTGGTGAGGTAGAGGCTGCCATCGGGCGCGAAGGCGAAGCCATCCGGCCAGCGCAGACGCTCGTCATCCTGGGCGATCACCGACATGCCCTCCGGCGATGAGAAGGTCAGTGCATTGTGCTCCGCGTCACCGGCGATGATGCCGCCACGACTGGCATCGAAGATGAAGCCATCATTGGGACGCTTGGTGGCGTAATGCGTGATGGCGCGCGACAGCTCCGCCTGTGTGGCGGTGTCATCGGCCAGCTCAGCCGCCGGCAGACGATAGATATCACTGCCATTCACGCCACCGAAATAGACGACGTCATCTGCCGGGTCGAAGGCGATGGCGTTCAATCCCAGGTACCAGGGCTTCGGCCCGCCACTCTGCTCTCCCTCGCCATCACCATCGCCCTTGGCCGCCATCAGACGCCCATTGATGACCATGTCATGCGCCACCGGCATCAGCCTTTCATCGCTCTGCAGCACACGGCGCGTCTTGCCACTGGCGATATCCACCACCACGAAGGCCGGTTTCATGTGGGAGGCGGGGGCAGTGAAGGTCATGTCCGCGATATAGATCTTGCCGCGCCTTTCATCGATGACGAAATCCTGCAGGAAGGAGATCGGCAGCACGCTGTCTCCCCCAAGCGGGATCACCTTCTTGAGCGAATCACTGCGGGTATCCCAGCCCACCAGCTTGGGCGCACTGTCCTGACTGCCCATGTCGAGCATCCACACCACGCCCTGACGGTCGGAATGTACGCCGATGATTGACGCGATGCCCACCTCGCCCTCTTCCGGACCATCGGCCCAATCCAGGGTCGGGAATGGCACACGCTTGCCGTCCTGAGTGATCTCGACCACGCGCAGCGCCGGAGCATCGAGTGGCTGCTGGGACATGATCAAGCGGCCTTCCGGCGTGAAGGTGATGTTGCCGGGGCGGGTGTCCGAATACTCGGCAAAGGTACTGAGGGTCGCGTGGCTCCAGGCACTGGCTGCGGCGCTCTGGTGGTTGTCGGCGGAGGCTTCAGCCGTTGTGGCATCAGCCTGCACGGCAGAGGCAGCGCTGACGCCCAGCGAGGCGATGAAGATGGCAGTCTTGAGGCGAAAAAACGGCATGGGGACTCCTTGCCCGCCGGTTGGCGCTGTGCGCCGGGCCGGCAGGATCGATGAAGATGAGGTAGAGAGACTGGACGATGACGTAGTCATCGCCCGGGGGTTGTAGAGATTCAGGTGCGACGAATCAGGCGCAAAGAATCAGGCGCGACGGCGCAGTTCATCTTCCAGTTCACTGAGACGCGGATTGCCGATGTAGAGCTGGGAGAGATCCTTGAGCGCCGCGGCGCCGATGAGCTGGCGAGCAAGCCTGTATTGCCTGCGTGGAATATCAGGACCACCTATCACCCGAAGGCCACACCTCAGGCGAAAGCCGTCATCTCTTGCAAGGTGAACTCAGTGACCGCGCCTTCTGTCGCTGCCACGTACTCTTCCAGATGCGGTGCCTGCATGTGCTGCTGCCACAGCTCACGCGAGACCCAGTTCTCGTGAAAGGTGAAATGTGCCGGATTCTCGTTGTTCTGATGCAGGGTGTAAGTGAGGCAGCCTTCTTCAGCGCGGGTGATCGGCACCAGCTTGAGAAGCGCCGCCTTGACCTTCTCGATCTGGTCCGGCTTGGCGTGGATATTGGCGATGATGGTCAACTGGGACATGGAAGGAACTCCGTGATGTCTCAGGAAGGCTTGAGTTGCTCAAGCGATGTGATCATCCTAGTCACAAGCCTTATCCGTATAAACATCCCCTTTTCGCAAAGATAATTCGGAAAAACCGCACAATGCTACTGGACAACATCGCGCTGTTTCTGACCATCGTCGAGAAAGGCAGCCTGACCGCCGCGGGGCGCGAGACGGGACTGTCGCCGACGACGGTATCGGAGCGTCTGGCTTCACTGGAGGCGCACTACGGGGTGGTGCTGCTCAACCGCACCACACGTGCCATCAGCCTGACCGAAGAGGGCCGCACGCTGATGGAAGAAGCCCGTGGTCTGCTCGACAGTGTCTCGGAGCTTGAGACCCGCATCCGCCTGGGTGCCCAGACACTCACCGGTCGAATTCGCATCAGCGCACCGAGCGATCTGGGTCGCAACGCCCTGTCACGCGCCATCACCGAATTTCAGCGTCAGCACCCCACCATCGAGATAGAGCTGCTGCTGTCGGACAGTTACATCGATATCGTCAGTCAGGGGATCGATCTTGCGCTGCGTTTCGGCACCATCATGGACAGCACGCTGCGCGTGCGGCATCTGGGCCAGAAACGTCGCCTGCTGTGTGCCTCTCCCGCCTATCTGGCGCAGCACCCCGCACCGCTGACGCCGGCCGATCTCAAGCACCACAACTGTCTGGTGATGCGCTTTGGCAAGAGCCTCGACAATGAATGGCACTTCGGCAACCACAAGGTGCCGCAGATCGTCACCGTCAGCGGCAATCGCATCGCCAATGATGGGGAACTGGTGCGCCAATGGTGTCTGGAAGGGTTTGGTATCGCCCTGAAATCGGAAGTCGACGTGGCGGACGACTTGCGCGAGGGTCGCCTCGTGGAGCTGCTGCCGGAGCACGCTGCTCCGCCCTCACCGCTTCAGCTGCTGTTCCCGCCCGCCCGCGCTCAGCCACGCCGCGTGCAGGCCTTCGCCCAGCATCTGGTCGAGTCCTTTTCGGACCACTGATCTGTCAATGCCCGTCCGGCTCGCCCATTCTCCTCATGACGTGCCGGGCAGAACGCACCTCTCGGCGAGAGACGACTCCTGCGCGGCCTTGGGGATCCCCCCACGAAAAAGCCCCCGTCAGCCTGAGGCTGACGGGGGCTGGGTGTCACATGACTCCCCCGAATCCAGGGGGATCAGATCACTTGAACTTGTCTTCGTAGCTGGACTTGGTGGACTTGGCAGAGCTGACCTTGTCACTTGCCTTGGTCTTGGCAGAGCTGGCCTTGTCACTTGCCTTGTGCTTGGCAGAGCTGACCTTGGAAGAGGCACTGTCAGTCCGGGAAGTCACCTTGGAACTGGCGTTGTCCTTGGCTGTGGTGTACTGGGACTTGGCACTGTCCTTCGCCGCATCAGTGTAGGAATTTGCCATTGCCACTGAGGAGCCAGCCATGCCCATTACCATGAGTGCTGCAATCGTCATCCTGCGCATCGTACCTACTCCTCTCTACTCGCGAATTGTCCCCTTCCTGACCTGAAGACCAGGGTCCAGGGAGACAGGGTGGTGGCACACTAACTCCTTGATATTTATGTTCGCAAGCCAGTCAGGCTCGCTTGACGAATGCTTGCATCTTGTCGAGGCGAGCGTATGAAACACGCGACGTCAGCGTCTGTTGACGCACACCAGAGGCACATCGCCTGCCGCGCCAGACGGGCGCGGATCTCAAGGAGCGTGCCCGGCATGCAAAGACCCCCTGCAACCGGAGGCTTCAGGGGGTCTTGTCAACAGCGGGCAACTGCCCGACTCAAACCGTGCCGAGCAAAAGCGTCATGCCATCAGTGGCGCTCGTTCTTGAGCACGTCTGCATAGTTCTTCTTCTGGTAGCGGGAATTGGTATCGCTCGCCTTGTTGCTCGCCTTGGACCTGGCATCGCTCACCTTGGACTTGGCATTGCTCGCCTTGGACTTGGCATCGTGGGCCTTGCTGGCAACGTGAGAGGACTTGTCAGCCACCTGCCCGGAAGCGGCCGCCTTGTGGGATTGGGCAGAGGTCCTGACGCTGTCCTTGTGCTGGGTGTACTGGGACTTGGCAGCGTGGCCATCATCAGTGCCGCGATCGTCAATGTGCGCATCGTGTCTACCTCATTGTCTTGCAGGAATACCGGCTCAAGAGGTCACACCTCAAGGCATACAATGAGTGCACACTAACGTGTTGATATTGCAGCCAGCAATTGCCCAACTGGGATATGACGATACCTTTCACGTTGCTCGCAGGCTGTAGCCAACTCGAGACGAGCGTGTCTCATCAGGCACCTGTCCCACCCTCGCCCGCCTCATGGCTTTACCCTGCTCCGCGATCCCCCAAAGCGGTAAAGATTCATCAGTGAATCATTGTCTTCATTTCATGGACGCTAACACCGGTCGACGTGTCGATCAGGCTTGACCCAGCGCCAGAAAAACATTGTTATTTACTTGAGAAGAAAATTAAGTCACTGACAGGAAATAACCGAATTGAAACCACGTCAGTGAATGAGGTTCTTCATATCACAACAAAAATGCCTTTCTGCCGACATCGGAGCCCAGAATGCCTCACGCGACCTGCACCTCAGACGATCACTTCATCCTCACCATCAGCTGCCCGGCGACGTCCGGCATCGTGGCGGCCATCACCACCTTCCTGACCACTCACGAGTGCTACATCAGTGAGCTGGCGCAGTACGATGATGAGGACAAGGGGCAGTTCTTCCTGCGCGCACGCTTCCGTTTCAACACGGGCATCGAAGGCGATATCGAGCGTATGCGTCAGGCCTTTGAAGATGTGGCGGCGCCCTTCGAGATGCAGTGGCAGATCCACGGTGGCAAGGACAAGATGCCGGTGCTGATCATGGTCTCCAAGTTCGACCATTGCCTGGATGATCTGCTCTACCACTATCGCAAGGGTGAGCTGGACATGCAGATCACCGCGGTCGTCTCCAACCACCTGGACCTGCGCCCGATGGTCGAGCGCGAAGGCATCCGCTTCGTCTACCTGCCGATCACCAAGGACACCAAGGCGCGCCAGGAAGCGGCCTTGATGGACATCGTCGAGGAAACCGGCACTCAACTGGTGGTACTGGCGCGCTACATGCAGATTCTCTCCGATGAGCTGTGCCAGAAGCTGGCCGGGCGCGCCATCAACATCCACCACTCCTTCCTGCCGGGCTTCAAGGGCGCCAAGCCCTACCACCAGGCACACGCCCGCGGGGTCAAGCTGATCGGTGCCACCGCCCACTACGTCACGGCAGACCTCGACGAAGGGCCGATCATCGATCAGGCCGTACAGCGGGTCGAGCACAACTTCGCCCCGGATGACCTGGTCGCCGCCGGCCGCAATACCGAGACCCAGGCGCTGACCAATGCCGTGCGCTATCACATCGAACACCGCGTCTTCCTCGCCAATGATCGCACCGTGATTTTCAAGTAAGGCGTCAAATAAGTCTTCAAACAAGGCGTCAAATAAGTCTTCAAACAAGGCGTCAAACAAGTCTTAAAGCAAGTCTTCAAGACAGACCACGTGTGAATCATCGGCCGTCACCCAAGGGAGGAAGCGCAGTCATGAATACCCAAGCGACACCCACCGCGAGCGCGGACGAGACACTCGCACAGCCCACCGCCGCCGTGATCGATGGCAAGGCCGCCTCGACGCGACTGCTGGAGGAAGTCACGGCAGAGGTCGCAAGCCTCGCGCAGCAAGGCGTGATACCGGGGCTTGCCGTCGTGCTGGTCGGCGAGGACCCGGCAAGTCAGGTGTATGTGCGCAACAAGCTCAAGCGTACCGTCGAGTGTGGCATGCAGTCCTTCGAGCACATCCTGCCCAGCGAGACCCGCGAGGCCGAGCTGCTGGCGCTGGTCGCCAGACTCAATGCCGACGCTGATGTGCATGGCATCCTCGTCCAGCTGCCGCTGCCGGCCCATATCCAGGAAGACGCGGTGCTGGAGGCCATCGACCCCGCCAAGGACGTCGACGGCTTCCATCGCATGAACGTCGGGGCGCTGGTCCAGGGCGCCGATGCCCTGGCGCCCTGCACGCCCACCGGCTGCATGCGCCTGCTGCGTGACACCTTTGCCGAGCGCGGTGGGGATCTCTCCGGGCTGCATGCGGTGATCATCGGGCGCTCCAACATCGTCGGCAAGCCGATGGCCAGCCTGCTGCTGGCCGCCAACTGCAGCGTCACCCAGCTGCACTCACGCAGCCAGAATCCCGCCGAACTCTGCCGCCAGGCCGATATCGTGGTGGCTGCCGTCGGTCGCCCGAACATGATCGGCGCTGACTGGATCAAGCCCGGCGCCGTGGTCATCGATGTGGGCATCAATCGCATCGCGCAGTCCGCCGAGCAAAGCCCTACCGGCAAGGCGCGCACGCGACTGGTCGGGGATGTGGACTTCGCTGCGGTCAGCAAGATCGCGGGCGCCATCACGCCTGTCCCCGGGGGCGTCGGCCCGATGACCATCGCCTGCCTGCTTGCCAACACCCTGACTGCCGCGCGTCGCCAGTCGGCCTGAACCACTAGAGGTACGCCTGCGCGTACCGGGAGTGAATGATGCCCTTTTCCCTGCTCAAGTACGGCCTGTCCTCCGAGTATCCGGCCGAAGTCGACCTCCCCCCGCCAACGGAGCTGAAGTCCCGCTACGACGTGGTCATCATCGGCGGCGGCGGGCACGGCCTGGCCACCGCCTACTATCTGGCCAAGTATCACGGCATCACCAATATCGCCGTGCTGGAAAAGGCCTACCTGGGCAGTGGCAACACCGCGCGCAACACCGCGGTGATTCGCTCCAACTACCTGACGCCGGAAGGCGTGCGCTTCTACAGCGAATCGGTGCGCATGTTCCAGGGACTGTCCAACGAGTTCGACTACAACATCATGTACTCGGAACGCGGCCAACTGACCCTCGCGCATACCGACTCCACTGTGCGGGCCTTCCGCCAGCGGGCCGAGGTCAACACCCACTTCGGTGGGCGCACCGAGATGCTGGATCGCCAGCAGATCCGCGAGCTGGTACCGAGCCTGAACCTGGACCCCGGCCACCTGCCGGTCATGGCGGGCCTGTGGCATATCGATGGCGCCACCGCGCGGCACGATGCCGTCGCCTGGGGCTATGCGAAGGAGGCCGCCAAGCGCGGCGTCGAGATCCACCAGCTCACCGAGGTGCAGGACCTCGTGGTCGAAGGCGGCAAGATCCGCGCGGTGAAGACCAATCGCGGCACCGTGCAGTGCGGCTGCGTGGTGCAGGCGGTGGCCGGGCACAGCTCAGTGCTCGCCAGCAAGGCCGGCTTCACCATGCCCATCATCAGCTATCCGCTGCAGGCGATGGTCACCCAGCCGTTCAAGCCGTTTCTCGATCCGCTGGTCAGCTCCTCGGCCATGCACTGCTACGTGCAGCAGACCAGCCGTGGCGAGGTGGTGTTCGGCGGTGGCTCCGACCCCTATCCGCTCTACAACACCCGCTCGACGCTGGACCTCAAGGAAAGCCTGATCGCGGCGGCGCTGGAGATGTTCCCCTTCCTGTCCCAGGCCCGCCTGATGCGCCAATGGGCGGGCACGACCGACATGACGCCGGACTACAGCCCGATCATGGGCGAGAGCCCCGTCGAGAATTACTACCTGGATGCCGGCTGGGGCACCTGGGGCTTCAAGGCAACGCCGATCTGCGGCAAGACCATGGCCGAGCTGGTCGCCTCCGGCGGCAAGACCCCTGACCTCATCGCCCCCTTCGCGCTGGAACGCTTCGCACGCTTCCGTCAGGTCAACGAGATGGGCGCGACTGCCGCCAGCCACTGACGCCTCGCGACGGCTCGACCTACAAGGCTCGACGACTGCCCGGGAATGCGCACCCCACGCTGGATGTACAAGAACAACGGTCAAGGATTTCCGCGATGAAGATCATGCCCTGCCCACTCAATGGGCCCCGAAATATCAGCGAATTCGTGTATGGCGGCGAGCTTGCCGACATGCCAGACCCCGATACCTGCAGTGATCGCGAGTGGGCCGACTACGTCTTCTTCAGCGACAACACCGCCGGTGTCGTCACCGAATGGTGGATGCACGCCGCCTCCAGCTACTGGTTCCTCGCCGAGCGTCACACCGTGACCGACGAGATCCTGCGCACCTTCGATCCCTCCGAGCGCTTCACCCAGCGCGTGGAGTTTCCACTGCACACTACGGACAGCTCGGGAGAACGCGCATGAACGCCAGAGTCCCCATGGCCCGAGGCGCACGTCTGCCAGCCCCGCTGGGCCGACTGATCGACCGTGACACGCCGGTGACCTTCAGCTTCGATGGTGTGAGCTACCAGGGCTTTGCCGGCGACACCATCGCCAGTGCCCTGGCCGCCAATGGCCGCTGGCTGCTGTCGCGCTCCTTCAAGTATCACCGCCCGCGCGGCGCTCTGACCTTTGCCGGCCAGGATGCCAACACCCTGGTGCAATTGCCGGATGAGCCCAACGTGCTGGGCGATGAGCGCCAGATCAGCCCGGGGCTCGAGGTCACTGCTCAGAACGTGAATGGCAGCCTGGACAATGACCGCGACATGCGGCTGGGCAAGTTCTCGAAATTCATGCCGGTGGGCTTCTATTACCGCGCCTTCTACAAGCCCAAGGGCGTCTGGAAGTACTGGGAGCCGCTGATTCGCCGCAAGGCCGGGCTCGGGACCCTGAATCTGGACGTGCGTGGCGACTATCACGACAAGGCCTATCTGTTCCACGACGTGGTGGTGGTGGGCGCCGGCCCGGCGGGCATGACGGCGGCGCTTGGGGCTGCCGAGGGTGGCGCCAACGTGCTGCTGGTCGAACAGGGCCGTCTGCTCGGCGGCGCCTTGACCTATGCGCGCTTCGACGCCGAAGGCCATGAGGCCAACCAGACACTGCAGACGCTGAGCGCGGCCGTCACGGCGCATCCGCGAATCGACGTGATGACCGAGGCGACCTGCAATGCCTGGTTCACCGACAACTACCTGCCGGTGATCCGCGGCAAGCGCCTCTACAAGGTGCGCGCCAAGGAATGCATTCTCGCCAGCGGCGCCTTCGATCAACCGGTGGTATTTCGCAACAACGACCTGCCGGGCATCATGCTCGCCAGTGCCGCCCAGCGCCTGATGCAGCACTATGGCGTGTTGCCGGGCAAGCAAGGCGTGGTGATCACCGGCAGCGATGATGGCTATCTGGCCGCGCTGGACCTGATGGAGCACGGCGTCAACATCGTCGCGCTGCTCGACATGCGCGCCCAGCCCGATGAGGCAAGCCTTGCCGATGCGGTGCGCCACTGCGGCATCGCCCTGAAGCTCGAGCACGCCATCTTCGAGGCGCAGGCGGAGAAGTCGCTGCATCACGTCACCGGCGTCGAGGTACGCAAGATCGTCGCGCGCGGCGAACTGGCCACCGAGGGAGAGGTGATCCCCTGTGATCTGGTCTGCATGACGGCGGGCTACATGCCGGTCTATCAGCTGGCCTGCCAGGCGGGTGCCAAGCTCTCCTATCTGGATGATGATGCGCGTTTCAGCCTCAGCGGCCTGCCGAAACATTTGCACATGGCAGGCTCCGCCAATGGCCTCTATCACCTCAAGGACGTGATCGCCGATGGTCAGCGTGCCACGAGCGCCGCCCTGAACGGGCTTGCCGCGGCAGGCAAGGTCGTGGATGCCACGCTTGAGGCGAATGAGCCTGCGGCCGTCACGCCGTCACGCCCCTTCCGTCAGCATGGCTGGCCGCTGTTCGCGCACCCCAAGGGCAAGGAGTTCGTCGATCTGGATGAAGACCTGCAGATTCGCGACATCCTCAATGCCACCCGCCATGGCTATCGCGACATCCAGCTGGTCAAGCGCTTCTCGACACTGGGCATGGGTCCGTCCCAGGGCCGTCACTCGGCACTGCCGGCCGCGCGTCTGGTCGCGGAGGCCACCCAGCGCACCGTCAGCGAGACCGGCGTGACCACCGCGCGCCCGCCCTTCGTGGCCGAACCGCTGCCGCTGCTGGCCGGTCGCAGCTTCGACCCCTACCGCCAGACACCGATGCATCAGCGCCATCTAGCTCTCGGTGCCAGCATGATGCCGGCCGGCCACTGGGCGCGCCCGGCCTTCTATGGCCGCCCCGAGCAGCGCAATGACGCCATGCAGACCGAGGCGCTGGCCGTGCGCAACGGCGTGGGCCTGATCGATGTCTCGACCCTCGGTGGCATCGAGCTGCGCGGGCCGGATGCCGCCGAGCTGCTCAACCGCCTCTACACCTTCGCCTTCCTCAAGCAGCCGGTGGGTCGCACACGTTACGCCACCATGGCCAACGAGCAAGGCGTGATCATCGACGATGGCGTCTCGTGCCGCCTCGGTGAGGAACACTTCTATGTCACCGCCACCACCAGCGGCGTGGACCGTGTCTACCAGCAGATGCTGAAGTGGAATGCCCAGTGGCGACTCGATGTCGATATCACCAACGTCACCGCCGCTTACTGCGCCGTCAATCTGGCCGGGCCCAAGGCCCGCGAGGTGCTGAGCAAGGTGTGTCGCGACATCGACCTGAGCCCCCAGGCCTTCCCCTATCTGGAGCTGCGCACCGGCCATCTCGAGACCGAATTGCTGGGCACGCAGGGCAGGATTCCCGCCCGCCTGCTGCGGGTCGGCTTCGTCGGTGAACTGGGCTACGAGATCCACGTGCCGAGCCGTTTCGGCGAAGCGCTGTGGGACCTGCTGATGCTGGCAGGCGAGCAGGCCGACATCCGCCCCTTCGGCGTCGAGGCCCAGCGTCTGCTGCGTCTCGAGAAAGGTCACATCATCATCGGTCAGGATACCGATGGCATGAGCCATCCCGGCGAGATCGGCCTTGAGTGGGCAGTCAGCCACAAGAAGCCCTTCTGTGTCGGCCGTCGTGCGATCGAGATTCTTGCCGCCCAGCCCCAGACCCGCAAGCTGGTCGGCTTCATGCTGCCCAAGGACAGCCCGCAACCGCTGGAAGGTCAACTGGTGCTCAGCGGCGGGGAGCAGAGCGCCGACGCCGCCAAGCCCGGTGGCGACATCACCGGCAACGTGACCTCGTGTGAATACAGCGCGACGTTGGGTGCCATCATCGGCCTGGCCTACGCCGGAATCGACAGCAGTACGCCCGGCAGCAAGATCACCATCCGCACCCAGGGCGACGTACTGGTCCAGGCCGAGGTCGTGGCCCTGCCCTTCTTTGATCCCAAGTCTGCCCGCCAGGAGCTGTGAAATGACGACATCAATGACGGACCACCTGGATGGCTCCACGGCGTTGGCGCGCTGTGCATTGCCGGCAAGCCTCACTGGCGCGTCGACAACCGACGCATCAAGTGACATGGCGACGGCCATCAGCCACTGCGCGCTCGCCGACATGAGCACCTTGGGACGCGCAGGTCTTCGCGGCCGCGAGGCCGCCGACTGGCTGGGCGCGCTGGGCTTCACGGTGCCGGATACGCCCAATACGGCAAGGCTCCAGACGGATGGCAGCTGGCTGGTCAGGCTGTCAGTGGGTGAGTTTCTGCAACTGACGCCGGCCATCACCCCCGATGCGGGCGTGGCCGAGCTGCCGCTCATCGCGCAGGCGGATGACGCACTGGCCCAGGGCAGGCGCGTGCATTCCCTGCCACGGCGGGATTCCCACGCCTGGTTCAGCCTGAGTGGCAGCAGCGTACCGACGCTGATGGCCAAGCTCTGCGGGGTGGACCTGCGCAGTGAGGCCTTCCCGCCCGGGAGCGTCGCGCAGACGTCAGTGGCACGCACCAACGCGATCATCGTCAACGTGGGAAGCCATCAGTGCCCCTGCTTCCACCTGCTGTTCGACATCGCCTCCAGCCACTATCAGTGGGGCGTCATGCTCGATGCCATGCACGAATACTCGGGGCAGACCGTGACAGCCGCTGCCCTGCTGGCCCATCATCACGGCTAGCGATTGCGACGCAACCTTGGCATCCGCTCGCGCATGCCTCTCACGTTGTCACCCGCTCCCCGTCGTCGTCTGAGTTCCAGGCAGCGACGGGGAGACTGCGTTTCACCTACGGCTCGCCATACGCAGCAAAAGGAACCAGGTATGCCCGATTCCCACGCCTCGCTCCCTTCCGGGCAGGAGGTCGTGACCGATGACCCATCGCTCTCGACCGCGCCTGCTCGCGAGAATGATTACACCGTGCCGGCACTGTTTCGCGGGCTGAGAATCCTCGAGATGTTCAGCAGCAGGCGCAAGGTGCTGACCACCAATGACTTCGCCGAGGAACTTGGCACCACCAATTCGGCCATCTATCGTATCGTCATCACCCTCACCGACATGGGCTATCTCAAGAAGATCGCTCGCAACACCTATGAACTGGGGCCACAGGTCATCTCGCTGGGCTTCAGCTATCTGGCCAGTCGTGACCTGGTCGAGGTAGTGGCACCCCACCTGGACACCCTGCGCGACCAGACCACCATGTCATGTCACCTGAGCGTGCGTGAGGGCACGGATGCAATCTATCTCTACCGCGCCTTCGCCGCACAGCGCATGTCGGTCAACATCCCCATCGGCTCCCGTCTGCCGTGTCATGTCAGCGCCATGGGGCGCATCCTGCTCACGGTGCTGGGCGAGGATGAACTGCAGCAGCTCTATCGTCAGATCCGTCTGGATGACTACCCACCGCCGGCGCCCCAGAACCTGCCGGCCTTGAAGGATGCCATCGAGGAGGCTCGCCGCCAGGGATGGGTGGAAAGTCGTTCCGACTACGCCACCGCCATCGCCACGGGGCTTTATGACCATACCGGTCATCTGGTGGGCGCCATCAATATCTCGGGCCCCGATGCGATGATGGCCGACGAGCGCCGGTGCCTGCTGTTGCGCGGCGCGTTGATGGACTGCGCCCGCCATATCAATCATGAGCTGGGTGGCCTGCACCGCCGCTGACAGGCAGTTTCCGTCTGGCCGCTGCTTGTTCTCCCGGGACGTCCATCATCCCTCTTGTTTCCCCCTCCTTTCCCTATCCCTTGCCCACCCTTTCCCCTTACGCTGCCCCTGGAACACGAGAAGGCCCGCCAATTGGCGGGCCTTCTCGTGTCACATGCTGGCGGGGCTCATCACATCAAACTCTGAGACTCCAGCACTTGGGGGGGGGCAGGCTCAACGCGCCGCCCCCTTGAGCACCGCAGCCGGGACTGCAGCGCTCGCCTTGCCGGCATGCCCGGACGCAGTGCCTTCTCCCTGTGACGGGGAGGACATGTTGACGAACTCCGGGTAGGCCCCCATGCCACATTCGTGCATGTCCATGCCTTCCAGTTCCTCTTCCTCGCTGACACGCAGGCCACCACAGACCTTCTTGATCACCAGCAGCGCCACCAAGCTTGCGCCGAACATCCAGGCGAAGATGATCAGCGTGCCCAGGATCTGGGTACCGAACGCGGCGTCCGGATTGGAGAACAGCACTGCCATGATGCCCCACAGGCCGGCGGAGCCGTGTACGGAGATGGCACCGACCGGGTCATCGATCTTGAGACGGTCCAGTCCCACCACCGACAGCACCACGATGATGCCGCCTACCGCACCGACCAGCACCGCAAGGCCGGCAGACGGCAGCAACGGCTCGGCGGTGATCGAGACCAGACCGGCCAGGGCACCGTTCATCACCATCGTCATGTCGGTCTTGCCGAACATGGCACGTGACAGCAGCGCCGCGGCCACCATCCCTGCCGAGGCCGCGGCATTGGTGTTGACGAAGATACGCGCCACGCTGTTGGCATCATCGAGACTGGCGATCTTGAGCATCGAGCCGCCATTGAAGCCGAACCAGCCCATCCACAGGATGAACATGCCCAGCATGGCGATCGGCAGATTGGCACCCGGAATGGCACGTACCTTGCCGTCCACGCCGTAGCGCCCCTTGCGCGGACCGACCAGCAGCACCGCCGCCAATGCCGCCGCCGCGCCCGCCATGTGCACGACCACCGAGCCTGCGAAGTCCTGATACCCCATCGCATTCAGGAAACCGCCGCCCCACTTCCAGTAGCCTTCCACCGGATAGATGACCGCGACCATCACCACCGCGAAGATCAGAAACGGCCACAGACGCATGCGTTCCGCCACGGCCCCCGAGACGATGGACATGGTCGCGGCGGCAAACACCGCCTGGAAGATGAAGTCCGCCATGCTGGAGTAATAGGCCGCCCCTTCGCCAGCACTGATGTCGCTGAGGGTATTGTCAGCGCCGAGCATGAACGACAGCCCCGGAATTACGCTGCTGATGGCATTGTCACCGGGATACATCACGTTGTAGCCCACCACCAGGAACACTAGACAGGCGATGCCGTAGAGCAGCGCATTCTTGGTCAGGATCTCGACGGTATTCTTGGAGCGCACCAGCCCGGATTCCAGCATCGCGAAGCCGCAGGCCATGAACATGACCAGCGCGGTACACATCAGGAAGTAGAACGTATCCAGCGCGTAGCTGAGTTGGAGCACATCGATATTCACCAGCGTTTCCCCTTTGTTGTTATTCGCAAGCGCTTTCGTCAGCGGCTTGCGATCCATGCCCTATCACGCCCTCGGTGCCGAGAGCTCTTTATCAAGAGCTCTTTATCAGGAGCTCTTAGCCAGAGCGGCTTGCCCGCAACGTGGCCTAGACCGCTGCCTGCGCCGTCGCTTCGGCCTTGGCCGCAACGCTTGCCTCGCGGGCTTCCAGCCACTCGAGCACGCTGGGCAGATAGCGCGTCAGCCCCTTGTAGTCGATCAGCTCCGCCGGCAGGGTCTTGAGCACCTTCAACAAGCGCGACTGCCAGACCGGGTTGGTACACAGGTCCTCGAGGCTGATCAGATAGGTGCGGATACCGAAGAACAGCGCATGACTGCGCGGCATGCGCACCAGCGTCTGCAGCTCGACGCGCAGATGCACATCACGACCGGCGTTTTCGGCGGTGATGGTGGTGCGATCACTGCCCCACTCGGCATAGGTCTCCGGGGAGCTGTCCATGCGCGGATGGATGGTCATGGTCCAGTTGAGGCGTCGCACCGGCCCGCCGACCTGGATGGCGCACAGGTATTTGAGCGCGCGATCGAACACGCCCATCTCATGCGCCAGCGGCACCGGACCATGCCACTGCTTGAAGCTCATGCCGGCATCGAAGGCCAGTGACCAGTCCGCCGGACAGGTGATCATGCCGGCGTCCATAAAGAGGTCACCGTCGCGCTGGTCGAGCAGCGCGATATCGCCCTGCATCTGACGGCCGATATAGTCCAGTGGCGGCAGTGGCAGGCTGGTGTCATCACCCATGCAAAAGGCCTGCTCCAGCCCCAGCAGATGGTTGCGCCACACGCAGTCATCGCCGTCGCGCTCGAAACTGAAGGCCTGCGGATAGTCCCGGGCGTAGTGCGTCATCACGAATTCGAGAAAGTCCCAGGCTGCCGGCTGCATGTGTGGCATCACCAGGCAGCGTCTGGGGTCCTTGGCCAGCACCCGCTCACGCTCGGCGATCTCGCTCAGATAGTGCTCATCGATATCCAGCATGTGCTCGGTGATGGAACCCGGCTTGCCCGGCAAGACATGCGGCTCGATATTGACCGAGTAACGGTACTCATCTTCCGGGAACGGGAAGGGAAAACGCTGGATGGCGTAGTCGGAATTCTTGAAGGTGAACTGACCATGGAACGCCTGGTCATCTCGCGGGGAAAATTGCATGTTCCTGCTCCTTGGGGGTCCATCTCGCGAAAGACGGTTTCAGAGATCCAGCACCAGCCGCTGGCTGCGTGCCCGGGAAACGCAGGGCATCACGCAGCGCTGACTGGCCCGCTCCTGTTCATCGAGGAAGGAGTCACGGTGTTCCGCCTCCCCCTCCAGCATCTCGACCCGACACTGTCCGCAGACGCCGCCACGACACAGGCTTGTGACCTCGACACCGCTGCGCTCCAGTGCTTCCAGCATCGATTCCTGAGCACCGACCGCCACTTCCACACCGCTGCCACGCGCCACGGCCATGAAGGGAGTCCCCGGCTCCGGGGCGGCAAAGACCTCGTGATGGATGCGCGCGAGACTCCAGTGCAGCTCGCGCGCCGCGTCCTTCACGGCATCGATCATGGCCTGCGGGCCGCAGAGATAGACGTGAGTGCCGGCGGGCTGACGCGCCAGCAGGGCCTTGAGATTCGGACGCTCGAGACGGTGCTGGGTGATGTTGCCACTCGCCAGATAGGGTGCGGCCTCCGGGAAGCGGGCGACATCGAGGTCCTGGCTGCGCAGGTGCAGCTCCCAGCTGGCGCCACGACTCTCCAGCTCCGGCAGGTAGGAGAGAAACGGCGTGATGCCGATGCCGCCTGCCAGCATCAGGTGGTGACGCGCCTGCCAGTGCGGCAGAAAGAGGTTGGCCGGCGGGCTGAGCTCCAGCTCGTCACCGACCTTGACGCGTGAATGGATGGCTTCGGAGCCCCCACGCGAGACCGGCTGACGACGCACCGCGATGCAGTACTGCGAGGGATCATCCGGCGGGCTGATCAATGAATAGGCGTTGCGACACACCCGCCCTTCTCCTGGAATGCCCAGCACCACATGACTGCCCGGTGAGAACAGCGTGAAGGGTGAGGCCTCATCGGCAGGCACCAGAGTGAGACGGCGCACGCTGCTGCTGAGCTGATCGACCGCGGCGACCCGCGCCTTCATGAAGCGAGACATGGTGCCACCTCCTCCTGTGGGGGAATCTCTCCCGGGGCTTCCGCATCGATTCGCACGCCCATGTAGGCGCCGAGACGCTTGGAAAAATGATCACGCACTTCCAGCATCAAACCACAGCCATCACAGGCCGCCGGTGAGTGGATGACGTGCTCACTGACCTGCTGACAGTGCACGCAGAACACATGCCGCCCCAGAGCAGCCACCGGCAGCATCACCATGTCATCCAGCAACAGACCCTGCTGCTGAGCCAGATTGGCGACCTGCCACACGAAATGCTCACTGCCGATGATGATCAGACATCCCGCCGCGCCTACCTCGCCGATGGCACCCGCCAGCGCATCGCAGGCCAGGGGGCGATCATCGACGTCGTACCAGCGATGCAGGCGGGCGCTGTCGGCGGGCCCCGTGGGCAACGCCTCTGTTGCCGGAGCGGATTGCACGGCGCCTCCCACCTCGCGGCTACCGAGCTGCCCCAGCAGCGTACTGATCAGCTGACAATGCATCTGCAGTTGCTGACGGGCGTTGCCCGCCGCCTCTCCAGTGCCTGGCAGGCTCTCGGGAGACTGGCATGCCACCAGATACCGTTGGGCATCGGGCAGCGCCTCGATGCGTGGATAGTGTTGCCGACTTCGAATCCCGGCAGTGACAGAGGATGATTGCGGGCTTTTCATGACACGACCCTGCTCTGAGAAATTGTCCTTGTTGTAATGCCGCCGTCTTGACGATGACGTGCATCCGACTACCACTCCATTTCTTGAGCATATTTCGTGCCATTGACGGCAAAATTATTACCCCGCATGCCCGGCAAAATCGTCTGAAAACCCCATTTCACATATGAACAATCAATAGAGGTATTCACGCACCAAAACAGAACACAAAGCTCATGAATATCGGCTTGAATTCACCATTATTGCCCTGACCCAACCTCACCTCATAAGCCAATCGCTACGCCTGACATATTTCTCATTTAATGTCTTCAAGATGCTGAAAGAATGGAAAAATTTATCTTTGGAGAATCACGATCTCGCAATCGACACGACACTACGCGCTTCTCCACCGTCAGCATTCTGATGCACTTTCGCTTGCATGATATTGGCCTTTTTCCTTGATTGTACTCACCACCAAAGAAAGCGCCTCACCGAAGGGTGAGGCGCTTTGATAACTCAATATCGTCAGGTCATATTTTTCTACATCAACCGGAGCAGAGTTCTTGTCATTGCGACATTTTGCCTGGACAACATTGCGGCGATCTTGCTGACAAAAGGCTTCGCAGCTTTGCCATGACAATCATGCGCAATGGCAGCCATGCACGATCGCTCTCATGCGCAATGGCACACGCACGATAGAGATCGTGCCATCAGTAACCGCCCTGGCCCGGCACCCAGTTGGTGCCCGCCAGCGGCACCCGGGCCATGGCCGCAGCTTCCACGTTCAGGGCGACCAGGTCTTCCGGTTCCAGATGATGCAGGTGTGACTTGCCACAGGCACGTGCCAGGGTCTGGGCTTCCAGCGTCAGCACGCGCAGGTAGTTGGCCAGACGCTTGCCGGCCGCGACCGGGTCCAGTCGCTGGCTCAGCTCCGGGTCCTGGGTGGAGATACCGGCCGGACACTTGCCATCCTGGAAGTCGTCATAGAAACCGGCGGCGGACCCCAGCTTCTGATACTCCTCGGCGTAGCGCGGATGGTTGTCGCCCAGCGCGATCAAGGCGGCGGTACCGATGGCCACGGCGTCGGCACCCAGCGCGATCGCCTTGGCGACATCGGCGCCGTTGCGAATCCCGCCGGAGACGATCAGCTGCACTTCACGATGCAGGCCCATCTCCTGCAGTGCCTGAGTGGCCTGGGGGATGGCGGCCATGGTCGGGATGCCGACGTGTTCGATGAAGACATCCTGGGTGGCGGCGGTGCCGCCCTGCATGCCATCCAGCACGATGACATCCGCGCCTGCCTTCACCGCCAGCTTGACGTCGTAGTAGGTGCGGGTCGCGCCGATCTTGACGTAGATCGGCACCTGCCAGTCGGTGATCTCGCGCAGCTCGGCAATCTTGATCGCCAGGTCATCTGGGCCGGTCCAGTCCGGGTGGCGACAGGCGCTGCGCTGGTCGATGCCCTGTGGCAAGGTGCGCATGCCCGCGACCCGCTCGGAAATCTTCTGGCCCAGCAGCATGCCGCCACCGCCGGGCTTGGCGCCCTGGCCGAGCACGACTTCAATTGCATCGGCCTTGCGCAGGTCGTCCGGGTTCATGCCGTAGCGCGACGGCAGGTACTGATAGACGAGGCGCGAGGACTGGCCGCGCTCTTCCGGGGTCATACCGCCATCGCCGGTAGTGGTGGAGGTGCCGATTTCCGAGGCGCCACGCCCCAGGGCTTCCTTGGCCTGGGCGGACAGGGCCCCGAAGCTCATGCCGGCGATGGTGACCGGCGTGCTGATCACCACCGGCTTCTTGGCATGGCGCGTGCCGAGCACGACTTCGGTCTCGCACTTCTCGCGATAGCCTTCCAGCGGATAGCGCGACATGCTGGCGCCGAGGAACAGCAGGTCATCGAAATGCGGCACCTTGCGCTTGGCGCCCCAGCCACGGATATCGTAGATTCCCGTCTCCGCCGCGCGCTGGATCTCATGGATGACATCGCGGCCGAAGGTGGCGGATTCCCGCAGTGCCGGGTTGTAAGGCTGTGTTTGAGTTTCGTCAGTCATGTTGGGCATCCTGATCAGTAGGCTGAGGCGTTGTCGACCTTGAAGTGATAGAGCTGACGCGCAGATCCATAACGCGTGAAGCTGGCCGGGTCTTCATCGATTCCGGCACTCGCCAGCAACTCCGCCAGTTCTTCCAGGTGCTCGGCACGCATGTCCTTGGCGATGCAGTCCGCGCCCAGCGATGCGACCGTGCCCTTCACGTAGAGTCGCGCTTCATAGAGCGAATCGCCGAGGCCTTCACCGGCGTCGCCGCAGACCACCATGCGTCCCGCCTGGCCCATGAAGGCACTCATGGCCCCGATGTTGCCCTTGACGACGATATCGACGCCCTTCATCGAGATGCCGCAGCGCGCCGAGGCGTTGCCTTCGATGATCAGCAGGCCGCCGTGGGCGGTCGCGCCCGCGGACTGGGAAGCATCGCCCTTGACCCGCACGCAGCCGGACATCATGTTTTCCGCCACCCCCACCCCGGTATTGCCGTGGATGGTGATGCTGGCCTTCTGATTCATGCCCGCGCAGTAGTAGCCCGCGTGGCCATCGATATCGACACTGATGTCATCATTGATACCGCAGGCGATGTTGTGGGCGCCGTCGGAGTTGACCACTCGCCACTCGCGCGCGTCCTTCAGGGTATCGGCATCGTGCAGGGCCTGGTTCAATTCGCGCAGCCCATCAACGGCCAGATCGTGAGTCTTCATCATTACGCGGCCTCCGAACGGGCGGTGTCTTTTTCCCACAGATACAGGCGGCCGGGTTCCGGCTCCCACACGCGGGCATCCTTGATGCCCGGCAGACTGGCCAGGGCGCGGTATTCCGAGGCCATGGCCACGTAGTCATCGGTCTCGGCGATCACGGCAGGCTTGCAGGCGATCGGATCACGTACCACGGCGAAGCCATCACGCGTGCCAATGGTGAAGGTGAAGAAGCCATCAAGGTCCTTCAGGGCGCCGGTGATTGCGGCTTCCAGACTGTCGCCCTGCTCCAGACGCCAGGTCAGGTAGCCGGCGGCGACTTCGGAATCGTTGTCGGTCTCGAAGCTGATGCCTTCACGCTTGAGCTTGGTGCGCAGCCAGTTGTGGTTGGACAGCGAGCCGTTGTGGACCAGGCACAGGTCACGCCCGGTGGAGAACGGGTGGCTGCCCTGCAGGGTCACGGCGCTTTCGGTCGCCATGCGGGTATGGCCGATGATGTGGCTGCCCTGCATGCCCTTGAGGCCATAGAGGCTGGCGATATGGGCCGGCAGGCCCACCGCCTTGAGGATCTCGATGCTCTGCCCCACGCTCAGCACGCGAATCTGCGGGGCGCTGTCGGCAAGCCAGCCGCGCACGGCACTTTCTTCTCCGGCGATCTTGAATACCGCGACACTGGCATTGCTGAACCAGTCCGCCACCGTGCCGACCTGCTCGCCCAGGCCCTTGGCGATCGCCTCCCAATCCTCATCGGCACCATCGCTTTGCAGCGTCAGTTTGATGCCAGCGTCAAATTCGTCGCCATAGATGGCGAAGCCGGCGCTGTCCGGGCCGCGATCGGTCATCGCGATCAACATCGGCTCGAACAGCTCCCCCAGGCGCGATTCCAGCGCCGGGTTCTTGAGATAAAGCCCTACGATTCCACACATGGTGATGTCCTCTCACGGGCAGGAGGCGTCTCCTGCCTGATGTCTTGAACGTGGTGGTGACAGTGGCGACCCTCGTCTGGCATGACCCGCGAGATCCGCGAGCGCCGCCGGATGAGATCAGAAGAATTCGGCGTAGCGCTGGACTTCCCAGGCACTGACCTGTGCGTTGTAATCCAGCCATTCCTCGCGCTTGAGGCGCATGAACTCGGCGCAGATTCCCTCGCCCAGGCTCTCGCGCAGAATGCTGTCCGCCTCGAGCGCATCGATGGCCAGGGCCAGATTCTGCGGCAGCGTCTCGATGCCCTTCTCGGCGCACTCGCTCGGGGTCAGCGAGTAGAGATTGATGTTGTGGGGCGTGCCCGGGTCCAGCTTGCGCGCCACGCCATCCAGCCCCGCCGCGATGATGGCGGCGTGCACGAGATAGGGGTTGCAGCCGGCGTCCGGCAGGCGGAACTCGAGGCGACCGTAAGGCACACGCACCATGGCCGAGCGGTTGTTGTCCCCGTAGGCGATGAAGACCGGCGCCCAGGTCGCGCCGCTGGTGCTGCCACCCCCGACCAGACGCTTGTAGGAATTGACGGTCGGCGCGGCAAAGGCACACAGCGCCGGGGCATGCGCCAGCAGACCACCGAGGAAGTGGTACGCCAGCGACGACAGGCCCATGCCCTGGGCGTCGGAATTATCGCCGAACAGGTTGCGTCCGGTGTCATCACATACGGACAGGTGGAAGTGCATGCCATTGCCCGGGCGGTCCGCCAGCGGCTTGGGCATGAAGGAGCACACCATGCCCAGGTCATTGGCGATCTCGCCGGCGGCCATGCGCACGAAGGTGAAGCGGTCTGCCGAGGTCAGCGCATCGCTGTAGGTGTAGTTGATCTCGAACTGGCCGTTGGCGTCCTCGTGATCGATCTGGTAGACGTCGAAGTCCACCGCCTGCAGCGATTCGACCAGACGTTCGAGGAATTCACGCGAACGCGACAGGCCCTTGTAGTCGTAGCAGGGCTTGGCGAGGGTATCGCTCTCGTCCACCGGCAACAGCTCACCCGCTTCCCCCCGGCGGAACAGCGAGAATTCCGGCTCCAGCCCGCTATTGAGCGTCCAGCCCTTCTCCTTCAGGCGCTCCAGCTGCTTGAGCAGCACCACGCGGCTGTCGTTGGCGAACGGTTGCCCATTGACGTAGCCATCACAGGCCATGCGCGCATAACCCGGCTGCCACGGCACCAGCGACAACGAGCTCAGATCACCCCGCGCCATGAAGTCCGGCCCCTCCGGCGACATGCCGAGACCACTGACGGCGAAGCCGGCAAAGCCGGCGCCCTTCTCGACCACATCCATCAGGCAATTGGCCGGCACGGACTTGGTCTTGGCGGCGCCGTGAATATCCACGAACTGCGCCAGCAGATAGCGAATGTCGTGATCCTTGATGAACTGTTGCGCGTTTTCGGGTGACATCTGGGTTTCCTCTGAGAGCGGACCGGGTTCCATCTCCCTCGACACTGTCTGCCACCCCGGGAAACCTGACCCCTTGTGGTGACTCGCCACGTCAAGATAGCGGATGAAACGAGTTTTTGTGATTCCTGCTGGTCAACTTTATTTCCCCCAAAGAAAAGCATGCAGCATGCCATTTCGCCAGCTGCTGCCCAGAACTTTTCATCAACTTCCTGTTTTGCATGGAAATTTATTTTCCAAGCTCGTTTTACCCCACAGGAAATGCCAAGTGATCCTGAGTGAATTCCTGCTCGTTTCTCGAAATAGGCATCATTTCGGTGCCCAAAGCCCTCTCTTCGCACCAGCATGACGCAAAACGCTAATATTCACGCCCGAATTCGTGCTGCCAATCGGCGCCTGACTCGCTCAAGGGCTGCCGTGGCCATGGCCTTTGACGGAATTGGCAAGCCCCTTGCTTAACCATGAGGAATGTTTCTTTCCTTTCAAGAATCGACACTCATGCGATCAGGCAAGGCAAGCAGCAGGCACAAGCCCTTGTGAAGCGCCTGAAGAGGCGCCTGAAGAGGCAACAGAACAACAACACCTCCTGCGGCGAATGCGCGTCTTGCGCGCCATCTCCGCCAGCACCAGCAGGACTACGGCACCACCCACTTACGCTAGGCAGCACGACTCACAGGAGAAAGGGACGCATGGCGAATTCATGGCGCATCTCGGCATTGGCCGAACAACACCGCAAGCTGGGCGCGGAGCTGGAAGACTGGAATGGCATGGGCACTGCCTGGAATTACGCCGTCTCGGACACGGCCGATGACCACGAGACCATCCGCACCCGCGCCGGTCTGATGGATGTCTCGGGACTCAAGAAGATCCACTGCAATGGCCCGCACGCCCAGGCCGTGCTGGATTACGTCACCACGCGGGACATGTCCAAGCTGTATCCGGGCAAATCGGTGTATGCCAGCGTCTTGAATGAGGCCGGCAAGTTCGTCGACGACTGCATCGTCTATTGCCTGGCGCCGAACTCCTACCTCGTGGTGCACGGCACGGGCACCGCGAATGAAATGCTGGCCAAGAGTGCCCTGGGGCGCGCCGTCAGCCTGACCTTCGATGACGACATGCATGACATGTCACTGCAGGGGCCGGTCGCGGTGGATTTTCTGGAGCGTCATGTGCCGGGCATCCGTGAGCTGCGTTACTTCCACCATCTGCAGACCCAGCTGTTCGGCTACCACGTGATGATCTCGCGCACCGGCTACACCGGCGAGCGTGGCTACGAGATCTTCTGCAAGGCCAAGGACGCTCCCTCTCTGTGGGAACAGATTCTCGAAGATGGCGCCGACATGGGCATCAAGCCGTGCAGCTTCGGCACCCTTGACTGGCTGCGGGTCGAGAGCCACCTGCTGTTCTACCCGGCGGACAATTCCGAAACCTACCCGTATCCCGACCAGCCGGTGGGCGACACCCTGTGGGAGCTGGGCCTGGACTTCACCGTCTCCCCGGGCAAGAGCGAATTCCGTGGCGCCAGCGAACACTTCGCGCTGCAGGGCAAGGAGCGCGTCAAGGTCTATGGCGTGCTGTTGGACTCGAAAGACGTCGCCCAGATCGGTGACAAGATCTACGCCGACGGCAAGTGTGTCGGTGTCATCACCCAAGGCATGTACTCGCGCCTGAGCGATCGCTCCATGGCGCTGGCACGTCTCGAACCCGGCTATGCCGAGCATGGCACTCCGCTGACCCTCAAGACCGGCACTGACGGAGAGACCAGCCTCTCGGCCATCAGCCATTCCCTGCCCTTCGATGATCCGGAAAAGGCCAAGCGACTGGCGCGCGGCTGAGCACACCCACCATGTCGGGCACTGCAAGACCTGCAGTGACAACCGGGTGAAGTGGCAGGACGCATTGCGAACGCAAGACGCAAGAGGCCTCCTCGACGTGACGTCGAGGAGGCCTCTTGCCTCACACCCAGGCCAGGTGATTGAGAAGGACTCTCGAAAGGTACTCCCGCCCCCTTGGCAGACATCAAGGATGAGGGTTGACGGCAAAGTTGGTAATGTCACGCCATACCCCGCTCGCGAGCCGATGCGCCGCATGCCTCACAAGGGCATGCCGCGTCCTCGCCGGCCACCCCCTTCCCATTGCCACCCTCTCCGCTACAGGAGTCATCATGCCGCGAAAATCCCCCGCTCCCTCCGAGAAGTCGGAACAGGACAGCTCCGACACTCTGCCCCGTGAACTAGCGACCGACCCCGCTGCGCAGTCAGAGAGGAAAGACACCATCACGGCGGCAGCCGACGAGACACGCCTGGGACTCGAGCAGCACATCGCGCGCGCGCTCAAGCAGCAGCGAGTCTCGCAGGGCTACAAGATTTCTGACGTCTCGCGTATCGCCGGTGTCAGTCAGGGCATGATCAGCAAGGTGGAGAACGCCCAGGTGTCCACCAGTCTCGATACCCTAAACAAGCTGTGCAATGCCTTGAGTCTGCCGATCTCGAAGCTGTTCAGCGATTACGATGTCAATGGGCGTGGTGCCCAGCACATCAAGGCCGGGCAAGGCATGCAGGTGGTACGCACCGGCACGGAAGTCGGCCATGCCTATCAACTGTTGAGCTACAAGCAGGGCCCCAAGAAGCGCTACGAACCCTTCCTGATCACCATGGATGATGCCAGCGAAGTCTTCCCCAACTTCTGCCATGCCGGACATGAATTCATCTACCTGCTGTCAGGACATCTCACCTATCGCCACGGTGACAAGTTCTATGAGATGGGCCCCGGCGACAGCCTGGCCTTCGATGCCGGCGTTCCGCATGGCCCCGAGAAGTTGAACGAGGTCCCGATTCAGCTGCTGTCGATCATTCACTACGACGACAACGAATAGGTCATCCGCTTCACCGCGCCTGATGACCCCGACAGTCTCCCCGCCCCTGGATGGCCCACTTCCCCTGGTGCTGGTTCATGACCGGCCCTCCTGGGTAGATGGCGCTTTCCGTGTCGGTGTCGCCTGGCGCAGGGCGTCCAGCTCGGTCAGATAACGCTCCAGCACCAGGTTGGGCGCGCGGCTCTTGCGCGTGATGGCGCTGTAATAGGTGACATAGGAGTTGGCCACCGGGCTGAGCGCCTGCATCTGGCCATCGCGCACCCAGCGCTCGGCATAGTGGGTGGGCAGATAGCCGAGATAACGCCCGGAGAGCACCAGAAAGGCGATGCCCTCGCGGTCGGTCGCCGAGGCGGATGCCCTGAGTGGCTCATGCAGCGCCTTGATCGTGGGTGTCTGCGCGTAGGCAGGCAGCACGGCATCATGCTGGCGTATTTCCTCCTGCCCCACCGGGCGTCCGCGCGCGCGAGTGTCGCCTTCCCGGGGCTCGCGAAACAGCACATGGCCCCGCGCGCAGTAAAGGCAGGAGGTTTCCTCGTAGAGCGAGCGATACTCGAGTCCCGGCAGCGTCTTGAGCGTCGGGATCACGCCGGTATGCAATCGCCCATCCAGTACGGCACGCTCGATCTCATTGGGCGGGATCATGCGGATGTTGATCTTCACTTCCGGGCCGTGCTTCTTGAGCGCGCTCAGGGCGTGAGTGATGTGCATCTCCGGCATGGTGACCAGGTTGTCGGTGATGCCGATGTTCAGCTCGCCCTTGAGCCAGGCGTGCAGTCCGTTGATGCGCGTGCGAAAGCCTTCCGCCGCTGCCAGCATCTGCATCGCGGCTTCATGGACGTCTCTTCCCTCATTGGTGAGCGCGAAACCACTGCGACCCCGCTGGCAGAGCTTGAGGCCAAGCCGCGTCTCCAGGTCACTCATCGCCATGCTGATGGCGGAGCGACTGATGTTGAGCTCGATCTCGGCCGCCGAGAAACCGCCGCACTCCACCACCTTGCGAAAGATGCGCAGCAAGCGCAGATCGGCATCGCCAAGCTGTCCTCTCATGCCGTCCTTGCGCATGGTCTGCCCTCCTGAGTTCCACGACATGGAAAGTTAAGTAAATGCTTTCCTGAAGATAAAGACAACGGCATTTATCTTATCAAAAGGGCTTTCTAATCTAGCCAGACAGGAGCCGAGATCCAACAACAACAGCACTCTTCGGGAGACATCATGACCGCCTTCGACACATCCCCTTCCGCCCAGGCAGGATTGAGCAAGGAACAACTTGACGCCTACTGGATGCCCTACACGGCCAATCGGCAGTTCAAGCAGGACCCACGCATCATCACCAAGGCGCAGGGTGCCTACTTCACGGATTCCCGGGGACGCCAGATCTTCGATGGCCTGTCGGGTCTCTGGACCTGCGGTGCCGGCCATTGCCGCCCGGAGATCGCCGAAGCGGTCAGCGCACAGCTGCGCGAGCTGGATTACGCGCCATCCTTCCAGTACGGCCACCCCAAGGCCTTCGAGCTGGCACATCGCATCACGGGACTGATGCCCGAGGGGCTGGATCACGTCTTCTTCACCGGCTCAGGTTCCGAAAGCGCCGATACCTCACTGAAGATCGCGCGCGCCTACTGGCGCAAGAAAGGCAAGCCGACCAAGACCAAGCTGATCGGTCGCAGCAAGGGCTATCACGGCGTCAACTTCGGGGGCTTCAGCGTCGGCGGCATCGGCGCCAACCGCACGCTCTATGGCCAGGGGGTCGATGCCGACCATCTGCCGCATACCCTGCTCAAGGAAAATGTCTTCACCCCCGGCATGCCCCAGACCGGTGCCGAGCGCGCCGATGAGCTGCTGGAGCTGATCGCGCTGCATGATGCCTCCAACATCGCGGCCGTCATCGTCGAGCCGATGGCAGGCTCCGCCGGCGTGCTGCCGCCGCCAGTGGGCTACCTCAAGCGACTGCGCGAGCTGTGTGACCAGCACGATATCCTGTTGATCTTCGATGAGGTCATCACCGGCTTCGGGCGCATGGGCGCCATGAGCGGCGCCGAGGAATTCGGTGTCACACCGGACATCCTCAATGTCGCCAAGCAGCTTACCAATGGCGCGGTGCCGATGGGTGCCGTGGTCGTCAAGGGCGATATCTACCAGACCTTCATGGACAACGGCGGCGCCGATTACATGATGGAGATTCCCCACGGCTACACCTACTCCGGTCACCCGGTGGCGTGTGCCGCGGCACTGGCGGCCCTCGACGTGCTCGAGAATGACCAGCTCATCCCCCGTGTCCGTGAACTGAGCCCGGTGTTCGAGAAGAAGCTGCACGAGCTCAAGGGCACTCGCTACATCAGTGACATTCGCAACTACGGCCTGGCCGGTGCTCTGCAGGTCGAGGCCTATCCCGGCGAGCCGGCGCGGCGTCCCTACGAGATCGCCATGCATTGCTGGAAGGCCGGCTTCTATGTGCGTTACGGCGGCGACACCATCCAGCTGGGCCTGCCGTTCATCACCGAGCACGATGAACTGGACCGTCTGATCAATGCCCTGGGCGATGCCTTCGCCGCACAGGACTGATGATCGACGCTTAAGACTGACAATCACGTTCAGGACTGACGATCACGTTCGGACTGGCGATCGACGCCAGTCCCATCACTGCCCTTTTTCTTGCAAGTCATTTCATGGAGCTCACAACAATGAAAACGCTCGGTCACCTTATCAACGGCAACCTCGATCACAGCGAAGGCCGTACCCAGGACATCTTCAATCCCTCCACCGGTGAGGTCGGCGGTCAGGTACGCCTGGCCAGCAAGGCGACCGTCGAGGAAGCCATCGCGGCCGCCGCGGCCGCCTTCCCAGAATGGCGCAACACGCCGCCGATCAAGCGCGCTCGAGTGATGTTCCGCTTCAAGCAGCTGCTGGAAGAACACGCCGACGAGATCGCCCGCCTGATCGGCCAGGAACACGGCAAGATCTGTCACGATGCGCTGGGGGAACTCCAGCGCGGCATCGAGAATGTCGAATATGCCTGCAGCGCCCCGGAACTGCTCAAGGGTGAGCACAGCCGCAATACCGGCCCGGGCATCGACTCCTGGAGCGAATTCCAGCCACTGGGCGTCGTTGCCGGCATCACGCCGTTCAACTTCCCGGCCATGGTGCCGCTGTGGATGTACCCGATGGCGATCGCCTGCGGCAACACCTTCGTCCTCAAGCCCTCCGAGCGCGACCCGACCTCCACGCTGTTCATCGCCGAGCTGCTGATGGAGGCTGGCCTGCCGGCCGGCGTCATGAATGTCGTCAATGGCGACAAGGAAGCCGTCGATACGCTGCTGGATGACCCGCGCATCCAGGCGGTCAGCTTCGTGGGCTCCACGCCGATCGCCGAGTACATCTACAGCCGCGCCGCCGCCAACGGCAAGCGCTGTCAGGCCCTCGGCGGCGCCAAGAACCACGCTATCGTGATGCCGGACGCCGACATGGAATACGTGGCCAACTCACTGAATGGCGCCGCCTTCGGCTCCTCCGGTGAGCGCTGCATGGCGCTGTCCGTCGCGGTGGCCGTGGGCGATGACGCCGCCGACAAGCTGATCGCGCAGATGAAGCAGCAGATGGAAGGCCTCAAGGTCGGTATCTACAGCGACAAGGGCAATGATTTCGGCCCGCTGATCACCGCGGCGCATCGAGACAAGGTGGTGGGCTACATCGATAGCGCCGAGCAGCAAGGCGCAAAGGTGGTGGTCGATGGCCGCAATCCGCAGGTCGAAGGCGGCGAGAACGGCTTCTTCGTCGGCGGCACCCTGATCGATGGCGTCACACCGGAGATGACCTGCTATCAGGAAGAGATCTTCGGCCCGGTGCTGCTGGTCGTGCGCGCCGATTCGATGGAAGCCGCCATGCAGCTGATCAATGATCACGAATACGGCAACGGCACCTGCATCTATACCCGAGATGGCGAAGCCGCCCGCTACTTCAGTGATCACATCCAGGTCGGCATGGTCGGCATCAATGTGCCGCTGCCGGTGCCGGTCGCCTATCACAGCTTCGGTGGCTGGAAGCGCTCGCTGTTCGGCGATCTGTCCGCCTACGGCCCGGACGCGGTGCGCTTCTATACTCGCCGCAAGACCATCACCCAGCGCTGGCCTTCCGCTGGTCTGCGTGAAGGCGCCCAGTTCGCCTTCCCGTCCTGATCGATCGCCTTCCCGGCCTGATCCCTCACGATCACGGATCATTGCCTGGTGACAACTGCGCCGGACAGCCCTGCTGTCCGGCGCTTTGGTGTGCGCATCACGCGAGATCATGCCGGCAGTCAGCCGCCGCCCCTTGCAGTGGCCAGAAACGACTCCACATAGTCAGGACATCTCATCACGAGAATCCCTGCCACAACTGCGGTCAACACCGTCACAAGGAGCCAGGATGATCTGGGTAATCGCCACCGTTACCGCCAAGGAAGGTCACGTTCAGGATGTCTTCAATGAACTCTGCGCCGTCGCGCCCACCGTGCGCGAGGAAGATGGCTGCCACGCCTACCACCCGTGCCTGGACTCCGAGCGCGCCGCCGACAAGGACAACGACCCACGCCCCGACACCATCACCGTGGTAGAAGCCTGGGAATCCCACGACGCGCTGCAGGCCCACCGTGAGACCGAACATATGCAGCGCTTCCGCGACAACGCCGGTGACTGGATCGCCGATGGCGATATCCGCATCCTGAGCCCGGCGGGCTGAAGACGCCCCTCAGTGACGTGCTCTGCACTGAGAACATCATCTTGCCGCTCCCGTTCAGGGGGCGGTTTTTTTGATTAATCGGCCAGAAAGGTGGCGAACAACCGTCGAGACTGCCTTCTCATTTTTTTCTTGTTTTCCTCTCGCCCTCTCCTCGCACTCCTCACGCCCTCTCTTCGTACTCCTCTCGCGTCCTCCTAGACACCACGGTATTCATGAGAACTGGCCGAACGCTGGGAAATAATAGACAAACAACCTTTAAAACAATCACTTGTGTGAAATCATTGAATATCCATCAACATGAAACCCCACGATGAGGCAGAGAAAATCCCTCAAAGATCCGAGAGGCATCACGAGAAAAATAAGGGGAATTCACACAGTTCAATGACATTAAATGACAGACTTTGACGCCCTGAAACACCAAGAATTACACTTGATTTATATTGAACGAAGATTCAATAAAACGCCAGATACCTCTGGCATGACGCCGTCTTTATGGACCTGGAGTTCAGGCAATACCTGAGAGCGATCTGCTGGAATCTGTCAAGGGTGGACATGTCGCAAACCAGACACTAAGGTATGCAGCCTTCATTAACTCAATCTTAACGCTCACCGAAAGCACCAGGACTCGCGACCCACTGGATCACCAGTATTTTCGAAAGACTGTCGAAACCTCGACATTATCGATAAGAGAGGGAATCCATTACGCTGATGAGGGCAAGTGCATGCCACGACGCCCGCCACCCCGCACTTTCTTCCCTGGAAAGTGCTGACACCTCGTAGCTCGCAAGTGTGACAGGGTCTGCCTGTTCACCAGACGAAGACGCCTTGGACACGACAACCATCTCAAGGCAAGACGGCTCAGAACCTTCCTTTCATGACTCTCATCACCGCACTCCTGAACAGCTCGCTGCTCAGGTCAACAGGTGTTCTGTCATCCATTGGAGGCTCCGTACTTGAACAACGACTCTCTCTATCAATTCTCGACCATTACCGTTCTTCTCCTGCTGATCGCCTTCTATGGCGGTACCTACCTGATCACTCTCACCATTCGCAAGAAAAAGGAAGATGCTGACGAGTTCATGGTGTCCAACCACCGTGTCGGCTTCGGCATGGGCGCCGCCAGCATGACCGCCACCTGGATCTGGGCCGCCTCCTTCTATGCCGCTGCCACCTCCGGCTATACCTATGGCGTGTCAGGCCCGATCCACTATGGATTCTGGGGCGCGCTGATGATCCTGTTCATCTATCCCTTCGGCCGCCGCTTCCGCAAGCTGGCCCCCAACGCCCATACGCTGGGCGAGCTGATCCATGCACGCCACGGTTCGAGCAGCCAGCTGATTCTGGCCTTCTCCAACGTGCTGGGCAGCATCATCAGCCTGATGGTCAACTTCACGGCCGCCGGTGCGCTTGTCTCGGTGCTGTCGCCGCTGTCCTTCCAGACAGGCGTCATCCTGGCGGGGGTCGGGGTGCTGTGCTATACGCTCTGGTCGGGCTTCCGCGCCTCGGTATTGACGGATTTCGCCCAGCTGGTGGCACTGATGGCCATCGCCATCGTCATCATTCCGGCCGTGTTCTTTGCCATGGGGGGCCCTTCGGAGCTGGTGGAAGGGCTCAAGCATGTCACGCCGCAACAGGCCGACTTCTTCTCGACTGATGCCATCCTCAATCAGGGGGCGCCCTTCTTCGTGGCCGTGCTGGCGTATGCCATCGGCAATCAGACGATTTCCCAGCGCCTGTTCGCGGTCAATGAAGATCACATCAAGCCGACCTTCATCACGGCTACCGTCGGCTACGGTGCCATCGTGATCGGTCTGGGGATGATCGGTCTGATGGCGCTGACCCTCGGGGTCGAGCCGCTCAATGGCGACATGAACAACCTGATTCCGCAGATGGTGTCGGAGTACCTGCCGCCCTTCTTCATCGCCTGTTCTTCATCCTGGTGATCGGCTCGCTGTCCTCCACCGCTGACTCCGATCTCTCGGCACTCTCGGCGATCATGATGGCGGACGTCTACCGCAAGAACATCGCCCGCGGCAAGGCCGACCCTCGACGCATGTTGCTGGTCGGGCGTCTGACGATGATCATCGCCACCGTGCTGGGGATCGTCTTCGCCAGCTTCTCTTTGGATATTCTGGTGATGCTGGTCTTCGTCGGCGCACTCTGGGGCGCCATCGTCTTCCCGGTGATCGCCAGCTGCTTCTGGGATCGCATCACCAACCTGGCCTTCACCAGTTCCGTCCTGGTCGCCATGGTGGTGTTCTGCATGGCGCGCTTCGAGTGGGTGCCGCTGGAGGGTATCAGTGGGCTGATCTTCGAGCTGCTCGCCAGCATCGGTGGCGGCGTCATCATCGGCCTGATGGTCTTCGGCTTCCTCGGTCGCATCGCCGGACTGGTCGCCGGCGTGCTGGCCATGCTGGCCATGGTCGTCTTCGCGACCGGCGAACTGCGTGACTACACCGTGCTGCTGGCCTCGCTCACGGCCTACGGCACCAGCACCCTGGTCTGCGTGATCATGAGTCTCGCCAGCCGCCAGCCGCGCTTTGACTTCACCACCATCACCGACAAGGTCAGCCATTACGACGAGTCCCTGACCTGATCGGGATGCTTGCCACAAGCGCCCCGGCGGCCCTTGGCGTCGCCGGGGACTTTCCTACTGTACATTTCAGGAGACACACGCCCATGACATTCCTGTTTGCCACCTATGTCCTCATCTGGCCATTGCTGACCCTTGGCGTACTCGCCGTGATCTGCGGCGCCGTGGTACGTGACAGCCGTCGCGCTCGCAAGGAGCACCGCGAGCTGGTCTGATCGGTCCGCGCGCAGAAGCCGAAACGCCCGCCTCGAGACTCTCGGGGTGGGCGTTTCGTCTTCAGACAGGGCACTCCAGCTCGCTGCCCTCTGGTCGGAGTCACTCAGCGGCCAATCCGGTCAAGCATTCTCTCCATCGTCGCGACCACTTGACGGCACAGCGCATCATCGAGTGCGTCGGCGTGCGGCGGTGCGAAACGCTGGGCGTCGTTGTCGAAGTACTGACCATTGGCGCCGGCGAATTCCTCATCCAGTGCCGCACGTACCAGGATATCGGCACCGATGCCAAGATCCTTGCCCGGTACGCCGAAGCCTTCCTTGACCATCTTGCTGGCCAGCAGAGAGCCCGGGTTGACCGCGATCAGGATAGGCCCCTGGCCTTCCCAGTCCTGGGCGAGCGTGCGGGTCCACATGGTGATCGCGAGCTTGCTCTGGGCATAGGCCGCGTAGTGGTCGTTGAACGCGACCTCGCCGGTCAGGGCCTTCAGGTCCACGGGGGATTGAGCCGCCGAGGACAGATTGACGACCCGCCCGGCCGGAGGCAGTGCCGGCGCCAGTTTCTGGGTGAGCAGATAGGGGGCAAGGGTATTGACCACGAAGCGCAGGTCGAGACCGTCCGCCGTCACGACGCTGGGTGCCTGGAAGACACCGGCATTGTTGATCAGGACATCCAGACTGGCATTGGCCGCCAGCACATCGCTTGCCAGTGAGTCGATGGCGACCAGGTCGGACAGGTCGGCCACGAAACCGGCGACACGCTCAGCCCCGGCCAGCGCCGCAAGTTCGGCGACGACACCATTGACCTTCTGCTCGCTACGCCCGTGGATCAGCACGCGATGGCCGCGCTCCAGCAGGGCCTTGGCCGTGACCAGGCCGATGCCATCGGTGGAACCGGTGATAAGAATGGTTTTCATGTGCTCTCTCCTTGATATGTCCCACGACGCTTGAGACGCGAACGACAGGGTGTGCCGTATGGCCACACCCTGTCGTTTGTCTGTACCAGCGCAGTGTCAGGATGATCCTGCCAATGTGGCTTTCGGTCACGGTATCAGACCTCGACGATGACCTTGCCGGTTGCCTGACCGCTGCCCAGCCGCGCGTGGGCCTGGCCCACTTCCGCGAGCGGGAAGACCTGATCATCGATGATCGGCTTGAGTGCGCAGGCATCGGCGATACGCGCCATGTCGGCCAGAATCTCGTGGTGCTCCTGACGACGGAAGTCATGCAGCATCGGGATCAGCATGAAGACGACATGCAGTGACAGGCCCTTGAAGTGCGCGGTGGTCAGATCGATGTCCATGAAGGACACGGTCGTCGAGACATGGCCATTGAGCGCGGCAGCCTCGAAGGAGGTCGGCAGGTTGGCGCCGCCGACGGAGTCGAACACGATGTCGAAGCCCTTGCCGTCGGTGAGCCTGGCCACATAGTCGGCGACCTGCTCATTGCGGTAATTGATGGCACTGGCCCCCAGGCCTTCGACCAGCGTCTCGTGCTCATCACGACCGACGGTAGAGGCGACATCGGCACCGAAGTGACGGGCCAGCTGGATGGCGATGTGACCCACACCCCCCGCACCACCGTGAACCAGCACCTTCTGACCGGCCTGGATGTTGGCGCGCTTGAGGCCTTCATAGGCCGTGATGCCGACCAGCGGCAGCGCCGCGGCTTCCACCATGCTCAGGGACTTCGGCTTGTGGGCGATCAGGCGAACATCGGCGGCGATGTACTCGGCCAGCGTACCCGGCAGGTCGGCCAGGCCACCAGCACAGCCATAGACTTCATCCCCGATGGCGTAGCCTTCGACGCCCTCGCCCACGGCTTCGACAGTACCGGCGAAGTCCATGCCCAGCAGCGCCGGCAGTGCCGGAGACAGCGGAAGCTCTGCGCCCATCTCGCGAATCATGGTGTCGACGGTATTGATGCTGGTGGCGGCGATACGCACCAGTACCTGACCTGCCGCCGCTTGGGGCTTGGCGATTTCCGCCGCTTCGAACACTTCGGGACCACCGAATGACGTCACCAGCATCGCTTTCATGAGTCTGACTCCTGCGTGAATGTTCATGCCATGGTAATTATCTTCGGCATGAACAATAAACGGCGAGTTGATACAATCAGTTTCTATATTTTGTTGAATATCAGTCCACAACACCATCGCCTCGGGGGGAGATGACATGAATCTTGAGCACCTGAAGCTGTTCGTCCGTCTCGCCGCCGTGAACAGCATCAGTCAGGCCGGCGAGGACTTGGGACTGTCGCCCGCCGTCGCCAGCTCTCACCTGCGCAAGCTCGAGGACAGTCTGGGGGTACGCCTGTTGCATCGCACCACGCGTCATGTGGCACTGAGCGAAGAAGGTCGCGCCTTTCTCCCCCACGCAGAGGAGGTGCTGGCCAGTGCCGAGGCGGCGCGGGCTGCCGTTGGTGCCGGCACCACCACCCCCACCGGCACCTTGCGCATCACGGCATCGGCCTCCTTCGGACGCATGCATCTGATCCCCGGGCTGGCCGGCTTTCTGGCACGCTACCCGGACCTCGAGCTGGATCTGCGCCTGACGGATACCATCGTCGATCTGGTGGAAGGCGGCTTCGACATCGCAATCCGCAACTCCGCTCTCAAGGATTCGAGTCTGATCGCGCGGCGCCTGGCCCCCGACAAGCGTATCCTGTGTGCTTCTCCGCAATACCTGCAACGCCATGGCACTCCGACCCGCCCTGCGGAACTGAAACACCATGAATGCCTGACGCTGATCGGGATGGATCAATGGAGTTTCCAGCACGAGAATCGCGTCGAGGTGATACGCATCAAGGGCCGCATACGGACCGACAATGGCGAAGCGGTGCGCGATGCCTGCGCCGCGGGACTGGGCATCACCCTCTCCTCGACCTGGAGTCTCTATCGTCATTTGGCGAGGGGCGAGCTGGTGGAAGTGCTGCCCGAGACACCGCTGGTCAACGAGACCGGTATCTGGGCGATCTATTCAAGCTCCCGACAACTGGCCCCTAAGATCCGGGCGTTCCTGGACTACTTCTCCGAGTACTTCGGTAGCCCGCCTTACTGGGACTTCCCCTAGTCCTGAGCCGAAGGCGCGACGATTTCGCTGAAGACGGGCCCGCACGTCACAGAAGATGAGCGGCGTGACTCAGGCGATCTTCCAGCGCTTGAGCATCGGCCTGGAGTCTCGCCAGCCGCCAGCCGCGCTTTGACTTCACCACCATCACCGACAAGGTCGGCCATTACGACGAGTCCCTGACCTGATCGGGATGCTTGCCACAAGCGCCCCGGCGGCCCTTGGCGTACTCGCCGTGATCTGCGGCGCCGTGGTGCGTGACAGTCGTCGCGCTCGCAAGGAGCACCGCGAGCTGGTCTGACCTTGCCCACACGTAGAACAGCCACGGAAAGGCCCGCCCCGAGATGCTCGAGGCGGGCCTTTCCGTGGCTGTCGGGTCAACCGGATCCGCTCAGGCCACCCGATGGGCAGATGTCATGACCAGCAGACTCAGCAGTCGGTGGGCGATGACGGTTGGCGCTCGCCAGGCACGAGCATATCATCGTCGCAACGCAGGATGACCGCGACACGAGGACGAACCACATGGACATGATGAGCAGCATGAAAGGACTCGCCGGCGGCGTTCTGATCGGTCTTTCGGCAGTGATGCTGATGGCCTTTCTGGGACGTATCGCCGGTATCAGTGGTATCACGCGGGGCGCGCTGCTGGAATCAGGCCCGGACCGCCGCTGGCGTATCGCCTTCGTGCTCGGGTTGATCAGCGGCCCGCTGCTCCTTGTGCTGTTCAATCTTGACTGGGGCAATGTGGCCGAGGGCACGGATGCGCTGATCGGCGATCCCGCCAGCGGGGTGCTGAGCATGATGTTCGCCGGCCTGCTGGTGGGCCTGGGAACAGGCATCGGCGGCGGCTGCACCAGTGGCCACGGCGTCTGCGGCATCGCGCGTCTCTCCCCGCGCTCGCTGGTGGCCACGGGGGTGTTCGTGGCCATCGCCATGCTGACGGTCTTCGTGACCCGACATCTGCTGGGAGAGTCACCATGAAAGCTGTCACCGGCTTCATTACCGGGCTGGTCTTCAGCCTCGGCCTGACACTCAGCGGCATGACCGACCCCGCGCGTGTCGTCGGATTTCTCGACGTGGCCGGAGACTGGGACCCCACGCTGATCTTCGTGCTTGGCGGGGCAGTCATCACCACCTTCATCGGTTATCGCCTCGCCTGGCGACGCAGCACTCCCCTGTTGGGTGAGCGATTCCAACTGCCTACACGCCGCGATATCGATGGCCGCCTGCTGCTCGGCGCGGCCCTGTTCGGTACCGGCTGGGGCCTGAGCGGATACTGCCCCGGGCCTGCCATCGTCTCCAGCAGCGCCATGAGTCTGCCATTGGCGGGTTTTCTACTGACGATGCTACTGGGCTGGTGGCTGGCCACGCGCCTGACTCGCGCTCACTGATCCGAGCGCCACGCAAGCGAAAATCCTTGCATGAGAAACGCCCGCCGAATGGCGGGCGTTTCTCATGCAAGGCGAGTCACCACGACCACACGGCGCCCTTTCTCTCACGGGACCTCATTGCGATGATCTCGCTGATCAACAGCCCCGTGGTTCGTGTGCTGGATGAAGTCACATCCACATGAAGCGTCGAAAAGCCAAAAAAAAGCCCGCCAATGGCGGGCAGGGAATGTCGGGACAGGACATTCAGGACAGGAAAGCGTTTGAGCAAGGGTTCTGCCATTGACGACGAGTGCGGTCTTGCGTTCGGGTCAAAACACTTGCTCAAGCGTTCTTCTCTCTCACGAGTTGTTCTCTGGAGCACTGACCATCAGGAGACAACGTGATGGTCAGTGGGTCCATTCAGCAACTGACAGAGGTAGGTCGATGGCATATCGGCGTCCTTGGCTGTCTTGCAGAGTCGGGGACTATTGCGTTGCCGCGAGCGGTTACGCGCTCTCGTTCAAGGCATGTTCGACGCGTGTGGCAGAGACACTCTTGCCGGCATCGTTGACGTAATCCGCCGAATCGCTTGCCAGTGCACGGGTGGTGCCCTGGATGCCGGCGTTGCTGATGGATGTCTGGACGCGGCTGGCAGCGACACTCATGCCGGTTTTCACGACATCATCATGGTGCAGTGTGGCTTGCTGAGTGACCGGCTGTGCCTGACCCATGATCACGCGATCACTGAGGGTGGCACGTACGCGGGCATCGGCTTCGCTGTCATTGGCAGAGGCCACGCCAGTGGCGGCAACGGACAATGCGGCAATGGCGAATAGAGACTTGAGAGATTGCATGGGGGTTCTCCTATTGAAAAAGGTCATGTCAGTGCAGACACCTGGCCTGCAAGCGTCTGACGCAGACATCGGGCGTCTCAGACGTTGACGTCGCTCACGGCGTGACGAACACGGGTGCCGGCAACGCTATCGCCTGAATCATTGGCGACATCGAATTCCTGCAGGTGGATGGAGCGGTCATGGCCACGGATCTCGTCGTCACCGGAGGCAATCTGGAAACGGCCTGCAGAAGTGCTCATGCCGGTTTCCGCGAAGGTCGCCTGGCCTGTCGGTGCCTGCTGAGCGGCACCATGGATGACACTTTCACTGACGTTGTGCTGGACACGCTGGGCGGCCGGGCTGTCATCCGCCGCGAAGGTGGCGGTGCTCACGGTGGCGAGAGCGGCGGCGGCGATCAGGGTCTTGAGAGTGTTCATGATGATTTCCTCGATGAAGATGATGTGATGATCAGGCCTGGAAATGCAGGCCAGGGATGACGGTCAATCAGACGTTGCTGTCGCTCAGGGCGTGCTGAACGCGGGTAGCGGCGACACTCTTGCCAGCGTCATTGTCGAAGGCCTGTTCACGGCTGGCGGTAGCGCTGCCGTGCCCTTCAATGGACGACTGGGCCAGGGCGGTCTCGACACGACCTGCCGCGACGCTCTTGCCGGTTTCCGCGAAGGTGGCCTGAGCCGTCGGGGCCTGCTGGGCGGTGCCGACGACGACGTCCTGGCTGACGGACTGCTGGACACGCTGGGCAGCCGGGCTGTCATCCGCCGCGAAGGTGGCGGTGCTGACGGTGGCGAGAGCGGCGGCGACGATCAGGGTCTTGAGAGTGTTCATGATGATTTCCTCGATGAAGATGAAGTGATGATCAGACCTGGAATGCAGGTCGGGGATGACGGTCAATCAGACGTTGCTGTCGCTCAAGGCGTGCTGAACGCGGGTCGCGGCGACACTCTTGCCAGCGTCATTGTCGAAGGCCTGTTCACGGCTGGCGGTAGCGCTGCCGTGCCCTTCAATGGAGGACTGGGTCAGGGCGGTCTCGACACGACCTGCCGCGACGCTCTTGCCGGTTTCCGCGAAGGTGGCCTGAGCCGTCGGTGCCTGCTGGGCGGTGCCGACGACGACGTCCTGGCTGACAGACTGCTGGACACGCTGGGCGGCCGGGCTGTCATCCGCCGCGAAGGTGGCGGTGCTGACGGTGGCGAGTGCGGCGGCGGCGATCAGGGTCTTGATAGTGTTCATGATGATTTCCTCGATGAAGATGAAGTGATGATCAGTCCTGGAAATGCAGGTCAGGGATGATGGTCAATCAGACGTTGCTGTCGCTCAGGGCGTGCTGAACGCGGGTCGCGGCGACGCTCTTGCCAGCGTCATTGTCGAAGGCCTGTTCACGACCGGCGGTAGCGCTGCCTTGCCCTTCAATGGAGGACTGGGTCAGGGCGGTCTCGACACGACCTGCCGCGACGCTCTTGCCGGTTTCCGCGAAGGTGGCCTGTGCCGTCGGGGCCTGCTGGGCGGTGCCGACGACGACGTCCTGGCTGACAGACTGCTGGACACGCTGGGCGGCCGGGCTGTCATCCGCCGCGAAGGTGGCGGTGCTGACGGTGGCGAGAGCGGCGGCAGCGATCAGAGTCTTGAGATTCAGAGTTTTCATTGGGTTTTCCTTTCTATGTCCTGGGCAATATTGCCCTTGTGATGTCGTATGCAGTCTTGGCTGCATCCGTCTAGCTTGTTAACAGACTAATGATTATTGCGCTATCACACTAGCCGTGCTGCTGGCAGCTCACTGTTTCCATCAAAGAACCAGATTGCGTTGCCTGGGCATTGCCCTGCTCCTGAGGAGTGTTGGTGAACCTCAAGAGGTACAACCTTCAACCCTCTTCTGCATCACTTCTGTACAACCTTGAAGATGCGGACATCCCATGATCGAGAGCGGATCAGATGCTTGGCACTGTCCAGGACACTGCCGTATGACGTTTAAACTTTGGTCGCAATCATCAGAAAGGCATTCACCAGCAACTTGTCCTCTTACCCTGCTGAAACCCTCACCGTTGTGCTTGATGAGTATTACGCTTGAGCAAACGGGTTGGATGCATGCCATCTTCAAAAAAGTCGCAGGCGTCTTGACAGGTGCCTGCCGTCGACCAGATCCAGACTACCGTTTCGTGCAATGTGGAGTGAGCGCATTGTGGACGAATCCCGCATCGGCACATATCCCCCCACTGGAACAGCATTGATTCCACTAGCGAACCAATAAAAGCCTGTATTGAACGTCTGGTCAGGCAGCAGTCTACGACTTTGGTAATAACCGCAGCGTTATCAATCGCTTACGAAACCCTCTGATGTTGTCCTCGGATCGCCAACTTGAGGCATGCCCTCACCTTTGCGCTACCGACGTTTCGTGACAGCCGGCAAAAAGGCATCGTCAGACACGAAAACGCGGGGCAATCCAAGGATTGCCCCGCGTTCAGTCAGCTAGCTTTGCGCGTATCTCAATAGCCCGGGTATTTCTCCCAGACCCACCGCTCGTCCTTGCCACCCCCATCGGTATAGAGCTCCCAGCGAGCGCAATCGTGCAGGTCCTGGGCGACCTCGCCGATGACCTCTCGCAGTTCAAGCGGCTCCAGCCAATCAGCAGGTATCGCCTCTTCTCCCCATTGCGCCCCGAGCAGGTTGCCCGTGATGGCCCCCGTGGAATCCGAATCCCCATCATGATTGACCGCGATCTGGATCGCGGAGCGGAAATCCCGCGCGGTGAGTGCGCAATACACGGACATCGCCAGGGCCTCTTCCGCGATCCATCCCAACCCCAGCATCACGACAGCCACCTGCGGCGCAGCGCCGGACTCGGCAAGCTCGCAGGCTTGCTTCAGGGCCTGCATGGTCTCCTCGCAGCCTGATTTGCGCTCGAGAATGCGCATGGCGTGCGCAAGTGCCTGTGCCATCGAGTCACCCGCCACCAGGCACTGGATCATCACCGCCAGCACCCCGCCCGTCAGCTGACCGATCACGTGGCCATGGGTCAGCGCGCAGACCTCTTCCCCGAGCGCGAAGCACATCTCATGGGAAGCCCCCATCACATGTGCGAACAAGCCGACGGGGGCCACGCGCATCACACCCCCACAGCCCTTGCTGTCGTTCTGCGCGGTGTCACTGTAGGTGCGCACCTGCTTGAGCGCGGACAGACACGTCATGCCCGGGGCGCGGCGCGAATGCAGTGCCGGCTGCTTGATCAACCAGCCACTGTCCAGCCATTCCTGTTCCGTTGCCTTTTGCGTGCGTTCCCCTTGGGTGTACAGCCAACGTTCATAGGCACTGTTGACCAGGCTACCTTGCGTCGTGATGCCTCTCAGACAGCCGCGCACGTGGCTACGCAACAGACCCTCGGCGGTAAACAGTGTCATCTGCGTATCATCGGTAATCCGCCCCAGCCCGCCATAGGCCGGTGCGTAATCGCGTATTCCTTCACTTCCGAAGCGCGCCTGGATCTCCTCGTGCGACAGGAACTCCACTGCCGCCCCCAGCGCATCTCCCACCGCACCACCCAACAGGCAACCCTGAAACCGCGATGTCGTCTCAAGCGTCATGTCCCTTTCCCCTTCAATGGCCATCAAGATGGCATCAACGACCCTCAACACGGCTTACGCTAGCAGCAACGGCACCTTTGCGGAAAAACGCCCACATCCGGTGGTGCACATAATCAGGCAGAACTGGATGGGCGCCCAGTATCGGTGAGCACTGAGGATGACAGCGACGACGATGGACACCTTATATAGAAGAACGGCCGCCCAGGGGCGGCCGTTCTTCTTGCTGCAGTCATGACCTCATGCCGTCATGCCCTCATGACGTCCTGCCGCGTGCCTGTCAGCGATGACTCGGCAGCTCGGCACAGGCAACTTCTCAGGAGGCAAGCTCGAGAATGTCGTCATACAGCGCCCGGGAGAGTGTGACGCCCTCCTCCAGATGCTTCTGGCGAGCCTGATAGCGACGCTCGGAGGAAAGACGCGCGCCCTGCTGCTTGACCAGGTCGAACAGCCGTTCAGAGCGCAGCATGTGCTGCTGGGGGCTGCCCCCCGTGAGACGCGCCGGGTCCATCGCGATGATCATCTCCCCATGATACGGCAGGCTGCCCTTGCCTTGATCATGCTCGCTGGATTCGATACTGAGCATGTCACCGATCAGCGGCCCTGCGATCAACTCGATCATGATCGCCAGCGCAGAGCCCTTGTGCTCACCGAACGGCAGCATCGCGCCATGATCCAGCACTTCGGCAGGGTCCTGTGACGGCGTACCATCTCGATCAACCCCCCAGCCCAGCGGGATCTCATCCCCCTGACGACGATGCAGCTCGATATCGCCACGTGCGATGGCGCTGGTCGCGAAGTCGAACACGTAGGGATTGCCATCCCCGCGCGGCCAGCCGAAGGCGATGGGGTTGGTGCCCAGCAGGGGCTGGCTGCCTCCATACGGCGCCATGTACGACTGGGTCGGGTTGCAGGCGATGGCTACCAGCCCTTCCCGCGTCAGCCGCTCGATCTCGACCCACAATGCCGTGCCATGCACGCAATGGTTGATGGCCAGAATGGCAATCCCATTGGCTCTCGCCTTGCTGAGCAACTCAGGCACGCCCTGCTGGAAGGCCAGCGATGAGAAACCACCCTTGGCATCCACCTTGACGATGGAGGGCGCCGTATCCTCGACCACCGGCACGGCATTCGGCACCACACCACCATTGTTCAGTGTTGCGACGAACCCCATCAGGCGATAAAGCCCATGGGATCGACAGCCATCCATTTCCGCCGCCACCAGCGCGTCACTCATGGCATCGACATGTGGCTCACTAAAGCCATGATGGCTCAGTACCTTCTGACATAGCGACTTGAGCGCTGCCCGATCGAGATTGACGTCCATTCCTGCCTCTTCCTGTGTTGCATCACTCATGCGAACTCATTCCTTTCCAATAAGGTGTCCATCATTTCCATGACGGCCCGCTGATGGCATCAGGCAACCACAGCGCCAGCCCCGGGAAGGCCAGGATCAGCGCCAACACCACCAGCTGCAGGCAGATGAAGGGCATCACCCCCTTGTACATATGCTTCAACGTCACTTCAGGCGGTGTGATGGCACGCAGATAGAAGATGGAGGGCGCCAACGGCGGTGTCAGATAGCTCGTCTGCATCACGATCAGGAAGGCCACGCAGAACCAGATCTCATCGAACCCGAGCAGGCCGATGACCGGCATCGCCACGGGAATGACGATCAACACCACCGAGATCATGTCGAGCACGAAACCGGCCAGGAAGGCGATTAGCAGGATGGCGCCGAGAATCAGCCACGGGCTCAAGCCAGTATCCAGCAGCAGCGATTGAACAGTCGCCATGCCGCCGGAAGCAAAGAAGACGCCCGCGAACATATTGCCGCCCAGCACGATCAGCAGAATCATCGCGGTGATGTTGAGTGTGCGTATCGCCGCGTTCCACAGGATGGACAGCGTGAGATTGCGATACCCCAGTGCCAGCAATACGGAGCCGAGCGCCCCACAGGCTGCCGCTTCTGTCGGCGTGGCGATGCCCATCAGAATTGTGCCCAATACCACCAGGATCAGACTCATGGTCGGCAGCAATGCACTCAGGGTGATGGTGAGCAGCTTGCCCCATCCCGGATGTTGCTCATCTTCCTTGAGTCGCGGCGCAAGCGCAGGCTTCAGCGCACAGACCACGACGATGTAGACGAGGAACAGCAGCGCCATCAACAGTCCCGGAATCAACAGGCCACTGAAAAGTGACCCGACGGAGACACCCGCGACAGGCCCGAGAATGACCACGGTAATGGAAGGCGGGATCGCCGTGCCCAATGAGCCACTGGCGCAGATTGTGCCGGAGATCAGCGACTTGTCGTATTGGTGCTTGAGCATGACCGGCACCGCCAGCATGCCGATCACTGCCTCGGTCGCGCCCACCACGCCGCTGGCAGCCGCGAAGATGGTCCCCATGATGACTGCGCCGACGCCCAGTCCACCGGGCATCCGGCGTGTCCACAGATGGATGGCCCCGAACAGTCGCTCGGCAATGCCGGAATTCTCGAGCATCGCGCCCATGAAGATGAACAGCGGTACGGCGGCAAGGATCGAGTTGGACGCCGTGTCCTCGATCTTGGTCAGCAATTGATAGGCTGCGGCATCCCCGAACTGGGCAACGCCAAAGACCGTCGCGACGACGATCATCGAGAAGGCGATCGGGAAACCGAGCACGATCAGCGCGATGAGCGCAGGAAACATGATGAGGGCAATGAAGTCGCTCATGAGGACGCCTCCGTGTCGGCATCACGACCCAGCAACGTGGCGAGCAGTTTCAACATCTCGGCGATCACCTGCAATGTCAGATAGAGGAATCCCAGCAACCACACACCGAAGACCGGCCATATCACGGGATTCCAGGCCGAGCGACCAGAGCGCTCATTGCTGGAGAATGCCTCGATCGCGTAGAGCGAAAGCTCCCAGACCAGCCAGCCCAGCACGGGGAGCAGTACGCCATAACAGGCCAGATGCACCCCGGCTTTCAGACGTGGCGAAAAGTTCTGACTCAGCACATCCACACTGACGTGCTGGCCCACGCGCAGTGCATTCGCCATGCCAAACATGAAGATGGCCCCCATCACCATGTAGCTGACTTCGAATGCCCACAGGGTGGGCCTTCCCAGCACATAACGACTGAAGACCTCATAGACCAGCGCAAGCACCAGCGGCAGTATCAGGACAGCCCCTAGATACCCCGCCCAACGGGTTTGACGCTCAATGGCATCGACTATTTTCATGGCAACCTACCGAATGACAGTCAGGGTAAGGCACAGGCAAACTCTTTGCCTGTGCCGAAAACGTCAGATCCTGCGGGGTTCAGCGACCCATTTCCCCGATCGGCAAACGATAGTCCTGCCAGGTGGTCATGCTTTGCTTGAAGGTACGTTGAGACTCAAGCACACGCGCGAACCACTCGTTCTCCTCTGCCTTCTCATCCTCCCAGGCACGTGTCTCTTCGTAGATGGCATCGATGAAGGGTTGCTCCAGTTGCACGATCTCATTGGGACCCTCTTCCAGCTCCTTGAAGGCCTTGAGATCAGCGAAGGAGCTATCCAGCCAGGATTCGAACACGCTCAACTTGCCGGCAAGACGCAACTGATTCTGCTGGGCTTCGCTCAGGCCATCCCAGGCATCGACATTCACTTCACACTCGAGAATGCCACCGGACTGGTGGACGCCAGGTAGCACGACGTACTGCGCCACGTCTTGGAATCCGGTCGGCTTGTTGAGCTCGGGGCTGCCCCACTCCGCCGCATCAATCACACCACGATCCAGCGCCGTATAGATGTCACTGCCCGCCATCACGACGGTGGAAGCGCCCAGGCGCGAGGCGATTTCAGCCCAGGCACCTGATGTTCTCAGGCGCAGCCCCTGGAAGTCCTCAAGCGTCTGCACCTTCTTGCTCGAGTGCAGGAAGATCTCGGTGCCCAGGGTCGAGCACGGGAATGCCACGACGCCGAACACCTCGCGACGGAAGGCTTCATATAGCTCGACACCGCCGCCCTCGTACATCCACAGCATGAATTCTTCCGGCGTCAGGCCGCTGGAGTGCCCGGCCAGCAGCGCTGCCGTCGGGTCAGTTCCGTAGTCATAGTTGATGTAGTTATGGCTGATCTGCGCGACACCGGACTTCACGGTATTGGTGACACGCAGCGCACCACCCAAGGTGCCGCCGGGGAACACCTGGATGCTCACGTCACCATTGGTCAATTCGTTTGCATAGTCCGCGAAGGTCTTGGCATCCCGTTCAAGCCAGGGCCCACCGCCCCACGGAGTCGCCATCTTCCACTCGATGTCCGCCGCCTGAGTCGTGGCAGTCGCCAACAGGCTGGCAGCGATACCCATGCCGAGGAGCTGTTTCTTGAAGTTGTACATTATTGTTTTCCCAAGATTATTTTAATTAGAGTGCAATGCTATGCCTACCAGCAGGCGAATGCCTGATACAGGCTGAGGCCTGATACATGCCCAGTGGGCGGCCACTGTAGATTGCGCATTCGCCCCCACAATTGCATATACGCAATATTGGGTCAAATATGGATATCAGGCTCGACATTTTGCTCATGGAAGCTCTAAATGGACCCCATCATGGCGTTCATGCCTCTCCCTGCCGCAGCATGACCTGAAAGCTCACGCCCTTGCGCTACACCGGCATAGGCAGCGACAGACGCCACCCCAGCAGACGAACACGATGGAGCACGCTGACATGACACCCCACCAGGAAACGCCGATCGCCCTGAAGCACCGAGAACGCAAGGCAGGCGCCATTGGTGACAATCTCAAGGCGCTACGCAAGGAGAAGGGACTGACCATCGCGGCCGTGGCCAGCGCGTCAGGAATCTCGGCGGCCAGCGTGTCAAGAATCGAGAATGGGCGTATCTCACCGACCTTCGAGGCAATCGTGAACCTCGCCAAGGGTCTGAACGTCGATGTCAGCGAGCTGTTCTATTACACGGAGGACACGTCGTTTCGGGGGTGGCTCGCCTTGACGCGAGCGCAGGAGGGAGACGTCATCGAGACGCCCAACTACCGGTATCGCCCGCTTTGCAACAATGTGGCGTCCAAGGAATACATGGTATTGGAGACCACCGTGCTCAATCGTAGTCTCGAGGAATTCGGCGGCCTGCAGAAACACTCCGGCCAGGAACAGATCATCGTGACCAGCGGAGAAGTGACCGTCTGGACCGAACTTTACGACCCCATCCAGCTCAAGGTCGGCGATAGCCTGGCCTTTGACAGCACCCTCGGACACGCCATCACCTACAACGGCGACACCCCGGCGACAATGACCTGGGTATGCAGCGCCTACGCCTGAAGCTTCGAAGATGACAGCTACCACCATGGGCTGCCCGCCCAACGACAGAAAGCCCCTTTCGGGGCTTTCTGTCGCTGGGCGCTTGGGTGAGGCAGCGCTCAGTGCCTGGCCAGGTCCAGTGGTGCTTCCTGTGCAGGGTCTTGCGCCGGACTCCGCCCGGTCTTCAACTCATCGTCGATGGCCTGCATGAACGCATCAGCCGAGGAAGCATGTGGCTGCGTCATCAGACTCACACCCACGAACAGCACGCTTGCAACGATGATGCCCCAGATACCGGCCGGCAGGCCGAACAGTGAATTGCCCGTGGCATACATGACCAGCACGAAGATGGCGGTACCGATGACACTCACCAGCACACCGGCGGACGTGCCTCGCTTCCAGTAGAAGGCACCGATGATGGCCGGCACCGTGGCGACCAGACCGGAAGATGCCGCCACCGAGAGCACGGCAATGAGATCCAACTGCAGCTCCGCGAAGCCGAGCGCCATCAGGGCGATGAGCGGCACGACGATCTTGCCGACCATCAACTGTCGCTTCTCGGTGGCGGCCGGCGTCACATTGGCATAGACGTCGCGCGCCAGCATGGATGACAGGGTCAGCATGATGGAGTCAATGGTCGAGACTGCAGCGGCCATGATCCCGATCAGCACGATGACACCCAGTACCGGCGGCACCGAGGCAGAGCCCAGCAGCGAGGCCGTAGCCAGATCCGGGCTTTCGAGGCTTGGGAAGGCTACCAGGGCCGAAAAGCCCCACAGCACGGAAACCAGTGTGTAGATGAAACCGAAGACCAGGAAACCGATCAGCATCTGACGCATGGATTTCAGCGAGGATGGCATGAACAGACGCTGGCTGACCTGAGGGTTGGAAAGACTGAAGAAGAACCAGGGAATGGTCAGCCCGAGGAAGGTCACGAAGCTGAAGAGCCCGGAACCCGGCACCGTCAGCGACTGAGGTTTGTCATTCGCCAGTGTCTCGAACATGCTGCTGAAGCCCCCCAGCCCCTCGATGACGAGAAACGCGACAAGCGTGGAGGCGACGATCATCATGATGGCCTGCAGCGAGTCAGTCCACATGACAGACCTGATTCCCGCGACATAGGAGAAGAAGATCGCGATGGCGGTTGCCATCACCACGCCTGTGGTGAAATCGATCGCGCCATCGGTGGTCCCCTGCAGTAGATAGCCGACACCGGCCAACTGCACGGCAGCATAAGGAATCAGGAAGATGCAGCTGGCGATCGAGACTGCCATGGCGACATGCTTGTTGTGATAACGATGCCCCAGCATCTCGCTGGGCGTGACGAATCCAAACGTCTTCCCGACCGCCCAGAAGCGCGGACCAAAGATGGAGACCAGTGAAACACCCGCGAAATAGACGATCTCGAAGCCCAGCGCCCCGACACCACCGGCATAGGTCAGTCCCGCCAGCCCCACCATCATGAAGGCACTATAGGTCGTGGCGCTGTAGCTTAGAGCCGAGACGAAGCCATTCATCTGACGATTACCGAGAAAATAGCCGGACATGCTTTCCGCGCCGGCCTGCCGTGCGAGCAGCGCGATCCCTACCGCGATCATCAGATAGATGGCGATGGACCACCAGATGAGGGATTCAGTCATTACCGTGCTCCTCGAAATCCTTGGTGATATAGAGATTCACAGCGATGACGACCAGCCCCGCCACCGACCAGAACAGGAAACTGCCATACCAGGCACTCACATCGCTCAAGAGCGTATAGGGCACTGCGTAGCAGAGCAGGACCAATGCCCATATCAGCCATATCCACTTGCTTCGTTTCATGATCAACCTCTTGTTATTGTCATTTCAGGGGAATGCAGATGCTCAGTGATGTTCCTCGCGTATCTGCGATACGCGCTGCTCAACGTCTCGCCAGGGCGAGCTGTCAGGCGCGAAACGCGCCTGCAGATAACGTGTCAATGTGGTCACCTGGGCATTCGTGAAGCTTTCCGCGAAGCCAGGCATATCGGCGACTCCGGACGCATTCGCCATGTGTACCCCTCCGAGAATGGAGTGGATGACGTTGTCGGGAGAGTCGCTGTGAAGATTGGTATTGAGCGCCAGTGATGTCGTCGCACTGGAAAATGACGGAACCGGCAACTCGACATGGCAGGAGGCACAGGCACCCTCGAACAGGCGGTCGCCCTCTTCCATCCCTGCCGGGGCCTGTCGAGACAGCCGGACCCTGTCTGCCGCCTCCTGAAGCATGTCCGGCTGTTCGCCCCAAGGGGCTCCCATCTGCACGGCGACATAGTGCGCGATGGCACGCACGTCATGCTCCGGCAGCTCTGCCAGACCTGCCACGACCGGCGCCATGGGCCCGGATGCCACACCATGCAGCGCCGATTTTCCCGTACGGAGATAGTCATGGAGCGCAGACTCGCTCCAGGCCACCGGCGAGCGATTCAGCTGGCTCAAGGCCGGTGCTTCCCAGCCATCGATCATCGCGCCCGCCAGATAGGCATTACCGGAGCGCTCGGCTCCCAAGGCATTGCGCGGTGTATGGCAGGCACTGCAATGACCGAGCCCTTCCGCGAGATAGGCACCACGGTTGTAGAGGTCACTCTGCGCGGGGTCCGGCATGAATGGCGAGCTGTCGTGATTGAGCAGGTTCCAGCCTGCCAGCAACTCACGCCGGTTGAAGGGGAACTTGAGCGCATTCTCAGGCACCTTGGCCGCCACTGCAGGCTGGGCCATGAGATAGGCATACAGGGCCTGCATGTCCGCATCACTGGTCTTGGCGAACGCCGTATACGGGAAGGCTGGATAGAGATTGTGACCTTCACGACTGACGCCATGGCGCATCGCTCGCTCGAAGGCGGCATAGGACCACTGGCCGATCCCCGTCGCCTCATCCGGGGTGAGATTGGTACTGTAGAGTGTGCCGAAGGGCGTATCGAACCGACGCCCTCCCGCATTCTCGCCCCCCCCGTCACTGGTATGGCAGGCGGCACAATCTCCCGCTGCCGCCACCAGGCGACCCCGTTCGATGGTTTCGGCGGAGTACAGATTGACTGCCGGCCGGGCAATGGGCGCAATGGCTCCCTTCCAGGGCCACGCCATGATCGCTGTGCCGGTGATGGCACTAGCCGCCACGGTCAGCAATGAACGCTTCCACCATGCGCTGCGCGTACGTCCATCGGGCGCTTTTCCCTCCTCCTTGCTCTCAGCGGCCTTTGATGACTGACCGCTCGCGGACAGGGCCGCACGTACACGACTGGCCGTGAAGGGCGGCTGCCGAAAGCGCACGCCAGTGGCATCGAACAGCGCATTGGCTATCACGGCAACGCCGGGGGCGAGATCCACGGAGGCCGGCACGCCAGCAGATGCCACACCTTGCTGCTGCGGCATCACGATCTCAGTAGCCGCCGTGACGCGAAGCGAAGAGAAAGACGTCACCTCCGGCGTGGCCACGGCAGACGACGAACGACCATCCCCCCATTCATCGAAGGCAGTCTCATGACCTAGAATGGGGAATCGCTCCCCCAACACCCTGGCCTGCAGCGTCTCCTGCAGGCACGTGGTGTCCACTTCCGTGCCGGCATCCTGGCCGACCACCAGACGCGTCAAGGTGACGTCGCCGGTGAGGCGATTGACCTCGACATCCGCAATCCAGGCGGAACGGCTGCCTGCCTCGATCTCCCGACGAGCGCCCGGCCGCTGCGAATAGGCGAACCCCCGCCCGGCAAGACGATCGCTCGAATCTTCTGTCGGCGCGGCAACCACAGGGTCTCGCTGATGCCACTCGGCACGCCGGGAAACCGAACGGATCAACTCACTTCCGCGCACGTCCGTGAGATGCGCAAGTCGCAGCGCGACAGGGTCCTCTTCGCCGGCATGTGCCACTTCATCCAGAAACGATTCGCGCGCGAAGACCTGCTGGATCTCCGTCAGTCCCTTGACATCACTGCCCGCCGCCACTCCCCGGTTGCGTATCGAGATGCGCTGCTCCGAGACGTCATAGGGGAAGAGACTGGCGATGTCGTCCTCATGAACGCCCTGATCCTCAACGTCGCACGAAGATACCGGATGGTCGCTGCCTGACGGTGAATCACCCCGCCACTCCGGCAACCTGCCACTCAACAGCAATCCGACAGCCGGCACCTCTCCACAGAGATGTCTCTGTCGATAGGCATAGCGAAGGAGTCTGCCTCCGGAGTCACGAACGGCCCCGAGCGACATACGCTGGGATTGTCCGAGCCCCTGGACATCCCGCATGTACTCGGCATCAAGCCACACCGCGACAGGGCACCGCAGAGCACGCGATATCAAGGCCGCATCCACCCCGGCGTCATCACCGCAATGTCGCCCGAGCCCGGAGTGCTGCTCGGCGTGCTCAGAAAATACCTGGACATTCTGAGGCTCGAGGCCAGTGGCCCAGGCGATGTCCTGTGCCAGCAGCTGTGGCGTAGCAGTCTGCCCCCAGAGCTCCAGAGTGTCGCCGGCGTAGTCAGCCAGCACCCAGCCGGGCGCCTCTCCCCACCCCATTCGACTGGGCCAGGTGTAATCTCCTCGATGATCACTCTGCGCCAGCTCGACATCCGCCACCGATTCCAGAGCGCGCGCCCCCGTCATCCGGCTGGCCTGCGGGCCATGGCGACGGTCCTCCACTGTGCCAAGGCCCGACGCACCCGCAGTCTGCCAGCGAAGCGTGACCGACCGCGCCGCGTTGCGTGCCGCCACAAGCGTCTTCGCCACGACGGCGACGAAGTCACCTTCGCGCACCAGCTGGACCTCGTCGTCCGGCGATCGGGCAGGCGCCAGTACAGCCTCCACCAGTCGATCACAGACGAAGAAATCACCGTTCCACTTGTAGCTTGGTGGGCGTATCACTACGCCATATCGCGCACGGGCTAGCGTGTCAGGCGGGCACTCGCTCAGCCACGACAGCGATTGAGACGACTCATTCACCGGGAGATTGCACATCGTGACCTCCCCCGATGGCAGCGGCATTGAGCCTCACGGCACGCTCGGCTGCTGCCAGAATTTCCACATGGGTCCCGCAACGGCAGAGGTTGTATTCAAGTGCCGCCCGCAACTGCTCCGGAGTCGCGTCTGGCTTGCGATTCAGGACCGCTCGCACGGCCATGATCATGCCATTGAGACAATAGCCACACTGCGCCGCCTGACAGTCGATGAAAGCCTGCTGGACGGGGTCCAGACTTTCCGGTCCACCCAATCCCTCGAGCGTGATGACCTCACGACCTGCCACCGCGGCCACCGAAGTCACGCAGGCACGTGCCGCCATGCCATCCACCAGCACACCGCAGGCGCCGCATTCCCCGAGCCCGCAACCATATTTGGGCCCGTTCAACGCCATGTCATTGCGCAGTACGGTGAGCAGTGATGTCCCCGAGGGCACTGCCAGCTCATGCGTCTCGTGATTCACCCGTAGGGTCAGTGTCTGCGTCATGATGACTCGTCGTTGTTGTTGGATAATCCAGGCTCTCTCAGGAACCTTCGATGATGCATCACCGGCTACGGCCATGAAGAAGAGCCACGGTAAGCTCATGATTCATAGGGAGTCTTTCAGCTTACCTCACTTGCATCAGCTCAGGTGAGGAGTGACCCCTGCGGCGCTACCACCCGGCCTTCTTCCACGACTGCGCTGTCATCCAGGAAAACCGAGCAGTGGCGCAGCGGAATATCCATGTGGCAAGGCGTGTTACGGGGCCCCCCCACCTCGGTATTGGGGCCTGTGGAGAACAGGAAGTTGCCCTCGAAGGCCCGAGCATCCATCCCGATGGCATCGTTCTTGTCGTGCAACCCCATCGCCGACCATTGCGCTCGCGACTGCAGACCCCAGCCAATATGCGAGAAGGCATAGACGTCGGGATCCTTGAAGTGAGCCATGTATTCACGCAGGTACTCGGCATCGAACCCACCATGGATCTTGCGGATGAATCCCTCGCTGATTTCCAGCGTGATCGGCTTGTCACGCACGTAGGTCTTGAAGGGCAGCAGGATATCGCCGACATCCACCACGATGGTGCCCTCGGCAGTGCCTTCATTGGGCCATGAGAACAGGAAGCCGCTGGGCCAGTGATCCCATCGCCCGGGCGCGTCCGCAAAGCCATATTCACTGACCACGGGGTATTGCCCCAGGCTTGCCGTGAAATCCGTGCCGGCGCGGGAGGTCACCTTGAAGGTGGATGCCTGCCGGAAGACGTCCGCCGCAGCCTCGACCCGCTGCTTGTCCTGCACGGTGGGCAGCATGCGCGCCAACATTTCCGGAGGCTCTACCGCCAGCAGGATACGGGTACCGGATTTCAGGATCGCCTCCTGCTCCGGAGAGTGCAGCAGCATCATGGTATCCACGACGAGATCGGCGGCCATCAATGCCTGCTGCGCCGCGGGGTGGCCGGTCAGCGCCGTATGCCCCACATAGGCCGTGAGATCGTTGCCTACCGCCGTACGGTGATTGAATGAGGCAAGTTCGACGATATAGGCCTTGGCCCCTAGACGCTGTGACGCCTCCATGGCTGCCGTCACGATCATGGCATTGGAATAATGGCTCTTGAGTATCGCCACGCTCTGAGTGTCATCCACCTTCGACAACGTGAGAACGTGCTCAAAATGTTGCGTCAATTCGCTTTGACTGACGGGCATCTCACCACCTCTTGTTCTTGTCTTGATGACGGCTCCGTCATGGCTGACGAGACCGCTCCCTGCCCCGGTACCCTGTTGTGCTGACGTTCTGGTGGAACCCCAACTTCTGACTGACAGCCCCCTGCACTTCTGTTGTGCAGCCTCGGCATGCAGTCATCCAGATTGGTGCACCCTGATCGCCAAACTACAACGTACACGTGACTAATTATCAGTGTTTACAACGTATAGCACTCAAGACACTGATCTGGCAAGCAAGGGTAAATTCGCGCTAAAACTCAATAAAATTTATGCAAATCAACAAGTTAATAATATATACATCGCATTAATCATGAAAAACCCATGTAGAAAAAAATTGATTTTATAGGCTTGACCCTCTCATTAATGGTGTATACGTTGTTTTTAGCGAAGCAACCACACTGCGTCTTCCGCGCCAGAGATTGACGGGGCATTCACCACCCGGCCCTCCCCATTGCGCAAGCGCAGCATGTCAGACGACCCGCCAACAACAAGACCGTAGACAGGAGAGGCAAGATGACCAAGACACCCAGGATTGCCGTGATTGGTGCAGGATTAGGGGGCGCCGCTGCCGGGGCCCTGCTCCAGCAGGCCGGCTATGACACCCGGGTATATGAGCAGGCACCCGCATTCTCACGCTTGGGCGCGGGTATCCACCTGGGCCCGAACGTCATGAAGGTCATGCGCCAGATCGGTATCGAGACGCAACTGGCCGAGATGGGATCACATCCAGAGCAATGGTTCAGTCGAGATGGAAAGACGGGCGAATATCTGTCGCGCATTCCGCTGGGCCAGCAGGCTCGCGAGCAGTACGGCGCCTCTTACATCACCGTGCACCGGGGGGATCTCCATGAGCTCATGGTGGGTGCACTCGACCCCAATCGACTTCACTTCGACAAGCATCTGGTGGATGTCGATGATCGTGGCGACAAGGTGACCATGCACTTTGCCGACGGCACGACGGAGGACGCCGATATCGTGATCGGGGCGGACGGGGTCAACTCACGCATTCGCGAGAAACTGCTGGGAAAGGAAGCGCCGACCTACAGCGGCTGGGTAGCCCACCGCGCCATCATCTCGGCAGAGAAGCTCAAGGCTTATGAGCTTGATTTCGAGTCCTGCGTGAAATGGTGGTCAGAAGACCGCCACATGATGGTCTATTTCGTGACCGGAGATGAGAAGGAGTACTACTACGTCACCGGCGTACCGGAACCCGAATGGAATCACGACAGCTCCTTTGTCGAGAGTTCACGCGAGGAAATGCGTCAGGCCTTCGTGGGTTACCACCCGACAGTCCAGGCACTGATCGATTGCACCGAGACAGTGACCAAGTGGCCATTGCTGGAACGCAATCCTCTCCCGCTCTGGCATGACGGGCGACTCGTGTTGCTGGGCGATGCCTGCCACCCGATGAAGCCACACATGGCACAAGGTGCCGCCATGGCCATCGAAGATGCCGCCATGCTGGTGCGCTGTCTGAAGGAGGTCGGCGCCGAGCAGCATCAGGAAGCCTTCGAACTCTATCGCCAGAACCGCTTCGAACGCGCCTCTCGCGTGCAGCAGGTCTCCCACGACAACACCTGGCTACGTGAGAACGAGGACCCCGCCTGGGTCTTCGCGTACGACGTGCATGACGTCGCGCTGCAGTACCCCGCCACGGCTATCGAGGAACAGTCTGCATGACCAGCACCTACCTTTACGGGGCCAACGTCCAGGCCAATGGCATCCGCCAGCATTATCTCCGCTACGGAGCCCCGAGCCAGCCTTCCAGTGTGGGCGCTGCCCGCCAGCCCCTGGTCATCATCCCCGGCATCACCAGTCCGGCCATCACCTGGGGCTTCGTGGCCCAACGCTTCGGTCAGCATTTCGACACCTACGTGCTGGACGTTCGCGGGCGCGGCCTCTCATCCAGCGGCGCCGAACTCGATTACGACACCGACACCTGTGCCGAGGACATCAAGGCGTTCATCGACGCACTGGGGCTGGAGGACGTGATACTGGCAGGGCACTCCATGGGGGCTCGCTTTGCACTGCGCGCCATGAGCCGCGGCGCAGGAAACGTCAGCAAGCTGGTGTTGATCGACCCGCCGGTCTCCGGACCCGGACGTCGCGAGTATCCCAGCCGCCTCCCCTGGTATGTGGATTCCATCCGTGACTGCACGCATGGCGCGGACATCGAGACCATGCGCGGCTACTGTGCCAGCTGGAGTGATGACCAGCTTCAGCTTCGCGCCGAATGGCTCCATACGTGCTACACCCCGGCCATCGTGCAGGCTTTCGAAGAGTTCCATACGGTGGACATCCACCAGGACATCCCTGGCATCCAGATCCCCACCTTGCTGATGTGCGCCGGCAAGGGGGGCGTCATCCAGACGCAGGACAAGGAAGAGATCCAGCGCCTTCTTCCGAGCATCCGCATCACCACGGCGGAAAACGCCGGCCACATGATCCCTTGGGATGATTACGAGGGCTTCTTCGCGGCCTTCGAAGACTTCCTCGGCCACGCGCCTTGAGCAAGGAAATTCGCCATGACCAGACCCTACCGTATCGGCCAGATCGTTCCGAGTTCCAACATCACCATGGAAACGGAAATTCCCGCCATGCTGACAGCACGCCAGCATGTTCGCCCGGAACGCTTTACCTTCCACTCCAGTCGCATGCGTATGAAAACCGTCGCCAGGGAAGAGCTGGCCAGCATGGACGCCCAATCGGATCGCTGTGCCCTTGAGCTGTCGGACGCTGCCGTGGATGTCATGGGATATGCCTGCCTGGTCGCCATCATGTCGATGGGCCCCGGATACCACCGGGAATCCCAGCAACGCCTGCGCAGAGTCACCGCCGAGAACGGCGCCGAGACGGCAGTCGTCAACAGTGCCGGCGCACTGGTCGATGCTCTGGAGATCATGAATGCCAGGCGAGTCGTGGTGGTCGCCCCTTACATGAAACCGCTGACGGAGATGGTGGTGAACTATATCCGTGAGGAAGGCATCGACGTACGGGATTACCGAGCACTGGAAATCCCCGACAACCTGGCAGTGGCTCGCCACGATCCCGACAACCTGCCGGCCATCGTTGCCAGCATGGACCTCAGCGAGGTGGATGTCATCGTGCTGTCCGCCTGCGTGCAGATGCCATCGCTTCCTGCCGTCGCCAAGGTAGAAGCGATGACAGGCAAGCCGGTCATCACCGCCGCGATCGCGACCACCTACGCAATGCTGAAATCACTGGGCCTGGAGCCTGTGGTGCCCGGTGCCGGCGCATTGCTGTCCGGCGCCTATTGAAGGCCGACATCCACCGCGAGGAACATGAGCATGGCACCAGAGGATCTGAACGCGAACTACCAGGGTGTCTGGGATGGCCGCCTCGGTTTTGGTCACAAGGCTGCCCTGCTTGTCGTCGACTTCATGCAGGGCTATACCACCCCCGGCTCACCTCTTCATGCCTCGGGCGTGGTGGAAGCCGTGGCGCGAATGCCATACCTGCTGGAGCAGGCTCGGGCAGCAGGGATCGAGATCATCCATACCAACATTCTCTACCTTGCTCCCGAACAGCTCGATGGCGGTATCTGGGTCAAGAAGGCTCCCGTGATGCGCCATATGGTGCCTGAGAGTCCCTATGCAAGATTCTGCGAAGAAGTCACGCCACAGGAAGGCGAACTGATCATCACCAAGCAATACGCCAGTGCCTTCTTCGGCACATCTCTGGCCTCCACCCTGATGTCGATGGGCGTGGATACGTTGATTCTGACGGGTTGTTCTACCAGCGGCTGCATTCGCGCGACCGCAGTGGATGGCGTACAGCATGGATTCAGGATGATGGTGGTGCGCGAGTGCGTGGGAGACCGCCACCCTGCCCCACATGAAGCCAATCTTTTCGACATCGACAGCAAGTACGGCGATGTCGTCTCGCTTGACGAGACACTCGCCTACCTGCAACAGGGATGAATCACGAAGCCCGGCCCGAGAGGCCGGGCTTCGTGATGAGGAAAACATGCCCGTGTACCGCGAGCCTGACGCGCCGGTTCACGACTCGGAGTGATTCATCTTCTCGAGCAGATGCAGCAAGGCAATACGTTCCGCAGGATTGAGCTTGCCCATGGTCTGGTCGGTGATCTGATGCGCCACGGGAATCATGCTCTCGACCAAGGCTTCGCCGGATTCGGTGATCTTCACCATGACCTTTCGCTGATCGGTAGGATCGGCAGACAGCGTGACCCACTCGCGAGCCGTCAGGCGCTTGATGACACCTCGGATGGTCGCAGGGTCGATATCCGTCGCCTTGACGATATCGGTAAGAGAGCTGGGCCCGCGCTCCATGACCGTGCAAAGTGTCACGAACTGGATCGCCGTCAACTGGGAATCACTGCAGTGACGCTGGAAGATTGCCGTGTGACGCTGGTAGGCCTTGCGCAGCAGATGGCCGACCTGCTCGGAAAAGTCATAGCCCTGCTCCGCAGGGGTCTGGTGTCTGCCAGAACATGACGCCTTGTCCTGTTGCTCCATGGTCATGCAGCATCCTCAAGAGATTATCGATTGCCGGCCTGGCACTCCCCGTGGAATGACAGGGACCGAACCACCTGTAACTATTGGTAATCGTCTATCATCACCGCCGATATATGGTGTATACACCTTGATGACGATGATAGCACCTTGTCTCACCCTGATCGATGACAGGATAAAAGACCTATATAAACTGAGACAATTTGGCAATCATGGCCAAGAAGTCATGCAGTAACCGAACAGATCACCAACCAGCATAAATGATGTACGCACGATAACTCTCAACAGGCATCATGACGACATACCGCTGACAGCCGGGAGGTCGTCACCGCCAGTACAACAAGAACAGAAAATGGAGAAGCGACATGTCTCGCAATCCGCTGCCTGACCGCCGGGCACTTCTCACCGGCACTGACATCCTGGTGGTCTATCGCGACCCTGTCATTCCCCCTAAGCCCGCCCCCGGTCAACCCGGCACCCATTCGGACTTCATCCCCACGGAGCCAGAAATCTTCCTCGCAATCTGCGCCGATGGGCGAGTCATGGCCTTCAATGGCCACGTGGATCTCGGCACCGGCATTCGTACCTCGCTTGCCCAGATAGTGGCCGAGGAACTCGAGCTCCCCTGCTCACGGGTCGACATGATTCTGGGCCACCCCTTCGATGTGCCCAACCAGGGGCCGACTATCGCCAGCGCGACCATCCAGATCACCGCTGACCCACTTCGTCGCGCAGCCGCCCAGGCACGGGAATATTTGCTGGACCTGGCGGCGACTCACCTGAATCTTCCTCGCGATGGCTTGCGGTGCAGCCATGGCCGAGTTCTGCCCAAGGCACGAGACGCTTCACCCGAGCATGGCACCCGTGGCATCGACTACGGCGAACTACTCCAGGGTCGCCGCCACGCCTTGAAACTCGAGGCCACCGTCCTTCTCAAGCCACCCGGTGACTATCGGATCGTCGGAAAGGCCGCCTCGCGGGTCGATATCCCTGAGAAGGCAACGGGACAGCTGACCTTCGTTCACGACATGCGACTTCCCGACATGCTGCATGGCGCCGTGATTCGGCCACCTTATACAGGCCACGACAAGGGCACGTTCGTCAACAATTGTCTGATCAAGGTCGATCGTGGATCTGTCAAGGGAATGCCAGGCCTGGTCGATATTGTGGTCATCGGTGACTTCGTGGGGGTAGTGGCGGAACGAGAAGAACAGGCCGCCGCCATCGCGAAGCGGCTCGAGGTCACGTGGCGTGAGGACATCGACCTGCCGTCCCTGCATGATATCCCGAGCGCGCTGGCGGCATTGCCCGCCAGCCACCGCCCATTGCTGAGCGAAGGGGATGCCGACTCCGTCCTGGCCAGTGCGCCTCACCCCCTGGAGCGGACCTATGTCTGGCCCTTTCAGTTGCATGGCTCGATTGGCCCATCCTGTTCGCTGGCGAATTTTCGAGAGGGCTCTCTCACGCTATGGTCTGGCACCCAGAATCCGCACAGCCTCCGGGCGGATCTCTCCAGGCTGCTGGACCTCGATGAGTCCCGCATCACCATCACGCGCATGGAAGCGGCTGGCTGCTACGGCCGCAATTGCGCCGACGATGTCGGAGCGGATGCCGCTTTGCTGTCTCGTGCCATAGGTCGCCCGGTACGCGTGCAGCTGTCACGCGCACAGGAACATGCCTGGGAGCCCAAGGGGGCGGCACAATTGATGACGGTCGCGGGCGCAAGCGATGAGGATGGCAATCCATTGGCCTATCGATTCACATCCCGTTATCCCTCGAATGACGCACCCACCTTGGCTTTGCTGTTGACCGGTGCCGTCGCACCGAGTGACATTCCTTTCGAGATGGGCGATCGAACGGCAGTCCCGCCCTATCGCTACGAACATCGCGATATCCGTTGCGATGATGTGCCGACACTCGTGCGCGCCTCATGGTTTCGCGGCGTCTCCGCCATGCCCAACACCTTCGCTCACGAGAGCTTCATCGATGAGCTGGCCTATCTCGCCGACCAGGATCCGGTCGCCTATCGCCTCGATGCCCTGAGTGATCCGCGAGCGGTGGAACTCACCAGACGAGTGGCGGCACACGCCGACTGGGAGCCACGCGTGGCGTTTTCCGCCCCTCTTGCGTCGCAAGATGGCTGGCTGTACGGCAGAGGAGTCGCCTACGCCCAATACGTCCACAGCCGATACCCAGGATTCGGTGCGGCGCTGGCCGCCTGGATCGTCGAGCTCAAGGTCCACCCCGATAGTGGCCGTATCGTCGTCACCCGACTGACGATCGGTCAGGATGCCGGCCTGATGATCAATCCCGCAGGAGTTCGCCATCAGGTTCATGGCAACGTGATCCAGACCTTGAGCAGGACACTCAAGGAAAGGATCCACTTCGAGGATGGCAAGCCCAGCAGCCGGGAATGGGGCAGCTATCCGATCCTGCGCTTCTCGGAGATACCCGATATCGAGGTGGTGTTGCTGGAGGACCAGAACCAGCCACCACTCGGTGTAGGCGAATCCACCTCCCTGCCCGGCGCACCTGCCATCGCAAATGCCTTGTTCGACGCTACGGGCGTTCGCTTCCTCGCACCGCCCTTCACACCAGAGGTGGTCCGCCAAACGCTTCAGAAGACTTTCGGCAGCATCTGACAGGCTGCAATGCGAGAGGGCTTGACGTCATGTCATCAAAAAAGGGCCTCACTGGAGGCCCTTTCTTTTGTGCTTGCTGACTGACGCATGAACACGCGGCTGGCTTTTGTGCTTGCTGACTGACGTATGAACACGCGGCTGGAATCAGCGATTGAGAATGATGGCCGTGATCGCGCCACCCGCCACCGCGGCCAGCACATAGCGCCCATCGATGTTCAGCCAACGATGCCCGCGCGGCGGTTTGGAGAGGTGACGATGGTGCCAGTCCTTCACCCAGTAGCGGCTATCGGAATAGTAATGACGCGGCAGGTGGTCGCCACGGCGCCACTGGTGGTGGCGTCGGGCCTCATGACGGTGGCGCTCATGGTGACGCTTCTGCTTGTGGTGCTTCTTGTGATGTTTGCCATGATGACCGCGGTCGTGATGGCCGTGCCCACGGTCATGATGCCCATGGCCTCTATCGTGCGGTCCTGCCTGAGCCAGCGGGGCTCCCAGCAGCGTAAATATCATCATCAGAATGGTCAGTGTGCGCGTTCGCATGGCTGGCCTCCTCGCCGTGCCCCACCGCCAATCAAAGCGCTGGGAATCATGTTGGGGGCTTCCTGGTTAGGAAACAGTGTTGCGCAACCTTAACGAGAACCGAGGAAGCCCGCAAGATGTCTCATTTTTCTCGTTCTTTGTCGTTATTTCATGCATTTTCTGTCGCATTGCACCGAAGTCGATGTCGCCACTGGCCAACACTTTCCTTTATATGTCGCCACCTTTATAGCGCTCTCTTGCAGAGACCGGGCTTTCGCTGTCCTTCCCGCTGCCCCATTTCCCCTCTCGACTCTCGAGCCTCAACCAAAACGACGCTGAGGCATGGCAAGAAAGCGACGATGCCTAGTACGCCGATCGCACCACATCGGTGCAAGACCACCCTCAGAATTGTGAGATATTTGTTCCTGAATCGTTGGCCGTTTTAGCCAGGACACAATGCGTCAGGCGCCGAACGGGGTGTGAGAACGGAAAAATTAATTTTGCTGAATCGTGTCATTGAATCGAGACACCCCCGCGAAATCCCAGATTTCATGCGGTCTTCAGCGCCTTCCTGACTTCAATAACCATAACCACTCGAGGGCATAGCCCAAAGTTCAAGCACGCGGGCTTTGCGTTTTGATGACCATTCATCGATCATTTGCACCACACCTGAGTCATTTGATCGATAATAGACGATCTACCCTCGTCATCGCCGACAGGATCGCCAAGGCGGCTGCGTGACATCTCGGGTAGGAGCAGCAAGACAAGCCGTAAAAAAACAGGAGCCAATCATGGCCAGTACTGCGCCAGATTTGGATCGGCAGATCGCCCATATGGACGATGAGCTACTGCCGGTGCCACGTCATAAACTGCATCGGTGGCCGCACTTTGCCGGTCTCTATGCCGCCGAGCACGTTGCCGCGACCGAGTTCGTCATCGGTGCCACCTTCGTGGCGCTCGGTGCCGGTATCTGGGATATCCTGCTGGGCCTGCTGATCGGTAATGGCCTTGCAGTACTCAGCTTCTGGTTGATCACGACGCCAATCGCGATCGAGACCCGTCTGAGCCTCTTCACCTATCTTCACCGTATTGCCGGTGATTCGATGTCACGGCTCTACAACTGGGCCAACGTGATCATATTCACCGCCATCTCGGCGGCCATGATCACCGTTTCCGCCACGGCGGTCAGACTGCTGTTCGACATTCCAGCCCAGACCCAGGCCTACCCCACCAGCTTCGAGTTCATCTTGCTGGCACTGGCCGTTGCCGCCATCGTGGTATTGGTTGCCGTCTATGGTTTCAATGCCCTGACCGAATTTGCCAGCATCTGCGCCCCATGGCTGATGCTGATGTTCACCGTCGGCGGCATGGTACTGCTGCCGGAACTGGCGGAGTCTGTCACTGGTGAAACCAGCCTGAACAGTTTCTCGAGTTTCATTGATGTCGCCGGCAGTACCGTCTTCACCGGGATCAACTCCCAGGGCGAAGCAGGCATCGGCATCTGGGAAGTCATCGGCTTCTCCTGGGCGGCCAATACCTTCTCCCACTTCGGTCTGATCGACATGGCGCTGCTGCGCTATGCCAAGCGCATGCGCTCCGGCCTTGCGACCAGCACCGGCATGATGTTCGGCCACTACGTCGCCTGGATCTCCGCCGGTCTGATGGGCGCGGCCACCGCAGCCGTCGCCGGTATCAGCATCGATGTACTGGAACCGGGCGAAGTGGCGTTGCACGCCCTTGGCGCCGCTGGCTTCGTGATCGTGGTCGTCGCTGGCTGGACAACAGCCAACGCCAACCTTTACCGCGCTGGCCTTGCCGCCCAGTCGGCGATGCCGAACCTGTCGCGCAACAAGGCGACGCTGGCCGTGGGTATCTGCGTTGCCGTGCTCAGCTGCTTCCCGTTCGTCTATCGCAGCATGCTGCCGCTGCTGACCTATGCGGGTCTGGTGCTGGTGCCGGTCGGCGGGATCATCTTCGCTGAGCATCACTTGTTCCCGAAACTCGGCTTCAGCCGTTACTGGGCGCGCTACAAGGGCGTGAAGCACAACACGCCGGCACTGGCGACCTGGGCGCTGTCACTGATCTTCGGCTTTGGCCTCGAGATGGTCGACGTGATCCCGTTCTACTACCTGTTCCTGCCGACCTGGTTTGTCTCCATCATCCTCTACACCCTGATGGCCAGATCTGCCGGTGCAGCCGCCTCCTACCCGAAAGCCGAAGCGGCCGAGCGGGAATTCCAGGAGCGTGTCGAAGCCCTGCACGCCAAGCAGGCCGAGACCACCAACCATGCACCGGTCAAGGACACTTCGGGTCTGACCAAGGTCATCAAGGCCGTCTGGATGGTGCTGGGCCTGGCGGTGCCGATGGTCCTCGCGCTGCGCGTACTGTTCGGCAGTCCGGACCTGGCCAGCTACGAAGCGAATCGTGAGTTGTTCTATGACGTGACCATCTGGTCGACGATCATCTACTTCATCTTCGCGTACTGGGAGCTGCAGCGCAGCAAGGCGCTGTTCAACAAGCAGTCCCCCAAGCAAGCGGCCACCGCTAGCTGAGTCGGCAGGGGCTTGCCCCCTGCCATGCCAGCGGCGAAGGAAGCCTGAATCACACGGGTGACCTTCGCCGCTGGCCGTTACGACCTACCCTTTCTTTACCCATCTCGACTCGACCGCGACACGCGGCAGGAGACCTCCCCATGACCCGTCTCTCCAATGCCAGTCTGACTCAGCTGGACGCCAAGGTAGCCACTCCGAACTATGACCGCACTGCGGTCAGCACCGGTATCGTCCACTTCGGCGTGGGCGGTTTCCATCGCGCGCACCAGGCCATGTACCTCGACGAGCTGATGAATCAGGGCAAGGCGCTGGACTGGGGCATCGTCGGCGTCGGCGTGATGCCGGGTGACCGCCGCATGCAGGAAGCCCTGGCCTCGCAGGACCACCTCTACACCGTGGTACTCAAGCACCCGGACGGCAACTATGAGCCGCGCGTGGTGGGGTCCATCATCGATTACCGCTTTGCCCCTGACTCCCCGGATGCCGTCATCGAGCTGATGGCCGACCCGGCGATCCGCATCGTCTCGCTGACCGTCACCGAAGGTGGTTACAACTTCCACCCGGTTAGCGGCGAATTCAATCTCGAGAATGCCGATGTCCAGCACGATCTGGCCAATCCGGGTGAAGCCAAGACCAGCTTTGGCCTGATCACCGAAGCCCTGGCCCGTCGTCGCGAGCGCGGCGTCGCCCCGTTCACCGTGATGTCCTGTGACAACATCGAAGGCAACGGCAACGTCGCTCACAAGATGTTCACTGCCTACGCGCGTGCACGTGATGCCGAGCTGGCGGCATGGATCGAAGCCGAAGTGCCCTTCCCCAACTCCATGGTCGACCGCATCACGCCGGTGACCACGCCAGCTGACATCGAAGAGCTGTCCTCACGTTTCGGCGTGGAAGACGCCTGGCCGGTGGTCTGCGAGCCCTTCACCCAGTGGGTGCTGGAAGACCACTTCGCCAATGGCCGCCCGGCCTTTGAAGATGCCGGCGTGCAGCCGGTGGAAGATGTCGAGCCCTATGAGCTGATGAAGCTGCGTCTGCTCAACGCCGGTCACCAGGCGCTGTGCTACTTCGGCTATCTGGCCGGCTATCGCTACGCCCACGAAGCCTGCAACGACCCGCTGATCGTCGACTTCCTGCTCGGCTACATGAACGAGGAAGCTCGCCCGACGCTGGCCCAGCTGCCCGGTATCGATCTCGACGCCCATTGCCGCACGCTGATCGAGCGTTTCGCCAACCCGGAAGTCAAGGACACCCTCGCGCGTCTGTGCGCCGAGACCTCCGACCGCATTCCGAAGTTCCTGATCCCGGTGGCACACGCACAGCTCAAGACCGACGGCGAACTGCGTCGTACTGCAGCCGTCGTGGCCAGCTGGGCACGTTATGCCGAAGGCGTGGACGAGCAAGGCGAGACCATCGACGTGGTCGACCCGCTGAAGGACGAGCTGATGGAGCGCGCCAGCCGTCAGCGCGAAGAGCCGACCGCCTTCCTGGACAACCGCGAACTGTTCGGAGACCTGGTCGATCAGCCGCGCTTCCGCGATGCCTATCTCAAGGCCCTGAAGAGCCTGCACGACAACGGCGCGCGCGCCACGCTGGAAATGCTGGTGGCAGACGCCAAGTAAGCATGGCGGTGAAGGGGCTCACGACAGCGTGATGCCCCGCCAGCACCCGCAGAAAGACAAAAAGCGAGACAGGCAGCCGCCTGTCTCGCTTTTTTTGTGCCTCATGCCAGCGCAACGGTCCACAGTCCCGCCAGCATGATGAGGATGCCGAGCCACTTGGCGATGGCCGCTCGCTCGCGCAACCAGACCACGCCGAGCACCATCCCAAGCGGGATCGACAACTGACGCATGGCGACCACAAGGCTGACCTCTTCCGTCAGCGTCATGGCAACCAGCACCAGCCCATAGGTCGCCATCACCATCACGCCGGTCAACACCATGCTGCCCCGCTCACCCCGCCATAGCGCGGGCAGGCGGCGACGCTCTGCCGGCAGCAACATCACCAGCAGCGCGCCCCAGGCGACGGTCATGATGGCCTGCAACACCAGAAAGACAGCGCCCGCCGAGGTGGGCGAGTAGCCGACACTCACCATGATATCCAGTGCCTGCTTGTCGATCAGCGAATAGCCGGTGGTGCCGACTGCTGCCAGCAGCGCGAACCCCAGTGCCGGGGTCAGATAGGTCGAGGGGCGCAGGCCCTGCGGACTGCTCAAGGGCAGCACCAACGCGCCGAGCACGATCAACCCCATGCCGACCAGATCCAACGCCGTGAGTGCCTGACTGCCCAGCAGACTCAGCGACACCAGCGGCACCAGCACCACCGGCAAGGCCCGCGCGATGGGATATAGCACACTGACCTCGCCGCGCGCATACGCCCAGGCGAGCCCGCCCATGTAGAGCGCCTGACACAGCCCCGTGGCCACCAGCCAACCCCAGAATTCAGCGGGCAGCACGGCAAACGACGGCCCCAGCCCCAGCAGCGGCGCAAAGATCAGCGCACCACTGGCCATGGACAGCATGAAGAAGGTCAGCGACGGCGCCCGCCCCTTGCCGAGCAGATTCCAGCCGGCATGCAGACAGACCGAGATCAGGATGAGTCCCAAAGCCAATGAGCTCATGAGACACGCATTGCGTTCAGGATTTCCAAGGCAAGGGTCATCGCCTGAACACTGTGACGTGAGCGGCTAGCCAAGCGGCGATTATCATTACGGATGTCTACTTCCTTGTACGAGGAAAACTCCAGCACGGTGGCGGAAGCATGAATATCGTGACAGGGGCGATTCGACGATCTCGAGAGGACCTCCAGGAAGGCTCCCGCGAGCTCTTCTCATCAAATTCAGCCTCACCCAAAGTGATATCAATCAAGAAAAGCGGCTGAGACAACGGCATCTGAGGATTGCCTATCGCATGACGGTACTGGTGAGCGTTATCTGACGAAACTCCATCAATACAGCTCATCACCAAGCAATGGGCTGACGATCGCGAAAGAAACCACCACTAGGGCCATCGTCAGGCAAAGTGGCAAGCCAGAGCGCCGTATCGGCACCCTGCTGTGGGGTTCGGGGAGCATCAGGGCCCCCGACGCCAGTGTTCACCCAGCCGGGGCACATGGCATTAACCAGAATGCCGCTGCCTTGGAGTTCGGCCGCGAAGACTCGTGTCATCGCATTCAGCCCCGCCTTGGAAAGACGGTAGCCGATATCGCCAGCGCCCATCTCCGCTAACTGCCCTGATCCACTGGAGACATTTACGATACGACCCTCACCGTGGCGTTGCATCAGCGGGACCGCCAACTGTGTCAATTGATAGGCCCCCAGCAGATTGGTCTCCAGGCTCTCTCGCACCATCTCGACCGGCTGCTCGAGGGCCAACGTCGGCCTGGCGGGTTCAAGATGCGGTGCTTCCAAATAGATGCCAGCGTTGTTGACCAGTACATCCAGGCGGCCATCACGCGCCTCGATCATCGCGATGACATCCCGCAGATGCTCAGTGCAGGTCATCTCCAACACACAGGGTCTGGCTTCACCGCGGGGCGCCTCATCCATCAGAGTATCCACCGCTTGCTGCGCACTCTCAGCCGCACGTGAGCTGAGATAGACGAGATAGTCGCGTGCCATCAGCCCTCGCACTATCTCACGTCCGATGCCTCCAGCAGCCCCCGTCACCAGTGCCACACGCTGCCCGGGTGACTGAGTGATTGCACGTGTTTCGGGGGAAGGAGAAGTATCGATTGCTGTCATTGAGTCGCTCCTGTCATGTCATGTCATGCTCGGCATACGTGTCCCGCCAAGAGAGGGGAATTGCCCAGAAACTACCACATTCACAAGGTGCTCACTGGGCATATCCTGGCCTTTTCACAACCCTTGCCTCGCCAGCCTGACACCCAGTGGCCGGCAGTCGCCTCTCCTGGGGCATTCGTGGTCGCCCTCTTTCTGCAGTAGGCTTGCGTGAGACTTTACTGATATAGGAGCCGCGACATGCATGACGTCAAACCCTTCGACCTCAGTCATCAGACCGCCGTGGTGACCGGTGCCAGTCGCGGTATCGGGGCCGCCATGGCGATCGCCCTCGCCGAGGCCGGCGCCGATATCATTGCCATCAGTGCCAGCATGACCACCGATGGTGGTGATGTAGGTGAACGTATCCGCGCCCTGGGGCGCACCTTCCAGGGCATCGCATGCGACGTTTCCGACCGCAGCGCCATCCAGCAGCTAGCCGCGCAGTTGAGTTCGACTCGGGTGGATATCCTAGTCAACAACGCCGGCACCATCGAGCGCGCCCCGGCCACCGAGCACACGGACGCGCAATGGGATCGCGTCATTGATACCAACCTCTCCGCTCCGTTCATCCTGACCCGCGAGATCGGCAAACAGATGGTCGCGCGCGGCAGCGGCAAGATCATCTTCACCGCCTCACTGCTCTCCTTCCAGGGCGGCATCACCGTGCCGGGCTACGCGGCCAGCAAAGGCGGCATCGCACAGCTCACCAAGGCTTTCGCCAATGAGTGGGCCGCTCACGGCGTCAACGTCAACGCCATCGCACCGGGCTATATCGCTACCGACAATACCGAAGCCCTGCGACAGGATGCACAGCGCTCCCGCGATATCCTCGCGCGCATCCCCGCCGGGCGCTGGGGATCACCAGACGACTTCAAGGGCCCGGTGGTGTTCCTGGCATCATCTGCCTCGGACTATGTGCATGGCACCGTCCTGACGGTCGATGGCGGCTGGATGGCACGCTGACGCTCATGTCGACTGGAAACCACTGAAATAGACAAGGCGCAGCCCGAGGTGGCTGCGCCTTGTCTTCAAGATGGAGGTGTAGAGAGAGTATGTCCTGCCAGTCAGCTCAGAACTCGCTGACGATGTTCAGGTACTGCTGCATATCACCAACCATGGCCTGCTCCAACAGTTTGCCTGTCTCGATGGCATAGGGCTGCTGGAAATGAATGTCCCACAGGTCTGATTCCGTGCGCCAATGCTCGTATATCACCAGCGTGTCGACCTGGCCTTCGATGGTATACAGATCAAACACGAGATTGCCCGGCTCCTCACTGCGCGTCTTCGCCACATGCGTGGTGAATTGCTGCAGCAACCGAGCGCGATATTCTTCCTTGATCTTGAAGATGAAGAAGATACTGAATACCTCATCTTCCGGCTGCACGTGCCTGGGGTTCGCCTCATGCAATGGCGCCGGGTCAGTATCGTTCAAGGGCATCACCTCGAATGGCGATGCCAACACCGTGTCAGCCAGTTTCAGCAGGGCTTGCGCGTAGGGCTGATTCACATGTGCCTGATGCGCTTCGGCGCTTGCCCAGCGCTCGTAGGCGAAGATGGTGGTGGGAGAATCCTTGGCCGCGAAGAAACGCATTTCCAGCATCCTCGGTTCAGCCGCTGAGCCCAGCTTATTGTCAGCCAAGGCCTGCTTGAAGGTATCGAGTTGTTCGGGCTTGACGTCAAATTTCACGATCAAGGTGAGCATGGAGATGCCCCTTATAGTCAATGGTTGTCATCGGCCCAACGGCAAGATCTGCTGCGTCACGTGGCAGCAGGTCTGTCTCGGGAAGTGACTGACACTATCTTTCGCTGCCTGGCTGAAAAAACCCGCGGCACGGAGAAAGACTTTCAATGAAACCTTGAACGTGAATGCAGCCCCCGCCACAGCAATGCGCCGCTTGAAACATAAGACCGCGGCGCTCACGCAGATCCAGAACGAAAAATCCCGCAGCCAGGGCTACGGGATCATCGAATACAGATACCACATGGACAAGCTCACGCCCTCATCCCAGGCCGTGCTTGCCACTCGCCGCAGAGATCAGCGCCGCCCCACATGCCGTATGGCAGCCGTGAAACGCCACCGGCTTACCATTCAAGCTGATCGTCGGATGCCCCTCGATGATGCTGCAGGTGCTGTGGCCATCCTTGGGGCACGTTACCATGTCCCCCACCACTGCCACCGGCTTGCCCTCCAATAGATAGTTGGACTGGGCAGACACCACCTTGCCACCATGTGTCGTGCTATCCCCGAGTACGATAACGCCATCGCCGGAACTGAACATAGATCAACCCCTTAGAAAACGAATGAAAGATAGTTAATATCTCAATGAATAAGGTGCTGGATCAAGTAGTATACACCAATCGAGTCCACCATCAGCCCAATTGAGAAACATAGAATTACCCACTCGTTTTCCCAGAAAGGTATCCTATAATAATTTTTCCAATTCACAGTTTCTTCATCATCTCTCAACTGGCACATCTCAATTATCTCTTTAGGCCATGAGGGAATTTTTGACGTAAACATGGATAACCAACGCCCTAATACCATAGGCGTGACGATAGGTGATAACATCAGCTTCATCAATGACTTATCGCAAAAATAGTAACCATGTAAAACGCCATACTTGGCTCCCTCCCTTGTTGACGAACCAGGCACACAGAAATTAATTCTCGACTTGGTGATGTCAACACCGTCAGGCCTATCCATATAGTCGCTAGCAATTAGCCATATATTTCTCAATACGTCTTTTCTATCGAGCATATCACTACCAATAGCAATACGTTGATTTTTATCAGTATTGGAAAAATTCGCATCTCCAAGCCAGACAATGCCAGGAACCAGCGTCAGAATACTCCCTTTTCCACCCGCAGTTGTATATTCAACATTTTCTGCATCCCAATCTAAAGTCAATGTTGAGCCATCATAAGTGATCGCTGTAACTTTTCTTTCTATTCTCAAAAACCTTACAGAATACTGACTACTTTTAAAAATATCATATTTGAAAAGAAAATACACAACGATATAAAAAAATGTAAGTAGCACTCCACCTATGATAGCCATTACATCTAAATACACAGGAACATTTTCATTTGAAATTATAGCAATTGCCAAACCTAGCGTTGTAGTTACTGCGATACCTATTATGAAAGCAGTAAAATTGAATCTTCCTCTAGAATCATTTTCTCGCCCAACTACTTCAAGGAAGTGGTCGTTGCATTCTGTTACTAAATAATTGCCATTTGGTGAGTCTTTCACAGTAATCACTCTGGGCCCAATTTTATCCAAGCTATAAAAAATCGATTTATCAGATACTTATTAAATGAGAATCCCGCAGCTAGGGCTACGGGATCGTCGAATACAAATACCTCATGGACAAGATCACGCCCTCATCCTAGGCCGTGCTTGCCACTCGCCGCAGAGATCAACGCCGCCCCACATGCCGTATGGCAGCCGTGGAACGCTACCGGCTTGCCATTCAAGCTGATGGTGGGATGCCCCTCGATGATGCTGCAGGTGCTGTGGCCATCCTTGGGGCACGTCACCATGTCCCCCACCACTGCCACCGGCTTGCCCTCCAGCAGATAGTTGGACTGGGCAGACACCACCTTGCCACCATGAGTGGTGCTATCACCGAGCACGATGATGCCATCTCCGGAACTGAACATGGATCAACCCCTTAGAAAACGAATGAACGATAGTCAATACTCAATGAGTAAGGCGTAGGATCAAGTAATATACACCAATCAAATCTACTATCATCCCAATTGAGAAACATATAATTACCCACTCGTTTTCCCAGAATGACATTGTATTATAATTCTTCCAATTCAGCGTTTCCTCATCATCTTTTAATTGGCAAGCTTCAAGCACCTCTTTAGGCCATGCGGGTATCTTTGAGGTAAACATGGACAACCAACGGCCTAATACCATAGGAGTAGCGATAGGTGAGAATATGACTTTCAACAGTGGCTTATCGAAAATAGCGTATCCATGCAAAATCCCATATCTGGCACCTTCTCTGACGGAAGAACCTGGAACACAAAAATTAATTCTTGCTTTAGTAAGCTCAACTCCATCAGGCCTATCCATATAATCCTTAGCTATATTCCAGATATTTTCCAAAATGTATTTTCTATCAAGCATGTCACTGCCAATAGGTATGCGCTGTGTTTTACCTGACTTTTCTTCAATAGAGCTTAACCACACGACGCCGGGGATAAATAATACAGGATTCCCTTTCCCATCAGAGGTTGTATATTCGACACTCACTGAATCCCAATCTAAAATAGCTACGGAACCATCCCGCATTATGACAGAGACTTTTCGTTCAGCCTTAAGTATTCTTACTGAATACTGGTTAACCTTAAAAGAATCATACATAAACAAAAAGTAAACAGCCACATACATCAGAATAGCTATAAGTCCGCCTAATGCTGCTATTACAAGCAGTCCCATAGGCACTCTTTCATCTGAAATGACTATAATCGCAAAAGCTAAAATTATGCTAACAGAGATAGCTATTAAAAAAGCCGTGAAATTAAATCTGCCACGTGAGTCGTTCTCGCGGCCAACTATTTCAAGAAAATGATTATTGCACTCAGAAATCAAATAATTGCCATTCAATACCTTCTCATTGACATTCAATTGATTGACTCCTCAATTTATGTTCTGCTACATTTACAAATCCAAGCTTGAGCGGCATGCCGGTACGCATCCTCACAGATATACCAACTTGGTAAGTTCACGTAGATTCCTGACGAAAAATCCCACAGCCAAGGCTACGGGTTCATCGAATACAGATACCACATGGGTAAGCTCACGCCCTCACCTCAGGCCGTGCTTGCCACTTGCTGCAGAGATCAGCGCCGCCCCACATGCCGTATGGCAGCCATGAAACGCTACTGGTTTACCATTCAAGCTGATAGTAGGATGCCCCTCGATGATACTGCAGGTGCTGTGGCCATCCTTGGCGCACGTCACCATGTCCCCCACCACTGCCACCGGCTTGCCCTCCAACAGATAGTTGGATTGGGCAGACACCACCTTACCACCATGTGTCGTGCTATCACCGAGTACGATAACGCCATCGCCGGAACTGAACATGAGCACTATCTCCGCTTTAGGGGATTCCAAGAAAAGGAAATACTTACATTATTTCATATTTACGCTGCTGTGAATGTCGCTCAAACTGACGATCAGCGACAGCAGGGTCCTCTGAAAACTCACCTGTATACTTTGGCTCTTGTAATATCATTGGATCATCTGATACAACGATGCATTCGGCCTCTACTGACGAAGGCCATACAGGCTTCTTACAGGTGCCCAAAGTGAACCATCTGCCAAGCGTCAAAATCCAAAGTAATGGATAAAAAACAGGAGCAAGATAATACCGATAGTCGATAGCAAAGGGCCACATGTTAGCATAAACATGCATATAGCAGTTTTTCAAAGAGACCTCTGTTGACTTATCTATATGCCTATCCAAAGGTTCATCAAACAAGCTATCAAGCGGCTCTTCCATATAACGCCTGATAAATTCCCACATAGCCATTATTTGATTGACACGACTATCATCATAAAAATTGCCAACACTGAAAGTATCGACAATGACTCCATTTTTCATTACATGCCCACGCAAGTCACAATTATATTCCTGTTGATACCCTTTACCAATGTGCCAAAATATGTCATTCCAATTAACCTTTAGAACACCACCAGATTCTCGATCACGATAAATATACACCATCCTTTTTTTACGATTGAACCTAATAGGATAAAAGCTTACAGTAAGAAAATCTCTACCTAGATGATGCTTCCAGACAAAATAATCTGTTAAAGACAATATCAAAGCAATAATGAGAAATGTAACCACATGTATTGACATTACATCAATGGAATCTATATAGCCGCCTACATATATTGCAGAAAAAACACCTAAACCATTTATCAATGCAACCAATAAAAAGCCGAACGTTGTTTTTGACATTCCTCGGTGCCGATCAGCTCTATCAATGAATTCAGCGTACGTAGAATTCAGCTTTATCAAACTTCCATAAGAATCTGGAATAATCCCGTCTTGCCTGGATTTTGGAAGGGCCAAGAGACCGTCAGGATTTGATGAATACTTTATGGTTATTGCCCTCTACAATTTATATAAAACTTGGCCGCAGATTCTGAGTGCAACACCTGAACTTCCCTGTGGGGTATTACACTTAAAGTCTGCGGCCGTGGTACATAACATGGTGGAGATCACCGCTTTGGGAATATATCTTCACCGCACTCATCAATCACACTTTGTGGCCACTGTGGTAAACGACAATAGCGACAGAAAAAGTAGTGACCCACGACTTGTACGCTAAAGGGGATCAAAAACACTGCGCGTACGATGGAATAGATTATATGAAACTTCTTTCCCTCTGATGCTTTGGACCTGGGCTGAAATCGGTGGGCTGCCTCGGAGAGGCTTGGCTTCAAATCCAATGTCCCTGTAACAGCCTCTACAGAATCAGGCCCCTCTTCCATGAACCGGCGTACATATTCGAACCTGGCGGAAAGATCCTTGATCATCATTTGACGAGTATTATCACTATTAGTGATCATGTAGTGGTAATCGTCGAACGAGAAACTATCCCTTACACTACCATCTTCGTTGAACAGATAGCCTTTGAGTTCATAATAGTAGCCTTCGATACTTCCAGCCGAGTAGGCAAGACAGAATGTGCACTCATCCCAGCGACAGGTTTTGGATTGAAAATCGACCTCGCTGACAAAATGAATATTTTTAGAGTTAGAGTTAAAGACAGTATATTGTAACCCTTGTAACTTCAGTTCACTTTTGGCAGCCAAAAAAAGAGGATAGGCACTCACCCATCCCATGCCTAATGCAGCTAGTGCAGCTAATGTTACTGGAATATTCAGAACACCTTCTTTTATAAAAATCATAGCAGCAAAAAAACTGCAGATAGAAACAAGAAATATACTGCCAATACTCCCCCATGACAAATACACCCCCCTTTCTCGGAACCAAGATTCCGCTAATATTAGGCAGCCATCTCGCTTAGCACACACAAATTCTGGCTTTTTTACTTCATCGAAATTTTTCTCTACATTCAATATATGTTTTTTGGAAAACGATGAACAATCAAGTCGATTGTTGCTTAAAACTCCGACCGCTTCGAGTATCTTTCTCTGGGCTTTATTCATGATCAGTTCTCCAATACCTTCTTTAGCTCTCTATCGCTTATCTTGATGCTAGGCCAATGATATAAGTAGGTAATTCATAATCGGTATGGAGCTATAAATACCAAAAACCCTCACGGAGTGACCATGAGGGTTTTGGAGATAATGCGAATAACTCACTCATCCTAGGCCGTGCTTGCCACTCGCGGCAGAGATCAACGCCGCCCCACATCCCGTATGGCAGCCGTGAAACGCTACCGGCTTGCCATTCAAGCTGATGGTGGGATGCCCTTCGATGATGCTGCAGGTGCTGTGGCCATCCTTGGGGCGTCCCCCACCACTGCCACCGGCTTGCCCTCCAGCAGATAGTTGGACTGGGCAGACACCACCTTGCCACCATGGGTGGTGCTATCACCTAGTACGATAACGCCATCGCCGGAACTGAACATTAGAAGCCCTCCTAAAGAATCAGGAAAATTACAATTAAAACTTTTAATACTGAAACACTAATGACTAAATCATCTTATGTTAAATTCTCCTACCATGTCTTTGGCAGAGCACAGAAGCACTCACTGATTCACATAAGTAACGTCCGACACCATACTTCAAACTCAAGATATACTAGTACCTTAAAGACTAACGTAGCATAAGCAACAAAATTAACTACGAGTATATTCTAAGAAATAGAGTTTAAGAAATATTGAATAGAAAAGTATAAAGAAACAGCAGAAACAACACTTCCTATATAAAAACAAAATTGCGGCCATAACCAATCTCTACTCTTAAGTTTAATATTATTGTTTGAGTTTTTTAGCTCTTCACCTTTAATATTATCATTGTATTCCTCGATGTCGATCGGCCACTTTGGTATTTTGCTTGTATATACAGCAATCACTCTGCACCAGATAAAAACAGCTAAGACTGGGGAAAGTAATAATTGCGCAGTAGGGGCATTGTAAAACCACGACATACCACGAAATATACAAAAGCGTATTGGTTCTCTTTTATCTTTAATTGGCATACATAGCTTGACTTTCTCTATACATTCTTGATATTCATTACCTTTAGCCATATAGCCTCGTATAAACTCCCACAGAGATAATGCATCTTCCTTGCTAGCCCATGGAGGATAACCTAGTGTAAATGTCTTTAACACTGTGGTTTTGTCTTCTGATAGTACATGAGCACGAATTTCATACCAACCATTACCCATCAGCGGAATATGATTATTTTTTATAAATATGAATAAATCATCCCACTTGACAGATATTATTTCCCCCCTTGGCAACATCGCATGAACAAGCCTGTTACGTCTGTCTAGTCGGATGGGATAATAGGTTTTCTTAAATGCTTCCAAGGAGAGACCATAAATACATGCTATTATTGGCGGAGACAATATCAAGACAAAAAGACAGAAGTAAATAGAATCACGGGGATTATCACCTAATACCATGACTGGAAAAATAGATAACAAAAAAAGTAAAGGAACAAGCATTAGAGATAGAGCAAAGAAGATCACACCTCCTCTTTGAGCATACCAACGATCAACCAACTCCATATGTGTTTTACCTATTTCGACTACTGTTAGGTAGTCATTCTTTTTTACATTAATCTTTTCTTGTTTATCAAGTTCATTATTTTTCTCGTATGTAGTTAGGTTTCTATCCAAAGGAAAACGCATACTTTTTATACCAGATAATCCCTCCCAATCCATATCAAGCCTCACTTATTAGCTTAAGACCTTTAGCTTGTTGCTCAAAGGTTTTATATTTATCATCAGATGTACCGAAATAAGAACGATCTATCCAATCTTGTACATCGTTATTAAAGCAAAATGCAATTACTAGATTGACAAATATAGCAGCAGCAGCAAATGCCCACCCCCACCCTGGAATTGAAGCAATTAATAACACAAAAGCAGATACTCCAAATCCTGCCGATAATACATATGCAGAAGCTAGTCCAGTTCTACCTTTTTTAATAGCTTCACCAGCTGATATAAGATCTAATCCAGCAAATACTATAGCAGCGACACCTCCCGCGAGGCGACCAGCTCCTCGCACGGCCTTAAACATCCGCGACCCATTATTTAATTCTATAGTATTGGTTAAAATAGCACGCTTCTCCATATTACTTTCTATAATACTTAGCACACTACTAGCAAACCCTGCTAAAATAGCACCACATTTAGTGAGTAATGATGACATATTTTTAGAAGAACCGGAATCAGTAATTACTTTAATTTGTGAACACAACGTAGCAAAAGCCAGTATAGAAGACACTACATTAAGTCCAACACTTGCGTTTGACCTTAATCCACTCAAAGCTGAACTTTTAAAGCGATATTTATCATTACTTTTCAACTCTGATCTAGAGACTATACCTTCAGATATAACCTTAAACATTGCTTTATGATATTCCTCACTACTTAGACTGTTTTTTAACAGGCCATTTTTATCAAAATCAGAGAGTAAGTAATAGTCATACCCCGTAGTTCTATTCCACTTCCCTTTACCTATGGGCTCCGAAGTGGAGCCCTCACCTCTTGTTGCTATGTCTATACGACGATAAAATTTCTTTTCATCTAGGTCACCGAATTTTTCATTTGTTATAATTATACTTTTTCTTAATTCCGCATAAAAATCAGTCTTTACACCCGCCATTACCTTAACATTTACTATTGCTTTTTGCGAAACCATACCCATTATAAAGAACAACGGTCGCGTATACTTATTAACATTATCTTTCGTAAAAATAGATACACTGGCCCCCATTGTATTACCTAATAGTCTTGCTATAGCAATATTCGCATTATTTACAATAGTAGGTGAATATTTCTCTAACACATCAGAATAACCCTCAATCAAACCAGACCAAGGCAGATGTAGTATTGTTTTACCATCAATCTCTTCAAACTTCTTTGCTTTCTTTCCATCATCAATCAGGCTCTTAATAGCTACATTATCGAGCACCAACCCTCTCAGCAATATATTATCTGGGCATATTATTTCTGCAGACAACCACTCTTTATATAATTCATTTATCAAAGTATAATTTTGTGTGTCTAAAATGCAACTAGATAATATATTCGAAAAAGAAACTCCTGATTCTAATGATATATCGTCATGGTTTGAAGACATTGCTTTTAGGTAAATACTTGATGTCAACCAATTATAATAACATTCAACCAAGGGTACGAGCACTTGATTATCGAAATTCTTTAAATTATTTTCATAAGAGGATTCCCATTTTTTCCTTTTTGTAACTCCTGTATCATCCATACTCATACAGCTTCTATATTTACTCCATTCTTCATTAGCATATTCCCTCATTTTATTTTTATCAACATTATCTAAGGCTTTCTGCTCTATGTATTGATCATAAGTTACTTCATTATCATTGTTGTTTTTTTCAAACTCAGACTCGAGATAATATTTGATTCTAGGGTCTGATCTAGTTGCTAAATATGATTGTATTTCTCGTTCACGATAAGTTTCTTCTGCTTTTTCTTTAACAGATTCTTGTATAGCGCTTATCTGTATAGATGTTGCTAAAGGCCATTTCCGTATAGGGTCTGAATTGAATTCATCAGTTCTTTTCTTTACTAACATCGCAATATCAGATGTAATTCCTACAGGGTCATTTAAAGCTATTAAGAAAGGATTGATTTCACCTTCTTCAGCTGCCTGACATTCAGACCATCTTTTAATTTCATTTGCATGACCTGAGATACCGTTCACAGTATCGAGACCGAAATCTAATCCAGTATCTGCTATGTACTCATCAGTCATATCTAATGAAAAATCATTACTTATTAATGACTCTACAACATGATCGGATAAATCTGAAATGGGTGCAGAATGCTTTGTCCAGCCTTTGCGCCGTTCGCTGAGTGAGATCTTTCGCATATAGTTTCTACGACAAAGTCCAGTACTGTCGATCGGTTCATTCGTCGCATATTCGTGCCATACACGCTTAGTCCATTTAGTATCAGAAAATACCAAATAAATGTTATCTGCATCGGTAGAATTAGAAATCGTTATGAATCGACCTGCATATTCATGTTGTGGATTTTTGGAACATGAGAATTCAACACACATGGCAGGTGGTTCAAGCTTTTTATCCAAGGCAGAATTTGGATTTGCAGGATCCATTGCCACCAGCAATGAATGCTCTATCTCTTTGACGTAGGCATAGAGATATCCCTTCTCTGTGACCACATAACCCGACCATGTCCCCGCCGCTTCGTTGTAGACGTAAAGGAAGCCAGCACGCATCAAGCGTAGCGTGTAGTCCTGCCCATCGGGCAACGTCGCGACATCTGTCACTCCTTCACCAAAGGGGCCATTGACGACTGGTGCACGTGGCGCAGGGATCTTGCTGTCAGTGCGTGCGATGGCGTAGCGCACTGGCAAGATAGGCAGGCCTTCTCCACGGCAGAATGAACAGTTGGCGATGGATGTCGTGTCGTCGGCGCTCATGGGGCCTCCTTGCGGGTAATGCGGGAATTCATATCGGCTGCCAGGCGTTCCAGCGTGGCAGCGTCGAGATCTTTACAGACTGTGATGTAGCTGCCGCCTTGCTCACGAATGCGGTCAAGACGAGCGCACAGTTCTGGATGGGCGTGAATATCGGGATGGTGGCAGACAGCCTGTTCTACGTAGCGCTGGCAGTCTCGATCACTGGCCAGCGGAATGTTTCTGGCGCGGACGATCAGCTCATCGACCCAGCGCCACAATCCGGGCGTCTGAGGTTGCTGTGGCGCGAAGACTTGCAGATTCATCAGGCAGGCATTCAACAGGGTGATACGGTCAATCTTTGCCCAATGCTGCGGCTCCAGGAACAGATAACTGAACCGTGGAGGCGTCTCTGCTTGATAGCGCCGTCGCTGCCATTGCCCCCCCTCCCCCTGCCAGCACCATGCAGAGATTGGCCCTAACAGGCGATCCAGGTGCTCGTCTTGCCATTGCCAGCACAGGTGGCGAAACACGAGTGGATCGTAGAAGCGCAGCCACCAGCGCCGTGAGTCACCCTTCCGTCGCTGGACGAGGTGTTCTTGAAGATGCCCCGCCACACGTTCAGCCGAGGCTTGGGTCTCGAGAAGCGCACAGAAGAACGCACTACCGCGCTTTTGATAACGTTCGATGCGCGCTATCAGCGCGAGGCGTTGTGCCTTGTTCAGTTCATGGAACCGAACCAGACGCGGCATCAGATGCGAGCGTATCTTGGCAGCGGGATTCTCCAATGGCTGAGATGGCAGATCACTCCAGTCCACCTCTTCCACCGTCAGCGGATTGAGCAAGGCGAATCGCTGCCGGGTCAGCAACTCTGCCAACGGCTCGCTGACCGTCTCGGTCGCAGGTTCGGCGAGGGTGCCGTCTCTCATCACTTGCGTCATGACAACTTCCTCATAACGCGACAGCGCCGGCGTTGTCGTCATCGGCCCCTGTCATCTGTGTCTCGCAGCCACCTTCGGGTAACTCAGGCATGGCGCCCTCCAGACTCGCAGGCCCGCCAAAACTGTGCTGTGCGCCTTTGACATCGACCTTGCCCGGCCCATGCACTTCGATGTTGCCGCCACTCAGGCGGATATAGCCGCCGCCGCTGGTGAGCAGAATCTCGTTCTTGGCCTGGATGGTGACGGTGCCTTCGGTGGAGATGATGGTCATGTCCTTCTCGGAGGTCAGTTCCATCGCATCACTCTGCGCCTGCATTTCCACCTTGCCACGTGCAGCAAACAGCTTGATGCCGGCACGTTGCACGAACAGCGAGAACTTTTCGGAGAGCGAGGCGATCAGGCTGCGGCCGGTGGCCAGATTGATGTCTTCGCCGCTGGTGATGCTGAGTGACTTGCCCTGGGCCAGATGGGTGGATTCCGGCGTACTCAGCGCGATGCCTGCCGGTGAGCTGACATGCAGCCAGGGGGCGTCGAGCCGTGCGGCTTCACCACGCCCGCCAGCGCTGGCGCTTGAGGCAGAGCTGCCATCGAAGTTGGTGCCGCTATCTGCCGCACCGTAACGCCCCTGGGCATCGTCACTGGCCTGCTTGAGGTTGATGCGCGACTCTAGCGCTTCTGCGTTGTGGCTGGTGGCACTCTCGCTGAGCGTATTGGAGAGCTGATAGGCGCTGGCCAATTGTTGCTGAGCGGGCGTGAGATCGAGCTGTTCGCCACTGGCGGCGATCTGGCCCCAGCTGGTCAGCAGCAGGCCCTGATGCGCGCGGATGGCGCCATAGGCGTCCGAGCGCAATTCGAAGCCGGTACCGCGGAAACTGCCGCGTGTGTTGCCCTGCTGGTGGATCAGATACCCCAGATTGAGCTGGGACTTCTCGTGCTCCGAGTTCAGGCGCACACGCTCCTGATCGGTGGCGTCATCGAACACCAGCTCGTTGTACTTGTTGCCGCGATAGGTCTTGCTCTTGAGGCCCGAGAGCAGGCCATTGGAGTGCCATTGCGGGGCCTGGTCGCCGTTGTAGACGCGCCCGGTGATCAGCGGGCGATCCACGTCGCCTTCGAGGAAGTCGACGATGACCTCCTGACCAATGCGCGGCACGAAGACACTGCCCCAGCCGGCACCGGCGTTGGGTTGCGCGACACGCAGCCAGCAGCTGGCGTCGGCGGCGCCCTTCTCGCTGCGGTCCCAATGGAACTGCACGCGCACGCGGTTGAGCGAGTCGGTGTGAATCTCTTCGTTCTCGGGGCCGACGACAATCGCAGTCTGCGGGCCACCCAGATTGGGGCGCGGATGATCGAGAGACGGTCGATACGGCTGACTGAGACGCTGGGATTCGAAGTCGATCAGGTACTGACCGGTGCCGACATCGGCGTAGTCTTCATGAGCGCTTTCATTGAGGCCATGCGCCTGGCGCGCCTCGGCCATGCGCGCCTGCAGGCTACCCGGTAGCGCCTTGAGGTGTGCCGACACCGGCAGCGCATTCTCGGCGCAGATGGTCAGGCCCAGTACGAGGAATTCGCGCTCACTGGAATCGCCATCTTCATGGCGAGCGTGCTGGCTGAGTTCGAACCAGCGGCCGACCTTCAACTGGCGGGTGCCCCCGGCGCCGTAGAAGCGCTTGGCGCGGGATTCATGGGCCTCGAGGCGATTGACGGTCAGGCGTTCGCCGCGCGAATGGTCATCAAAGTAGTACTCGCCGGGGTAGTCGTAGACTTCCTGCTCGCTGAGGTTGCCCTGATCACTGCGCGTGTCCTGGCCTGAGCGCTTCTCCAGGCCCGGCTGCTTGTAATCGAAGGTGCCGAGGCTGACGCGAGTCGGTTGCTGCTGACGGCGGCCGCTCCACTGGGTGATGGAGTCTTCCAGTTCAGTGGCATCCTGACGGTGGAAGCGAATCACCTGCGGCTCGACCGGCGCACAGGTCGCGACATCGTCGGTGATGACGAGGCGATGACCATTGAAATCGCTGTCGTCAGAGGCGTGTTCGAAGTAGTAGAACAGCCCTTCCTGCTCCATCAGGCGATTGACGAACTGGAAGTCGCTCTCACGATACTGCACACAGTAGCTGCGCGTCGGATACTCGCGGCGCAGGTCCAGCCGCCAGCCGCCCTGGGCTTCGCCTTGCGCGATGGCATGATGCGAGAACACCGACTCGATGACCTCGACGGCGGTGAGGTCCTGAAAGATGCGGCTGTCACGCCCGAGCTTAAGCATCGCCATCCACGGCACCAGCGTCAGCTGGTAATAGAAGACGCCACCGTCCTCACCGAGCAGTGCGGCGGACTCGACCAGTCCCGAGAGCTTGCGGTAACTGCCATCGGCCTGACGCACCGAGAGCGCCGCCGGCTGCGCCATCAGGGACTTGAGTTCGATATCGCCGTTCTGGGAAATGCAGTCGAGGGTATAGGCGAAGGGACGCGACATGCGCTCTTCCCCCACCAGGCGATGAGGGATGAAGTCCGCGCCGCTCATCTCAAGCGTGAGCAGGCGCTCGTTCTGATCCAGTGAAATCTCGAACGACTCCAGCAGGCTATCCAGCCAGGAATTCTCTGCCATCCTTAACATCCTCACGGTGCGCGCTTGTTCGCTCGGCAAGCGAGTGCACCGGCTTATTCAGTTCGGGTCATGCGTCTCAAGACGCAGCGATGTTCCACACAAGGCCAGCACAGTCAGCACAGGGCAAGCGCAGAGTCGTCAGCGCTAACCGGCACAGGGCGTGAGTGCCAGCATCCGGGTCCGGGTATCGTCCCGCAGCGACACGACCAGGGCGCTGTCGTTGTCTTCCAGTTCCGCGATCGCCAGCACCAGCGCCAACGCCAGCCAGGCATCGCCCGGCCAGCCGCAGAAGCTGTCGAGCGTGGTGCCATCCTCGATCATGTCCAGTCCCGGCCAGCGGTTCATCAGGCTGGTGCCGGCTTCCACCGCGCGGCCAGGCAGCCCGAGGCTATCCATCACCAGACGCATGGGCTCGAACGGCTCGCGGGTAGAGGCATGCTCGTCATTTTCCGCCTGCGCGGGCCACTGGCGTTCGATCAGCTGTGTCAGCGGTGCCGGCGTGCGGCGCAGCTCGCGGCTGCCTCGCTCGGGATGAGACAGCGTTGCCGCCAGCGGCACCTGCCAGCCCTGCAAGGGCGCCGGTGAGTCAGGCGCGAGACGCTCGAAGAGCAGCGCCGCGACAGCCTCACCGGGAAACAGACCGCTCGGGCGGGAGGCATACGCCAGCTGACCGCATCGCGACAGCTCCGAGACGCTGCTGTCGAACAACAGCGAGTCGACGCTGAGCCAGATGACATGCGGCATGCCACCCGACGCTTCGGCGGCCAGCAGTTCATGCAGGTCCTGCTCGGCCGCCGCGCGATGCGTGACGCTGCCCAGCGCGTCGGCGAAGGGCGTGGCCGCCACCGTCTCGCGCAGGCGTGCGATGAACCCCTCCACCAGGCTGGCATGACGGATCGGCGCACTCAGCACGATATCGAAGGGCGCGCCCTCCGGCAGCGCTTCCAGCATCAGCAGCGCGTCGATGATCAGAGCCTGGATCAAGGTCTCGAGCCGCTGATGGCGGCGATCGAGACGTGCCACCTGCTCGCCGGAGGCAGGCGATGCGCCCGCCTGCCCCAGCGCGATTTCGTGTACCAGCAGGCCATAGCCATCCGGGCCACGCAGGGTCGCGGAGATCTCGGCCGCCGCCGATGACGGCAGCTGCCCCTTGGCCACCGCCCCTGCCGAGGTCAGCGCCACGCCATCCAGCAGACACAGGGTGTCGGTGCGGTAGTCGCTGCGCACCTTGACGATCGGCGCCTCGGGCTCTGCCGGGCGCACCTGCTGCAGGCGGTCATAGATCGAGCTCTTGAACATCATCAGTGATCATCACGCCGCTGAGTGCCCAGGGTTTCACGGATGCCATCCACGACATGTTCCTCGCGGATGACATCACGCAGCCATTCTTCCAGCGGCATGCGACCCCAGCGCACGGCGCGTTCGACCAGATACGGCACCGGGCTGTGCGGCTCGCTGCCCTTGAAGTACTGGGCGACGCCATTGAGCATGTCGAAGGCTTCCTCGCGGGTCTGCGGCGTGGTGCGCAGTGCCGCCGGTGCCATGCCCGCCTGAGCGGACGGCGTGGCACTCGCATCCCCGGTGGAGGCATCGCCACTTGCGGCGTCCGTCACCTCTACATCGCTCTCGGCAGATGCCTGGGCCTCATCGTCCAGGCTGACCCCGCGCTCGCCCAGCAGTCGCTCGATCAACTGGGTGCAATCCGCCAGACCACGCTGCAGCTGACTGAAGGTCGGCGCGCTCACCCCCAGCTGGGCATTGAGCTGCGCCACCAGACCGGCCAGCGCCTGCTGGCACTTGACGATCTGCTGATGACGCTCGCGGAAGGTCGCCGTCTCGGTCAGCACCACGGAGCGCTGGAAGATATCGGCATTGATCTTGCCATCCGCCAGCGCGCCTTCCATGGCATCCACGTCGGTACGCGCCAGGTTCTCGACCTGACGCGACTCCTCATAGCGGTCGAGCCCGTAGAGCTGCCCTTCCACCAGCGGCAAGGTGCCGATCATGCCGGCGAGGGTGTCATCCAGCCAGGTCAGACGTGCGACACGCTCTTCATCCCCTTCCTCGAGCGTCGGGTAAAGCGTCTCCCAGTACTGCTCACACAGCGCCGTCATCAGCTCCAATCCCCAGGCCAGGCCCGTGAAGTGATCACGATGCGCCAGGCCTTCGCAAAGCCAGCCCGCCAGCGACAGGTCCTTGCTCTGCTCGGCCAGACCGTCGGCAGTCAACGAGATGACGGCGTTCCAGTCGGACTTCTTGAGATCGGCCTGCCATTCGCCCTGGCTCAGGTAGGCCGGGTCTGCGCGACGCGCTTCCTTGATCTCATCAAAGAGCAGCGAGAACCCCAGGTCCTCTCCTGTCCCATGAGCGCCGATTGGCGCGAGCAGTTCATCGCGGTCCCATTCGTCGGCCATCTTGTCTCTCCTGAATCACGTGTTGATCGCGTTGCGAGGCAACGCCTGCGAAATCACTGTGGCGCAGTGCTGTTGTGTCAGAGCCAGTTAGCACAGCGCTATTGGTACAGCGCTATTGGCACAGGCCCTGTTGGCAAAGAACTGTTGGCAAAGAGCTGTTGGCACAGCACTGACAGCGCAATGATTTCGCAGGCGCTCATCGAGGCAAACGGGGATGCGCAAGGGGAAAACAGACATGCCGGGAGAGCCTTTCGCTCCCCCGGCATGCCTTCTACCCGGACGTGATATCCCCTGAAAACGAGCTCACGCCAGCACGCTGGCCAAGCCCCGGGATGCCACCCTCCTGTTCATGGGCGGCGACTCACGCCGCCGCGCCATGAGCCGATACTCAGGAGTAGACGCGGTTGCGCGTGCGGTCCCAACCACCGGTGATGTTACCGCCACCCTGGCCATCGCTGCGCTTCTGCTGGGTGTAGGTGACCTTGATACGCGCGAAGTTCAGCTTGATCTCTTCAGACGGCAGATCGTGACGCGAGTCGTGCACGGAATCGGTCGCACCGCCACCGCCGGCCTGGGAGAAGGACGCCATGCCTTCCAGGTCCACGGAAGACACGATGACTTCCTCAAGCTTCACTTCCATGTAACGCACCTGCTCGCCACCGGCACGGTGAACCTGCAGGGTGATTTCCTTGATGTGCTGGCCGCGGCAGCACGCTTCGAACAGCTTCGGAGAAGCCTTGTCGATGAACTTCTTGATCGCGAACTCACTCAGGTTGACGCGCTCGGCAGACGCGCCGCCCGCAGAGCTGGCCGTCGCGGAAGTCGCTTGGCTGGCGCCGAATTCAAAGCTCAGCAGCTCGATCCAGTCCTTGTGATTGGTGTCCAAGCTCTCGCCCGGGATGCCGTCGATCTTGAGGTAGGCGTCAAAAGCCATGGTAAAACTCCATTTCAGTCATGTGATGGGTAGGCATCACGGGTAGCAGCACTCCCTGGCTGCCACCTGCAACGCGCGTTTGGACACGCTACCGCCAGGAGATGCCATCCAGGCACCCCCACTGCGTATGTCCATGCTTCTCCGCTCTCGTGCTCCGGGCCTGCCTTCAGGCCTGTCATCCAAGAGCTCGACTCCTCCATGAGTCGGCAAAGTGAAAACGGTTCAGCGCAGGCGCATCAGTTCAGCGCACGCACTTCAATCTCGACACGACGATTGGGCGCCAGACAGGCGATCTTGTCGGTGCGCGACATCTCGCCATCGCACTTGACCAGCGGACGATCACTGCCGGCCCCTTCCGCGCCGATCAGCTCACCCGGCAGCCCCTTGCCCACCAGATAGGTGCGCACGGTCTCGGCGCGCTGCAGTGAGATCCGACGGTTGGCAGTGGCGGACCCGATCGGGTCGGCGTGGCCGGTGATGGTGATGCGTCCCAGGTTCGGCGTATTGGAAAGTCGTTCGGCGATGGCATTCAGCTGACGCTGCCCCTCGCCCTGCAGCCCCGAGTAATCCGCACGCCCGAAAGCGAACAGGGTGTCGGATTCCAGCGTGATGGTCTCGACGGTGCTCAGGGAGCGGTCCAGCAGACCATCGATGTAGTTGCGACTGGATGACACCAGGAAGGTGTTGTCTTCCAGACGCGGCACGTCCGGGCGCACGACCTGCTCGGCATAGAAGTTGACCTGACGGCTGGCATATTCCAGATCACGGCTATCGCGCGGCACATCCTCCCCCTGGGTGATGGCCGGATACCAGTAGACCGGCATCTCGCTACGCAGCCAGTCCGGCTCGATGTCCTCGCGCGGCGTGCGCGACAGGGACAGGTAGGTCTTCAGGGTGTTGTTGCCGAAGTCCGCCAGCGCCTGGGCCGAGTTGTCACGTGGCTGGGCGTGGTCCTCGACACCCGGAACATGGATATCGGTCTCGCGCGGGCCATCCTCGCGGTCATGCACGCTGATGGTCGGCAGCATGAACAGCGACTGGTTGAGGTTGCTGGCGATCGGCACCAGCATCGTCTGACGCAGCGCGCCGAAATAGACGTCTCGCAGCGCGGGTTCCAGCGTCTCGCCTTCATAGAGCCCGAAACCGAGCGACCAGGGCACGCCATGCTCGTGATGGCGAGCATCGTAGCGGGCCGCGCTGTCGCGCAGGGCATCCAACGTCGCCCACTGGGCATAGGCATTCGGCTCGCCGGCATCTTCCTCGTAGGCGGCATCCAATGCCTGGTCCAGCGCGCCGAGCTCGCGGGTATTGGCGGTGAAGGACACCGCCCAGGCCAGGCACATGGCCGCGGCGAGCGCCAGTGCCAGCCACACCCAACGCAGCTGACGCCGACGCTGGAGATTGGCACCACCATAAAGGCCGACCAAGTGCTGGTCCGGCAGCACCACCCGCGAGAACAGCCCCGAGACGAACAGCGGCTTGCCGTCCTGATGGCCCGGCGCATGACGCTCGGTGACGGCGAAGCGTGACGCCACGTTACGCCCGTGGGCTGCTGTGCTGGCCTGCCCCTCGGAGAGCGCGCTGGTGAAGTAGAAGCCGCGCAGCAGCGGTGCCGCCTGATAGGGATTGACCTTGAGCAGCTCGGTGACGAAATCGGTCAGGTGCGGAGCCAGCGCTTCCAGCTCACGCGGGAATTCCACCGCTGCCGGTGCCTCGCGGGTGCGCACGATGTCGCCCTCCACCAGACAGCGCTCACCGGTGCCCGCACAACGTGCCACCAGGCGAGTCATCGCCTCACTGAAACGAGTACGCCAATCCGCCTCGGCATAGCCCTGGTGCGGGAAGCTCATGCCCAGCACTTCATCGCGCTGCGCCGGGGCCAGCTGCGCATGGAACTCACGGAAGCCGGGAATGTGATCACTCTTGGTGAACACCAGGTAGATGGGCAGAGCCGCACCGAGACGCTCGTAGCTTTCCTGGATGCGCTCGCGCAGCTGATGTGCCAGTGCCTCGACGTCATGGCGGTTCTGGAGCACTTCATCGATGCTGACCGCGACGATCAACCCGTTGAGCGGCTGACGCGGACGATAGCGACGCAGCATGTCGAGGAAGGCACGCCACTTGCCGACTTCCTCCTCGGAGCTGACGTAACGTCCTGCGGTATCCAGCAGCACGGCCTCACTGCTGAAGAACCAGTCACAGTGACGGGTGCCGCCGATGCCCGCGACACGTGCGCTTTCGCGCTCCGCGAAGGGGAAATCCAGCCCTGAGCGCGAGACCAGCGTGCTCTTGCCCACCGCAGGCTGACCGATCACCAGATACCAGGGCAGCGTATAGAGCACGTCCCCCTGCCGGTTGAACCAGCCACCCCGCTTCTCGCTGGCACTCTTGCGCATGCGGTCCAGCGCCGCCAGCAGTCGCTCGCGCAGCAGGCTGACTTCCTCGCGGTCCTGGGGCGCGGCACTGAGCACGGCGTCATCGGCGTTCTGGATCAGCAACGACTCGACATCCTGACGCTCGCCCACCCCACGGTAGAGCAGCAACAGATAGAAGGCGGAGGCGACGAGGAATGCCAGAATGCCGACCAGCAGGCTATCCAGTGACGGGAAACCCAGGCTCACGCCGACGCCCCAGATCAGGAAGATGCCCAGGAAGAACAGCACGCCCAACCAATACGGGCGGTATTTGAGGATGTAGTACTTGAGAACGTGGAGCTTGAGCTTGTTCATGTCGGTGCCGATTCATCCTTGGATATGTCGCCGTATGCCATCTCTGCACTGCCCGGGTGTCTGGCTGGCTGCCCCGCCTTGTCGGCCGCGTCTGCAAGCGCAGCGCCATCTGCAAGTGCGACGCCATCTTCCAGCGCGGCGCTGTCGTTCAACGCGAGCAGGTAGGCCCCCATGCCCAGCGTCTGCGCCGCCTCTGATACCTGATCTGCTGCCGGCCCCGCTACCTGAGCCGCCTCGCCCTGCGCGCTTCCGAGCAGGCGCCAGCCACCGAGTGCCTCGGGGGCCGACTCGGCCAGGATGCGCAGTGCCTCCTGGTCATCGCGCGTGAAACGCACGAGCGTCGGGCGCATGAAGTCGTCGACGATCACGCTGATGTGCCCCGGCGCGCCATTGTCATGCTCCAGCCAGTGCAGCCACAGATCCGCCGCCGGACGCTTCAACGCGCGCTCCGGTGGCAGCGGCAATGCCACATGGCCTCGCTGGCCATGCCTGGCTGCCGACTGTCGGCGCAATGCCTGCATGTCGCGGGTCAATCTGCTGGCACTCACATCGGGAAAGCCACTGGCCAATGCACGCGTGAGGTCTCCATAGCGCACGTCTTCCAGAAAGCGCGCGAACAGACGCCGGTGCAGCTTGAGATCGGAATCATCCAGCGGGCGCAGCGCCTCGATGCCCGCCAGCAGACGCTCCTGCGCCTGCTGGGGGTCTGCGCAATGCATCACATCGCGCAACAACTCCCGCACCTGCCCCGCGAAGGTCTCGCCGAGGGTATGCACCCCGACGCTGCCTTCCACCACCGGCGAGACAGCCAGCCGCTGGAAGACCAGCAGCGGGTAGCGTCGCCCGGAGGCGTCCTGCGAGGGCGACATGGCACCCATCAACCAGGCGCCACCGCTGGCACGGTAGTGAAAGAAGCACAGCGGCAAGGCGTCGAAGCGTGCCTGCCAGTCTTCGTCGCGCTCGGCCATGCGATTCAGCGCCCGCTGCCACCAGCCATCCAGTTCCCGAATGTCCTTGTGGCCCGCGTGATGGGCGATGAAGTCCGCGCTGCCGGGCAGCTTGCCGAAGAAGCCGATCATGCGGTCATCTCCCGGCGACCGAAGGCATCGACAGGTTGCGCACCTGCTTGAGGTCCGTCAGCTTCACGCCGCCGAAGTTGCGCGCCTCGAAGCTCACCGGGCCGACCGGGGTGTACCAGGTGAAGCGCTGACGGGCGGTGTCCAGATCGGTCACGTCCGCGGATTCGATCAGCTTCAACAGACTCCAGCGATTGGGGAAGTTGAAGACCGTGATGCGGCGGCCGTCACGTGTCACCACATCCAGTCGCGCGCCGGAGACTTCCGGGTCGCCCGGCCAGACGAAGCGCTGCCAGTGTTGACGACCATTGCGATACACCTGCTGCTGGCCATCCAGTGTCAGCTGGATCGAGATCAGCCGGGAGGAAGGCCGGATCATGATTTCGAAGCCGTTTTCCACATCCGCCAGACTCTCCAGTACCCGGCCCACTGCCGTGCCCTTGGTGATGGTGGCGGTGATCTTGGGGTCTACCAGCGGTGTGCCGTCCTGTTCGCCCTCTTCCAGATTGCCGACTTCTTCATTGTCGAAGCGGGTCAGCAGACCGGTATCGGGATCGATGAACTGGCGCAGGTCACGCACGGACGTCTCGTTGCCGGAATCACTGACCGGATAACGGCCACTGACCATGCGATGCCACGGCGACACGACCTGCTCACCCCAGGCGGCGGCCAGCTGTGAGGCCACCGGCCCCTGCAGACTGGCCACCGAGTAATCGATGGGCGCACGGAACAGGCGCTGCAGCGACTGCACCAGCGGTTCCTGCGAGGTATCGACATTGGCGGCGACATAGTCACGGGCCGCCGAGATTTCATTGGGCTTGCCGCCGATCATCTCGGCCAGCAGCTGCTTGGTGCGCTTGCCGACATCGCCACGCTCGAGGCCATCGAGGCGCACCTTGAGCTGACGCAGGCGCAGCTGATAGCGATTCATGACCGAGGCATCACCGCCCTGGCCTTCATCCTGGGCGAACAGGCTGGCGACCGGCGCGAAGTGGTCCGCAAGCTGGCCATCATGAACGCGGGGCAGCCCCTGCATCACGCCGGCACTTTCGGCCACCTCGGCGCCACTGCCTTCCAGCCACGCCACTGTCTGATCCCACATGCCTGCCGACTCGACGGCAGGTGCGGTGTCATCACCTTCACCTTGCGGCTGCGGTGCCTTGCGGGCCTCGGCATCACGGCTGTCCCAGCGCGTGTTGTCATCCACGACGGCCATCAGTGTCTTGAGCGGTGAGCGCTGATAATCGCTGAAGCGCGCCAGGCGCTGACGCGAGAGCGCCAGCCCTTCGAAGCGACGCACCCCGACATCGGCCAGGAAGCGCTCCCAGGCCTCGGCGTAGTCACGCTTGTAGTGGGCCAGAATGGTCGCGGCGAATTCGCTCTTGCCCTGGGCCGCATCGGGGTTCTCGTCTTCCAGTACCCAGTCATGCTCCACCGGCAGGTCCGAACTCAGCGTCTTGAGCAACTCGGGGCGTACGAACTCGTCCCACACACGGCGCGTGAAGAAGGCCGGCACCGATTCCCCGGCATACAGCAGGCCGCGTGCGCCCTCATCCGGCAGCATCACCGACAGGGTCATCGACGGGAAACGGGCTTCGGCCGCCAGACGCAGACGCAGGTATTCGCGCTCCGCCGGCGAGTTGTCGAGCAGGAAGGCCTTCAGGTCACGGCGTGAACGCGCCACGCGGTCCTCATCACGCACCAGCGCAGGCGCTTGGCCCTGCGCCAGGTATTCGCTGTAGAGCGCAACGTTGTCGGCGATGCGCTGATCGCCGCCCGGCACCTGACGATGGCTGTCGGCCAGCTGATGCCAGGCACGCGGCAAGGCTTCACGCACGAAGGCGACATCTGGGTGCGCGACGGGATCACTCAGGATCAGATACAGCTTGAGCGCATCGTAGGCATCGATGAGACCGGCGACCTGCTCCGGCGTCAGCTGATTGAGCACTTCACTCGAGAAGGCAGGCCCGCCGGGCATGCCACCCTCGGCCGGGCCACCGTCTCCCGGCACGGTGCCATCACCGCCGAACCCCGCAGGCGAGCCACGCAGGGCGTCTGCCTTGTCGCGCAGCGCCTCACGGCCCTGCTGGCGTGTGCTCCAGTAGGCGTCATTGACGCCACCGCGCAGGCGATAATCCGCCTCGCCCTTGAGCTGACTGGCCAGTTCGCCCGGCGAACGCGGCACGCTGCCCAGCGTCGGGCGCTCAGTCAGGCGCTGACGCAGGCGCTCACCGCTGGAGGTCAAAAGTGACTTGCCATCCTCGATCAGCACATCGGAGGCACCGGCCTCGGATGCGCTCTCCCCGCCCATGGCCTGCAGCGAGGCAGACTCGGAGACGATGCCCAGCGACACCGCCAGGCGACCGACGGCCCGCAGGCGGGCGTCCAGGTCCTCGGCCAGCGGCGCCAGCACCTGCTGCTTGAGCGTCGCGAAATACTGCGCTTCAAGCGTGGTGCCCAGGCGCTCGCCGCCATCCAGTCCCATGTGCTGATACCAGGGCAAGCCACCGTCTTCACGGGCCTGCCGCACGCGCGACAGCTCATCGTGGAGCAGATCGAGCTGCACGCTCGGCGTCACGGCACCATCAAGCGAGGTCAGTTGCGCATCGACAGCCTCGAGACTGGTGCGGCTCTGGTAGTAGGCGTTGCCAAGCAGACCCAGCGTCACCGCACCTGCCACCCCGCCCACACCGATCAACAGCGGGTTCAGGGAGCGGCCCTGGCCATCGCGTGCGTAGTGACGCACCAGGTTGCGGTCCGGAATCATCACGTCACGGAAGACACCGCCGACGAAATAGGGACGATCGCCGACGGCAGCACTCGCCGCTGTTGCGGACTGGGCGACACTCGGCTCCTTGAGCGCGAAGCCCTGACGGACCTGCTCATCGAGGATCGCCGGCATCGCGCTGCCATCCTGCAAGGCGCTGGTGAAATAGATGCCGCGCGTCAGCGGCCCACGCGCGCTGTTGCGACGCAGATCGAAGGGCTCGAGGAAGTCGGCCAGCAGGCCTTCCATCTCGGCAATGTATTCCGGGAAGTGCAAAAGCTCACTGTCCGCCTGCTGACCACGTTCACGCAGGGCCGCTTCCACATGGCCGCGCAGCCCCGCCACCATCTCGGGGAAGTGTCTGGAAAAGGCTGCCACGACGCCCTTCTGGCGTGCCTCGGCCACCGAGAACGTCATGCCCCACGGCGCATGGCGGGCATCGCTGTCCAGGGTATTGAAGGCGGCGGTGAAGCCCGGCAGCTGGTCGGCCTTGGTGAACATCAGGTAGACCGGCGGCGAGGCATCTAGAGCGTCGCGAAAGTCATTGATGCGCTCGATCAGCTGGCGTGCCAGCGCGTGGTTCTCGTCGCGCGGCGCATGCAGCAAGGCCGGCAGGTCGACCACGACCACCAGGCCATTGATGGGCGCACCGCGACGGCGACGCGCCAGCAGACGCAGGAAGTCACTGAAGGCACGCGCCGGCTGTTCCTCGGCGACGTAGCGCCCGGCGGTGTCGATCATCAGGGCATCATTGCCGAAGTACCAGTCGCAGTACTGGGTGCCGGAATCGCCGCCCAGTCCCGCCACGCTGGAACTCAGGCCGGAGCGTGTCAGCAGCGAGGTCTTGCCGGAGGACGACAGGCCCAGCACCAGATACCAGGGCAGATCGCTGAGCGAGGCACTGCCGCCCTTGTGCAGCCCACGCTGGGCCCGCAGCATGCGCAGCGCCGACTTGAGACGCTCACGCAGCACTTCGTAGTCGCCGGCTTCGGTAGCGGCATCCGCGGCTTCGCGGTCCACTTCCAGCTGGACGAGGTCTTCCAGATCACGCTCGGCGCGCACCTTGCGATACTTGCGCAGCACGATGGCCAGCAGCCACACCGCGGTCAGCAGGGCCACGGCGATCGCGAGGCGTTCCAGCGAGCCACCCAGACGCGGCACCCACCAGACACACAGCACGACACCGGCCAGCCACAGCAGTGACGACGCCAGCCAGAAACTCTTGAGGAACCCTAGCACCCGTTTCATTCAGTCACGCCTCATGTCGTTGCGAACAGGGACGACAGTCGCTCGATGAGCGCCGTGACCTGAGCATCCAGCAGGTTGTCGAGCACCAGATAGACCGCGCCACAGCACAGCGCGATCACCAGCAGGTAGACCCACACCGGAATTTCGTAACGCAGCAGCTGGCCCACCTGGTCAGGCAGCTGCCAACCCGGTGACAGCACGGCGGAAGACTGGCGATAGCGCGCGATATCCTGGCCCAGCGTGCTGGCCACGTAGCGCAGCTGATCGCGGTGTTCGAGGCGGAACTTGCCCTCGAAGCCCAACGCCAGACACAGGTGATAGACCTCCAGCACGTCCAGGTTGGCCTTGACGTCGGTGCGCAGTGCCTCGAGACGCTCGAAGAAGCCCTCACCGGCCAGATGCACCCCGAAATAGGTGTACTGCAGCGGGTGCAGTTCCAAGTGCTGGCGAATGTTGCTGGCGCCGGCGCCCAGCACGCTTTCATCGAGGAAGGCGCACAGCGCGTACTGGGCGTCACGCACCTGGTCCATGCTGTAGCCGACGGCCAGCGCCTGGGCTTCCAGCTCACGGAAGTAGTCGGCGACACGGGTCAGGAATTCATCCACGTTGCGCGCTTCACTACCGCGACGAATCATCAGGATCAGCGAGAAGAAGTCCTGGGACAGCGTACGCAGACGCGTATCCGCCGCCGCGCCATTGGCCTGAGCACTGCCAGACTGGGCACTGCCGGTCTGGGCAGCGTCATTCGGCCGGGTTGCCGTGTACTGGTTCATTTCAGCACCGCCATCAATTCAATCTTGAGGTTGTGGAAGCCGCCGGGCACATAGAAGGCGATGGCCTGGGCGGCCATCATGCGTTCGTACATGCGCCCCTGGGGCTCCAGCGCGAAATAGTGGTTATCGAGGCGCGAGGGAATCGCGGTGGGCAGACGCGAGGCATGCACCAGCGAGCCGCCGGGCATGGCGCTGTTGACCACCACTTCGATGTCATCCGGCGAGCCGACCTTGAAGGCACGCGGCACCAGCTCCAGCAACTTGGCGCCGGGCATGTCGGCATGCACGCTGATATAGAAGTCGGCATCCAACAGGCGCGCATCGTGCAGATGGGCGATGTAATAGGACGGCTTGGTCTGTTCCAGCGCGATGGGGATGTACTGGTTGGGCACCACGGTATCCAGCAGCTCGCGCGCCATGGTTTCCAGCGTCGTCAATGACTGGACCGGGTCTTCATGGCGGTACGGCGGCAGGTCACTCAGGCGGTAATCCATCGAGAAGGTCATCAGGCTCGCGACCAGATCCGACAGGAAGGTGTAGAGCTTCTCGGGATGCTGCTGCGGGTGTTGCAGCAGATGCGCCAGCGCCGGGTAGGCACGGTTGACCGTATGCAGCAGCCAGAACAGCGCCACGTCGCTTGAGCCGAATTCCGCGACCTGATCGGCGCGCTCGCGGCGACGGCCTGACAGCGTCTCGTGCTTGGCCTGCAGCATGCCGGCCAGGCGCTGGCCCATGGCCATCAGCGTCTCACTGCTCGAGAGGTGAAGCGCAGGCGGCACGAAGCGCGGCGAGACGGAGAACCCACCGGCGGCATTGCGCGTCAGCACGGCCAGCGGGCAATGCGTGCTGCCTTCCAGGTCATCGCCTTCCAGCAACAGACGCACATTGAGTTCCAGCAGGCTCAGCTCGTTCTCGCCATCGCCGTCCAGCAGGTCCGGCAGGGAATCGAAGCGCTGACGAAAGCGGCGACGCGCGCCCCGCTGCTGCTCATCTTCCTGCACATTGCCGGCGTAGGGTTGTACCAGGCTCAGCGCAGCGTGCACCTTGATCTCGCTGTGGCCGGCCAGTTCACCCAGGTCGCGCGCCCGCGGCAGGCTATCGTGCTGCGGTGCATCGAACAGCGTGCCGTCGGGGAAGACCAGCTTGAGGCGACTGAGCTGCAGGCGGCCCTGGGCCAGCGCGCTTTCATCGATTTCCAGACGCTGCACGCCAAAGGCGAAGGGCCCGCTGCGCGTGCTGGCTTCGCCGAGCTGCCACTGGTGATACTCATCCTGATACTGGAAGTGCTGGGGCAGCAGGAACATGCCCTCGGACCACCTCACGCGATTATGCTTGCTCACGAATCCATCCTTTATAAAGTCCGTCCGGTGTCGCCCGTGACGTGTCAGCCACGCGGTTCATGCCCCGGGTGTCAGGGCCGGGTCGCCGTCGCCAGCAGGTCTTCGCTGTCGGGCGCCACCGTGATGTAGTGATCGACCAGGGTCAGTTCGACACCGTCCGGTGAGGTGAACAGGCCGTCCTTGCGCATCGCATCGGCATCGAACAGCACGCGCCAGCGCGCGTCCGGGGTCTGGCGGAAATAGGCCGCGACCGCCACGTAACGCGCGCCCGGCTTCAGCGGCGCCTCATCCACGACATGCCCGCCCGGCACCATCACCACTTCGCGGGTATCCAGCAGCGTGTCACCCAGCACCTTGTCGGCTTGGTCCCACAGGCCATCGGGCGAGGCGCTGGCGAAGGCTTCACGCGCATCCAGCTGATAGATGCGCACCACCACCGACAGCGACACCTCGTCGACATCCGGATTGAGTGATTCATCGGCATCAAGGGTGAAGGCGACCGTCTCGTCCTGGCTGAACAGGATGTCGCCCACCGTGCCATCCATCTGCTGGCCAAGACGGCTGCCGACGCCACAGCCACCGAGCAGCAGGCTGGCGCACAGCATGGCCGGCAACCAATGGCGCGGGCGCAGTGACCTGGCGCGCTGGACAGCCTTCACGTGATATCCCCGGACTGGCATGTGATGGTCCTCACTGCATCTCGTAGGTGAACTGGCCGGCGTCATCCAGCGCGATGCGGATGTCGCCCACCGGCTGCTGATCGGCCATGCGCTCCAGCACCCACTCCACCAGCGGCGGCATCATCGAACCGCTCAGCAGATGATCAATGCTGCGTGCGCCACTGTCGGTCTGGGTGCAACGCTCGGCGATATGATGCGCAAGCGATGAGTCGAAGCTCAGATGGGCGCCGTGATTGCGCGTGAAGCGCGCGGCCAGACGCGACAGCTTGAGGTCGACGATGCGCGCCAGGATGTCGCTGTGCACCGGGTAGTACGGCACCACCTTGAGACGGCCGAGGAAGGCCGGCTTGAAGACGCCATTGAGGGTGTCGCGCAGGCCCTCGACCAGCGCCTCGGGCGCCGGCGGAGTCGCCACGCCCAGGCAACGGTTCATGATCTCGTCGGTGCCGACATTGGAGGTCAGCAGGATGACGCAGTTGCGGAAGTCGATCTCGCGCCCTTCCCCGTCATCCATCACGCCCTTGTCGAACACCTGGAAGAAGACTTCCAGCACGTCCGGGTGCGCCTTCTCGACTTCATCGAGCAGCACCACGCTGTACGGCTTGCGACGCACGGCTTCGGTCAGCACGCCGCCTTCGCCATAGCCGACATAGCCGGGCGGCGAGCCCTTGAGCGAGGAGACGGTGTGCGCTTCCTGGTACTCGGACATGTTGATGGTGATCAGATTGCGCTCACCGCCATACAGGGTGTCGGCGAGGGCCAGCGCGGTTTCGGTCTTGCCGACACCACTCGGGCCGAGCAGCATGAAGACACCGATCGGCTTGTTCGGGTCTTCGAGCTTGGCGCGTGACAGGCTGATGCGCTTGCCGATCTCTTCCAGTGCGTGGTCCTGCCCGAGTACGCGCTCGCCCAACAGCGCCGGCAGACGACGCACGGTGTCGATCTCGTCACGCTGCATCTTGCCCAGCGGGATGCCGGTCCAGGCGGCGACGACCTCGCCGATGGCGTTGCCATCGACACAGGCGTGCACCAGCGGCGCCTCGCCACCGGCTTCTTCCAGCACCGCACGCGCGGCGCGCAGTTCTTCCAGTGCGCTTTCACGGGCCGCGTCGCTGGCCTCGTCATTGATCTCGTTCAGAGCGGCGTCGGCCTTGAGCACTGCCTCGACGGCCTCACGCTGACGCGTCCAGTCGGCTTCCAGCGCCGTGACCTGAGCAGTGATGGCCAGTACTTCCGTGTCGATCTCGTCCAAACGCGGGGCATGACTGTCATCGCCGCGCTCGTGTTCCCGGGCCAGCGCTTCCCGCTCGGCCTCCAGATCGCGCAGGCGCTGACGGGCATCTTCCAGCGGTGCCGGCGTGGTCTGCTGGCCCAGCGCGACACGCGCGCAGGCGGTATCCAGCACGCTGACCGCCTTGTCCGGCAGCTGACGGCCGGTGATATAGCGGCTGGAGAGACGCACCGCCTGCACGATGGCGTCATCGAGAATCTCGACCTTGTGGTGATCGCGCATGCGCGTCGCCAGCCCGCGCAGCATGTCGATGGCCTGCGGCTCGGCCGGCTCCTCGACCTTGACCACCTGGAAGCGACGCGCCAAGGCGGCGTCCTTCTCGAAGTACTTCTTGTACTCGGCCCAGGTGGTGGCGGCGATGGTGCGCAGCTCGCCACGCGCCAGCGCGGGCTTGAGCAGGTTGGCGGCATCGTTCTGACCCGCCTGACCACCGCTGCCGATCAGGGTGTGGGCTTCATCGATGAACAGGATGATCGGGTGCAGGCTGCGCTTCACTTCCTCGATCACGCCCTTGAGGCGCTGCTCGAATTCGCCCTTCACGCTGGCGCCGGCTTGCAGCAGGCCGAGGTCCAGGGTGCGCAGCTCGACACGTGCCAGCGGCGCGGGCACTTCGCCGGCGACGATCTTCTGCGCCAGGCCTTCGACCACCGCCGTCTTGCCGACCCCCGCCTCGCCGGTGAGGATCGGGTTGTTCTGACGCCGACGCGTCAGGATGTCGATCATCTGGCGCACTTCATCATCACGCCCCAGGATCGGGTCGATGTTGCCGTCACGCGCACTGGCGGTCAGGTCGATGGTGTACTGGTCCAGCGCCGGGGTCTTGTGACTGCCCGGGCGGGCAGCGCCAGCGTCCTCACCTGACGTCGGCTCACCCGCGCGCGGGGCATGTTGAGACGGCTGGGACAGCTCGGCCTCGGGACTGGCGGCCAACAGGCTGGTGAAGTGCAGACGCAGGTCAGCGACATCGATGCGCTCGAAAGGACTCTCGAGACCCGGCATGTCGCTTCGGATCACGCGCGCCAGTTCCGGGTCTTCCAGAAGTGCCAGCAGCAGGTGACCGCTGCGGATATGGGCGACCTCATGATCGATGGAGGCGATCAACCAGGCCTTCTCGATCAGCTGCGTGATATGCGGTGAGAGTGCCGGCGTCGCGGTGCTGCCCGTCTTCAGGCGCTCCAGCGAGCGATCCAGCTGATCGGCGAGTTGATCCAGGCCCAGCGAGTAGTGACGCGCGATGCGCAGCAGGTCGTTGTCATCGCCATCCAGCAGCTTGATCAGCAGATGCTCGACATCGACTTCATACTGGCGCTTGGCAAGGCACAGACCCGCCGCCTCTTCCATGGCACCGCGGCTGACATCATTGAGCTTGGCGAATAGCGTCTTGAGACTCACGGGGTCACTCCATCGAAGGGGATTCGTAACAGCACACTTCCCGAGGTGCTGCGTGGTGTCTGGCCCAGCCAACCCAGACGACCCAGCGAGATGCCGTTGGCACCTCCCAGGCGGGCCGACGGGACTTCACTGGAGTCGAGCTGCAATTCCAGCTCGAAATCGAGCTCCGGCCCGACATAGAAACGGATCAATTCCGTCATGCGCAGGTGGTCTTCACCCCCGGGCAGAAAACGGCGGAAGTCCGCCAGGCGCAGGGGGCCAACGACCATGCGCAGGCAGGACTGGTAGTCCCAGGCACGCTTGCCGGCTACGGCGCTCTGGCCGAGACGCGCGTTTGCCTGACCCAGGCGCGTCAGTTCCGGCTCGCTGATGTCGAGCCAGCGGCCCTGAAACGGTTTCACCTGACAGGGCACACCGAAGAACACGCCCAGCAATGTCTCGAGGTTCTGCTGATTGCGGGGCCGCTGCCCGAGCAACCCGGCGAAGAAGGAGAACAGCTCACGCGGCAGCTCGCGGCTGCCGGCGCGCTGCTCGTCAGTGCCGTGGTTGTCACGGTTCTGACTGCCGCTGCTCTGACTGCCAATGCCCCAGCTGGGTGCTGCGTTGTCGCGGTTCTCGTCCACCTCCGGCGCCTCGACTGACGTCATGGCGGCAGGCAGTGCCAACGGCGCCTGCGGAGCAAACAACAGCTCGGCCGAGGCACCCGACAGGCCACACAGCGCGTGCAACTGGCGCTCGATATCGGCCTGCCCTCGCCGCTCGTACTCGACGTGGAAGCGATACTTCTGCCATGCCTGATAGAACAGCGCCGTCATGCGGTGCGAGAACAGATCGAAGAAGGCATGGGCGCCGTCATCGCGCAGCTGCACATGGCGGTCGATCAGCGTCTCGGTGTACGGGCGCGGCAGTACACCAGACGGCCCGATCAGCCCCATGAAGGTGACCTGCACCTGGGTCAGCGGCTGGTCGGTGGGCGAACGCAGCGCCTCGCTCTCGAAGACAAGGTCACTCACTTCGCTGGCCGGGAAGTTCAGCGAAAGCTGGCTGCGAAACCGCAGCGGGTCTTCGTGCGGGCGCAGCTCGGGTTCGAGACGACCGGCACGGCTGTAGTGCAGCCGCAGCAAGCGTACGAGCTGAAAGAAGCTGAACCGGTAGGGCTCAGCGCGCGCCTGGTCGATCAGACCAGGGGCTGAGTGCCGGTTCTGGCGGGCCATGTCACGACGTCCTTTTCACGCTGGCGGCTGCGTAATGTCAGCCGGGTGAAACTGTTGAGCGAGCAGTACTGCCCGAAGAAGTGATCCAGCACCATGCCGAACACGTAGATGCCGCTACCGATGAATTCCTGTTCATCAAGTTCCAGGGTGATGCCGATTCCGCGCACGAAGGCCGGGCGCGGATGCCCGATTCGCGTCATCGCCGGCTCACTGTGGATGCTGGCGATGCCATTGATCTGACGACGCGTGGCTTCGAGGTCGCGATAGTTGTAGAGCGAGAGCATCTCCAGCAGCGCCTCACGGCCGCGCTCCACCAGCGACAGATGGTTGAGCGACAGATGCGAGATCAGACGCCAGATGACGCCCTTGCCCATCGGCGGCCGCGCCGAGGGCGTCGGCTTGCGCAGGCAGCGGATGGCCTTGACCACCTGCTCGCGCGGCAGGGTGAAATCGCCACGCGGATGGCCGAAGCTCAGACGCTGCGGCAGATCACGATTGCTGCAGGTCAACTTGAGGCTCAGCACGTCACTGGTGGCTTCGATGGCATTCAGCTCGCGGTCCGCCAGGCGCAGCAAAAGCTCGGTGCCGGCATCCCGCTCACGGGCGGAAGGCACCCGCCGCGACAGCCAGTAGCTGGTCTCGCGTGACGGTGCACTGCCCTGCGGCTCGAAGAACGGCGGGCAATAGCGCACGTGATCGCGCTCGGCGGTCTTCTGCACGCGCGTGACGCGGTCGATCGAGACCACCTCGGCGCCGTGCGGGTTGCGCACATCGGCCACCACCGGATATTCCGCCTGGGTATGGGTGAGCAGGATCGGCTCTGCCTGGCGCTCGAACAGATTGATCACCGGCGTGCAGCCGAGGCGGAAATGATTGCGCCCCAGGCTCTGGGACAGACGCGACAGCCGCTCGTCCAGCGCATAGTCCGCGAAGTGGAAATGCAGCTCGAAGCGCGTGCCACTGGCGCGCGCCAACAGTCGTGTCAGCCCTTCGACATCGAAGAACATGAACTTGTCGGGGAAGGTGAAGTACTCGTGCAGCAGGCGATAGCCGAGGAAGGAGCGCTCGGGGTAGTCGATCAGCCCTTCCTCGGGCGCGAACCCGACCGGCGTGAGCGAATCCGTCGGCAGCGAGACTTCACGACGCTGCCCGCCTTCATCGAAGCTGACGCTCAGGCGAGTCAGGTTGTTGAACAGCAGTTCGTACATCGGGTGCATCAAGGCACCCTCGCCGTCCAGGAACAGGCGCAGGCGGTCGATCCCGAAGCTGCCCACCGACTGGTCATTCAAGGCCTCGAAGGCCAGATCCAGCCGCGCGACGCTATCCTTGTCGCGGCCATTGAAGGCCGAGCGTTCCAGCAGCGAGAAGCCGGCGCTTTCCACGCGCAGCGGCCACACATCCACCGGATAGCAGGTACGGAAGCGGCAGGCCACGCCTTCCACCGGACGCGAGAACATCTCGGTATGCCGCGCGACCTGATAGCGCCCGGTCAGCGAGGTCTGCTCACCGGGGTCGAGCTGTGCGATCGACAGCGAAGGCGTCGGTCGCAGGTAATGGGGGTAGAGCACATCGAGGAAGGCCTCGACGATTTCCGGCAGATCATCATCCAGCTTCTTGTGAACCCGTGCCGACAGGAACGCGAAGGACTCGACCAGACGCTCGGTGTGCGGGTCTTCGCAGTGGTCGCCTTCCAATTGCAGTCGTGCGGCAATCTTGGGGTACTCACGTGCGAACTCCCGGCCCAGAAAGCGCAGGTGCGAGATTTCTTGTTCGTAATAAGGCAGCAGTTCATCAAGCATCAGGAAAGGTTCTGCACTTTGTATTGCTGAGTGTCGGCATGCAGCACGGCATCGAACGCCACTTGCCGCGTTGCATCCTTGAGAACGAGGAGCGTCTCGACGCGAAAGCGCAAGAGGCGGTCCTGGCCGTCCTGGTCAAGCAGCTTGACCTGCACGTTGCGAAAGCGACGGTCATTGCTCTCGATGGCGTACTCCAGCTGACGCTGGATCAAGCGGCGGTCTTCACTGCTGTGCAGGCCTCGGCCGAGAAAGTCCGGCAGACCGAAGCCCAGCACCGTGCCGCGCAGCCCGGGAAAGTCATTCAAGCGCCCTCCCAGCAATTCGCTGCGCGTGTTCACCAGAATCTCGAGGTCTCGCACGATGGTGCGCTTGTACTCGTCGAGACTGACGAAGCGTTGCTCCTCCGCAGCTTCTCCCTGATGCGGTGCATCGTCCTGCAACCGATCCCACAGGGTGGGAATGAGGCGGCGGGTGCCATTCATGCGCATGTCGCCTCCTTCATGGCGATAAGCCGCATCGTCAGTCCGGCGTTGGCCGGTCTGACGATGCGGGCGTGCAGGACACGCAGGGAAAAGAGCGAGGGGTCTTCAGTGACGAGACGTCATCAGCTGCGAGTGGACTGCGGCAGCTCGGCGACCAGGCGCAGCGAGGCAGTCAGTTCATCCAGCTGGTAGTGCGGACGCAGGAAGGTCACGGCCTTGAAGACACCCGGCTTGCCCGGGACTTCCGCGACTTCGACACGTGCTTCACGCAGCGGGAACTGCGCCTTGGCTTCCTGGCTGGCGTTGTCGTCCAGCAGCACGTACTGGGACAGCCAGTCGTTCAGGTAACGCTCGACACTGGTGCGCGAGGCGAAGCTGCCGACCTTGTCACGCATGATCGCCTTCATGTAATGCGCGATGCGTGAGGTGGCGAAGATGTACTGCATCTGCGAGGACAGGCGCGCGTTGGCGTTGGCCACGTCGGTGTTGTACGTCTTCTGCTTCTGGGCGGACTGGGTGCCGAAGAAGGCGGCGTAGTCCGTGCCCTTGCAGTGCACCAGCGGGATGAAGCCCAGGTCTGCCAGCTCCTTCTCGCGACGGTCGGTCACGGCGATCTCGGTCGGGCACTTCAGCGCCACTTCGCCATCGTCGGTCTGGAAGGTGTGGGTCGGCAGGTTCTCGACCAGGCCACCGCCTTCGACACCGCGAATGGCGACACACCAGCCATAGTTGGCGAAGGCATCGGTCACGCGGGAGCCCATGGCGTACGCCGCGTTCATCCACAGATACTTGTTGTGCTCGCGGCCATCGACGTTCTCGACGAAGTTGAATTCCTCGACCGGCGTGGTGTCCGGGCCATACGGCAGACGGCCCAGCACGTGCGGCAACGTCAGGCCGACGTAGCGCGCATCTTCGGAGTTGCGGAAGGACTTCCACTTGGCGTATTCGACGGTATCGAAGATCTTGGACAGATCACGCGGACCGCTCATCTCGGTGAAGGAGTCCCAGCCGAACAGCTCCGGTGACGCCGCGGAGATGAAGGGGGCGTGCGCCGAGGCGGCCACGTGGGAGATCTGCTCCAGCAGATAGATGTCTTCCGGGCTGCGCGAGAATTCATAATCGCCGACCAGCATGCCGAAGGGCGCGCCACCGAAGGTGCCGTACTCTTCTTCGTAGACCTTCTTGAACAGCGCGCTCTGATCGAATTCCGGCGCCGATTTCAGGTCACGCACCAATTCCTTCTTGGTGGCGTTGAGCATCTGGATCTTCATGTTGCTGCCGGTCTCGGTCTGATCGACCAGATAGCGCAGACCGCGCCAGGAGGATTCCAGCTTCTGGAACTCACTGGCGTGCATGACTTCGTTCATCTGCTCGGAGAGCATCGCGTCGATCTCGGCGATACGCGCATCCAGCACGGCGATGAGGTCCTTGCTGGGCATGACTTCGCCATCCAGCACCTGGGCGACCAGCTCTTCGATCAGGTCGCGCGCACGGGTGCGCTCCGTCTCGGAGCGCGCCACGCGGCTCTCGGAGATGATGCTGTCGAGCAAGGAAGACTGCGGCGCGAAGACGGTATCCTGTGCCTGCGGTGCCACTGCTGATTCACTACGATTGTCACTCATGGTCTGACTCCGCAATCAGTTGTCGTCTTTGCGCACGGCTTGCTCGCGACCGAACTCGTCGCCCAGCGTCTTGAGCTTCTCGCTGTTCTGCAGCACGTCCATCAGCAGCTCTTCCAGCTTGTCATTGCCGCCCATCTTGTTGCGCAGATCGGCGAGCTTGTTGCGCACATCCAGAAGCTTGCGCAGCGGCTCGACCTGCTTGACGACATTCTGCGGCTCGAAGTCTTCCAGCGAGTTGAAGTTCAGCTCGACCGGCAGCTGGGTACCATCCTTGCTCAGCGTGTTGTCGACGCGATAGGCAAGGCGCGGCTTCAAGCCCTTGAGGACGCCGTTGAAGTTGTCGCGATCGATGGCGACGAACTTGCGGTCCTTGAGCTTGGGCGGCGGGCTGAGCGGGTTGCCGGTGTAGTCACCGACGGCACCGACCACAAACGGCAGTTCCTTCTGCTCCTGGCTGTCACCGATCTCGACGTCGTAGGTGATCTGGACGCGTGGTGCGCGAATGCGTCCCAGCTTGTGTTGTGTGCTATCCCTCTCCGCCATGGGGCATTTCCTTATGTGCAGTTGTGAAGTGATTGCGCGTGTCAAAAATGGGGGATCAATCTGAGCCGTCCGGCGCATCTTTGAGCGACATCAGCCCGTCAGACTGCCGCTATCGCCTTGAGTAGCCGCTGCTTGACGGCGTCATCCATCGACTCGATATCCGCGACATCGATCAGTTCTTCAAAGGTGTCGTTGCCGGCGATTTCGGTACTGCGCAGGATGGTGTCCTGCTCCGGCAGGTGCGAGGTGATGGGCGACCCCACCACGCAGAACGGCATGCTGCCGAATTCGTCCAGCTTCTCGAAACTGACCGGGAAGCGCAGACCCAGCAACAGACGCCCGAGGCCCGGGGCACGATTGACGCAATAGAACAGCATCAGGTAGTGCACCACGTAGCGCAGCAATTCTGCCGTGCTGCGATTGGGGTCCTTGATGATGTGGCGGAAGCGCTGCAGCGAGAAGCCGTCAAAGCCCACGACCCAACGTGTGGGGCTGGTGACGCGAATCACCTTGCCGGTGGTCGTGAGGCGTACGTCATATTCATGCGGATAAAGGCGCGGGGCCGTGCTCAGAAGCTCCAGCGGCACATCCAGCTCCTGCAGCAAGCGGAAAGGCTCGGCATTGGCCGTGGAGTCATAGAGAGCGGTGAATTCCTTGAAGGCATGCTGTGCCTCACGGCCGCTACCGCGCGGCGCCCCTTGCAGGTATTCGCCAAAGATCATCTGCGGGCGAATCAAGGCCCCCAGCGTCGTCAGATAATCCGACGCATTGTCATACAACAGATCACTGACGACGCGAGTCTGCTTGCGCTGACGGATGAAGGCTTCAATGTCAAAGGACGAATCCATGTCAGATACTCTCCGTGCGCAGACCTTGCGCAACGCGTGATGAACCTCAGCCAAGCGGCTCGGCACGGGTGAACTGGTAATCGCTGTCAGTGTCCTGCTGCCCCATCAACTCCAGGGTGTCGCCGCCCTCTTCCATCTTGAGCATCAGCGGCGCATCCCGCTCCAGACGCAGATAGGTAGTGCTGTCAGAGGTCTCGGCCTCGAAGTCGCCCCACTGCGTAGTCACGAAATCGCCCCCGATGGCATCGACGTGAGCTTCCTGCAGGAAGAACGCCGTGGGCTTGCCACTCTCGGAATCGCGATGCAGGGTCAGGTCCGCGCGGATGAGGCGACAATCCTGGCAGGGAAGCGTGCCGACGAAACGCTCGATCGGCGGCGGCGTGTAGTCGGCAGGACCTGTGTCTGGCGCAGAGCTGCAACCGCTCAGCAGCAGGAGCCCCACCACCAATGACCGGACAATGGCAATAAAAGGAGTCTTCAAGGTTTCACCGCCTGGTAAGGACATGCCGCCATTTCTTGACATCAATCTGCTTCCCTGTCAGATAAATCAAGACAACGTCTTGCCACCACTACCCTCTGATTGACGTGCTCGATACCGTAAATAGGTGACATCTTGCGGCGGGCATACGGAAGGAAAAGCGTTGACGATACATAGAAGGTAAATCTGTATATTTGTTCTAGCGCAGACGCGAATATGGAAACATATTGCAGGTAGAGATTCCAGCAAGAAAAGCAACACAAGTATCGTTTAAATAACGATTAACACTATGCCCGCCACGCCACAGAGCGGACGGTTCCATCTTTCATGGTGTCGCAATCATCTGACAGGCAGGCCTGCTGTACCTACCCTGGAGCGATAGTAAGGACTCAATCCTGCCCCACCACTCCCGACTCGCCACCACCTGGTACGCAGGTGGGGAAAACACCATCAGAACAATGACATGCTGCCATATACCATACTGGAACAAAAGTGTTACAAAAATACCGAGATTGGGTAACACAAATATGACAAGACAGTCGCCAATCACGCGACGACATTTCTTCTGAGACTCTTGATCAGCTTAAACTAGGTTTTGTACGAAAAGTCGTTTTTGCTAATGTGACCCATGCACATCCAGCATAGGTGCGGTATGACAGGACGCTACGAAATCTCTGATAGCCAATGGCAGTTGATCGAAGACATTGTCTCACCGGCTCAATCGATGGGCAGGCCCAGGAAAGACGACAGGCAGATGCTGAACGGTATCTTTTGGGCCCTCTGCTCTGGCGCCAAGTGGCGCGACCTTCCCGAACGATATGGCCCTTGGAGTACTGTCTACGCCAGGTTCCGACAATGGCGTGATGACGGTACCTTTGAGGCGGTCTTGTCGCGGCTTCAGCTTCGGCTTCGTGAAGATGGCCTGATGGATCTCGAGACCTGGATGATCGACTCAACCGCCGTTCGTGCAACGCGCGCCTCCGCTGGTGGAGGCAAAAAGGGGGATTTGAAGAACCCTTAGACCATGCGTTGGGCCGGAGTCGTGGGGGCATCACGACCAAAATCCATATGATCTGTGATCGTCTTGGCTGGCCCATCGCTTTCACACTATCGGGAGGCCAAGAGTCGGATACCCGGTACTTCATGCCCACCCTGGAAAAAGTTCACCTACCGGGGAGTCTCGGTCGGCCACGAAAACGTTGCCGCTACATCGTGGCAGACAAGGGCTATGACAGTGATGAGCTGCGCCGTTACTGCGACCGCGTTCGAATCAAGCCGATCATCGCTCAACGAAAGATGAAGCGGAAACCCCGGCCAGGTCTCCCACGCGGTTTCGATAAACCCATGTACCGTAAGCGGAATATCGTGGAGCGCTCTTTCAGTTGGCTGAAAGAGTTCCGTCGTATTGCGACGCGGTACGAGAAGTTGGCCCGTAGCTTTTATGCGATGGTATGTCTAGCTTGCATACGTCGCTGCCTACGAGCCGACTTTTCGTACAGAACCTAATATAATAAACACCCCCCCTCACTGTGTGAAATGACAGAATCATCACGTTGATGAAAACCCTCATTATTGACCAACGATGTCTTCTTTTCTCGCTTGCCACACTTCCTGACCTCTCAGTCATGCAGGCGACCATTGCGAAACTATGCAGCCTCTTCACGCTCACTCATGGCGACCAGCGCGAGCAGAACCGCAACCAACCTCTCTCGCCCATGCGCTAGCGAGTCACAGGCCACTCTGATCACCTTTCATGGCACTGCCTCCGCTTCGAAGGAGCTGCCCCTCGATCATCAGCCAGCATTGAAAGCCCCAAGCACGAAAAAGCCCGAGACCTGGAGGGGCTCGGGCTGTCTGTACAACACTGGAGTCAAGAGAGTCGACTAGCGATAGCTGCCGTCGGATTGATGCTGCAAGCCATAGTAGCTAGGCACGAATGTATTGTGCTCCTCTTGCCAAGCGCGTGACTGCTTGATGGCTTCCCGAATCTCAGCATCAGTCATATTTTTCGATACTCTGCTTTTGCCTTTTGAACCAGCGGTGCCACTTAGATCATAATATGTGTAGGCCTTAACCAAATTCTTCGCCACACCATAACCTTTTTCATAATATTCAGCAGTAAAGTAAAATACAACGCCTTTATTAGATGAGTACATTGACTCTAGTGCTTGTATTATCCAAAAAAAGGACTTTTCTGGATCCTCCAATACACCTTCACCATTTTTATATATACCCGAGAGATTCATAGCTGCTTCTTCATCGCCTTGTAAAGCAGCTTTCTGCAGCCATTCAGTAGCACACCCCATGTCTTCATCGTAGAGCTTATGCATTTTTTTACCCCAACAGGCCTTACCTAGTAAGCGTTGAGACATTAAGAACCCTTTTTTTGCGGATTCTTCTAAGTAGTATTTAGATTTCTGATAATCAATATTAGTGCCACTGCCATTGTAATATGCCTTAGCTAAAGCAGACCCAGCATCCCATACTTTTAGATCCCAAGCTTTATGATAGAGCTCCAATGCTCTTTCAGGATCTTTCTCTATATCGAATTTTTCGTTACCATTAGAGTAAAGCACGCCTAATATAAAATATAACTCGGGGCCACCATTGCGCTCTTCGACATCTTTTTTCTCCAACTTAGCATATGCATGATTCAGCTGTTTATCATCCGGATCATTAAAATACACCTTAGCTTGGCAAATACTAGGCAATATTATAAAAGCTAAAGCAAAGAAAAAGTTATTCAAATTAAAATCTCATCTATCGATAAATTAGTATTCAACCATTACTTAATGAAGATGCGTCTCCCATGCCCACGACTCGTACATGTAGCCTTGTGACTTTATTGACAAGTACGATTATCGATAGCTGCCATCAGACTGATGCTGCAGGCCATAGTAACTAGGCACGAACGTGTTGTGCTCTTCTTGCCATGTACGTGACTGCTTGATGGCTTCTTGAATTTCAACTTCAGTCATATCTTTCGCAATTCTGTTTTTTCCATCATTGCCAGCGGTTCCAGAGAGATCATAAAATTTATAGGATAATACTAAATCTTGCTCAGTGCCGTAACCATTCTCGTAAAATTCTGCAAGATCTAAAGTATAAGCCCCTGAACCACTACCATATTTGGAATTAAATGCTTTGTTAATCCAGTAAAATGATTTAACTGGGTCTTTTTTAAAATAAATACCTTTGCGATAAAATGCAGATATCATAGCAGCGGACTCAGCATCACCCGATGCTGCAGATTTTGAAAGCCAAAAAGCTGCTTTCTCATCATCGTTACTATATAATCGACCTAAAATTTCTTCTCTCCAATATGATTTCCCCAATAACTTTTGCGAAGGGATATAATTATTATTCGCAGTAGTGAGAAGCAGCTTCTTTGTTTTCATTAAATCTATATCTACGCAAACTCCAAAATAATACATTCTAGCCAAATCATATCCAGCATCATTGATGCCTTCTCTCCACATTTCTTTAAGAGTGCGCACCGATTTATCACAGTCTTTACTTATGCCAAAATTATTTTTTTTATCCGACAAGGCTAGAATCGAAACAATATAATTTTTCCTATCACCATCTGTACTACAATCAGGGGTGCATGCTAGATGTAGGGTGCCGGATGATCGGATTTCACAACGAAGCTATCCTTTGTTAGCCTCGCGTGAGCTCATCAAGCAATTTATTCAGGAAAGGCTTCATGGACATCAAGCTGCATAAGCAAGCGACGACGACACCGAAAATTCGTGCCGACATCCAAGCAGCTCCTGCCGGTATGACCAACAAAGATCTTGCTCGTCAGTTTGGGGTCAGCGTCTCAACTATCCAGCGCTGGCGTCATCGTGATGATGTCCTGGATCGTTCCCACACACGTCATAACCTACTGGCGACTCTGACCTCAGAGCAGGAAGAGATAGTCATCGCCGCTCGTGAGTTACTACGGCTGGGACTCGATGATCTACTTGTCGTTGCTCGTGAATTCCTGAACCCCAAACTGTCACGTTCCGCGCTTCAGCGCATGCTCAAACGGCGTGAAGTGCCAACTCTCGCCAAGCTGGCACGTCGAGACGCGGAAGGCGTCGAGAAGCCTAAGCATCGGCCTTTCAAGGATTATGAGCCCGGGTATGTGCACATAGATATCAAACATCTGCCCCAAATGCCTGACGAAGATCACAAGCGTTATCTCTACGTCGCGATTGATCGTGCCACTCGGTGGGTGTATCTGGAGGTCAGATCAAGTCAATCTGCAAAGGATGCCCGGGCGTTCATGAAGCGTGTGGAAGAGGAGGCTCCCTTCACGATTCGAACCGTGCTCACGGACAATGGTAAATCCTTTACCGATCGCTTCACCGTGGGCGGCGAGCGTAAGCCCAGTGGGCATCATCTTTTCGATCAGGAATGTCAGAACCATGGCATTGAGCATCGACTGATCAAGCCAGGCAGACCCCAAACGAACGGAATGGTGGAGCGCTTCAATGGGCGTATCTGCGATGTGCTGGCGACTCGGCGCTATGACTCAAGTGAGGATTTAGAACAGACTCTCGAGCGGTATTGCTGGTTATACAACCACCATATTCCTCAGAAGGCACTACACCACAGGGCACCTGTTGCAGCAATGAAGGAGTGGCAGGCCGAACGACCGGAGCTGTTTACCCAGACTGTAATCAATCAGGCGGAACCCGACAGCTAGATCTTTTTCCTCATATAAGTTAAGTAAAGAATTTAAATCATCTCGGTTTGGATCTTGAAAAAGTGACTTAGCAGAAACTAATGATGGGATAAACAATAATGCAAACATTAATACTCTACACATCTAGGCAACCTCTATTTTGTTATATCTTGAAAAGCAACCATTCTAGCATATTAAGCTCAAATTGCCATACGGCCAAGCTTAAGTGCAAATAAACTCAAGACTACTACTTACGTAATGTCCAATTTATATAATTAGCGATAACTGGCATCAGCCTGATACTGAAGATCATAGTAACTAGGCACAAAAGTTTTATTGTTTTCTTGCCATTCACGAGAAGCAATGATTGCATTTTTAATGTCGTGGTCTGTTAACTTTTTCCTCAGTCTTGCTTTTCCTTCAGAGCCCGCAGACCCACTGAGGTCATAATATGTATAAGCTTTTACTAGGTTCTGTACGAAAAGTCGGCTCGTAGGCAGCGACGTATGCAAGCTAGACATACCATCGCATAAAAGCTACGGGCCAACTTCTCGTACCGCGTCGCAATACGACGGAACTCTTTCAGCCAACTGAAAGAGCGCTCCACGATATTCCGCTTACGGTACATGGGTTTATCGAAACCGCGTGGGAGACCTGGCCGGGGTTTCCGCTTCATCTTTCGTTGAGCGATGATCGGCTTGATTCGAACGCGGTCGCAGTAACGGCGCAGCTCATCACTGTCATAGCCCTTGTCTGCCACGATGTAGCGGCAACGTTTTCGTGGCCGACCGAGACTCCCCGGTAGGTGAACTTTTTCCAGGGTGGGCATGAAGTACCGGGTATCCGACTCTTGGCCTCCCGATAGTGTGAAAGCGATGGGCCAGCCAAGACGATCACAGATCATATGGATTTTGGTCGTGATGCCCCCACGACTCCGGCCCAACGCATGGTCTAAGGGTTCTTCAAATCCCCCTTTTTGCCTCCACCAGCGGAGGCGCGCGTTGCACGAACGGCGGTTGAGTCGATCATCCAGGTCTCGAGATCCATCAGGCCATCTTCACGAAGCCGAAGCTGAAGCCGCGACAAGACCGCCTCAAAGGTACCGTCATCACGCCATTGTCGGAACCTGGCGTAGACAGTACTCCAAGGGCCATATCGTTCGGGAAGGTCGCGCCACTTGGCGCCAGAGCAGAGGGCCCAAAAGATACCGTTCAGCATCTGCCTGTCGTCTTTCCTGGGCCTGCCCATCGATTGAGCCGGTGAGACAATGTCTTCGATCAACTGCCATTGGCTATCAGAGATTTCGTAGCGTCCTGTCATACCGCACCTATGCTGGATGTGCATGGGTCACATTAGCAAAAACGACTTTTCGTACAAAACCTAGATTTACTTCTGTTCCATATCCAGATTCATAGTATGAAGCTAGTTTGAGAAAACCGACACCTTTAACTCTAGAATACTTAGCGAATGCAGATCGCTTTTGCCAACAAAAAGATTTTTTTGGATCAACCTGAACTCCTACACCTTCTCGATAGAAATATGAGACATTACCAGCTGATTCTTCATCGCCATAAGCCCCCGCTTTTTCAAGCCAATATAGAGCTTTTTTATCATTTTCTTCGACAAGACCATCTAGGGTCTTCCCCCCAATATGCTTGCCCTAATTTTTTCTGGGCTAATCCATAACCTGACTCTGCACCTCTTTTAAAATATTGTAACGCGAGATCATAGTCTTTCGCCACGCAGTCACCTCGGTAATACTGAACTGCCAAAGCATAAGTGGCATCATAAACATTATTAAGCGATAGATTCTTCAGTATACTTATTGATTCTTTACAATTTCTCTCTAACCCTAGGTCACTTCTGCCATTCAATAATGCTATAGCATAAACGTACCTATCTTTTTCCTCAGAGCTATTTTTAAATTCAGCAACATCTTCATTTGTTAACTCATGATATATTCTATTAAGTTCGTCGCCAGTGGTATCGGGGAAAATGATTTTTGCTACCGCAATATTTGGTAAAAACATCAACAACATAACAAAAGAACTACATTTCATTAATTACATCCTTGAAAAGGGAGTTAAGTATTATGATACAGCCAGCTTGTTATCAGGTCCACTAATTCACTACGGACCGAATAAATAAATCCAGCCGCTCGGGTTACCATTCCTTCATCGCTACGATTGGCTCCTTTAGCTATAAAACTTTTCAAGGGACATGGTGATTGTGCAACCAGCAATAGTGCTCAAGCGTCGACCCCAAGTCCTCACCTGAGTCGTAGAACCGAACTGCCAGCACATCATTGTCGTGCCCTTAAAATGCTCCCCATTCCGTTCGTCTGAGGTCTGCCTAGCTTGATCAATCGATACTCAATTCCACTTCTGATCGAAAGGAGGCGGATTGATAATTCCCCTATTATTGATCAGCAATGTCTCCTCCTTTCGCGTGCCGCACTTCCTGACCTCTCAGTCATGCAGGCGACCATTGCGCAACCATGCAGCCTCTTCATGCTCACTCATGGCGACCAGCGCCAGCAGAACTGCAGCCAACCTCTTTCGTCCACGACCTAGCGAGTCACAGGCCATCCTGATCGCCTTACTCTGCTACAGACTCATGGCTCTCCCTCCCCATCGTCGGAACTGGTTCACGATCATCAGCCAGCATTGAAAGCCTCAAGCACGAAAAAGCCCGAGACCTGGAGGGGCTCGGGCTGTCTGCACAACGCTGGGGTGGACTTAGTCTACTAGGTTCTGTACGAAAAGTCGGCTCGTAGGCAGCGACGTATGCAAGCTAGACATACCATCGCATAAAAGCTACGGGCCAACTTCTCGTACCGCGTCGCAATACGACGGAACTCTTTCAGCCAACTGAAAGAGCGCTCCACGATATTCCGCTTACGGTACATGGGTTTATCGAAACCGCGTGGGAGACCTGGCCGGGGTTTCCGCTTCATCTTTCGTTGAGCGATGATCGGCTTGATTCGAACGCGGTCGCAGTAACGGCGCAGCTCATCACTGTCATAGCCCTTGTCTGCCACGATGTAGCGGCAACGTTTTCGTGGCCGACCGAGACTCCCCGGTAGGTGAACTTTTTCCAGGGTGGGCATGAAGTACCGGGTATCCGACTCTTGGCCTCCCGATAGTGTGAAAGCGATGGGCCAGCCAAGACGATCACAGATCATATGGATTTTGGTCGTGATGCCCCCACGACTCCGGCCCAACGCATGGTCTAAGGGTTCTTCAAATCCCCCTTTTTGCCTCCACCAGCGGAGGCGCGCGTTGCACGAACGGCGGTTGAGTCGATCATCCAGGTCTCGAGATCCATCAGGCCATCTTCACGAAGCCGAAGCTGAAGCCGCGACAAGACCGCCTCAAAGGTACCGTCATCACGCCATTGTCGGAACCTGGCGTAGACAGTACTCCAAGGGCCATATCGTTCGGGAAGGTCGCGCCACTTGGCGCCAGAGCAGAGGGCCCAAAAGATACCGTTCAGCATCTGCCTGTCGTCTTTCCTGGGCCTGCCCATCGATTGAGCCGGTGAGACAATGTCTTCGATCAACTGCCATTGGCTATCAGAGATTTCGTAGCGTCCTGTCATACCGCACCTATGCTGGATGTGCATGGGTCACATTAGCAAAAACGACTTTTCGTACAAAACCTAGTGGTAGCTGCCGTCGGATTGATGCTCAAGACCGTAATAGCTCGGAACGAAGGTATTGTGCTCTTCTTGCCAAGCACGAGACTGCTTGATGGCTTGTTGGATTTCGGCGTCACTCATGTATTCTGAAATTCTTTGTTTATCATCATTACCAGCCGTACCGGACAAGTCATAATACTTATAGGATTTAATGTAATTTTTATCAACTCCATACCCTTTTTCATAATAGCTTGCGAGACGGATACTATTACCACCAATTCCTCCACCATACTTAGAGCTAAAAGCCCGCTTAGCCCAAAGAAAAGATTTTTGTGGATCTTTAGCGTATACGATACCTTCCCGATAATAGACTGAAATAATTGCGGCTGACTCAGCATCACCAGCTTGAGCGGACTTCATTAGCCAGAATGCTGCTTCCTCAGTATTCTTGTCATATAATTTAGACTGAATTTCTTTTCGCCAATAAGACTTACCGAGGAGTTTTTGCGCTGGTACATAATCACTGCCTGCTGAAGCAGCTAGTAATTGTTTTGACTTTTCTAGATCGACATCCACACAGACCCCATGATAGTACATTCTTGACAACTCATAACCAGCATCATTGACACCATGATCCCAAAGATCACTCAACGTATTAAAAGCGAACGTACAGTCTTTATCAACACCAAGTTCATTATAACCATCAGACAGGCTTAATACTGCTTTTACATAGCCTTTTTTATTATTATCTTCAACACAACCTGGCACACAGCTTATATCATTTGATGAGTAAGTACTTAGTAATCTGTTAAAGTCTGCCCCCCTAGGATCTTGGAATAGAGAAGTGGCATAAGAATAGTTCGAAACTAGAAGTATTAGGAAAGTAAAAATGCGCATCATGTTACCTCGCTCAAACACTCATATCACAATTATTAAATTAAACCGTATCCCCTAAAGACATTATGTTTTAAAAGATAATTTCTAGCTTTAGCCAGTCAATAATAATTTCACTTTAGCCATACATGATAGCTCGAGACTGGATTAGTCTCGAGCTACATCTTGCGACTGTGTCATCAAATATAACTAACGGTAGCTGCCATCAAATTGATGCTGAAGGCCATTATAACTAGGCACGAATATATTGTGCTCTTCTTGCCAAGCACGCGACTGTTGAATAGCTTCTTCGATCTCAGCGTCAGTCATATCTTTCGCAATTCTATTTTTTTCTTTTACACCAGCTGTACCTAATAGATCGTAATATTTGTAAGCCAAAACAAGATCTTTCGTAGTGCCTATTCCTTTTTCATAAAAAGGAGCCAAATCTCCCAAATTGATCATTTGAACCCCTTTAAATTTTGCGTCAACGGATCTTTTAGCCCATAGGAATGATTTATCTTCCTGACCTTGTGACAAATAAAACTTAGACAAGGAGGATGCAGATTGTCCATAGCCTCTTTCCGCAACTTTTAACAACCAGTGCTCAGCTTTATCCAAATCTTTATCAACTATATTTGGGAATGTAATAGACTTCCCCCAATAAGCAATACCTAAACTTGTCTGAGACTTCGAGTAGCCTTGCGTAGCTGACTCAATTAAGAAATATTTTGCTTTTTCAATATTTTCATGAACACCAATGCCATTATAATAGAATTGCGCTAATGCGTAACCCGCATCAGCCACATTGCCTTCCCACGCCTGATTCATAAACTTTGCAGACTTAGTCTTATCCACCTCTATATCTTGTTTTGCGTACCCCTGCGCATATAGCAACCCCAACAAATAACTTTCTACAGGCTTAATAGTCGAACCAGCTTCCTTTAAAACATCAAAGTCTAACGCTTCGACTTCATTCTGTATATTATCCTCATTGGGATTATCGAAGTATACTTTAGCATCAACGTGGCTTATATTCATGAATATAGTAAAAAATATAACTAAAAATTTCATAGTGAGTACTCATCGATACTTAATATATTGAGTAAAGATTAATCTGCTGACTGAAAAGCCCGAGACCTGGAGGGGCTCGGGCTGTCTGCATACATCGGGGTCAAGAGAGTCGACTAGCGGTAGCTGCCATCAGATTGATGCTCAAGCCCGTAATAACTAGGAACAAACGTGTTATGCTCTTCTTGCCACGCACGAGACTGCTTGATGGCTTCTTGGATCTCACCTTCAGTCATATTTTTTACTACTCTATTTTTTCCATCGACACCAGCAGTTCCGCTAAGATCATAATATTTATACGATTTAATTAGATCAACATTAGTACCATATCCTAGTTCGTAATAAGAGGCGAGAGTAGAAAAACCAATTCCTTCCGACTCTGTGTACTTAGCTTTAGTTGAGGCTTTCATCCAATAAAAGGCCTTGCTTGGATTCTCTTCGACGCCAATACCGTCTCTATAAATATATGAAAGATTCCCAGCTGATTGTCTATCCCCAGACTTAGCTGCTAAAGATAACCAGTATATAGATTTACTCATATCGACTGGAACCAGATCTTCCCATTGTCGCCCCCAATAGGCTCTCCCCAACGCACGCTGAGACAACAGGTATCCATCTTTAGCTGAAGTCAAATAGTATTTTAAAGATAAATCCCTGTTTTCTTTTACACAATATCCATTATAATAAATAGAACCCAAGACATAATCAGCATCAGAAACCCCATCAGCACTAGCCATCTTTAATAATTCTACACCTTTACCACAATTTTTTTCTATATTAAACCCTTTATCGCCATTGATCGTTAGCAAACCCAAATAATATTTTTTTTCTTCACTCGATCCAACGTTTTTAATTTCTTTTTCAGTATATTTATTAATTTTTTGCGACAATACTTTTCCTGTAGGCTCTTGTACTAAAACTAGAGCAAAAGCATTATTGCTAGAAACTAGTGTTAATATAAGGACTAAAATCTTCATTATTCTACCTCTAAATAAAAGAAATCACTTAGCAATTTTTCAGAACCATCAGTAGCAATCTTTATACTTAGTTCATAGCTCCTACCTAAAGAAAATTTTGATACATCTTTCTCCCATGAAAATACTAGCTTATTATCTTTTTCTATAATATTTACATCATTATTTTGAGAAAATCCTAATTTAGTGTGCTGCGGCTCTGAAATGTTACTCAATAATCCTTCTCTAGATGTTTTATTCGCGTCGTCATTTGTCCAGTTCCAGCTTAAAACTGAATCAGAACTTTGCTTTGCAATTAAATTAACATTCATAGATTTACAAACATCTCGAGGGACTTCGATGTTAATTGCAAGATTGCTATGCATTTCATCAAAATGTAACTGTCTTTCATATTCATCATAATCTTTATCTATTAATGCTCTTGCCATTTTAACGCTTTGTGTATCTGAGCTGCTAGAAGTAAACTCCACAAGTATACCACTAAACACTAATTCAAGAGAGCTTTGTTCTGATTCGATATCGTCAAAGGGTAAAACCTGGGATATATGCCGGCCAATGATGCTTCTATCAACCCAAGCTTGTACTGATGGCGCAACAATACTGATAAACTGGTAAGCAATATATAAAGTCAATATACCTAAGGCAACACCAATTGCCATACCAACTACTGCACCAGCCATCATAACAGCTGCAATAGTCACTAGGCCGTTAACTAATGATGCACCACTCATAGCTAAGCTGTAAGTTGAAGAAGTTGAGTGTCCCTTTTTAGTAGCATCTAAGGATTCACCAAACTTTGATGCAGCATCGAGTAGAGATGCACCTGCGCCTATCAAGCCAACACCTTTACCTGTTATTTTCCAAAATACATTAGTGTCTGTTGCAAAACTGACCCATCCTACCTTTTGTGCGCCTTCTAATATGGCTGTAACACTACTACCTACACTGGAAGCTGCACCTAAGAATTTGGCAAAGTACTCATCATTATTCTTTAGGACTAAGTCATCCCACTTTGCATTAAAGGTAGTAGCTGAAATTACAACAAGTACGAATACATTAGCTAAGCGACCACTGCCACCATGCTTTGAAATTTCTTCACTGCTGAAAGTCGTACTTATTGCTCTCAGCATGTCGTATTTCTGAGAAGTTCGATCTGAGTCAGTTTCTTTTTTATCTTTAAACCTATAAGTCGACTCTTCCCCTTCAGTGTTTTGTATATCTACTAACGCAGCTGGAGCCGGCAGTGCGACATTTATATAACTATCCATATCAGCAGGCGGGGCTACAAAATTCCCTATATTTCCCTGCATATTTTTCAATGCTTGAGATTTATCTATGTCACTATTATCGCCACCATCTATTTTTGAAACTACTTCTTTAAGCCAATTTTGATAGTCAGAGAACTTTACATCAATCGTTTGAATTAAGGGAAATTGAAAGTTATCGTCTAGAGCATACGGACTCGCCATATAAACTGCTTGGTTATAGCATAGGAATTTTTTTATATTTAGTGATCGCTCTTGTTGCAAATCCTCTTCACCATTGTATTTAGCAACATGGCTGTAGATTTTCAACGAAGAGAATGAGGTACCTATCATAGTTGACATGATAGCACTCGCTGCTTCAATTTTTATAGCTAGTCCAGCATTATCTTCATTAAACATCGAGAGACTTGAAGTTTCACGAAGAGCTTTAAATGCTTCTGCCCACTTGCGAAGCATTACAGCATCCAAATAGCTTTCTTCAGAGAGGCTATCAACCTGTTTTAAGGCCTTACAAACCAACTCTTTGTTATTAAAAAATAGCCCTAACATTAAGAGAGAGTCTTCACTTGAAAAGTCGTCAGCCAAGTATTTCCATAAACTTACGCTAGCAGGCGACAGCATACCACCGTGCAACGAGTTAAATATATTCTTGCAAACTTCTAAACCCACACAAAAATCACTTTGGCTGTTACGCATGACTGCCGAAATCAAGTGATCTTGTACCCATAATGAATAATCACTGTCCTGCACCATGAGCAACTTGTCACACATATAAGTATGCGTTGCATACTCCTCCTCAAAAGACTTCAGTGAGCTAGCATCATACTGCTTCTTTAGCTCCTCCAAGTGCCTTTCTGATGGCGTCTTAAAAATACTATTTTCTTTATCATTTCGTTTCAAAACCTTAAACCCAGGATTTTGAGACATCACTTCATTGCTATTACTATCCACATTCGTGGTTTTTTCTGATTTATTATTGTTATATTCGATGAGCTCCTGATCTCGTTGAGATCTTGCACTTAAGATTTCTTTGTCTAGCGCCTGAACATTTAAATAAATCTCGTTGTTACGTGCATCAATATTGTTGTTTTTCGCCCGAGTATATTCTTTGCGATTATTCCCTGCATCTAGATAATCTTCTCGCTTTTTTTTCGCTTTTTTAAGTGGTGCTTCGATCTCAGATTTTTGACTGGCATCATACGAACGCTCAAAATTCTTCTGAAATGCATCAATTGCTTGTTTACAAAGAAGTTTGCGACGTCGCTCCTCACCTAATCTCTTAGAAGATTCATCTTCACCTGGATGAAAAAAGTCTTCTACCGCAGCAAGCGCCTGGTGACGATAAGCGTTGAGCTCCTGGATAATGCCTATTTCGTCATTGACCGCGAGGATCAAGCCTCTGCCCTCGTAGTCCGTCGAGGCATATCTGAGACGCTCGCTCATCGTCTGCTTCATTTCTTCAGGGCTATAGAGATCACGCTTCGGTCCACTGGACCAGAATTGCTCATCCAGCCCTGCTGCGCCGGGACTATATTCAGCGACCTGATCCAGCTCTTCCAAGCTGAAAGCATGATCTTGTGCCACCCCTGCTTTCCAGTCAGGAACATTGAATTTTTGCAGATACTTGTCACACCAGGAATCACCGCTGAGAATCCTGGATTTCACTTCATCCAGAAACCCTTCAGGCCATGCATGTTCCGTATAGGCATAATACACATCACCGCTCTTGTCAGGAGTCGTGATAGTGACCAGAGAGGCTTGTAGGGATTCATTCTTGACGCGTGTGACTTTTTCTTCATCACTCTCGCCATCCCTATTGGCCGACTCGAGCGTACACGGCATCGCCATCTTGTCCAGAGATGGAGGCTGCTTGACGGGGAACTGGTAATATTTTCCATCAGCGGTGATCGCAAATGCAGACCAATACATGCCATCAGGGTTGTCTTTATCGAACAAGTAAAGATAACCGCTGCGCAATTGGCGAAGGATATATTTATTGACCTGACTGGAGGTGCTATGGGCTATCTCTTCCTTGACCTCAGAGGGAACCACGCGCGTGGTGCGCTTACCGTTCTCAAGTGTCTGGTCAAGCTTTATATCAGTAAAAGCCTTCACCCTGTCTTCTGACAATTCAGGGATTTGCTGATTGGCATCATTACGTTGGCAGACAGCATATCGAACAGGCAGTATCGGAAAGCCAGTGCGCTTGCAGAAACGACATTCGCCATTCACGACACTCAAAGCGACATGCTGATTAACTATTTGACCTGACATGAGGTTATACCTTTTCCCTGCTTTCCATGATCTTGTCCCAATCGGCGCTCTCAAGCTTGCTGGTCAAGCTGATATAGCTGTGAGTGCTGCGTGAATCAGGTGTCGCTCGGGCGCTCAGTAACTGGCGCATGATCGGGTGCTGATAGAACATCGGATATGTGACCATCCCGTGGAGCACGAATACCGAGATATCCTGTCGCTCTTCCAGACCACACTCCACTGCGGCGACCAGTAACGCATCGACGGTTGCGGCATCCGCAGAACCTACCTTGCTCTCTTCCGGCAGCGTGCGATATAGCTCCAGACAATGATTCAGCATCCCTATCCGTCTAATGGCAGACCACTGCGGCAATGTCAGGTTCAATCTCCCGAGGTGACGCTGCTCACTGTGTGGTGCAATGCTCTGCAGTGCGTGGGCGTTATCCAGGTAGATCCACTGATCGATAGGCCCCAGCAATGCCGATAGCTGCTCACGGTCAAGAATGGCCTCGAGGCGCTCCAATACCCGCGGATCATGAAAACGTAGCAGCGCCTTCTTGCCTTCCGGGGTCATCTGCTCAAGTTGGCGCTGGAAATATGACACCACGCTGGAGAGCGGCTGGGCTGTAATGACCCAGCCACCGAACGCGACCGGAGTCGTGAGGCTTGCAGAGCGTTGCTGCCTCTCCTTCTCCAACTCTTTGCCCAAGTGCGTTTCTGGCGGCACCAGTTGTAGATAGAGTTTCTGCGATGGCGTCTGGGCATAGAAGCCGTTGCGCACAAGCCCTGCAGATTTCTGGTCCTTCGCACTCAATGCGCGCTGCGGCGTATTGCACGGATCTACCACGCGATACAGGCGTGACTCGGTAGCCGCTTGTCTTGCCACCTGCAGAAATTCAGTCTCATCCAGCATGGCCATATCAGGACTCCACCACACCGTCGCCATTGGCGGCAGCGCTTTGTCCTTTACTCGGACACAGCAAGTCTTCGCCTTCCGGCAATTCCGTCATCGCGGCATTCAGACTCGTCGGCCCACCGAAGCTGTGCTGCGCACCTTTGACATCAATCTTGCCCGGCGCGTGGAGCTCGATATTGCCGTCCTTGAGGCGGACGTAGGCACCACCACAGGTGAGCAGAATCTCCTTGGCGGCGTTGATATCGATGTCGTTCTCGGTGGAGGTGATGGTGACGTCCTTTTCCGCCGTCAGGTCCATCGCATCGCTTTGCGCCTGAACTTCGACCTTGCCCTTGCCGGCAAACAGCTTGATGCCGGAGCGCTGCACGAACAGCGAGAACTTCTCAACCACGGCGCCTACCAGACTGCGCCCGGTAGCCAGGTTGATGTCTTCGCCACTGGTGACGCTGAGCGAGCGGCCCTGTGCCAAATGCGTCGATTCCGGCGTACTGGTGGCGATGCCGGCGGGCGATGTGAGATGCAGCCAGGGTGCATTCAGGCGCGCCGCCTGCCCTCGCCCGCCATTGGTAGCGCTTTGGGCTGAACTACCGTCAAAGCGGCTACCGCTGTCATCGGCGCCATAGGTGCCTTGGGTATCGTCGCTGGCCTGCTTGATCTGCGTACGCGCCGCAAGCGCCTCGGCGTTGTGGCTGGTGGCGCTGTCGCTGAGTGTATTGGCCAGCTGATAGGCGCTGGCGAGCTGCTGTTGCGCAGGAGAGAGATCCAGCTGTTCGCCACTGGCCGCGATCTGGCCCCAGCTACTCAGCATCAGGCCGCTGTTGGCGCGGACCGCCCCATAGCCGTCCGAGCGCAGCTCGAATCCGGTGCCGCGGAAGCTGCCGCGTGTGTTGCCCTGCTGGTGGATCAGATAACCGAGGTTGAGCTGGGATTTCTCGTGCTCCGAATTCAGGCGCACGCGCTCCTGATCCGTCGCGTCATCGAACACCAGCTCGTTGTACTTGTTGCCGCGGTAAGTCTTGCTCTTGAGGCCGGAGAGCAGACCGTTGGAGTGCCATTGCGGGGTCTGGTCGCCGTTGTAGACCCGCCCGGTGATCAGCGGCCGATCCACGTCGCCTTCGAGGAAATCGACGATGACTTCCTGGCCGATACGCGGCACGAACACACTGCCCCAGCCAGCGCCGGCGTTGGGTTGCGCGACACGCAGCCAGCAGCTGGCATCGGCGGCGCCCTTCTCGCTGCGGTCCCAGTGGAACTGCACACGCACGCGGTTGAGCGAATCGGTGTGGATCTCTTCGTTCTCGGGCCCGACGACAATCGCGGTCTGCGGGCCACCGAGGTTGGGGCGCGGATGATCGAGAGACGGACGATACGGCTGACTGAGGCGCTGGGATTCGAAGTCGATCAGATACTGGCCGGTGCCGACATCGACGTAGTCTTCGTGAGCACTTTCATTGAGGCCATGCGCCTGGCGCGCCTCGGCCATGCGCGCCTGCAGGCTGCCCGGCAGCGCCTTGAGGTGCGCAGAGACTGGCAGCGCATTCTCGGCGCAGACGGTTAGGCCCAGCACGAGGAATTCGCGCTCGCTGGAGTCGCCGTCTTCATGGCGGGCGTGCTGGCTGAGCTCGAACCAGCGGCCGACCTTCAACTGGCGGGTGCCCCCGGCGCCGTAGAAGCGCTTGGCGCGCGATTCATGCGCCTCGAGGCGATTGACGGTCAGGCGTTCGCCGCGCGAGTGGTCATCAAAGTAGTACTCGCCGGGGTAGTCGTAGACTTCCTGCTCGCTGAGGTTGCCCTGATCGCTGCGCGTGTCCTGGCCGGAACGTTTTTCCAGGCCCGGCTGCTTGTAATCAAACGTCCCGAGACTGACACGCGTTGGCTGCTGCTGACGACGGCCGCTCCACTGGGTGATGGAGTCTTCCAGCTCAGTGGCATCCTGGCGATGAAAGCGAATCACCTGCGGCTCGACGGGTGCGCAGGTCGCGACATCATCGGTGATGACGAGGCGGTGGCCATTGAAGTCGCTGTCGTCAGAGGCGTGTTCGAAGTAGTAGAACAGCCCTTCCTGCTCCATCAGGCGATTCACGAACTGGAAGTCGCTCTCGCGATATTGGACGCAGTAGCTGCGCGCCGGATACTCCCGGCGCAGATCCAGCCGCCAGCCGCCCTGGGCTTCGCCCTGCGCGATGGCGTGATTCGAGAACACCGACTCGATGACCTCGACGGCGGTGAGGTCCTGGAAGATGCGGCTATCACGCCCCAGTTTGAGCATCGAAAGCCACGGCACCAGCGTCAGCTGGTAATAGAAGACGCCGCCGTCCTCACCGAGCAGTGCGGCGGACTCGACCAGTCCCGAGAGCTTGCGGTAGCTGCCATCGGCCTGACGCACCGAGAGCGCCGCCGGCTGCGCCATCAGGGTCTTGAGTTCGATATCGCCGTTCTGGGAGATGCAGTCGAGGGTGTAGGCAAAGGGACGCGACATGCGCTCTTCCCCTACAAGACGATGCGGGATGAAATCAGCACCGCTCATCTCAAGCGTGAGCAGGCGCTCGTTCTGGCTCAGTGAGACATCAAACGACGACAGCAAGGCGTCGAGTACCCATGAATCTGACATGTTCTGCATCCCTGGCAGTTATCGTAGACGATGCCCTGTTGTACAAGACCGTCCATGGCTCTCAATCAGGCTGCACAGCATATAGGAATGCACTGATTTAGTTAATGACTCAACAGAGTGAACACTTACGCTGAAAGCTCGTTAACGACTACGTGAAGCGCGGCATGACTGGCGAGAAAGGAGGTTATGTCATGATGGATTCGACACCAGAAATCGGTACAAGACTTGCCATCATTTCCGGTCAGACGCGTGGTCTGCTCTCTCTATCTGTTCTCCTCATCTGCTCCCTAGCTGCTCTCTCTATCTCCCGTCTCTCCTCTTCGCACTGCGCTCTTCGCTCTGTCCTCTCCCCTCTTCGCTCCGTCCCCTGCTATCTGCGGTCTGCCGCCTGCTAAGCCAGCGGGGCAGTCTGTGTGATAGCGCCCGACTCATGGTGTTATCTCGCGAATGGCGGAGCTGCCAACCACTGCGGACATCGATTGAATGCGCGGGATAATGTTCTCGGCGGCGAATATTCGCGACAAGAGACAAGCCATTAATTCCATATACAGAAATCTATTTCTACATGTGAAAAACTGTTTGACAGTCTTGGCATCACTTCATAGCCTGTAGGCCAAATTCAGGAGGAGTGATGCATGCGCAGCGACAAGAACTTCATCAACAACGATTTCGTCGCCTCATCCCAGGGCGAGATGATTTCGGTCTACAACCCGGCCACTGAAGCACTGGTAGGTCAGGTGCAGGCAGCAACCACTGACGAAGCGCTTGAAGCGGTGAGCATTGCGGCCAAGGCTCAGAAGGACTGGCGTGCCAAGACCAGCACCGAGCGGGCCGGCTACATGCACAAGCTTGCCGAGGCGCTGATGGCGCGCAAGGATACCATCGGCCAGGCATTGGCAGATGAGTCCGGCAAGAGCCTGGAAGACGCCACCAATGAAGCCGTCTACGCCGCCGACATCACGCGCTACCACGCCGAGTGGGCACGTCGTATCGAGGGCGAGATCGTCCCCAGCGACACTCCCAATGAAAGCCTGCTGCTGCAGCGTGAGCCCATCGGCGTCGTGGCCTGCCTGATTCCGTTCAACTACCCGGTGTTCACCCTGCTGCGCAAGATCGCCCCGGCGCTGATCACCGGCAATGCCGTGGTCGTGCGTCCGAGCAACAACACCCCGACCTCCGCCTTCGAGATCGCCAAGGCGATTCAGGATGCCGGCATTCCGGCAGGCATCGTCAACATCCTGGCGATGGACCACGGCACCGCAGAAGCCGTCTGCACGCACCCCAAGGTGGGCATGATCACCCTGACCGGTAGCGTCGGCGCCGGTCGCAAGGTGCTGGAATATTCCCAGGTCAACATCGCCAAGTCCTCGCTGGAGCTGGGCGGAAAGTCACCGGCCATCGTCGAGCCGGATGCCAACCTGGCCAAGGCAGCGGCACAGATCGCGGCCTCTACCCTCACCAACTGTGGCCAGCTGTGTACCGCCATCGAGCGTGTCTATGTGCACGAATCCGTCTATGACGATTTCGTCGCCCAGCTGAAGCAGCAGATGGAAGGCGTCAAGTTCGGCAACCGCCTGGAAGATGCCAGCCTGATGGGGCCGCTGATCAACGAGAATTCACGCCTCAACATCCATCAGATGGTGGAACGCGCCATCGATGACGGCGCCACTCTGGAAATCGGCGGCTATATCCCCGAAGGCAAGGGTCACTTCTACCCGCCGACCCTGCTGACCGGTTGCCGTCAGGACATGGAGATCGTGCAGGAAGAGATCTTCGGCCCGGTACTGCCGGTGCTGACCTACAGCGATGTGGATGAAGCGCTGGCACTGGCCAATGACCACCAGTTCGGTCTGGCCTCCGTGGTCTTCACCGAGAACTATCGCACCGCCATGAAGGTCGCCAACAACATCGAAGCCGGCGAGCTCTACATCAACCGCACCCCGGCGGACCCCTACCAGGGCTACCACGCCGGCTGGAAGCGTTCTGGCCTGGGCGGCGATGATGGCAAGCACGGCATGCTCGACTACACCCAGACCCGTCTGGTCGTGATGAACTACTGATCACGCCATTCCGTCTTACCTGTCACGCCTTCGGGGAGCCCTCTCCCCGGAGGCGCTGAAGCCCTACCCCATTTCTTTCCGGAAGCGCGCTGTTGGCGTCGAATGTCTGCATGCCAGGCAGTGCGCTTCCACCATCTCCTGCTAGCCAGTGACCACTGAAAGGCCTGTCACCATGAAAGTTGTCAGTTGCGAGACACACATCGTCGCCACGCCGCCGCCCCACGTCGGCGGCATGTACTGGATCTTCGTTCAGCTACGTACCGCTTGCGGCATCGAAGGGGTCGGTGAAGTCTATGCCGCCACCTTCCACCCGGAAGTCATGAGCAAGGCGATCGCCGATGTCTTCTCGCGTTATCTGGAAGGCAAGAACCCGCATCATATTGAACGTCTGTACCGCGAAGCCTTCTCCAGTGGCTTCACCCAACGCCCTGACCTCACCATGATGGGTGTGCTCAGCGGTCTCGAGATGGCCTGCTGGGATATCGTCGGCAAGGCGGCCGGTCTGCCGGTGTATGAGCTGATCGGTGGCAAGGTCCACGACAAGCTGCGCTCCTACACCTACCTGTACCCCAAGGATGCACGCGGCAACTACGACTATGACAACGTCGAGCTGGCTGTCGAATGCGCACTGGAAAACCGCGAGAAGGGCTTCACCGCGCTGAAGTTCGATCCGGCCGGCCCCTACACCGCCTACTCCGGCCAGATGCTGTCTCTGGAAGGCATGGACAAGAGCGCCACCTTCTGCCGCCGCATCCGCGAAGCGGTCGGCAACAGCTGTGATCTGCTGTTCGGTACCCACGGTCAGATGACGCCGGCATCCGCCATTCGTCTCGCCAAGTATCTCGAGCCGTATGATCCACTGTGGCTGGAAGAGCCGGTGCCGCCGGGACAGAGCGAGGCCATGGCGCGTGTGGCAGACCACACCTCCATCCCGGTCGCGACCGGTGAGCGCCTGACCACCAAGTACGAATTCCACGATGTGCTCAAGAACAACGCGGCCTCCATCCTGCAGATGAACCTGGGGCGCGTCGGCGGCATTCTGGAAGGCAAGAAGATCGCGGCGCTGGCAGAAGTCTATTACGCCCAGATCGCCCCGCATCTCTACAACGGCCCGGTCGGCGCCGCGGCCAGCATCCAGCTGGCGACCGCCACGCCCAACTTCCTGATCCAGGAAAGCATCGGTACCTGGGATGGCTTCCACGCCGATGTGCTCAAGGAGAAGATCGAGTGGCGTGATGGCTACATCATCCCCTCCACCAAGCCGGGCCTGGGGGTTGAGCTGGACATGGACGTGGTCAAGGCCAATTCGCCTTACACCGGCCGAACCCTGCACTTGAGCATGGACCCGCGTCCGTATGACGTGAAGGAACAGTCCAGCACCGACTGGAAGCGCAAGCCGGAGGCGTAATGCCGATGCAATACGATTTCATCATTGTCGGTGCCGGGTCGGCGGGGTGCATCCTCGCCAACCGGCTCAGCGCCAGCGGACGCCACAGCGTGTTGCTGCTGGAGGCCGGCGGCAAGGACACCTCGCCCTGGATCAAGGTGCCGGTCGGGTTCGCCAAGACCTACTACAACCCGACCTACAACTACATGTATTACAGCAAGGAAGAAGCCGCGATGGGGGGGCGCAAGATCTATACCCCCCGCGGCAAGGTGCAGGGTGGCTCCGGCTCCATCAATGCGATGATCTATGTCCGGGGCCAGGCCTCGGACTTCGATGACTGGGCGCGCGCCGGCAACGACGGCTGGTCCTATCGCGAGGTACTGCCCTACTTCAAGCGTCTTGAATGCCACCCGGATGGCGACACCGAGTATCGCTCCGGCCAGGGGCCGATCGGCATCACGCCGCTGAAACATGGCGCACACCCGATCTGCCAGTCGTGGCTGGAAGGGGCCCGCGAGCTGGGTTACACGCTCAATGATGATTTCAATGGCGAACACTTCGAGGGGGCTGGCATCTATGAGGCCAACATCCGCAAGGGACAGCGGGATTCCAGCAATACCGCCTACCTGAAGCCGGCGCTGTCACGCGACAACCTCACGCTCAAGCATATCTGTCGGGTGGAGCGCGTGACGCTGGAAGAGACGCCCGATGGCGGCAAGCGTGCCACGGGTGTTACCTACCGGCTTGATGACGAAGTCATCGAGGTGACGGCGCGTCGCGAAGTCATTCTCTGCGCCGGCGCCGTGGACTCCCCGAAGCTGCTGCAGCTTTCGGGGATCGGCGGGCGTGAGGCGCTGGCGACGCATGGTATCGAGACACAGGTAGACCTGCCGGCCGTCGGTCAGAATCTGCAGGACCACCTGTGCGCCAGCTACTACTACCGCGCCAATCGCACCACGCTGAACGATGACTTCGCGTCCTTCTGGGGCCAGGCAAAGGCAGGGCTGCAGTATCTGATCAACCGCAGCGGGCCGCTGGGCATGAGCGTGAATCAGGCCGGAGGATTCTTCCGGGGCAGCGAGGCGGAGTCAGAGCCGAACATCCAGCTCTACTTCAACCCGATGTCCTACCAGATTCCCAACGACCCGAGAGCCAAGCTGACACCGGAGCCGTATTCCGGCTTCCTGCTGGCCTTCAATTCCTGCCGACCGACCAGCCGTGGCAGCATTTCACTGTCCTCGGCAGACCCGGCAGACCCGGCAACGATCTGTCCCAACTACCTCAGTACCCAGAAGGACATCGATGAGGTGATTCAGGGCAGTCGTCTGGTGCGCAATCTGATGGGCGCGCCCGCTCTCCAGGCCATCACCGAGTGCGAGGTCGCCCCGGCCGAGACGGTGCAGGATGAGGACAGCATGCTTGCGTATTTCCGCTCCCAGGGTGGCTCCATCTATCACTTGTGCGGTTCCTGCACGATGGGGCCGGACAAGGCCACCGCCGTGGTCGACAGTCAGTTGAAGGTGCATGGCGTGTCAGGACTGCGCGTGATCGACGCTGCCATCTTCCCCAACATCACCTCCGGCAATCTGAATGCGCCGGTGATGATGGTGGCGGAAAAAGGCGCGGATCTGGTGCTGGCCGACCACGCAGACTGACCCGGCGGATAGCCGCCAACCCCACGAACGGCTCATGGGTCTGGTACCCTATGGGCCGTTCCCCTTTCCACGGATGGGCGATGCAGCCCGAGGCATCGCCCCATCCGTCGTCACAGTGTCACAGCCTTTGGCCAGAAACCGCCTGTGACCGAGATTCGCGTTTCGGAGTGACCCCGCGTTCATGAATCACGAGAAGACCAAAGCCCCTGCCGTCGACCACAGTGTCATGATTCTGGATCTGCTTGCGGCAGCCTCCTACCCGCTGACGCTCTCGGAAATCTGTGAGTCCACCGGCATCTCGCCCGCTACCGGTCACCGCGTGATCAACTCCCTGCTGTACCATCAGCTGGTCGCTCACGATCCCGGTCGCAAGAAGTCCTACTGCATCGGCTCGCGCATCTTCCAGATCTCCTCGACGATCTACAACAAGCAGAGCCTGATCCCGGTCTTCTACCCCATCGCGGAGATTCTCAAGAACGAGATTCACCGCTCGATCTTTCTGTGCATCCCCATCGGGGATCAGGTGGTGGTGATCTCGAAGGTCGATGCCTCCGGCAGTGGCAGCTACAACCTCTATATCGGCAAGACCATGACCCAGCACGCCTGCGCCGCCGGCAAGGCGATTCTCGCCATGCGCCCCGAGAGCTCGCGTCAGCTGTACCTGGAGGCTGCCACGCGTATCACGCCCGAACTGGCCGAACGCCGTGACGAGATGGATGCCGAACTTGAGCGTGCGCAACGCCTCGGGTATGCCGTGTCCAGTGGCGATGCCGAGGGACAATTGAGCTGTATCGCCGCGCCTGTACTGAACATGCGCAATGAGCCCATCGCCGCCATCAGCGCCGTCATCAGCCAGGACTGGCTAAATCCGCAGCAGGCACGCGCCTACTCCAAGCATCTGGTCCAGGCGGCGCGCCAGCTGTCCTCGCGCATCATCTGAGGCCGAAAACGTTGCCTGGCGAGCCCGTCATGCTGCACCGCACAAAGTCTTGCCACTATATATAGGTATTTTCAGCGCCCAGCGATCTGACAGACGTTATCGATGTTGCTCTGATAGCGAAACGCGGCTGCGACAGCCGACAAGCACCTTGAGGGCGCCTTTTGTCGATGGCGCGAATGGTCGATGGCGCGAATGCAAGATACCCGTGATTCACGGGCCACTCTGGCCTCACGAATCACGGGTATCTTGCGTGGCATCACGGCGGCGCGGCCCGCCTTCTGTCAGGAGATGGCCGGCGCCCCGAGCAGTGCCTTGACCTCGACATATTCCGCCAGGCCTTCGTCACCCCATTCACGGCCATTGCCGGAACGCTTGTAGCCACCGAAGGGGGCATCGAAGGAGAACTCCGCCCCTTGCAGATAGCATTGCCCTGCCTGCATGCAGCGGGCGATGGGCAATGCTGCCTCGGCGTCACGCGCATAGACCGCAGATGACAGGCCATAGACGCTGTCATTGGCGATGGCGATCCCCTGCTTCACATCGTCGTAAGGCAGGATGCACAGCACCGGGCCGAAGATCTCCTCACGGGCGATCTCCATTTCATTGCTGACATTGGTGAAGATGGTCGGACGCACATAGCAGCCCTTCTCGAGCCCTTCGGGCGGCTCGACGCCACCGAGCGCCAGCTCGACACCGTCATCGATGGCACGCTGCACCAGATGCAGGACACGTTCGCGCTGACGCTCGGAGACCAGCGGCCCCATGGTGGTCGCCGGGTCGTTCGGGTCACCCACCACCTGCTCATTGGCGATCTCGACTGCCAGGCGGGTCGCCTCTTCCAGTCGCGAACGCGGCACCAGCAAGCGAGTGAAGGCGTCGCAGGTCTGGCCGGTGTTGGCCATGATGTTCTCGACATTCAAGCGCACGGCCGCGGCCAAGTCGGCATCTTCGGTCACCAGCAGCGGCGACTTGCCGCCCAGTTCCTGACAGACCCGCTTGACGGTGGGCGCGGCACTCTCGGCGACCTTGCTTCCGGCAATAGTGGAGCCAGTGAAGGACACCATATCCACTTGCGGATGGCCGGACATCACCGGACCGATCTCGCTACCCTCGCCCGTCACCACATTGAAGACACCTGCAGGCAGACCGACCTTCTCGAAGATCTCGGCCATGATGAAGTCCTGCAGCGGGGTCTGCTCTGCCGGCTTGGCGATCACGGTGCAGCCTGCCGCCAGCGCCGGGGCCAGCTTGCCGATCAACTGATGCAGCGGATAGTTCCACGGATTGATCAGCGAGCAGACGCCGATGGGCTCGCGCATCAGCGTCACATCGCCCTTGCGCTCGTCCTCTTCCATCTGGAAGGCGCGTTCGGCGTAGTACCGCATTCCCTCGATGGGGCCTTCCACGTGCAGCGCGCCGGCCAGTTGTACCGGGCAACCCATGGTGAGCACCTGGACGTCGCGCAGCTCATCGAAGCGACGCTGCATCTCATCCGCTGCCGCCATCAGGATATCGTGGCGTTCCTGCGCGGATGTCGTGGACCAGGCAGGCAGCGCCTGACGTGCTGCCATGATGGCAGCCTCCACATCCTGCTCACCGGCGCGCGGCACACTGGCGCACAGCTCGCCGGTGGCCGGATTGATGACCTCCATGCGCTCGCGCCCGAAGGGTGCCTGCCAGTGGCCATTGATGTAGAAGTTGTCGTGATGTTGCATGCCAGACCTCTCGTTGCTGGTGGGAGATAACACTCTCCCTGAGGGTGAGTCTCAAACGCAAATGCCCCGGAGGCCATTCTCACGGCACCCCGGGGCAGTCTTCACGGCTCAGCTGCGGCCGGTAACGCCGACCTCGTAGCCGACTTCTTCCGGCTCGTCATCGGTCAACTCTGCCGGGAAGCCGGTGCCGAGCACACGGACATCGGCGGCTTCCTCGAGACGACGGATGATGTTGGAGGACCACTCACGCGGGCCGAAGCGTTCCTGACCATCGCGGAAGATGTCCATCAGCATCGGGGAGATTTCCAGCGGCACGTCCAGGTTCCTGGCCAGGGTATCGAACAGGCCGACATCCTTGAGCACCAGATCCATGGTGAAGCTGATGTTGCGGCTTCCGTTCAGGATGACCTGGGACTCGGTCTCGTGGACAAAGGAGTTGCCCGAGGAAATCTTGATCGCCTCGTAGGTGGTATTCATGTCCATGCCGGCCTTCTTGCAGACGGTCAGGGCTTCGGCGACGGCGCACAGGTTGGCGGTGGCCAGATAGTTGGTCATCACCTTGAGCACGGAGGCGGTGCCCAGCTCCCCGGTGTGCAGGACACGGCGACCCAGGTTGGTCAGCACCGGTAGCACCTGCTCGAAGGATTCGCGGTCACCGCCAATGAAGATGGAGATGTTGCCAGTGGCAGCACGGTGGCAGCCGCCAGAGACCGGGGCTTCCAGTGCCTTGGCACCGGTGGCCAGCACCTTGTCGGCGATGCGACGCAGTTCGCCGTCATCGGTAGTACTCATCTCGAGCCAGATCTTGCCTTCGCACAGACCGGCAATGATGCCGTCATCGCTTTCCATCACGGCGCTGCAGGCAGCCGGAGATGGCAGGCAGGTGATGACCATGTCGTTGGCTTCGGCGAGTTCCTTGGAAGAATCCGCCCACTTGGCACCCTGCGCGAGGAAAGGCTTGGCGACTTCCGGGTCAAGGTCACGCACGGTGACGTCATGCCCATTGCGCAGCAGGCTGCCTGCCAGCTTGCCACCCACGTTACCGAGACCGATGAATCCGACTTTCATGTGCTGTCCTCTCTGCTGTCTGCCTGCTGGCTATCCGGTGTACTGCACAGGGCCGCTTGGGACGGAGTGGAATCCTGTCCGGCGCGGCCCATGTCATCTTGAGGCTCACCCTACTGGCCGACCTGTCTGCCAACAATTCATAAGAATTTGGCGATTGGTAACAATTTTTGTGAGTCCCCTCAGCCCCCGCGCCACCGAACGAACAGCAAACAGCGGACAGCGATCAACCGGTAGATGCCAGATACCCAGAACTCAGAAACAAAAAACGCCACCCGAAGGTGGCGTTGTCACGTAACCGCTCTCGCTCTGGCGGATCAGCCAGGCACGCTGCGACTCTGTGCCTCAAGCCAGCCAAGGAGGGTCGCGACGCGCGGGTCCCGCTCCAGCTCGCGATAACAGACGGCGCCCCATTCACCGCGCCCGGTCGTCACCTGTCCGGTCGGGTTGATGAGTCGACCGCTCGCTAGGTCATCGTCGGCAAAGGGCCCGTTGACCAATGCGACGCCCTCCCCACGCGCCGCCATCTCCAGGGCGACGGCCAGGGTGTCGACCACGATGCAGTTGCGGGTGGGACAAGGGCCTAGCGACAATGCCTCGAAGTAACTCTCCCAATTCCAGCCCTCGGTGTAGACCCCAATCAACGGCAGCGTCTTCAAGGCATCCGCGGGGAGCGGGCGTGCATCGTCGCCCAGCAGCTGAGGGCTGCATACCGGAAAGAGGCGCGACTCGAACAACGGCCGCCAGTGCAGATGCTCCGCCAGCGGCGCATCGCGGAAGACGATACCAACATCGGCATTGGCCTCATCGAACTCCCAGCCGAGACTGCACGTCATCAGCTTGAGCTCGACTTCAGGATGCATGGCCTGGAAATGCGACAAGCGAGGGGCCAACCAGCGAATCGAGGTCGTCACATAGACCTGAATCGTCAGCGGCTGGGCATGCTGCATCTGGCGCAGCGACTCGGCGCCTTGCACCAGACCCGCCAGCGCTTCACGCACGACCGGATAGAAACGCTCGCCAGCCGCCGTCAGCACCACGTGACGGCCTTCACGGGCAAACAGCTTCACCTCAAGACTCTCTTCGAGGCGCTGAATCTGATTGGCAATGGCCGGATGCGTCAGGTTCAGCTCCTCGGCAGCCGCGCGCAGACTCAGCAGACGCGCAGCCGCTTCAAACCCTTTCAGCGAACTCAAGGGCGGTAGTTTCTGCAGTGGCAGAGGGGTTGGCATAGACGACACTCACGAAAGGCAGGCGATGGGGAAGCAGGAGGCATTCTCGGGGCCGACAAGCGCCGTTCACTTCGCTCTCACTCCCCACCGCAAAGACAATGACAAAGACGGGTGACTGTCACTGACAGCCACCCGCGCAATTGATTTCGATGATACCAAAGCCAGCGGGGCGCGTAAGGCTCATGACATTTCATGGGTATTGCCGCTTATGCGGCAAGATTTACTATCCCGATTACGACCTCCACATCTCGTATTGCGACAGGATGCAAGATTTCTCGCCACGGCTTGCCATAGGCTGCAGGCACTCACGCCACATGCTCAATCAGCTGATGACCTGCGTCCCCCTGAGCCAGGGTCATCACAAACATGGCGGCATGACAGGAAACATACGTTCGATTTATGGCATGCCATCTGGAGAGACCTCTCCCTACCCCGCAACCGCATTGGCGCGACATTCATCCCTGATGCGAATCCCCACAGGACACCTCATAACAAGATCAAGGAGTGACCCATGTCTGGAGCTTCCATTCGGCCAATGGTCTTCTGGCCGCCCTTCATTCTGCTGTTCGCCTCCGTATTGGCGAGCTTTATCAATCTTGATGGCTTTCTGGCCGTCACCACCCATCTCAACAATCTCGTGCTGGCCCAGTTCGGCTGGCTGTTCTCCATCACGGCGCTGAGCATGGTGGTCGCCTGTCTAATCGCCTACCTCTCGCCACTCGGCCGCACACGAATCGGCGGCGAGAATGCCACACGGATCCTGTCCCCGTGGCGCTGGTTCTCCATCACGCTCTGTACCACCCTGGCCGTCGGCATCATGTTCTGGTCAACGGCAGAACCGCTCTACCACCTGCACTCGCCTCCCACCTCGCTGGACATCACTCCCAATACCCCGGAAGCCGCACGCTTCGCGCTCTCCACCATGTTCCTGCACTGGTCGTTCACGCCTTATGCGATCTATACCGTCCCGGCACTGATCTTCGCGCTGATGCACTACAACCTCGGCAAACCCTTCTCGCTGGGTACGTTGTTCGTGCCGCTGCTGGGGGACCGCCTGATCGGTCGCAAGGGACGTGCGCTCGATGCACTCGCGCTCTTCGCCCTGGTCTGTGGCATGGCGTCGTCCCTCGGCACAGGGGCCATGACACTGGCAGGCGGTATCGACCGCTTCCTCGGCACTGGCTCGGGCCCGCTGATGCTGGGCATCGTCACCCTCGCGATCGTGCTGTGTTTCACCGCTTCGGCGGCCAGTGGTCTGCAAAAAGGCATCGCACGCCTGTCCGCCATCAACGCCAAGGCCTTCTTCGCCTTTCTCATCTTCGTGTTCGCCTTCGGTCCGACGCTGACCATCCTGGGCTACGGCACGGAAGCGGCTGGCGAATACTTCACCAACTTCATGAGCAAGAATCTGTTCACCGGGGCCTTCGACAATGACCCCTGGCCACAGAGCTGGACCATCTTCTACTGGGCCAACTGGATGGCATGGGCACCGATTTCGGCTCTGTTCCTGGGCAAGATCTCACGGGGGTATACCGTGCGGCAGTTCATGCTGATCAACATGGTGGCGCCCTCGCTCTTCTCGATCATCTATGTCGCGGTGTTCAGCAGCACGACATTGAAGCTCGACATGGATACCGCCGGGGCACTCAACACCATCCTCAGCGAGGCCGGGGCTGGCTCGGTGATCTACGCACTATTCGATGAGTTACCGATGAGCTCTCTGGTGGGGGGGATCTTCCTGGTCATCGCCTTCCTGTCCTTCGTGACAGCAGCCGACTCCAATACCGACGCCATCAGCCAACTCTGCAGCTCGGATAGCCAGGAGGCTCTGGCAGGCAACGAAAGCGAAGACCGCAGCAAGGGTCGCCTGATGATGAAGATCACCTGGGGCTCGACCATCGGCGCCGTCGCCTGGATCATGACTTCCTTCGTCGGCATTGACGGCATCAAGATGCTCTCCAACCTCGGCGGGGTACCAGCGCTCTTCATCGTGATCGGCGCCACGGCATCTCTGATACGTCTGGTCTCGATTGGCACGGCCAAGATCGGCCTCGAGCACACTCCATCACGCAGTTATTCAGCAGAAGCCCATCAGCGTTGGCAATCTTCCCAGTCCAACTGAGTCAGCTCGAGATGGCGTGATACTTAAGTCCTCAAGGAGAAACCATGACACCCCCGGGCCGAGAGGCGACGGGGGTGTCGTGGTTTTCTCTTGAGTGTCATGGCCCGCACTGTGTCGTGGTCCATGCAGCCTGCGTGACAGCTAGGGTGCGTTAGCCACTGACGCAATTTCCGGACGGAACTTTCTGGAAATCCCGCCAGCGCATTACATGAACGCGCGCGTATATACGCCGTTGATGAACGAATCTCAACGCTGACAAAACAGAATTTTATGGGTTAGGATCCGCACCCTCACAAGAAATTATAGGAATACGTATGTTTGGCTCTTCCATCCGCCCCATGGTCTTCTGGCCACCGTTCATCCTGTTGATGGTCGCGGTGGCAGCAAGCCTCATCAATCTCGAAGGATTTCTCGCCACCACGACAGCCTTGAATGACTGGGTACTCAACAAGTTCGGTTGGCTGTTCTCGATTACGGCATTGGCGATGGTGGTGACATGCTTGATCACTTACTTGTCACCACTGGGCCGCACGCGGATCGGGGGGGAAAATGCCACGCGGATTCTGACACCCTGGCGCTGGTTTTCCATCACGTTATGTACCACCCTGGCCGTCGGCATCATGTTCTGGTCAACCGCGGAACCGCTCTATCACCTGCATACTCCGCCAGGTTCACTCGATGTGGTTGCCAATACACCTGAGGCTGCCAGATTCGCGCTCTCGACCATGTTTCTTCACTGGTCATTCACGCCCTATGCGATCTATACCGTCCCGGCATTGCTGTTCGCTCTGATGCATTACAACCTTGGTAAACCGTTCTCGCTCGGCACGCTCTTCGTGCCGCTGTTAGGTGATCGCCTGATCGGTCGCAAGGGCCGCGCGCTGGATGCACTGGCGTTGTTCGCACTGGTCTGCGGCATGGCATCGTCATTAGGTACGGGCGCCATGACACTGGCCGGCGGGCTGGACCGCTTCTTGGGGACCGGCACCGGCCCGCTGATGCTGGCACTGGTGACTCTCGCCATCGTGGCCTGCTTTACCGCCTCCGCGGCCAGTGGTCTGCAAAAAGGCATTGCGCGTCTGTCCGCCATCAACGCCAAGGCCTTCTTCGTCTTCATGGCCTTCGTCTTCCTGTGCGGCCCGACCCAGACCATTCTTGGCTATGGCACCGAAGCTGCGGGTGAGTATTTCAACAACTTCATGCAAAAGAGCCTGTTCACCGGGGCCTTCGATGACGATCCGTGGCCGAAAAGCTGGAGTATCTTCTACTGGGCCAACTGGATGGCATGGGCACCAATTTCCGCCCTGTTCCTGGGCAAGATTTCCCGTGGCTATACTGTCCGACAGTTCATGCTGATCAACCTGGTCGCACCGGCTCTGTTCTCGATTACCTACGTGAGTGTCTTCGCAAGCTCCACTATCCAGTTCGACATGCAAAGTGGCGGTGCGCTTTACCAACTGCTGAATGAGTTCGGTGCGGGCTCCGTCATCTATGCCCTGTTTGACGAACTGCCGATGAGCACTCTGGTCAGTGCGGTGTTCCTGATCATCGCCTTCCTGTCCTTCGTGACGGCAGCCGACTCCAATACCGAAGCGATCAGCCAGCTGTGCAGTACCGACAGCCAGGCCGCCATGGCCGGTGACAGTGATGAAAACACCAAGGATCGTCTACTCATGAAGATCATCTGGGGCTGCACCATCGGCGCCGTCGCCTGGATCATGACGGCCTTCGTGGGCATTGACGGCATCAAGATGCTCTCCAACCTCGGGGGTGTCCCGGCGCTGTTCATCGTGATTGTCGCGACAGCCTCCCTGCTGCGTCTAGTGTCGATCGGTACCGCCAAGATCGGTCTCGAGCACACGCCGTCACGTAGCTATTCTCCAGAGGCGCACCTCCGCTGGGAGAGCACTCGCAAGTCGGCAGAAAGCTCTCGGTAAGCATTGCCCTGTCCTGAGCATGCCTGCCTTGGGCATGTTTATAACGCCCTGTCTCCGGATAGGGCGTTTTACTGTGGGTAGAACGTGGCGAAGACTCGCTCTCCCATGAGCCAATGTCCTCTTCCAAGCCGAGTTAGTTGTTGTCTGAGACATTGAGCAAGTATCTTGCTGAAGTACTGGAAAAGTAATACGCATCGGAATGACAACATTTCATTCAACTTGCTGACGCAATCCATAAGTGCTAATAAACAATAAAATATAATACCGAATGAGCTTATTTATATAATAATTCACGTCTTCCACGATACTCTGCCACGTGTTATTCAACTGGATGTCGCCGCCCCTTTCTCTTCCAACCACCGTTGACGTGAATGAAAGGCAAGCTTCTCCTCCAAGGGTGTGGACATTGACATGCGCATAATTTATCGTTGCGAGAGAATTTGATAACAAGACAATATAAAAACACTGTTTTGCCAAGCTTGGGGCTGACCAGCAACTCATATCAGTGCCCTTGCAAGGCTTGACCAATAACAAGGACGCGTATGCGACATCATTATTCCGATGAAGGCAGATGCATGCCACGCCGCCCTCCCCCAAACTCCCGTCTGACCGGGAAGTGCCACCAACTCCGTCTTCATTGACCGAGATTGCCGATTATTGATGATGCGGCCCACGTGCTGCGCTGGATGCCATTTGCTTGAGCAAATGACGCAGAACTACGTCCACGGCTAAGAACCTTCCCCTCCTACTCGTCGCTATCGACAACCGTTTGCCCTCGGGCAACTGCGTTGCGTAGCGCCCTGTTCCCCTACCGAGGGCCAGTTCTTGAACAACGAATCGCTATATCAATTCTCTACCCTGACTGTCGTACTGCTGCTGCTTGCCTTCTATGGCGGCACCTATCTGATGACGCTGGGGATCCGCAAGAAAAATGAAGATGCCGATGCCTTCATGGTCTCCAACCATCGCGTTGGCTTCGGCATGGGCGCTGCCAGCATGACGGCCACCTGGATCTGGGCGGCCTCCTTCTATGCCGCTGCCACCTCCGGCTATACCTATGGTGTGTCAGGCCCGATCCACTACGGCCTATGGGGCGCCCTGATGATCCTGTTCATCTATCCCTTCGGCCGCCGCTTCCGCAAGCTCGCACCCAATGCGCATACGCTTGGCGAGCTGATCCACGCGCGTCATGGCTCCTCCAGTCAGCTGATTCTGGCGCTCTCGAACCTGCTGGGTAGCGTGATCAGTCTGATGGTCAACTTCACCGCCGCTGGGGCGCTCGTGTCCGTACTCTCACCGCTCTCCTTCCAAGCAGGCGTGATCATGGCGGGCGTGGGGGTACTGTTCTATACCCTGTGGTCGGGCTTCCGGGCCTCGGTGCTGACCGATTTCGCGCAACTGGTTGCCCTGATGGCGATCGCCATCGTGATCATCCCGGCGGTGTTCTTCGCGATGGGTGGCCCGACAGAGCTGGTCGCAGGCCTGGATAACCTGACACCTGAACAGGCCGACTTCTTCTCGACGGATGCCATCCTGAACCAGGGTGCGCCCTTCTTCGTCGCGGTACTGGCCTATGCGATCGGTAACCAGACCATTTCCCAGCGCCTGTTCGCCGTCAACGAAGACCACATCAAGCCGACCTTCCTCACCGCGACGCTGGGCTATGGCGCCATCGTCATCGGCCTGGGCATGATTGGCCTGATGGCACTGACACTCGGGGTGGAGCCGCTCAACGGCGACATGAACAACCTCATCCCTCAGATGGTGTCCGAGTATCTGCCGCCGTTCTTCATCGCGCTGTTCTTCATTCTGGTGATCGGCTCGCTGTCCTCCACCGCGGATTCCGACCTTTCCGCGCTGTCCGCCATTATCATGGCCGATGTCTATGGCAAGAATATCGCCCGCGGCAAGCCAGACCCGAAGCGCATGCTCTTCATCGGCCGCTTGACCATGATCATCGCCACGGTGCTGGGTATCGTCTTCGCCAGCTTCTCACTGGATATCCTGGTGATGCTGGTCTTCGTCGGGGCTCTGTGGGGCGCGATCGTCTTCCCGGTCATCGCCAGCTGCTTCTGGAACCGAGTGACCAATACCGCCTTCACCACGTCGGTCATCGTCGCGATGGTGGTGTTCTGCCTGGCACGCTTTGAACTGGTGCCGCTGACGGGCATGAGCGGCCTGTTCTTCGAGCTGCTCGCCAGCATCGGCGGCGGCGTGATCATCGGCCTGATGGTATTCGGCTTCCTGGGGCGCATCCTCGGCATCCTGGCTGGAATCGCGGCCATGATCGCCATGCTGATCTTCGCGACTGACTTCCTGCGCGACTACACCGTCCTGCTCGCCTCACTGACCGCTTACGGCACCAGCACCTTGGTGTGTGTGGTCATGAGCCTCGCCAGCCGCCAGGAACGCTTCGACTTCGACACCATCACCGCACGTGTCGGCAACTATGACGAAGCACTCGACTCAGGTGGTCGTGATACGACAACACCGATCCAGTCGCAGCCTGCTGCCTCCACCGGCGCATGATTCTGGATAACGTCCGAGACAGAACAGGGAGACAACACACATGACATTGCTATTTGCCACCTACGTACTGGTATGGCCAGTGCTCACCCTGGCGGTATTGATCGTCATCTGCCGCGCGGTCGCACGTGATCGCCGCATCGCACGTGAAGAAAAGCGCGAGCTGGTATAAAACTCTCTGGCGTAATGTGACGCCAGGAAAGCAAAAGCCCGCCTCTGGAATGTCCAGAGGCGGGCTTTTGCATGCTGTGGGTACGGCCTCGCCTGATCGGCCATCAAGGTGCCAAAAGCTCACCGAATCTCACTGAGCAGCACGCGGCGACCCTCGCGCCAGGAAATGAGCGCGGCTTCCGCCAGCTCAAGTGCCGCCAGGCCGTCCTGGGCCCCGGCCAGAGGTGCTCGCTTGTCTAGGCAGGCCGAGACGAAATCGGCGACCTCACGCCCGAATGCTTGAGCATAGCGCTCGAGGAAGAACCATTTGGGTCGTTCATCCATCACGCCCTGCTCACCCGTGAAGCGCAGTCGCGTATCCGTCTCGTTGCGGGCTTCCAGCATGCCCTTGCTGCCGAAGACCTCGATGCGCTGATCATAGCCGTAACAGGCACGACGCGAGTTGCTGATGCTCGCAAGCTTGCCCGAGACACTCTTGAGGCTGATCAGAACACTGTCCAGATCCCCCGCTTCCCCGATGGCCGGATCAATCAGGCAGCTCCCCGTGACCGATATCTCGCTGACTGGCTCTCCCAGCAACCAGGCAGCCATGTCGAGATCATGAATGCTCATGTCGCGGAAGATGCCCCCGGAAGCCGCGATATACTCAGCGGGCGGTGGCTCAGGGTCACGACTGGTGATGGCGATCATTTCCAGCTCACCGACACGTCCCTCGGTCACCGCCTGCTTGAGCGCCGCGAATTGCGGGTCATGACGACGATTGAAGCCCAGCGCGCAGGTCACTGGGTGCTCTGCCAGCACGGCAAGACACTCACGGGTGCGCGCGAGGTCCAGGTCGATCGGCTTCTCGCAGAGAACTGCCTTGCCAGCACGCACGGCACGCTCCAGGAAGTCGGAGTGAGTCGGTGTCGAAGACGCGATCAATATTGCCTCAATCGCATCAGAGGCAAAGACCTCCTCGGCGGACAGTACCGGCACCGAGTATTCACTAGCCAATGCTTCGGCGGCCGGCGCGTAGGCATCACTGATGCAGGCAAGCTGCGCTGTCGGATGCTCGGTAATGGCGCGGGCATGCACACGGCCGATACGACCTGCACCCAGTAGAGCAATCTTCATATCCAGAATCCTTTCATAGCGTTGAGGGTGATAATTTTGAATCGGGGGAGCAAGAACCTGTTCAACTGGCAACGACCATTGGCAACAAGCCAGACTGCTCATCTACTGATGGGGAGCCTCCATGATGAGCGTCTCACGGCGTGGAAGCAGAACGTCAGGGCGTCAGAAATGTCGCCTCATCCCGAATCCCCACCCGGTTACCGTCGGGATCATGCAGATGTATGGTCCTGCCCCATGGTGTCTCTTCAATTTCGGCGTCGATTCCCCAGGCTTTGACATCTGCCAATGCCTGATCGATATCCCTGACATTGAAGCGTAGCTTGGCGCTACCTTGTTCTGGGGTCTTACCGCCTTCAATGGCTTTTCCACCCTTCTCGATCATCAGATAGCCCGCCCCATATGACAGGCAGGTCAGCCTGAAACTGCCATCTTCCTTTCTGAACATCAGCGGCAGTTCGAAAAGACCTTGGTAGAAAGCGACACACTCCTCGAACCGTTCTGTATTCAATATCAGGCCATACCGCGCGACGTTATGGTTCATCCATGTGTCCTCTGGATGTGACTTGGTGTCCTTTGATCATGCCATCGGTATCGGGGCAGAACGATAGTGCCCGGTGCAAGACATGCTCCCGCCAGCACGTGAAGATTGCCAGCGGGAGTAGATAACGACGGCTTGATGAACAGTCCAGAGCGCTCCTGGTTTACTCAGCGGTCAGTGGCAAGCCCTGACGAGCAAGACGACGGCGACGCTTGCTCAAGCGAGTGCCTGTGATGTTCTCGAGCTCCTCCAATGTCTTGCCCTTGGTTTCCGGCACGTAGCGCAGCACGATCATCAAGCTGATGAAGGTCAGGACAGCGTAGAGCCAGAAGCTGAATCCACCACCGACCAGCTCATTGAGGAAGTCGCTCTGGCGCATCATCGGAAAGGTCTGGGTGACGATGAAGCCGAGCAACCACTGTGCGGCGACAGCCAGTGACATCGCGCGTGCGCGAATCGCATTGGGAAATATCTCGGAGACCAGTGTCCAGCAGACACACCCCCAGGAGATGGCAAACGAGACGACATAGACGATCAGGGCGATCAAGGCGCTGATGCCCGGTTCGCCATTGCCGATCACGACGCCGAGGAAGGTCATGCCGACGATGCTGCCCAGACTCCCCGCAATCAACAGCGGACGACGGCCGACCTTGTCGATCAGCAGCATGCCCAGCAGATTACCGGCGACGAAGGTCACCCCCATGATGGAGGTCTGGAACAGAGCATCTTCATTGCTGGAAGTGACAGCGGACAACACATCCGGAGCGTAGTACATCACCACATTGATGCCGGTCAGTTGCTGAGCAGCCGCGATGAAGACTCCGATGGCGACCAGTCCTAGCATCCCCTTGGTACGCAGAGATGCATGGCGCTTGTTCTCGTTGTGCTGGAAGGATTTCTGGATCTCGCCCAGCGTGCGTTCAATGGCTTCACCATGATAGAAACGCGCCAAGACGCGGCGGGCATCGTCCAGGCGCCCTTTCAGCACCAACCAGCGCGGAGATTCGGGAACGAAGGGAATCAGCACGGCGAACAGGAGGGAAATGATTGCTTCAGATCCCAACATCCAGCGCCAACCGTGATTCAGAATCCAGGTTTCCGCCATGCCCTTAGCAATGAAGTAGTTCACGAAGAACACCACCATCTGACCAAAGACCACGGACTGCTGAAACAGGCTGACGGTGCGACCGCGCATATAGCCCGGAGACATCTCAGAGATGTACATCGGTGCCATGACGCTGGCCATCCCGACCGCCAGTCCACCCAGAATGCGCCACCAGATGTAGGCATCAAAGGTGCTCGCCAGACCAGAGCCCAGTGCTGATGCAGTAAACATCAATGCTGACAGCATGAAGACGGCCTTGCGCCCATAGGCAATGGACAACCGTCCGGCGATAAGTGCGCCACCAATACAGCCGATGACGACGGATGAGACTGCCCAGCCCTTCTCGGCGGCAGACAGGTCGAAATATTGCGCGATGGGACCGATGGCCCCAGAGATGACGCCGGTGTCATAACCGAACAGCAGGCCACCGAGGGCGGCCACCAGAATGATCTTGATCAAGAAGACAAGCTGCGCCGGCGTCAGCTTTTCTTGATGACTGGATGAGGCGGGATTGGCTGATTCTGTAGGAGTATCGCTATCGGGGTGCGAAGTGGGCATGACGACCTCTCGTGATCGATTGTTATAGTATTACGAGAACTGCTGAGGCAGATGTGGCTCGAGTGCTCGTGGCATCTGACGCACCACGCTATCGAGACAAGTCATTGCTGTACCTTCCGTGCCCTGCCGTCTTCTGGCGTGATGACGACAGGGCTTCATGCGGATCAGGCTTCCGCCAGGCCCTTTTCAAGAATGCTGCGTTCAATGAATTCACGACTTTCGCGGGCATTTTCCAGCGCGCTGTTGTCCTTGGTCGGGTCCACGTCCTGCTCGACGGTGATCCAGCCTTGATAGCCGATGGATTCCAGGCTCTCGCGGACCGCGTCGAAGTCGACACAGCCCTGGCCCAGCGGGCAGAACACGCCCTGGCCGATGGCGGTATAGAAGTCGATGCCGTCCTTCACCACGCTTTCGAGTACTGGCGCCTGAATATCCTTGAAGTGGATATAGGCGACGCGCTCGCCATAGGTGCGAATCAGCTCGGCCGGATTGATGCCCGCATAGGTGCAGTGCCCGGTATCGATGCACAACTTGACCAGATCAGCATCCAGTTCAGCCATCGCACGGTCCACTTCATCGCGATACTCGATGTAGGTGCCGGCATGCGGATGAAGCACCGGTGTGACCGCATATTCCTGACAGATTTCCGCCACCTGCCGGATAGTGACCATCATCTCGTTCCACTGCGCATCATCGAGCCGGGTCGCGGTTTCCTGCTGACCGGCTTCATCGGTACGTGGCGAGCTGACATGGTCGATGATGACCATGTAGTTGCCCTGCTGAGGCTTGAGTACCTCACAGGTCGCACGGGTGTAATCCAGGATTTCCTGACGACGTGACGCGTCATGCAGATGCTTGAAGATGGTACCGGCGATCAGTTCGAGCCCTCGGCTGTCCAACGCGGACGCCAGTGCTGCCTGCTCGGTCGGCAGGTAATTGAGTGGGCCAAGCTCCGTCGCCTTGAAACCAGCACCGGCGATTTCGTCGAGCACGGTCTGCCAGCTGGGATTGGCGGGGTTGTCGGCAAACTCGATACCCCAGGAACACGGTGCGTTGGAAAGCTTGATGTGCATGATGATGTCCTTCTTCTTGGCGTTGTCGTTGTCTTTCGGGATGACCATCGTCAGTGACGTGGAAACGAGGCCTCACATCGGGTGCCGACCGAGTGGCAGCGGTGGAACCGACATGAGGCGCTCCTGATGTCGCAGTCAGATCAGAACGCGACCCAGCGATTCTCGTTGTCAGAGGATTCCACACAGCACTCCAGCAACCGCACGCCTTCGATGCCTGCATCGATATTGGGGAACCAGAGAGACTCCAGCTCCTGCTCCGACAGGCCAAGGTGTTGAGTGCCTGTGCCGTTACGTCGTGCTTCAGCGCCCTGCATAGCGAGTGCATAACGGTGATAGACATTGGCCCAGGATTCGAAGAAGCCTTCCGCGTGGCCGCCGCCGATGCGATTGCTGTTCACGGCGTTGTCGCCCTCGGCCAGATAGCCCATGCCACGTTCCAGAATCCGTACCGGTTCGCCCTGGACCTCGTAGCGCAGCTGGTTGGGATATTCATCCCACCATTCGATACTGGCCTTCTCTCCCACCACACGAATCTTCTGTTGATGCATGGAGCCCGCATTCACCGCACTAGCCCACAGTGATCCCACCGCGCCGTTCTGGTACTGGAGCAACACCTGGGCGTTGTCTTCCAGCGGCGCCCGCGAGGCCACGAAGCTCTGGCGGTGGCACATCAGGCGTTCGACCTTGAGTCCGGTGATGAATTGGCCGGCATAGAAGATGTGCGTTCCGAGATCCCCCAGCACATAGGTCGGCCCGGAAACGGCAGGACTGGTGCGCCACTTGGCGCCACTGCTGACCTGTTCGACCGGCTGGCTATGGAAGCCATGGGCAAATTGCATGTTGACCATGCGCACCTGCCCCAGCTCACCCGACTGCACCATGGCGCGGGCCTGGTGAAGCATCTGATAGCCGCTGTAGCCATACATGACACCGAAGACCAGACCGCGCGCCTGTGCTTCGGCCTTAAGCTCCTCGGCCTCGGCAACCGTGAAGGTCACCGGCTTTTCGCAGATCACATGCAGACCGGCCTTGAGCGCTGCCAGGCTGATGGCATGGTGGGTGCTGTTGGGCGTGGCGATGCTGACCGCCTGAATGCCGTCCTCGCGAGCAGCTTCGGCCTCGAACAGGCTGGCGTAATCCGGGTAGCAACGCTCTGGATCGAGCCCCAGGTTGGTGCCGAATTCACGCCCGCGTTCCGCGTCGAGATCGAAGGCACCGGCGACCAGCTGGAACAAGTTGTCACGATGGGCAGCAGCACGATGGGCGTGGCCGATTTCACTGCCACGGCCACCACCGACCATGGCCCATCGCAGCGGTGCGATATTGTGTTCTTCATTGAACATCTGGGTTCTCCTGGCAAATGCATGGGTGCTGGTAATTGGCGTTGTCATTGCAGGCGTGTTCATGAATCCCGTTGCGGTGTCCGCCCGGCCCCACGACTCACGCAGAATCAAAGTTCCGCAAAATCAAAGTCCCGCAGAATCAGAGTCCGCGACGCTGATGAACACGGCCGGCATTCATGGCGGCAACCTGCGCTTCATTCACATCCTCGCGGACGACTTCGGGTAGCCCCACATCCCACCAGCAGTCACAGGAAGACCACTTGCTGGAATCGATATCCACCACGATAACGTAGGTCCGCGGGCTCTCCTTGGCGCGCTGGTAGGCGGCCCGGAAATCACTGATGTCACTCAGGTGCTCACCATAGGCACCTTGCGACTGGGCATGCTTGAGGAAGTCGACACGTACCAGCTCATCGGCCTGGCTGCGACAATCGGCCAGCATGTTGTTGAAGGAAGGGTTGCCACTGTTGTTCTGCAGCTTGTTGATGACCGCAAACCCGGCGTTGTCACACACCAGCACGATCATCTTGTGGCCCGTCAGCACCGAGCTGTAGATATCGGAATTCATCATCATGTAGGAGCCATCGCCGACCAGGACCACGACCTCGTTGTCGGGATTGGCGATCTTGGCGCCCCAGCCGCCCGCTACTTCATATCCCATGCAGGAGAAGCCGAACTCGATATCGAACTTGCCGAGCTGCTTGCTCTGCCAGTTCATGTTGAGCTCTGCCGGCAGGCCACCGGCGGCAGTCAGCACGGTATCGCCGGGTTCCTGCACCGCATTGACGCTAGCAATGACCTGGGCGTAGGACGCCATCTCGCCGGGCATGATCTCGCCACGGTTGGCGCACAGGGATTTCCACTCGGCGACCTCCGCCTGGCCCTTTTCCAGCCAGCGCTGATCGGCTCGCCATTCACCCAACCCGGAATCAAGACGCTCCAGAGTGTGGCGAGCATCGCCGATGACCGCCATGGCGCGATGCTTGATGGCATCCATATGCGCCACGTTGACTGACACGATCTTCAGCGCTGGATTACGAAATACCGACCAGGATCCGGTGGTGAAGTCCTGCAAGCGTGTGCCAATGGCCACCAGCACATCACATTGTGCCGCCATGGCATTGGCGGAATTCGAGCCAGTCACACCAATCGGGCCGATATTGCAGGGGTGGGATTGCAGCAGCGAAGAACGGCCCGCAATCGTCTCGACCACCGGAATATTACGACGTTGTGCAAAGTCGGCCAGCAACTGATTTGCTTCGGAATAATGAACGCCACCGCCAGCGATGATCAGCGGCTTCTCGGCCTTTTCCAGCAGGGAAATGGCATGCTGTACAGCACGCGTATCGGCTTCCGGACGACGAATATGATGGATGCATTCTTCGAAGAGTGCCTCTGGATAGTCATAGGCAACGCCTTGGATATCCTGTGGCAATGAAATCATGACCGGCCCGCAATTCGCGGGATCCGTCAGCGTCGCGATCGCTGTCGGCAAGGACTGCATGATCTGTGCGGGATGAGTGATGCGATCCCAATAGCGAGTGACGGGCTTAAAGGCATCATTGACGCTCAGGCCTGGTTGATGGGCATGCTCGACCTGCTGCAGCACCGGGTCTGGCAGGCGTGAGACATGGGCATCGCCGGCGAACATCAGCAACGGAAGGCGATTGGTGTGCGCAATACCCGCAGCCGTGATCATGTTGGTGGCACCCGGCCCGATGGAGGTGCTGGCGATCCCGATGCGCTGGCGCTTGTTGGCCTTGGCGTAGGCAACGGCGGCAACCGCCATGGACTGCTCATTCTGGCCGCGCCAGATCGGGATCGTGTCCTGGATGTTGTGCAGCTGCTGCCCCAGACAGGTCACGTTACCGTGGCCAAAGATGGCGAACCCGCAACCGAACAAGGTCTCGACATTGCCATCGAGTTCAATCTTCTGCGCCGCCAGGTATCTGGCGATGGCCTCGGAGACGGTCAATTTTATCGTTTTCATTCCTCTCTCCCGACGAGCATATGGCGTTGTTTTATTGTGTGCATTCAGGTCGAAAAATCCGCACCTGAAGCTCAGTGATGATGACGTAGGAAAATGATGGTCAGCGCTGAATTCTTCGCCGTTTGAAAAGACACTAGCAGCGCCTGAAAACGTTTTCATCTTCATTTTCAAAAAAAGTGCTTTCCTTGGATTAAAGTTCAATAAGGATGTCTTGGCATGATTGAAGCAGCCTATAAAACTGTCGCTTCGATCACCCTTATCCTATTGATCATCCCAAGGAGCACTCGATATCACTCTGGCGAAAGCCGCCATCTCATTGCCAGTGGCGCTGGCACGAAAAGCGCTTCATGTGGAGTGATGCATGTAAAACGCAGCCTCCCAAAACGCTCTGCGAAAACGCCATGACCACTTCAGCATGGCTAGACGAGGCCACCATCCACGATATAGGTCTGGGCCGTCATCATGCGACTGTCATCCGCTGCCAGGAACAACACCATCCGAGCCACATCCTCGGGCTGTACCCGCTGGTGCAGGCTCTGATTTTCCAATACCTGCTTCTCCAGCTCGGGATTCCACCACAGCGCCTTCTGACGCTCGGTAATGATCCACCCCGGCAGCACGGTATTGACGCGAATTCCCGCATCTCCCATGTCACGCGACAAGGTGCGCGTCAGACCGATGGTGGCCGCCTTCGCGCTCGAATAGGCCGAGATGTCCCGCGAGCGACGCAGGAAGCTGGGCGAGCTGAAATTGATGATCGACCCGCCGCCCGCCGCCTGCATCCCGGCAAAGACTGCCTGACAGGCAAACACCACATGGCGAAGATTGGTGGCCTGAAGGTCATCCCATGTCTCGACATCCAGCTCCGTGAGCGGTACCCGGGTATCACGCGCGGCATTGTTGACCAGGGCCCCCATCGGCCCCCACTCATTTGCTGCAGCCTCGATGACCGTGCGCAGCTGCTGGATATCAGTCACATCGCAATGGCGGTAATGAACCTCTCCTCCCTGATCGGTCAGACGCGCCGCCAGGGCCTCGCCAGAGGCATCATCGATATCGATGAAACTCACTCGCGCCTGCTGCTCACAGAAATGCTCTACCAAGGTCGCGCCGATGCCGCTGGCACCGCCACTGATGAAGACATGCCGGCCTTCCAGGCTGGGATAACGTGCGAACTGATTCATTTTGCCTCTCCTCTGATAGCGTATCGCTGGCTCATGCGAACGACTGCCACGGCCAGGTGCATTCAATAGCCTTCACAATGATTCGCGCTGCGCTCCATGTCCTTCAGTACTGCCTGTGCCCCTGCCATCAACAGACGTGTATCGGCTCCGACCGTGACCAGATCACAGCCACGCGCCAACATCCGTCGCGCATGCGCGGCACTGCCGTTGTGAATACCGATGACGCTGCCGTGCTGCCGAGCCCGTGCGACAATCTCGTCGATCAAGATATCCATGGGGCCATCACCGTGATCGAACCCCGGTGTGTGCCCATGTGACAACGCCAGATCCGCAGGGCCGATATAGATGCCATCCAGCCCCTCCACGGCCAGTATCTCTTCCAGGTTCGCCACGCCTTCGCGGGTCTCGATCATGCCCAGCACCAGCATCTCGTCGTTGGCATGATGGGCATAATCCGCACCGCCATACAGCATGGCGCGATGAGGGCCGAAGCTGCGCATTCCCAGCGGGGGATAACGACAGGCAGCCACCAGTGCCCGGGCGTCTTCCGCGTTGTTGATCAAGGGAGCAATCACTCCATAGGCACCGGCATCCAGCACCTTCATGATCAAACCGGGTTCCAGGCTCGGCACCCGCACCAGCGGAACGGTGTCAGTGGTGGAGATGGCCGTCAGCATCGGCAGCAGATCGCTGTAATCGATCACTCCGTGCTGCAGGTCGATGGTCAGGCTGTCCCAGCCCTGATGGGCCATGATCTCTGCCGAGAAGGCACACGGCATGGAGAGCCAGCCATTCACCACGCCCTCCTTTTGGGCAATGCGTTGCTTAAGACGATTGAGGCGCATGGGATCTCCCTCTGAAGTTCATCAATGGTGGCAGTCACAAGGGACAGGTCACTCATGAGGCTCACGAATCGTGACCCGAGAGGGGGAGCGTCCCCCACTCGGCATGTCGGGTGGTGCTGGAGAGCGAGAGGCAAAGGCGGCGACGGGGACGCCCGGCACCTCGACCTCCAGCGCGAAGACGCTGCCGGACAAGGGGGCCGCGGCCAGCGCCTCAGGGCTCATCCCCTTGCGCAAGGTGGTTACGTAAAGCGTTGTCATATCGGCCCCGCCGAAGCACGGCATGGTCGGGCCGGGACATGGCAGGCGGACCTGGCGCGCCAGACGTCCCTGGGCATCCCAATAATTGAGGACTCCGCCAAAGACGCCTGCACTCCAGTAGCCTCCCGCCATATCCATCGCTCCGCCATCGGGGCGGCCGTGCAGTGCAGGCTGGGTCTCGGCGAATACACGCGGTGTGCCCATGACACCACTTTCCGGGCAGTAGTCCGCGACATGGATGGTGTCGCGCCGCGTATCCGCAAAAAGCATGCGCTGTCCATCAGCGCTCCAGGCCAGGCCATTGGCGACGATGAGGCCTGACTGCAGCCGTTGGGTCTGTCCAGTGGGAGCGACATCATAAAAATGCCCCAGCGGCCGTGAACGACTCGCCTCATCCATGGTGCCGATCACGAAGTGTCCATTCGGCGCTACCTTACCGTCATTGAAGCGCGTGCCAGCCAACGGCTCTCCGGGTGGGCAGGCCAGGAACTCCAATGCACCAGACGCGAAATCGAGCAGATGGATTCCCGAACGCATGGCAACGATCAGACGCCCATCGGCACAGCGCCCGAATGCTCCCAGCGTCTCAGGCAGCACGCGACGCTCTCGCTTGCCATCACTCAGGCAGTAGCGCTCGATCGCCGGGGCATAAAGGTCCGCCCATAACAGGCTGTTGCGACTGGCATCCCAGATCGGGGATTCACCCAACTCCGCCCGGCTCTCTATCAGCAGTTCGATTTCCGCCATTTCCTGGACTCCCGTCGACGATGGCTATGGCACATGCGTGGATACCCCTGCGGGCTTACACCTTCTATCTCTCTGCCCCCGATACCCTCGACCTTCTCTCCCTGCTTCAGGCAGCGGCGCTCAATAGATATCGGGCTCAGGAGTACTGCCAGGGGCACCATTGGCAAAGTCGAAGTCACAGCCTTCATCTGCCTGGGTCACATGCGATTTGTAGAGAGAGGCATAGCCATGAGGGTGCCGGTCCTTGGGCGGCTGCCAATCTGCCAATCGACGTTGGATCTCCTCCTCATCGACCATCAGGTCCAGCCGCCGATTGGGGACATCCACGGCGATGATGTCGCCGGTCTTGACGATGGCCAACGGTCCGCCGACGGCGGCTTCCGGCGCCACATGCAGAATGCAGCTCCCGTAGCTGGTGCCACTCATGCGCGAGTCGGAGATACGCAGCATGTCGCGCACGCCCTGTTTCAGCAGCTTGGCCGGAATCGGCATCATGCCCCACTCCGGCATGCCGGGGCCGCCCACCGGCCCGCCATTCTTGAGCACGATGATGCTGTCAGCCGTGACCGGGAGGTCTTCATCATCGATACGCGCCTTGAGGTCGGCGATATTCTCGAACACATAGGCAGGCCCTTGATGGACATGCAGACGAGGGTCCGCCGCGGTCGGCTTGATGATGGCCCCCTTCGGCGCCAGGCTGCCGGTCAGTACGGCAGTCCCGCCCGAGGCATTAACCGGCGTGTCCAGCGGGAGAATGACTTCCGGGCGCCAGACCTTGGCGCCTTCGATGTTGTCGCCCAGGGTGCGACCGGTCACGGTCATGGCGGAGAGCTTCAGCTCACTGCCGATGTTCGTCATCAATGCCGGAAGCCCTCCGGCATAGAAGAAGTCTTCCATCAGATATTCGCCGGAAGGCTTGAGGTTCAGCACCAGCGGCACACGACGCGATATCTCGTTGAAGCGCTCCATCGGCAGCGTGATTCCGAGACGACGTGCCATAGCCACGATGTGGATGATGGCGTTGGTCGAGCCACCGATCGCCATGTCGACAGCAATCGCGTTATCAAAGGAGGCCTCGCTCATGACATCGGTCGGCTTGAGATCTTCCCAGACCATTTCCACCGCTCGCTTGCCGCTGGCGTAGCACATACGGTTGTGATTGGCGTCCACCGCGGGGATGCTTGAGGCCCCCGGCAGGCTCATGCCCAGCGATTCACCGATCGACATCAGCGTTGCCGCCGTGCCCATGGTCATGCAAGTGCCCGGGGAGCGGGCAATCCCATTCTCGATCTCGTTCCAGTCACCCTGACTGACGTTGCCGATACGTCGCTCATCCCAGTACTTCCAGACATCCGTACCGCTCCCCAACACCTGACCACGGTAATTGCCGCGCAGCATGGCACCAGCGGGGACATAGATGGTCGGCAGATTCATGGAGATCGCGCCCATGAGCACGCCCGGCGTGGTCTTGTCACACCCGCCCATGACCACGGCGCCATCCACGGGGTAACTGCGCAGCAATTCCTCGACTTCCATGGCCAGCATGTTGCGATACATCATGGCGCTGGGTTTCATCAATTGCTCACCCAGTGACATGGCAGGCAGTTCGACAGCAAAGCCCCCCGCTGCCGTGATACCACGCTTGATATCCTTGACCCGCTCAGGAAAGTGAGAATGGCAGGTATTGAGGTCGTTCCAGGTATTGACGATGGCGATCACCGGCTTGCCGACGAACTCCTCTCCCCAGTAACCCATCTGCTTGACGCGAGAGCGATGCCCGAAAGAGCGCAGATCATCCTGCTTGAACCAGCGATTACTGCGCAGATCGTCGACCCCTTTCCTGTTCATCCCGTACTCCTTACAACGTAATTGACCGAACAATGGCGTAGCAGAATCCGCACCGGCTGCCTCGAGGGCGGCCCGTCATTGCGTCATTCCTGAATGAAGTGGCATTGGCTATCTCAATTCAACAGCCGAATCAGCGCGTCAATTGACTGTCCGCCGTGATGGGAGAGACACCCAATCGCCATTTCGTCGACTGGAGTCGAGCGCGGTGGCGGCGAACTCGACACCACGCACACCACTGCGCAGGTCTGGATACCAGCAGGCCAATGGGTGCGGCTCAGTCCCCTGCTGGCAGGCAGTGATGTCCTCATGGAGGTCGCTATACAGGGAAGAAAAGGCTTCGCGATAACCTTCGGGGTGTCCAAAGGCCACACGAGAGATACGCGTGGAGGCTTCATGAAGTCCTGCTGCCCCTTTGGAGAGCAGCACAGGAGCGCCATCAATACGGCGGAACAGGAGCTGATTGGGGGTTTCCTGATGCCATTCGAGCCCCCCGAGACTGCCGAAGATCCGGAAGCTCAGGCCATGCTCGGCGCCGGCAGCCGCCTGGGTAATCCACATCAGGCCGCGGGCACCATTGCCATAGCGCAACATTACGTTGGCATTATCGTGCGCTTCGCGTCCGGCCACGCTGGCCGTGACATCGGCACTCAATTCACTGGTCTCAAGCCCGGAAACATACTCGAGCATATGAAAGGCGTGGGTCGCGATATCATTGAGTATCATCGACTCCCCCGCGATGGCGGGGTCCATATGCCAGTCGTGGCCTGTCTTTTCCGCATCCGTCAGGCAGGCCAGGTGCCCCTGAACGTAGTCACACTGCAGCTGACGGATTTCACCGAGCTCGCCATTCTCGATCATGGCGCGTGCCTGACGCACCATGGGATAACCGGTATAGCCATAGGCCATGCAGAAGCGCAGCCCTGCCCGCTCGGCAATCGCTTCAAGCTCGCGAGCCTGAGCCGGATCATTGACCAGCGGCTTTTCACAGACGACATGAAAGCCCAGCTCCAGAGCCAGCTTGGCCAGGACGAAGTGACTATCGTTGGGCGTGAGAATGGCGATCACCTCAGCACCATCTTCGCGGGCAGCTTCCTCGCGTAGCAGTGATTCACCATCGCCATAACCACGTGCGATGTTGAGTTGTTCCGCCTGCTGGCGAGCACGCTCGGGATTCGATGACAGCGCACCGGCGACGACACGATACCGTCCATCCATCTGCGCCGCCGCACGATGGACCTGACCGATGAAAGACTGAACGCCTCCCCCGATCATCCCCATGCGCAGCACTTTGGGGGCCAAAGTGCTCGACTGGTGTTCCGCTGTCTGCTGTGAGCTTGAACGGTGATCGAATGAGGGCGGTGTCTGCTGAGTCATTGGGCGTCTCGGCTTCAGGCGTGGATGGCGTTATTGTTCTATCGCGTACCACAGGGGCTTTTCCTTGGCTTTGGTACGCTGCATATCAAGCAGCCTAGCGCAGCCAAACCGGCTTTGAAAATGTTTTCAAAGCCATTTAGACCAAGGGACGAGAAAGAACGAAAATCCACCGATGTGCCAACGAATCGCCAGTATTCCAGGCGGACTACCAAGAGAGTGCTGCTCCGCCACCAGAGAAGATTTCACGAGAAAACTATCAAGCGTTCTGCAGTGCGCGTGTCAGTTGACGTGACGAGTCGAACCGCGTTGCGTGATCTGACACGGCATGATGACCCGACTGGGCGCCATGCCACCTTGCTTGATGCGCGCGAATAACAACGACACCGTCTTGTTGACCATTTCCGTGAATGGCTGGCAGATCGTCGTCAGATCATAGGATTTGCTTGAGGCAAAGCGAATGTCATCCACCCCGACGATACCGATATCCTGTGGTATGCGGTGCGAGAACTCATGACGTATGGCGTCCATACCGCCACATGCCATGATGTCATCAAAGTAGAAGATGCTATCAGGAATGACCTCCGCCTCCGCGAACAATTCACAGGTGGCTTCATAACCCGCATCGTAGCTGTGGCGATGCCCTTCCCCCACGCCATGCAAGGTCAGCCCACGCTGCTCCAGCCGCTCGATGAAGCCACGCTTTCTATCCAGCGTTGCCTGCTCCTTGGTCGACGCCCCCACATAAGCCAGCCGACGATAACCGAGATCAATGAGATGATCTGCTGCCATGCGCCCCATCTCGACATCGTCACAGGTCACCACACAGGCGCCGGAATCTTCTCCATCACGCCCGAATATGGCCACAGGCGTATTCTGCTTCGCACAGGCCTCGACCAACTCCGGCGGCACCGATGCAGAAGTGACGATCAAGGCATCGACATGATATTCCATCACCAACGAGACAGCCTCCGAGATGCTTTTCTCGGTATTCACGTTGATCAACAAGGTGTGGCAGTTATGCCGCTGAATCGCAGCAGAAAATTCGCTGAGAATCGCCAGGTAGACAGGGTTCTCGAAATTGGTCACGAGAATCCCGATCAGGCTGGATTGCGACTTGATGCCTCGTGCCAGACGATTCGGCTTGTACCCCATTCGCTCGGCTACCGCCAGGATCCGGCTACGCATCTCGGGGGAGCTGCTGCCTTCAGGATTCATTGCCCGAGAGACCGCCGCAATCGAGACGTTGGCCTCCTTGGCAACTTCAGTGATGGTGACACGCTTGGATGAGGATATGTCCTCGGACTTCTTCATGCTCACTCCCTAACGGGGCTCAATGCTCAACATCTCATCAAGGCATTCCACCCCACATTGGATAATCATTGGCCGACCATACCGCGGATCACGCAAGCATGCAGCAGGCGCATGATGAAGAATACAGCCATATCACGTTGGCTTTGACGTGTGCCACCAGGGAGTCAATAGCCGCCTTTCGATAACACGACCCTGGCGACTATCTCTGGCAGCACGACGGCTCAGGACCCCAGTAGAACTGACGCAACAGCCGATGCATCGGTTGCTGGTGCCTCTTCGCGGTACCCCCAGACGATGACCCTGGATACGACTCGGAGGTCGCCAATCACGAAGATGTCGCAAAGGGCTTTGACAGTAAATGTATTGCCATGCCCTCTATAGCCCCACCTGGCGAGGGACCACGGAGAATATCAATGGCTTGACACGCCAGTACTTCTCCAAGGGGCAGTCTCCAAGAATGTCAGTAATACTGAGCTACGCAAGGTGCGTCGAGAAACGGAATGACCATTCCCGACAGCGCCTCGGCTATCGAGTAGCCATCCCAAGTATTCTCGAGAGAATGCTCTAAACCCCCGTATACCATGCGTGCTGCTCTGATTGCTTGAGCTCAGACACAAAAAAACCGATGCCTGCAAAGTGCAAGCATCGGTAACATAAAATATATATTAAAAAAGCTTCACGAATCGGACAGTTTATTCCATTCCTTTTCAGCGTCTTCTTTGTTCATGCCATAACGCTCTTGAACCTTCCCGACAAAGTGCTCCTTACGACCCGCAATTTCGTCGACATCTTCATCGGTAAGCTCTCCCCAACCTTCGCGGACCTTACCTTTGAGTTGCTTCCACTTACCTTCGGCGATATCACTATTCATGGCAGTCTCCTAAATCAAATAGATAATGCGACAAATAAAAATCAACCAATGACCAGTCACATGCTGTGATTGAGCCTCATGGCAGGCTACGAATATAAGCTAGCACAGATATTAGGGCTCAACAACAGCCCTACCGCTTCATCTCATTGGTGGCGCGACCACTGACTTTAAATGAAATACAGCGCGAGCCAGCCGACTCAATACAACATCGTCGACAAAAAGTTCCCTTCATCTTTCCTTGGCATACCGCGATTTCCCAGCCTTCAACCACCAATGTGACAACTGCCATTAAATGTATAGGGCAAAATGCTCAGTATAACCCATCAACAACTCACTATAAGATGCCGGATGATCAATTTTCACAAAGAACCTATCCTTTATTAGCCTCTCGTATGCCCATCAATTAATTAATTCAGGAATGGCACCATAGTTATCAAGCTGCATAAGCAAAAGACAACGACACTGAAAATTCATGCCGACTTTCTAAGCAGCTCCTCCCAGCATTACGAAAAAAGATCTCCTCGTCAGTTTGTTGCGGTCAGCGTCTCAACCATCCAGTGATGGCGTCACAAAAAACCCGCGGCTAACCGCGGGCAAGATCGAAGCACTGGCAGGCGATGATCAGCTTGGCATCCTGCTCCTAGAACCATACCTCGCTCTGGACACCGAAGGCCCATTCGCCTCCCGTGAAGCCTGCACTCCCGAGAGCATCATCTTCGGAGTAATCATTGAGCTCCTCATCCCAGTCACTCCAGGACGCGAACAGGCGAATTTCCGGACGCTTCCAGAAGCCACCGACTTCAGGCTTGAAGGTCGGTGCAATGGTGAACTTGCGATACCCGCCTTCCACGGCATTGCCTGTCGAGCCGGGGTCCAGGTCCATCCATTGATAGCTCAGCTCGTACTGCATCTCGAAATTCGTCGTCAGCTCATTGGCCAGACGCGCATTGAAGGTCGCCCAGGAATATTCATCTCCGCCGTCATAGCGATCTTTGCTCACCTCTGCCAAGACGGCTGGTGCGAAGCGCCACTTGGGTGCGAGATAGGTCGTGCCGTAAAGCCCCAGGCGAGTAGAAGTGGCGTCATCCGTCAGGTTCCCGTCAGCCCCGATGACCTTGGTCTCCGCGCCGAGCCCGCGGCCATGCAGCACGGCGGCCTTGAAGCTGCCATCGGCGAGGCCAAAGAAGCTGTCGCCATGGTAGACCAGCATGGTGTGGAAGCCGGAATCGGCCGCTTCGGCACCCGTGTCCATGGCGCGCTCTTCATTGTCTGCCGCCGACAGGGCACTGACCATCCACTGCCAGTGGCCGACATAGTTGTTCATGGTGAACGTCAGGTTGTCGGTATTGCCGCCAGTATCGGAGTCCTCTGTCGGATATTCACTGTAACTGCGCCCGTAGACCGAGAAGTTGGCTTTCCAGTCATCGGCAAGCTGGACGTCGTAGATACCTGCGCCGGTCCCGGCGAGGAAGATGAAATCGCTGTCTAGCCAGTGAATATCGAAGTTGTCCCGATCGAAGCGCTTGCCCGCCCAGATGGAGGAATTCTCGAAGGCGCCGGTAAAGCTCGGCAGATCGCTCAACTCCACGAAGACCTGTCGTACGTTCAGACTGGACTCGTCCGAGGTCCAGTCGTTACTGGTCTCTACTCCGTCGGCAATCATGGTGCGGTAAAGCGCCTTCGTCCCGTTGTCGTAGCGGGTCTTGTAGTTGAATACCGACTCGACGTAGGTGTCGGGCTCGTTCCCCAGCCGCCCGACCGCCCCGCCCACCGAGCCCGCCGGCGTGAGATAGGGGCCGCCTTCGATGCTCTTGCCGCCTTCGCCGATCAATAGCCCGGAGCGGGCATAGGCATTGAAGGAGAAACCTTCTTCCCCACTGGCCTGACGCTCGACGGCCGCCAGACGCTCTTCGAGGTCCTCGGTCTGCGCGGTCACGCGCGCAGGTTGATCAACCTCATTCGACTGGCGCTGAACGGCCATCGCGCGCTCTGCCTCGGCGGCGCGACGTTCAGCCGCTCTGGCCCGTTGTTCGGCGTCATCGATACGCTGTTCCAGCTCTGCGAGCCGCGCCTCGATATCGCCTGCCCCGTCGGCATTGGCGAGTCCACTGGTGCTCATGACCGCTATGGCAACGGCCATGACAATTGGGGTCTTGAGCGGGTGCTGAGGGGGAGTTGTCATGTTGAAGAGAGCCTTTATTGTTGTTGACGAATCACTCGCTTGGCGATGATCAGCGAAGTGGCGCCCGAATCATTGGCGTTGGTGTTGGAGGGGTTGCCACATTCACTTAATCGTTTAAGATCCTAGTGGCAATCCGGCGCTCCAGACACACGACTTATGTCGAAATTCGACCAAAGGGGAGCGATCACCGCGTAAAACTCCCATTTCTGGCGACATATTGGCCACAGCAAGACCAAAGTTCAGGTTGCGGATATCGACGCCAATCGCTTGACTGTGATCACCCCTTAATCGATTAAGAAACCACCATCGGACGACGTTGTGACTCTCCCCCACCCAGACGTCCGATGCGGGTCAAACAACAACAAGTGACGAGGATCCACCATGCAACACAAGACGCTAATCGCCTCAAGCTTCGCCCTGCTGGGAGCGGCCACCACCGCCCCTGCCATGGGCGCGGACCTGACCATCTCCTGCGGTGCGGTCGGGGCCGAATTGGAACTCTGTGAACAGGGCGTCGCTGCCTGGGAAGACAAGACCGGGCATGAGGTCGATATCGTCTCCACGCCCAATTCCTCGACGGAACGCCTCTCGCTCTATCAGCAGATTCTGTCGGCCCAGTCCGGTGACATCGACGTCTTGCAGATCGATGTGGTCTGGCCGGGCCTGCTCGGCAATCACCTGCTTGATCTGCACCAGACGCTCGGCGAAGAGGCAGCGCAGGGCCACTTCAAGACCATCATCGACAACAACACGGTCGATGGCCGCCTGGTGGCCATGCCCTGGTTCACGGATGCCGGGGTGCTCTACTACCGCAAGGACCTGCTGGAAAAGTACGGGTTCGCACCTCCCGAAACATGGCAGGAGCTGACAGAGACCGCCACGCAGATCCAGGCCAAGGAACGCGAGGCCGGCAGCGAGAAGATGTGGGGTTACGTCTTCCAGGGGCGTGCCTATGAGGGCCTGACCTGCAATGCGCTGGAATGGGTCGCCAGCAACGACGGTGGCGCCATTGTCGATGCCGATGGCGAGATCACCGTCGACAACCCCAATACGGCCTCCGCTCTCGACCTGGCCGCCAGCTGGATCGGCGAGATCACCCCGCAGGGGGCGCTCAATTATTCCGAGGAAGAAGCCCGCGGCATCTTCCAGTCCGGCAACGCCGTCTTCATGCGCAACTGGCCCTACGCCTGGTCGCTGACCCAGAGCGATGACAGCAAGGTGGCTGGCAAGGTCGGGGTGGTCAAGCTGCCTCACGGCGCCGAGGGAGAAAGCGCAGCGGCGCTGGGCGGCTGGAACCTGGCGGTCTCGAAGTACAGCGAGAACCCCGAGCTCGCCTCACAGCTGGTGGCTTTCCTCACCGGTGAGTCCGAGCAGAAACGCCGGGCCATCCAGGCCGCCTACAACCCGACCCTCACGGCGCTGTATCAGGATGAAGAGGTGCTCACCGCCGTGCCCTTCTTCGGCACGCTCTACGACACCTTCACCAATGCCGTGGCACGTCCGTCTGCCGTCACCGGTGACAACTACGGCCAGGTCAGCAACGCCTTCTTCAATGCGACCCACAGTGTGCTGAGCGGCGAGCAGAGCGGCGCCCAGGCCGTGGCTCAGCTGAAGGGCGAGCTGGCTCGCATCAAACGTCGTCGCTGGTAACCCGGGAGGTTTCGCATGACAACCACGCTCAATGAGTCAGTGCCGACGGACACGCCCTCGGCCCGGACCCGCAAACGCGGTACCAGGGTCAGACGCCAGCGGGTACGTGCGGCCTGGACCTATCTCGCGCCGATGCTGGTCGCGCTGGCCCTGGTGGCCGGCTGGCCACTGCTGAGAACCTTCTACCTCAGCCTGACCGATGCCTCGCTCTCGGACACGACCGGCGCCGCCTTCATCGGCTTTGAAAACTATCTCGTGAAGGACGACGGCGTCTGGTACGGCCTGCTGGCTGACCCGGTGTGGTGGAATTCCGTCTGGAACACCGTCTATTTCAGCGTCATCTCGGTGTCGCTGGAAGTCGTCTTCGGCATCATCGTGGCCCTGCTGCTCAACGCCGAATTCAAGGGGCGCATGCTGGTCCGCGCCGCAGTGCTCATCCCCTGGGCCATCCCGACCATCGTCTCCGCCAAGATGTGGGCCTGGATGCTCAATGACCAGTTCGGGATCATCAACCACCTGTTGATGGGGCTGGGGCTGATCGATGCGCCACTGGCCTGGACGGCGGATGCCGATCTTTCGATGTGGGCCGTGATCATGGTCGATGTGTGGAAGACCATCCCGTTCGTGGCACTGCTGGTACTCGCCGCGCTGCAGATGCTGCCCAAGGATTGCTATGAAGCCGCCGAGGTCGATGGCATCCACCCGGTGAAGGTGTTCTTCCGCGTCACCCTGCCATTGATCACCCCGGCCCTGCTGGTCGCCGTGATCTTCCGTCTTCTCGATGCACTGCGCGTCTTCGACGTCATCTATGTGCTGACCTCCAACTCGTCCAGCACCATGACCATGTCGATCTACGCCCGCCAGCAACTGGTGGAGTTCCAGGACGTGGGCTACGGCAGTGCCGCCTCCACGATGCTGTTCCTGATCATCGCGCTGGCCGTCGTGGTCTACCTCTACCTTGGCCGCCGCCAACTGGGAGTGGATAAATGAATCAGCATCCGATGAATCGCTACCAGATGACCCGACTCGCCAAGCTGGTCGGCAAATGGGCCTTGATCGCCATCATCATCGTCTACGCCGTGTTCCCCTTCTATTACGCGGTCATCACCTCACTGAAACCGTCCAGTGAGCTGTTCGAGGTCAACTACTGGCTGACCTCACTGGACTTCAGTAACTACGCCCAGATCTTTGCGCAGAAGAGCTTCCTGCAGGCGATCGGCAACTCGATCCTGATCGCCTTGAGCGTCGTGTTGATCGCGCTGCTGCTGGGCATCACCGCCTCCTATGCGCTGGGACGCGTGCGCTTTCGCGGCCGCTCCACTGTGATGCTGATCATCCTCGGGGTCTCGATGTTCCCTCAGGTCGCGGTGCTCTCCGGGCTGTTCGAGGTGATTCGCAGCCTGAATCTCTACAACAACCCCGGTGGCCTGATTCTCAGTTACACCATCTTCACGCTGCCCTTCACCGTCTGGGTACTGACGACCTTCATGCGTCAACTGCCCATGGAACTGGAAGAGGCCGCGATCATGGACGGCGCCACGCCGTGGGAGACCATCACTAAGGTCTTCCTGCCCCTGATGTGGCCGGCCATGGCCACCACCGGGTTGCTCGCCTTCATCGCGGCCTGGAACGAGTTCCTGTTCGCCTTGACCTTCACGCTGACTGACAGCGAACGCACCGTGCCGGTCGCCATCGCCCTGATCTCCGGCGGCAGCCAGCATGAGCTCCCCTGGGGCCCCATCATGGCCGCCTCCGTCACCGTCACCATACCGCTGGTCATCCTGGTGATGATCTTCCAGCGCCGCATCGTATCCGGCCTGACCGCCGGCGCCGTCAAAGGATAATCTTCATGTCATTGCTCGAAACCCAAATGCAGACCTCCTCCAGCTGGTGGCGCGGTGGCGTCATCTACCAGATCTACCCGCGCAGCTTCCTGGACAGCAACGGCGACGGGATCGGCGATCTGCCGGGGATTACCGCCAAACTCGATTACGTAGCATCGCTGGGCGTGGATGGCATCTGGCTATCCCCTTTCTTTACTTCCCCAATGCTCGACTTCGGGTATGACATCAGCGATTACCGTGATGTCGACCCGATGTTCGGCACCCTGGAGGACTTCAAGGTGCTGCTGGAGCGCGCTCACTCGCTCAATCTCAAGGTCATGATCGACCAGGTGATCAGCCACACCTCCGACCAGCACCCCTGGTTCCAGCAAAGCCGTCAGGATCGCACGAATGACAAAGCCGACTGGTTCGTGTGGGCAGACCCCAAGCCCGATGGGACGCCGCCCAACAACTGGCTGTCGATTTTCGGCGGTTCGGCCTGGACCTTCGATTCGCGCCGCCAGCAGTATTACCTGCATAACTTCCTGACCAGCCAGCCCGACGTGAACTTCCATCACCCGGAGGCCCGTCAGGCTCAGCTCGACAACATGCGCTTCTGGCTGGAACTCGGCGTCGATGGCTTCCGCCTGGATACCGTCAACTTCTACTTCCACGATCAGGCCCTGCGCGACAATCCGCCGGTGCCGGCGGGCGAAGCCAAGACACTGGGTGCCCCGGATTCCAACCCCTATACCTGGCAGCGCCACGTCTATGACCTGAGCCGCCCGGAAAACCTCGACTTCCTGAAAGACCTACGCGCCTTGATGGATGAATTCCCGGGTTCCACCACGGTTGGAGAAATCGGTGACGACAAGCCGCTGGAGCGCATGGCGGAGTACACCGCCGGGGGCGATAAGCTTCACATGGCCTATGGGTTCGATCTGCTCAATGCCCCGCATTCAGCAGGCTATATCCGCGAAGTCATCGAGCGCTTCCAGCGTCTGGCCGGTGATGCCTGGCCATGCTGGGCCCTGTCGAACCACGACGTCGTGCGCAGCGCCACCCGCTGGGGTGCCGACGAAGACCCGGTGGCCTATCCCAAGGTCGCCCTGGCCATGGTGTTGTCACTGCGCGGCAGCGTCTGCCTCTACCAGGGTGAGGAGCTGGGCCTGCCGGAAGCCGAGGTGCCCTTCGAGCGTATTCAGGACCCCTACGGCAAGGTGCTGTGGCCGGAATTCAAGGGCCGCGACGGTTGCCGGACTCCCATGCCCTGGCGTCAGACGGCCCGGGGGGATTTCTCGAGTGTCGAGCCCTGGCTGCCGGTCGATGAACGCCACCTGCCGCTGGCCGTGGCCAATCAGGAAGACGACGCCAACTCGGTCTTGCATGCCACCCGCGCCCTGATGAATTTCCGCCGCCAACACCCGGTCCTGCGCGAGGGGAACATTGAACTGGTGGACGTGGGTGACGAGCTGCTGGGCTTTCAGCGCGAGCACGATGGCCAGCGCATGCTGTGTCTCTTCAACCTGACCGGCACCGAACGGACCACCGCACTGCCGCAAGCCTACGCAGGCGGCGCGCGCCTTCTCGAGGGCACGGGCTTCACTGCCGAACTGGACGAGGCTCAGCCCCAGGCAGCGCGCCTGGTACTGCCGGCCTATCAGGCTGCCTTCCTGGCACTCGACTAACCTTCTTTCGAAAGCCGGTGCCGAGCACCGGCTGGGAGTCGCAAGATGACAAGCGTAACCCTCTCCAAGATCAACAAGACCTTCGGCAGCACGCACATCATCAAGGATCTGGATCTCAAGATCGGCAGCGGCGAATTCGTGGTCTTCGTCGGGCCATCAGGCTGTGGCAAGTCGACCCTGTTGCGCCTGATCGCCGGACTGGAGTCGATCACCGACGGTGAGATGCATATCGCCGGCGATCTGGTCAATGACCTTCCCCCGCGTGAGCGCGGCGTGGGCATGGTCTTCCAGTCCTATGCGCTCTACCCGCACATGACGGTGTACGAGAACATGGCCTTCGGTCTGAAGCTTGCCAAGACCGACAAGGAAAGCGTCGAGCAACGTGTGATGGAAACGGCGCGCATCCTACAGCTCGAGGAGTTGCTGCACCGCAAGCCCAAGGAGCTTTCCGGTGGCCAACGCCAGCGCGTCGCCATGGGGCGCGCCATGGCGCGTGAGCCGAAGATCCTGTTATTTGATGAGCCGCTCTCCAACCTGGATGCCTCACTGCGGGTGCAGATGCGCAACGAGATCGCCCGCTTACACCACCGCCTGGGCTCCACCATGGTCTACGTCACCCACGACCAGGTCGAAGCCATGACGCTGGCCGACAAGATCGTGGTACTGCGTGATGGGCGCATCGAGCAGGTCGGCAGCCCCCAGACGCTCTATCAGGCCCCGGCGACCCGCTTCGTAGCCGGCTTCATCGGCTCCCCGACCATGAACTTCCTGCCGGCAGAGCTGCTGCGAAGCGAGGGCAATGGCTGTCGCATCACGACATCCGGGATCGGCGAGCTGGAGCTGCCTCGCGATGCGGGCAACGAACGCACCGGCAGCCGTCTGACGCTGGGGGTTCGTCCCGAACACCTCTGCCTGGAAGAGGCCCGTGGCGACAACGCCTTCGAGATCGTCAACGTCGAGTACCTGGGCAATAAAGTCTACGTCTACCTGGATCCGAAAGACGGCGACAGCCTGCTGATCCACCGCAGTGAAGCCCCCAGTCAGTGGAAGATCGGCCAACGCGTCGCACTGGTGCCGGACCTGGAGCACGTGCATCTCTTCGACAGTCAGGATCGCGCGCTGAGCCTGACTCAGCAACGCCAGGCAGCCTGAACGTCCCCAATCCAGAGGGAATGCCAATCTTCAGAATTAGCTCTGCGTGATGTCAATTGGCTCACGCAGAGCTGAGTGCCCTCTCCACTCACCCAAGTTCCCGCCCCGATGGTCACAGACAGGTCAGTCCCTGCTGTGGTCCCAAACTCATACGCTGGACTAGGCATACATTAGACTGATCGATATCCTGAATTTCTCTTGACCGTATCTGTCTCCACTCTAGGAACCCGTCGCCTGTGTCATCGCCTCCCCGCATCACTCTCAAGGAGCTAGCCGCAGAACTGGGCGTCTCCACCGCCAGTGTCTCCAACGCCTTCAACCGCCCCGACCAGCTCTCGCCTGCATTGCGCGAGCGGATTCTCGAGGAGGCCAAACGCCTTGGTTACCGTGGCCCGGATGCCAAGGCGCGCAGTCTGCGTACAGGGCGTTCACGGATCATCGCCGTGGTACTCGCGGAGACGCTGACCTACAGCCTCAAGGATGCCGTCGCCAGCGAACTGCTGTCGGGCATCGCCGAAGTGCTGGACGCCCATGGCCATACCCTACTGCTGCTTTCAGGCCGCCAGAATGCCTCCCAGGTGCCCGGATCTTTCAGCATTGCCGATGGCTTCATCGTCTACGGGCTGATGGCCAGCATGACGCTGGTGGAGGAACTCCAGAGCGCGGGTCAAAAGCGCATCGTGGCGGTCGACTTCGATCTGGGCGGCCACCCTGCCATCCATGTGGATGATGAGCCCGCCTGCTACAACATCGCGCAACATGCCTTACAGTCACCCGCCAGTCGTATCGGGATCGTCAACCTGCGCCTGACGGAAACGCCCTGCAATGGTCTCATCACCGATGCCCACGCATTGCTCCCGGCAGGTCGAACCATCACACGCTCGCGTCTGGCGGGTTTTCATCGTGCGCTTGCCGAGCAGGATATCCCCCCCGATTCTGTGTCGATGTGGAACATCGAGGAAAACACCTATGAGGTCTGCGCGCCGGTGCTGGCAGAGATACTCGACCTACCAGCCAGCGAGCGGCCAGACCTCCTGCTGTGCATGTCAGATCGTATTGCTCTGACCGCCGTGACCCTGGCCGAACAACGTGGTATCCGAATTCCCGAGGATCTGCGTATCACCGGCTTCGATGGCATCGAGGAAGGACAATATCGGTCACCGCGCCTGACCACCGTCCATCAGGACAGTACCGAGAAAGGCCGCCTTGCCGCGCGAATGATTCTGGGGCTGGAGCCCGCCTCATCACACCGACTCTCGACACAGCTGATCCAGGGCGAGACCTGTCCGTGAGGAAGGAACCATTGGCAGTTCTATGATGTACCCCGCACCAGCCAGCCCTCTGATAGTCGCCTATATCAAGACTCCCAGGACAACAACCAATCCGCAAAGCGGCTGACTTTGGGGTCATGCTGCCCTGAGGGCACAACTACGTAATAACCACCGCACCTCAAGGGCGAGGTGCTTGCGATCACCAGCCGCCCCTCAGCAAGCTCTGGTGTCACGAAATAGCGCGGCAATATGGCTATCCCGAGCCCATGTAAAGCCGCTTCAAGAACAAACTGGAAGTGCTCCAACCGCTGCCCTGGTAATGCATTGCACTCTCTGATCGATAGCCCCGCTGCTTCCAACCACAACTGAGTGGAAGATTTCATCAAAGGTGAATGCGCCACATGATGGAGAATCGGGTAACGCAGAATATCCTGCCGCTCAATGACAGGACCCTTTTCAGTCAGCAAGTCCGGTGTACACACAGCAAGTAGCTCACTGGACATGAGAAAACGTGCATCAAATCCTGGCCATTCACCCTCTCCAAAAAGGATACCGACATCATAGCCTTCATGACTGTCATACAGCCGGCGCAGATCATTCATGATCTCGAGCTCAATCTCGGGATTGAGTACTGCATAGGACTTGAGTTTTGGCAATAACCAGCGAGAGGTAAACGAAGGTTCGGCTCCGATACGCAGATGACCAACGTGACTGGTGCGTACATGATGAGTCGCTGTTTCAAGACTCTCCAACAACGGCGATATCTCATGCACATAGGCTTGCCCCAACTCATTGAGCGTCAGCCGCTGTCGAGAACGCGTTACCAGCGGGCAGCCCAGAAACGCCTCCAGATTCTTGATCTGGCGACTCACGGCACTCTGGGTAAGATTCAACTCTTCAGCGGCTCTTGTGACGCTGGAAAAGCGTGCGAAAGCGACGATGCACCGAAGAGATATCATGCTGGGGAGCTGTCGTTGCATGGTAGGTCATGACTTTTTGGAATGAACTTCTGAAGAATAAATCGATATTCGCTCTCTCACAAGCAACCTAGGATGCATGCAAGGCCAGCCTGCCACAGGACGAGCACTCCTTTATCCCGTGTCCTGAGCCGTACCGCTTTCTTATGCCTTCCCGTCCGAGAGTGCGCCACATGCCAAAACCCGCGATTGAAGAGACCTTGAGAGCCGATCTGGCCGCCGCCTATCGCCTGCTTGAGCGAAACGGCTGGAGCGATCAAGTTTTCACTCATATATCTGTACGCCTGCCAGGTGAGACACCGGCTTTCCTGATCAATGCCTATGGCTTGCTGCCAGAAGAGATTACCGCCTCCAATCTGGTCACTATCGGTATTGATGGGCAGAAACTGAATATTGATGATGCCGAGGTAAATCCTGCGGGCTTCACGATTCACAGTGCCATCCACATGCATCGCCATGATGCCGTATGCGTCATGCATACTCATACCTTGGCTGGTATGGCAGTCGCGGCATTAGAAGAGGGTCTTCTTCCTCTGAATCAAACCAACATGGCCTTCTACAATCGCGTGGCCTATTACGACTACGAAGGCATTCCACTCGATCTTGAAGTCCGTAATCGCATCGTGGCAGCACTCGGTAATCGACAATGCGCCATTCTGCGCAATCACGGACTGCTAACCACCGGCCGCAGTGTCGCTGAGGCTTACTTCAACATGTTCTACCTCAACAAGGCCTGCGAGATTCAGCTTGAGGCGATGAAGATGGGTCGCCCTCTCATCATGCCTTCACCACAAGAGTGTGAATTCACTGCTCAGCAGTTCGAGAACCCTCGCTACCACGCAGAAAGCGTGGCATTGACCTGGGCTGCGGAACTACGGCGTTTGGACAGAGAAGCGCCCGACTTCCGTCTCTAGAACGGTACGCCGTTTCCGGATGAGCACGACAGACATATTCACGCTGGACACATTCGTACTGGCACGAGCTGCCTGCACGATGACATCGTAAAAGCACAGATTGATGATTCACGACAACCATCAACTCGCCATTACAACTATAAAAAAGGTACGCGTCCCATGGCCGACCGCCCGACTCCCGTCGCCTCAGAAGTCCCTCAATCTCGCTACAGCACGAAACAGCTGCTCAAATGCCTGATCCCCACTCTTCTCGGCGTTTTGCTTTTCTTTACGCCCATCAGTGTTGATGGTCGGACGACGATCATGATCGCGTTCGTCATCGACTACATCAATGATGTACTCAAACCCCTCATGGTGACAGCAACAGCCGCGGTCGCCACCATTCCTAGTCTGATTACTCTGGCCGTCACCTTCAGTCCATTACGCCACCGCAAGGGACGCTTGATCACGCTATTCAATCCCGGCATGGGCTGGACCATCGTACGCGTCATCGGCGCCTTGTTGATGACGATGGTCTATTTCGAGATAGGACCTGAGTGGGTATGGAGCCGCAATACCGGCGGCGTAATGCTCTATGATGTTGGCCCAGTCGTCCTGGCCATCTACTTCCTGTCAGCACTGCTATTACCTCTGCTGACTGACTACGGACTGATGGAGTTCGCCGGCACCTTGTGCAGCCGCATGTTCGAGCGTCTCTTCGGCTTGCCGGGGAGAGCAGCAGTGGACTGCCTCGCCTCTTGGCTGTCAGCCTCCAGCGTGGGCATCATCCTTACGACTCAGCAGTACCGTCAGGGGTTTTACAACAGCCGTGAGGCGTGCACGATCGCGACCAACTTCTCGATCGTCTCGATTGCATATTCTTACTTGCTGCTTAAGCTGATCGGCCTCGAGGAGATGTTCATTCAATGGTACATCGCCGTTGCCATCACCGGCGTCCTGTGCGCCATCATTGTGCCCAAGCTGCCACCGCTTCGTAACAAATTGCCGGTCTACCATCCCGCAGTCGGCAAGCAGCTCAAGACAGATCGTCGTCCTGGTGAAGGTGTACTGGCCCTTGGTCTACGCCGCGCCGTCGAACGTGCCGAGCAAGCCAACTCTCCCACAGAACAGCTTAAACAAGGGCTTCAGATCAGCGCAGATGTGGCCTTCTCCATCTATCCGGCCATGATGTTGGTGGGATGTGTCGGGTTGGCACTAATCGAGTTCACCCAGTTATTCCAGGTGCTATCACTGCCATTGGTGCCCTATCTGGAGCTATTGCGTCTTCCTGAGGCTGCTCAGGCAGCGCCCGCGCTACTCGCCGGCATCGTCGACAGCATCATGCCTTCCATTCTAGGTGCTGGAATCGAAAGCGAAGTGACACGCTTCGTGATGGCGGGTGTCGCCGTCACTCAAATCATCTTCTTTACCGAAGCTGCCATCATCCTGGTCAGAGCTGACATTGGGCTCACATTACGTGATCTGGTCATGATCTATGCCCTGCGAGTGCTGATCTCGCTACCTATCCTCGCCCTGCTGGGACATTGGATGATCGGCTGATGAACGGGCGTGTATCCCATCGTGATGCACGCCCGCGCCTCGCTCTACTCTCGCGCTGTGCCTTCTCCTTTAGATTATGAGTTCATGATAATGATTACCTCCAGCACTCTGTCGACACCTTCTTTTATAGCGGCCTCCTCACCGACGGAGACCGCCGATATCGTATTGATCAATGCCAACATCCATACCGTGGACGACAATACTCCCTGGGCAAAAGCCGTCGCGATTCGCAGTGGTCGCTTCATGGCCGTCGGTAATGAAGATGATGTGACACCCTTCATTGGAGACCACACCAAGGTCATCGACCTTGAAGGTCGTTTCGTGATGCCCGGTCTTTATGACATGCATACTCACCCCGACCTGGCGCTAGCACCCGGCTATGCCGACTATCTGAATATCGGCCTCGAGGATCCCACCCCGGAGGAGGTCAAGCAGGCAATACTCGACTACGCCGACAGTCATCCGGGCGATGGCTGGATCTACGGCCAATATTTCGTGCGCTATACCTTCAAGCAGGCTGGGTTGGTCGCTGATCGTGACTGGCTGGACAGCTTCATGCCTGATCGCCCCGTGGCCATTCTTGATCGCTCATGGGGCTGCATGATGGTCAACTCGCGCGCGCTGGCGCTGGCAAACATTACCGCTGAGACTCAGGACCCACGTCATGGCTATATCGAGCGAGACTCCATTACCCATGAACCTTCCGGCATTCTGGTCGATGGTGCCTACGCCATCATCCACGCCACCATGCCACCAACACCGCAGCATGCGCTGACACGTGCCTATCGAGAGGGGCTGCATTTCCAGAGCGGACATGGCGTGGTGGGCACCAAGTACGTGCACGTCTGCGAACACCGCCTGAATGCACTTCGCAGTCTCGATCAAGATGGCAAGCTATCCGTCCGAGTAGAAGCAGCCATCAGCTGGCAGGATGATATCTTCCCGGTCAAACGGCGCTGGGAGCTACTGGCAGGAGAGCGTCATTACTATCGGAGCAATCGCCTGAATGCCAATGCGGTGAAGTTTCACTTCGATGGCACTCATGAATCACGTTCGTCCTATCTATCAACTCCCTGGCCAGGCGAGAAGAACTGGAGAGGACACCTGAATCTCACGCCAGAGCATATCGTCGACATGGTGGTCGACATGGATCGCAAAGGGATTCGTGTCATCGCGCACTGCACCGGTGATGGAGCTTCCGATATCTTCCTGGATGCCGTCGCTCAGGCAAGAGCACGTAATGGCAATAATGGCGTGCGTCATCAATGCGCCCATAGCACAACGCTACTGGATACCAACCTTGCACGCTTCAAGGCACTGGATGTCACTGCAGAATTCTCGCCCGTGGGGTGGTTCCCCTCCTCCTTCGCGAATGCTCGCGCTGTCTTCGGCGAAGAACGCATGCAGCGTGCCTACAACTTCAAGGGCGTCATTGAGGCCGGCGGCAATGCCGTGATGGGGACAGACTGGCCAGTCTCTAGCCTGAACCCGTGGATCGGGTTCGAAGCCATGATTACCCGTCAAAACCCCTTCGGTGAAGAAGAAGGTCAGTTCTTTGGTCACCCCATCTCTCTAGAGCAAGCCATCCGTGTCATGACGATCAACGGCGCATGGTGCATGGGAGTCGAACAACACGCGGGATCAATATCAGTCGGCAAGTCGGCCGATCTTATCGTGCTGGACCGTGACCTCTTCGATATCGACATCAAGGGAAATCTGCATACCACACAAGTGGAGCTGACTCTGCTGGAAGGAGAAGTGACCTGGGATCGTCTGGGAGCCTTCACGGATACCGATATGGCTGCTACCTGGCAGGAACCACTGCCCGCTTTCTGACACCCGACTTCCTGACCACGAGCCAAGCGAAGCGGCTTGGCTCAATACTGAGAAGAAACTCCCATGACACAACAACATAGCATTCCCGTCACGCTGGTCGCAGGCTTTCTCGGTGCGGGCAAGACGACGCTGCTCAATCATCTGCTCAACAGTGACCATGGTCGCCGCATGGCCGTGATGGTGAATGACTTCGGGGCTATCAACATTGATTCACAGTTGATCGTCAGTCAGACCCAGACCACCGTCAGTCTGGCGAATGGATGTATCTGCTGCACGGTGGAGGGCGACCTGATCGCGCAACTTTCCACGCTGTTGGCAGACCCACAGACACGTCCCGAGCATCTGGTCATCGAAGCCAGCGGTGTCTCGAATCCTGTCAAGATCGCCAACACTTTGCGCTATCCTCAGTTTCGTCAGTCGCTCCATATCGATGGCATTCTGACGGTAGTCGATGCTGCTCAATTTGATGATCTGGATAGTGATATGACACGGCTTGCCACCGAGCAACTAGATGCTGCTGATATCATCATACTCAACAAAACTGACCTACTAACACCGGATCAACACACTTCACTCAAGGCACGTTGGCTATATCCGAACGCACGCGTGATAGAAAGTGAATATGGTGTAGTCCCACTGGAGCTGTTACTCGGTGTGGAGAGAAAGGTGGCTGCTGAACCTGTCAGTCCTGATGGCGGTAACGCCCCAGCATCCATGATGACATTTGAGACGTTCAGGGCAGCCCCTCTCCATCACGACAATCTATTCGATACGTGGAGCTGGCAAAGCGATACCCCACTGAACCTGAAGGCTCTCCGCAAGGTGATGGCTAACCTCCCCGCCACTATTTACCGTGCCAAGGGCATTTGTCATGTCGCGGAAGCTCACGACCAGAGATGCATTCTTCATCTTGTAGGAACGCGTTGCGAGATCACGCCTGCGGGGGCATGGAAGGGAACAACGCCAGGCACACAATTAATCGTGATTGGAAAGCGCGGCGCTATCGATGCTAATACCTTAAGGACGCTCCTTGAGGCATGTCATGACGAAGTAGAGACGACAGCAGCCATCCACTGATGCATTCAACAAAATAAAGTCAGAGGTTCCTCTGACAGGCAGCTCCTAATGGGCGCCTTGCAGAAAAGGTGTATAGACAAGGCGCTCTTCCCGACTGCCTACAGCCCTACCACTGCCGAATCGTGGCAGGTATCATCCCCAGCCCGTTCATCGTAGCCGAGGGAGGTTTCCATGCCGATCCTGCACAGCATCATTCACCGTATCGACAAGGGCAATAGCGAGACGCCAGCCCAGCTGGTGCCTGCCGCCACCGCCCTGCCGGCATCGGATGCACTGGAGGATCTGGTGTCCGGACTCAATGATGCCTACCACGGCAAGGCCAAGAACTGGGGACGTTTCAATGAAGACGCGCCAGCCGCCTTCCCCACCGAGCTGGCGTCTTTCCTCGTAGGTGACAGCGATTTCGCGAGCCTGACCCAGACGCTTGCCGGTCGACTCATGCCGTTGATCGATGACAACCTCCCGACAGGCGGCCATCTGCTGGTGGTGGATCACCAACAGGGCGAGACGCGTCATCTGTTCATGGCGTTGCTGCACCATCGTGATGGCTTCGCGATCGACGAGACCCTTGCGGTGACGCCTGCCCGCCAGCTCAACCTGACCCAGATGTCATTGGCCGCGCGACTGGATATCAGTCAGTGGCAAGGCAGCTCGACCTCTCACCCCTATCTGTCCTGGGCACGTGATCGCGGACGCACCAAGCTCGCCGAGGCCTTCGCCGAAACGCTGGGCGCGCAGGAGCAGCGGGATGCCGGCCAGGAAACCCGCACCCTGCTCAAGGCCTTCAGTGACTATGTCGAGAAGGAAGACATGGCCGAGGAAGCCAGCCGGCAGAAGACCGACACCCTGGTCGATTACGCCACCGACCAGGCCAAGCTCGGCGAGCCGATCACGCTGGACCAGCTGTCTGAGCTGATCGATGAAGAGCACCCGCAGGCCTTCTACGACCACATTCGCAACAGCGACTATGGGCTGTCACCGGAGATCCCGCCGGACAAGAAGACGCTCAACCAGTTCAAGCGTTTCACCGGGCGCGCCGCGGGCGTCTCGATCAGCTTTGACTCGCACCTGCTGGGTGACTCAGTGGAATACGATGAGGCCAGCGATCGTCTGATCATCAAACAGGTCCCGACCGGCCTGCGCGATCAGCTCAAGCAGCGCTGACGTTCTTCCCCTCCACTTCGCGCCAGACATGACAAGGCCCCACGGAATCCTCCAGTGGGGCCTTGTCGTCAGTGACGGAAGCTATCACGTTCGGGCGGGGCTATATTCGCGCCCATCGTCCCGTTCCTGCCTACAGCGCCGTGCCACTCGGACTCGAACTGACATCAGCTACCCTGTCGCGCTGTCTGGCTCATTTCGCCGTTGCCTTCAGGGATTGCTCGAACCTGTCCAGGAAGAGGTCGGCTTCCGAGCGTTCGATGCACAGTGGCGGGCGAATCTTCAAGGTACTGCCGGACTTGCCGGCCCCGCCGATCAACACACCATTGCGCTTGAGGTCGTTGATCAACGCCGTGGTGCGCTGGGCGTCCGGCGCTCCGTCACGCGTCGGGTCACAGAGATCCAGCCCCAGGAACAGCCCGGCGCCTCGCACATCGCTCACCTCCTCGAAACGTGCCTGAATATCTTGGAGCTGTCGCTTGAAGTACTCGCCTTGACGTGTGGCATTGGCCATCAGGTCTTCCTCGGCGATCACGTCCAGCACCGCCGTGCCCGCCGCCACGGCCACCGGTGAGCCGCCGAAGGTATTGAAGTAGCCCACATCGGCGTTCAGCACCGCCAGCAACTCCTCACGTGCCGCCAGCCCGGACATCGGGAAGCCGTTGCCCATCGGTTTGCCCATGGTCACCACATCCGGCGTCACGCCGTGGCGCGAGAAGCCCCACATCCCCTGTCCCGTGCGCCCGAAGCCGGGCTGGACCTCATCGGAGATGAACAGCCCGCCCCGGGACTGCAGGAGTTCGACCGCAGGCTTCAGGAAACCTGCGGGGTCGGCATAGATGCCATCGCTCGAGAAGATGGAGTCGACCAGCAGCGCCGCGCATCCATGGCCCCTCGCCTCCAGCTGTTCGATGCCGAACCGCACCTGCTCGGCGAACCAGGCGGCCGGGTCTGCCTGCTCACTCATCCGGGAGATCGGCAGGATATGCACGTGATCCGGCGGCGTTCCCTGCTTGTAGGAGGATGGTGAGACTTCCGTCACGGCGGCCGTGTTGCCGTGGTAGGCCGCCTCGGTGACGATGATCCCCTGCCGGCCCGTCCAGCCACGCGCCAGCCTCAGCGCCATGTCATTGCTTTCACTGCCGGTACACATCATCACCAGTCGATTGAGCGTGCGCGGCAGCGTGTCCAGCAGGCGCTCGGCATAGCGATGGATGCCTTCGTGCAGATAGCGGTTGTGCACGTTGAGGGTCCCCATCTGTTCGGCGACCGCCTGGACCACGCGAGGATGGCAGTGGCCGATGGACGGCACATTGTTGTAGACATCCAGGTAGCGCTTGCCTTGATCATCGAACAACCAGACCCGCTCCCCTCGTACGATGTGCAGCGGCTCCTCATAGAAGAGCATGGACGTCGGCCCTACCGTTTCCAGCCGCTTGCGAACCAGTGCGCCGATTCGCGCATCTGCATTGTCGATGTGCGCCATGCTGAAGGCGTTCTGATCCAGAATCCCGCGTACCTTTTCCATCACGCCATCCTCACCTTGTCATTGATTGTCCGATCTGTACCTGTCCGAACAGTACTCGTCCGATCAACATCCGCCTGATCGTCGTGTTCCTGCATGCCCGGTGTCTGCACGCCCGGTGTCTGCACGCCCAGTGTCTGCACGACACCTTGCTGGCCCTCTCGTGACTGGCCCCCTCGTTGCTGAACATAGCGCCGCGCCATGATGGCTGTATCCCGGCTGAAACCATCACTCAATGTCTTGCCTTCCTTGCTTTCCTGATGCGTGGCCAGCCAGGCACACAGCAGAATGCGACGCAGCATGATGAAGGTATCCAGCATTGCCTCATCTGCCGTCGAGAACTCGGCCACCGAGCGGTACCCCTTGATCCAGGCATCGCGCAGCTGCGGGACGCTCGGCTCCATCTCGTGGAAGCTGATCGCGGCAGCGAAGTCATAGGCATACCAGCAGAAGCCGCAGTCATCGAAGTCGATGATCGTCATGCTGTCCCGTGACACCAGCAGGTTGGTCAAGCGCAGGTCGGCATGGACCAGACCGAACTGCTGTGGCGCCGTGCCATACAGGGCAATCTCCGACTTGAGATAGGGGATGGCAGCATTGATGGCCTGGGCCTCTTCCACCGTCATGCCCGGCGCATTTCGCCAATCGCCCCACAGCCCACGGGGCGAGATCATGCTTTCCAGGTCCCAACGCTTGCGCACGAAGCCTTCAGGGGGCTGCCAGCGACGGCTGTGTTCGTGCAGCGTGGCATTCATCGCGCCCAGGCGTTCAAACCACTGCGGCAAGTCATCGTCGATATCCGGCTCACTGCCGGCCACATGCTCGAAGGCCACCACGTGCAGGGATTGCCCACCGGCGGAGATGCTCAACACAGGGCTGCCTGTCGTCGTCATGACCGGGGCCGGCGTATTGATCCGTGCCGTCGTGCGCAGGTCATCGATCCAGGCCAGCTCGGACTCGATCTCTTCTCGGCAGTGATAGTCCGGGCGGTGAACCCGAATGATGATCCTGTGTCCCGCCTCATCATCCTCGGCCAGAAAGGTCGCGTTCTCTGACATGGTCAGCAGCGAGATCCGCGATGTTTCCGACATGTGCCATTTTTCCAGGCAAGTGACCAACTCGTGTCTTGTTTGATTTATCAGAGTTTCCGTATACATCTCACCACCTCGCTGACATGGGAAGACCGGGGACCTTGCGGTCTCGGTGTCACACTTCGTCTGCGGTCAGAAGCCAGTGGCCAATCTCACGACCCAGAATTTGGCTCACGGCATGACTCTGTGCGCGAAAGTTGCATGACTCAGACTAACGACAGCGAGAAGGAATGCGTTATCAGCATCTGGCAAAGCTGAAAAAACCAACAAGAACAATGAGTTGATTGATCAATGCACGAAGATGTATCACGAATGGATGACAGTGATGCCACCTGGCAGCACGGGATTTTCGAGCATGCACCAGGCAAGTGCACGCGAGAGGCATGGGACGTCAATGAGCAGGCGCACAACCTGACCGATTGGGCGCAACACTATGATCAATACGGTCAGGGTGCCTTCTATGGGCGTATTGATGAACTCCATCTGCCGGGAATGCAGGTATTCAAGGAATACACCAGTCAGGCATTGGACCAGCAATGTCATGTCTGGCCTGACTCGCTGTGGATCGGCATTCCGGCTGAACGTCAGCCCTGCCGGATCAATGGCTACGCGCTTGAGACAGGCGATATCATGTGTCAGCCAGGCGGGCATGATTTCGAGCTGACCACCCCGGACACTTTCGCGATCCACTGTCTTGTGTTGCGGCGTGACTGGCTGCTCGAGGTCGCGGGGGAGTCGGCACTGACGCTATTGGAAGGGGATCCGCAGCACACGATGCGACTCGGGGTGACGCAAGGGACTCGGCGAGGGGTCACCTTCCTGATGGACCGCCTGATCAAGCGACAGGGGCCGGGATTCGAGGTTCAGGTGCATCAGGGCATTCTGTCACTGGCTGTTGCCGCCATTCTTGAGGAATGGACACCTCTCACCGACCGCTACCCCAGCTATCACCATCGACGGCAGGTAGTGGAGCGCGTACGCGAGCATATGAACCGAGGGGAGCCTGCACCGGTCAGCATCGAGAGTCTCTGTCGTATCGCCCACGTCAGTCAGCGGACACTGCACAATAGCTTCACCAGCATCCTTGGTCTCAGTCCGATGCAGTTCATCCGCTTCAACCGACTCAATCAAGTACGGCGGCGGCTTTGCGATCCCCTGTCAACGAGCACGATCGGTCAGATCGCCAGCGACTGGGGGTTCTATCATCTGGGCCAGTTTGCCCGGGACTATCGCCGTCTGTTCGGTGAGAGTCCCTCGAGTACTCAGGCGCGTTATCGGGCAGGATGAGGTGTGCGATGGCTACCCCGATACTGCCCAAGCTGTAAGCCGAGGGGACCTGCCCACTCGACCACGTCAACTGAACACTCAGCTGACCTCTTCCAGCAACCATTCCCGGAATGCCTGCTCGTTGATGTCATTGGCTAATGACCCGCCAGGTAGACTTGCTTGATCACAGAGCCGCTCACGACCCTGACGTCGAGGGTATTCGGCAACTGAGCCCGGCTTCTTCCAGCAACCATTCACGGAATGCCTGTACCTTGGCCACGTGGGTGACCTCGGGTCGATGGATCACGTAATACGCCAGGGAGGAGGCACACATCACTCCATCAAACAGTCTGATCAAACGCCCCGACACAAGATCATCGTGAACCATGACTCCACGCGCCAGCGCAATACCCTGACCATCGATCGCGGCCTGCAGCACTGCAGCAGAATTGTTGATCTGCAGACCGCGCGATGAATCAGCATCCGTGAGACCGGCTCTCTTGAACCAGCCGTTCCACGAGGGAAAACCGTCATAGCCTTCCATGGACAAGTCATGAATCAGTGTCTCATCCAACAGGGCTGCGGGCGTCTTCAAGCGCTCGGGGTCACGTAGCAGCTGTGGCGAGCAGACGGGGTAGACCTCTTCATGCATCAGCTCCTGTGCCACCACGCCCTTCCACTTGCCCGGCCCGTAGCGTACCCCGATATCCACCCGCTCCCGTGAAAAATCGACCGGCTTGTGGTTGGTATCCAGATGCACATCGATGTCAGGCCACGCCGCCTGAAAACGATGCAGGCGTGGCAACAGCCATTTGGCGGCAAAGGCGGGACTGACTGTCACCGTCAGCACGCTACGCCGAGTGCCATCCTTGAGGCGCTCCACCCCGAGTGACAACTTCTCGAATCCGGCGCGGATATCGGGTAGTGCCTGCTCTGCAAGCTCTGTCGGGATAAGGCGTGTCTTGCCGCTGTTGGCACGATGAAACAGCGAGTCACCCAGCCACTCCTCCAATCCCCGCACAAGTTGGCCGACAGCGGCAGGAGTCACGTGCAGTTCCTCTGCCGCAGCGGCAAAGCTCTTGTGGCGGGCGCTCGCTTCGAAGGCACGCAAGGCATTCAGATGGTTGGGCGATGTCATGGCGATAAAGTTTTTCTTTCCCTACTGCCTAGTTAATCTCGTTTGTTGAATGGGCAATCAGCTTCCAGAATACCCGCAATCACCGATCGTGACACCTTGCCGGTATGTGTGCAGTCCTGCTCATGCCATGACGCTCGAGTGTGGTGACCGACAGACATTGAAAAAGGTTTTCTTCCCCTCTCGCCTACGTGGAGATGCTCTACATGCGCCTCAATGCCGACTTCTCACGACGTGCCAGCATCACACCCGATCACTACCAGTGGGTTCCGTCCCCCGAGGGAGGCGTCGAACGCATGATGCTGGATCGTATCGGGGAGGAGAAGGCACGAGCCACCAGCCTGGTCCGATATGCACCAGACTCCCACTTTTCAGCGCATGAGCATCCACAAGGCGAAGAGATTCTCGTGCTGTCCGGCACCTTCACGGAAAATGGCTCGCTCCACTTCCCTGCAGGCTGGTACCTGCGCAACCCGCCAGACTCGCGACACACCCCCAGCAGCACCGACGGCTGCGTGATCTTCGTCAAGCTGCGGCAGATGCCGTCCGAGGAGCATGAGGCGGTACGCATCAACACGCGGGACCCGGCCAACTGGCATGAGCAGGATGGGCGCGAGGTCTGCCCACTGTATACCAGTGCCACCGAGCAGGTGAGCCTGCAGCGCATGGCGCCACATGCCGAGCTTCCGCTGATGACAAACACTGGCGGTGCCGAACTTCTCGTGTTGGAGGGCTGCCTGCACCCGGGGCACGGGTCCTGCCCTGCCGGCAGCTGGCTGCGCTTGCCAGCCAGCGAACCGCTGATGCTTTCCGCCGGTACACAGGGGGCGACCTTCTACCTCAAGACAGGGCATCTGGCCATTCAGGAGACGCCATGAGTCAGCACTCATCAAGAGTCATCATCATTGGTGCCGGACTCGGAGGCCTGTATGCGGCCTGGCTGCTGGAACGCCGAGGCATGCGGGACTACCTCGTGTTGGAGGCTCAGTCAGACCCGGGAGGAAGGATCGCGTCCCTGCTGCCAGCAGGCGTCGACACCGGTACGAGTCGGCGCCTGGACCTGGGGCCGACCTGGTTCTGGCCTGAGCATCAGCGCGAGATGGGACAGCTGATACAGACACTGGATCTGGAGTGCTTTGCGCAACAAACGGCAGGCGACAGCCTCCTCGAGCGCGCCACGGACAAGAAACCTCTGCGCACCGCTGGCGTCAGGGATTCGCTGACCGCCATGCGTGTGGTGGGAGGAATGGAGGCGCTGATCGAGCGACTGCGTCGCGATATTCCCGCGGAAAAGGTATTGACTGGGCAGGTCGTCCGTCATCTCGAGCGCTTGCCAGAGGGGATTGCGCTGAGTGCAGAGGATGGCAGCGGGCAACGCATGAACCATGAGGTGGAGCAGGTATTGTTGGCTGTTCCGCCACGTCAGGCACTCCAGCATATCCAATTCACGCCGGCACTCCCGAGCGCTCTGACAACACAGTGGCAGCAGACCGCGACCTGGATGGCTCCCCATGCCAAGTATCTCGCGGTCTACGATCGTCCTTTCTGGCGCGAGACCGGCTTGTCCGGTACCGCACGCAGCGCGCGTGGCCCGATGGTGGAGATTCACGATGCCAGTCCAATGGAAGGCTTGGGTGCACTCTTCGGATTCGTGGGGGTACCGGCTGGTTACCGACGTCAGATCACGCCGGAGGCATTACGTCAGCACTGCCGCGCACAGCTGGGTCGCCTGTTTGGCCCTCAGGCGGCCAGCCCCCAAAGCGATGCCCTCAAGGACTGGGCTACCTCACCCTTCATCGCGAGCCCGGCAGACCTGGAAGACGTGGCATCCCATGTCTCGGTACCGCCACCGGAAGCGAATGAGGGTCCTTGGCATCAACACCTGTACGGCATTGCCAGTGAATGGTCGCCGCAATTCCCGGGTCACCTCGCGGGCGCCATCGATGCTGCCACCCAAGGTGTCAACCGGATGCTGACCGCACGCAAGACAGAAGGCTGAGAGATAACCAGACACCCGCATCGACAGACATTGAGCACGACCCACTGACTTTTCCCCACTCGTCAGTTTGACGAAGACACACAAGGATCCCCATGACTACCGTATTTTCCCCCGAGACGCTGAACGCGCTATGGACCTGCTTCGTGATGGCCCTGGCGGCCAGCAGCATCGCGATATCGATCACCCAGGGTGAGCTGTTCGCACCGTTGCGTCAGTACGCACAACGCTTTGGCCACATGATCGGCCACCTCTTCCAATGCTTCTTCTGCATCAGCCACTGGGTGGTCTTCGCTGGCATGGTGTTCTATCACCCGACCCTGACGAATAGCGGCTTCGTCCTGGTGGACTGGATCCTGGCCGGTTTCTTCACCTTGACGCTCTCCGCCCTGGTGAGTGGCCTGCTGTTCAAGGTGCTGTTGACCGGCATGGCGAAGAAAGTACGCGACAAGGAAGTAAAGGAAATCTTCGCGGCCAAATGATCACCGGGTCATGCCCCTGACCACATCGCACCAACTGACTTGCTCAGCCAGGCAATCCATTTCAGGGCCCACACGTGGCGATGCTCCTATTGCATCGCCCATCCCCGCATATTGCCACTCCCCACCATCATTGCCCCACCCTGCGACAGACACCACCACCACGTGCGTCCCGGGGCATGGCATTTTTCTAGACACAGGGAGCCCCATGTCACAGTCAAACTCCTTCCCGCAATCAGGCACCACCCTAACCTCCTCCCCCTCCATGGCGGCAGGTCTTGAGACAAAACCACGTGTCACTCCCTGGCAGGACGGCGATGCCATCCCTGCTGACCTCTTGGAAAGCATGCAAGCACGCCGCCCCAACCGAGAGCTGATCGGGATCGATCGCTATCTGCTCAAGAGTGTGCCCCTGGCCACGGGCTGGAATGGGCTGCTGGGCCGTGTTCGCAAGGACTTCACGCTCAGCCTGGAATATCGCGAGTTGATCATGTGTCGCGTGGCCGTGCTCAATCGGGCCGAGTTTGAATGGCAAGTACACCAACCCGCCTACCTGGAGGCCGGCGGCACACAGGAAAAATGTGATGCGCTGCGTGAGGAAGGCATTTCATCGCGTTTCAATGAAGAAGAACGTGCACTGCTGGCGTTGACGGATCAATCAACCCGCCAGGTGGAAGTCGATGGCGCCATCATCGAGACACTCAAGACCCTGTTCGGAGAACAGCAGACTGTCGAAGCCGTCGCCACGGTTGCCGCCTACAACATGGTCTCTCGCTTCCTGGTGGCCTTGGCCATCTGAGGGGACTGCTGACACAACACGTTCAGAAAGCAGTGCTCGTCGCCTGAGGGGCCATCCCCGTAGTGAGAGGTGCTGCTGACCGGCATGGCGAAAAAAGTGCGTGACAAGGAAGTGGAGGAAATCTTCGCGGCCAGATAGCCTCAGCCTTTTCAAGGCGCAGACAATGACGCCCCACGATATGCACGTCGTCGCAGTCTTGAATGTTGTCGCCATAACACTCAACACTCCCCCGCACTTCTCACGAAATCAGATAACGTTCGATACGAACCGGAAGGTGATATTTACGACCTCTCTTTCATCTGCTAAATTCAGTTTACCGAGGCAAAATCCTCGATCGGGTTTGGCGACTCGAAATCATCCAAGGCGCACAAGCGCCCCAGACCATGGTTGGCGCTTTTTTTGTGGCTGCCATGCGTTATGGCGGTCGTGCGCGGGAGACCTCCGGGTCTGCCGGTTTCTTGGATGCCGGTTCGCCAACCCGCGTACGGCCGCCCCCATCACTGTTTGGCGACAGCGGGTGCGGCTCCCATATCCAAGGAGCTTCAACCATGGTCATTCAGACTACGGCATCTCCGCGTAGCCCCAATCTGCCCACCCCCTATGGTGGCTATCCCGATCCCCCTTCCCAAGACTGTCGTGCACGTATCGTTGGCAACTGCAACGAGGTGCTGTCATGACCTCGAATTCTTCTCATACCACACAAAAACCCTCATCTACTCCTCTTGCGCCCACTGCTACAGGCAAGGCAATAGCCGAGTCTTCCCAGACGCCTGAGACCTCAGCGTCACACGACTCGTCATCTACCGTCATCTCAGAGAGCCAGCATCGCTCTCCTCCCCCTCACACCTCGAGCACTCCCACATTCCAAGATTCCTCAACTGCCGCAGCTTATCGGCGAGGACAGTTGATCAAACAGCACTTCCAGCAGTGGCTAAAAGCCTTGAAGGATAAACCGACTCATTTCACGAAAGTCAGCTGCCGCAACGAGCTGATGAAACATCCAGAGTTGGCGGGCTATAAACCCATTATTGTCCTGCAGCGTGTCGGTGACCTGATCGATCGCCTGGTCATTGATGGTCACGTTGTGCAATCCGACACCATCGGCAAGCGTCGCCGTGTCTATCAACTCATCGATAGCACTTCGGAGCGCTCACCGGATATCCCACTGCCGAGCAATCGACAGGAACTGCCCACGTCGAAAACCGACAGCACATCGCACCTATCGCTCGATGCAGCACTGCAGGAACAACGTCGAGCCTTGAAAAAATCCATGCGGGCCGCGAGGGCGGAAGCCGAGCACCTCTATCAATTGGCAAAGGACTATCCGGAGGCGAAACCCGACATCGCTCCACTTCAGGAGGATGCAATTCAGCGCGCCTGCGAACTTCAGGGACAACTGGCTGCCGTGCTGGCGCTCTCTGCAAAACGCCATGCTGGAGGTGCCTCATGACGCCGCGTCAGATCAATCGATTACTGCCCTCTCTGACAAGCCCGACACTCAGAGCCTGGCAAGCGCGTTGTATTGAGACAGCGCTTCAACGGCTTTCGGATCAGCGGCCCCATTTCCTGTGCCAGGCCACCCCGGGTGCGGGCAAGATGCTGATGGCCGCCGTCCTGGCTGAGGAGCTGATTCTCAACGGGAGCATTGATCACGTCATCTATCTCGGCCCCACCTCTGCCGTGGTGGAGCGTGCACGCGAGACGTTTTCGCAGATTTTGGGGCGGCCCATGCAGGGCAGGCTGGGGGACATCGGTATCGCGCTGACCTATCAAGCGCTCAGCTTCCGCCTGGAGGACCTCAAGCAACTCTGTCGCCAAGGGCGTGTCCTGCTGGTCTGGGACGAAAGCCACCATGCCGCCGGCGCGACAGCATGCGCCGCAAAAAACGCCTACACCAGCTCGGCAGCCACCGGCGCCAATCAATGGGGGTTGGCACTCTTGGCATTGGAGCGCGATGTTCGCTTTACGCTCGCCTTGTCAGGCACTCCTTGGCGCACTGATGGCAGCTGTCTCCCCATGCTGCGTTATATGGCACCGAGCCATGAAGCCGCCTCAGCGTCCGAGCCATCGGTGCCAACCCTGCCATCGGCGGACAGTGACCGCCTCGCGCTGGTCCCAGACTTCACTTATCCCCTGCGTGATGCCATCCAGGATGATGTCTGCCGTACTCCCCAGATCTATTTAATAGATAACGACGACATACGTATGGTGGCTGAGCAGCAGGCGCAGCGCGAGACACTGTATTACCAAAGCATCCCAGCCTTACTGCGTCACCCAGGGGTGCATTACGCCGCCTTGCTGCGTCACCCCGGACCTCAGCAGCATTTGCTGGACGTCAGCTGCCAACGCTTGCGACAGCTTCAGGAGAAAGACCCGACCGCCGCAGGATTGGTGGTGGCATCCAACATTTCTCATGCAGAAGACATCGCTGATTGTCTGAAACAGATGGGACAGACGGTGTGCCTGGTAACCAGCCAGGCAGAAGGAGCGCACGCACGACTTGAGGCGTTTCGCTACGGCCATACCTCGTGGATTGTCTCCGTCAACATGGTCAGTGAAGGGATCGACATTCCCCGCTTGCAGGTATGTTGCTATCTCAGCCACGTCAGGACCGAACAGTATTTTCGCCAAGTGCTAGGCCGGATCATACGGCGTCGACATGCACAGGATGATGCGTGCTATTTCTATGCCCTCAACGAAAGCACGTTACGACACTACGCCTATCGACTGTTTGACGACTTGCCCGACGAGCATGCTGCGATCCAACTGGATTCCTTCTCCTCCCCAACGCTACCCGCCTCGATCGTCTCTCCAGCCACTGATTCGATAGCCTCCAACGACCCCGGCACGTGCGGAGAACTCCCCACGATTGACATGCATGGCGCGCCACATGCTCAGGCCCCCATGAGTGAGTGTGTGAGCTTCTCAGAGGGAGTACGAGAGATCACTCTTGATCTGGCAAATGATGTGGCGTTCTCCAACGCCTTCTTGGCGCGCCTGGTATCGCTCTGATTACAGGAGGCGGCTCGGCAGCCACGCCCGCCCAGCCAACAGATGATTTCACTTTTTTATAGCTTAACCCTAATCATAACATCCACAAATCGCACATTTACCAGTGGTATTACTCAAATAACCCTGCATATGCGCGACCCTCAACTCTCCATGCCTTCTAGGGCATGCATTTCGGGTTGGCTGATTTACGAAGGGTGATAGCGTGAAATTCGATGGCCACCTCACAGCGCATATCGGCCCCCATTCCAACTTTTCGACATCGATGGAGATCCCTCATGGTGTCCAGACCACCGACAGGCATCCACCCGCCTCAAAGACGAAGACCTCAGGCAATGCAAGTGATCCCCTATCAGGGAAACCAGGACTCTCTGCCGGGACTTTGCCTGACGGTCTCGGCACGAAAGCTGATCATGGCAAGCCTTGCACCGAGTACCATCCGAGCCTTCCAAAGCGACATACGGATGTTTCTCAGGCGTGGCGGCACTCTCCCCAGCACCGACACGGAGATTGCCAACTACCTCACCCGGTGTTTCGAGGACGGTTATAAACCGAATACGCTCAAGCGACAGCTGTGCTCGTTACGGCGTTGGCACCTTGTCATGAATTGCCCCACCCTGGGCAATGAGCAAATGATCAAGGGGGTCATGCGCGGCTGTGCACGCCTCAATGAAGTGCCGGTGAAACGTGCACCAGCCTTGATGCGAGACGATCTGCATCAGCTGCTGAATAGCCTGGATTTGAGCGAGTTGCGAGATCTGCGCGACGCCGCCATGTTCTGCCTGACGTTCTATGGAGCATTTCGTTACAGCGAAGTCCTCAACCTTCGTGTCGAGCACCTCACATGGGATACACGAGGCGTGTTGGTCAGGCTCTCCCGTAGCAAGACCAATCAAGAAGGACGACATGAAGTCAAAGCCATTCACCATGCGGATACCTCGCTCCCCTACTGCCCCGTCAATCTCCTGTATCGCTGGCTGGAAGCCGCCCATATCCAGAGAGGTGCGGTATTTCGCAGCGTCTCGCTGGGCGGCAGGCCAGGAGGCTCGAAACTCTCTCGAACTGCCTTTCAGAATGCGTTGATCAGGGGGCTTGAGCGGTCAAACCTGGCTTCACGCGGATTCAGCACACATAGCATGCGTGCTGGCCTGATCACTGAAGCTCATCTGCGGGGGAAGAGCCTGGAGCAGATACAACGCGTGACAGGTCACAGACATCTCAGCACCTTGACGGAGTATATTCGGGTCGCAGACCCTTTCGAAAACAGCGCCAACGACTTTTGATGAACATGAGCAGCATATTACCGTTCAATAATCGATGAATTGACAAAAGCAATCGCTCAAGAGCTCGTAATACAAAATATCTACCAAGTTTGACGTCAAAAAGCCCTAATGCTCTCGAAACGGTCGATTTTGACGGTTAAAAGATACCTTAGATTCTTGCCACTTGAGTTATGCTATTAGTACACACTGATTCAGCTTGGATATATCAGGAGGCGGCACTCCCAGAAATATCGTTCTACAGGTCGGGTGTATTGCTCGACTGATCATCACTACTCAAAGTTACTCGCGTTTGCTGGACATGAACTCGACGAATGATTCTCTCATACGTCTCGGTCCCCCTTTGCCTATCGTTGGAGTTATCAATATGCCAGATGCTACCTATACACCGTCACTAGTGAAAATCAGCGCTGACAAGACGCTTGTCATCCATCAGCGAGTACTCGAGGTGGACACCGCCGAGCTTATGAACGAGGAGCATGCTTTTCGACCAACGGTCGCGACAGAGAGCCTGCCCCTAGCGCCTGTCCGCTTCCGCAGCAACGTTCAGTCGACTCACACTTCCGAGGAGTTCGTGAATTTTCATGTCATAAAAGCCATCGTATCCACACATAAAGTGCCCGTCTCACAAAGTGTATTTTGCATCGAGATCGATATCGGCAGACTCAACGAAGATGAAGTCCAGGTGCTGAGATTCTATTACCAGATGCTACAGCCTCTGCTTGAGCTTGGCTGGGAATGGATCAATATCCACAACCTACATACCACTGGCGATATCAAAATTAACGAAAAGAAGTTATGGAACAATATACTCAGAAACTTCATGAGTGATGAAAGATTACAATACGCATGGAGCAATGTAGTCACTCAACAAAACTTGCCAATAAAATGCAAGCAAATCTCATCAATGTTCAGGCATCGTTATTCTGTTGACTCGATCAGGAAATTTATGAACGAAATAAATAAAAACACAAATACTCACCAAAGCGGTGTATCTAAAGATAGGAATACGGTACACGCCGCTACTGCCGCTGAAACAAATAATAAAAACGCTCGTAGTAAACGAAAAGATAATAGGAAGCAGCAACCAGATATCAATAAGAAAAGCAACGCTAAAGAAAAAAGCAAGCACTCGAATAACAAGGAGGAAACCGACTCGAATCCGCAAATGGGACTTGCACTTTCAAGTTCGCTTGACTGATAAACAGGAGGATTTCACGTGAGTGAACACCAACTACCTGACCAAATATTGGATAATTACGACCTCAATGCGATCGGGTCCCGCTGGCCCCTTGTACCGGAGTGGCTCAAGGGGAGCCTCCCACCCTTGATTGCCTCAGAATATCGCCTCAGTGCTCGCCTCTTTGCCGCCGATTACTCGGTGCCAGACCTTGTGCCCCAAGTAGAAAAGTTTCTAGAAAGCCATTTTTTTATGGAAGACGAGACACATCGAAATTATAGAATGTCTCACTGCCTTCATTATACGGTAAATTACCGATTTAAGTCGCTCACTGACCCTCGCGTAAGCAGTATCAGAAAGCTGCTTAGACTGATTTTTGGTCAGCCTTATCATACTGTGACACGTAGCTCTGCCATAAAATACTACACCCAGATACTTGAGCTTAGAAAGACGCTTAAGCGGCTACTTAACTGGGGTGATCTGGATGATATTCAAAACAGTTTCCCCAGACCCATTTCCCCTACCCTGGGGGAGCAGTTAGTTCCTCCTCCCGAGCATTTTTCCGATGCTGATTTGGAGCTGCTCGAACAGTTTCTTCATGCCTATGATACAGCAACTGATCGTCCATCGGAGCATCCCAACCATCTGCGCAATAAGGAAGCAACACGCGCTTTGCTTGACGAAATTTATCAACCGAGCCAGCTCACTCGCAGCCCAATAAGAAAACAGCATAGAGCTCGCAATGAAAATCAAAAAAGACGCCAACATGTCGACACAATTCTTCGTGATTCACCACTCTGGCTCAGTGAAGAATCTCATCAAATTCACGCTGAATATACCGACTCTTTCTCATTGGATAGGTCAATCCAATCACTTGATAAAACCTTCATAGAAGATGATGAAGAGCTCACGTATGGCAATGAACATCAGAATGAATCATCATCTGATGACCTGAACCAAAGCAGCATCTCGCCCCTTGACCCAACGAAGGAGATATTCCATAACACGCTGCTTTCACAAGGCGATCAGGCGCTTCACCTTGAACGCGTTCAGCTCTTGCAACAGGCCCGCAGTCTCAAGACATCTGCAGACATCAGCATACGCCCACAAGAAGAGGTTCTAGCAGCTTTACGTATCTTCCAACCACCGAAAGATGAGGAATTTCTCATAGAATCTGAGAGTGCCATTGCAAACCGACAAGCCTTGGCATTTCTTAGCATTCTACTTTGCAGTGGACTAGGACCTGAGCGCTTGCTGCAGACGACGGTAATATCCCGATCCCCCAAGCTGCCCCTCAATAGCGATAGCAATCGTGAGTGGATCATCTGCCAGACACTGGATCAAATTCCCAGCTGGTCACCGGAGGAGGGGCTACTCCATTACTCTGTCAACAAGGCACCTAACGAAACCATCATCACGTTACCTTTGCCCAACGCTCTCAATCAGTCACTCATGGCCGAAAAGGTATGGCTCCCCGGCGCCCAGCCCTTCAAAGCACTGAAATCACTGATCGAGAAAAAACTCAAGCGCTGGGGGGATAACCGTCCCGGAAGTACTCTGACGTTGAGGCGCGTGTCCGCCAGTCATCATCATTGGGTGGTACCTGCCTGTGAAGATGAAGTGATCGCGACCTGGTTGCGAGGCGAGCTCCCGCTTTCGCTCTCTGCCCCGGCAACGTATCGAACGATACCTCTGCACAAGATTCAGAAGGCTTTTCTCTCGGCTCAAGCTGCGCTTGGCCTATTCCCTTTGTTAGAAGAAGACTGTCGTACACCTCGCGAAGATCACACCGTGGGATCCACAAAAGCCCAGGAGCCGAGCTACTTCAAACGGCCGCTTTTTTTGCTGACGCAACTTACCAAGAATCACGCCATGCTGGTTACCTCATTGATTACCTCGCAAAGGAAACGTAGTAGCAATTTACGAGCAGTCGGCGAAGCCATTGCCCGACAAGGACAGATATTGGGGGCGCTGACCTTACTTGCATGGCAGCTCTGCACCTTGGCTCGCCCAATTGGATCCAAAACCCAGTGTGAGCTGCTGGAAAATACGCTCTGGCTACGTGACAAGGATTCAGCTCGAGCACAGGAAAGTCGCCAGATTCCACTTGTCCCTGCCCTTGGCGCGTTGCTCCGGCTTCAGCATGAGTGGCGGGAGGAGTGGCAGCAATGGTGGAAACGCCAAGGTGGAAAGGGAGACTTTCTTGGGCATGAGCAAGTCGCCTACCCCGTTCAATGGAAGTTCAATGCCTCGACAATGATGTTGACGCAGCGATGCATGCATCATGCTGACTGGCGACAGTGGCTCAAGGATCTTCCGGCCTTCATGTCATCGCCTTTGGCAAGTGAATTGAGCCAGTGGAGCCGCCAGCCTTCCAATATCACGCGCCACAGTATGATCACCGCACTTCAATCGCGACTTTCTCACGCTGAATTTAGTGCGCTCGCTGGACACACCACCCAAGGACATTCACTCCAATCCCCGTCCAGTGATCGGAGCCTGATTCAATCGGCGACACGAAGCGCACTAACCGATGTTGCCAAACGATGCGGCTTGACGCCGGATCTGCTTCACAGAGACGACCTCCCATGGCCCATTGAGCACGCCACACCAGCCATTCAAGGAGATAGATGATGAGCACTGTTACCCCCATTGACCTTCGGAAGAAAACCGATGTACCTGCCCAGGCCACGATCCAAGAGCTTACAACTCCGAAGCTGTCTCCGATCGAACTTTCGAAAACACTGGGTAGGGTATTCCGTCGCTGGAATGATCCAGATCATCGCCTTTTCTCCTCCTCTGAAGAGCTCAGACATTTCCGTATGAATGTCGCGCGCTACGCCTGGCAACGGCATAAGAAAAAGGTAACCAGGGCACAGGCTAGAGCGCAAAATGCGCCTTCCACCAAGCCATCTCGCGCTCGACACAGTGCTACACGCTTGAACCAGCAAAATGTACAAGCCTTGATTCGTAACGCCATCCAGCTTGCCAAGGAAGCTGAACTCGACTTCAGCTCCCGAAAGGTCACCAAGGAAGTCGCGCTTGTACTGACTCACCTCAACCGAGAGCCTGACTTCGAGGCTACGATTCCGACCAGTATCAAGCGTCCGGTCAGACCCTCATCCGCGGCTACCTCATCACGAGATATCAAGGTTCAGCAACGGGTGCTGGATTCGGTACGCGCCCTGCAGAGCATCCCCGCCAACCAATGCACGCCAGAGCAGTCTCTTCTCTTCCTGGCCCTGAGCATGGGTACCCTGCTGGGGATGGAGGAAGAAGTGATTCGCTATACCTTGCTGAACTTGAGCCCAGAGCATCTGCCACGCCTGAACACCAAGCGCGGCCCCCACCATTGGTTCATCGGCTGTCTGCCAGGGTTATCTCGAACACATCCAGCCCATTACCGGCTAAAAATCCCGAATCATCTCAAAAGGCTACTCAGGGCTTGCCGTCAGTCCCCTGTCCCATCACCAGCCACCTCCTCCCAGCAAGCAGATGTATGGTGGTTCTCCTCGGATGCTACGCTGGATCTGAACAGTCCATTGGAAGCACGAGCTGCCCATCTGGATCAGCTCTTGGTCACCGGTCTTTCACAGCTACTAGATAGCCAGGCATCACGCAGGACTGGTTCCTCCGCTTCGCTGAAGAATGTCCGATCATTGCTTCGTCATGCCTTCCGGTGCACGACATTGTTGGGCCCTGCGCCCCTCTGGTCACAGCTGCTTCGACGCTATCCCCTGCCAGTGTGTAGCTGGCGCTCTCCTTGGCAACATGACGAAAGCCTCTTTTTTTCGGCGGAAACTCTCCCTACCTCCAATACGTCAAGCGCTTCTGACGCAATGAATGTCTCTGAACCGGAAGACATCGAGATTGATCTTCACACCCCTGAACTCCTTATGGGAGGAGGCGTCAGGAGTAACGAATCGTCACCATCAACCTCCCCTCGATACAGGCAGGATCAACTATCAACAGACTGGTATGTGAAAGCAGGCAACCAGCTATATGCGTATATCACCGAACTGGAGCATGAAGGTCTGATAACCCCCAAAGGGGAATCTGCGATCCAGCGGCATGACGCCATTACGTCTCGCTACGCGAAGAAGCTGATACACATGCTGGGCGAAGACAGCTACCCACTCTGGATACTGCTATGGCTGTCTTATCAATCGAGCACTCAAGGCAACAAAGCCAGCACGCTCAGGACTTACCTGAGTCGACTGACGCCCACCTCCTTGATGATGTTGCCCGATATCCCATGGTTGACGCTCTGGGATGGAGAACTGATGGAGGCGATCAGCGAACAGCTACCGACTCAGAAAGGCTGGGACACTTCGACGTCCCACAACTTCTTCCAGACGTTCAATCAGTTCATCAGCTTCTGCCAAGGTAACGATCGATTAACGGGTATTCCCCCCGTGCAGGGTGAGGGAGGTCGCTTCATCAGTACATTGCGTACACATCTGATCATGCCGCACGAGGCGGAACATCTGACCCGGGCGCTCTCTCGAAGACGGAGTGGATTGCGGCGCAGCTGGCTGATCGCCTTCCTCCTTGGCTACTACGGGGGCCTGCGAGCTGGAGAAGTCATGGCATTGACACTGCATGACGTCATCATCAATCAGCCGGGAGATAACGGCCCCACCTACTGTTACGTAGAAATCCATGCTGGGAAGACCGCAAATGCTCGTCGCAGCGTTCCTCTTCACCTTTTGATATCCCCAGAATTGATGACGCTGGTGAAAGAATGGATTGATAGGCGCCGAGAGTCCTTTGCTGGCCAGCATCGTTTGAAGAACATTGCCTTGCTGGGGCCAGAAAGCTCTCCGCTGGGCTATTCAAGAGAGAGCCTGCTGACCCCGCTCATGGCATGGGCCCGGCAGTCTCTCCGAGGTGCCCTCACGCCCGGACTGAAGTTGGAGGACATCCACTTCGATTTTCATCTCTTGAGGCACAACGCGATCTCGTGGCTCGTACTTCGCCTCTACAGCGACGACTACCCTCAGCTCCTGGATCGTCTTTCCTCCGCCTGCCGAGGGCATTGGTCCTTCACTCCCCCAGCACTGGCGAACTGCCGCCGAGCGGTCTACGACGTACTGGAAAAAGATGCCAAGGTACGAGGTCATCGTCTCGAGTTACTCGCCAAGTTGATCGGGCACCGCAACTCTCAAACACTGACACATCACTACACGCATGTGCTAGGTGAGATACATGGTGAGGTACTTCTGGAGCTGATGAAGCGACGCTGAAGATGAAAGCCGCATACTCGCATACTGGCTGTCGCCCATCGAAGTCGAAGCGCAGGTGGACGGCGGGCTAGAGATAGCCCAACCCCGATGCATCACCCTCCATCACTTGCGGTGTTGCACTCAGAGTCCACCTGCGCTATCTCACGCCCGGCGGTCGGGATGAATCAGGAGGTGCAGTGGGCCGTCCGAGTCTGTACACACGGATGGAGCATTAGCAGTTCATGCGTGGTGCGATGACCTCCTTGATACTTTGACAGCCTGATCGCCCTCAATTGTCATGAAAGAGAAAAATCAAAGCGCTCACAGCCCGCATACTAACCATTTTCCCTGCAGGGAAAATTTATGGTTAGCATCGCTATGTCTGGCTAATTATCCCTATAGGGATAATTTTTGGATTCATAGAATAATTGCAGCATTTATTCCCTAAATCCAAGCATCACACCGTCTGTGTCGCACGACACTCCGGATAGGCCGAGCATCCCCAGAACTGTTGGCCCTCTCGCGCACCGGCCTTGACAGTGCGCAGCACCATCCGGCTGCCGCATTCCTGGCATTCACGTCTCACCTGTGGAGCATTGCGCTGCTTGAGGTGCTGTACATGGGCACGCTGCGTCGCCCGAGTCGGGGCCAGACGCCCCGTCAGCAGCGCCTCATGCATGGCCTCAACCTGTGCCTCGCTGAAGACGGGGGTCTGGAACGACTGTACGAAGGGAACGAAGCCAGCACCACGCGTTACGTTGACTGGCATCTCGCCTTGGAGCCTGGCACTGCCGACGAAGATGATCACCGAATGCAGGTGCTCGAATGGTACGCCAAGCGCTGTCTCCAGCGCCTTGAGGTGCCGGTAGTTCTGACGCAACGGGTTCTGGAAGCTGAACGACTGGCGGGGAAACTGCTGGGTCCAGTTCGCCTCGTGCTCACTGCCGAAGATCCAGCCTTTCATATTCTTGGTTTCCAAGACGAAGCAGCCGAAACGCGACAGCAGCACATGATCGATCTGGGTGGTGCCGTTCGTGGTATTGAGGGTGACATTGTGCAAGGCCCGATAGCCCTGCTTGCCGAGGCGGCGCGCCATCCAGCGCACTCGCCACTCGCCGATGCGGCCTTTCATGCGGGGAGACTTGAGGTAACGACTGACGAAGGATGCCAGCACGAGGCATAGCAGCACACTCATCACCGGCGCAATGTTCGAAGGGACAACCACTGTCTTGACTCCTGGTGCAGCCTGTACGGAAAGGAATCAAGCGGGGTGATTCGTCCAACCGGAGTACTGAGTCTGGATAAGGGAAAGATAAGGCTGCGGCGCGCTTGCGGCAGGCCAATGCGGATGAACAATGACCGCGCCCGATGGCTGGGCGCGGTGCAGCAAGCGCAGGATTCTAATGACTGACCAGCGATCAAGCCACTGTTTTCATTAACTTATTGGGCATTAAACAGCGATGAAACGAATTCATTAACCGGGTCTGGCAAGAGATCCTGAGGATGATCCCCTCCCATGGTGGCCAACCCACTCTTGCCCTTGGCTATCGCGGTGGCTTCCGTGGTATTCGTGGCAACGTCTATCACCTGCATCTTGACCTCGACTTGGTCAGGCTTGCCCGACCACTCAGTGGCCCTATCCTCCCAATGCAAGATAGTGGGATAGACCAGATAGAGAGCGCCGGCCTCCATAGCGGCTTCCCACGCATCGTCTCTTGACTGAGTAGAGTTGCCGTAACTCACGCTATCTACGTGCTTGAGAAACGCGCCTTGAATTATCTGAGCGGTCGTCAGGCCAGAGCCGGTATAACGCTGAGAGCCATAAACACCATCTCTTGGCACTGATACATAGATAGTGTCAGAGGAATCTAGGGAAAATGTCGGTGAACCAGCCGACTTCGTGAGCTGATGGCTATCCGCACATGCCGCTAACAGAAACATTGCCGAGAATAATGACAGCGCTCTTATCATTTTTCGCATCTTGTCATCTCCGTCCGAGTTGGAGTCATCAAGCTATAGCTCATGTTAAACATGCGGTGATTTTGGTCAGCGGGTCAAGCCAAGGCTGCTAGCCTGCTGCCCTGACTGACATCACTCCACCTCCAACGAGACCTTGTCAGCATCGAATGCCAATCGCCCGGCGATCGCCTGCATCTCCTCGATGGGCTGGTCGTAACTCCAAGCGATATCAGGAAGATCTGGCAGCGAGTAATAGGTGCTGTCGCCCTTGAAGGGACAATGGGTGAGGGTGTGAGAGACCGAGAGCTTCGCCATCGCCACATCGGCGCGCGGCAGGTAGAGCCTCGGCGGATAGCCCTTCTCGCGCAATTCCAGCGCGCTGCCGGTGTCAGCGATCACTGTCTTACCGACCAGGATTCGCACCCGCGAGGATTTCGGATGCAGCGTAATACGCGGTTCGGGGTGGTCGGCCATGAACACTCCTTTACGAGTTAGAAGATAGAAGCGGCAGATAGAAGCGGCAGATTAAAGCGGCAGATGAAGGTACTTGGCAACGCGTTCTGAAGGGGGGCAGCCCATCATACCCCACCATCCCTGGCGAGCCGGAAGCCGGAGAATGCCCAGCGCGCCTCGGGCGGGAAGAAGTTGCGATAGGTCGCGCGGATGTGGTCTGCCGGCGTGGCACAACAGCCTCCGCGTAACACCATCTGACCGGACATGAACTTGCCGTTGTACTCGCCGAGGCTGCCCGGCAGCTTGCGAAAGCCGGGATACGGACGATAGGCACTCCCCGTCCACTCCCAGACATCGCCGAACATCTGACCCGGCATGCCGTCAGCTTTCGCGGCTGCGATTGGCTGCAGATGATCCTGATCGACGAAATTGCCCGTCAGGGGGACATCCTGAGCGACTGTCTCCCACTCGGCCTCGGTGGGCAGACGCGCGTCCGCCCATTGCGCATAGGCATCGGCCTCGAAGAAGCTGACATGGCAGACCGGCGCGCTCAGGTCCACCGGTACCAGGCCGCCCAGGGTGTAGTGATGCCAGACGCCGTCGCGCTCGACCCAGTAAAGCGGTGCCCGCCAACCTTCCGCCTTGACCGTCGCCCAGCCATCCGCCAGCCAGTGCTCGGGAGTGGCATATCCATCGTCCTGCATGAAGGCGAGAAACTCGCCGTTGGTCACTGGACGATCCGCCATCTGAAACGCTTCGACGAACTGACGGTGGCGGCCCATCTCGTTGTCGTAGGCGAAGCCACCCTCGGATGCATCATGGCCGATCTCGCGAATCCCGGCTGGATAGGCCAGCCAGCCCAGCGGCGGCACCTCCCGCGCAGGCGTCGGTGCCAAGCCTGGCGCCAGATCAACCCGATAAGCCGGACACAGCGGGTTCTGCGCCAGGATGTGCTTGATGTCCATCAACAGCAGCTCCTGATGCTGCTGCTCATGCGGTAGACCCAGCTCCAGACGGCGCAGAATCTCCGGCAGATGTTCCTGGGGCGGATTCTTCAGCAAGGCCTGCATGGCTTGATCGACGTGCGCCCGATAGCGATAGACATCGTCGACGGTCGGGCGCGAGATTGCGCCACGCTCAGCCCGCGGGAACGGCACGCCATGGGTCTCGTAGTAGGAGTTGAAGAGGTGATCGTAGGCGGGATCGAGCGTCTGATAGCCGGGCTGAAACGGCTTCAGGATGAAGGCCTCGAAAAACCAGCTGACATGGGCGATGTGCCACTTGGGCGGGCTGACATCCGCCATGCTCTGCACCATGTAGTCTTCCTTGTGCAGCGGCGCACAGATCGCCTCGGTGGCAGCTCGCACTCGCTGGTAGGTACGTAGCCACGTCTTCGCCTGCTCGAGGTCGTGAGTGTCGCTTGAGGGTTGCGGTGCATATGACATCGAGACGTCCTTTTGGGTGTTACAGATCCATTGCCGAGATACTGATGTCGGGAGGTCGTGACCGACTTTCAAGGGGCTGCCCCGTGCAGAGAGTTGCCCTGCACGCGGGCCAGGCGCGACATGACCCTGCAGGCACACCTGTCTTCACTCGTATTTCTTCTGCCAGCTCTTCACGGCGATGCGCTCCTTGAGCAGCTCCAGCATGTCGATCAGCACCTGCTCGGTGATCTGCTCAGTTCTCGGGTCAGTGCGCGCCCAGGCATCGAAACCACTCTCTGCCAGATGCCCCACCAGCGCCGAGAACTCCTTGGAGCGCAGGCCCGCCAAGGCTTCATCGACAAGGTGACAGGCCAGATCCGACAGCGAGCTTTCCAGCCCTTTCGTCAGCTGGGTGCCCATGGGCAGGCGCGAGACACGCTGGAGCTCCGGGCTCTCCGCCAGGGTGCGACTGACCAGCCCCCGCACATAGCGCAGGGTATCGTCGCGGTTCTGGGTATAGATATCCCCTGCCATGGACTCGAGTCGTAGGCTGATCTCTTGGATCAAGGCCTGCTTGCGAGGCTCCACCACACGCTCGATCACCGACGATGAGAGGTCATCGCTATCACGCAACTGCTGCTGCACGTTATCGAGCATGCGCAGGGAGATACGGTCCGTCAGCTCCTCCAGCAGGATGTCGAGATACTTGGCCGCCACTCCGTAGAGGTACCAGCGGCGAACATCGATCATGCCGAGGCGTTGCAGACGGAACAGCAGCGAGATCACACGCAACACACGCAACAGACGGAAGCCGCTCAGCGGGATACACCCCAGCACGTCATACCAGTGCACGAAGGGATAGAAGAACCAGCGGTGATAGCGTCGCTCCGCAATGGCCACTGCCCACCCCGCCAGCACATCGAGCAGGAAGACGGCGACGAACGCCAGGTCGATGGAGAGGAAATTGGCGTGGATGTTCTGCTCATAGGCCGCATGCAACCCGGGTGTCACGGCCGCGAAGGCTGTGTTCAGCGGGGGAATCAGGAAGAGACTATCGAACAGCAGCAATGCCAGATTGGCGATCACGAGCACGATGATGAACAGATCCCACCACAGATGTATCCGCTCTCTCGCGGACGAGGTCGTGCGGGTGGCTGGCATGACAACTCCTTGGCGATTGTTTCAGAATGCGTAACGCGTCTTCCTGATTCAGCCTACAACGCTTCAGATGACCACGCTGGCGATGTTGCTGTCTGCGAGAGACTCCAGCGCTCCTGGAGCCCAGCCCCCGGAAAGCACAGACCGAAAAGCACAGCCCCGAAATCGACGTAGACAACCTATTAGTGAGGGAGACACCCGCATGAAACAAGCGCAAGTGATGACATGGGCCGCCGTGATGAGCGCAGTATTCACCTTGAGCGGCTGCGCAGGCGCTCAATCCTCCGCCGACTCTCAAGCCGTCGACGAGCCGCTAGAGAACACCTACTGGAAGCTGGTGGCACTCGAGGACCAGCCGACACCCGTGGTGGATGGCAAGCGTGAAGCCCATATCGTCTTGCATACACAAGACTCGCGAGTGGCCGGTTCCACCGGCTGCAATCGCCTGATGGGGGAATATCACCATGACGAGCAAGAACTCGGCTTCGGCCGTCTGGCCACCACTCGCATGGCTTGCCCCGGTGAAGTAGCGACGCTCGAACGCGATTTCCTCGCGACACTCAACGAGGTGTCGGGCTGGCAGATAGAAGGCAAGACACTGACCCTGACCGACGAACAAGGGGCATCGCTCGCCCGCCTGGAAGCCGTTCACCTCTACTGATCCCTATCGCTAGCCGCTCAGTGCAGAGTGAAGTGGGACTGAATACTCTGAGCAACTGACCAGATACCACAACGCCGCCTCCCATTCCTGAGAGGCGGCGTTGTGTAATGCGATCACTCCTTGCCGTCAGCCACTGAGCTCAGCCTTGCTCTCAGTACTGACTCAATGCTGGCTCATTGCCGACTCATAGCGTGAAGCCACCATCGACGGCGATGGCCTGCCCTGTCACGTGTTCGGCCTGGGCGAGGTAGACCACGAGCTGCCCCATGTCCTCAGGGGTCTGGGCGACTCCCTGAGGTAGCAGGCTCTTCTGCAGGCGCTCCCATGCAGCGGGCTCGCTTTCGCCTTCCTGACTCCAGCGTGCCGAGAGTCCGCTCTCGCCCCGCCACATGCTGGTGCCGACGATTCCCGGGCAGAGCGCATTGACGGTGATGCCTTCCGCTGCCACTTCCTTGGCGACGGCGTTGGTAAAGCCGATGACCGCGAACTTCGAAGCGCAATAGTGAGACAGATCAGGGAAGCCGACCTTGCCAGCCATCGAGGCCACATTGATGATCCGCCCGACGCGGCGTGAGCGCATCACGGCGACCTCGGCCTGAGTGCACAGGAAGGTGCCTCGCGCATTGACGTTCATGACGCGATCCCACTCCTCCACCGTCAGTGCATCAAGTGAATGGATGCCGATGATGCCGGCATTGTTGACGGCGATATCGAGCGGGCCAAGCCCGACTTCGGCCTCCTCGATCAAGCGCCGCACGGAGGCCGCATCTGAGACGTCGACCTGTAGCGCCAGGCACCGTCTACCCAATGCCTCCACGTCCGCCGCGGTCTCACGGGCGATGGCAAGATCCAGATCCGCCACCACGACATCCGCCCCCGCCTTGGCCAATGTCAGCGCGACCCCCCGACCGATCCCGCGCCCCCCCCCTGTCACCAGTGCAATCTTGTCGTTCAGTTGCATGAGTCGTCTCCTGAATCTCTCACTGAAATCTGCAAATGCTGCGCTGCTGCCACGGCGCTGGCACAGTGCCCAGCGCCACTGGCCTCAGCTCAGGTGGTGGACTTCCTGAAGGCCGTAGACAGGCGTCGGGATACCCTCGAGCCGCGCCTTGAGCTGCAGCGCCAGATACTGGGAGTAGTGACGGGACTGGTGCAGGTTACCGCCGTGGAACCACAACGCCTGCTGTTGGGTCGGCTTCCACATGTTGCGCAGCTCTCCCTCCCAGGGGCCGGGGTCCTTGAGCGTATCGGAGCCCATGCCCCAGCATTTTCCGACCTTGTCGGCGACCTCCTGCGAGATGATGCGTGCCGCCCAGCCGTTCATCGAGCCGTAGCCGGTGGCATAGACGATCAGATCGGCGGGCAATTCCGTGCCGTCGGTCAGGGTGACCGAGCGCGGATTGATGCACTCGATGCCGACGCCACTGCGCAGCTTGATGTCACCATTGGCGACCAGATCACAGGCGCCCACATCGATGTAGTAGCCGGAGCCCCGGCGCAGGTATTTCAGGAACAGGCCCGAATCGTCATCACCGAAATCGAGCAGGAAGCCCGCCGCCTCCAGCCGACGGTAGTAGTCGGCGTCGCGCTTGCGGATCGCCTCGAAGATCGGCCGCTGGAAGTCGGGCAGTATCCGGTAGGGAATCGAGGCAAAGATCAGGTCCGCCTTGTGATGATCGATGCCGTTTTGCACTGCCTGTTCGGAATAGAGCGGTCCCAGCGCCTCTTCCATCAGCGAGTTGGACTTCACCACATGCGTGGAGGAGCGCTGCAGCATGGTCACGTCTGCATCGTGCTCCCACAGCGCAGCGCAGATATCGTGAGCGGAATTGTTGGCCCCCACCACGATCACCTTCTTGCCACGGTAGGCATCCGGTCCCGGGTGCTGACTGGAGTGTTGCTGCTCGCCTTCAAAGGACTCGGCCCCCGGGAAGTGCGGTACGTTGGGCATGCCCGACATGCCCGTGGCCAGCACCAGCTGCTTGGGCCGCAAGGTCACGGGCTTGCCGTCGCGCACCACCTCGACCACCCACTCGCCGCTTGCCTCATCGAAGTGCGCACTCTCACAGGCCGTGGAGTTCCAGTAATTGAGCTCCATGATCTTGGTGTACATCTCCAGCCAGTCCGCGACCTTGTCCTTGGGCGCGAAGACCGGCCAGTTTGCCGGGAAGGGGATGTAAGGCATGTGGTCGTACCACACCGGATCATGCAGACACAGGGACTTGTAGCGATTGCGCCAGGCATCGCCCGCACGTGGATTCTTGTCGATCACGATGGTCGGCACATCCATCTGTCTGAGCCTTGCGGCCAGCCCGATACCGCCCTGACCGCCACCGATGATCACGCAGTACGGCTGGCGCTCGTAGCCCAGCTCAGCCTCTTCGCGCTGACGCGACTCAAGCCAGGTCTCACGTTGCTTGTTGGCACCATGCTCGGCGCCCTTGGGACGCTGCATACCCAGCGGTTCGGGGAATTCCTTGAGTTCACGCATGGCGGTCAACAGTGTCCAGCAGCGCCCTTCCTTCAGGCGCAACAAGCCCTTGCCACGTGCATCTGCGGTCTCGAAGGTGAACCAGGCTTCGACGATGCCGCCGGCCTCACTGGCCTCACCATCCAGTTGCCAGCGAGAGGGAGCGACATGCTCGAGGGTCGCCGCGAGCATCGACTGGATCTCGTCCTTGCCCTCTGAGGTCTTGATATTCCAGGTGAAGGCGATCAAATCGCGCCAGAAGCATTCCTCGCCAAACAACGAGAGAACCCGGGCGATATCGCGCTGAGCCAGGGAGGACTCGAAATCATCGAGCCATTGCTGAGCGATCTGAGTTGGCGTGCGTGCGGTCATGGCGTCTCTCCGCGTGTTGTTGGATGTTGTAGTCACGCCCTCCATCCAAGGCATCAAGCATGCCAGCTTTGTCATGCACGCCTGACAAAGCTCGTAAGCACCTGTCGTGCATGACAAATATGCGCCACTACCGCATCACCACCCTCTTCGTCTCGCTGGGCTTTTTACCTTCTTCGTGACAACTGTACGCCGTACGCCTGACACGTCGCGTTACACCTGTAACGCCCCGACCAAGGATGCAGGACAGGATGATTGACGCTCCCGCCACACCGCATACGCTTGAGGGAGCACACGCCGCTTTTGCCATGGCCCCTGTTGTGACAACTGCGCTTGCCACTTTCACAAGCGCCATAGTCACTTTCACAAGCGCCATCGCCACTATCAAAAGAGCCGTCTCGAGACGGCCAGCGCCGAGGCAGCCATGATCCGCCAACTCGACACGATGCCGTCCGACAAGCGGCAGCATATCCAGACCCTGATGCAACTGGGCGAAGGCCGCGACGTCTTCCCCGAGACGCAGCGCGACGTTATCCGTCGCTCCTGGCAGCGCTGTCTGGAGGAATACCAGCTCGACCCCAGCCGCCCTCGCCCGGTCCGCGTTCTCACCCAGCAGGCGCTGCGCGATCATCAGGAATCGGCGGATGAGCTGCTGCACGTGGCGCGTGCCGGGGTGGAGCGGCTCTATAGTCAGATCGCACAACATGGCTATGCGCTTATCCTCACCGATCAACGCGGCATCGCGGTGGATTTTCGCGGTCAGCGTGACCAATTGAGTGAGCTGCGACGCGCGGGCCTCTACCTCGGGTCAGATTGGAACGAGCGCTATGCCGGCACCTCGGCGGCGGGCACCTGTCTGCACGATGGCGCAGCCGTCACCTGCCATCAGCGTGAGCACTTCGATGCCACCCACATCGACCTGACCTGCACCGCGGCCCCCATCACCGACCCCCAGGGCCGAGTGATCGCCGCCCTCGACATCTCGGCGCTGAAATCGCCCCGCCCGCAGGAAAGCCAGACCTTTGCGCTTTCCCTGGTCACCCTGCATGCCCGCATGATCGAGGATGCCTACTTCCTGCATCGCTATCGGGATTGCTTGATCCTGCGCTTCGACACCGCGCGGGAATTCGTGCACCTGAATGGCCGTGGCCTGTTTGTCATTCAGGAAGATGGCAAGGTGATCGCCGCCAATCACGAAGGCCGACGCCTGATCGATGCGCATCTTGAACGCTGGCCACCGTGGACGGTCTCCACCCTGCCCGCCGTCACGCAACTGTTCGATGGAGAGCTCAATGAGCTGCTGAGTATTCCGCACGCCAACCGGGATCAGATTCGTGCATTCCGCCTGCGGGCGGACGATGCCACCGTCTTCGTGACCCTGATCGAGCCGCGCGGCTATCCGGTGAAGGCCCTCCCCACTGTCAACCAGCAGGATGACCCGGTGCCCGAGCTGGACCAGCTCGCGGGAGATGACCCTTCCATGCACCGGCTGCTCAAGCTGGCGCGCCGCATGCGCCATGAGAACGTAAGCATCCTGATTCGTGGCGAGACGGGGACCGGCAAGGAAGTGTTGGCAAGGGCGCTGCATGACAGCGGGCCACGCGCCAAGGCACCCTTCGTGGCGGTGAACTGCGCCGCCATTCCGGAATCGCTGATTGAAAGCGAACTCTTCGGCTATCTGCCGGGCGCCTTCACGGGAGGAAGACCCAAGGGCATGCGTGGCCTGATCCAACAGGCCGACGGCGGCATACTGTTTCTGGATGAGATCGGCGACATGCCGCTGCCGCTCCAGTCGCGCCTGCTACGCGTGCTCGCCGAGCGAGAGGTGTCGCCACTGGGGGCCGAGACGCCCATCAAGGTGGATATTCGCGTCATCACTGCCACGCATCGCGATGTCACGGAGCTGATCGCCAGCGGGCAATTCCGCGAAGACCTCTACTACCGACTCAACGGCGCCGAACTCCTGCTACCTGCGCTGCGTGAGCGCGCCGACCGCCACTACCTCATTCGCAAGCTGCATGCGGAGCTACAGGCCGAACGCGACCAGACACTCCACCTGCGCGCCGATGCCATCAGTGCGCTGCTGAATCATCACTGGCCTGGCAATATCCGCCAACTGCGCAATGCGATTGCTTTCGCGATGGCCACCGCGGAAGGCGATGAAATCACCCTGCATGACCTACCGGAGGTCTGCCAGACCCACACCGGCAGCGCCCGCGGGGCTGCCAGCCCGCTTGCCGCTTCCTCCCCCGTTACATCCGGCGCTTCCTCGAACCCGGCCTCTCCAGCGCTCACGTCTGCTGGGCCCGATGCAGGGGCTGATGCGGACGCCAACAAACTGCTCGAACTGTTGCGCCACACGGACTGGAACATCAGCCAGGTCGCCCGCCAACTCGGCGTCTCGCGCCCCACCATCTACCGCCGCATGCGCCGTCATGGCCTGGTCGCGCCTAATCATCAGCCGCTCGCCTCATGAACCAGCTGCATCATCATGGCCGAGTATGGAGAACGTGAAGAGTGCATGAGGGTGTTGTGCTCTGAAGCGTCAGGTGCTTGCTACACACGCTGGCCCGAGCGGAAGTTCGGGCCAGCGTGTGTGTTTTCCATTCTTGCCCCTCTTACCCCTCTTTCCCTTCTTACCTACTCCTCGCGTCAACGTCTCTGCGGCTCACATTGCGCGCTTGCTGAGCCCGCCTATCCCCGCTCGATTCGCCGGCTTTCATAGCGCCCGAAATGACGCCCGCCCTCATCATGAATCTTACTCAACTTGAACATTAAAAAATCCAGTTTGTCTCATGGAGCTAGGCACTAGATACTCACCTCCATCAGATCGTTGATGAAGACTTCCCATGACGCTGCACTTCACAGCCAGCACATGGAACGTGATGGCGAGCAGCGTGCCTCTCCCGGCATGGATGCATTCTTACAGAGAGCAACCTGCTCACGAGACGCCTGAAAGATCACGGGAAGATATCGACGACACAGTGAATTTTCTCTCTCAGGATCAGGGTGAACGACCATGAGCAACGAATTCGGTTTCAGCATCAAGAGTCTGCGCTTCGACGAGAACTACACGCCGGCGGAAAACACCCGCCTAACCACCAACTTCGCCAACCTGGCGCGTGGTGAGAGCCGTCAGCAGAATCTGCGCAGCACGCTGAACATGATCAACAACCGATTCAATGCGCTGGCCAACTGGGACAACCCCAAGGGCGATCGCTACTCCGTCGAGCTGGACATCATCTCCGTCGAGCTGAACATCGATGCGGCGCGTTCCGACAATGCCCTGCCGATCATCGAGATCCTGCAGACCACCATCGTCGACCACCAGACGAATCAGCGCATTGATGGCGTGACCGGCAACAACTTCTCGTCCTACGTGCGTGATTATGACTTCAGCGTACGCCTGCTGGAGCACAACAAGGGCAAGGACTCCTTCAGCGTACCGGAGCAGTTCGGTGAGCTGCACGGCAACCTGTTCCAGGCCTTCGTGGCTTCCCCCGCCTACAAGGAATGCTTCAAGAAGCCGCCGGTCATCTGCATCAGCGTCTCCACCACCAAGACCTATCAGCAGACCGAGAACGTGCACCCGATCCTCGGGGTGGAATATCGCCAGGATGATGATTCCCTGACCGATGCGTACTTCAGCAAGATGGGCCTGAAGGTGCGTTACTTCACGCCGCCGGGCAGCGTTGCGCCGCTGGCCTTCTATCACACCGGCGACCTGCTCAACGATTACAGCAATCTGGAACTGATCAGCACCATCAGCACCATGGACACCTTCCAGAAGATCTATCGTCCCGAGGTCTACAACGCCAATTCCGTGGCCGGCAAATCCTATCAGGCGAGCCTGAAGCAACAGGACCATTCACTGACGCGCATCGTGTACGACCGCGAAGAGCGCAGCCAGCTCGCCATCGAGCAAGGCAAGTTCGTGGAAGAGAGCTTCATCAAGCCCTACCAGAGCCTGCTCGAGCAGTGGTCCGCCAACTGGTCAGCCAACAAATAAATCCATCATCGGTCAGCTCACTGATCCGCAAACAGCGCGCGCTGATCGACGAACGACATTCGCTATCTGAACCATTCCAAGGACAAGGTTATTCATCATGACGAGATTACTCCCGACCTCCACCGCTGGCAGCCTGCCGAAACCGTCTTGGCTCGCCGAACCGGAGGTCCTCTGGTCCCCCTGGAAGCTCGAAGGTGAGGCACTGGTCGCGGGCAAGCAGGATGCCCTGCGCGTCTCCCTGCAGGAGCAGCAGCACGCCGGGATCGATATCGTCAGCGATGGCGAGCAATCGCGTCAGCACTTCGTCACCACCTTCATCGAGCACCTGAATGGCGTGGATTTCGAGAAGCGCGAAACCGTCAAGATCCGTGATCGTTACGAGGCCAGCGTGCCGTCCGTGGTCGGCCCGGTCTCTCGCCAGAAGCCGGTGTTCGTCGAGGATGCCAAGTTCCTGCGCTCGCAGACCGATCAACCGATCAAGTGGGCGCTGCCGGGGCCGATGACCATGGTCGACACCCTCTTCGATGGCCATTACAAAAGCCGCGAGAAGCTGGCGTGGGAATTCGCCAAGATCCTCAACGAGGAAGCCAAGGAACTTGAAGCGGCGGGCGTCGACATCATCCAGTTCGATGAACCGGCCTTCAACGTCTTCTTCGATGAAGTGAATGAATGGGGAATCGCCACGCTGGAACGTGCGATCGAAGGCCTCAAGTGCGAGACCGCCATCCACATCTGTTACGGCTACGGCATCAAGGCCAACACCGACTGGAAGAACACCCTGGGCTCCGAATGGCGTCAGTACGAAGAAGCCTTCCCGAAGCTTCAGCAATCCAACATCGATATCGTCTCGCTGGAATGTCACAACTCCCACGTGCCGATGGAGCTGATCGAGCTGATCCGTGGCAAGAAGGTCATGGTCGGTGCCATCGACGTTGCCAACAACACCATCGAGACACCGGAAGAAGTCGCCGAGACCCTGCGCAAGGCACTGAAGTTCGTGGATGCCGACAAGCTCTACCCCTGCACCAACTGCGGTATGGCACCTCTCTCCCGTGAAGTTGCCCGCGGCAAGCTGCAGGCACTCAGCGCCGGCGCCGCCATCGTGCGCAAGGAACTCGAAGCGCAGCGCTGATCGCTTGGCAGAACACTGAACTGGCCAAGGCACAGCACTGAGAAATAACGCCGGGCTTGGCCCGACAGTCGTGCTCAAGAGTGAAAGCAACAGTGGCGGACACCGCCGCAAACAAAAATGGCCATCGTGAAGGATTCACGACGGCCATTTTTTCATCACTCTCACCCCTGTCACTCAAGCGCCCAGACCAGCGCTATCGCTGCAGCCCTTCCCCTACGGCTGACAATTACCACCTCCCCAATCTCCCAGGATTTGCCATGTCGCTCTCCAACACTAACCCAGCCCCCACCATCGACTCCGCCAGTTTCCGTGAAGCCCTCGGCCACTTCGCCTCCGGTATCACCATCATCACTACCCAGGTCGACGAAGAACCCATCGGCTTCACTTGCCAGTCGTTCTACAGCGTCTCGATGAATCCACCGCTGGTCTCCTTCAGCGTCAAGGCAAGCTCGTTCAGCTACCCGAAGATTCGCCAGGCAGAGCGCTTCGCCGTCAACATCCTCTCCAGCGAGCAGAGCCATGTCTCCACCCAGTTCGCCATGCGCGGCGCAGACAAATGGCAAGGCATCGACTGGCAGCTCTCCCCCCTCGGCAACCCGGTCATCAATGACAGTCTGCACTGGCTCGACTGCAAGATTCACGCAGAGCACCCCGCAGGTGATCACCTGATCGTGATCGGGGAAGTAAAGGGACTGAATCTGGATGTTGGTGCGACCGCTCGGCCACTGCTGTATTTCAAAGGGAAGTACGGGGGCTTGGCTGGGGAGGAAGAATAAGGCTGGAGGTACTAGTCGACTGAAACCTTAAGGATTAGACTAGGGAATTATGAGTTCGCTTTTAAATCAGTATGTTACTGACATTCAAGGAAAAGCAGCCGTGATCGAGGGAAAGGTACAGTTCTTTGGATTCAGTAGGTTAGCGAAGGTTGAAGATAGCACAGGAAACTGGTGTGTACCGTTAGGTTTTGTACGAAGTGTCGTTCTTGCTAATGTGACTCATGCACATCCAGCATAGGTGCGATATGACAGGGCGCTACGCAATCTCTGATAGCCAATGGCAGTTGATCGAAGACATTGTCTCACCGGCTCAGTCGATGGGCAGGCCTAGGAAAGACGACAGGCAGATGCTGAACGGTATCTTTTGGGCCCTCTGCTCTGGCGCCAAGTGGCGCGACCTTCCCGAACGTTATGGCCCTTGGAGTAGTGTCCACGCCAGGTTCCAACAATGGCGTGATGACGGTACCTTTGAGGCGGTCTTGTCGCGGCTTCAACTTCGACTTCATGAAGATGGCCTGATGGATCTCGAGACCTGGATGATCGACTCAACCGCTGTTCGAGCAACACGCGCCTCTGCTGGTGGAGGCAAAAAGGGGGATTGAAGAACCCTTAGACCATGCGTTGGGTCTGAGTCGTGGGGGCATCACGACCAAAATCCATATGAACTGTGATCGTCTTGGCTGGCCCATCGCTTTCACACTATCGGGAGGCCAAGAGTCGGATACCCTGTAATTCATGCTCATCCTGGAATAAGTTCATCTACCGGGGAGTCTCGGTCGGCCACGAAAACGTTGCTGCTACATCGTGGCAGACAAAGGCTATAACAGTGATGAGCTGCGCCGTTACTGCGACCGCTTTCGAATCAAGCCGATCATCGCCCAACGAAGGATAAAGCGAAAACCCCGTCCAGGCCTTCCACGGGTTTTCGATAAACCCATGTACCGTCAGCGAATTTCGTGGAGCGCTCTTTCAGTTGGCTGAAAGAGTTTCGTCGTATTGCGACACGATATGAAAAGCTGGCCCGTAGCTTTTATGCGATGGTATGCCTAGCTTACATACTTCGCTTCCTACGAGCCGACTTTTCGTACAGAACCTAGTGTACTGCTGCCGTCAAGTCAGTATGGAGGGATTCACAGAGGAATATTCGCCGACGCAAGGAAAATCTCTATCACATCAACACCCAAGATTTCAATCACCAAAAAAATTGATCCACGTAGGATTGAAAATCTACACTAAGAATAGAAAAATGGGTTACGAAGAGATAAATTTCGTATGGAAGCAGTATCAGCATCCAACAATTTACTCAAAGTAAATTAAACGAAAGCACTGCCGCAAAAAACCAAGCACTTAAATTTGTAAGTACAAAAGCTATCAAGAGCAGGGTCTGATAATGGGTTTTAGATCAATTTCCAGCACTTCTACAGTTCCGTCGTCACCGGATAAGCTATTCCGGGACTTGAGCCGCAGAAAGCTCCCTGACGTCTTGCCGCACCAAGCGGCAATCATGCAAGCTTACGCTGAACTCCCACAAGATAAATCAGATGTAGCCCTTCAATTACCAACTGGTAGCGGAAAGTCCTTAGTCGGCCTACTGATTGCAGAGTGGAGAAGAATAAAATACCAAGAAAAAGTTCTTTTCCTTTGTCCAACAAAGCAGCTGGCCTATCAAGTAGCTAACCAGGCTGAAGAAAAATACGGACTTTCAGTTGAAGTTTTCACTGGCTCTCAACACGAATTCTCCCCAGCATCCAAAACAAATTTCCAGCAAGTCAAAAGAATAGGCATCGCGACCTACTCCGCACTTTTCAACACGAACTCTTACTTTAAAGACTGTGACATATTAATCCTTGACGATGCACACACATCTGAAAACTATATTGCTAGTCAGTGGAGTCTACTCATAGATAGAACTACTGAAAAATCATCTTCCACCTTAGATATTATCTGCTCCATCATCGAGCCTCATATCAATACTCTCGATGCAACCAGACTTCGAGGCAAGTGGGATGATATTTCAGATAGATCATGGGTAGATATGCTTCCAATATCTACCATGCTGGATATACAAGATGAATTAATTGAAGCACTGGATGCAAACGTTCAGGGAACATCACTATATTTTCCTTGGTCTTATCTGCGTGACAACCTAGATGCCTGCCAAATATTTCTTTCCACACAAGGCATTCTAATCCGCCCATTATTACCTCCGACTTTCTCACACTTACCTTTCTGCTCTCCAAAGCAACGAATCTTCATGTCCGCAACTCTCGGAGCTGGGGGGGATCTTGAGCGCCTGACCGGGAGAAAAAACATTCACAGATTAAACCCACCAGATGGCTGGGACGCCCAAGGAGTGGGAAGAAGATTTTTTATTTTTCCTGAGATGTCTTTAGATGACTCTGAAACCGAGGCTTTCAAAAGAAAACTTGTTGAGAAGACTACAAGGTCTTTATTCCTAACTCCGAGTGACAAAAAAGCCTCTACAATTTCTGAAAAACTTGAAGAAATACCCTCACTTGAAATTTTCTGGCCTCAGGAAATTGAGGAAACAAAGACACCGTTTACCTCCTCATCTCATGCCGCTGTTATTGCAGCAAACCGCTACGATGGCGTTGATTTTGCCAGTGATGAGTGCCGGCTTCTATTTATCGAAGGTTTACCAAAAGCGATGAACTCTCAAGAGCGATTCCTCATGTCGCGAATGGGAGCAAACATCCTTTTTAATGAACGCGTACTAACCCGAGTAGTTCAAGCCATTGGAAGATGCACAAGATCTCTTGAAGACTACTCCGCTGTTGTCATAACTGGCGAAGACCTTCCAGATTACATTGCGGATGTTAAACGCCGAAAGTATCTTCACCCAGAATTACAGGCTGAAATAAAATTTGGTGTGGAACAATCATCTGACAGAACCGCAGAAGAAATGCTGGAGCTTTATCAAATATTCCAGGCCAATGGTCAAGAGTGGGCTCAGGCTAACCAAATGATTATTGAAGAACGATCCAAGAGCCATCGCTCAGGGCTTCCGGCAATCGAAGAGCTTGACAGCGCAGTGCAACATGAAATTGAATACCAGACTGCTATTTGGCGAAAAAACTATCAACAAGCTGTAGAATCAGCTGAAAACGTATTAGGTTTTTTAGGAGATTCCGAACTAAGAGGCTACCGAGCGCTTTGGCATTACTTAGCAGGTAAGGCTGCGTACGTTGCCATGAACAACTGTGATAACAGCTTGGAGAAAAAAATAAGACTACACTTCTCCGCAGCTTATAAAGCCGCCCCCGAGCTTAGCTGGCTAGCAAGCTTTACAAGAGCCAACAACCCTGAAGAAGAAGGTATTGCAACGACAGATATCGCCACTAAGGACCAGGTTGAAAGAATTGGGTTAAAACTTAAAAGCCTTGGAACCATTCACAACCGTAAATTTGCTCAATTAGAATCAGATATACTTAACGGCCTCAAGAAGCACGAAACCTTCGAGCAAGCACAAAAATCTCTTGGCGAATTGTTAGGATTTATCTCTCACAAGATAGAAAAAGAAGGTTCCCCTGATCCATGGTGGGTTTCTCTAGATCATGGAATTGTCTTTGAGGATTACGTAGGTGCCGACCCAGACGGTAGTGTTCATGTGGAAAAAGCTCGCCAAGCGGCTTCCCACCCATCGTGGATCAAACAAAACCACCCTGAATTTTCCAATGTCGAAATTACACCTGTAATTGTTTCTAGCGTAGAAAAAATCAGAGAGGCCGCCACACCACACACAACAGAAGTTAGCTTTTGGTCAGAAGACACCTTTATTGAATGGGCTAAACATGCAACTTATGTGGTACGTTCACTCCGCACCACATTTACCGAACCTGGGGACTTAGTTTGGACAGCTAACGCAGCTGAGTTACTGGAAGAAGAAGGGCTTACTATGAAGTCAATAATCAGCGCTATGCAAGGTCATATGATTAATGACACCCTCACCGTAGTTTAAAAAAACCTAGTAGAAGGCCGCCACCTCATCACGCTTCGAAAGACAGCAGTTGAGGCTGGTGGCTTAAACTCCTGAATTCAAGCAATAAGCGCAGCACCTGCGGTATCCAGGCCTCCTGAGTATTTCCTAGAAACACCTGCGCCGGTGTCCGGTAGCCGAGTCGCTTTCGAGGACGGTCATTCAGCTTTTCGACCACCTTACGTAGTTCTGCATTGCTGACCTGGCGGAAATCCGTTCCTTTGGGGAAGTACTGCCGTATCAGGCCATTCGTATTTTCGTTAGTCCCACGCTGTCCAGAGCAGTAGGGATCACAGAAGTACATCGCCGCCGTCACGGCCTTGGCCACTGCTTCGTGTCCAGCGAATTCCGAGCCATTGTCCAGTGTGATCGTCTGGACCGCTCCCCGACGCGGCTTCAACAAGCGGATCATGGCTGCTTGCGTCAACTCGGCCGAGATCTTGGGCAGTCGTGCGGCCAGTAAATAACCACTTCGACGCTCGACCAGCGTGACCAAGCCTGATTGCTTGTGGCCCTGTATCACGGTGTCGCCCTCCCAGTGGCCGATGAAGCGCCGATCATCAATCTCATCTGGGCGGTGCTCGATACCGACTCGGTTGGGGATCTTCCCCAACCCGGCGCTCTTGGCGTGCGTGCGGTGCTTATTGCGGCGTTTGGGCTGACGGAGATGCCGCCAAAGGTCACCACCCTGTGCCTTGTCGTCCCAGATCAAGGAGTAGATCCATTGATGACTGACACTAACGCCGGCCAAGGGCGCCATGAAGCCACTGATTTGCTTTGGACTCCACTCCTCACGTAGCCGACCGGCAACGGCGGTCATCATGCCGGGAAGGCGCTTTGTCCGCTTGGTAGCAGTGCGGTGCCGACGATCACTGAGTGTCTGAGCCTGCTCGGGATCATAGCCATCAGCGGTGGCGTTACGGCGAATTTCGCGGCTGATCGTGCTGCTGTGGAGGTTCAGCTCTCTGCCGATCTGGCGCTGGCTCATGCCCAAGTCATAACGGGCGTGGATCTGGTATCGTTGGGTCTGGGTCAGCTGTCGGTATTCCATACTCTGCTTCACTTTGGTCGGTGAGCCGAGAAGGGTACCGGCGCTGGCCCTCCTGCCTCTACCGTGCGGTCCAAAGTGCTGCGGTTATTCTATGAATCTAGGGTCAGAGTCCCGACTGTAAATTAACCTTAGAACATGTCGAGCTTGAATTGAGCCACCCTTTGCCCCCCCCCCCGCCCGGTGGAGGAAAATACCATGAGCGTCTCGACAGAAATCTTCTGTACACCAACACTTTGGAATAAAGGCAAGTTTGTTGGACAGAAAGCACCTGAGGCATCTGGGCCATCCATGTTCATCTACAAATTGCCAAAAAGGCGAGATAACTTCCTCTTTTCAATTTAGCCATTTATTGTGTTTTGAGGGACAATATTGTGATCTTGAAGCGATGGACGTGTAATCTCTGAATTATAGCCACATTAAGATACAAGAAGAGGCCCAGAGTGCTGGTGATTACCACATCTTGAGGGGTATTAAGAGACTTGAGCTACTGATTGCCATGACTCATAGCCTGGTAGTAAAGGATCTCTTCGAATTTTTATGTAGATTTAACTTCATCCAGCATGCATCCCACGGGACTGCCGTCCTAGTAGATCATCACAATGAAATTGCTTTTGTTTCGGTAGCCGCACGGAGGTGATCTGGCTAATTGAAAGAGGACATTCATACATTCTAGACGTGCGCTCGTCAGGAATGAGTGCCAGCGCCTCACAACCTGGTCAGCATGTCGTTCTAACGTATTGAGTGCTTTTGCCATTAGATTGAGAAGAGTGTGGTCTGCCACTGCATCACGCATCACGCATCACATATCGGCGTAATACTATTTTTTCTATCCCGACATTGGCAACCTGAGAAAGATCCAAATTTCCCTGCATGCGGCCTACGTATTGATGCATGATTCGCCACAGACGCTTGTCAGTGACTTCCAATTGCCGAGAGACGGCGAGCGCAGGCATCTCCCTCACCAGCGACATGGCAGCCTGTATATACCACGGTGTGAAGCCGCGGTCAGGGCGAGCCCAGGGCACCTCGACTCGCTTGACGCCGTGCTCTGGACACCGGATGCGAGGGATGCTGGCATGGAGATAGCAATGATGCTGGAAGAAGTTCAGGTGTCGCCAGGACTTGTCGGCAAAGTCATGCGCCGGGCATGCCTTGCCGCATTCCGGGCAGGCATGAAAACTGCCCCGATCGGCTTCCACGTAAAGCTCGAGACGATGTGGGGATGATGTGGTGCCCAGATACTGGTCCTTGGGTTTCCAAGGCGCTTGCCAAGCCCAAGCCAAGGGTCAGGATCTGAGTACCATCCATGTCAATTCTCCAGTCTGTTCGGGCACCCATATCTTGGACCATTTCAGGACACTAATTCCACACCTGGCATCGAAGAGTCCTTTTTCTTCACATCCTCACATTAATTTCACTTCGTCTTAAAGTTGCTTTCTGTGCATACTTATTAAGAAGATTATTAACTATCAGCTCTTGCTCTAGTGTTACACGAGGGCCAAGCAGAACTTCCATTTCGTCGAAGCAATCTTTCGCTAAAGGTACAAAAAGTGCCTCTTCAAGCACTGGATAGTTCGTAAGATCAAAAGCCGGATGAGCTTGAAGGTTGGGTTCGTGAAGAGGTATCTCTGAGAAGGTAGCGAGTACCTTGTACCGCCACTCTTCTTCAAATGACCAATAAGTGTTCTTTACCATGCCAAGGTCGTACAGTTGCACGGACCAACGTCCATCATCATCCACCAAGCATGTCCCGTTTAGATAAGATTTGTCATCAGTATAATGAATTTTATTTGGACCAGTGACGTAATAAGTAGAAATGCCGAGGCCTCCATTTCCGCGATTTATGACAATCTCAGCATCAATGCGCTGTGTAGCACCTCCCTTTTCCCATACGGTAGGGGCATTACGTCCTAGAAACGGGTTATTTGGGAGACGAATACGCACCCCTTGCATATTTGGCGTATACATTTTCCACATAGCAATGGATTCTCGATCTTGCGCCGTCCAACATGAACCAAATACAAGCGTTGATGCAGCTGTAAGATCTGAAGCAGTGGCCTCCTCTGGATCGTTAACACTATCAAGTCGGGAAAAGCGTAAATTATGGTTTTCCAATATCAATGCTAAAGTTTCTATTGACGTATAGTGATAAAGCACCGGCGGCAACGCCCTTATACCCATCACTTCCCACATAAAATCATCTGTATAAAACATGAAAAAAACGTAGACCTTGCAAAAACTATCAGTTAAGAAAACAACGAAGCCGTATTATCAACCATCAACACGATATCATATATTTCAAAGTCTCACTGGTCCGTGTTTAAATAATCTCTCGATGAGCTCATCTGAAATATCGGAAAACTCCGTATTAATGAATGCCTTTAGCTTTCGGCGGCGAGTGGCTTCACCATTAGCGTTAATTACACTATTGTACGCCCCTATTAGATCTCTTTGCTCCAGCCAATTAAAGAACCCATCAACAGTATAAATGTTGGGCTTTAGCTCTTCGTCGATGTGGCGCACATATCGCACTGTTATTGCTATAAGCGTCGTAAAATCCTTGAGAGTTATTTGACCAGAACCGAAGTTATTAATAGTTTTATCAATATCAATTCCAGCATGCCTATCCTTCAACAATTGTGCGTTATCTATTAACAATTTTTTCTGGTTAACTGTTAGCCCGACATTCGAACTGTGAACAACTCTATTCCGCCAACGTACCAGTAACACAACCATTGGGCACCAATATGGCTCTGCATTGGGAAGATGCTTAGAGACCTCAATTACTTTATCTGCGGCTTTCTCTGTAGAAAGTGCCTTTCGCAATTTATCATCGGCAAAGATGCAGGATTTTAAAAACCCTAAGTACTTCAAAAGTGCTTCCTCTACAAACACTAATGAAGCTCGAAGAGCAAATAAACGAGCTTTCGAAGCTGAAGTCGCAGGGTCCGAGCTTGACCAACTTATTGTCAGGTCCTCTGGCTTTTCTATCGTTCCTGAACGCACAGAGGTTAGACCCACGCAGATTGTATTCACTGAATGGACAGCATCACCAACAGTAGCTAGAAACTGCTTTAGCCCCTCACTATTCATATAAATTCCTGATATTGGTGGTACCGTGAGGATTCGAACCTCAGTTACCCGCTTTAACAAACAGACGTAATCGGCGGGCGTCTTAGACCACTAGACGACAGTACCATAGATCAAAGCCTACCAACAATTTAACTGACAAGCCAACGACTAAATGCCCCCCCCTATAAGCTTAACTCTTTTCATATCGAAATCCGCCTCCCCTTAAGCTATTGAAACATATCAGAGTAATGCATTATATCTTGACAGAATAAGGCAGTAAATTTTGCAAACCACACAACAGGAATGAACTCACATGCACCATTTTTTATCACGTCGGCTTTGCGTCGAAAGCAGCTTCTAACCACACAAATTTATCCCATATCAGGCCAAATACATTAGATTTTTCTCAACCCATGCAGCTTCAAAACTAAATCTTCTGCCCATAGGTGTGTATATCGCCGTAGAATCCCTGGATTCATAGAATAAACGCAGCACTTTGGACCGCACGGTAGAGGCAGGAGGGCCAGCGCCGGTACCCTTCTCGGCTCACCGACCAAAGTGAAGCACAGTATGGAATACCGACAGCTGACCCAGACCCAACGATACCAGATCCACGCCCGTTATGACTTGGGCATGAGCCAGCGCCAGATCGGCAGGGAGCTGAACCTCCACAGCAGCACGATCAGCCGTGAAATTCGCCGTAACGCCACCGCTGATGGCTATGATCCCGAGCAGGCCCAGACACTCAGTGATCATCGGCGCCGCACTGCTACCAAGTGAACAAAGCACCTTCCCGGCATGATGGCCGCCGTTGACGTTCGGCTACGTGAGGAGTGGGGCTCATAGCGAATCAGTGGCTTCATGGCGCCCTTGGCTGGCATTAGTGTCAGTCATCAATGAATCGACTCCTTGATCTGGGGCGATAAGGTGCGGAGTGATGATCTTTGGCGGCATCTTCATCAGCCCAAACGCCACAATAAGCACCGCACGCACGTTAAGAGCGCCGGGTTGGGCAGATCCCTAACCGAGTCGGTATCGAGAGCCGCCCAGTTGAAATTGATGAGCGGCGCTTCATCGGCCACTGGGAGGGCGACACCGTGATATAGGGCCACTAGCAATCAGGCTTGGTCACGCAGGTCGAGCGTCGCAGTGGCTATTTACTGGCGGCAAGACTGCCCAGGATATCGGCCGAGTTGACGCAAGCAGCCATGATCCGCTTGTTGATGCCGCGTCGGGGAGCGGTCCAGTCGGTCACACTGGATAGTGACTTGGAATTCGCTGGCCACGAAGCGGTGGCCAAGGCCGTGACGACGGGATGTACCTCTACGATCCCCACTGCTCTGGACAGCGTGGGACCAACGAGAATACGGATGGCTTGATACGGCAGTACTTCCCCACAGGAACGGATTTCCGCCAAGTCAGCAATGCAGAGCTACGCAAGGTGGTCGAAAAGCTGAATGACCGTCCTCGGAAGCGACTCGGCTACCGGACTCCGGCGCAGGTTTTTCTAAGGAATACTCAGGAGGCCTGGATACCGCAGGTGCTGCGCTTATTGCTTGAATTCAGGGCCTGTATAGACTTGTGGCCGCTGATTACCGCGAACTCATGGTCGGAAAAACCCGCCTCTATCAGGCGACTGACGGCTTCATGGCGTAGGCCATGAAAGCGGAGGTCATCGAGCTTGGCCTGCTTCTTCGCCTGATCCCAGAGATTGGTATAGGCATAGAGCCCTCGTTTGCCGTCTCGCCATGTTCACCAAAAATCATCAGGTTGAAGCCAAGAACGCACCGGATTGTTCAGCGTCTACTTAAACAGATCTTGAGCGTCACGCTTAGTGCGGAAGGTCTTAACAGTGGTAGGCCAGCTGGTCTTGCAGATGACGACCTTCCAGCTACCGGCAGGGGTCTTGACGATGGTGGCCATGAAAGTCTCCAGGGGGCTGAAGGATCGGCACTGTACCGAAACTGTACCCTTGGACTATGGGACTCACCAGGTAAAACTCTTAAGACGCTGATTTCATTGGTGGGCCCAGCTGGACTCGAACCAGCGACCAAGGGATTATGAGTCCCAAGATCAACTAACCTTCTACTTTTAGCACGGCTACCGCACGGCGCTTACCTCTGGGGCGAGCTCCGTCTCATGGCCTTCCACCATGGCGTCCTGCCTTGGCGAGAAATGCATATTAAAATATAGGAAATTTCAAGAAACCTAATAATAGCCGAGTCGAGGCAAGCGCGAGAAGAAATCGTTAGTTCAACGCGACACTCTGCGTCGCATTAACAAGACACTAAACTCGATCTCCAACACGCCTCGCCGACCCCTCCGCTCTATCGCACCTAACTTCGCGCCGGAAATTTCCGCGACGTTCGCCAACACCTACGTGCCCTGTCTGACTGAACTGATACCCAGCCTCATAAAATTCATACGCCTACGTAAGACATTGCCAACAAATCCCAAAAATCCACTTTCCCCAGCCCCACGGGAAATTTCCGCCAAGGCACGGAAAATTCCGGCTTCCCAAGCCATCACCTATCGCTAACTCATTGTTTTGTATGGAAAGTGGTGATAAGGGAGGCTCTGCCTCGCGCTCACATTCAGGGATATAAAAAACTAATGTTGCACTGCAGCATCAACAGGCGTAAGACTGTCATGAGGTTCCTTTACGTGGAGAGCACAATGACTCAACAACCTGCCTGGTCTGAGTTGGTCCCGACGACACCTGCTGCGATGTTCGATGTCTGGAAGCTGGGGACGACGTCGGTGGAGATGTGGTCGACGGCGATGTCCACCATCATGTCGCGCACGCAGCTGTGGGGGACGCAGTCGCCGCTGGATCCGAAGATGATCGCGGAGAACCAGAAGATGGTGTCGGAGAAGATCGCCGCCAGCTGGGAGATGTGGTTCGTGATGCAGAAGGCGTGGATGAACGCGATGTCGGGTGGCAAGGTCGTGCCGTGGTGGACGAGGGGTACGCAGTTCATCAAGCCGCTGCACAAGCGCACGACGGCCAATTCACGGCGCCTGTCGTGAGTCTGCGATACCCTTGCGCGGGCCTGGCGAGATGATGGATGAGAGCGAAGACCAGTGGCGGTGGGCGGATGACGCTCACCGCCACTGGCGTTATGGCCGAGAGGTCACCCTTGAGTGGCGGAGGTGACTGTGCGGCTGGCTTGCGTGTCCAGACAGGCTTGCCAGATGCGCTCCGCGACCTGTTGTTCGTGCTCGGCATGCCGAAACAGGCAGATATCCAGAGGAGCGGTGTGGCGGTCATCCCCGACGATGCGCAGGCGACCGGCGTTGAGTTCATCCCGTACGGCGCGCTCCGGTACCCAGGCGATACCACTGCCGGCCAGGGCCCCGCGCTTGAGCACATCTGACATCGAGCATTCGTAGCAGAAGTTGAGGCGTGCCGAGAGGGATTCCCGATTGAGGATCAGCGCGGTGAGCCGACCGAGATAGCTGTCACTGGAGTAGCAGAGATACGGTTGCGGAGTGTCGCTTTCCAGCGAGAACAACGCCTGCCCTGCCCCATCCACTGCACTCACCGGCACCAGACGCTCGGATTCCAGCACGATGGAGGGATAGCGCACCATGTCGGTGAGCGTCGGCAGCAGTGGGCTGTTGTAGGCGAGCATCAGATCACAGTTGCCGCTGATCAGCGCATCGACACAGCCGGCGACGTGGTCCGGCACGATACGCGCCTTGAGCTTGCCCAGCCGGGTCTGGAGCTGTTCATGCCAGTCGACGAAGAAGCTGACCGCCAGCGTGTGGGAGGCCGAGATCGACACCACCTCTTCGATCTTGGGCACGAAGCCCAGTGCTTCTTCCCGCCCGACCCGCAATACCGAGAGCGCATCCTGCGCCGTCCGCTGGAAGGACTCGCCGGCCGGTGTCAGCCCAACCGGAAACAGGCTGCGATCAATCAGGGTCGCGCCCACCCAGTATTCCAGATTGCGTATCCGGCGGCTGAAGGCCGGCTGAGTCACGTTGCGCAACTCAGCCGCGCGCGAGAAATTGCGCGTGACGGCCAGCGTGAGGAAGTCTTCCAGCCAGTTCATTTCCACGGCGATTTCCTGGAGTTAGGCATGTAGCGCCGCAGTATAGCGTGGCTGGTCTTCCTGTCCTCTTGCATGCCTTCCTTCCTTCCTTCCTTCCTTCCTTCCTTCCGCGTAGTCAGTGCTGTCTGTTTCCCTCGCTGTTTTCACAGCGCCACATTCTCCAACTCGACGTCATCGGGCTGTTGCGCCAAGGCGATGCAGCGGCGTGCCAGTATCTCCGAGGGGTCCAGCAAGGCTACGCGCTCACGCAACGCTTTCGGCAACTCGATCAGCGGCAGCTCCGTACAGCCCAGAATGACCACCTCTGCCCCCTGGGCCAGCAGGTGCTCGATGGCGGCTTCCAGCATCAGACTGCATTCGCCTGAGGTGTGACCCGCCTTGACGCCCTGCTGTCCGTAGATGGCGTCCATCACGCAAGCCTGATGGGAGGCGTCCGGCACCAGCGTCTCACGCCTCGAGGCTTCGAGGATGTCGTGGTAGACCCGACTGGCCACGGTGCCACTGGTCGCGAGCAGCCCGACCCGCGCCACCGGCGTCTCCCGCGCGGCGATATGATCAACCACCGCCGTCAGCATGTTGATGATCGGGATGCCTATATAGGGCTGGATACGCGCCACGAAGGCATGCGCGGTATTGCAGGGAATCGCGATGGCATTGGCACCGTCCGCTTCCAGTCGCTGACAGGTGGCGAGCATCGGGATGCTCGGGTCTTCCCCGTTGCCGATCAGATTGGCGGTGCGATCGGGAATCTGCGGATTCTGCTCCACCACCATCTTGAGGTGATCCTGATCGCGCTCAGCACGTGTCAGTCCCACCACCTTGCGCATGAAGTCCACCGTCGCAGCGGGCCCGACGCCGCCCAGCACGCCCAGCTTGAACTGCCGCCCTTCCTGCTCGCGATCATGTCCCAGCGCGTACTCGGCGTAGATTCGATTGGAATCCAGCAACGGCACCGGAATCAGAGGCTGCAGCGAGGCCATCATCACCGGGATCTCGCTCAGGCCCGGCACGATGATCTCGGCTCCCTGACGAATGAGATTATCGCAGGCTTCCATCAGCTGCTGCAGACATTCACCGCCATGATGGCCGCTCTTGATGCCCGTCGGGCCATAGATGGCCTCCATCAATGCCTCGCGCTGCACGCGCGCCTCCGGGTAGAGCACCTCGAGCTCCGCGCCGGGCTCGGCACCTTCCGGTCGGGTCATGGGCTCGGATACGGGCCCGGACAGACGACGCGTGAAGATGCCAGAGGCGCGCACGTAGCTTGAGGTCAGCACACCGATCTTGCGAACGTCAGGGTACTCGCGGCGAATGCGGTCCTGCAGCGCCTCGAAGATATCCACCACGTTCACGCTGATTTCCGGGGTGATCTCGGCCAGGAAGGTATGCGAGAGAAAGCATGGCACCAGCGCATTCTCGACCTTGCCCTGCATGTCCTTGAGCACGTTGTAGACATAGAACTTGCGGCGCAGCGGGTCATAGCCCTCTTCCGCGATGCCGGGACCATCCTCGAAGTGACGTTGTTCGAAAGCGATGTCCACCCGGCGCGGGGGCTTGCAGTACTGGGCCGCACGCACGGTCTTGAGCAATACATCCGCGCTGCCCAGCGCTCCGAGCCCGCCGACCACACCGTAGCGGGTGACGGTGTCCGGCGCGTTGCGGGGCCCGCCAGCAGCGAGTCCAGCCGCAGAAAGCCGATTGACAGAAAGCCGTGTGGCAGACGCTTCCATGGCGCGATTCTCCTGACCATCTTTGACATGCCTGTCGGCCTGAGGGCGACAGATTCCTGGGGAAGGACGACCGGCAGCGCCTCCTGGCTGCCGGTCAGTGGGAAGTGAAGGCCACTTCCCTCCATCAGCGCGACGCTCAGCTCAAGGTCGAACGCATCACGTGCGGGGTGTTGAAGACCTCTTCATCGAGTGCCTTCTCGCTCTTGGCGACCAGACAGCTGACGGCGCAGTCGCCGGCCACGTTCAGCCCGGTACGTGCCATGTCGAGCACACGGTCGATCCCGGCGATGATGGCAACCCCTTCCAGCGGCAGGCCGACGGAGGTCAGCACCAGCGACAGCATGATCAGCCCCGCCCCCGGCACGCCCGCCGTGCCGATGGAGCCCAGAGTGGCGGTCATGATGATGGTGACGTACTCGGTCATGCCCAGATCGACACCGTAGGCCTGGGCGATGAACAGCGCGCAGACACCCTGATACAGCGCGGTGCCATCCATGTTGATGGTCGCGCCCAGCGGCAGCACGAAGCTCGAGACGCTGCGCTTGACGCCCAGATTCTGCTCGGCGGCCATCATGGTCACAGGCAAGGTGCCGGAGCTTGAAGTACTGGTGAAGGCGAGCATGATCGGCTCGACACTGCCCTGGAAATAACGCACGGGATTGAGGCGCGCGACGAAGCGCAGCAGGCCGCCATACACCACCACGGCGTGCACGATGCAGCCCAGATAGACGATGGCGATCACCTTGGCCAGCGGCGCGAGCATCGCCAGCCCGTAGGTTCCGGCGACCCAGGCCATCAGCGCGAAGACACCGTAGGGCGTGAAGGCGATGACGATGCTGGTCATGCGGTAGATGATTTCCGCCGCGGACTCGAAGAACACGCGCACCGGACGCGCCTTCTCCCCGACCAGCGTGATGGAGAGGCCGAACAGGATCGCGAAGACGATGATCTGCAGCACATTGCCCTCGGCGAAGGCCTCGACGGCATTGGTCGGCACCAGGCCAAGCAATGTCTCGACGGCAGTCGGCGCTTCCCGCACCTCGACACCGGCGGCGCTGCCCAGGTCGATACCCACGCCCGGCTGGAAGAGAGCCGCCAGCCCCAGGCCGATGGTGATCGCCACCGCCGTCATGCCCAGATACAGCCCCAGTGTCTTGAGGCTCAGACGCCCCAGGCGGGAAAGGTTGTCGAGCGATGCCACGCCGGTGACCAGCGAGACGAAGACCAGCGGCACGATCAGCATCTTGATCGCGCGGATGAACAGATCCCCCAGCGGCTTGATGTCGGCGGCGATATCGACGCGGCCGGTCTGGTTGAGCAGGATGCCCAACCCAAGGCCCAGCACCAGTGCAATGAAGATCTGTTTCCAGAGCGGCAAGCCTGTCCACGGGAACAGCAAGCGCGCGACAGGACCAGAGGTGCGCGAATCGCGCTCGGCGAACGAATCAGTATCAGCCATGAGGTAAACCCTGCTTGTCATTGTTGTTTGCTGCGCGTTGAGGCGACGCAGAATGCGGGGTCATGGTGATACAGCGCGAACAGGTCCGACCAATTCTTTATTTTGATTTTCCATGCAAGATTTGCATGACGATGCTGCGATGGGGCTCGACGGGCAGTGAGAAGGTGCCAGAAACGCGAGAACCCCGCTCCAGGAGCGGGGTTCTGATCAGACATTGCCGGCGACAACAGGCACGCAGGCTGTGTCATCCAATGTCGCCGAGTTTCAAGACCGAGTTTCAAGACCGAGTGTTCAGCCGTGCAGACGGAAGTGACAGGTTCGGGATCGACACGTCAGGCGTCCGGCAGGCCAAGCGCCTTCTGCACGGCAGGCCAGGCGGGTTTGCCATCTCGAGTGGTCACGCCTTCCAGCCAGCCCTTGACCTTGGCGGGATTGGCCTTCATCCAGGTGCCAGCCACCTCTTCCTGCGGGCGCTCTTCCTTGCCAAAGCCATAGATCAGCTCGCTCTGCTCCTCGGAGGTGAAGGCGATCTGATCCAGAAAGACGGTGGCGTTGGGATGCGCTTGCGACCATGCCTTGTTGGCCAGGGTCTTCACGTCACTGGCGCCGCCACCCGGGCCCCACAGGTCCTTGGGGTCCTCCAGGAAGACCATGTCGTATTCGACCCCCATCCAGTGGGGGGTCCAGCCGACGAACATGACCCACTCATCGCGCTTGATGGCATTGGCCACCGTCCCCAACATGCCGGCGGTGGAGGATTCCTTGAGGTCCCAGTCACCCAGGCCGTAGATGTCTTCGTCGACGGCACGGTTGGCGATCTCGCTGGAGCCCGAGCCGATCTCGATGGAGTAGATGGTCTTGTCGAACTTGTCGGCGAATTCCGGCTTGTCGACATCGTTCAGTGAGGTGACGCCGGCTTCGGCCACATAACGCGGTACGGCAAAATTGGCTCGCGCGCCGTTCACGTTGTTGCCCAGATCGACCATGGCGCCTTTTTCCATCGCCGCGTTGTACATGGTGCTCTGCCCCGGCAGCCAGGCGGCCAGATAGACATCCACTTCCCCGAGCGAGATGCCTTCATAGGTGATCTGCGCGCCCAGCTGACGCGTGGTGGGGGAATAACCCAGCGCCTCGAAGATCTCGGAGGCGATTTCGGTCTTCATGGTCACGCCCGGCCACGGCGGCGCCGCGAATACCACACTGGCATCTTCCGCGGCGCTTGCCGGTGCCGAGAGGGTCGCCAGCAGCAGGCCACTGCCCGCCAGCGCCATGCGCAGCGGCAGGGGTTTCATCAGGTGGGACTTGGTGAAGGGGGACGACATAGTGGATTTTCCTCGTTGTTGTTATGGAGACGCCATTGTCATGAAAATACTGGAAACAAGCGTTTGATTGAAGACGATCTCAGTATAAATTTCACTTCTGCAAAACGCGCTTCCCGCAAAGAATTCACAATACGAGCAGACAACGCTTACCTTAAGCGCGATCGTTGGATCGATACAAGGCTCGGCGGCCAACGACGCACATGAAAAAGCCCCCGCCATTGAGGAAAATGACGGGGGCTTTTCATGACGATATGGCGCTGATGGTCAGACGCTGACAATCAGAAGCTGGCGATCTCTTCCGGACGCAGGAAGCGACATTCGCCGGGTTCCAGCTCCGGGTCCAGCTCCACGTCGCCGATGGCTTCGCGGTGCAGGGCTTCGACATGATTGCCGATGGCCGCGAACATGCGCTTGACCTGGTGATAGCGGCCTTCGGTGATCCACAGCAGACCCACGGTGGCCGTTTCCATCTCGAGGCGTGCCGGACGCGTCGGCTTCTCTTCGCCGTCCAGCATCAGGCCGTGTTCGAAATCTTCCACGGCACGCGCCAGCTCATCCCCTTCCAGCGGGCGCGCCAGGGTCACGCGATAACGCTTGGCACAGGCTTTCTTGGGTGAGGTGACGCGGTGGTTCCACTGGCCGTCATCCGTCATCAACACCAGACCGGTGGTGTCGACATCGAGACGCCCTACGATGCTCAGGCGCTCGACATTGGGCAGCTCGATCAGGTCGTGCGCGCGCTCGTACAGGCCCGGCTTGGTGGTGCATTCGACATTGGCCGGCTTGTGGAGCATCAGATAGCGCAGGCCCATCAGTTCCAGGTGCTCGCCGTTCCATTCGACGCGCATGCCATCCTTGACGGCACGCGCGGTGTTCTTGACTACCTCACCATCCACGGTGACATCGCCGCGATGCACGACCTTCTTGGCATCGCTGCGGCTGAGATCCGTGGTTTCGGTAAGGAATTTGTCCAGGCGCATCAGGCCTCCAGAGTGAAATGATCGGCGTCCATCCACGCCGGAAACTTGGTTCGAAACTCGTCGAGGGCGCCGCGTTCAAGCGTCACCGTCTCGATGAAGGGCTGGTCTGGCGCGGGGTCGAGGATGGGCTCGCCCTTGAAATCGCAGACCATGGAATCGCCGGTATAGTGCAGCCCGTTGGCATCGTCACCCACTCGGTTGACGCCCACCACATAGGCCAGATTCTCGATGGCGCGTGCCTGAAGCAGGGTGCGCCACGGATGCCGCCGTACGCCCGGCCAATTGGCCACGCACAGCAGCAGGTCATATTCGAAGGCGCTGCCGGTGGCACACTCTGCCGCGCTCATGCCGCCAATCACGGGGCGTTGACGCAGCCAGGTCGGGAAGCGCAGGTCATAGCAGACGGACAGCTGGATCCGGAAGCCGTTGAGCTCGACGATCACCCGCTCATTGCCCATGCCATAACGCTCATGCTCGCCTGCCATGCGAAACAGATGGCGCTTGTCGTAATGCCTCAGCTCACCACTCGGCGTGGCCCACAGCATGCGGTTGTAGCACTCGTCTCCCTCGAGTACCGCAATGCTGCCCGTCATCACGCAACCGCGCGCGACAGCCTGCGCCTTGAGCCAGGCGACACTCTCGCTGGTCTCCATCGGCTCGGCCATCTCACGGGAATTCATGGTGAAGCCGGTGGCGAACATCTCGGGCAGCACGATGAGGTCGGTCAGGGCATTGTGGCCGTCAGGTCCGGCCGTCAGGCCAGCGGCGTCCAGCTGCTCGCCCAGCAGGCGACAGTTCTCTGCCGGGTCTTCCCAGCGCAGATCGGCCTGCACCAGGCTGACACGCAACTTGCCTGCGTCTTCCCACGTTGCTGATGGATTCGTCACTGTCATGCCGTCTCCCTGATCCTCGGTCATCTTGCCCTCATGCCGCCCTCCCGGGACACGCCTTGCGGGTGATGGAGGGTGTGAGGCCTGCATGCCATCGCGAGCATGAATGCGCCCATTCTACCGTCTGTGGCGCTCAGATGTGAGAGGCAATGCGGGAACTGGCCCACAACTCCGCGCGGCTCAGCCAGCGGATGTGTGCATGAGTCGCCGATGATATATTGACCATCGACATGCTGCCGCGGCCTGAAGGCACGACGCAGGCCATCGCTTCCCCTTATGCTGATGTTGCGCGGGGCTTGATGCCGGCTCCGTCAGCGCCGGCTGATGAGGCTCGGCGCATGGACCTCGGTCCGCCTGTCGACCACGCGCGCTGTCACCCCCACTCATTCGTGCTCCAGGAGCCCTGCATGCCTCAGCTTCGCTTCCATGGCGTTACCCCCGCCCGTCTCGCCCCCGTCTCGCGCACGCTTGTCGACCAGCTCAGTGAGGCCACGGCGACGCCGCGCGATGAGTTCACGCTGGAGTGCATCAGCACGCAATATGTCTTCGACGGCCAGACGGTGGATGCCTTTCCCTTCGTCGAGGTGCTGTGGTTCGAACGCGGCCAGCAGGTCCGTGACGTCTGTGGCGAGGCCATCCACCAGGCAATGCGCGAAGCCGGCTACCCCGAGGCCGAGACCTTCTTCCTCGCGCTGAGCCCCTCGGGCTACTACATCGCGGGCAAGCCACTGGCTCAGGATGGCGAGAGTGACTCGCGATGAGCCAGGCGCAGAGCTCGCCCGAGAGCGATGAAGCGGCAGCCCTGGCCCGTCGCGAAGGCCTCAAGGGGGTCGGCTACGGCCTGACGGCCTATGCCATGTGGGGCTGCTTTCCGCTGTACTTCGCGCTGTTTTCCGGCATCCCCGCCTGGGAGGTGTTGCTGCACCGCATCCTGTGGAGCTGCGTGTTTCTCATCCTCCTGATCAGCCTGCTCAAGCGCTGGTCACCGATTCGCAGCGCATTGTCCAGGCCACGGCAACTATGGCCGGGGCTGGCGTGCGCCTTGTTGATCGCGGCCAACTGGGGGATCTACATCTTCGCGGTGGAGCAGCATGAAGTGCTGCAGGCAAGCCTCGGCTACTTCCTGACGCCATTGGTCAACGTGGCACTGGGCATGCTGGTGCTCAAGGAGCGCCTGACTCGCCTGCAGGGCGTGGCGCTGGGGCTGGCGGCGCTGGGCCTGAGCCTGCAGTTTCTCAATCTCTCCGAGCTGCCCTGGATCACCCTTTCGCTGGCGCTGTCCTTCGGCACCTACGGGCTGCTGCGCAAGCGTGTCGCGCTGGATGGCCTGTCGGGGCTGTTCGTCGAGACGCTGATGCTGGCGCCCCTCGCCCTGCTGTTGATCGCGGGTCTGTGGCAGGCAGGCGAGTCACGCTTTCTGGCCACGGGCATCGGCCCGCTGGAGCTGCCCGCCAGCGTGCTGCTGATGTCCAGCGGTATCCTGACGGCGCTCCCGCTGCTGGCCTTTGCCGGCGCGGCACGCCGCCTGCGCCTCGCCACCGTCGGCTTTCTGATGTACATCAATCCGAGCATGCAGTTCGCCATCGCGTTGCTGGTATTCCACGAGACCTTGCAGCCCTCGATGCTGCTCACCTTCGTGTTGATCTGGTCAGGGCTGGCGCTCTATTCGACCTCGACCCTGCTGGCACATCGCGCCGAAAGCCGCAGCCGACGGGCACTCAAGGGCGGCACCTCGTGACGCCTTGCCAGTCCACCGATTCTCCAGGAGGCCATTGATGCCGGACACGGCTGACGATACCTGGCGCGCGCGACTGCTGCGCTTTCTCCCCCGCCTGATCGCCTTCGCCTGGCGGGTACTGGGCCAGTTCATCGCCAATCGTGGCGTACTGCTGGCGGGGGGAGTGGGCTACAACATCCTGCTCTCCAGCGTGCCGTTGTTCGCCCTGAGCTGCGTATTGCTGACGCATCTGGTCGATGAGTCACGTCTGATGAGCATCATCGCCATCCAGGTCCAGCATCTGGGACCCGGGCAGGAGGACGTGCTGCTGGATGCCGTGCGCAAGCTGCTGGACAACCGTGACGTGATCAGCTGGATCGGGATGGGGGGCTTGCTGTTCTTCGCCGGGCTGGCCTTTCGCATGCTGGAGGATGCCATCGCGCTGATCTTTCATCAGCACCCGGTGATTCGCAAACGCAGTGCCTGGATCTCGGCCCTGCTGCCCTATGCCTTCGTGATGGTACTGGGGGCTGGCCTGCTGGCACTGACCCTGCTGGTGGCACTGGCCTCGGCGATGAATGATGCCCTGACCCTGCTGACGGGTATCGAGGTCACGCTCGGCGAGGCGGGCAGTGAAGTGATCTACCTGATCAGCATCGTCGGCATGTTCGGGCTGTTCAGCGCCATCTACAAGATCCTGCCCCAGACACGCGTCTCCACTCGCCGTGCACTGGTCGGCGGGCTGGTCGCGGCGACCCTGTGGGAGCTGACACGTCTGGCGCTGAGCTGGTACTTCACTCACCTGTCCTTCGTGGGCGCCATCTATGGCTCGCTGGCCACCTTGATCGTGTTGCTGCTGGGCCTGGAGGTTGGTGCCATCATCCTGCTGCTTGGCGCTCAGGTGATCGCGGAACTCGAGCAATGCTCCCGCGAGAACATCCGCTGGTACCGCACGCCCAGTCGCACCCCTCTGACGCGTCTGCAATCCCGCCGCAACGCCATGCAACATGCCGGGGCGATCAGCGAAGAGGAACTGCCACCCGATGAGCCAGATGATGCGAAAAGGCCCGACGAACGCTGACCGGGATGGAAGCGGATGGAGATAGAGATAGGGATAGAGAGAAATGGATAGAAAGAGAGATAGAGAGATAGAGAGTTAGGAAAAAGAGAGATACCACGCAAAAAACCGCCCCTCAGGGCGGTTTTTTCATTGGCGCAACCCCCTGCTGAGGGGATGCGCTACAGCTGCCTCACCCGAAAGAGCCGAGGGCAGCTGGCGAGCGTCTCAGCTGTCGAGAGACGCCTCAAGGGTGATCTCGGCAGTGAACAGCTTGGAGATCGGGCAGCCGGCCTTGGCCTTCTCGGCGGTCGCCTGGAAGTCCGCGTCACTGATGCCCGGCACCTTGGCCTTGGTCACCAGCGCGATCCTGGTGACGCTGAAACCGCTGTCATCCTTGTCCAGATGCACGGTCGCGCGGGTATCGATGGCGCTCGGCTCATGGCCTGCCTCTCCCAGCATCATCGACAGCGCCATGGAGAAGCAGCTGGCATGCGCTGCGCCGATCAGCTCTTCAGGATTGGTACCCGCGCCGTCTTCGAAACGCGTATTGAAACCATAGGGCTGATCCTTGAGGGCGCCGCTTTCACTGCTGACGGTACCTTTACCCTGCTTGACGCTACCTTCCCAATGCGCGGAACCGGTTTTCTTGATCGTCATGCGTGTCTCCTTGACTGGGTGAACTCTCAGGGGGCCGTTGCCCTCTCCCCATCACATTGTCATGCCAGGCGACGACTTCAAGGGCCCGACACCAGATAACCGCCCTGACCACCGGATACGCAAGCCACCTCACCTGCCAGCGATACAGGAACGTCAGCGAGAGTTGATTTCTCGTCATCTGCCCCGATCTCTGTTCCATCAGCGTCCAGTACAGCGCAACGGCTGGATGTCTCTTGTACAACGAGCAAGCACTCATTGACTTGCTCACGGAATGGCCTGGCCCATGCTCCACGCCGTTTCCCCAAAGGAGCACTCGACATGTCATTCACGACTCCCTCCCCCTTCCGAGCAGGCGCTTCACGCAAGACGCGCTACGGTGTCGGCATCGCCGCCATGATGCTGGGCTGCCTGAGCCTGTCCCCGGCCTATGCCTTCGACGAGATGAATACCGAGACAGGAGTCAGTGGTGCCGCTGCCTCCCAGCACTCCTCGAACGGCGAGCCGACCACCAGCCACTCCACGCGTACCGCTGAGGATTCCCGCGACAATGGGGCGAACTACCAGCAGCACCAGCAGCCCGAGGCCAGCCAGCAATCCAAGGATGAGGCCAAGCGTCAGGTACAGAAGAGCCTCGACGGCGGGGATATCGGAAGCCAGGGGGGACGACATGCCAATACTGGCCAGGCCAAGCCGACCGAGAACTGGTTCGGCTGCCCACCTTCCGGCGGCAAGCAGACTGCCCAATGTGACGGCAAGTGATCGCCCGGGCTGAGCCCTCGCCCTAGACACGATTCCCGCGGATGAAACAGGCCCCGCAACCCTTGGTTGTGGGGCCTGTTTCGTTGCATGCACATGCGTGGGTGCAGGGCATGTGCATGGAAAGCAGTACACCGTTGCCACAATATGCAGCAACCGTGAAGTGATTACGAAAATCCCTTGATATTCAGGCAATTACGCAATCAAGTTGTCGAAACGACAACACTCTCCTTCCAGTGATCCCGCTTGTGACACCCCACCTCGGCAGGCACGATATATCGCATACAGATGATCCGTCGATCATCCCTCAAGGCCACTGCACGGCGTCTGCATGACGCCAGCACTGCATCGATTTCCGTCTTGTTCAGTACGCAGTCAGTGCAGGTCCCACGACCGGATACGACAGCGGAGTCATCTCCGCAGGAGAGTTACGCATGACAGACACCAAGACACTGTTCACCGCTCACACGCTTGGCGAGCTTGAGCTTCGCAATCGCCTGGTGCTCGCGCCGATGACCCGTACCAGCGCCCAGGAGGATGGCCTGGTCCACTTCGACATGGTCGATTACTACCGCGATTTCGCGCGCGGCGATTTCTCGTTGTTGGTCACCGAGGGCCTGTACACCGATGAGGCCTTCAGCCAGGGCTACGCCAACCAGCCGGGACTGGCCACTCAGGCCCAGCAGGACAGCTGGCGCCCGGTGGTCGAGGCCGTGCATCAACAAGGCGGCCGACTCATCGCCCAGTTGATGCATGCCGGCGCCCAGACTCAGCACAACCGCTTCAAGGATGAGGTGGTCGCGCCCTCAGAGAGCCGGGCCAGTGGCGAGATGCTCAGCTTCTACGGCGGCTCCGGCCCCTTCCCGCTGGCTCGCGAGATCAGCGAATCGGAGATTCACGAGGCCATCGCCGGCTTTGCCACCAGTGCTCGCCTGGCCAGGGAAGCTGGCTTTGACGGGGTCGAGCTGCACGGTGCCAACGGCTACCTGATCCACCAGTTCATCAGTGAGCGCTTCAACCAGCGCGACGATGCCTGGGGCGGCGATGCCACTGCCCGGCTGGCCTTCCCGCTCGCGGTGATCCGCAGTGTGCGTGAGGCCGTCGGCGACGACTTCCCACTCGGCATGCGGCTGTCGCAGGGCACCGTGACCGAGCCGGACCTCAGCTGGGCCGGTGGACCTGACGCGGCTCGTGCGCGCTTCTCGCACCTGATCGAGGCTGGCCTGGACTTCCTGCACCTGACGGGTGGCGATGTCGCCGCGCCCGCCTTCCCCGAGGCAGCGAATGCTGACGAGCGCTCGCTGAGCCTGACGGCGCTGGCCGACCAATCGCGCAAGGCTCTGGAGTCAGACATCACGCTGATCACCAATGGCGGCGTGGACAGCCCCGAGAAGGCAGTGGCGGCGCTTGAGCACGCCGACCTGGTCGCGATCGGGCGTTCGGCACTGGCCAATCACGACTGGCCCAAGCGCGTGAAACGCGACACCTGCCTGACGCCCTTCGACTTCGCGATGCTGTCTCCATTGGCCACCCTGGCCAACGAGGAAGACTGGCGCATCGCCAACGACAAGCCGGCCAACTGCGAAGGTCGCTGCTGATGTCGGCAGACTGAAGCAGGACGCAGCGGGCCCCGCCACTCAGTGGCGGGGCCCGCTGCGTTGGAAACCCGTCAAGCCTTGAAGGGCGCTTCTGCACTGAAGGCCAGCCCCGCCGATGCCGGCGGTCTGATGCTCGTCATGCCGCGCAAGGTGCTCAAGTGCTGCGCCGTCAGTCCCCTCGCGGCTTCCGACGCCTCGTGCTCTCGCTCATCCTGCGTCTCGCTCAGCAGCGACGGATAGTGCCGCGCCCACTCGGCCAGCTCCTCAAGCCCCGTGGCAAGACTGACCACTGGCCGAAAGCCGGTCAGCGCCTGGAGTGCCGAGGTGTCAGCCCAGGTGCGCTCGACATCGCCCGGCTGCATCGGCAGCAGACGTCTGCGGGCCGTGATGCAAAGCGCCGCTTCCAGTCCGTTGATGAAGTCTCCCAGCGCGATGGGCTCGCCACGGCCGAGATTGAGCACCCGTGACGGTGCCGCGCTGGACACCTGAGCGGGTGGCAGCGGCATGAGACGGAAGATGCCCTCCACGATGTCACTGACATGGGTGAAGTCACGTGCCATCTGCCCCCGGTTGTAGACATCGATCACCTCACCGGCCAGCAGCTTGCGCGCGAATCTCAGCGGCGCCATGTCCGGTCGGCCGCGCGCGCCATAGACGGTGAAGAAACGCAGCCCCGTCACCGGCATGCCATAGAGGTGCGAGTAACTGTAGGCCATCAGCTCATTGGCTCGCTTGGTGGCGGCATACAGCGACAGCGGCCGCTCCCCCACCTGGGCTTCCTGCAGAGGCTGAGCGGCGTCATCCCCGTAGACGGAGCTGCTGGAGGCGTAGAGCAGATGACTCGGACGCGCGGCACGGCACGCCTCGAGAAGGTTGACGAAGCCGACCAGATTGCTGTCGACGTAATCGAAGGGCTGGCTGATGGAATGCCGCACCCCGGCCTGGGCGGCCAAGTTGACGACCACCTCGAAGCCTTCGTCCTTCATCAAGGCGAGCAACGCCTCGCGCTCGACCAGATCCAGCGGCACGAAGCGGAAACTGCCCGGCCGGCGGCCATCGCCGCACTCTCCCGCACACTGGCTGGCCAACGTCTCGAGTCGCGCCAGACGATGCCTCTTCAGCGCCAGCGGATAATAGGGATTGAGGTTGTCGAGTCCGACGACCTGCATGCCTTCCTGCAAAAGGCGCTCGCACAGCGCGGCGCCGATGAAGCCTGCGGCTCCCGTGACCAGAATCTTCATGCTCATTGTCTCTCCTGCGCGGACATGTCCCGCTTTGATGACGCGGACAGCAAGCCGCCCAACGCCGCTGCGGGAATCGTCATCACTCGATGGCGTCCCTGATGGAAGATCCGTGAGGTATCCGCCTTGCCATCCGCTGCCGCCTGACACCAGTCGCGCATGCCGGCCAGCGGGCCTTGCGTGCCTGGCAGACGCAGACACTTCTCCGCCTCGATCACCAGCCAGCCATCCGGATGCGCCGCCTGCCAGGCGCTAAGCGACCCCGCATCCCGCGTGAGCGTCTCCAGTGGCCGGGTCAGACGGCCGGTGAATTGCCAGGTCGCTTGATAGTCCCAGCCGACGACAGCCACCTGCTGGCCAGCCTGCTGTCGGCCATTGATCCATTGCGCGATGGCGGTCTGATCCAGATGCGGCCACAGCGGGCGCAATGTCAGGCTCAACAGACAGGTCACCAGCAACACGCTGCCCAGCACCAGGCGGCGCTGCGCATTCAGGACACCGTCGTGGCGGGTCTGCACACCCGACACCTGACGCGCACTGATTGCCCCAGACGTCGCGCTGGACGGCCACAGACCTGACATCAATGCCAGCAAGCCTGCGCCAGCCAGGAAACTCGACAGGCTGGCACTGCTTGAGGCCACCAGTGCAGAGTCCGCCGACCATCGTGCAAGGCCTGTCGGCGCCAGTGACGGCATCACGATGACCGCCAGTGCCAGACTGGCAACGCCCAGTCCACCGCTTGTCATCGCCAGCAGCCGCAGCGCCCCATGAGCCGGTGGCTGGCGAAGCGCCGCCCAGGCCAGCAACAGGCTCAGCGGCACCAGCAGCGGCATCAGGTAATGCACCTGCTTGCCGGAGATGAGCGAGAAGATCAGCAGGCCACTCAGCGCCCAGACGCGTCCCAGCCTCAGCAATGGCTGCTCGGCCGTCGGCCGCTGGGCAATCGAGGCCAGAAACCCTTCCAGCAGCAGACGCGGACGCAGGCTGAACGGGAAGATCAACACCACAAGCCATGGCAGATACCACCACAGCGGCCGCGCATGATCCTGCGCGGCGACGACCCGATGCGCCGTCTGCCCCCACAGCAGGTCCTCCACGTAGCTGGCCGGCCCGGTGATGACGGCGGGCAGCAACCACACGCACAGCACCACGAGCCCCAGCAGCAGACTCATTCCCCAGCCGCGCCACTCGCCGGCCCAGACCTGGCGGGCCTTCGCCTGAGTCCACCAGGGGCGCGAGCCGACCACCACAGCAAACCACAACAGCGCCACCGGCCCCTTGGCCAGCAGGGCAAGTCCCAGCCACAGCCCACTCTCCGCCACCGCCTTCCAAGGCAAGGGCTGAGCCCCCAGCGGCGAACACCAGGGCCGCAGCGCCCCCAGCAGACAGGTGGTCAGCAGTACATCGAACATCAAGGCCTGGCTGTAGAGCATCCACATCAGGCAACCGGCGAGCGTCCAGCGGGTCAGAGAGACCCACTGCTCACGCATCTGCCATTCATCGCCCTCCCCCGCGGCCACCGGCCACAGGGTGCGAGCGACGCGTCCCAGCTGCCAGATCCCCAGCAGACTGACCAGCGGCATCAGCACTTTCGGCCAGACTTCATTGACCCCGAAGACCGCCCAGCCGGCGTGGATCAACCAGAACAACAGCACCGGCTTGTCCGCGTAGGGAGCGCCATTCATGCTCGAGACGAACCAGTGACCGGAATGCCACATCTCCCACGCCACCGAGACATAGCGGGTTTCATCGATGGGCAGATAGGGTCGCGCCAGCGCTCCTGCCATCAGCAGGGTCAGCCACAGTGCCCAGCACAGCCGCTCGCTGGCACACAGGTTGGCACCTGAGTTGACGGCGCTTCCGGCCAGCGCCATCGCCTTGCGCCAGCGGCCAGCCCGGGTGGCGGGCTCCGTCTCGCTGCGCTTGATCACACGTGAGCGGGGTGTCTGACGTTTCATGGGCGGGCCTCCGTCATCACGTCATGGCGCCCGGGGAGACCGATCAACCGCGCCGCCTCATCGGAGACCGAGGTCGGCGCCAGATACATCGGCGCGGCATCGGCATCGCCACGACACGCCAGCGCCGCTCCTCCGGGCAGCAGAGCCCAATGTTCATCCGGTTCACTCAGCGTGATGGCCTGCGTTGCCTCCAGGCAGGCATGCCGCTTGAGCATCCCGGGAGTCATCAGGGCCCAGCGATGCTGCGGCGCCGCTTGCAGCCAGGCATACAGCCGCGAGAACTGGTCCGCCTCCGACGTCTTGTAGCCGAAGTGCCATAGCGGCTGGCGCGCCTGCAGGAGGTACTGCTCCCGGAAGTCAGGGATCGCCAGCGCCTGGTGATCACTTTGCTCGGCGACCTGAGCCATCAGTGCCGCCGGATTGCGCACCGGGTCCATCAGTCGCGCGCCCCAGGTCCCCCACAGGACCCAGAAGACCACCAGCCAGCTGCCCAGCGCGAGCAGGCCACCGCGCGGTTTCCACCACGCGCACAGCGCCACGCCAGCCCCACCCAGAAGCCCCCACCATCCCCAGGGCACCAGGCCTTCCTGCTCGGCAAGCCTCGTCAATGCCGGAAGTCCAGCGGCCCCCAGCAGTGCCGCGCCCAGAAAGATGCCGGCAAGTCCCGCGCACAGCGCGAAGGCCAGCCAGGCGACATGCCGCTTTCTGGACAGGCCGGGCAACAAGGGCGCCAGGCCGACCACCAGCAGCGGCAGCGCCGGCAGGAGGTAGACGCCCCGCTTGCCGGGGGACAGCGAGAAGAACACCACGATCAAGACCGCACCGCTCAACGGCAGCCAGACGCGCAGATCACGACGCCACAAGCGGGTGGCGAGAGCCTTCGGCCACCAGGGCAGCGTCAACAGCAGCGGCATCCACGCCCAGGGAATCACCTGGGTCAGGAAGTAGTGCCAGGGCTTGAGGTGGTGCCAGCTGTCGGCGTAGCGCTCGGCGGTCTGCTTGAGCAGGAGGTTGTCGCGATAGGCTGCCAGCTCCGGGTCGGCAGAGAGCAGCGACATCACCAGCATCGGCCCGACCCAGGCCAGTGGTGCTGCCAGCAACCAGCAGAGCCCGATCAACAGCTCACGCCAGGACAGCTGACCGGCACGCTGGCCACCGCTGCGCCAGCGCGACGCTCGGCGCATGGCCAGCAGCCAGAACGGCAACATCAGGAGCGGCAGGAAGCCGACTCCCTTGGTGATGATGCCCAGTCCCATCGCGAAACAGCCAAGATGGAAGTAGCGCACACCATCATCGAGCAGTGCATGGCGCAGCAGCCCCCAGCAGCCGAGCATGATGAAGGCGGTGACCAGCATGTCGATCTGCGCGGTACGTGCCTGCAGCACGAACTGCAGCGTGGCGATCAGCCACAGGCCGGCGATGAAGGCGACGCGCTTCCCGTGCAGGCGACGGATCAGATCCACGCTCAGCGCCAGCGTCACCACCCCGGCGATCAGCGACGGCAAGGCGAAGCCGATGCGGATGTCGCCACTCACGCCGGTGGCCAGGCCACTGAGCCACATGAAGATCGGCGGCTTGTCGGGATACAGCTCTCCCCCGCGATGCGGCAGCCACCAGTGGCCGGTAACCCACATCTCGAGACCGTTGAGCGCGAAGCGTGGCTCATCCGCCGGCCAGGGCATGCGCATGCCGAGCCCGATGGCCGACACCAGCAGATACAGCAGCGCAAGGCTCCACCAGGGGTGGCGGGCGAGGCGTTGATAGAGACGGGCTTGAAGCATCGTCGTCATGCGCACGATGCCTTGTGCCGAGCACTTCGTGCCTCGAGTCGCGCCACCTCATGGGTGAGTCGGGCATTCTCCTCCGCGAGTCGAGCGTGCTCGGCCCGCAGCCGACTGTCGCCTGCCGCGAGGAGTGAGCCCTCCGGCTCGCAGGCCTTTGAGGAAGCGGTGGGCTTCTCGACGCTCGGTGCATCGTCACTGGCCGCCTGCTGGCGTGACGCGCGGTCCCGCTTGATCAGGCTCAGATTGCGCAGATAGATGAGGAGTCCGGCCCCCTGGCCGGCGATGAACACCGGGTCCTGGCGGTGGATGGCATACGCCAGCAAGGTCATGCCGCCTGCCAGCGAGAACCACCAGAAGGCGCGCGGCACGATGGAACGACGCGCCTTCTCGCTGGCCAGCCACTGGATGATGAAGCGCGCCGAGAACAGCGCCTGACCACCGAAGCCGAGGGCCACCCACCACGGATTGACATCCATCAGTGTGCTCCCCGCGCCACGCCGGCGTGAGGTGTGGCGATGCCAGAGAGATCGACCGCCCCAGCCGCCCTGCCGGTATCGATCCCCGACATGTCTCTGGCGGCATGCTCACCGACTTCCGATACATCACGGTTTCTGCATGCGGGATGGAGCGCGACCTCCAGCGGCGACAGCGTCTCACTGACGGCATTGCCGGAGAGATTCTGCAGCGGCGAGGGCAGGCGCGAGCGACGCACCAGCCACATCACGCCGATGATGTCGCTGATGCCGACCCACAATCGATCGAAGAAGCCGTACTTGGAAACCCCGGCGACACGCTCACGATGGCGCACCGGCAAGGACTGCACCTTGCCGCCCTGGGCCCGCACCAACGCAGGCAGGAAACGGTGCATGTGATCGAAATACGGCAGACGCAGGAAGACGTCACGACGTGTGACCTTGATGCCGCAGCCGGTATCCGGCGTATCGTCATGCAGCAGCGCCTGGCGGATGGCATTGGCCAGTCGGGAGGACACGCGCTTGACGGCGTCATCGCGGCGTTCGGTGCGATGCCCCGCCACCATGTCCAGTCCCTCGAGACTGGCCAGTGACAGCATGTCCGGCAGGTCTGCCGGGTCGTTCTGGCCATCGCCATCCAGAGTCGCCAGCCATTCGCCACGCGCCAGGCGTGCGGCCTGCCACAAAGAGGTGCTCTGCCCGAAACTGGTGTCATGGTGATAGGGACGCAGCCGCGAATCTTCCAGGGCTGCCTGCGTGAGCCAGCGCCAGCTGTCATCGCTGGAGCCGTCATCGACCACGATGATCTCGTAACGCCGACCGGCGAGTGCCGCATGCACCTCGGCGATCAGCTTCGGCAGGTTGTCTCGCTCATCACGCCCGGGTATCAGCACCGAAATCCCCTCGCTCGAGGAATCCTCCTGCGCTGACACATGCGGTGAGCTGGGGGTGGGCATTGCGGTTGAGGACGGCATGGAACGGCTCCTGGCGAGGATGGGGCGGAGAACATGACGGCCAGTTGCCGATGCCCCTGTTGATCAGGGCAGGCAGGCCGCGCGTTGCAGCAGAGACTGCGCGCGAACCATTAAGACAGCATTAAGTGAGGCTCAGATGACACCCGCCAATGCAGAAAACCCCCGTCGCGCGGGGCGACGAGGGCTTCCTCAAGGGTCCATGATGCTGCCGGAGACTATGCTGCAAAGGCCTCGGCGAGAGCCGGCGTCAAGGTCAGTCGTGATTCTGCCAGTGGTCCCGCCCCCACTGCCGGCGCTCGGCAGGCGTCAAGAATGACCAGACCACACAGCGACTGATCTTCTGTCCCTGGGACATCTCGATCACCCGCACCTCGCTGGCACCGCTTGCCGCCAATGCCTGCTTGATCCCCGGCAGACTGCTGGCATGCGCCACCAGCGAGCTGAACCACAGACAGCGTGACGCCACGTCACGACTCTCGCTGACCATGCGCGTCACGAAGGCTTCCTCTCCTCCCGGGCACCAGAGTTCGGCCGCCTGACCTGCGAAATTCAGTGCGGGTGCCGACTGGGCGCTGTGTCGGCGAGACCTGTCGACCCTGGATCTGTGGTCACCAGCCCGCTCCTGGCGAGTCCTGCCCTTGCGCGAGGCATTGCCGCGCTGCTGGCGCGACTTGTCCAGCCCCCGCCATTTGCGCTGCGCCTCACGCGCCATGTCAGCTTCGCTGGCATGGAATGGTGGATTGCACAGCACCAGATCGAAGCGTTCCGCCTGCCCCCAGAGCCCGGCGAAGAGCGCACGCCGATCCCGTTGCAGACGCAGCTCGATCTGACCATGCAGCACCGCATTGGCCATCACGTTGCGGTGGGCCGATTTTAGCGCCGTGGCGCTGATGTCACTGCCGACCATCTGCCAGCCGAAGCTGCGATTGGCCAGCAACGGATAGATGACATTCGCACCGACACCGACATCCAGCGCCCTGACTCGCTCCCCCGGGGGCAACTGCCCCCGCCCGTTGGCCTCGACCAGCAGGTCCGCCAGATAGTGCAGATAGTCGGCCCGGCCGGGAATCGGCGGACATAGATAGCCCGCGGGAATGTCCCAGTCGCTCACCCCGTAGTGATGACGGAGCAAGGCGCGATTGAGGGCCTTGACGGCCAGCGGGTCCGAGAAATCGATCGAGGCGTTGCCGCCCGGTGTCGTGATGAGAAAGGCCGCCAGTTCCGGGCTGACCCGAGTCAGCGCCGACATGTCATAACGCCCCCGATGGGGATTGCGCGGGTGCAGCTCTCCCTTGCGGGCCGGCATCACCTTGACGGGCGCCGCGTTGGAGGTGGCGGGCTTCCCTCGGGAGGCCGGCTGCCGCCTGGCGGGCGAATCGTGTCGGGAAGAGGCATCGGACTTGGACGGGGAAGCACCGCGTGGGCGGCGCGAAGAGGAGGACATGACGACATACCAGGCAATGACGGGGCCCGCCATCTTACCAGAGGGCGCAGTGACAGGCGGCTACCCTCGGGCAACTTTGCCCACCGCAGACGTCCCGTGCTTGGAAAACGCCCATGGGAGGACGTCCACGGCGAGAATTCACCTCCATCCGGCGGGAGCCGCGAGAGCCACGAGAGCCGCAAGTGCGATAAGCGAGGGCCCGCCAGACGAGACGCGGCTCAGCCAAGGCTTTGCTCAACCAAGGACACTGCTCAACCAAGGTCACTGCCGATCAGTGCCCCACGCGCGTTGGCACGCTGGTCGACTCGGCGCGCCTGGGCCCGGCGTGCCGTGGAACGCTCGATGGCCAGCGGGCAATTGCTGCAATAGCCAAGGCATTCGATACGGTAACGCACGCAGCATACCTTGCGTGGCACATGCCGTTCGCCATGGCGGTCCATCACCTCGCTGACCGGCTGATACAGCGGATTGCGCCGCCCGTCCGCCAGCACCCTGGTCGCCATCAGCTGGCGTGCCGGCGCGGCCTGCGCGACCCACCCCTGCTCCTCCAGCATGCCGACGATGTACACGAAGTAATGTGCCGCGTTGCTCCAGAAGACCTTGGGGCCCAGCGGGGTATGCGGCACGAGGCGCTCAATGACGGCCTCGAGATGCGCCAGATAGCCCTGGAAGCGCACCTGCAGCCGCGCCTCCTCATCAGCCGCCGCGATATCCGCCGTGAGGCTGACGCCCTGACCTGCCGCGTCATCGAGTATCAGCTGGGTGACCACACCATGCTCGCCAAGGCGCAGCGAGAGATGGCGCAGCTCCAGCGGCAGTTGATGATCAAGCAGCAGATTGGCCGCCAGCGGCAGCGATACCATCGAGGACAACAGGTACTTGGACCACTGGGAAAGCAGTGCCCGCTCATCCGGTGCCTCCGCGCCCTGCTGCCCCTCGTACTGCATGCCATGTGCGGCGATGCAGGCCGAAAGCCAGCCGGGGCTGAGCACATCACGTGCCGGCACGACACGGTCCAGCGATGACTCGCCACCTGCCTGCGCCTGAGCGCTGGTAGTGATCAGGTCCCGATAGGCAACCATCGGACCGGCAAAGAGCGGGGAAAGCGCGTCGATCATCGGTAGGCTCGCAGACATGAGGAGACGGACGGTGCCTCACATACTAACGAAAACTATTAGCATTTGCATATCAAAAAAGCGTGATGGACCTCAGGCGTGTCTTCCCTCTCTCGCCAAGCCTGCCGCCCGTCAGAGCCTGCCATCCCGGCATAGCCGACGCCTGACCCAGGCGTCATAGAGACGGGTCAAGGTCGGCTCGATCAGCGGACGAGTGATCAACCACCCCAGCCAGGCAAGGCCGGGGAGGCGGGCCAGCAGCAGACGGTACGCCGGCATGCCATCGCAGATCCGCTCATCGGCCGTCTCGACATGCAATGACAGCAGCGCGCGCTGCAGGGGAATGCCCCGCGCGGCGAGACGCTCGGCATGCTCCGTCGCATCCCACCACTCGACGCCAGCATCGTGGCGCGACAGTCGCTCATAGCGTGCACGCTCACGCCGACATACGGGACAGCGTGCATCGTAGTAGACCTTGAGGGCCGCCCGAGACGGCGGCCGGGCGGAATCCGACATGCTCTGGCTCTCCGGGGGATGAATGTCAGCGTCTGGCCATCAGGGCTGCTGATCAGAGCTGGCGATCAGGGCTGGCGATCGGGGCTGGCGCAGGGCCACGGCTCAGGAAGCCGCGCCGATCCGCTCGGAATACTGCTTGTCTTCATAGCGATGCAGCGGCGCATCCTCGCCACAGTCCGGCGTGGTCTGGAAGGTCTTGCGCACGTCGAGCACGCCCAGGCTCTGGATGGTGCGACGCCCCAGCAGTACCGGGTAATTCATGCCATCACGATCCCGCAGACTGAACTGCTCCTCGTAACGTTCGCCCCCCATGCACAGGGTCATCAGGACCACCGGGCGCGTATCACGTCCGCCGGCGCCGGAGACGGTCAGGTCACGATAGAGCGGGCGCTCGAAGGAATTCTCGACCATGTCGCCGCTGGCCTCATCCTCGACCTCCACGTCAAAGCGCACCCATTCCTCGTCGTCACGCGTGAACGTCTCGATGTTCTCGGCGTGCATCGAGGACGTCAGCGCGCCGCTGTCCAGCTTGGCCTTGACCAGCACGCCCCAGGGCTCGATGGTCGCCTTCTCCACCCAGCCGAAGACCTTGTCCTCCTCGGCCTGAGCCGCCGTTGGCAATGCCAGCGTGGCGATCAGCCCGAGCCCGGCAGCCCCGGCAAATTGACGGGTGACGCGTGAAAGAGAGCGTGAAAGAGAACGTGAAAGAAAGGTAGCAGCGTGTCTCGACATCGTGACTCCTGATAAAGGTGGCGACATTGCCAGCGCAACGTCCAACATCTTTCACCATGGAGGTTTGCACCAAGGTTAACAAGCCATGAGAGCACCACATGACATGTCATCGCGCCGCTACGTTGCGTTTGTGCTCCCTTGATCTCGCGCGCCTTGTCCATCAGGTATCACTGAGTGCCCGGACATTGCCTCGCTGAGATCGCCTCGCTGAGATCGCCCCGCTGACATCAGCGCCATGTCATCACTGCAGGAACACCGGTACCGGGCCATCGCGCCATCCCATCAGAATGCCCGATACGACAGGAGGTCCCATGCAATCCGCGCTACGTGATCTACTTTCCGACTGGAGCCTGTTTCTCGGCTGGTTACTGCTCATGCTGCCGTCACTGGTCTGGGTCCTGCGTGACCTGACGATCAGCAATGCCCATCTGGCGCCGATGATGAAGTGGGTCTGGGGGCTGACCACGCTGTACTCCGGAATAGTGGGCCTTCTCGTCTATCGCTTTGCCGGGCGCCGCCAGATCGCGGACAACCGTGATGCACGCAAGGGACTGAGAAGCGTCGCGCACTGCTATTCGGGCTGTGGACTCGGGGAGTTCGTGGGGGTTGTGCTGGCGGTGGGTCTTCTGGCACTGGGCAACTTCGCGACGGCGATCATCACCTTCCTCTTCGCCTACCTGTTCGGCTTCCTGCTGACCGTCGGCCCGATGCTTCAGGCCGGCAGCGATGACAAGCGCAAGGTCATCCAGGATGCGTTCAGAAGCGAGACCGCCTCGATCTTCGTCATGGAGCTGGTGGCCATCTCGGTCGACCTGTGGCTGGGAGGCAGATCAGGCATGCATGACGCCCTGTTCTGGAATTCGATGGTCATCTCGCTGAGCCTTGGCCTGCTCGCCGCCTGGCCCGTCAATGTCTGGCTGGTGAAGCGTGGCATCAAGGGAGGCATGGCCGACCCACGCGAGACGGACCCGCATGCCCAGCATCACGCTCACTGCTGAGCCAGTCGCCGTGATGGTGGCTTGGTCTGCACTGCCCTCACGCTTTCCTCATGCTGCTCTTGCGACGATCTCGCCTCGCTCTCTTGAACGTACCGCTTCCTTGAACGTACCGCCTTCTTGAAAGAGCAGACAGGAAAAGGCCCCGCCGGGGAAACCGGCGGGGCCTTGCGGGCTATCGTCTCAATGGCTCATGCCACGGGACCTGCCTTGATGCATAGCTCGATCAGACGAACTCGCCATTGTGATGGACCTGCTGCACGTCTTCGCAATCGTCCAGCATCTCGAGCATCTTGTTGAGCAGCTCGGCGTCGTCACCGCTGACCTCGGTGTGGATCTGCGGGATGAAGCTGATCTCGTCGACTTCGAAATCAAGGTCTTCCCCGAAGAGATCGGTCAGTGCGCCCTTGGCCTTGAAGTGCTCGGTGGTCGGCGTCAACACGGTGATGATGCCGTCATCCAGCTCGATGTCGCTGACATCGACGTCAGCTTCCATCAGTGCCTCGAGCACCTTCTCCTCGTCGTCTTCCGCGCCCTTGAAGGACAGGATGGCGCGGTGATCGAACATGTGCGAGACCGAACCCTGGGCGCCCAGCTTGCCCTTGCCCTTGTTGAAGCAGGTACGCACTTCACCGAAGGTACGGTTGTTGTTGTCGGTCAGGCAATCGACGATGACCATGACATTGCCCGGACCGAAACCTTCATAGCGGGCCAGCGCGAAATCTTCACCGCCGGCGCCCTTGGCCTTGTCGATGGCCTTGTCGATGACGTGAGTCGGCACCTGATCCTTCTTGGCCTTCTCGATCAGACGACGCAGGCTCAGGTTACCGTTGGGGTCGACACCACCGCTCTTGGCCGAGACGTAGATCTCGCGTCCGTAGCGTGAATATACGCGCGCCTTGTTGAGTGAAGTACGCGCCATTGACTCTTTACGGTTCTGGAATGCTCTTCCCATGCAAGTCGACTCTTGTCCGCCTGAATTCAAATGCCCTTGCGATCGTGTCGCGGGACCTGATGCACCGCCGCCACCTGGCCGCGATGCATTGCTGCAGGGAATAGTAACGCAGACCGCGCTCTGCGTCGCCATCGCGCCGCCCTGCTCGGCGCGGACTTGAGGGTTGTGTGCATGTGCCCGGCGCGATTGTCGGCGCGGCAAGGCACTGCCTCACAGGCAGTTGGTCGGCTTGGGCAGTCCTGCCAGGCGCGCGCCCACCTTGGGGGGGCTGTCTGGAAACAGGCGCATCAGATGCAGCGAGCGCCCCTTTTCCGGCCCGAAGCGCTGGGTCATCGCCTTGGTCAGCGGCCGCATGGCCGGGGAAAGCGAGAAACGCTGATAGAAATCCCGCAATACCTCGATGACCTCCCAGTGTTCGGGGGTCAACTCACGGCCTTCTTCCGCCGCCAGCCGCTCGGCAAGCGCAGGGCTCCAGTCCTCGAGATCCACCAGATACCCCTCGGCATCCAGACCGATCTCACGTCCGTCGAGAGAAAGCGTACGTACCGTTTCACTGCTGGCCATTGCTCATCCTGATGTTTCGTTCCACTCAAGAAATGACATGCGACATGCCTGTCCGGCTGGTGTGACACCTCGCGCCGCGCCGCTCAGAACCAGGAGATCGTCTTGTCCGCGGCCTCGGTCAGCGCGACGAAGCCATCCACGTCCACCACGATCACGCTCGCGCTACAACGGCCCGACAGGCCACGTGACTCGAGATCCTCACGCAAGGCGAACAGACGCCCCTCCAGGCCGACGAAATAGTGCTCCGCGCCAGCCAATGCGCCGTTGACACCATCCTCGATCAGCAGCAGCTGGTCCTCGGGCCCCATGGCGTTGAGCGCATCATCCAGAGTGCGACTGGAAAATGGCGAGCGATTGAGAAGATGAAGATTCATGCAATTATCCAGTCAAGGGAGGCAGGAGTGCGCGGGACAGAGACGCGCCTGCGAAAGGCGTGAGCCGCACGCCCGCCAGTGCGATCTTGCGCCCGAAGCGAGAGCGCGAGAGTGATGATGGCGGAGCATACCAGCCGCACGCCCGAGCGTCAGGCAGACCTCAGAAGCTCAAGACCCGCGAGAAGGCGCCGGTCAGCGCCACGATATCGTCGTGCTCCATCAGGGTCACCGGCAACAAGGCGATATCCTCGACGCTCAGGCCCCGTGCGCGCAGGGCGGCGGCATCCACATAACAGCGCTGGACATCGTACATGTCCAGCGCTGCCAGGAGATTGTCACTGCCCTTCTGCCCCAGCGCGCCCGGTTGCTGGCCTTCCAGCAGGGCCAATACGCCATCCCCACTGAACAGCAACCCGACCTCGCGCCCGAAGGCCGCCGCGACCATCGCCGCCTCCAGCCCCTCGCGCAGCCAGCTGCTGCCATGCGGCGCGTGACGCAACAGGATCAACAGATCGCCCGGCGCGAGGTCATCGCTCACCTGCCCAAGGTCGGCAGCGTGCGTCGCTGTCTGTGACATCGCATCACTCATGGTGCTCTCCTCAGGCGAAGGTGATCAGGTGGTCATTCTCGAGCGTGGCTTCCACCAGCTGCCCGAGTCCGGTCAACTCGAAGGGCGCCTCGAGGGTCGCCCCCTGCTTGCCGTGTCGCGCGGCTTCACGCTCATCGAGCATGCCACGCCTGAGCCCTGCTGCCACGCACACCTGCAGACGGGTCTCGCCCTGCTCCGCCAGCGCGATCCAGCGGTCCCGCAGATGTGGCTCATCCTGAGGAGGTGCCATCATCGTCGCCGCGTTGTAGACGCCGTCGTGATAGAAGAACACCGTGCTCAGACGATGCCCGCGGGCCAGCAACGCCTCGGCGAAGCGCAGGGCCGAATGACTGGCCTGCTGACTGTAGGGACCGCCGTAGACGGCCAGAGCGTAACGCATGTGAACCTCGAGTCGGCTGCGCATTGAGGGCGACATTCTAGCGCGAGTGGTGGCATCTGTCAGAGCCCCGCATCGCCACCACCGCCGCCGCGACGTACCGCCGTTCCCTGCCGCCGCGCCGTGTCCATGCCCCACAACGCAACGACCCCGCCGAGGCGGGGTCGTTGCGTTGTGGGGTAGCGTCTGACGATCAATCGTCGGATGCAAAGCCCAGCAGCGCCAGCAGGCTGACGAACATGTTGTAGATGGAGACGTACAGGCTGACCGTCGCCAGCAGATAGTTGGTCTGCCCGCCATGGATGATCTGGCTGGTCTCGAACAGGATCGCCGCGGAGGCGAACAGCACGAAGCCGGCCGATACTGCCAGCGCCAGACCACTGATGTTGAAGATCATCGCCGCCAGCATCGCCAGAATCAGCACGATGGCACCCGCGAACAGGAAGTTGCCAAGGAACGAGAAGTCCTTGCGCGTCACCAGTGCGACCGCGGACAGACCGGCAAAGGTGATGCCTGTCATGCCGAGTGCCGTCATCACCAGCTGAGCGCCGTTGGGCATGCTCAGGTAGGCATTGAGCACCGGGCCGAGCGTGAAGCCCATGAAGCCGGTGAAGGCGAAGGTCGCGAAGATGCCGGCGGTGGAATTCGCGGTCTTGTGGACCAGGAACATCAGACCGTAGGCACCGATCAGCAGCACGAAGATGTTCATGCGGCCCACGCCCATGCTCATCGCCACGCCAGCGGTGAGCGCAGAGAACAGCAGCGTCATCGCCAGCATCATGTAAGTGTTGCGCAGTACCCGGTGGGTACTGAGTGAGCGGCTCGCGGTATCCTGCGAGACCTGCCAGGAGCTGTTAGCCATGGTGTCTATCCTCAGGTTGCTACGATGGATGCATCGAATTGACCCCAGCATGCCCGTCGGGGTTTCCCTAATCAAGAGACAGGACGATGAAAAGCCCGTTTCATGCAACTATCCAGCGCGCAAAAGGCAACCTCATCCTCGCTCTCCCCGCACAGTGTGGCACTCGCTACCTTTCAAGCATCTGAACGGAAAGGAAATTTACCCCAAGTCCTTGACGCGGCCAGAGAAATCCGTAGTATTTCATCCCGTGAGTCGGAGGGATGGCAGAGCGGTTGAATGCACCGGTCTTGAAAACCGGCGTAGGTTAATAGCCTACCCAGGGTTCGAATCCCTGTCCCTCCACCACCTTGATTCCGAAAGCCCCGTCTACTTCAGGTAGGCGGGGCTTTTTCGTGCTCGCCCTGTCGCCTGGCAGCCGGCAGCGCTCAAGGGCGTTTGATGATCACCGCAAGTGATTGTCCGCGATGGCTTTTCCGAAGATTTTTCTTCGCCCACCTCTTGCTATTCTCATCAGTTTCGGTAGTATTTCGCTCCGTGAGTCGGAGGGATGGCAGAGCGGTTGAATGCACCGGTCTTGAAAACCGGCGTAGGTTAATAGCCTACCCAGGGTTCGAATCCCTGTCCCTCCACCACCTTGAATTCCGAAAGCCCCGTCTACTTCAGGTAGACGGGGCTTTTTCATTGCACACCTGCCTGCAGTGGCCATTCCTCATGGCATCCTCCCGGGGAGGTACAATGGATCACTCAACGCCTTGCGACACCCCGTGGTCGTACAATCCCTCCTCCCTTGAAAAATCGAGACACCATGCCATTTTCCGCCCTTGGATTGAGCGACCCCATCGTCAAGGCTGTTACCGAGCAGGGTTATCAGACCCCGACCCCGATTCAGGCGCAGGCGATTCCCGTCGTGCTGGCCGGCGACAACCTGATTGCCGCCGCGCAGACCGGCACCGGCAAGACGGCAAGCTTCGTGCTGCCCCTGCTGCAACAACTGATAGACGCCCCCGAGGTTCGCGCCAAGCGAGTGCATGCCGTCATCCTGACGCCGACGCGTGAGCTGGCCATCCAGGTGGAAGACAACATCCGCCAATATGCCGCACATCTCACGCTCAGCTCCATGGCGATGTATGGCGGCGTGGACATCGCCCCGCAGCAACAGCGCCTGATCGAAGGCGTGGACATTCTGGTCGCGACGCCAGGGCGTCTTCTCGACATGTTGACCCGACGCGCGATCCATCTCGACGAGACACGCACCCTCGTCATCGATGAAGCTGACCGCATGCTCGACATGGGCTTCATCGCCGACATCAACAAGATCGTCGAGAAACTGCCCAGCCAACGTCAGAATCTGCTGTTCTCCGCCACTCTGTCGACCCAGGTACGCATGCTGGCCAGAACGGCGGTGACGGACGCCGTGGAGATTTCCATCGCGCCGGAAAACACCAGCGCTCCCGAGATCACCCAGAGCCTGATCACGGTCGACAAGGAATTCAAATCCGCGTTGCTCAGCCACCTGATCCAGAGTGGCGAGTGGCAGCAGGCGCTGATCTTCATCGAGACCAAGCGCGGTGCGGCCAAGCTGGTCAGCCAGCTGGAGAAGCGCGGCATTGGCGCTGAATCCTTCCACAGCGGACGCAGCCAGGCGGTCCGCGAGCAGCTGCTGGCAGACTTCAAGGCAGGCAAGGTGCCATTTCTGGTGGCGACGGGCGTCGCGGCGCGCGGCATCGACATCGATGACCTGCAGCGGGTGGTCAACTATGACCTGCCGGATGAGGCAGAGAACTATGTGCACCGTATCGGACGCACCGGACGCGCCGGGGCAAGCGGTGAAGCCATCTCACTGGTATCGCGTGATGATTTCCGCAACCTGTGCGCCATCGAGCAGCATCTGGGCAACTTCATCGAGCGTGTGGTGATCGAAGGGTTCGAGCCCGGACTCGCCGTGCCCGCCTCGACGATGGACCCGCTGCCACGCAAGCCGGTCCGCGCTCGCCGCCGACCTGCCGGCAAGCGCTGAGCCATTCGCGCACCGCCCACGACATCGCGACAGTGGAACCTCCTCCACTGTCGCTCTCACTGCTGATCACCGCCTCACGACCTGCTGCCGTGAGATTCGCTGCTGCGCGATACCGGCCCCAGCTGGTTGTCGCTGACGAAACGATTGCAGCCTTCGCGCTTGGCGCGGAACAGGTTGACGTCCGCCTTGGCAATCAGGCTTTCCAGATCCTTGTCCCCGGACTGGCGCTGGGCGACGCCGATCGAGAGACTGACATCGAGACTGTTGATGCCGTCATTGATGACGAAGGGCAATGCCGAGGCCCCCTTGCACAGACGCTCCGCCACCTGGTCGGCGCGCTCACCATGCAGCCGCGGACTCAGCAGCACGAACTCCTCCCCGCCATAGCGACCGATCAGATCCTCTCCGCGCAGGATACTGCGCATGCGCTTCACCAGCTCCTTGAGCACCTGGTCGCCCGCCGCGCGCCCCCAGGTCTCGTTGATCAGCCCCAGGTGGTCGACATCCACCATCATCACGCTGATGGGCTGTGCCCCCATCAACATCTCACGCCCCTTGTCGATCAGTTCCGAGCGACTCAGCGCCCCGGTCAACTCATCGAACCGCTCGCGTGACTCGAAACGCTGGCGCAAGCGATCCGCCGACCACCCCATCTGTACCAGCACGAGGGTGAAGAACACGGTCAGAACGCAGAGATTGATCAGTCGGAACGCGAATGCCCACCCGGGCGGCAGCGGATTGGCCACCCCCTGGAACATCAGCACGACATAGGCCAGCAGCGGCATGCTCAGGCAGATGAGACACAGCAGCAGGCGGCGCGTGAAGGGCATGCGAATGCAGTAGATGCACAGCAGCGCACCGAAATAGAAATAATCGAAACCGGGGGCTGGACCGAAATAGCCCAGGGACAGACTTATCTGGGCACAGGTACCCAATGCCAGCAGGTTGGCGGCCAGCACCTCTCGGCGCGCGCGATGCAGCTGCAGACAGACAAGGTCCACCACCAGCATGCCCAGATCCAGCGCCAGAATGCCCATCTCTCCCAGCCAGAGCATCAGACCGGCATACAGCAGGTGACTCGCTATCGCGAGCACATACACCACATTGAAGGTGGCGTGGAAGGTCTTCTCGTCCTCGGTGAGGCCTGGTGGGAAATCCTCGAATCGCAACAGCCAGCGCGCAAGGTGTGGATGTGGACTGCCCATGAGACTATCTCCTTGGCTGCTGACCACCATTCGTGGCCAGCCAGACCAGGCGGGTAAAGGCCTGACGAGCCAAGGGTACGTCATCCCTCAGTCGAAAGGAGATCAGCACATTACACGCAATGCATAAACCCGCCACCAAGCGCCGAGCCAGCCTGGCGTCACGACAGGCAGAACCGGGTCACGACGCAAAGAACCGCGTCAATGCAGGCGCAGCCCCACCTTGGTGATGCGATTGCCCTCGACCTCATTCACCACCCAGTGAATGCCATGCCAGTCGACATCATCCCCGACCACCGGCACCCCGCCGACTCTGCGGGTGATGAACTCGGCGATGGTCAGGTGCTGCTCGCCCTGAGAGAGCGTCAGTCCGTAGACATCGGCGATATCCTGCATGTTGGCATCCCCTTCCAGGGTGAAGGTGCCGAAGAAGGCGCGCTGTTCATGCTGCAGACTCTCGCCATTGAACATGCGATTGAGGCTTGGCACATCGCAGGAGCGCCCGACGACGCACAGCACGTCCTTCTGATGCAGACAGGTGCTGCCCTTGGGATGGATCAGCACCTTGTTGCGGAACAGCGCCCCGACCTTGGCCCCGGAGGGGAAGCGCAGCATGCGCAATGCCACGCCTTCCAGCGCCGTGTTGTCGACCCGGTAGACCAGCATCTCGTAATCGTTGACGGGCATGATGCCCAGCAGATTGCGGCGGCTGGGCTGTGCGCCCGGCGGCACCACCACCCTGAGCTTGCGCGCCATGGGAGCCAGCGACGAGCCCTGCACCAGCAGCGAGATGATCACCACGAAGAAGGCGACATTGAAGTAGACGCCGGCATTCTCGACCCCGGTGATCACCGGGAAGATCGCCAGCACGATCGGCACCGCCCCCCTCAACCCGACCCAGCTGATGAACCACAGCTCTCGCCAGCGGAAGCGGAAGAAAGGCTTGAGACACAGGATCACGGCCAGGGGTCGCACGAACAGGATCAGCGCCACGCTCAGAATGGCGGCTGGCAGCGCGAACTGCAGCATCGTGGAGGGTGAGACCAGCAGACCCAGCATCAGGAACAGCACGATCTGGGACAGGTGGGCCAGTCCGTCATGCACCGGCAGGATGTGTTCGAGGTGGCGCCCCGGATGATTGCCGATCATCAGGCCACACAGATAGATGGCCAGGAAGCCACTGCCACCGAGCTCATTGGTCGTCGCGAACAGACTCAGGCCCAGCGCCAGCGCCAGCAGGGAATAGAGGCCGGGCGCCAGATCCAGATAGCGCATCAGACGGGCGATCAACCAGCCACCGGCGATCCCCATGCCCGCGCCGACCCCGAACTGCAGCGCGAAGCTCATGAGTCCGGCGGCGACCCCCGACAGCTGTCCGGTCAGTATCTCGGCCAGGGTGATGGTGAGGAAGATGGCCATCGGGTCGTTGGTACCGGACTCGATCTCCAGCGTCGCCCCGACCCGCTCGTTGAGGTGCACCCCCTGCCCGCCCAGCAGCGAGAACACGGCGGCGGCATCGGTGGAGCCGACGATGGCCCCGACCAGCAGGCCTTCGATCAAGGTCAGATCAAACAGCCACATGGCCAGCAGTCCCACCAGCCCGCTGGTCATGAAGACCCCGACGGTCGCCAGCACCAATGCCGGCTTGAGACCCGCACGGAAGGTCGAGAGGCGGGTGCGCAGCCCCCCATCGAGCAGAATGAGTGCCAACGCCAGGTTGCCGATCAGGTACGCGGTAGAGGCATCATCGAACTGGATGCCGAGCACGCCATCCTCCCCCGCCAGCATGCCGAGTCCCAGGAACAGCAACAGCAGGGGCATGCCGAGACGAGCCGAGACCCGACTTGCCAGCACGCTCAAGGCGATGAGCATGCCCGCCAGCAAGAAGTAATAGTTCAGATTCTCTACCACGTGTGCTCCCCCGCCATTCCCGGCACCAAGTCTCGAATCACGTCTGCGACGGCCCAGAGACAGTATTCCATGTCAGCGACGAGGCTGCAGAGAAATTTCTCAAATATTCATGGACTTGCGATCAACATGTCAGGCTTCTCGGCGACACCCAGGCCGGGGCTGCCGCCAGCTCGGCGTAGCGGGTCGGACCGAAGGCTTCCATCGCCCACAACAGGGCTCGGCACAGCTCACGCTGACCGTCGATATCGACCATGCGCCCATGACGCGAATAACCGGCGAGGAAGGCCTCACGCTGACTCGGCGTCTCCAGCAACAACTCGATCAGTGCCCAGTCGAACTCGATCGGGGCCCACACCAGAGCCTCCCAGTCGCTCCATACCCAGCCGGTGGCGGCGCACAGATATTGGTCCGCGCGCAGGTCCGGCAGACTCCAGACGGCGCGAGCGGGATGCGAGAAGGTGCGTGATGGCAGGTCCCCCAGCTCGTGGGACAGGGGATGGCGCGCGAGAAAACGCGTCACGCGGGCATTCCAATGCAGCAGCGGCATGGGCTGGGCAAGGGGCTGACCAAAGCCGGACACGGTGTCCTGATGCAGCCGCCCGACCTGATCTCCCAGCATCTCACAGAAGGTGTCACTGAGATCACTGGGCTGACCGCTGGACCACGGCAGATGCCAGACGGGCGCGCCATCGAGACGCCCCAGATAGGTCAGCGGCAGCGGAGGGATGGGCAAACGCGCCGGCAACGCGCCCGCCAGCCGTGTCAGGGCCTCAGGTTGCGCCCAGCGATCGGCGCCGAAGACACCGCGCATCGCTCGCCAGAAGGGGTCGTGATCCGGGCCGGTCCGCGCCAGCTTGATCAGGCCGGGGGTGCCGCCACGCTGTCGCCACAACCAGTTGGCACTATCCGGCCAGGCAAGTGCCAGCGGCTCCAGCGCATGCCCCAGATAGGTGGAAAGACGGCGAGTCAGCGCATCCTCCGGCCAGCCATTGGGCACGGATGTCGCGTCTGGCATCACGGGTCGCCGCGGTGGCACGGGATAACCGCTGGAGCAGGTCGAGAGATCCGGGGTATCAGGCATGTTGATCTCCTTGAGGCTGCGATACCTCGATAGCATACCCAACACCGGGCCATGCAGGATAGCCACACGACAGCCACCCCGACGATGGCAGGGATGCAACCGGCGGGCAGGTGACGGTACACTGTCGGCCTGGATGGGGGTGCCCGAAAGTGGGCTGAGAGCCGATGCGTCACGTCGCATGGCAACCCCTGGAACCTGATCCGGTTGATACCGGCGGAGGGAATTCCGGTCACCTGCCCAAGCGTCAGGCGCCCTGCGTGCTTCCTCCCCTCGGCATGCCGCCTGACCACGGATGACACTGTGTCGCTGGGACTCTCCCTCAACAACGCCCGCATCGATTACGCCAGCCATACGCTGTTTCGTGATCTGTCGGCGCGTCTGGATGCCGGAAGCTGGACGGCCCTGCTGGGCCGCTCGGGCTGCGGCAAGAGCTCACTGCTGCGCCTGCTGGCCGGCCTCGAGATGCCCGACCATCACACGCTGGAACTCACCACCGATGATGGCAAGCCACTGGCGGGTCGCGTCGCCTGGATGGCGCAGCAGGACCTGCTGCTGCCCTGGCGCCGGGTGCTGGACAACCTGTGTCTGGGAGATGACCTCCATCGTCGCCCTCGCGATACCGAGCGGGCCCGCGAACTGCTGGCAGCGGTGGGTCTGGAGGGGCGCGAGCAGGCCTGGCCAGACGCCCTCTCCGGCGGGCAACGCCAACGCGTCGCATTGGCGCGAACGCTCTACCAGCAGGCTCCGGTGGTGATGATGGATGAGCCCTTCTCCGCAGTGGACGCCATCACGCGACTCGAACTGCATGATCTCGCCAGCCGGCTGCTGGACGGACGCACCGTGTTGATGGTCACGCATGACCCGCTCGAGGCGCTGCGCCTGGCCGACCAACTGCTGGTACTGCGCCCGGGCCGCGACAGCCAGCAGGGGGCAGTGCTCGACTGCCTGCCCGGGCTCTCGCCGCCTCGCCCGGTGCCGCTGGACCTGCCCGCCCTGCAGCAGGCCCAGTCCGAATTGATCACACGCCTGCGCGACGGCGAGGAGACGCCATGAAACGCCTGCATGCCCTGCGTCATCTCGCCATCAGCGCCGCCGTCCTGCTGGGACTCTGGCAACTGGTGATCATCACCACGGCCGTGCCGCCCTACATCCTGCCAGCGCCACTGGCAGTCGCGGAGGTGCTGGTCCGTCAGGCCCCGATGCTGGCACACCACGCCGGCATCACCTTCGCCGAGATTCTTGGCGGGCTGGTACTGGGGGTCCTTCTCGGACTGAGCACCGCGCTGGCACTGGCGTTCATCCCTCGTCTGCGGCGCACCCTGCTGCCATTGCTGCTGATCAGCCAGGTGATCCCGCTGTTCGCGATCGCCCCACTGCTGGTGCTGTGGCTGGGCTATGACATGCTCTCCAAGGTCGTGATGGCCACGCTGATCATCTATTTCCCCGTGGCCTCCACCGGCTACGACGGCCTGCGCCAGACCCCTCAGGGCTGGCTGGATCTCGCCCACACCCTGGGTGCCAGCCCGTGGCGACTGCTGCTGCATGTCCAACTGCCCGCCGCGCTGCCGGCACTGGCTTCCGGCGTGCGCATGGCAGCGACAGCCGCCCCCATCGGGGCCGTCATCGGTGAGTGGGCCGGCGCAAGCCAGGGCCTCGGCTATCTGATGCTCAATGCCAATGCCCGCATGGAAATCGACCTGATGTTCGCCGCCCTGCTGGTGCTGGTCGCCTTTTCGCTGCTGCTGTATTTCACGCTGGATGCCCTGCTGCGTCGCCTGATGCCCTGGCATCGGGATCGCCTGACCCGTTTGAACTGAGCGCTTCCGGCTGTCAGGCGATGCCCTGACGGCCTCACATTCTCGACACCACAAGGAATACCGCCATGCCATTCTCGCCATCGGCGATCCGCCGTTCCGGCAAGCTGTCCTGCCTCTTCGCGACGCTGCTGACAACCCTCAGCCTGAGCACCTTCGCCCTGTCAGCCGAGACTGGCGCCAGCGCCGAGCCCCAGGCCCCGACCGCCAGTGACAGTGCAGCGGCAGCGGTCACCAAGACCGGGCAGGACGGTGCCACCCTCGAGCCAGACGCTTCTGCCAAGCAGGCTGCCGAGACCGAGCAACAGACCCGCCCCGCCGCTGACGATGTGCAGGACCCGCAAGCGGCCGCCACCGATGCCAAGCCCCTCACGCACCTCAAGGTCATGCTCGACTGGTACACCAATCCCGGCCACGGGCCGCTGGTGCTGGCTCAGGAACTGGGCCTGTTCAAGCAACATGGTCTGGACGTCGAGCTGATCGCTCCGGCAGACCCCAGCGTCCCCCCCAAGCTTGCCGCAGCGGAGCGCGTCGACATCGCCATCAGCTATCAGCCCCAGCTGCACCTGCAGGTGGATCAAGGGCTGCCGCTGGTGCGCATCGGCACGCTGGTGGCCACCCCACTCAACGTGGTGGTCGTGCGCGCGGACAGTGACATCCAGTCGATGGCCGACCTCAAGGGCAAGCGTGTCGGCTATTCCGTCGGTGGCGTGGAGGAAGTCCTGCTGTCCACCATGCTCCAGAACAGCGGCCTGACACTGGATGACATCACCCTGACCAACGTCAACTTCTCGCTGACGCCGTCACTGCTGACCCGCAAGGTCGACGCCGTCACCGGGGCATTCCGCAACTTCGAACTCGCCCAGATGGCACAGGAAGGCGTCAAGGGCCGCGCCTTCTACATCGAGGAAGAAGGCGTGCCGACCTATGACGAACTGATCTTCGTCGCCAACAGCGACAGCTATTCTCGCAAGCACGAGCAGTACGCCGCCTTCCTGTCCGCCGTCGGTGAAGCCACCGCCTGGATGATCAACCACCCTGACAAGGGCTGGAAGCTGTTCCGCGAGTCCGACCCGGCACTCGATACCGCGCTCAACAAGAAAGCCTGGTATGCCACCTTGCCGCGCTTCGCCCTGCGTCCGGCCGCACTGGATGCCGGCCGCTACCGTGACTTCGAGAACTTCCTGTACGAGCGCGGCATGATCAAGCAGCGCCAGTCACTCGACCACCTGGCCATCGACGTCAACGCGCCCTGAATAGACGGCCGATGACAGACACGACGACGCCCTGCCGGTTTCCCGACAGGGCGTCGTTTGCTTTCTGCCAGATGACGCGAGGATGCCCCCGCCCCTTGCCTCCCGAGACCTTCCTGTCAGCGCCTGCCATCCACCGGACTGCCGGCTGATGCCCGCCTGGCCAGACGCCGCGCCAACCACCCCATCAGCACAGGCTGGATCACCAGCGCGACCACCAGCACCGCCACGAGCAGTGGCATGCCCTCAAGGGCGCCACCCGGCGAGCTGACCAGCAGCGCCGCCCCGAGATAACTGCCCGCGGCAGAACTCAGGTGCTGAACGGCGCTCTGGGTGCTGGTGAAGGCGGCCCGCTCGTGCTCGGCAGGAATGAAGCTGTTGAGCGTGTTCTGTGCCACCCGCCGCGCCGAGGAGAACAGCATGTAGGCACCGAACCCCACCCACACCAGCGACGGCCCGGGCGAATGAAGCAGGAAGGCCCAGCCCACCAGCGCCGTCAGCAGACAGGTGATGGTGCCGGGCCAGACACTGCCGAAGCGATCACACAGCCGCCCGGTCAGCTGCATGCCCACCAGCGACAGTCCGCCTCCGATCATGTAGAGCCCGCCGAGATCCTCGCGAGGCAGATCGAGATTGAACAGCAGATAGCTGGAGAGATTGGGAATCACCAGGAAGTTGCTGAACATCGCGGTGGCGATCAGCGCCAGCCCGAGCCGGTGATTCGGCTGCGCGAGAATGGTGGCGATGGAGGTACCGGCGCGACTGCGAGGATTGTCCAGATGCCCCCGGATCGGCGGCAGCACCCAGGCCAGCAACCCGCAGACCAGCAACGCCAGCAGCGCGACGGCCCGGAACGGCGCCTGCCAGCCAAAGCCTTCGGACAACCACAGCGCGAAGGGCAGCCCCAGCACCGAGGCCACCGAGAAGGCCCCCATCACCATCCCCATGGCGCGTCCACGCCGGATTCCCGGCACGACATCGATCACGATGGCCAGTGCCGTGGCCGCCGCCGGCCCACCGAACAGCCCGCCCAGCATGCGCGCGGCCAGCAGCGTCTCGAATCCGGTGGCGAAGCTCGCGATCAGATGACACAGCGCGGCACCGAACAGAAAGCCCAGTACGGCCCAGCGACGATCGAAACGATCCGCATGCCGCATCCACAGCAAGGTACCCACCGCCGCCGCCAGCGGGTAGCTGCCGACGATGTAGCCCAGGTGGTCCAGCGGAATGCCCAGCGATTGCGCGAAATCCGGCCCCAATGCCATCACCATGGTGAAACCCATGATGACGGCGAACTGCAGCAGCGTGACCAGCGCGATCACCAGACGCTCGTGACGCGTCACCGGTATCGTGCCGTCTTCGTCAGGCACGCGGGGCGCCGCCAGCGGCGCAGGCGCATGACGTGAGCCGCTCAAGCGCGTGCGACGCGTTCAAGAAACGTCTCGACGGCCTGCTGGAACTCGCTCGCTCGCTCGGCATGCAGCCAGTGGCCGGCATCCAGCGAGGCATCTTCCAGGCGCGGGAAGCGCTCACGCATTGCCTGGAGCCCGTCGGCTTGCACGTAATTGGAACGTTCGCCCCACAGCAGCAGGGCCGGCAGTTCCACCTCGCCGTGTGCCTGAGGCGCCTCGACGATCTGGGGGTAACCCGCCGCGATGTGATCGAGCCCGACTCGCCAGCCCATACTGCCGTCCTCATCTCGCACCAGGTTGGTGGCGAGGAACTGACGGATAGCCGGCGTTTCCACATGGCGTGCCATCACGTTGTCAGCGTCCTTGCGCGAGGCAGGACGCGCCTCACGCACGGCCTCGAAGGCCGCGAATATCTCATCGTGCCCGTGTCCGTAGGCGATGGGCGCGATATCCGCCACCACGAGACTGCGCAGTCGTTCAGGTGCCTGCAGTGCGACCTGCATGGCCACCTTGCCCCCCATGGAGTGCCCCATGAGATCACAGGTGGGGATATCGAGCTGATCGAGCAGAGCGATCACGTCAGCGGCCTGCTCCGGGTAGCTCATGCCCGCCACATGCGGGCTGCGACCATGATTGCGCAGATCCACCGCGATGACGCGACGCGACTGCGACCAGAACTTGATATGCGAGCGCCAGTTGTCCGCGCTCCCGAACAGACCATGCAGAATCACCAGCGGCGTCGCATCCTGCTCACCCGCCTCATTGCCCTGTGCGGCTTCACGGGCATCACTCTCGTTGTAGAAAAGCTCGACCGTCGTACTTGTCGCAGTGCTCATCATCATCTCCATGGACGCTAGACAGACCCTCAGACGCTCCCAACCCTCACGCATCGCCCGCGATGGCACGCGCCAGTGCGAAGCGGCAACCTCGTGGCCGAGTGTCAGAAAACGCTCATGTTAGCAGACTATCAAGCCGCCGCGCGGCTCACCGCGGACTGGCTTCCAGATAGACCTTGACCGCCTGCCACAGGGGGCTTCGATAGCGCTCCGGATGCCAGAGCATGGAAAAATGCCGCTTGAGGTTGAGCTGGGGCGTCTCCAGCACGACCAGCTCCCCGCGGGACAGCTCCGCATCCACAGACAGGCGCGAAAGGCAGCCCAACCCGAGGCCGGCAAATACAGCCTGCTTGATGGCCTCATGCTGCCCCAGCTCCATGCGCACCTTGAGACGCTCGATTCGCCCATGCAGTGCACGTTCGAAGACCGCCCGCGTGCCCGACCCTCCCTCGCGCAGAATCCAGTCGGCATTGGCCAGATCCTCGTCATCGAGTGCCGTTGCACGTATCGCCAGCGGGTGGGACGGCGGCGCCACCACTACCAGTTCATCCTCACGCCAGGTCTGGCTCATCAGGCGTGGCGCGTGACAATCCCCTTCGATCAGCCCCAGCTCGGCATCGTAGTTGAGCACCGCCTCCACCACCTGATGGGTATTGCGCAGGCGCAGGTTGAGCTCGGTCCCGGGGTTTTCACGCATGAAGGCCCCTGCCAGGCCGGGCAACAGCCAGGTCCCGATGGTCGCGCTGGCGGCGATTTCCAGCTCGCCTCGCAGGAACCCCTCCTCCAGCCCGGGCTCACGGGCCTCCAGCTCCAGTGCATGGGTCTGTTCCAGCAGCTGTTCGGCACGCGCCAGCAGACGACGGCCATTGGCATTGAGGGCCAACCGTCGCCCGAGCCGCTCGAACAGCGCGACGTCAAGATGGCGCTCCAGCTCTGAAAGTGCCTGGCTCGCCGCCGATTGCGAAAGCCCTATCTCTCGGGCGGCACCACTGACCGAGCCCTGGCGAGTCACGGCGACGAAGACCTGTAATTGGCGCAGGGTGATATGGATCTGCATATCGGTTTTTCCGGTAAGTGGTAAAGGAATAATCGACTAACTTCCCAATGATATTCCTGCATAAACTATTCATCAAACCAGAAGCACTAAGCATGCAACGTCCTCACAAGCACTCAAGATCTTCACGCGACAAGACCTGACCCGACACGCCTATCAAGGAGAAAGCCAATGGACGCACAGACGCTGACTGCCCCCCCTGTCACGGAACGGCTGCGCCGAATGGTGCCGGGACTCGCGCTGTGCGGCGGGCTGACACTGGCGGGGCTGGGGCTGCACGCCATTCCGACCCTCGCCGCGACCGGCGTCAGTCCGCTGGTCTTCGCGCTGCTGTGCGGCATCGTGGTCGGCAACCTGCCCGTCACCAGCCGCCATGCCCGGGCACTGGCACCAGGGCTGCATGTCGCGACCAAGAAGCTGCTGCGACTCGGCATCATCTTGTTCGGACTGTCGATCACCTTGCAGCAGATTCTCGGCCTGGGGTGGAGCGTGGTCGTGCTGGATGTCATCGTCATCGCCGCCGTGTTGAGCTGCGGCTATTTCCTGGGCACGCGCTGGCTGGGTCTGGATCGCGATACCGCCTTGCTGACCAGTGCCGGCTCTGCCATCTGCGGCGCCGCGGCCGTGCTGGCGACGGAATCCATGATCAAGGCACGCCCGGCAGCCACCGCCATGGCCGTGGCCACGGTGGTACTGTTCGGCTCGCTGGCCATGCTGGCCTACCCCTTGCTCTACCCGCTGACCGGCATGCATGAGGGGCTGTTCGGCATCTACATCGGCTCGACCATTCACGAGGTCGCTCAGGTCGTGGCGGCAGGTGAGGCGGTAGGCCCGGATGCCCTGGCCAATGCCCTGATCGTCAAGTTGATGCGCGTGATGATGCTGGTCCCCTTCCTGCTCCTGCTGCCCAAGCTGTGGGCCATGCGCAGCCGCAGCGAAGGGGATGACCGCGATGCCGGCGGCAGCATGACCATTCCCTGGTTCGCCCTCGGTTTCATCGCCATGGCCGGGATCAACAGCACCGGCGAGATTCCTGCCGCCCTGCACGCCAACCTGTCCGTGCTGGGGAGCGTCGCCCTGACCATGGCGATGGCGGGACTCGGGGTCGAGACACGCATGGATCGCCTGCGCTCACTGGGCATGAAGCCCTTCCTGCTGGCACTGATCCTGTTCGTGTTGCTCATGGTCGGCGGTTTCGGGGCCAACCTGCTGTTGATGGGGTGATACACGTCGGCAATGATTGAGTGTCGCAATCACCCAATTAGCGCCGCTCAATTGGCAAACCCGGTGAGGCTCAAGCACAATGGCATCCATCCATTGACTCACCGGTTCTGCCGGAAGCCCACGAACATCACGTCACGGTGGGCTTGACGAGTATCACGTACCCTCCAAGGAGAATCTCATGCTGGCAGTCATCTTCGGTCGTCCGGGTTGCCCGTTCTGCGTCCGCGCCAAGGAACTCGCGGAAGAACTTACCGCCAAGCGCGATGATTTCGATTTCCGTTACATCGACATCCACGCCGAGGGCATCACCAAGGCCGACATGGAAAAGACCATCGGCAAGCCGGTGGAAACCGTGCCGCAGATCTTCGTCGATCAGACCCACATCGGTGGCTTCACCGAGTTCAACCAGTACGTTCAGGACGAGGCACTGATGCCGCAGGCCTGATCATCGCCTCGACTTCTGTCTGATCCTGAAAAGCCCTCGCCCATGGCGGGGGCTTTTTTTGCAGCCGGCATGCCAGTTGCTCAGCTGATGCCCCTGCCACGCGCGCCGTCAATCAAGGGGCCAGCTTCCCACCTCTCGCCAGTGCCTTGACTCGTGCCTCCCTCAGGGCAGCCACTCACGGCAACGGGAAAGTGCGCAGCGGAGCGCTTGCGGCGCTTGCAAGCTGCGGCGACAATTCGCCTTTCTCCGCACGTAGCTGGACAAGGAAGCAAACATGAACATGTTGATGGAAGGCGCCGTGCTGCTGGGCTGCGCCGTGGTTGCCGTGCCGCTCTTTCAGCGCCTGGGGCTGGGGTCCATCCTGGGGTATCTGGCGATCGGGGTGCTGCTGGGGCCGTCATTGATCGGCTTCATCTCGGAACCGACCGAGGTGCTGCACTTCGCGGAGTTCGGCGTGGTCATGCTGCTGTTCATGATCGGACTGGAACTCGAACCCAAGCGCCTGTGGGACATGCGCCTCAAGCTTGCCGGGCTCGGCAGCGCACAGATGCTGCTATGCGGAGCGCTGCTGACGCCCGTCGGGTTATGGCTGGGCCTTGAACTGCCGGCCGCCGCCTTGCTGGGCCTGATTCTGGCGCTGTCCTCTACCGCCTTTGCGCTGCAGGTGCTCAGCGAGAATCAACAACTGGCGACACCCCATGGCCAGTCAACCTTCGCCATCCTGCTGTTCCAGGACCTGGCCGTGATTCCACTGCTGGCGCTGCTGCCGCTGTTCGCCGACAACTTCGACGCTTCCACCGGCTCCGGCTGGGCCGGTGTCGCCAAGGGCATCGGCATGGTGGCGGCGGTCATCATCGTTGGCCGCTTCGTCGTTCCGCGCCTGTTGAAGATGGTGGCACGCAGCGAGATCCACGAGATCTTCACTGCCGCGGCACTGTTCGTGGTGATCAGTACTGCCCTGCTGATGGAATGGGTCGGGCTTTCCATGGCACTGGGGGCCTTCCTCGCCGGGGTGCTGCTGGCGGATACCGTCTATCGCCACGAACTCGAAGCCAACATCGACCCCTTCAAGGGCCTGCTGCTGGGGCTGTTCTTCATGGCGGTCGGGATGTCGGTGGACGTCTCGCTGGTCATGGAGCGCCCGCTGACGGTGCTGGGCCTGACACTGGCGCTGATGGTCGGCAAGGTGCTGGTCATCACGCTGGTGGGCCGCGTCGCACGCCTGAAGCTTGCCGAGGCACTGCCACTGGCCGCCGTACTGGCTCAGGGCGGAGAATTCGACTTCGTGTTGCTGACCGCCGGCATGGCCGCCGGCATCTTCGATCAGACGCTTACCAGTCTGGTCATCAGCGCCGTGACACTGTCCATGGCCGCCACGCCCTTCCTGTATCGCTATGCGCGCAAGTTCGGTGCCGCGCGCGAAGCCAAGCGTCCCTACGATGAAGACTTTGGCCAGGAAGCGCCGCCGGTATTGATTGCCGGTTTCGGACGTTTCGGTCAGATGAGCGCGCGCATTCTCAAGACCCAGGGCATCAACTTCACCGCCCTCGACCCCAACATCACCCAGGTCGAGTTCGTGCGTCAGTTCGGCTCGCGCATCTTCTACGCCGACGCCAGCCGATCGGAGCTGCTGCGAGCGGCTGGCGCCGAGCACGCACAGATCATGCTGGTGGCGGTCGATGACGCCAGGATGACCACCCAGATCGTGCGTACCGTTCGACAACAGTTCCCGCATCTCAAGCTGTTCGTGCGGGCCCGCAATCGCCACCATGCCTGGGAGCTGATGGAGCTGGGCGTGGAACACGTGATCCGCGAGACCTACGCCAGCAGCCTGGAAATGGGCAACGAACTGCTGGTTGCCATGGGCTATCCAAGCGCACGTGCCGCCGAAGTGGTCCGCGCCTTCCGCGAGATGGATGACACCATGCTCAAGAGCGATTTCGAGAACCGCCATGACCCCGAGGCGCTGGTCACCAGCGCCAAGAGCGCCATGGAAGAGCTCAAGCGCCTGTTCCAGACCAAGGGCTGATGTCCACTCTCGCCAACTGCTGTCGCTCCAGAACCGAAAACGCCGCCCCGAGAGGGCGGCGTTTTCGGTTCTGGCATCCACTGGCGTGCCATTCAGCTGCGAGTCACGGCTCCCCCGCGCAGGCGAGCGCGCCACTGCGGCCCGAAGAGATAGGCACACAGGCCCACGACGATGAAGAGCGCCCCCGCCAGCACGCGGCTGGAGACTATCTCGCCATTCAGGGCAGCGCCGAGACTCATGGCGAATATCGGCGTGATCAGGGTGGCCAATGCCACGGTACTGGCGGACAGGCGTGCCAGCACGAAGTAATAGCACAGATACCCGATCAACGAGCCGAAGATACCCAGGTAGACGATCGCCCCCAGCGGGCGCTGTGTCGGCCATGCCTGCGGCACACCATCGACCAGCAGGGCCGCGAGAAGATAGAGCGGAAGCGAGACGAGCAGCGCGCCCTCGGTCTGCACCAGCGGATGAAGCCCTGCTCGCTCTCGCTGGACCAGCACGCCGGAAGCGGCAAAGCAGTTGACCGCCAGCAACATGGTCACCACCCCCTTCCAGCTGCCCGGCGGTAGCGCCAGCGAATCCGAGACGGCGATGGCCAGTCCGCCCAATGCCAATGCGAAACCTAACCATTGCAGCTTGTCAAGAGGCGCACTTTTCAACCACCAGCGCGCGTAAAGTCCTGATAGCAGAGGAGCTAAGCCGAAAAGTAACGACATGATACCGCTTGGTAACCAACCGGCAGCAATATAGGCGAAGTACATCCCACCCCATATCCCCAGTGCAGCCGCCACGTAGCTGCGAATTGCCACGCGACCGAAATCCATTTTCAGCCCGAGCATGCGTAACAATGGGTAACCGATACATGCGGCAATTAACATTCTTCCCATGGCAGACCAGGCCGGCAGCCACCCGGAAGCACTCCAAGAAATCGCCAGCGGTGTGGTTGACCACACCATGAGAACCACGCAATACGCCACCAGCACTGGCATTTTCACACTCCGAACAGTCGGTCAGAAAAAAAGGACAATGTCGTTGAATGGCCTTATCTGGCAGGTACCTATAATCGCTCCAGCACAGGGTGCCGATATCCCGTCAAGGAGGCTTCATGCAACGCGAGGAATTTCTACAACAGCTATGGCTGGACTTCGTTCACCGCCATCCGGATATCGGAGCGCTGGACATCTGGCCGGATGGCATCAGGCCCGAATATCTGATGTTCGTGACACTGGATCAGGGGCCATTTCGCAGCGAGAAACTGCGTCCCAGCCTCTATCATCAGGGCTATCGACGCGTGAAGCAGTACGCCATGGCCGACCGTGGCCTACTGGTGGATCTGCTGCTGCCGCCGGATGGTGGCTCGGCAGTCATGCTGGCCGAACTTCAGGCCAATAGCCTGCCTCCCCTTCACCGAGACCTGCTGAAGACGCTCATCAGCCAGAGTCACCGTGACGACTGCAAGGGACAGAACCTGCTGGCGCCGTGCCGCCCATGGGACATGCCGGACTGGCCCACCTTCGAGCGTCTGCTGGAAGCCAACCCGCTGGCGGCATGGCTATCGGTGATGGGCCCGCGCCTGCATCACGTGGGCTTCAACGCCGACGAGCTGGGAGAAACGCTTGAAGCTGTCTGCGAAGGCATGCTGATGCACGGCATGTCGCCGCAGAGCGGGCGCCACCATGCCGTACTCCCCATCAACCCCAAGCTGCAATACCACTACTATCCCGCGCACGCACAACGCATGGTATTCGCCGAAGGTGATGAGCACATGGTGGTGCTGGGAGGGCTGGCCCTGCTGGCAACGGCCGACAGTGGCCAGCATCAGCGCGCCGCCGAGCAACTGCTGCCAGAGCACACGCTCTGCCAGCTGAGTGCCTGACGGACAAGATTCACGAGCCAGATTCGCAAGCAGTAGTGCCGCAACGCCCCTGACGCCTCTGGCGCCAGGGGCGTTTTCATTGGCAAGCCATGTCATGACTCACCGCCATGAGCTCCCCTCGCGAGCCACTGGCTGTCGTGCGCCATGCTCGGGTGCCCCATGAGGTCTGCTGGTGGCTCAGAGCCGTAATACGTTGGTCGCAAGCAGGTTATCAACAGAAGCTGTGGAAAAAGCTGTGAAGAATCTCTGTACATCCACTCATCGGCTTCGCGATCTGGCGACCGATGTCAGATTGATCAAAAATTCACCACTTCACCGCTGAGCGCCTGACTGTCACGAAAAAAGCCTCCGAAACCACCTCGCCTAGCGCAGCAATGAGCCCAGTGACGTGAGCGCCACTCCCAGGTCCATCGGCGTGTCGGTGACCTGTCCCCCCAGCCAGTAGGCGCCGACGTATCCGACGCTGTACGCCAGCAGCAGCGCCGGGAAGAAGCGCAGGTAGCTCATGAAGGTCACCTCGCGCACCTTGGAGAGCGCAATCACTCCAGCGGCCGACCCGATGATCAGCAGTGATCCGCCCACGCCAGCGGCGTAGGTCAGCGCCAACCACTCAGCATCGTTCATGCCGACATCCGCCTTGAGCACCGCAGCCGTCAACGGCACGTTGTCGACCAATGCCGACAACAGGCCGATCAGATAATTGGCCTGCATGGCAGGCATCACGTCATAGAGCTGTGCCAGCCCTTCCAGCAGGCGGGCTTCCTTGAGCGCTCCCACCATCAGCAGGATACCGAGGAAGAATAGCAGAGTGTCGAATTCAATTATCCTGATGTAATCAAGAATTCTGCGCTCTTCGCTGTCACTGCGTCGCTCGGCCACATGCCCGAGCAGGAACATGATCGACATCCCGAACAGGAAGGTCAGCAAGGGCGGGATACCGAACAGCACGTTCAGGCCCAGCGTGGAGAGGATGGTGGCGAGAAACAGCCAGGCCACGAAGCGATCCAGCCGCCGGGTGGGACGGCGTTCACGCGACAGATGGACTTCTCCCCCAAGCCCGGGCAGCAGCAGCGTCGCCAGCAGCATCACGCTGACGAAGGCCGGGATGGCCAGCAGCATCAGCTCACTGATACGCACCTTGTCGGCGAGGAAGATCATCAGTGTGGTCACATCACCGGTGATCAACGCCACCCCGCCGGAATTGACGGCAAACACCGCCAGCACCGCGAAACGCAGCGTCTTCTTCGGCGGCAATCCCAGGGACAGCACCAGCGTCAACGACACCAGCGTAGCGGTGATGTTGTCGGCCAGAGAGGAGAAGGCAAAGGCGAAGGTGCCGGTCAGATACAGCAGGCCTCGCTCACCGATGCGGCCCGGCAGCAATCGATAGATGAGATTGGCGATCAGTCCCTTGGCATTGAGAAACGCCACGAAGGTCATCGCCGCCATCAGAAACAGCCACAAGGTGGCGATTTCCAGCAGATTCTCGTTGAGCGACTCACCGACGTCATCGACTCCCAACGCGCCGGGGCCGAAGATGAACAGCAGCAACCAGCTGAACGTCCCCAGCAACAAGGTCGTCTTGGCCTTGTTGAGATGAATCACGTCCTCGATGGCGATCAACACGAAGGCCCCGATCGCCAGCCCCACCAACACTCCCTGCAACCACATGTCGCTCTGCTCCCTGAAAGGGCGTCCATCTCGTGAGAGGACGTCGAGTGGCGGTGCATGCTCACGACGATGGCCGAGTGCCATGTCCGGCCTTCCCTTGCACCGGCCGACAGGAAAGTCGGCGCGCGAATGACACCACAGCTCACGAACCGCCACCATTCGACATCAGATGCGTACGGTTTGCGCAACGTCGAGTTGCTGTCCTCCACGCAAGCGGGGTGGGTTTCCTGTCACGGGTGAATTAGGATGGCGCGATCTGCTGAAGGAGTCGTTCATGTCGAGTATCAGAGGCGTCATCAGCCTGTTGTTTCTGATCATCAATACCCTGTTCTGGTCGGTACCGCTGTACCTGCTGGCATTGCTCAAGCTGCTCAGCCCGTCCCGTCGTCTGCAGCTTCATCTTCTCGAAGGGCTGAACCGTCTCGCCATGGGGTGGATCGGCACCAACAATCTGTGGATTCGCGCCTGGATACGCCCCCATTGGCAGGTCAACGTGCCGGACGCCCTGAAGGATGGCTCCGCCAGGCGACGCTGGTGGCTGGTGATCTCCAACCACCGCAGCTGGACGGATATCTTCGTGCTGCAGTATGCATTGCATCATCGCACGCCCATGCCCAAGTTCTTTCTCAAGCGCGAGTTGATCTGGGTCCCCGTCATCGGCCTGGCCTGGTGGGCGCTGGAATTCCCCTTCATGCGCCGCTACAGCCGGGAACGACTGGCCAATGACCCGCGCCTGGCGGAACGCGACCGTGCCGCGACACGCCGCATCTGTGAGCGAGCGGGCCAGTCGCCCATGTCGATCTTCAACTTCGTGGAAGGCACGCGCTTCACGTCAGGCAAGCATGATCAACAGCAAAGCCCGTACACTCATCTGCTCAGGCCGCGCGCCGGCGGCAGCGCTCAGGTGATCAGCATTCTCGGCGACCGCCTGTCAGGCATACTCGACGCCACGCTGGACTATCGTCACGCCAGCGCGAGCTTCTGGGAGTTTCTGTGTGGCAAGGGGGGAGATATCCATCTGGATATCGTGCAACGCCCGGTGGAACCCTGGATGCTGAACGGGGATTATCACGCGGACACTGCCTACCGCGAACGGTTTCAGCAATGGCTCAATCAGGTCTGGAAGGACAAGGATGCCCGACTGTCACGTGCAGGACACGACATTGAACAACTCTGACATGCCCCACGAGCCGCTGGGCGCTGTGCGCCTGGCCGTGGGCGCCATCTCGACATTTCTCCACAGGACATCTCGCGCGCCGCTGCGGCTACTGGCGTGGCTGAGCCTGGCACTGTGGCTGACAGGCTGCGCCACCGGCAGCTACTCCGGCTCACCGGCAGGCCAATGGATAACGATCCAGAAGGGCGACACCCTGGGGCAGATCGCACGCGACGCTGACATTCCCCTGTTGCGCCTCACCCGCTTCAACCCCGGCGTCAAGATCCGTGACCTCAAGGTCGGGCAGCGCATCCTGGTGCCCACCGCGCGTGAGCGTGCCCCCTCCGGTGGCCCCTATCGCTATCAGCTGCGCCCCGGGGACACCTACTCGAAGATAGGCCGTTACTTCGGTGCCAATCCTCAGCGCATCCAGACCGCCAACCCGGGGCTTCCCCCCAATGACCTGAAAGTCGGCACCCTGATCTCGGTTCCCCTCAATGGTGGCCCCAGCCGAAGCGCTTCCAATGCGCGTGCCAGCGGCGGCAGTCTCGTGGCACGCCCGGATCCGGGTCCGCTGAAGAAACCGCGTCAATCGTGGCGCTGGCCTGCCGCCGGCGAAGTCATCAGCGAATTCGGCACCAACCGCAATGGCCAACTGGCCCCGATGCGGATTCGCACGGCCAGCAATGGGGTCGCCAGCGCGCCGGCCAGCGGGGAAGTCCGCTTTGCCGACAACATGCGGCAATTGGGCAATGTGGTCATCCTCCACCATTCAGGCAATCTGCAGAGCGTATTGGCGCAGTGCGGAGAGATACTGGTCAAGGTCGGTCAGCAGGTCACGCCGGGCACCCCGCTGTGTCGCGTGGCACGTCGCAATGACGGCCAGCCTGAGCTGCTCTTCGACGTGCGCCATGGCGGCAAGCCGATCAATCCACGCGAGCTGCTCGAGAAACGCTGAAACTGGGGCTGCCGGCCTCACTGGCGAGCCCTTCAGGGGCTCGCCTTGCCAAACGAGCGTCGGGCATGCCTCGCCCACGGCGTCCTTCATGCCGCGCCTGTCGCCCCCGTGTCAGTTTCGGCCAGCGTGATTGGTCTTTGAGCTGCGAACTGTGACCTGTGACCGCCTTGAATCCGCTGCCTCCTGGCAGCATTGCCTGCTGGAGATTGCCCGCTGGAGTGACCGCGGCTGCAACGACACCTGCGTGGGGTGTCATCACTTCGTCACCTCGCTGTTATGCAGGCGTCACTCCCATGGCCAATACTTCGTTCAAAGGTCATCAGGAGCCGTCATGGAGCGTATCGCCTTTGTCAGTGAAACCTGGCACCCGGAAATCAATGGCGTGGCTCACACGCTGAGCCATCTGTGCGATCAACTCATCACGCGTGGCTGCGAGCTGCAGCTCGTGCGGCCCGCACCCCGCGACGGCAGCCATGAACCACGAGTCGCGCAGGAGCTACAGGTACGCGGCTTCCGTCTTCCGGGCTATGACACCGTTCAGATCGGCGCCCCTGCCCTGAGACGGCTGACGGCGCTGTGGCGCCAGCATCCGCCCTCCGTCATTTACATCGCCACCGAAGGACCGCTGGGGGTCAGTGCCCTGATGGTCGCGCGTCGCCTCGGCGTGCCCGTGGTGGCAGGCTTTCATACCAATTTCGACCAGTACAGCACCCACTATCATCTCAGGGCATTACGCCCCCTGGTACGTCAGGGGCTGAAGCACTTCCACAATGCCGCCAACCTGACACTGGTCCCGACACGCACCCAGGCCGCCACTCTCGCGCAACAGGGTTTCAAGCATGTCCGGGTCGTGGGACGCGGGCTGGATTGTCAGCGCTTCTCGCCCGTTCATCGCAGTGAAGCGCTGCGTCGCCAGTGGGGCGTCGGCCTTCAGCAGCCCGTCGCGCTGCATGTCGGCCGTCTGGCGGCGGAAAAGAACATCGAGCTGTTGATTCGCAGCTACGAGGCCATGCAGGCCGTGCAGCCGGATATCGCGCTGGTACTGGTGGGCGATGGCCCGCTGCGCGAACGCCTTGAGCAACGCCTGCCGGAGGCGATCTTCGCCGGCTTCCAGACCGGCGAGGCGCTGGCTGCCCATTACGCCAGTGCCGACCTGTTCCTGTTCCCCTCGCTGTCGGAGACCTTCGGCAACGTGGTGCTGGAAGCCATGGCCAGTGGATTGGCCGTAGTGGCCTTCGACTACGCGGCCGCTGCGGAAGTGATCCGCGATGACCACCAGGGGTTGCTGGCCCCCTGCACCCAGCCGGACAGATTCATCGAACAGGCAGTGGAAGTCTGCCAGCGACCAGCGCGTATCGCACGTCTCGGAAGAGCGGCCCGTGTACGCGTCGAGCCCATGGCCTGGAGCCAGGTCGCCGAGCATTTTCTTGCCTGTCTACGCCTCGCCGAGGAGAAGCCCGGTGCACGATCGCAGCCTTCCCGTCTTTGAGCGACTCGACCTGCTGGAGTGGCGGCTGTGTCGCCAGGTGGCACGTCTGGCGCTGTATCGGCCGATCCTGACCCTCTTTCGCGTGGTCTCGCGCCTCGGTGACTGGCCCGTCTGGTTGCTGCTGACACTCAGCCTGCCCTTCCATCACGTGCAAGGTGGCTGGTTGATGCTGGAATTCGGACTGGCGGCGGGGGCCGGCGCCCTTTTGTATCGCGCCCTCAAGACCCGGCTGTGCCGTGAGCGCCCCTTCATCACCTTCACGACCATCCAATGCACCATGCCACCGCTGGATCGCTACAGCTTTCCAAGTGGCCATACACTGCATGCGGTGCTGTTTGCCAGCCTGACGGCTCAGCAGCTGCCGGAACTGGCCATTCTCGTCACGCCGCTTGCCATGTTGATCGCGCTATCCCGCGTGATCCTGGGACTGCATTACGTCAGTGACGTACTGGCGGGGGCGCTGCTGGGACTCGGGCTGGCTGAAGTGGCCATTCTGAGTCTTGAGTCCCTGACAGGACTCTGAGCCCGGTGCACGCTCTGTCGGCGGCAGGCCACCTTCGACTTGCCGACAGTCAATTCGCTCTGGCAAGCTCGTCTCATGACGATATCCTCCGAGGCCGGCGACCTGTTCGCCACGCATCCTCAACACGCCCCTTCCCGCACCCCGCCAAGCGGACAGCGACCGGCCGGCCTGCCGGACGACTGGCAGACACTGGCCCATGGCTGGTATCGCCATCCGCTGCACCCGCTCTATCTCAAGCCAGCCGCTCTGACTCCCCTGCAGGCCGACCAGGCACTGGTCACGCTGGATACCACGCTCGACTGGCAGCGGCCGAGCTTGAGCGTGCATGGCAAGACGCATCCCATCCCTCGCCGTCAGGTATGGATGGGGGACGCCGGGGCTCGCTATCGCTATTCCGGCAGCCTGTTCGAGCCAGCACCCTGGCGTCCGATGGCCTGGCATCTGGGGGAGCTTGCCCGTCACGCCATCAACCGCGAGCTGAGCGCGCAGCCGGGGCAGGAACGCCATATCGACCAGCACTTCAACAGCCTGCTGGCCAATCGCTACGCCGATGGCAATGACCGCATGGGCTGGCATAGTGACAATGAACCGGAGCTTGGCGACCGCCCCATCGTGCTGGCCCTGTCACTGGGACAAGAGCGGCCCCTGCGCTTCAAGGGACATCCCCGCAGCCCCTACGCACAGGACCCCGCCTTCAACCTGTGGCTGCCCCATGGCTCATTGCTGGTGATGGGGCGCGGCTGTCAGGACCGACTGCATCATGCCCTGCCGCCACGCAAGCTCGAGGGCGTGCGCATCAGCCTGACCTACCGACAGCTATTGACGGCGTCACGCTAGATCCTCATCAGGCACGGGCGTCGGCGAGACGGGATAGCGGGCCCGCAGGGTGTCCAGCATCGCCTGGACCGCGACCGACAGCTCATGACGGCCGCGGCGAATCACGCCGACCCGTTGCTCGATGACCGGCCCTTCCAGCCCCAGGCACCGACATCCCAGCGCTGACATCTGATCGGCGCTCATCGCCGGTACCGCGCTGACGCCAAGTCCCTCTGCCACCATGCGTCCGCAGGTCACCAGCTGATGGGTCTCGAAGGCGACGGTGAGCTTGAGTCCCGCCTCTGCCAGGCGCCGCTCCAGCATGTGTCGCACGCCCGAGGGACGTTGCAGGGTGATGAAATCCTCTTCCAGCAGCTGATCCCAATGGATGGTCTCGGGAGCGCCCTGCAACAGGCCGTGCCCCTCGGGAATGATCGCGATGTAGCGATCCTCGAAGAGTGATTCGAAGACAAGGTCCTCGCGCACCCCGGGATCGAAACAGATCCCCAGTTCCACGCGCCCATCGGTGACACGCTCCACGACTTCCTCGGCGATCACGTCATTGACCTCGATGGTGATCTCCGGGAACTGCCGTCGAAAATCCGCCAGTACTCCTGGCAGCAGATTCCCGGCGAAGGTCGGCATGGCAGCCAATGCCACACGCCCGCGTCCGAGACTGAATCGCTGGCGCATCTCGTCCTCAGCATGCTCCCAATCCGACAGTATCCTGCGAGCCAGTGGGAAGAAGGCCCGTCCTTCCGGCGTCAGGCTGACCTGTCGAGTGGAACGCTGGAACAGACGCCCACCCAACGACTCCTCCAGATTCTTGACGGCCAGCGACAATGCCGGCTGGGAAAGATGCACCAATGTGCCCGCTTCCACGAAGGACAGGGTTCTGGCCACTGCGACAAAGGCTTTCAACTGTTTCAAGGTCATGCGGCATCCTTCCTGTGGGGTCCCTGGGGGACGCGCCTTGAGATGACATTCGGGGAAACAGGCTCAACCCGTCGCCGGGAGACCCGTCGGCCTCTACACCATTGGTCCAAGGTGGCCAGAGCCGCTTGCGCAGCCTTGCACCGCGAGTCGTCCAGCCCTGTCGTGCATATCCGCCGCTGACCCGCACCACAGGCGGATCTGTGCAGGAAACGAGCGGGCAAGGCGATATCGTACTGCCCCAAGACTCTTCATGAAAACTTATCAATGGATAGAAAAAACAAACTTATCAAATATATACAGCCACCAGATTGTCGGCAATGATGCACTCAAGCCTTTGCCAGACGCCTGCCTCAGGCGCCGGCCACGGAAGATGAGCAGCGACTCATCACCGTCAAAACGACAACACAAGATGCTCAAGGAGAACTTCATGGCAGGATTCAACAAGGTAGTGACCCGCTACGCCGATGCCATGGCGGGCCTGGAAGACGGCATGACGGTGATCGCCGGCGGATTCGGACTCTGCGGTATTCCCGAGAACCTGATCCAGGAGATCAAGCGTCGTGGCGTGAAGGACCTGACCGTCGTCTCCAACAACTGCGGCGTGGACGGCTTCGGGTTGGGCATCTTGCTGGAAGATCGCCAGATCAAGACCATGATCGCCTCCTACGTCGGCGAGAACGCCCTGTTCGAGCGCCAGCTGCTGGACGGAGAGCTCGAGGTCATCCTGACCCCCCAGGGCACGCTGGCCGAGAAGATGCGCGCCGCCGGGGCCGGCATCCCCGCCTTCTTCACCGCGACCGGCTACGGAACGCCCATCGGAGAAGGCAAGGAAGTCCGCGAATTCGACGGTCGCCCTTATATTCTCGAGGAAGCCATCAAGGGTGACTTCGCGATCGTCAAGGCGTGGAAGGCCGACCGCTACGGCAATGTCGTCTACCGTCACACGGCACGCAACTTCAACCCGCTGGCCGCAACCGCAGGCAAGATCACCGTGGTCGAAGTCGAAGAGCTGGTGGAACCCGGCGAGCTGGACCCGGCCGAGATCCACACTCCGGGCATCTATGTCGACCGCGTCATCAAGGGCAGCTTCGAGAAGCGCATCGAGAAACGGACCGTTCGCTCGCGTTGAGCCTAGGCTCCGCCTGCATCCGTTTTCTCGCGACGACACTCCCCGACACGGCAAGGCGTCACCTCGATGGCGCTTCAGACAAGGAATACATCATGGCTTTGACACGCGAACAGATGGCCCAGCGAGTGGCACAGGAAATCCAGGACGGCTCCTACGTCAATCTGGGCATCGGCATTCCGACCCTGGTCGCCAACTACATCCCGGTTGGCATCGACGTGATGCTGCAGTCCGAGAACGGCCTGCTTGGCATGGGACGCTATCCCTATGACGACGAGGTCGACGCCGACATGATCAATGCCGGCAAGGAAACCGTGACCGCCATCGATGGCGCCGCCATCTTCGACTCCGCCGAATCCTTCGCGATGATTCGCGGCGGGCACGTCGATCTGACGGTACTCGGCGCCTTCGAGGTGGACGTGAACGGCAACATCGCCAGCTGGATGATCCCCGGCAAGCTGGTGAAAGGCATGGGCGGCGCCATGGATCTGGTGGCGGGTGCCGAGAACATCATCTGCACCATGACCCACGCCTCCAAGCATGGTGAGTCCAAGCTGCTCAGCCAGTGTGAGCTGCCACTGACCGGTGCCGGCTGTATTCGCCGTGTCCTGACCGACCTGGCCTTCCTCGAGATCAAGGACGGTGCCTTCCACCTGCTGGAACGCGCGCCAGGCGTCAGTGTCGAGGAGATACAGCGCCTGACCGCAGGCAAGCTCATCGTGCCCGACAATGTCCCCGAGATGCAGCTGGACGCCTGAGACGGCCCAGATGCATCGCTTGACACTCCATCTCTCCGGCGATGATGGGCGCATCATCGCCGCTCTCCGAGAGTCTTGATGGTTGCAAGACCATCCACCGGCAGCGCTGCCATCGCTGCCGGTTTTTTTATCTCTTTCCCTCACCAAGCATGACGACCTGGCGGATCCTTCGCGAGGAGCTGCCCACTGCCTTGAAAGCCCGCACGCACGCCCCATCCCCACGACGATGACTCACCTTGGCAACCTCTCAAGCGGAACAATATACGGCGAGGTTTTATACCGACCAGAAACCAGGATAACGGGATAAAAGCAAGTCACTGTCAATCCTTGCGAAATCTGAAAAACTGACTGGCGCAATGACGCCCATTCGAGAAGAATCTGCTCACGAGACACCCGACCAAAGGCGAAGTTTTTGATATTTCATTTGACCTTGGAGGCGCGGCAGCGCAGTATTGATCTCGTTGGTTAGCAAGTCGTATATCGTCAGTCGTGATCGAAACACTTCGGTACCTGGTGCATATCCTCCTTGTTTTACCCACGTATATCGGGTAACTCCCGGCAATATCATCAGTAAGGAATTACGATCATGGCAACTGGTACAGTCAAGTGGTTCAACGACACCAAAGGTTTCGGCTTCATTTCTCCGGACGACAACGGTGACGACCTGTTCGCACACTTCTCCGAAATCCAGGCTGAAGGCTTCAAGTCTCTGCAAGACGGTCAGAAGGTTTCCTTCGACGTCACCCAGGGCAAGAAAGGCCTCCAGGCCGCTAACATCAAGATCATCGACTGATCATGAGTTAGCTGAAAGAGACTAACCTCTCTTTCCACGGAAAAGCCCGCTTCGGCGGGCTTTTCTGCGTCTGGAGATTGCCTCGAAAGCCGTGACGGCCCCTCCCCTGCCAGCCAGTTCCGTCGTGCCTCAGCGCCACTTGCCTGCAACCCACGACACGATCCAGTTCTCCCGGACCAGAGCCGAGCCTGCTGCCTGACGCCTGACGCCTGACGCCTGTCACAGGCAACGAAAAAAGGGACCGCCGAAGCAGCCCCTTTCCCGTCCAGCCTTGCCTGTCTTCAGCCCATCATCAGCCGCGGTAATAGCGCTGCTCGACGAAGGGCATCTTCGTCACGGTCATCGGCAGTCGCTTGCCGCGTACGTCCGCGAAGACCTGAGTGTCCAGCACGCTGTGCGCGATCGCCACATAGCCCATGGCGACCGGCTTGCCGTAGCTCGGGCCGAAGCTGCCCGAAGTCACGACACCGATGCGGTTGCCCTCGCCGTCGAAGAGCTCGGCACCTTCGCGAATCGGAGCACGCCCTTCAGCCACCAGACCGACTCGCTTGCGGGTGTGATCCTTGTTGGCGATCTGGGTCAGGATGACGTCCGCCCCCGGGAAGCCGCCTTCACGTGCACCGCCCTGACGACGCACCTTGCCCAGCGCCCAGATCAGGCTGGCTTCCACCGGCGACGTCGTGGTATCCAGATCATGACCATACAGGCACAGTCCAGCCTCGAGACGCAGTGAATCCCGCGCCCCGAGACCGATGAACTCCACCTCTTCCGCCGCCAGCAGCAGACGCGCGAAGCGCTCCGCCTCAGCATCGGGGACGGAGATCTCGAAACCATCTTCACCGGTATACCCGCTGCGACTGACCCAACACTCGATGCCATCGATGGTGACATGGGCATGATGCATGAAGGTCAGCTCGCAGGCCTCGGGCGACAGACGCTGCATGACCGCGTGAGCCAGCGGCCCCTGCAGGGCGAGCAGTGCCCGATCCTCCAGCACCTCAAGCTCGATCTCCATCGGCAGCCCCACACGCAGATGCGCGACGTCCTGATCCTTGCAGGCAGCATTCACCACCACATAGAGGTGATCGCCACCATTGACGATCATCAGGTCATCGAGGATACCGCCGGTATCACTGGTAAAGAGTCCGTAACGCTGCATGCCCACCGGAAGATCGACGATGTCCGTCGGTACCAGCGTCTCCAGCGCCGCCTGCACGTTCTCTCCGCGCAGGATCAGCTGCCCCATGTGCGAGACATCGAACAGCCCCGCCTTGGCACGCGTATGCTCGTGCTCCTTCTTGACGCCCAGCGGATACTGGACGGGCATGGAATAGCCTGCAAACTCGACCATCTTCGCTCCCTGCTCGACGTGCAGGTCATGAAGCGCGGTCTGCTTGAGACCGGTGACAGCGGCGGAATCGGACATCATCATTCTCCAGAGTGGCATGCAACATCTCTCCGACAGCCAGGTGAATCTGGCCCTGTGCTGCCGGAGGCTAGTGATCGAGATAGGACAATCTGAGGGGGCTCACCCCGCCGCGCCTGCCAGCGACGGGGGACTCCTGATGCGATCAGCGGTCTTCGCCCGCCAGCACTTCCTTGCCGTCAAAGTAGTCGCGGGTCAGCTTGAAGACCACGGGCGACAGCAGCGCCAGACCAATCAGGTTCGGAATCGCCATCAAGGCATTGAAGGTATCCGCCATCAGCCAGATGAGATCCAGCTTGGCCATCGCGCCCACCGGAATCGCGATCACGAACACGATGCGATACAGCATGATGGCGCGCGTACCGAACAGGTACTGGAAGCACTTCTCGCCATAGAAGGACCAGCCAAGGATGGTGGTGAAGGCAAACACGGCCAGCGCGATCGCGACCAGATGGTTGCCGACACCCGGCAGGGCCTGATCAAAGGACATGGAGGTCAGCGCCGCCCCCGTCTCACCAGAAGACCACAGGCCGGAGGTGATGATGGCCAGCGCGGTGATGGTGCAGATGACGATGGTATCGATGAAGGTGCCCAGCATGGCGACCAGCCCCTGACGTACCGGGTTCTTGGTCTGCGCGGCAGCGTGGGCGATGGGCGCACTGCCCAGGCCGGCTTCATTGGAGAAGATACCGCGCGCCACACCGAAACGGATGGCCGCCATCACCGCCGCACCGGCAAAGCCGCCAGTCGCCGCGACTGGATTGAAGGCGTAGGTGAAGATGAGGCCGAAGGCGTGACCGATCTGGTCAGCATTGATCACCAGAATGACGATGCCCGACAGGAAGTAGGCAATCGCCATGAACGGCACCAGCTTGCCCGCCACGCTGGAGATGCGCTTGATGCCACCCAGAATGACCGCACCTGCCAGCACCATCATCACGACACCGGAGGCCCAGTGCGGAATGGCAAACGAGGTTTCCAGGGCATCCGCCACGGAGTTGGACTGCACGGTATTGCCGATGCCAAAGGCCGCGAAGCAGCCGAAGAAGGCAAAGGCGCCCCCCAGCCATCCCCACTTGGCCCCCAGTCCGTTGCGGATGTAGTACATCGGACCACCGACGTGGTTGCCGTTGTCATCCACTTCGCGATAACGCACCGCACAGACGGCCTCGGCGTACTTGGTCGCCATGCCGACCAGCGCCGTGATCCACATCCAGAAGATCGCCCCCGGTCCACCCAGCGCGATCGCCGTCGCCACACCCGCGATGTTGCCGGTACCGATGGTAGCGGAGAGTGATGTCATGAGGGCATTGAACGGCGACATTTCACCATCGCCATCCTTGCCGGGCGCGCGCCCGCTCCACAGCAGCTTGAAGCCGGTACCCAACTTGCGGATCGGCATGCCCTTGAGGCCCGCCTGAAGATAGAAGCCGACCCCGAGCAGCAGGATCAACATCACCGGGCCCCACACCACGCCATTGATGGCGGTAAAGAGAGAACTGATCATTTCCACGCAGATTTCCTCCGCTGAATTGTTGTTATGACTCGATGCGAGGAGAGACACATCGGAAATCCCGTCTGGCCAGCCGGTCAACCGGCCAGCACGCCAAACGGACAGCTCACATTAGCGGAAGCTTCCAGTCTTCACTACCCCAACAGGGCTTTACGCTGGAATGTGAGCAAAACGTCACGCAAAAATCATGAAAATGTGTCAATCGCCTGAGGGATTCAGCCCGTTGATGGGCGTCACTCAGTGGATATCTCTTTCCCTTGTGCCGGCAACCTGAGCCTCTCCCGCGTCTTCCCCCACACCTCTCGCGGGCAGTCCCGTGACGACAGGCAGGCTCCGGCGGGCTCTCCTCGGGGATACCTGCCATCAGGACACGCCTGATCATCAGAGCGTGAAGGAGCTTCCCTCAGCGAATATGGGTGTCGCTGCCTGCGACACCATTGACAGCACGTGAATCTGGACACAACATGGGAAACAAGTTTCCAATACGAAACAGGCGACACTCTACCTCGACTCAACAGGGCTCGCAAGCGCAGGAAAGTGGCATCGGATTCTCGCTGGAAACCCACCTCCCATCAGAGGATGAGGACCTGGAGAACTGACTTCCAGCGGTGAAAAAACGGTCAGTACCCTGCACTCATGGGCCTTGTGCGCTGATACCTTCGCGCCATGGCGTAGATAGACCGGGCGTGGCAAGGCGAGACACTGGACGCCCGGAGCACGACGGACCACGATGAAGAGGGCAACTCGCTTGCCACTCGCCAAAAGTCGTAGAGGCACGCCGCGCTCAGCTACTGCCACGTGTCGAGACCTTCGTGCATAATGGCGCAACGATTCCCTGAATCAGAAAATCTTTTCACATAGGAAAACACTCATGAGCAACATTCCTGCCACGCTTAAGTACACCGAGAGTCACGAGTGGGTTCAGGACAACGGTGACGGTACCGTGACCATCGGCATCACCGACCACGCTCAGGAAGCGCTGGGCGACGTCGTCTTCGTCGAATTGCCGGAAATCGGTCGCGAACTGGCGCTGGAAGAAGAGTTCGGTGTCATCGAGTCCGTCAAGGCGGCCTCTGATCTGTACGCGCCGCTGGCCGGCGAAGTCATCGCCGTCAACGAGAGCCTCGAAGACGCGCCGGAATCCGTCAACGAAAGCCCCTATGACGATGCCTGGATTCTGAAGATGAAGGTCGCTGACAGCGCCGAGCTGGAAAAGCTGCTCGACGCGGACGCCTACACCCAGCTGGTGGAAAGCGAAGCCTGATCACAGTTGGCCTCCAGCCGCTGTCCGAGACAGCGCTGTCACATGGCTGGAGGCCGCTTGCCCGTCTCACCCGGTAGTACGCTGGCTCGGCGCCCCCAGCCGAGGCTTCACGATTCCCGACGCCCTGCCCGCCCTCCTGCGCCGGCAAGGCGATGTTCCTCCCGCGGACTGTCACTTGCAGTTCCCGTTGCAGCACAGGATTCCTTGCATGGCTCACGAGACGCTTACCCTGGCCCAGCTGGCCGGGCACGATGATTTCATTTCCCGTCACAATGGCCCGACTGCCGCCAATGTCACGCGCATGCTGGCGACACTGGGTGAAGACAGCATCGAGACGCTGATTGACCGCACCGTGCCGGCGGCCATTCGTCTGGGACGCGAGCTGGACCTCGAAGGGCCGCGCACGGAATCCGAGGCACTGGACTATCTCAAGCGCCTGGCGCGTCAGAACAAGGTATTCAAGACCTATATCGGCCAGGGATATCACAACACCCACCTGCCGGCGGTCATCCAGCGCAACGTGCTGGAGAATCCGGGCTGGTATACCGCGTATACGCCGTACCAGCCGGAAATCGCCCAGGGCCGTCTCGAAGGGCTGCTCAACTTCCAGCAGGCGGTGATGGACCTGACCGGCATGGAACTGGCCAATGCCAGCCTGCTGGATGAGGCCACCGCCGCGGCCGAAGCCATGGCGCTGTGTCAGCGTGGCAACAAGAAGAACAAGAGCAATCGCTTCTTCATCGCCGACGATGTCCTGCCCCAGACGCTGGACGTCATGCGCACGCGTGCCGATTACTTCGGCTTCGAGCTGGTCATCGATGCTGCCGAGAAGGTCGGTGAGCACGACATCTTCGGCGCCCTGTTCCAGTATCCGGGCAATACCGGTCAGGTGCGCGATCTCGCACCGCTGCTGGACGCGGCAGGCGCCAATGGCGCGATGACCGTGGTGGCCGCCGACCTGCTGAGCCTGGTGCTGCTCAAGTCGCCGGGCAGCCTCGGCGCCGACATCGTCGTCGGCACCTCCCAGCGCTTCGGCGTGCCGATGGGCTTCGGCGGCCCGCACGCCGCCTTCTTCGCCACCACCGACAAGCTCAAGCGCTCGATTCCGGGCCGCATCATCGGGGTCTCCAAGGACTCGCGCGGCAATCCGGCGCTGCGCATGGCGATGCAGACCCGCGAGCAGCACATCCGCCGCGAGAAGGCGACCTCCAACATCTGCACCGCCCAGGCGCTGCTGGCCAACATAGCCGGCTTCTACGCCGTCTATCACGGTGCCGAGGGCCTCAAGCGCATCGCCACCCGGGTGCATCGCCTGACCAGCATTCTCGCCGAGGGCGTCACGCGCTGCGGCATGACACTGGCCCACGACAGCTGGTTCGATGCCATCACCGTCACCGGCGTGGATGCCGGCAAGATCCATGGTCGCGAGCTGACCCACGAGATCAACCTGCGCCACCACGGCGACGGCCGCATCACCATCAATCTCGACGAGACCACTACCGCCGCTGACGTCGGCGTGCTGTTCGACGTGCTGCTCGGCGAGGAGCACGGCCTGTCCGTCGCCGCGCTGGACCAGGACCTGCTGGCCAAGGGCGCAAGCGCGATCCCGGCGGCCTGTCAGCGTGACAGCGACTTCCTGACTCACCCGACCTTCAGCCGCTATCACTCGGAAACCGAGATGCTGCGCTACCTGAAGCGCCTGGAGAACAAGGACCTGTCGCTGACCCACGCGATGATTCCGCTGGGCAGCTGCACCATGAAACTCAACGCCACCACCGAGATGATTCCGGTCACCTGGCCCGAATTCGCCAACGTCCACCCGTTTGCGCCCTCGGATCAGGTGGTCGGCTACAAGCAGATGATCGACGAGCTGTCGGCCTTCCTGGTCGAGATCACCGGCTACGACGCCATCTCCATGCAGCCGAACTCCGGCGCTCAGGGGGAATATGCGGGACTGGTCGCGATCCGTCGCTACCAGGCCTCCATCGGCGAGGGCGCGCGCGACATCTGCCTGATCCCCAGCTCCGCCCACGGCACCAATCCGGCCTCCGCCGCGATGGCCGCCATGAAGGTGGTGGTGGTCGAGTGTGATGCCAGCGGCAACATCGACATCAATGACCTGCGCGCCAAGGCCGAGCAGCACAGCGACAAGCTGTCCGCGATCATGATCACCTACCCGTCCACCCACGGCGTGTTCGAGGAAACCGTGCGTGAGGCCTGTCAGGTCGTCCACGATCACGGCGGTCAGGTCTACATCGACGGCGCCAACATGAACGCCCAGGTCGGTATCTGCCGTCCGGGTGACTTCGGCGGCGACGTTTCTCACCTCAACCTGCACAAGACCTTCTGCATTCCCCACGGTGGCGGCGGACCGGGCATGGGCCCCATCGGCGTCAAGTCACACCTGGCACCCTTCGTCTCCAACCACGTGGTCACCCCGCTGGAAGGCGTGAAGCCGGAATGTACCGCCGTCTCCGCCGCCGCCTTCGGTTCCGCGGCGATCCTGCCGATCTCCTGGGCCTACATCAAGATGATGGGTGCGCAGGGGCTGCGTGAGGCCACCGAGCTTGCGATCCTCAACGCCAACTACATCGCCACGCGTCTCGATGGGCACTATCCGGTGCTCTATCGCGGCAAGAACGGCACCGTGGCGCATGAGTGCATCATCGATATCCGCCCGCTGAAGGCCGCTTCCGGCATCAGCGAGGAAGACATCGCCAAGCGCCTGATCGACTACGGCTTCCACGCCCCGACCATGTCGTTCCCGGTGGCGGGCACGCTGATGGTCGAGCCCACCGAGTCCGAGTCGCTCTACGAGATCGACCGTTTCTGTGAGGCGATGATCGCGATTCGCGCCGAGATCGCCCGTGTCGAGCAAGGCGAGTGGACCCTGGAAGACAATCCGCTGGTGCACGCGCCGCACACCCAGGCGGACCTGATGGACGCCGAATGGAATCGTGGGTATTCCCGCGAGATCGGTGCCTTCCCGAGTGAACACGTCAAGGCGGCCAAGCAGTGGCCGGCCGTCAACCGGGTCGACAACGTGCACGGCGATCGCCAGTTGATCTGCTCCTGCCCGAGCATCGACCTCTACCGCGATTGAGAGTCTCGATTGAGAGCCAGCAATGAGGCAGTGATGAAACGCTGTCGCTGATCGCTCTGGCAAAAAAACGCCCCTGCCGGGTAACCGGCAGGGGCGTTGTCGTTGCAGCGGTCATTCAGGAGCCTGCTCAGTGGCGCAATGACGCGCCAGCCGAGATCACTCCTTCCAGCTCTTGAGCAGCTCGTCATAGGCGATGGTCTCGCCCTTGGGCTTCTCGTTGTCCAGCTTGGCCTTCGGCGCACCCGGCTGGGCGAACCAGTACTCCGCATCACGTTCCTCGTTGAGCTTCGGCCCACAGTTGTCCATCACCTTGGCGCGCTCGAGACGCTCGAGAATGCGGTCCTGCGCCTTGGCCAGGCCATCAAGCGCTTCCTGCGGCGTGGCTTCACCACTGGCAGCCTGGGAGATGTACTGCCACCACAGCTGGGCCAGTTTCGGATAATCCGGCACGTTGGTGCCGGTCGGCGACCACTGCACCCGCGCCGGGCTGCGATAGAACTCGACCAGACCGCCCAGCTTCGGCGCGGCATCGGTCATCGCCTGGGACTGGATATCCGACTCGCGGATCGGCGTCAGGCCTTCCAGGGTCTTCTTGAGCGAGACGGTCTTGGCGGTCACGAACTGCGCATACAGCCAGGCGGCGTGACGATTCTTCTCCGGCGTGGAGTCGAAGAAGGTCCAGGCACCCACGTCCTGATAGCCAAGCTTCATGCCCTCTTCCCAGTACGGGCCATGCGGTGACGGCGCCATGCGCCACTTAGGCGTGCCGTCGTCGTTGACCACCGGCAGGCCATCCCGCGTCATGTCAGCCGTGAAGGCGGTGTACCAGAAGATCTGCTGGGCGATGTTGCCCTGGGACGGCACCGGGCCGGACTCGGAGAAGGTCATGCCCTGAGCTTCCGGCGGTGCGTACTTGCCCAACCAGTCGACATACTTGGTGGTGGCATAGACGGCCGCCGGGCCATTGGCCGCGCCGCCACGCGTCACCGAGGAGCCCACCGGCTGACATTCCTCGACACGAATGCCCCACTCATCCACCGGCAGGCCGTTGGGCAAGCCCTTGTCGCCGGCACCCGCCATGGAGAACCAGGCATCGGTGAAGCGCCAGCCGAGTGACGGGTCCTTCTTGCCGTAATCCATGTGGCCATAGACCCGCTTGCCGTCGATTTCCTTGACGTCATTGGTGAAGAAATCGGCGATGTCTTCATAGGCTGACCAGTTGACCGGTACGCCCAGCTCGTAGCCGTACTTGTCCTTGAACTGCTTCTTCAAGTCTTCACGCTCGAACCAGTCGGCGCGGAACCAGTACAGGTTGGCAAACTGCTGGTCCGGCAGCTGATAGAGCTTGTCATCCGGGCCGGTGGTGAAATCCAGTCCGATGAAGTCATCCAGATCCAGGGTCGGCGAGGTGAAGGCCTTGCCGTCGCCTTCCATCATGTCGCTGATCGGCACGACCTTGCCATAGCGGAAGTGCGTGCCGATCAGGTCGGAGTCATTGACGTAGCCATCGTAGATGTTGCGCCCGGACTGCATCTGGGTCTGCAGTTTCTCGATGACATCGCCTTCCTGGATCAAGTCGTGGGTCAGCTTGATGCCGGTGATCTCGCTGAAGGCCTTGGCCAGCACCTTGGACTCGTATTCATGGGTGGTCAGGGTTTCCGAGGCCACCTTGATTTCCATGCCGCGCAGCGGCTCGGCGGCCTTGATGAACCACTCGAGCTCGGACATCTGCTCGTCCTTGCTCAGCGTGGAGGGTGAGAATTCCTGGTCGATCCACTTCCTTGCCGCATCCTGATACTGATCGGCCATGGCCTGACTGGAAAGACCCGCGAGCCCCGCCGCCGTGGCGAAGGCGATGGCGTAACGCAGGCGTGCGGGTCGAATGATGTGCTGACTCATGGGATGTCCCTTCATTGGCGTTATTGTTGTGTCGCGTCGTCCAACAACCACTTCCGTCAATCACGTATCACGCGGCGCGATATGCCGCGCGTGTCTCCTGCCGGTACTGCTTGTCCTCCTGTCGTTCCGGGTACGCTGTCTTGCCTTTGCTGCGTTGCTGCTCGGCTGGCCGGGCATCTGACTGTCAGTCCGTCTGCCAGATGCCCGACGGATTCAAGCTTTCCGGGTCACGGGTGCGTCTCGCGAAGCAGCGCGCGTTGAGCACGATAGAGCGAAGCTGGCTCAACGGCCTCGCCGGGGGATTCCACTCGCGCCTGCAGCTTGTCCAGCGCCTCAAGCTGCGGGTAGTCCGTCACGCCCTTGGCGTTCATCACCCGCTCGTAATCATGGCGACTGGCGATGCCCAGCGCGCGGCCGGTGGCGCCCACTACCGTCGGCATGATCACCTTGCCGAAGTGTGAGTCGGCGCGCATGAAGGGCCAGGCATCGTGCGGCTTGCCGGTATTGACCGGATTCCACAGCACCAGCCCGCGCAGATGATTGGGCTGATGGCCGACACTGGCGCCCCAGCGGTCGCGTACATGGCCGCCTCGCTTGCGGTCGAAGAGATTGTCCCGCGGCTGCTGACCATGCAGTTCGATCCCACTGTCACCGCCATGCTCCAGTTCAAGGTAGACGTTATGGGTCGCGTAGCGGGCCACGCCGGGCGCATGCCATGCATGACTTTGGTCGACCACCTGCCTTGCCAGCACCTGATTGCTGTCACTGATCGTCATCGCGATATGCCCCGGCTTGCCGGTCATCCTCACGTCCTCGAGCGTCACCTGGGAGCTGTGGCGCACCTTCACTCCCTGATTGAAACTGTCGAGCCGGACATCACGCACCCAGCCATCGGTGATGCCATCGAGATCCAGCAGGCCGAAGCCGCTGTCGTCCTCGGCGCTGCGATGATGCTTGAAGTGCCCTCGCCAGTTGCCCTTGAGCGTGATGCCTTCGACCCCGACCTCATGCGCCGGATGGATGCGCGCGATACGCCACTGCTCACCGGGGAAGCGCTCGTGCACCACCGGCAGCGACAAGGTCAGCCGATTGCCTTCTCGTGCCAGCACACGGTAGCGAGCGCGCTTGACCACCCCATCCCGCTCGATCAGCCAGCGCGACTTGCCGGTTCTGGCCTCCTTTTCCATCTGATAGGGTACCAGAGCACGTGCTACCGCTTGCGGGCGCTTGTCGATGCTCTCCAGCAATACCTCATCCCCCGCCTTGAGCGATGACGCCTGTGCCACGCCCGCCAGTGTCACCGTGTCCTGCGTATCGGCAGGCTGCACGCGAGCCGTCGCGGCGATGGGCTGCCAGGCTTCCTGACTCCCGCCCTCGGCCAGCGTCCTGCCTTCCTCCAGATTGCCAAGATGCAGCAACCAGGGCGTGCTCCAGTACCAGCTGGCGTGCAACGGCAGCATCGGCCGGGTCTGCTTGAGACGGGTCCTGTCGCTTCCGTCTCCCGCCAGTGTCCAATGACTGCCGGCCAGGCTCAGCCCCTGCATCTTGAGCAATGCCTCGCGCAGCGTCTGCTGGCGCGCCTCATCCGGGACTGCCGCCTTGAGCGCGATCATCCGTGCATAGAACCAGTCGCGCTCCGCGGGGCCGAACAACACATAGTCACCGGCAGGAAAATAGAGCACCCCGTGCCGCTGAGGGCTGTCCCCATCATGCTCCCCCTGCTGCTGCCAACGACGCATCGCGGCATGGGCGCGCAGTACCGCCTCTCGGTCACTCACGTCGTCCGTGCCATCAGCGCCATAATCCGTGACATCGAAGCGCCTGACGCTGCGAGACTCTGATTCCCGCTTCCGCGCCTCTTGTGCATTGGCTCCCGTCGCCAACGCCGCCGGGAGAGCCTCTCCCTGGTGATAGCCAGCTTGCGAGAAGTCCGGCAAGGGCAGCGGCTCGCGCTTGTCTGCCGGCAGCGCCTGATTGGCCTGCCACACCCGCTGATACGCCTGCCACAAGGGGGGTTGCCCTTTGTCCTGCTGCCCGCCACTTGCAGAATGGCCCTCTGAAGAATGGCCCTCGCCAGCCCCGCCCTGCTGATCCTCTACCGACACGGGGGTCGTGACCCACCAGCCGATGGCAACGACACAGACGAGGCCCAGTCCTGTCAGCCCGGCACGAATGACACGACGGCTTTTCCTGCCGGAAGAAACAGAGTCAGTGGTAGACGAATGACGCGAGGATTCGGTAGACGACATGCAGCAGGGTTCCAGAGCGATGACAGATGACACTGGCTTGGCCAGTCAGAACCGCTTGGGACTCCTGTCAGCACCTCGGGTTCCCTGTTGCCACAAGGCGACGCTGCCCGTCGTCAACGCTCACACCCCATTCCCACATCTCACTTCACCTCTCGTTTCTTCACTTCTCGCTTCTTCTCATCCCCACATCCCCCTCACTTCACCCTCACCTCATCCCCACTTCATCCCCACTTCATCAACACCAGCATCCAGACGACACAGACGATGCTGATCATCCACAGCACCTGATCAGTGAAGCCCAGCCACAGCAGATGCAGCCAGCCGCTGGAGAGCAGGCCGATGAACAGTCTGTCGCCACGCGTGGTCGCGATGGGCAGAAAGCCCTGACGACTCAGCGTCGGGGTCACGAACTGCCAGGCGGTCATGCCCAGCAGCAAGGTGCCGATACCGGCAAAGAAGAGTGACGTGGGCAGTGTCCAGGCCATCCATTCCATCATCATGTCCTCTTGTAGGCCGTCAGCAGCGACTCGCTGGCGGCAATGACAGCGGCGCTCGTCTGGCCGCCGCTCACACCCGACCCAGGGCGAAGCCCTTGGCGACGTGATTGCGCACGAAGTAGATCACCAGGATGCCGGGAATCAGCGTCAGGGCGCCGGCGGCGGCCAGCACGCCCCAGTCGATGCCCGAGGCCGAGACCGTTCGCGTCATCACCGCCGCGATCGGCTTCGCCTCCGTCGAGGTCAGGGTTCGCGCCAGCAACAGCTCCACCCACGAGAACATGAAGCAGAAGAAGGCGGTCACCCCGATGCCCGGGCGAATCATCGGAATGAACAGCGTCAGGAAGAAGCGCGGAAAACTGTAGCCATCGATATAGGCCGTCTCATCGATCTCCTTGGGCACGCCGGACATGAAGCCTTCCAGAATCCAGACCGCCAGCGGCACGTTGAACAGACAGTGCGCGAGTGCCACCGCCAGCGGAGTATCGAACAGTCCCACCGAGGAGTAGAGCTGGAAGAACGGCAGCAGGAAGACCGCCGGCGGTGCCATGCGATTGGTCAAGAGCCAGAAGAACAGATGCTTGTCACCCAGGAAGCGATAGCGCGAGAAGGCATAGGCCGCCGGCAGTGCCACCGTCAGCGAGATGGCCATGTTGAGCACCACATAGCTCATCGAGTTCACATAGCCCATGTACCAGCTGGGGTCAGTGAAGATCACCCGGTAGTTGTCGAAGGTGAAGTTCTCGGGCCACAGGGTCAGGCCGCCGAGAATCTCCTGATTCGACTTGAACGACATGATCAACAGCCAGTAGATCGGCACCAGCAGGAACAGCAGGTAGATCGTCATTACCAGACGCTTGCGTGTTTTCATCACTCGTCTCCTCAGGCGTCGTCACTGTCCTGATGGGTCATGGCGGTATAGAACAGCCACGAGACCAGCAGGATGATGAGGAAGTAGATCAGCGAGAAGGCAGCGGCGCGTCCGAGATCGAACTGGCCGATCGCCATCTGGGTCAAGGTCTGGGACAGGAAGGTCGTGGTGGTCCCCGGCCCGCCACCGGTGAGGACGAAGGGCTCGGTGTAGATCATGAAACTGTCCATGAAGCGCAGCATGATGCCGATCAGCAGCACGCTCTTGAGCTTGGGCAGCTGGATGTAGCGGAACACGGCCCAGGGTGAGGCACGGTCGATGCGCGCGGCCTGATAGTAGACATCGGGAATGGCGCGCAGCCCCGAGTAGCACAGCAGTGCCACCAGCGACGTCCAGTGCCAGACATCCATTACCAGCACCGTCACCCAGGCGTCGGCCGGATTGGAGGCGTAGTTGTAATCGATGCCCAGTTGCCCCAGCGCCCAGCCGTAGAGCCCGATGTCCTCACGCCCGATAATCTGCCAGATGGTGCCGACCACGTTCCAGGGAATCAGCAGCGGCAGGGCCAGCAGGATCATGCACAGCGAGACCATGAAGCCCTTGCGCGGCATCGAGAGCGCCACGGCGATCCCCAGCGGAATCTCGATGGCGAGAACCGCGAAGGAATAGACGAACTGGCGAACCAGCGAGTCGTGCAGGCGCTCGTCGCGCAGGATCTCGCGATACCATTCGGTCCCCACGAAGAAGCGTGTGGAGGGATCGAAGATGTCCTGCACCGAGTAGTTGACCACCGTCATCATCGGGATGATGGCCGAGAACGCCACCACGATGACCACCGGCAGCACCAGCCACCAGGCGCGATTGTTGTGTGTGCGTTGCATCAGGCGTTTCCTCCCGGCTGCTCTCCACTTTCCCCTCTGGCAAAGCTGTCCGCCTCGCCGCTGTCGGGCGCGCCGGCCTGTGACAGGTCCAGCAGATGCTCATCGAGATAGAAGCGCTGCCAGCGGGCCGGTAGCCGCAGCCGCACACCCCCGACAGGGATAGGCGCATCTTCCTCGATACGTGCCTTGAAGATGCAGCCACCGCCGATGTCGAGATCCACCACCTTGTAGGTGCCAAGATCCTGCACCAGCGTGACCTGACCACTGAGCCAATGCTCGCGGATGTCGGAAACCGCCGCAGCGGGTGAGCTGTCGCTGGCCTCGAGCTCGATGAATTCGGGGCGAATGCCCAGCTTCAGCTCGCCCTTGCGCTCCTCAAGCGTCGCCAGCAGCGCCCGTGGAAGGTGCAGCAAGGGCGCGTCCTCCCCCGTCCCGAGCCGCACGCCCTCTGATTCCAGCGTGATGCTGGCCAGATTCATGCCCGGCGAGCCGATGAAGTAGCCCACGAAGGTGTGAGCGGGGTCCTCGAACAGCTCGCGCGGGGTACCGAACTGCACGATGCGGCCTTCATACATCACCGCGATCTTGTCGGCGAAGGTCGAGGCCTCCAGCTGATCATGGGTGACGTAGACCATGGTGATGTTGAACTGCTCATGGATCTGCTTGAGCTTGCGCCGCAGCTTCCACTTGAGGTGGGGGTCGATGACCGTCAGCGGTTCATCGAACAGGATGGCGGCCACGTCATCGCGGACCAGCCCGCGGCCCATCGAGACCTTCTGCTTCTCGTCAGCCGTCAGGTTGCTGGCACGCCGCGTCAGCAGGTCTTCCAGCTCCAGCACCTGGGCGATCTCACGTACCCGAGACTGCACCTTGTGCTCCGGCTGGCGCTGATTGCGCAGCGGAAAGGCCAGATTGTCGAAGACCGTCATGGTGTCGTAGACCACCGGGAACTGGAACACCTGAGCGATGTTGCGCTCTTCCGGCGGCAGCCGATTGACCACGCGATCATCGAAGCGCACCTCGCCCTCGGAGGGGGCCAGCAGCCCGGAGATGATGTTGAGCAGCGTGCTCTTGCCACAGCCCGACGGGCCGAGCAGTGCATAGGCACCGCCCTGCTGCCAGACATGGTTCATGCGCCGGATGGCGTAGTCACTGTCAGCCGCAGGCGCCGCCAGGTAGCTGTGCGCCAGATCATTGAGGTGTATTTCCGCCATCAGGCCAGCCCTCCGCCAGTCGTGGTGGATCGCTCGGGCGAGCGGATCAGTGCCCCGTCGCCGCCCGGGCCTGCCACTTCACCGCCAGCGCGGCCCTTGTCATCCGCGAAGACGAACAACTTGTGCGCGGGGGCATAGACCCGGATGGCATCATCCACGGCGAAGTCGTGGATACCGGACAGGTGCAGCACCAGGGAGTGATCGTCATTGCTGACATGCAGGAAGGTTTCGGAGCCGGAGATCTCGGCGATATCCACCGTGACGGCGAACTCGAGATCATCGTCGGCCAGCGGCGCCAACCCCAGATGACTGGGACGGATACCGAAGCGATAGGCCCCGCTCTCGAGCCCCACCAGTGGTGTGGGCAGCACGAACCGGCTGCCCTGCTCGCCGGCACTGGCGGCACCGGAGAACGCCAGTTCACGCCCACGCACCTCGGCCTCGAACAGATTGATCTGCGGCTCAGAGTAGAGCTTCGCCGCCTCGACACTCACCGGATGATGGTAGACGGCCTCGGTAGGCCCGGACTGCAACACCCGCCCTTCATGCATCAGGGTGGTGGTGCCACCGAGCGCCAGCGCCTCACCGGGTTCGGTGGTGGCGTAGACGGCGATGGTGTTGCGGGTCGCGAACAGGCTGCGCATCTCGTGGCGCAGCTCTTCGCGCAGCTTGTAATCAAGATTGACCAGCGGCTCATCGAACAGCACCAGGTCAGCATCCTTGACCAGCGCCCGCGCCATGGCCGTACGCTGCTGCTGACCGCCGGAGAGCTCCGCCGGCTGACGCGCGAGGAACTGCTCGATATGCAGCATCTCGGCGATCTCGTGCACGCGGCGACGGATTTCCTCCGGCGCCATGCGCGCCAGCTTCAGCGGCGAGGCGATGTTGTCGTAGACGCTCAGACTCGGGTAGTTGATGAACTGCTGATAGACCATCGAGATGTTGCGCTCGCGCACCGGGCGGCCGGTCACGTCCTCGCCGTTCATCACGATTCGCCCATCACTGGGCGCATCGAGGCCTGCCATCAGGCGCATCAGTGAGGTCTTGCCGGACAAGGTGCGTCCCAGCAGCACATTGAAGGAGCCGGGCTCGAAGGTCAGGTCCACCCTGTCGATATGGGTCTCGCGGCCAACCCGGCGGGTGACCGCCTCAAGGCTCAAGGACATGGCGCTGTCTCGTCTGGTGAAAGTCATCGGGGCAGGGACACGGCCAACCACTGCCGAGTGTTCATACCCACCTGGTGACTCTCATCTAGCGAACCCTGTGCCAGCCGCGCGCAACCCCGTGCCCACCGACACCCTCTGCCAGCCCTCGCATACCGCCAGATCGCCCTCTTTCGTTGATCATTCAGTCACTTGCCAGATGCGACCAAGGCAGGGGCAGACCATGGTCTAGCCCGTCAACCACCCCGTCTGCCGCTACTCTGATGAACAGTGTCTGAACACTGGAGTCCTCGGAACTGAACACTCGCCACGCACAAGTGAACATTGCCGTGAACACTCCCCAAGACCGAAAACAGCATCGATGACAGCACCGATAACAGTACCGATAACAGCATCAATAACAACAGAGGCCTGAAAGGCCCGCCGCACAAGGGATGTCTCATGACAGCACGCCATCATTCCGCCAGCCACGTCGATAACCACGTCGATAACCACACCGCCGCCACCCCAGCTCACTCCACGCCCCATCCCGCCGTTGCTCCCGTGGCACTTCAGCATTCCTCACTGGTGTGTCCGCCGGAAGAGCTCGTCTGGCGTCAGCGTCAGGCCGCCAGCCTGATGGCGACGGTGGCGTCAGCGGTGGCCGGTCATACCCTTAACCTGCTCGATCACTGGCAGGCGTGTCTGGTGCTGACCGACCGCGACGGCGTGGTGCTGGCAAGCTACGGCCATCAACAGCTGCTGGGCAATGACGCCACCCTGCTGCGCCCTGGCGCGCGCTGGCGCGAGGAATCGCTGGGGCATAACGCCATCGCCGAGACGCTGAATGCGCCGCGCGCCAATCGCCTGGCACGCATCGCGCTCGACGCGCATGACGCCGAATGCCTCAAGGGGCTGGCCAGTGCCAGTGCCGCCCTGCTGGCGCCCGCGAGCTGGAGCAGCCGCCGCGGGCTGACCCCCGGTGCCTGCGAGGGCTGCCTGGGACTGATCTGTGATCCCTATCGCGTCCGCCAGTACAGTCTCGGCATGCTCGGCGTACTGGCGGATGACATCGAACAACGCCGTCTGGGCGAGGCGCTCGGGCATGATCATCATCTGTTGCGCCTGCATCTCAACCGTTCTCAGCTGGACTCGCCCAGCGCCGCCCTGCTGGCCATCACGCCGCAGGGCCAGGTCGCGGCCGCCAGTCGCAGAGGACTGCAACTTCTGGCAGCGCACCTTGAGCTCACGCCATCGCCAGATTGCGCGGAACACCCGGCGGACAACGACAGCTGCGCCACGCGCGATGACCTCCATCTGTTGCTGGGCCAGCCCCTGGCTCGCTGGCAGCTGGACTGGGCACCGCTGGCCCAGCTTGACGACGCGGAGTGCCTGACGCTCACGCAACACCCGCATTTCACGGGCTACGCCTTGTGCGGTGTCCTGCCCAGGCCACGCATTCAGGCACGCGCGCCAGCCACTCACCCCACCGATGAGCGAACTGGCCCGCTGGCCACTCAGGCCGCTGCCTGCCATCCGAGCCTTGCGCGCCTGCATCATGGCGATGCCGGCTGGGCCCGAGTCTGCGAGCTGCTGGCACGGCTGGTGAACGCTCGGCTGCCACTGCTGCTGCAGGGCGAGACAGGTGTCGGCAAGGAAGAGGTGGTCAAGGCGCTGCATCAGGCCAGTCATCGCGCCCATCAGCCGCTGGTCGCCATCAATTGCGCGGCATTGCCCGATGAGCTGGTCGAGGCTGAGCTGTTCGGGTATCGGCGCGGCGCCTTTACCGGTGCCGACCCTGCGGGGCGCGAGGGCCGACTGATCGAGGCCAATGGCGGACGCCTGTTTCTGGATGAGATCGGCGATATGCCACTGCATGTCCAGGCGCGTCTGCTGCGCGTGCTGCAGGAGCGTGAAGTCACCCCGCTGGGCGGCGGCAAGCCGCAGCGAGTCGACTTCGAACTGGTGGCCGCCACCCATCAGCCTCTCAGCGAGCTGGTCAAGGCAGGTCACTTCCGGGCGGACCTCTACTACCGACTGTGTGGCGCCAGCATCGCCCTGCCGCCACTGCGCGATCGCCAGGACATGGCTGGATTGAGCCATGCCCTGCTGACACGGCTGTGCCGGGAGCAGCAACGCGAGCTGCCACGCATCACCCCTGATTTCCTGAACCGTCTCATGCAGCATGATTGGCCGGGCAACGTGCGTGAGCTGGACAATGTGTTGCGTCTGGCACTGGCGCTGTGCGATGGGCCGTCTCTTGAAGCGTGCCACGTGATGCTGTCGGGCGAATTCAGCAGCGCATCGCATGCACAACATTGCGCCATGCTGCCGCCCGAGAAGCCTCCCCTGCCCCCGCTGCATGACCTCTCCAGTGCCGAGGAGCTGCAGAGCGCGCTGGACGCGCTGGGCGGCAACGTCTCGCGTCTCGCTCGGGAGCTGGGCATCAGTCGCACCACGCTCTACAAGCGACTCGGCGCGGCCTGACGCAGCAGGCTTCTCCTCAAGCCCCGGCCCTGAAACGCCCGTGCCCCCGCAGACAGACTCTGCGGGGGCACGGGCGTTTCACACGACTCACATTTCTTACCGCTACCAAGCACCTAACACTCAGCACTCAGCATTCAAGGACAGGGGGTCAGCTCGGCGTCAGGCCGCGCAGGCGCTCATTGCGACGGCGAATCAGCTCCAGTGTCGTCAACAGCAGGATCGAGACCAGCACCAGCAGCGTGGCCACCGCCAGAATCGTCGGACTGATCTCCTCGCGGATACCGGACCACATCTGGATCGGGATGGTGGTCTGCGCCGGCCCGGCGATGAACAGCACCACCACGACTTCATCGAACGAGGTGATGAAGGCGAACAGCGCACCGGACACCACGCCCGGCGTCACCAGCGGCAGGATGATGCGGAAGAAGGTGCGACTCGGACTTGCCCCCAGCGAGTGCGCCGCACGCGTCAGAGAGTGATCGAATCCGGACAGCGTCGCCGTCACCGTGATCACCACGAAGGGAATGCCTAGCGCGGTGTGCGCCAGAATCACGCCCAGATAGGTCTGCGTCAGCCCCAGCTTCGAGAAGAAGAAGAACATCGCCGCGGCACTGATGATCAATGGCACGATCATCGGCGAGATCAGGATCGCCATGATCGTGTTGCGAAACGGCATGAAGCGACTCGAAAGCCCAAGCGCGGCAAGCGTGCCCAGCACCGTGGCCAGCACCGTGGCACACACCGCGACGAAGATGCTGTTCTTGATCGAGCGCATCCACTCATCCGACGTGAAGAACTCCTGATACCAGCGCAGCGAGTAACCCTCCGGGTCCAGCGACAGCATCTTCTCCGAGAAGGTGAAGTAGGGTTCGGCATTGAACGAGAGCGGAATGATCACCAGGATCGGGCCGATCAGGAACAGGAAGATCAGCGCACAGAGTGCGCAGAACACCCAATGCCAGATCCGCTCACCACGTGTTGCATAGGAAGGTATGGCCATCTGTCACCCCAGTTTGACCTTGTCGACACCGATCAGGCGGTTGTAGACGAGATAGAAGAGGATCACCACGACCAGCAGGATCGAGCCAATGGCCGCTGCCAGTCCCCAGTTGAGCGAGGTCTGCATGTGATAGGCGATGAAGTTGGTGATGAAGCGGCCCGACTGCCCGCCCACCAGTGCCGGCGTGATGTAGTAGCCGATGGAGAGGATGAAGACCAGAATCGAGCCTGCTCCGATACCCGGCAGGGTCTGCGGGAAGTAGACGCGTCGGAAGGCGGTGATCGGCCCGGCACCCAGCGAGCGCGCCGCGTGCATGTAGCTGGGCGGAATGGTCTTCATCACCGAGTACAGCGGCAGGATCATGAAGGGCAGCAGGATGTGGGTCATCGCGATGATGGTGCCGGTCTTGTTGTAGATCATCTGGATGCGCGCCTCCTCGGCGAGTATCCCGACGCCCACCAGCATGTCGTTGAGCACCCCCTGCTGCTGCAGGATCGCGATCCATGTCGTGGTGCGTACCAGAAGCGAAGTCCAGAACGGCAGCAACACCAGAATCATCAGCAGATTGCCGCGCCCGGCAGGCAGGGTCGCCAGCAGCCAGGCCACCGGATAGGCCAGCAACAGACATAGCCCGGTGATCGCGGCGCTCATCCAGAAGGTCCGGATGAACAGCGAGACATGGATCTGCAGATATTCCGGCTTCTCGACGATCTCGCCAGTGGGAGAGAACTGACGATCCACCGCCGCCAGATAGTAGGAAGCCGTGTAAGGCGTGGACTCGCGCTTGATCAAGCGCCAGATGTCCGGGTCCTGCCAGTCCTCATCGGCCTCGATCAATGCCGCCTTGTAAGGGGCCTCCATGCGAGCGGCCTTGCGTGCACTCTTCATGAACAGTGAGCGCATGCCCGACATTTCATAGTTGAGACGTGAGGCGACACGCCCGAGATTGCGCGCCTTGAGGCCCGCGGCAAGGTCATCTGCCAGCGCGGCGTAGGTAGCCTCATCCGGCAATCCCTCGCCGTCCCAGTCAACCAGCGCCTCACTGGTGCGCGGCAGATAGGTGGAGACTTCCGGGTTGTCGACACTGCGCGACAGCATGTCGAAGATGGGCATGACGAAGGCCAGCCCGATGAAGATCAACAGCGGTGCCACCAGCAGCAACGCCTTGAGACGGCTGCGGCGGATGGCACGATTGAGACTCTGTTTCAGGGGCACGCCGTCGGCGGTGGTCAGTGCCGCGCCGGGGGCTCCATTGGGGTCATGTTCTGCGCTTCCGGACGTGGCCGGGGCGGAGGAATCGCTCATCCTGCACTCCTTGATCGGCTATCCGAGGATGCCTGAGCCGTCAGCCGCTTCCCGCACGTGAAGGCGGGGACGAGCACGAACTGCCGGGCGATCAGGCATGATCAAAAAGGCCCCGGCGCGCGGTCGTGCGCCACCGGGGCCATCGGGTCAGTGCGGAATCAGCGTGCCAGCCAGGCGTTGAAGCGCTGGCTCAGCTCATCGAGGTTGTCGGCCCAGAACTCGTCATCCTTGGGAATGGCGGTCTCGAAGTTGGGGCCGTAGGTCGGCATGTGCGGCTTCATGTCGATGCCCGTATCGGCGTGGGTCGAGACCAGCGCCGCAGACGAGGTACGTGCCGGACCGTAGGAGATGTACTTGGCCTGGTCCGCCAGACGCTGGGTGTCGGTGGCAAACATCAGGTAATCCTTGACCTTGTCGAGCTTGCCGGTCGGGACGACCCAGCCGTCCAGCTCGAACACCTGAGCATCCCAGACGATGGCGAAGGGCTGCTTCTCGTTGACCTCGGCATTGAAGATACGGCCGTTGTAGGCAGAGGCGAAGGCCACTTCCTTGTCCGCCAGCAGCTGCGGCGGCTGGGCACCCTCCTCCCACCAGATGACGCTGTCCTTGATGGTATCGAGCTTGGCGAAGGCACGCTCGATGCCTTCATCGGTCTCCAGCATGTCGTAGACCTCTTCCGGTGCCACACCATCAGCGACCAGTGCCCATTCCATGTTGTTGATCGGCTTCTTCTGCAACGCACGCTTGCCGGGGAACTCCTCGAGATTGAAGACATCATCGATGGAATCCGGCTGCTTGTCCTCGGGGAACATCTCGGTATTGAAGGCCACGATGTTGGAATAGACGATCTGCGGCACGAAGCACTCACTGAGCGAGCCTTCGATGAAATCCTCACTGGCCGGTGTTCCATCCGGCGCTGCCGCGAACAGGGTGTCCGGGTCCAGCGGCTCGATCAGCCCTTCGGAGCAGGCGATCAGCGCGTCGCTGGGCAACATGTCGACCAGATCCCAGGTGACGTTGCCTGCCTGTACCTGGGCACGCAGCCCCGAGAGCGCATTGGACGACTTGTCGATATTGACGACGGTATCGCCGCTCTTCTCTTCCCATGGCTCGTGATAGGCCTTGAGCTGGCTTTCACTGTACGCCCCGCCCCACGACACGATATTGAGTGTCTCGGCCTGAGCTGCGGTGGCGCCAAGGCTTGCCGTGGCGACCGCCACGACCAGAGCGGCACGCAGTGGCATGCTGGCCCCTGCGCAGGAACGCGACACCTGGGCGATGCGACGTGAAGAGATGAATCGATTGATCACTGACATGGGTGAATCTCCCTGAATTCTTGTTGTTGTACTGCACTCTTGTCGCGAATCGTGCTGTTGCTCTCTCGGGTAAGGCTTGCGTTCGTCTCCTGTGCTGTCGTCAGGCATCCAGTGCTCGGCAATCGCAGGCATCCCACCCGACCTGCAATGTCTGTCCGGGCCGCAAGGGTGGATAGCCTTCGGCATTGGGTGTCTTGATGATGAATTCGTCACTGCCACATACCGCCACTCGCGTGCGCAGATGATCTCCAAGATAGATCACCTCAAGCACCTCGGCGGTAAAGACATTGTCGGGGGGGGATGAAACACCTGCCTCTTCGCTGGACAGCAGGCGCACCCGCTCCGGGCGGAGCGACAGCTGGGTACGCTCGCCAATCTCATTGACGGCGACCTTGAGTGCCCGCACCTGCTCGCCACTGTCGAGGGTCACGGTGCAATGCGCGTCTTGTGCTTCCAGCTGTGTGACCTGCCCGTTGAGGCGGTTGTTCTCGCCGATGAAATAGGCGACGAAGGCATTCTCCGGCGCTTCATATAGCGCCTCGGGGGTCGCCAGCTGCTGGACGATGCCATCATTGAAGACCGCGATGCGGTCCGACATGGTCAGCGCTTCCGTCTGATCATGGGTCACGTAGAGCATGGTGACGCCGAGACGCTGGTGGATGCGCTTGATCTCGAACTGCATCTCTTCACGCAGATTCTTGTCAAGCGCCCCCAGCGGCTCATCCATCAGCACCAGTTCCGGCTCGAAGACCAGCGCGCGCGCCAGGGCGACCCGCTGTTGCTGTCCGCCGGAGAGTTGCCCCGGGCGGCGATCCCCGAATTCGCCGAGCCGCACCATGTCCAGTGCATTGGCCACCTTGGTGGAAATCTCTTCCTTGCTCATGCCGCGCACTTCCAGCGGAAATGCCAGGTTCTCGGCCACGCTCATGTGCGGAAACAGGGCGTAATTCTGGAAGACCATGCCGATGCCGCGCTTGTGCGGTGGCAAGTCGTTGATGGGGGTACCGTCGAGAAGGATGTCGCCATGAGTCGGCGTTTCGAAGCCCGCCATCATCATCAGGCAGGTGGTCTTGCCGGAACCGGACGGCCCCAGCAGGGTGACGAACTCGCCGCGCCGAACTTCAAGATTGAAGCCCTTGACCACCAGCGTTTCGCCGTCATAGCTCTTTTGCACATCATTGAAGATCGCGAAGCAGGAGCTGGTCTCCTGCGGCGCGTCGGGCTCTGCAGTCATGACCATGCGTGGTATCCATCATGTTGTTGTTATCGCGAAGCCCGCGATCGACCGGGCTTCACCCGCCCCGTGATCACTGCTCTCACTCCCATTTGACCCTACGGTGGCAGACCAAAGGCGACAAGCGGCACTCCCGCTGAATAGCGTTGAAAGCAGGCTATGCGAAAGTCTGAACATTGGACTATGAGCACGTTGCTTCCCGCCGCGAACCTCTCTCGCGGGACTCACGGGGCAAGGGCCTTGCCCGGCGAGCGCCCACTAGAAAGCCCCGCCTGCACGAATGTCAGACGGGGCCTCAGATCTTTCAACTTTCCAGGCCAGGTGGCGGCACCGATCATGTCAGCCGGTCGAATCAGCCGGTCAAGTTCGCAATGCCTCACGGGATGCGAACCCGCCCCACGGGGCCCGGACCGGGTCGCCCAGACCGGGTCAGAACTTAGTGATGACCCACACGGCGTGGATGATCCCCGGCAGGAAGCCGAAACAGGTCAGGATGATGTTGATCCAGAAATGCTTGTTGGCGACCCCCACCTGCATCAGTACGCCCAGCGGCGGAAGGATGATGGCCAGAATGATGCGAATGATATCCATAGTTTGCTCCTTGCGGGTGGAATTGGGTGACCTGATCCTCTCGTCCAACGTCTACCTGCAGCGTGACACACGAATGACGCACTCATGGCTTCCGTGGCGGTTCATCCTCATCTGTCGAGTCCTGCGACTTGACCCGGGAGTCACGATTGACCTTCTGTGCAAGCGACTCGGACTCCGCTGCCAGTTGCTCGTGATAGCGCTCCCAGTCCTCCCAGTCATGTGGCGTGCCACTGCGGGGACGGTGACTGCCCGACTCACGTGCGCGTGCCCAGGCGTGTTCTTCCAGACTCTGAGGCTTGTCCTCTTCCTTGTCCTTGTCGCCATCCAGGCCGTGCTTTGCCATGTACTCTCTTGCGTTCATCTGCTGCCTCGCTTGTCAGGCGCGAAACCTGACGATGCTGTGACTTACCCACTACCTGCGGCTGACACCGAGCAATATCAAGCCTACACACCGCTTTCGAACAAAAAACTCCGCAAACGTTCAGTCGCCCAGGCTCACGTCATCAAGAAAAGCTATCGCATCGCTTGATGCAATCAAATTCACCCGCCCCCGGCATCTGCATAGACTGGCTCCAGTTTCGCAAGGCACTGATTCTTCGAGGTCCTGCTTTCCTTTTCGAAGTCTTCATCGCCTGCCAACCCATTCAACATTCTCTTGTCGAGATCGGAGCCAATTTCATGCAACTCGAGTCACACGAAGGCCAGCAAGTCCCCAACGTCAGCTTCAAGATTCGCCGCGACGGCCGTCTGGTCGAACGCACCAGCGAGGAGATCTTCTCAGGCCGCAACGTGGTGGTCTTCGCCCTGCCGGGTGCCTTCACCCCGACCTGCTCTTCCACCCACCTGCCGCGTTACAACGAACTGGCCGATCGTTTCTATGCGGTCGGGATCGACGAGATCGTCTGCCTGTCGGTCAACGACGCCTTCGTCATGGAATCCTGGGGCGAGCATCAGGAAGCCGAGAACCTGAGCCTGATCGCCGATGGCAACGGTGACTTCGCACAGGGCATGGGCATGCTGGTCGACAAGAGCGATATCGGCTTCGGCAAGCGCAGCTGGCGCTACTCCATGCTGGTGCGCAACGGCGTGGTCGAGAAGCAGTTCATCGAGCCGCAGAAACCGGGCGACCCCTTTGAAGTCTCCGACGCCGACACCATGCTGGATTATCTGGACCCGGAAGCCGGCCGTCCCAGCTTCGCCACCCTGTTCAGCAAGCCGGGCTGCCCGTACTGCGCACGTGCCAAGCAGATGCTTGATGAAGCCCGCATCAGCTACGAAGTCATCGAAGTCGGCACCCGTGGCGTGACCTCTCGCACCCTGCGCGCCATGACCGGCCAGGCCACCGTGCCTCAGGTCTGGATCGACGGTGAGCACGTCGGCGGCAGCGATGAAGTCGCCCGCTACTTCGGCAGCCTGACCAGCGCCTGAGCGCTTCACGCTGACGTAACCCCATCGCCATCTCGTTTCATCATGCGCGGGTCACCCCGCGCCTGAGACCCCATTCAGTCAGGTGCGCCGCTGGCGCACCTTGAGGAGTACGACGTGAACGAACGCCAGGTTGAAGTCGCCATCATCGGCGCAGGCAGTGCAGGACTCGGCGCCTATCGCGCCGCCAAGGCCCACACCGATTCCGTGGTCATGATCGAGGGCGGCCCCTACGGCACCACCTGTGCCCGTGTCGGCTGCATGCCCTCCAAGCTCTTGATCAGTGCGGCGGAAGCCGCGCATCACGCCCGTGATACCGCACCGTTCGGCATCAATATCGAGGGTGAGGTCAAGGTGGATGGCCGCGCCGTGATGGACCGCGTCAAGCGGGAGCGCGACCGCTTCGTCGGTTTCGTGGTCGAGTCCGTGGAAGGCATCCCGCCGCAGGACAAGCTGCGCGGCAATGCACGTTTCGAGACCGCCAACAGCCTGATCATCGGCGACAACGAGACCCGCGTGACCTTCGAGCGTGTCGTGATCGCCACCGGCTCGCGCCCCAGCTACCCGGGCTTCTTCGAGAATGCCGGTGACCGCCTGATCATCAACGACAACGTCTTCGAGTGGGACGACCTGCCGGAATCCGTCGCCGTCTTCGGCCCGGGCGTCATCGGGCTGGAGCTGGGGCAGGCGCTCACGCGTCTCGGCGTGCGCATCCGCATGTTCGGCGTCGGCGGTGCCATCGGCCCGCTGCGTGACGAGAAGCTGCGTGCCAATGCCGATCGCGTCTTCAACGAGGAGTTCTATCTGGACCCGGACGCCAAGGTCGAGAAGATCGAACGTGTCGAGGACGAGAACGGTGCCGGTGTCGAGATCACCTTCATCGAGCGTGGCAGCGAAGCTCGCCTGACCGAACGTTTCGACTATCTGCTCGCGGCCACCGGTCGTCGCCCGAATGTCGATCGCCTAAATATCGACGCCCTCGGGCTGAAGCTGGACGAGCGCGGCGTGCCGATCTTCAATCGCCACACCCTGCAGACTCGCCTGAGCGATGACACCCCGAGCCATGTCTTCATCGCCGGCGACGCCAACAACGACCTGCCGCTGCTGCACGAGGCCTCCGACGAGGGCCGTATCGCCGGTGACAACGCCGGTCGCTTCCCCGAGGTGCGTGCCGGTCACCGCAAGAGCACCATCGCCGTCGTCTTCAGCGATCCGCAGATGGCGACCATCGGCCTCTCCACCGCCGAGATCGAACAGCGCTACGGTGCCTGCGACTGCTACGCGGTCGGCGAAGTCGACTTCACCGGCCAGGGCCGCTCCCGCGTGATGCGCATGAACAAGGGCATGCTGCGCGTCTATGGCGAGCAAGGCACTGGCCTGCTGCTGGGTGCCGAGATCTTCGGTCCCCGTGCCGAGCACCTCGCCCACCTGCTGGCCTGGTCCCATCAGCAGCGCATGACCATCGAGCAGATGCTGGAAATGCCCTTCTATCACCCGGTGATCGAGGAAGGTCTGCGCACCGCGCTGCGGGATCTCAATGCCAACCTGCAGCTGGGGCCGGCCGTGGTCGAACGCTGCATGGAGTGCGGCCCGGGCGACTGATCTCGCCGCACGACGCTCGGGGAGTCTGATGGCCACTGGCGATCGGACTCCCCGAGACAAGGCGACAAGCGGCGTCGGGCAGCTCACGATGGGATGCTCTATGCTCTGAACGAGACGTCGACATGCCGTCGGCTACCGCCTGGCGGGTAGCCGACATCCATCGAACGACTCCCTGCCCGGGCGTCGTCAGCGGCGAAGCAGGAGACCTGCCCATGAAAGCCACACAACTGAAGGTCCCTTCGACCCTTCGCGACATCATGTCCCGCGACTGTTATCGGGTGAAGGCACGCACCAGCATTCTGGAATTCGCCCACGGCCTGACCCATCACCGTCTGCCGGGTGCGCCTGTGGTCGATGACCTGGATCGTCTGGTCGGTTTCATCTCGGAGCAGGACATCCTCGGCAAGCTGCTCGACAGCGCCTATCACTGCGGCCAACACGCACAGGTCGGTGACCTCATGCATCACGAGGTCCTGAGTGTCGGCCCCAATGACAGCATCACCGACCTTGCACAGCGCATGAATGGTCATCAGCCCAAGGTCTATCCCGTGGTGGAACAGGGACGCCTGATCGGTGTGGTGACACGTCGTGATGTCCTGAGTGCCCTGCTCACCATGCAGGCGGGTTGCTGAACTGACATCCGGTGCGTGATTGCCTGACGACGCAGGCCAGACATGGCGCCGCGTGAAGAAGCATGCAGCGCCCATGAAAAAGCCCGCGCAGACATCCTGTCTGCGCGGGCTTTTTCATGTCTCTTTGACCATCCGATGTGCGAGGCCTTGCCTCACATGATTACCTGCCAGCTAACCCATTCATGTCCGGGTCATGATCTCTGGAGCGTCACCCCAGGACGGAAAAGTGCTTGCGAACGCAAGCCATGACGTTCTCTCGGGCAATGACGCCGTAGCATTGACTCGATGACCACGCCCTCGTGACCAAAAAAAACCGCCAGGCAGTGCATGGCGGTGGATAAGAACAGTTAAAGCCAGACATAACATCGCGATAACATCATGTCCTTGCCAACTATGACTGCAGCTTTGGCATTTCTATCCCGAGGGTGGCCAAAAAAATCGGCCTTTTTTGTCACAGACCTTTACCAGATGTGAAAGCTGGGCTACGTGCGTTGCCTGATGAAGACGCATGAGTCGGCTCGCATCATGTGCAGGGCCGAGTGATCACGAGACATGGCGGGCAAGGACGCGCTAGCCTGAGGCCTGTTCCCCATTGCTGCGCAATCGAGCCCCCCATCACAAGGACATCGCATGTCTGCCACGCCCCATGATCTGAGTGCCCTCACCCTGCATCATCCGGAAATTGCCACCTTGAGGGCTCGCCGGGAAATCAGCTGGCTGAATCCCGGACGACTCGACATCACGCAAGCGCAGGCCTCGCCGGCATTGCAGGCAAGTGGCGTGGGCGAACAGGATATCGAGGCTGCCGAGGCGCGCCTGGCACGTTTCGCGCCCTGGATTGCCGAGGCCTTTCCTGAGACGGCCGCCGCGTCAGGGCGCATCGAATCACCGCTGGTGGCAGCGCCCAGCTTGCAGCAGGCGCTGGGCGAGTCCCTTGCCACGCCTGATACCTCCCATGCCTCCGGGCAGACACTCCCCGGCCGCCTGATGATCAAATGTGACCATCAACTGCCGATCTCAGGGTCCATCAAGGCACGTGGTGGCATCCACGAGGTGCTCAAGCATGCCGAGCGTCTCGCCGTTGACGCAGGGCTTGTGCGTCTTGATGACGACTATCGCGCCTTCGAACACCCCGCGATTCAGGCACTGCTGGCCAACCAGCGGATACTGGTGGGCTCCACCGGCAACCTTGGACTCAGCATCGGGATCATGAGTGCCCGACTCGGCTTTCGCGTCACCGTCCACATGTCGGCGGATGCCAAGCAGTGGAAGAAGGATCTGCTGCGCTCGCGTGGCGCAGAGGTCGTGGAGCACAGCGGCGATTACAGCAAGGCGGTCGAGGCTGGACGCCGGGAGGCGCAGCAGCCAGACGCCCACTTCATCGATGATGAAAGCTCGCGGGATCTGTTCATGGGCTACGCCACGGCAGCCAGCCGCCTCGCGCGGCAGCTCGAGGAACAGGGGATTGCCGTGGATGCCCGCCATCCGCTGTGCGTCTACCTGCCCTGTGGCGTCGGCGGCGGCCCGGGCGGCGTGGCCTACGGCCTCAAGCAGGTCTTCGGTGACGCCGTGCACTGCTTCTTCGCCGAGCCGGTCAATTCCCCCTGCATGCTGCTGGGCATGTTGACCGGGAAGCATGACGGCATCGCGGTGGAGGATATCGGACTGGACAATCGCACCTGTGCCGATGGCCTGGCGGTGGGGCGCGCCTCGGCCTTCGTCGGACAGGTGATGGCACCGCTGCTCAGTGGCATCTACACCCTGTCGGATGACAGCATGCTCGAATGGCTGGCGCTGGCGCATGACAGCGAAGGGCTCAAGCTTGAGCCGTCGGCGCTGGCCGGGGTGCCCGGCATCATCCGCGTGCTGCGCAATGACGCCCCCGAGTGGCACGCCTGGCGAGCGGCTGTCGGGCTGGATGACGGCGAAGTGCAGGCCAGCACCACCCATGTCATATGGGCCACCGGCGGCAGCATGGTGCCCGATGAGATCTGGCAAGCCGACTATCAGCGTGGCAAGGCGTTGCTGGCGTCTGCCGGCAGATCAGGCGATGAACGCCTGCCATAACCACACGCCCGTCAGCGCCAGCCCGATCACGCCCAGCGGGCGTGAATAGCGTTGCCAGAGGGCCATCGCCTGATCCTCGACCAGTGCCACCAGGGCCGCCAGTCCGAAATAGCGCACTCCGCGCCCGACCAGTGCCGCCAGCAGGAACAGCCCGACCGGATACCCGCTGGCACCGGCGACCAGCATGGCGCTCTGAAAGGGAATCGGCACGATGCCGATCAGCATGATGGCGAGGAAGCCCTGCTCGCTGAAGCGCTGCTGGAAGGCTTCGAAGGCCTGCTGGCCGCCGAAGAAGCTGATCAACCCATCGCCCCACGCCGCCAGTGCATAGGCCCCTAGATAGAACCCCAGCAGCGCCGCGGTGAGGTTGCCGGCCAATGCCACCGCGGCCACTCGCCAGCGGCGCTCGGGATGGCGCAGCATCCACGGGATCAGGATGACCTCGATGGGAATCGGGATCAAAAGGGTTTCCAGCATCGAGGCGATGAACAGCCACAGCATGGCGTGGCGGGATTGATTGAGGCGGTCGAGCCAATCACTCGCGGAAGAGAGTTTCCACATGAAGGCAGCACGTTGTCCTGGATGATGAGCTGACCACTTTGCCTTGAGTCCGCCCCGCTTGCCAGCCTGGCCACACGCCTAGCCACACGCCTGACCTCGAAGCCTGTTCTCAAGATCAGCTCTCAACGCCAGCTCTCAAACCCTGCGCGCTACTCGAAGCCTTCCAGACGCATGGCAGACCGGATGAGCCGCTCATCTTCCGCTTCCAGCTCACGCAGACTGTCGCGAATGCCGTGCAGGTGGTCCAGCGCCGCGCTTTCGGCAGCGTCCGGCTGCTGGTCCATCACCGCACGATAGATGGCCGTGTGCTGAGCATTGATCTGGCCGCGGGGAATCGGCCGATGGTAGAGATTGCGCAGCGAGGCGAACACCGAGCTGAGCAGCAGGTCATTGATGCCCTTGAGCGTATGCACCAGCACCGGATTGTGGGATGCCTCACAGATGGCGTGGTGAAAGGCGTGGTCGTGACGCGCCAGCTGCTGGGCATCCGGCAGCGCCTCATCGCCCTGCGCTGAGGACGGAAAGTCCGGCGGATACTCGCGCACGCAGGCCGCCATTGCCTCGTAATGACGCCGGATCAGTACTCTATCCGCCGGCGTGCCACGCTGGGCGGCCAGTCGCGCCGACTGCCCCTCCAGCAGCGCGCGCACCTCGAGCAGGTCATACAAGGTGCGCGGCTGGTCCCGAAACAGGTGCATCAACGGACTGATATCGCCGCTCGGCAACAGCTGAGCGACGCTTGAGCCCTTGCCGTGGCGAGTCTCGATGATGCCCTTGCCACGCAACAGCCTCAGCCCCTCGCGCAGCGAGGCGCGTGAGATACCCAGTCGCTCACAGAGCCTGCGTTCCGAAGGAATCATCTGCCCCGGCTTGAGCACACCATCCAGTATCAACTGCTCGAGGCGCGCCGCCGCATGCTCCGGCGCACGCTGCTCACCGCACGCCATTCTCTCTGACACCTGCATCCCTGCCCCTCCCCTGATGAACCGGCCGAGCCAGCCCGGCTGGCCTCTCCCGGGGTGCTCGTCTCTCGTCTGCCGCTCGCTTGCCCACATGCGGCAAGGAGACTGCCGCCCTTCTCACTGGTCAGACCACGCTCTCTACCCTAGCGAGCTCTCCTGTCGCCAGCGACACCCGATGACATGAACTAGACGAATGTCTGGTCAGACCACTGTGGCTTCGCATGGACAAGGCGCAGCCCTCACTGCCAGATTGGAGACACACCCGCGCGTCGTGACCTGCACACCCGACACGCCTCATGCATCACCGGCGCAATGGACACCCGACACGGCATCGCGAGTACCGGACTCTCCTGGAGGCATGGCATGAATATCCTGTATGACCCGACGCTGGATGGCCCTCTCCCCCAGCACGACAAGTCCCGGGTACTGGCGCACCTCACCACGCTGCTGCCCGACCTCACCCTGCTGCATCGCGAAGAGGATCTGCATCCCTTCGAATGTGATGGACTGGCGGCCTATCGCGTCATGCCGATGCTGGTCGCGCTGCCCGAGCGTGTCGAACAGGTCGCCGCCCTGCTGCGCGAATGCCACTCGCTGGGGGTTCCGGTGGTCACGCGCGGTGCTGGCACTGGCCTTTCCGGCGGCGCCTTGCCGCTGGAACAAGGCGTGCTGCTGGTGATGTCGCGCATGGCGCGCATTCTCGAGATCGACCCCGATGCGCGTACCGCGCGCCTGCAACCCGGGGTGCGCAACCTGGCCATTTCAGAAGCTGCCGCCCCATACGGGCTCTACTACGCGCCGGACCCCTCCTCGCAGATCGCCTGCTCCATCGGCGGCAACGTGGCCGAGAATGCCGGCGGCGTGCACTGTCTCAAGTACGGCCTCACCGTGCACAACCTGCTCAAGCTCGAGGTGCTGACCATCGAGGGCGAGGCGATGACGATCGGCGCCGACAGCCTCGACTCCCCCGGACTGGACCTGCTGGCGCTGATGACAGGCTCCGAAGGCATGCTGGGCGTGGTCACGGAAGTCACGGTGCGTCTGCTGCCCCGCCCCGAGACGGCCAAGGTGCTGATGGCAAGCTTCGCCGATATCGACAAGGCCGGCCGTGCGGTGGGCGACATCATCGCCTGCGGCATCATCCCCGGCGGGCTCGAGATGATGGACAACCTCGCCATCCGCGCCGCTGAAGATTTCATCCACGCGGGCTATCCGGTGGAGGCCGCGGCCATCCTGCTCTGCGAGCTGGATGGTGCCGAGGCCGATGTCGTTGATGATTGCGCACGGGTTCGCGAGGTGCTGGAACGCGCCGGTGCCACCGAGATCCGGCTCGCCCGTGATGAGGCCGAGCGCGCGCGCTTCTGGGCCGGACGCAAGAATGCCTTCCCTGCCGTGGGTCGCATGTCGCCCGATTATTACTGCATGGATGGCACCATCCCGCGCCGCGAACTGCCCGCTGTGCTCAACGGTATCGCCGAACTCTCGCGCCAATCGGGGCTCGCGGTGGCCAATGTCTTCCATGCCGGTGACGGCAACATGCACCCGCTGATCCTGTTCGATGCCAACAAGCCCGGGGAGCTTGAGCTGGCCGAGGAGGTCGGCGGCAGGATTCTGGAACTGTGCGTGGCCGCCGGCGGCAGCATCACCGGTGAACATGGCGTGGGCCGCGAGAAGATCAACCAGATGTGCGCGCAGTTCAATCACGAGGAGATCAGCGTCTTCCATGCCGTGAAGGCCGCCTTCGACCCCACCGGGCTGCTCAATCCCGGCAAGAACATCCCGACGCTGGCGCGCTGTGCCGAATTCGGTGCCATGCATGTGCATGACAACCAGCTGCCACATCCGGAGCTTCCGCGCTTCTAGACAGCTGCCGCATTTCTGGACAGCTTGCGCGCGTCTGTACGGTTTTTCTCGGTTCTGGACAGCTCGCACATTTGCCGCCACCAGACCTTCTGCCACCTGATTTTCGCCACTTCATCGCCACTTCATAGCCACTTCATAGCCACTTCATCGCCACTTCATAGAGATATGCCATGCCAGAGCCAGATGATTCGCTCCAGGATCAGGTGCCAAGCCATGCCGAGTGCGCCACACCTGCCGCCAGCCAGCACAGGCAGGAACACGATGCCAGTGAGGCACTTTGCGAGCAGGTCCGCGCCGCCCATGAGGCGAGGCGCCCGCTGCGCATCGCCGGCAGTGGCAGCAAGACCTTTCTCGGCCGTGAAGTGGCTGCCGAGGAAGTACTCGACCTGCGTTCTCACCACGGCATCACCCACTACGACCCCGTGGAGCTGATGGTCTCGGTACGCGCCGGCACCCCGCTGGCGACGCTGGAAGCCGTGCTCGCCGAACAAGGCCAGCATCTGAGCTGCGAGCCGCCCCACTTCGGCCCCGAAGCGACCGTCGGCGGCACTCTCGCCTCTGGACTCAGTGGCCCACGCCGTCCCTGGAGCGGCAGCCTGCGCGACCTGGTGCTGGGCACGCGCATCATCAGTGCCGATGGCAAGGCGCTGCGCTTCGGCGGCGAAGTGATGAAGAACGTGGCGGGCTACGACCTGTCGCGCCTGATGTGCGGTGCCCAGGGCACGCTGGGCGTGATCAGCGAAGTCTCGCTCAAGGTGATGCCGCGACCGGTGGCGAGCGAATCGCTGTGCCTGGAGCTAAGTCTCGCCGAGGCGCTGACTCGCTTGGATGCCTGGGGGCGCACGCCGCTGCCGGTCACGGCGACCAGCTGGCATGACGGTCGCCTCACCCTGCGCCTGGAAGGGGGCGAGCGTTCGGTCCAGGCCGGGCGCGAGCAATTGGGCGGCGAGGTGTTGATGCCTGACCAGGCATCGGCGCAATGGACCGAGTTGCGCGAGCACCGCCTGCTCTTCTTCACCGCGCGCGCGCCACATCAGGCCCTGTGGCGACTGTCCTTGCCGCTGGCACTGGATCACGTCGAATGGCAAGCCGCCGTCAGCGAGCTGCTGGGTCATCTTGAGGACGCCGACCTGCTGTGTGACTGGGCGGGCGCCCAGCGCTGGCTTTACAGCGACGCCCCCGCTGACAGGGTTCGCTCGCTGGCCAGCCGGCTGGGTGGCCATGCCATCTGCTACACCCCGGGAGCCGTCGCTGCCGAGGACAGTCCACTGATGCCACTGGCCGCCATCAATGCCCGCTATCACCTCCAGCTCAAGCAGCAGCTGGATCCTCACGGCATCCTCAATCCCGGTCGTCTATATGCCGAGATGTGATTCACTTCATGACGGGAGACGCACCTGAATGCAGACCCACTTCAGTGACGCCGCACTTGCCAGGCCGCACATCCAGCGAGCCGACAAGGTTCTGCGCAGCTGTGTACATTGCGGCTTCTGCAATGCCACCTGCCCGACCTATCAGCTGCTGGGCGATGAGCGCGATGGACCGCGTGGACGCATCTATCTGATCAAGCAGCTGCTGGAAAGCGATCCCGAAAGTCCCGACGAGGCAGTTCGCGAGCAGGCAACGCAGATCACCCGCGAGACCCAGCAGCATCTGGATCGCTGCCTGAGCTGTCGCAGCTGCGAGACCACCTGCCCGTCAGGCGTGCAATATCACACCTTGCTGGATATCGGCCGTCAGGAACTGGAACGGCGCGTCGGACGCCCCTGGCGTGAGCGCCTGCTGCGCACCGGGCTACGCCATGCGCTGGTCGAACCTGCTCGCTTCAAGGCCTTGCTGGCACTCGGGGTGCGCTTCCGCCCGCTCGTGCCGGGCGCGCTGGCCGACAAGATCCCGCTGGCCCGCGAGCACGACCGTCACGCTGAGCACCCGGCCGGCCCCGTCACCGCGACGCCTTCTGATCAGGCGCTTTCGCGCCAGGTGCTGATGCTGGAGGGCTGCGTGCAACCGGGTCTGGCTCCCAACATCAACGCCGCCACCGCCCGCGTGCTGGCGCGCTTCGACATCGGCGTCACGCCGATCCGCGAGGCCGGCTGCTGCGGCGCCATCGACTATCATCTCAACGCCCAGCAGGCAGGGCGCGCGCGCATGCGTGCCAACATCGATGCCTGGTGGCCGGCCATCGAGGCGGGCGCGGAGGCGATCGTGCAGACCGCCAGTGGCTGCGGCGCCTTCGTCAAGGAATATGGCGAGATGCTGGCCGATGACCCGGACTATGCTGAGCGCGCCGCGCGCGTCAGTGCCCTGGCGCGTGACATCGTCGAGATGCTCGGTGAGGAGATCGCCCGCGATGACCGACCGACACTTTCCGCCGCCTCCCCCGCCCCGCAGCCGCTGGCCTTCCACTGCCCGTGCACCCTGCAACATGCCCAGGGTCTGGGCGGTGAAGTGGAGAAGATATTGCGCGCGCTGGGCTTCACCCTGACCCCGGTCGCCGAGGGGCATCTGTGCTGCGGTTCCGCCGGCACCTACTCGATCACGCAACCGGAGTTGTCACGCCAGCTGCGAGACCGCAAGCTTGAGGCGCTGGAGGCCAACGGGCCTGCGCGCATCGCCACTGCCAACATCGGCTGTCAGACGCATCTCTCGAGCGCCGGACGCACGCCGGTAAGTCACTGGATCGAACTGGTGGATGACGCCCTGCCCGAGACGCTGCCGCAGGCATGACGATTCACCGTTACTGTTACTCTTGCTGTCACTTTCACTCACTCGCACCACTTGCCAAGGAAGCCCGATGATCACTCGCCACGTACTGACCCTCGCTGACGTCAATCAGATGCTGGACGCCGCCCAGAAGGAAGCCGAGACCAACGGCTGGGCCGTTTCCATCGCCGTTGCCGACGATGGCGGCCACCCGCTGGGCCTGCGTCGCCTGGACGACACGCCGGCGATGACCGGCTACTTCGCCCAGCAAAAGGCCAAGAGCGCTGCCCTGGGGCGCCGCGAGACGCAACTGTTCGAGGACTCCATCAACGGCGGACGCACCGCCTTCCTGTCAGCGCCGGAGCTGGAAGGCATGCTGGGCGGCGGCGTGCCGGTGATGGTCGAGGGCCAGATCGCCGGCAGCATCGGCGTATCCGGCGTCAAGCCGGAGCAGGATGCCCAGATCGCCAAGGCCGGGGTCGCCGCACTGGGTCTCTGAGAGACCGCCAGCCTGGTCAAGAGGCCTCACCGGTCTGAATAAAAGGCGATTAAAAAGACCGCCGCGCCCATCAGGGCACGGCGGTCTTTTTGCATACGCCACTCTTGCGTCTGTGCCTTTCGGTCACGCACTGCAAGGCGGCATGGCGGCTTCCACCGCCGCCATGAAGGCGCGCAGCTTGCCCGACTGCGGCAGGCGCTGGGGATAGAGCATGTAGATGCTGTTGGGCTCGCCCTCCTCGTGCGCCAGCAGACGCACCAGACGCCCCTCGGCCAGCTCACGATCCACCAGGTAATGAGCGACCCGGATGATGCCGGCGTGATCCAGCGCCTGCTGCTTGAGCAGACGATGATCATTGATCGCCAGTCCGCCAGCGGGGCTTACCTCACCACTGGCCAGCGGCCAGCCGGATTGCCCGGCCCAGCGGTGGCAACGGTGGTCGGCAAGTGCTGCGGCCGTGTGAGGGGTGCCCTGCGCCGCAAGGTACTCGGGCGAGGCACAGCAACAGTGGACGTAATCCAGCAGGCGCCGCGCGATCAGGTTGTCCGGTGGCGTGCGCGTGGCGCGAAACGCCACGTCAAACGGTTCGCGCGTCAGATCATGACTCTCGTAACTGACGTCCAGGCGCAGCTCGACCGCCGGGTGGCGGGCCTGGAAGGCATTGCAGACCCCGATCAGATAGCGCTCGGCAAACAGCACCGGCGCCGTGATGCGCAATACGCCGCTGAACCCCTGTCGCGGGTGCTCCCTCCCATGCTCGAGGTCGTGCTCGAGGTCACGCTCCAGTGCCAGCAGCTCGCTGCGCACGCCTTGCATGCGCTGGCGGATACGCTCGCCCTCCTCGGTCAGGCGCACCGCCCGCGTGGTGCGAATCAGCAAGGGCGCCCCGATATCGTGCTCAAGCCGCCGCACCTGCTCGGAGAGATGGGCGCGCGAGATGCCCAGCACCCTGGCCGCCTGCGTGAAGCTGAGCGATTCCGCCACCTGAGCGAACAACATCAGGCGCTCTACCTGCTTGTGATGCTGCATCCAGCCTGCTCCTCATGCCAGCTACCCGGGATTGGAGGGATCGAGACTGCCACAGCATTGTGCGCTATGGCGAACAATCTATTCGTTCGCATGTACTTATCAGACCGACAGACGCGACCTAGACTGAAGGCGTCATCCGAGGTCATTTCCTCCCTGAGACATCCCCGCCTTCACTCGCGAAAGGACTCCGCCATGCGCTATACCCCGGCTGAAGATCGCTACGAACGCATGCAATACCAGCGCTGCGGCAAGAGCGGCCTCAAACTGCCCCGCCTGTCACTGGGGCTTTGGCACAACTTCGGCAACAACGCCCATGAAGACAATGCGCGCGCCATCTGTCACACCGCCTTCGATCTGGGCATCACCCACTTTGATCTGGCCAACAACTACGGGCCGCCCCCGGGCAGCGCCGAGGAAATGTTCGGCCGCATGCTCAAGCGCGACTTCGCCGGCTATCGCGATGAGATGGTGATCTCCACCAAGGCGGGCTATCACATGTGGCCTGGCCCCTACGGCGAATGGGGCAGCCGCAAGTACCTGCTCTCGAGTCTGGATCAGAGCCTCAAGCGCATGGATCTCGATTACGTCGACATCTTCTACTCGCACCGCTTCGACCCCGACACGCCGCTGGAAGAGACGATGGGGGCGCTGGACAGCGCCGTGCGTTCCGGCAAGGCGCTCTATGCGGGCATCTCCTCCTACAATGCCCAGCGCACCCGCGAAGCGGCCGCCATCCTGCGCGAGCTGGGCACGCCGTGCATCATCCATCAGCCCAGCTACTCGATGATCAATCGCTGGATCGAGGAAGACGGCCTGCTCGACACCCTCGATGACGAGGGCATCGGCTCCATCGTGTTCTCGCCGCTGGCCCAGGGCGTGCTGACCGACAAGTATCTGGGCGGCGTGCCACAGGACAGCCGCCTGGCACGTGGCGGGGCGATCAAGGAAGACCACCTCACCGAGGACAACCTGGAGCGGGTGCGCGCCCTCAATGCCATCGCCGAGCGGCGTGGCCAGTCGCTGGCGCAGATGGCGCTCGCCTGGGCACTGCGCGGCAACCGCGTCACCACCGCACTGATCGGCGCCAGCCGTCCGCAGCAGGTCAGTGATTGCGTCAAGGCGCTGGATCACCTCGACTTCACCCAGGCGGAGCTTGATGAGATCGACCGCTACGCCGTCGATGGCGGCGTCAATCTATGGGCGCGCTCGTCCAATGCCTAAGCTCGTGCATAAGCTCGCACCCAAGTTCTCGCTCAAGCACGCAATCTAGAGCCTGATAGCGTACGAGAGCCTGATAGCGTACGTATGAGCTGCGACTGATGCAGTGAAGTGCCTGAAACACATCGCCCCCGCCGAGTGAGTCTCGACGGGGGCGATGTTGTCTGGCTTGAAGCGCTGATGGCAGGAATTCAGCCGCCGGTGGGAATGCCGTGCTCGCTGGCCAGCAGCGCGCGGTAATCGGCATAGCCCTTGCGGTAGGCGGCCACTCCCTCGGGCTGGGGCTGGGTGTGGGTCGTCAGGTCCAGCGCCACCAGCCGATCACACAGCGCCTTCAGCGTCTCGCTGCGTGGCCCCTCTCCCTGCGCGTCCCGCTGGCGCAGACACCAGCCGGCCTGAATGGCGGCGCCCAATGCGGCGGCCTCGGTCACCTGCGGGCAGACCACCTCGAGGTCGAGAATGTCCGCCAGCATCTGACGCCACAGCGGGCTCTTGGCACCTCCCCCCACCAGCCGAATCTGGCGCGCCGCACTGCCCAGCGGCCCCATGCACTCAAGCGCGTAGCGCAGGCCGTAGCTTGCGCCTTCCATGGTCGCGCGGCACAGGTTGGCCGGGGTGGTGTTGCGGCTGTCCAGCCCATGGAAACTGGCCTGGGCACGCGGTAGCATCGGCACGCGCTCGCCATTGAAGAACGGCAGGATCTGCACGCCCTCGGCCCCGGGAGGCGCGCTTGCCACCTGCGCGGAGAAGGTATCGATGTCGAAGCCGAACATCTCGCGCACCCGCGTGGTGGCAGAGGTGACATTCATGGTGCACACCAGCGGCAACCAGCCGCCATCGCTGGCGCTGAAGGCAGCCACCTGAGGGTCACAGTCCTCGGGATACTGAGCTGACCACGCGCATACCGTGCCGGAGGTGCCCATGCTCAGCGTGACGCGCCCCGGCGCGATGTTGCCGGTGCCGATGGCACTCATCATGTTGTCGCCGCCACCACTGGAGACGATGACGGCGTCACGTAGCCCGAAGCGCGCGGCGATCTCGGGCCGGATATACCCGGCGGGCTCATGGGATTCGATGAGTCTGGGCAACACGCGCTGCGCGTCTAGTTCCGGGGCGATCTGCGCGAAGACATCCTGATGCCAGCAGCGGCGCCGGGTATCGAAATAGCCGGTGCCCGAAGCGTCGCCATATTCGGCGACATGCTCCCCGGTAAGCCAGAAATTGAGATAGTCATGCGGCAGCAGGATGCTGGCGATGCGCTGATAGCGCTCAGGATGCTGTTCACGCAGCCAGGCGAGCTTGGAGGCGGTGTAACCGGTCTGCAGCACCAGTCCCAATGCCTCCAGACAGCCCGCCTCTCCGCCCAGCGCCTCGATCAAGGCGGCGTTATGCTCGCGGGTCTCGGTATCACACCACAGCTTGGCCGGATAAAGGGGCACGCCCGCCTCATCCAACACCACCATGCCATGCTGCTGACCGGACACGCCGATCGCCTCGATGCGCAGCGGGTCCAGCCGCGAGGTGGTCAGTGCCTCATCGAAGGCACCTTCCAGCGCGGCGACCCAGTCGAGCGGGTCCTGCTCACGGCGCCCGTTGGCCCCTTCCTGCAGCGCATGACTGCGCTGGCCCTGGGCCACGATCCGCCCGGAGTCCGGGTCGAGAATCACCACCTTGGTGCTCTGGGTTCCACAGTCAACGCCGACCCACATGCGGCTCTCCTTGCCATCCATCATTCAGCTGTCATCCGCGTCGGGGCCGATGGGGTCGTTCGCCAGACGCCAGCGCCAGTCGGCGTTGAGCGAGTCCTGCTTGATCAGATGCGCATTGAGCATGTCCTTGTGATGGGTACGCTCATGGGCACCCCGCGCATCCTGGCCCATCTCGCGCCAGCGATGCAGCAGGCGCGGCACCAGGACCTCATCCTCGATGTCCAGGAAGATGCGGATGTCGAACAATTCCAGCAATGCATCCCAGGGCGCGTGGCGCAGCAGCAGATAGTTGCCCTCGACCAGCACGATGCGATGACGGGGCTCGACCACGCGGCCTCCGGCACGCGCCAGATCCAGCGGGCGGTCGAACACCGGCACGGCGACCGGGCCATCATCGGCGCGCACCCTGACGAGGTCGTGATAGAGCCCGCGCGCATCAAAGGTCTCCGGAGCGCCCTTGACGTAGAGCAGCCCCAGAGGGGCCAGCACGGCGTTGTCGTAGTGATAGCCATCCATCGGCACCACCACGGCGATGCCGGGTTCCAGCGCGTTGAGGGTCTCGCACAGGGATTCCGACAGCGTCGACTTGCCCGCCGCCGGCGGACCGGCGAGGGCCACGATGGTACGTGTGCGCTGACTGGAGGCATGTTCCGCCAGCACACGGCTGGCCATGTCGTCCAGTGAGGGCGACATGTGGGCCAGGCGAGAATCGGGTAAAGATGTCACGTGACTACCTCATTCATGGATGCACACCGCTTGCAGCAGGACGGAAGGTGTCTTTCATCCTTAGCTCATCCAGTTGCCACCGTCGACATTGAGTGTCTGGGCGACGACGAAATCGCTGTCTTCACAGGCCAGGAATACCGCGGCGCCGGCGTGGTCATCCGGCAGTCCCATGCGCCCATAGGGCACGGCCTCCCCGACCAACCGCTTCTTCTCTCCCAGCGGGCGCTGTTCGTGATGGGCAAACAGCGCATCGACCTGATCCCACATCGGCGTATCCACCACGCCCGGCGCGATGCCATTGACATTGATGCCATGGCGGATGAGATCAAGTCCGCAGGACTGGGTGAGACTGATCACGGCCGCCTTGGAGGCGCAATAGGCGCTGACCAGCGCCTCACCCCGCCGCCCTGCCTGCGAGGCCATGTTGATGATCTTGCCGCCCTGCCCGCGCTCGACCATTGTCCTGGCCACCGCCTGCAGGGTGAAGAACAGCCCTTCGACATTGACCGCCAGCTGGTGGCGCAACATGCCTTCGCTGACCTCAAGCACCGGCGCCATGGCGAAGACGGCCGCATTGTTGACCAGAATGTCGATCGGGCCCAGCTGGGCCTGCACGCACTCCAGCATGCTCTGACGCGAGACGCTGGAGGTCACGTCCAGCGTCACCGCCAGCACCCGCGCCTGCGGCCCGGCCTGTGCACGCAGTCGCTTCGCGGCACGCTCGGCCGCCTCGCCATTGATGTCTGCCAATGCCACATAGGCACCTTCCACGACATACCGGGTGGCGATGGCCAGACCGATGCCTCCCGCACCGCCGGTGACCACGGCCACCTTGCCCTTGAGCCTTGCACTGCGGGACACCGGCGACGTCACGGAGTCACTGTCAGCGCGTCCAGAAGCCATGTGCATGTGTCACCCCCTGACGGTACTCATGTGGCGCTCAGGTCGCTGGCCTGTCCAGCATGCAGCTGGCGAATCAGACCGTTGACCTCCTCCATGGTCGCACAGCTCTGCCAGGCACCCGCCTCCTGCTGACGCTGCGCATGCCCCGGCGGAATATGTCCGGCACCGGTAAAGCCGATCACGCGCAGACCGGCCGCGACCGCCGCGCTGACACCGGCCAGGCTGTCCTCGACCACCACGCATTCCTCGACATCACGCCCCAGCTGACGCAGTGCCAACTGATAGACATCCGGCGCAGGTTTCGGGCGTGCGACCTGCTCGGCCGTGAACAGCGGCACCTTTCCCAACCAGCGATCCAGACCCGTGGCGGCCAGCGAGGCACGCACTCGTCGCTCGGCGCTGTTGGAGACGATCGCCACCGCCAGACCCCGGGTCATCAGCTCGCCCAGCAGTTCCGCCATGCCCTGGATGGGCGCAAGCTCACTGGCCAGACGCGACTCGATGGCGTGATCGATGCGCTCCATCGCCTGCGGCGGCAGCGTGTGTGCGCTCATGGCCTCCAGATGCCCCAGAATGGCATCAGTGGTCATGCCCAGCGCCGCACGCAGCTCCGCCTCGGTATCCAGGTCCGGCAGCCATTCCCCCAACTGACGTAACAGCACCTCCTCCGCCAGTATCTCGCTGTCCACCAGCACGCCATCACAATCGAAGATCACCTGCTGCAAGGGTGTACTCATGTCGGCCTCCTCTTCGGGCTTCCCGTTCATGCGCGGGCTGCCTGTGCGGCACCGGCACTGGACAGTGAATTGTCCTGACGCGTCAGGCTGGTCAGCGGGTGACGGTTGAGATTCTGCAATGCCAGGCCCGCGGCGGTGAACAGATGCGCACGCTCGGTCTCGAAGCCGTAGCGGATGCGGTCTCCCACACGGCTGTCGACGTCGCCATCCGCCATCAGAATCCAGCCGCTGTCGGACTGCTCGTCAGACTTGAGGCCGCCGATCGGCGCATCGCCGGAGCCGTCCGGGGTCGCCAGATAGAGCGACGTCACCCCACCCAGACGCTCGATGACCTGAATCTGACCCGTGAACGGACCATTCTCGTCGAGCACCAGATGCTCCGGCCGCACGCCCAGCGTCAGGGTATCGCCGACACACACCGAGGCACCGTCTTCCGTCTGACTCACGACCGGAATCAGGTGCTCACTGCCATCCGGCAGACGCACCGTGACCCCTTCGACCGCCACGGAGGTAACGGTGAGGTCGAGGAAGTTCATCTTCGGTGAGCCGATGAAACCGGCCACGAAACGATTGCGCGGGTGATGGTAAAGCTCCATCGGCGAGCCGACCTGCTCGACCACACCGCCCTGCAGCACGACGATCTTGTCAGCCATGGTCATGGCCTCGACCTGGTCGTGGGTCACGTAGATCATGGTCGCCTTGAGCTCGGCATGCAGGCGCGCCAGTTCGATGCGCATCTGCACGCGCAGCGCGGCGTCCAGGTTGGAGAGCGGCTCATCGAACAGGAAGATGCTCGGGTTGCGCACGATGGCACGCCCGATGGCGACACGCTGACGCTGACCACCGGACAGTGCCTTGGGCTTGCGATCCAGCAGCGGACCCAGTTGCAGCACCTCGGCGGCCGCATTGACCTTCTCGGCACGCTCTTCCTTGGAGACGCCGGCGAGCTTGAGGCTGAAGCCCATGTTCTCGCCCACCGTCATGTGCGGGTAGAGCGCATAGCTCTGGAAGACCATCGCCAGGCCGCGCTCGGCCGGGCCGACATCGTTCATGCGATTGCCGTCGATCAGGATGTCACCGGACGTCGCGTTCTCGAGTCCGGCGATCATGCGCATCAGCGTGGACTTGCCGCAGCCGGACGGGCCGACGAAGACCACGAATTCCTGGTCCTTCACTTCCAGATCGACCCCCTTGATGACCTGGGTCGTCGTGGCGCTGGCGCCACTGCCGGAGGTGAATTCCTTGACGATGTTCTTGAGCGTGAGTGTGGACATGGGAAGTTTCCTTATCCGCACCTGCCCTCGGGCAGGTGATGGCAAAATTTGGGTGGCATGGCATCAAGGCGACATGCGTATGGCGCGCCGTTACTTGACGGCACCGAAGGTCAGGCCGCGAACCATCTGCTTCTGGGTCATCCAGCCGAAGATCAGGATCGGCGCGATGGCGAGCGTGGAAGCCGCGGAGAGCTTGGCCCAGAACAACCCTTCAGGACTGGAGAAGGAGGCGATGTAGGCGGTCAGCGGTGCGGCGTTGGAGGTGGTCAGGTTCAGGCTCCAGAACGCCTCGTTCCAGCTCAGGATCACGCACAGCAGGCCGGTGGAGGCGATGCCCGGCAGGGTCAGCGGCAGCAGCAGATGGAAGATCTCCTGCAGCGTGCTGGCGCCGTCCATGCGTCCGGCCTCCAGGATGTCCTTGGGAATGTCCTTGAAGAAGGTGTAGAGCATCCAGACCACGATCGGCAGGTTCATCAGCATGTAGATGATGATCAGGCCGGTACGGCTATCCAGCAGCCCCAGATCGCGGAAGATCAGGTAGACCGGCAGCAGCACGCCCACGGACGGCAGCATCTTGGTGGAGAGCATCCACAGCAGCGTGCCCTGGGTGCGCTTGGTGGGCAGGAAGGCCATCGAGTAGGCGGACGGAATCGCGATCAGCAACGCCAGCAGCGTGGCACCCAGCGAGATCACCACGCTGTTGAGGGCATACTTGAAGTAGTCCGCACGCGCCTGGATCTCGATATAGCCTTCGATGCTGGGCGTGAAGAACAGGCTCGGCGGCGTGGCGATCGCCTCGGCCTCGGTCTTGAAGCTGGTGAGGATCATCCAGAAGATCGGGAAGAACATCACCAGCGCGATGGTCCAGGCCACCAGGGTCAGGACAAGTTTCTTGTTGATCACGCTGCGGCGCGCACGACTGGCGCTCACTGCTGCGCTGGCGGCGGCCACGGAATTGGAAGTTGAAGTCGACATCATTGAGTCTCCCTGTGCTGAGCGCTTGTCATCAGTTCTCGAGATTCTTGGCGACGGTACGCACCAGGAAGAAGGCCACGATATTGGCCAGGATGATGGCGATCACGCCACCGGCGGAGGCACCCCCTACATCGAAGTCCAGCAGGGCGCGGATGTAGATCAGGTACGCCAGGTTGGTCGAGGCCAGCCCCGGACCACCGGAGGTGGTGACGAAGATCTCGGCGAAGATGGTCAGCAGGAAGATCATCTCGATCATCACCACCACGCTGATGGCACGCTTCAAGTGCGGCAAGGTGATGTAGAAGAAGATCGCTACCGGCCCTGCCCCGTCCATGCGTGCCGCCTCGACCTGGTCGTCATCCAGTGACTGGATGGCGGTCAGCAGGATCAACACCGCGAACGGCAGCCACTGCCAGGTGACGATGATCACGATGGAGGTCAGCGGCAGGCTGGCGAACCAGTCGATGGCCGGCAGACCGAACAGCCCGGCGACCCAGGCCAGAATGCCGTTGACCGGGTGCATCATCATGTTCTTCCACACCAGCGCACTCACGGTGGGCATGATGAAGAACGGCGCGATCACGAACAGACGCGCGACGCCGCGGCCGAAGAATTCCTGCTGCAGCAATACCGCCAGCAGCGTGCCGCCGACCACGGTGGCCACCAGCACCCAGCCCACCAGTAGCAGGGTATTGCCCATGGCCGTCCACAGGGACGGGTCGGTCAGCAGATAGTAATAGTTGTCGACGCCGGCAAAACCGGACACCGACGGCATCATCAGGTTGTAACGCTGGAAGGAGAACCACAGGGTCATGACCAGTGGTACCAGCATCCACATCAACAACAGGCTTACGGCTGGGGCTTGCAGCGACAGGGTTCGCAATCCCCCGACGGTGCGTCCGGATGCTCTCGTGCGCATGGTGAGTCCTTCGATACGGTGAGGAAGTCCGGCAATGCGGTGGGCTTCAGGCCGAGGCTCGCCGTGCCGCGCCGCAAGGGCGTGGCAGAAGTCTCGAGAGGAAGAGGTTGCCGCGGGTGCCGGACGGGCTCCCGCCGTGCTTCGAGTCAATTCGAGTTGAGGCTCAAGGCAAGGCGGGAGGCCGTTGGAACATTCAGGTCAGATCAGACCGGATCCTTTGAGATCACAGCCGTTGAGATCAGATCAATAGCCCGACTGGCGCATGGTGCGCTCGGTGGAACGCTGGGCGGAGGACAGCGCCTGCTCGACCGACATCTGGCCCGCCAGCGCCGCGGCGATCATCTGACCCACCTGGGTACCGATGGACTGGAATTCCGGGATGGTCACCATCTGCACGCCGACATACGGCACCGGCTCAAGCGTCGGATCGGTCGGGTCGGCACTGGTGATGGCGTCCATCACGAAGCCGGCGAAGGGGGCGGCGTCCTTGTAGGACTGGTTCTCGTAGGTGGAGACACGGGTGCCCGGCGGAATGCTGGCCCAGCCTTCACGCTCGCCGACCAGATTCACGTATTCCTGGGATGTGGCCCAGGTGATGAAGGTCTGGGCGGCATCCTTGGACTTGGAAGACTCAGGAATGGCCAGTGCCCAGGACCACAGCCAATGCGAGCCCTTCTCCGTCTTGGCGATCGGCGCCGGCGCGAAGCCCAGCTTGTCAGCCACGGAAGATTCCTTCGGGTTGTAGAGCTTGCCGGCTGCGGACGTGGCATCGACCCACATGCCGCACTTGCCGCTGGAGAACAGCGCCAGGTTCTCGTTGAAGCCGTTGGAGGTCGCCCCCGGCGGGCCGTACTTGCCCATCATGTCGACGTAGAAGTTGATGGCCTCGCTCCAGGCCGGCGAGTCCAGCTGCGGCTCCCACTCCTCATTGAACCAGCGGCCACCGAAGCTGTTGACCATCGTGCCCAGCACCGCCATGTTCTCGCCCCAGCCCGGCTTGCCACGCAGGCAGATCCCGTAGACACCTTCATCCGCAGAGTTGAGCTTGGCGGCCCAGTCGTTGACCTGTGTCCAGGTCGGCTGCTCCGGCATCTCGATACCGGCCTTCTCGAAGAGGTCCTTGCGGTAGTAGAGCATGGAGCTCTCGCCATAGAACGGCAGCGCGTAGAGGCCCTGGTTCTCGCCTTCGGTCAGGCTCAGACCATCACGCACCGGCTTGATCAGGTCATCGACCTGATAGTCGTCCGGCAGATTGTCGAGCTTGGTCAGCCAACCGTGCTTGGCCCAGATAGGCACTTCATAGGTACCGATGGTCATGACATCGAACTGGCCACCCTGGGTCGCGACATCGGTGGTCAGGCGCTGACGCAACACGTTCTCTTCCAGCACCACCCAGTCGAGAGTGATATCCGGATGCGCCTTCTCGAATTCGCTGGTCAGGCTCTGCATGACCACCATGTCGGCGTTGTTGACGGTCGCCACGGTGATGGTCTCGGCACTCACCTGTGCGCTGAGCGGCGCGATGGCGGCGACGCTGGCGAGCGTGAGCAGATGACGGCGGGGCTTGGTGATGTGAGGTAGGCGCATGAGGGCACTCCATCGGGCGTTATTGGCATTGTTCTTTTCGAGGGTAGCGGCACCTGAGGCACCGATACCTTCCCATCTACCGGTCTGGTGCTCGAATGTCCTGGCGAGACATCTCGGCACAAATACGTTCGATCAAAACGTCATTCAGTGAACAAATGATCGGATCAGACCTTTGAAAAAGCAAACTCTGAAGCGCTATACCTTGGGCTATACCACCTTGGGATCTGATCCTTTGGGTGTAGACCGATAGCCGGCATGACCTCTGAGCTTGCGACCCGATCAGCCTATACAGATATTAGCGTTAAACGAAACAACGCAGCCCTTGATCGAGGCGGAATTCGCCGCCATTGAGTCGAACAATCCTGCCGGAATGTCTGACAAGAGATGGCAGGTTTCGCAGCAAAAGCCGTGGGCCAGACGAAGGAAGGAGAGAAAGAAAGAGAAAGAGAAAAGAAGGTGAGAAATAAGAGGGAGAAAAAGAACAGACATGGCGGCGTGAGGGTTGTGTGCATCCCCCAGGCATCGCGCCAGCAAGACAACGCCAGACACTGCCCCCGCCCTGCTCCCGACGACTCGCTCGGCGCCTTGTACGGCGTCTATTCACGAGAGCCTGTCATCGGGAGCCTGTCGTCGAGCGCAAGCCGTCAGCAGAACGCCATCAGAATGCCCCCATCACTCTGAAGCCATTCGAAGGCAGCCGTCTCCTGCTCAGTCCTTGAGTGCCGCGCAGACCCGCTGGGCGGCCACCTCATCGATGATCAGCCCCTGCAGCCAGCCACCGCGCAATGCACTCAGAATGGCCGGCACCTTGTCGTGCCCGCCCGCCAGCCCGATCAGCGGCTGTGCCTTGAGCGAGGTCAGCGGCACGCTGGTGATGCGCTGCGCCAGCGGGCAATCGATCAGCTGTCCATTCATGTCCAGCGGCCAGCCCATCAACTCGCCCACGGCACCGACTTCCATCAACTCATCGCGCTCGGCGGCGCTGATGAACTGATCCTGGAACAAGGTCGCCTGGGCATCGAGTCGCCCGATGCCGATCATGCCCACATCGGCCTCGCAGGCGACGCTGAACACCGCCTTGACCAGACTCTGACTGAGCAGTGACTCCTTCTCCTCGACACTGGCCGCCACCACCGGTGCAGGCAGCAGAAAGCGGTCCGCGCCGATCTTGTCCGCCAGCAGCATCACGCCGTCATAGCGGTTCGAGGAGCCATTCAGAGCGACATTGCCGACCAGCGACACGATACGGTGCTGGGGCCGCTCACTGCGGCTCAGGGCTTCCACCGCCGCACGCACCGCGCGTCCGGTACTCAACGAGATGGTCTGTGGCTGCTGTCGACCGAGATAGAACGACAGGCGCTCGGCACCGGCCACCGCGAGATACTCCGCAATGCTTTCCGGCGACTGGGTGTCCGAGGGCACCACATCGCAGAAGCTCAGACCGAATCGCTCCACCAGCGCATCCGACAGCGCCATGCTGCTGGCCACGGGGTGATCGATGGAGATCTTGACCAGGCGTTCCTGACGCGCCAGCGACAGCAGGCGCTGTATTCCCGGGCGAGAGACCCCAAGCTGGGTGGCAATCTCATCCTGGGTTCGCCCTCCCACATAGGACAACCATGCGGCACGCGCAGCCTGCTCCAGTCTCAGCTCAAACTTGTCCATGCGCTTTCTTCCACACTGTCTATTGAGTCCAACACTTTCCACGCCGCTGCCGCCGAGCACAAGAGTCACGGACCAACACGGTCACGAAACGGCGACGCCCCGCCGGTGAAGGCGAGGCGTCGGAGGGGTGTTTTCTCAAGCAGTTGGCATCACGTCACTGACATCGGGGTCGTTGCCTCACGGGCTACATGAACCAGCGTGCGCCGTACCCCCAAAGCAGCACGGTCACCGCCAGCAGTCCTTCCAGCACCAGCACCCCGATCCCGAGCGTGGAGCCGGTGACCAGAAAGCCTTCCTTGTTGGAGATGTCCAGCAGTGGCGGGATGCCCAGATACAGCAGATAGGCGCTGTAACACAGGCCGATGGTACCGGCGAGAATGCACAGCCAGATGATGGGATACAGCGCCACCAGGCCTGCCAGGAACATCGGCGTGGCCACATAGCCTGCGAAGATGATGCAGCGACGACGACTGGGGTGTCCCGAGAAGCGCTGCGACAGCAGGTGTATGACGGTGCCCATGAAGGCGATCGCCGTCAGGATGGCGATGTAGAAGGCGATACCGGCATAGAAGGCATCGAGGGGTTCCAGCAGGATGGCGTGGCCTTCCGTCAGGCTCCAGCCGACCTGGGTGGTACCGATGTAAGCGCAGATGACAGGCACCAGCGCCATGAGCAGCACATGATGTGCGTAGAGGTGGGTGATGGATTCGTGTTCCTTGCGGATGGTCTGCCATTCCCGTTGCGGATGTGCCATCAAGCCCCATACGTGGGTCAGCATGTGGTCTACCTCCCGTTGACAGTCGTCGACAATCCGGTCATGCGGTCCCGGCGCGGAATTCGTGTCAGGGCAGTTGCACGGCCTTGTTTTGAGCGTAGACCACATTGCGTCAACTGGCAGTTCAACGCCCGTTGCGCCGCCCTGAACCCTGCGTTGGTGCAGGGGGAAGGAGAGCGGCGGCTTGCGTTGACCGAAACACCAACGGCAAGGGAGGCGCGAATGAGAGATACTGGATGTATCAGACACAACGGATGGATGACGACACATGCCAACTGGACAGCGCTCAAGCATGAAGAGAGTGCTCGGAGTGATCCTTGCCCTGGGTCTGGCGCCAATGGGCGCGGACGCCCGGGCTGACTCGGTCGAGCTGACCATGAGCCGGGAGTATGGCCCCCAGACCATGATGGGGCAGCGTGCCCAGGCATTCGTCGAGAAGGTGGCCTCGCTCAGCGAGGGAGAACTGGTGATCCATTTTGGTGAAGGCCCGCTGACTCGCCTGCGGTCAGTGAATCATCTTGAAGCCATCAACGCCGATATCATTCAACTGGCGGACTCCCACAGCGGCGCCCTCGCCACCAGCATGCCGCTGTTCAGCATCAGCTCACTGCCCACGCTGGTCGACAATCCGCGCCAGGCCCGAGAGCTCTATCGCCTGGCTCGCCCGAGTTACGAGGCACTGCTGGAGCGCCATGATCAGATTCTGCTCTACGCCCTGCCCTGGCCTCCCAGCGGACTCTGGTCACGCAAGCCGATCGCCGAGCGCCAGGACCTCCAGGGGCTGACAGTGCGTGCCTATGACCGCAATACCCAGCGCGTGCTGCTGAACCTCGGCGCCATCGCCAGCGTGCTGAGCTGGGAGCCGATGCAACAGCAACTGGCCGAAGGCCGCATCGAGGCCGTGATGACCTCGGCATTGGGCGGTCTGACAGCCGAGCTCAACCGCACGCTGGATCACTACACCGCCCTGCAATACGCCATGCCGCTCAATATCGTGCACATGAGCCAGGCGAGATTCGAGGCCCTCGACGCCCCCCAGCGCGAGGCGCTGCTCACCGCCGCGGCAGAGATTGAAGATACCAGCTGGGACGCCATCGCCGGCATCCTGGAAGAGACGCACGCCCAGCTTGAACACGCGGGCGTGACTGTCCGCAATCCCCTCACGCCTGATCTCAAGCAGTCACTTTCCCGCGCCAGCATCAGCGTGATCGAAAGCTGGCGCAGCAAGGTAGGCCCGAAGGAAAACGAATTGCTGGATCACTATCTTGACGTGCGCTCCACGCTCTAGCGCCGCCACGCTCTCCAGTCCGCCCAGGTGTCTCGCGACACCCGGGCATGAAGCGCGAGCCATTCGGTCTGGCGGATCAGCCCCGAGCCGAGGGCCGTGGGAGCGCCCTCGAGTGTCCCGATGCCGGACCCCCGGAATGACAACAACGAGAAAGGCCCCCTCCATGACGCCATCCTCTCCTCTGCGCCGATTCCGTTCGCTCATGGCGCTCACCGCGCTGTTGACGACCCCCCTTGCCCAGGCCCAGACGACGCTCAGCATGAGCAGCGACTACGAGCCCGATACCCTGATGGGCCAACGCGCGGCAGAATTCAGCCAGGAAGTCACCAGGCAGTCCGATGGTGATCTGGCCCTGACGCTGCGCTCGGACATTCGCTCGGCCAGTCACCTGCAGGCCACTTCCGCCGGCGTCATCGACATTGCCGCGACGCTGAGCGGTGCCCTCGCCGAGGAGATTCCCTTCTTCGGCATCTCGTCGTTGCCGGCCATCGCCTACAACCTCAAGGAAGCGAACCGTCTCTATCAGCTCGCCAAGCCCCGCTATCGCGAGCTGCTTGAGGACCACCACCAGATACTGCTGTTCGCGCTGCCATGGCCCCCAAGCGGCCTGTGGAGCACTCGGCCCATCGCCGATGGTGATGACCTCAAGGACATGCCGATTCGCACCTATGACCGCAACACACAGCGTATCCTGCTCAATCTGGGGGCCGACCCGCGTGTCATGAGCTGGGGGGAACTCAAGCCCCTGCTCGAAGCCGGCAGCATCCACGGCGCCCTCACCTCCGCCATGGGGGGTGTCAGCGCCGAGCTCTACCGGTATATGCCCAATTTCACGACGCTCAACTACGCCATGCCGCTAAATATCGTTCACATGAATCGTGACAGCTTCGATCGTCTCGACAAGCGCCAGCAGACGGCACTGCTCGCTGCCGCGAAGGCAACAGAAGAAAACGCCTGGGCATCTGCTGAAGCCGTGCTCGCCGAGGCCTATACCACCTTGCAAGCCAATGGTGCACGCCTGATCACCCCTGCACCGCCGGCACTCCACCGTGACCTGGAAGCCGCCAGCCAGCACGTCTTCGATAGCTGGAAGCAGAAGGTGTCACGTCAGGACGGCAACCTGCTCGAAGAGTATCTGGAATCACGTCCTGAACGCTGAGCCTTAAAGCACTGATGATCAACAGGCTCCAGACACGACAACGGCACCCTAGGGTGCCGTTGTCGTCTTCGTGCGCTTCATGTCTTGTGCAATGGCAGCCAAGGCTCGGCTCACCGATGCGACGCCGCCAGTCCCGCGCCGGCCACGACGAACAGACTGCCCGTGGTGCGATTGAACAGCCGCACGCGCCGGTGGCTATCAAACCAGCGACTGATGCTGGAACCCGCATGGGCGTAGGTGCTCATCGTCAGCAGGTCCACCACCAGCCAGGTCAGCGCCAGCACCACGAACTGGGGCAGCTGCGGCTGGGCCATGTCGATGAAGTTGGGGAACAGCGCGCCGAAGAACAGCAGGTCCTTCGGGTTGCTGATCCCGATACCGAAGCCCTTGCGGCACAGTTGCCAACGCGTGGCTCTGGCGCGGGTCTGCCCGTCTTCCCCCACGGCGCCGAACACCACCGGCTGGGATGGCGCCCGCCAGGCCTGAATGCCCAGATAGATGAGATAGAGCGCCCCGACGATCTTCAGCACCAGAAACCCCGTCTCCGACGCCGCCAAGGCCGCGCCGAGGCCCAGCGACGACAAGGCCATCAACACCAGTGACGCCGCCGCTCCGCCCGCCACCGTCGCGAACGAGCGGCGTCGACCGTGGCGCAGGCCATGATCCATGCACAGCAACGCAAATGGTCCGGGAAAGGTGATCAAGGCGGTGATGACGCTTACATATGCCAGCCAGACGGTAAATTCCACTGGGGGCTCCTTGTCGTTCAACGAGTGACGAACTGCTGAAAGGTGACATGCCAATATCGCGGCTGTCCGCCGCGTCAGCAACAATTTTCGCTTCGATCGGCTCGGCAAGACAGTCACGTGGCACTTCATCGAGCAGGCAGCTGCTGCCCCCGTTTTCCATCCCCACGCATCCCATCGATAACGAATTCCATGCACACGCGTGCCGCATGGAATCCCAAACAAAAAAGCCTCCCATTCGGGAGGCTTTTTTGAAGAATCTGGAGCGGGTGAAGGGAGTCTAATACCTATATATATCAGGCATTTAGGGAGGAGCGTAAAGAAAAACCTACACAAAAGCGCAAAATAAGCACGCACAGCAATACGAGTCTGAAATCAGAAACGCATCAGAGCAGTTGAGTGCCCGTTCGCAGCAATATTTAAATTGGCGTTCCTGCAGGAGTCGTATAGGCCCATGATAAGTGATCTAGTAAAAAAAATTACTCCTACCATATACCTCACCATACACGAAAATGGATGCTAGATCGGCTTTCGAAAGCGATCTCTAACCAGAATAGATTCACGCATAAATTCCAAGACAGAAGTCTGGCCAGACCTCGACAGCCATGACCAGAAGGCTAAGATCCTCGCCTATGCCACCACACAGACCATGTTATTCTTATCAGCATTCCACTAGCAGTTACGCATTCCACCGCTGTCCAAATCTACGTACAAACGTGAGCCCTTGATACTGATCACCGTACCTAAATTGACCCCACGTATACCTTTTTGATAAGACTTATCAAATCATACGGAGCATTAGACAGGGTGGCACCAATAGATAACTCCAAAATAATTAGATAGCTAACAATCGTCATCATAGTGACGTGCAACAAGGCAGCAGCTAAAGTAGGTGTTGCCAGAATAACCAAAAAGTAAGGGAATACATGGAAAACTTAACAGAAAGCCAATTAATTGATGAACCGTTATCACCTAAGAACGCTTCAAAAATGGATAGGCTAGATAGAACTATATTTTCAAGAAACATAGCTAAAACTATAAAAGACTATTCTCATAACACTGGATTTGTTATATCAATTGAGGGCGAGTGGGGTAGTGGTAAAACCTCAATCCTATCAATAACCGAAGAAGTACTTAGAAATGAATACTCTTTTACAAATATTATTAACTTCAACCCTTGGGAAGTGGGTAGCAAAGATGGACTCATAAACAGCTTCTTCAGCCAAATCTCCTCAAGCCTACTTATAGAAAATAATTCTGTAAATGCTAGAAGAGCTGCAAATTCTTTTAAGCGTTATGCTACCGCACTAGATGCCGTCAAACTTATACCTGGGGCAGAGCCTTGGGCTTCCATTATAAAAAAAGTAATAGACACTACTAGCGATGTTGCAATAAATATAGCAGATAATCAAGACAATGATATAAATAGCGAACGCTTAAAACTTATAAATATATTAAATACGCTAGAAAAGAAAATAGTCGTCTTTATAGATGATATGGATAGGTTATTCCCCGACGAAGTATATGAGATGATAAGAATAATTAAAGCTATTGGCGACCTTCCAAATATAATTTATGTAGTCACATGGGATTCAAAATATATCACGAATGCTCTAGAGAAGGCTGGCATACCTAGCGATCATTTATATATCGACAAAATCATACAGTTACGTCTGTACGTTCCACACCTATCAAGGGCAACTAAAAAGGATTTGATTAACGAACACCTTGAAAAAACTCTTACTCCAGAGGACATTAATCTATTCCCGAGACAACATCGAAGGCTAGAATCAATATATGCATACGGTGGTCTTGCTGCACTCAAACATCCCCGTGACATCATAAGAGTAATGAGCAACTTTAACTTTATGTTTGGAATGCTCAAAGAGCAAATAGCTTATCCAGACATATTTGCTATTTCTATAATTTTCAATAAAGCACCAAGCATCCACAAATTAATGATCTCCAACCCTGAAATATATATGGGGCATACTCATGGAGATAGTTTACATAACAAAGATGCTACAGAAGCTCAAGCTCAGACTGAAATAAGTACAGCATTAGATGAATGTGAATCCCCTATCGCTATAAAAAGGCTAACTGAATATCTCTTTCCTAAACTTAGGCCTAATGAAAATATAGATATCGAAGGTGTTAGCGACCCTCTCGCATTAGGGTATATTAATGCTCGCCATACTTTTGACTGCATGCTTTCACTTGGGGATCCAGGAATATCAATTAACAATCTAGTCAGGGATTTCTTAAAACCAGAAACACCGTTACAGAGCACCTGCATGAGAATTGAATATAATCGGTGCGGTGAATTTATAGATGCATTAACACAAAGAGTTATAGCGGACGAAACGATAGCTGATTCAGAGAATGAACATATTGTATTTAAAGTAGCTAGACTATTAGATGCTCGGCCTTTTAATGAATCAATACCTAATGATGATCTACCTCACAATATCAGTGAGCAGGTTGAAGTATTGATTACAAGCTTACTTCAAAAACTGTCAACTGATAAAATACAAAATCTGACACTTGATATTGTAAAAGACAATGCGTCAATTACATGCGGCACCATACTACTTAATAAATTCTTAGAAAATAGCTCACTTAAAAATACAACCAACGTATTATCTGATGAGTGGATTAACACTGTCCGAACCTCAATAAAAGACAAAACAATACTTGAAGCTGGTAACCTCAACTTAATATTAAACACCTTAGCTACAAAATATTCAAAACACTGCCCTTCTTTATTTTCATTATGGAAGAAAGCAGAACCTGATTTAGATTTGTTTGCAATGGCAGTTACTATAAAAGGGGTTAGTTCAGTAAGAGGTCTTTTCTATGAATCAAAACCCGAGTCAACAATTATAAATAAATTTACGGGTAATAACGGACTTGAAGAGCATGCATTACACAGATTGGCACAACTAGATCTAACACAAAAATCTCGACTTGCATGGCAAGCAATAGCTGGAGATGGTGTGAAATATACAAGAAATCTTGATTGAACAGCGAATATATAACTCGCAATGAATGGATGCAATACCCTAATTATCGTTTGGGTATTGCATTCCCATTATAGATTACATGTGGCATTTATAAACAACTTTTGACCAGAATCATCCTGCTTGAAATATAGAATACAATCACTTTGTAAAACATTATTAAGATATACTTCCAAAATACATCTTATTACTTTTTAAAATCTATATTATGTCATCACCACCACCACCGGCAGGCTCGGCGCCATACCAGTGATCTGGTCCCCCTCCACGTAGACCATGCCACCCACCTGGGCATCACCCTCGCAGGTGCGCACCCCACCCCCTACCAGATCCACGCGAACGCGCGAGCCGCTGACGCTGATCACCTCGCCTACCTGGCGCGGCGTGGTCGGCAGTAACGCCAGCAGGCAGCGATATGGATTGGCCATGCTATCCCCCTCCTTTGCTTGAACAGATACCACACGACGCCATCACAGATGGAATCTCTGCAGCTCGATAGACTGGCGCACGCTCAGGGCACGCCCCTGCAGGCTGGCGCGTAAGATTACGGCTAAAAAACAGCCCTGAACGATGGCTTGCGGGGGCTTAAGCAAGAACAAAGATACAAACACAAAAAAGCCTCCCATTCGGGAGGCTTTTTTGAAGAAACTGGAGCGGGTGAAGGGAATCGAACCCTCGTCTTAAGCTTGGGAAGCTTCTGCTCTACCATTGAGCTACACCCGCAGGGCGGTGCATTGCGCACGCCAGAACTGCATTGTACTCAACGACTTAGCACGGTCAAGCAACATCTGATGGAGCGCTTGCCGCAAGGCGCGTCCTGCTGGCAATGTTGGTGGCCAAGCCGTTGATTATATTCAGTATTCAAGCGTCAATGTTAATTGCGTCACGCCACGCAGCTATCGAGTTGCGCCAGCAGGACGCCACGCCGGGTGTCACTCATGCCGAGGCCTTCGGCGCGCTGCGGGAAGGCGGCGTCGATGGCATTGCGACACAGGGTGAGCCACTGCGTCTCGCTGAGATCCAGCGCCTGCTGCACGGCGATGAAGTTGTCGAGCATGCCACCGCCGAAATAGGCCGGGTCATCCGAGTTGAGGGTGATATTGAGCCCGGCCTCGATCAGCTTGGGCAGCGGGTGGTCGTCCATGCGCTCCACCACCTTGAGCGCGACATTGGAGAGCGGACACACCGTCAGCGGGATACGCCGCTCGGCGAGTTCCGCGACCAGCGCCGGGTCTTCCAGGCAGCGCACGCCGTGGTCGATACGCTCCACCCCCAGCACCTCAAGCGCGGTGCGAATGTACGCAGCCGGGCCTTCCTCGCCGGCGTGAGCGACACGGTGCCAGCCGCGCTCCCCCGCCAGCTGGAAGACCTCGGTGAACTTCTCCGGCGGGTTGCCGATCTCGGCGCTGTCCAGCCCGACCCCCACGAAGCGTGACTCGAAGGGAATCAGCGCCTCGAACAGTTCGCGTGCAGATTCCGCGGAGTGGCAACGCAGGAAACTCGGCACCAGGGCCGAGGTGATATCGAATTCCTTCACTGCCTCACGACAGGCGCGCTCCAGCCCCGCGAACTGGGTGGCCAGGCTCACGCCACGTGACAGATGCGCCTGTGGGTCGAAGAACAGCTCCAGATGCTTGACGCCATCGGCACTCGCGCGGCGGAAATAGTCCTGCGCCAGTCGGTAGAAATGCGACTCGTCATTCAGCACGCCCATGCCCTGATAGTAGAGCGCGAGGAAGGCGGGAAGATCCGCGAAGTCATAGGCCGCCTCGACTTCCTCCAGAGTGGCATAGGGCAAGGCGATGCCCTGCTCCGCCGCCAGCTCGAACATCAGCGCAGGGGTCAGCGAGCCCTCGATATGCAGGTGCAGCTCCACCTTGGGCAGGCGGGCGAGAAAGTCATGCATGCGCGGGGTAAGGGTCATGGCCCGTCTCCTCAATGAAAGGCGGCGGCTGGGAGATCGCGGAACGTTCATCACAGCCTGATGGCGCAATTCTAGCAATCCCGGGACCACCTTGAGGAGAGAGGCTTGGGGAAATGCCGATTCCTGCCAGGACGCCTCAGCCCTGCGCCTTTCCGCTGCGCGCCGAAATAGGCTATTTTCGTTCATTCGTACTCTCGCAATGACTCACCATGCCAGAACCCGCGAGTACGCAAGCCAGCCGCAGAAGACACGCCGCCCTGGCTGACATAACCATAACGATCGACGCTGAACACCCAAGGACACCCTGCCATGTACGCCACCTTGCCTGCCCGCCGCACCTTGCTGCGCCGCCTGCATTCTCGCCTTGCTGCGCCTCATCGTGCCGGCGCCCTGCCCGCTGCCCTGCTGCTGAGTCTTGGCCTGATGACACCATTGAGCGCCTCCGCCGAGGAAAGCGCGGCCGATGACGTTGCCCCCAGGGGCAAGACTGAATGTATCGCCCCCGCCAAGCCCGGTGGCGGCTGGGACTTCACCTGTCGCAGCGTGGCACGCCTTCTCGATGAGGAGAATCTGATTCCCGCCGGCATGCAGACACTGAATGTGCCCGGTGCCAGCGGGGGTGTTGCCTTCGCGCACGTGAAGTCAAAACGCCATGACGATGAGCAGGTCATCGTGGCGGCCTCCAGCGCCACCACCACTCGCCTGGGGCAGCACGCCTATCAGGACGGCAAGGTGGACGACGTGCGCTGGCTGGTGACGCTGGGCGCGGATTACGGCGTGATCGCGGTGGCCGCGGACTCTCCCTACCAGACCCTCGGCGACCTGATGAGCGCCATGCAGGCAGACCCCAAATCAATCCGCTTTGCCGGGGGAGATGTCGCGGGCGGCTTTGACCACCTCAAGGTGCTGATGGCCGCACGCGAGGCGGGAATCGAGAATCTGCGCGCCCTGCCCTATCTGGCCTATGACTCCGGCTCCGTGGCCATCACCCAGGTCATGGGCGGCCACCTGGAGGCCTTCACCGGCGACATGACCGAGGCCCGCGGCTTCGTCGAGTCAGGCCATCTGCGCCTGCTGGCCGTGTTCAGCGAAGAGCGCCTGCCCGGCCAGTACGGCGACATTCCCACCGCACGCGAACAGGGCATCGACGTGGTGGCCCCCAACTGGCGGGGCTTCTATCTGCCGGGTGGCGTCTCCGATGCCGCCTTTGCCTGGTGGGAGCAGACCCTCAACCGCATGGCGGATACGCCCGAGTGGCAACAGGTGATGCAGGACAACGGCCTGATGCCCTTCCACAAGTCCGGCAAGGCGCTGGAGACCTTCATCACCCGCCAGGTGAGCGATGTGGAGCAACTGTCGCGTGAGCTGGGCCTGCTGTGACGGCCTGTCGTCGCAGATAAGCGTGAGACGCGTCCCTCACTGAGCGGACCTCAAGGCGTGGAGGGCGGCCACTGGGCCTTGAGCGCGTCGTGAGACGTAGATGTCTGCCACGCCGGCTCGTCTGATCCCCCCGCTGCGGCGGAGTCTGTCCTATCTGACTTCGCTGCGGCGGGGTTTTTTCTGCCGTCTCTCTGATCAATAATGCTCTGCTCAATACCGCTCTGATCAATAGTGCTCTGATCAGCAGCGCCCTGAATGTCCACTGGCGTCTCATTGGCCGCAAAGGCCTCATCGAGAGCCTCTTCCAGCGCCTCCTCGAAAGTTTCCTCCAGTTCATGTTCGAAGGCCTCTTCCTGTGCGGCCGCTTCAGCTGCCGCCAGCGCTTCCTGCTCGTCCTCGGCATGTTCATGCGCCCACTCCACCGCCACTTCCACCGCCATCGGTGACGCTGTCGGCAGGATATTCAGATAGCTGTCGGTGTCCGCCAGCGGCACTCTCGCCTTCTGGGTGACCTGATAGAGCGCATACAGCGAGATGGCCACGAAGGTGACGGCCAGCACCAGCCAGAAGGCATGGGGGTCGAGCATCTCCATCGCGCCCCCTGCCGCCAGCGGTCCGAGGATGGCGCCGAGTCCGAAGGAAAAGACCAGCCCGCCCGAGGCGCCCGGCATCTCCTCAGCAGACAGCGAGTCATTGGTGAAGGCCAGCAGCAGGGCATACAGCGGCGTGGTCACCCCACCGGCGAGGAACGCGGCGGCGATCAACGGCCACAGGGCATCTCCCGCCATCCAGCCCAGCGCGCAGGACGCTGCACCGGCGGCGGCCAGAATCCCGATCAGCACTCGGCGATCCATGCGGTCCGACAACCAGCCGATGGGGGTCTGCAGAACCAGTGCGCCGGCGAACAGCGTGGCGATGAACAGCGCGATCTGAGCCCCCGAGAGGCCGATCTGGGTGCCGAATACCGCGCCCATCCCCGACTGGGTGGCGTAGACGCTACCGAGCAGAAAGATGCCGATGGCCCCCAGCGGCGAGGCCCGGAACAGCTGACCGAATGACATGGCCCGCGAGACTTCCACCACGGGCGCCACGACCGCCGACAACAGGATGGGGCCGAAGGAGACCGACACGAGAATGGAGGCGCAGATGAACAGCACGGAAGTCGCGGCATCTCCCAGCGTCAGCAGGCCCTGGGCCCCGATGATGCCCAGGGTCTGCGCCATCATGTAGGCCGAGAGCACCTTGCCACGGGTCTCGTTGCTGGCCGCCGCGTTCAGCCAGCTTTCCGCCGTCACATAGATGCCGGACATGCAGAAGCCGATCAACATGCGCAGCAGGGTCCAGGCCCAGGGCTCAGTGAGCAGTGGCAAGGCGATCAGTGCCGCCGAGATGAAACTGCCCAGCGCGGCGAACACCCGCACATGTCCGACCCGCTGGATCAGCACCGGGGTATAACGTGCCCCGGAGAGAAACCCCACGAAGTAGCCCGAGGTGACGATCGCCAGCTCCGCCGAGGAGAACCCCTCGATGGCGCCACGCAGGCCGATCAGCGTGAAGTGCATGCCGTTGCCGAGCATGATCAGCACGATCCCCAGCAACAACGCCCACACTCCCCCCAGTACCTTGACCATGACGCCTCCTGTTCCTTGCCCCTCGCTCGTCGTCAGGCGATGGCGGGCTTCGGCTACACGCTAGCCCTCGCCAGCCGGCGCTGCAGTTGCTGCAACGCCGCATGAGGTCTCATTCACGACATGCCATGCCGTCATGACCGACCGCAGGACAACGTCGAAGTCCCTTCGATGCACCGCCCTGGTGCAGGGAGGCGTCTTTCGACCAAGGTCGGTGCGACGAATGGTGATCTTGCGAGGCAGGGCCGAGGGGACTAATTTCACCATACAGAATAAAGTTCTGCCTTACAGAACTGTAAGGTTGCTGACAGGAAACCGGGAGACGAAGCCCGCCACTGTCCTGCCAGCGCAAAGAGTGCATACCAATAACAAGCTCAACGACATCAGAGGTCGCCATGACACGCCATCTGTCTCTCAAACTCCTGACCGCCGCGGTGGTCACCGCCATGTCCGCCCAGGCCCTCGCCTTCGAGCCCAAGGGCAAGGTCGACTGCATCGCACCGGCAGACCCGGGCGGCGGCTGGGATTTCACCTGCCGCAGCGTCGGCAAGCTGCTGTCTGATCTCGAATACGTGCCAGGCAACGTCCAGACCATCAACATGGCCGGTGCCGGTGGTGGCGTCGCCTTCGCCCATACCGTCTCCAAGCGCGCCGGTGATGAGCAGCTGCTGGTGGCCGCGTCCACCGCGACCACCACGCGTCTGGCTCAGGGTCAGTTCCCGGGCATGAATCAGGATCAGGTCAACTGGATCGGCGCACTGGGCGCGGATTACGGCGCCATCGCCGTCTCCAAGGACTCGCCCTACAACACCTTGAGCGAGGTGATGGAGGCGCTGAAGAAAGACCCGAAATCCGTCAAGTTCGCCGGCGGCAGTGCGGCAGGCGGCTGGGATCACCTCAAGGTACTGATCGCCGCCCAGGCAGCCGGTGTCGAGAACCTGCCCAAGGTCTCCTACCTGTCCTACAACAACGGCGGTGAGGCGATTACCCAGGTCGTCGGCGGCCACGTGCAGGCCTTCACCGGTGACATCTCCGAGATCCAGGGCTTCATGGAGTCCGGTGATCTGAAGGTACTGGCCGTGCTCTCCGAAGAGCGCCTGCCGGGCAAGCTGGCTGACGTCCCCACCGCACGCGAGCAGGGGATCGATGCCGTCGCGCCCAACTGGCGTGGCTTCTACATGCCGGCCGACATCAGCGATGACGCCGAGCAGTACTGGACCACGACATTGGACAACGTCTACACCAGCGATGAATGGAAGGACGTGATGGCCAAGAGCGGCCTGATGCCGTTCCACAAATCGGGTGCCGAGTTTGATGCCTTCGTGAAGGCGCAGATCAAGGACATCCAGACGCTCTCCAAGGACATTGGGCTGATTCGCTGATGAATGACCGCATCTTTGGTCTGCTGATGCTCACCCTGGCCGTCGCGTACGGCTGGGGTGCCCAGCAGTTCCCCGAACCCTTCGGTGGGGCCGAGTCCATCGGTCCTGAAACCTTCCCTACCGTGCTGTCCATCGTGCTGGGCCTGAGCAGTCTGTACCTGATCCTGCGGCCTGACCCTGACCAGCACTGGCCGTGGAGCCGCACCGGCGCCGAGATGGTGCTGGCGATCGTGATCCTGTGCCTCTACACCGCGCTGCTGGAGCCGCTGGGCTTCATCGTCACGACCACCGCTGCGGTCGGCACCCTGTGCTGGCGCATGGGGGCCACGCCGCTCAAGGCCTATGCCACGGGACTGGTCGGCGGCATCGTCGTCTTCGCCCTGTTCAATTTCGTGCTTGAGCTACCACTGCCGCTGGGCATTCTGGAGGTGGCGTAATGGAAAGTCTTGGCTTCTTGATGCAGGGCTTCGGCATCGCCCTGCAGCCAGAAAATCTGATGTTTGCCGTGTTGGGTGCCTTCCTCGGTACCTTGATCGGCGCCCTGCCGGGTCTGGGCCCGGCCAATGGCGTGGCCATCCTGATTCCGCTGGCCTTCACCCTGGGCCTGAGCCCGGAGACGTCGCTGATCCTGCTGACCTCGGTCTACGCCGGTGCCATGTACGGCGGGCGCATCTCCTCGATCCTGCTCAACATCCCGGGCGATGAGCCGGCGATGATGACCTGTCTCGACGGCTATCCGATGGCCCAGAAGGGCAAGGCCGCCGAAGCGATGGCCATCTCGGCGATCGCCTCCTTCATCGGCAGCCTGATCGCCACCATCGGCCTGATCGTGATGGCACCGTGGCTGGCCAGCTTCGCGCTGACCTTTGGCCCGGCGGAGTACTTCGCGCTGTTCGTGCTGGCCTTCGCCACCCTGGGTGGCATCACCGGCAAGAACCCGGTCAAGACCCTGATGGCGGCGGCCATCGGCCTGATGATCGCCACCGTCGGCATCGATGCCTCCACCGGCACCCAGCGCTACACCTACGACATTCTCGAGCTGTATGAAGGCATCGACTTCATCATCGCCATCGTCGGTCTGTTCGCCATCTCGGAACTGCTGTTCTTCATCGAGCAGCACGCCGGGGAAGGCAAGGCGATGATCGCGATGAACAAGATGACCCTGAAGCTCAAGGACATCGTGGCCATCCTGCCGACCGCCTTCCGTGGCGGGGTGCTGGGCTTCATTTCCGGCGTGTTGCCGGGCGCCGGGGCCTCGCTGGGCAGCTTCATCAGCTACACCCTGGAAAAGAAGATCATCGGCAAGAAAGGTCACTTCGGTGAAGGGGACCCGCGTGGGGTCGCCGCACCGGAAGCCGGCAACAACGGGGCGGCCTCCGGTGCCCTGGTGCCGATGCTGACACTGGGCGTGCCCGGCTCCGGTACCACTGCGGTACTGCTGGCGATGCTGATCTCGCTCAACATCACCCCGGGACCGCTGATGTTCTCCCAGCACGGTGACATCGTGTGGGGCGTGATCGCGGCACTGCTGATCGGCAACGTCATCCTGCTGTTGATGAACATTCCGATGGTCGGCATCTTCGTCAAGCTGCTGTCCGTGCCGCCCAAGTACCTGCTGCCGGTGGTGACGATGGTCGCCTTCGTCGGCATCTACTCCATCAGCCACTCCGCCTTCGACCTGTACTTCATGGTCGCCTTCGGGGTCGCCGGCTACTTCCTGCGCAAGCTGGACATCCCGCTGGTACCGGTCATCCTGGGCATGCTGCTGGGCCCGGAGATGGAGAAGAACCTGCGTCACGCCATGCAGCTGTCCGACGGCGACTGGACCATCCTGATCGGCAGCCCGCTGGCCGTGACCCTGTGGTGCATCGCCATCGCCGGCCTGCTGCTGCCGGTGATCGTCGGCCCCATCCTGCGTCGCCGCATGGGGGCCGCCAAGGCCGCCACCGACGCCTGAGGCAAGCGCTTCCTGCAAAGGGAAGACGGCCAACCACACGACGCCCCCGCCGGTTACCCGGCGGGGGCGTCGTGTCATTCAGCCCTCCTCTTCACCTGGCGCTCTGCTGCCACTCCTGCATCAGCTGCCGTGCCTGGCCGGGCGTCAGGCGAGCCGATGGTCCGCTGAGCATGATGACTTCCGCCGGGGCCAAGCCCTCATCGTGATGCGGGGCGACGCTCACGGCCAGGGCTGCCACCGTCAGCCCCGCAGCCTCACCGACCTCGATCTCGCCACTGTCGATGCAGTGATGCAGCAAGGCGGATAGCGCCTCCTCGATCCATTCCCCCTCCTCCAGCTGATGGCGCAGCGGCGCCTCACTGACGCGAACATAGCGACAGATCGCCTGCCGGGGGCGGGTCAGCCCCTCGACGGGACGCGCCTGCGCAGCCGGGCCATGCTCGACCAGCAGCAGGCTGGCCGTCTCACCACTGGCCGCATGCAGGCGTGCCAGCCAGCCACGCTGCAGGGTCTCGCGGGCATCGAGTCCGGGTGCCAGCTCGGCGAAGCGCCCAAGCGCCGCGCCGATGGCATAGATTCCATGGCTGTCACGCGTCACGTAGCCGAAATGCTCGAGCGAGCCCATCAGACGCAGAATCGTGCTCTTGTAGAAACCGCTGGCCTGGGCCAGCTCGTTGAGCGTCAGACGAGGCGTATCGGGGGTGAAGGCTTCCAGCAGGGTCAAGGCACGCTCGACCGCTTCCACGCGTTGATTGGCCATGATTCGGCATTCCCCTTGGATGGACGGGTCACTCATGACCCTGCGGATGTCGCGAGAATCATGCCATATCGTTCTGTCAGACAGAACATCACCCGACACGCCGGACTGACGATGGCGCCGGACAGGCGTGGTAGAATGCCCCATCATTCCCTCGGCTCTGCCCGCACAAGGTTCGCTCATGACCATCTTCATCATTACCTTCGTGGTCTGCCTGATCGTCAGCGTCGGCACTGTCGCTCTGCTCATGATGTCGCGCACGCCGCGATTTCGTACCGATTTCAGTGATATCGCCCGCGTGCTGGATCAGGCGGTCAGCGGCGAGATCAACGAGAACGAGTGGCATAGCGTGATCGGCTACCCGATTCGTCATGATGAATATCTGGAAAGCCTGCGCCGCCGCTGTCAGGGCATCTTCGACAAGCACGCCAGACCCTGGCAACTGGCGCAGGGCGGCGCGCTGTTCTCCCGCGAGGGCCGTGAGGAACTCAACGTCCTGCTGGGGCACCTGCGCGCCCGCACGGGCGTAGCGGAGACCCGCGCCTGATGGTCAACAGCGAGATGCGCCTGATCCCGCTTTCCAACCTGCGGGAACACCATGATCACAGCTACCACCAGCTGGTGATCGGGCTGGATGGGCTGGCCGAATTCGAGATCGAGGGCCAGGGCGGCGAGATTCGCCCCCTGACCGGCTGTATCGTGCCGGCAGACCACGTGCACTACTACGCGGGTATCGGCGAGAATCGCCAGTTGATTCTGGATCTGCCGGATGACGCGCCCTATCTGACCGGTCAGCATCGTGACCTGAAGCGTCTATTCGAGCGCCCGCGCTTCTTCACGCTGGATACCCGGCTGCGCGGCTATCTGGAGTTCATGCTCGCCGAGGTCAATGACTACCAGCAGGCCCCCGGCGACCTGCTGGCTGCCACCTTCCTCGCCTGTCTCAACTCGCGTATCGCCGAGCCGATGAGCGCCCTGAACGGCACCGGCCGCCAGCTGGATCTAGTCGCCCTGAACCGCTTCATCGATGCCAACCTGCATCGCCGACTGAGCGTGGCGGATCTGGCACGTCAGTCCCACCTGTCCGAACAGCATTTCAGTGAGCGCTTTCGCGTGTTGACGGGGCTTTCGCCCTATCAGTACCTGCTGCGCCGCCGCCTGGACGAAGCGCGCCATCTGCTGGACAGCAGCGACCTCTCCCTGTCGCAGATTGCCGAGCGCTGCGGCTTCGCGAATCAGAGCGCACTCTCGCACGCCTTCCGCAAGCACCTCGGTTTCCCGCCTTCCGCACTGCGCAAGTCCTGAACGCCCCCACCCAGCGTCTCCCGATCGCAAGCTCTGACCACAAGCGCTGAGCGCCAGCGCTGATCACAAGCCCTGAACGCAAGCCCCGGCCAGGGGCGCTGTCCTTAGAGCGTGACCGGCAGGGATCTGACACAGGACACTCCGACCTTGGTCTAACAAGTTCACAGCAATTGACGTCATGCTTTTCGACGAAGGTCGCAGATGGCGGCAGGTTTCCTGCCACGCCCGTGGATTTGACACGCGCAGCCGAGAAATTGGAAAGACCCGCCCCCCTGCACCACCCTACATTCACCGGTATCCAACAAGACGTGCCGATGTCCCGCCCGGATGCGCCTCGCATCACCTTCGCGCATCGTGCCCGGCAATCCTATCTGGCGTAATGCCACCCAGCAGCAGGGGGTTTGCTCAATGACCACCGTCACTCCGGCCGTTCCGGCCACTACCCAGCCGTCCGATTCCCTCAAGGAAACGCCGCGTACCGCTTGCCCGCTGGGCGAGACGGTGCTGCGTGCCGACGAGATTCTGGCGCCGAATACCTGGCAACGCGATCCGAGCAAGCTGTTCTCACGGGTCAGCGACCACTATCTGGTCGACGAAGATGGTTTCGTGGCTGAGCTGGTCAAGCTGCTGGACGTCAACGATGCCGACATCAAGCGTGTCGGTGACAAGGCCGCGGAGCTTGTCCGCGAGATTCGCACCATGGACACCGCCGTCGATTCCATCGACGAGCTGCTGCAGCAATACAGCCTCGACACCCAGGAAGGCGTGCTGCTGATGTGCCTGGCCGAGGCGCTGCTGCGCATTCCGGACAAGGACACCGCCGATGCGCTGATCGAGGACAAGCTGGGCGTGGCCGACTGGAAATCCCATCTCGGCCAGAGCGAGTCCTGGTTCGTCAATGCCTCCACCTGGGGCCTTCTGATGACCGGCAACGTCATCAAGATGGATCTGCCCAAGAATGACGGCAAGCCGGCGACCTTCATCAATCGCATGGTCAACCGCATGGGCGAGCCGGTCATCCGTCGCGCCATGTATCAGGCCATGAAGATCATGGGCAAGCAGTTCGTGCTGGGCCGTGACATCAAGGAAGCGCTCAAGCGCTCCCAGCCGCAGTTCGAGAAGGGCTACACCTACTCCTATGACATGCTCGGCGAAGCCGCCTGCACGCGTGCCGATGCCAAGGGCTACTTCGATGACTACGCGCGCGCCATTCGCACCGTGGGCGAGACCTCTCGCAAGCTGAAGGCCGCGACGCCGTCACCGTCGGTCTCCATCAAGCTGTCCGCCCTGCACCCGCGTTATGAATTCGGCCGTCGCGAGCAGATTCTGGAAGAGCTGGTCGCCAGCGTGCGCGAACTGGTCAGCATCGCGCGCGAGCTGGAAGTCGCCATCACCATCGATGCCGAAGAGGTCGATCGCCTCGAGCTGTCGCTGGAAGTCTTCCGCGCCGTCTACGAGAGCGACACCTGCCGCGGCTGGGGCAAGTTCGGTCTGGTGGTGCAGGCCTACTCCACCCGCGCTCTGCCGACGCTTCAGTATCTGAACCGCATCGCCGACCTGCAGGGTGACGAGATCCCGCTGCGCCTGGTCAAGGGCGCCTACTGGGACAGCGAGATCAAGGAATCCCAGGAGCTGGGGGTCGACGGCTATCCGGTCTTCACTCGCAAGGCCTCCACCGATGTCAGCTATCTGGCCTGCGTGCGCTTCCTGCTGTCCGAGAACACCCGTGGCCGCATCTATCCGCAGTTCGCGACCCACAACGCTCACACCATCAGCACCATTCTGGACGTGGCCAACTCAGGCGAGACGCGCCAGTTCGAATTCCAGCGTCTGCACGGCATGGGCGAGGCGCTGTACGACGCCGCCCTCAAGCGCGCTCCCGAAGGGACCTGGTGCCGTATCTATGCGCCGGTCGGTGCCCACAAGGACCTGCTCCCCTACCTGGTGCGTCGCCTGCTGGAGAACGGTGCCAACTCTTCCTTCGTCCACCAGCTGGTCGACCCGCGCGTGCCGGTCGAGAGCCTGTGCGTTCACCCGGTCACCACGCTCTCCCAGTTCAAGACCTACCACAATCCGCGTATCGCCTTGCCGCCGCATATCTATGGCGAGGGCCGTCGCAACTCACGCGGCATCAATCTGAACATCAACAGCCAGTACCAGCCGCTGATGGACGAGATGGCCAGGTTCATGGACAGCACCTACGACGTGCGTCCGCAGCTGGCCTTCGATGTCGACGCCAATGCCGAACGACGTCAGGCCGTGACCTGCCCGTTCGATCGCCGCGTCACCGTGGGCCACGTGCAATGGACCAGCGCCGATGAAGCCTCCCGCGCCATCGACGCCGCCTGGGCCGCCTTCCCGCGCTGGGAGATGACCCCGGTCGAGGAGCGTGCTGCCATCCTCGAGCGCTTTGGCGATCTGATGGAAGCCCATACCGCGGAGCTGATGACCCTGTGCTCCCGCGAGGGCGGCAAGCTTCTGACCGATGGCATCGCCGAGATTCGCGAAGCCGTCGACTTCTGCCGCTACTACGCCAACCGTGCGCGTGCCGACTTCGGTGCCCCCACCGTCCTGCGTGGCCCGACCGGCGAGCACAACGAGATCGTGCTGGGCGGCAAGGGCGTGTTCGCCTGCATCAGCCCGTGGAACTTCCCGGTCGCGATCTTCTGCGGTCAGATGGTCGCCGCGGCCGTCACCGGCAACACCGTGGTCGCCAAACCGGCCGAGCAGACCTCGCTGGTCGCGCACCGTGTCGTCGAGCTGCTGCGTGAAGCCGGCATGCCGCGAGATGTCGTGCAGCTGCTGCCGGGCGATGGCCCGACCGTGGGCAGCGTGCTCTCCAGCGACCCGCGCATCACCGGTGTCTGCTTCACCGGCTCCACCCAGACAGCCCAGATCATCAACCGCTCTCTGGCGGCACGTGAGAATGCCCCGCTGCCGAGTCTGATCGCCGAGACCGGTGGCCTCAACGCCATGATCGTCGACTCCACCGCCCTGCCGGAGCAGGTCGTCAATGACGTGGTGCAGTCCGCCTTCCAGAGCGCCGGGCAGCGCTGTTCCGCCCTGCGTGTGCTCTACGTCCAGGAAGATGTCGCCGAGCGCGTCATCAGCCTGCTCAAGGGCGCGATGGATGAGCTGAAGATCGGCGATCCGCGCGATCTGGGCACTGATGTCGGCCCGGTCATCGATGAAGAGGCACGCGCCGGTCTGCTCAAGCACATCGAGGAATATCGTGCCCAGGGCCGCGTGGTGGCGGAAGCCAGCATGGACCCGGCGCACACCGCCGAAGGCACCTTCGTCGCGCCGATCGCGCTGCGCATCGACGGCATCGACAGCCTGGAAAGCGAGCAGTTCGGGCCGATCCTGCACATCGCCACCTGGAAAGGCGGCGATATCGACAAGGTCATCGATACCATCAATGGCCTGGGCTATGGCCTGACCTTCGGTGTGCATTCTCGAAACGAAAGTTTTGCTAATGCAGTTGCACAGAAAATTCGTGTTGGTAATGTCTACGTCAACAGGAATATCATCGGCGCAGTGGTGGGTGTACAGCCGTTTGGTGGTCAGGGCTTCTCCGGAACCGGTCCGAAAGCCGGCGGCCCCCACTACCTGCACCGTTTCGCCACCGAGAAGACCCGTACCATCAACACCACGGCACTCGGCGGCAACGCGTCTCTTCTGGCCATGGGCGACGAATGATCGGCGCTATCGCCGGTGACGGGCTCGGCATGACGGGCCTGCACGACGAGTAGCATCGGTCCCGCCTGACAGAGGACTGCATGCCGGACGTGCATGAAGTAGTCAGGCAATGGGCATCAGGACGATGCCTGGCACACCCTCTCTGCAGCACGGGGGGTGTGCTTCGGACACCGACAGGGATGCCACTTGGCAGACAGGCCGATTGACTGGCCTGCCCGCCAGGTGCCCTGCGGTGTCCGTTGCCGTTCTCCTGCTTGATTCGACGGCGACATGCGGGGACGGAGAGGCTTCAGATGATTCGTTTATGCGCTAGTCTGAACATATACAGAATGGCACCAGCCCTTGCAGGACGGTGACATTCGGTAGGTGCTCAGGGCCATGGCGGTGATGCACCAGGCGGTGCCATCTCCTCCGGGATTATCGGAACGCTCGACGTCCGACAACAATAAATGCAAAGGATTTACTCCACGATGGTCGAAAATAGCCCCACAATTCTCATCACGTTTGCCGTCTATCTGGCGGTGATGCTTGGCATCGGCCTGCTGGCCTACAAGCGCACCTCCAACATGTCGGACTACATCCTGGGCGGCCGCTCACTGGGCCCCTGGACCTCCGCGATTTCCGCCGGCGCCTCTGACATGTCCGGCTGGCTGCTGCTGGGCCTGCCGGGTGCGGCCTACCTCAGTGGTCTGTCCGCTGCCTGGATCGGCATCGGCCTGCTGGCCGGTACCTGGCTCAACTGGCTGATCGTCGCCAAGCGCCTGCGTATCTACAGCTTCGTCGCCAGCGACTCCCTGACGCTGCCGGATTACTTCGAGAAGCGCTTCCGCGACAACTCCAAGATGCTGCGTGTCATCTCGGCCGTCTTCATCCTGCTGTTCTTCCTCTTCTACACCAGCTCCGGTCTGGTGGCGGGCGGCAAGCTGTTCGAGACCGTCTTCGGCCTCGACTACACCATCGCCGTGACCGTCGGCACCATCGCCATCGTGTCCTACACCTTCTTCGGCGGCTTCCTCGCCGTGTCGTGGACCGACCTCATCCAGGGTCTGATGATGGCCGCCGCGCTGATCGTGGTGCCCATCGTCGCGCTCACCGACATGGGTGGCGTGGCAGAAGCGAGCTCGCGCATCACCGCCGAGAACCCGCTGCTGCTGGAATGGTTCCGTGACGCCTCCACCGGTGAAGCCCTGACGCTGGTCGGCATCATCTCGTCACTGGCCTGGGGTCTGGGCTACTTCGGTCAGCCGCATATCCTGGCGCGCTTCGCGGCCATCCGCAGCGAGAAGGATGTCGGCACCGCACGCACCATCGCCGTCATCTGGTCAGCCCTGGGGCTGTTCGCCGCCATCTGCATCGGCCTGCTGGGTCTCGTCTATGTGCCGAAGGATCTGGCCGACAGCGAGAAGATCTTCATGGTCATGGTGAACTTCATCTTCCACCCGGCGGTCGCCGGCGTGCTGCTGGCCGCCATCCTGGCTGCCGTGATGTCCACCGCCGACTCCCAGCTGCTGGTGTCTTCCTCTGCGCTGGCCGATGACTTCTACAAGGCACTGTTCAAGAAGGACGCGACCCAGTCCGAGCTGGTGTGGGTCGGTCGCTTCGCCGTGATCGGCATCGCCATCATCGCGTGGGTGCTGGCACTGGACCCGAACTCCAGCGTACTGGGCCTGGTGTCCTACGCCTGGGCCGGCTTCGGCGCGGCCTTCGGTCCGGCGCTGATCATGTCGCTGTACTGGCGTCGCATGAACCGCTTCGGCGCTCTGGCCGGCATCATCGTCGGTGGCGTGACCGTGGTGGTCTGGAAGCAGCTGTCCGGTGGCATCTTCGACCTCTACGAGATCGTGCCGGGCGTCATCTTCGCCTACATCGCCATCTACGTGGTCAGCATCATGACCGCAGCGCCGAGCGATGAGATCACCGACGAATTCGAACAGGTCGAGAACCACGCCTGATCGAACTCGGCAGCATGATCTGCCGTGAGACACGACAACGCCGCCCCTCGGGGCGGCGTTGTCGTGTCTGGATAAGCGCCTGGGCAAGCGTCTGGACGCACGTCAGGGTCTCACGTCTGCTCGGCGACAGTTCTCGGCGGTGCGAAAGTCGATCACCCAGACACCCTCCCGCAAGGTCTGGGTGAAGATTCTCGGCGATCCCCCCTCATCTCCCGGGGCATCCACTGTCGCGCGCTCGTCACAGACAGGCGGCTCCTTGATACTGGCCTTGCGCTCATCATCGCGCAGCAGGGTCGCCGCACTGGCACCGGCCATGCGCAATCTCACCACAGCCCAATAGTTGTCAGGCGTGAAGGCGGCGATCAGGTTCTGGCGCACGGCGGGCACCTGGCGCTCAGCGACCCGCGCCAGCGGTGCCAGCGGCGCCTTCCCCAGCACCTGCACCGCCAGCTCGTCATGGGGCCGATAGGTGTCGCGGTCACGTGGTGAGGTGATCGGCAGTCCCAGCTCACGTGCCTGGGTGACGATCTCACGCGCCAGCTGGGTCTCATGGGCCTGCTGGGCGGCCAGCGCATTGCTCCAGGCCGCGAAGATCAACCAGTGACGCAGCAACAGCAGTGCCGCCACCCCCAGCAGACAGCGCCGCAGCGTGAAGCGCTCGGAGCCTCTCGCCTGCCGGCCCGCCAGGCTCAGCATCAGGGCACCGCCCAGCAGTGCCCCCCAGCCCACCAGGGTGCGCGAGTGAAAGACCGGCTCCGCCAGCATCAGCATCGGCCCCCACAGTGCAGGAATCAGCAGCAACGCCCACAGCAGACGACTCAGACGCTCCAGCGTCAGCTGGCGCGAGGATACCTGGCGAGCGTCATGCCGCCGGCCTGCTGTCATCAGCGCCGCCCCCAGCGCTACCACCAGCAGGCTGCCACTCAGTGCCCCGCTGACGAGATCCAGTCCGCCACGCAGGGCGGCAAGTGCCTGTGCGAGATGCTGCTCCAAGGCGGCCAGCAGTGCCGGGAGATCCCCCAGCGACAGCATCTCGCCGTGCTGCTGGCTGTAGTCGCCCGCCACCAGCAGTCGTGACAGCGGCAGGTAGAGCAGCAAGGCAGCCAGCACCAGTCCGCCGCGCTGCAGCAGCGCAAGCCAGGCGCACCATACCGATTCACTCTGTTCGGTCTTTCCCTCTTCGAACTTCCTCTCTTCGGTATTTCTCTCTTCAGCCTCTCTCCTTTCGACCCCGCGCGGGCGCGACCCCATCAGGGCGTCCAGCAGGCTCAGTACCAGAAAGACGTTCAGCGCCGGCTGGTAGCAGCACAGGGCCAGCAGCAGCAATCCCAGCGCCATCAATGAAGGTTGCCAGCGGCGCTGCGAACGTTGCACCGGCCCGTGGACACCCGGGCGCAGGATCAGGCTGGCCAGCATCGCGCTGGCAAGCCCGAGACTCATCGGCAGGCTGTCGTAGGCATAGCTGAAGTTCTGCAGCGTGAAGGGTGTCAGCCAGATGAGCGCATTGCCCAGCACGCAGACGCCCGGCGAGAGTCCCGGCACCCGACGCCACCAGACCAGCGCCATACCGGCCGCGATGCCCCAGGCCGCCAGCTGCGGCAAGGGCGCGACATTGACAAGCTCTCCCCCGAAGCCCAGCAGGCGCATCACGCCTTCCGCGGCCGGCCGGGCATTCAGCCCCCATCCGAAGTAGCCATCCAGGGTACGACTCATGTCATCCAGATAGAGGGCCTGCTGGCTTAACAGCGGCACGAGCCCGATGCCGAGCACGGCCAGGCTGGCAAGCAGAAGGCGCCACGCCTGGCGACGTTGGCGACGAGTCAGATCCATGATCATGTACAAGAGACGACACTCCCGGTCCTGGAGGATGAACCACTGCCACACTCGAGAGTAGCTGACTCGCGCCACAAAAGAACGCCACCCGAAGGTGGCGTTCTTTTGTGCCATATCACGGCATGTCATGGCATGGCATGCCATCACGCGAGGACAGGTGGCTTACTCGGCCGCCCTGCCCGGCTGATGGATATGCACATCGCGCTGCGGATAGGGGATGCTGATGCCGCGCTCATCGAAGGTCAGCTTGATACGCTCGGTCATGTCCCACTTCAGTGCCCAGTAGTCGGAGGCCTGGCACCACATGCGGAAGTTGAAGTTGACCGAGCTGTCGGCCAGTTCCGCCACGGCGATCAGGTAGGACGGCTCCTTCATGATGCGCTCGTCGCTGTTGACCAGCTCCTCGAGCACCGCCTTGACCTGACGGATGTCGTCGTCATAGCTGACCCCGACCACCAGATCCAGACGACGTGTCGGCAGTGCCGAATAATTGGTGATGGTCTGGGACATCACGCTGGAGTTGGGCACGGTGACCTTGCGATTGTCCGGCGTCACCAGACGAGTCTGTAGCATGGTGATCTGGTCGACGCTGCCGGACGTCCCGGCGGCCTCGATGTAATCGCCCTTCTTGAACGGACGCAGCGTCACCAGCAGGAAGCCCGAGGCCAGATTGGACAGTGAGCTCTGCAGTGCCAGACCGATGGCCAGACCCGCCGCACCCAGTGCCGCGATCATCGACGTGGTATCGACCCCCACCTGATCCAGCGCGGTCAGCAGCACCATGACCACCAGAATCGCGTAGGCGATCTGACCGACGAAGCCTGCCGCCGCCTCGTCCATGCTCTTGCGCTGCAACAGCGAGGTGACCCACCGGGTCAGACGCTTGGCCACCCACATCCCGAACACCAGCACGGCCAGTGCTGACAACAGGGTTCCGCCCCACCACAACGCCAGCTCGAACAACTGGTCGGTTTCCATGGGAATGGCATTCAGAAAATCCACACTAACTCCTTGTAAGCCCCTTGCGATGACAGTCACTGACTACCGGGCGCTTTCTCTTGATAGGACGCGAGCCGTTCACCATCAGGCGAACTGCCGCTCGGTCGGACGGATCATTCACGTTGACGCGCGCACAATTTACCTGACTATCGTCGCCGCGTCAGTGTCATCGCGCGCCGCCGGTCAGGGTCATGGAGCACTGTCGGGCGGCGTCAGCCCCAGGGTCGAGCGCAACATCACGCTATCCAGGCGCAGGCCGACGGGAAACTTGTTGCCATCGATCCCGACATCCCGCGGGGCAATGGGCGGCGGCCCCTTGAGCGTCAGATGCAGGCTGCCGTCCGGCTGGATCAACCGCTCCGGCACCTCCACCTCGTGGCTGGCCTGACGACCGCCCACCGGCCAGCGGGCCAACAGCTCGCCTTCCCCCCACACCTCCACCGGGCGGGGTTCGGCGTCATCGGGATAGCGTGACAGCGCGAGTGCCACCACGACCGGCTGCCTGAGGCCCGGCGTGACCTTCAGACGCAGACCCACCTGCGCCTGGCGTGCACTGACCGGCCGATCCTCCTTGGGCGAATAGAACCCTTCCCACAGCACGCCGCAGTTGCCAAGCGGCTCCCCCTTGCGCACGGGATAGCGCTCGCCCAAGGCGAGAACCGGTACCTCGCCCATCGGGCGATAGCAGGTGGTGGCGTGTTCGATGAAGTAGCGTCGGTAGTGGTCATCCACCTGAGGGGTGCGTGCCAGCCACAGCATGCAGAGTTCGAAGGCCAGCACGGCGGCCGTCGCCAGCAATAGCCAGAGACGCCGCCGGCTCAAGCGGGTCGGCACGCCGTAACGCGCATCGGCGCGCCCTCCCGAAGCGGCGGAGAGGTCCGCACTCACATCAGACGAGCCAGAATGCGGCGTCATACCAGTTCTCCACCAGCCAGAGATTGAAAAGCGCGCCCAGGGCGACCAGCCCCCAGGCAAGTCGGCTCGGGAGGCGCGTTAGCAGATCCAGCAGCGCCAGCACGAACACCGGCATGCCGATCAGGTAGCGCGGGATGGCGTCCAGCCCCGTGGCCAGCGGAATGAACAGGGTGAACGCCGCCAGGCCCATCTCCAGCCAGCGCCGCTGCAGGCCCAGCCAGCCGATCAACGCGATGCCGATCAGCGCCATGCTGGCCTGCCAGGCGGGCCGGAGCGTTTCCGGCGCCGTGAACCAGTACCCCAGCCCCTGCACCAGATTGACGATGGGATTGCCCATCTCGCGGCCCCAGGAGATCTGCACGTGACTGAAGGCCAGCGCATCGCCCGTCTGGTGGTAGAGCACCGCCATGAACAGAAACAGCCCCAGCGGCCCCATCACGCCGATCAACAGCCAGTCGGGGCGGCGCCACAGCTCGGCGAAGGCCGCCAGACGCAGACGCGCCAGCAGCTCGATGCCCATGGCGATGACCCAGAACACCCCGGTGGCCCGTGTCATCGACAGCAGCAACGTCCACAGCATCACCCGTCCGGTGCGCTGACAGCGCCAGTCGATCAGGGACGCGAGACACAACAGCCAGAACAGCGATTCCGAGTACAGCGCACTGAAATAGAAGCTGTACGGCATGCTGGCGACCAGCCACACGAACAGCAGCGGCGAGGCATCAGGGCGCGTGATGGCAAGATAGCGACACCCCAGCCCCAGGGCCGCCGCCAGCAGCACATTGCTCAGCAGTACGCCCATCAGCTCCGGGTCGAGCTGGCCGCCCAGCGTCACCAGCCACAACAGGGCAGGATAGAGCGGAAAGAAGGCCCAGTTGGCGGCATCACCGTCGCTCATGCCCCGGGCTTCGACATCGTAGCCACGGGTCATGATGCCCTTGAACCAGCTGCCATCGAACTGGGCCATGGCATGCAGGTAGCTTTGATCGCCATGGGCGGCGATGGCCAGCCACGCAAGCCGCGTGATCACCAGTGCCAGCAGGATATGTGCCCAGGGAATGCTGGCGGTGCGTGCGCGCACCAGCGCGTCGCTCGGCGATGGCGTCTCGGCGATCAACGCGGCCCCCAGGGCCGCCAGCCGCCCCTTGCCCATCCGCTCGGCCTTCACGGCAGTGCTGTCGTTCATGAAGCTCATTCCTTGAAGGCCCAGAGTCGTGATGCCAGATAGGTCACGACAGGTACCGAGAGCGTCGCGATCGCGATGGCCACGAAGCCGCTCATGCCGAGCCCCTGGATCAGCACGGCCAGCAGCCCGTTGTTGAGCGCGAAGCCGCTGGCCGCCACCAGCGCGAACCGCCAGGCGCTGCCCTGTCGCTTGAAGGTCAGACGTCGATGCCCCACCAGCGAGACCTGGAAGGCCACACAGAAGGCCACGATATTGGCGATGAATTCATTGAGCGGTGGCCAGAGAAACAGCATCAACGCGGCGACCGCGAGGTGCACCCCCGTGGCGGCCAGCCCCACCAGACCGAAACGGGTGGCGGTGCCGGCTTCCTGTCGTGCCCGCTCTGCGGTGCTGGACGTCTTGCGTGACGTGGCATCATCCCTCACGCGAATCTCCTCGCGTCATGTCAGGCTCGGCACTCTGACAGGATTCACGGCGGCGACTGGCCTCACGGTCACGCTGTCCGCGCAAGACCCGCGCCGTGCTGAGGCCGCTGTCCAGCCCGCTGTCCGGCGAGGTAGCGCCACCGGGGCCATCCTGCAGGCTGTCGTGATCGATCAGATACAGCGGCCGCTGCTTGGTCTCCATGAACAGGCGCCCGAGATATTCGCCCAGCACGCCGATGGAAATCAGCTGCATGCCGCCGAAGAACAGCACCGCGATCATCAGGGACGCATACCCCGGGGCATCAATGCCGAACAGCACCGTCTTGCTGATGATGACGAGGATGTAGAGGAAGGACAGCCCCGCGATGCACGCGCCGAGGTAGGTCCAGACCCGCAGCGGCCAGGTCGAGAAGCTCACCACACCGTCCAGGGCGAAGTTCCACAGCTTCCAGTAGTTGAACTTGGTCGTGCCGGCGGTCCGCGCCGGGCGCTGATAGGTGACGCCAACCGAGCTATAACCGGGCCAGGAGAACAGTCCCTTCATGAAACGGTTGCGCTCCGGCATGCGGCGCAACGCCTCGACGACCCGACGATCCAGCAGTCGGAAATCACCGGCGTCCCGTGGAATCTCGGTAAATGTCAGGCGATTGAAGATGCGATAGAACCATCCTGCCGTCTTGCGCTTGGTGGCGGTGTCTTCATCACGCGCGGCGCGGACGCCATAGACCATGTCGTAGCCGGCCTGCCACTGGGTGATGAATTCGAGTATCACCTCGGGCGGGTCCTGCAGGTCGACATCCATCGGCACGATGGCATCGCCTCGCGCCTGCTCGATGCCGGCGCTCATGGCCGCTTCCTTGCCGAAGTTGCGTGTCAGGCTCAGATAACGAATACGTGAATCATCGGCCGCGGCAGCTTCCAGGCGCGCCAGGGTGGCATCGCTGGAGCCATCGTCGACGAACAGGATTTCCAGGTGCGGTACCTGCGCTGCCAGGGTGGCATCGATGGCGGCAAGAAACGGCGCGATCGTCTCCTCTTCATTCATCACCGGCACCACCAGCGACAGCACCCAGTCGCCTGATTGGCGCCGTGTCATGTCGCGCGGGATATAACCTGCAGACGCCGTGGACGGCCTGCTTCCCTCGGGTCCGCGGGCCGAACCGCGGGCAGAGTCAACGGATGATCGCATGCCTTCCTCCTCGAAGAGCGGTCTGGATATCGCTCGTGAACCATTGTTGTTGATATCGGTCGCCCAGCCATACCCCCACGACAGCACGCTCGGGCGCACAGGGGGTCTCTTGTGTTAGGTGGGGCTCGCAGGAGGGATTGCAATGACGCCTCGCCCACCACGCCCGGATGCACAAGCCCAGGGCATGCGCCAAGGGCATGAGCGAATCGCGGTGACCTCCAGGCCCCCTCTCACGCGGTTGCACTGGCGTTATAGGGCGCGGACTGGCGGGATGTAAAGCGATATCGCATGTCGCTGCCGCTCAAGAAGGGCTCGCTTGCCTTCTCGGTGACACTTCTCGCGCCAGCATCCCCCAACGCAAGAGGGGCCACTCATGGAGTGACCCCTCTCGGGACTTTCAAGGCATCGCGGTGGCTAGCTCATGCTCAGGGCGATCAGGGTGATCAGCAGCAGACACCAGCTCAGCGGTGCGCCCAGCAGCCAGGCGCGCGTGGCATGACGCGGCACCAGACCGACCCCATGCGTGAAGCCGGCCCCCAGCCCCCACAGCGCAATCAGCAGCATCAGATAGCGCGGCCCGGTGGCCATCGAGGCAATGGCATCCGGGCCCAGCAGCATCCAGATGGCCACCATGGCAGACAGCAGCAGCGAGGCCAGATGGGCAGGGCGAGTTCGGCACCAGGCCGGTGGTCGTGAGGCGTACCAGGGTCGTGACATCGAGCTCTCCTTGATCAGAACGGTCGGCGGCGCAGAAGCATCGTTGAGGCCGCCTGCCTCAATCATCGTCAAAGGTGTGAGTCTGCTCAAGCCACAATGCATTGATGATGCCCGCGAAGCAGGCCAGCAGTACACCGAGAATCCAGGCGAAATACCACATGAAGTCGTCTCCCGGCGAGGGCGGCACCCTCGCCCAATGATGCAGTTATGAAGCGTACGGGAAAAGCGGTTGCAGCGTCGGCTGCCTGCCTCAGTACAGACTGTGTCCGTCCTGCTCGACGTGACTCACCGTGACGCGCCGCCACATCTTCACGTAGCACCAGGTGGTGTAGAGGATGATGGTCGGCACCATCACCAGCCCCGCCACGGTGACGATGGACAGTGTCAGCTCGCTGGAGACCGAATCCCACAGCGTCAGGCTGGCCTCGCCCATGCGCGAGGACGGCACGATGAACGGGAACATGCTGATGCCTGCGGTGGCGACCACACCGCCGACCCCGACGGAACTGGCCGTGAAGGCTGCCCCGCCCTGACGTCTGGCCGAGAGCCACATCGCGGTGACGATACCCGCCACGGCGCCCAAGGGCGCGAGCAACGTCAGCGGCTCACGCGCGTAGACATCCATCCAGCTGCCGGGACCGACCTGCTTGTCCAGCAGCTTTAGCGCCGTGCCGGTATCGCCCATCTGGTCGATGCTGTAGCCCATGCCGGACAACCACACCCACAGTCCGCCCAGGCCAAACAGCCCGAGCGAAAGCAGTCCCAGCGGCTGCACCAGACGCGCACTGCGCGCCGCCACGGCGTCATCGGCACGCGCCACCAGCCAGGTACCGCCATGCAGCATCACCATCACGACGGACAGCGCCGCACACAGCAACGCGAAGGGATTGAACAGCCCGAGATAGCTGCCGTCGTAGCTGGCACGCATGTACTGATCGACTTCCAGTGGCACGCCCTGCAGCAGATTGCCGAAGATGAGGCCGAAGAAGGCAGTGGGAATCAGGCTGCCGGCGACGATGCCACGGTCCCACCAGCCCCGCCATTGGGGGCTCTCGAGCTTGGAGCGATAGTCAAAGCCCAGCGGGCGGAAGAACAGCGAGAACAGGATGGTCAGCATCGCGAAATAGAAGCTGGAGAACGCCGCGCCATAGACCACCGGCCATACCGCGAAGACGGCACCGATGGCGGTGACCAGCCATACCTGATTGCCATCCCAGTGCGGCGCCAGCGTGTTGATCACCACGCGCCGTTCGCTGTCACTGCGACTGACCAGCGGCATCAGCATCGCCGCGCCCATGTCCATGCCATCGGTGATGACGAAGCCGATCAGCAGCAGACCCACCGCCACCCACCAGAACAGCTTGAGGATCTCGTAATCCCACATGATCCATTACTCCTTGAATGACAGCGAAGGATTGAGCGACATGCCCTCGTCGTCTCGCAGGGCGCCGCGCTCGAAGTGATAGCGGCCGGTATGCAGGGAAGAGGGTCCCTTGCGCGCGAAGTGGAACATCAGCCACATCTCGATGACGAAGAACAGGCTGTAGAAGGCCAGGAAACCGCCGATGGACCACCACAGATCCGACTCATCCAGGCTCGAGGCCGCCATAAAGGTCGGCAGAATCTCTCCGACCGCCCAGGGCTGACGCCCGAATTCGGCCACGAACCAGCCGGTCTCCACCGCGATGAACGGCAGCGGGATCGACAGCAGGCAGATCCACAGGAAGGGGCGCACATCGAAGCGATGCTTGGCACTCATCCATACCGCGACGATGAAGATCGCGAGCATCGCCATGCCACAGGCGACCATGATCCGGAACGAGAAGAACATCGGTGCCACCGGGGGGATCGAGTCGGCCGCGGCCTTGTCGATCATCTCCGGCGTGGCATCGGAGGGCGTCTCGACATAGCGCTTGAGCAGCATGCCGTAACCGAGATCCTGCTTGACGGCATCGAAGGCCTTGCGGGTCGCGATATCGTCCTGACCATCACGCAGCTGCTGAAGCAGATCATAGGCCTGCATGCCATTGACGATGCGTCCGCGGTGCTCCTCGGTCAGCTCCTTGATGCCCGGAATCTCGGTATCCAGCGAGCGCGTACCGATCAGCCCCATCACATAGGGAATGTGGATGCCGTAATCGGTGTGCTGGGTCTCCTCGTTGGGCAGACCGATCAGCGTGAAGGACGCCGGCGCCGGCTCGGTCTCCCACATCGCCTCGATGGCGGCCATCTTGGCCTTCTGGACATCCCCGACTTCGTAGCCGGACTCATCGCCCAGCACGATGACCGAGGCCACCGAGAACAGTCCGAAGGCCGCGGCGATGGCGAAGCTGCGCTTGGCAAAGCCCAGATCCCGCCCCTTGAGAAGATAGAAGGCACTGATGCCGAGCACGAACATGGCGCCGGTCACGTAGCCTGCCGACACGGTATGCACGAACTTGGCCTGGGCGACCGGATTGAAGATGACATCCGCGAAGCTGGTCAGCTCCATGCGCATGGTCTCGAAGTTGAAGGCCGCCCCGACCGGATTCTGCATCCAGCCATTGGCGATCAGGATCCACAGCGCCGAGAAGTTGGAGCCGAAGGCGACAAGCCAGGTCACCATCAGGTGCTGACGCTTGCTCAGGCGGTCCCAGCCGAAGAAGAACAGCCCGACGAAGGTGGATTCGAGGAAGAAGGCCACCAGGCCCTCGATGGCCAGCGGCGCACCGAAGATGTCGCCGACGTAATGCGAGTAATAGGCCCAGTTGGTGCCGAACTGGAACTCCATCGTCAGGCCGGTGGCGACACCGAGCGCGAAGTTGATGCCGAACAGCTTGCCCCAGAACTTGGTCATGTCCTGGTAGACCTGCTTGCCGGTCATCACATACAGGGATTCCATGATGGCCAGCAGGAAGGCCATGCCGATGGTCAACGGGACGAACAGGAAGTGATAGAGCGCGGTCATGCCAAACTGGAACCGCGACAGCTCCACTACGGTATCGGAGATCATGTCTAACCCCTTTGCGATAAGACGAACGGCCAGACTGCCGTCTCTGCATGCGCTTGCCCCCGACGTCGGGGGCAGTCTCCCCCCGACTCCCGCCGGAAAGCGCACAGGCAATGGCACCGTGGTACCAAGACCTTGGTCGGACATTCTCTGCCCTCTCGCGACAGGCTCCAGATGACAGGTTGTCGCAGCCGCACTCCGGCAAGCGCCGCCTGCGGGGATCGCAAGCCCATGAGCTGACAGCGGAAACGTCCATGGCCCGCATCATTGCTGGGCTGGCGCGCAGTGGACCGCCAGCGGCCTCTCAACGCTCTTCCTGCGCACCTGCGCGACACCTGCGACCTTCCACCACACGCCACAGAGCACGGGCCTGCACGACAGCAGCCATGCACGGCTCGGACAATCCTGCGACGCGTGTTGAATGCGCAGACACAGGAGTTGCCGATCAGCGACTATCACTTCACCAGCAGGCTAACTATCATAGGGCGATCCATCGCTGGGTCCTGCGGCAGGGATTGCCCGTGACTCACCTCCCCTCTTTCGCTCGTGAACTTGCCATGACCTCCTTTTCCCGTCACTCCCTGTCCAGCGCCTCTCGGGGCCCACGTGCCACGGCGCCCCGTGGCCATGCCGACTACTGTGACCCCCCCCTGGGGAATCTGCTGGATTACCACGGCCTGAACCGGTTCGAGGCCCTGTGGCACGTGGCCGCCCAGGACGTTGATGCCCCTAACCGTGAGCGCGGAGGCATCTCGACGGTCTCGCTGCTCACTCTCGAGGACGAGCAGGGCCAGACACATCGCCTCTACCTCAAGCGCCAGACCAACCATCTGGGCCGCAGCCTGTCACGCCCACTGGGCGAGCCGACCTTCTCGCGCGAGTGGCGTGCCATCCGCCACTATCACGCGCTGGGCATTCCTTCGGTGGATGCCGGCTGGTATGGCGAGCGCCGCACCGGCAAGGAATGGCGCGCCATCCTGATCACCTTCGATCTCGACGGCCGCGATGATCTGGACCACTGGCATGCACGCTGGCCGGCGCTGGACGATACCCGACGCACGCAAGTCATCACTGCCAGCGCACGTCTCGTGCGACAGATTCATCAGGCCGGCATGATGCACGGCTGCCTGTTCCCCAAGCATCTGTTCCTCAGCCGCCCACAGCCCGCCGCCGACGGTACCAGCGCCATGCAGGAACAGATGGATGCCGTCATCATCGACCTGGAGAAGACCCGACGCTTCGTGCTGCGCCGTCACGAGTGCCAGCGCGACCTCTACGTGTTGTGGCGCCGCCTCAAGGCCTGGCAGGCAGCGGAGTGGCGAGAGTTTCTGGCCGTCTACCTCGACTGTCCCGCGCAGAGTGACGAGGTCAGTCGATGGCTCAACGAGCTTGAAGCACGTGCCCAGCGCAAGCGTCGCTGAATTCCCACACTGGTGGGCGCATCACGCATTGCGTAGCATGCGCTCACCTCACGAGCCGCCTACGACCAACGTCTCATGAATCTGTCGTGAAAATGAACGGCCCTGTCGCTGTCCTGCGCCACCTCCAGTCTCATCCTCGAGACATGCACCTTTTCTGAAATAATCGGTAACATCCGCTAACAAGACGTCAAATATGTTTTCAAACATTGTTCTAAAAAAATGCTTGCCAAAAAGAACAGTGTTTTTTATAGTTCATCTCGTCCCCTGAACAAGGCAGCCTTGCCACACTCGGTACATCCCCCGAGTTCGCCAGGCACCGCCGACAGGAAGCCCCCGAGGCCACAAGCTTCAAGGAGAACATCACATGAAAACCATCAAGATCCTGACTGCTACCGTCATCGCCGGCACCATGGCAATGGGTGCACAATCTGCACTGGCCTACGGCAAGGGCGACATCTTCCTGCGCGGCGGCGTTGCCAAGGTCGACGGCAAGAGCAACAACGGCAATGGCCTGATCGCCAAGGATGAATCCGGTTTCGCCGGCTCCGTGGGCTACATGTTCCACGACAACCTGGCAGTTGCCCTGCAGTCCACTGAAGCATTCAGCACCGACTGGAAAAACAGCGACGGTGGCTTCGATCAGATGCCGATCAATCTGATGCTGCAGTACTACCCGCTGGGCGGTACCGAAGCTCGCGTTCAGCCTTACGCTGGCGTCGGCCTGAACTACACCCACTTCTCCGGTGAGTCTGCCGGTGGCCAGAGCATGGACATCGACGACAGCTACGGTGCTGCTGCCGAGCTGGGTGTTGACCTCAACATCAACGAATCCTGGGCCGTCAATGGCTTCGCTCGTTACGCTGACGTCAAGGCCGACACCAAGATCAACGGCCAGGACGTGAACGACACCGAGCTGGACCCGGTCACCGTCGGTGCCGGTGTCACCTACCGCTTCTAAGTGCTGAAACACGCACTGACGAGCCGCGCCGAGCCATGACGCATCAGGGGTGATCCCCTTGCCTCATTGACGACGCACAAGAACGCCGCAGGCCTCAGGGCCTGCGGCGTTCTTGCATGCGCGGACAGTCGGCGAGACAGACGGAACTTGATTTGAATCAAGTGTGACGGACCCTTGTCGGACATGACGGCAAACCCTTGTCATGGATCAATTTTTCGTCGACATGAGCTCCTAGACTGACATCTCCTTTCTCACCCCCTGTCACTTCGGGAGCGAACATGTCAGCCGCACAGTCCTTCTTGCCCTTCTCCTTCTGCCGGTCCTCTTCACGCCCGCTGCGCATGGCGGCGATCACGGCCGCACTCACGCTGACTGCCACGTCGGCTGTCGCTGCGCCGTTCTCGTCGACTGACTCAGGCCTCGAGAACCTCGATTATGGTGCCGGCCAGTTCTGGACTCGCGTGGGTGTCGCCAAGGTCTCGCCTAAGAGCGACAACGGTCGCATCGATGCCATCGGTGCCGACGTGGACGTCGATGATGACAGCGCCTTCGCCTTCACTCTGGGGTATCGCTTCACCGATACCCTGGGGATCGAGCTGCTGGCCGCGCAGAATTTCGAGCATGACATCTCGCTAAATGGCCAGAAGGCCGGCTCCGTCGATCATCTGCCACCGACCCTGACACTGCAGTACTACCCCCTCGGTGGACGCGACTCCCGCATCCAGCCGTACATCGGTGCAGGCGTCAATTACACCCACTTCTCCGATGAAACCCTCGATGACGGCACCAAGCTCGAGATGGATGACAGCTGGGGCGCGGCCGCACAGATCGGTGTCGACCTGGTCATCAATGAGCATTGGGCGGCCAACGTCGCTGCCTGGTATCTGGATATCGATTCCGATGTCACCGTGGCGGGCAGCGTCAACGACAAGGTCGAGATCGACCCGATCGTGACCATGGCCGGTATCAGCTATCGCTTCTGAGTCGCGCATCTGACTGGCCACAGACGACAACGCCCCGCCAGCCCATCACGGGCCGGCGGGGCGTTGTGCTTTCAGGGCGAATCAGCGCGAGGCGGCCTGCCCGCTGCTCGGTGCCGACGTCTCGGGCGCTGACGGCGACGTGTCGTCAGCCGGCGCCCTGGCTACCTTGCCCGGACGGGGGCGATCCAGCACCAGTCCCAGCACGACCAGCGCCGCTCCCACCACCATCAAGGCGGTCCACTGCTCATCGAACAGCCACCAGGCCATCAGCGCGGCACACGGTGGCACCAGGAAGAAGGTACGTGCGACCTGGTGGGCCTCGCCACGTTCGAGCATCAGCATCAGCAACCAGATGGCACCCACCGAGATGGCGATCACCAGCCAGGCGAGGGTCAGCAGCAGACGAGACGTCGGGTCGAAGGCGAAGCTACCTACGCTGCTGGCTGCGATGAGGAAGACACAGCCCGCTCCCAGATACTGGAATACCAGCCCCTCCACCAGCCCCATCCGACCACCGACACGCTTCTGCCACAGCGTCGAGCTGGACACGCCGATGAGCGCCACCAGACACCACAGCAGGCCGATCATCGGCCACTCGAGCGTAGCGCTTGCGGCGCCTGCCCCCTGAAGCATGCCCGCCCCCAGCACCAGACTGACGCCAATCGCGCCACACCCCAGCCCCAGCCACTGCCTGGCGCCCAGACGGATACCGAACAGCGGCAGTGACAGCGCAGCCGTCACCAGAGGGTGCAGGCTGACCAGCAAGGCCGTCAGCCCCGCGGGCAGCCCGGCCTTGACCGCCGCGAACACGCCACCCAGATAGGCGCCGTGCAACAGCATGCCGATGCCCATCTGAGCCAGCTTGTCATGGCGCTGCCCCCACTGGCGCGGCTTGCGGCGTATCCACAGGATCAGCCCCAGCACCGGCAGTACCAGCAGGCTGCGCACCAGCAGCAGCGTGAAAGGCTCAGCATCCAGGGTGCCGAAACGTGCGGCGATGAACCCGGTGGCGAACAGGAAGACGAAGGTCAGCGGCATCCACATCAGATTGACTCCAGAGCACGAGAGGCGGGACCTCACTGTCCCGAGGAGCGCTCACACCGAGCGCGTCATGCATCGCCGGCGTGATGTGACATGAGCTTGCCGCGAAGGCACCAGGGGATACAAGATACAGAGAATGGCTTTTTCAGGGGATACAGTCCGCATGAGTGGCACTCAAGACCTTCCATCAACGCCGCGCTACCAACAGCTGGCGACGCGCTTGAAAGCCGAGATGGCCACGGGGCAACTCGTCCCCGGACAACGGCTGCCCTCATTGCGCCGCCAGGCGGCCCTGTCAGGACTGGGACTCAACAGCGTGATCCGCGCCTATGGTGAGCTGGAATCCGCCGGCTTCCTCGTGGCTGTCCCGCGCCGGGGATTTCAGGTCGCGGCCGCAGCGGCGCCTCCCTCTTCCGCCAGCCGCGATCACGATGCCGCCCCGTCACGCTGCACCCCTCTTGCCACTCCGTCACTGGCCATCGATGACCCGGCCTGGCAGGCCATGGCACATGCCAGCGACCCGGCGCTGGCTCCGCTGGGCGCGGCGCATCCCGAGCTGGATGCGCCCGCCGTGAGGCGCCTCTATCGGCTGGTGCGCCAGAAGCTCAAGCATCACGCCGAATCCCCCAGCGCCTACGCGCTGCCCCCGGGCTCCCCCGCCCTGCGCGAGGCCATTGCCTCTCACCTCAGCCACCATGGCCATCACTGTCACGGTGACACCCTGTTGCTGTGTCAGGGGGCTCAGCAAGGCATGTCGCTGATTCTCCGACAATGGCGCGCAAGCCGGGGACGCTGTCGCATCGGCATCGAGGCCCCCGGCTATTTCGGTGTACTTGCGGCGGTGGAAGCCAATGGTCACGAAGCCATTGCCCTGCCGACACATGCTGGAAGCGGACTGGATATCGAGGCATTGGCCAGACTGCTGGAGGAAGGAGAGGCAAGGCAGATGGACAGGCGGCAGACGTGTGCAGGCAAGACGCGGCCAGAGATGCCGCCCACGGCCGGGCACCGACACGGCAAGGCCGCCCTCGACGCGCTGATCGTCTCACCGGATTGCCACAACCCGCTGGGTGGCCAGCTGAGCCTGACGGATCGAGATCGCCTGCTCAAGCTGGCCCAACGCCACGGGGTACAGATCATCGAGAATGCCACCTTCGCGGAACTGAGCTTCGACACCCGCCTGCCCTGGCTGATGGACCTCCATCAGCGCCAGGCACCGTCACCGGCGCAGACAACGCTACTGGGACAGACAATATCACCGGAACAGGCACCCGGCGTGATCACGGTGGGCTCGCTGTCCAAGACGCTCGACCCGCGAGCACGCTGTGGCTGGGTGTGGCTCCCTCGGTCCGAAAGCGTGACGCCTGACGCCGAGCTGGGCATGCAGGGGCTGATTCGCGCACGCTGGGCCGATGGCATGGGCGACATGCCATGGATGCACGCCGCCCTCGCGGAGCTGATCGCCAGCGGCGATTACGGGCGCCATGTCCACCGCATGCGCCGCTGCTACGCGAAGCGCCTGCAACTGCTGCGCGAGACGCTTGCCTCTGCTCTCGGCGATGGCGTCTGGCTGCCCGGTGTCAGTGGTGGCTATCTGCAGTGGTGCGGCCTGCCGGGACTCGATGGCGCGGCCCTTTCCCGCCTGCACCGCGAGCTGCTCGAGGCTGGCATCGCCACTCTGCCCGGCTACCTGTTCAAGGCGGTCAGCCCCGGCCTGCGCCTCAATGCGGCCCAACTGCAGAACGATGAGACCCTCGCACGATTGACCACGACCCTGCGCAACGCGCTGCACGGAGCCGATGCCTAGCGAACGCTCTGCGCCTCACGCGCGCGCTGCTCACGCTGGCGCGCCCAGAACTGATTGATCAACAGCGCCAGCACGATGACCGCCCCGCCCAGCGCGAGACGCGGCAGGTCCGCGTCGCGATTCCAGATCAGCAGATTGACCAGCAGTCCCGCCGGTACCAGCGCATTGTTCATGATCGCCAGGGTACCGGCATCGACGCGCGTCGCTCCCTTGTTCCACAGGAAGTAGCCCATCCCGGACGCCACGATGCCCAACCAGCCCAGCACCACGAAGTGCACCGGCTGCGAAGGCAGCTTGTCGGTATTGCCGAACAGCAGGAACATCACGACCACCAGCGCCAGGGCGCCAAGATAGAACCAGCCGAACACATGACGGTGCGCGACACCTTCAGGCAGCTGGGGCGAGAGATGACGATAGGCGACCTGGCCGATGGCAAAGCACAGATTGGCCCCCTGAACGACGGCAAAGCCGAACCAGAAGCCCTCGGTGACCCCGTCGTAGCGAATGATCGCCGCACCGATGACCGCCACCATCGCCGTGAGCAGGTAGAATGGCGACAGCCGACGTTTCATCATGTCATCCAGGAGGGTGATGTAGATGGGCGTGAAGATCGTGAACAGCAGCACTTCCGGGACGGGCAACAGCAGGAAGGAGCGGTAGAAGAAGATGTACATCAGCCCCAGCTGCACCGCACCGATGGCCATCAGCTGCCAGCGGATGCGGCCACTGATCGCCCGTGGGCGCAGAAAGGGAGCAAAGATCAGGCTGGCCAGCACGATGCGTGTCAGCACGGCCAGATAGCTATCGACCTGACCGGACAGGTAGACGCCGATCAGGGAAAACGAGAAGGCCCACAGGGCCGTGACACCGATCAGGTAGGACATGACGAGTAAACCCGTTAGGCAGAGAAAGTTGACAGGCATTGTAACCCTCCACGCGCTGCTTGAGCAGATACGCCACCTGGAATTTTCGTCACGCTCGGGGCCTGCCTCACGCAACGCCTGGTCCGGCCATGGCAGCGGTGAGGTGCGCCTCGAGAAGGAGATGCCTGATGGGGCCGGCAGGACTGGTGCGGAAGTCTCGTGGGACATCCTCTTCAATGAACAGGGGCAGTTCCGACTGGAGGGCCAGGCCAGCAGTATCACGTTCCGCAATCGCTATCGCTGGCGACTGAGCCCCGACGGCACGGCCCTGTCACTGAGCCATGAGCGCCGCGGCCGCGATGCGGCGGTCTTCCTGTTCGACCTGATCGAGGCTCCCGCAGGCGATGGTGACCACTTCATCAGCCGCGAGGCACACCTGTGCATCGATGACCTCTATTCCGCCACCCTCGTCATCGTGCGCGATGCGGATGACAAGCCCTGCGGCTTCGACCTCGACTGGCGCATCACCGGCCCGCGCAAGGATGAACATCTCGCCTATCGCTATCGCTGCTGAACGTGACCCGCGCTGCCGGCACATGAAAACGCCGCTGACGAATCACTCCGTCAGCGGCGTTGTGGGACTGGCGGCCGATCAGGCCAGCAGGCGTGCCGTGAACCATTCGCCGATCGCTTCGATCTCCTCGAGACACACGGCGTGCGCCATCGGCCAGGTCTGCCATTCAAGCGGATGCCCGAGGGCGCGAGCACTCTCGGCGCCAGCCTCCCCCAGTGCCAGCGGCACGATGTCATCCTGGGTGCCGTGATGGACACTGATGGCCAGCCCCTGATTGGCGGCTGACGGCGTGATGGTCGCGCTGGTGGCGAAATAGGTGGAGAGCGCCAGCAACCCACCCAACGGCCGCTCACAGCTCAACGCCGCCTCGTAGACCACGGCACCGCCCTGAGAAAAGCCTGCCAGCAGGATGCGCTCACTGGCGATTCCCTGCGCGACCTGCTCCTCGATCAAGGCATGCACGTAAGCCGCGGACTCGCGCAGCTGCACTTCATCGACACGCCGCCCAAGATTCATCTCGAGAATGTCGTACCAGGCCGGCATGCGCATGCCGCCATTGACGGTCACGGCCAGCTCACGCGCGTGCGGGAAGACGAAACGTACGCCGTGATCCGCCGGCAATCCCAGCGCCGGCACCACGGGCACGAAATCACTGCCGTCCGCCCCCAGCCCATGCAACCAGATGACACAGGCATCCGCCTGGCCCTGAGGCTCGATGATCTGCGGACTACGGTGGCCATGCTGGGGTGATGCGTCGTTCATCTCTGCGCTCCTGTCTGGAAAAGGGGAATGCCGCCCAGCCTACCATTGACATTGGTTTCTGCCACCTGCGCTCCCCTCGCTCAGACCCCGACCGCGCGATGCAGCACGCCTGCTCGGCCTGCGCTCCCCCTCTTCTGGCGCGCCCTCACCATGACACTGCCTCTGGACGCGAGACATAAAAAAACCCGCCAATCGGGCGGGCAATGAATGTCGGGACAGCGACACCCAGGACAGGAAAGCGCTTGAGAAACCGTGCCTGCGGGGGGCTTTCTCAAGCACTCTGGGTCTTTCTGAGAAGCATCCTTCTCGAGATCGCCTGAGGACTGTCACGCCACCTCGATGCGACCTGTCAGCGCGCCATTCCATCATCACGCACCATCGATCAACATCAACGAAATACAGCGCATGACAGCGAACCACCATCACGAAATCTCGACAATATCGCCAGAATACTTGCGGATTATTCACGATGAATCTGCCAGGCGATGGGACCGTCAGCCTCCCGATTGACAGGATATGATTTCTGTCAAAGGAGATTCGCCAGCCCCACCGATACCGCGGACTTCAGGGTGACAGGATCTCGATAGCCCCCGCCAATCAAGGAAATTACTCCAGAATGTCGGCCAGTTCGTTCACATCCTTCACGACATGATCCGGCGCCTTTGACAGCGGGAAGAGTGCCTTGCCCGGGCGGGCGATGAAGGTGGTCTGCAAGCCCGCTTCCTTGGCACCCGCGACATCCCAACCATGTGCAGCGACCATCATGGCTTCTTCAGGTTCGACATCGAGCTTGTCCAGCACCCACTCATAGGAACGCAGGTCCGGCTTGTAGATCTGGATATCTTCAATGCTGTAGCGAGCATCAAAATACGGCAGCAGTCCCGCGTTCTCGAACTGGGCCTTGACGCCCTTGTTGGACGAGTTGGTCAGACTGACGATCTTGTAGCCTTCAGCCTTGAGCCTGGCCAGACCTTCCTTGACATCAGGGTGAGGCGGGAGTGTCAGCAACGGTGTGATGATGGCCTTCTTCGCCTGCTCATCCGTCAGTTCGACACCGTTGTTCTGCGCGACCACCAGCAACGAGGCGACACCGATCTGCCCGAAGTCGTGATAATCCCGGGTCACGGTAGACACCAGGGAGTAATGCAGCATGGTCGAGAACCACAGGGGCAGCAGGTCTTCTCTTCCCCCCAGTGCCTCACCGACCGAACTGCGCATCGAGGTCAGGTCCAACAGCGTTTCATTGACATCGAAGATGAGCACCTTGGGCTTATCGACGACATCATCCGCCATCGCATTCCCCGACATCAGGCCGATACCCAACAACACTGAACCTGCCACCTTCTTGAGTTTTCTGCGCACCATCATGGGTCTCCACTTGATCGATATCATGGCATCCGGCCTCGACATTTCCGGCATGCCGCTCGGCAATCAACAACGTTTAATCACCGTGACCCACCATGACACCTTTACCATGAACTGGCGATGAATCTTCGCGAAAAACGCGGGAAATATCTGCAATGATCCAGATGAATCATCCTTCCTTACGAGGACTGACTGGCTTGTCATTCTCGAGCACCCATCACGCCTTGCGCCCCAGAAATCGTCTCAAATCTGTCCAATGATACATCGCAGATATCAACATCCAACCGGCGTAAATTTTGGCAAGAATGCCTCACGAAGACTCAAGAAAATCCTCTAACACCTTGTCGACATCCAGCACATACCATGCGCAGAGACGACCCACCCGGTGGCGGTAGCCAAGACCATCCACCAATGCGATCCCCTGTCCTCAGACGCTTTCGCTCAGGGCATGCTGGACGCGGGTGGCGGAAACGCTCTTGCCGGCATCATTGACGTACTGGCGGGAATCACGAGTGATCTGCGCCTGCTGACCATTGACGCTCTGGCTGTTCAGCGCCTGCTCGACACGACTGGCCGCAACACTCTTGCCGGCGTCGTTGAGGTGCAGCGGCTGAGACGCTGCCTGCTGGGCCTGACCGTGGATCACGGATTCGCTGATGGTGGCGCGAACCTGCTGGTCGGCAACGCTATCAGCGTTGGCAACGCCTGCGGTGGTGACGGAGAGAACGGCGGCGGCGATGAGGGCGTTGAAGGTCTTCATGATATGACTCCTGGAAATGACACTGACGAAAGAGGTAGGGAAAGACAGAGTGCTTGAGAGCGACGCGCCGAGAGGCCGTGTCTTGAGACCCGTTGACGACTCAGCGTTGCGTCGACTCACACGTTGTCGCTGATGCACTGCTGGACTCGGCTGGCTGCGACACTCTTGCCCTGCTCGGAAACGGTGTCATTGGCCCGGGATACGGCAGCGGTCTGCTGGCCACGAATGTGCTCGGCATTGAGTGATTGCTCGACACGTCCGGCGGCAACGCTCATTCCAGTCTCCGCGAAGCTCTGCTGGCTGGTGGCTGCCGGCTGGGACTGGCCGATGATCTGCTGGCTGTTCAGCGCATTCTGGACGCGCAGAGCGGCAGGGCTGTCATCAGCGGCAAGGGCGGACGTGCTGGCAGTGGCGATGACGGCGGCGGCGATCAATGTCTTCAGTGTGGTGTTCTTCATGGTCTATCTCCTGGTCCTGGGTAGCGGATGATTCCGCGTGAAGTCGTTGTCAGCGAGTGAAGGATCTGGCGGGTAGCCCCTGTCCGGGCTCCGTCCTCCATTGGCTGTGGGTCGTGCTTCGCTTAGATAATTAACAGACTAATCTTTATTCCGCTTTCTAACTAGCCGTGCCATTGGAAGCTCACTGTTTCGTCTTGAGCAACAAATTCGCGGTAGGCTGTCGATTCCGGGGCCAGCATCTTCCGCGCGCCCCTCGAGATCGACAATTCATGTCAGAGTCATGAACAACTCTTGTATAACCATAATGGTGCAGAAACTTCCTGATTCCGTGCCGAGTCAGCCATCTGACTGACGCCTTGCCCTGGCAGAATCCTTCGGTTTTCGAGAGAAATCCCTGTCTCGAGACTCCCCTCGGGAAAACATGTCGCCAGCGGTGAAGTGTGTCGTCATGTTCTGATGAGACATACGCCAAGGCCTTGAGACTGGATGCAGTAGAAAGAGAAATAATGCGTTTATTTTTCTGTCGGCCAGCGACAGGAAGCCGGATAACTCCCTTGCAGAGCAGAGGATTGCTCACCCCGGTCGCCCGAATTGTTCCTCACCCACCGAGTACGCCGAAGGTCGCTTCCACCATCGCCGGGGGCCCTGGCTCAAGCACGCTGCCTGGCCGCGCTCGTCAGATGACGGCTCCGTCCTGGTCAGGTGACAAGGGGGCATTCAGACCTCAAGAGACACGCGCACGTTGCCTGCATCTTTTCTGCATGTTGCGTGCATCCTTCGTTGAACACGCCGAGAGACGTACAGCGCGTGAAGTACCGGCCTGACCATCACGGGTTGGTTCTCATGAGGAATCAATCCTCAAAGACAATGCCCTCGCCAACACCGTCAGCAGAGGTCGCGGGTCCCTCTGACACGAATGGCCGCGTGGGTGAGTGAGCGTTACACTGGCGACATGCCCAACCCGCCACCCATTCCTGACAATGACGCGCCTTTGCAGGCCCCTCCCACCCGCTGGCCAAAGACTGCCGGGCAGACCCTGCGTGGCGAATGCGAGCGCTATACGCATCCGCGCGTCAGGGATATCGCCTGGCTGTTGAGTGCCCCGGACCTGCTGACACTGCTCCCTTATCAGCGCCCGACTCTCGAGGCGTTGGGACTGGGCGACGACATCACTCGCCATCGCTGGCTGAGCGAGCTTGAGCAGGCCCCCGAGGCACTGGAATCCGCGGTGGATGAGCGTCGCCACCATCGGCTCGGTCTCTATCACGAGCTGCTGTGGCGGTTCGTGCTGGCCCACGCCCCGGGCAGCCGACTGTTGGCCCACAATCTCAGGATCATGGAAGGCAAGATCACGCTGGGCGAGCTGGACATGCTGTATCTGGCGGCAGGCGACACGACCCCCACCCACCTGGAAGTCGCGATCAAATTCTATCTGGGATTGCCACAAGGTCCGGGGCCGGCGGATGGCCTGGAGCGCTGGATCGGCCCGGGTGGCGCCGACAGTCTCGCCATCAAGACGCGACGCAGTCTTGCGCACCAGCTGCCACTGGCGCTCAGCGAGCGGGGGCAACAGACGATTCGTCAGGCGCTTGGTCTACCCGTGAGCGACGCCGCCGAGGCGACGGGAGACTCGGCCCCCGGGTGGCTCGCGGGCCAATGCCTGGCCATGCCCGGCGGTCTGTTTCGCCCCTGGCAGCCGGAGACACCTGCCGATGAGCAGCTGCCGCCACCGCGTCACTGCCATCCTTCAAGCGCGGCGCAGGCTGGCTGGTGGGTCCCCGTGAGCCAGTTTGCCGCCTTCTGCCAGAGCCTCGACAGCACCGCGATGGATACCGCGCCGCTGCTGGGGTGTCTCAGGGAAAAGCCCGCCTGGCTGGCCCCTCCCCCAGTGCAATCACTGATCGGGTGGCGCGAGCTGCAACTCTGGCTCGAGGACTATTTCGCGCCCTCTGACGGGGAAGCGAACCCGCCAACGGGCACTCCCCGGCAGACGCCGCCTCAGCATCCGCGTCAGCTATGGCTGGAACGCGCGCCGCACCGGCCCTTGGACTCGCGACACGAGGCCTCCTCTCAATGGCGGGTATTCGTGGTGCCGGATGGATGGCCTCACTTCATCCCGCTGCCCCCGGCTTCCCCCACCTGACGACTCACGTCGCGATCAGACCGGCAAGCGGACTGCTCGGGAGGGAGTACTCACTTTGTCTTGATGCGTGAAATCAACGATAATGCGCCGCGTCAGATTCAGGCGACTCACAGGTTGGCCTGTTTCTCGCCATGAGACGCGGGCTTCGCACTACCCCGCGAGCCCGAGTCTGCTGGTGACCTCACCCCTGTCGCTGGCCAACGGCTTCCCGGCAGCGTGTCGACTCCGACATCCTGCTGCCGCAACGCATCCGCTGAATCCGTAGGACGTCATCTTGAAAACACGACTTTCCAGCCTCGATATCGTGGCGCTGGGCTTCATGACATTTGCGCTCTTCCTCGGCGCTGGCAACATCATCTTCCCGCCTCAGGTAGGTCAGGGCGCAGGGGCCGAGTTCTGGCCAGCCGCACTCGGCTTTCTGACCACCGGTGTCGGCATGCCGCTGGCCGGAATCGTCGCGGTCGCCGTGATCGGCGGCGGGCTCGACAAGATCACCTCCCCGCTGCCCAAGTGGGCGGCAGCGGCCTTCGGCGTCGCCATCTACCTGTCCATCGGGCCGATGTTCGCCATCCCGCGTACCGGTACCGTCGCCTTCGAGATGGGCATGCGTCCGTTCATCGATATGACGCCCGAGTCAGGCCTGGCATTGCACTCGGTGGTGTTCTTCGGCATTGCCACCCTGATCGCCCTGAGCCCCGGCAAGCTGATGGACGTGGTCGGCAAGTGGCTGACTCCGCTGTTGATCGCGCTGCTGGCACTGATCGCGCTGTTCACCATCATCGACCCGCAGGGACCGCTGGGCCCGGTGAGCCCCGAGTGGGCCGAAGCGCCCTTCATGACCGGCTTCCAGCAGGGCTACCTGACCATGGATGCGCTGGCCTCGATGGTGTTCGGCATCCTGATCGTCTCGGCGATCAAGGCGCGTGGCATCACCGCCACCGCTGACGTGACGCGCTACACCCTGTGGGCCGGCGCGATCGCCGCGATCTGTCTGGCCGCCGTCTATCTGCCGCTGACCTACATGGGCGCCACCAGCCATGCTCTGGTGACGGAAGCCGCCAAGGGCGAACTGATTCCGGTCTACGTCGAGGCCTTGTTCGGGGATGCCGGCAAGCTGATCCTGGCGCTGGTCATCACTCTGGCGTGTCTGACCACCGCGGTGGGCCTGCTGACCTCCTGCGGCGAGTTCTTCCATCGCCTGCTGCCGAGCGTGCCCTACCGTCTGCTGGTGATCGTGATGGCCGTGGCCTCGGCGTTGATCGCCAACCTGGGCCTCTCGACCCTGATCAGCGTCTCGATTCCGGTACTGGTCACGCTCTATCCGCTGGTGCTGGTGCTGACGCTGCTCTCCTACCTGCGCCCGCGCCTGCATGATGCACCGCGCGTGTTCGCCTGGAGCCTGGGCCTGACCCTGCTGGTCAGCCTGCTCGATGGCTTCGAAGCCAGTGGCATCGATTCCCTGATGGCCATCTCGCACCGCATCGAGCCGCTGCTGCCGCTGGCCTCCATGAATCTGGGCTGGCTGGCACCTGCACTGGCGGGCCTGATCATCGGCATGCTGACCAGCCGTCGTGACCAGACGAATCTGGACCCGGTACTGACCGAGCAACGCTGAGCGCCCCTCGGCCCTCCCCTGGTGGCATGATGTTGCCAGGGCGTTGCCATGAAAAAGCCCGCCCCTCGTGATGAGGGGCGGGCTTTTTTCGTCACGGCTGTCGTCTCTGGCGTCTCAGCGCGGCGTGCTGCGTGACAGCCCCAGCCGTGCGAGGGTGTCATCATCCAGCGAGTGCACCGCTTCCACGTCTGCCAATGCCGTGAAATAGTCCGGGGTCAGGAAGTCACGCCCACCCAGCAGGTGCTCGAGATACTCACGGGCCGGCTTGAGTCCCTGACCGGTGCGCTCCGGCAAGGCGATGTACACCCAGGCCTCGATGACACCGTCACGTGTCACGATGGCATGACGAAAGCGCTCATATTCATGTGGGCGCCCCTCGTAGGGGTCCATCAGGGTGATCTGCTCAGGGTCGCGCAGCTCGTAGAGCACCCCTTCGACACGCTCACCCCGCGCCGGTTGCACATTGGCATGTGCGATCCCCGGAACACGCGACGCCTTGTCGAAACTCAGCCGATGCTCCTCCAGCCAGCCATGCAGGGCACGACGCGTGTCACCGATGCGTGCCGCGACACGCGCCGGATTCATGTTGCTTCCGTAGGCGAAGTAGTACGGCATACCCGTCTCCCGTGTGAACCGCGACGACTCAGTTGTCGGTGATCAGCGTATCGATCTCGCGCACGACTTCCGTCATCGCCACGCGGCGCTCCGGACGCGCATCCTTCAACCAGGCCTCGATGGCAGGCGCCACGTCACACTTCACCGGGAAGCTGCCACGTGCGTCACACAGTGCCTCGAGACGCGCGATGAACACGAAACGCAGCCACTGCCCCATGTCCATGCGGTCCACGCAGAAGGGCTCCACGCTCATGAAGGCCTCTGGGGTCGGTGTCTCCATGCGCCACAGATCCGCCGCCTTCATCGTCGCTTCCAGGCGTGCCAGCAGGTCACGCAATTCGTCATGCGCGTTGCCGGCGAGTTCGCCGTCCTGGGGTATTTCGGTCGAGTTCATGACACCTCCGTCAATTCATGCATGATGCGTTCACGGTATTATCCCGTTCATACGCTTGGAAGGCCAGGAGGGCCAGATGGCAGATAGCCTGTTCAATGACGTGATGATCCTGCTGGGGGCCTCGGTGGTCGCGGCGGCGCTGTTCCGACGCCTGCACCTGCCACCGGTACTGGCCTATCTGGCGGTGGGCTTTCTGGTCGGCCCGCATCTGGCAGGCTGGATAGGCCGTCCGGAAGAGCTGGCCTTTCTGTCGGAGTTCGGCCTGGTCTTTCTGTTGTTCTCGCTGGGATTGGAATTCTCGATGCCCCGCATGCGAGCCCTCAAGACCACCGTCTTCGGACTGGGAGCCTCCCAGGTGGTGGTCTGCAGCGGACTCTTCTGGGCGCTGGGCTGCGCACTGGGGCTGACCCCTGCCGCGGCGCTGGTCGCGGCCGGCGCACTGGGACTTTCTTCCACGGCCATCGTGACGCGGGAGCTGGCGCGCTGGAACGAGCTGGACAGCCCCCACGGCCATGCCGCGGTGGGAGTGTTGCTGTTTCAGGACCTTGCCGCCCTGCTGTTCCTGATCCTGATTCCGGCCATGGCGGGAGATGGCAGCCAGCTGCTCAGCGATCTGGGCGTGATGCTGGCCAAGGGCATCGGCCTGGTGGTGGTGATGATGGCCATCGGCAAATGGGTGCTGCCACTGGTCTTTCAGGAAGTCGCGCGCTCACGCTCGGAAGAGCTGTTCGTGCTCACCGTATTGCTGGTGGCCCTGTTCTCGGCCTGGCTGACCCATAGCCTGCACCTTTCGATGGCGCTCGGCGCCTTCCTGGCGGGCATGATGCTCGGTGAAAGCCATTACCGGCATCAGATTGAGGCGGACATCCGCCCGTTCCGGGACATCCTGCTGGGCCTGTTCTTCGTTTCGGTCGGCATGCTGCTCGACCCGCATGTCCTGCTGGCACAGTGGTACTGGGTGATGATCGGCGTGATCTGTCTGCTGACCACCAAGGCACTGTTGATCACGGGGCTTGCCAGACTCTCCGGACGACCACTGGATTCGGCCATGCGCACCGGCCTGGTGCTGTCACAGGGCGGAGAGTTCGGGTTTGCCCTGCTGGCACTGGCCAGTCAACAGCAGCTGATGGACACCGATACCGTGGGACTGGTGGTGGCGATCATCATCGGCTCGCTGGTCGTCACGCCCTCGCTCATTCGTCACAACCAGCATCTGTCGCAACGTGCCTGCCGCTCACATACTCTCACCCAGGAAAATCCGCACACCACGGCGCAGTTGAGCGAGGCCACGGCCCCGCTGCATGACCACGTCATCGTGTGCGGCTTCGGGCGTGTCGGTCAGACGGTCGGGCGCTTCCTGACCCAGGAGAAGCTCCAGTGGATCGCCATCGATGCCGACCCCATCCGCGTGCATGAAGCCGCCAGCGCGGGTGAACCGGTGGTCTTCGGTGATGCCCAGCGTCAGGACATTCTGCGCGCACTGGGCATCGAGCGCGCCCGCCAGGTGGTGATCACCGTCAACCAGCTGCCGCATGCACTGGCCATCCTGCATGCCATCCAGCCGTTGCAGCTCCCCGAGCTCAAGGTGCTGGTGCGCACCCAGGATGATGCCGACCTGGACACCTACAAGGCCGCCGGCGCGACCGAGGTGATCCCGGAGGTACTGGAAGGCTCATTGATGCTGGTCTCGCATGTGCTGGTCAATCTCGAGGTGCCATTTCGCCGTGTGGCGCGTTCGATACAGAAGGCCCGCGAGGCCCGCTACAGTCTGCTGCATGGCTACTTCCACGGCCAGCAGTCCCAGCTGACCGACAAGCGTGGCAACCCGCTGCTGAGACGCCATCCCGTGACCCTGACCGAGAGCACCTGGGCCTGTGAGCGCCGACTGGACGAGATCTCCCTGCCGGAGCGCAGCGGTATCCTGATCTCCCGCATCGTGCGCGCCAACGGGGACTGCATCGAGGAGCCCACCGGTGATCTTCGTCTCGCGTGTGGCGATACGCTGGTATTGTCCGGGCTGGCTGATCATATTGAAGAGGCAGAAGCGCGTCTGTTGTCGGGCTGAGGCTCTGTCCGCCGGACGGGCACAGGAGACCGGCCTTTCGACAGCAGGCAATGACCGCCTTCGTCACGTCACAAGGGAGACTCATCATGCACGGACAGCACGCAACGTCTTGCTCGACCCAGGGGAGCCCACAGTCGATGGGCGTCCACAATTACATGGAGCAGCTGGTGTTCGATGACATACGCCTGCATGCCACGGCCAGCGGCATGGATGGCGACAGCCGCGAGGATGTCGCCTGCATCGCGCTCAATCAGCTGGCACCGCGCTACATCCGTCATGATGTGGACATGGCCTTCTATATGACCCCTGCCGAACAGGAGCTGCTGGAAGAGCGTGTGGCCCTGGCTCTTGATGATGCGGTGGCCAGGGTGCACAGCATGCCGCGACGCAGCTAGTCGCCGCCCTCTTCTGCCCCGGGCGCATCCCCGCGATGCGCCCGGGCAATCACGATGCTCGCCATCAACCACGACGAGCCTCACCAACCACGACGAGCCTCACCAACCACGACGAGCCTCACCAACCACGACGGCCCACCTGCGCAGGCAGGTGGGCCGTCGTGATGAGGGTTGCCCTTGAGATGGCAGCCGCTCAGATACCTGCCGCTCCCTGCGGCGGGACTTCATCGAGCACCTTGCGCAGGAAGGCGCGGGTGCGGTCATCCTTCGGCGCGCTGAACAGCTGACTCGGTGGCCCCTGCTCGACGATACGCCCGCCTTCCATGAAGATGACGCGGTCAGCGACTTCCCGCGCAAACTGCATCTCGTGGGTGACCACGATCATGGTCTGACGCTCCACCGCCAGCTGCTTCATCAGCTCCAGCACTTCGTCGACCCATTCCGGGTCGAGCGCCGAGGTCGGCTCATCGAACAGGATGACCTCGGCCTGGGCCGCCATGGCACGCCCGATGCCGATTCGCTGCTGCTGTCCACCGGAAAGCGCCGCCGGGAAGGCATCCGCCTTCTCGCTCATGCCGATGCGCTCGAGAATCTCGCGGGCGCGTTGATGCGCCTTGGCCTTGGGCCAGCCATTGACGACGATCAGGCCCTCGGCAATGTTCTCAAGCGCCGTCTTGTTGGCGAACAGCGCATAGTTCTGGAACACGAAGGCGCTGTTGCGACGCAGGGCAAGAATGTCATGACGACTGGCGCGTGTGGCCGCGACCTTGTGCTCGCCGATCTGGATTTCCCCGTCATCGGGTTGTTCCAGGAAGTTGATGCAACGCAGCAAGGTGGACTTGCCGGTACCCGACGGGCCGATGACGACGATGATCTCGCCCTGCTTCACTTCCAGCGTGATGCCATCGAGTACGGCCTGCCCGCCGAATTTCTTGATCAGATTTCTGACTGCAATCATCGCTGATAGGCCTTGTTGAGACGTTTCTCCATCCAGCGCTGCACGAAGGACAGCCCTTCCACCATCACCCAGTAGACGATGGCCACCATGATGAAGGATTCAAAGTACAGGAAGCTGCTGGCCGCTTCCTTCTGGGTCGCGCCCATCAGTTCGGTCACCCCCAGCGTGAAGGCCAGCGACGTGGACTTGATCATGTCCACGAAGTAGTTCATCAGCGTGGGAGCCGCCACACGGGCTGCCTGTGGCAGCACGATGCGACGCATCAACTGGACATTGGTCATGCCGATGGACAGCGCCGCCTCGGTCTGGCTGCGATCGACGCCGACGATGGCCGCACGGATCGACTCGGCCATGTAGGCAGAGAAGTGCAGCGTCAGGCCCAGAATCGTCGCGGTCACGCCATCGATCTGGGTGAGGAACGACATCACCTGCGGCAGGCCGTAGTAGAACAGGAACAGCTGCACCAGCAGCGGCGTACCGCGGAAGAAGGAGATGAACACCACGGTCAGCGCGTTGAGCACCGGCACCTTCAGCACCCGCACTACCGCCAACAGCGAGGCCAGTACCAGCGCGGCCACCATGCCGATACAGGCCATCTTGAGTGTCAGTGGCAGGTATTTGAGCATGACCGGCAGCAGGCCAAGCATGTAATCGATATTGAGAGTATCCATTCGTTATCCGGACAGGCTGAGGGCTTGGCTGAGAGTCTCACGGAAGACGCCCATCGACGTGATGACGGCAATATCCCGGCGACACGTGGAGCATCATCACGGCAACGGGGTGACGGTTGTGCCGTCACCCCGTTTGCTCACGACATCGATTGACGCGCCTGCACGTGACACACCGTCATGCGTCAGGCTCGTCCACGGGTGCCCCCTGTATCAGGGCGCGCCCGTCAATGTTCAAGGCGTGGTGATGTCATTGCCGAACCACTTGTTGGAAATCTCGGCCAGACGACCATTTTCCTTGAGCTCGGTCAGCGCGGCATCCACCGCGTCACGCTTGGCTTCACCCTCGGCATCCTTGCGGAATGGCAGCGCGTTCTCGAGACGTGAGAACGGCGTGCCTGCCAGCTCCAGCGGCAACGGTGTCTTCTGGATCACCTGGCTTGCGCTGACGCGGTCCATCACGAAGGCATCGACACGGCCCAGGGCGGTGTCCTGCTCGATGTTGGATTCATAGGTCTTGATGTCGATCTGGTCGGCGTACGGCAGCTCCTTCATCAGCGCTTCGTAGTTGGACCCCAGATTGACCGCCACGCTGTGCCCCTTGAGGGACTCGACGCCGGTGATCTCGTCATTGCCACGACGCTTGACCACTTGCGCCCCGTCATAGACGTACGGCTGGGTGAAGGCGAACTTGGCCTTGCGCGCATCGGTGATGGTGATCTGGTTGGCCACGGTATCGATACGACCCGCTTCCAGTGCACCGATCAGACCGGAGAAGCTCATGGTGACGAATTCGACATCGTCGCCGGTGATCTCGCCCACGGCATTCAGGACATCCACCTCAAAGCCCTGCAGCTTGTCCTGCTTGACGAAGGTGAACGGGAAGTAGCCTCCGGACATGCCGACCTTCAGGGTGTCGGCGTGAGCGGCCAGGCTGCCCATGGCAGCAGCCCCCAATGCCGCCGCCATCACGGTGCCCTTGAGAGCAGTGGAAGAGAAGACGGCAGCAAGTGAACGTGAATGGCGCATCGGAAATCCTCGATGGTGGCAGACTTATGCGGGCAGGGCATGTGTCGAAGTGCAGACGTCATCCACCGTCCCACACGCAGCGAGCACATGACAGCAACGAATCAGGCATAAGCGACAGCATTTATATGTGATTTAGTTTTATAGAATAACGAGCCTGTCGCGCATTCCCAAACATTTCCTCCACTTTGGTAAGAACGAAAAGGAATAACGCTACATGCGCGAGCAATGATGAGATTCTAGCATGCCTGCCCCTGCTGACCAGCCATGCGCCGAGGCGTCCCGGCGGGCGCAACGACCGCTGACACTCGGATTGAGTGTGCCCTCTCAAGAGCACGCCACCGGGTAGCGGCTAACGATGACAGCCTGAGGTCATCAGGATGACAGTTATTCACGTCTTCCGTGGACGATACTGTGGATAACCTTGTGCTTCCTCGCTGCAAGCCGCGCCAGACCTGGGCAGGAGAAAATTGATCAAATTTTCATCAGCGAGTCACCAGGACGTCTCCCAACGGCCCCATAGCCGGCAATCCTTCTGCAATCAAGGTGTTGCGACAATGCGCGATAGCCTTCGCGGGTGGCATGCCAAGAGGCGAATCGCTAAAGTCTCAGCCATTCTTGGCGTATCCTTGCCGATATCACGCCCAATCTCAGGTCGTCCCGGACGCGTACTGCGTCCGGGGAGCCCAACCGCAGCGGTGAGCCTCATGACTCCACTCTCCTCCCTGAGCAACTTCTTCCAGCGCACCGGTGCTGACGTGCACCTTTATCATCTGGGGCGCATCCTGTCCCCCTTGAGCCTTGAAGAGCTGGAAGCCTTCGAGACCCAGCAACAGCCGTGGTCGCAACCTTTCAAGGGACAGGCCCGGCTGGCGTGCGTCTTCCGACCCGCCGGCATCGACGATCCACTGGTGTGGTTTCTGGCCCTGCCGCTGGATGAAGAAGGCCGGCTTTCTCCGCCGCAACGAGATGCATTCCTCGAACGCCTGCTGACCACACTCGGCCAGACGGCACTGAGCGTCGGTCGTTCTGACCTGTTGCAGGCCGAGGCAGGCAAGATCGACAACCTGATGCAGGACAATCCCCTGGCCTTCACTCCAGATGACAGCCTGCGCGCCATGCTGCATGCCCGCGCCAGCATCGACTGTGATCGCCCTGCCAGCCAGTACTATGAACAGGCGGAACGCTATCTCGCCGCGCAACTGCCCCTTGATGACTGGCCCAGCGTTGGCCTGCAGGGCATCGCCGATGGGCTGACGCGTCGCGGTGAGTTCACCAATGAACTTGCCGAGGCGATGATCGAACGGATCGGCTATCTTCCCGACACGCCGCTGCGCGCGCTCGCCCTGTGCTTGGAGCAGGCTCCCCCGGCCCATCCGCAGCTGGCCAGTCCGCTGACGGACAGCCTGGAGGCGGAGCTGCTCGACAGTCTGATTCGCCGCGGTCAGACGGCACGGGAGCTGGGAGACCTGGAAACCCTGTGCGCCTGCCTGCGTGCAGCGGCTGCCAGCCCCCTGCCAGCGGCTGCCGAATGGCTGGATACGCTATTGGCGGACGAGAACGCCGCCAGCGTGGATGTGCTGGTCGCGATCGCCGCACGCGGTTATGCCCATCTGGAAGATGCCGAGCGCCTGCCGACCTTCCTCGTGCGACTGGCCAACTGCCCGCAAGCCAGCTTCCAGGCTCTCGCCCGTGATCTGGCGCTGATTCCGCGTCTGCGTCTGCCGGTACTGATGACGCTGCGCAACGCCGAACCCGACAGCGCCCTGGGGCTCGCCCTGGCGTCGCTCACCGGCCGGACGGTGGCGCCGACGCAACGCCACTGAAGCCTCTGAGCCTCTCAGCCTCTGAATTACTGAGCCACTGAGCCAGCCCTGCCATCAGGACCCGCCGCCCTCGCCGGCCCTGATGGCCCCCCTGCCGGCCCGTCCTGGCCAATCTCTCCTCACGGCTCGTGCCCGGCACTGCGCCACGTACCTCGTTCGGCCCCAGGCCCAGCCCTATGCCTAGCTCTAGGCCCAGCACCTTGCCCGGTGGACGCCAGCGCAAGCGACAGGTGAGCATCACAGTCCTTGAGATCATGCGCATAACCCACGACACTTGGGAGAGGCCTGATCATCGTGCGCGAGAACTGCCCGGTGAAAGCGCTCTGCAAGGCGCCAGGCACGGAAGCGGCGCTGCTCGCAGCCAAAGATATGCCAACAAGGATTGCTGCTGATACGGTAAGTGACTATGCTGCGCGCCCGTCTGGTCGCAATCCCGCTGTCTGCCACGCGCCATTGCGATCACCACGGTGCCTTTCATGCCGTGACCCGACCTCCAGGCCAGGTCATGCCCTCTGATTCAGGATGAAACATGCCGCATTCCAAGACCCCTGCTCGTCATCACGCTCACAAGGCACCGCCTCTGGATCTCAGATCCCTGAACCACGATCTGCTCGGCTTTCGGCCGCGAGCCGTCGTCGGGCGGCGTGAACTGATCGAGCTGCCGGAGCTGCATCTGCACCTCAACGCCAAGATCGACACTGGCGCGCACTCGAGCGCACTGCACGCAGAGAACATCGAGGTCTTCGAGAAGGATGAAGACCTGTGGGTACGCTTCATCACGCGCAGTGGCGGCAGTGATTCTCCGCCCCATGATGTCGAGACACGGGTCCACGACCGGCGTCGGGTCAGGTCTTCCAACGGTCAGGCACAGTGGCGCTACGTGATTCGCTCCCGCATGCAGCTCGCCGGGCTCGACTACGACATCGACATGACACTGGTCGATCGCTCCCAGATGCGCCACCCCATCCTGCTGGGGCGCCGTGCACTGCGTCGCCTGCTGGTGGCACCGGGTGCCGCCTATCTGCATGGCGAGCCCTGACGACCTTCACATTGCGCAAGACTCGCCCCCGGCATGACTCGAACGGGCACGACGCCTTCGCGGCGCTCGCGCAAGACACCTCCTGACGCACCTCTTTCATCCTTTCGCCACCTTCTCATTCCTGACGGCCCTTTCGGCTCTGGAGGATTTCATGCATATCGGTATCCTGTCGCGCAATTCCCGCCTCTACTCCACTCGCCGCCTGATCGAGGCAGCCGAAGCCCGCGGGCATACCGCACGCGTCGTGGACACGCTGCGCTGCTACATGAACATCGCCTCGCACCGCCCCTCCATCCATTACAAGGGTGCCGAGATCGAGCATTTCGACGCCGTGGTGCCGCGCATCGGCGCCTCCGTCACCTTCTATGGCTGTGCGGTACTGCGCCAGTTCGAGATGATGGGTACCTACGTGGTCAACGACTCCGTGGCCATCGCGCGCTCGCGTGACAAGCTGCGCTCGCTGCAGCTGCTGTCTCGCAAGGGACTGGGCCTGCCGGTCACCGGCTTCGCTCACTCCCCCGATGACATCCCCGACCTGATCACCATGGTCAAGGGCGCGCCGCTGGTCATCAAGCTGCTGGAAGGCACCCAGGGCATCGGGGTGGTACTCGCCGAGACCAATCAGGCCGCCGAGAGCGTGATCCAGGCCTTCATGGGCATGAAAGCCAACATCATGGTGCAGGAATACATCAAGGAAGCGCGCGGCGCCGACATCCGCTGCCTGGTGGTGGGTGACAAGGTGGTGGCGTCCATGAAACGTCAGGCGGCTGATGGCGAGTTCCGCTCCAACCTGCATCGTGGCGGCACCGCGAGCGAGATTCGCATCACGCCGGAAGAGCGCTCCACCGCCATCCGCGCCGCCAAGGCCATGGGCCTGGCCGTCGCCGGTGTCGACCTGCTGCGCGCCAACCATGGTCCGGTGATCATGGAAGTGAACTCCTCACCGGGTCTGCAGGGCATTGAAACGGCAACCGGCAAGGACATCGCGGGGATGATCATCGACCACATCGCCAAGTCCGCCGCACCCGCCAGGAAGATCCCGCCCAAGCCCAAGGGGTGAAATGCCGCCGGCTTGCCAGAGCATTCTGGGAGACATGACGCTGATCACGGACAGCCGTGACACTGTCGGACGTCACGATAACGTCATCGAACTGTCGTAAAATGAGTGGATTGACGCTACGGGAAGAAATATCAGGACTTTCTGCACATCAGGGGTAGAAAAACACTGTTTTCACCCGCACAATCTCTCCTGACGGAGGAGGTGACCGCCCATGTTTCTCGACAATCGCCAGGTGGCGATGGATAGCGTCCAGGAAGCCCTGGCAGACAGTCTTGATTATTTCGAGGACAACGCCGAACGGCTGCGTCCCGGGCTGCTGAAGGCCTTTGAACCCTTCTATGCCCGGCGCGTGGAGCTCAAGCAGGCGCTGGAAGTCGAGACGCGCAAGCATCTGAGCCTGATGCCGCGAGACGCTGATGTCGAGCGTGATGACTACATGTGGCTGTGGAGTCGCCTGAAGAGCATCGTCAGCAACGACAATCAGGTTCTGATCAACGAACTGCTCGAACAGGAGCGCGTGCTGATGCAGGCCTGCTCGACGGCCTTCACGCATCCTCTCCCGGACAGCATGGAGAAGGTGCTGGAAGCGTGCTTCCACAACTGCCGCCAATTGATTCGCGAGCTCTATCGTCACCAGACCGGCATCGCGGCACGCCGCCGCGCCGGCTGACCTCGGGGCCGCTCAGCGGAAAAAGCCTCGAGCAGACACGAAAAGCCCCCGCTTCCTATCGGAAGACGGGGGCTTTTCGTGTTGGCCGGCCGGTACGCTGAGCCGCTGTCGTCAACTGCCTGACACGGCCGGTACGTCGGGCAATACCGGTGTCGGCAGTCGCTCCGCCGGCCCCAGGAAACGCGGCTTGCGGCCCCACAGGTAAAGATCCCCCACCGTGGCGGCACGCGCCAGCCATTCGCGCAGCATCAGCCGCAGCCCCGCAGGCCGACGCTCGGAAACCGCCGGACAGCCGACGGCATCCAACCCCAGCACGTCAGCGATGAACAGTGCCCGTGGCAGATGCCAGGGCTGCGTGACCAGCACCGCCTGATCGACACCGAAGACCTTGTGCGCACGCACCAGCGTATCGAAGGTCGAGAATCCGGCGTAATCCAGCGTCATGAACTGCTGTGGCACATTGCGATCACGCAGGTCACGCCACATGGTCATCGGCTCATTGTAATAACGCGTACGATTGTCCCCTGACAGCAGCAGGTTGCTCACTCGATGCAGCCGGTAGAGCTGGGCTGCGGTGTCGAGACGAGCCTGATAGTGCGGGTTGCGTCCTCCGCCCACCAGGCCATGGGAGGTCCCGAAGACGATTCCCACTTCACGGCTTTCGCAGGTCAGCGGGGAAGACGCGATGCGATCACGGGTCGACATCACGACCCAGAGATTGAGCCCGACCACTATCATCAGGCTCACGACCAACAGGCCAATCATGGCCATCACGGCCCGCTTGATCACTCGTCGCATCTGCTCCCCGTACCCATCCTTGCCTGTCACTACCGAATATCGCCATTCACTGCATCATGCAAGCATGAGCGCCCAGCCTACCCAAGCCATGCACACGACACCAGCGAGATACGCCTGCAGGCTCGAAGCCACGGGGTCAGGGCAGACGCCTGTCGGCTCACTCTTCCTGGGTCATGATCGCCTTGACGCTGACCGGCACCTGGGTCGCGATGTTGCCCAGTCCCGCCAGGTCACGCAGGGTACGGATGCCATCCACCAGCGAGAACTGGCTGGCATCGACCATCACCGGCACGTCCGTCTGCACCAGCCAGCGCTCCCCCTGCAGACGTGTCACCTGCAGGCTCACCGGCAGGGTCTGGGTGCTGTCATGCAGCGTCAGCTGCCCTTCCAGGCTGACATGCTGGGTATCGCCCGGCTCCATGACCTTGAGCGTCGGCATGTCCAGTGACGCGGTCAGCACGGCCAGGGGATAGTCACCGGCCTCAAAGAGTTTCTCGCTGACACGCTGATCACGGATCTCGATACCGGTATCGGCGGAGTCCAGGTCGATCTCGACCGACAACTGGCCCGCATCATTGACGCGAGCACGCCAGGAATCGAAGGCGTGCTGCTCGACGGTGCTGGCACCGTCCTTGCTCATCTTGGTGGACTGGAAATTCAGTTGCGAGGCATCGCTGTCCAGTGTCCATGACGCCTGTGCACTGACGGCAGTACTCATGATCAGGCTGGCGGTCAGGACACGTAAGGCTGTCGGGTAGCGCATTGGGATATTCCTTGCTGGCAGAGAATCACGATCTTCGACGCCACATGACGCAACGACGGCGCCATGGTGCAGTCCTTGGCACGGCTTGGAAAGCGGTTGGCGCGAGAGGTTCCGTCAAGACGGCCGTGCCGCCCGTTGCGCGATTGCGCCCGAGCGACACGCAGCGTCAGAACATGCCAAGTTCCAGGCGCGCCTCTTCACTCATCATCTCCCGCGACCAGGGGGGCGAGAACACGATCTCGACGTGAACCTTGGAGACATCCTCCGCGCCCAGGATCTTGCGCTTGGCATCCTCGGCGATCACGTTGCCCATGCCGCAGCCCGGCGCCGTCAGCGTCATCTTCAGATTGACCATCTTCTCGCCGCTGATCAGGGTGTCGATACGACAGCCATAGACCAGCCCGAGCTCGACGATGTCCACCGGGATCTCGGGGTCGAAACAGGTGCGCAGCTGCGCCCAGACGAAGGCCTCTATCTCGGCGTCGCTCTGCCCGGCCGGCAGATGCGGGCGCGGCACGGCGTCCAGTCCCAGTGCATCGAGGCTGAAGCTCTCGATCAGGTACATGCGGCCCTCGTACGCCACGCTGACGGTGCCGCCCTTGGCCTGCATGACTTCGACCACCGAGTCCTCATGCAGGGTCACCGACTTGCCGAAGGGTACCGAGATACCTTCCACGTCACGCTGCAACGGCATCTTCTGGCCCTTGCCGAGGCTGGCCAGCTGGTCTTCAGTGTGGCTCATGCCCTCTCCTTGCCGAACCGCATGACAGCCATGCGGATCAAGAATACTGTGGGTTCACTCAGGATGTGCGGGTCACAACATCCCCTGGCAAGCGCCGATAGCAATGAGGCCCGCCATGCGCGAGCCTCATTGATCAGCGCCCGTCAGGGCCACCGCAGGGGATGCTCAGCGCACCATGGTCAGCACGCGCTGCAGAGCCTCGACGAACAGGTCGATCTCCTCCGGCGTGTTGTAGGCCGCGAAGGAGGCGCGACAGGTGGCATCGACACCGAAACGTCGCAGCACCGGCTGAGCGCAGTGATGACCGGTCCGGATGGCGACCCCCAGCTGATCGATCAGCAGACCGATGTCCTGGGCGTGGGCACCGTCGACCACGAAGGAGATCGCGCCGGCCTTGTCGGGCGAGTTGCCGATGATGCGCAGCCCGTCCACTTCGCGCATGCGCTCGGTGGCATGGCGCATCAGCTGCTGCTCCCAGCGCGTGATCAGCGCCATGTGGGTGCAGTCCAGCCAGTCGATGGCCTTGCCCAGACCGATGACCTCGGCGATGGGCGGCGTGCCAGCCTCGAACTTGTGCGGCAGATCCGCGAACAGGGTGCCGTTCTCGAACGAGACCGTGCGGATCATCTCGCCGCCGCCCTGCCACGGTGGCATGGCATCGAGCAGCGCTTCCTTGCCGTAGAGCACGCCGATGCCGGTCGGGCCATACATCTTGTGGCCCGAGAAGACATAGAAGTCGGCGTCGATCTCGCGTACATCGACCTGCTGATGCGGCACCGCTTGGGCACCATCGACCAGAATCAACGCGTCGTGAGCATGCGCCAACCGGGCCATCTCGGCCACCGGGTTGATGCTGCCCAGGGCGTTGGAGACCTGATTGACGCAGACCAGGCGCGTCTTCTCGCCCAGCAGGTCACGGTAGGCCGCCATGTCGAGCACGCCATCGTCGTCACACGGAATCACCTTGATGACGATATCCAGGCGTTCCGCCAGCATCTGCCAGGGCACGATGTTGGCGTGATGCTCCATCACCGAGATCAGCACTTCATCACCGGCATTCAGCCAGTTGGCCCCCCAGCTGTTGGCGACCAGGTTGATCGCCTCGGTGGTGCCGCGCGTGAAGATGACTTCACGCGTCAGGCGCGCATTGATGAAGGCACGTACCTTCTCGCGCGTCCCTTCGTAAGCGGCCGTCGCCTCGTCCGCCAGGCTGTGCAGGCCACGGTGGATATTGGCATTGGTGTTGCGGTAATAATCGCTCATCGCGTCGATGACGGCAGTCGGCGTCTGGCTGGTGGCGGCGCTGTCGAGATAGATCAGCGGCACGTCACCATGCACGCGACGCTCGAGGATCGGGAAATCCTCGCGGACCCGCACGACATCGAGCATCAGATTGTCGAGTGCGCTCATGCGAAGTCCTCATCACGCGCCACCGCCACGGCCCCGCCGCCCAGCTCGACACTCAGATCCACCAGCTCATCGAGGTGGAAGCGTGACGGCAGGCGACCCGCGACGCTGCGCTCGATACGCTCGGCGATGGCGTCGATGCCCAGACCGGACATGACCTCATTGGCGAAGGCCAGGGTCAGCAGGCCGCGTGCCGTCTGCTCATCGATGCCACGCGCGCGCAGTGCGAAGACAGCCGTCTCGTCGAGCTGGCCGGTCGTGGTGCCATGGGAGCACTTGACGTCGTCGGCATAGATCTCGAGTTCCGGCTTGGTATTGATCTCGGCGCGGTCCGACAGCAGCAGGTTGGCGTTGTTCTGATGCGCCTCGATCTTCTGACTGTCACGCTTGACCAGTACGCGCCCATTGAAGACACCACGTGCGCGGTCGGCCAGGATGCCCTTGTAGTTCTCATCCGAGAAGGTCAGAGCCTCGTTGTGATTGACCAGCGAGTGGGTATCCACGTGCTGACGATCACGACCGAAGAACAGGCCATCGAGGCGTGCATGGGCGTTGTTGCCGTTGAGATCGCAGACGATGTCGTTGCGCACCAGACCACCACCGGTATTCAGGTTGATGGAGCGGTACTGGCTGTCACGCGGCTGCTCGACCTGCAGTGAGGCGATATGCGTCTCGCCGGTGGCGGCCTCACCCAGCTTGTAGTGATTGAGCACGGCGCCGCGCTCCAGCATCACTTCGCTGACCATGTTGGTGAAGTTGGTCGCGCCGGTCTCGCCGATGTGATGCTCGATCACGCTGGCTTCGGCACGGCTGCCCAGCTGCACCAGCAGACGCGGATGGCTCATGGTCACGGGCTCGCCTTCGACGGCGGCGCGCGACAGGAACAGCGCATAGACCGGCTTGTCGAGCACCGTCCGAGGGCCGACCTGAATCACCGCACCCTCTTCAGTGAAGGCAGAGTTCAGCGCCACGAAGGGCGTGAAGTCGATACCGGTCAGGCGATTCAGCGAGCCGCCGATCACTTCCGGCTGATCGATGATGGCCTGGGACAGCGGCACGACACGCACGGTGTCCGGCAGGCCCGCGACATCGGAGAGCTCGGCGTTGTAGAGACCATCGACGAACACCAGGCGGTAAGCATCGACGGCGAGCGCCAGCTCGTCCTTCACCGCCGCCGAGAGATGGGCATCGTCGGCGAGACGGTATTGCTGGCGACCCAGCGCCTGGGTGTCGGTGTACTTCCAGGCCTCGACCTTGCGAGTCGGCAGACCCAGCGCTTCAAAGCGGGCGATGCCGGCCTGACGGCGCGCCGCCATCCAGCTCGAGTCAGCCGCGAAGCGAGCCTTGCGCGCGGCGAATTCGCTGGCGAAGGCTTCGCTGCCGGGGACGGACGCGGTAGCAAGTGCTGTCATTACGCGGTTTCCTCCTGCAGCCAGTCATAACCCTGGGCTTCGAGTTCGAGGGCCAGCGACTTGTCGCCGGACTTGACGATGCGGCCATCCATCAGCACGTGGATGTGGTCCGGCACGATGTGCTCGAGCAGACGCTGGTAGTGCGTGACCATCAGTACGGCACGGTTCTCGTTGCGCAGGGAATTGACGCCCTTGGCGACGATCTTCAACGCATCGATGTCGAGACCGGAGTCGATCTCGTCGAGCATGGCGAGCTTCGGTTCCAGCACCAGCATCTGCAGGATCTCGTTGCGCTTCTTCTCGCCACCGGAGAAGCCCTCGTTCACCGCACGCTGCAGGAAGCTGGCATCCATCTGCATGAAGGCAAGCTTCTCGCGGATCAGCTTCATGAATTCCGGGGCCGGAATCTCGCCCAGGCCTTCGGCTTCACGCTTGGCGTTCAGCGCCGCCTTGAGCAGGTAGACATTCTTGACCCCCGGGATCTCCACCGGGTACTGGAAGCCCAGCAGCAGGCCGGCACGCGCGCGCTCCTCGACTTCCATCTCCAGCACGTCCTCGCCTTCATAGGTGATGGTGCCCGAGGTCACTTCATAACCGTCCTTGCCGGCGATCACGGAAGACAGCGTGGACTTGCCCGCACCGTTCGGCCCCATGATGGCGTGGACTTCACCCTTGTTGATGGTCAGGTCGAGCCCCTTGAGGATTTCCTTGCCTTCCACCGAGACGTGCAGATCTTTGACTACGAGCATGATGATACCTTTGGCTGACAGGCCGCCCGCAAGCGGCCCTCAAGAATGGGGATGAATGCGAAACAGGCTGTGGCGTTAGCCGACGGCGCCTTCGAGGGTGACGTTGAGCAGCGCCTCGGCCTCGACGGCGAACTCCATCGGCAGCTCCTGGAAGACGTCCTTGCAGAAACCGTTGACGATCATGTTGACCGCATCTTCCTCGCTGATGCCGCGCTGACGGCAGTAGAACAGCTGATCCTCGCCGATCTTGGACGTCGTCGCCTCGTGCTCGACGGTAGCGGTGGCGTTGCCGATCTCCTGATACGGGAAGGTGTGCGCACCACAGCGATCGCCGATCAACAGCGAGTCACACTGGGTGAAATTGCGCGCGCCCTTGGCCCGTGGACCGATCTTGACCAGGCCACGATAGGACTGCTCGGAGTTGCCGGCCGAGATGCCCTTGGAGACGATGGTGGACTTGGTGCCCTCACCGATGTGGATCATCTTGGTACCGGTGTCCGCCTGCTGGCGACCATTGGTGACGGCAACGGAGTAGAACTCCCCGACACTGTCCTTGCCACGCAGGATGCATGACGGGTACTTCCAGGTGATCGCGGAGCCGGTCTCGACCTGGGTCCAGGACACCTTGGAACGATCACCGCGGCAATCGGCACGCTTGGTGACGAAGTTGTAGATGCCACCCTTGCCGTCTTCATCGCCCGGATACCAGTTCTGGACGGTGGAGTACTTGATGTAGGCATCTTCCAGCGCGACCAGCTCGACCACGGCGGCGTGCAGCTGGTTCTCATCACGCTGCGGTGCGGTGCAGCCTTCCAGATACGAGACCTGAGCCTGCTTCTCGCAGATGATCAGGGTGCGCTCGAACTGGCCGGTGTTGGCGGCGTTGATGCGGAAGTAGGTGGAAAGCTCCATCGGGCAGGTCACGCCTTCCGGCACGAACACGAAGGAGCCATCGGTGAAGACGGCCGCGTTCAGCGCGGTGAAGTAGTTGTCTGCCTTGGGCACGACGGTCCCCAGATACTGCTTGATCAGCTCCGGGTAGTCCTGGATGGCTTCCGAGATGGAGCAGAAGATCACGCCTGCCTCGGACAGTTCCTTCTTGAAGGTGGTGGTCACCGATACGGAGTCGAATACCGCATCCACCGCCACGCCAGCCAGCGCGGCACGCTCGTGCAGCGGGATACCCAGCTTCTCGTAGGTCTCCAGCAGCTTGGGGTCCACCTCATCCAGACTCTGCGGACGATCTTCCGGCTTCTTCGGGGCGCTGAAATAGGAAATCGCCTGGTAGTCGATCTCGGGGTAATCCAGGTGTGCCCAAGACGGCGCCTTCATCTTCAGCCACTGATGATAGGCATCCAGACGCCACTCCAGCATCCACTCCGGCTCACCCTTCTTGGCCGAGATGAAGCGAATCACGCTCTCATCCAGTCCCGGCGGAATGGTGTCGCTCTCGATGTCGGTCACGAAGCCCTGCTTGTACTCTCGCTGTACAAGCTGCTCCATCTCCTGGCTCGCCATGCTGGTCTCCTCTCCCGGAGAAGCTCCGGGTCTGTTCAGATTCCTGATCACCCCGCCTCAACTGCGGCGAAGCTCGAATATTCGAATGTTTCTGAAGCCTGGCCCGCTACCGTGGGGCTGAGCATTCAGCGCCCGGACATGCCGTTGACGACGCTTCCTGCACTGCTGTCCTTGTCAGGGGCTCCCCCGGCAGCCTCTTCATCGCTGTAGAGACTGACGGCCTGAATGGGCAACTGGATCGGCATCCGCAGCGGTGCGGTGGATGCCAGATGTGCCAGCGTCACGCTGCCCAGCAGTTCACCGATGGCGCGTGAGACTCTCTGCCAGTTGTCGGCCACGCCGCAGGTGTTGACCAGCTCGCAATCGCCATCGGCGTGGCTGCATTCCGTGACGGCCACTGGACCTTCGATGGCGCTGATGATGTCACTGGCCGTGATGTCACTGGCGGGTCGCGCCAGACGGTAGCCCCCCTGCGCCCCACGACGTGACTCCAGCAATCCGGCGCGTACCAGCGCCTTCAAGGTCTTGCTGACGGTGGGATGCGGCAACTGAACGCTTTCCGCGAGATCGATCGCTGCATGGGCCGACTCCGGCTCGCGAGCGATGCGCGCCATCACCACGGCGGCATAATCGGTCATTCTGGAAAGCTTCAGCATCTTGCCTCCACTGCGGGGTTATCAATTGGGGACCATTTTAGTCCTGTATCAGAACGATGTGAAGCCAAGCACCCAGCGAAAACGCCAAATTGCGGCCTGGGCAACCAGTTTGCCGACAAGATAGCCGCCGATCACAACAAAAATAACAATCATTCCCATTTAAAATTCCTACTGACCACCCCACCCTGCCACTCTCAAGACTGTACAAGCCCTTCTGCTACCAGCCTTGGAACGCAAGACACCCCGCCGGGAAATCCCGACGGGGTGTCTTGGTCTTGCATCATCTCGACATCACGCGCCGCTCAGGAGAGCGACGTGGTCATGATCAGTCGTGGAACGGATTGCGCAGCACGATGGTCTCGTTGCGATCCGGGCCGGTGGAGATGATGTCGATCGGCACGCCGACCTGCTCTTCCAGGAAGCTGATGTAGGCACGGGCATTGGCCGGCAGCTTCTCGACTTCACGCACGCCGATGGTGGAGTCGCTCCAGCCCGGCAGGTCCTGGTAGAGCGGCTCGATGGCTTCATAGCCTTCGGAATCCACCGGGTTGTCCAGCACGTCGCCATCCTTGCTGCGATAGCCGATGCAGACCCGGATGTTCTCGAGACCATCCAGCACGTCCAGCTTGGTCAGGCAGATGCCGCTGACCGAGTTGATCTGCACGGCGTGACGCAGGGCGACGGCATCGAACCAGCCACAACGACGCGCACGACCGGTGGTGGCACCGAATTCGTGGCCACGCTCGGCCAGGTGACGGCCGAACTCATCGAACAGCTCGGTCGGGAACGGGCCGGAACCGACACGGGTGGTGTAGGCCTTGGTGATGCCCAGCACGTAGTCGAGATACAGCGGGCCGACACCGGAACCGGTGGCGGTGCCGCCGGCAGTGGTGTTGGAGCTGGTGACGTACGGGTAGGTACCGTGGTCGATGTCGAGCAGTGAGCCTTGAGCACCCTCGAAGAGGATGTTCTCGTTGGCCTTGCGCACGGAGTGGACCAGGTCCACGGTGTCGCAGACCATCGGACGCAGCTCTTCGGCCATTTCCATGGCTTCGTCCAGCACCTGCTGGAAGTCGACCGGCGCTTCGCCGTGATAGTGCTGCAGCACGAAGTTGTGGTAGTCCAGCACTTCGCCCAGCTTGGAGGCGAAACGCTCACGGTGGAGCATGTCACCCAGACGCAGACCACGACGCGCGACCTTGTCTTCGTAGGCCGGCCCGATGCCACGACCCGTGGTGCCGATCTTGGCGACACCACGCGCCTTCTCGCGCGCCTGATCCAGGCGCACGTGATAGGACAGGATCAGCGGGCAAGCCGGCGACAGACGCAGACGGTCACGTACCGGCACGTCATTGGCTTCCAGCTCACGGATCTCCTTGATCAGCGCTTCCGGAGACAGCACGACGCCATTGCCGATGACGCAGGTCTTGCCCGGGTGCAGGATACCGGACGGGATCAGGTGAAGAACGGTCTTCTTGCCATCCAGCACCAGTGTATGGCCGGCGTTGTGGCCACCCTGGAAGCGCACGACGGCGCTGGCGGATTCGGTCAGCAGGTCAACGACCTTGCCCTTGCCTTCATCACCCCATTGGGTGCCGAGCACGACTACATTCTTGCCCATGATTCCTAGTCTCTTTCGGTGAATAACCGTCGGTGAAAACCCACTCACAAGTGCAGCCACCTCAAGGGCAGCTGCACCTCGGGACCTGGTGGCCCCTGCTGTTCTGCTGGCTGGCACGCATGGCCGTCAGCGGATCACGACTGCAGCGTCACGACCTGCCAGGCGCCATCGACCTGGACAAGCTCGCGGTTGCAACGGTGCGCATCGGCACCGGTGGTCTGGCCCGGCAGCGCGGCGATGACACGCTCGCCGTCGGCGCGCAGCTGATCGACACACTCTCGCAGCGCGCTGTCATTGAGCGCCGGTGCCCAGATGCCATCGCAGGCCGGAGGCTGCACGGCGAGCGACGCCAGCTGCTTCAGGTCCATCGAGAAGCCGGTGGCCGGACGCGCACGTCCGAAGGCACGCCCAGTATCGTCGTAGCGCCCGCCCTTGGCCAGCGCCTGACCGTAGCCCGGCACATAGGCCGCGAACACCATGCCGGTGTGATATTCATAGCCGCGCAGTTCGGCGAGATCGAAGTACAACGTGACCTGCGGATGACGCTCACGCACGACCTGACTGAGGGCGGCAAGCTGATCCAGTGCGCCGGCGACGGCAGCGGGCGCGCCGGCAAAGGCGGTCCGGGCCTGGGCAAGAATCTCTTCATCCCCGTGCAGGTGCGGCAGGGTCTTGAGCATGCCCGCCACCACCTTGTCACCCACCACGCGATCGATCAATGCATCGAGAGCGGAATACTGCTTGCGTTCGATGGCGGCGAACAGCTCGCGCTCGTGCTCGTCGCTCATGCCGGCTTCGGCGATCAAGGCACGATAGATGCCGATATGCCCCAGCGCCAGGTGCAGCTCGCCAGCACCGGCCTGCTCGAGGCTGGTCAGTGCCAGGTGCAGGATCTCGTGGTCGGCCTCAAGGCCAGCATGACCGAACAGCTCGGCACCGACCTGCACCGGGCTGCGTCCGCCCTGATGCTTGTCCGCCTTGGTACGCAGCACGTTGGCGCAGTAGCACAGACGCACCGGCCCTTCACGATGCAGGGAGTGGGCATCCATGCGTGCCACCTGCGGGGTGACATCGGCACTGGCTCCCATCATGCGCCCGGTCATCTGATCTGTCAGCTTGAAGGTCTGAAGGTCAAGCTCGGTACCGGTGCCGGTCAGCAGGGAATCAAGGAATTCGACGGGAGGCGGCAGCACCAGGTCATAGCCGAAGCGATGATAGAGGTCGAGCAGCGCGCGGCGCAGCGCCTCCATACGGGTTGCCTGAGGCGGCAGTACCTCATCCATGCCATCCGGGAGGAGCCAGCGATCTGCGATGGTCATTGCGCTATCCTGCGAGAAATTTTTGACAAGGAGTGGCGCGTATCGCGCGTGCCGTCAGTGCAGGGACATGCCGCTGCAACTCAGTGACGAAACACCCGCGCAACACGCTGGACACTCGACGGCAACGCCCTTGAAACACGGCGTGAGACAGGCTCGAGCCGCGCCTTGAGGCGGCTTCGCGAGCAAGGACTGCCACGCTGACAGCGCCTGTCCGGGGCCCATCGGGACTTCGTGGGAACGTCGTCGATAGAGGAAAAACGGCCACAAAAAAACCGGGCGGTGCCCGGTTGCAGGAGTCTAGCATGAATCCTTTCGGGATGAACCCCACACGAGACTTCGTGCGGGGTTCATCCGCGGCATCGTCATCTGTTCGCCTGATGACGATGCGGACGGTCAGCCGTTACTGAGAGCCGCCCTGCGAATCCTTGAAGAAGCGGAAGAATTCGCTATCCGGCTGGATGACCATCATGTTGCCATCACCCTTGAAGCTGTCGCGATAGGCCTGCAGCGAGCGATAGAAGCGGAAGAACTCCAGATCCGCCCCGTAAGCCGCAGCGTAGATGGCGGCCGCTGATGCGTCCCCCTCACCACGCAGGGTCTGCGCCTGCTCTTCAGCCTGCGCAAGCAGTACCGAACGACGGCGGTCCGCATTGGCCTGGATCTTCTCGGCCTGCTCCTGACCCTGGGCACGATATTCACGTGCCTCACGCTGACGCTCGGTCTTCATGCGCTCATAGACCGCCTGAGAGACTTCGTCCGGCAGGTCGATGCGCTTGACGCGGATATCGAGAATCGACACCCCCAGTTCCTTGCGCATCACCGCGTCGAGCTCTTCGGTGGGCTTCTTCATCAGCGCATCACGCTGTTCGGAGATGATCTGTACCAGCTCGAGCTTGCCGAACTCGTTACGCAGACTCTCATCGACACGCGGCGCGATCAGACGCTCTGCCATCTGCTCATCACCGGACGTCGCCTCGTAGTAGCGCTTGGGGTCGATGATCTTCCACTTGACGAAGGAGTCGACGATGACCGCCTTCTTCTCGCGGGTCAGATAACGGCTCGCCTGGGCATCCAGTGTCAACACGCGCGTATCGAAGGTACGAATCGTGTTGTAGACCGGCAACTTGAAATGCAGGCCCGGCTGGATGTTGTCTTCCACCACCTCACCAAACTTGAGCTTGATGGCGCGCTGGGTCTCATCGATCGTGTAGAGGCTGTTGCTGGCGAACCAGGCAACGACGGCCAGACCCGCCACGGCCATCAGTGAGCGATTGTTGATCATTGACGACCCTCCCGACGAATGCTGTTGCTGCTGTCATTGCTGCTCTGGCTGCTGCGGCCGAGAGCGTCGCTCGCCTGTCGGGACACGCGATCCAACTCACTGCGACTCATGCCACTGGCATCCTCGGACGTGGCATTGGACTTGCCAGCCAGCTTGTCCAACGGCAGGTACATGAGGGAGTTGCCGTTCTCGACATCCACCAGCACCTTGTTGGTCTTGCCGAGCACTTCCCCCATGGTCTCGAGGTACATGCGCTCGCGGATGATCTCCGGTGCCTTCTGGTACTCGGTCAGCAGGGAAGTGAAGCGATTGGCCTCACCCTGGGACTTGGCCACCACCGACTCCTTGTACCCTTCGGCTTCCTCGATGATGCGCTGCGCCTGACCTTGAGCCGCCGGGAGAATCGAGTTCTCGTAGGCCAATGCCTGGTTGATCGTGCGCTGACGATCCTCACGAGCCTTGATGACGTCATCGAAGGAATCCTGGACCGCTGCCGGCGCCGACGTGGACTCGACGTTGATGGTCTGCAATGTCAGACCCACGCCATAGTTGTCCAGGTAGGACTGCAGACGCGACTTGACGTTGCTGGCCAGCAGCTCACGCCCGGAGGTCAGGATGTCGTTCATGTCGGCGCTGCCGACTTCGTGACGCAATGCAGAATCCATGGCGTTCTCGAGGCTGACCTCGGGAGCACGCACGTTGAGCAGGAAGTCACGCGGGTTGGATACCTGATACTGGACGGACATCTGCACTTCGACGATGTTCTCGTCCTGCGTCAGCATCGACTTGGTCTGGGAGAGCGAGCGCACCTTGGTGACGTTGATCTCGCGCACGTCATCGATGATCGGCGGATTCCAGTGCAGGCCCGGGCCGACGATGTCGTTGTACTTGCCGAAGCGAAGCACCACGCCACGTTCGGACTGATCGACCAGATAGAAACCGGAAGCCGCCCAGATGGCGACCAGCACCACCCCGATGATGCCCGGCAGGGCAAAGGCATTGGTGCTGCCACCACTGCCGCCGTTGCCGCCCCCGCTGCCGCCACGACGCTTGCGGCCGTTGCCCAGCATGCCGTTGAGCTTGTCCTGGAACTTCTTCAGCGCTTCGTCGAGGTCGGGCGGTCCACCGTTGCCACCGCCGTTGCCTCCACCCCCTTTCTTGTCCCCGTTGCGGCCACCGCCACTCCAGGGGTCATGCTGGTTGCCGCCACCCGGCTCATTCCAAGCCATACGTCGTCTCCACTCAGTCGATGTTCCGCTCGTCATTATGATGACGCCGCCCATGCCGGCTTTCGTTGCCGGGAATCGTCCCCGGCAATTGATGACCGGTTCTTTGCTATGACACGGCGGCGCGCCCCTTGCGGGAGAAGGCCATGGCCCTGCCTGACAACCATCCTCTGCCAGGCGGCATCCGACAATCCCTTCACGTCGAATGCCTGTTGCTCGCTGCACGTCACTATCCGTGCTAGGGCATCTGCATCAGGTACCTGCAGATGCCAGATGACGCAATCACTGCGTCAGGACTTGTGCGTCACCGAGAGGCGATGCTTCTCGGCGCGCTCGGCAGACAGCTCACGCTGCCAGGCCTCACGATCGTCATGCTCGCCCCCGAGGTAGGCCTCGGGAGATTCCCCAAGATGCGACAACAGCTGGAGAAAGTCGCGCTTCTCGAGACGAATGTCCATCAACGCATTGCCCTGCTCGTCATACGCTTCACTCTTGACGGCATCCAGCTCATGCAGACCGGCACGCAGGCGTGACTTCTCCGGCCCCAGCGTCAGACGGGTCGAGATGACATTGTCTGACAGCAGCTCGGAGAAGGCCTGCATCAGCAGATCCAGCCCCTTGCCGTCACGCGCCGACAACCATACGACCAGCGGACGCCCGAAGCCGTCGCGCTCGATGCGCGGCGCCATGTCGAGGCGATCGACCTTGTTCATGACCAGCAGGCGTGGCACGTCACCGGCCTCAATCTCGTTGAGCACCTCGTTGACCTGCTCGGTATTGCGATCATTTTCCGGGTCAGCCGCATCGATGACGTGCACCAGCAGGTCCGCCTCGGCGGCTTCCTGCAGGGTGGCCTGGAACGCTTCCACCAGCTTGTGCGGCAGGTGCCGAATGAAGCCGACGGTATCCGCAAGCACCGCAGGGCCCACGTCTTCCAGCTCCAGACGGCGCAGCGTCGGGTCGAGCGTGGCGAACAGCTGATCCGCCGCATAGACCTCAGAGGTGGTCAGCGCATTGAACAGCGTCGACTTGCCGGCGTTGGTATAGCCGACCAGTGACAGGCTGGGGATCTCGGCACGTGCCCGAGCACGGCGGTTCTGATCGCGCTGCTTGTGCACCTTCTCGAGCCGCTTGTGGATCGACTTGATCCGGGCACGCAGCAGACGACGGTCGGTCTCGAGCTGGGTTTCCCCCGGGCCACGCAGACCGATACCGCCCTTCTGACGCTCAAGGTGGGTCCAGCCACGCACCAGGCGGGTGGACATGTACTCGAGCTGAGCGAGCTCCACCTGCAGCTTGCCCTCGTGGGTGCGCGCGCGCTGGGCAAAGATGTCGAGGATCAGACCGGTGCGGTCGATCACGCGACACTGGAGCGAACCTTCAAGGTTGCGCTGCTGGGAAGGGCTCAATGAATGGTTGAAGATCACAAGCTCGGCTTGGTGCTCGGCCAGGGCCTCACGCACTTCCTCAAGCTTGCCTTCTCCGATGAACGTACGGGAGTCAGGGCGGGGCCGGCTACCCTCGATGAGGGTGGCCGGCACGGCGCCTGCCGAACGTACGAGTTCGAGGAGCTCACCTGCATCCTCGCGTTCTTTTTCGTCCCGGAAATTGACATGGACCAGGACGGCCGTTTCACCGGCTTCGGGTCGTTCGAAGAACAATCAGCGCCTCGGATTTCAGCTTTCTGTGGAGGGCACGGTCGCATCCTGGGCCGGCAGGCGCACATTGCGCGAGGGCACCACGGTTGAGATAGCGTGCTTGTAAACCATCTGGGAGACGGTATTGCGCAGCAGGATGACGAATTGATCGAAGGATTCGATCTGGCCCTGCAGCTTGATGCCGTTGACCAGGAAGATCGAGACCGGAATACGTTCCTTGCGCAGGATGTTCAGGTACGGGTCCTGGAGTGATTGACCTTTGGACATGTGACTCTCCGTAAAAAATGTCTCGTTCGAGGCAAGTATGGTTATGTTCGCCAGCGCTCCGGGTTGCCCTCTTTGGGGGGCTTCACGGGCGCGGGTCGTGACAGCTCATGTTACGCTAAGTGCTGGTCTGGCGCACGATTTTCAAGGTTTCACTGTAAGGATTTACACCCATGGAATCCACGTGGTGAATCCCCTTCCAGCTACGCAGCCAGGTCAATTGACGCTTGGCGAGCTGGCGGGTGGCAATGATGCCACGCTCACGCATCTCGTCACGCGTCAGATGCCCCTCCAGATAATCCCACACCTGACGATAGCCGACACAGCGTATCGAGGGCAGCCCGGGGTGCAGCTCCGGGCGAGCCTTCAGCGCTTCGACCTCGCCAATCAGGCCCTGTTCCAGCATCTGGTCAAAACGCGTCTCGATACGTTCATGTAACACGGCTCTGTCATGGGGCGCCAGTGCGATCGGGATCGGCCGGAACGGAAGCTCGGCTTCCGGCTGCTCCGCGAGCAGCTCCGTCATCGAGCGCCCGCTCAACAGACAGACTTCCAGCGCACGTGTCAGACGCTGCGGGTCCGAGGGCCGGATCCTCTCGGCGCTCGCCGGATCCAGCCTGGCAAGCTGCGCATGCAGCGCCGGCAGCCCTTCGTCTCTGGCGCGTGCTTCCAGCTGTTCACGCAGCGCGGGATCCGCCGCCGGCAGCTCCGCCACACCTTCCAGCAGCCGCTTGAAGTACATCATGGTGCCACCGACCAGCAGCGGCATCTTGCCGCGGGACTGGATCTCGGCGATATGCGCCAGTGCATCGCGACGAAACTCCGCTGCCGAATAGCTCTCCAGCGGGTCCAGGAAGTCAATCAACCGGTGCGGCGCCCGCGCCAGCTCTTCGGCGCTGGGCTTGGCGGTCCCGATGTCCATGCCACGATAGATCAGCGCGGAATCGACGCTCACCAGCTCCGCCCCCTGCTCCTCGTGCCAGCGGATGGCCAGGTCCGTCTTGCCGGAGGCTGTCGGCCCCATCAACAGCATGACGGGCGGTTTGTCAGCCATCTCATGCGCGGCACGGGGGGAAATGTCGGGGGATTGCGTCTGGGTCATGACCTATTGTCTGGGCTAGGAGGTGAATCAAGGGTGAACCACTGTCGATACCGGGCAGGCTTACTGCCCACGCAGGAACAGCTTGTCGAGTTCATTCATGGAAAGTTCGGTCCAGGTAGGACGGCCATGATTGCACTGACCGGAGCGCTCGGTGCGCTCCATGTCTCGCAGCAGGGCATTCATCTCGGGAACCGTCAGGCGACGATTGGCCCGCACGCTGCCCCGGCAGGCCATGTCCGCGAGCAGCTCATTCATGTGAGCTTCCATGCGATCGCTGCGGCCGTAACGCTCGAGATCCTCCAGCATGCCGCGCACCAGTGGCTCGACATCGGCATTGCCGAGCACCACCGGCACCTGTCGCACCAGCAGGGTTTCCGGTCCGGCGGCGTCCAGCTCGACACCCAGACGCGTGAATGCCTCGGATTCGCGCTCGAAGGTACCCATCTCGCGCGAACTGACGGCAAGTGACACCGGCACCAGCAGCGGCTGGGCCTCCAGATGACCGCCGCCATGCACATGGCGCTTCATGCGCTCGTAGGTGATGCGCTCGTGGGCGGCGTGCATGTCGACCATCACCAGTCCACGCGAGGTCTGCGACAGGATGTAGACCCCGTGCAGCTGCGCGATGGCGTAGCCCAGCGGTGGCGTATCATCCTCGGCGCTCTGGGCTGGCAGGCCACGCATCACGATGTCAGAGGTGACAGGCGTGGGTCCGTCAGCGGACACATTCTCTGCCGGGACTCCCGACGATGGCTCCGCTGACGGTGCCGAGACCTGCCAACCGGCGGCAGATTCGCTGATACTGGCCGGTGCGTCATCCTCACCTTGGCGCATCCCTTCGCCCAGTGTGACACGCGGGGCGCGTCGCGCCTCGCGCTCGGCAATGGCGATGGCGGCAGGGTCACGAGCAGCGCCATGCTCAGGCGTCGTGCCCGCTGGCCCGCCACCCGGCGTCAGCAGATGGTCTTCGCTGGGATGCAACGCACGATAGCCGGCCATGAACTGACGCACCCGCTCAGCACTCAGGCGCTCGCTGGAGCGGCCATCTCCGGCCGGCGGCAGCTGTGACGATGGCTTCCAGGGCGCGGCAGCGCCTGACGGCTCACCTGCAGCGGCTGACTGATCCTTCCCGGCCGACGCACCACCACCAGGGGATGACTGCGCTGACGCACCATGCTCCTGCGCATCCTGCTCCTGACGCCCGAGACGCATGCCCTGCTGCTGCCAGCCGGGATCCTCCTCCTTCTCCTGGCCCTCGATACCGGTGGGCGCGGCGCTGTTGTCACCGGGGCGCACCTCGGCCAGTGCCTTGTGCAAGCTGGAGAACAGGAAGTCGTGCACCAGGCGACCGTCACGGAAGCGCACTTCGTGCTTGGTGGGGTGAACGTTGACATCCACCACCGTGGGGTCCAGCTCCAGATAGAGCACGAACACCGGATGCCGGCCGTGGAACAGCACGTCGCGATAGGCCTGACGCACGGCATGCGCGACCAGACGGTCACGCACCACGCGGCCATTGACGAAGAAATACTGCTGGTCCGCCTGGGCACGCGAATGCGTCGGCAAGCCGACCCAGCCGGAGAGACGCAAGCCGGAGGCCTCGATATCCAGATGCAGCGCATGCTCGAGGAAGTTGCGACCCAGCAGTGCGCCGATCCGTCGCTCCACCGTCAGCGTGTCCTCGCCGGCACGCAGCTGATGCACCACCTTCTGGTTGTGGCGCAACGTCCAGCCGATGTCGTGACGCGACAGCGCGAGACGGCGGAAGCTTTCCTCGACATGGCCGAATTCGGTCTTCTCGGTACGCATGAACTTGCGACGCGCCGGCGTATTGAAGAACAGGTCACGCACGGCCACGCTGGTGCCACGCGGATGGGGCGCCGGCGAGACGCGCGGCGACATCTCACGGCCTTCCGCCACCACCCGCCAGCCATTGGCGGGCTCATCCGAGACGTTCGAGAACAGCTCCAGGCGCGAGACCGAGCTGATCGAGGCCAATGCCTCCCCCCGAAAGCCGAGACTCGCCACACCTTCCAGGTCATCAAGGCTCTCGATCTTGCTGGTCGCGTGACGTGACAGGGCCAGCGGCAGATCCTCCTCGGTGATGCCGCAGCCGTTGTCACGCACGCGAATCAGCCGCGCACCGCCGCCTTCCAGTTCCAGCTCGATGCGCGTACTGCCGGCATCGATGGCGTTCTCGACCAGCTCCTTGACCACGGAGGCCGGTCGCTCCACCACCTCGCCCGCCGCGATCTGGTTGGCAAGACGCGGATTGAGGATGCGGATACGCCGCTCACGTGTTTCAGCGACATCCGTATCAGATGACTCGACGGACATGGAAGAACTCCTGATTATGCATGCGTAGAGGGCGTCTCTCTGAAAACGACACTGCCCGCCGACCCGGCTTCTCCGTGCGGCGAGCACGCAAGAGCCGAGTCAGCGGACAGTCGACGGGCTTCATGCCCGATGGATAGCGTGCTCGGGCCGCCACGCCCGCCTGCCACCACATCGAAGGAGCAGGCGGCCTGACACTCAGCCGCGCGGAATCTTGAGCACCTGACCGACGCGGACCGTGTCCCCGCTCATGCCATTGGCCTGCTTCAGCGCGGCCATGCTCACGTTGTGACGCTGTGCGACTTCCGACAGCGTATCGCCACTCTTGACGCGATACTCGCCACCATTGCCGCCTCGTGCCTGGCTGCGTCGCCATGCCAGCAGACTGGCAGGCGGCGGATTGCGCTCGAAGTGACTCTGGATACCCGAGAAGATCGAGCGCGCCAGCTTTTCCTGATAGGCGCCACTGTTGAGGTTGCGCTCTTCCTGGGGATTGGAGATGAAGCCCGTTTCCACCAGCAGAGACGGGATGTCCGGCGACTTGAGCACCACGAACCCGGCCTGCTCCACCTGACGCTTGTGCAGCGAGTTGATGCGGCCCAGATTGGCCAGCACGCCGCTGCCTGCCGCCAATGAATCATTGAGCGTGGCGGTCATGGTCAGATCCAGCAGCACGCCGCGCAGCATCTCATCCTTGTCATTCAGGCTGAGGTTGCCATCCACGCCGCCGATCAGGTCAGCACGGTTCTCGGTGGCCGCCAGCCAGCGGGCGGTCTCTGAGGTGGCGCCTCGGCTGGAAAGCGCAAAGACCGAGCTGCCATGCGGCCGCGGACTGTTGAAGGCGTCGGCGTGCACCGAGACGAAGAAGTCTGCCTTCTGCTCACGCGCGATCTCGGTACGCTTGCGCAGCGGGATGTAGTAATCGCTGTTGCGGGTCAGGATGGCCTTGAAGCCGGGCTGCTCGTCGAACATGCGCTTGAGACGCTTGCCGATCTTGAGCACCACATCCTTCTCCTTGGTGCCGCTCGGGCCGCTGGCGCCCGGGTCCTCACCGCCGTGACCGGGGTCAATGGCGATGATGATATCGCGCTTGGGATGCGTCGCCGCCTTGCTGCTCGGCAGCGGCGCGGCAGGCTCGCCCTTCAGCTTGCGCTTGGCTGCCGCCTGCTCCTGCTCGCGGATACGGGCTTCGATCGGGTCGATGGGATTCTCGACCGCGGACTCGCCCGGGAACTCGAGATCCACCACCAGACGGTTGCCGTACTTGTCGTTCGGCGCCAGCGTGAAGTCCTTGGGATTGACCTGGCGCGTCAGATCCAGCACGACCCGCAGGGCATCGTCCTGTCGTCCGGTACGGATCGCCTTGATGGCACTGCCTTCCAGATCCAGCGCATCGAGCTTGTGCTTCACCGCGTTGCTGGCCACCTCGCTTGCCGCGAGGTCGATCACCAGACGCCGAGGATTGTCGAGGCTGAAGATGTTGGCACTGGCTGCGCTATCGAGATCGAACACCAGCCGCGTGTGGTCCGGCGCGGTCCACAACCGCAGATTCTCGACCTTGGCGGCCAGCGCCTGGGGAGCGAGCGCGAGACTTGCCAGCGAGCACATCACCCCCCCCGCCAGGCAGCGACGTAGACCGCGCATCATGCGCAGGCGAGAGGATTGGGGCGCAGTTTCAGGCATCGGAAAGGGTGACTCGAACAGAAGGAACATGGATGAATATAGCGAAGGATGACCAGACGCAGCCACGAAGATGATACGGCACGTCAGGCGCCATCATGCCTGAGAGGCGCGTCGCTCGGCCAGTGCCTCAAGCCAACCCTCTCCTCGCGGTGTGAGGGCATGCAACTCGGCCTCGCGGCCCTGCTCGGCGACGGACAACGTCACGCGCAGGTCCGGCACCGGCAGGAAGCCCTGACCACAGCTTGGCCACTCGATCAGCGCCAGGCAGTCATCGGCAAGCAGGTCTCGCCCGCCGATGAACTCAAGCTCCTCCGGGTCAGCCAGCCGGTAGAGATCAAAATGATTGATGTGCCATTCGCCGCCCTCGGGACGTGGCAGCACATAGGGCTCCACCAGGGTATAGGTCGGACTCTTCACCGCCCCCTCATGCCCGTAGGCACGCAGCACGCCACGCGTGAGAGTCGTCTTGCCGGCCCCCAGCTCACCTTCCAGGAACACCAGCCCGCGGCCGGCAAGGACGTCGCCCAGCTGGCTGCCAAAGGCAACCTGGGCATTTTCATCAGACAGGAGTATGCGCATTTCGGGCCCGTGGATTGAGCAATAAATGCATATAGGATGCCAGATCACCCGCGAGCAGGCCACGCTCGCCGCGCTCCTGCACCGCACGGTCGGCGGCCAGGGCGTGCACCAGCACGCCGACCCGTGCCGCCTGCGCCATGCAACGCGTGACATGCGCCGCCTGTGCCGTGCCCTGCTCATGGGTGCGTGACTGGCGTGCATCGAAGCCACCATTGAGCGCCTGGGCCGCCAGCCCCGCGATGATGCCGCCCAGCACGTCCCCCATGCCGCCACTGGCCATGCCGGGATTGCCATAGGGACACAGCGCCACGTCTGGCCCTTCCAGTACGCCGGCGGGACTGGCAATCAGACTGCCGGCCCCCTTGAGCACCACACTGCCGCCATATCTTTGCTGCAGGGCACGCACGGCACCGGGCCGGTCCTGCTCGACCTGTGCCACCGAGCAGCCCAGCAGGCGCGCCGCCTCTCCAGGATGCGGCGTCAACACCCAATCGTCGCGTCGGATCACCTCACCTTCACCGGCTCGCCAGGCCAGCAGGCTCAGGGCGTCGGCATCCACCACCAGCGGCTGGTCGGCCGCGAGCACGCGAGACAGTCCTCCCCAGCCCCACAACAGGCTCTCCAGCGGCTCCGTCCCCATGCCGGGGCCGACCAGTGTCACGCTGGCCTGTGCCATCTGGGCTTCCAGTACGGCAAACCCGTCATGACTGCTGCCCTCCGGCCCGCTCTTGAGACCACGCACCATGACTTCCGGGCAGCGTGTCAGGCTGGCGCTGACATGCGCCGGCGCGGTAAGCAGCGCCACCTTGCCGGCACCGGCACGCGCGGCGGCTTCACTGGCCAGCAGAACGGAGCCGCCAAGCCCCGGCCCGCCGCCAAAGACCAGCACGCTGCCGGCATCCCCCTTGTGCGCCAGCGGAGAGCGCGGCACCAGCTCGGTCTCCAGCCAGCGCGGCGTGAGGCGCTGCACGGACTCGCATGCCAGCAACGCTGCCGTTCGGGTCTGCTTGACCACCTCCGGCAGCACCCGAGCCGCACCAAGCCGCGCCAGACTGACGTGTCCGGCATGCAGCTCGGCGCGCCCGGTGTGCAGACCCGGCTTGTCGACCAGAAATGTCAGCGTGACATCCGCCTCCACGGCGACACCGGCCACCGCCCCCGTGGCGGCATCAAGCCCCGAGGGCACATCCAGCGCCATGACATGCGCGCCCTCCCGGTGACGTTGGTTGATCAGCTCGATGGCGTGGGCGACCGCGCCGCGGGGCGCCTCGCGCAGACCGATACCGGTCAGGGCGTCCAGCAGCAATGGCCAGCCCTTCACCAATGATTCTGCCGTGGCGGTATCTTGTGGCCAGGGGTGACGCTCGACCCCGGCTTCCCGCGCGGCAATCGCGGCCAGCTGGGCATCGCCCGTCAATTGCGCCTCATCCTTCAAAGCGATGATGCGCACCTCGAACCCCGCCAGCTGGGCAAGACGCGCCACCAGATAGCCGTCGCCCGCATTGTTGCCGCCACCACACAGGACACACAATCTGCGCGTCTCGGGCCATCGCTGCCGCAGCAGGTCGAAGGCTGACTGCGCCGCCCGCCCCATCAGACGCTTGTCCACCGACGCTTCAGGCAAGCCGTTGGTCATCGAGACGGTCTCTTCCGCCAGCAGCCAATGCTCGAGGTCACGCAGCGCCGCGATGGGCCACAGGCAATTGACCGAACGCCACAAGGCTTGAGTGGCGGATGAGACCGGCGTCACATCGCAGGGGTTAGAGGAATCGCTCACGGCCATGCCCACACTCCATGTCTGATAAACTGAGTCGTGCCCGCGCCCTGGAAAAGCGGCGCCGCACGCCCTGAAATACTGGGTAGCGCACACCTCACATGCCGCTTGGGCTGATCGGCAAGTTACGCTAAGGTGGCGCCCTTTCGCACGCACCGCCGACTCCTCGCCGTGAGACGCCAGCGTGCACCATGCTCCTGAACATCCTGTCCAGCTGGAATGCCCATGCCTGCTTCATCCGCCACCATGCCCCTGCCCGCCGACGCAGCCGGAAGCTCTCCCGACGAGACATCCGGTGATGACTCGCGCGTCGCCGACCCTCAGGCCATGGCGGAACTGGCAGCCCGCATCAAGATATGGGGGCGCGAACTGGGGTTTCAGCAGGTCGGGATCACCGATGTCGACCTCTCGGAACACGAGGCCTACCTGGAACGTTGGCTGGCCAATGGTCATCACGGCGAGATGAACTTCATGGCCAAGCACGGCACCAGGCGCACGCGCCCGGAGGAGCTGGTGCCCGGCACGCTGCGCGTCATCAGCGTGCGCCTCGACTACCTGCCGCCCGAGGTCGAGACCACCCAGGTACTCAGCCAGCCCGAGCGCGCCTACGTCTCACGCTACGCGCTGGGACGCGATTACCACAAGCTGATGCGCAAGCGGCTGGCCAACCTGGCCAAGCAGATAGAGAAGGAAGTCGGCACGTTCGGCTACCGCGCCTTCGTCGACTCCGCCCCGGTCATGGAGCGCGCGCTGGCCCAGAAGGCCGGTATCGGCTGGTTCGGCAAGAACGCCATGCTGATGAACCAGCAGGCCGGCTGCCTGTTCTTCCTGGGCGAACTCTACACCGACCTGCCTCTGCCGGTGGATGCCCCTTTCGAGAAGGAGCACTGTGGCAGCTGCAACGCCTGCAAGGTCGCCTGCCCGACGGATGCCATCGTCGAGGACAAGGTCATCGATGCACGCCGCTGCATCTCCTACCTGACCATCGAGCTGGATGGCGCCATCCCCGAAGAATTCCGCCGTGCCATGGGCAACCGCATCTATGGCTGCGACGACTGCCAGCTGTTCTGTCCCTTCACGCGCTTTGCCAAGGCGACCCAGGAGGCGGATTTCTCGCCACGCCATGATCTGGATCGCATCGAGCTGATCCGGCTGTTCTGCTGGGGGGAGCAGGAGTTCCTCGACAAGACGCAAGGCAGTCCCATCCGGCGTATCGGCTATGAGAAGTGGCTCTCCAACATCGCCATCGGGCTGGGCAATGCGCCCTGGTCGGAGCAGGTCGAGCATGTCCTGCGTGCCCGCCTGCCCTATCCCAGCGAGCCACTGCGCGAGCACGTGCGCTGGGCGCTGAAGGAGCAAGCCATCAAGCGCGGTGCCCGTCTGGCCACCGCGCTCTGACACTCTCACCCTGCGTCGTTCAGACGATGCCCTGCTGGGTCAGCTTGAGGAAGGTCTTGCGGTAATGCGCAAGCTCCGCCAGTGACTCGCGGATATCGTCCATCGCCTGGTGAGTCGCGCGCTTCTTGAAACCGTCCAGCGCGGCCGGATTCCAGCGCTTGGCGAGTTCCTTGAGGGTCGAGACATCGATGTTGCGGTAATGGAAGAACGCTTCCAGCAACGGCATCTCATGCTGCAGGAAACGGCGGTCCTGATGCACGCTGTTTCCGCACATCGGCGAGGCGCCTGCCGCCACGTGACGGGCCAGGAACTCGAGAGTCTGACGTTCGGCTTCGGCGGTATCGATCTGACTTTCCTTGACGCGCGTCACCAGTCCGGATTCGCCGTGGGTGCGCGTGTTCCACTCATCCATCGCCTCCAGCAGGCTGTCCGGCTGATGCACGGCCAGCACCGGGCCTTCGGCGATCAGGTTGAGGTCGCCGTCGGTGACCAGCGTGGCCACCTCGATGATGCGCTCACGCGCCGGGTCGAGACCGGTCATTTCCAGGTCGATCCAGATGAGTCGCTCGGCCTGCGCGGTGGGATTTGCCATGGGTCACTCCTTGCTGAACGGGGAATGGGAAGACGCTGAGGATCCGCCTGTGACGGCAGTATCACACGCCATCCCGGGGTGTGGCACGACACCCGAGGGCGCAAAGGGTACAATCGCGCCGCAGAGGGGGGAAGACGCTCCCATCCCTGGCGAACGAACGGCGACCGGAGTCACCAGCCAAGCATGAGCAAACGCAAGCTAAGCCGCCAGCAACAATGGCGCATCGAGAAGGTCCAGGCCGAGCGTACCAAGCGCGCCGAAAAGCGCGAGACGCAGGACCGCGACAAGCTCGACGCCGGCGAATACGGCCCGGAACAGCACGGCCGTGTCATTGCCCACTACGGGCGCAGCCTGGAAGTCGAAAGTGAATCCGGCAGCCTGCATCGCTGCCACCTGCGCGCCAACCTGGAAACGCTGGTCACCGGTGACCGCGTGATCTGGCGTGAAGCCAGCGACGCCACGGGTGTGGTGGTGGCACGCGGTGCCCGCACTACCGAGCTTGAACGCCCGGACATGCGGGGGGTGCTCAAGCCGGTGGCCGCCAACATCGACCAGATCATGATCGTGTTCGCCGCCGAACCCGCGCCACAACCCAATCTGATCGACCGCTACCTGATCGCCGCGGAAGCCACCGGCATCACGCCGGTGCTGGTGCTCAACAAGGTTGACCTCCTGCCCGAGAGTGGCGGTGTGTTGCGTGACCTGCTGGCACGCTACGAGGCACTCGGCTACGACGTCGTCGCCTGTACCACGCGCGGCGAGGCAGGCCTGGACGCCCTGAAGGCACAGCTGAGCGATCGCACCTCGGTGTTCGTCGGTCAGAGTGGCGTCGGCAAGTCGTCACTGGTCGGCATGCTGCTGCCCCGAGAAGAGATACGTGTCGGCCCGCTCTCCACCGAATCACGCCAGGGCATGCACACCACCACCACGGCCTGGCTCTATCACATGCCGGACGGCGGTGATCTGATCGACTCACCCGGTATCCGTGAATTCGGCCTGGTGCACCTGACGCCGGAGCAGGTCACCGATGGTTTCCGTGAATTCCACGACTACCTGGGGCTATGCCGCTTCCGTGACTGCAAGCACGAGAAGGAGCCGGGATGCGCCCTGCTCCAGGCGGTCGACAGCGGCGAGATAGGCCGCGTGCGCTTTGACAGCTACAAGAAGATCCTGCTGTCACTGACCGAGAGCTGAACGTGCGCGACTGACGCCTCTCTTCAAGGTCTGGTTCGCAAGCACCATGAAAACCCCCACCCGTCACAGACGGGTGGGGGTTTTTCATGTCAGTCGAACTGACGGGGCGAGTACGTGATCAGGCGGATCAGGCCAGCGCCTTCTCCACGACCTCGTAGAGATTGCGCGACAGCTTCTCGCCACGGATACGCTCGAGCTCTGCCTTCATCAGCGCCTGACGCTTGGCATCGAAACGCTTGTAGCGCGTCAGCGGCGTGATGATGCGCGCCGCGATTTCCGGATTCAGGCGATTGAGTTCGATGACCACATCCGCCAGCAGGCGATAGCCTTCGCCATCGAGGCGATGGAAATTGACACGGTTCTGGCCGGCGAAGGCACCGATCAAGGCGCGCACCTTGTTGGGGTTGGTCAGCGAGAATGCCGGGTGCTCCATCAAGAAGCGCACGCGATCCAGCACGTCAGCCTGCGGACGCGTGACCTGGATCGAGAACCACTGATCCATCACCAGCGGATCATGCGACCAGCGCTCGGCGAAGGCCTTGAGGGCCGGATCGCCCAACTCGGTGCGCGAGGAGTGCACCAGCAACGTCAATGCCGCGCGTACGTCGGTCATGTTGTGCGCCGCGGCCAGCTGAGCCTGGGCCAGACGCACGCCCTCCTCGTCCTCGATGCTCATCAGATAGCTGAGCGCGGCATTCTTGAGGCTGCGGCGCGCCATCTGCTCGAAGGTCGGCGCGTAGTCGCCCTGCTGCTCATTGGCGTGATAGAGCGCGACGAAATCATCGCGCAGTGCCGTGGCCAGTTGCGCCTTGGCGGTCTTGCGCGCCCAGTGGATGGCATCGACATCGACGACAGTCTGCTGCTCGGCGATATAGGCCTCCGACGGCAGGGTCAGCATCTCGGCCAGCACGGCACGATCGGACGGCTCGCTCTGGAGCAGGAAGCGATAGGCGGCCAGCAGACGCGCATCGAGTGATGCCTGGGTGTCGCCCTGCTGCCAGGCAGCCATCAGATCCTCGAGCGCTGCCAGCGCCAGACGCTGACCGGCATCCCAGCGGTTGAAGCCATCGCTGTCATGCTGCATCATGAAGGCCAGCTGCTCACGGCTGTAGGCGAAGGACAGCTTGACCGGCGCCGAGAAGCCGCGCAGCAGCGACGGCACGGGGTCGGCACCGGCCTCGAGGCCAGTGAAGACGAAGGTCTGCTCGGCCTCGGTCAGCTCCAGCACCGTTTCCGTGCCCAGCGCCTCGCCATCCAGCGTGAGCGCCAGATCACTGCCATCCGCACCCACCAGGCCCATGCGCACCGGGATCACCAGCGGCAGCTTCTCAGCCTGCCCCGGTGTCCCCGGGGTGGACTGCTGCAGCGTCAGGGAATAGCGGCCCGTCTCGGCATCGAAGTTGCCACGGGCGCTGATTTCCGGCGTCCCCGCCTGAGAGTACCAGCGCATGAACTGGGTGAAGTCACGCCCGGAGGCTTCGCTCATCGCACTGATGAAATCCTCGATGGTGGCGGCGCTGCCATCGTTGCGCGCGAAGTAGAGGTCACTGCCGCGGCGGAAGGCCTCTTCGCCCAGCAGGTTGGCGACCATGCGCACCACTTCGGACCCCTTCTCGTAGATGGTCAGGGTGTAGAAGTTGGAAATCTCGATATAGGACGCCGGGCGCACCGGATGCGCGGTGGGACCGGCATCTTCCGCGAACTGCGCGGTGCGCAGCATGGCGACGTCTTCGATGCGCTTGACCGGCGCCGAATTCATGTCGGCGGAGAAGGTCTGGTCACGATAGACGGTGAAGCCTTCCTTCAGGGACAGCTGGAACCAGTCACGGCAGGTGACGCGATTGCCGGACCAGTTGTGGAAGTACTCGTGTGCCACCACCCCTTCGACGCGCTGGAAGGCAGCGTCGGTGGTGGTGTCGGGATTGGCCAGCACACAGGCGCTGTTGAAGATGTTGAGACCCTTGTTCTCCATCGCGCCCATGTTGAAGTCATTGACCGCAACGATCATGAAGATATCGAGGTCATACTCGCGCCCATAGACCTCCTCATCCCACTTCATGGAGGCCTTGAGAGAGTTCATGGCGTGCTGGGTCTTGTCGAGATTCTCCGGCTCGACCCAGATCTCCAGGGCGACATCACGCCCGCTCATGGTGGTGAAGCTGTCGGCATGCTTGACCAGATCCCCCGCCACCAGCGCGAACAGGTAGCACGGCTTGAGGTGCGGGTCCTGCCAGGTGACGAAGTGACGGCCGCCGTCCAGCTCGCCACGCTCGACGGGGTTGCCGTTGGAGAGCAGGATCGGGTAGTTCGCCTTGTCCGCGATGACGGTCGTCGTGAATACCGACATCACGTCCGGACGATCCGGGTAATAGGTGATACGGCGGAAGCCCTCGGCCTCGCACTGGGTGCAGAACATGCCGGAGGACACATAGAGCCCTTCCAGTGCCGTGTTGGCCGCCGGGTCGATCAGCACGACCGTCTCGAGCTCACAGCTGGCCGGCAGCGCCGCGAGGGTGAGATGCGTCTCGTCGACCTTGTATTCATCACTGGCGAGCGCTCGCCCATCGACACGCACGGATTCCAGCGTCAGGTGCTCGCCATTGAGCACCAGCGGCGGCGTCGCGTCACTGCCCACGGCGGCATCGGGATTGGCCTCGAGGGTCAGCACGGCCGTCACGCGGGTCGCGGACGGCGCCAGATCGAACGTCAACCGAGTGCTGAGAATGCGCCAGGCCGGCGCTTGATAATCATCAAGATGAATGGCGGCAGGTTGTGACATGAAGGACTCCACGATCAACGCCGCGCGGACGATGCCACACGGCAGGAAAACATCGGGCAGCGATGGCAGCCTGCCACCGCGCCCGCGATGAATGGCCCCTCACGGGAGGGCCAGGACACGCGAATGACTAGTCGTTCTGCAGGCGTTCGCCGCTGACGGGTCGGGAGGGCTCATCGAAGGGCTCGGCCGGGGAAGGCGCAGGCGCGAGTTCCTCGTATCCCCCGCGCGGCTCGGGGCGCGTGCCCAGCCAGATGGCCAACAGGGAAAGGAAGATCAGCAACGAGACCTTGACCGCCATCACGGAAACGGTGAAGAGAATGATCAGCATCGAGACCACCAGCATGCCGACCGCCAGGATGCGTGCACGCAGCGGGATGGCACGCTCGCGCTCCCAGGAGATCAGGGGAGGCCCGATCTGGGGGTGTTCGCGAATGTAGCGCGCGAAGCGAGGGGAGCCGCGACTGGCGCAGGCCAGCGCCAGCAGCATGAAGACGGTCGTCGGCAACAGGGGCAGGAACATGCCGGCAAACCCGATCGCGAAGAACAGCCAGGCCAGCCCCAGCCAGCAGATCCGCTTCATGCGCCGAAAAATCATCATCTCAAGGTCCCCTCAACCATCGGGCGCACACCGCGTGCCACCTGCTACCAGTCAAGCGCCAGATGCCTCCCGAGGGAAGTGCATTCTGGCTATCTTTCCCATAGCTGCTGCGTGCATGGTAACGGGCTTGCCCGTGACACGAAAGGCGAACGGGGTTGCGGTGCAGGCGACATTCAGTCGCTGTGCGCCACCTGCCAGAGGCGCATGATGGCTTCACAGCGGTCCGCCAGCAGTTCAGCGGTGCGCGTCAGGGCCTGCTCCAGCGGCATGGCAGCGTCACACAGGGTGAAGACGGCGCTGACGCCTTCGTCATGCGCAGCCTGCCAGCCATCCGCGAGACGCCCTGCCAGCACGATGGCCGGCACTCCGGCCGCTCGGGCGGCACGCGCCGCGCCGATGGGCGTCTTGCCCCCCAGGCTCTGCCCATCCAGCCCGCCCTCGCCGGTGATCAGCAGGTCACACCCTTCCAGGCGCTGCGCCACATTCAGTCGTTCCATCACAAGCTCGATGCCCGGGCGCAGCTCCCCCGTGAGCCAGGCCGCCACTGCGTAGCCCATGCCACCTGCAGCACCAGTGCCCGGCAGCTGCTGATGGTCCTCCCCCAGCACCTCGGCACTCATCCGCGCGAAACGTCCCAGCGCGACGTCCAGCTCCTCGACCACCGCCTCATCCGCGCCCTTCTGCGGCCCGAACACGGCCGTCGCGCCACGCGGGCCACACAGCGGGTTGTCGACGTCCACCGCCGCGGACACCTTGAGAGTCGCCAGCCGCGGGTCCAGACCACTGGCATCCAGCCGCGCCAGTCGTGCCAGCGCCGCGCCTCCGTCCGGCAGTTCGTCACCCGCCTCATCCAGCAGGCGCAGACCGAGTGCACGCAACATGCCGCTGCCGCCATCGTTGGTCGCGCTGCCGCCCAGCGTGACGATCAGGCGCTCGGCACCGGCCTCCAGCGCGGCAAGCACCAGCTGTCCGACGCCGTAGGTACTGGCGATGCGCGCATCACGCTCATCGGGGCTGAGCAGGTGCAGACCACTGGCCTCGGCGAGCTCGACGATGGCCGTGCGGCTACCCGCTTGCCAGCCCCATTGCGCAGTGACCTCACGCCCCAGCGGATCACGTACCTGAGCGCTGCGCGCCTCGATGGGATCTGCCTCGCTTGCAGCGGCCAACAGTGCCGCCAGGGTGCCCTCTCCGCCATCTCCCAACGGGCACAGGTCGAGCTCGGCCTCGGGCATTACGCGCCGGATGCCGCTCGCCATTGCCTCGGCAGCCTCCAGCGCAGGCAGCGCTTCCTTGTAGCTGTCAGGGGCCAGCAGGATACGCAACGCCGAACGAGAGGAGGAAGTGGAAACGGGAGACATGGGCTGACGATCCTTGTTGTCAATGGTGGGGATGATCTCAGGTGCTCCTGCGTGATCAGGCATGCGCTGGATGACGCCACGGCACGCACGGCGCGTCATGGACACGCAGGGTCCTGACGCTCATTGGTGCCATGCGCTGCCCACAAACGCAACTGCCACCCGCCGGAGAACCGACGAGTGGCAGCGAAATTGCGACGGAAAGCTTGTGATGCTGGCGCGGCAGAAGCCGCTCGGGCGATGCGCGACGCATCACCGGCGCCTCACTTGACCAGGCGCGTCTCGGTGGGGGCCAGTGTCACCTTGCCCTCGCGCTTCAGGTGGCCGATGGCACGCTTGAAGTTGGCCTTGCTGGCGCCGAAGGCGTCGCTGATGGCCTGGGGGTCGCTCTTGTCACCCAGCGGCAGCACCCCGGCGTTGGCTTCCAGACGTGCAAGGATGCGGTCCGCCAGCTGTTGATGGCCTGCAGGGCCCGGTGCCTGCGGGGTCAGGTCGATGTTGCCATTGCCATCATTCTTGAGCACCCACAGACGCAGACGATTGCCGATATGCAGGCGGGTGAAGATGCGATCGTGGTGCACCAGCCCCCAATGGGCATTGTCGATGATGATCTTCATGCCCAATTCGGTCTTCGCCGCCACCAGGCCGGAGATTTCCTGACCGACGGTGTACTCGGCCGGTGTCTTGTCCAGCCAGCGATCCAGGCGCATCGACGCGACCATGCGATCGCTGTGCTTGTCGAGCCCCACGTGCACCATGGCGAACTGGCCCGCCTTGAGCTCACGCTTGCGCTCGCCGTAGGGCAGCAGCAGGTCCTTGCCCAGGCCATTGTCGAGGAAGGTGCCGATGTCATTGACCTCGACCACCTTGAGGGCGGCGAACTCACCGACCATGGCGCGCGGATAGCGCGTGGTGGCCAGCAGGCGGTCTTCATCATCAAGACTCACGAAGACTTCCACCGCGTCACCGATATCGGCACCGGCAGGAATGAAGGGAGTCGGCAGCAGGATTTCACCGCGGTCACCGCCGTCGAGGAAGACGCCGAAGCCGACCCGCTTGGTGATGGTCAGGGTATTGCGCTGGCCGATAGCGAGCGGAGCAGACATGTAACCTCTCTTTGCGCAGCCCGACCCACCCGGGGCGAGCGTCACGCGAATATGACGAACGAAGATGGTGAAACGCTTTGAGAGCGCAGCGCCTGAAACGGGTACGTGACGCTTTCAAAGCGATTCAAACGAACACAGCACCGCTCGCCGAGAGCGAACGGTGCTGAGAGTGGCGCCCCTGACACTTGTCGACGACATTTGCCGCTGACAGCGGTCAGCCGTGACATGAGCGCCAGGCGCGCGAGGAAGATCAGTCGCGGAAGTTGTTGAACTGCAGCGGCAGCTCGATGCTCTCGTCACCTTTCAGCAAGGCCATGGCCCCCTGGAGATCATCACGCTTCTTGCCGGTGACGCGCACCTTCTCACCCTGGATCTGGGCCTGGACCTTGAGCTTGGCATCCTTGAGCGCCTTGACGATCTTCTTGGCGGTCGGCTGGTCCAGCCCCTGACGCAGCACCAGCTGCTGGCGGGCACGCACACCGCCGGTGTCGGCGTCCTTCTCTTCCAGGCAACGCACGTCGATGCCACGCGCGATCAGGCGACCCTTGAGCAGCTCGATCATCTGACGCAGCTGGAAATCGGCGTCGGCTTCCAGATTGACGGTCTCTTCCTTCTCGAGTTCGAAGCCGGCAGTCACGCCCTTGAAATCAAAGCGTGTCGCAAGTTCGCGATTGGCCTGATCGACGGCGTTCTGAACTTCGTGCTTGTCGAGTTCGGAGACAATATCGAATGACGGCATGGGAGCGATTCCTTTGAAGCCATGAAGAATAAACAGCGCATCCTAGCCCATGGGGGCGACGCGCGCCATGCCCGGCCGTCAGGCAGCGCCCGCATCTCCCCACGTCGAGATCCCCTCAGCCCTGACGTCGCTGCTGCTGGCGGGCGGGTTTGATGAGGGAATCACCAGTGACTTGCGCATCTTCCAGGCCGCCGCGCCGTCGGCGTAGTAATCGCGCAGGCGACCATTCCTGGCAAAGCCGTGGCGCTCATAGAGGGTGATCGCTGCACCGTTGCCGGTATGCACTTCCAGATCGAACTGCTCACAGCCCTGCTCGACGGCCAGCTGCTCGAGCGCGATGAGCAGACGCTGGGCGAGACCGCGTCCGCGCGCCTCGGGATGCAGACAGAAGGAATAGAGTCGTGCCCGGCGTGAATTGCGTCGGAACAGCACGGTGCCATAGCCCAGCACGCTGCGCAGCGGGGTGGCGTCATCCTGCGCCACGCTGCCCACCGGCCACAGTGCGGCCATCGCATTGCCTGCCGCCGGCAGGGCGTCCGAGCCATCGCCTTCTGGCTGGATGATGACGAGAGTACGTGCATTGGCACGCAGAATCAGATGGGACAGCTGACGACGACTGAACCAGTCGCTATCGAAACTGACTTCCTCGAGCTCTACCAGAGCATCGAGATCGGCCCGGATCGCCGGACGCAGAATGGGGGTCATGATGCAGGCTCTCCCGCCTGTCAGCGCCCTGAGGCAGCCCTGAAATCAAGGTGTCGTGGGGCGGTAGCAATCCGCTGCATTCTGGGCATGCAGGCACGTCTTGTCTCGACCTATTTGCATGAAATTATTTCATCTTGTTGCCTATTGCGATGACGGAGATTGTTTTTCATGATGCGCTGCATTCGGCACCGCTTCGGTGCCCGCCCTTCGAGGCTACTCAATGTCCCGCCTGCGTATCGTGGTTGACCGTGTCAGTGACTGGCGCGCCTTCTATCCCAGTGATGATGTCATCAGCGCCCACGACTTTCTGTCCGAGCTCTCCCACGACAGCTCCGTGCCCACGGCCCGGGCAGACCAGGACGCTCCGCAGCCCGCGACCCACGTCATCAATCTCTGCGGCGGGCTCGATTACCTCGGGATCGGCTATTACGTCTCGCTGCTGGCACAGGCGCGCGGACAGAAAGCCCTGCCGTCGGTGGAAACGCTCAACCAGCTGTCGCGCAAGTCACTGATCGACATGGAACTGGGCAGCATCCGTGTGCTGCTTGAGGAGCTGACGCGCAAGAGCGCCCTGCCCGCCCCGCAGACAGTCCCCCACGAGACCGGCAAGCATGCGCATCTCGACCTGCTGCTGACCTTCGGTGAGAGCGATGACCCCGCACTGGCACGTCTCGGTCGCAAGCTGTTCGAGCGACTGCCCTGCCCGTTGCTCGAGGTACGACTCGAGGCGCGTGGCGAGCGCTGGACCCTCAGGCGAGTGCGCCCGCAATCCTTGAACCATCTGGCGGAAACGGACGAGGATCGCTTTGCCCAGGCGCTCAACCGCCATTCACGCAAGGTCTGGCGCACCCCGAAGGCTCGCCGCCACTACCGTTTTGACCTGGCGATGCTGGTGGACCCGAATGAGGCACTGCCACCGTCCAATCGTACGGCGCTCAAGCACTTCATCCGCGAGGGACGCCGCCTGGGCATCGATGTCAGTCTGATCACCAAGCGTGACGAGGGACGTCTGGCCGAATTCGATGGGCTGTTCATCCGCGAGACCACAAGCCTGGACCACCATACCTACCGCATGGCCAAGCGAGCCGAACACGAAGGGCTGGTGGTGATCGACGATAGTCAGTCGATTCTGCGCTGTACCAACAAGGTCTTCCTGCATGAGCTCCTGAAGGCTCGCGGCCTCAGCGCCCCACAGGGACGCCTGATTCATCGCGGCGAACTGCGCCAGCTGGCCGAACGCGGACAGCACATGCGCTATCCGCTGGTGATGAAGGTGCCAGATGGTGCCTTCTCGCGCGGCATCGTCAAGATTGACGGGCCGGAGACACTGGTGCGTGAAGCCGAGCGACTGTTCCATGACTCCGCTCTGCTGCTGCTGCAGGAATGGCTGCCTACCGAGTTTGATTGGCGTATCGGCGTGCTCGACGGCAAGATGCTGTTCGCCAGCCGTTACTACATGGCGCGTGGCCATTGGCAGATCTATGACCACAGCGGCGCCCGCACCCGCTCCGGCGGCTTTGCCACCGTTGACCCGAGTGACGTGCCCCCCGCCGTGATCAAGGCGGCTCTCAAGGCGACACGTCTGATCGGTGATGGGCTCTATGGAGTTGACCTCAAACAGCTCGAGGATCGCGTGGTGGTCATCGAGGTCAATGACAACCCCAATCTGGATGCGGGGGTCGAGGATGTCGTGCTGGGACGCGAGCTCTACCACCGAGTGATGCAGGTCTTCCTGGAGCGCATGCAGGCGCGCCGCCAGCCCGTGCTCGGCTGAATCCCCCGGCTGAATCCGCTGGCTGAACCAGTCGGGCCGGCATCTTTCTTCGATATCCCCAGGCCATACGACAACGCCCGCACTCGTGGAAGGGAGCGCGGGCGCTGTCATCCTCATTAGCCTTGAGCTTATTCTTCAACACGGGACGACGTCATTCGCCGAGCTGGACATCGACCTCATACCCCGTGAACTTGCGCAGATTGATCACCCCGCTGTCGAGGATCAGATACTGACCCTTGAGCCCTTCGAGAACGCCTTCCACCACGGGTGTCTTGTCGAAGTTGAACGAGGTGACCTTGGTCGGCGCGGTACGCACCGGAAACTCGAAGGCCAATGCCGTGGTATCCAGTACCCGGATGGCGTCTTCCCCGCAATGCGCCTGCAGCGCCGCCAGACCCTCGGCCATCTGCTCGAGCAGTGCATCACGCTCGGCTTCCAGATCCAGCTCGGCCACATCGCCCTTGAGCATCGCGCGCCAGTTGGTGCGGTCATTGAGTGCCTGCTTGAACAGCACCTCGACCAGCCCTGACTGCAGACGATTGGAGACCTCGACGATGGGCAAGGCCTGGATGGCACCCTGATCGAACCAGCGCGTCGGCATCTGGGTCTTGCGGGTGATACCGACCTTGAGGCCGGAGGAGTTGGCCAGGTAGACGATGTGCGGCTGGAAGCAATGCTCCTCACCCCACTGAGGATCACGACAGGTTCCTTCCGCGAAGTGGCAGGTCTCCGGCTTCATGATGCAGCCATCACACTGTGGCAGCTTGCGAAAGCAGGGATAGCAGTGCCCCTGCGCGAAGCTCTTCTTGGTCTTGCGCCCGCAATGGCTGCAGTGGATCTGACCGGTGAAGTCCAGGCGTACCTTATGGCCAATATAGGCGTTCAGCGGCTGGGTGATCTCGCCCAGTCGCAGGCCATAGCTGGCCGCCAGCGGCTCACGCGAGACTGACTGCGCATCCGCCGAGGTATCGATCGCAAGCGCCTCACCGGCAGGCACGATGGACATCTTGCGGATGTCTCCTCTCAGGGTCACCGACTCCACGGCGGGCTGAGGTGCGCCATCGACGTCCAGTGCATCATCCAGTGTCAGTTGACCCACTTGATCTGCTCCGGCTCATCGCGTGAAGCAGTGTCGTCACCGTCACGTGGACCGCAGGTACCGTTGTCGATGAAGCCGACACGTGATTCGACAGGCACGTTGTTGTGGACCTCGTACTTGATGACGGCTTCCATGCACAGCTCGACCTGCTCCGAGGTCAGCACCCGGCCGTCCGGCCATTTGCGCAGCTGCATGGACTGCTTGAGGCTCTCGTAGATGGCCGGGGTCATCTGTTCGACCATCCCGTCGAAAGTCATGTCACTCATGGGGGTTCTCCTGATGCTGGAGCACGGCGCGGGGGCAGCGCCACGCGGGCAACGTGACGCCACGCCGTGCAAAATGCGCCCATTCTATCATTGTCATCCGCCTGGCTGTCATGACGTGGCGCCCGGCGCGCGGCGCGGCAGCACGAATCCCAGCACCAGCCCTGCCAGCAGCCCACCGAGATGCGCCTCATTGGCGATGGCCCCAAGGCCGATGGCACTCGATAACGGTGTCATGCACAGCACCAGATAGATCAACATGAAGATCATCAGCGAGCGCTGCATCTGATAGCCCAGCATCGGCCGTCGACGAGCCGCGATGAAGACATAGCCGATCACGGCGAAATCGATTCCCGAAAGCCCGCCGAACAGCACACTGCCGGTGGCGTACTGCGCCAGGTTGGCAGCCACCCCGCTCACCAGCACCACCAGCGCGAAGCGCCAGGCGCCATCGATGGCCTCGATCTGGCGCCCGAACACCCATAGCCACAGCAGATTGAAGACCAGATGCAGAATGCCGAAATGCATCAAGGAGGGTGACCACAGCCGCCACCACTCCCCCGCCAGTGTCGTGGACAACGGCGCCGGTGCAATGTGCTGACTGCCCACCAGCTCAAAGGGCACGATGGCCAGCCATTCGAACACCGCCGCCTGACCCAGCACGTACTGACACAGTACGGTGAGGCAACAGGCGAGCCCGACCAGCCATGTCAGCGGGGTCTGTCTGACGAGCTGCCAGAGACCGCCCGATGCGCCGCTTGAGAAACCCGACGCCTCCGCAGCCTCATCGCGCAGCGGCTCTCCGCGTGAGTGGCGCTCCAGCATCGCGATCACGCGGGGGAGCTGCTCGGGGTCCGCCAGCCACAGCATCTGACGCACCGCTTCCCCGTCAGGGGTCGAGACGCGCTCGGAGGTGATCTGGTGGCCGATCTTCTCCGCCCACAGCGCCTGACGCAGTGCGAGCGTATCGAAGGAGTCGTCTAAGGTCAGAACCTGGAACATGCAGTGTCCTTGCAGTGACAAGTCAGCGTGATGGCATCTCTCGACAATAGCCCGACGTCGAGAGCGCCGATGGACGGTCGGTGGCAGATCCAGCTGATGCCACTCTGGATGGGGACTTGTCTGGAGAGCCGCGATGGCGGCGATGACAAACTGACAGGCATAAAAAAAGTCCGGTGGGGGGCACCGGACTGAGCAAGGGATCATTCAAGGGAACACTTACTCTGAGTCCGGGATGGCGCTTTGGTTCACTGGCTGCTTATTGAAAAAAACAATGGCGATGAGAAAAGGCCGGCAGGTATGACTATGACCCCGCACGCTATCCCCTCATCTCACCGCGCCCCGACAACTCCTCGGCCGGCAACTCTTCCGGCAGTGGACGACTCGAGGGTTCGCGCGGCACCGGCACCCAGACGAAATTGGCGGCATCCAGCGTCGCTTCGCCACTGAAGCGATAGGCGACCAGGCGACCGCACTTGACGGCGCTGTAATCGAGACAGGCGATATTGGTCGCCGGGAGCGCAGGCACCCCCTCACACCAGTAATGTCCCAGGAACAATGGCAATTGCTCTGGTCCGTAATACGGCAATTTCTCGAGCTCGCCCTCGCTCAACCAGCGCGACTCCAGCTCTCCCGGCAGATTGTCGGGCTGGAACACCACATCGCCATAGGTGCGAGGCTCGCGCGCCCAGAAATGCGCCCGGAAACTGCGGCGCGTGAAGCCATCTCCCGAGTGAATCTCGACGCCCTCCGGCAAGCGCAGACTGGTCCCCCGAGTCAGGCGATCCAGCACCCGATAGGCAAAGCTCGAGGGGTCGACGGAGTCCTGCAGGAAGGCTTCATCGATGCAGCCATCCGGAAAGCGCGCCAGAAACGGACGCACCAGCGCTTCATCCCAACAGGCGTGGACCACGCGCAGACCACTCTTGCCCTCTCCCAGCGACGGCAGTTCAAGACACAGTGGCATGCGCATAAACCAGCTCAATGCGTCATCCCACTCATCGGGATGATGCTGATACTGATCGAGCGTCTCGCGAATGATGCGATTGTGCCGCGAGGTATGCGGGCGCAGAAAATCACGGTGATCGCCACTCTCCCGCAGGCGTGCACGCCGACAATAGGCCAGCGCGTTGTATTCATGGTTGCCCATCACGATCAACGCCTCACCGGCTTCCACCATCCGGCTGGCCAACTGGACGGCCAGTCGGATACGAGGCCCACGATCGATGATGTCACCAAGAAAGATCACCTTGCGCGTGGCATGACGATACACGCCATCCTTCAGGTGATAGCCGAGCTTCTCCAGCAGCGCCGCCAGCGTGGCGCCACAGCCGTGCACATCACCGATCAGATCATAGCCATCCCGTGGCGCCACGAATGCGTTCATGCTGCTTGCCTTGATGTCATTCGCCGAGGCGGTTGCTCCAGCCGAGCTTGGTGCGACAGATCTCGAAATAGTTGTGCTCCAGCGGATGGATCAGCGTCAGACGTTCGCGCTTGCGACGAATCTTGAGCACATCGCCGGGCTTGGCCACGACCTGAGTCTGGCCATCGCAGCTGATGTGGGGATAGGTCGTGTTGCTGGCGCTGATGTGCAGGAGTATCTCGCTGGCCGCGTCGATCACGATCGGACGACTGGACAGCGTATGCGGGAACATCGGCACCAGCGTGATGGCCTCCAGGCGCGGGTGGACGATCGGCCCGCCGCCAGAGAGCGCATAGGCGGTCGAGCCGGTCGGAGTGGCCACGATCAAGCCATCGGAGCGCTGGGAATAGACGAACTGGCCATCGATGAACAGCTCGAACTCGATCATCCGCGCCGCCTTGCCAGGATGCAGCACGACATCGTTGAGGCCGTCCGCCGCGCCTATCTTCTCGCCATCCCGAAAGACTTCCGCCTCCAGCAGGAACCGCTGCTCACTGAGGTAGTCACCCTCGAGCACCTCGGCGACCTTTTCCTCCAGCTCATCTGGACGGATGTCGGTGAGAAAGCCCAGCCGGCCGCGATTGACGCCCAGTACCGGCGTGCCACTGCGACACAATGCACGCGCCGCGCCCAGCAGGCTTCCATCACCGCCCACCACGATCACCAGATCACAGCGCTCGCCCATCTGACGACGGCTCGCCACCTCAAGGCCATGGTCAAGCAACAGCGTCGCCGTGCGCTCCTCGATGATCATCGCCAGCTGGCGAGCCTCAAGAAAGCGAATCAAGCGCTTGAGCGTGTCCACTACCTGAGCACTGCCCAGTCGACCAATCACGCCGATCGTATTGAATTGCTGCTTCATCACGCCTCCCGGGCTGTCATGCAGAACATTATGCGGACTCCCTTGACCAGCGGCAATGCACCTGCATTTTCCGTTGCTGCATCAAGCCACTACCCACCCTTGGCGATATCAGCACATCCAATTGCCTGAATGGCGCGTTAGTTCAGGCATATCGCAAGACATTGTCCCGGTCCACGCCCGCGTGTGACAGACAGCGACTCAACGGGACCGGACCAGCACGCCATGCTCTGCATGTCTCGCCATCAAATCACCTTCATGCCTCCTCGACGTGCACCATCAATGTCACAGCCGAGGGGTTCACACGACTCTGGAGCTCTCTCCATGTCACTTGCCAACCTCTCATGGGGCGACTACCGTCAGCTGAACGATGGATTCCCAGCCAATGGAGTCGGGCCCCCGATGCCAGCACACACGACACCCGTCAGTTCGCAAGACCCGGACGACTTTGACCACGCCAGTGCCATAGAGGCCTGTGCGCTCGGTGATGAAACCGCCTTTCGTCGCCTCTATGACCTTGAGTCCGGCCGCATGCTGGCACTTGCCATGCGCCTGCTCGGCAGCCGGGATCAGGCCGAGGACGCCGTCCACGATGCCTTCATCAAGCTGTGGTCCAATGCCGGCCAATATCGCCGTGAACTCGGCAATGGCCGCGCCTGGCTGTTCACCATCCTGCGCTATCGTGCATTGGATCAGCTGCGGGCCCAGGGACGGACGCCCCGCGGTGACAGCGAGGCGCTCGACAGCCTCGCCGACTTGCTCGCCAACCCGGAAGCGGCAGCACACGACAGTCAGACAGCCCATCAGCTGAGCGATTGTCTGGGTGAGCTGGAAGCCCCACGACGCGAACCCATTCTGCTGGCATTCTTCAAGGGCCTGACCCACGAGCAGATCGCCGAAAAACTCAGCGCCCCGCTCGGCACCATCAAGGGTCGCATCCGTGCCGGACTCAAGCGACTGCAGGAGTGCCTGTCACGATGAACCATTCTCCGATCCCCGAATCTCCACAAGAGCAGAATCTGTTGCTGGGTGAACACACCCTGGGCCTGCTGGACCCCGAACGTGAAGCCGAGGTGCGCGCCTGGATAGAGCGCGACGATGAGGCCGCCCGCATGGCACTTCGCTGGCAGCAGCACTGGCTGAGCGTCAGTGATCGCCTGCCGCCGGAACCGGCCTCCGATTCGCTGTGGAAACGCATCGATGCCAGCCTGACGCGCCTCAAGCAGACTACGACGCCAGCCAATGACACGGGTGGCGCTCCTGCTCCGCAAGCCCCCTGGCTGTGGCGCTGGCTGGGAGGCGGGCTGGGTCTGGGGCTGGGCGCCGGACTCGCCCTTGCTCTGGCGATGCAGGTGGGGCCCTTCGCGCCTCAATCACCACAAGATGGCACCCCGCCAGTAGCGAACGAGGTGCCCGAGTCATCCGCGCAGCGCATGGTCGCGGTACTGCAGACTCTCGAGGACCCTGCCACGCCGACCTGGGTCGCCAGTGTCACGGCCGGTGGCGGACTTCAGCTGACACCCAAGGTCACTATCGAGCGTCCGACGGATCGCGCCATCGAACTCTGGACCCTGACCGATCCAGCGGAGGGCCCGCGTTCGCTGGGTCTGGTGGACCCGGTGGCAGGTATCGAGTTGAGCGCCGAGCAGATCGGCCGCATGAGTCCGGGCCAGTTGCTCGAGATGACACTGGAGCCCAACGGTGGTTCGCCGACCGGCAAACCGACCGGCAAGGTGCTGGCCATCGGCCGCCTGGTCAACCTGGGACAGATCGACAGCTGACGGGAGCGCTCTCTGCCCAGGCTCGCCCGCCCTGCCACGGCATGCCTTCTCATCAGAGGCTCGCCGTGCAAGGCGGGAGGCGCCATGCTCTCGGAGGCCCCCAGGCCATGGGGAGCAAGGTCAGCGCAATGGCAACATCAGCGCCAGACACGAACGCCAGACACGAACGCCAGACACGAAGAAGCCCCGCCATGGCGGGGCTTCTTCGTGTCTGGTCAACCGTCTCTTCAGCAGATGCTCAAGGAAAGTGTCAACTCAGCTCTCGGTACGCTCGAGCCAGGATTCGACGGTTTCGGCACCGTGCTCTTCCTTCCACTCTTTCAGCTGCTTGTGATTGCCACCACGGGTCTCGATCACTTCACCGGTATTCGGGTTCTTGTAGACCTTCAGCTTGCGCTTGCGACGAACGCCGCCAGCCTTGGTTTCCGCGCTCGCGGCAGCTGCCGGCGTCTGGCTGGCTTTCGGATCCAGCAGGCCAATCACGTCGCGAGTGGACTTGCCGTATTCACTCATCAGGGAATCAAGCTTGTCCTTGAATTCCAGCTCATTCTTCAGGCGATCATCGTTGCGCAGGCTTTCCAGTTGCTCTTGGAGTTTCTTGAGCTCTTGTTCTTTCTGCATGAAATCGGTCAACAGGGACATGGGGTTCTCCAAGGGTATCGGGACAGTCAGAAATTCACTTCCGGAAACAGGTGCTGCGAAAGAATTCGCCGATCAACAAATAACAGCTGCTTCCTGGATTTGGCTCACGCAGGGACTTGGGACAGTAAGACCCTACAGAAGCTGAAGGGATTATAGACCAAGCATGTCCACGCCGTGAAGCACTAATCAACTAACGACAAGTTAATCAAGCGCTCTCTGGAATGCAATAGCTGGCACTCGAAAAGATATGTGAATTCAAAATAGTCTCTGCCTGCAAATATCGTTAATTAGAATCGACATGAGCCTGGAGTCCCTATATGGCGGGCGTCAGCGGCCGTCAGGCGGTATTGTAGAATCACATCGACATCACAGGCAGGTAAATTCTCTCGCTGGCAAGCCGCAGCTTTCATGAAGTATTCATATTGTGACTTTTTCAGTAGCTCTTTCATCACACATCATCACTCCGAGTCCCTCTTGTTCTTGAGCGTATCCTCAAAAGCATGCAGACACAGAGGAAAGTAAACCTTCGCTTCGGCTCCACCAATCCCCCAGCACTATTTCCGCCGGCAATATTAGAGACATCACCCCCTCCAGAAAGTGACACTTCACAAATCATGTCAACCTGATAAAGTGGTCAAGGTTAACAAAGAGGCTCAATTGCCGTCAGCGTCGATGGAGAACATCATGTCCTACCCCCAGACCGCCTCACATGCCGATCAGCCGCAAGCGCTTTGGCATCCGTATACGCAGATGCACGCGATGCCTGCCCCGCTTGAGGTCGTGGGCGGAGTCGGGCCGCGCATGACACTGAGTGACGGCGAGACCCTGCTGGACGCAACCTGCTCCTGGTGGTGCATGATCCATGGCTATGGCCATCCTCGACTCGTCTCCGCGATTCAGCAGCAAGCGGCTCAATTGTGTCATGTGATGCTCGGGGGCATTCGGCATCAACCGTCGGTGGCGCTGGCCGAGGCACTGGTGCGCATCACCCCGGAGGGGCTGAACCACGTGTTCTTCTCGGACAGTGGCTCCGTCGGCATGGAAGTCGCCATGAAGATGGCAGTGCAATACCAGCAACAGCGTCAGGATCGTGATGACACTCGCGGGCGGACGCGAATGCTGTCGTTGATGAAGGCCTACCACGGGGACACGGCAGGCTGCATGGCGGTCTGCGACCCGGAAGAGGGCATGCACTCACTGTTTGCCGACTTCCTGCCCAGACATCATTTCGCGCCGGCACCGACGGCGGGATTCACGGCGCCATATGAAGAGGTCCTCGGTGACATCGCAGCGCTGCGCAGAGAGCTCGAGACGCATGATGACATCGCCGCTCTGCTGATGGAGCCGCTGCTCCAGGCAGCCGGCGGCCTCAACATGTACTCGCCTCACTACCTGAAAGCGGCACGTGATTTATGTGACGAGTTCGGCGTGGTGTTGATCTTCGATGAGGTCGCGACAGGATTCGGACGTACTGGAAAACTGTTTGCCTGTGAGCATGCAGATGTGACGCCCGATATCATGGTGCTGTCAAAAGGACTGACGGGAGGGTATCTGGGACATGCTGCCACCCTCGCCCAGAGCCATATCTTTCATGCCTTCGATGGCAAGGATGCCAATACTGCCTTCATGCATGGCCCGACGTTCATGGGCAACCCATTGGCTTGCCGAGTGGCACTGGAAAGCCTCAAGGTTTTCGAGGAAGACGATTATCTCGGCAAGATCGCCAGCCTCAATCAGGTACTACGAGAGGAACTCGCGGATTTCTCACATCCCGCCATTGGCGACATACGCGTATTGGGAGCCACTGCCGTGATAGAAGTTCACGATGCAGCAAGTCTTGAAGGGGCTCAGGCTCACGCTCGTCAGCAAGGGGTCTGGTTGCGACCGTTCGGCCGCTGGCTCTATACCATGCCGGCTTATATCACCTCACACGACGACTTGCGCAAGATCACGCATGCCATGAAAAGCCACTTTACCGACAATCTCTGAGGCAAGACGTCAGGACAGGGATCTGCTCGGCTGCCTGTCGGCTGACGGGGAGTGACTGAGAGTGACGATCGCCCTCATCACTCCCCTCTTCTTCCTTCTTTCTTCCTTCTTCCTTCTCTCTTCTCTCAACGCCGAGATTCGAGGCCCATCTCCCGACAGGGAAATACGGTCGGAAGCGCTCAATCTCCCCAGAGACGCCGCTCGAGGCGCGCATGTGCATCTGCCGTCAGCATCCCGCCCTTCATCAGTTTCTTGAGAAAATGACGATAGCGGCGGGCGATCTTGCGGCGCGCCAACCAGGCGATACCGGTGGCGAGGGGGATGAAGTCCGGATTGGAGATACCATCGATCAACCACAGGCGCGGGGATTGATGCTCGCGAAACTGGACCACGATGTTGCGATCATTGAGGTCGGACGGTATCAGCCAACGCTTGTCGAGATAGCGATAGAGATTGGCCAGCTCATCCATCAATGCCTCCTCCCCCACCCGCTCGGGAGTTTCATGACAGACCTCTCGCAGACGGCGCGAGGTCGTGCCGTCATCGTCGAGTATCAGGTCGAAGACCAGCCCGAGGCCCTCTCGGGTCGCCACGCTGCCATGATAGGCAGGCACGTAGGACCAGTCGTGCACACCTCGCCTCACGAGCCCTTCGAAGTAGCGTTGCTCGCGCTGATTCTGGCGGCTCCCTTTGTCGGGATAGCGCGGTACCTTGATGCAGCGCCGAGGATCACGGGGGTCCTGATAAACACGGCGATCATTGCCCATGCCGATGACACGGGCATTTTCAAGCTCCAGCATGCGCTCTCCTGTTGAATAACGCCTGCGACTGCAGCCGCCGGGCAGCGTGGCATTCTACAAAAAGCCCTTCCCTTGCGCCAACCGTGCCGCCGGCGGCCGCGTTCCATGAGGTCATTCATCGGCCATTCAGCTTGGGACCTCGCTCTGGTATGATAACGCGCCGTTTTCTGGCAGTTTCAGGACGAAACCGCCTGACGTAAGCGATCAGCACGACTTGCGAGGTATTGCCCGGGATCGGGTGGCCGCGCACACCTGCAACCCCCCGCTCCATTGGCACATCTCCCTTAATGAGGTACTCGCATGAATGCGGTAATACTGGCCGTTCTGGTCATGGTCGGCCTGTCACTGGCCCGAGTCTCGGTCGTCTTCGCTCTGGTGGCCGGCGCCTTGGTCGGCGGCCTGTTCAGTGGCCTGTCTCTGACTGACACTCTCGGCGCCTTCAACGACGGCGTCGGCGGTGGTGCCAAGGTCGCCCTGGCCTATGCCACGCTCGGTGCCTTTGCCGTGGCCCTGTCTCGCTCCGGCCTGCCGGATCTTCTTGCCGCACGCCTGATCGGCATGCTCAATGGGGAGAGCACCCCTCGCCGTCAGACCGCCATCAAGTACGGCTTGCTGGGCAGCGTGACATTGGTGGCGATCTCGTCCCAGAACCTGATCCCTGTCCACATCGCCTTCATTCCGATCCTGATTCCGCCACTGCTGGTGGCCATGAACCGCCTGCGCCTGGATCGCCGCGCCGTCGCCTGTGCCCTGACCTTTGGTCTGACGGCTCCCTACATGCTGCTGCCGGTGGGCTTCGGTTCCATCTTCCTCAATGACATCCTGCTGGCCAACATCAATGAAGCGGGCCAGGCAATGGGGCTGGAAGTCACCCGCGGCATGGTGCCGATGGCGATGGCCATTCCGGTAGGCGGCATGTTCCTGGGACTGCTGACTGCGGTCTTCGTCTCCTATCGCAAGCCGCGTGACTACGCCAATCGCGAGATCAAGTCGACCAACGTCCCGCACCATACTCCAGTGCATGCACCATCCCGCAGCGGCCTGATCATGGCTGGGGTCGCCATCATCGCCGCCCTGGGCATCCAGCTCTATTCCGGCTCGATGATCCTGGGCGGCCTGGTCGGCTTCGCCATTCTTTCCCTGGGTGGCCTGTTCAAGTGGAACGAAGCCGACGACCTGTTCACCTCCGGCATGCGCATGATGGCACTGATCGGCTTCATCATGATCTCGGCAGCCGGCTTCGCCTCCGTCATGAAAGCCACGGGTGATATCCAGACCCTGGTGGATGCCTCCTTCCACATCATCGGAGACAACAAGCCGTTGGCCGCGCTCGTCATGCTGATGGTCGGGCTGTTCATCACGCTGGGCATCGGCTCCAGCTTTTCCACCATCCCGATCATCGCGGCGATCTATGTCCCGCTGGCTTTGCAGTTCGGCTTTTCCCCCCTGGCGACCGTCGCCTTGATCGGCACCGCGGCCGCACTGGGCGATGCTGGCTCCCCCGCCTCTGACTCCACGCTCGGCCCGACGGCAGGCCTGAATGTCGATCAACAGCATGATCATATCTGGGACAGCGTGGTGCCGACCTTCATCCACTACAACATCCCGTTGATCGTCTTCGGCTGGGTGGCGGCGATGACGCTGTAATCCGCCGGCCAGGGTAGCCTGGCAACGGCAACGGCAACAGAAGATACGACAACGCCCGGCAGGCATCACGTCTGCCGGGCGCTGTCGTCTCTGGGCGAAGAATGAGGCGACACGCCGCCTGACACTGGACAGCCATCCAGTCTTTTAGGATGATGCGCGAATGCGCAAGATCCTTCATGCTGACTGCGATTGTTTCTACGCCGCCGTCGAGATGCTTCGTCACCCAGAGTGGCGCGAGGTGCCCATCGCCATCGGTGGCCGCACCGAGCAACGTGGCGTGATCGCCACCTGCAATTATCCGGCTCGCGCCTTCGGCGTCCGCTCTGCGATGTCCACAGCGCGCGCCCTGCGCCTGTGTCCGCAACTGATACTCGCCCCCCCCGACTTCGAGCGCTACCGTGCCGTCTCGCAGGAGATCCAGGCACTGTTTCACGAACTGACACCACTGGTGGAACCTCTATCGCTGGACGAAGCCTACCTGGACGTCAGCGACATCGAGGAATTTCAGGGAAGCGCGACCTGGATGGCGCGCTGGCTGAAGGAAGAAGCCCTGAAGCGCACCGGGATCACGCTGTCGATCGGCGTGGCCGCCAACAAGTTCCTGGCCAAGATCGCGAGTGATTGGGAGAAACCCGATGGCCTGACGGTGATCACGCCAGAGTCCAGCGACGCCTTCATTCGTAAGCTGCCCGTCGGCAAGCTGCATGGCGTCGGCCCGGCCACGCTGGCCCGCCTCAATCGGCTGGAGATTACCACCTGCGATGACATCCGCACGACACCACTGACCACACTGGTCGAACACTTCGGCAAATTCGGACATCGCCTGCATGAACTCTCTCACGGCATTGATGACCGCCCCGTCAAGGTCGAGAGAGAGCGGAAGTCCATCAGTGTCGAACGCACTTTCGATCAGGATCTTCCGGATCTCTCCGCCTGCCTCGCCAAGCTTCCCATGCTGATGGAGCGCCTCGGGGAGCGTCACGCACGCCAGGAACAGCCGGTGCTGGCCAAGCAGTTCGTCAAGGTACGCTTCAACGACTTCACCAGCACCACGCTGGAAAGCCTCCTCCCCGCCTCCACCCTCTCATTGCCGGACGCCAGGAGTTTCGCACTGCTGATGGAGCAAGCCTGGCAACGTGGCCATCGACCGGTGCGCCTGCTGGGAGTCGGTGTCCGACTCAAGGCCCACGAAGAGACGCAACAGCTGGGGCTGTTCTGAGAGGGTGCCGCGCTTGACTGGCAACCTTGACGGACGGATGACAGGCATAAAAAAAGCCAGTCACAAGGACTGGCTTGTCCGGTCATCGATACCCCAAGGGTATCGCCGGAAGGGTCGTGAAACCCGCTCAAGGAACCATCGCAACCTGCAATGCAGGCAGGAAGCGAGAGTGGGCGAACAGCTCTGCGCATTGAACGACGCAGCCACTCTCGGCAAACGCCTGCGGGGAGCATGAGATGCTCGACCCGCAGGTGTCAGGAAGGAATGCCCAGATTCATCGATGATGATGACAGTCCATCCGCTTCAACTGTCAGCATCATATCTTTTAGCCCGCAAACTAAAAAGCCGATCCACAGCAACAGTCCCATGCCACAACGGCACCGGATCAACGCTGACTCAATGGCAACCGTTGGATGCACTGGTTGGATCACTGGACGGGCGATGGGCGCCAGGATGAGGCGGGTTGTTGCCCCCGGACAGCAGCCGCTGGATGTCCGCCGCCGCCATGGGCTTGTAGAAGTAGTATCCCTGAATGAGATCACAGCGCATTTCGCGCAACAGCTCGAGTTGCTGGATATTCTCCACCCCCTCGGCCACCACCTCCAGCCCCAGTCGATGCCCGAGGAAGACCGTCGCTTCCATGATGGCGCGATCCTTGGGTTCCTGAGCACATTCGATCACGAAGGAGCGATCGATCTTGAGCGCCGTCACCGGCAGCATCTTGAGGTAGCTCATCGAGGAGTAGCCGGTCCCGAAATCATCGATCGCGATCTTGTAGCCTCTGTCGTGCAGGGCACGCAGGCTATCGCGCACCTTGACGTCAGCATCGATCAACACGTTCTCGGTCAGTTCGATGCCGATGTCCCGTGGCGTCAGGCCATATTCCGCCACGCATGCCTCAAGACGCTGGAAGACGTCGCTGTTGATCGCCTGACGCCCGGAGATATTGATATCGATCCGATAGCCCTTGATCCCCATGGCATGCCACTCAGCCTGCTGGCGACATGCCTGGCGAATCACCCAGTCACCCAGGCGCTCGATCAGATTGGTGCGCTCTGCCACCTTGATGAAGTCAGTCGGGGGAATGGGCCCTTCGGGCGCATGCCAGCGCATCAGCGCCTCTACCGACTCGATACGCTCACTGCGCGCCGCGACCTGAGGCTGGAAGTGGAGGAACAGCTCGCCACCCCCATCCTCGCTCAGCAGCGTCTGAAGGCGCCCCGCCAGATGATGCTGATGCAGCATGGCATCGCGCACTTCCTGGTTGAAGAACTGATATCCATCACGCCCGGCCTGCTTCGCTCGGTGCTTGGCGACGTCCGCATTGCGCACCAGTTCCGGCGCATCATTGCCATTCTCGGGATAGAGGCTGACGCCGATGCTCAGACGCAGCAACAACTCACGCCCTTCTATCTGGAAGGGGCGCTGGAAATCTTCGCGGATCCGCTGCACGACCGACAAGGCATCACTTTCATAATCCAGGCGCGGCATCGCCATGACGAATTCATCGCCGCCGAAGCGTGACAGTAGATCCTGACTCCGCTGGAACCCCTGCAAGCGCGACGCGACGCTGCGAATCACGAGGTCCCCCATCTCATAGCCCTGGGTATCGTTGATCTCGGTGAAGTGGTCGATATCCAGGAACAGCACCATCAAGGTATCGCCGTGACGCTGACACTCCCCGAGCATGTTCTCGAGCTCAGTCTCGAACGTCTGCCGATTGGGCAGTTCGGTCAACGGATCGAATCGCGTCATGTAGTCCAGCTCACGCTGCACCTTGCGCTCGCCCGCCAGATCGATGTCGATGCAGAACATCAATGGATTGTCCGACCGCTCACCCAACATGACGTGGTGAGAGAACACCGGCACCGGTGCGCCTGACTTGTGCTTCAGCTCAAGCTCGCTCGCCGGGATCTGGGTGCCGTGATTGACCCACGCGTGGTGGGCATCCACCACGATGTCCGCCATTTCATCCGGTATCAGCAAGGCTTCAAGACAACGCCCTCGAGCTTCCTGCTCGCTGAAACCATACAGTCGCTCGCTGGCCTCATTCCAATAGATCACTCGGCGCTGGCTGTCGTACCCCTGCACTGCCACACGTGGCAGGCTTTCCAGCAATTCGCGAAAGCGCTGGTCACTGGCGGGGAGTCCCATGCTGGCCGAGGGGCCAACAACACTAGTCTGCATGACCGCCTCCTGCGTGTGCTGTTGATATGCCATCTGACGATGACGAATCAGCATGATGCCCGCAGTTGCGCCAATAATCACCATCAGCAGCGCTGAAGGCCAGCGGCCGATGATGTCCTGCACTGCCACGACCCCCACCAGCAGGCCGATCGCGATGGCAGCGACCACTGTTCCAAAGAGCGCAATTCCAGTCGCTCTTCCGGTCTGACGAGACCCATCTGCCATGATCCAGGATACCTCCCCTACCATCTTGTCTACCGACCGGTGCTCGGCGGGGACACGCACGTTGCCTGAATCAGCTGAGTTATCGCGATATACATCACTGGAGCCAATAGCAGTCTAAGTGTCTGCCTCGCATAAACACAGTGCCAAACCCGCCGTGACACACGCCTCCTCTCAACGCTACCAGCACCTGCGTCACGCATTGCCCATGCCGTTTTTCGCCGAAAGGCGACAAAGAATACCGCTCATGACTGACATGATGCCAGGAGATCAGACCTCTAATACCCCTCCATCGCCCAGACGCCCATATTGATGATACTTACGCAAGATTAACGCTCTAAGCCGCGCGCTTGGTTTGACTCTCTCTCATGCATCTTCCCATTCTCCTCGACGTTGCGAACGCAACACCTTCCAACAGGCGCTAAATGCCGAAACATCGAGGAATTCTTGCATGAACATCGTAAACCGTGGTGTACGTCAGCTGGCCGATGCTTCCCGTAAACTCACTCTGGACCAGAGCGCTCTCAACGATCGCTACCCGGCAACGTCATCAGAGGATAGCGCTCTCTCGCTGCCCAGGATCTCTGAGTACTGGCCGACAAGCGTGCATGAGGAGCTGGCTCGTCAGCACTGGAGCAAGGCAACGATCACTCCACACATTGACTTGAACGCCTGGCAGGGTTTCTTGGACAACCTTCCCCGTGACCCTTACGTCAACACACGCTGGAAGCGCATGTCCTGGCTGCACCTGAATGACCAGATGGAAGTCGAAACCCTTGGCGAGTGCCCGATGGCACAGGGTGGACGCTTCAATGACGCTGCCAGCATGGCGGACCGCCTGAGATACTACGATCCGCTGGAAGCGGCGTTCACCGAGCGCGACGACGTGCGCGCCTTCGTCAAGGCCTGGGCCGACATGTGGGGCATCGGGCCGCGTGAGCCGATCCTGATGCAGATCACGGGTGTCCGCGGCGACGGCACCATCGACCCTCTCCAGGGACAAGGCATTCACGCCGATGGCTGCAAGTACTTAAGCATTCTGGTACTCAATCGCGAGAACGTCAGTGGTGCCATCAATACCCTCTACCGCGACAAGGCCGGCAGCGAGTTGCTGGCGACCACCGAGCTTGCACCGGGAGAGGTTCTGCACATCCATGATGACCAGCTGTTCCACAGCGTCAGCTCCATCACTCAGGATAACGCGGGCCAGCACTTCGAGCGCTTCATCATCATCATCAACTGCTCATTCATCGATGAGTTCCAGAACCGCATGCTGCGTCGTCACTTCCCGGGGGCAGTCCTGAACGACTGCGAGTGAAGCCATTCGAATTCACTGAGCAGACTGGCAACCCGGTGTCCGGGCATCGCCCGCACAACTGCCTCGACGACAGCTTTCCTCATCTCATCCTGGGGGATCGGTAGCTTCCGAGGCCTCCCCACCTGACCTGCACTCAAGCGTCGCAGCACGCTACCTGAGCACGACACGAGGAACCAGCCGGGCAACCGGCTGGCCTGGCGTGCCACTCCTGACTGGCCCGAAGGCCTCAGCCTGATCGCGACCGACCCCCTCCTGCAACAGCCCCGCCAACGGCTTCCGCCTGCATGCCAAGCGCATCGGTTTCATTGTCCGCGCGCCATGTACAGGCGATATACTCGACTCATGACAGAGGCGTTGCCCACGATGCGCCTTCCACGACAGGAAATCCTCATGACGCTTGAATCAGGACTGACCTTCTTCCTTGCCATCTTCCTCTTCGGGATCACTCCCGGCCCCGGAATCCTCGCCCTGATGGCGCGTGGCATGAGCCAGGGAGGCAATGCCTGTGTCCCGATGGCCGTCGGCATGAGCCTCAGTGACGTCTGCTACATGCTGGCGGCCGTCTTCGGTCTCTCGGCACTGGCGACCCATTGGAGCGAGCTCTTTCTGGTCATCCGCCTGCTGGGGGCCGCCTATCTGATCTACCTGGGGTACAAGCTCTGGACCTGCCGACCCAGCCTGGAAGACACGGAAATTCCCGACATGCGCGGAAGCTGGTGGCGTGGCTTCCTGCAAGGCTTCCTGATCTCGGCCTCCAACCCCAAGGTCATCCTGTTCTACATCGCCTTTCTGCCGACCTTCATGGACATCACCCGCCTGAGTGGTGGCGATATCGTGATCGCGGCCGCTCTCAATCTCAGTGCCTTGCTGATCGGGGTCGTCCCTGTCGGTTACGCCGCAGGCCGCATTCGTCGCCATCTGCGCTCGACGCGAGCCGTCAGACGCCTCAACCGCAGCGCTGCAAGCCTGATGATCGGTGCCGGCAGCTACCTCGCACTGCGTGGTTGAGCACCGGCCTCCTGCGCCAGTCTGGCCGCCGATACGAGAACGCCCCTGTCAATCACATGACAGGGGCGTTCTCTTCGATCACTGAGGCAATTCGCTCAGGTCATGCAACGGATGGCACCGTTACTGACGGATACCTTCCACCACCAGGTACATGTCGACCGTCGCGGCCGCTGGCCCAAGCTTGGAGGTGTCGATGCCATAGTCGGCGAGCTTGAGCGTGGTGGTGCCCTCGAAGCCCTGACGATAGCCGCCCCAGGGGTCTTCGCCACCGCCGATGTGATCGACATCGATGGTGATCGGCTGCGTCTCGCCATGCAGTGTCAGATCCCCCGTCAGCTTGCCGGCACCATCACCGGAAGAGGTGAACCCGGTGGAGACGAAAGACGCCGTCGGGTACTCGGAAGCATCCAGGAAATCAGCAGACTTGATGTGCTTGTCGCGCTCGGCGTGGGCGCTGTCCAGGCTGTCGACATCGACTTCGACCTTGACGCTTGACGCCTCGGGCTGACCCTCGTCATAGCGGAAGGTCCCCGTGAAGTCCTTGAACTCACCTAGGACGTAGGAGTAGCCGAGATGGCTGATCTTGAACTGGATGAAGGCGTGCTGGCCCTTGGTGTCAATGACATAGTCCGAGGCCTGAGCCTGGCCCGCCATCAAGGGGAGTGCCGCTGCCAGAAGGCCGCCAGCGAACGTCTTGCCCAGCGAGAAGGCCTTGGGTGTCAGGGATGTGTCGTTCATGTCCTAGCTCCTTGAGGATTCGTCATGCATGGTGCCGCCGTGGTGGCCGGCAATTCCTTTCAGCGCAGCGGCCAGAGCATACGTCGCAACGTGTCCTGGCCCTCCATCAGATGATGCTTGAAGGCGGCAGCGGCGTGACCAAGCGACAGGATGACAAGCGCCCAGGCCGCGTACCAGTGAACGTCTCCTGCCAACGTCGCCTGATCCTTCATCCCGCTGAGCAAGGCAGGCACGTCAAACAGCCCGAATACGCTGATGGCTCGTCCATCCGCCGTCGAGATCAGATACCCCGAGATCATCACCAGCAACAGCAATGCATACAGCAAGGCATGCCCGATGCGCGCCGCCCGCTGCTCGATGCGGGAGCCATGCGCCTGTGGCGTCGGCTGCATGGCTCGCCAGACAAGGCGCAGCAACGTGATCACGAACAGCACCACGCCCACGGAGCGATGCCACCAGGGACCCAGCTGATACCAGCGATCATAATAGCCGAGTGATGTCATCCACCACCCGAGGGCGAAGAGCCCGATGATGGCCAGCGCCGACAGCCAGTGCATCACGATGACGGGCCAGCCCCACCCCCGACGACTATTGCGCCACATGCTTGTCTCCCTGTCCTGTCATCCAACGCGCCGAGCGTGAGCCCACCTGCCGTGATCGACGCTCTCAACCGCGATACGACACCGTATCGTGATGATGCCTTCCCATGGCTGCCAGCTTACCCACTGGCCTGCCACGCGCCAAGCGATAGTCCCACCCCTTTCTCATCATGCCGCGCCAGCCATGCCGGCGCTGAGCGCTCTCTTCCCGAGACACCGGCCACCGTCATGGCCGAGCAGATGCAGAAACGCCCGGCATGGCCGGGCGTTCTCTCACGACAGTGCTGGTCGACTCATGCAGACGCCAGGCGATCCAACCCAAGCGCCAGATCACGCTTGATGTCATCGAGATCTTCCAGACCCACCGCGATGCGCACCATGCCGTCCACGATACCGGCGGCCGCTTTCTGCTCATCGCTCAAGCGACCATGCGTGGTGGTGGCAGGATGCGTGATAGTGGTCTTCACATCACCGAGGTTGCCGGTGATCGACAGGATGCGCGTGGCATCGATGACCGACCAGGCCCCTTCACGACCTCCCTTGATGACCACCCCCAGCACGGCACCGAAGGCCTTCTGCTGAGCCTTGGCGAGCGCATGCTGCGGATGACTCTCGAGGCCTGAATAGTGGACGCGCTCGACCGCAGGATGCGCTTCCAGCCAGTGCGCCAGCTCCAGCGCACGTGCACAGTGGGCCTCCATGCGAATGTTGAGCGTCTCCAGTCCCTTGAGGAAGACCCAGGCATTGAAGGGACTCAGGCAGGGCCCGCACGTCCGCACCACGCCGAAGACCTCTTCCATCAACGCGCTGCTGCCGACCACTGCCCCGCCCAGAGTCCGCCCCTGCCCATCCAGATACTTGGTGGCGGAGTGAATGACGATATCCGCGCCCAGGGTCAGCGGACGCTGCAATGCCGGGGTACAGAAGCAGTTGTCGATGGCAAGCCATGCATCATGTTCATGTGCCAGCGCTGCCAGCGCCTTGATGTCACCGATCTCGGACAACGGGTTGGACGGCGTCTCGGCGAACAGCAGCTTGGTGGACGGTGTGATGGCCGCGCGCCAGGCCTCGAGATCCCCCAGTTCGACGAAGCGCGTGGTGATGCCCAGCTTGCCGAAGTACTTGGTGAACAGGCTCACACTGGAGCCGAAGATGGAACGCGAGGCGACGATCTCATCCCCGGCTTCCAGCAGGGCCAGCACGGTGGACATGATCGCGGCCATGCCGGAGCTGGTGGCCACGCAGCGCTCACCGCCCTCCATTGCCGCCAGTCGCTCCTCGAAGAAGCGCACCGTCGGGTTGGTGAAGCGCGAGTAGATGTTGCCGGCTTCGTCACCACCGAACTTGGCTGCCGCCTCGGCCGCACTGCCATAGACGAAGCTGGACGTGGTGTAGATGGGCTCGCCGTGCTCCTGCTCACCGCCACGCAAGTGACCGGCGCGGATGGCGAGCGTCTCCAGTCCCAGCTCATCGCGGGAAAGGTCGGCGCGGGAAAGATTGTCGTCGTGCATGGTGTCCAGTACCTCTACTGATGGAATCCGCTGATCTCTGTCCCGGATGACGTGGCTCACGGGATTGTCAGGTTACGCGCCGCGGGCGCTTCTTTCATGAGCCGGGAAACAGAGCAGAAAGCTGTCGGTTAATGTTACCGGTTTTGAACGCGCAACGGGCCCCGGATTTCTCCGGAGCCCGTTGCGAATCACTCACCCTGCCATGACCTGTCACGCGAGACAGGCCAAGGGGTCAGTCGATGTCTTCGGAATCGTTGTGCAGATCCACGACCGCGTGGGTCTCGCCTGCGTTCTTGGCTCCATCGTTGCGTGAAGCCTGCAGGTCGTTGAGGTAGGCCTCATCGATATCGCCGGTCACGTAGATTCCATCGAACACGGAGCAGTCGAACTCGTCGAGGGCAGGATTGACCTCGCGACAGGCGTCCTTCAGGTCATCGAGATCCTGATAGAACAGACGATCCGCGCCGATCAGATCCGCGATTTCCCTCTCGGTACGACCATGGGCGATCAGCTCTTCCGCGGCCGGCATGTCGATACCGTACACATTGGGATAGCGAACCGCTGGCGCCGCCGAGGCGAAGTAGACATTCTTCGCGCCCGCCTCACGGGCCATCTGGATGATCTCGTTGCAGGTGGTGCCACGCACGATGGAATCATCCACCAGCAGCACGTTCTTGCCGGCAAACTCGATATCGATGGCGTTGAGCTTCTGACGCACGGACTTCTTGCGCAGCGTCTGCCCCGGCATGATGAAGGTACGGCCGATGTAACGGTTCTTCATGAAGCCTTCGCGGTAAGTCACTCCCAGATGCTGAGCCAGCTCGAGAGCGGACGTGCGCGAGGTATCCGGAATCGGGATGACGACATCGATGTCCTGCTCCGGCCATTCCCGCACGATCTTGTCGGCCAGCTTCTCCCCCATGCGCATGCGGGTACCGTAGACATAGGCACCGTCCAGCAGGGAGTCCGGACGCGCCAGATAGACGTGCTCGAAGATGCACGGCTTGAGTACCGGGTCATCAGCGCACTGCAGGGTATGAAGCTGACGCTCCATGTCGATGAAGACGGCTTCCCCCGGTGCCAGGTCACGGATCAGCTCGAAACCGGCGACGTCCAGCGCCACGGATTCGGAAGCGATCATGTACTCGGTACCTTCAGCAGCCTCGCGCTTGCCGAAGCACGCCGGACGAATCCCGTGCGGATCACGGAAGGCGACCAGGCCGGTGCCGTTGATGATCGATACGGCGGCATAGCCACCCTTGCAGCGACGGTGCACACGACGTACCGCATCAAAGACATCACCCGCGCCCAGACGCATGCCCTGCTTGCCCAGCTCGTGAGCGAAGACATTGAGCAGCACTTCGGAATCGGAGCTGGTGTTGATGTGACGCAGGTCGGAGGAGAAGAGCTCCTGCTTGAGCTGCTCGGAGTTGGTCAGGTTGCCGTTGTGCGCCAGGGTGATGCCGTAGGGCGAATTGACGTAGAACGGCTGCGATTCCGCCTCGCTGGAAGAGCCAGCGGTCGGATAGCGAACATGGCCGATGCCCATGTTGCCCTTGAGTCGCTGCATGTGACGAGTGCGGAAGACATCACGCACCAGGCCATTGCTCTTGCGCAGCAGGAAACGACCCTCGTGCCAGGTCATCATCCCCGCGGCATCCTGCCCACGATGCTGCAATACGGTCAGCGCGTCATACAGCGCCTGGTTTACCGAGGCGTTGGCCATCAAACCTACAATCCCGCACATCCCGTCATTACCTCACTGATACACACTAGGAGAGGGAGGCGCCAGCCATCATCAGCGCGCCTCCACATGGCAATATGAGTGCTCACATGCCGCAATTGTCAGGCCTGCCCACACCACAGGCAACACCTGACCGATGGGTCAATCGATACCACGATGCTTGCTGCACCTCGACGCGCTGACCTGCTCGGAGGGTCGAGCAGACAAAACAAAAGCGCCGAGCAAGAATGCCCGGCGCTTTTGTCGTCTCAAGGTGCTGCGGTGTCACCATCACGCTGCTGATGCTGCTGACGCATGAACTGCTCGGCGACCTGCTGACTGACGCCTTCACTCAGCGTGCGTCCTTCGTGGCGGGCACGCTCGAGCATGCCACTCGCCTGCTGCTGGAAACCGGCAGTCTGTGAGGATGGAGCCGTCCCGTCCTGCGGCAACTGCCAATCCCCTCCCGTGTCCCACTCACGGTAGCGTGCCAGCGACCAGTCGCGCAGCTGCTCCAGCGTCGGGCGCAGCTGCGCCGCCTGCCAGTCCGCACTGTCACGCAGAGGTGTCAGGCCGACGACAGCCGTCACCAGTACCAGGATCACCGCCGCCCGAAGCGCGCCGAAGACACCCCCCAGCAGGCGATTGAAGCCCCCCATGCCGACCGCCTGGACCAGGCGTTCGAGCAGACGCAGCATCAATCCCCAGACCAGCACCGTGCCCAGTACCACCAGCACGAAGCCGACCGCGGTGCGAATGCCCGGAGACAGGATCACCTCGTCGAGCAGGGCCCCGGCTTCCGCCCCGAACTGGCGTGCCGCCACCAAGGCCACCAGCCAGCCTGCCAGTCCCAGCGCCTCGCTGAGCAGACCACGCATCAACCCCAGCAACACGGAGATGATCAGCAGCCCCAGACACAACCAATCGATCCAGACCAGCGCGTTCACTCACCCTCCTTCCGGCGTACCAGAAGGCCCTTGATATTGACCTGCTCCTGAAGGCGAGAGCGCGCGGACTCACCAATCTCGGAAGATTTGTAGGGACCGACGAATACCACGGTCAGATTGCCATCCCGCGCGACGCGATAGGCCGCGAATCCCTTGCTCTGCAGGTCCTTCTGGAGTCGCTCGGCGTTGGCCGGCTTGCCGAAGCTGCCGACCTGCACCGCCCAGCCACCGGCGGAAGAAGATGGCGCGCTGGCGGTAACGGCAGGCTTGGGCTCAGGCGCCGGTTTGGGCTCTGGCTTGGGCGTCGGGGCCGGCTTGGGCTGCGGTGTCGGCGCAGCCTTCGGCTCGCTGCTGGACACGGATCTGGTCGGCGACAGCTGCTGCGCCTCCGCCACGCGAGCTCGCGACTCGGAGGCGTTTTCGATGCCGGGTCCGGGATCACTGTCACGCACCTTGCCATTGCCATCCACGAAGGTGATGGGGACATCGGTACCAATCTTCAGCTCGCTGGGGGGCTGCGGTGCATCCACCGTCGAACGGTCGATATCCACCGGTTTGCCCAATGTCATCACCGGACTGGGACGCTCATCACGGGCCGGCGGCTCATCAAACAACATCGGGATGAAGATCACGCCCAGGGCCAACAGGATGACTGCGCCGCTGATCCGTTCTCGCTTGCCATATTTCATCGTGCCATCTCCCTTGCACCCGGATTCCAATGACCGCGGTCCTGCTTCACCTCAGGCATCCTCGTCGTCAAGCCATGCCAGCGCTTCGCCGACCGTGAAGAAGGAGCCGCAGACCAGCACCTCCCCCGCGGTGGCATGCTCCACCAGCCAATTCGCCGCCTCAGCGACCGAATCGCATTCCGCCAGCACGGTCCCCTGGCAGGCACGCACCACGGCAGCCAGCTCACTGGCCTGGCGAGCACGCTCGCCGCCCAGTGTCGCCACGACGAAGCCATCCACCACGGGCGACAGCGCCTCGATCACGCCTCGCGCGTCCTTGTCTCCCAGCATGGCCAGCAGCACCAGACGCGGTCGAGCGGAACGCTCACGCGCCGCCAGACGACTGGCCAGATAACCTGCCGCATGCGGGTTGTGCCCCACATCCAGACACCAGTCACGCCCATGACGCTGGACCCATTGCATGCGCCCCTTGAGCTGGACATTGGCCATGGCATGGCGCACGCATGACACCTCAAGCGCCACACCGGCTGCGACGAGCGCATTCAGCGCACTGGCCGCGTTGTCGCGTGGCAGACCGGGGTCCGGAAGTGCCTCGAGGGTCATGACGGGGTCGCTCAATCGCTGCCAGTGCCAGAGCCCATCCGCTGACGACCTTGCCGGGGAGGCGAGGTCCTGCTCGCAGGCGTCCTGCCAGACAAAGTCCTGCCACAGCACCTGAGGCGTCACACCCAGCGAGCGGGCGTGCTCGGCACAGCTGCTCGGCAAGTGATCGGAGCCGAAGATGGCCGGGCGCCCTGCACGCAGGATACCCGCCTTCTCGAAGCCGATGTTCTCGAGGTCCGTGCCCAGGAAGGCAGCATGATCCTGTGCCACGGTGGTGATCATCGCCACATCGCAGTCGATGATGTTGACGGCATCCAGACGCCCGCCGAGACCGACCTCCAGAATCGCCAACCGTGGCTGTCGCTGAGCGATCAACCACAGGCCAGCGAGCGTGCCGGCCTCGAAGTAGGTCAGGCTGATCACGCCCTGCCCATCTCCCACATCCGAATGACGCGCCGAATCCACCTGCTCGAAGGCAGTGATCAGCTCGGCATCACTGGCGTGCTGCCCATCGAGGGTCACGCGCTCGTTGTAATGCAGCAGGTGCGGAGAGGTGTAAGTCGCGGTCGTCAGACCATGCGCACGCCCGAGCGCCTCGAGCATGGCGACCGTGGAGCCCTTGCCGTTGGTACCGGCCACGGTGATGACCCGCTCGCCAATGCGACGAGCCCCGGGGCCGACAAGCCCCAGACGCTCAGCCATGCATTGCACGCGGGCGAGCCCCATGTCGATGCTGACGGGATGCTGGCGCTCCAGACGCGAAAGCCAGTCTTGCAGTGACAGCTCGCGTGGCACGGCCTCATGCAGGGCAGCAACGCTCAGCGGAGGCCGCTCACGGGACTGCAGCACCTCTCGGGTGCTGCAGTGGCCCGGCGCATTGGCCTGCTCAGCCATCGCGACGATCGCCTTGCGGCTTGTCGGCGGAGAATGTCTCGTCAAGCACGCTGTCAACCGCGGAGCGCGGCTCTGCAGGCTGCGGCTCGCTCGGTGCAGCCTCGACAGCCTCACCTTCGACAACGACTTCCGTGGCATCTACCACCGGTGCCTGCACGTCAGCCTTGACCGGCAGACCCTGCAGCTTGAGCAGGATGCTGGACAGACGCTCACGCATGTCGCGACGATGGATGATCATGTCGACCGCGCCATGCTCGAGCAGGAACTCTGAACGCTGGAAGCCTTCCGGCAGCTTCTCGCGCACGGTCTGCTCGATGACACGCGGGCCAGCGAAGCCGATCAGGGCATTCGGCTCGGCAACGTTCAGGTCGCCCAGCATGGCAAGCGATGCCGATACGCCACCGAAGACCGGATCCGTCAGCACGCTGATGTACGGTACGCCTGCCTGCTTGAGCTTCTCGAGCGCAGCGGAGGTCTTGGCCATCTGCATCAGAGAGAACAGTGCTTCCTGCATGCGCGCGCCACCGGAGGCCGCGAAGCATACCAGCGGCACTTCTTCCGCCAGCGCGAGTTCGGCGGCACGCACGAACTTCTCACCGACGATGGCCCCCATGGAGCCGCCCATGAAGCTGAATTCGAAGGCAACGGCCACGACAGGCTGTCCGGAAAGCGTGCCGCGCATGGCGACCAGCGCATCCTTCTCGGACGTCTGCTTCTGGGCGGCGCTCAGGCGATCCTTGTACTTCTTGGAATCGCGGAACTTGAGGCGATCGACCGGCTCCAGATCTGCCGCGATCTCCTCGCGACCCTCGCTGTCGAGGAACCAGGACAGACGGGCACGCGCAGTGAGACGCAGATGGTGGTCACACTTCGGGCAGACGTTGTCGTGCTTGGTCAGCTCCGGAAGGTACAGGACTGCTTCGCACTTGGGGCATTTACGCCACAGGCCATCAGGAATGGAGGTGCGCCGATCCTTGCGTTGGATACGGCTCATTGACGGCACAATCTTGTCAAGCCAGCTCATGGTGGGGAGGCTTCCGTTTTGCTGCTGTTCTGGGCACCGCTCGACGACTGTCGGCGGCCATGCGAGTTGGCACACGCCCACCTCTCCAGGAGGCAAGGACGTGGCGGGCAACGACTGACACCCTCTTCGCCCCCTTGTCTCGGGACGCTGGAGGAAGTCAGTGGCGCCAAAGGAAAAGACCGTGCAACCCATTGGTCGTACGGCCCCTTTTCCAGATTCTGGCAAACATTGTAGCGGCTTCGCCCCCCTTGCGGGTAGTGCGAGATGCCAATTGCCTTGTGGAGTCCAGTGTTGCGCCTGTCCCGCGCAGGCCTTGCGGCATGCCGCGCAGGGCATCAGTGGAGTCAGTCGGCGGCTCGTACTGCCTGACAGAACGCCTGGAGGCGCTCCCATGACTTCTCGCCAGGGGCAGACTCTACCCCTCCCGAGACATCGACCGCGTGGGGCGCTACCTGCCTGACCGCCTCCGTCACGTTGCCGGCCTCGAGCCCACCCGCCAGGATCACCGGCAGGGGCAATTCTCGAGGGATGCGCGACCAGTCAAAGGTCTCGCCCGTGCCACCGGGGACACCGGGACGATAGGCATCCAGCAGCAGACCGCGTGCGTCATGGAAGCGTTCTGCCTCTGCCGCCAGGTCGATCCCGTCACGCATGCGCAACGCCTTGATATAGGGGCGGCCAGCGGCGCGGCACTGCTCGGGCGTTTCGTTGCCATGGAATTGCAGCAGATCGAGATGCGGGGCAGCGGCGGCCACTTCGGCCTCACTGGCATCGACGAACAATCCGACACGCATCACGAATGCCGGCACCAGGCGCGAAAGCTCCGCCAGGCGAGCAACGTCCACCGCCCGCTTGCTGCCCGCCCACAGCACGAATCCCAGCGCATCGGCACCTGCCGCCACGGCGCCGGCGATATCCTGTTCACGTGTCAATCCGCAGATCTTGATTCGGGTACGCTGGCTCGCTCGAGCGCTCATCTCGGTCATGGGATCACTCCGTTCAACGTGAGGAATCATTCTGTGCGACAGGCGATCCTGCGGCAGGAATCGCTTGTTCATGTTCCCGACTGAGACGCTCGGCCTCACGGGCAACGCTTGCCAGCCGAATGGCTTCCTTTTCACTGAGCTTGCCTGCCGCCCGAGCCTCTTCGGCACCCTCGGCTTCGGCACGGGCCAGGCGTGAGCGTACCATCGGGCAATCCGGCAAGGGGCGCTCTCCCGTCCACTCCCCGAGATGGGCCACCAGACCAGGCCCGAGCGGCTCCCTGGGCAGCTCATAGCGCGGCGGATAGATGACGTCGACGAAGTGAAGTCCCGTGGCTGCTGCCGTGGCACTCGAGCGCGTGCGATCTCCCCCGCGCATCAGCTCGACGATCCACTCGACAGGCTTCTCGCCACGCCCGATGGCCATCAAGGTACCGGCGATATTGCGCACCATGTGGTGCAGGAAGGCATTCGCCTGGATGTCGATCATGACCAGCTGGCCGTGACGACTCACCTCGATGAAATGCACGTGGCGTCGTGGCGAGCGCGACTGACAACCTGCCGCACGGAAGGCCGAGAAGTCCAGCTCCCCTACCAGATGGGCGGCCGCCGCCTGCATGTCGGCGACATTCAGGGGTTCACGACACCAGGTGGCGTTGTGACGCTCCATCACCGGCCGAAAAGGCTGATTGATGATCATGTAGCGATAACGACGCGCGATGGCGCTGAATCGGGCATGGAAGTCATCGGGAACGGGGACCGCCCAATGGATACCGATATCCGGGGGAAGATTGACGTTGCCGCCCATGCGCCATGCCTTGCGGCTGCGGCCCACGGGGGTATCGAAGTGCACGACCTGACGCACGGCGTGCACACCTGAATCGGTGCGCCCGCTGCAGTGGACGGTGATGGGAGTGGAAGCCACCTTGGAAAGCGCCTTTTCAAGCGTTTCCTGCACGGAAGGTGCGTGGCTGAGGCGCTGCCAACCGCAATAGCGGCTGCCATCATACTCGACGCCCAGAGCGATGCGCCCCGGGCGTCTTTCATTATCATCAAGCGGTGTAAAAAAGGGCATCAGGTCAGACCAAAGCGCTCCATCAACGCCAGCGCCTCTTCACGGATCATCCCGTCACTGGCGGAGGCGAGCGGCTCAAGCAGCGCTGCCGCTTGATCATCCTCACCATCCACCAGCAACTGGCGGGCTTCCTCGAGCTGCTGGAAAGCCACGCTGTCCTGGGCGCCAGCCCCTGCCCCTGCCATGCCGACAGAGGGATAGGCATTATCCTGATCCCCGGACTCGAACGCCACTTCCTCCACCTCGAATTGCGAGATATCACGACGAGGGACATCCACCTCTTCCAGCGTCATGCTATCCAGCGACGGCAACTCGTCGGCTGCTGCAAAGGCGCTTGCAGGCGCCACCTCGTCGCCTGAAGGTGCACTGGATTTCGCAGACTCGCCTTCCTCATCGATGGAGGCGGAGGTAAATTCGACCGCCTCACCCTTGAGCGCCTCGTCCGCCTTCTCGGCACTTGCCACTGCCGCAGGCTCCACACCGTCATCAAGCGTCAGTTCCGGCGCCTGGTAATCGATCACGTTGTCACTGAAGAAACTGGTATCGGGTGCCGCCTTTCCGTGCTCGGGACTCTTGCCCTTGAGGCCGGGCTCGAATGCGACTCCCACGTCTGCCGGAGTGTCATTCGTGACGGCGGCATCAGCGTGCAAGTCATCCTCGAACGAGCCACTGTCCTGCCCTTCGCCTGAAGAGTCAGACACGTCACCTTCCGGCTCGCGCTCATCGTCCTGCAGGTTCGCGCCACCTGCCGCCAGCCTTTCAGAGGCTGCGCTGGCCGAGGATGGCACACGTAGGGACTGGGCATATTGACTGACGACACCGGAGAGATGCGTCACGTTGCTTGCGGCCACCGCGCCACCCATGGCGGCACGCATGGGGCTACCCATTCCGGCATAACGGTTGAGCAGCGCCTGAGCCTCTTCACGCTCTTCTGCATTGCCCGCCGCCAATACCTTCTCGCTTTCGTGATTCAGCGCCTCGAGATTGCCAAGCTCTCCATGCACACCCATCAGCTTGAGACGCAGGTCCTGACGACTCTCATCGTCTGCAAGACCGGCTTCCAGCAGGGCTTGCGCCTGATCGAAGCGTCCATAGGCGATGAAGATATCCGCCTCGCTGATGGCAGCGGCCTCAGGCTGGGCCAGAGGCTCAAGAGTGTGAGAGCCACGACTTGCCACTGCAGACGCCTCTTCCGGGACCTGTCTGTCAGCGGTACCCGCTGCAGCACCAAAGGCACCCCGTGACGGGTCCTGCAGGTCCTGGTCGTTGTGACGCACGGCATCCGCGAAGCTCATGCTGGAGTCATCCTTCGGCCCCGAGCGACGACGCAGCAACAGCAACAGCAACAGCAGCAATGCTCCCGCCGCGCCGCCCACCATCATCAGATTGTCCTGTACCCACTTCCACGTCGCCTGCGGCCAGGGCTGGCTGGGCAACACGAGATTGCCTTCACCATCACGCGGCTGGCCCAGATCCACCCCGGCAGCGACCAGACTCTCGGGTAGCGTCAAGGGAGTGATGCCGCTGTTGACCAGCAGACGGTTCTGCTTGGCCAGCAATACCTTGGCCGTTTCCAGCTGCTCGGTACGCTCGGCCAGGGAAGCACGCAGTTCACCGACTTCACTGCGCAATGAAGCGACTTCACTGCGCAGGTCGTCACGCTCCTGCTCCAGTTGATCCAGACGCTGCTGGTTGGTCAGCAACTGGTCTTCCAGCGATTCGAGGCGATCCGACAGCTCATCGATGGCCTGCTGGCTACCCGCGGAAATCTGCGTACTGGCGGCCGCCTTGCTCGCCGGCGTGGCCTCTTCATCGATCAGCGTCAGGCGCGGCTTGCCGTCAGCACCCGCACTGGCGGGGCCGCTGGGAGCGGGCGCTGCAGCGAGCGTCTCACTGGCCGTGGCGGTATCCTTCGGAGACGCGGACGTCGTCTTCTTGCTGGCCGGAGCAGGAATGGTCTTGCCTTGCGCCCCCGCGACCCACTGCTGATATTGCTCACGCACTTCGCGATCGGCCGCCGTGCGCGAGCGGCCCAGCATGGTGGCGCGATCGGGAACGCTCAGGACCACCCCCGCCCTCAGCTTGTTGATGTTGCCGCCCGGGAAGGCACTGGGATTGGCTTCCTGAATCGCCAGCATGGCCTGACGGATGCTGACCCCGGCATCCGGACGCACGCGTCGTGCGATGGTCCACAGGGAATCGCCACTGCGTACCTTGATGCTTGACGGCGTTTCGCCCGCCGCGGGCGCAGCGCTTGCCGAGGACGACTGACCACTGTCACGGAAGACCACGGAACGCGAGGGTGTCGACCCCGTGTCGGCCAACGGACGTGAGCGCGCACCAGAAGGCGTCACCAGTGCCGGCTGACTGGAATAGCCCGCCGGATCGAACAGCAGCGTGACCTGACGCTGCAGCTTGCCATTGGGCCACTCGACGTCCAGCAGCAGATCCACATAGGGCTCACGTACCGCCCCGTTGGTGGTCAGCTGAAGATAATAGCGGCTGCCCTGCTGCTTGATGGCCACCTTGACGTCATCACTGACATAGCTGCGGTCCACACCGGCACGCGCAAAGGCGGCGGCATCGGAGACGTTCGCCTTGATCAGGCTGCTATCAAGCCCGGAGGTATCTGTCAGGCCGATGCGGGCATCCAGCGGTTGATTCAGATTCGAGCGCAATCGCGGCGATTCCATGCCGACCGCCAAGGCCTGAGCACTATAGATGGCGAAAGAGATCGCCAGTGCGAGAGGAAGCTTGCGTCCCATTGAGTGTCCCTTCGTATGCGACCGATTCAGTGTCCGGCCGGCGCATTATGTTACGTATTCTTACATATAAGATACCAGAGAGTCCGCCTCATGATTCAGGCAAGGCGCGACTCAGCCAGAAAAATTTCAACGCTAGCGGGCGTCGTCCCCTCTGATAGCCCACCTGCTCCCCGGATGACAGGAGTGACCAGCTCCACCTCATCCGGCTGACACGATACTCAAATATGCATACGAGATGCCATCATGCATCAACATCGCCAGCCAAATTCGCAAAAAATGCGCAAGCCGGAATGAAGCCGGTCAGTCATTGGAATGACATGCCGGTCATCTGATGCCCATGGCACTGCCGATCATCGGCACGACCGACCATCGCAATCACCCTTCATTGGGCATTCGGGACATGACCGGGAACCCGGACATGGTCCGCCAGGACATTCGCCAGGGACGTTCGAGTGCATGGATATTCGATTGCAGGATTTTCGATTGCAGAATTTTCGAGCGCAAAAAAGTCGCCCCCGGCTCCGAGGAGTCGGGGGCGACGTCTTGCATCACGCCATGGCACTCAACCGCGAGGGCCAGCCATCGTGATGATCAGGCAGCGCGATGTTCCCGCAGAATGGTCAGCATGCGCTTGAGCGGCTCCGCGGCCCCCCACAGCAGCTGGTCACCCACGCTGAAGGCAGACAGGTATTCACCACCCATCGCCAGCTTGCGCAGACGGCCGACCGGAACGGTCAGGGTGCCAGTCGCGGCAGCCGGCGTCAGGTGCTTGAGGCTGTCTTCCTTGGTGTTGGCGACGACCTTGACCCAGTCGTTGTGCTTGGCCAGGCGGTCTTCGATCTCGTCCAGTGGCACGTCCTGCTTGAGCTTGACGGTGAAGGCCTGGGAGTGGGAGCGCATCGCACCGATCCGCACGCACAGCCCATCGATCATGATCGGGTTGCCTTGGCTGTCGAGAATCTTGTTGGCCTCGACACCGGCCTTCCACTCCTCGCGGGTCTGACCGGATTCCATCGGGGAATCGATCCACGGCAGCAGCGAGCCGGCCAGCGGCGCACCGAACTGCTGGGTCGCGAAATCATTGCCGCGCATGGTGGCGGTCACCTTGCGGTCGATATCCAGAATCGCGCTGGCCGGGTCGGCAAGCTCCGAGGCCACGCTGCCATTGAGCTGGCCCATCTGGGTCAGCAGCTCACGCATGTGGCGCGCACCGCTGCCGGAAGCCGCCTGGTAGCTCATGGAGGTCATCCACTCGACCATGCCGGCCTCGAACAGGCCACCCAGGCCCATCAGCATCAGGCTGACGGTGCAGTTGCCGCCGACGAAGGTGTTGGCGCCGGCGCCGATCTTCTCATCAATCACGTGACGGTTGACCGGGTCCAGCACCAGCACGGCATCCTTTTCCATGCGCAGGGTGGAGGCCGCATCGATCCAGTCGCCCTTCCAGCCGGCTTCACGCAGCGGGCCGAACACCTGCTTGGTGTAGTCGCCGCCCTGACAGGTGACGATGACGTCCAGCGCCTTCAGCTCATTGATGTCATTGGCATCCTTGAGCGCCGGCACCGGCGTACCCACGTCCGGGCCGGCCTGACCGACCTGGGAGGTGGAGAAGAATACCGGCTCGATACCGGCGAAATCGTTGTCATCACGCATGCGTTGCATCAGCACGGAACCGACCATGCCACGCCAACCGACAAATCCGACTTTCAACATGCTTGTTCTCCTTGTTCATGCACGGCCGGGAACACGGAAGACACCGAAGCTCCCGGCACAGGAATGACCCGCAGCGAGCACAGGCAACTCACACGAGGCGAGCCTTGCCCAACGCTCCAGCCGCAGGTCCTGACACGAAAGCCCAGCGACGCACGCCAGGCTTCCTCATGATCATCTCGCGTGAACGCCACTCACGAGCGGCGTTCACGCGGGTCTTGCCTTACGCCTGGGCCTTGAAGGCGGCCAGCACGGCATCGCCCATCTCAGAGGTGGAGACCTTGCGAGTGCCGGCGTAGGCGATATCGGCGGTACGCAGCCCTTCATCCAGCACCACACCGACGGCCTTCTCGATACGCTCGGCCCACGCCGCTTCATTCAGCGAGTAGCGCAGCATCATCGCCACCGACAGGATGGTGGCCAGCGGGTTGGCGATGCCCTGACCCGCGATGTCCGGCGCGCTGCCGTGGCACGGCTCATACATGCCCTGGCCGCTGGCATTCAGCGAGGCGGACGGCAGCATGCCGATGGAACCGGTCAACATCGCGGCCTCATCCGACAGAATGTCGCCGAACATGTTGCCGGTGACCATCACGTCGAACTGCTTCGGTGCGCGCACCAGCTGCATGGCGGCGTTGTCGACGTACATGTGCGACAGCTCGACATCCGGATAGTCGACGGAGATGCGCTCCATCACGTCACGCCACAGCATGGTGACTTCCAGCACGTTGGCCTTGTCGACGCTGCACAGCTTCTTGTTGCGCTTCTGGGCCATCTCGAAGGCGGTACGGCCGATACGCTCGATCTCGGACTCGGAATAGACGTAGGTGTTGTAGCCGACCTGCTGTCCGTCGCGCGTCTCGATGCCACGTGGCTGGCCGAAGTAGATGCCACCGGTCAGCTCACGCACGATCATGATGTCCAGACCGGACACCACTTCCGGCTTGAGGCTGGAGGCCTCGGCCAGCTGCGGGTAGAGAATTGCCGGGCGCAGGTTGGCGAAGAGTTCAAGCTCCTTGCGCAGCCCCAGCAGGCCGCGTTCCGGACGCAGGGAGATATCTTCCAGCTTGTCCCACTGCGGGCCACCGACCGCGCCGAGCAGGATGGCGTCTGCCGCCTTGGCGGCGTCCAGCGTGTCCTTCGGCAGCGGATGGCCCGCCGCGTCATACCCTGCACCACCGACCTTGCCTTCGCTCAGCGTGATGTCCAGCCCTTCGCTGCGTGCGGCTTCAAGGATCTTCACGGCTTCGGCCGTGATTTCCGGGCCAATGCCATCACCGGGCAGAATCAGGATATTGCGGCTCATCTGGAACTCCTTGGGCCGGAGAACATCCGGCAAGACCGACGGTTCACCGCCGGTGCTGAGACTGGGCTCGCTGCCACTCTGGACGGCGAGCCATGACGAATGTGTTGCGACTGCGGCGCTGACTGGCGTGACGCTGGACAGATCAGGCCGTCTTGCCATCGCGGAACAGCCAAGGACGCTCGGCGCGATGACGCGTCTCGAAGCTGTCGATGGCGTCCTGATCCTTGAGGGTCAGACCGATGTCATCCAGGCCTTCCATGAGGCAATGCTTGCGGAAGCTGTCCACCTCGAAGGGGATCGACTCACCGGACGGCGTGATGACGGCCTGTGCCTCGAGATCGATATCCAGACGATACCCTTCCACCGCCTCGGCTTCCTTGAACAGGCGATCCACCGTGCCCTCGTCGAGGGTGATCAACAACAGGCCGTTCTTGAACGAGTTGTTGTAGAAGATATCGGCGAAGCTCGGCGCGATGACCACGCGGAAGCCGAAGTCGGTCAGTGCCCAGGGCGCGTGTTCGCGCGAGGAACCACAGCCGAAGTTGCGACGTGCCAGCAGCACGCTTGCGCCTGAATAACGCGGCTGGTTGAGCACGAAGTCCGGATTCAGCGGACGCTTGCTGATGTCCTGTCCGATATAGCCCTCATCGAGATAACGCAGCTCATCGAAGAGATTCGGGCCGAAGCCGGTACGCTTGATCGATTTCAGAAACTGCTTCGGGATGATCAGGTCGGTATCGACGTTGGCGCGATCGAGCGGTGCCACGAGGCCCTGCTGGCGAATGAACTTTTCCATGTCGGGCCTCCTCAGGCTGCGCGGGTATCGGAAGTAGGAATGGGGGCAAAGTCACGAACATCAACGAAGTGACCCGCAATCGCGGCAGCGGCGGCCATGGCCGGGCTGACGAGGTGCGTACGCCCACCGAAGCCCTGACGGCCTTCGAAGTTGCGGTTGGAGGTGGAAGCACAATGCTCGCCGGCGCCCAACTTGTCGGCGTTCATCGCCAGACACATGGAGCAGCCCGGCTCGCGCCATTCAAAGCCCGCGGCGAGGAAGATCTCGTGCAGTCCTTCGGCTTCCGCCTGTGCCTTCACCAGGCCAGAGCCCGGCACGACCATCGCCTGCTTGAGGCTCTTGGCGACCGTACGGCCTTCGGCCACGCGCGCCGCTTCACGCAAGTCCTCGATACGCGAGTTGGTGCAGGAGCCGATGAACACGCGGTCCAGCTTGATGTCGGTGATCTTCTGCTGAGCGCTGAGGCCCATGTACTCGAGCGCACGGGTGATGCCACGCGCTTCGGTGTCATCGTTGGCGGCTGCCGGGTCCGGCACCACGCCATTGACGCTGGTGACCTGCTCCGGGCTGGTGCCCCAGGTAACCTGCGGGGCGATGTCTTCCGCCTTGAGCACGACGACCTTGTCGAATTCGGCGTCTGCATCGGAGACCAGATTGCGCCAGTCGGCCACGGCCGCTTCCCACTGCTGGGCGTTCGGCGCATAGGGACGGTCGCGCAGGTAATCGATGGTGATGTCATCGACCCCGACCAGACCGACCCGTGCACCGGCTTCGATGGCCATGTTGCAGATGGTCATGCGGCCTTCCATGGAGATGTCCTGGATGGCGGAGCCGCCGAATTCGATGGCATAGCCGGTACCGCCGGCGGTGCCGATCTCACCGATGATGGCGAGCACGACATCCTTGGCAGTGACGCCAGTGCCGAGACGACCATCGACGCGCACCAGCATGTTCTTCATCTTGCGCTGGATCAGACACTGGGTGGCGAGCACGTGCTCGACCTCGGAGGTGCCGATACCGTGAGCGAGTGCCGCGAAGGCACCGTGGGTCGCGGTGTGGGAATCGCCACACACCACGGTCATGCCCGGCAGGGTCGCGCCCTGCTCCGGCCCGACCACGTGCACGATGCCCTGACGCGCATCATTGATGGTGAACTGCTCGATGTTGAAGCTGTTGCAGTTGTCGTCGAGGGTCTGCACCTGGATGCGAGAGGTTTCATCCTCGATCCCCGCGATACCGGCAGTGCGCTCCTTGAGAGAGGTCGGCACGTTGTGGTCCGGCGTTGCCAGGTTGGCATCCAGACGCCACGGCTTGCGACCGGCCAGACGCAGCCCTTCGAAGGCCTGCGGCGACGTCACTTCGTGCAGCAGGTGACGGTCGATGTAGATGAGTGCAGTACCGTCTTCACGTTGCTTGACCAGATGCTGGTCCCACAACTTGTCATAAAGGGTCTGGCTGGCCATGTCGTGTCTCCTCGTGGCGCCCTACGGTAAGAGCGCTTGCTGCCTCGGGGCTCGTGGCGGCCCCTTGATGAGGTGTGTCGTCCAGTGTTGATGGCGGGGCGGTCGTGCGAGCCATGTCGCAGGTGGCTTGCCACCAGAGGCTCGAGCATCGCCGCCGCGTCCTGTGTCATCAAGAGTACTCGGCGGCGATTAATAAAAGCAATTCATGTTTTTCATGCTTTGGATTCCCAGAAGGAATACCATTGTCTCAGCCGACATTCCCCCTGATCGCACGGAAGATCATTCTTCTGAACGCCCTCATGACAGGATAGCTGCCTCACATGGACACTCCCTCTCTTCAGGCCTTCGTTGCCGTCGCGGAAACCGCCTCCTTCTCGCTGGCGGCCGAACAGCTGCACCTGACACAACCCGCTGTCTCCAAACGCATCGCGCAGCTGGAACAGCTCCACGGCGCGCGGCTGTTTGATCGCATCGGGCGGCGCGTCACCCTGACGGAGGCCGGCAATATCCTGCTGCCGCGAGCCCGTGCCATTCTGGTGATGCACGATGACACGCGGCGCGCGCTGCGCAATCTGTCCGGCGAGGTAAAAGGCAGCCTGACGATGGCGACCAGCCACCATGTGGGCCTGCACCGTCTGCCGCCACTGCTCAAGGCCTTTACCATGTCCCATCCCGAGGTACGCATGGACATGCGCTTCCTGGATTCGGAACAGGCCTATCAGGGCGTACTGGATGGGGAGCTGGAACTGGCCGTCGTCACTCTGGCACCGCATCGCGATCCCAATCTGACGGTGGTGCCGGTGTGGCTGGACGAGATGCGCTTCGTGTGCGGACGAGACCACCCGCTGGCGGGACACAAGGCGTTGCCGCTGGCCGCCCTTTCACAGCACGACGCCGTGCTGCCGGGCCACCTGACCTTCACGCGTGGCATCGTCATCGACACCTTCGCGCGTGACGGCCTCTCGGTGGAAGTCTCGATGTCCACCAACTACCTCGAGACCCTCAAGATGATGGTCGCCATCGGCCTGGGCTGGAGCGTGCTGCCGGAAAGCATGATCGACGACGAGATCGAGATCCTGCCCATCGACCACCGCCCCATCGAGCGCCAGCTCGGCTACCTCTATCACAACAACCGCACCCTCTCGAATGCCGCCAGCGCCATGATCGAGCTGCTGGAAGGGGCAAGGGATGCGGCCTCGAGACACCGCTGACGAATTTCGAAAGCACAACGCCAGCCCTGAGGGCTGGCGTTGCTGTAGAACGTCCTGCTGGTGGTGCCGCTGATCAGCGCTTGCCAGTGTCCTTGTCATTGCCCGCTGAGCCATCCGTCTTGCTGGCCGCAGGCTTGGCCTCGTCCTTCTTGGCCTCTTCCGCTGCCTTGGCGGCGGCGGCCTTGCTGGCGTTGGAGGGACGGCCACGGCGCGGCTTGGGCGCTGCGCTGCCGGTATCACTCTTGGCATCTGCACCCGCCGCACTGCCAGTGTCCCTCTTGGCGGCAGATCCAGCAGCCTTGGCTGTGCTTCCAGCACCTGTGCTGCTGGCGGTCTTGGCAGTGCTTCCAGTGCTCGCACTCCCCGTCGAGCTGGAGGCTGGCTTGCTGGCCGCGGCGCGCTTGGTGGTGCTGGCTGTCGTCTTGCTGGAGGCTGGCTTGCTGGCCGCGGCGCGCTTGGTGGTGCTGGCTGTCGTCTTGCTGGAGGCCGCCGGCTTGCTTGCCGCGGTGCTCTTGGGAGCACTGGCCGCCGCCTTGCTCTGTGTCGCAGGCTGCTTGGCAGCGGGCGATGTCGCCGTGCTGCTGGAGCCCGAGGCAGTGGAAGCAGCGCCGCCGGTTGAGGTGCCGGCCGCAGACGGCTTGCTGTCAGAGGCTGACTTGCTCGCAGTCGTCTTGCTGGCAGCTGTCTTGCGCGGCGTGGAGGTCTTCGCCGCTGAGCTACCTGTACTGCTGGCAGCCGTGCTCGCAGTGCTCGGTTTTACAGTGCTCTGTTTTGCAGTACTCGGTTTTGCAGTGCTGTCGCTGGCCGTGCTGCTGGTGGTCGTTGCGCTCTTGGCAGCAGTGCTCTTGGTAGCAGGGCTTTTGGAAGCTGTGCTCTTGGGTGCAGCACGTTTGCGCGCGGCGGGCTTGCTTGCCGGCGCTGCTGACTCAGTAGCCGCTGATGCCGCCTTGGAAGCGGCAGGCCCGGTGCTGGCGCCTTGCGCCCTGGAGGCACCGGACGAGCTGCTGCCCTTCGCATCGCTGGCATCATTGCTCGCCTTGCCCGCCGCGCTCCCTGTCATTGCCGACACCATCTCTTCCAGTGGCAGCGTGACCTGCTTGAGCGCGTCATTCATGCGCTTCTCGACCGTCTCCTGCACATCACGCACGGTCTTGAGCTGCGCCTGTGCGGCTGAGGTGATCTCTTCCGGCACAGTCTGGCCGAGTACTTCGGGGATGGTCTGGCGCGCATAACGCCCCGGCGCCGCTTCGATCACGTCGAGCTTGCCCTCACCCGGCGTGCGCGCAGAGACTTCCGGTTCCGGCTCGACGAAACCATTGCCGGACATCCATGCCTGCCAGTCATTCCACCAGGAGCCTTCATGCGCCTCGGTGCCCTCAAGCCAGGCATCCGGTGTCGCCGGCAGCTCGTCATTGGTGACGTAGCCGTACTTGTTCTTGTGCGGCGGATTGACGATACCCGCGATATGGCCTGAGCCACCCAGCACGAAGCGCTTGATGGAAGCCTTGGGCAGCTGGGTGCCGTTGTAGGTGGTCTGCCACTTGGCGATGTGATCCTCGCGGGCGGAGACCCAATAGCTGGGAATCTCGATCTGCGAGAGGTCGATCGGGACACCGTCCAGCTCGATACCGCCGGGCTGCACAAGGCGGTTCTCCAGATACATGTGACGCAGATACCAGGCATGGGTACCGGCCGGCAGGTTGGTGCCGTCGGTATTCCAGTACAGCAGGTCGAACGCGGTCGGCGCTTCGCCCTTGAGATAGTTGGAGACGTAGAACGACCAGAAGAGGTCATTCTCGCGCAGCAGGTTGAAGGAGAACGCCATCACGCGGCCATCCAGGTAGCCGTCCTGCGCCATCTGCTTCTCAAGGCCCTGCAGTACCGGCTCGTTGAGGAAGACGCCGATCTCGCCGGGATCGGAGAAGTCCTGCAACGTCGCCATGTAACTGACCGAGCGCACGCGATCCGCCTGTTTCCTGGCCGTGAGATAGGCCATGGTGCTGGCCGTCAACGTGCCGCCGATGCAGTAGGACAGGATGTTGACCTGCTTCTCGCCGGTGGCCTGTTCGATGGCATCCATCGCGGCAAGCGGCCCCATCTGCATGTAATCGGCCCAGGTGAGATCGCTCTGCTCCGGCCCGGGATTGCGCCAGGAGATCAGGAACACGGTGTGCCCCTGCTCCACCAGCCAGCGCATCATCGAATTGTCCTGACGCAGATCGAGAATGTAGTACTTGTTGATCCACGGCGGCACGACCAGCAACGGCGTACTGAAGGCCTTTTCCGTCGCCGGGCGATACTGGATCAGCTGGATCAACTCATTCTCGAACACCACATCCCCCGGCGTGACGGCGATGTTGTCGCCGAGACGGAAGGCTTCGGTGTCGGTCATCGCGACATTGATGCCTTCGGCGGAGTTGGCAAGGTCTTCCCGCAGACGCTTCAAGCCGTCGAGCAGATTCTGGCCGCCGGTTTCACGGGTCACCCGCTGCACTTCCGGGTTGGTGGAGGCGAAGTTGGAGGGCGAGAAGGCACTGACGTACTGGCGCGCGTAGAACTCGAGATTGCGCTTCTGGCTCTCTGGCAATCCCTTGATGCCCGCCAGCATCTCATCCACGGCGCGCGAGAACAGCAGGTATTGCTGCACGAGGAAGTGATAATACGGTTCGCTCTGCCAGGCCTCATCGCGGAAGCGACGATCAGAGCGTGCGGGGCTGATCACGGGCTCGACACTCTCACCGCTCATCTCGCGCAGCGTGCCCTGCATCAGGGCCATCTGGTCCTGGAAGAGGCGGGTCTGCGTGGAAATCAGCAACTGGGGGTCACGTGCCAGTGCCTCCGCGCCTGCCTGGAAGCAACGTCCCATCTCGTCGTAGATGGTGGAGGCAGCAGCACTTGGCCACAGGCGCTCCAGCATGTCACTCATCAGAGCCTGATACTGGGTGCTGGCTTCCTGTACCACGCCGGCCCATTCGCCGCCGTCGACGCCATCGGGGAACAGATGGGAAAAGGCCTGAGAGAATGCCTGAGAAAGTGCCTGCTGCTGGGCTGAAACCATATCGCCCGTCCTCCTTGTCATTGGCTATCGAAGCATGGCTGTCGAACGAACGCCGACATGCACGATTTCATCGAACCGAATCCTTCCGTACCTCTGCAGTGCAATGCCCTCGAAAGGCGTTCGCGGCGCCGTCACTGGCACCTTGCACCGACTCTCTTCACTCTGGCGTCACTCTGGCAGGCCAGAGCCTTGCAGTCCGCTTTCCGTCGCATTCATGCCAGAGGCGCGAATACGACGGAAAGCCGGCTGAGACCTCTCATCTGTCGTCTTGCCGCCTCGGGAGGGGCGACTCTCAGCATGCACCCGGGCCGTGATGGGGGCAATGCCTGACCTCGCCAAAAAAAGGGCTGGCGCGTGCGCCAGCCCTCTCGATGATTCTTCAGCTCTGCTTGGCGCGGCTGGTGGCACTTGCCGGCTTGCTGGTGCTGTCTTTCGCGGCATCCGCCGTGGCGGAAGACGCCTTGCTGGCAGCGGAAGATGCCTTGTCCGTGGCTTCCTTGCCCGCATCGGAATAGGCCTGTTCCATCTGGCTGCGCATCTCGTTGCCCATTTCCGCCAGTTTCAGGGAATCGTCCATCATCTGCTGGGACAGCTCGGTGGCCACTTCCAGCTGACGATTGCCGAATTCGCTGAGCTGCTCGACACTCTTCACTTCCGTCGCGGCGCGGGCACGCTCGAAACCGGTATCGGCATAGCGCTTGGCGGCATCCATCTGGAACTCGGCCACCTTGCTCATGTGGTCGAGCACCAGGCTGTTGAGCTTGCGCATCGGCTGATAGAAGCTGCGGGCCTGCTCGGCAAAGGCGTTGAACATCTGATCCTGTTGCATGACGGTTCCTCCCATGGATTCCGTACCGGAAGAGCGCGCAGAAGACTCTGCGCCATCTTTGGAGCGCAGCATTATGCTGCACTGCACAAAGACTAGTCTGCTCCCGAAGCGGTTGCAATCCCATGACGATAATCCTGCACCGCAATGCCTTCAGCTTCCCTCGTCATCCATCAATCACGCTGACTGCGTGAGCGCGCGCTGGCGGCCTTGGGTCTGTCCTCGGCGGTCGCCTTCTGCGCAGCTCCCGCATGCGGGTCATTCCCAGCGGGCTCACTGTCGCCACCACTGGCCCCACCACTGGCGTTGCCCGCGCCCTGCTGACCGAACTGCTGCAAGGTATCCAGCATCATCTTCTGGTACTGCTGGAAAGCCGCCATGCCCTTGGCCATGCTGTCGCCCATCTCGTTGGATGAGGCCCCCGGGGAATCGGCCGCTGGCGCGCCGCCCATCCCCGCCATGCCTTCCGCCATCCCCGGCGGCATGAACCTGGCAAACGGCGTGCCCGCCCCCGGTGTCATCAGCGGCTTGAGCAGGCTCATCGGATCATAGCCCTCGACGCCCGCTTCCATCTGACGACGAAAGCGCTCCATCAATTCCTGTTGAAAGGCTTCCACATCCGGCAGGCCCATCGCCTGGCGAAACTCCTGAGGCGTCAGGTCGAATTCGACATTGATCTTCATGGCAGTGTCCTTGTGTTGTCTGCCCGCGCACGGCGTGGTGCGCGAGTCCGCTGGCATGCTTGCCATTCGAGTCTAGCAGCGAGAATGACACGGGGGCAGCCTGCTACTTACGCCTTTTCTTATTTACTTTGTGCAAGCCAACCCACCACGCAAGACGCCCCAGCCACGAAGGATGCAGGGCATCACTCCACGGATGGGGCGTCTCTTTCTCACTAAAAGTTCAGCAGCTTGGCAGCGTTACAAGTTCAACAGCTGGGCAGCGCCAGCAGTTCAGCCGCGCCGCAAGCGGCTTACACCTCGCGCAGCACCGGTGTGTCGACCTTGACGTCGGCATTCTGGCCACGATGGCGCAGCAGGTGGTCCATCAGCGTCAGCGCGACCATCGCCTCGGCGATCGGCGTGGCACGGATGCCGACACACGGATCATGACGGCCAGTGGTGATCACCTCGACCGCCTCGCCGTTGACGTCGATGCTGCGACCCGGCAGTCGCAGGCTGGAGGTCGGCTTGAGCGCGATGCTGGCACGCAGGGTCTGGCCGCTGGTGATACCGCCCAGGATGCCGCCGGCATGATTGGAGAGGAAACCTTCCGGCGTCATCTCGTCACGGTGCTCGGTACCCTTCTGGCTGACCACGGCGAACCCGTCCCCGATCTCGACGCCCTTGACGGCGTTGATGCTCATCAGGCCATGGGCCAGCTCGGCATCGATGCGATCGAAGATCGGCTCACCGAGACCCACCGGTACGCCAGTCGCCTCGACGGTGACCTTGGCGCCCACGGAATCGCCTTCCTTGCGCAGGGCGTCCATGTACTGCTCCAGCTCCTCGAGGCGGTCCGCATCGCCACAGAAGAACGGATTGGTGTCGACCAGCGACCAGTCCTTGACCTCAAGCTCGATGGGACCGAGCTGGGACAGATAGCCGCGCACCTGCACGCCGTGGCTCGCCAGATACTTCTTGGCGATGGCACCGGCGGCGACGCGCATGGCCGTCTCGCGCGCGGAGCTGCGGCCACCGCCACGGTAGTCACGCTCACCATACTTGTGGTGATAGGTGTAGTCGGCGTGGGCCGGACGGAACTGGTCCTTGATCTTGCCGTAGTCCTTTGAGCGCTGATCGGTGTTCTCGATCATCAGGCCGATGGCCGTGCCGGTGGTGCGGCCCTCGAACACGCCCGAGAGAATGCGCACCTGGTCCGGCTCGCGCCGCTGGGTGGTGTGGCGCGAGGTGCCGGGACGGCGGCGGTCCAGATCGATCTGCAGATCCGCTTCGCTGATCTCGATGCCCGGCGGGCAACCATCGATGATGGCGCCCAGCGCCGGGCCATGGCTTTCGCCGAAGGTGGTGACAGTGAACAGCTTGCCGAAGGTATTTCCGGACATTCAGGGGGTCCTCAGGCGATGCCGCCGGTCATGGCCGACGGCGTTCTGATAATAGTTGTCGTGAGCTTTTCAGGTCTGGGGCTGAAGCGAAGGCACCAGACGAGCCTGTCTTCAGGCGAATTCGGGGGCGCAGACGTCCAGTGTCTGGGCATCGATGGCGAAGACGCCGTTGCCGCCGCGCTCGAACTCCAGCCACATGAAGGGCACGTCCGGGAACGCGTCCATCAGGTGGCGCTCGGAGTTGCCGACCTCGACGATCAAGACGCCGTCGTCGGTCAGGTAGTCACGCGCCTCGCGCAGGATACGACGCACGATATCCAGGCCATCGTCACCGGCGCCCAGCGCCAGCGCCGGCTCATGGCCGAATTCCTGCGGCATGTGGGAGAGATCGAAGGTATCCACGTAGGGCGGATTGGAGACGATCAGGTCATAGCGCTTGCCCGCCACACCCGCGAACAGGTCCGACTGCACCGCGATGACACGCCCTGCCACGTCGTGGCGTTCGATGTTGCGTCGCGCGACTTCCAGGGCCTCGCTGCTGATATCGACCAGGTCGACCTCGGCGGTCGGCATCACCAGCGCCGTGGCGATACCGATGCAGCCGGAACCGGTGCACATGTCGAGCACGCGAGTCGGCGGCAGTTCCGGGAACCAGGCCGAGAAGCCGCTCTCGATCAGCTCGGCGATCGGCGAGCGCGGAATCAGCACGCGCTCATCGACATCGAAGGGCACGCCGGTGAAGAAGGCTTCACCGAGCAGATACGGCAGCGGCTTGCGGGTGGTGATGCGCTCACGCACCAGCGCCACGATGCGCGCTCGCTCCATGGTCAGAAGGCGCGCGTCGATCACGGCGGGGTCCGTGTCCCACGGCAGATGCAGCGCACCCAGCACCAGCGCCACCGCTTCATCCCAGGCAGAATCGGTGCCGTGGGCGAAGTGCAGGCGATGCGCGTGGAACTCGCTGGTCGCCCAGCGGATCAGGTCGCGCAGGGTCACCAGCTCCTCGACGAGACGGGAGTCCGGCTCACTGAGACTGGAAGGATGGCGCAGGTCGGACGCGGAAGTAGTGGACACGGTGATTCCTGTAAGCGGACAGATGGACAACGAGCGCCGCCAGTCATGATGCGTCGGTGGCGTCTCGCGCAGGCATTGTAGCGTTCACGAGGCGTGGCGGCGACCCTTGCACGCGCCATGGTCACCGCGCGTGACGTGCGCGACATCATGGGACGCCACTGACCTTGCACGGCACGGCGCGGTGCTTCACAGCACCGACAGCCACGCTATACTGCGCCCCTTGCCATTCACCGCTTGCGGAGCCCCCAGCCATGCCCCCCCGACACGACGACAGCTCGGATGACGGCGACGATTTCAACGCCTTCCGCGCCGCCCTCAAACAGGCCGGCGTGCGCAAGATCACCAGCAACCGGGCAGACCCCGGCCGCAAGCCGCTCAGCCGTGACGAGCAGGCCCGACTGGCCGCGCGTCGCGCTGCCGCCAGCGAAGCCTCGACCGACTCTCTCGGCACGCCATCGCGCACCACGGACGGCCAGGTCGAACCGGTCACGCCCAGCCAGCTGCTCGACTTCGCGGTACCGGACCTCCCCTACCGCCAGCGCCAGCGCCTCAAGCGCGGCGAGATCGCCTGGGAAGCCGGTCTCGATCTGCACGGCTACACACTGGAGCAGGCGCGCAACGAGCTGGAATCCTTCATCGATGACGCCATCGCGCGGCGCTCACGCTGTGTGCTGGTCGTGCATGGCAAGGCGTGGACCGGCATGGCGGATCACCCGATCATCAAGAGCCACGTCAACGCCTGGCTGCGCCAGTGGCCGGACGTGCTGGCCTTCACCTCGGCGCTGGAGCTGGACGGCGGCAGCGGCGCAGTTTATGTATTGTTGCGCAGCAAGGGCCGTGATCCGCTGATGGACTGAGCGAGCCCCTCCATCGCCACGCCACGGAGTAGCGACACAGGACATCTGAGCATCTGAACACCTGAGCAACGGAACATCTAAAGCAGGCCTCACGCCGAGCCTGCCACCATAACGACAAGGGAACACCCCGATGACACCCAACGCTGAACACACCACACGCCAGCCCTCACGCCGCGCGCGCTCCACCGCCATCTTCAGCGGCGTGACCGCAGCCACCCTGTCACTGACGCTTGCCATGCCCGCTGCCGCCAGCGATTCCCTGGCCGACAGCACGCTTTCCCGCGTGAAGGAGACTCAGGTGCTGAAGGTCTGCACCACCGGTGACTATGCCCCCTTCAGCCATCGTGAAGACGACGGCGAGTTCGAGGGCATCGATCTCGACATGGCCGCCTCGCTGGCCGCAAGCCTGGACGCAAGCGTCGAGACGGTTCCGACCAGCTGGCCGACGCTGATGGAAGACTTCACCTCAGGCAAGTGCGACATCGCCATGTCCGGTATCTCGATCAAGCTGGATCGTCAGGCACAGGCCTACTTCAGCCTGCCCTACCAGACCGGCGGCAAGACGCCCATCGTGCGCTGTGAAGATGTCGACAAGTACCAGACCGTCGCCCAGATCAATCAGCCGAGCGTGCGCATCACCGTCAATCCGGGCGGCACCAACGAGCGCTTCGCCAATGAATTCCTGAGCGATGCCACGCGCGTCGCGCATAACGACAACCGCACCATCTTCAACAACATCATCGAAGACCGTGCCGACGTGATGGTGACGGATGCCATCGAGACCCAGCTGCAGGCCAGCCGTCATCCGGCGCTGTGCAGCGTGCATCCTGATGCGCCATTCACCTTCTCCCAGAAGGGCTATCTGCTGCCGCTGGGTGACAATATCTGGAAGGCCTACGTTGACCAGTGGCTGACCCAGATGCAGGGCACCGGCGAGCAGGCCGCCATCTTCGAGAAATGGATCAAGGGCTGAACCAGCGCCTCAGCGTCAGCCTGAGCCACATACCAAAAGCCCCCGCCAATCTCCTTTGGCGGGGGCTTGCGTCATTGCCGCGTGCTCATCGACCTCCTAGCCATCCAGCCCCTTCTCGTAACGATCCAGCGCCTCGGCGGCCAGGTGACGGCCCAGCTTGATCAGGCCTTCGGCCCGATGGAATTCGTAGGCGCCACACACCGTCTTGGGGATCTCGACCAGAATGTCCGGCGGATACCCGGCGATCTTGTACTTGGCCAGTGTCGCCTGGGTGATATCGAAGGAGCGCATCATCATGTCGAGCTTGCCCCAGGCCTGCTCCGGCGAATTGTCGTCGTCGACTCCCTCCTCGATCTCCGCGAGGCGCCGCGACTCCCGATTCTCGCTCTGACGCCCCTGCGCCTCGCGCGGATCAGCGTCGTCCCGGCCCTCCTTCACGGCCTGATTCAGCACATCGTTCAGGGTCGCGCCCGTGCTGGTGGCGGGCTCCGTCTCCGGCGCCTCCGACAAGGCCGTGAAGGGCGGGGCGAGACTGCCTCCCGGCGGCAGCGGCACGCCGCCCAGGGGGCTCACCGCCGAGGTGGAGGATGGCGGTGGCTCGGCGAGCTCAGCAGGCTGCGTCGTCTCACGTTCGGCCGAGAACATGCGCTCGGCACTGCGGCGCACGCCACGCAGCCAGTCACCGAATCCGCCCTCCTGCGCCTGCAGCGCGGCCTCGCGTGCTTCCTCTTCGGCCGCCTCCGCCGGGGGCAGCATCTGCTCCAGCGTCTGGTTGCGCGGCGAGTGCGCGGTGGCATTCACCGCCAGCACCAGATCCACATGCGCGGCCACCAGCGGCGTGATGGGCAACGGATTCATCAAGCCACCATCCACCAGCATCTTGCGATCGCGCTGCACCGGCGTGATCACCCCCGGCACGGCGATGGAGGCCCGGATCGCCTCGAGCAGATTGCCGCTCTGGAACCAGACCTCCTTTTGGGCGATCAGGTCCGTGGCAACGGTGGTGAGCGGTATCGGCAGGTCCTCGATGCGCGTATCCCCGATCAGGGCCTCCAGCTCTTCCATGATGCGACGGGCGCGAATGGCGCCCATCGGGCTCCAGGTCACGTCCACCAGTCGCAGCACATCGAAATAATCCAGCTTGCACACCCAGTCCCGATAGGCGTCGAGCTGACCGGCGGCATAGATGCCGCCCACCAGCGCGCCCATGGAACAGCCGGAGATGGCGCGAATGTCGTAGCCCCGCGCCAGCACTTCCTCGATGACACCGATATGGGCATAACCGCGTGCCCCGCCACTCCCCAGTGCCAGGGCGATGGTCTTGCGCTTGGCCATGGCATGTCTCCCGATGACGATGATGAAGGATGACCTTGGCGCGACGGACTACTCGCCCGCGACGGTCCAGTCGATGATCCGTGCCGCGACCGCCGCGACATGTCCCGGCTCCAGATGCAGGTGATGGCCGCCGGGCAGGACGCAACGCTCCAGCCCGCGCACGGCCGCTCGCGCCAGCTGCGCTTCGGGCCGCTCCCTCAGGATACCCTGCTCCCCCTCGATCAGCAGCACCGGCTGATTGACGGCGGCCAGCAGCGCCAGTACCTGCTCCGGGGTATAGCGCATCACCGAGGGTCTGAGCAGACGACGGTCACTGCACAGCCGCCAGCCCTCTTCGAGGGGTTCGAGGTTGCGCTCGACCACCGGGCATATCGTCTCGGCATCCACGGGCGTGACGCCACCGGCCACACGCGCCGCCACCGCCTCCTCGATGCCACGATAGTGCGCACCACGCGACGGCTGGCTCCCTGAGGCCTCTCGTGAGAGCGGACGCGCATGACGCGCCAGCAGGCCACGGCGCAACTGCCCCACCACCTCGTCAGCCGGTGTCGCCAGCGCCCCGATACCGTCGATCAGCACCAGTCGGGCGACATGCTCCGGCAGGGCCGCTGCGACTTGTCCGGCGACGGCAGCGCCAAGCGAGTGCGCCAGCAAGGTGACCGGTGCCTCCGACATGCCCTCGCCTCGCAACCCTTCCAGCGCTTCGATGACATCGTGACAATAATCCCACACCGCATAGTCGCCATCCGGCCCCTGGGGACTCGAGCGACCATGCCCGACCAGGTCGATGGCCACGATCCGGATGCCAAGTCGCTCACACAGCAGAGGTGCCAGGCGCGTGAAGCTGGCGGCATTGTCAAGCCAGCCGTGCAGCGCCAGCCATACCGGGGCGTCAGCGCTGGCCTGCTCGGAGCGCCACTCCAGCGCCGCTATCTCGCCGCCGCAGCGACGCGTGAACGTCAAGGGACGAGGGGATGGGCGTGATGTGCCCGTCGTGGAATTCATGCCATCAACTCCGGTGCCAATTGCGTGAGGGTCGCCAGCAGCGCCTCACGCGTCAGATCAGGATGCTCAAAGGGATACATGTGTCCGCCCGGCACCGTGGCGACCTCAAGCCCGGCCCGTTGGAGCCTGGCGATGCGCGGTGGCGTCAAGAGGTCCGACTGCTCACCTGCCAGTATCTTCACCGGTACCTTGAGCCTGGCCACGGAGCCCGTGAGGTGATCACTCAGATGGCGGAAGATCTCCACCTCATGACGCGTATCGAAGCTCAGCGACAGGCTGCCATCGCCGTGGCGATGCGTGGCATGCTCGATGTAGTCCGCAAGTGCGCGGGGCGTGAAGTTGGCGAACAGCGAGCGGCGACGCAGGTAATCATGCATCGCCTGAGGCGAATCCCAGCGGGCACGCCGGCCACGCGTGCGCCCTGCCGGCGTGACACGGTCGATGAAACCGAAGCGCTTGGCGATCTTGAGGCCGATGGCATCACGTCCCAGCATCAAGGGCGGGTCAAGCAGGATGACGCAGTGGAAACGCGCCGGCTGCTTGAGCGCGGCCATGTAGTTGACCACGCCTCCCAGCGAATGCCCTACCCCGATGACCTTGCGACTGTCCGGCGTGCCCACCGGCCCCAGCGCCGTGTCCAGACAGGCCAGCCATTCGTCCCGCAACGCGATCAGATTGCGCCCCACCGGATAGGCGGGATCATGCGCCAGCCTGTCCACCGGCAGTAGATCGAACGACTCGGCCAACGGGGCCAGCAGGCTGTTGTAACAGGCGCCGGTGAAGCCATTGGCATGGGCAAACGCCAGCAGCGGACGTGACTCTGGCGGCTCGGACACCTCCCGAGGCTCCGCTTGCGGCGTGACCTCTACGGCCCCCGCCACGGCAGCTTGCCCAGCGGATGCTGATGAGGCATTGCGGGATGGCACTGTCATCATGAAGTCTCCTCACCTTGCGTGGCGGTGTCGCCGGATGCCGCAGAGCAAACGGTCGTTTGACCCAGTCTCCCAGCATGCTAGCCCCACCGCCACCACGCTACTCGCCTAATGTCTCACCTTGCGCGGCAGGCCTGGCATCCGCCGTCGAAGCCACCTCTTCGTTCGCGTGGGAAGCCGCCTGCAGAGCGGCCTGAATCGCCTTTGGCGACAGTCTGCCCGCCTCGAGGCCACCGCCCGCCTCTGCCGAGCCAGCGGACACGCCAGGATGAGGGCCGGTATGGGTCTCGATGACCTTGCCCAGACCGATCAAGCGCTCGCGCAGCGCACCGTTGACCTGGATCTCCACCGCCGCGAGACGCCGTACCAGAGCCGCCGGCCAGCGCGTACCCTCCAGGGTCAGACGCGCCCAGGGCTTGCTGCCGGAAGCGATGGACAGCGTCAGCTGCAGGTGATCATCCCGCGATGGCGGCTGGCGATACTGCCGCGCGGCGTGGGACCAGTTCAGGGTCAGCGTGACCGCCGGCTGCCAGTCCGCCTGCGCGACACGCAGGCGCAGATCGTTCTGGTTCAGGGGCGAGAGCGCCGCCATGAGGGCCTCGGCCGCCGCGCTGTCGGGGGCAAGCCCCCGCGTGTGCGGGGTATGGGATGCCTGCGGATGAGGCGCCAGACGCACCTCCACACGACTCAGCGCGGGCGGCCCCTGCATCTCGTGCAGCAATGCGGACAGATCCAGCACCTCGCTTGCCGCCAGGCCGCCGCGCCAGTCCGGCAAGCCGATGTCGCGAGACAGTTCCAGCACCGGCGAATCCGGCAGCGAAAGCCAGCGCACGTAACGCCCCGGCAAGGCATCAGCACCACTGCGGGCAGCCGACGGCGTGCCGCCCAGTTGCAGACTCACCTCACCATCACTGCCGGTGACATTCACTACCGGAGACTGCCCCGCCAGCCCCAGCGCCTGAAGCGCCTGGTCAGTCGCGGGCTTGCGCGTGCGCAGGCGTGCCTCGTTCAGCTGGTGCAGCAGCCCGGTCACCTTGTCCTGACGCGCCGGCCAGTTGCCCAGTGATGCCAGCTGCCAATCCCCCTTCGGGTCTCGCGTCAGACTCAGCCAGTCCTGCGCCTCATCGGGATGGCGACGAATGCCGATTCTCTGCGCCGTCGCGGCGACATGCGACAACGCCGGCAGCGGTGTCAGGATGGCGCTTGAGGCCTCGCCCTCCTGAAGCGGAGCGCCTGGCCCGGCATCCGGAAACGAGCCCGACTCACGCGGGCCGAGCGTCAGAGCCCCGATCGCCAGCAACGAGGCCAGTGCTGTCAGCGCCCATCCGGCGCGATTGAAGCGACTCATGCGTCATCTCCCCTGCGGCGCTCGCCGCGATGATCCTCAGCGGCTCGGTCAGACGTGCTGGATGAGGCCGGCCTGTCGGATGCCGACGCCGTCTCGGCGCTGGTGGACGCGGACAGTCCCCCGCCACCGAGGCGATGACGACCGGGCTGACGATGGCCGGACAGTCGCCCGGCAGGGCGATAGCCCGCTCGACGGCTCGCGTGATAGCGCCGCCAGCAGATCAGCTCACCCAACAGGCCCAGCAACACCGGCAGCGCCAGCAAGGTCCAGAGACGAAGCCTGCGACGCAGGTCATCACGCTCGGCATTCGCCGCGCGCTGCTGGCGCGCGAGTGCGCTCTCGAACGCCTGTTGCATGTCATCCAGTGCCGTTCGCTGGTGTGCCGCCTCCGCCTTGTCGGCCACCGGGGCAGCCCCCAGTGCACTCAGGCGCGACTGCCAGTCATTGCGCAGACGGGTTTCCTCGGCCGCCTGGCGATCCGCCAGCTGATGCAGTCGCGTCAGCTCGCGCACCTGATGGGCACCGGCACGCAGCGCCACCAGCTCCGGACTGCCCGCCAGCACATCCACCGCGTTTTCCAGCCAACGGGCATTGGCATTCAGCTCGCGCTCACTGCCGTCCGCCGCACTGCGCCGCCACAGGCGATCACTGGCCATGTCGACATCGCTGACCACCAGCAGCTGGCCCTCACGCCCGTCTTCATGCCCGTCGTCACGCGCTCCCTGACCCACTGGCGCCGGCCAGTGGGTCAGCACCGCCAGCCCCCCCTCCTCGACGCCCTGGCCGGACAGGCCGGACAACGGCCGCGGGTCCATGCGGTTGGCGTACACCTTGTCGGCCGGCAGCAGGCGCGTGGTGTCAGCTCCTCGGATCAGCCACTGCCGCGAGGTCGCTGACGGTGTCTCCGCCATCTCCTCACGCGGGGCCAGCCAACCGGCGCTGGACATCACCAGCTGATCGACATTCTGGTTCAGCAAGGCATCCGACAGACGGTCCGGGCCGATGCCAAGCAGCGTCGGACTCAGGGCGCGCGTGCCGTCCAGCAGACCGATCGGCAAGGCAAGTCGGGTGTCCGCCACCACCTCGCCCGAACGTGACTCAAGTCCTGCATGGGCCAGCAAGGCGCTCAGAGCCTCGGAGGCCGGGGCTGGCTGATCGAGCATCTCGGGGAGCGGGTCCAGCATCATCAGCACTCGCCCACCACGATCCAGATAGTCACGGATCGCCGTCAGCGTCTCAGTCGGCAACAGGCGCGGGGCGATCACCAGCAGCGCATCCTGATCGGCGATCGGGCGCGCCGGGTCATCCCCGCCGGACAGCCAGTCGATGCGCAGGCGGGCATTGAGACGTTCCATCAGCCCCCAGCTGCCCAGTGCCCGGCCCTGCTCCATGCTCGGCTGACCCATCACCGGCAGGCTGGAGATCACGCCCAGACGGGGTGGCTGGGTGCGCGAGACTTCCTGGATCTGACGCGCGACCTGCGCTTCCAGTCCGCCGAGATCGGAGGCCTTGAGCATCGGGATCGCACGGCGCTCGGAATAGGGACCATCGATGATCAGACCGAACAGCATTCTTTCACCGCCAGGCAGCGAGAGCGCCGTGAGCCCCTGGGCCTCGAGATCCGTGAAATCGGCACTGTCCGGCTGCGGGTCCACCCGCTTCAGGCGCACCTGAGGCTCACGCGCGAAGGCGCCCAGACGCGTCTCGATTCGTGTCGCCAGCTCCCGCAGCTGCGGGAGGTCCGCGGCAAAGCGCTCGCTGTAGGCGAAGGTCAGCGTCACGGGCGATGTCAGCCGCGACAGCAGCTCCCGGCTGGCAGGGCTCAGGCTGTGCTGGCGGGTATCGGTGAGGTCATGCGCCGTGATCAGCGGATTGGACGCGTTCGGGGATACCATGGCGGGCAGACGCTGGGCGGCCAGCAGCACGGCCGTGACACTTGATGCCACGGCCAGGGCGACCAGCCACTGGGGCGCCTGCCGACGCGTGTTGCGCTCCTGCTTGAGGCCACGCACCTGCAGCACCAGACCGGCCAGGGTCAACGACAGGAAGTAGCCGACATCCAGCAGCGCGGGGCGCCCTTCGCTGAAGGGCGTGAGATGGGCCGGCAGACTGATCAGGTCCAGCAGCTGCACCCAGTGTGGCGCCAGATGACGCGCCAGCTGTGCGGTCACTGCCGGCGTGCCCGGCAGCATCAACGCCAGCCCCAGCACCAGCGCCCCCAGCCAGGCCGAGAGCGCCGAGGGCGCACGGACCGCCAGCGCCTGACCGAGACTTGCCAGTGCCATCACCAACAGCGCCATGCCAAGATACCCGCTGAGCACAAGGCCGAGATCGGGATCGCCCAGCCAGTGGATCAGCACCAGCAATGGTGCCGTCATCGCCAGGCCCAGCCAGCCCAGCATACAGGCGCTTGCCAGGCGGGCGCCCGCCAGCCGCCATGGACCAAGCCCGAGCCCTGACAGCCATTCAAGCAGGCCATTGGCGCGCTCTTCCGGCCAGCCACGCAGGGCCAGCAACGGTGTCCATAGCACCAGCAGCCATGGCAATACCTGCCACAGCGCTCCCAGGTCCGCACGATCACGTGCCAGAAGATCACCGACCTCGAAGGCCCCCAGCGGGGCCAGCACCGCCATCACCACCAGCAGAGACCAGCTGGCCCCCTGGGTCATTGCCTGATGCAGGTCACGCTGCACCAGCGCCATCATCGCCCTCATGACGACACCTCCTGATCCGCATCCAGGGGGCGCTTCACGCGCGGCAATGGCGCGGGCTGCTCGGCCATGCGCGCCACCAGCTGACGGAATGCCACCTCGATGTCCCCCCGCTCATGCACACACTCGTCGAGCCGTATCTGCATGTAGCTGCACCACCGCGCCAGCGCGGAGCGCGGGTCCTGCCCGGGCCTGCCCACCAGTCGATAGGCCGGGTCCGCCATCAGGCGTCGCCCTGAGCGGGACACTCGCTCGGCGCCCTCGGGCGACACGGCGGTGATGGCCGCGACACCGGGCAGCCGCGAGACGCTGGCCAGTTCCAGCTCGCTGAGTTCACGGCTCAGGATCACCCGCCACACAGGCAGGGGCGACGTGCTGCCATGAGCAGCACCGAGTCGCTCACGATAGGCACTGGGCACCGCCTCGCTGACGGACAGGGCCGCCAGCGCCGCCGGCGTGTCATCGAAGCCCAGCTGGCCGTTGGCCATGACCAGCACGCGATCACAGATCCGCGGCACCTCTTCCAGCAGATGAGTGGAGACGATGATCAGACGCTCGCGCCCCAGCTCACGTATGAAGGCGCGCACGCTGTCCTTCTGCAGCGGGTCCAACCCATCGGTGGGCTCATCCAGCAGCAGGATGTCCGGGTCATGGGTCAGCGCCATCGCCAGTGCCACGCGCCGGCGATAGCCTTTGGATAACACGGCGCACAATTGATTGGCGAACGGCGTGATGTCGAGGCGATCCATCAAGGCAGGCAGGCGCTCCTTGCGAGTCCTGCGCGACAGACCATGCAGACCCGCGACGCACTCGAGCGTCTCGCGCACGGTAAGCTGCGGCCACAGTGGTGCCCCTTCCGGCAGATAGCCGATCCGTCGCTTCAGGCGATTGAGCTGACGCTGACCGGCTCGCCCATCGAAGGCCTCTCCCTCGAGCGTCAGTTCGCCATCGGTTGCCGCCAGGGTGCCTGCCAGCATACGCAGACTGGTGGTCTTGCCGGCGCCATTGGGCCCCAGCAGACCGATCACTTCGCCGCGAAAGGCCTTGAAGGAAAGTCCGGACACGGCCTGGTGAAGGCCGAATTGACGCCCCAGCCCCCGGCTTGCCAGCAGTGGCACAGGCGCAGGCTGATGGGGCAAGGGCACGGAAGACGATGCGGCAGAGGTCGCGTATGGGTCCTGCAAGTTACCCGCTCCTTGTGATGATGTGGGGCCTGCGCCCGAAAGATTGCAGCACAGGGTAAGCGGACAGCCTGCGCTCGCCAAGCCGGGCGCGCGCCTTCCAGTCTGCTGCGCTGCAAAATCCTGATATGCTGGCGCTATTCTGCCGCAAGGCGAGGCGCCGGACATCCGTGAGGCGCCGGGACCACGCGCTCACCCTTCCAGGAGTTCCCATGCCCGATCCGCACGTCAACTCGCCCTCTTCCGGCTCCCGTTCGAACGCCTCACCGACACCCGAGGACCTGGAGTCTTCCACGGACGAGCGCTCGACCAGGCGCCCGCAGCGTGACACACGCCTGCGCAATCGCCTGTTCTGGGCACTGCTGGCGGCAGCATTGATCACCGGCTTCTGGCTGATCTGAGGGCGGACTGACATGAGCGAGAGACTGACATGAGCGAGAGACTGGAATGAACGACATGCTGGCGCTGTTCGTCGCGACACTCAACATCACCGTGCCGGTCTTCGCGATGGTATTTCTGGGACTGGGTCTCAAGCGTCTCGGCTGGATCGATGACACCTTCATCGGCACCGCCTCTTCCCTGGTCTTCAAGGGCACCATGCCCGCACTGGTGTTTCTGTCCATCGTGCGAGCGGACCTCGATCACGCCCTGCGCCCCGGCATGCTGCTCTACTTCGCCTGCGCCACGCTTGGGACCTTCCTGCTGCTGTGGGGCTGGGCCATCTGGCGCATTCCGCTGAAGGAGCGCGGCGAGATCGTCCAGGGGGCGTTTCGTGGCAACTGTGCCATCGTCGGGCTGGCACTGGCAGCCAACCTCTATGGCGATCTCGGCCTGTCGATGGGCGGCATCCTGATGGGCGTCGTCATCCTGTCCTACAACATGCTGTCAGTGGTGGTGCTATCGAGTTATCTGGGCGATGGCCGCACCAGCTGGAGTGCCATCGCGCGCGGCATCATCACCAACCCGCTGATTCTCGGTGTCCTGGCGGCGCTGCCCTTCGCGGCGTTCAGCTGGCAGCTGCCCCAGTGGCTGGAAACCTCCGGCGACTACTTCGCGCGCATGACGTTGCCGCTGGCGCTGATCTGCATCGGCGGCACCCTCTCGATGCGCTCACTGCGTGAAGGCCGCCAGCTGGCGCTGAGTGCCAGCCTGATGAAGATGATCAGCGTGCCACTGGTGGCCACGGCCTTCGCCGTGCTGCTGGGCTTTCGCGGCACGGAACTCGGTGTGCTGTTCCTGTTCTTCGCCTCACCGACGGCGGCGGCAAGCTTCGTGATGGTGCGGGCCATGGGCGGCAATGATCGCCTCGCCGCCAACATCATCGCCATCAGTACCCTGATGGCCGCGCTCACCATCACCCTGGGCATCTTCCTCCTCAAGCTGAGCGGATTGGTCTAGCACCTTTCGGATGACGCAACGCAAGCGCCCCCGACAGCGAATGGCTGACGGGGGCGCTTGCGTCTGAAGCTCATGTCCCGGTCCCGGTCCCGGTCCCGGGCACGCGCCTGCGCGTGTTCAGTCAAGCTCCGCCGGGCTGACGAAGTGGTGCAGGTCCGCCAGACCTGCCGCCCAGATATCGGCATCCAGCCACGCCAGACTCGCGGTGGCAAAGGCCAGCTGAGTGCTGCCGGGGCCATCCACCAGCGCACTGGCCAGGCTCGACACCAGCGGGTTGTGGCTGATGATCAGCCAGTCACGCGGCTCACGCGCCTCGCTGCAGGGCGGGACGTGGGTCTGCAGCCAATCAAGCACCGGCGTGAGCGGGTCATCCGGGGTGATGATTTCCAGAGTCGTCTGTTGCTCACCGGCAAGCTTGAGCGCCGAGGAGACTTCCTGCGCCGTCTGCTGGGCACGGGTGAAGGGGCTGACGACGAGGGTCAGACGGGCACGGCGTTCCGCGGGCAACTGATGCGCCAGCCATTGCCCCATGCGGCGGGCTTCTTCACGCCCTCGGGCGCTCAATTCCCTGCTGGCGTCCGGCGAGCCGGAGCTTGCCTCCCCGTGACGCATGATCAATACACTCATGGCTTTCTCCTGAAGAGTGACTACCGCGCGGGACGAAGATCCGCCCTCGGCGGTCGATGACAGTGCTCGCACGGCCGGAGCGCCGAGCGAGGAACGGGATGGCACCACTCAGCCGATGCCACCCCATGGAATTGAGAGTCTTCAGGAGCCATCAGGTTCCAATTGACGCGCCTGCTTGACGGACTCGCGCGACAGCACGAACTCCACATCCGTGGATTGCTCACCGCCCATCAGGGCGCGGGCCATGTGGTGAGGATCGACATCCTCGAAGAGCACCTTGGCCATGCCATTCACCAGCGGCATGTAGATCTCCAGACGCTCTGACTCATCCTGCACCAGTCGCACCGTATTGACACCTTCCGCGACCTGCCCCAGCACCTCCACGGCCTGATCCAGAGTACGCCCCTCCCCGAGGGCGTAGCCGACCCGGTAGTTGCGCGACAATGGCGACGAGCAGGTGACGATGAGATCCCCCACGCCGGCCAGGCCGAGGAAGGTCATCGGATTGGCACCCTTGGCCACGGCGAAACGGCTCATCTCGGCCAGCGCCCGCGTCATCAGCATGGCGCGGGTGTTCTCCCCCATGCCCAGGGCCGCCGCCATGCCCGCGGCGATGGCGTAGATATTCTTCAGCGCCCCGCCCAGCTCCACCCCGTAGCGATCATTGCTGGCATAGACCCGGAAGTAATCACAGCCGAAGGCCGTCTGCACGCGTGCGCGGGTGAAGGGGTCATCCGAGGCGATCACCGTCGCGGTCAGCTGACGCTGAGCGATCTCACTGGCCAGATTGGGGCCGGAGAGCACGCCGATGTGGGAGAAGCCGGTTTCCTCTTCCAGCACCTCGCTCATCAGGGTGAAGCCTTCGCTCTCGATCCCCTTGGTGGTCGCGACCAGAATCTGCTCCTCGCGCAGATGCGGGCGCGCTTGACGCACCACACTGCGAAACGCCTTGGAGGGAATCGCCACGCACACCAGTTCCGCCTCCTTGAGGGCCTCTGCCATGTCGGTGGTGGCCCGCACGGCCGAGTTGATGACGAAATCCGGCAGATAGCCCGAATTGCGGTGCTCGGTGTTGACCTCTTCGGCCTGGCTTGCATCACGCATCCACTGGGTGACATTGGCACCATTGTCGGCGGCGATCGAGGCGATCGCGGTGCCGAAGCTGCCGCCGCCCAGCACACAGACATTCAAGCCGGCTGCCTGCGGTGCACTTTCCGAAAGCTCGCGATCACGGATGGCGCGACGAGGAGCGGGTGAAGAGGCAGACATGAAGACTCCTGGTAGTGGCGTAAGAAGGAGAAAGAAACGCGGATTCGGCAACTGTCGCGCATTGTACCTCTAGTCAGTGCCTGTCGTCGGCACCTGTCGGGCTGCCCACGCAAGCCAAAGCCTGCGTGGGCGATGACATCCTGACAGTGGTGGCGATGACGTCATATTCAACTCTCCTTGATGAGGGATGGCGAACACGAAAACGCCGACAACTCTCAAGGCAGGAGCCCCGGAAGTTGCCGGCGTCGTCACGAAGGCCGATGGCCATCGCGTCTTGCATCAGGCAGCGATCACCGCCCGGCAGTCAGTTCAGAGAGTCTTGAGCGCCGTGATCATGTCGCCCACCACCTTCTGACCATCGCCATAGACCATGCGCGTGTGGTCCAGATAGAACAGGTGATTCTCGACACCCGAGAAGCCTGCTCCCTGGCCACGCTTGATCACCAGCACGTTGCGTGACTGATCGGCATTGAGGATCGGCATGCCGTACAGCGGGCTCGAGGGATCGTTCTTGGCGACCGGATTGACCACGTCATTGGCGCCGATGACCAGCGTCACGTCGGTGTTCTCGAAGTCGTTGTTGATCTCGTCCAGGTCCGCGATCATGTCGTAGGGCACCCCGGCTTCCGCCAGCAGCACGTTCATGTGGCCCGGCATGCGACCGGCGACCGGGTGGATCGCGAAGCGCACTTCCACCCCACGCTCGCCCAGCAGCTCGACCATCTCCCAGACCTTGTGCTGCGCCTGGGCCACCGCCAGACCATAGCCCGGCACGATGATGACGCGCTCGGCGAAGGCCAGCTGCACGGCAGCGTCCATCGGATCAGAAGCCTTCATGCTGCCTTCGATCTCGCCCTGCTCCGCGCCGCTTGCGCCACCGAACTGCTTGAACAGCACGTTGCGGATCGGTCGGTTCATCGCCTTGGCCATCAGCTGGGTCAGCAGCGTACCCGCCGCCCCGACCACGGTACCGGCGATGATCATCGCGGCATTGCCCAGCACGAAACCTTCCATTGCCACCGCAAGGCCCGTCAGCGCATTGAACAGCGAGATGATCACCGGCATGTCCGCGCCACCGATGGGCAGTGCCAGCATGGCGCCGAACAGCAGTGCCAGCACGAAGAACACGATCACCAGCGAGCTTGACGGCTCCACCGCCGCGATCACCACCCCGAGATAGATCGCCAGGCCCAGCACGATCATGTTGATCAGCTGCTGATTCTGGAAATGGACAGCCTTCTTGATGCGCCCGTCCAGCTTGGCCCAGGCGATGATGGAACCGGAGAAGGCCACCGCACCGATCAAGGCACCGAGCACGCCCAGCCACAGGGCCAGCGAGCCGTGCTGCTCGATCAGCCCCGGGTTGTCGCTCATGCGCATCAGCTCGACCGCGGCGATCGCCGCCGCCGCGCCGCCGCCCATGCCGTTGTAGATGGCGATCATCTGCGGCATGTCGGTCATCGCGACCTTCTTGCCCGAGTACCAGGCAATGCCGCCACCGATCACGATGGCCAGCAGCATCAGCCCGTAGCGCCCGTCAATCTGCGGGTGCAGGAAGGTGAGCAGCGTGGCCACGACCATCGCGATCCCGGCCCAGTGGATGCCGCTGCGCGCCGTGGTGGGGTGCGACATGCGCTTGAGGCCCAGAATGAAGACCACCGCCGCGGCGAAATATCCTGTTTCGACCAGCCAGTTCATCAGCGAGCCTCCTTGTCGTTGATGGCGTTGGCCGCGTCAGCGCCCTTGCTGCGATCACTGGCCTTGAACATTTCCAGCATGCGCTCGGTGACGACGTAGCCGCCCACCGCATTCCCCGCACCCAGCAGCACGGCGATGAAGCCGATGAACTGCTGCATGCCGGTCTCGGCCTGGCCGAGGGCGATCATCGCCCCGACCAGCACGATGCCATGGATGAAGTTGGAACCGGACATCAGCGGCGTATGCAGGATCACCGGTACCCGGGAGATGACCTCGTAGCCGACGAAGGCCGCCAGCATCAGGATGTATATGGCTGAGAGTCCTTCGATCATGCGGCGTCCTCCGCGCGAGCGCGTACGTCATCGTGGGTGATGCGACCCGCTTCGGTCAGGCGCATCGGGCCGAGTACCGCATCCTCGAAGTCCAGCGACAGTTCGCCATCCTTCATGAAGGGTGTCAGCAGGTTGAAGAGATTCTTGGCGTACATCTCGCTGGCATTGACCGACAGGCTGGAGGCCATGTCCAGCGGGCCGAGCACCGTGACGCCGCCATGTTCGACCCGGGCACCGGGCTGGGTCAGCTCACAGTTGCCGCCCCCTTCCGCCGCCAGATCCACCAGCACGGCGCCGGGCTTCATGCCCTCGACCATCTCGCGGCTGATGATGCGCGGCGACGGACGCCCCGGAATCGCCGCGGTGGAGATCACCACATGGGCATCGCCCATGTGACGCGCCAGTGCCTCGGCCTGCTGGGCGCGCTCCTCATCGGTCAGCTCACGGGCGTAACCGCCCTCACCGGAGGCATCAACACCGGTATCGATCATCTTGGCCCCCAGCGACTCGACCTGCTCACGGGCGGCTGCGCGAATGTCATAGGCCCAGACCTGCGCGCCGAGACGCTTGGCGGTGGCGATGGCCTGCAGCCCCGCGACACCGGCCCCGACCACCACGACACGTGCCGGACGCACGGTGCCGGCAGCGGTGGTCAGCATCGGGAAGAATACCGAGGACTCGTTGGCCGCCAGCAGTGCGGCATGATAGCCGGCCACGGCGGCCTGGGAGGACAGGGCATCCATGCTCTGGGCACGCGAGATGCGCGGCACGAACTCCATGCACAGGCTGGTCAACCCGCGCTGGGCAAGCGTCTGGATCAATTGCGGATTCTGATACGGCGTCATCAGGGCCACGATGACCGCGCCCTCACGGAAGTCGTTGATCTGGGACTCGCTGGGCGTACGCACGCAGAGGATGAGGTCCGCCGCGGCACGTGCCGCCGGGATGTCCTGCTCGGCGACGATGGCGACTCCGGCCTGCTCGGCATAGGCGGCATCATCGAAGTGCGCATGGCGCCCGGCGCCGCTCTCCACGTGCACGATGGCGTCGCCGGAGTCAGCGATGGCGCTGTCCAGATGACGCGCCAGCTTGCCGGCCGTCACCGGGTCCAGCGCGACACGACATTCTCCGCGCGCCAGGGTGGGGTCTGCGCTGCCCTGCTGTCCGTCTGCGGCCTGCGAGACAGTATCGGGCGCACGCATTTCACGCACGACAAGAATATTCAGCATCGCGCACCTCGTTTCACATCCATGTTCATGCCAGAGGCTGCCAGCCTTGAAAGGTTCATGGCGTCGTTCCTGTTGAGCGCTGATTCGCGTCATCCCTGCCTGCCCGATGCGCTTTCAGCGACATTATTGTCTGTCACAGGTGAGGCGTGCCGGAATCGCAAGCCGCGGGTCACGCACGGCCAAGAGGCCTGACATCCCCTGTGACACGATGAGTGTCCAGTATCAGTCTTTTCTCGTCGGTGTATCAGGGTCAAGCGCTGCATTGCAAAAAAGGCAATAAAATCAATCATAAAGCTAACGTTATGCGCGACATAACAGTGAGCTTATGCCTGAACGACACTCCACATCTCGCCAAGCGACTGATTTCCAATGAGTTTGTGAATCAGGCCCTTCCAAGAATAGCTCAGCTTTGTGTTATGCATCGCATAATCTCGAGCTTATGGCTGTTGCCGCCATTGCCACGGGAAACGGGATGCCACCGAAGCAGCCTCCCCTCGTGATGGTGCCGACGTGAGTACCAGTGCATGATCCCGGCATTGCGCCCAGCGGATGCTCGGCCAGCGCTTGCACTGTCAGAAAGCGGTCCAGCCCTCTCGCCAGGCGCGGCTCAGGAAGAGCAGCTCATGCAGATCGGCGCGGCATTCGCCGCCGGCGGGCGTGTCCAGTCATCGACGAGTTCCGCCTCGACACCCTGCGCCTGACCGAGTACCTGCGCCGCCTCGAGACTGCCCTCTTCAGGACGATGGAACGGGGCACCCAGGCGCTCACGGAACGCTTCGAGCGTCGTGTCATCGCCCTGCTCGACCCGCGCGATCACTTCCAGCAACAGATGCGTGCGCGGCACGTAGAGCGGGTTCATACCCAGCATGGCGAGGCGCCGCTGGCGCTCATCATCGGCGGAGAGCCCGATGGCCATGACACGTGTCTGATAGCGTGCAAGCCAGGCCGAGGCTTCATCGCGCGCCTCTGCCGAGTTGCCGTGCGGCCCACGCTCGCCCGCCAGGCGCACGACCAGCGCTTCCGGCGCGGCCTGCGTGACATCCCAATGGCTGAGCAGACGATAGGCGTGGGTGTGATCCACCTTGCCGGCCGCCAGCAGCTCACGCCATTGCTGCACCAGTGTCATGTCCTCATCCCGGGAATCCGGCAGCCCGAGACGCGCGCGCATCAGGCGAGCATATTCGCGCTGCAACTCGCCTTCATAGGCGCCCAGCGCGGCGGAGAGCGCTTCCACATCGATCAGCGGCGACAGCGCAATCCCGAGGCGCTCCAGGTTCCAGAGCCCGATGCCCGGCTGCTGGGCAAACCCATAGCGCCCGGCCTGGTCGGTATGGTTGGGGATCAGATTCTCTTCGTAGCCATCGAGGAAGGCATAGGGGCCATAATCGAAGGTCAGCCCCAACAGCGACATGTTGTCGGTGTTCATCACGGCATGCACGAAGCCATACGCCTGCCAGGCCGCGATCAGTTTCGCGGTGCGAGTGATCACTGTCTCGAACATCAAAAGCGCGGCGGCGATGCGCGTCTCATCCGCCAGCGGCGCGCTGGGCGCTTCACCTGCGCGCGATGCCCCTTTCTCCGTGTCGGGCAGACACTCCGGGAAGTGCTCCCGCAGGGCGTGGTCGATCAACGTCTTGAGGTCGGCGTGACGGCCGGAGTGCGCCAGCCACTCGAAATGTCCGAAGCGCAGATGACTCTCGCAGACCCGCAGCACGGTGGCACCGGGCTCGAGCGTCTCGCGCTGGACCTGCTCGGCATTCACCGCCAATGCCAGCGCGCGACTGGTCGGGATGCCCAGCGCCGCCATGTACTCACTGGCCAGATACTCGCGCACGCTGGAGCGCACCACCGCCTGCCCATCACCGAAGCGGGAATATGGCGTACGCCCGGCTCCCTTGAGATGCAGGTCGAAGACGCTGCCGTTCTCGGTCTGAAGCTCACCGAGCAGCATGCCGCGCCCATCGCCCAGCTGCGGGTTGTAATGACCGAACTGGTGCCCGGTGTACTTCTGGGCCAGCGCGTCCATGCCCGGCAGCAGGCGCTCCCCTGCCATCAGCAGGCGAAGTGACTCGCGATCCTCCCGGCTTGACGCCATTTCCGCCACCAGCGAGTCCAGGCCCAGCAGGCGGGCGCAGTCAGGACTCACATCGGCCAGGCGAGTGCCTTGACGTGGCTGCGGCGCAACACGACTGAAGAAGTGCTCCGGCAGACGGGCGTAGCGGTTGTTGAAGCTCAATGACATCAGATCAGGCACGTTATCTCCGACAGCCGGGCTGTCTTCGCTGGGTTCATTCATCGGAAAGCGGGTCGCGCGGACGCGGTGGCGTGACGGCACCATCCGGGGATTCACGGGAGCTACGCTCCTCGTCACTGCCAATCCCAGGGGCTGTCGCGGGAGGCGCTTCAGGGGTCAACAGGCTACGCAGCCCCCCTGGCGGACGCCCCGGCGGCAACTGGCTGGCCATGTCATACAGCTTGCGCGCCGTGCTGTCCCTGTGCGCCTGACGCTCCAGCGCCTGGAGGCCGTCGTCGTGACGAGGCCGGGTCTGCACGTCGGGGGCCAGCTCGGCACCGGTCTGTCGGTGCTCGGCGGCGGCCCGAGTCGGTCGCACTGGTTCGTCGACGGCCTGATGAGTCCGCTTGAGCATCAGACGCTTGCGGGGCGTCAGGGCGAGTTCGGCCAGCCGCGCGCGCCCCCACCAGGGGTGAGGGGCACGGCTGCCATGGGCAGCCCCCGCCGCCTGCCCCCCCGCGGCCGGACGCCACATCGCCAGCATCTCGGCGGGCAACTCCTGGATCAGAGGGAAGCGCTCACTCTCGGCCTGCGCCTGCCACCAGTGGCTCAGCCGTTCGTTGAGCACCAGCAGCTGTCGTGCCCGCGTGGCAGCGGTGTAGGTCAGATTGGTGACCAGCACCTGATTGGCAAGCTGCTGTCGTTCACCGGGCAACATCAGGTCATCCGCCAGCACGACGCAATCGAACTCCAGGCCCTTGGCGCGGAAGACGGTCCCGAGCATGACGCAAGGCAGCGTGACGGTCTGGTCGGCCAGGATGGCGGCCTGCAGATCACCATCCTGCCTGCGCAGCTCACCGATCCATTGGTCCAGCGGCGCCTGCGCGTACCAGGAGGCCAGCTCGTGCAGGCTGCGCGCCTGATGATCATCGAGGCGCGCGAGAGCCCCCAGCACCTGTGCCGGGGTCTGGCCAAGCCGCGTCAGTGCTGGCGGCAACTGACGCCACCATTGCTGCTGCTCGTGCCTGTCGCCCTGCTCCGCCAGCTGGTGGCAGCGCCACAGGCGCCAGTGGTCCAGCAGACCCGCCAGTGGATAGCCTTCGATGCCGTCCAGCCATGCCACCGCGATGCCACGCTGATGCAGTGCCAGCGCTTCACCCAGCGCCGCGATGGGCCCGGCACTGATCACGGCATGTCGCGCGCCGGCGGTCAGCAAGGCCTCACGCACACCCGGTGCCGCCAGACGCGTGGCAGGCCCGAGACCGCTCATGGCCTGCTCACGCGAGGTCGGGGAACAGGCCGCCAGACGCGTTCCCAGCGCGGCCAGTGACGGCCCGAATCGCCAGGCCCCCGGCAGGGAATAGACGGTGGCATCGCCAAGCAGCGGCGAATCCAGCGAGCTCAGTCCCTCGGCCTGGCGTGCCAGACTCTGGTGTGGGTCGCCGATCAGCAGCAGATCACAGCGCTGGCGTCTCAGCATGGCCAGCAGCGCCGGCGTGGCGTCCTGGGCCTCATCCAGCATGACCAGATCGGCATCGAGCGACTGACCATGCTGGGACCACAGCTTGAGCAAGGCATTGAAGGACAGCGCCTGCTGATGGTCCGCCGGGTCCAGCAGGCACTCCCACACCAGTCGCATGCTCTCGACCAGCTGGCGCAGCTCATTGGCGCTCAAGCGGTCGGCGCAGCCCTCCGGCAGATGCTCCGGCATGGGCACGGCATCACTCAGCGTGAAGAAGGTATTGAGTCCCTGGGCGATCAGGCTGCGCGACTGACTGGACAGGCTGCCCAGCCAGTTGAGGCTCTGGGGCGACAGTCGGCGCGTGATGTCCGGCTGCCGCTTGAGCTTGTCGCCGTACTCTTCCTGCAGCGCCTGACGCGCCAGCTGGTGCAACGACAGGGACTGGACATTGGCCGGCAGCTGGCTGGCCGTACGTCCCGCGACCGCCGGGTTGAGTGAGGTATAGATGAGGATCTCATCGGCATAGGTCCGCGCCAGCTCCACCATCAGGACGGTCTTGCCGCTGCCGGCACAGGCTCGCACCACCACGCAATCGCTGTTCTCGGCACTGGTGGCCGGCGTGCGATCGCGCAGTCGCGAGGGAAAGGGGTGGGCGAGAATCCGCCGTTGATCATTGCTCAGATGCATCGGGGCATGATCCCTTCTGTCAGACCGTGGGACAAGCGATTCACGCAGGACGATATCCAGCACCAGGGCTCACGACAAGACACCATTGGCCGCCAGGCGCTCACGCACGGTACGGATCAGGCCGCGATTCCAGCGCAACAGCTCATTGAGCGTCGCGAAGTAGGCCTCGCCCCGGGTCGAATAGGCGCCCAGCATCGGGATGAGATCCTCGGCGCGCACCCGCTCGCCGGCATTGCGCAGGCGGGCCCGCAGCTGGCGCATCCTGGCATAACGCGGGTTGGCATTGAGGTTCTGGTAATAGGCCGCCAGCCCCGCCTCCAGACTCTCGAAGCGCTGATATTCACGCCCTGCCCGGCCGGTACCGCAGCCGGAGGTGAAGCAGCGCATGCCGAACAGATTGTTGGCGTTGCGGGCGTGACCGGACGTCCCCCAGCCGGACTCCTCGATGGCCTGTACCATCACCATGTCCAGTGGCAGGGTATCGATGCTCGCCAGCAGGTCGTCCCAGGGAATGCCGATGTCCGCGGCGCTGACGCTGCAGCGCTGCTGCGCCTGCTCGCACAGGGCATTCAATCGCTCCTGCTCACGCTCGCTGTAGTCTCTGCCGGCCTCGCCTGCTCGCCGACGCATCGCCTGCAGCCAGTCACGCTGCTCCGAAAGACGCTGATTCTGGGCCACCACCAGCGGGATCATCAGCTCGAAGAAGGCGACCTTGCGTGGATTGCCGGCAGCAAGGACACGCAGGTCCGGCATCTGATGGGTGGTGTCCCTGACCAGCAGCTCGTCATCCAGGCGTGCCGCCTCGGCGACCGAGCACACGGCCATCACCACCATCAAAAGGCAGAGGCCGGATCGACGTTGCATGCGTGACCTGGCAAAACGGCGCAGGAGTCGCTCGCCGGCGGCCAGCAGGCCACGAGCCATCGCGAGAGGCTGCAGGGACTGACGGCGGTTCGGGAGTCGACAGGAAAGCAGGTAGGTCATGCGCGGCGCTCATGTGATGAGACATGTGATGAGAATGGACACATCCAAGACGCATAATCACTGGCAGCGTATCTCATGAGGCTGCATGAAACCCCAAAAATGCCGTCTGGAGAAGCCCATCTCATCGCCAGCGACACGAAAGACTGACAGGCTGACAGGCACGGTTGCTGAAATACACGATGCCTGAAACGCACGATGCCCCCGCAGCCGGGGCTGCGGGGGCATCACGTCAAGCATGGCCGGTCACGAACGACCTGTCACGACGGGCACTCGAGCCTCCACGTGACGTGTTCGGTCAGTCGTCTCAGGCGCTGAGCATGCCGTTCAGGCGACGCACGTAGGCGGCCGGGTCTTCCAGCGCGCCACCTTCGGCGATGATGGCCTGATCGAGCAGCACGTGAGCGAGGTCGGTGAAGTAGTCGCCGTCGCCGCCTTCCAGACGCGAGACCAGGGCGTGCTCCGGGTTCAGCTCGAGAATCGGCTTCACTTCCGGCAGCGGCTGGCCGGCGGCTTCCATCATCTTGCGCATCTGGTAGCCCATCTCGTGCTCCGGCAGCACCACGCAGGCCGGGGAATCGGTCAGGCGGTGCGTGATACGTACTTCCTGAACGCTATCAGACAGCGCTTCCTTGACACGCTTGACCAGATCTTCCTTGGCCTTGGCAGTCTCTTCCTGGGCCTTCTTCTCTTCCTCGTTCTCGACATCGCCGAGATCGAGATCGCCCTTGGCGACGTCGGCGAAGGACTTGCCGTCGAACTCGGTGAGGTGGCTCATCAGCCACTCATCGATACGGTCGGTCAGCAGCAGAACCTCGATGCCCTTCTTGCGGAAGATCTCGAGATGCGGGCTGGACTTGGCGGCGTTGAAGCTGTCGGCGACAAGATAGTAGATCTTGCTCTGACCTTCCTTCATGCGCTCGACGTACTGGGCCAGCGACTGATCCTGAGTGGCACTGTCGGTATGCGTGGTGGAGAAGCGCAGCAGCTCGGCGATCTTCTCGCGGTTGGCGTAGTCTTCCGCCGGGCCTTCCTTGAGCACGGAGCCGAACTGGTTCCAGAAGGTCTGGTACTGCTCGGGGTCCTTGGCCAGCTTCTTGAGCATGTCCAGGCCACGCTTGGTCAGCGCGGACTTGAGCTTGTCGACCTGCGGGTCCTGCTGCAGCAGCTCACGCGAGACGTTCAAGGACAGGTCATTGGTGTCCAGCACGCCCTTGATGAAGCGCAGGTACAGCGGCAGGAACTGTTCGGCGTCGTCCATGATGAAGACGCGCTGCACGTAGAGTTTCAGGCCACGCGCGGCATCACGCTGGTAGAGGTCGAACGGCGCACGACCCGGCACGAACAGCAGGCTGGTGTACTCGAGCTTGCCCTCGACCTTGTTGTGGCTCCAGCTGAGCGGGTCGGAGAAGTCGTGAGAGACGTGCTTGTAGAAGTTCTTGTACTCCTCGTCGCTGACCTCGGACTTGGAGCGCACCCACAGCGCAGTGGCGGAGTTGGCGGTTTCCCAGTGGATCTGCTCGTTGCCTTCCTCGTCCTTCTCGACACGCTGCATGCGCACCGGCAGTTCGATGTGATCGGAGTACTTGGTGACCAGGTTGCGCAGGCGATGTTCATCGGCGAACTCGAGGGCATCGTCCTTGAGGTGCAGCACGATCTCGGTACCGCGCTCGGCGCGCGCGATGTCCGCCACGCTGAACTCGCCCTCGCCACGGGACTTCCACTCGACACCCTGGTCGGCATCGAGGTCGGCGCGACGGGTGCGCACGGTGATCTCGTCGGCGACGATGAAGCCGGAATAGAAGCCGACACCGAACTGGCCGATCAGACGCGAATCCTTCTGCTGGTCACCTGACAGGTTCTTCATGAACTCGGCGGTGCCGGAGCGCGCGATGGTGCCCAGATTGGCCACCACGTCATCGCGGCTCATGCCGATGCCATTGTCACGCAGGGTAATGGTCTTCGCGTCGGCATCGTGCTCGATCTCGATGCGCAGCTCGCTGTCGTTGCCGTAGAGGGCATCGTTGTCCAGCGCCTGGTAGCGCAGCTTGTCGCAGGCATCCGCGGCGTTGGAGACCAGCTCGCGCAGGAAGATCTCGCGATTGGAGTACAGCGAGTGGATCATGAGGTGAAGCAGCTGCTTCACTTCTGTCTGGAAGCCATGCGTTTCGGTGTGGGTGGCGGTGGTCATCGTGAAGGACCCCTCTATGTCTGTGCCTGATGTGGAAACCGGCGGCAACCTGCGTCACCGCTGCAAGGTGGTGGCGAAGGCTCGCCCGTCATTCTCGGGGACGGGTCGAGTCACGCTCTCGTGGACCAGATATGGGGCAAGGATGAACGATTTCAAGGCACTAGAGGCAGCATATTGCGCTTGGCGTCACGCTGATTCCTTCAGCAGGTTCTGCCAGCAGGTTCCGTCAGGCCAGGCGTGAGACGACAGGGCACCCGCGCGGGGTGCCCTGAGGTGTCGCTGACGAAGGTGGTTGAGGATCAGACCTCTTCATCTCTTGCCAGAGGTTCCAGCACGAAATGCATGCGCGCACTGGCGACCGGCCGTTGACTGGAGTGCTGCCAGGCACTGACGCGCACGTTGGCCATGCGCCGTCCCTCGCGCAGCACCTCACAATCGATGCGCGTGACACTGTCACCCCGCGCCGTGGCCAGATAATCGATGGAGAAATCGATCAACTTGGGCAGACGCGCCTGACGCCCTCCACGGCCATTCAAGCGCAGCACCTCGAGCGTGGCGGCCGTCTCCATCGCGGCCGCCAGCACGCCTCCATGCACGGCGGGCAACATGGGGTTGCCGACGTTCTCGGGCATGGCGGCCATCGCATAGCGAAGCGGGGTGGTCGGCAGCGGGTCATCCTCTGCCAACGAGGAGGGCGCCAGGGAGCACAGGCCCAGCCCGATGGCTCTGGCGTAGGGCAGGCTTGCCAGCAGGTCGGCAAGATCCCCTCGGGTGCGCTGGCCTTCGACGAAACGCCGGGCATGCTGCAGCCCGTTCCCCGGACGGCTGACGAACGGCTGCGACACAGCAGGGAGCGCCTCGTCGTCAGCGGTCTTCTGCGGGTCATCGATGACAGAGCCGGCCGCCCCCGTCGATGGGCGACCCTGCGCGGCGGCCATCAGCGCCTCGCCAAATCCCGGAGGCGTATTGCGCGCCCCCAGGCGAACGAAGTTGCCGATGGCGCGACACAGAAGCTTGCCCGGTTGCTGCCAGATCTGCGCTTCGGTGAAGACCATCGACTCGGTGACACGCAGGACGCGTGCCTCGCCGATCAACGCCATGCCTTCCACCCCGGGACGATAATGATCGAGGCGCAGATCCAGCGTCGGGCAGACTTCCGGACGCTCAAGGCCCGTCAGGACGGCACTGCCGCACAGGGTGTCGGCGAACATCGTCAGCACGCCGCCGTGCACCAGGTGGCGATGCGGGTCCCCCACCAGTGCCGCCTGCCAGGGTAACGTCATGCGCACGGCTGGCGCGGCGACCTCATCGACACTGACCTGCAATCTCGCGGTATGCGGAATGAAGCTCACGAACCCCGTCAGCGCCCTCACCCAGCTGGCGTCATCCAGCCCTCCTCCCGCCGCCGGCACGTCAGCGCGATTGACGGCCAGCCCCAGCAGACTGTGCGGCCCGTCTTCCGTCGCCTCCGACGCCGTCACATCCATAGCGGCATCGCGATCAGCGCGAGGGAGACCAGATAGCCGACGCCCCACAGCAGGGAGCGCAAGAGCGCGATATTCGCCAGATAGCAGCCCCAGTACCCCAGACGCGCCAGCACGAAGATCACCGCCAGAGTGGTGGCGATCGGCGCGCCGGGTGCGACGATGACACTCACCAGCACCCCGGCGGCAAACAGCGGGAATGCCTCGTTGCTGTTCTGATGCGCGGCGAGCGCACGCGCCCCGAAGCCCGTGAGTTCGCGCTGCTGCGCGCGGGGGTCATGGTTGTCATAGCGTCCGGTACGTTGCTGGGCCCAGGCGACGGGCGCCTTGGTCAGCACCAGCATCAGCGCCGCGAACAGCAGACAGGCATAGATCAGCATGCAGGATTTCCTCGAGACTCGTCATGAAAGGCATCGTCCGCCAGGGCGCGTGTGCATGTCACCGGCACGACGCGGTTCAAACTGGTGTTTGATGATCCCTCACGAGCATGACAGGTGATCCCCATCGCCGCCATGCGGCCAATGGGCAGTGCCCTGCCACCGCATGATCCGCCAGCGCCGTCAGGGTGCCGAGGGATCGGAAGGCTCGGGGTCAGGGACCTCGCCGCGCCACAGGCGATAGTCGGCCAGCGCATCATCGAGCTTGCCGAGCAACCAGGTCACGATCACCAGATCATCCAGAATCCCCAGCCCCACCAGCATGTCGGGGATCAGGTCCAGCGGCGAGACCAGATAGAGCAACGCACCTGCGGCCAGTCCCAGCGCCTTCCACGGCACCGGACGATAACGTCCACTGATCACGTCACGGCACAGCGGAACGAGTGTACGCAATGCCGCGCCGGCCTTGCCCAATACGTGTCGGCGACCAAACAGGCGGGTCAACCACATTGCCTTGCCCATGGGAACACTCCTCGTACATTGCCTGTATCGCAGGTATTGCATGTATTGTGACTGTCAGCATCCATCGACACTGTCATTCCTCGTCATCGGCTGCCACGATAGCCCTCAATGGGTGCTATCTCTGCAACCCCTGATACACGACATCGGGGCACTGGGGCGTCTACGCAAGATGCGGGCGACGCCTCAGCCCTCTTCACCTCGTTCATCGCAGGAGTCTCCAGGTGACACTAGGCAAGTTCGTATCCCCACCGGGCCGCGGCGCCCGCGCCATGCGCCGCCTCACATCGTTGCGCCATTTGACAAGCCTGGGTCTGCTGCTGGGCCTCAGCCTGCCGCTGCAAGCGGCCACCCCCAGTGATCAGAGCTTCCGCGCTGCGCTGGAGGATGCCCGAGCCAAGCGCTTCCAGGATATCCAGCAGGTCGCCGTCAACGGCCATGTGCTGGAAGGCTATATCGAATATCACCAGCTCAAGGCACGCCTGCCCTACGCAACGCCGGCGGAAGTCCTGTCCTTCATGGAGCGTCACGCCGATTCCCCCCTGGCGGAGTGGATGCGCGGCCAGGCCATCTCGGCCTACGGGCGCACCGGACGCCATGATGCTTTGCTCGAGGTCAGCGATGGCGTGCCGGCCGGCGCTAGCCGTCAGTGCCATTACTACACGGCACAGCTGAACAATGATTTCGCCAGCGCCTCGCAAGGCGGCCTGAAACTCTGGCATGTCTCGGGCTCGCAGGATTCCGCCTGTGACCCGCTGTTCTCGACGCTGCGCGAACGTGGCGTGATCGATGATCAGGCCGTCTGGGAACGCATGATGCTCGCCTGGGCCGCCGGTCAGGGCAGCATGGTCAGCTACCTGGAACGCCAGCTGTCGGGCAACTGGCAGCAGGCCATCGCCGCACGTGAGCAGCTGGACGGCAACTTTGCCGCCATTACCCGGATTCCGACCGATCTGGGTCACGGTGGGCATGCCTTTGCCGCGCTCAGTGTCGCTGCCATGCATGGCTTCGTGCGCGCGGATACCGAGGCAGCCCTGGAGGCCTGGCGCAAGGTCAGCCCGCACATGCCGCTGAGCGATGAGCAGCGTCATGAGGTCGAGCGTGATCTGGCCTGGTATTCCCTGGTGCGTGACATTCCCAACAACCAGGGCTGGGTGGATGAGCGCCTGGCCATGCTCGATGATGAGGAGCTGTTCGACCTGCGCATGCGCAATGCCATTCGCGATGGCGCCTGGGGCGAGGTACGCGAATGGGTCCTCAAGATGCCGGAACGCTTCAGTGGCGAAGCCCGTTATCAGTACTGGCTGGGCCGTGCGGATGACAGCCTGGGACGCCGGGATGAGGCACGCGCCGCCTGGGCACGCGCCAGTGGCGAACGCAACTTCTATGGTTTCCTCGCCTCGGACCGGATCGGCAAGGCCTATTCGCTCAATCGCGATGACCAGACCTTCGATGATGCGCAACTGGCAGAGATTGCCCGCACCCCGGCCGTCAGGCGTGTCAGGGCGCTGATGGAGATCGATGAGATCGGTCTGGCGCGTTCGGAATGGTTCAATGCCGTGAGTCAGGCCGATGACGCCGGCGCGCGTCGCCTGGCGGCTTACGCCCTCAAGCAGCAGTGGTATGACCTGACCGTGTTCGCGACCATTCGCGGCAAGCTGTGGGATGGCCTGTCCTGGCGCTTCCCGCCCGCCTGGCAGCAGGACTTCCAGCGCTATGGGGCCAACGCCGGCGTGGACCCCTGGATGCTGATGGCACTGGCGCGTCGCGAGAGCGCCTTCAATCCTACCGCCACCTCGCCCGTGGGTGCCCGTGGGCTGATGCAGCTGATGCCGGGCACGGCGGCCAAGGTCAGTCGTGACCTGGGGCTTGCCACGCCCAGCCATGCCGCGCTCGGTGACCCGGACACCAACATCCGCCTCGGCAGCACCTATATCCGCGAGATGCTGGACCGCTACTCCGGCAATCGCCTTGCGGCAGCGGCGGCCTACAACGCAGGCCCGGGCCGCGTGGATCGCTGGCTGGCCGATACCCCGCGCGAATATGACCGCTTCGTCGAGCGCATTCCCTTCAAGGAAACCCGTGAGTACGTCAAGGCAGTACTGGCGTATCGCGTCATCTTCGAGTCGCTGGCCAAGGGCACGAGCGACGGCGTCAGAGTGGTCAGTGAGCGCGAGGTCAATCAGCCCTACACCACCGCGCTGGTGGACCGCCGCTGAAGAGAATCATGCCGAACGTCCAGCGCACGCGCTGACAGACCACTCGTGACGTCACACACGACAACGCCAGCCTCAGGGCTGGCGTTGTCGTCGTGCGTCTCCGCTACGGCTCAATCATCGCGTCGGGCATGGATTCCCGATAGCGGTGGCGTCTGGCCGTCACCCTGTCGGGGAGCTTCCTCATGCTGGGGAGCGTAGCGATTCAGCGCCTCGGCATAGCTCAGCGGACGCCCATCACCGCTGTCGCGCTGACTGCCCTTCCGGTTCTCGTCCTTGCGGGCGAGAGAGGGATTCGCGGGATATGTCGAGGACGGGGTCTCATGGGGTGTCTGGCGAGCCCCATCCGAGTGACGAGCCGAATGGCTGACGCGAGGGCGGCGCCACAGGCGCCAGGCCAGTATCAGCCCCCCTGCCCAGCTGACGCTCCCCAGCAGCCCGTAGGCGATCATGCTCCAGACATTGCCGGGACGATGGCCCGCATTGATGATGATCACCCGCGACAGGTCGATGTCCGGCCAGCGTTCACTCAACAGGGCGCGCTCGTCTCCGGGGAGGTCGGTCTCGGCATGCAGCACGGTACCGAACAGGCCATCCGGGAACTCGATGAGCGGCGGGACGTTCTTCAGGCTCTGGACGGAATCGGTACGCACCAGCACGCCCATGCGCTCGATGCGCGGCCACTCGTCCGAGGGAATGCCATCGATGCCACCGAAGGCGCGTGACAATCCTGCCAGCTCCAGCAGATAGGGGTTCATGTCCGAGATCACCGGGTAATAGAGCGTCTCGATTCGCTGCCCACCTTCGGCAGCCGCATCCAGACGAAAGGTCTCGGCATGTTCGCGATAGACGGCCCAGTGATCGCGTAGCGACACGAACTGATTGACCGGAAGATTGCCCTGTTCGACGGCTTCCAGGTTCAAGGTCTCAGGCCGGGACGTGACACGGCCCACCCAGCGCCCCTCTTCGAAGGCAAACAGCCAGGCCGCCAGCCCCACGAGCAGCAAGACGACGATACCCGCCCCGGCCAGCCGGCGACGCAAGGTGTAGGAAGGACTCATTGGTTAGCATTCCCTGCTTCTGCCAGCCTGACGTGCGGCCGGTCTTGATGTAATGACGACACGAACCATCGTGATCTTCACGACAGCATACCTCATCCACTCACGCGGCCTTTCCACACTTGGCCGGCCACGCGACTGCGGTGAGCGTCCGGACTCAAGGGCCCTTGAGTCGCGAGGACAGACGCTCACTTTCACGGCAGTAGCGCTGACGCAGACGCAGCACCTCAAGTGAGTTGCTCGACAGCGCATCCAGCACATAACGATTGCAGGCGCGTTCCGCACGTTTCTGGGCAGCTTCCAGCGCCTTGCGCGCCTCACGCTGGGCAGGTGTCATCCCGGCATAGGGGTCGCGCAGGGGCTTGTAGGTGGCGGCCGCCTTGCAATACATGGTGCGAGTGTCGAGATGGGCAGCACGCCCCCTCTGCTGCAGGGCGTGACAGGTCTCGACGAACAGACGGCTGGCCATGCGTGAGCAATCACGTTGCTCCGCCGCGCTGCCGGTCTTGCTCAGCCGAGCACACACCGACTCCTCCTGGATACGCCACAACTGATGACGGAAGTCGACGGTGTAGCCGTGATAGAGCACCTGTACCTGCTGGACACGCGAATCATAGACATCGCTGATATCACGAGACTCAAGATGGGTCACGATCTTGAGGAAGGAGGCAAGGGTCAGCGTAGCAGGATCCATGTGGCGTGAGGGATAAGGCGTTCATCCCCGGCTTCTCCGTCGCAGTGAGTGCTCTCGTGCCCGCAAAGGGCCGCGTGCAGATGTCAGACGCCGCCGTCAGCGGCTCAGGGCCAGGCGCGCGCCGAGTGCCACCATCACGGTGCCGGTGATGCCTTCCATCCAGCTGGCGACACGGGGTCGAGCCAGCCAGCGCCCGGCACCGCCCACCATCACCGCCACACCGATCTGCCACAGGTTGGCGATCACGAAGTGGACACCTGCCAGCCACAGCGACTTGAGAATGGCCGGGTCGGTCGGTGCGATGAACTGCGGCAGGAACGCCATGTAGAAGACGACGGTCTTGGGGTTGAGCACGTTGGAGAGGAAGCCTTCGCGCAACGGTTGCCAGAGAGAGACTCGCTGACGCGCGACATCGGCCTGGATATCCAGCCCGCGAGTGCGGCGCGCACTGAGCAGACTCTTGATCCCCAGCCATACGAGATAGGCAGCACCGACCAGCTTGAGTGCCGAGAAGGCCCAGGCGGATTGCAGAAGAATCAGCGAGATCCCCGCCGACGACACCAGGGCATGCACGAAGAGTCCAGCACAGATGGCAACACTGGTGAGCACCCCGTCGCGCAGGCCGCCACGCAGGGTGTTGCGAATCACCAGCAGGGTGTCCACTCCGGGGGTCACGGTGAGCAGCGTGATGGCCACCACGAATGACCAGAACGCGGTATCGAACTGAATGAAGTCAAACATGCCGCATATCCTTGTGACGGACTTCTCCACGCCCTGCGGCATGAACGGATGTCCAGTCTAAGCGAGGGATGCGAGCCTGAAAAGTCATCGCTGACAACCTTCAGACCGCCAGCCCATCCTCGTCGCTCAACTGCCGCCCTCGCCCCCTCTTCGGCGTGATCCCTTCCACTGAGACTCACTCATGCCTTCGAGGGAGCCGCCCCGGGCGCCGAGGCGCCCCAGGGGCAGCGCCTTCAACCGACCAGCCACAATCCCGCCACCACATCGGCAAGCAGCACCGCCAATGCCAGCAGAATGACGACGCCATCCTCACCGATCAGCCCCAGCCCGAGCAGCAACAGCGTCGCGGCGGGCAGTGCCGAGGCAAACGGCACCAGCTCCAGCGGCACCATGGTGGCCGCCAGCAGAATGGCCAGTGCAGCGATCAGACGATAGGCGATGCCACGTGTCATGAAACCGAGCCGCGGCTTGAGCAATCGGTCGATGCGCCGTGTCCAGGTACGCGCTCGCTGCACGCCATGGGTGAGGCGCTCATGCTCGAAACTGAAGCTGGCCAGCCGTCTGGGCAACCAGGGAGTGCGATGGCCCAGCAACAGCTGGAAGGCGATCAGCCCGATGAACAGCGCACAGGTGGTCGGCACGCCCGGAATGGCCCCGGTCGGCAGCAGAACCAGCAGCGCCGGCAACACCAGCAAGGGGCCGAAGCCGCGTGAATTGAAATGTTCCAGTATGGCACCCAGCGAGATGTCGCCTTCTATCTCGCGGTCCAGCTCTTCCAGCAATGCGGTGAGACCGCTGTCCTTGGCGTGTTCGCTCATGAGATATCCGTGGTGAGACGTGACAGGGAAGAAAGAGCAGACACATGGCAATACCGATGTCGGTCAGTCCTGCTGTCGGCAAGCGGATCGCCTGCCATCAGCCGACCAGACGTTCACCGAGCATGCCGATCATGAATCCCAGCGTGGCCCCCAGCGGTGGAGACCAGTGATGCACCACTCGCGCCTGGGGGGCGATGTCCTGAAAGATCAGATACAGGATGCCTCCCGCCGCGAAGGCCATCAGCCCGCCCAGCAGCCGGGGGGCATCCGCCAACCACAGATGGCCGGAGAAGGCCGCCAGCGGACCGAGCAATGACAGCAGCAGGAAGGCGCCCAGTCCCTGTCGCGCGGTGAGGCCAGCGCCTTCCAGCTCCCGATAGGCATTGAAACCTTCTGGCAGGTTCTGCACGGCGATGAACAGCGCCATCAGCATGGCCGCCGCAGGTGAGGCGGATGCCAGGGCCCCGAGAGCGATCGCCTCGGGGATGAAGTCCATCAACATCGCCAGCAGCTGTCCCCTGGCGTCGCCGCTGCGGGCCAGCCAGCGATCCAGCTGCATGAAGACGAGCGCCCCGAGCAGAAACAGCCCGAGCAGAGGCAGGACGGACAGGGATTCCATGGCGCGAGGCACCAGCACCAACGCGACCGCTGCCAGCAGGATGCCTCCCCCCAGCGCCGTGATGCCAGCCAACCAGCTGCGCTTGACGTGGGTTTCGTGGCTACGCTCCAGTTGCGCGATCACCCCACCCAGCGGGATGCACAACCCGGCCGCCCAGGCCATTGCCAACATTTCCCAGGGGAGGTCTGCCATCATGCTGCCGGGCGGCCACCAGGGGCCGGACGTTCACCCAGCACGCGCATCAGCAGGCTGGTACCGAGCCCCCAGGCACCATTGAGAATCAGCCCGCCGATGATCATCATCGGCACCACGGCGATGCCCTTGAGCGGGAAGACGACCAGCATGGCCACTGCCGTCGGACCGACGGCACCGAATGCCAGACTGATCAGCCAGTGGCTCATGCCGGTGCTGCGGCGTACCAGCGCCCATAGCGGCAGTCCCCATAGCCCGCCCCAGAAGGCCAGCGAGAGCACTGACGGAACGCCCAGCGGCCCGGCAGGGGTCATGTTGTAGGGCGCCTTGGGCAGGATATCGGCCAGATAGAAGAGCCCGAACAGCCCCTGATGGAAGATCAGGGTCGCCAGAAAAGCCGCCACGAAAGCCTTGAGCCAGATCATGTGAACATCCTTGTGATTGAGGCCGCCTGCACTGAAGGTCGGCGGCGTCCGGACAGTCCCGGAGCTACCTCCCGGGACCGATGCGGCACTGACGCTTGCCGAAGGTGGATCAGCGGGCCTGTTCCTGGGAGATCTGCTCGTTGAGCGTCCAGAAATCATAGAGCACGCCGATGAAGAACAGCCCACCGGTACACAGATAGATCAGCCCGGTCAGCCACTTGCCCATGTACATGCGATGGACGCCGAATACGCCCAGGAAGGTGAGCAGAATCCAGCTCAGCGAATAGTTGATTGGCCCTTCACGAAAGCGGAAATCCGCCTCGCGGTCCATGGCGGGAATCAGGAACAGGTCGATCAGCCAGCCGATCCCCAGCAGGCCGAAGGTGAACAGCCAGATGGTGCCGGTGACCGGTTTGCCATAGTAGAAACGATGGGCGCCGAGGAAACCGAAGATCCACAGCAGGTAGCCCATGGTCTTGGAGTGCGTGTCCTGTACGACGGGCGATGCGGTCATCTGTAAAGCCTTAGCCGTGAAACGGCAGATCATGATTGCGAATACAGTCAATGCGGTCTTGGCGGGCGGGAATCAAGCCTCTCGTGCCCGCAAGCCTCGTCCAGACGCGACAACGCCACCCACGCAGCCGCGCGGGTGGCGTTGAAGCCTGTCGTGTCGTCACCGAAGCCTAGATCACGCCCAGTTCGCGCAGACGTTCCTTGAGATAGGAATCCGCGGTGTGCTTGTCAGACAGCACCACTTGTGGACGCGGATGCAGGAACAGCGGCAGGGACAGACGCGACTGACTGCACCCTTCCCCGGTCGGATTGATCACGCGATGCGTGGTGGACGGGAAATAGCCGCCACTGGCTTCCTGGAGCATGTCGCCGACATTGATGACCAGCTGACCCGGATCACAGGGCACGTCCATCCATTCACCATCGACATCCATCACCTGCAGCCCCGGCTCATTGGCGGCAGGCAGCACGGTCAGCAGGTTGATGTCCTCATGGGCAGCGGCACGCACGGCACCCGGCTCTTCCGAACCGGTCATCGGCGGATAGTGCAGGACGCGCAAGAGCGTCTGCCCACTGTCCTTGATCATGTTGGAGAGCGGCTCACGATAGAGCTCGGCCACTTCAGCGGGCGAATGCGCTTCCACCCAGCTCAGGAGCTCCGCGGCGAAGGCTTCTGCCTGACGGTAGTACTCCATGGCATTCTCGCGCAGGCTGTCCGGAATCTTTCCCCACGGATAGATGTGGTAGTACTCCTTGAGGTCCCGCGCCGTATGCCCCTTGGCGGTCTCGGAGACATCCGCCGGGAAGAGACCATCCTGGGTCTTCGGGTCGTAGCGCCACTCCAGCTTGTCGGCACTCGCGAAGAATTCCGCCCATTCAGCGTAGATCTTCTCGACCAATTCATGAGAAATCGGATGATTGCGAATCACGCCGAAGCCTGTCGTGCGCAGGGATTCGACAAATTTTTCGGCAGCATCGGCCGAGCGGTAATCTACGTTCTGGACCTTCATGGCATTTCCATCTATGTTGGCTCTGTGTACGCATCCTACTTGAGCAGGCAGACGTCGCCAATACGACGACTGACTATTCGGTCAAGATGCGAACATGTGCAGTTTCTACTGCAGGCGTAGGTCAAGCAGGAAAGGATGTCGTCGCAGGACGTAACGCGTCTCTCTGGTGGAATTCCCCCTAGCCGCACCAACGCAATCCGGTCTGATGGGCAGACCACCAACATCATCACGTAAGCAAGGAAAGAATCATGGCAACTGGCACAGTCAAGTGGTTTAACGACACCAAAGGTTTCGGCTTCATTTCTCCGGACGACGGCGGCGACGACCTGTTCGCGCACTTCTCTGAAATTCAGGCAGAAGGCTTCAAGTCCCTGCAGGACGGCCAGAAGGTTTCCTTCGACGTCACCCAGGGCAAGAAAGGCCTTCAGGCCGCAAACATCAAGCCGGTCTGATCACCTGATCACTCCGGTCAGTCCACCCTCACCGGTGGCCTGATGATGGCAAGACACAGAAACGCCCGCCTATTGGCGGGCGTTTCTGTGTCCGCTGCCTCCGCCAGAGCGATGGCACTACATCGCTTCAGGACGGCATGAGAGCAAGACGCACAACGCCGCAGCACGGGGCCGCGGCGTTGCAGGCAGGACATTCACTCACATGAGTGATGGCATTGCCTCAAACGATCACTGCTGAGCGTCATCAACGGATTCGTTGGCCGCCTTCTGAGCTTCATTGATCTCGGCGTTGGCTTCTGCCGCAGCGTCATCACCCTGCTGTTCAGCGGAGTTGGTCAGTTCAGCAGCCTGCTCCTTGGTGGAGTCGTAGGCGTTCTTGGCAGCATCGGCGGTGGCGTCAGCGGCATCGTTCACACCCTGCTTGGCGGACTCGTAAGTCTCGCTGGCGGCGTTCTTGGTCGCATCGAGGGCATCATCGCTCTCGGCGGCAGCTTCGTCACCCATGGCGTCAGCGGACTGCGCTGCGTCATCGGCCATGTTGTCAGCCTTGTCAGCCGCGTCGTCCATTTCAGCAGCAGCTTCATCTGCAGCCTGGTCCATCTCGGCAGCAGCGGCTTCAGCAGCCTGATCGGCACTCTGCTCAGCCTGCTCTGCGCTTTGCTCTGCAGACGTCTCGGCTTGCTGGGCGGCCTTGTCGGTATCGCCATTGTCACAGCCGGCGATGGCCAGGGACAGGCCAGCGGCCAGTGCGGGAATCATCCATTGCTTGAGCTTCATCGTCTTCTCCTTGATAGGTGGGGAGTCATCAGCCCCTTGTTTCCTGCGCAAAGCATTGCAACAAAGGTCGAGTATTCATGCAAGCGAAAGCGTGTTCAAACGCTTGGATGACTTCAACATGGTGCTCGCTTGGCAGCTTTTCAAGCAAATCGCCCTTTCAGTAGCATGAAAATGTTAACGAACACCATTTCTTTTCTCTGACGACTCTCTGATCACTCTCCGATATCTTCGTTCCATACTTCCGGCTGTTCACGGATGAATGTCTCCATCAGCTCCCGACAACGCGCATTGTCCACGACATCCACCTTGACGCCTTGAGCGCGCAGATGGTCTTCCGCACCCATGAAGGTCCTGTTCTCCCCCACGACGACATGGGGAATCCCGTAGAGCTGGATGGCGCCACTGCACATCGGGCACGGTGACAAGGTAGTGTAGAGCACGCACTCGCGATAGACCTTCGCCGGCAGACGTCCGGCATTCTCCAGCGCATCCATCTCACCGTGCAGTACCGTGCTGCCCTTCTGCTGACGCTGGTTGTGGCCACGCCCGATGATCTTGCCATCGTGGACCAGTACCGAGCCGATCGGTACGCCACCTGCGGCATGGCCTTTCTCGGCCTCCTCGATGGCCGCTTGCAGGAAACCTTCGTGATCCTGAGTCTGCGCTGACATGGTCTTGCTCCTGAATATTCAGTAAGGGGGTTCAGTCATGAAACATCGGCGATGACGACATGGGGAGGCCACCCTGCAGGCACGCCCCTGTGAGCGAACCTGGCGTGAACGACGAGCATCACCCGAGTCCCGCTTCCCCTGTCATCATCTGACGGGCTCGTCTCAGCCCTTCATTGCCGGCATTGGTAGGCTCACCGACTTCATTGGCAAGCTCGCGGAAGCTGCCCATCGCACCGAGCAGCGCCGAGGCTTCATAGGGGATGAAGACTCGATCACCGTCACGGGCCATGTCCGGCAGCATCTGCAGGTATTTCTGTCCCAGCATGTAGCCCACCACCAGCTGCGGATCTTCCGCCCCGATGGCATCACGCAGCTGGTAGATGGCCTGGCGCTCACCTTCGGCACGCAGGATGGAGGCCTGCTTGTCGCCCTCGGCGCGCAACACCGCGGACTGTTTCTCACCTTCCGCCGTGGCGATGGCCGCCTCGCGCTGACCATTGGCCTCGGTGACGGTGGCACGACGCCGGCGCTCGGCCGCCATCTGCAGACGCATCGCATCCTCGACTTCATCGGGCATGCTGATGTCCTGGATCTCGACTCGGGTGACCTTGACGCCCCACTTGTCACCGACCTCATCCATGGTGACCTGCAAGGCATCATTCACTTCCTTGCGACTCTCGAACAGCTTGTCGAGCTCCATTCGTCCGATCTCGGAACGCAGGCTGGTCTTGGCGAGCACCTCGATGGCCTGGGTGAAGTTCTCCACTTCATAGACCGCGCGCTTGGGGTCGACGATCTGGAAATAGAGAGCGCCATTGACGGTCACCGTCACGTTGTCCGTCGTCACCACGCTCTGCCCCGGAAAGTCCATCACCGTCTCACGACGGTCGATGCGCGTCTCCTCGACCACCAGCGGCAGGTTGTCGCCCTTGATCTGGCGATAGCGGCGAATGGTAATCGAGCGCGGCTTGTCGATGAAAGGCACGACCAGATTGATACCGGATTCCAGAGTACGGCTGTAGCTGCCGAGCCGTTCTATCACGACGGCTTCGGACTGCTGGACGATCATCAATCCCTTGGCCAGCAGAATGACGACAAGCGCCACGATGAAGAGAATGATGATGAGACCCGGACTGATGATCATGTTGCTCAACTCCCTTGAACTGGGCAGCTTCCTGCCGCCCGAATGAATGGTGATATCACCACTTGCCCGACCGCCAGGACGGCGAGGCGGACCTTGAGACAGATTACTCGACGCGCTCCACGCAGAGCGTGATGCCTTCGACGCTGAGGATCCTGACCGTGTCCCCCGCTGCCGGCTTCGTCTCCCCCTCCCAGCGTAGCGGATACTCATTGCCTGACACGCGCACGGCAAGTTTGCCGCCGTTGCCGATGATCACCTTGGCCAGCTGCCCGGTCTCCGCGCCACTGCCCAGGGTACCGTAGGGCGTCTTGGGCAACAGATAGGGATGGATCTTGCGGACGAACAACGGCACGACCACCAGCGCCGTGATCGCCACGCTGATCAGCTGGACGTTGAGCCCCGCCCCGAGAACGGATGCCAGAGCGCCACTCAGCGCACTGACCCCCAACGCCAGCAGCACGAATTGCGCCCCCAACAACTCAAGCCCCGCCAGAATCAACCCGAGAATGACCCAGAGATGCCACGCTGCCACACCTGTCATGCCATCGTTCTCCCAAGCGTTTCTCTCGTCCATTGCGGCCAAGAGACTGAAGAAATCTCGTGCTGAAAATGCCACGAGCGCAGCCCGAGTAAACCTCAGACTGCGCTCGTGTACCAGACTGGCATCGATGATGAGAGGAGCGCTAGCGCTTCGCCTGCAACAGCTCGGTATCCGCCGGCACCACCAGTTGCAAAGCCTGTGGCGCGATACTGAACTCGCTGTCCTCGATCAGATGACTCTCGCCGTCCAGATTGACCGGCAGCGGCTCCCCTCGATAGCGCAGCGTATCGGTACGCACATAACGCACGAAATGACCGTTCTCAGGCAGGGATTCCAACTCTTCCACCACCTCACCGATGCGCGCGATGGGGAAATCACGAATCACCAGCACATCGAAACCGGCATCATCGAGCAAGGCCCGTGGCGCCAGCTCCTGCCCGCCACCGGCCTGCCGACCATTGCCGATGGCCAGCACGAACAGCGCAAGCTCTTCCTCGACCCCATCGAGCGTGAGACGTCCTCGATAGGGACGGAAATCCCACGCCTTGAGCACGCCCATCAGCGAATAGGCCCCACCCCCGAACAGCTTCTTGAGTCCGGCCGGGGTCGAGCGGGTCACCTCCGCTCCGAAACCGGCCGAGGCGACATTGAGGAAGTAGGCATCATCGAGCTGCACCAGATCCACCGCTCGTGATTGCCCTTCACAGGCCAGTGCCAGAGCCTCGGAGATACCGGGCGGTATCCCGAGCGAGGTCGCCAGGTCATTGGCCGTCCCCAGCGGAAGAATGGCCAGTTCCGGACGTTGAGCCCGTGGATGCGTCATCAGCGCATTGGCCAGCAGGTTGAGCGTGCCATCCCCGCCCCCGGCAATCAGGCGTGTGACGCCTTCCGCGATCGCTTCATCCACCAACCTCGCGACATCCTGTGCTTCGAAGGTCAGACGTATCTCCAACCCCTGGGTGCGCTCACGCTGGGCGAACAAGGCATCACGCAGCTCAGGCTGCTGTGCCTTCTCACCGTTGAGTATCACGCGCACACGCGCCGCTGATTCCATGTGGTGTCTCCTTGGCGACATGCGGATCGAGCGACAAGCATACTCCCGTCAGGCCTCAGGAATGAACCACCCACGCGAACCCACATCGGTTAGCTGCCCTGAGGTGTCTCATCGACGCCAAGCCCCGGCTGACGGCGCGCGCCCAGCAACAGCAAGGGAAGAATCATCACCACGCTGATCAGGAGCAATCCCTGTTGCGGCGCCAGCGGGGTACTGAGCAGCGCGGTGGCCACGACGGCCGAGCCCCCCAGCTGAATGCTGCCCAACAGCGCCGCCGCCGTACCGGCACGCTCACCGAAGGCTTCCAGCGCCAGACTGGAAGCGGCGCCCAGGGCCAGCGAGAAACCGACTGACAGCACTCCCACCGGCACCATGAAGGCTGCCGCCGACAACGGCAGCCAGGCCATGGCAGCCCCTTGCATCAGCCCGGAGACCAGGATGATCGCCAGTCCCAGCCGAACCGTCGGCTGGCGTCCCAGCCGGGTAATCACGCGCGGTGCGAAGAAGAACGTCAGGATATTGATCACGGCGTTGCCCCCAAACATCGCGCTGAAGGCAAGCTCGGAATGGCCCAGCGTTTCCACCAGCAACTCGGAAGAGGAGGAGACATACAGCAGGATCGCACTCATCGCCGACATGGCCACCAGCGCCTGATACAGGAAGCGCCAGCTGGTCAGCACCGGGCGATACCGCGCCCAATTGTAGAGCGGACGCTCCACCACCGTGTTGGCGGGGCGCGTCTCGGCGAACAACCGCCAGGCGGCTGACCCGACGCACAGCGCGAAGAACCCCATGAACAGGAAGTTGGATCGCCACCCGAACTGCACCGCCAGCAGGCCGCCCAGAACCGGCGCCAACGCCGGAATGATGCACAACGCGCCGTTGAGGTAGCTGTACATCCTGGCACCCTGCTCCGGCGTATAGCAGTCACGCACCGCCGCGAAGGCCACCGTGACGGTGGCACAGGCCCCCAACCCCTGCAGGATGCGCCCGACATACAACATGCCGATGTCCTGGGCCAGCGTCGCGACCACGGCACCTGCCAGATAGACCAGCGCGCCGCCCAGCAAGGCGGGACGACGGCCATAGAGGTCCGTCAGCGGCCCGACCAGAATCTGGCCGACCCCCACCGCACCGAGAAACAGGGTCACCGTCATCTGCATCACGTCGGTGGGCTGCGCAAACTCGCGCGCCATCGCCGGCAGCGATGGGAGATAGATATCGATCGCCAGCGGCGAGAACATCACGCAGCCGACCAATAGCAGCAGCAGTTGTCGGGCACTCGGCAGGGGCCGTGCGGTAGCGGAGGAAGACGCGGACATGGAGTCTCTCATGGTGTCGGAAGGCAGCTCAGCGGCGAGTGGCGAGCGAGTCGGAAGCTGCAGAGACTAGCGCCTGTGACTTATGCTGCAAAATGATATTATTTCAGCCCTGATATTCCACTGGCGAAATTCATGACCTCGACTTCCCGCCATGCTCCCTCCAATGCTGGCATCCGGTCACCCGGCCTCCTCAATCCGCGCCTGGACCTCAATCTCCTGCAGGTATTGCAGGTGCTTCTGGAAGAATGCAGCGTCACGCGGGCCGCGGGCCGTCTGCACCTTTCCCAGTCGGCCGTCAGCAAGAGCCTGGCTCGCCTGAGAGCGATGTTCGATGACCCCCTATTCATTCGAGAGCGTCATGGCCTGCGACCCACGCCACGTGCGTTCGGGCTCAGGGGTGAGCTTGCCGAGCTGCTCTCGCGTCTCGAGCATCTCAGCGCACCGCCGACCTTCACGCCCGCCACCAGTCGCCGACGCTTCCAGCTGGCCGTGCTGGAGAGCGCCTGGGCGACGCTGATGCCCTCCTGTACCCGCGCCCTCACCCAGGCCCTCCCGCTCGGCAGTCTCGAGATCAGTCGCTGGCAGGCCGACTGTCTCAATCTGATGGAAAGAGGCCTGCTGGATATCGGCCTCGGGGCACACGACCATCCGACCGACACGCCGAGCGAGCCCCCGGCGCTACCGAGAGGCTTCCACTCGCACACCCTGTGGCGCGATGATCACGTGATGTTGCTGCGCGACGGCCATCCACTGCTCGAGCGTTCGGTGCCGCTGACTCTCGAGGAGTTCGCCACGCTCGATCATGTCCAGGCCACCTGCGAGGGCCGCTCTCGCTGGTCGCTGGATGAGCGGCTCGAACGGCATGGTGCTCCGCGTCGCATCAAGGTACTGGTGCCGGACTTCCGGGATGCCTTGAGCATCGTCGCGCACAGTGAGCTCATCTTCTGCGCGCCCAGAAGCTTCGCCCAGGCCAGCCGCCAGCAACACGGACTGGTCATTCGCGAACTGCCGCTGAAACTGCCGGCCCTGAGTTATCGCCTCATCTGGCATGCCAGCCACGAGCAGGACCCGGGCCATCGCTGGCTGCGTCAATCGCTGATGACCCACATTCGCAACGCCCATGGGGCAGACGCAGCCGCCGACGAACACTAGAATGGCCGCACACTCTGCAACCCACCGCTTTTGCGAGCGCTGACCGAGGGCTTGGCCCGACGCACAAGCACTCACCTCATATCACCATCCGCCTGTACACGAGGTATTTCCATGCGCCCCATCATCCGCCTGTTCTTCCGCACTCTGCGACTGGTACTGGCCCCCTTCATGCTGATCAGCGAAAAGCTGACCCGTGGCAGTGCACTGGAGCGCAGTCCTGCCCAGCAGGCTGAAGTCGATGCCGAGACCGCCAGGCTGGCGCTGTATCAATTCTCGACCTGCCCGTTCTGCATCAAGGTGCGCAAACGCATGCATCAGCTGAACCTGAACATCGAGCAGCGCGACACTCAGCACAACGCCACTCACCGCCAGGCCCTCGAACAGGGTGGCGGTCGCGTCAAGGTGCCGTGCCTGCTGATCACCCATGACGATGGTCGCGAAGAGTGGATGTACGAATCCGACACCATCAATGCCTACCTGCAGGAGCGCTTCGGTAGCGCGGCCTGACAATACAAAGGCTGATACGACGCAGACCGCAAGAGGCCGCTCTCATGAGCGGCCTCTTGCGGTCTGGTGAGCGCGATCACGCGCGCTTGGGTGTCTCTCTTCTGCTTACCGTCTTGCCCACATTCTGCCTCTCATCAGGCCAGCGCCTGCGAGACGGATGCCCGCTTGTGGCGAGCCGCCTGGCGCATCTGATCCATCGCCCACACCATCGCCAATGTCAGCATGACGGCCCCCAGGGTGTGCGCCAGCGCCAGATCCAGTGGCAGCCACCACAGCACATTGGCGATCCCCAGCCCAGCCTGCAGCCCCCAGGCTGCCAGCGCCCAGCCCCAGGGATTGAGCGTCCCCGTGGACATGAAGCGCCTATTGCCCGCCAGCCTCGCCAGCGGGCGTGCCAGTGAAGAGGAAGGTCGCGATGGAAGGACGGCCTCGGGATGCCCGGATTGCACATGACGCCGCTGGCGCCAGTAGAGCATCAGCAGCACTGCGCCCAGCAACACCGCTCCACCGCGATGCGCCAGATGGATGGCGGTACGCGCCTCCCCATGCAGCTGTCCATGCAGATAGCTCGGGCCGACATCCTGAGACAGATGGAAGCCCTCTCCCCAATCCATCGCCGGCCATAGCGAGCCATTGCAGGTGGGGAAACCCTCGCAGGCGAGTCCGGCATAATTGCTCGAGGTCCAGCCTCCCAATGCCAGCTGTCCAAGCAACAGTGCCGCTGCCAGCGTGGCCAGCCACGACTGACGCAAGACACGATGCCCGTGATCGTCCGCCGCCTTGGGCAGCGTTGCTCTCGCGTCACGCGCCGCCAGTCGTCGCGTCAGTGACAACCACAGCAACAGCAGCAGACTCGCCACGCCCAGGCCGCCCAACAGATGCAACGTCACCACCTGTGGCCAGAGCTTCAGCGTGACGGTAAAGGCGCCGAAGGCACCTTGTATCAGCAATGCCGCCAGCAACAGCCAACACCCTGCCAGTGGGAAACAGGTAGCCACGTCCAGCGCCCGATGACGCATGCCTGCCGCCGACCGGGTAAGCCGCAGGCGGCGCTCACGCCGCCGGACACGCCAGCCCAGCACGAGCAATGCCAGTGACGCCAGGCCGAGCAGGCTCGCCGCATAGCGGTGAATCATCTCTGCCCATGCCTTGTAGCCCTCCAGCGGGTGGTGAGGACTATGCAAGCTTGCCGTGTGCGCATCCGGCACCACCAGGGCGCCATAACAGCCAGGCCAATCGGGGCATCCCAGGCCGGCATCCACCAGGCGCGTCCAGGCCCCGAGGCCGATCACGAGAATGACCAGTCCCAGCATGCCGGCGACCAGATGCCGAGCCATCCGCCACACACGCAGGATGTCTGCCTGACTGACTGCCTGCCGGGCCATCGAATCATCAGCAGCGGTCAGCGGTGTGATTCCCGGCACACTCCCAGGCAAAGGATGCCCTGTCAGCGAAGTGGCAGAGGTTGCGTGACGCAGGAACGGCGGCGGGGGTATCAGCGCGGCACCGCGCTGACGGGCGCGCGCGCTGACACGGGGACGCAGAGGGTAGCGCGGGTGCGAGACAAGGCGAGACATGGCGTATCTCCCTGCTGGAGAGCTAGGGGCGAGCGAGTGATCGACGCATCACACGCTCAGCTCAGCGCGGCGCAGCCGGATTGCGCTTGAGCAATCGGCGCACATCCTTCATCACGGCCTGCGGTGTGATCTCGGGGCCGTATGCCACCACGACTCGCCCCTGTGGGTCGATCAAGCGCAACGGCTGTGGCGAGGCCGCTGGGCCATTCGCCGAGGGCCAATGGCCCAGCGCACGCTGCTCCCCCGGTACTTGGGGATGCTGAAAGGACTGCTCGGCCACCACCAGACGCCCCAGCCGCGGCGCCTCCTTGCCAAGGGCGCGGTGCAGACGCCACCAACGTTCGGCCTGCGCCGTGGCCAGCTCCGACCGACTCGGCTCCGGCCAGCTGAGCCAGAAACGCTGCTCATCCGCGCCCCGAGCAGCTCTGGGCGGCATGCCACTGTCATCCTCGGGCTGTCGCGGGGCTGATGCACTCACGAGATACTCCAGTGACCAGTCCTGCAGCGGCATCACGTCCGGCAGCAAGGCGCCGTTCGCCACCCGCCCTTCGGGTATCCCCACCTGCACACTCAGCATGGCCCACGCCAATGGCAACGGGGCAGACAGCAGCCCCAGCAATGCCACGAGTTTCAGACGCTGTCGCATCACGTGTGTCATACCACCTCCTCCAGAGCAAGACGTCCCTTGACTCGCTAGACCTGGCGCTGACGCAGCGCGGCCTGTCGTTGGCGGCGCGCGCCCACGATCATCACCACCGCCGCACCGAGACTGAGCCCCAGCCACTGCAGGGCGTAGGCGTAATGGCGCTCAGGCGTCATGTTGCTCGGCTGCCACCAGGGCAAGAACCTTCCCGCACCGCCGGTCTGATGCACGATGCCGGCAAACGCCGGAGCACCAAGCGCCTTCCAGGCACTCAGATCCACCTGCTGCAACCGCTGCCCCTCCCGGTTGGGGCCGAACAGTGGCCCACCGCTGGTCCCCTGGCCGTTCAACCACTGCCAGCGACCCCTGATCACCAGAGAGCCTTCAGGGGTGGTGAACTCCGGGTCCGCACGTGGCGCTGGCGATGCCACGAAGCCCCGCTCCACCAGCCACCAGCGGCCATCCCGGGACCTGAAAGGCGTGAGCACCGCCACGCCATGGCGCTTGTCCAACGTCCGGTTATCCAGCAACAGGCTGTGCTCCGCGAGCCACTCGCCCTGCAGCTCGATCAGGCTGGCACTCGCTGGCGGTGCCGTCGGCATCACCAGTTCCGGCGCACTGGCCGTATCTTCCAGATGCTGGGCTCGCGCCTGGCCACGCATCACCTGCCAACTGCACAGACACAGGCCCAGCACGATCAGACATCCCCAGAACAGCCACCAGCCTCGCCCGATACATCGCTCCTGCGGCGCCTCCGGTGACGCCAGCGCTGTCATCGCCGACTTGCGCTTGTCCGTCGGATGGGCTCGACTGTCAGATACGGGGCGAGCGAGAGCCTTGCCCTCGCCTGACAACGTCTGCGCCCCGGGAGGTGACATGCTGCTCAAATCGCTGATCGCGCTGGTCTTCGTCGGCATGCTGGCAAGTCTCATCGCCGGAGCCGGCTTTCTGTTACACGACGGCAGCCGCAGTCGACGCCTGCTGACGTCTCTCAAGTGGCGAGTGGGCCTGGCGGTCTGTCTGGTGATTCTGCTGGTCATGGGCTTCTCCACCGGAATGCTGAACTGACTCGCGCTCGACGCTCTTCGGCCTGCCTCAGAACACGTAGACGAACAGAAACAGGCCGATCCACACCGCATCGACGAAGTGCCAATACCAGGCAGCCGCCTCGAAGGCGAAATGGCGCTCGCGGGAAAAATGACCGCGAATCACCCGAACCAGCATCACGATCAGGATCACGGTGCCGATGGTGACATGCAGGCCATGAAAGCCGGTCAGCAGGAAGAAGGTACCGCCATAGACACCGGCTTGAAGCGTCAGCCCCAGGTGATGCCAGGCCTCGTAATATTCGAGCCCCTGCAACAGCAGGAAGCACACCCCAAGCGTCACGGTACCCGCCAGCCAGTTGCGCGCCGTGCGGCGATATCCCATCTTCAGCGCCTCATGGGCCACCGTCAGGGTGACACTGGAGCTGACCAGCAGCAGCGTATTGGCCAGCGGCAACTGCCAGGGGGACAGCACTTCCTTCGGTCCGGCAATGCTGGCATCCGGCGGATTCATCAAGGGCCAGCTGGCCGTGAAATCAGGCCACAACAGGGCCGTCACGCCCTTGGCACCCTCGCCATCCAGCCATGGCAACGCGAAAGTACGTACGTAGAACAACGCGCCGAAGAAGGCTGCGAAGAACATCAGTTCAGAGAAGATGAACCACGCCATGCCCCAACGAAACGAGCGGTCCATCTGATCGTCGTAAAGGCCGCCCATCGACTCGCGAACGACATCGCGAAACCATCCTGCCATCACCAGCACCACGGCCAGCATGCCGATGCCTGACAACCAGGCGGCGCTGCCATGCACCATCCAGATTCCCGTGCCGATCATCATCCCACCCACGGCCAGCACACCGAGGATGGGCCAGGCACTATGTGCCGGAACGTAATAGCTGCCACCGCTCATCGTTCACCTCCTGCAGAGTTCTCTGCCAGGTCGCCCGCCGGCATCGACGGCATCGTGACCGGGTAAAGGGTATAGGCCAGCGTCAGATCGCGAATGCCCTCGGGGAGATCCGGGTCCACCTGGAAGACCAGCGGCAACTCGCGCCGCTCTCCCGCCGCCAGCGTCTGTTCCTGAAAGCAGAAACACATGATCTTGCGCAGATGCAGCGAGCCCTCGGCAGGACTGACGCTGGGGACCGCACGACCACGCACCGGATGATCAGCGTGATTGGTGAACACGAAGCGCGCGCGGTACTGGCCGCCGGGATGAATGCGGAACTGCTCATCCAGCGCCTCGAGTGTCCAGGGCAGACCCTGTCCCTGCTGGGTGATGAAGCGCACCGAGACCCAACGGCTTTCGTCGATCTCCATGGCCACCGCAGCCCTGGCCTGACTGGCGGCCTTGCCATTGAGGCCCGTGAGATTGCAGAAGACGTCATAGAGCGGCACCAGCGCGAAGGCGAAGCCCAGCATCCCGACCAGCGCCAGCAGCGTGCGCCGCACGGTACGTGCCACCGCCTGTTGCTGTGCTGCGTGATCGCGTGAGGACATGTCACTCTCCTGGCCGCTGGCTATCGCTCAGCGGATGATCTGACCATCGCGGGTCTGCGGCGGTATCTCGAAGGTATGCAGCGGTGCCGGGCTTGGCACGCTCCACTCAAGATCCACCGCCCCTTCCCAGGCCTTGGCTGGCGCCCTGACACCGCCGCGCGCGCACTTGATGATCACGACCAGGAACAGCAGCTGCGAGATACCGAACAGGAAGGCCCCGATACTGGACAGCATGTTGAAGTCGGCGAATTGCAGCGCGTAATCCGGAATGCGCCGTGGCATGCCGGCCAGCCCCGAGAAGTGCATCGGGAAGAAGGTGAGATTGACGCCGATGACCGACATCCAGAAATGCCATTTCGAGAGCCCCTCGTGGGGATAGAAGCCGGTCCACTTGGGTAGCCAGTAATAGGCCCCGGCGAGAATCGCGAACAACGCGCCGGGCACCAGCACGTAATGGAAATGGGCCACCACGAAATAGGTGTCGTGATACTGGAAATCCGCTGGCGCGATGGCCAGCATCAACCCCGAGAAGCCGCCGATGGTGAACTGGACGATGAAGGCGATGGCAAACAGCATCGGGGGCTCGAAGCTCAAGGAGCCACGGAACATGGTGGCGATCCAGTTGAAGACCTTCACGCCGGTCGGCACCGCGATCAGCATCGTCGTGTACATGAAGAACAGTTCCGCCACCAATGGCAGGCCGACGGCGAACATGTGATGCGCCCAGACAAGGAAGGACATGATGGCGATGGAGCCGGTGGCGTAGACCATCGAGGCGTAGCCGAACAATCGCTTGCGCGAGAAGGTCGGCACGATGGCGGACACGATCCCGAAGGCCGGCAGGATCATGATGTAGACCTCGGGATGGCCGAAGAACCAGAACAGATGCTGGAACAGCACCGGGTCTCCCCCGCCTGCGGCATTGAAGTAGCTGGTGCCGAAGTTGATGTCGAACAGCATCATGGTGATGGCACCCGCCAGCACCGGCATCACCGCGATCAGCAGGAAAGCGGTGATCAGCCAGGTCCAGACGAACAGCGGCATGTCCATCAGGCGCATGCCCGGCGCACGCAGATTGAGGATGGTGGCGATGATGTTGATGGCGCCGAGAATCGAGCTGATGCCGGCGATGTGCAGCGAGAAGATGAAGAAGCTGGTCGAGGGCGGCGCATAGGTGGTGGAAAGCGGTGCGTAGAAGGTCCAGCCGAAGTTGGGGCCCCCGCCCTCCATCAACAGGGTGGAAAGCAGCAGCAGGAAGGCGACCGGCAACAGCCAGAAGCTGAAGTTGTTGAGACGCGGCAGCGCCATGTCAGGGGCGCCGATCTGCAGCGGAATCATCCAGTTGGCCAGTCCCGTGAAGGCCGGCATGATGGCGCCGAACACCATGATCAGCCCATGCATGGTGGTCATCTGGTTGAAGAACTCCGGCTGCACCATCTGCAGGCCGGGCTGAAAGAGCTCGGTACGGATCACCAGTGCCATGATGCCGCCGATGAACAGCATGCTCAGCGAGAAGATCAGATAGAGCGTGCCGATATCCTTGTGATTGGTGGTCAATAGCCAGCGCAGCATGCCGCGCGGCGCGGTGCCATGGCCTCCTCCCGCACGGGAGCCGCCTGCGGAATAGCCGCCGGCTGTCCCCTCGCTCTCGCTGGCCTGAAGTACCGCCTTGCGTGGCTGTTCACTGGCCATGACACGCCTCCTGAATGCGTCGCTTGCACGCTATTGAGACAGCTGTTCCTTGATGACGGCTGGCTGTACCAGCTCGCCGGTATCGTTACCCCAGGCATTGCGCTCATAGGTGATGACAGCCGCAAGCTCGACCGGACTGAGCACATCGGCGAAGGCCGCCATGGGCGTGCCTGCCTTGCCGTTCACCACGATATCGATGTGCGCCTGCATGTCCTGCGTGACGATGGCACTCCCCACCAATGAGGGGAATGCCGGGGGCATGCCCTGGCCGTCCGGCTGGTGACAGGCGGAGCAGATGGTGGCGTAGGTCTTCTCGCCCTTCTCCATCAACTCCTCGAGACTCCAGTCGCGTCCGGCATCATTGCGTGACGCTTCGGCCTCGGCCTTGCGTGCGATCAGCCACTCATCGAATTCGGCCTCCGGCAGCGCCTCGACCACCACCGGCATGAAACCGTGGTCCTTGCCGCACAGCTCGGTGCATTGGCCGCGATAGGTGCCGGGTGTCTCGATGCGGGTCCAGGCCTCGTTGATGAAGCCGGGGATGGCGTCCTTCTTGACGCCGAAGTCCGGCACCCACCAGGAGTGGATGACATCGGAGGACGTCGTCAGGAAGCGCACCTTGCGATTGATGGGCAGCACCAGCGGATTGTCGACTTCCAGCAGGTAATGCTCGCCCTTGGCGGCGGTGTTGTTGATCTGCTCGCGCGGGGTCGCGAGACTTGAGGTGAAGGCGACATCCTCGCCCAGATACTCATATTGCCAGCGCCATTGGTGCCCGGTGATCTTCACGTCAAGCGCCGATTCGGAGGCGTCGTACATGTCCTTGAGGGTGGCGGTGGCGGGAACTGCCATCACCACCAGGATCAGCAACGGGATGGCGGTCCATAGAATCTCGATGCGGGTGTTCTCGTGGAAGCTGGCCGCGACCGCACCACGCGACTTGCGATGCTTGACCATCGCGTACCCCATCACACCGAACACCACGATCCCGATGACCACACAGATCCAGAAGATGATCATGTGCAGGGAGTGGATCTCGCGACTGACGGCCGTGACGCCGACCGGCATGTTGTATTCGACTCCCCATGCCGCGGGAACGAGCCCCATCAGTGACACCGCCGCCAACGGGCGCCACGATCGCCGCCACCGGAGTGCGGTGACACGGGAAAGGCATTCCGCGATCCACGACATCGGCGCCTCCTTGTCATTGTTATCGAGAGCCTCATCCGGATGACGGCAATGAGCGACTCCCTGTGCTCCGACTTGCTTGAAGTATAGAAGAGCTGGGCGGAACACAAGGTCGCGTGGATCAACCCACTGATACTCCTTGGTCGCAAGGCGAGGAAGTGCAACAGCGGCTACGCGGTTCCACCAGACAAGCGCCGGCAGGGCCCCGGGCGACTTCCGCGATGTCTCCACGCACCGCGTGTATTCCAACTGCTTGCCTGCGCTTGCAGACAGGGTCCACGTCGGGTCAGCCCGGGGCGACCAATGGCGAAGTTATATGCGCAAATATAGATGTTAGCGTCACGCCGATGACACGCCATGCACTGCCGTCGCCCCACTCACACGCCTACTGGAACGCCCCATGAACGCCATCTGGCTCGCCCTGTTCGGCTGTCTCGCCTTTGCCATCGGTTATCGCTTCTACTCGCGCTTTCTGGCGGAACGCATCTTCCGTCTCGACCCCGATTACGTGACTCCCGCCCATGCGCTGCGCGATGACACCGACTACCTGCCGACCAATCGCTGGATACTCTGGGGCCACCACTTCACCTCGGTCGCCGGTGCAGCGCCCATCGTCGGGCCGGCGATCGCCGTCTACTGGGGCTGGCTGCCGGCGGTGCTGTGGGTCGTGCTGGGCAGCCTGTTTGCCGCGGGAGTCCATGACTTCGGTACCTTGACGCTCTCGGCGCGTCATCGTGGCCAGTCCATCGGCACGCTGGCGGACAAGCTGATCGGCAAGCGCGCCAAGCTGTTGTTCCTGTTCATCATCCTGATTCTGGTGCTGATGCTGAACGCGGTGTTCGCCTGGGTGATCGCCAACCTGTTCATCAACTTCCCGGCCAGCGTGCTGTCGGTGCTCATCCAGATTCCGCTGGCGGTCTGGATCGGCCATCGTGTCTATCGGCGTGGCGGCAAGATGCTGTTGCCCTCGATACTGGCGCTGCTGGTGATGTATGCCGCTGCCCTGCTGGCCGGCCAGTACGAATTCTTGCAGATTGATCTTGCCGGCACCTTCACCGCCATGGCAGGCGGCGAGGATGGCACCTTGCTGTTCGGCCTCTCACCGATCTCCAGTGCCTTCCTGGTGTGGATCGTCGTGCTGATGGCCTATGTCTACATCGCCTCGGTGCTGCCGGTGTGGAAGCTGCTGCAACCGCGCGACACCATCAATTCCCATCAGCTGGTGGTCGGGCTGGTGCTGCTGTATCTGGGGCTCGCCGTGGGCGGCCCACATCTCACGGCGCCGGCCTACAACACCGAAGCCGAGATGTCCTTCTATCCGCTGCTGTTCATCACCATCGCCTGCGGCGCGATCTCGGGCTTCCATGGACTGGTCGCCTCGGGGACCACCTCCAAGCAGCTTGCCCATGAGCCGGATGCACGCATGATCGGCTACACCGGCGCACTGGGCGAAGGCATGCTGGCGCTGATTTCCATCATCGCGGTAGCGACCCTCTTCGGGACCCAGGCCGATTTCACCGCCACCTATTCAAGCTTCGCCGCCGCCGGTGCCAACGGGCTCTCCAGCTTCGTGGAGGGTGCAGGACAGCTGATCTCGCACCTTGGCCTGCCGGCCAGCATCGGCAGTACCCTGGTGGCGGTCATCGTGGTGAGTTTCGCGGCCACCACACTGGATTCCGCGGTACGTCTGATGCGCTACATCATCGCGGAGCTGGGCAGCGAGTACGGCATGCCGGCACTCAGCCACAAGCACGTCGCGACCAGCATCGCGGTCATCTCCAGCGCCGCGCTGGTCATCCTGCCGCAGGGGCCCAAGGGCTTCGGTTCCGGCGGCTATCTGCTGTGGCCGCTGTTCGGGACCAGCAACCAGCTGCTGGCAGGGATCTCGCTGATGCTGATCTCGGTCTGGCTCAAGCGTCAGGGACGCCCGGTGATCTACACCCTGGCTCCGATGGTCTTCCTGATGATCATGACCCTGTGGGCGATGGTGCAGCAGGTAGTCCTGGACTGGTCCGGCATGGGCAGCAACGACCCGCAATGGCTGCTGTTCACCTTCGGCAGCCTGATCATGGTGTTCGCGCTGTGGATTCTGCTGGAGGCCAGCCGCAGCCTGAAGGCACCCGCTCAGGTGAGCGCCCATGAGAGCTGATGACGACTCCCGCGTGACGCGCTCGCCACGACACCCCGGACTGACGAGGCGCCTGCTGACAGGTGCCGCAGGGCTGCGGGATGGCTGGGAGGCCATGCTGCGCGTCAATCAGCAGCGTGACCTGGCGCAGCTCGCCCGCGAGGAGGAAGACATCTTCATGATGATGAGCTTCGCCGAGCTGATGGGCATCCCCAATCCGGCACCCGCCGTCTCACTGGAGATGCTGCCGCTGATGCTGGAGCGCATGCACGACTGGCACCTGCGCCAGGGACTTGAGCATTCACCGCTGGAAGGGATCAAATGCTGCTGAACTGGCTCAGGCGGCGTCGCCGACAGGATGGGACTCGACGCACGCATGCAGCCGAAGGCCGCTCCGACCTCGGCAGGGTGCGTGAGACCCAAGAGGAAGGCGCCATCCCCCGCCCCGAGATCTGGTTCTTCGGCGGCAAGGGCGGTGTCGGCAAGACCAGCTGCGCGGCGGCGCAGGCATTGGCGCTGGCAGAGAAAGGCGAGCCGACACTGCTGGTGTCGACGGACCCGGCGCACAATCTGGGCGATCTGTTCGGGGATCTGGGAGGCAGACCGCGCGCCATCGCGGCGTGCCTGGATGTGATGGAGCTGGACCCCGAACAGGAGTGCGAGCGCTATCTCGAGGAGGTACGCCAACGCATCGCGCCACTGGTCAGCGGGGAGCGCAGCGCCACGGTGATGCGCCAGCTGGCACTCGCACGCCATGCGCCGGGCACCAGTGAAGCGGCGCTCTTCGATGCGCTGGTCGAGATCATCCTTACCCCGCCGGCCCCACTGGCACCGGACAGCTCATCGTATCGACACATCCTGTTCGATACGGCTCCCAGCGGGCACACCATCCGACTGCTGAGCTTGCCGGAGGTGCTGGGCGGCTGGCTGGAAGGCATGCTGGGCCAGCGCCGGCGAGCCGTCGCGGAGCGCAGCCTGTGGCTGGACAGCCAGCAGACAGCCACCGCCAGCGAGACCGGATCCTCTGCCCCCGAAGACCCGATCAGCGAAGCGCTGGAGCAACGTCGTACCCGCTACAAAGCGCTGCGTCGGTGCCTGACGGATGCCAGCCGGGCGCGCGTCATTCTGGTCAGTACGCCAGAGAAGCTGCCGTGCCTGGAGACAACTCGAACACGAGACGCGCTGGAAGCACATGGTCTGGCCGTCGGCGGCCTGATCATCAATCAGTGCCTGCCGGACGCCTCGTCAGAGGTGTTGGGCGCAAGCTCGCCCTCCTCCGGGGAAGCACAGGCTGACTGGGTCGCGAGCTGGAGAGAACAGCAGCAACACTGGGCGGCCAGATTGGAGGACGCCTTCGTTGATCGCCCCTGCCTGCGCCTGTCACGTCAGTCACGCCTGCCGGAAGACAGGAGGAGCCTCGCCCCCCTGATCACGGCACTCTCGACGTTCCGCCCGTGGCGCCACGCCAGCTCATGCTGTCAAGCCAGGTCTCCCCATCCCACGACGTGCACTTCGGCACATCGCCCGCAGCACCAGAGGTGAATCATCTCCGCCTCTGCTCACCCTCAGGGCTGGACCGTCCCCATCACGGCCCGCAGCTGACCAGAGAACCTGCCGGTGCCAGCTCCGCAAGCCGTTTTCAGCCTGCCTGACAGGACACGCCCCGAGGGTTGCACAATAAGTGCATACATATGTCATGCCCTTCCGATAGAATAGCTGGCTAAACACTTTATTCGCTTCGCCTCCCACTGTCGGCAACTGGCCTTCAGGGCGGTGGTCACGTATTCGTGCAGCAGAACATCATTGAGGATTCTCCATGGTCTCGACTTCTCCGAGTCACCTCCGCCCATCGAGGCGCTTGCCGAAACTCCGCATTCAGCGCCGCCCGGCCTTGTGGTCTGCAGGCCTGCTGTTGATGGGCGCCTTGCTGACGGGCTGCAATGAGAGCGGGGATGCTGACCCGTCCTCCGCTCAGGTCCAGAGCGCCCCACGTGCCACGGAAGTCGAAGCTCTCACGGTCACTGCTCAGGACATCCCGATCACCAATGAACTGGCAGGCCGCACCAGCGCCTACCAGTCCTCCGAGGTTCGCCCACAGGTCGGTGGTGTCATCCAGTCGCGTGATTTCACTGAAGGCAGCGTGGTCGAGGAAGGTCAGGTGCTCTATCACATCGATCCGCGCACCTATCAGGCGGACGTGGATAGTGCCAAGGCCAGTCTTGAGCGTGCCCAGGCTACGCTGCATACCTCGCAGCTGCAGGCGAAACGCTACAAGACGCTGGTGGCACGCAAGATGGTCAGTCAGCAGGATTACGATGACGCCATCGCCACCGTCGGTGAAGACACGGCGGATGTCACCTCCGCCAAGGCAGCTCTCAAGAGTGCCCAGATCAACCTCGACTACACCACCGTGAAAGCCGCCATCAGTGGGCGAATCGGCAAATCCAGCGTCACCAAGGGGGCCTTGGTCACTGCCAGCCAGGACACCGCTCTGGCGACGATTCAGCAACTGGACCCGATCTATGTCGACGTGACCCAATCGGCCAATGACATCCTCAGAATCAAGCGTGAGCTGGCCAGCAACGGCAAGGCCGCGTCCGCTCCCGACATGGCCATGGTGGAACTGATCTTCGACGATGGCAGCCGCTACGAGCATCAGGGCAAGCTCCAGTTCACCGATGTCAGCGTCGATCAAAGCACCGGCATGGTGACATTGCGGGCACTGTTCCCGAATCCGGATGAACTCCTGCTGCCCGGTATGTTCGTGAAGGCACGTCTGGTCGAGTCAGTGGCCAGAAATGCCATCCTGGTACCGCAGAAGGCGGTCAGCCGCGACAGTGACGGCAAGGCCACAGCGCTGGTGATCAACGATGAGAACAAGGTGGAAAGCCGTGAACTGGTGACCGGCCAGGCCATCGATCACCAGTGGATCGTCCTCCAAGGCCTGAAGACGGGAGACAGGGTCATCACCAGTGGCCTGCAGAAGATCCAGGAAGGTGCCACCGTCACGGTGGCGGAAGATGAGACAACGGGCTCGAACGGCGGCAACGAAAGTCCGGCCGCCTGATCCTCGTCGCACACCAGGGCGACAGGTCATCTTGATGATGCTGACCGCAAGGTCAGGACCTGTCGCATGTCCCGAACGACGTTTCAGGAGCCCCAAACGTCATGGTCAGATTCTTCATCGATCGCCCCATCTTTGCCTGGGTGCTCGCCATCATCGTGATGCTAGGCGGTACGCTGAGCATTCTGAAGCTGCCTATCGAGCAGTATCCGTCACTGGCCCCGCCCAGCATCAAGATTCAGGCCACCTACACCGGTGCCTCTGCCGAGACGGTTCAGAACACCGTCACCCAGGTCATCGAGCAGCAGATGACCGGGATCGACAACCTGCTTTACATGTCCTCGACCTCGGACTCCACGGGCAGTGCCGCCATCACGCTGACCTTCGCCAGCGGGACGGACTCCGACATCGCCCAGGTGCAGGTGCAGAACAAGCTGTCACTGGCTGAGGCGAGACTGCCCACCAGCGTGCAGACGGCAGGTATCGAAGTCACCAAATCCTCCTCGAGCTTCCTGATGGCCATGGCCTTCGTCTCGGACGACGACAGCATGACCAACCAGGAGCTTGCCGATTACGTATCATCCAACGTCCAGGACGAGATTGCGCGTGTCAATGGGGTCGGTGAGACCCGCCTGCTGGGAGCCCCCGGTGCCATGCGCATCTGGCTTGATCCGGCCAAGCTCAACAACTATTCCCTGACGCCCAGTGACATCACGGCAGCCATCGACACACAGAACAGCCAGACCACATCCGGTCAGCTCGGCAACCTGCCGGCAGAGGCAGGACAACAGCTCAACGCCACCATCGTGGCACGAACTCTGCTGCAGACACCGGAGGAGTTCGGCAACATTCTGCTCAAGACACAGGCAGACGGCTCACAGGTTTACCTGAAAGACGTCGCACGCGTGGAAAAGGGCGCGGAAAGCTACAGTGTCATCACACGTTACAACGGCAAGCCTGCCGCCGGCATGGGGGTCATGCTGTCTTCAGGGGCCAATGCGCTGGATACCGTGGAAGCAGTGAAGCAGCGTCTTGACGAACTGGCGCCCTATTTCCCGGAAGGGGTCTCCTACAAGGTGCCCTATGACACCTCCCCCTTCATCAAGCTGTCCATCGAAGAAGTGGTGATGACGCTGCTGGAGGCCATCGGCCTCGTCTTCCTGGTGATGCTGCTGTTCCTGCAGAACTTCCGGGCCACCCTCATCCCCACCATCGCCGTACCCGTCGTGCTGCTTGGCACCTTCGGCATCCTTGAGCTGTTCGGCTATTCCATCAACACCCTGACGATGTTCGCCATGGTGTTGGCGATCGGGCTACTGGTAGATGACGCCATCGTGGTGGTAGAGAACGTCGAGCGCGTGATGCATGAGGAAAAGCTCTCGCCGCTCGAGGCGACACGCAAGTCCATGGGGCAGATCACCGGCGCCCTGGTCGGTATCGGGCTCGTGCTGTCTTCCGTGTTCATCCCGATGGCCTTCTTCCCCGGTACCACGGGTGCGATCTATCGACAGTTCTCGGTGACCATCGTGGCCGCGATGGTGCTGTCCGTGCTGGTCGCGTTGATCTTGACACCGGCCCTGTGCGCCACGCTGCTCAGGCCGACCAAGGAGAAGACCACCGGTTTCTTCGGCTTGTTCAACCGTGCCTTTGACCGCTCCAACGCGCGCTATCAGAAGGGTGTCCAAGGGATGCTCAAGCGCACCGGGCGCTCGATGATCGTCTATGTGCTGGTCGTCTTCGGCTGCGGCGCACTCTTTACCCAGATTTCCTCCGGCTTCCTGCCGGATGAAGACCAAGGCAACATTTTCAACCAGGTGGTGCTGCCGGCCGGTTCGACCCAGCAGGAAACCGTCGAGGTGATGAAGAAGCTTGAGCATCACTTCCTGGTCGACCAGTCCGATGCCGTCATCCAGGTCTTCAGCGTGGCAGGCTTCAGTTTCGCCGGCAGCGGCCAGAACATGGGTCTGGCCTTCGTCAACATGAAGCCCTGGGATGAGCGCGAGCGCTCGGCATTCGATGTCGTGGGCAAGGCTCAGGCCTATTTCAATACCTTGAAAGGCGCTCTCGCCTTCGCCGTCAACCCGCCCTCCATTCGCGAGCTGGGGAATGCCACCGGCTTTGACATGATGCTGGTGGACCGAGGCGGCATCGGACATGAGGCACTGACACAGGCGCGCAACAAGTTGATGGGCATGGCCGCTCAGAACCCGGCCGTCACCGGCCTGCGCCCCAATGGACTGGAAGACAGACCCCAGTACAACGTCAAGATCAATGAACTCAAGGCCACCGCCATGGGCATTGATCTTTCCGATGTCTACACCACGCTCTCCACGGCCTGGGGCTCCAGCTACGTCAATGACTACCTAGACAATGGCCGCACCAAGAAGGTCTACGTGCAGGGGCAGGCAGAGGCCCGCATGCAACCCGATGACCTGAACAAATGGTACGTCAATAACAGCGCGGGCGAGATGATCCCGCTGTCGAGCATCGCCACCGGTAGCTGGACCTTCGGCTCACCCCAGCTGCAACGTTACAACGGGGTCTCCGCGATGGAACTGCTGGGCACCGCAGCGGAAGGTTACTCCACCGGGGAAGCCATGGCAGCGATGCAGAGCATGGTCGATGAGCTGGGCGGTGGCGTGGCGCTGGAGTGGACCGGCATCTCGCTGCAGGAATCCCAGAGCAGTGGCATGGCACCTTACCTGTATGCCATCTCGCTGGTCTTCGTCTTCCTGTGTCTGGCCGCGCTCTACGAGAGCTGGAGCATTCCGTTCTCCGTCATGCTGGTCGTCCCGCTGGGGGTGCTCGGCGCCCTGCTCGCCACCTGGCTGCGTGGCCTGGACAATGACGTCTACTTCCAGGTCGGCCTGGTGACCACCATCGGGCTCTCGGCGAAGAATGCGATCCTGATCGTCGAATTCGCCAAGGACCTCGAGGTCCAGGGCCGCTCACTGATCGACGCCACCATGGAAGCGGTACGCATGCGTCTGCGCCCGATCCTGATGACCTCCATGGCCTTCACCCTGGGGGCCGTGCCACTGGCCATCTCGACCGGTGCCGGTGCGGCCAGCCGTCATGCCATCGGCAACGGCGTGATCGGCGGGATGATCTCGGCCACGGTACTGGCGATCTTCCTGGTGCCGGTCTGCTATGTGGTGGTTCGCCGCGTGTTCGGGGAGCCGAAAGAGCTCAAGCGGGCCCATGAAGCCGCAAGCCAGGAAGACGATCTTGTCTGAGCATTGATCGCACGCTTCCTCATTGCCGTCACCTCGCGTGATGGCCCTGCACGCCGCCCTCTCCGGGCGGCGTGTCGGTTCATGCGTCTGGTGGATCGATGACGGCACGGGTGCCCGTGATGTCTCGTGAGCGATGCTTCGCATTGGCGGGCATTGAGTGCGAGGCGAGTTTTGCGGCATCATGCAGGTATCGAACAGTGTTTGCCTGCCGCCGGGGCAGGCGCCAGTCACCCGGACTTCGCCCTCGTCATTCTCGCCACTCGCCTTCATCCGGCATGGCGCCAACGCGCCCCTTCATTCAGGAGAGACATGCCTCGTCCTCTAGCTGCCTTGCGTCGTCTTGCGCGCCATACCCTGGAAAGACGTGACCCGCCGACACTGTTCGCGCCTGTCACGCGCAGCGTCTCACGGCGGCGACTTCGCGCATGCGAATGCTGTGACCTGGTCGTGGCCCTTCCGGCGCTCAAGACCGGCGAGCGGGCGCGTTGCCCACGCTGTGATCATCTCTTCGCCCAACGCCACGCCCATTCCGTCCAGCGCACCCTGGCACTGGCTACGGCGTGCCTGTTGATGCTGGGGCTGACGCTGCCCTTCGAGTTCATCGCCTTTGCCACCCGCGGCATCTCCGCCAGCCTCAGTCTGGTGGACACGCCAGCGGCGCTGACGGCAGAGTCGTATCCGTCGCTGGCGGTGCTGCTGATTCTGACCATCGTGCTGCTGCCGGCGCTCTACCTGATCGGGGTGATCTACACCCACACGGCCATCGGCTTGAAGGTGGCGTTGCCCGGCATTCGCGGCATTGCCAGAACGCTCAGCCATCTGCGCCCCTGGATGATGGCCGATGTCTTCCTTGTGGGCGTGATGGTGAGTCTGGTCAAGATCGCCGGCATGGCCGATATCAGCTTCGGCCCGTCGTTCTGGGCCTTCTGTGCCTTCGCCCTGCTGATGACCAAGACCCTGGCCAGCATCGACGGTGATCGCATGTGGTTCGCCCTGGCGGGCGAGCCGCCGGCCCCGGAGACAGCCAGACCGGGGCTGGGGGCCGCGCTGCAGGGGCTCGGCAGCTGTCACAGCTGCGGGTTGATCAATGAATGCACGCAGGACCAGCACGTCAACTGCCGGCGCTGCGGCGACCCGGTCCATCAGCGCAAGACACATAGTCTGCAACGCACCTGGGCGTGGTTGATCGCGGCGCTGATACTGTATCTGCCGGCCAACCTCTTCCCGATCATGAGTACCGTGAGTCTGGGCGAGAGCGACCCGCAGACCATCGCCGGCGGTATCGTGGTGCTGTGGTCCCACGGAGACTGGCCCATCGCGATGGTCATCTTCATTGCCAGCATCCTGGTGCCGGCCTCCAAGATGATCGCCATCGCCTGGCTGTGTCTCAGTGCGCAACGCCCGCAGGTCCAGCATGCCCGCGCGCGCGTCACGCTCTATCGCATCACCGAGTACATCGGCCGCTGGTCGATGGTCGACGTCTTCGTGGTGGCGCTGCTGGCGGCATTGATCCAGCTGGGCGCCCTGATGTCCGTGCACCCGGGGCCGGCAGCGCTGTCCTTTGCCAGCGTGGTGGTGCTCACGATGCTGTCCGCCCAGAGCTTTGATCCACGTCTTGTCTGGGATACGCCACAGGAGGCGCGAGTCGCGACCAGCGGCCTTCTCCAGGCAAGCAAGGAACGTGAGGTCTCCCCCGCTTCCTCCCCTATCGATTCACCGTCACAGGATGACCTATGAGTGATGACTCTCGTGCGCGTCGTGAAAGCCGACGCCGTCTTTCGCCGATCTGGATCGTCCCGATCGTGGCATTGCTGATCGGTGCCTGGATGGTGTGGCACAACATCGCCAGCCGTGGCCCGCAGATCACCATCGAGATGGAGACGGCAGAAGGTATCGAGGCCGGCAAGACCTTGATCAAGACCCGTAACGTCGAGGTCGGCAAGGTCGAAACCGTACGCCTGTCGGACAACCTCGACAAGACCATCGTCACGGCACGCATGTCCAAGGACAGCGAGCGCATGCTCAATGAGGACACGCGTCTGTGGGTGGTCAAGCCGCGTATCGGACGCGAAGGCATCAGTGGTCTGAATACCGTGCTGTCAGGCGCCTACATCCAGCTGCAGCCCGGCGACAGTCGCGAGGAAGCCGACCACTTCGTGGCGCTGGAGCAACCTCCGGTCACGACCCAGGACGCCAAGGGGCTGCGCATCGACCTGACCAGCAATGATGGCAGCGTGCTGTCCGATGGCGACCCCGTGACCTACGAGGGCTTCGTCGTGGGGCGCGTGGAATCCAGCGAGTTCCGCCCCAGCGAGAAGGAAATGCATTACACCCTGTACATCGACTCGCCCTACAACGAGCTGGTGACCTCGACCACGCGCTTCTGGTCCACCAGCGGGGTCAGCCTGCGCCTGGACTCCCAGGGCTTGCAGGTCGATGTCGGATCACTGGAAAGCGTACTGAGCGGTGGCGTCGCCTTCGGCATCCCCGAAGACCTGCCACGTGGGCGTCCGGTGGTGGAGAACACCTCCTTCACCCTGTATTCCGATCAGGAAGAGGCCCGTGAAGGCAGCTTCCATCAGGCCATCGACTACGTGATCATGGTCGACGACACCGTGCGCGGCCTGTCGCGTGGCGCACCGGTGGAATTCCGCGGCGTGCGACTGGGCACGGTGGTCAGCGTGCCCTACCGCCTGACCCATCAGCGGGTACGCACGCTCTCCAGCTTCGAGATTCCCGTGCTGATTCGCATCGAACCAGAACGCCTCGAGGGGCAGGTCGATGATGAAGGCGTCAAGCAGTGGGAGAAGCGACTGGAGCGACTGTTCAAGCGTGGTCTGCGCGCGACGCTCAAGTCCGGCAACCTGCTGACCGGCGCCTTGTTCGTCGACCTGGACTTCTATGACAATCCACCGCCGTACAAGACCGATACCTTCGATGACATCGAGGTCATGCCCAGCGTGTCAGGCGGCCTCGCGCAGATGGAAGCCAAGCTCAATGCGCTGCTCGACAAGCTCAATGGCCTGGACATCGAGCCGGTGCTGGGCAATCTCAACAAGACCCTGTCGGCCTCCGAGAGCCTGGTGAAGCGTCTCGACAAGACCGCCGGCCATGTCGATGCCCTGTTGGGTTCCGATGAGGTACAGAAGCTGCCGAGCGACATCAGCACCAGCCTCGACAACCTCAATCGCACCCTGGATGGCCTGACACCGGAGTCTTCTGCCTATCGCAAGCTGGAGGGAGACCTCGAGCGCCTGGACCGCGTGCTCAAGAAGGCCGAGCCGCTGCTCGACACGCTGGAGAAGAATCCCTCAAGCCTGATCTTCGACAAACCGACGACCCGTGATCCGATTCCGAGGGCCCAATGATGACAACAGCCATGAGTCTCTCGACCCGCACGGCAGCCATGCCGCAAGCGTGCAGCGCGTCTGCCTCACCGCGCACTTCAACGTCGCGCAAGGGCCGCTTCGGCGGCCTGATGGCAGGTTTGCTGATGCTCGGCACACTGGCGGGTTGCACGACCGCCGCCACTGGTGGCGCTTACCTGCTGCCACAGACGACACAGACCGCTGCCCAGCGCAGCGTTGCCGCCGATGCACCCCTGCTGGAAGTGATGCCGGTGCAACTGGCCAGCTATCTGGAAGGCGGCAGTCTGGTCTATCAGACGGACGACATCACCCTGGTACAGGCCAGCCAGAACCTGTGGGCCGATGACCTGCAGGACATGCTGACCCGCCAGCTGCTGAACCAGCTGAAAGCCAGCCCCGCCCAGCCGCTGAGCCAGTACCGTATCGCGGATACCAGCCTGAGCGGATTGAAGGGTGCCCGCCTGAGCGTCAGCCTGGATCGCTTCATCGGTCGCCATGATGGCCAGTCCGTCATCACCGGTCGCTGGCGCCTGCGCGGCGTGGATGGCAGCGTGCTGGAGGAAGGCGACATCCAGACGCTGACTCCACTGACGGATGACGGCTATCCGGCACTGGTCAACAGCCTGGGCGAAGGCTGGCGTGTGACCGGCGAGCAGTTGGCACGTGAGATCGCCAAGGCATTGCCCTCCACAGCGGATGCCAGCTGACGACCAGAGAACCTGACTGTCTGACAGACTGACTAAACAGGGTACGGCTGGATGCCCAGAGAGCTGGATGTCCAGAAACCAGAAGACCCCCGACGGATTCCGTCGGGGGTCTTCTGGTCTGGCGACTATTGCGCAGAGCGATCGAGGGAAACGTTTGAGAGAACTCATCGAGCCGCGCCTGTCGACGCTCTTCGTCTCCGCCTGACCGCTCGGCTATCTGGCCTCAGCCCTGCTGTGGCAGTACCAGCTCACCGTCACGAATCTCGAAGCGCTTCACATCCGGCTTGTCTTCAAGATGCACGGTGCGAGTCTCGTCGCCCATGTCGACCTTGACGTCATAACCCACCACCTTGTCGCTGGCATCCTGCACTGTCTCGCAGCGCTGCTCGGTCGTGGTGTAGGTATCGCCCTTCTTCATCTGTCCCTGGATCTGATTGCCGGCATAGCCGCCACCCACGGCACCCGCGGCGGTCAATACCTTCTTGCCGTTGCCACCGCCGAATTGATTGCCCACCACGCCTCCGACGATCGCACCGACGGCAGTGCCGACGACATTGTGGGTATCCTTGCTGGGCGCCTGATGGGTCACGGTCTCGTTGTGGCATACCTGACGCGGGGTGGTCACGGTTTCCGTCACCGCATCCACCGCCACGATATCGGCGTATTCAGGGCCTGAGTTGCTGGCCGTATAGCTGCCGATCGCCACTCCACCACCAATGCCCAGTGCAGCAACGATCGCGCCAATCAGGATGGACTTGTTCATGCGTGTTCTCCTCACCGAATAGTGTTGCAGCCTGGCTCGTCGGCCAGTCAGCCATGCCCCTGGATAACACTTGAGGGGCGTGCCGCTGCGTTAGGAGAGTAATCTAACACTGTTCGATAAACTCGGTAATGTGGCAACTTCACCACCCGGCTGTCTCAAGAAAGCAACAACCAGCCCGATAATGGCATATCGACGCTAGAAGATGCCGCTATTATGCAAATATTCTAAACATTTGAATATCCGGGCCTCGATTCGAAAGACTCAAGCAGCCAGGCATGCTCGGCCCCCTTCCAGCAGGGGTTCAGGTCGTCAGTCCCGCTGCGTCGCGGTGATGGAGACAGCCTCGTCATTGCAGAACTGGACACGAACATCTCCCCACCAGCTGAGCAGGCGGCATGACTGGTTGTCGGCGATGGTCTCGCTGACATCACTGGGCTTGCCCAGCAGGGACACCGCCTGAGACTCACTCATGCCTTCCACCAGATAGCCATCATCGATGGCCGAGCGAATCCGGTATTGGCGCTGGCTCTCCTGACGGGCCGCCAGAGTCCGCTGCTTTTCGCGCTCGAGACGCTCCGCGGTGGCGTCTTCCTCCAGATCTGCCGGCCCGCGTTGCGCAGCGGGTACCACCGTCAGGGAGTCATCCAGCGCCACCGGCGCATCCCCTTGATGACAGGGCTGCTGCTGCCAGGTGGGGACACCGTCGAGCATGCAGCGATAGATGCTGTTGCCGGCCTTGGCAGCCGTTGGCAGGGCCGGCGCCACAGCTGGCGCGGCGGCACTGGCCTGGCCGGCCTTCACATCACCGTCCTGCGTCGTTGCAGGAGCCGCCAGTGTCATCTCTGCCGTCAACAAGGCTGCGGTCATGAACAGGCACTGCCAGAGACGCCCCGCGCGTCCACCACTCGTATCGATCATCAATCTCAATCTCCGGAATACGCAGAAAGGGTCTTGCCACCGGGCTGCCCGGGTACGGCCATGGAAGTGGCGCGACCGTCATCGGGAGCGGTGCGATTCAAGGACGTTTGTAGCCATAGCATCCAGTCCCGGCGACATGGGAGCTACCTTCGCCGTGAGTGTCCTGCTGTCGCGTCTCGCGCTGGGAGCCCTCCACACAGAGACGCATCTCTGACGAGGATGACGCAGGACTCGGCATCGGGGCGGTGGCTTGTGCTGTCGCCGGGATATCGGCCGCGTCGGTCTGGCTGCGGGGTTCATCCAGCATGTCCCAGGCCGTCACCACCCGATTGCGACCGGTACGCTTGGCGCGATACATCGCCTGGTCCGCACGACGGATCAGCTCCGGCAGCAAGGACTCGGCTGCCGTGGCCGGCCCTCCCTGGGCCACGCCGATACTGACCGTGACCCGCAGCAGCTTGCCATTGTTCAATACGAAGGCGCGTCCGTTGATGGACTGCAGCAGCCGGTCGGCCGCGTGTCGCAACCCCTGGCGATCATTGCTGGGGCACAATGCCACGAACTCCTCGCCCCCCTGGCGACAGAGCAGATCACTGCCGCGCAGGTGATGACTCAGACGGCGTGTCAGCTCCACCAGCACATCGTCACCGCTGGCGTGCCCATGCGTGTCATTGATCGTCTTGAAGTGATCCACGTCGATCATCAACACCCCCAGCCCGTCCTCCTGAAGCATGCGTGCGCCCTCCTCCCTGAGCGCAAGCCGCGAGAGGGCCCCCGTCAGCTGATCATGGCGCAACTCCCGCAGATAGCGCTTCTCGCGCCGCTCGGATTCCCACCCCATCTCGATGGCCACCAGGCCGATGAAGGTGACACAGATCACGAGATTGACGATGCTGGCCGCGGCCATGAACTCATAGGAGCCGATGTAGACAGGCCCCGGCAGGGATTGGGCGATCAGATAGAAGATCAGCAGGCCGCCACTGGTCAAGAGACGCGTGATCCGCGCCATCGGCGCGATGCAGATGAAGAAGATCGACAGGATGTGGTAGTACTCGAATCCCGCACCCACGCCGAACTGGTGCTCCCACCATGACGCCTTGAGCGATACCGGCACGACCAGCAGCAGCAACGCGGTCTGCAGATGTCCCCTGCGATGCAGGATGATGGAAGCCACGGTGAGCAAGGTCCCGACCACCTGGGCGACGACGGGCTGCGGGTAGGGCTGCATGCTGAGCAGGGCGAAATAGCCGATGTGGCAACCCAGCGCACTGATGTAGCACCACATGAACAATTGATAGAGCCCGGCATGCCGCTCAGCCAGCCCTCCTGGAGCCGGCCAACGCCACTTCACCCCAGCCAGACCGGTCCTCTCCCCGGCCCGACGGCGATCAGGTTTCGCCATGATTCCTTCCTCTTTGAACTGACACCTTCCATGTGTCCCGTGTGAGAATCTCATACCGTCTGAATGCTCCCAGTCTACCTCACGTTCGAGAGTGAAACGTGATGGCGACAGTCCATGCGCGTCATTCAAGGCATGCAGGAAAGGGGGCATAACGTGACATAACGTCGCCGTTTGACGCGGGAAAGGCATATGGACGTGCCAAGTCTTCGTTGTTGGCGTTTGCGCCAGGGGCCACATCTCGTAGAAGATTTCAGGCAAGAGTGTGAGTGAGGTGCCATCACCTGCAAATGGCAGCCTGATACTCCTGCATGACAGCCAGCCTGATCACGTCTCGCCGACAGGCGCCGCAATCCGATGCCGCCCACCTCAAATGCCATCCCTCTTCCGCACGATGTCCATCCCCCTTCCGCACGATGTCCATCCCCCTCGACATGACCTGGCCGCGCATTGAATGCGGCCCATTATCCGGTGAGGCTGCATGGCGCATCAACCACGGTGGATGCCACGGGGCCGCGCAATGCTCGACGCTCATGCGCGGCGACGCTTGCCTTGGCAGCGCCCTTCGGATTAGGGATGATGAGGGCCATCAGTGATACGCCTGACTGCCGGGCCGGAGCAGCACGACCACAAGGTTCTGCCTCCCGCCACCATCCTTGCCCGTTTCCCCCGCCAGGGGGCAACGGCCTTCATGCAACAAGAGAGTATTCAATGGACGCGACCACTCTGACGCGCGATTTCCACCTGTGGCAGCGTTTCTCCAAGCAGGATCGTCTCGAGCGCGAACACCGTGCTGCCCGTCGCAAGATTGCCGAAGCCGGCACCATGGCGACCCGCATGATTCAGGCCTACCAGAGCATGGCGGCCAAGGGTGCCTCGGAAAACGCCTGCTACCGCACGATCTACAAGCACAAGGATGCCCAGGGGGATGTCCTGGTGCGCGAAGGTTGGCTGAAAGTCCGCCGGATCGTCGCCGAAGGCGGCACTACCCGTCTGCGTGGCACGCTGATCACCACCTTCAGTCTGGCAGATGGCGAGCGGGAGCCTGCCGATGCCGAGGTGGAGAAGCTGACGCTGGAGGTCTATGACGAGATCGTGGCCGGGACTCGCATGAAGCTCGCCTGCAAGGTCGATCGCTGCGATGGCGAGGGTCAGACGGACTTCATCACCTTCCTGGACTCGGTGCGCGGCGACCTGAAAGAGTGGCTGTGATGCCGTGAGCATGCTGGCATCAGGGCTCTGACATGAGGGCTTGGCATAAGGGCCCTGGCATAAGAGCCCTGGCATAAGGGCTTCGACATGAGGACTTCGACATGAGGGCTCTGAAACGGAGCCGGCGGCGCATTGTTGCCAATCCGGAACAACAGCTGGGCCTGCTGATGCGGTGATGAGCTCACTGCCCCCTGCATGAACAAGGCACGACGTGATTCCTGATCCGGGAGGACGCCGTGCCTTGTCACATCCCGCCATCATTCAGCGCAGGATCTTTCACCCCCCCGCCCCATCCGGCTTTCTTGCCAGTCACTTCGCCTCTGTCCCATCCTGCCCGCCTGCTGCCAGACAGGCGTCTTTCCGCGCGCCAGTCACACGCCCGCCTCTCGATCGGGGCCTTGCATCAGTGGTTGCGACAACAGCAACAAGTCGTTACTCCCGGTGCAGGAAACTCCCTTGATCAGCGTGACTCTCATCTTGCAGACGCTCATCGTTCATCAAGTATCGGAGTCATTCCATGAATGCCATCGCCCCATCTGCCTATCACACCCTCGAAGTGAAACCGCTTGAACAGGTCACCACCTCACGCCTGCCTCTCCAGCCTCTGGGCGACATCAACATGGACAGCCCCGCCAGCGAACTGCTGACCGATTTCTCGGTGACCGCGGGTCGCAGCATCCAGGGGAGCGCCTCCATCGGTCAGGCGCTGGCGACCATGAAACAGGCAGGCGTGCGTCTTCTGCTGGTGCATGATCACGACGGCACCTTCACCGGCGTCGTCACCTCCCGCGAGCTACAAGGCGGGCGCGTGGTGATGCGGGCCATGACACGCTTCGATGTGCAGCGTGATGAAGTCACCGTCGACATGGTGCAGGTGCCACGCGCCGAGCTGCACGGCATTGCCCTGTCAGTGCTCAAGCGCGCCAGGGTGGGCGATCTGGTCGAGACCCTGCGTCAGAGCGGAGAATCCCACCTGCTGGTCACGGAAGAGGACAGCGATGGCCACCCCTGCATCCGTGGTTTGATCGCGGCATCTCGTGTCGGGCAGGCCCTCGGACTCCACCTTGAGCATCCCCCGGAAGCCCGCAGCTTTGCCGACATCTGCCGGGCGGTACTTGGCAAGTACGAGTGACATGAGCACTTGGCACCAGACGCCTCAGCCCTTGTCATCAAAGACGCCCATGAATCCAGCGACAGGTTGCATAGATCACTGCGCCAAGGCGCTGGATTCAGGAAATCCTCGACAGGACGGCGTATGATATAGTCGACAGATATCGCTTCAACGCCATCCAACCCGTCTGGCGACCCGCCACTGAAAAGAGGCCAGAAGCTGCCAGAGAGGATTCCCGCCATGCCCTTGAGCTCATTGCGTAATCAACTGTTCAAGCAACGCCACGTCGAGGTGCTTGTCATCAAGCAGATCGACGGCGAACTGTTGCACGTCTGTGGCGTGGGTGTCCTGGAAGGGTCTGGCAGCGTCAACCACAAGCGACGTGAACTGTCCCGCGACAACCACGCCTTCCCGGTGCGCATGCATGAAGGCAACCAGGTCCTTCAACCCCAGGACTTCAATCGTCTGGTGTTGCTGGAAGAGGTACAGCTTCACCCCCGGGGCTGCCGTCCCAGGGAAGCCGTATCGCTGGAGGTGGAGGGCCACCGCTACCGCGTCGCCCATACCCCGATGCGTTGCTGGCACTTCAAGGGCCTGTTGAAGATCGAGCGTACCCAGCAGGGCCTGCTGCTGAGTACCGAGGACATGTCCCTGATTCGTGCCAAGGCGCTGCGTCGTCCCGCTGCCTCGTCGACCAGCAGCGTCTCGCCTGATCGCACGTCGTCGCTTTCCTCATGGCGCAACGGTGACACCAGGTCACGTACCGGGCAGCAAGGGCAGGGAACTGGCACCACGCCACGCAAGACTCCGCTTGAGCTCTACCCCGGGGCTCGCGAGCTGGAGCTCGAGCCGAAATACTGAGCCCCTCTCTGCAACCCGCCTTATCTCACAAGACGCCCAGCCTCTGCTGGGCGTCTTGCGTTGTGGATGCCAGATCGTGAATGGCAGGTCGTTCATTGCACGGCGTGCCTTGCATCATGGGTATTGCATATTGGTCGGAACCCGCAAGACAGTGCGGGAGGATGACGGTATTCTCGCAGAACTGTCCAAGCGTTCAGGAGGTTCACTGCCCCTGTCCGCCCGCGTTTCATGACTCTCCTTCACTTCAGGATAGGCCTGCCTCATGCGCCGAATGTCCGTCCCGCTGTTTCTGCTCATCCTGATACTGGTCGCCCTCAATCTACGACCGGCGCTGTCCTCGCTGGCCCCCCTGCTGGATCGCATCACGCAGGATCTTGGCCTGAGCACACTGGCCGCCGGCCTGCTGACGACTCTGCCGGTGATATGCCTGGGACTGTTCGCGCCACTGGCACCCCGCCTGGCGGGGCGACTGGGGGCGGAGCGTACCTTGAGTCTGGCGCTTGTCATCCTGGGAATCGCCTTGTGGCTGCGCGCCAGCGACCTGACCCTCCTTCTCTATCTGGGGACCTTGCTGTGCGGTGGCAGTATCGGTATCGCGGGCACCCTGTTGCCCGCCATCGTCAAGCGCGAACATCCCGAGCGCGCTGACCTGTTCACCGGTGTCTACACCATGGCGCTATGCCTTGGCGCCGCCCTTGCCGCAGGGCTCAGTGTGCCGCTGGCCAACTGGCTGGACAGCTGGCAGGCCTCTTTGAGCTGCTGGGCATTGCTGGTGGTGATCGCCCTACCGGTCTGGCGTCTGAGCATGCCGCACCCCTGGCCTCGGCGCCTGCCGGCCGGTCAACATGACGCGCCACGCCTGTGGCACCTGCCACTGGCACGACAGATCACCTTCTTCATGGGCTGCCAGTCATCACTGGCGTATATCGTCTTCGGCTGGCTTCCGTTTCTGTTGCAACAACGTGGCTTGAGCGATGTCGAGGCCGGCTGGCTGATGGCCGCCTCGGTGATGGCCCAGGTACTCACTGCCCTGCTGGCGCCGGTGATCGGGCGCATGGGACGGGATCAGCGTCCCGCCATCCTGCTGCTGCTTGCCTGTTCGGCGGTCGGCTTGCTCGGCCTGATGGTCGGCCCGCTGTCACTGCGCTGGCTGTTCGCCGTACTGCTGGGCTTTGGTCAAGGAGGCAGCTTCTCGATGGCGCTGACCTTGCTGGTACTGCGCAGCAACGACGCTCGCCTGGCCGGGGCGCTGTCGGGAATGGCGCAAGGCACCGGCTACATGCTGGCGGCGCTCGGCCCGCTGGCGGTGGGCATACTGCTTGAATTCACCAATGACCTTGACGTGATCGCCTCGCTGTTCGCGCTGATTCTCATCGCCGCCGCAGCGCTGGGTCTCAAGGTCGGGAGACGTCAGCGCATCTGTCTGCGCGATGATGGCAGCCCCGAGGTCATCGACGGCTGAGTCCTCTGCTGCGCATTCTTCATCTCTTCCCTGCCCCGCCCTTTTGCCCAAGCGGTTGCACGCGCTGACGTGATGTTCGAGCGTGCGCCCGGCGAGGCCTGTTGACGCGAGCGTCCCGCTCCGGCATTCACACGCTGACGTGCTGATGTCAGCCTGCCTGATATCGACCAGACCTGTCATGCACCTCCAAGTGATAGATTCTATCGATTCAACAATTACGATTAATTTATATATTCCGAATGTCTCATTTGGATTATTCCTGCCTGACCCTACCCTCTGAACTCGCGTAGTAAAACAACGTACTTCACGGTACCTACTTCGCGGCACGTACTTCACAACAACAAGCTCACACTCAGAGGTGAAAGCCCATGTCCTGCCCCCGCAACAGACTGTCCTCCTCAGGCTCGGGAGATATCACATGTTGTCATTGATCGGCGTCGCCATCATCGTGGTCGGTCTGGCACTGCGCTTGAACGCTCTGCTGGTGGTCCTGGTGGCAGGCTTTGCCTCGGGACTCGTGGCCGGCATGACGCCCACCGAGATCCTCGGCGCCCTCGGCCAGGCCTTTACCGACAACCGCGCCGTGTCACTTTTCATCATCACCCTGCCGGTCATTGGCCTGCTGGAGCGCAATGGCCTGCGTGACCAGGCCGAGCATCTCGTGCAGAAGCTGCGTGCCGCCAGTGCCGGCCGCATCACCCTGAGCTACCTGCTGCTGCGCAAGGTGACCAACGCCTTCGGGCTGCAGCTGGGTGGGCACCCGGCGATGATCCGTCCGCTGGTCGCGCCGATGTCGGTCGGTGCCGCCGAGCGCGACCTCTCCGAGGAAGCCGTGGCCTCCCCCCGCTTCAAGACCCTGAGCCAGCGCATCCGGGTACTCAATGCCGTCAGCGAGAACTTCGGCAACTTCTTCAGTCAGCTGATCTTTGTCGCCTCGGGCGGCCTGCTGCTGATCAAGAGCGTGCTGGACAAGAGCGGCACCAGCGTCAGTCTCGCGGACATGGCGCTCTATGCCATTCCTACCGCACTCGTCTCGCTGGTCGTGGTCTTCATCCTGTGTCGCCGGCTGGACAAGCGCATCCAGCAGGAGCATCGACTGCTGCGCGAGGAGTATCCCGCCTCCCCTTTGCAGGCAACCCCCGCGTCAGCCCCTGACAGCTACACCACTCCCGTGACGGAGAGCCACTCATGAGCGGTATCGATGCCCTTTACCTGATCACCGGCTTCGCCGTCATGGTGTTTGCCCTTCTGACCCTGACCGACCGCGACCATCCGCGTCGCCTCGGCACCAGCGCCTTCTGGATGATCTTCGGGATCAGCCTGGCCTTCGGCCAGTGGCTGCCCAATGTCGTGGTCGGCCTCGCCATGCTCGCCATGGCGCTGCTGGCCGCCACCGGTCAGCTCGGCTTCGGCAATTACGGACAGCTCAGCGATGAAGCCCGCCAGCAGCGCCGCCAACGTCTGGGGTCTCGGCTGTTCATTCCGGCACTGGTGATTCCCATCGGCACCTTCCTCTACACCCTCACCACCGGGCAGAGCGCACTGGTCGGGCTGGGGCTTGCGACCGTGCTGGCGTTTGCCGTTGCCCTGCTGCTGCTGCGTGAGCGCCCCGGCACCGGCATGCAGGAAGGTCGTCGCCTGGCGGATGCCATCGGCTGGGCCGCCATCCTGCCGCAGTTCCTGGCCGCGCTCGGTCTGCTGTTCGATCAGGCCGGTGTCGGCCAGACCATCGCGGGGCTGGTCTCAAGCGTGGTTCCCGATACCAGTCTCATCGCCTGCGTGATCGCCTACTGTGTCGGCATGGCCGTGTTCACCATGCTGATGGGCAACGGCTTCGCCGCCTTCGCCGTCATCACCTCCGGGATCGGCTATCCGCTGGTCATCGCCCTGCATGGTGGCAATCCCGCCATCGTCGGCGTGCTGGGGATGCTGTCGGGCTATTGCGGCACGCTGATGACGCCCATGGCCGCCAATTTCAACATCGTGCCGGCGGCGCTGCTGGAGCTGGATGATCGCTATCACATCATCCGCGCCCAGATCATTCCGGCGCTGGTGATGCTGATGGCCAACATCAGCCTGATGCTGCTGCTGGCATTCTGATTCGTTCTCATGCTTACCCGCGCATCGATCACCGCCAGCAGTGGCCTGCGGTGATCGATGCCAGTCAAGGAGTCTCCCATGTCCCGTCTGCTTCTCTGTGGTTTCGAGCCCTTCGGCCACGACAGCGTCAATCCGGCACTCAAGATCATCGAGCAGCTGGAGGGTCAGACCCTGGCCCTGCCGAATGGCTCATCGGACAGTGTCGAGATACGCACCTGCCGCGTGCCGGTGACGCGCTACGCCGCGATCGAGAGCGTGGTGGAGGCCATCGAGCGTCACGCCCCCGATACCGTGATCATGCTGGGCCAGGCGAGTGGTCGCAGCGCCATCACGCCGGAGCGCGTCGCCATCAATCTGGATGACTACCGCATCAAGGACAATGGCGGACACCAGCCGGTGGATGAACCCATCGAGGTCGCAGGGCCCGATGCCTGCTTCACCACCCTGCCCATCAAGGCGATGGTCAATGATCTTCAGGCAGCGGGTCTGCCGGCCAGCGTCTCCTATACCGCCGGCACCTTCGTCTGCAACCACCTGTTCTACGGCGTGCAACGCCATCTGGCGGACAGTCCGATCCGCTCCGGCTTCGTGCATATTCCGGCGCTCCCCGAGCAGAGCCTCGATGGCCGACTGCCGACCATGAGCCTGGAGAGCCTGCTGGAAGGCGTGCGCGTCCTCTGCATCAGCGCCATGACCCATCAGCAGGATGTGCGCATCGGCGGTGGCAACATCAGCTAGCCCTTCCGCCGCCACCGCACTCGCTGCTGACCTGGTCATCCCCTTGGCAGCACGTCTCACCCGCCAGCCGGCATGCGTTACAATGCCGGCTTTCCCATTTCTGGCAGGTGGATACGATGACTCCCGAGACACACATCCTGGTGCTGTATACCGGCGGTACGCTGGGCATGGTCGAAAGCGAGCAGGGCCTGGTGCCGGCCGGAGACTTCGATGCGCGTCTGCGAGCAGCGCTGGAGGATCTGCCGCCCAGCCGTCGTGGCCGTCTGCCCGCCTTCACCCTGCGCGAATTCCCGCAACTGATCGACTCCTCCTCGGCGACGCCCGCTGACTGGCAGCAGATCGCGGGCGAGATCGCCGATGCCTATGACAGTTTCGATGGCTTCGTGGTGCTGCAGGGCACCGACACCCTCGCCTGGACGGCGTCAAGCCTCGCCTTCCAGCTCAAGGGCACCGCCCGCCCGGTGATCGTCAGTGGTGCCCAGCTGCCACTGGAGGCCGACGGCAGCGATGCTCTTGCCAATGTCGAACTGGCCCTCACCGCCGCCGCCCAACCGACCCTCAATGAGGTGGTGGTCGCCTTCGGCGGTCAGCTGCTGCGCGGCGTGTGCACCCGCAAGTGGTATACCCAGGATCACCGCGGCTTCACCACTCCCAATGCGCCCCTGCTGGGCGAGTGGGTCGATGACCGTGTGGTGGTCTATCCGGGTCGTCTGATGGATGACCAGGGGCCGGCCTTCGAATTGCCGGATTACGCCTGCCTCGGCCAGGATGCCATCATCCGCCTGCCGCTTTACCCCGGCATCAGCGCCGAGAGCGTACGAGTGCAGTTGCTGCGCAGCGAAGTGAAGGGCGCGGTGCTGGAACTGTGGGGCAGCGGCAATCTGCCGGCGGATGCCGAGCTTCTGGGCGTGCTGGCCGATGCGCGCGGCGAAGGCAAGCTGCTGGCCGGCATCAGCCAGTGTCCGCATGGCCCGGTCAGCATCGGCCACTATGCGGCAGGCGCGGGCCTTGCCACCATCGGGGTACTGTCCGGTGATGACATGACGCTGGAGGCCGCCTTCACCAAGCTGCTGCATCTGGTCGCGCTCAATCAGGATGAGGACTGGCAGCGGGAACGCTTCCTGATGCCATGGGTAGGAGAGCGCGCCAGCGGCCTGCTGTAATCAGATACCGCCGTTAGCTTCATGACAACGAAAAGCCCCGACAGGCATGCCTGTCGGGGCTTTTTCATGCAGTGACTCAAGACTGGCCGACGCGATATCGTCAGCCGCCGCCTCAGCCGGTGTTGCGCAGACCGGCCGAGATACCGGCCATGGTCACCATCAGGGCGCGCGACAGCTCGGCGGAGATGGCGCCATCGGCGTCCCGGTTGCGCTGCAGAAGCTCGGCCTGCAGGCCATGCAGCGGGTCGATGTAGGGGTTGCGCACATCGATGGCCTGACGGATCAACGGCATGTGCTCCAGCAGCGTCTGTTGATCGCGGATCTCCAGCACCACCTTCTCCAGACGCTCGAGACGATCACGCAGCGACTGCCCCAGCTCCTTGAGCGCCGGCTCATCCACCAGACGTTGCTCGTAGTAGGCCGCCGTCGAGAGATCCGCCTTGGACAGCAGCATCTCCAGCATGTCGACATAGGTGGAGAAGAACGGCCAGTCGTTCATCATCTCGCGCAGGATTTCCAGCCCACCCTCTTCCTCGAGCCGATTGGCGAAGGCTTCGCCACTGCCAAGCCACGCCGGCAGCATCAGACGAATCTGGGTCCAGGCGAAGATCCACGGGATCGCCCGCAGCGTCTCGACGCCTCCGTCCTGACGACGCTTGGCCGGGCGTGACCCCAGCGGCAGGCGCGCCAGTGCCGTCTCCGGCGTGACCGAGCGGAAGTAAGGCACGAAGTTCGGGTCCTCGCGCACCACTCCGACATAGGCCTTGTGCGCGACGTCCGCGAGACGATTCATCTCGTCGCGCCATTCCTGACGCGGGGCGGGCGGCGGCAGCAGGCTGGCCTCGAGCACCGCACAGACATAGATCTCCATCGAGCGGCTGGCGATGTCCGGCAGGCCGAACTTGAAGCGGATCATCTCGCCCTGCTCGGTCACGCGCAGGGAACCGGTCACCGAGCCCGGCGGCTGCGAGAGGATCGCCGCATGTGCCGGACCGCCCCCGCGACCCACCGTGCCGCCACGACCATGGAACAGTGTCAGTTCGACGCCGTGCCGCTTGGTGACATCCACCAGCGTCTCCTGGGCACGATACTGTGCCCAGGCCGCCGCCAGCTGGCCGGCATCCTTGGCGGAGTCGGAATAGCCGATCATCACTTCCTGACGATTGCCGGCGTGCTTGCGATAGATCGGCATGCCCAGCAGCGTGTCGATGACCGGGCCGGAGCGATCCAGGTCGTCCAGGGTCTCGAACAGCGGCGCGATGGGCAGGCGCACATCACCGCCCACCTCCTTCATCAGCAGCGCCACCGCCAGTACATCGGAGGCCTGGCCCGCCATCGAGATGATGTAGGTGCCCAGCGCCTCACGGTGTTCACGCGCGATGACCTTGAAGGTATCCAGCACTTCGCGGGTATCGGTGGAGCATTCCCAATGACGCGGGATCAAGGGGCGCTGACCGCCCAGCTCCCTGGCGAGGAATTCACAGCGCTTCTGCTCATCCCACTCGAAGTAGCTGCCCATGCCCAGCGACTGGGTCAGCTCGTCGAGCACCTGGGCGTGGCGCGTACTTTCCTGACGGATGTCGAGCTTGGTGAGAGTCACGCCGAAACAGGCCACGCGGCGCAGCGTGTCGAGCAAGGCGCCATTGGCGATGGTGTCCAGTCCCACGTCACACAGCGAGCGGTAGCAGGCCAGCAGCGGTGCATAGAGCTGCTCACGCGTCTCGATGATGTCGAGCCCCTCGTGACGCTTGCCGTCCAGGCCAGCCTTGGCCCAGTCACGGGTGCTTTCCATGCGCAGGATCAGACGCCGCAGGATCTCGCGGTAAGGTTCCGCCACATCGCCGGCCTCGGCACGCAGCGCCGCGGAGCACTTCCACATGGAGAGCTCGGACTTGAGCTGCTCGAGATCCCGCAGGTAGAGATCCGCCGCCATCCAGCGACCCAGCAGCAGCACGGTGCGGGTGACCCGCGCGGTGACATTCGGGTTGCCATCGCGGTCGCCCCCCATCCAGGAGGCGAAGCGCAGGGGCGCGGCGTCCAGCGGCAGACGCTCGCCGGCCGCCTCCAGCGTCATCTCGTCCAGCTGACGATGGAAGTCAGGCACCGCCTGCCACAGCGAATTCTCGATGGTGGCAAAGCCCCACTTGGCCTCGTCCACCGGGGTCGGGCGCTCGTGACGGATCTCGTCGGTATGCCAGGCCTGGCTGATCAGCTCAGAGAGGCGTGCACGCGCGAGCGTCGCCTGTTCCGGGCGATCACAGGCACCTTCCATCTGGGTCAGGCAGCCTTCGATGGCATCGTACTTCTGGATCAGGGTACGGCGGATGACTTCCGTCGGGTGGGCCGTCAGCACCAGCTCGACGCGCATCGCCGACAGCTCCTCGACGATCTTCTGGGCACTGAAGCCACGCTCACGGATACGCGTGATCAGCTCGCCCAGATCCGGCTGACTGCCGGGACGATAATCCTCGACACGCTTGAAGCGGCCGCGGTAGTGCTGCTCGGCGATGTTGGAAAGATTCAGAAACTGATTGAAGGCGCGGGTGACCGGCAGCAGATCGCTGTCGGGAAGGTCGCGCAGGTAATCGATCAACTCGCGACGGGCCGCGAGGTCGCCTTGCTGGCCTTTCTTGGCCAGGGCGCGGATGCGTTCGATACGCTCGACGAAGTCATCGCCGAGATCGGCCGCGATGGTCTGGCCGAGGTTGTCCCCGAGAATGCGCACATTGTCGCGCAACGATTCATGCAGGTCGTGACTCATGCAACCCTCCTTGGGAGTGACGGTGCCGCCGCGGGAATCATCCCCTGTCATCAGGGGCATTCAATTGACAGATCCATGACGGGCTCGCGGCCCGTCGCAAGCCGTGCGCCATCTGACACGGAGACTGGCACAGAGATCTGACGCATGCCCCAAACGAAAGGCCCGCGGCGCAGCAGACCGGAAAGCAGGACAAGGCACTTGCCCTGATCGCTTACCATCAGCATACGACCGCGGGCCTTGGCTCCACAATCCGACTATCGCGTAAACTTACTACATTTTCTTTCTGCCGCCTGACGACGGCATCACATCACCTGACAAGCGGAGTCACCGCACGCGCGTTCGACGAGCCATCCTCGAGGCTCTCGGACTGACTGGCCGCCCGCTCCCGGCGCTTGGCCTCATCCCAGTGCGCATCCATCTCGGCGAGACTGGCCTCCTTCAGCGAACGCCCCTCTGCCGCAATCGCGGCTTCCACATGACGGAACCGGGACGCGAAACGGGCATTGGTCGCCCGCAGCTGCTGCTCCGGGTCCGCCTTGAGCGTCCGCGCCAGATTGACCACCGCGAACAGCAGATCCCCCACCTCCTCACGCGCATGGGCCTCATCGCCCTCGGCCAGCGCTTCCTCGACCTCGCCGAGTTCCTCGCGGATCTTGTCCAGCACACCGGCAGTGTCCGGCCAGTCAAAGCCCGAACGTGAGGCCTTCTTCGAGAGCTTGGCCGCCCGCGTCAGCGCCGGCAGGCCCAGCGGCACGCCATCCAGCACGCTGACGTCAGCGGCCTGGCTGGCAGATGGCTCGCCGGACTCCTGCTGCTTGAGGGTCTCCCACTGGGCATTCAGCGACCCTGCGTCCACCTCATGCGTGGCGATGCCCTCACGGCGCGAAGCCAGGGTGCCATCCGGGAAGACATGCGGATGGCGGCGCAGCATCTTCTCGGTGAGCACATGAATGACGTCATGGAAGTCGAAACGCTGCTGCTCGCTGGCGATCTGGGCGTAGAACACGCCCTGGAAGAGCAGGTCGCCCAGCTCCGCCGGCAGCTCGTCGAGTACCTCGGCATCTGCCGCGGCCCGCTCGATCACGTCGGCGACTTCATAGGCCTCCTCCAGGGTGTGCGGCACCAGGCTCGCGTAGTCCTGCTTCAGATCCCACGGACAGCCGTACTGCGGGTCACGCAGCACGGCCATCAGAGTCAGCAGGTCCTCAAGGCCATGGCGTCCGGGGGGAGTTGCGGCACTCATGACTTGTTGCCACCGACCCGCAGGCGCTTGACGTCGATGATGTTGGGCAGCTGCTGGATACGTGCGAACACGCGTCCCAGCACATCGAGGTTCTCGACCTCCAGCGTGATCCTGAGCGTGGCGATGTTGTCGAGCTGGTCGGTGCGCGTATTGACCGACAGCACATTGACCTTGTCGCCACTGAGCACATTGGTGACATCGCGCAGGAGCCCCGAGCGGTCCCAGGCCTGGATCTCGATATCCACCGGATACTGGCTGCGTGACCGCTGGCCCCAGTCGACATCGACGATGCGCCGCGGCTCGTCCGAGCGCAGCTGGATCAGGTTAGGGCAGTCCTGACGATGCACCGTCACGCCACGCCCCTGGGTGATGAAGCCGGCGATCTGATCCCCCGGCACCGGATGGCAGCAGTTGGCCATGGTGGTCTTCAGGTTGCCGACCCCCAGCACCATGACGGCGTCCGGCTTCTCCTTGCCCTGCGGCTTGCGCTGACGCAGCAGGCGCTCGAGCTGCTCCTGATCATCGGTGTCGCCGAACAGCTGCTGCGCCTGATGCAGCACCTGGCCGACCCGCAGGTCCCCCGCGCCGATGGCGGCGTACATGTCATCACGCGTCGGATAGTTGACGGCGTTGGCCAGCTTGTCGCGATCAAGGTTCTCCAGCGCCAGACGCGAGAATTCCTTCTCGAGCAGCGCCTTGCCCTCGTCGACGTTCTGATCCCGCGCCTGGAGCTTGAACCAGGTCTGGATCTTGGCGCGAGCGCGCGAGGTGCGCACATAGCCCAGGTTGGGGTTGAGCCAGTCACGACTCGGCCCGCCCTTGGTGGCCGTCAGGATCTCGACCTGCTGGCCGGTCTTGAGCTTGTAGGTCAGCGGCACGATACGGCCGTCAACCTTCGCACCACGACAGCGATGCCCCACCTCGGTGTGCACGCGATAGGCGAAGTCGATGGGCGTGGCGATCTTGGGCAGGTCGATGACGTGCCCTTCCGGCGTGAAGACATAGATGCGATCAGGCGCCACGTCGGAACTCAGGCCCTGACGGATGGACTCCTGTCCCCCGCTCTCGCCGACCTCGTCCTGCCATTCGAGCACCTGACGCAACCAGGCGATCTTGTCCTCGTAGCTGCGACTCTTGTGGCCGACGTCGTGGCCCTTGTAACGCCAGTGGGCACACACGCCCAGCTCCGCCTCCTCGTGCATGTCGAAGGTGCGGATCTGGATCTCGATGACCTTGTTGCTGGGCCCGACCACTGCGGTGTGCAGCGACTGATAGCCATTCTTCTTCGGATTGGCGATGTAGTCATCGAACTCGTGAGGCACGTGGTGCCAGCGCGAGTGGACGATGCCCAATGCCGTATAGCAGTCACTGACGGTGCCGACGAGAATCCGCACCGCACGCACGTCATACACCTGCGAGAAGGCGATGCGCTTGATCTTCATCTTCCGCCAGATGGAGTAGATGTGCTTGGCGCGGCCGGCGACATCGAAGTGCTTGATGCCCTGATCGCGCATCAGACTGCGCATCTCGACCAGCAGATCGGCGATGTAATGCTCACGCTCCAGACGCTTCTCGGCCAGCTGCTTGGCGATGTTCTTGTACTCGGTCTCCTCGCGGTAGCGGAAGGACAGATCCTCCAGCTCCCACTTGAGCTGACCGATGCCAAGACGGTGAGCCAGCGGGCCATAGATGTCGAAGACCTCATTGGCGACCCGCATGCGCTTCTCACGCGGCGCATCCTTGACGTGACGCAGGGCGACGGTGCGCTCGGCGATCTTGATCAGCGCGATGCGCACGTCATCGATCATCGACACCAGCATCTTGCGCAGGTTGTCCTGTTGATCGTGCTGCGCCATGCCATGACTGGGCGCCTGCAACTGACTGATGGCGGCCATGTTGAGCACGCCCTCGATCAGGCGTGCCACCTCGGCACCGAAGTGCTTGTCGATGGCCTCAAGCCCCAGGTGCCCCTCACGCACCGCGCGATAGAGCACTGCCGCCACCAGCGCAGGCTGGTCGAGTTTCAGCTCCGAGAGGATATCCGCCATCTCGAGACTGAAGCGGAAACTGACCAGCGGCTCACGCCAGGGCTTGTCGCCACGCGCATCCGCCTCACGCGCCACCTTCAATGCGACTTCACAGGCTCGCACCATGACCTCGGCATTCACCGACGGGACTTCCTCGCGCAGTCGCGCGACCCACACCGGGATGTCCACACCACCGCTATCGGTCAGCGGCTGATCTTCGCGCACCTTGACCATGACCCTATGTCCTTGAATATCTTGCCATCTTGATGACAGCGCCCGGGGGCGCCGTCTCAGTCTTCCATCCGCTCCAGCAGCAGCATCGATTCCAGATGTGCCGTGTGAACGAACATGTCCGCCATCAGCGCACGCGTGACACGATAGCCGGCGTCGGTGAGCATCTTCACGTCACGCATCAACGTGGTCGGGTCACAGGCGATGTACAGCACCCGTGCGGGTGCATGGGAGACCTTCCCGGCATGCAGGTGACGTGCCAGCTCATCGCATAGAGGCTGAGCGCCATCGCGCGGCGGGTCCAGTACCAGAAGGTCGATACCCTCGAGTGATGGCAGCGCACGACTGAGGTCGGCGCGTCGAGCGCTCACCTGGGGCAGCGCGTTGTGCTCGGCATTGGCGATCAGCTGATCCACCATGCCCTGGCTGCCTTCGATGCCGGTTACCTTCGCGGCCCCCGCTGCCGCCACGGCCAGCGTGAGATTGCCGACTCCGGCGTAGAGGTCCATGACCGCAAGGCCACTGACGTCGCCCAGCCAGTCCAGCGCCGTATCCACCAGGCGCTGATTGAGCGCGGCATTGACCTGCACGAAGTCACCCGGCGAGAAGGCGAGACGCAGTGTCCGCTCGCCGACGCGCACGGAGTAGGCGGCGTCCGGCGTGCCGGCCAGCCATCCCAGCACCACCGGATCACGCCCGACTCGCCAGCCGACCACCAGCCCATGCTGTTCGGCAAAGGCCTGCCAGCGCTCGGCATCACGCGGCACGGCCTTGAGCTGTCGAATCACCAGGATGACCTGGTCATCCGCGGCCGTCAGCTCCAGATGCCCCAGACGCTTGGGCGCTTCCAGCGTATTGATCAGCTCGCGCAGCGGCGTGATCAGTCGATCCAGCGCCGGCACCAGCACGCTGCAGCTCTGGATATCCACCAGCTGATTGCTGCCACGGCCGCGGAAGCCCAGCTGGATCTCGCCGCTGTCCGTGACGCGCACCCCGAGGCGTGCACGCCGACGATAACGATGCTCGTCCTCGCCCAGTGGCTGGATATCCGCCAGCGCCACGCCATTGCGCTGTGCATGCTCACTGAGCACCTGCACCTTGTGGGTGCGCTGGGCCGGCAATGCCATGTGCTGGAGATCACAACCACCACAGGTGCCGAAGTGTGCACACGGCGGCGTCACGCGACTCTCGGCAGCATTGTCCCGCGAGCGCACATGCGCCTCGTTGAAGCGCTTGTGGGTACGGTGGATGGCCAGCGTGACCCGCTCACCGGGCAAGGCCTGGTCGATGAACTGGGTCTTGCCGTTCTCGTCATGCGCGACGCCTCGCCCATCATGCGCCAGACGTTCCACCGTCAGCCATTGGCTGTCGGCATCACTGACGTTGCGCGTCTCGCGACTGGCCACTTCCTTCTCACGACGCGTCGGTTTGCGCGCTGGGCGTTTCTGTCCGAGCAGTGCCATCAGAGGTCATCTCCGTGGGTGTAGAGGCCGGTCGACAGATAGCGGTCGCCACGGTCACAGACGATGAACACGATCACCGCGTTCTCGACCTGCTCCGCCACCGTGAGCGCCCCTGCCAGGGCGCCGCCGGAGGATACGCCCGCCAGGATGCCTTCCTCACGCGCCAGACGGCGCATGCAGACTTCGGCGTCCCGCTGAGCGATATCCAGGGTGCGGTCGATGCGCGAGGCATCGAAGATGCGCGGCAGATAGGCCTCGGGCCAACGACGGATGCCGGCGATGCTGGCGCCGTCCGCCGGTTGCAGTCCCACGATCTCGATGGCGGGATTCTGCTCCTTGAGATAGCGCGAGGTACCCATGATGGTGCCGGTCGTGCCCATGGAGGAGACGAAATGCGTGATGCGTCCCTGAGTCTGTTGCCAGAGTTCCGGTCCGGTGGTGCGGTAGTGCGCCAGGGGATTGTCCTGATTGGCGAACTGATCAAGGGCCTTGCCCTCGCCACGCGCGATCATCCCATCGGCGATGTCCCGCGCGTGCTCCATGTTGTCTGCCTCGATCAGCGTCGCGCCATACGCGCCCATGGCCTGCTTGCGCTCGCTGGAGGCAGTGGAGGGCATCACCAGCACCATGCGGTAGCCCTTGATGGCCGCGACCATCGCCAGCGCGATGCCGGTGTTGCCGGAGGTGGCTTCCACCAGGGTGTCACCGGGCTGGATCTCGCCGCGAGCCTCGGCTTCATTGAACATCGAAAGCGCCGGACGATCCTTCACGGAACCCGCGGGATTGTGGCCTTCCAGCTTGGCCAGCAAGACGTTGTTGCGACCGGCGGTGATACGCGTCAGGCGTACCAACGGCGTATTGCCGACGACATCGGCAAGACTGGGGAATTCAGTCGCGGCAAGATCCGCGGGGTCACTGACATGAGACATGAGGGGCAGACTCCAAGGACGCGCCCGGATACTCCGATGCTGACCGTCAGGAGGCAGCATCGAGACCTGAGACAATCGGGGCCACGTCGGGGGTGTAGAAGATGTGCGCAGTATATCGCTCCCGCCACCTCCCTGTCAGGGCGCGAACCATCGCATCACTGCAGTCTGGAAGGTATGCTTGAGCCTGGCTTTCGCACGCCGCTCGCCGCTAGCGGCTGTGCGGGCCTTGCACGCAGGCCCTCGGACACGTCACCTCCGGAAGGTGCGGCGCTGCAACCCTGTTTTCCTCTTCCTGCGGCATCCGAGTCTCTGGCTCGCTGCCCCGTCGCGATGGACTGCCATGCTGCTTAGAACCCGCTTTCAGCTCGCGTTGCTTCTGCTGCCGCTTGCCACGAGCCTGCTGTTCAGCCTCTATGTGGTGGATCGTGAGATCAGTCGTGAACGCACCGCCATGATGCAGCGTCTGCAGGCCAGTGTGCAGGCGATCATGCCCGGGCTTGCCAATGCCGCCCTGGAAGCCGACGACCAGCGTCTGCATGAACTGGCACAGATGCTCATCGATCAACGCGACGTGCGAGGGTTGACGCTGCGCACCCCCGAGGGTGGCACCCTGCTTCACATGGGGCCGAGCCAACGTCCACAGACAAGCTCGCTGCTGGAAAGCGACGCCTACCCGCAAGCCCCCGACGCGCTGGTGCTGGTGACACCGGTGATCGACCCATGGCGGGAGGCACGACGCGGAGACCGCATCTCCTGGCTGATTCTCGAGGCCTCCGATACCCGTATCGTGCTGCACCGCTATCAGCTGCTGGTCGGCTATGGGCTGGCCAATCTGGTCTTCGGACTGGCACTGCTGCTGTTCGCCTACCATGCCTCACGTCGCATGCTGCAGCCCTTCCATGACCTTGGCGAAGCCATGACCCGCCTCGCGCGCGGCGAGACTCACCAGCGTCTGCCGGTGCAGGGGAATGACGACATGAGCGAGCTGGCCGAGCACTACAATCTCAGCGTCGAGCAGCTCAAGCGCGCGCGGGAAGACATGCAGGACCAGATCGACCAGACGACGCGTGACCTGCACGAGTCGATGGAAACCGTCGAGATCAAGAACATCGAACTGGACATGGCACGCCGCAAGGCGCTGGAAGCCAACCGCATCAAGTCGGAATTCCTCGCCAACATGAGCCATGAGATCCGCACGCCGCTCAATGGCATCATCGGCTTCAGCAACCTGCTGGGGCGCAGTGACCTGGACAACCGCCAGCGCGACTGGCTGGGCCACATGCAGAACGCCTCCTCCTCGCTGATGTCATTGATCAATGACATCCTGGACTTCTCCAAGATCGAGGCCGGCAAGCTCGAGCTCGAGAAGGTCCAGATGGACATCGAGCCGCTCATCGAGGAAGTGCTGGCGATGCACGCCCCGGAGGCGCATCGCAAGCATCTGCACCTGCTGGGGCTGGTCTACGATGACGTGCCACAACGCTTCGAGGGTGACCCGCTGCGCATCAAGCAGGTGGTCACCAATCTGGTGGCCAATGCGGTCAAGTTCACCGAGCAGGGCGAAGTCATCGTCCGCGTGATGGTGGATGATCTTTCCGGCAGCAGTACCCGCCTGAAGATTGCCGTGGCCGATACCGGCATCGGCATGGACAGTGCGCAACGCAACCGCCTGTTCCAGGCCTTCTCCCAGGGTGACCCGTCCCGCGCCCGCCAGTTCGGCGGCACCGGTCTGGGCCTGATGATCTCGAAACGCCTGGTGGAACAGATGGGTGGCGAGATCCAGGTCGAAAGCCTGCCCGGACATGGCTCCACCTTCCTGTTCAGCGTGCCGGTGGCCGTCAGCAGCATCGAGGAGCGCCCGCGCGAGATCGTCTTCGATCATCAGCGCATCTGTCTCATCGAGCCACACCCGGCCACGCGCCGCGCCCTGAGCTACCTGCTCTCGCGCTGGTCGCTGGACCTCGTCGGCATCGAGGAGCAGCCTGATCTCGTGGTAGTCGCCCTGGAAAGCCGTGACCTGAAGCGGCTGGAGGAATGGAGTCAGCGCCTCAAGCATCTGCCGTGTCGCGTGCTGTGTCTGCTGAATGCACCACTGCCGGCCAATATCGAGGACCTGCAGCAATACGGGATCGACGAACTGCTCAGCAAGCCGGTCACACGCCTGCAGATGCGCCACAAGCTGGCCAACCTGCTGCATTCACCGCGGCGTGACACACCACGCCTCCAGGAGCTGCCGGCCTTCACGCCGCTGGAGGATGGCACCACGGCCGGGCGGCTGACGCCTGATCTTTCCGCTCCGCTCCCGGAGCGCTCGCCGGCATCGCCGCGGGCCCCCGAGGCGCCGCCTGCCTCCCCCATGCCTGACGGGCTGCCTCAGGCTGCCACGCCTGCGGAGACGCCGAACATGACGCGCAAGTGCGTGATGGTCGTCGATGACAACCCCTCCAATCGCCTGCTGGCCGAGGAACTGCTCACCGACATGGGGCTGGATACCCTGGCCGCCCAGAGTGGCGAGGAAGCGTTGGCCCTGGCACAGCAGCAGCCGGTGGATGCGGTACTGATGGATATCCAGATGCCGGGCATGAACGGCCTGGAAGCCACCAAGGCTCTGCGCCATCAACAGCGCATGCGCCATGAGCACCTTCCCGTCATCGCGTTGACCGCGCACGCCCTGGCACACGAGCGCCGGGAGCTGCTGGCCGAGGGCATGGATGACTACCTCATCAAGCCGGTCGACGAGCACCTGCTGGCCAACATGCTGAGCCGTCACCTTGGCATCACGCTCAGCGTGCCGAAGACCCCGCCACACGACACGGCCCCCGCCTTCTCCCCTTTCTCCAGTGCCACTGACGCGGGCAGTATCGAGCGTGGCAAGCGCCCCGAGGGTGCACCTCCCATGCCCGCCGCGTTCGAGGGACTGAGCGAGCAGGATGGCGAACTGCCCATCGTCGACATGGCACTGGGCATCGAGATGGCCGGCGGGCGCAAGGCGCTGGCCCTGGAGATGCTAGGACTGCTGATCAAGAGCCTGCCGGAGAGTGAGGTCACCATCCGCAGGGCCTGGGCGGTACAGGATGGCGAGGCCATGCTCGATGGAGTGCACTATCTGAATGGCGCCTGCCGCTACTGTGGCGTGCCGCGCCTGGCACTGCTGGTCGAGGCGCTGGAGACACGCCTGCGCGTCAGTGGCCTGGATCAGCTGGAGGACGACGTCGCCGCGCTGTTCGATGCCATCGCAAGCCTTGCCCAGTGGGCACAGAGCGAGGAAGCCACCTTGCTCCTGGCAGAATCGCGCCCCGACGCCTCGGACCGCGAGCGCTGAGCGAGAGCGCTGGTCGAGAGCACTGATGACGGCACCCGCTCTTCGCCACCCCTTTTTCTCTTGCCTTTTCCGCCCCCTCCTCACCATCCCACTGCCGACAACGACAACGACAACGCCACCCTGGCCGCGAGGCGAGGGTGGCGTTGTCATGTCCAGCACTTGTCAGCGGTCAGCGGATGCTCAGCGCTCCAGCACCACGAAGGCGATGGCCTGATCACGCTCATCACTGATCGACAGATGCAGATGACGAATCCCGGCACGTGCCGTCAGCGCTTCCGCCTCATCTGACAGCACGAAGGACGGCTTGCCCAACGCATCGTTCACCACCTGGATCTGGGTGAAACGCATGCCCTGACGCAGCCCGGTCCCCAGCGCCTTGACGAAGGCTTCCTTGGCCGCGAAACGCTTGGCCAGAAAAGCCGCCGGCTGGGGGTGATCCGCGAAGCGTGCCAGCTCCTGCGCTCCGAGCAGACGCCGAGCGAAGCGCTCTCCGTGGCGTGCCATGCCGGCCTCGAAACGCTCGATTCGCGCGATGTCCGTGCCTATCCCGACGATCATCCGCAGCAGCCTGACCCTTGCACGTGCTCATGATCCTCATCGTGCTCATGGTCATGGTCGTGTGCATCCAGCGCTGCCATCAGGCCCGCTTCCTGGCCTGCGATGCACAGACGCTTCATCTCGATGACGGCCTCCTTGAGGCCAACGAACATGGCGCGCGCGATGATCGCATGGCCGATGTTCAACTCGTTCAGCCCCGAGATGCCCGCGATGGCCTCGACGTTGTGATAGTTGAGACCATGCCCGGCATTGACGATCAGGCCCAGCTCGTTGGCGAGCTCGGCTGCGGCCGCGATGCGCTCGAATTCGACACGCGCCGCTTCACCGCTGGCATCCGCGTAGGCACCGGTGTGAAGCTCGACGACTGGCGCCCCGGCCTCGAAGGCGGCCCGAATCTGCTCAGGCTCCGGGTCGATGAACAGCGAGACTTCACAGCCCGCCGCCGCGAGACGCTCACAGGCCGCGCGGATGCGTTCCAGATCCCCGGCGACATCCAGACCACCCTCGGTGGTCAGTTCCTCGCGCTTCTCCGGCACCAGGCAGACATTGGCCGGACGCACTTCCTCGGCCAGCGCCAGCATCTCGTCACTGACGGCCATCTCGAGATTCATGCGCGTATTGAGCACCTCGGCCAGAAGACGCACGTCGCGCTCCTGGATATGGCGACGGTCTTCACGCAGGTGCACGGTGATGCCATCGGCGCCGGCTTCCTCCGCGACCAGCGCGGCCTGGACCGGGTCCGGATAACGGGTGCCACGCGCCTGGCGCAGAGTGGCGATGTGGTCAATATTGACCCCGAGCAGGATACGCAGCGGGTGCATGATCAGCTCCTAGCGATGGAGATGGAAAATAGGCATGGCAACAGGTGCCATGACGAAGACAGCTTGCATGACGACAGGATACGACCTGCAGGCAAGGCCCGCATCATCCTGTCTGACGACTTTCACGTCGCCGGGCGGTCAGCTGACGCATCAGTTCACGCGAGCGCAGCGGACGCTCTCCCAGCAATGGCGCCAGGGCGCGCCGCGCCAGCCATAGACTCTCGCGCGACAGGCCGGCGTGCCCCCAGTCCTCACTGGCCAGCAGCTTCAAGGCACGCCCCTCGATACCTGCCGCCCCCTCGGGTTGGGCGCGAAAACGCCGCTCGCTGGCGACATAGTCGTAGCGCACGTCGGGCATCAGAGGGGCATCCTCCAACGTACGAAACTGCGGCAATTGCTCAAGGGCTTCCAGCAGGGTGTATTCCAGTCGCCTGAGTGCCGGGGCGCGACGAGCAGGCAGCGCCACGTCATCCAGGGTCAGCGAATAGAGGGCGAACAGCTCCGGTACCGGCATTTCCACCGGCAAGGTGCGCGTCAATAGCTCATTGGCATAGAAGCCACACAGAAGCCCTTCCCCCGCCAGCAGACTGGCGCTGCCGCCGGTCTCCATCAGGTTGAGCGTCTTGAGATCGCTTTCCCCGCGCCAGGTGACGTGCAGGGGAGTGAACGGCTGCAGTCGCGCCCGCGACTTGCTGCCCGGACGCTGGACACCGCGTGCCACCGCGCGCACCCGACCATGCTCGAGGGTCAACAACTCGATGATGGCACTGGTTTCACGATACGGCTTGCGATGCAGCAGGAAGGCCGGTTGCGGCGTCATCGGACAGGCTCACGACAGAGAGGGCTTGCGGACAGGGAAGATGGCATCCGGCAGAGGCGAACGCCGAGCATCAGGCGATGCTCGGCTGATGAGGCCACCCGTGGCGCGGCAGTCGTCTTGCCTGCCGCGCCACGGGGGCGGGGAGCATCAGTCCTTGTCGTGGGTGTAACCCAGGCTTTTCAGGGCGCGCTCGTCATCCGACCAGCCACGCTTGACCTTGACCCACAGGTTGAGCATCACCTTGGCATCGAAGGCACGCTCCATCTCGAGACGCGCTTCGCGACCGATGTTCTTGATGCGCTCGCCGTTCTCGCCGATCAGGATCTTCTTCTGGCCCTGACGCTCGACCATCATCAGCGCGCTGATGTGCAGCGTGCCGCGCTGATCGGTCTTGAATTCCTCGATCTCGACGGTCATCTGGTACGGCAGTTCGTCACCCAGCTGACGCATCACCTTCTCGCGCACCAGCTCGGAGGCCAGGAAACGTGAGCTCTTGTTGGTGATCTGATCATCCGCGAACATGTGCTCGCCGTGCGGCAGACGCCCCATCACGTTCTCGAGCAGCAGGTCGATGTTGGTGCCATTCTTGGCCGACATCGGGATGATGGCCGCGAAGTCACGACGCTCCTGCAGACTCTGGAGCCAGGGAGCCAGAGTGGTCTTGTCCTTCAGCCAGTCGATCTTGTTGACGACGAGAATCACCGGCGCCTTCACGTGGGCCAGCTTCTCGAGCACGATCTGGTCTTCTTCCATCCAGCGGGTGCGGTCGACGATGAACACCACGGCGTCCACATCGCGCAGCGCCTGGGTGGCGGTCTGGTTCATGAAGCGGTTGATCGCCTTGTTGCGATCGCGCTGCATGATGTGGATCCCCGGGGTATCGACGAAGACGCACTGGGTGCCGTCCTCGGTGTGGATGCCCATCACCTGGTGACGTGTGGTTTGCGGACGACGCGAGGTGATCGAGACCTTCTGTCCCAGGATGTGGTTCATCAGCGTCGACTTGCCGACATTGGGGCGCCCGACGATGGCGACGAAGCCACAGCGGGTATCCGGCAGCGGCTGATCGCTGACACCGGCGGCCGCCAGCATGCCCTCGAGGGCATCGGCGTTGCCGGTGTGCGTCTCGGTAGAGGCATCAGGGGCGTCGCCGCTCGGGGTGACGTTGTCTTCTGGGGTATGGCTCATGAGCGGCCTCCGCGGGCAGGTTCGAGCAGTTGCAGCGCGAACTCGGCCGCCTGCTGTTCAGCATGGCGACGGCTGGAGCCGACGCCTGTGGTCTTGGTGTCGATCATCTCGACGTGGCAATCGACGCTGAAGGTCTGCGAATGCGCTTCGCCTTCGACGCTGGTCACCTCATAGCGCGGCAGGGCCGCCTGACGCGATTGCAGGAATTCCTGCAGACGTGTCTTGGGATCTTTCTGGGTGTCCTGAAGGTTCAACGCCTCAAGACGGCTGTCGTACCAGCGCAGCACGTGTTCACGCACGACCTGCATGCCAGCATCCAGATAGATGGCACCGATCACGGCTTCCACGGCATCGGCCAGGATGGATTCGCGACGATGACCGCCGCTCTTCATCTCGCCGGAGCCCAGGCGCAGGTTCTCGCCCAGCTTGAACTCACGGGCAAGCTCCGCCAGGGTCTGGCCCTTGACCAGACGCGCACGCAGGCGTGACAGCTGGCCCTCACGGGCCTGGGGGAAGCGCAGGAACAGCGCTTCGGCGATCACGAAGTTGACGATGGAATCGCCAAGAAACTCGAGCCGCTCATTGTTCTGGCCACCATAGCTTCGATGGGTCAATGCCAGTTCCAACAGACTGGCATCCTCGAAGGTGTGGCCGATACGCTTTACAAAGGCATTCAGCGGGCTACTCACAGGTCTCCCTACTCTCTTTTTGTCGCTGACGCCCGCAGGCGTCCTGTCGAATGGTGCATCAGTCTTGACGGCTGATGCCTGTCGTCATCGACATGCTTCGCGATGCCCGAAGCCTACACGGCTTGAGGAGTTGCCGATCGCCACCATCCCAATCCGATATTCGTCAGCCGCGCTGCCCGCAGGCTCGTGGCCTCGGGTCCGACATGATGAACAGCAGGTTGACATGGCAGGCACGACGCATCGTCCCATGTCGAAAGATCCGTCCTTGCGGTACTGGCACGCCGCCGGGCGGCGCTGCCAGACACGACCGGGCCGCCTCTCGGCGGCCCGGTCAATGCACTGATCAATGAATCAGGCGTACCGAGGAAAAGTCCGGGAATCCGTCCTTCCAGTGCATCCACACCGCGACCGCCTTGCCGACGATGTTCTCTTCCGGCACGAAGCCCCAGTAGCGGCTGTCGTTGGAATGGTCGCGGTTGTCACCCATCACGAAGTACTGCCCTTCAGGCACCCGGATCTCGCGCATCTGCGGGCCGGGGTCCTGAGGGTTATTGTAGATTTGATGGGCGTGTTTCCCCAGTGTCTCATCCAGCAGACTCTCGCCGGGCTGCTCACTGACGTTGCGCGCATTGAGCGTCTTGCTGACCGCCTGACCATTCACGTAGAGCTGCTTGCCCTCATAGCGAATGGTGTCACCGGGCAGACCGACGACGCGCTTGATGAAGTTGGTGGACGGGTCCTCCGGGAAACGGAACACCATCACGTCACCACGCTCAGGCTCGCCGACCTCCAGCACCTTGGTGTCGACCACCGGCAGGCGCAGGCCATAGTCATACTTGTTGACCAGGATGAAGTCGCCGATCTTGAGCGTCGGCAGCATCGAGCCGGAGGGAATCTGGAACGGCTCATAGGCGAATGAGCGCACTACCAGCACCAGCAACAGTACCGGAAAGAACGACTTGGCATAGTCCACCAGCCACGGGTCCCGCGTCAGCTTCTCACGCGTACCACTGTCCAGCTCCCCTTCGACGGATGCCTCGGCCTTGGCCAGACGCGCCTTGCGCGCACCGCGCAGGGCAATCAGGTCTATCAGCCACACCACGCCGGCTACCGCTACGGCAATCACCAATACTAGCGAGAAATCCATCGTCATCCCTGTCTGCCCTGGGTCTTGGGGCAGGCCGCCAGCCGGCGGCCTGCATCAGTCGTTCATCTTGAGCACGGCAAGGAAGGCGTCCTGGGGAATTTCCACCCGGCCGACCTGCTTCATGCGCTTCTTGCCCGCTTTCTGCTTCTCGAGCAGCTTCTTCTTGCGGCTGACGTCGCCGCCGTAGCACTTGGCGGTCACGTTCTTGCGCAGCGCCTTCACGGTGGAGCGTGCCACGACCTGGCCACCGACGGCCGCCTGGATCGCCACGTCGAACATCTGACGCGGAATCAGTTCCTTCATCTTCTCGACCAGCAGTCGGCCACGGCCGTGAGCATGGTCGCGGTGGATGATGGCCGCCAGCGCATCGACGCGATCGCCATTGATCAGCACGTCCAGACGTACCAGCTTGGCCGCCTCGAAACGCTCGAAGCTGTAATCCAGAGAGGCATAGCCCTTGGAGATGGACTTGAGGCGATCGAAGAAGTCCATCACGACCTCGGCCATCGGCAGCTCGTAGACCAGCTGGATCTGGCTGCCCAGGAACTGCATGTCGAGCTGGACGCCGCGACGATTGACGCACTCGGTGATGACGTTGCCGACGTATTCCTGTGGCACGAGGATGGTGGCGCGGCAGATCGGCTCACGCAGTTCATCGACGTTGGCCATGTCCGGAAGCTTCGAGGGGTTGGACACCGGCAGCACGTCGCCGTTGTCCATCAGCACCTCGTAGATCACCGTCGGCGCAGTCGTCAGCAGGTCGAGATTGTACTCGCGCTCCAGACGCTCCTGGATGATCTCCATGTGCAGGGTGCCCAGGAAGCCGACGCGGAAGCCGAAGCCCAGTGCGTCGGAGTTCTCCGGCTCGTAATCCAGCGAGGCATCGTTGAGCGCCAGTTTCTGCAGCGCGTCACGGAAGTCCTCGTAGTCATCGGAGCTGATCGGGAACATGCCGGCGTAGACCTGCGGCTTGACCTTCTGGAAGCCCGGCAGACGCTCGACCTTGTCGGCCGTCTTGGTGTGCACGATGGTGTCACCCACCGGCGCGCCCATGATGTCCTTGATGCCGGCGACGATGAAGCCCACCTCGCCGGCACGCAGCACACCGGTTTCCTTGCGCTTGGGCGTGAAGATACCGATCGCGCCGGTTTCCCAGTCGCGGCCGGTGGACTTCAGGCGGATCTTCTCACCCTTCTTCAGGGTGCCGTCGAAGATACGTACCAGCGAGACGACGCCGAGGTAGTTGTCGAACCAGGAGTCGATGATCAACGCCTGCAGCGGCGCTTCCGGATCGCCCTTGGGCGGCGGAATGTCACGCACCAGACGCTCGAGCAGCGCTTCCATGCCCATGCCGGACTTGGCCGACACCTGACAGGCATCCGTCGCGTCCAGACCGATGATCTCCTCGATCTCCTGGGAGACCTTCTCCGGGTCCGCCTGCGGCAGATCCATCTTGTTGAGGACCGGCAGCACCTCGAGGCCCTGCTCGATGGCGGTGTAGCAATTGGCCACCGACTGGGCTTCGACGCCCTGACCGGCATCCACCACCAGCAGCGCCCCTTCACAGGCATACAGCGAGCGCGAGACTTCATAGGAGAAGTCGACGTGGCCCGGGGTATCGATGAAGTTCAGCTGATAGGTATTGCCATCATCGGCGTGGTAGTCGAGGGTCACCGACTGGGCCTTGATGGTGATGCCGCGCTCACGCTCGATGTCCATCGAGTCAAGCACCTGCTCCTTGAGCTCACGGTCACTCAAGCCTTCGCACAGCTGAATGATGCGGTCAGCCAGTGTGGACTTGCCGTGGTCGATGTGGGCGATGATTGAGAAGTTGCGGATATGCTTCAAGGACGGCGGCGTTACGCGTTCGGTCATGGATCACTGCTCTGTATTTGTGCCCGTCTCCGTGAAATCACACGGCCAACACGGGAGACGACGGAAATCGAATTGCACGCATTGTACAGTCCGACTTGAGGCGATGATAGAAGGCGTTACCTTTTGCACCTCTCTCACCCAGCCGTTCGAACGGCAGCCACAGGGCAATCCTCATGCTTGCGAGCCCCGCGAGAAGGGGCTCGCCCCTGAATGCAGACGGGGCGCACAGTCGCCCGTGCGCCCCGTCGTCACTCGCCTCCCTTGCTGGCGTCCGCGTCATTCATCGCGCATGCGCAGAGCGATGTACAGCGGGCGACCGTTGCGCACCAGGCGCAGCGAGACCGGGCGATCCGCCGGCAGCTTGGCCACCACGTCACGCAGCGACTGCACGCTGGTCAACGGCTGCTGATTGAGCTCGACCAGCACATCGCCGGCAGTGATGCCCGCCTCTGCCGCCACGCCCTGTGGGTCGACCTCCAGCACCTTGACGCCATTGTCGAGGTTCATGTCTGCCAGCGCCGCCTTGCCAAGCTCGGTCACGGCAATGCCCAGGCCTTGCTTGTCATTGCTGGCAGCGGCAATCTTGTCCTGATCGCTGCCCGGCCAGTGACCTACCTTGGCCTGCAGGGTCTGATGCTTGCCATCTCGCAGGATGGAAAGCTTGAGCGAATCCCCCGGCGAGCTGGCACCGACCATGCGCGGCAGGTTGGCGGAGGTTTCCACCTCATCGCCATCGACCGCCATGATGATGTCGCCCGCCTTGAGGCCGGACGCTGCGGCCGGGCCATCCGGGTCAAGATCGGCGATCAGCGCGCCACGCGCCCGGTCCAGCCCGAAGGATTCGGCCAGATCCTTGGACACCGGCTGGATGACGACCCCCAGCCAGCCACGATCGACGCGACCATCGGTCTTGAGCTTGTCGGCCACATCCATCGCCACATTGATGGGAATCGCGAAGCTCACCCCCATGAAGCCACCGGAGCGGGTGTAGATCTGGGAGTTGATTCCGACCACGTCTCCCTCGAGATCAAACAGCGGCCCCCCGGAGTTGCCCGGGTTGATCGCGACATCCGTCTGGATGAAGGGCACATAGGCATCCGAGGGCAGCGTGCGATCGATGGCACTGACGATCCCCGCCGTGACGGAGTGATCGAAGCCGAACGGCGAGCCGATGGCCGCCACCCACTGACCGACTTCCAGGGCGTCACTGTCGCCCATCGGCAGAGTGGGCAGATCATCCGCCTTGACCTTGAGCAGCGCGATATCGGTCTTCTTGTCCTCGCCGACCACCTGAGCCTTCAGCTCCCGACGGTCATTCAGGCGCACCATCACCTCGTCGGCACCATCCACGACGTGGGCGTTGGTCATGATGTAGCCATCGTCGGAGATGATGAAGCCGGAACCGAGACTGGAGCGCTTCTCGATCCCCCCACGCCCCTGACCGGGGAACTGATCACCGAAGAAGTGCTTGAAGAACTCCGGCATCTCCTGGCCATCCGGGCCACGGAACACCGGGCCCGAGGTACGTTTGATCTCGGTGGTGGTCGCGATGTTGACCACGGCAGGCGCCGAATCCTTGACCAGCTGGGTAAAATCGGGAAGTTCACGCGCCTGGGCCATCTGGGCACCCATCAGGGCAGCCATGGCCAACGCGGGCGCCATCAGGCGAGAAAGCGATTTCATCGATGCGACTCCTGGTACGTCCTGTCACTTGTTATGAGGCACGCTGTCACTTGCCATCCAGCATGCTGACGTCGCAGGCGACGTCCCATTCATTGACGCCAAGACGGCGTTGAAGTTCAGCGAATGATACCGCGCTCGACGCAACATCAGGTCGCATGAAAGCGACAGACGACATGCAGCAGGCATTCTCGGGGACGGGCGAGGGTCGACCACCGCCGCTCACGCGCGCGAGCAGCTGTCAGCCGAGCGCAAGAGCCGCCAGACGGGCGGTCAGACACAAGGCGACCTGCATGTCAGACGGCCTTGATGGCCAGCGAGTCCACCCCCAGGCGACGCAGCAGGCGGGGACGATACAGCGCCTGCTGCTCAGGACGCGCGGCATGCCAGCGCACCACGCCCAGCCCCGCCGCCAGCGAGAGCGCAAAGCCCAGCGGCACCACCAGAGCCCCTGCGCCTGCCAGCTGCTCGGCCACGATACCGCCGAGCATGCCACTCATCAGCGGCAGGCCATACAGCAGTCCGGCACTGCGCAGGAAGGCGGATTCGTCGATACCGATCACGACCCGTTCGCCGACCATCGGCCACGCCTCGCCAAGCGGCACATGAATCAGCACGCGGTGTGCCTTGCGGCGCGAGAACTGGCTCAACAGCCCGCTCCCGCAACTGCTGCGAGCCTTGCAGGCTCCGCAGGTGGAGCGGCGCTGGGTCTCGACCCACACCCCTTCCCTGCCATGACCGGTGACCTGCCCTTCTTCCTGCATCATCTTGCCGACTCCTGAAATCTCGCCACCTGCCGGCAGCACATACGGGTAGAATAACGCCTTTCAGGGGGACGCTTCACCTCACCCCGCCGTCATTGCCCATCATCCCGGGCGACCGGGATGACACCCATGTCCGCACAGGAACTCTCATGAGCGAAGTACCGCCACCCTCCACCTCGCGTCTCGACCCCCTGCATGGGGTCACCCTCAAGGCGTTGCTGACCTGGCTGGTCGACCATTACGGATTCGAGACGCTGGGCGAACTGATCCCCATCAATTGCTTCCTGAGTGACCCCAGCATCAACTCCAGCCTCAAGTTCCTGCGACGCACGCCCTGGGCACGCGCCAAGGTCGAGGCGCTCTACATCCAGACGGCAGATCGCTATCTACATGACTGAGGCGGAGAGTGGCCACACCGCCAGGTGACGGCGCTGGCCGGACGCGACCAGGATATGCGGGCGCAACCAGGATATGCAGACGCAAAAAGAGGGGCAGCCATTGGCTGCCCCTCTTTTCCTGTCGCCACTTGCTGCTTTCACCTACCCTGGCAACGACGCCATCGCAGGCCAGTCATCCCGCGAAGGTTACTGGGCGACATCCTGCAGGCTGATCCATTCGCTGCGCTCCGGCACGGGGCCACGCTCGGACGACTTGCTCAGGTACGCTTCAAGAAGTCGACGCTGGGCAAGATCCGCCGCCGCGACGTTGCTGGACGACATGCCGGAGTCATAACCGCCATTCTGCGGGGCCATGAACATGGGACGCGACGGAGAAGCCGTCACGCCGACCTGCATCAAGCCGCCTGCAGCACTCGGTTGTGCCCACTGGGAAGCTTCGGCATTCACGGACGGCTGGCTGACCTGATGCACCGCGCCACCCTGCAGACCTGAAGCCCCGCTGGCCAGCTCCGCGCCTGAGCCGTTGAGGCTCGGCACGCCGGTGTCAGTGCCATTGAAGACCTGCACACCGGTGATCACCATCACCGCGACACCCGCCGCGATCGCGGCAGAGCCTGCGAAGGAGAAGAGGCTGCGGCGCTCGGCCACGGGTTCGGCAACCGGCGCTTCACGGGAGATCATCTCGACCTCGGCACTCACGGCCGCCGAGATATCCATGGTGAAGCTGCTCTCGCGCTCGCGGTGCATGACGCTGCGCGCAAGATGATAGCGACGCCAGGTGTCTGCCGCCTCAGGCGATTCGTCGAGCCCCTTGAGGACACGTCGCAGATCCAGCTCGTCACCCTCCGCATCCATCAGCGCGGACAGCGACTCCTTCACGGATTCGGTGGTCTTAAGATTCATGCGTAAATACCCTCACACTCGACAGGCCATCACGGGGCACAACCTGCATTTCAGACAACGAATGGCGTCATGACACGACTGGCTCGCTGCATGACTCTTGGCGGCCCGACTGAACGAACCGGCAATCTGCACACTATGATCACGCGCGCGCCAGTTCGTTCCGCGATTCATTCAGAAAACATTCACTTTTCATGCACTATCTGAACAAGCCATTGTTTTTTATGAGTTTTCTCGACAGACAAGGATGTAGACCATCGGAGACAGATACCTGCCTGTCGGTCCTGCTCGACCGCCAGACGCCGTCCTCAACAGTGCCCCTCTCAGTCAGCTACCGCCCCAGCTGCAGCAGGACTGAGCAGCCCCTGGATGGCCTTGTCCACCGATTCGCGAGCACGGAAGATGCGTGAGCGAACGGTCCCCACCGGGCACTGCATCACCTCGGCGATATCCTCATAGGACAGACCGTCGAACTCGCGCAGCGTGATGGCGGTGCGCAGGTCTTCCGGCAATTTCTCGATGGCATCGAACACCACCTTCTCCAGCTCGTCACGCGCCATGGCCGCTTCCGGTGTCTCGACATCCGCCAGACGTCCGGACTGATCCAGCACCTCGGCATCCCCGATGTCCAGATCCGTCCCCGGGGGACGCCGCCCCCGCGAGACCAGATGATTCTTGGCGGTATTGATGGCGATGCGATACATCCAGGTATAGAAGGCGCTCTCCGCCCGGAAATTGGGCAAGGCGCGATAGGCCTTGATGAAAGCTTCCTGGGCGACATCCTGGACTTCGGCATGATCATGCACATAACGGCTGATCAGGCCGAGAATCTTGTGTTGATACTTGTTGACCAGCAGATCGAAGGCGCGGTTATCCCCTTTCTGGGCGCGCTCGACCAGCTGCTGATCTGTCTCATTGACACTCATTCACTCGCTCCCTCCGCGGGAGTGGAGGCACCGCTAGAGACGACTCGCAAAGACGTCCCCGGGGCATCAGTACCTGATGGAAATCGCGACTCGCGCATATGGAATCCGGCCCCTTTGACATTCATGCTCATGGATGCGTCGCGCAATTCGAACAGCACACTGGCTACCTTGCACCCGTTCGGGCGACCAAAATCAACGCACAGTGTTCCTGTTTATCATTTGCACGGCAAGACACGTGGTGGCCAAAGCCACAGGTTTTCCATGCCCACGCCTGAGATGACCGTGTTTGGCGACGCTGACTCGCTCAAGTGTAACGATTACTTTACGACTGACTCATGACCAGGCATGACACTCGCTCCTGAACCCTCCATTTACCTTGACAGGTGATTTATATTGCGCCAAAGCCGCTGACAAGCGTCAAAGCAGCAGATACCATGGAGCCATTCACGACTCCACTCACGGCAGGGGGACAGCCTCTGCCAGGATCTGCGCTCACGATTGCGGACCGAACAACGCTCAGGACACCGTCATGTCAGAACAGCACGTCAACAACCTCAACGTCCTGTCCCAGGATGTACTGATCACTCCGCAGGCGCTCAAGCAGGACATCCCGCTGACCGACAAGGCCGAGCAGACCGTCATCGAAGGCCGTCGCACCATCCAGCGCATTCTGGACGGCGAAGATCCGCGCCTGCTGGTGGTGGTCGGCCCCTGCTCCATCCATGACCTGGACGCCGCCCGCGACTATGCTCGCCGCCTGAAGGTGCTCGCGGAAGAGGTCAAGGACAGCCTCTACATCGTGATGCGCGTCTACTTCGAGAAGCCGCGCACCACGGTCGGCTGGAAGGGATTGATCAACGACCCGCACCTCAACGATTCCTTCGAGATCGAGGAAGGCCTGCACATCGCCCGCGGCCTGCTGGTCGAACTGGCCGAGATGGGCCTGCCGCTGGCCACCGAAGCGCTGGACCCGATCTCCCCGCAGTACCTGCAGGACTGCATCAGCTGGTCCGCCATCGGCGCGCGCACCACCGAATCCCAGACTCACCGCGAGATGGCGTCTGGCCTCTCATGCCCGGTCGGCTTCAAGAACGGCACCGACGGCTCGCTGGATGTCGCCGTCAACGCCCTGCAGTCCGTCTCCCACGGCCACAACTTCCTGGGCATCAATCAGGCCGGTCAGGTCGCGATCATCCGCACCCGCGGCAACGCCTACGGCCACGTCGTGCTGCGGGGCGGCAACGGCAAGCCGAACTATGACAGCGTCAGTGTCGCCCTGGCCGAGCAGGAACTGGCCAAGGCCGGCGTCACCGCCAACCTGATGGTCGACTGCTCCCACGCCAACTCCAACAAGGACCCGGGCCTGCAGCCGCTGGTGCTGGAAAACGTCACTCAGCAGATTCTCGAGGGCAACCGCTCCATCATGGGCCTGATGGTCGAATCGCACATCAACTGGGGCGCCCAGAAGATCAATGCCGACCGCAGCAAGATGGAATATGGCGTTTCCATCACCGATGCCTGCATCGACTGGGCGACCACCGAAGAGACCTTCAAGACCATGGACACCAAGCTCAAGGACGCCCTGCGCGCCCGTCTCGAGCAGTCCGCCGAAGCCTGATACGCACCGGACAGGCAGACAGAAAAAGCCCCGCCGATCGGCGGGGCTTTTTTGTGGCCACTCAGTACCTGCGAATCAGTACTTGCGAATCAGTACTTGCGAATCAGCACTTGCAGATCAGGGCTTGCGGATCAGTTCTGACGTACGCCGTCAATCTCGCGCACGAAGGGCGGCAATGCCTCGATCAGCTGCTGACCGTAACGCTTGGTCAGGATGCGCCGATCCAGAATCGTGATGCGCCCTTCATCGGCCTCCTTGCGGATCAGGCGTCCGCAGGCCTGCACCAGCTTGATGGACACATCGGGCACCGCGATGCGCATGAACGGATTGCCGCCTCGCGACTCGATCCACTCTGCAAGCGTCGCACCGACCGGGTCATCCGGCACCGCGAACGGCAGCCGCGTGATCACCACATGGGTCAGGTACTTGCCGGGCAGATCGATCCCCTCGGCGAAGCTCGCCAGGCCGAAGATGATGCTGCCGCGACCACCATCCACCGCCTTGCGGTGCTGACTGAGCAGCTCGTGCTTGGGCAGGCGACTCTGGGCCAGCACCCGCTTGCGGGTCTCGTTGTCCAGCGCCTTGTTGACCGCCGCCAGCTGCTTGCGCGAACTGAACAGCACCAGCACCGCCTCGCGCACATCCAGCGCATTGACGAAATCGACGATCGCCTGCTCATGCGGGCCGGGCGGCGACGGTTCTACCGCCTCGCGCGGGATGGCCAGCACCGCCTTGCCATAATCGAACGGGCTGGGCAGTCGCTGATAGCGATAGCGATTGGCCAGACCAGCGCGCTCCTGCAGGCGTTCGAAGCGGTTGAGCGCCGTCAGGGTCGCGGACGTCAGTACCGCGCCGAAACAGGCCCCCCACAGGTGGCGCGCCAGGGTCTCCGCCGCCGAGACGGGGCTGGCCGAGACGGTCATCTCCGGTTCGCCATTGAAGCGCTCGAAGGTCAGCCAGCGCGCATGCGGCGGGCCATCCGCGGGGTCGCTCAGGCCGATGGCCTCCCACAGCGCATGGGCTTCCAGCGCACGTCCATGCAACAGGGCCACCAGCGGCAACCAGTCCTCGGCATTCTCCTTGGGCAGGCCTGTCGCCTTCTCCGGGTCCAGACTCTCGCGCAGGATATCGGCGATCTGCTCCAGCGCCCGTGACAGCTCCGCGAAGCCCTTGAGCAGATTGTGCCCCAACTCCTTGAGCGCCTCCGGTGCCTGGCCGCGCTCGAAACGATGATTGGTGGCATCATCGCCCGCCCCCTCCGGCAGGTCAGCCAGCTGGTGGCCCAACCCGAACACCTCGCCCAACCGCGGCTCGATGTCGGCCAGCAACTCCGGCATGCGCGCCAGCAGGCGCCCGATGGTCGGCTGACTGCCCAGCGCCGCGTTCAGCTCGGTGAGCGACTTCTTGAGATTGCCCAACCAGCGCAGCGTCTGATTGATCGGCGTGCGGTGGTGGAAGTGGTCCAGCGCCTTGTCCGGCAGGTGATGCGCCTCATCGAAGACGTAGATGCAGTCACTGGGTGAGGGCAGCACCAGCCCGCCGCCCAGCGAGAGATCCGCCAGCACCAGATCATGGTTGGCGACGATGATGTCGGCCTGCTCCAGCTGACGGCGGGCACGGAAGAAGGCGCACGCCGAGAAGTGGCTGCAGCGGCGATTGGTGCACTGGCGGTGGTCCGTGGTCAGCCGCGCCCAGTCGCGATCCTCGACCTGCAGCGGCCAGCTGTCGCGGTCCCCGGCCCACTCGCCGCTGGCATAGTCCTCGGCCATCTTGCCGGCCAGCTCCACGAAGCTGCCACCATCGCTGGCGATCATGTCGCGCTCGAACAGCGCCATGGTCGGGTTGTCCTCGACGCCTTCCAGCGCCTGATCCAGCTTCTGTACGCACAGATAGCGCCGCCGCCCCTTGGCCAGCGCATAGTCGAAGGTCAGCCCCGAATGCTTCTTGAGCGCCGGCAGGTCCTGATGCATGACCTGCTCCTGCAACGCGATGGTGGCGGTGGAGACCACCAGCCGCTTGTCGCGTGCCTTGGCCACCGGCAGCGCGGAGAGCAGGTAGGCGAGCGTCTTGCCGGTACCGGTACCGGCCTCCAGCACGCAGACGTGCTCGTTGCCGAGGCGATACCCTTCCGGATTCTGCTCGATGTTGCCCAGGGTGCGTGCAATCTCGGCGATCATCAGCCGCTGCCCATAGCGCGGCGTCAGCTCAAGCCCCTCAAGCAGCTTGCGATAGGCGGTCTGGATCTCGCCCTTGAGACTGTCTTCCAGCATTGCGTGTCTCTCCTTGTGCCGAGCTGACCGCCGTGCGGTGCCCTAGCGCAAGACGGCGAACAGCCTGAGCTGTTCGCCGTCCATCACTTGCTGTCTTCTGACTGCGCTGCCGAGCCATGCCCTGATGAGTGGCATCGGTCATCCAGGCCAGACAGCCAGCATGAGCGGGGTATCACCCTCGCGTCACAGCATGCCCTGTGGCGGTTGCTCGCGGGGCAGCGTTTCCTGGATGTACTCCTCGATCTCCGGCAGGGAGAACACATCCTCCTCGCCGATGAAGCTGATCAGGCTCACGTCACTGAAGCTGGCACGATGCACGTAATCTTCCGGCACCTCCGGCAGCGTGAAGTTGATGGCATGGGTGGCATCTTCCAGCGGCAGTCCCCGCCCGGCCACGTCACTGACCACCAGCACCTTGAGCTTGCCGTTGCGGAAGGCGTCCTGCGCCTCGAGACGTGCCGTCTGGGTCTCGGCACCCGACATCAGCGCCACCTCGATGCCTGCCTCGCGCAGAGCGGCATCGATGCGACGCACCAGCGCACGGGTATTGCCGAATACCACCACGCGCTCCAGCGCGTCCTGCTCGACAAGCTTGACCAGCAGACGCAGCTTGTCGTCGTCGCTGACGGTATAGGCCTGCACGCCCGCGTTGTCTGCCGGGATGGCAGCCGCGGCTTCATGCTCCACCGCCACCTGAGCGGCCTCATGCGTCCACTGCTCTGCCAGGCCCAGCACGTCGGAGGACAGCTCGGCGGAGAACAGCAGTGTCTGGCGCTCCTCGGCACGCGGCGTGGCGCGGATGATGCGCTTGACGTCCGGGATGAAGCCCATCGACAGCATGCGGTCGGCCTCGTCGACCACCAGCACTTCGGTCTCGGAGAGATCGACATCGCGCTTGGTATGGAAGTCCAGCAGGCGGCCCGGCGTGGCGACCAGCAGGTCGACCTTGCGCTCGAGACGCTCACGCTGCTTCTGGTAGTCCATCCCGCCGACCACGCAGGCCACGGAGATGCGCGCGAATTCGGAGAATGCCTTGGCATCCTTCTCGATCTGCAGCGCCAGCTCACGGGTCGGCGCGATGATCACGGCACGCGGGGCACCCGGCTTCTGACCTTCCGGCGCCTTCTCTTCCAGGAAGTAGGCGAGCGTGGCGATCAGGAAGGCAGCCGTCTTGCCGCTGCCGGTCTGGGCGCGCCCGACCACGTCACCGCCCAGCAGCGCCTTCTCGAAGGTCTGGGTCTGGATCGGGGTGCAGTATTCGAAACCGGCCTTCTGGATGGCACGCATCAACGGCAGCGGCAGATCGAAATCGTGGAAGCGCCACTGACCGGCGACCGGCGCGACCTGGAACTGATCAAGGTTCCACTTGGACTGGGAGCGACGCGGCTTGCGGCGACGACGCTTGGGCTTTCTGGGCTTCTGGTTCGGGTCCTGCGGCTCTTGCTGAGTCTGCTCAGCGGCTGGCTGGGTCTGATCCGTCTCGCTCATGTAATCCGTTCTTTTCAAGGGTTCATATGCGACAGGCGCGGGCCGCTCTCGGAATCTCGCCACGACAGGCCACACCCGGATGGTTCGTCATGCCCAGTGGTCTCACCTGGTTCGCCTGACCCGCTTGTGACAAGCGGTCGTCTCGGGCTGCATGCGCCTTTGCCGGATTGGGAGTCATCCCGTGCCTGTCTGCTCCCCTTCGGGGGTATGCGTCTCCAGGGCCACGCAGGCCCCGGGTGCAGACATGCACGAATGCTCTCACCTGTTCTGAACGGATTCACGCATCCGGATCTCCCCTGCCCGAATGTTCGGCAGGGGCTGGAGCGGACGTCGGCCATGAGGGTCAGCTCACCTGGCATCGGTCATGTCATCGCCGCGCACAGGGAACCGACAGGCTCATGGGTCGCCACAAGGGCGGCCAGTACTGCGTGTCGGTGGAATGGTTGTCTTCTGTCATCTTCTTTGGGCCCGGCGAGGACACGCTGAACGCTTCCTGCCGGAGCGACCGGGCGGTACGTTGCAGGCCAGGTCAACGAGGCTGGCGGGTCCTGAGAGCCGTTCCCCCGGCACGGCATTCAAGCAACGTGCCGCGAAGGCAGGGTACTTGAGACATGCGTGTGGAGGGTGAGGCTTCGGATCCTGCGGCCAGTCGCGAGTCGCGCCTGCGGGTAACAACGATGATGCCGGATCATTGTACCAGCACGTGACCATCTTCGCGCCCCTGCGTGGCATCGTGATGACCCCGCCCGGGCATGGGGAAACCTCCCATCACCATCTGCGTCCTGCAGACATCAGGGGAGCGGCGTGTGACATGGCGCATGGCACCTGCCCCGTGCAGGCTGGTAGAATGCCCGCCAACTGATGCGATTGCCCGCACGCCACGCCCTGACTTGCGCGTGTGCCCGAGGCTGGCGACTGCTGACACCGAACAGGAAAGCCCGAAGATGACACGCAGAAAGAAGAGCCGCTCCATCGCCGACAAGGTGCAGATTCGCACCGGCCGCCGCAAGGACTTCAAGAAGTGGCGCGCCGAGAATCCGGATCAGGTACATTCCGGACCTCGCTATGTGGCCAAGAAGAAGGATCAGCGCAAGAGCCAGGCAGCCGCCAAGCTGGAACGCATGAACGCCGCCCCGCTGCTGCCGCTGCATCCGGACGCCCCTGCCGAGCAGGACGACAAGGGCGGAAATGATGAGGGAGGCAAGGCGTGATGCGACTGGTGTCCTTCAACATCAATGGCATCCGTGCGCGTCCGCATCAGCTGGAAGCGCTGATCGAGGCGCATCAGCCGGACGTCATCGGCCTGCAGGAAACCAAGGTGCAGGACAGTGAATTCCCCCACGCGCACATCGAGGCACTGGGATATCACGTGGTCTGGCACGGCCAGAAGGGCCACTACGGCGTCGCGATGCTGACCCGCCAGGTGCCGAAGAAGGTGCATTACGGCATGCCCGATGACAGCGAAGATGCCCAGAAGCGCATGATCGGCGTCGAGATCGACGGCCCGAACGGCGAACCGCTGATCGTCTACAACGGCTACTTCCCCCAGGGCGAGAATGTCGAGCACCCGGTGAAGTTTCCCTACAAGACGCGCTTCTATCAGCAGCTGTTCCGCCTGCTGGAAGAGGACCACACCCCCGATCAGCACGTGGTGGTGATGGGCGATTACAACATCTCGGCGACTGACCGCGACATCGGCATCGGCGAGCCCAATCGCAAGCGCTGGCTGCGCGAAGGCAAGACCAGCTTCCAGCCCATCGAGCGCGAGTGGATGGAGCGTCTCTACGCCTGGGGCCTGACCGACAGCTTCCGCCACGTGCACCCGGAAGTCGATGACCAGTTCAGCTGGTTCGACTATCGCTCGCGTGGCTTCGAGCGCGAGCCCAGACGCGGCCTGCGCATCGACCTGATCATGACCAGCCCGGGGCTGACCCCGCTGATCAAGGATTCCGGTGTCGATTACGTGCTGCGTGGCATGGAAAAGCCATCGGACCACGCGCCCGTCTGGACCGATATCGGCTGATACGCTGAGCAACGCTAGCGCGAACACGATCGCCAGATACGCAAACGCCGCCTTCCCCCCGTCTCAGGACGACCAGGAAAGGCGGCGTTTGCGTTGCACTGACGGTCAGACAGCCAGGAATCGCGGGGGTGGGCGCCTCAGCGCTGCGCGAGTGACTTCAGCCAGTCATCGGCCCCTTCGGCGCCGCGTGCCTGCGCCTTCTTGAAGGCCTCACGCGCGGGGTCCAGCTGGTCAAGCTGACGGGCGACCACACCGCTGAGCAACCAGTGACGCGCGGAATCATCCCCGCGCTCACCGGCACTGGCCAGGGCACCGCTCGCGATATCCCAGCGCCCCCAGTCATAGGCCAGTTCCGCCAGCTGCCGAGCATCCTCGACACGGCCACTCTGCTCGGAAACCGTCGCCCACGCCGTCAGCGAGTGCTCGATGTCGCGCGCCGAGGTCCAGGCCTCTGCCAGCTGACGACGCAGTACCGGCGTGTCTACCAGCAACGGCTGCCCCTCGGGGGTTGCCGACGTTGAAAGTCCCGCCTCGATCAACTCCGCGGCTCGCGCCGGCGCGCCGGCGGCCAGTTGCAGATCGATGCGCTGCTGATAGGCCTCGCGACCACTGACGATTCCCGCCGCCCAGGCGGCTTCCCAGGTACTCGCCGCACGCCGCTGCTGATTGAGACGCTGATAGAGCGCCACGGCGCGCTGCCAGTCCTGCGCATCCCGCGATTCGCCAAGTCCCTGCTCGACCAGTGCCACCGCCGCAGCATGGCGTCCCGTCTGCTGATAGACGCTGACGGCAAGTTTCAGGCGATCGCCTTCAGGCGCACTCGCTCTGCTGGCGCGCTCCAGCCAGTCCTCGGCCCGCGACCACTGGCCACGGTTGGCTTCCAGGCTGACGGCCAGCCACAGATCATCGGCACTCGCCGAGCCGCCATGCAGGTACTCCGCCAGACGTGCGGTACCGGCTTCCTGCTCTCCCGCCCGCAATCTCAGCATGGCTTCGCGCCGCAGCCACTTGCGCGCCTGACTGGCATCGACGCCCGGCAACCGGCGCGCTTCGCTATAGAGACGCGCCGCCTGGGCCTGATCCCCTTGTCTTGCCCGCGCGCTGGCGGCCAACGACAGATACAGCGCACGTACCTCGCCACGTTGCTGACGGGCTTCCCGCTCGGCACGCTCGCCGACCTCGTCGTAATCCCCCTCTTCCAACCGTGACTGGAGCGTGCGCAGCTGCCCCGCGACCTCCGCCGACACGCGCATTGCCCCATTCGCGGTGGCGACGCCCCCGACCTCCATCATCAGCATCAGACAGGTGGAGACCAGGGTCACGCGCGTCAGGCGACGCCCGCCGCGACGAATCGCCGTCATCAGACGAGCGCCGAGACCTTCAGGCGTCGCTGACTCGGCAGGCGCCTGTCGCGTGGACTGCCCGCGCGGTGAGCGCTTGGCGGAATGCTTGTCTTGGTTCGACATCGTACGGATATCCTTTGCTCCACGACTCAAGTACGTCTCAGATACGCCTCAGGCGTCATGCCTGCCATCTGCTTGCAACACCAGCTCTCTTCTACACCAGATTCGCGGCGAAGACATGAATGACAGGTACCGCTTTGCATGCGCCCGGGTTGCCTCAACGCAACTGGAACTCAAGCCGTTGACGCGCCTGACGCGCTGTCTGGGCCGCCGGGAACTCCCAGCGCGCGATGGCCTTCATCGCGGCGCGATCAAAGACACCGGAAGGCTCTGCACGCACCACCCTCAGCGAACTGCCATCGACATTGCCATCCGGACGAATCACGAAGGCCACCTCGACGAAGCCCTCGATGCCACGCCGGCGTGCACGACTGGGGTACTCAGGCGCCGTGCGCAGCGTCGGGCGGGGCGAGCCCCCTTGCGCCGCGGGTGCCGGGGTCGACCTGGCCTCCGATCGAGAAGCACTGGCGGTGGCCTGGGCACTGGACTGGGCTGACGCCTGGGAGGCGGGTGCCGGGGCCGGCTTCGGCGTTGGCTTGGGTTTCGGATCCGGTTTCGGCTCCGGTTTCGGCTCCGGTGTCGGCGGACGCTTCACCTCCAGTGGCGGCAGGCTGTCATCCAGCGTCAGCTCCGGCGTTGGCGGCAGTGGTGTCTTGACCTCAGGGATCGCCACCGAGCTTGTCACCTCTGGTGACGGCATCGGTGCCGCTTTAGGCGGCGGCGGTGGCTCGGCCGGTGGTGTCGGCAAGGCCTCTGCCGGCGCCGCTTCAGGGGCGGGTGCCTCTTCAGGCGCCTGAACGGTCGAGACCGACAGCGGCTCAGGCGCCGGCGCATCGTTCACCGGCGGCGCCACCAGCAGTGCCAGGGCATAGAACAGGGCCAGCGCCAGCAGGGCTCCGCCCAGCAATCCGATCAGTCGATTGGCATACAGACGTCGCGTCATGTCATTCGCCTTTCGATGCCGCGACCGCGATGTCCTGCACTCCCGCACTGCGCAGCGCATCCATCGTCTCCACCAGCAGCCCGGTCCGCGATTGACGGTCCGCCTGGATCACCACCGGTTGGCCATCGGCCAGCTCCGCCACCGCGTCCCCGACACGGTGGGCATCCACCGGCTTGCCATCGACCCACACCGCGCCCTCGGCGGTGATCGCCACCATCACGGCCGCATCCGGACGCGCCGTGGCATGCGAGGCCTCGGGGCGCTGGATCTCGACCCCCGACTCCTTGACGAAGCTGGTGGTGACGATGAAGAAGATCAGCATGATGAAGACGACGTCCAGCATTGGCGTCAGGTTGATCTCGCCGCTGTCTTCCGCGGCTTCCATGCGACGTCTACGCATGCGGTGTCTCGCTTGTATCAGAGGAATCGGAGTCAGGCGCGATGGACATGCCGCCAGGTACCTTGCCCTTGCGGGCATCATCCACGGCGCGCGCCAGGCGGTCGTGCAGGCGTTGGTCCTCACGACGCACGACACGCTCGAAACGGGTCACGAACAACAGTCCCACCACCGCCACCGCCATGCCGGCCAAGGTCGGCAAGGTGGCACGCGCCACGCCATCGGCCATCGCTCGCGCCTGGCCGGTACCGGCGATCGCCAGGGAATCGAAGACGTGAATCATGCCGGTCACGGTGCCCAAAAGGCCCGCCAGCGGGCAGATCATCACCAGCAGCTTGAGCCACGGCAACGGCGCGCGCAGGCGTGACAGCAGCTCACGGGTCAGTACCTCGCGGTGAGTGAGCGCCGACCAGCTGTGGTGCTCGCTGCGCGCCACCCAGTCGTGGATCAACTGGCGGCGTGCCGGCCGATGCACCAGCCGCCAGTAAAGGCCGCGCTCCAGCGCCAGACCGAACAGCAGCATGGCGATCAGGCAGATCACCACGATCAGAGGCCCGCCGCTATCCACCAGCCGCATGACCGGTGCCAGCGCACCGGGCAACAGGGAAGAAGAGGCCAGCGACTCAGGCATGCTCGGTTTCCCGCGTGCGGGCATTGGCCGTCGCCGCGGCGGCGGGCGCACGACGCTCGAGGTGATCCGCCAGACGCGCACTGGCACGCCCTTCCAGGCGTCCCATCAGCCCCTTCGACAGGCTCGACAGACCGGTCTGCGCGAACAGCAGCGGCACGGCGGTGATCAGACCCAGCACGGTGGTCACCAATGCCTGGGAGATGCCGCCGGCCATCAATTTCGGATCGCCGGTACCGAAGACGGTGATCGACTGGAAGGTGCCGATCATGCCGGTCACGGTGCCCAGCAGACCCAGCAGTGGCGCGATGGCCGCCAGCAGCTTGACCAGTGCCTGACCACGTTCCAGCTTCGGTTGCTCGGCGAGCAGCGCCTCATCGAGACGCGCTTCCAGCGCTTCCGGCTCATGATCATGACGCATGCCTTCAAAGCGGGTCAGCACGCGGCCCAGCGGGTTGTCATCCTTGAGCTGGGTCAGATCCGCTTCCTGACGCTTGACCGCGCGCCGCGTGGCCGTCAGGCGCACCAGCTGGATCAGCGCGATGATCAGCCCCAGCACGCCAAGCCCGACGATCACGTAACCGACCGCCCCGCCCTGCTTGAGTCGCTCGGTCAGTCCCGGCGCACGTGACAGGGCGCGGGTGACATCACCCCCGGTGGGATCGAAATCGAGTCGATCGGTATCGCCGGCATTGAACGCCGCCAGCTGATCACGCATGGTCGCTGGCGTCTTGCCGGCAAGGCCGAGACTTTCCAGTGCGCTTGCACCATCCACGGCCTTGTCATCGGACAACGGTGAGAGCAGCAGATCGCCACTGAAGGCCATCTGCTCGCCGACACGCACGATCTCGCGTGGCTTGATGCTGCCATCGGCACCGGCCAGCGGTGCCTTGAAACGCAGCGCACGGCCACTTTCGCGGGCGATGCTACTGATGTCGGCCGTCAGGGCCGCGAGTCGCTCACGACCGGGCACTTCATCCCGCGGACCAAGGTCCGGCAGTCGGGCCTGCCCACCGGCCAGCAACCAGTTGCCGGCCACCCCTTCACGGACTTCCCGCGCATGCTTGCGCGCCACCGTGAAGACCTGGCCGAGATCACCCTGCTGCGCCTGGCGCTCGTCATCCAGGCCGCTGAGGGTCGCCTGCTGCTGCTTCGCTTCGGCTTCAAGGGTCTCGCGCTTCTCGCGCAGGCTGTCACGTTGCGCCTCGGCCTTGGCCACGGCCGCCTTGAGCGCTTCACTGTCCGACAGCAACGTCTCCAGGCGTGTCTGATCGCGACCTTCCGCCTGACTGGCCGCCTGTTCGAACTGCTCGACGCTCAGTGCCTGTGCCGCGGAGCCGGTCACGGCATGTGCCGGCAGCGCGCTCATGCCGAGCACGCCCAGCAGACTCACGCCGAGCCACCCGCGCTTGAGCGCGCCAGACATCGACAGTCGCGGGAATGTCTTGTGCATCATGGACATCAGCTGGACTCCTGCGCGGACGGGGTAGACGAAGCGGCATTGGAGACAGCCTGACGAGAGGCGTCGAGCTCCACGTTTTCCACCGGGACGGACAGCGGCAAGGTGAGCAGTGACGGGGCCTGCTGGTCACGCGCCATGCTGATTCCCTGGCGCAACTCGCTCAGCGCACTGTCATCCAGTACCTGCCAGCTGTCATTCTGCGTCTTCCATGCCCCGCCGTGCTGGCCATCCAGCGTCAGGTAATAAAGCCCCACGCGGCCGACACGCAGATATTGCACCTCGGTGTCCTCCGCACCGATCAGCCCCGCACGCCAGGTATCCAGGCCCTGGCCGTAGCTCAGCTCCTGCTGCCAGGCATTGAGCAGCTGATCGAGGCGCTCGTCATTGGTGAGACTGGCGTTGGACAGGTTGTCGCGCAGCCGTGCGACACGCGCCAGACGCTCTTCCTTCAGGAAGGGCAGGTCCTGCTCGATGAACGCTTCCAGCTCATTGACCTGCTCACGCAGCAGGCCCGGCAAGGACTCGCGGGTGGCCTCAAGATTCTCGAGCGCCGTGCGCTGACGCTCGATTCGCGCGGTACGGTCGGCATTGAGCGGGGTCAGTTCCGCGGTATAGCTTTCCAGACGCGCCGCTTCCTGACGCGCCTCGCGCAGCCTCACCAGCAATTCGCGGGTCTCGTCGTCAGCCGCGTCGATGCGCGACTGCAACTCCCCCTGGGTCTGCTGATGACTCGCCGCACTGTCACGCAGCGTCTGTGCATGAACCGGCAGACTCGTGGCACACAGAGGCACCATCAGCGCCAGCGCGGGCAGCATGCCGCCAAACGCGCGCGCCCTCGGGAAAGAGAAAGAAGTGGAACGCCGCACGGACATCTCCTGAAGAACAAGACTGGGTTGCATCCTCGGTCACTGGCCATGCTGCCAGAGAGTCGCGAGTGGAAATGCAAATCACTGGCAGGGACGGTATTACAAACAAGAACAATTATCAATTGATCTCGATCCGCACTCGCCTCCATCTCTGCAATGCCGCGTTGCAGGCTTTCCCCTCGCGTGCCGACGCTCACGCAGAGCCTGTCAGATGTCATGCCCTCGGGATGCCATCCAGGCAGACGCCATGACGTGAGGATGTCTGATCCGGGCACAAAAAAAACGCGACCCGCCGAAGCGGGTCGCGTTTTCTGCTCATGTCCGGTCCGGGTGTCCGGTGCCGGATGAGAGGTCAGCGCACTGCCTTACAGCTTGCCTTCCAGCTCCGGCAGCACCTCGAACAGGTCACCGACCAGACCGTAGTCCGCGACCTGGAAGATCGGCGCCTCATCATCCTTGTTGATCGCGACGATGACCTTGGAGTCCTTCATGCCCGCCAGGTGCTGGATCGCACCCGAGATGCCGACGGCAATGTACAGGTCCGGGGCAACGATCTTGCCGGTCTGGCCGACCTGCATGTCGTTGGGCACGAAACCGGCATCCACGGCGGCACGTGAGGCACCGATGGCGGCGCCCAGCTTGTCGGCGATGCCGTCGAGCAGAGCGAAGTTCTCACCGTTGCCCATGCCGCGGCCACCGGAGATCACCACCTTGGCAGCACCCAGCTCCGGACGCTCGCTCTCGGCCAGCGTCTCGTTGACGAAGCTGGAGACACCGGCATCCTCGACGACATCCACCGCCTCGATGGCCGCCTGGCCGTCAGCCGACACCGGGTCGAAGCCGGTGGCACGCACGGTGATCACCTTCAGGACGTCGTCACTCTTGACGGTCGCGATGGCGTTGCCGGCATAGATCGGACGCAGGAAGGTATCGGCACTCTCGACCGCGATGATCTCGGAAATCTGTGCGACGTCCTTCAGCGCTGCCACGCGCGGCATGAAATTCTTGGCTGTGGTGGAAGCACCGGACAGCACATGGCTGTAGTCGTCCGCCAGCGCCACGACCAGTGCCGAGACATTCTCCGCCAGCTGATGGGCGTAGACCGCGTTGTCCGCCACGCGCACACGCTTGACGCCGGCAAGCTTCGCGGCCTGCTCGGCAACGCTCCCGACACCTTCCCCCGCGACGAGAACATCGATATCGCCACCGATGGCGCTGGCAGCCGCTACCACACTGGCAGTGGTACCTGTCAGCTGGCCATCGTGATGATCGGCAATGACGAGAATGCTCATGAGATCACCTTTGCTTCATTCTTGAGTTTGTCCACCAGCTCATCGACGGAGCCGACCTTGACGCCACCCTGGCGCTCGGCCGGCGGCGTCACCTTGACCAGCGTGACCTTCGAGGCCGTGGAGACACCCAGCTCTTCCGGCGTCTTGACGTCCAGCGGCTTCTTCTTGGCCTTCATGATGTCCGGAAGCTTGGCGTAGCGCGGCTCGTTGAGGCGCAGGTCCGTGGTGACCACCGCCGGCAGGCTGAGCTTGACGGTTTGCAGACCCCCGTCGATCTCACGAGTGACGTTGACGCTCTCGCCATCGACCACCACCTCGGAGGCGAAGGTGCCCTGCCCCATGCCGGTGAGCGCCGCCAGCATCTGGCCGGTCTGGTTGTTGTCGGCATCGATGGACTGCTTGCCGAGAATCACCAGGCCAGGCTGCTCTTCCTCGACCACCTTGGCCAGCAGCTTGGCCACTGCCAGAGAGTCGACGGCATCATCGGTCATCACCTGCACGGCACGATCTGCCCCCAGCGCCAGCGCGGTACGCAGCTGTTCCTGGGCGGCCTTCGGCCCGATGGTCACGGCCACGACCTCGGTCGCCACACCTTTTTCCTTCAGGCGTACCGCTTCTTCCACGGCAATCTCGCAGAAGGGGTTCATGGCCATCTTGACGTTGGTCAGATCCACGTCAGACTGATCCGCCTTGACGCGAATCTTGACGTTGTAATCGATGACGCGTTTCACCGCGACGAGTACTTTCATGGTGTCCTCGCTGATCTCTCATGGAGCGAGAGGCTGCTCGAGGCGCCCCCGCTCGATTCACGCAAGCGTTTGATAGGTGAATATCATCCAAAATAGGTCGTGCTGACAAGCACCGCGTCACGGCACCCCATCCCACGACCCGAAGGCATGCTGCCTGCTGCTGGCGAACGCTGCTCGCCGGCCGTTGACAACCGGCCCTGATGGCAACGGATCATCATTCTCATGGGGGCATCTTGCGCAGAATTGGGGGTCGGGGTCAAACCGGAAAGCCACCATCCGGGTGCCCGGACATGAAACCCGTCAGGCGATATCCTGCAACACGCCGTGTGGCTATTACGTCAGACCCAAGCATAATAAACAAACGGTCGTTTTAAATGCTACTGTTGCGGCATGCTATGCGGCTGCCTTGCGCATGACAGCTCGCCACGACGGGATGGGGACCATATCCTTCACTGTCGACACGACGAGCACAGCATCGTTTTTTGCTTTGGCGAGCCACCGCCCTGACGCGCGCCGCCGAAGATCAATAGCCCTGCGATCAGCAACGACTGATCGTGATACGCCCACCCCGCCGGATCCGCGGGGCCTGATACAGGGCATCAAGATTGAGGAGACGGGTCATGGAACGCGAATTCATGGATTTCGACGTCGTCATCGTCGGTGCCGGGCCTTCCGGCCTGTCGGCGGCCTGTCGACTGATGCAGCAGGCCAATGAGGCGGAGCACGAACTGACGGTCTGCGTGGTCGAGAAAGGCTCTGAAGTCGGCGCCCATATCCTGTCAGGCGCAGTGCTGGAGCCACGCGCACTCACCGAACTCTTCCCCGACTGGGCCGAGCGCGGCGCGCCGCTCAATACCGCCGTGACCCGTGATGAAGTCGTGCTGCTCAAGGATGACCAGAAGGCACAGGTCATCCCCAATGCGCTGGTTCCCAAGACCATGCACAACGATGGCAACTACATCATCAGTGCCGGCAACCTGACCCGCTGGCTGGGGGAGCAGGCCGAGGAACTGGGCGTCGAGATCTTCCCGGGCTTCGCCGCTCAGGAAGTACTGCACGGAGAAGATGGCACGGTGCGCGGCATCGTGGTCGGCGACATGGGCGTGGCCGCCGATGGCAGTGAAAAGGATGGCCACATGCCGGGCATGGAACTGCGCGGCAAGTACACCCTGTTCGCCGAGGGCTGCCGCGGGCATCTGGGCAAGCAGCTGATCTCGCGCTTCTCTCTCGACAAGGACGCCGATGCCCAGCACTACGGCATCGGCCTCAAGGAGCTGTGGGATGTCCCGGCCGAGCAGCATCAGCCTGGGCTGGTAGTCCACGGCAGTGGCTGGCCGCTCAAGGGCAACGCCGAAGGCGGCTTCTTCCTCTATCACACCGATGACCAGCAGGTGGTGGTCGGGCTGATCGTCGATCTCGCCTACGACAATCCCTGGCTGTCACCCTTCGATGAATTCCAGCGCATGAAGCAGCACCCGACCCTGGCTCGGCACCTCGAAGGCGGCAAGCGGGTCTCCTACGGTGCACGCGCCATCGCCAAGGGTGGCCTCAACTGCCTGCCGAAGATGAGCTTCCCGGGTGGCCTGCTGATCGGCTGTGACGCCGGTACGCTCAACTTCGCCAAGATCAAGGGCCTGCATACCGCGATGAAGTCCGGCATGCTGGCGGCGGAGAGCGTGTTCGCCGCCATCAAGAGCGGCGATGAAGGTGGCGAGGACCTCGTCGACTTCGGCAAGCGCTTCCAGGACAGCTGGGCCCATGAGGAGCTGGATGCCTCGCGCAGCTTCGGCCCGGCGATGCACAAGTACGGCACCTTCCTCGGTGGCGCCTACAACTTCCTCGACCAGCTGATGGGCGGCCGACTGCCGACCCTGCATGACACCACCCCGGACTACGTGCGCATGCGCCCGGCGGATGAATGCACGAAGATCGAGTATCCCAAGCCGGACGGCAAGCTGTCCTTCGACAAGCTGTCCTCGGTGTTTCTCTCCAACACCAATCACGAGGAAGACCAGCCGTGTCACCTGCGTCTGGCAGACCCGGCGCTACCGGTGCGTGACAACCTGCCGCGCTTCGCTGAGCCGGCCCAGCGCTACTGCCCCGCCGGGGTCTACGAGATCATCGAGGAAGCCGGTGAGCCGCAGTTCCAGATCAACTTCCAGAACTGCGTGCACTGCAAGACCTGTGACATCAAGGACCCGGCGCAGAACATCACCTGGGTCGCCCCGGAAGGTGGCGGTGGCCCCAACTATCCGAACATGTGACCCATCGCTGCCCGCCAGCTGACAACGCCGCCGTGGCCCTGCCGCGGCGGCGTTGTCGTTTCTGGCCTCCCGTACGGAGCTGCTCCGTGGACCGCTGCGCGGTCCGCTTCAGCAGGGAGATGTCGCGCTCTCACGAGGGCGCTTCTTGTGTTATTCCAAAACAGTCTCAAATACTTCATTGATATAACTTTCCATGGATAGCACATTAGCCATCCTTGATTTCACTCACTCCAACGGGGTCAGACGGCGCAGCACCCGAGCGTTGACTCGCCTCTTCCTGACTTCCCTTGCTTCGGAGCCACCATGTCCGTCACTCGTCAGATACTGCTCGCCCTGGGGCTGGGTATCCTCAGCGGCCTTGCCCTGAACGCCGGAGCAGGTGCCTTGCCCGAGGGCAGTGTCGCCTGGCTCGACGCCAACCTGCTGACGCCGGTAGGCCAGATCTTCCTGCGTCTGCTGCAGTTCGTGGTGGTACCGATGGTCTTCGGTGCCCTCATCCTCAGCCTGACCAGTCGCGAAGGCGGTGCCGACGTGGGCCGCCATGCCGGGCGTCTACTGGGCAGCTACGTGGTCACCAGCGCCGTGGCGCTGACGCTGGGCATGCTGGTCGCTCATTGGCTCAGCCCGGGCAGCGGTGCCGAGAGCCTGGTGGATTCTGCGCCTGAAGGGCGCAATGCCGACAGCATCGCCCAATGGCTGGTGGGGCTGGTGCCCAACAACCCCTTCACGGCGCTGGGTGGCGGCGGCCTGCTGCAGGTCATCTTCGCAGCCGCCCTGATCGGGCTGGCGATGCGTGCCCTGCCGGAAGAAAGCGCGCCGCTGCATCGCGTGATCGAAAGCGGCTACACCGTCAGCCTCAAGGTACTGTCCTTCGTGCTCAAGCTGGCCCCGCTTGGTGTCTTCGCGCTGATCACCTCGGTAATCGCCACCCAGGGGCTGGATCTGCTGATACGGCTGGGCATGTACGTGATCGGTCTGATCATCGCGCTGGCCTTGATGGCACTGCTCTATCTGGTGCTGCTGGCCGTGACCGGTGCCCGCCCGCTGGCCTTCATGCGCCACTTCGGCCAGAGCCTGGGCTTCGCCTTCGGTACCGCCAGTTCCGGTGCCACCCTGCCGCTGGCGCTGGGCAATGCGCGCGACTACGGCATGCAGGAATCTCTGGCCAGTTTCGCGCTGCCCTTCGGTACCGCGCTCAAGCGTGATGGCGCCGCCGTGCTGCAGGGCTTCAATGCGCTATTCGTGGCGCAGCTGTTCGGTATCGACGTCACGACGTCACTGGTGATCACCGTTTTCACCACCGGTCTGCTGGTCAGCTTTTCCACGGCGGGCGTGCCGGGTGCCGGGCTGGTCGCGATGACCACCGTGCTGGGCGCGGCGGGCCTGCCGCTGGAGGGCGTGGCCGTGGTCGCCGGCGTCGACCGCTTCACCGACGGCCTGCGCACCGCCCTCAACGTGATGGGCAACTGCGCCAACGCTGCCCTGCTGGAGCGCTTCGAGTCGCGCAAGCCTGCCGCGGAGCCCAAGACGCCAGCCTGAGCGCGCACGGAAAGCGCGCCCCACAAACGACAACGCCCGCCAGAGGTTTCTCTGGCGGGCGTTGTCGTTTCGGCAATATCCGTGTCGGGCTTGCCTGAATGCTACCCTTCGCTGGCCTCGCCGGTGGCGACCGGGCGTTCGGCGTCACTGATCCAGTCACTCCAGGAGCCGGCGTACAGACGCGGCAGCGGCAGTCCCGCGATCGCGAAGGCCAGGATATTCTGACAGGCGCTGATGCCGGAACCGCAATAGGCGATCACGGCGCTGTCATCCGGCAATGTCCGGCGCAGCTCGCGCATCAGGCTCATGCGGTCCTTGAAGCGACCATTGGCCTCGAGATTGCCGGGGGTCGGGCGACACAGGGCGCCGGGGATATGGCCGGCCACCGGGTCGACCGGCTCCTGCTCACCGCGAAAGCGCGCTTCACCCCGGGCATCCAGCAGCACCGCCTGACTGCCCACCACCTCCTCGGCAGTGACCAGCAGGCTGTCGTCAAAGCTCGGCTGCCAGTCACTGGGCTCGGAGGTCACTGGCTGGAAGGGAGCGCGCTTGAGCTCGCCCATGACCTGATTCCAGGCCTGGATGCCGCCATCCAGCACACGCACATCCGGATGCCCGGCCCAGGTCAGCATCCACCACAGGCGCGCCGCCGCCATCTGGCCGCCCATGTCGTCATAGACCACCACCTGCTGCTCGGGCGTGATGCCGAGACGGCGAAACAGCTCGGCTGTCGCCTGGTGCGACGGCAGTGGATGACGACCGCCCACGCCGTCCTCGCGCACGGGCGCGGAAAGATCACGTTCCATATCGACATGGATGGCCCCCGGCAGGTGCCCTTCACGCCACATCCGCTCGCCCGCCTCGCCATCCTCGAGGCGAGCGCGGCAATCCAGTACCACGGGGGACTTGAGCCCTGCCATCGCCAGCTGGGTCACCAGCTGACTGGCGTCGATCAAGGGTGCCTGCCGCTGGTCCGGGGCCAGCAACGATGAGGTGGAGACGGAGGCTGCCGCCAGTGCGGCAGGATCGGGATACTGGGCCATGGGAACTCCTTTCCAGCGGACGGTGACGCCATGAGGGCATGATGGCCCTCACGTCGATGATTGGCAATCGCGCACCTTGCCACCCTGGGCGTCTGGTCTTACAGAGCGGACAGTGGCGCACGCGAGGCGATCAGGCGTCGCTTGCTGCCATCGGCAAAGCGCACTTCGACCAGCGGATTGGTGTCATTGCCGGACACCTCTTCGATCACGCCCTCGCCAAAGGTGTCATGAGCGACACGCTGCCCCACCTTCCAGCCACCGACGCTTTGCAGCACGCCAGACACCTCGCTGCGAGGCGAGGATGACGTGCGGGAATGACGGCCCCCGGAACGAGGCTGACGCCGGCTGGATGCGGCGTCAGCGGTCTTGCCTACGCCACCGGGCTTGCTCTGTTGCTCGGCCCTGGGCCTGGGCGAGGCCTCAAGCGTCGGCGGCGTGATGCCATGACGTACCAACGGCAGGCGCGCCAGATAGGCCTCGCCAAGGGCTGGCGCGCTCACGCGCAGGGTCTCGGTACTTTCAGAGGGCGCCTCGCGACTGGATGCGTCACCCTCACCGGCCTGCTGGCGAGCGAGCTTGGCACGCTTGCCCGCACCGTGAATCCAGTCACCGAGGCGGGAGCAGTCCTCCACGCACAGTTCCGCCAGGAAGCGACTCGGCGCATGGGTCCCGCCATCCCGCCACAGATGCAGCTGTTCACGAGCACGGGTCACGCCGACATAGCACAGACGTCGCTCTTCCTCGAGGCGCTCCGGTGACAGCGGGTTGTCGCGCGAGTAGGCCGGGAAGTCCTCTTCGTTCATGCCCCAGAGGCCTACCAGCGGCCATTCCAGCCCCTTGGCACCATGGACCGTGGTGATCAGCACACCATCGGCGGCATCCTCGACCGGATTGCGCAGCAGGTTGACGAAGGCCTCGGGGTCGTTGGCAAGCTCCCCCGCCTGCTCGATCAGCACGTCCAGCAGACGCACGTCCTCCTCGCCCTTGTCCCGTCGGGCCGCGGCCCGTCTCAGCACCTTGTCGGCTTCCAGCTCATCGACCACGTGCCGCAGCAGCCGCGCGGGAGCCCAGTCGCCCAGCGAAGGGAGATCACACAACAGCTTCCAGCGCTTGTGCAGGTTGCGGCGCTGCAGCGGCTTGAGCCCTTCGAGCATCGGGTCTTCCTTGCGCGGCCAGCGCTGGCTGTCGGCCAGTTGCTGACACAGACGCTCGAGGCGCTCGCGCGCGACGAAGGCGGTGGGCTGGGTAAACAGCAACATCAGATGCGTCGGGTCACGCAGCCGCGTGGCATCACGCGCAAGCTCCAGATAGCCTGCCAGCGCCTGCACCAGTGGCAGGCGGAACACGAAGCGATCGCCCTGCCCGAGACGGAAGGGAATCCCGGCCTTGAGCAACTGCAGCTGCACCGGCACCGACAGCGCCCAGCTGCGCACCAGCACGGCAGCCTCGGCACCGCTGCGCCCCGACTCACGCCAGGCGGTCAGCGCCGCGACCAGACTGGCGGCCCCCTGCCCTTCGAACAACCGCGTCGGCGGTGTGCCGGGTGCAGCCAGACACAGCTGATCCGGTCGGCGCGCATTGGCGGCGATGGCGTGATTGGCCGCCAGCGCCAGACGATGACCGTGGCGGAAGGTGTAGCTGAGCGGGAAGTCCAGCGGGGACGGGAAGCTCTCGGCGAAACGCGTCAGCATGTAATCAGGGCGGGCGCCACGCCACTCATAGATGCACTGGTTGGCGTCACCGACCGCCATGACTTCTGCCACGGAGCTGGATGATTCGCCGGTGACTGCCGGCGAGGAAGCCTCAGTGGACGGCGCACCGGCCAGCAGCGCCAGCATGCGCTGCTGCGCCTCATTGATGTCCTGATACTCATCGATGATGACGTGCTGCAGATGCCCCTGGATACGCGCACGGATCTCCGGCTCCTTCTCCAGCTGACGCAGCGGCCGGTAGAGCAGATCGGCATAGGTCATCTGGCCATGCTGCTCGAGCAGCTGCTCAAGCTGGGCGAAGGACTCGACGAAGTGACCGGTGTGCTCACCAAGGTTCATGCGCTCGTACAGCAGCGTCGGTTCGCACATCTCGGCCTTGACCAGATCACAGAACTGGGCAAGCGCTTCGAGACGCTCACCTTCCAGTGCCGCCTCACGATCGGCGCGGTCGGCATCGCCCAGGGCACGCTGGGCGGCCTGCTTGAGCAGCCGCTCCAACGCCCAGTCCTGCTGGATCAGCTCGCGCGGCGCCAGACTCCCCCAGCGCACCAGGGTAGTGGTCAGGCGATGACCGATGGAGTGGAAGGTGCGGACATCCGGCAGCCGCGTGCCCGGTGGCGCCGACTGCGCCAGCTTGGCGACGAAGTCCTCGCGCGCCGAGCGGTTGAACATCAGCACCAGAATCCGCTGCGCCGGAATGCCTTCCGCCAGCAGACTCAGCACTCGCGCCACCAGCGTGGTTGTCTTGCCGGAGCCTGCCACCGCCGCGACCCGTGCGTGTCGTCCGCGATGTGCCACCACGGCACGCTGCTGATCCGTCAGCCGTTGCGTCAGCTGGCCGACGGCGTGCGCGAGCGGCGAGACCGGTTCCGCACCGTCGGTGGCGACATCATCTGGCGTGACGCCGATGGCCTCGACAGGGGTATCAGGCGCGACTGGCGGGAGAGTAGAAGACATGAAGACCTGCAATGGCTGACGAGGGACGGCAAGGATGCCATGCGTCGTTGATGAATACGGTTCAGGCGGCGCTGCCGCGGGCGATACCGGGTGGCTCAGGTGTCGAGGTCACGGGCACTCAGTACGCCGAGCATCTGCCAGTGGCCGTCGCTCATGAAGCCCAGTGCCTGATCGCCATTGTCCAGCTCGCGCATCTCGGCCTCTTCCAGCAGACGATAGTAGAGATTGCGATGCAGACGCGCGGCGAGTCCGAAGCGCACCGGCGCTTCCGGCAACCACAGGCCATCCGGTGTCTCGCTGAGCGTCAGACGGGTATCCCCTTCCAGTCGCACGATATCACCCTGGTCGGTGACCAGCTGCCAGATGTCCGGCTGAGGCTGAGGCTCAGCCTCTCCGAGTGCTGCCTGTCCAGGCTGTGTCTGACCAGACTGTGTCTGACCAGGTTCAGACTCGACACGGGTGCAATCCACCGCCAGGAAGGGGCGATCCTCGACCTGGATGGTGACCTTCTCCGCCGGCGTGACCAGGCAGTAGCTGCCATCGGGTTCGCGCCGCATGACCCGCGACAGCATGTGCACCAGCCGTGCACGACCGATCGGCGTGCCTTCATGCACCCAGCGACCATCGGCGCGGATGACGAGATCCATCTCGCCGCAGTGCTCCGGGTGCCAGGTCTCCACCGGTGGCAGTGGCCCATCCTTGCCGGCCCTGTCGCCCAATCGAGTGAGAATGGCGGCTGGATTCATGACATTTCCTCCCTGCCTGGCGTGTCACGCTGCCCGTGGGCGCTCATCCGTCGATGAGCATGCCGCTGCTGGCCAGCGCTTCGCGAACGTTGTCCGGGGCTTCCGGCGCGGCGGCGCGGAACAGACGATAGAAGTTGGCGGTGGTCTGCATCGCCAGCTCATCGACGGTGATGCCGCGCTCGGCGGCGATGCATTCGGCGACCTCGACCACGTTGCCCGGCACGTTGGAGGTGCCGCGGTACGGCACCGGCGCCAGGTAGGGGCTGTCGGTCTCGATCAACAGGCGATCCAGCGGGATGGCGCGCGCCAGCTCGCGGACATGCTCGGCATTGCGGAAGGTGACGATCCCGGAGATGGACACCATGAAACCGTGGCCCACCGCGACACGTGCCATGTCCAGATCTTCCGTGAAGCAGTGCAGCACGCCACCCACGGCGGGATCGGTATGCTCCTTGATCAGCGCCAGGGTGTCCTCGCGGGCTTCACGGGTGTGGATGATGACCGGCAGCTCCAGCTCGCGCGCGGCAATCAGATGACGCGTGAAGCGCTCGTATTGCAGTTCACGGCTGACGCTCTCGTAGTGATAATCGAGACCGGTCTCGCCGATGGCCACCGCACCGAAGCGCTCGGCACACTTCTTGATGTCCTCGACCGAGGGCTCCGGGTCCACCTGATGCAGCGGATGCACACCGGCGGAAATCACCACATCGTCATGCTGCCGGGCGATGGCCGAGATCTCGGGCACATCGTCCAGCGTGACCGCGATGGCGAGAAATTGGTGCACGTGACGGGCGCGTGCGGCGTCCAGCACGACGTCAAGGCTGCCGCCATGTTCTTCAAGCTTGAGGCGATCAAGGTGGCAATGCGAATCGACAAACATCCGGAAACTCTCAGACTGGGGGCCACGCGAGGCATGGCGAAAACATGAACGACCGACACGCCAGCATGGCGGCGCCGGTCGGGGTGACAGGCAGAGCGGGGTCAGCTCATAGCGTATAGGTGGCGTGGCCCTTGCCCAGCATGCCGGCCAGATGGTTCTCGATATGGTCACGCACCTGGCGGTCCTCTTCACTGAAGTGGATGCCGATGCCTGCGGTACGGCGACCGCCGACACCCGAGGGGGAGATCCAGACCACGCGACCGGTGACCGGAATGCGCTCGGATTCTTCCGGCAATGTCAGCAGCAGGTAGACCTCCTGCCCCATGGTGTAGCGCTCGGTGGTCGGCACGAAGATACCGCCTCGCACGAGAGTCGACATGTAGGCGGCCAGCAATGTCTTCTGGTCGCGAATCGTCAGCGACAGTGCCTTCTGGCCTTGCTGTGGAGCGGTGTGCATCCTTCACCTCCGGCCGGTGATCCGGCGAATTCAGTCTCGTGGCTCGGCGTCTGCTCTTCTCACGACGACGCCGAGCAGCGTGAATCTCATGGCGCCTGTCCTGCGGTTCGCGCGGCGCCTGCTGTCAGTCTAGCCCGCGGGGCACGTTGAGCGCTGCCTCCTGCTCACGGGCATCACGAACGCAGCAGCGCTGCCCAACGCACCAGCCAGGACTCCAGCACCAGCTGCGGGTTGGGGTTGCCCCCCGCCGCCAGCAGACGGCGCTGCTCACGGGCAAAGTCCAGCAGCTTGAACCAGTCACGGGTGCGGCCATTCTTGACCGCCTGACGCAGCAAGGGCTCAAGACTCGGGTCACGCAGCTGCGCGGTATTGCCAGACAAGCCCATGCGTATCAGATCTTCCAGCCAGGCAATACCGTACCACAGCACCTGCGACAGCGGTTGGCGCTCCAGACGCCAGGCTTCCGCCACCGGCTCTCCCCCGCGCACCAGCGCGTCGAACAGTTCACGCAATGCCTGCCTGAGCTGGCGCTGGTCCGCCTCGCCCAGACGCACCGCCAGCTGCGGCAGGCCTCCTGCCATGCGCAGCAACGATTGGGCATCTTCGCCCAGCTGCTCGCTCAACCACGGCAGACTGTCTTCAGCCGACGGAATCACCAGGGGCCACTGCTGGCAGCGGGAGCGAATGGTCGGCAGCACGCGCGATGGCATGTCACTGAGCAGGATGAACAGGGTGTTGGCGCCGGGCTCCTCGAGACTCTTGAGCAGCGCGTTGGCCGAGGCGATGTTCATCGATTCCGCCGGCTGCAGGCGAATGACACGATAGCCGCCCTGCTGGGCCGTCTGAGCGACGAACCGGTTGACGTCGCGGATCGGGTCGATACGGATCATCTTGCCGACGTCCTGAGGTGACACCGCCATCAGGTCAGGATGGTGCCCTGCCGCCAGCATGTGGCAACCATGGCAGTCACCGCAGGCGGCAGCGCCGGGTTTGCCCTGTGCGGTGCGGCACAGCACACGGGCGATCATCGCATCCGCGAGTTCCTGCTTGCCAAGCCCCGAAGGCCCGCTGAGCATCACCGCGTGCGGCAGGCGACCGCTGTCATGCACGGCGGTGAAGTGCTGCCACAGCGAGTGCTGCCACGGCAGCGGCGAGAAACTCGAGAGTGTCACGCCGTCATCACTGGATCGCGTTGCACTCATGCGGTCTCTCCTGCCTGCCAGGCGGCGATGCGGGCCGACAGCACGCCGGCGATCTCGGCCTGTACCTCTGCCAGCGACTGATCGGCATTGATGGTGGCAAAGCGCTCGGGGTCTGAATCGCGCCGCTGGTGATAGCCGACTCGCACCGCTTCGAAGAACTGCTCGGCTTCCTGCTCGATGCGATCCGCGCCTTCGCCGGTCTCGGCGCGCCGTGCGGCCAGACGCCCTCGTGCGGCCTCGACCGGCATGTCCAACAGCAACGTCAGATCCGGCTGCAGCCCTTTCTGCACCAAGGCTTCCAGTGTGGTGATGTCGGCCAGCGGCAAGCCACGTCCGCCGCCCTGATAGGCGAAGGTGGCATCGGTGAAGCGATCACACACCACCCAGGCACCACGTTCCAGCGCCGGGCGAATGGTCGCGGCCAGGTGCTGGGCACGCGCGGCGAACATCAGCAGCAGCTCGGCATCATCGCTCAAGGCCTCCGCGGGGGCCGGGTCCAGCAACAACCGGCGAATGGCTTCCGCCCGCTCACTGCCTCCGGGTTCCCGCGTACGCACCACCTCGATGCCGTGCGCCTCGAGCTCGGCGACCACGAAGGCGACATTGGTGCTCTTGCCGACACCTTCTCCTCCTTCCAGGGTGATGAAACGCCCCGTCGATGGGCTCACCTCGAGGGGGGGGATGTGGCGAGAAGACGTCGTGCTTGCGGCGCTCGGACGTGAAGACATGAGGTTTCCTGATTCAGACGGCAGATGACTCGCGACGAAGGCCCACGCGGCATGGCGATGATCACCGGACCACGCGGAGATTTCGCCTCATTCACGGCGTATTACCGCTTGAGAATATAGCGGCGCACGGCGTTGTTGTGCTCTCGCAGAGTGCGCGAGAAGTGGTGCTTGCCCTCGCCCTTGGCGACGAAGTAGTAGGTGTCGCCTGGCTTGGGGTGTACCGCGGCTTCCAGGGCGGCACGCCCCGGCATCGCGATCGGTGTCGGCGGCAGGCCGGTGATCACGTAGGTATTCCAGGGGGTCGGCTTGCGCAGATCGGCACGCGACAGCGAGCCATCATAATCCTCCCCCAGCCCGTAGATCACGGTCGGGTCGGTCTGCAGTCGCATGCCACGCTCCATGCGACGCTTGAACACGCCGGCGATCTCGCCACGTTCTTCCGGGGCACCGGTCTCGCGCTCGATCAGCGAGGCCAGAATCAGGGCCTCGTACGCGGTGGTGATCGGCAGGTCGTCGTCACGCCCGGCCCACACGTCCTCCAGCGTCTTGCTCATGCGCGCGTAGGCCTGCTTGTAGAGCGACAGATCGCTCACGCCCTTGTGATAGCGGTAGGTGTCCGGGAAGAAGCGCCCTTCCGGCTTCTCGCCTTCTGCCCCTACGGCCGCCATCAGCTCCTCATCGCTCATGTCGCGAGTCGTGTGCTCAAGCTTGGGTGAGGCGTCCATGGCGGTACGCATCTGGGCGAAGGTCCAGCCTTCCGGCACGGTCAGGGTATAGCTGACGACGTCATCGCTGGACAGCAGTGCCACCAGCTCACGCCCGTTCAGGCCCGGCGTGAGACGGAATTCACCGGCGCGCAGACCATTGACGGCATCAGGCTCCAGACGTGCCCATATCTTGTACGGCCAGCTGGCCTCGATGATGCCTCGGGATTCCAGCTCGCTCACCACCTTGGAGAGACTGGCACCGCGCGGGACCTCGAACAGCTGTTCCTGCTCGATCGCCAGCGGTGACAGCAACTGTGCCTGCCAGTAACGAAAGCCCACCATACCCGCAGCCACGGCCACGACGACCAGCATCAGAAGGATCTTGAATACACGCATAATCGGATTTCCAGTCTTCATGGCGAAGAAGGTGTCTGCTCGGGAACGCCCCCGCAGCCTGGACGCCTTCCATCAATACGCGGGCTCGCCCAGCAAGCGCGCGACAATGTCGTTCAGTGGCGCAAGCGCCGGATGCCCCTCATCACTCCATTGGGCCAGAGGCGCTCCCGACGCCGCCAGCAAGGTGCGCAGCGGCCAGACGCCCTGCACGGAATTCATCACCACCGCCACCTCGGCCGCCCTCAGTGATGCCAGTCCTTCGCGCACTCGCATGACGGGGAGCTCGGCCTCTAGCGCCACCAGCAAGGTGCCCTCGACACCGGCGCGATCCAGGCATGGCGTGAACCATTGCCCGTCGCGATACCAGGCGAGGTTCATGCTGGTGGCCTCGACGAGCTCATCGCTTGCCGTCAGCAACAGCCCCTCCCGGATGGCGGGGTCTGTCCACTCACGGCGTGCCAGCACATTCTCGAGCCGGTTGAGATGCTTGAGTCCCGCCAGCGCCGGCTGCTCCGCCACGCGCAATTCGCACACGCGCGCCGTGATGCCCTGACGGGCCTCACGATTGACCACAAAGGGCATTGCGCGTGCCCGCAGACGAGGTTCGGGTGACTCGGGTGCCTTGTAGCCACGACCACCGGACCCGCCGGTGACGACCAGCTTGAGTACCTCGAGCCCCTCGCCCCGACAGACATTCAGACACGCATCGAGCGCCTGCGACGAGGGCACGGGCAAGCCAAGTCGCCGGCAACCACGGGTCAGTCGCGCCAGGTGCCGTGACCATAGCTGCGGCTGGCCATCGCGCACCAGAATCGTCTCGAACACGCCCTCACCATAGGCAAGGCCGCGATCCTCCATGGGCAGGTCCGCCGCAAGCGAGTCGTGAAGCATCTCCTGCGTGGTACCGGTATGGTCAGCCGTCATCGATGCAACACTCCTTCGCGACATGCATGGCACACAAGGTGTCAGCAAGACATCGTGATCCGGTCATCACCGCCTGGCAACGCCCCACAGACAGACGCGCCCCCGGATGGGAGCGCGTCAGAGGGGAGATCACGACAGCGTGCGACCTCAGTCCTTGAGCTTGCCGAACACCAACGAGCCGTTGGTGCCACCGAAGCCGAAGGAGTTGGACAGGGTGTACTCGATCTTCATGTCGCGTGCGACATTGGGAACGTAGTCGAGATTGCAGCCCTCGGCCGGATTGTCGAGGTTGATGGTCGGCGGGGCGACCTGATCACGCATCGCCAGCACGCAGAACACGGCCTCGACGGCACCGGCGGCACCCAGCAGGTGACCGATCATCGACTTGGTGGAACTGACGGCCACATTGCGCGCCGCGTCGCCCAGCACGGATTCGACGGCCAGGCTCTCGGCCTTGTCGCCGGCATTGGTGGACGTGCCGTGAGCATTGATGTAATCGATCTCGCTCGGGTCCAGCTTGGCATCCCGAATGGCGTTGCGCATCGAGGCGGCCGCGCCACGGCCGTCTTCAGGCGGCGCCGTCATGTGATGCGCATCATCGGACATGCCGAAACCGAGCACCTCGGCGTAGATGGTCGCACCACGTGCCTTGGCGTGCTCATACTCTTCCAGCACCACGACACCGGCACCGTCGGACAGCACGAAGCCATCACGATCACGGTCCCATGGGCGGCTGGCCGCCTGAGGGTCGTCGTTGCGGGTCGAGAGCGCGCGCGCCGCGGAGAAGCCGCCCAGACCCAGCGGTGTGGTCGCCATCTCGGCACCACCGGCCACCATCACGTCAGCATCGCCGTAGGCGATGGTACGAGCGCTGTAACCGATGTTGTGCGTTCCGGTGGTACAGGCGGTGGTGATCGCGATGTTGGGGCCGCGATAACCGAACTGGATCGCCAGGTTGCCGGAGATCATGTTGATGATGGAGCCCGGCACGAAGAACGGCGAGATGCGACGCGCACCGCCTTTCTCCAGCGCCTTGTGATTGTGCTCGATCATCGGCAGACCACCGATACCGGAACCGATGGCAACACCGATGCGATCGGCATTGTCTTCCGTGCACTCGATACCGGAATCGGTGATGGCCTGATGGGCCGCCGCGATACCGTACTGGATGAAGAGGTCCATCTTGCGGGCCTCTTTCGGGTTCAGATACTGACCCACATCGAAATTCTTGATGGAACCGCCAAAACGGGTATTGAAACCGCTGACATCGAAATGCTCGATGGGTGCGATGCCACTCTTGCCCGCCTTGATGTTGCTCCAGCTTTCCTCGACGGTATTCCCTACCGGGGTCACCAGGCCTAGACCTGTCACCACTACCCTTCTGCGAGGCATCGTGTCTCCTCCAAAACTATCGACTTGGCACGCCTGGGCCAGCTGCACCTGGGCGGTAATTGAGCGCATTATACAGAAACCTTGCCAGTGATGGGCAGTCGGTTTTCCTGCGGTTTTCCAGACGCTGTCCTGCGCACAGGCAACGGGAGTGACACCGCCATGTCACCTGCGATCAACACTGCCGACCACACGCCCTGCTCCCGCCTCTTTTCGCCCACAAAGACAGGGCTCTGGCACAGGAATGTCGCGCGAGACATCCCGGGACAGGCTCACGCACCTGCGCAGACCTCGCCCCTGCCTCGGACGTCGCCCGCCCCTGGCACCGCCAAACTCTCGCATCTCCCGCCGGCAGAGAAGTCTGCCGTCCTTGCTGGCCGCTCTGCCGAGAAAGGCACGGCCGACCAGCGCTCAAGAGTGACGAAAGGCAGAAACGACAAGAGCCGCACTGAAGACAGTGCGGCTCTTGAACGTACAGACGATTGCATCACGACCCTGAGCCACGAAGGGCCCGCTGGTCGCTTCAATCCACCTTACTGGTGGTTGACGATGTAATCGATAGCTTCCTGCACGGTGGTGATCTTCTCTGCTTCTTCGTCAGGAATTTCAGTATCGAATTCCTCTTCCAGAGCCATCACCAGCTCAACGGTGTCCAGGGAGTCGGCGCCCAGGTCTTCAGTGAAAGAGGAAGAGTTCTGGATGTCTTCTTCTTTGGCGTTCAGGCGCTCGGCCACAACCTTCTTGACGCGTTCTTCAATGGTGCTCATTTAACAATCACTCCTAGTGGTACGGAATCCGCAGCTCGAAAAAGCTGGGCGTAGTTTATAGGCCACCCCAAAAGGACGCAACCACGTCCCCGCGCGGGGCTTAGCGCATGTTCATGCCGCCGTTTACCTGCAACGTCTCACCGGTAATGTAGCCTGCTGCATCACTGGTCAGGAAGCCGACTGCCGCAGCAATCTCTTCCGGCTGGCCAAGGCGCGCCAGCGGGATGTTGCCGAGCAGCGCTTCGTGCTGCGCTTCCGGCAATGCTTCGGTCATGTCAGTGGCGATGAAGCCCGGCGCCACTGAATTGACGGTAATGTTGCGCGACGCGACTTCACGCGCCAGCGAGCGGGCAAAGCCTTCCATGCCTGCCTTGGCGGCAGCATAGTTGACCTGACCGAGGTTGCCCATGGTCGCGACCACGGACGAGATGTTGACGATGCGACCGAAGCGCGCCTTGGTCATGCCGCGCAGGCAGCTCTTGCTGACACGGAAGACCGACTTGAGGTTGGTGTCGAGCACCGCATCCCAATCGTCTTCCTTGAGGCGCATCAGCAGGTTGTCACGGGTGATGCCGGCGTTGTTGACCAGGATGGTCGGTGCGCCGAAGCGCTCGCCGATTTCCTTGAGCACGGCGTCGACGCTGGCCTGGTCGGTGACGTTGAGCAGCATGCCCGCGCCTTCGATACCGTGCGCCTCGAGGTCAGCGCCGATGGCGGCCGCCCCTTTTTCGCTTGTGGCCGTGCCGATCACGATACGGCCCTGACGGCCGAGTTCACGGGAGATGGCTTGGCCGATGCCACGACTGGCACCGGTTACCAGTGCGATTCTGCGTTCGCTCGTCATCTTGAGTCCTGAGTTGGCTGATCCAAGTCACATGACTGGCCGCGCGGGCCAATCACGAGCTTACTGATTCTGTTCGGCAGCGGTCTCACGGGCAAGTTCCAGCGCCGCTTCCAGGCTGTCCGGGTCGTTCACGGCCAGGCCACGGGCCTGACGCTGGATACGCTTGCCGAGACCGGTCAACACCTTGCCCGGACCGCATTCGATGAAGGTCCGCGCGCCGCTGTCGAACATGGCATTGACGCAATCCGTCCAGCGCACCGGCTGATAGAGCTGCTCGATCAGACGCTGACGCAGTGTCTCGACATCCTCATGGGCCTTGGCATCGACATTCTGGATGACGGTGTAGCGCGGCGCACGGAAGTCGATGTCGTTCATCGCTTCGGCCAGCTTGTCAGCCGCCGGACGCATCAGATCACAATGCGAAGGCACGGAGACCGGCAGCGGCATGGCACGCTTGGCACCCGCCTCCTGACACGCCGCGATGGCACGCTCGACGGCAGCCGTGCCGCCCGCGATGACCACCTGACCCGGCGCATTGTAGTTGACTGCCGCGACCACTTCACCCTGCGCCGCACTGGCACAGGCAGCTTCGACCTGAGCATTCTCGAGACCGAGAATGGCCGCCATCGCGCCCTGCCCCTGAGGCACGGCAGTCTGCATGGCTTCGCCGCGCAGATTGACCAGCTTGACGCCTTCGGCAAAGCCGATCACGCCGGCGCAGACCATCGCGCTGTATTCGCCCAGGGAGTGACCGGCCATGCGCGCCGGACGCGGACCTTCCAGCTCCTGCCAGACGCGCCAGATGGCAACGCTGGCCGTCAGAAGCGCAGGCTGGGTCAACTCGGTACGATTGAGCTCCTCAGCCGGGCCTTCCTGCGTCAGATGCCAGAGATCGCGCCCCAGCGCGTCAGAGGCTTCTTCGAAGGTAGTGCGGACGACGCTGTAGCGCTCCGCCAGCTCCCGCAGCATGCCGACCTGCTGGGAGCCCTGTCCCGGGAAGATGAGGGCCAGGGAATCTGTCATTGCTGTCACCATTTCCATCTGTTCAGGTGGGACTGACACGGGTAAGGAAACCCGATTTCCGCTGGCCCGCCAGTGCGCTGCGCCGTGTCGCTCCCACCCGGAGCCATTCACCAACGCCACACACTCCTGCCAGGGGAAAGCCTGCTTCTCCCTTCACTGCATTGTACTCGCCAGCGACACACTTGCGCCTGCTGCCACCCTCTTACTCGCCATCCCTCGCGAGAACAGGCCTTCACACTTGCCGGACATCCCGGACATCAGGCGGCGCCTTCGCGTCAGACCCGATGCCACATCGGTCGGGCGCAGGCATTGTCGCACCGAGTGAGACCAAGCTCGACCCCCGCCGACCAAGAATCCGACCAATTTACGCAATTAACCCGGCAGGCTGCCCTTGAGAGCATGCGCAAGACGCTCCGGCAAGCCTCGGCGCGCCTCACTCGCCGCGCGCGAGACAGCATAGGCGAATCCCTCCGCGGCCGCCCCGCCATGACTCTTGACGACCACGCCGGCCACGCCCAGCAGACTGGCACCGTTGTAGCGCACCGGATCCAGCTGACGAGACAGGCGCGTCAATGCCGGACGTGCCAACCAGGCCATGAGGCGCGTACGCCAATCCGCCGCCAATGTCGCCCCCAGCTGTGCCGACAGCATCTGGGCCAGCCCTTCACTGCTCTTGAGCACGACATTGCCGACGAAACCGTCGCAGACCACGACGTCTACCTCACCTGCGAAGAGGTCGCCCCCTTCAACGAAGCCGAGGTAATCGAAATTCGCACCGCTGCCAGCCAGCAAGGCATGCGCTTCCTGCACCTGCGCCGTCCCCTTGCCGGACTCGACACCGACATTGAGCAGCCCCACGCGCGGGTTGGTGACACCTTCCACCAGCTGGCACCGCACGGCACCCATGCGAGCAAATGCCAGCAGATGCTGCGGCGCGACCGCCACATTGGCGCCAAGATCCAGCAGACTGCAGGACCGCTCTCCCTGCGTGGGTACCGCCGCACAGATGGCTGGCCGCTCCACTCCCTCGACCGTACCCACGTCCCGCATGGCCAACGCCATCAAGGCGCCGGTATTGCCCGCACTGACGCAGGCGTCGGCCTGCCCGCTCGCCACCAGGTCGAGCGCACGGGACATGCTGCTGGGCTCGCGACTGCGCACGACACGCGAGGGGCGAGCATCAGACGCGACAATGCCGTCGACAGCGAGTGTCTGAAGGCGATCACGAACACGGGAGAGTGAAGCAGGGAGGGAATCAAGCTCGGCATCCAGAAGATGCCCTGGACCCACCAGCGTGGCGCTGAGTCGTGGGTCACGCAACAGTGCACTGGCAGTGCCCCGTAACGTAGCGCGGGGACCGAAGTCCCCGCCCATCGTATCGATGGCGATACGCACGGCGTTACGCCGTGCGCTGCATCAATGCTTTAGGCATCGACGACTTTACGGCCACGGTAGAAACCGTCGGCAGACACGTGGTGACGCAGGTGAACTGTACCGGTTTCCTTGTCCTGGGACAGGGTCGGTGCAGTCAGGGCGTCGTGGCTGCGACGCATGCCACGCTTGGAACGGGTTTTGCGGTTCTGCTGAACTGCCATGGGAATTACTCCAATCTTGTCGACAAATTGAGTTCAGTGCTTGTCCTTCAGGGTGCCAAGCACACTGAATGGATTCACAGCGGGTGCGTCCGAGGCCTCGGGTTCCACACCGCTGGCCAGCTGGTCGCGAGAGACGGCACAATCGGCCTCCTCGTGGTAGACCACCTGCGGCAGGACAAGGAGCACTTCATCCTCGATCACTGACAGGAGATCCAGCTGTTCGTTTTCCACCACTACCGGCTCGTACTCACCGGGCAGCTGCGATGCCAGTGCGTCATTGGTGACCAGTCCCAACAGGAATTCGCTGGAAAGCGGTTCCGGCTCGGTAGGTCCCAGGCAGCGCTGGCACAGCAGACTTGCCTCGAAGGCGATGCTGCCCTCGATGAAGCTGCGACGCTGAGTATCGATGTCAAAGGCCAACGTGATGCTCACGTCACCCTCCTGTGCACCGATCGCTTCAACTACACGGGGCATGTCCGCCAGAGGAATCACGCCTTCAAGGCGTTTTCCCGCTGACGCCAGCCGGTAGGGCTCGACCTTGGTCGGCAGTCTTGTGGTCAACATAGGCGCGCCATAATAGGGATTCCCCCTCCCGGTGTCAAAATGCATGAGCAACTTGTTCATTCTGCCAGCCCACGGCATGGCGGCCTTTCCGCGCCACCCGACCCGAGCATGAGCGCAGATGAGGTCAGGCGGATCCTTCAGCGCGCGATTGTACGCCTGTGTCGCTTCAATGCCGAGAGGATTTGCGGCATCCTCCAATCTCAAGCATATCAACGAGTTGTCGTGAGAAAGCATGGCGGCGATGCATCACACGGAGAATCACGCGCGCGCCGGCCCCTCTCGACCTTCGACCCCTCTCATGCTCCGCCCCCCTTCGCGTCCCGAACGCATGCACGAATCGAGAGCCCAAAAAGAGAACAACGCCATGACACGACTGGTACTGGCTTCCAGCTCCCGCTGGCGCCGAGCCTTGCTTGATCGACTCGGACTCCCCTACACATGGGGGGCGCCTGACATCGATGAAACCCCTCGTCCCACGGAATCTCCCGAGGCACTGGTCCATCGCCTGTCCCTGGGCAAGGCCAACGCCCTGGCGGAGGCCTATTCACACCACTTGATCATCGGCAGCGACCAGGTGGCCGTCTTCGAGGGCGAGATCCTCGGCAAGCCACAGGACCTGGCCGCCGCCCGCGCTCAGCTGACACGCTTCTCGGGACGCCGAGTCCGCTTCGTCACCGGCCTGGCGCTGATGGACACACACAGCGCGCGACACTGGGTCTGCCATGAAAGCTACGACGTGGTGTTTCGCACGCTGAGCGAGCAGGAGATCACGCGTTACGTCGAGCGCGAATGCCCGCTGGACTCGGCCGGCAGCTTTCGCATGGAGGGGTTGGGCATCACGCTCTTCGAGCGTCTCGAGGGACGTGATCCCAACACCCTGATAGGCCTGCCGCTGATTCGCCTGTGCGAACTGTTGCGTGAGGCAGGACTGGATCCACTGCTGGAGGGCTAGGGCAGGCGATAGCTGACCGGCGAGACATTGGCGTCAAGCCCCAACGCGCTGGCCATCACACCGGCAAAGCGCCGCGTGAAGCGCTCGAAGGGATCCTGACGCGGCGTGTAATCATGCACGCCACCCTGCGGCGCCAGCTCGGCGGCCAGCTCCTCAAGCGTTGCGGTGCGATCCACAAGCCCGAGCGCGCGAGCCTGCTCGCCGGTCCAGATCAGTCCGGAGAACAGCGCCGGATCGTCCTTGAGCCGCTCACCGCGCCCGGCCTTGACCGCCGCGATGAACTGCTGGTGAGTCGTGGCCAGCACGTTCTGCCAGAAGTCGCGCTGCTCAGGCGAGATCTCGGAGAAGGGATCGAGAAACGCCTTGTTGTCACCTGCCGTGAACACACGTCGCTCGATCCCCAGCTCTTCCATCGGCCCCTTCAGCCCGAAGCTCGAGGAGATCACCCCGATGGACCCGACCAGACTCGACGGTGCCGCGAGAATCTCGCCGGCGCCGGCTGCCATGTAATAGGCGCCACTCGCCCCGAGATCCTCGATCACGGCGATCACCGGCTTGCCACCCTGCTCCCGCATGCGCATCAACTCGTCATAGACGCGCTGGGACTGCACGGGACTACCGCCGGGGGAATTGATATCCAGCACCACCGCCACGGAGGCCGGCGACTCATTGGCCGCTCGCAGACCCTTGATGATGCGCTCGGCATTGGCTTCGCCATCCGCCTCGATCACGCCCTTGACGCGCACGACACCGAGGTGCCGTTCACCGGGCAAGGCTGCCGGCTGGCTGCCGAGCGTGAAGAGGGTCACGGATGTCGCGATCGAGGCAATGAACAACAACGCGAACAGGAAGCGAAAGAACAGCTTCCAGCGCCTGGAGCGCCGTTGCTCGGTGACCACGCCCTGCACCCAGCGGTCCATCATCTCGAGCTGCACGGTACGCTCACGCGCCTGCCAGTCCACCTCGCTGCTGGAGGTGGCAGCGCTGTCAGCGCCCTGTCCGCTCGCGCCCGCTCCCCCCTCGTCCTTGCCACCTGGCCCTTCACGCCAGGGATCCTGCGGCCTGTCACTCATCGCTTGCTGCTCCTGTCATGGGCAGGACACCGTCATCATCTGACCGCGCCAAGCCACTCCATCAATTCATCGAAGTGCGAGACGATGCGCTGTGGGGCACAGGCCTCGAGTCGCGGCACGCTGTGCACGCCATAGGTGACACCGACACTGTGCATGCCCAGCGCACGCGCCATCTCGAGATCATATTCGGTATCGCCGACCATCAGCGCCTCATGCGCCTCAACGTTCAGCTCGGCCAGCAGCTCTTCGAGCATCAGTGGATGCGGCTTGGACAGCGTCATGTCCGCGGTACGCGAGGCGTGGAACCAGTCACCGCAGTCATGGGCCTGGAACATCCGATCAAGCCCGCGACGACTCTTGCCCGTCGCGACGGCCAGCAGCTGCTCCGGGTGAGCTCGCAGACGCTCGATGCCATTTTCCACGCCCGGAAAGAAATCCAGCGGCGTGGTATCGACTGCCACGAAATGCTGCTTGTAGGCCTCGACCAGTGCCTCGCACTGGGCAGCCGAAGCTGCGGGGAACAGCCGCGCCATGGCCTCCGGCAATCCGAGACCGATGATGTCGCGCGCGGCATGCGCCGGAAGCTCTCCCATGCCGACCGCCAGCGAGGCCGCCTGCAGGCAATCGACGATGCGTGCCTCGGAGTCCATCAAGGTACCGTCCCAATCGAAGATGACCAGACGATAGCGAGGTGAAGGCAGTACCGCAGAGGCGTCAGTCATGACGGGCTCCCAATTCTCGAGCATTGGCAAGGACGCGCTTCATGCGCTTGTCCAGCGGCGCACGGACCGTCACGGTCCGCCCGTCGGTGGGGTCCGGGAAGCTGAGCTGAGCGGCATGCAGGAACAGGCGCTCCAGCCCGACCTTCTTCGCCAGCGCATTGCCGCGTTCGGTCCCGTACTTGGTATCGCCGAGCAGCGGGTGACCGGCATGCACGGAGTGCACACGAATCTGGTGGGTACGCCCGGTGATCGGCTCGGCCTCGACCAACGTCATGCTGGGATAGGCTTCGCGCACCGCATAACGGGTACTGGCCGTCTTGCCGGCCTCGTCGACGCGCACGCGACGCTCCCCGTTGCCGCCGTCGTAACGCTCAAGCGGTGCATTGACGTAATCACGCCGCGAGTCCCAGCGCCCTTCCACCAGCGCCAGATACAGCTTGGTCATCTTGTGGGCCTTGAGGTCCGCATTGAGCTGCAGCAACGCCGCACGCGTCTTGGCCAGCAGGATGCAGCCGGAGGTATCACGATCCAGACGATGGACCAGCTCCAGAAACGGCAGTTCATCACGAATCTGACGCATGGCCTCGATCAGCCCGATCTTGACGCCGCTCCCGCCGTGCACGGCGAGACCGGACGGCTTGTTGATGACCATGAAATCATCGGTCTCGCGCACGATGCAGCCCGCCAGCACCTCACGCAGATTGCCACTGACTTCCTGCACCGCGGCTTCCGGCGACAGGCGCAGTGGCGGTACACGCACCAGGTCTCCCGCCTGCAGGCGATAGTCGACCTTGATGCGCTTCTTGTTCACCCGAACCTCACCCTTGCGCACGATGCGATAGATCAAGGCCTTGGGTGCCCCCTTGAGACGTGTACGCAGGAAATTGTCGATGCGCTGCCCGGCCAGTTCCGGGGCAACCTCGATCCACTGGACTGATTGGCCCTCGGCCATGTCTCGCTCCTTTCCGGCCTCGCCTTCGCGCGGCCTGTTCATCATGTTGCCGTACGCCGGGGCGCACTCAGACTGGCCATTCTACGGTGTCATGCGACCAATGGGGAATCATCCCGCCATCGGAGGGCTCTGGCTGCGCCGCTCAAGGCCGCGAAACCCGGGACGAATGGCGGGCTTTCGGGCGAAGCATTTGATATGCCTGCCGAATTGCTGGCCCATACCTTTACTGGTATATTCGGGCCCAGTGAGATGGGCCTTCTCTATATGCCTGATCACCCGCGTCACGACCCCGCCGAGACGGCGAGGTAGACGGTTCTGCATGCGGCGTGAAACCCCATGCAGACCACGTGAACAGGGCCAGCCGGCCCACGACGAAACAATGCGCACCGACGTCAGCACCGTGCAGAGTCTTCACGCACCCTGTTGTCACCTGGACTGTCGGCCGCGTGCTGTCCTGCGCAACGGGTCTGCCGATTGCAGATCACGAATGCCGCCTCACGGACAGTCGTCCAATGCCGCTGGCTGGCCAGCATCATGACGAAAGACATCGATAACGTCCGCGCCAGAGATGGCGAGGCAACGCTATCAGCGGGCGCGGGACGTGTTACCCCGCGCGCCGCAGCGCGACCGGCCGTGACGCCACCTCCCCGCGAGACACGTCACTGCCCTCGAGCGCAGCAACACGATGCAATGCCCAGCCTTCTGGTGGGCCAATGACACACTACCGCCCGGGCATGATGCCCGGGCAATCATTCGATATCCGTGCCGAAGGCCGGCGTCGATGAATCGGCGAATGCCAGGTGTTAGGGAAGAGACCGCAGGGCCGGAGGAGTCAACGTTCCCCGCAACACGTCCTGCCTCTTTCCAGTACTCAACATGATCATGCCGCATGTGGCACGTCACGAGACGTGCCTGCATGCGAAAGACGCATCCCACGACATGCGCTGAGCACAACACGAAGCTGAAAACGGTTCCTCGTCGCCGACGCAAATGCGGCTGCCCTTCGGCACGCCCAGTCTAGCGAGACGACATGAAACGGATGCTCATCAACGCGACCCAGCCGGAAGAGCTGCGCGTCGCACTGGTCGACGGACAACGCCTTTACGATCTCGACATCGAGTCTGGTGCCCGCGAGCAGAAGAAAGCCAACATCTACCGCGGCAAGATCACCCGCATCGAGCCCAGCCTGGAAGCCTGCTTCGTCGATTTCGGCGCCGATCGCCACGGCTTCCTGCCGCTCAAGGAAATCTCCCGCGAGTACTTCAGCAAGGACCCGGGCCAAGGCCGCCCCAACATCAAGGAAGTGCTCAAGGAAGGCCAGGAAGTCATCGTCCAGGTCGACAAGGAAGAGCGTGGCAACAAGGGCGCCGCCCTGACCACCTTCATCAGTCTGGCCGGCCGCTTCCTCGTGCTGATGCCCAACAACCCGCGTGCCGGTGGCATCTCCCGCCGCATCGAGGGGGAAGAGCGCGCCCAGCTGAAAGAGGCGATGAACAGCCTCACCCTGCCGGACAAGATGGGCGTCATCGTACGCACCGCCGGTATCGGCAAGAGCGCAGAAGAGCTCCAATGGGACCTCGACTATCTGGCTCAGGTCTGGGATGCCGTCACCAAGGCTGCCGCCAGCCGCCCTGCCCCCTTCCTGATCTATCGTGAATCCAATGTCATCATCCGTGCCATGCGCGACTATCTGCGCAATGACATCGGTGAGGTGCTGATCGATTCCGGTGACGTCCAGGAAGAAGCGCTGTCCTTCGTCCGTCAGGTCATGCCGAGCTATCAGCAGAAGATCAAGCTCTACGAAGACGACGTCCCGCTGTTCTCGCGCTTCCAGATCGAATCCCAGATCGAGACCGCCTATCAGCGCGAAGTGAAGCTGCCTTCCGGTGGCGCCATCGTCATCGACCACACCGAAGCTCTCGTCTCCATCGACATCAACTCCGCGCGTGCCACGCGTGGCAGCGATATCGAGGAAACCGCGCTGCAGACCAACCTGGAAGCGGCGGACGAGATCGCGCGCCAGCTGCGTCTGCGTGACATCGGCGGCCTGGTGGTGATCGATTTCATCGACATGACCCCGGCGCGCAATCAGCGTGAAGTCGAGAATCGCGTGCGAGACGCGCTCAAGATCGACCGCGCTCGCGTGCAGATCGGTCGCATCTCACGCTTCGGCCTGATGGAAATGTCGCGTCAGCGCCTGCGTCCGTCACTGGGCGAGACCAGCGGCGTGGTCTGCCCGCGCTGTGACGGCCAGGGCACCATCCGCGACGTGCGCTCCATGGCGCTCTCGATCATGCGTCTGATCGAGGAAGAGGCCATGAAGGAGCGCAGCTCGCAGATCCGCGCCATCCTGCCGGTGCCGGTCGCGACCTACCTGCTCAACGAGAAGCGCGCCACGCTATTCGACATCGAGCGTCGTCAGGGCGTCAATGTCGTGCTGCTGCCGAACCCGGAACTCGACACGCCGCACTACGAAGTCGTGCGTCTGCGTGATGACCATGTCGATGAAGACGGTGCCGACAAGTCCAGCTTCGAGCTGTCCGTCGAGACCGAAGTCGGCAAGGAGCCGGATCCGAATTTCGACAAGCCACCGGCACGCACCGAAGCGGCGGTCAAGAGCGTGTCCCACACGACACCCGCCCCCGCCTCCGCACCGGAAGTCAGCAAGCCTGCCGAGCCCGCCGAGACTGACGAGAACACCTCCGCTTCCAGCAACGGCAACGGCAACGGCAACGGCAACGGCAACGACAATGCCAAGAACGGCAACCGTCGTCGCAATGGCAATGGCAGCAATAACCGCAGCCGCAACGACAATCGCAACGACAGCCAGAGCGAGACTCGCAACGACAGTCGTCAGGGATCGCGCAGCGACACTCGTAACGACGGCCGCAATGCCAATCGCAACGACAACCGTCAGACCTCTCGCAATGACGGGCGCAATGCGGTGAGCAAATCCGAGACCACAGCGACCCCGGCCACCCAGGCACCGGCAGCAGCCCCTTCCGGCGGCGGTCTGCTGGCACGTCTGGCCAAGGGCTTCAGCCGCCTGCTGGGCAGCGACGACAGCGCCAGCGCGACGCCGGCCAAGTCCAGCGAAGCCCGCAAGGCACTGGAAAAGGCACGCGAGCGTCGCGAAAGCGTCAGCGAAGCCTCAACCGACGGCAATGCACGCAAGGATGGCCGCAATGCCAACCGCGGCAACGCACGCAACGACAATCGTCGCCGCAACGCCGAGGGCGATTCACGCCAGCAGGACTCGCGTCAGCAGGACTCTCGTCAGCAGGACACGCGCGGCAACGACAACGATGGTCGCAACGACAGTCGCAACGACAGCCAGAGCGACAACCGCTCCGAGGGTCGCAGCAACAACAAGCGTCGTCAGCGCAATGACCGTGGCAATCGTCGCAAGTCCAGCGAGTCGCGTCAGGACAACGCTCAGGACATCGTGACCAACGACAGCAAGCCGCAGGCAGAAGCGACGGAGAAGACACCCGACGCACAGACGCCTGCCAAGGCGCCGTCCGGCAATGATGCCAAGCAGAACGATGCCAAGCAGAACGATGCTGCCAAGCAGGACAATGCTGCCAAGCGTGATGACAAGCCGGCGCGCCGTGAGAAGCCTTCCAAGGCGGACAAGGCAGAGCAGGTCAACAGCCATCATGCTCGCGAGTCCATCAAGGCGGCAGAACAGGCCCAGCAGAGCGAGCAGCAGGCAGACGATGTCCAGCAGCCGACGCGCAACAATCCGCGCGCTCGTAGCCGCAGCCATGCACTCAATCCCGATGCCGTCGCTCAGCAGCAGTCCCTGAAGGCCATGGCACTGGCCGGCCCGCAGGCGCAGAGCGCTCAGCCAGCCGACGCCGTGCTCGATGACGTCGCCTCGACCGCAGCACCGCAGCAACCGGTTCCCGCCGTTGCCGAGGAAGGTGCCGAAGGCGTGAAGGTCGCGCCTGAGACGGTCGAGAGCAGTGAACCGCAAGCGCAAGCTGTCGTCGCTGACAGCGACGGCGACAAGGCAGCGCCTGCCGACACCAGTGCCGACGTCAGCGCCAAGGTGGAGACGGACGTGGCGCCGGCCGTGGCAGTGGCCGCTGACGACGCCACGCCTGATGAGCAGCCGTCGGTCGCCGAGACGCCAGAGGCGCCGGAAATCAGTGCGCCCAGCACGCAAGCCCTGCAACAGGACGTGATGACACGGCATGACTCTGCCGAGGTCAACGACTCCAGCACCGCGCCTGCCACGCCCCATCAGGCTCAGCGCACTGAACAGCACGCCACCCAGCGTACTGAGCAGCATGCACCGCAGCAGGCCAGCGCTCATCAAGCGCAGGCCGAGACGCTGAGCGCAACGACCAAGACCGATGCCGACACCTCTGAAACCGTGTCCGATGCCGAGGCCGATGTGACAGCAACGGACGTCAAGGCGGATGACAGCGCGGTACAGGCGCAGGTCGCGGTGGAGACCGCACCGGAAGCGGCCGTCGACAGCCAGGCGCTGAAGGACAGCGTGATGCCGCAGGAGACGGCGTCCGTGGCCGAGACCGAAGCTTGCGTGGAAGCAGACACCCCCCATCGCACTGAGCACGCCAGCGACGCTGCGCCGACTGCGACAGCAGAAGACGACAGCGAAGCAGCGACGCAGCCAGAGGCGACAGCTCAGGTAGAAGCGACTCCTGAGACTGCTCCTACCAAGCAAGATGCAGGACAGTCTGAAGCCGCCAAGCCGGAAGCGCAGCAGCCACAGACGGAATCTGCCGCGACCCCGCTGGCGTCGACTCAGGCCGATGCACAGCCTGATGCGTCTCAGGCAGAGGCTGCGCCAGCAGAGCCCGCTCTGGAAGATGTCGAGGCGACCGCCTCCGTGCAGACGGAAACGCCAGCACAGGATGACGACGTCGCCGCGGCAGACGCTCAGGCACCTGCGAGCGATGACAAGCAAGATGAGGCAGCCGGGACCGCCAACGCTTCACGTCGCCGCCGTGGTGCTCGCGCCTACAATGACCCGCGCGAAGTTCGTCGTCGTGAGCGTGAGGCCGCCGAGAAAGCGGCCGCCGATGCTCAGGCGACAGAGGGTCAGGCAGAAGTCAGCTCGCAGGACAACGACGACAGCACGACACGTTGAGCCCTGCCCCCTGCCTCACCGGCTTCATCGGTGCAGGCAGGGGATTGACCCGCCACGAAAAAGCCCCGCAGATCACTCTGCGGGGCTTTTTCGTGGCGGAATGCCTTCGACAAACCGACCAACCGTCAGGAAGGCGTCGCGGCCATCTCTCCCAGTACGCGCGGTTCCTGCTCCAGCCAGACCCCGAAGCGGGCATGAACGCTCTCACGCACCTCCTGTGCCAGCGCCAGCAGCTCCGAGACCTGCCCGCCCCCAAAGTGAACCAGCACCAGCGCCTGGCGATCATGCACGCCGACATGACCCCGACGTGCCCCCTTGAGGCCACATTGGTCGATCAGCCAGCCGGCCGCCAGTTTCACGCTGCCATCGGCCTGCGGGTAGTGCGGCAAGGTCGGATGATGCGCCAACAGCTCGCGCGCCTCGTCGGCGGCAAGCTGGGGGTTCTTGAAGAAGCTTCCCGCATTGCCGAGCACCGCAGGGTCCGGCAGCTTTTCACTGCGCGTGGCAATCACGGCATTCGCCACGCTCAATGGCGTGATTGCCTCCCCTTGCGGTGTGGCGGCACTGACGCGCTGAGCAAGGTCCCCATAGGCGAGTTGCGGTGTCGCTTCACGCGTCACCACGAACTCCAGGCGAGTGATCAGGACGCGATGCTCAAGCGACCCCTTGAAGAGACTGTCACGGTAGCCGAAGGCGCACTCCTCGCGACTCAGCCAGCGCGTGCTGCCATCCTCCAGCGACATGACTTCCAGTCGCAGCAGATGGTCGGCCAGCTCGACACCATAGGCACCGATGTTCTGGATCGGGGCTGCGCCACAGCAGCCGGGAATCAAGGCCAGATTCTCATAGCCCCACCAGCCAGCTGTCGCCAGCTCCATCACCAGGGCGTGCCAGCGCTTGCCCGCCTCGACACTCACGGTGGCGGTTCTACCATCCGCTGCCGGCGTAATCGTCATGGCCTCGAAGGCCGGGCGCATCACATGGGCATCCAACCAGGGCAGCAACACCAGATTGCTGCCCCCACCGATCACCACCAGACGCTCATCGGCCGCACGCGAGTCCAGAATCTGGCGACGCGCCTCGGCCACGCTGCGTGGCTCACTGAAGGCACGTGCGGTGGCGGCAAAGCCCAGGGTATTGCAGGCCGTCAGTGATGCTCTCGTCGATGTCTTGTCGGACGCCATCATGAAGGGGTCCGCGTGACAGGCGGCAGGGCATCGATCAATGCCTCACAGGCGATGTCGATCAGGTCCAGCACCTGCTCGAAGGCCGCAGGCCCCCCGGTATAGGGGTCCGGCACTTCGCGACTGCCTCGCGCCAGAGCCGGCAGCGACGTCGGCAGCAGGTCCAGCAGACGGCCAAGCAGTGCCGGACTGTCCTGGGGTGCCAGACGCCGCGCGTCACTCAGGTTGGCATCATCCATCACCAGGATCAGATCGACGTCATAAAAGTCCTGCACGCACAGCTGGCGAGCGCGCAGGCCACTGATGTCGTACCCACGCTCAGCCGCATGCGCGATGGCACGTGAATCCGGCGGAGCACCCACATGCCAGTCACTGGTACCACAGCTGTCGACCTCGATGAGCTCATCCAGCCCATGGCGTGCCAGCGCGGCACGCAGTACGCCTTCCGCGCTGGGGGAGCGACAGATATTGCCCAGACAGACCATCAGAATTCGTCTGACCGGCGGTCTGCGCGCCGCTATCCGCTCAAGCAACTCACTCATCACCGGCCTCTTGCGTCAGCCAGTCACGCACGCGCTCGAGATCTTCCTGGGTATCCACACCGGCAGGATGGGAGGTGCAGGCGATGGCGACCTGAATCGCATGACCATGATGCAGTGCGCGCAATTGCTCGAGCTGCTCGAGCTGCTCCAGCGGCGCCGGCAGCCAATCGACATATTCACTCAGAAAGCTGGCGCGATAGGCGTAGAGACCGATATGGCGCAACCAGGAGTCGGTGGCCAGCACGGTCGGCGGCGTGGTGAAGTGCTCCCGATCCCACGGCAGCGGTGCGCGCGAGAAGTACAGCGCGCGACCACGCAGATCACGCACCACCTTGACCACATTGGGATTGAACAGGCTATCGACACTGGTGATGGGCTCGGCCAGGGTCGCGATGGAAGCCCCCTCGTCTTCCTCGAGACGCAAGGTGACCTGATCGATCAGCGCGGCAGGCAACAGCGGCTCATCTCCCTGCACGTTGACGACCAGCGTCTCGGGAGCCAGTGCCAGCCGCTCGACCACTTCCGCGAGACGATCGGTGCCACTGGGGTGATCGGCACGAGTCATCACGACCTCGGCACCGAAGCCCTCACAGACGGTGCGGATACGCTCGTCGTCCGTGGCGATCACCACACGGCTTGCCTGACTGGCACAGGCATTGCGCCAGACATGCTCGATCATCGGCCGACCATGGATGTCCGCCAACGGCTTGCCGGGCAGGCGCGAGGAGTTGAAGCGCGCCGGAATCACCACCACGGCGCCACGACCTGTCACATCACTGCTGTGCGCCACATCGCTCATCAGCCGCGACTCCCCTTGAGCTTCTCGTCGGCATCCATCACGCGCGCTTCTTCTTCCAGCATGACGGGGATGCCGTCACGCACGGGATAGGCCAGCCCATCATAGAAGCACTTGAGCTCGGCATTCGCCGCATCGTAGGTCAGCTTGGCCTGACAAAGCGGGCAGACCAGCAGCGCGAGCAATTCCTTGTCCATCGAGACATCTCCGGGATAACAGCTAATAAGAAAGAAACAATCGGTCAGTCGCTCACAGCGCCTCGAGGCGGTTGGCGAGCCAATCCACCAGCGCCTGATCCGGACGCGCCTCGACATCCAGTGCCCAGCAACGCTCGTTGGCGAAGCGGCGACACTTCACGGCATCCTTGGCCGTCATCACCACCGGCAGGTTGTCGGAAAAGCGCAGGTCCGTCGGCGTGAAGCGATGATGGTCCGCCAGGGGATGGGGCTGATGCTCCACCCCCAGATTGGTCAAGGTACGGAAGAAACGCTGGGGATTGCCGATACCGGCCAGTGCATGCACCGAGCCACTGAATGGCTGATGAGTGGCGGGATAACGCACATCATCGATCAGATGGCGCCAATGGACCGGCGTCAGCGTCATGCAATGTGATTCCACCGGCAGGCGGGTGCAGTCGATCACCCCATTGGAGATCACGGCATCGACACTCGCCAGCCGTGACAGCGGCTCCCGCAGGGGACCCGCCGGCAGGCACCGCTGATTGCCGAAGGCGCGCTCGCCATCCACCACCACCAGCTCGATGTCGCGCCCCAGCGCATGGTGCTGCAAGCCGTCATCGGAGAGCAGGATGTCGCACCCCGCCGCGATCAGACGACGCGCGGCACTGGGACGGTCCGGGTCCACCGCCACCGGCAGGCCGGTCTGCTGAGCCAGCATCACCGGCTCATCACCGGCGTGCTGCGGGTCCGTATCGGCCTGGACATACAGCGGGTAACGCGGCGCGTGGCCACCATAGCCCCGTGAGATGATGCCCGGGCGCCAGCCCTGCTCGCTCAACCAACGGCCGAGCCAGGCCACCAGCGGCGACTTGCCGGTTCCACCGACGGTGATGTTGCCGATCACGATCACCGGCACCGGCGCCTTCCAGACCTCACGCTTGCCAGTGAGATAGGCCTCACGTCGGCGTGCCACCACCCCTTTATAGACATGCTCCAGCGGACGTAACAGATGGAGCCAGGCGGCGCCCCGATACCAGGCGTCTACCAGTCGTTCACTCATGCGTCAGCCGTCTCCCGGAACTGGATGCGATGCAGGGCGGCGTAGGCCCCTTCCTGAGCGATCAACGCTTCATGCGTACCGTCTTCGATGATCTCGCCGTCATCCATCACCAGGATGCGATCCGCCTTCTCGATGGTGGACAGGCGGTGCGCGATGACGAAGGTGGTACGGCCCTGACAGACTTCCTCCAGCGCCCGCTGGATGTAGCGTTCCGACTCGGTGTCCAGCGCCGAGGTGGCCTCGTCCAGCACCAGAATCGGCGAATCCTTGTAGATGGCACGCGCAATGGCGATGCGCTGACGCTGCCCTCCCGAGAGCATGATGCCGTTGTCACCGACGATGGTGTCATAGCCCTGACTCATGCGTTCGATGAACTCGTGGGCATAGGCGGCGCGCGCCGCCTCCTCGACCCGCTGGACATCCGCTTCCCCGGTGCCGTAGGCGATATTGGCGGTGAGGTTGGCATTGAACAGCGTCACGTTCTGGGAGACCAGCGCGATCTGCTGGCGCATCGGGCGCAGCTTGTAGTCCTCGATGGCCACGTCGTCGATCAGGATGCGGCCCGTGGTAGGCGAGTAGAACCGTGGCAGCAGGCTCATCAGCGTCGACTTGCCGGAACCGGAGCGCCCGACGATGGCCACCATCTGCCCGGCCTCCACTTCCAGATCGATGCCCTTGAGCACATCCGGCTGGTTGTCGGCGTAACGGAAGTGGACGTTGTCGAAGCGCACCCGGCCCGCCAGGCGACCGTCCGGGACCACGTTGCCGTTGTCGGGCTCCGCGGGCATGTCGAGCAGCCCGAACAGCTCCTCGGACGCCGCCATGCCCTTCTGGATTTCGCCGTTGACCTCGGTCAGCTGACGCACCGGCTTGGCCATCATCGAGGCCGCGGTGATGAAGCCGACGAATTCACCCGCCGACATGCCAGCCATCAATTCCGGCGCCATCGCCAGCCACACCAGGGTCGCCAGTGCCACGGCGATCAACAGCTGGATCACCGGCGTGGCGGTGGCCTTGGTCAACGCCTCCTTCATCTTCTGCTCGCGGTTGTACTCACTGACCGCAGCGAAGCGCGCCTTCTCGTAATCTTCCGCACCGTGGGTGCGGACCACGCGATGCCCGGACAGCGCCTCGGATGCCACATGGGTGACCTCCCCCATCGAGCCCTGGATACGCTTGGAGAGCTTGCGGAAGCGCTTGCTGGCATAGCTGACCACCCAGCCGATCAGCGGCGTGACCGCGATGAATACCAGCGTGAGTTTCCAGTTGGTCCAGAACAGATAGCTCAGCAGGCCCAGCACGAAGAAGCCTTCGCGCATGATGATGGTCAATGCCTTGGTGGCGGCGCCGGTGATCTGCTCCACGTGATAGGTCACGCGGGTGATCAGGTGACCGGTGGAGTTCTCGTCGAAGTAACGTCCCGGCAGATGCAGCATGTGGTTGAACACGGTGGTACGCAGGGTATGCACCACATTGCGTGCCACGTCGCTCATGCAGTAGGTCCCCAGGAAGGTCCCCACACCGCGTATCGCGAACATGCCGATCACGAACAACGGCAGGAACAATCTGAACTGGGCGTCAGGATTCTGAATGCCATCGATCAGGCGCTTCATCATCTCGGCCAGCGCCGTGCTCGAGGCACCATAGATGACGTAACCCAGCACGGCAGCCAGGAACATCTTCCAGTACGGACGGACATAGCCGAGCAGGCGGCGGTAATGAATCCAGGTGGAGTCGCGACTCACGGGGTCTCCATAGACTTGAGCGGCGCCCTCATGGGGCATCCGGTGGTGATGTATCGGTCCCGGTGCGCGTACTGATGCGCACTCGGGTAATGCCCACTTCGGCGGCAGCGTCCAACGCTTTCACCACCTTCGCATGTGGCGTACGGCCATCGGCTTCGAGGATCAACCCGAAGCGATCAGCCTGGTCCTTGTGTCGTGCAAGCGCAGCCCCCAATGCTGACTCGGTGAGCGAGGTGTCACCGAGCGTGAAATCTCCCTTGGCGCCGATGGTCATGATCAGCGGCGCCTGCTCCACGGCGCTGGCCTGACTGGATTGCGGCAGAATCAGGTCCAGGGCGCGTCGACTGTCAAACGTGGTCGAGACCATGAAGAAGATCAGCAGCAGAAAGACCACGTCGATCAGCGGCGTGAGATTGACCTCGACCGATTCACGCTGGCGGCGAGGAAACCTCATGACGGCCTCCCGGGCCCCACGCCTCGATCGGCGAGCGTATCGGAGCCCGAGAGCGGATCATCCTCGTCCCGACGCATGTAGGCCGGCAGGTCTTCCGGCAGACTCTCCCTCGGCGCTGGCCCGTTGCGCTGGCCCGCGCGACGATCGAAGCCGTCATGACTCTCGGCCAGCCCCAGCTCCCCCTGATGGTGCGAGATGTATTCCACCACCTGCCCCGCCTGCTCTTCCATGGTCACGGTGATGTCTTCCACGCGACGCTGGAAATAGCGATGGAACATCAGCGCCGGAATCGCGACCGTCAGACCCGCCGCCGTGGTGACAAGCGCCTGGGAAATCCCGCCGGCCAGCTCCTGGGCACGCTCGGCGGACCCGGCGTCCACGATCACGGCGAAGACATCGATCATGCCGACCACCGTGCCCAGAAGGCCCAGCAGCGGGGTGATGGCCGCGATGGTCCCCAGGGGGCTCAGGAAGCGCTCCATGTCGTGGATCACCGCAACGGCCGATTCCTGAATGCGCGCACGCACCTGTTCATTGCCCAGGCGCGCATTGCGAAGCCCTGCCGCCAGCACCCCCCCAAGGGGCGAATGACTCTCCAACCAGTAGACATTGACCTGTCCCTGACTGATCAGTTCACACACCTGCTGTCCCAGACCGCGCGGCGCGATACGGCGCGTGCGCAACGTCCACAGACGTTCGAGGATGATGGCCAGTGCCACGACCGAACATCCCAGGATCGGGAGCATCAGCAGCCCCCCTGCGTACAAGGCTTCCAACATGTGACCTCTCCCTTGGTCTTGATGGTGCACCGTCAACGGCGCCGATCATTGTTGTCGTCATCAGGCCTGCGCGACCGCGTCCCTGGCACGCTGACAGGCAGACATTCGCCATGCCCCTGATCAATCAACGGATTTTACCCCAAGGCACTGCGTATCGATACCGGCAGCACCCCGCGCGGGAATGAGGCGCTCCGCGTCAGGGGACCACTCCCAGCGCAGCGCTCCCTCCAGGCCACTGTGCCAGACACATTGCGCATGCCGCATCAGGCGTTCGACCACCTCGTCATGCGGATGACCATGCGGGTTGTAGCGTCCGGCACTGATGATCGCGTGGCGCGGTGCCAGACGCGCGAGCCAGGATTCCCCACTGCTGCTGCGACTGCCATGGTGCGCGACGACCAGCAATGGCAGCGGGCTTCCCGCCAGCCGACGCGAGAGCAGCTCCACCAGCTGGCGCTCCTCCTGCACCCCGATATCGCCACTCAGCAACGCCAGCGGACGCTCACCCCACGTGATCAGAACCACACAGGAGTGGGCATTGTCACGCCGCACCTTCCACCCGGGCGGCGGCCACAGCATCTCCAGTTTCACGGGGCGGTCGGCGAGATGGCCGAGCGTGATGCGCCGCCCTGCCTCACAGGACGCGGTCGGCACGTCCTTCAGCCAGCCGACCTGACGGTCAAGACGGTTTCTCTGTCCCTCAGGCACCCACAACTGCGCGACCTGCTCCGCTCGCAGCGCCGCCAGCCCGCCTGCATGATCGCCATCACCATGACTGATGATGACGCCCCAGGGCGCCTCGGCAGCCTTCAGCAGCTCCCCCATGCGCGGCGGCCCGAAGGCAGCACCGGGGCCGAGATCATAGAGCCAATGACGAGGAAGATCCTCCATCGTCTCAGGCGACAGCACGCGCCCCGCTACCCTGAGCGATATCGCCAGCCCCTGTCCGACGTCATGGACGGTCACGACCAACGGGGCCGCTCGCGAATCGGCAAGCCACGCGCTGTCGCGCCCTGTGCGTCCTTCGCCGGCGTGGGCGCTGGACGGCCATGGCGCAGGCGGCCACAGCAGCAAGGCAAGCCCCGTCCCCCACAGCATCGCCAGGGCGGTGCACAGCCCTCTGACACGGCGCTCCAATCCCGGCACTCCACTTGCCAGCCACAGGCCGCCCAGTACCATCATCGCCATCGCTGCTGCCATGTCAGCGGACAGGGTGTCCGTCGCTGTCCGTACGGGCCAGAGGCCATGACGCTGCGTGACGGCCCCGAGCCACGCCATGCCATGATCCACTCGCTCGGCGAGCCACTGCCACAGCGCCCCGCTCATTCCCGCCCCTTCCGACAGCCGCAAGCCCATCGCGTCCAGCAGGGAATCGATGCCAGCCAGCCCCCAGCCCAGCATCCCCAACGGCACGACCAGGAGGGTCGCGAGCGGAGCAATGACGAGGTTCATCGGCATGGCAAGCCATGACAGCTGACCACGCCCGACCAGCAGAGCGACCCCCATCACCAGCGTCAACACCCATTGACTGCGCAGCGTGGCGCGACACCAGCCCAGCGCGCCGCGGGGGCGCTCACACCCCTGCCAGGCCAGCAGCAGCGCTGCCACGGCAAGAAACGAATACCAGGTGCCGGGTCGCCACAAGGCCAGCGGATCAAGGCCGATCACCAGCGACAACGCCAGCATCCATATCTGCCAGACGCCCAGGCCGCTGCGCCCGCTGGCCATCCACAACCCAACACTTGTCATCAGCGCCGCTCGCAGCGCCGGCGGTGCCAGCCCCGCCAGTATCGCGAAACTCCAGGCCGCCAGACACGCCAGCCACCAGGGAGCGACGCTGAAACGCCAGTCGGCAGGACGAAGACGGCGCAGGACGCCAAAGCTCACCACCAGCACCAGGCTTGCCATCAGCCCGACATGCAGCCCTGACACCACGGCGAGGTGCGTCAACCCGGTGGCATTCAAGGACTCCCAGTCATCGCGAGTCAGCGCCGAGGCACGCCCCAGCGTCAGCGCCGCCAGCCAGCGGCAGGGCGAATGCGCCCATTGGACGTCATCGCCCCGCCCTCCACAGCCCTGCCAAAGCCGCTGCTCGGCCGCCAGGCGCAACGCTGCCACCCCGCGGGGTGGTGCCAGTCGCTGCGCCCGGGCGGGGTCTCGCACGTACCCCGTCGCCACGATCCCCTCGCGCCACCACCAGCTGACCCGATCAAAACTCTGCAGCGCGTCCGGGTTGCTGGCAGCATGCGGCGGCACCAGTCTGGCGATCAGCCGCCACCGCTCCCCTGCTTGCCAGGGAACGAGAAGAGGCGAAGCTGATGATTCAGAGGCGGCACGCCGCGGCCAGTAGCGCCGCAATTGCACCCGCTGGCCCTCGAGACGGCGACAGGCCAGCTCACGCCCGGCGCTCGTCATGCCGGATGCGTTCATCCTGGGGGGCTTGAGCGCCTCGCCCTGCTCACCGCCTGCTTCGCCATCAGCGCCCGAGGCTCGGCAGGCTTCCACCCTGAAGACCAGACGCACCGACTCCCCCGGGGCCGGGAGCGAACGGCTGGCCTGCTCGATGCGCCCCTCCAGCCAGATATCCTCGCGCGCCAGTGCTTCGGCAAGCATGAGTGGCTGATTCACCAGCCCGAGCAGCAGCCCGCCCCACAGAGCAATCCCCAGCCGCAGGACTGCCGGGCGTCGCGCGAAGGCGAGCATCACCAGCAGGCCGAGCATCAGGGATGGCAGCAACAGGCTGTCTGCCATCCCGCTCAAGACATCCCCTGCGCTTTCGGGTGCGCCATCCGGCATGCGTCCCTGCCAATCGGCCGCCCACTCCCCCTGTCGCGACAGCCACACCCCGGCCACCAGACCGGCGAGCCACTGGATCAGAGCCCCCGGTGTCAGCCAGGACCCGCGAAACCGCGTGGCGTCGCTCGCGCCCACGGGCAGCTTTTCAGACGAATCGTTCAAGGAGGCAGATATCGCTCTTCATCAGGCATGACGGGGGCTGGCCTGCGTTCAGCATCATTTCAAGCACACAGGATTGCACGATGCGGGCCGCTTAACTGAGCTCACAGCATGGCAGTCCCGGGGACATGTATGGATAATGGCCGGCGTTGAATGCCAAATGGCCAAGCCATGCCTCGTCGTCTACTCAAGCGGTTCATGCCGGAACCGGATGCCCTCAGGCGCAAGAAATCCCTGCGCTTCATGCATCACCTGATCGCCGACCCCGCGTTGTGGGCGTTGTCGCGTCGAACCGTTGCCAATGCGTGCATGGTGGGCTTCTTCTGTGCCTTGCTGCCGATCCCCTTCCAGATGGTGGTGGCCGCCTTCGGTGCCTGGGCGTTGCGCTGCAACCTTGCGCTCTCGGTAGGTCTGGTGTGGATCACCAACCCGTTGACCATGCCCGTGGTCTACTACGCGACCTATCGCGTGGGCGCCTGGATGCTCGATACGCCTGCCCGGGTGATGCCGGACCAGGTCTCCGCGGCCTGGTTCGCCAACCAGCTGGAAGATATCCTGCCGGCACTTGCACTGGGCTCGCTGGTCAGTGCGGTGGTGGTCGCCCTGCTCGCCAACGTGCTGGTCCGGCTGCTGTGGCGTTATCAGGTCGTGCGCAGCTGGCGCAGTCGCCGCAAGGCGCGTCTGGCCGCCAGGCGTTGCACCAAGGCGCAGCGGTCCGACCAGAACGCTGCCCCGGATACCGACAAGTCCTGAAGGCTGACGACGCCGCCCATGAAAAAGCCCCGCCATCTCTCGATGGCGGGGCTTTTGGCTTTCTGGCATGGCGTGAGGCAGACATCCGCCACTCAGCGGTGGAGCTCAGTCCTCGTGCAGCTTGCCGCCATCCAGGCGCAGCACACGGTGCTGGTGCGCGGCCAGCCCATTGTCGTGGGTCACGATGATGAAGGCGGCCTGCGCTTCCCGAGCGATGTCATCCATCAGCTCCAGAATGCGCGCCGCCGTGGTCTGATCCAGGTTGCCGGTCGGTTCATCCATCAGCACCAGGCTCGGGTCCGTCACCAGCGCACGCGCGATGGCGACGCGCTGACGTTCTCCCCCGGACAGCTCGCCCGGCTTGTGATCGGCGCGCGGCGCCATGCCGACACGCTCCAGCAGCTTGCGCGCCTTGACGGCGGCCTCGGCACGCTTGTGGCCCCGGATGATCAACGGCATCGCCACATTCTCTTCGGCGCTGAATTCCGCCAGCAGATGATGGAACTGATAGACGAAGCCGATGTGCTGATTGCGGAAGCTGCCAAGCGCCGACTCACTGAGCTCGGACAGGCGCTGGCCGGCCACCTTCACGATGCCCTGACTGGGATGATCCAGCCCGCCGAGCAGATTGAGCAGCGTGGTCTTGCCGGAGCCGGAGCTGCCGACGACGGCGACCCGTTCGCCGGCGTGCACACGCAGCTCCAGTTCGTCCAGAACCTGCACCTTCTGCGGGCCTTCGTCGTAGCTGCGACTCAGGCGCTCACAGATCAACATCGGCTTGCCGTGAGCCAGGTCAGTCGCACGGGTGTCAGAAGCCGGGGTCGGCATGGCGGAGTCTCCAGCAGCAGAGCGGGATGATGCATCGGTCGATGTCGGTAGATCATTCATAGCGCAGCACCTCGGCCGGCTGGATGCGGGAAGCGCGCCAGGCCGGATAGAGTGTCGACAGGAAGCTCAGCACCAGCGCGGAGCCGATGATGACGCCCATGTCGGACAGCTCGAGACGAGACGGCAGATAGCTGATGAAGTAGACGTTGGGATCCAGGAACTGGATACCGAAGGTCGACTGCACCCAGGCGATGATGTCGGAGACGCTCAATGCCAATGCCACCCCGGCGATGGCGCCGATGATGATCCCCATCACGCCGATGGTCAGCCCCTGGACGATGAAGATGCCCATGATGCTGCCGGGCTTGGCCCCGAGGGTGCGCAGGATGGCGATGTCGGCGTGCTTGTCGGTCACCATCATCACCAGCGTCGAGACGATGTTGAAGGCTGCCACGGCGACGATCACCATCAGTAGCAGGCCGATCATGTTCTTCTCCATCTGGATGGCGGCGAACAGGTTGCCGTGGGTACGCTTCCAGTCCATGCCGCGATACTGCGGCCCCAGCTGGCTGATGATGTCACGGGTGACGGCATCGGCACTGAACAGGTCATCGAGTTTCAGGCGTACGCCCTGCACCTCGCCTTCCTTGAAGCGTGCCAGCTTGGCCATGTCCGAGATGTCGGTGTAGGCGAGACTGGCATCCACGTCCGCGCCGACCTTGAAGATGCCGGTCACCGTGAAGCGCTTGAGGCGCGGGAAGATGCCCCCGGGCGTGATGGAGGCCTCGGGCACCAGCAGCGTGACGCGATCCCCGACGCCGACCCCGAGATTGCGTGCCAGCAGCTCCCCCATCACGATGCCCCAGCTGCCCGGCGTGAGGTCTGCCAGACTTCCTTGCACCATGTGCTCACTGATGATCGAGACCTGGTCCTCCGCGGACGGATCGATACCGGTGACCAGCGCGCCCTTGTTGCGACCATTGGTGGTGAACATGCCCTGCTGCTCGATGTAGGGAGCGGCACCGACGACATGCGGCTTCTCGCGCAACATGCCGGCGAGCGTCTCCCAGTCGGTGACGCTGTCGCGCGCCTCGACCCGCACATGCGGCACCATGCCCAGTACGCGGGTACGCAATTCGTGGTCGAAGCCGTTCATGACGGACAGCACCAGAATCAGCACGGCCACGCCCAACGACAGGCCGAGCATCGAGGTCAGGGAAATGAAGGAAATGAAATGGTTACGGCGCTTGGCGCGGGTATAGCGCAGGCCGATCAGAAAGGGTAGGCGATCCAGCAGCATCGAAGTCGATTCCTTGGGTCAGGGTCGCGGGCCATGATACGCATTCCGCAGGCTCGGCGCATGGGGCCACAATCGCGCCCAGTTTGCCAGCCCTCGCATGAGAACAGCATGAACCGCCAGTCTCGAGTGTCTGGCCATATGACGCACGCAGGGGCTAGCGTCGACGCATGGCTCTGCTATCATCGCGCGCCGAGTCCGCGGTATCGCGGCATTACCGTCACTTCTTCATCAGGGAGATGCCCATGGCCACCCGTCTGCTTGCCGAATGGCACCCGCAGGATGCCATCCAGCTCAGCTGGCCCAGCCCCCACAGCGACTGGAACGAGATGCTCGAGAGCATCGAAGCCACCTGCGAGGCCATGGTGATCGCCATCAGCCGGTATCAGCACGTGCTGATCAGCGTCAGTGACGAGGCCACCCGCGAGCGCCTCACGTCACGCTTCGCCGGTTTCGGCGTGCCGGCCGAGCGTCTGCATCTGCATGTGGCGCCGCTGGATGACACCTGGACGCGTGACCACGGCCCCATCACCGTCGAACGTGATGGCCAGCCGGTACTGCTCGACTACACCTTCACCGGCTGGGGCGGAAAGTTCGAAGCCGCCCGTGACAACGCCCTGACCCGAGCGCTGGCCGCTCAAGGGGTCTATGCAAGCCCGGTGGAAAGTCGCGATTTCATTCTGGAAGGCGGCGGTATCGAGACGGATGGCCTGGGGACACTGTTGACCACCGAGGCCTGCCTGCTCAACGACAATCGCAATGCCGGGCTGAGCCGCGAGCAGGTCGAGGCACAGCTCACGGCCGATTTCGGTGTCTCACGCATCCTGTGGCTGGCCAATGGCCATCTGGAAGGCGATGACACCGACAGTCATGTCGACACCCTGGCGCGCTTCTGCGACCCGCGTACCATCGCCTACGTGCGTTGCGATGATCGCGACGACCCGCACTACCCGGCGCTCAAGGCGATGGAAGCCGAGCTGGAAGACATGCTGGATGCCAATGGCGATCCGTACTTCCTGGTACCGCTGCCATGGCCGGATGCCTGCTTCGATCCCGAAGACGGCCATCGCCTGCCGGCGACCTATGCCAACTTCCTGATCATCAACGGCGCGGTGCTGGTGCCGACCTATGCCGATCGTCACGACATGATCGCGCTCAAGGCCCTGGCGGGCGCCTTCCCGGGACGTGACATCATCCCGGTCGACTGCCGCGCCGTGATTCGCCAGCATGGCAGTCTGCACTGCATGACCATGCAACTGCCCAAGGGCACCCTGGCCACCTCGAACACCTATCAAGGAGCACTGTGATGACCACTTCCCGCCGTACACTCAAGGTCGGTGTCGTCCAGCAGCAGGGCTGGCCCGACAAGGATACGAGCCTGGCGGCCAGCGAGGCGGCCATCCGCCGCCTGGCAGCCGGCGGTGCTGAGCTGGTGATGCTGCAGGAGCTGCATGCCAGCCACTATTTCTGCCAGACGGAAGACACCGCGATCTTCGATCTCGCCGAACCCCTCGAAGGCCCGACCACCCAGCGCCTGGCCAGTCTGGCCGCTGAACTCGGTCTGGTCATCGTCGGCTCCATCTTCGAGCGCCGCGCCGCGGGCGTATATCACAATACCGCCGTGGTGCTCGACAAGGCCGATGGCCTGGTCGGCACCTTCCGCAAGATGCACATCCCGGATGATCCCGGCTTCTACGAGAAGTTCTACTTCACGCCGGGTGATGCGCCCAGCGCACAGTCGCCGCGCCGCGGTTTCGAGCCCATCGATACCTCGGTGGGCCGCCTGGGTGTGCAGGTCTGCTGGGATCAGTGGTACCCGGAAGGCGCGCGGCTGATGGCACTGGCCGGTGCCGAGATGCTGCTCTATCCCACTGCCATCGGCTGGGACCCGCGCGATGATGAGGCCGAGCAGACGCGCCAGAAGGATGCCTGGACGCTGATCCAGCGCAGCCACGGCGTCGCCAATGGCGTGCCGGTGATCGTCGCCAATCGAGTCGGCCATGAAGCGGACCCGACGCCAGCCAGCGAAGGCATCCAGTTCTGGGGGGGCAGCTTCGTGTGCGGACCCCAGGGCGAGCTGCTGGCGCATGGCGGCACCGAGCCCGAGGAGTTGCTGGTCGAGGTGGATCTGGCGCGTGGCGAGGACGTGCGCCGCATCTGGCCCTATCTGCGTGACCGCCGCATCGATGCCTATGGGGATCTCACCGAACGCTATCGCGATCGCTAGACGCAAGGTCGCGATCAGCTCCTGAGGAAGCCGCGTGTTTCTTGACGACGCTTCCCGCCCGGGAGATGCCAGCCATGCCACGAGGCGCCCTGCGGGGCGCCTCGTGTCGTATCCGCACGCTTGTCTTTCCCGCCAGGCTGCGCTAAACAGGATAACGCGATAAAAAGAGTGTATCCCTCAAGCGCCAACCAGGACGCGGACCATGCCCGAATATCAGCTGATGGCCAGAATAGAGGCGGCCTTCGATGAACAGATCAGCGCAGCCGAACAGGTCATCACTGCCGTCGCGGAGGAGAATTCGCCGCTGTGGCGGCTGGATGGCGGCCATGCCGATCTCGATTGGCTACGGCTCGCGCTGCAGGATGTGTGGTATCAGGATGGGCAGGATGGGCGTGTCACCCGCCCCTATCTGGGCGTGGTGGCGGCAGGCCCGCAGGTGATCCAGGCGGTCTGCGCCCTCAATCTGGCCAAGGAGCATCTGGCGGGACTGTTTGCCGAACTGCGTGAGGCGTATCCCGATCAACTCGCGGAGCTCAAGGCCATCCTGCCCTTCCGCCACCCTGGCCTCAACCAGCACCTGAAGGGCGATGGCCTCGCTCGTCTGCATCTGAAGCAATGCTGGCGGCGCGTACCGGTCGCGGAAGCAGCGGTGGCGCGAGTGCGTTTCGCCTGGTACAGCTCCGGACGCTCCATTCAGCGCGTCAGTGTGCCGGAGTGCGAGGCGATGCTGATGAAACTGGATACCGAGGCCGATCACGTGCGCCTGCAGCTCAGACTGCTGGCGGGCCTGCCCTCTGACGAGATACTGGCACGCATCCAGCCTCAGGCGCCGCTGATGCGCGCCAATCTCTTCTATCGTGAGCCGGTCTTGCGCGAGGATGGCGAGCTGCGCACTCGCCGCGCGATGAACGTCTCGCTACCGCTGTTCCTGCCCCACGATGACCTGCGCCTGCCGGCGCTCAACCAACCCTCACCGACCCCGCCCGCACAGCGCACACGCGCCAGACGCGGAGATGTGCGCATCGATGACACGCCCTTTCTCAAGAGCCTGCGCGTGCATCGCTATCGCTGATCTCTAGAGCCGGAGAGCCAGTGAGACTGTGAAGTCGCCTGCTAGAGATCCAGCCCTGATTCCGGCAGGCGCTTGAGGTGCATGCGGCGCGCCAGGCGGATCAACGGCTTGAGCGTCAGCTGCAGCGAGCCGATCACGAACAGCCAGATCCCCAGCGTCATCCACTCATCCCAGAAGAAGCACACGCTGCCGATGGTGAACAACAGGCCCAGCACCAGCTCGTTGATGATGCTGGCCAGCTCGTAACGGCGGTGGATGACCAGCTCTTCGCGGCCGAGACGCAAGGTCAGGTCACTCGTGACATCCTGCTGGCGAGAGGATTGCGACTCGGGGTGTGGCTGTCGACTCATCGAAGGCTCCTTGGGTAAAAGACTGGGTCATCTGTGAATATCTCGTGTCAGTGGGCACAAAGCACAAGGCCCCGACATCCAGGATGTCGGGGCCTTGTGCGTGGCCGTGTTGGCACAGCGAGCTCAGGGCTCATGATTCAGGGCTCAGGGCTCAGAACAGACGGTTGAGTCCATTCATGGCAGCGACCCGATAGGCTTCCGCCATGGTCGGGTAGTTGAAGGTGGTGTTGACGAAGTACTTGAGCGTATTCGCCTCACCTTGCTGCTGCATGATGGCCTGACCGATGTGCACGATCTCGGATGCCTGATCACCGAAGCAGTGGATGCCGAGGATTTCCAGCGTGTCGCGATGGAACAGGATCTTGAGCATGCCAACGGTGTCGCCGGTGATCTGGGCGCGTGCGGTGTCCTTGAAGAACGCCTGCCCCACTTCGTAGGGAATGCGCGCTTCGGTCAGTTCGCTCTCGCCACGCCCCACCGAGCTGATCTCGGGGATGGTGTAGATGCCGGTCGGCACCTCATTGACGAACTTGAACTCCTCGCCCAGCAGATTGGCCGAGGCGAAGCGGCCCTGATCATAGGCAGCAGAGGCCAGGCTCGGCCAGCCGATGACATCGCCCACGGCATAGACGTGGTCCAGCTCGGTGCGGTACTGATCATCGACCGTCAGCTGACCACGGCCATTGGCCTGCAGACCGATGTTCTCGAGGCCGAGGCTGTCGGTGTTGCCGGTGCGCCCGTTGGCCCACAGGAAGGCGTCCGCACGCAGCTTCTTGCCGGACTTGAGGTGCACGACCACACCGGACTCATCGCCCTCGATGCGCTCGTATTCCTCATTGTGGCGCACCAGCACGCCGTTGTTGCGCAGGTGGTAGGACAGCGCGTCGGAAATCTCGTTGTCCAGGAATGACAACAGACGATCACGGGTATCGATCAGGTCCACCTTGACGCCCAGCCCCGAGAAGATGGAGGCGTACTCGGACCCGATGACACCGGCACCGTAGATGATCAACGTGCGCGGCGTGTGCGACAGACCCAGGATGGTATCGGAGCAATAGATACGCGGGTGGCGGAAATTGACGTCTGCCGGGCGGTAGGGGCGCGACCCGGTGGCGATCACGACCTTCTCCGCGTGCAGCTCCTCGGTCCCTTCATGGGCATCACGCACCAGCACGGTGTGCTCGTCCTTGAAGCGCGCGGTACCGAAGAACACGTCGATGCGATTGCGAGCATAGAAGCGCGTGCGCATCTCGACCTGCTGCTCGATGGTACGACGCGAACGTTCCAGCACCTTGGGGAAGGAGAACCAGCGCGGCTCACCGATGTCGCGGAACATGCGATTGGTGTTGAACTCGATGATCTGCTTGACCGCGTGACGCAGGGCCTTGGAGGGGATGGTGCCCTTGTGGGTGCAGTTGCCGCCCACGGAGGACTGGGCCTCGATCACGGCCACTCGCTTGCCATGCTTGGCCGCATTGACCGCCGCGCTCTCCCCTGCCGGACCGGTACCGATCACGACCACATCGTAGTTGTAGACTGCCATGAGACTCGCTTTGCTCCTTGGTTGTTCGTAGGCCGGCCCTGACACGCCACACTCTGCTCAGGGAGAGAATGGCATGCCAGGGCCGGCGGCTGGCCTTGCGGCCGGCGGGCTCTGAGTCATCAGAGCAGAAATCAGCGACGCGGGGCTTCGTAGGCCAGATCACTGGCCGGCTTGCCGCCGCTCTCGGCCATCAGACGCTGGCGCTCCTGCTCCTTCTCGCACTCGTCATCCTTGCCGCCACAGATATCACAGCCATCCTTGAGCCCGAGGTTGTTGAGGCCGCCGCAGGAGCCGGCGATCGGCTTGCGCCCCATCAACACCCCGACAGCCATCGCGCCGATCAACAGCAGCATGGCGGCGAACACCAGTAACCAGATAGTCATGTCATTTCTCCCGGGGCATGGCCCCATGTTGGCCCACTGTGACCGACCCGACTCGACCGCCACATCGGTACCCGCCCTGACGGGAGGGTGCCGATGCATCGTGAGTGGCAGGCCCGGTCAGGGGCGTGTCACGACAGGTGGCAGCGGATCACGTCCTCCCCGTCTGCCTGACGGCAGACAGGCTCAGACGCTGGATTCCCCTGCGGGCTTCGTGTCGCCTGTCGCCGGCGCGTCCTTCAGATAGGGCGCGAATGCCGGACTCCAGGACTGCTTGAAGCCATCATCCGTTTTGACAATGAAATAGGCGGCAATGTTCTCGCGTCTTGCGATGGCCATTGCCTTCTCGGCGCCAAGCACGTTGAGTGCCGTGGCCCAGGCGTCCGCACTCGCACAATCTGGCGTGATGACCGTCACCGATGCCAGGGAGTGCTGAATGGGACGACCGGTACGCGGATCGATCGTGTGTGAGTAACGTACGCCGTCCTGCTCGAAATAGTTGCGGTAGTCACCGGAAGTCGCCACGGCAGCATTGCCGGGGTCGATGATCCGCTGCACGGAACGCTCGAAGGACTTCGGCGCTTCGATGGCGATACGCCACGGCCTGTGGCCGGGCTTCTCACCCTTGACGCGGATCTCACCACCGACCTCGACCAGATAGTTCTCGATGCCATTGGCCTCGAGCACATCGGCGACTTGATCCACCCCATAGCCCTTGGCGATCCCCGACAGGTCGGCATACACCGGCTTGCGCTTGATCACCGTATTGCCATCGAGCTCCAGCGCCAGATGATCGACCTTCTCGAGCGCCTGCGCGATCTGTGCATCACTCGGTGCCTTGTCGAGACGCTCATCCGGGCCAAAGCCCCACAGATTGACGGCCGGGCCGACGGTGATGTCAAAGGCACCCTCGGAGCGCCTGCCGATATCCTGCGATTCGGCCAGCACCTGCGCCAGGCCATCCGACAGCGTGATCGGCGTATCCAGCGGTGCCTGATTGAGCTTCGAGAGCTCCGAGGTGTCCTTGTAGGTCGACATCTGCCAGTCGACCTTGTCCAGCGCCTCGACGCTCGCCTGCTTGAGTGACGCCACCTCATCGACATCCAGATCCCCTGCCACCGTGACATGGAATCCGGTGCCGAAGATGGGACCGGCAAAGCGATGCAACTCAGGGTTGCTGGAATTTTCACAGCCTGCAACCAGCAGGGCCAGCCCCATGAGGGCCGGCCCTGCCAGTCGTCTTGCGACGCGTGACATCATCGATCAACCACCGAAGTCATCGAGCAGGATGTTCTCCGGCTCCACACCCATGTCGGTCAGCATCTTGACGACGGCGGCGTTCATCATGGGCGGCCCGCACATGTAGTACTCGCAGTCCTCAGGGGCCGGGTGGTCCTTGAGGTAGTTTTCGTACAGGACGTTGTGGATGAAGCCCGTCGGGCCTTCCCAGTTGTCCTCAGGCTGCGGATCAGACAGCGCCAGGTGCCACTCGAAGTTCTCGTTCTCTTCGGCCAGCTGGTCGTATTCCTCGTTGTAGAACGACTCGCGCATGGAGCGCGCACCGTACCAGAACGACATCTTGCGCTTGGAATTCAGACGCTTGAGCTGATCGAAGATATGGCTGCGCATCGGCGCCATGCCGGCACCGCCACCGATGAAGACCATCTCGGCGTCGGTATCCTTGGCGAAGAACTCACCGAACGGCCCCATCACGGTCACCTTGTCACCCGGCTTCAGCGAGAAGACATAGGTGGACATCAGCCCCGGCGGATGCTGGGAATTCGGCGGCGGAGTGGCGATACGGATGTTGAACTTCAGGATGCCGTACTCTTCCGGATAGTTCGCCATGGAGTAGGCGCGGATGACCGGCTCTTCGTTCTTGTGCTGAACGTTGAACAGACCGAACTTCTCCCAGTCACCACGATACTCTTCTTCAATGTCGAAGTCGGAGAACTTGATGTCGTAGGCCGGCGCTTCCAGCTGCACGTAACCGCCGGCGCGGAAGTTGACTTCCTCGCCTTCCGGCAGCTGCAGGTTCAGCTCCTTGATGAAGGTCGCGACGTTCGGGTTGGCGGTCACGGTGGTTTCCCACTTCTTCACACCGAAGATCTCTTCCGGCACTTCGATCTTCATGTCCTGCTTGACCGGGACCTGGCATGACAGGCGCCAGCCTTCCTTCTTCTCACCCATGGTGAAGTGGGATTCCTCGGTGGGCAGGATGGAGCCGCCGCCCTCCTCGATCCGACACTTGCACTGGGCACAGGAACCCCCGCCACCACAGGCGGAGGACAGGAAGATGCCATTGGCCGCCAGGGTCTGCAGCAGCTTGCCGCCGGCCTGGGTGGTCAGGGTGTTGGCGGGGTCGCCATTGATCTCGATCTGGACGTCACCGCTCGAGACCAGCTTGCTGCGTGCCGCGAGAATCACGAGCACCAGGCCGATCACGACCACGGTGAACATGACGACGCCGAGCACGATGATGGAGGTATCTACCATTTCGATTTCCTTATGCTCGGTTGCGTTACAGCTGGACGCCGGAGAAGGACATGAAGCCCAGCGACATCAGGCCAACGGTAATGAAGGTAATGCCGAGACCCTGCAGGCCAGCCGGCACGTCAGAGTACTTGAGCTTCTCGCGGATACCGGCCAGTGCGGCGATCGCCAGGGCCCAGCCGAAGCCGGCACCCACGCCATAGATCACGGACTCGCCGAAGCTGTAGTCACGCTGCACCATGAACAGGGCCGCACCGAGAATCGCGCAGTTGACCGTGATCAGCGGCAAGAACACGCCCAGCGCGTTGTAGAGCGCCGGCACGAACTTGTCGAGGAACATCTCGAGGATCTGGACGATCGCCGCGATGACGCCGATGTAGGACAGGTAACCCAGGAAGGACAGGTCGATGCTTTCCGCACCTTCCAGACCGGTCCAGGTCAGCGCGCCTTCACGCAGCAGGTAGTTCAGGATCAGGTTGTTGACCGGGACGGTCACCGCCAGCACGACGATGACGGCCACGCCCAGACCGATCGCGGACTGGATCTTCTTGGACACCGCCAGGAAGGTGCACATGCCCAGGAAGAAGGCCAGCGCCATGTTCTCGACGAACACGGCCTTGATGAACAGGCTCAGGTAGTGTTCGAACATGTTACACGGCCTCCTTGATCTTGGTGTTGGCGGTAATCTTGTACTCCGCCTTCTCGACCTGCTCCGGATAGACGCTGCGCAGCACCCAGATGAACAGACCGATGACGAAGAACGCGGACGGCGGCAGCAGCATCAGACCATTCGGGATGTACCAGCCACCGTCATTGACGGTCTGCAGGATGGTCACGCCGAACAGGGAGCCGGAACCGAACAGCTCACGCACGAAGCCGACCACCAGCAGGATCACGGTGTAGCCGAGACCGTTGCCGATACCGTCGATGAAGCTCATCGCCGGGCCATTCTGCATGGCGTAGGCTTCCGCGCGGCCCATCACGATGCAGTTGGTGATGATCAGACCGACGAAGACCGACAGCTGCTTGGAGGTCTCGAAGGCGAAGGCCTTGAGCGACTGATCGACCACGATGACCAGCGAGGCGATGATCGTCATCTGCACGATGATGCGGATGGACGACGGGATGTGATTGCGGATCAACGAGATGAACAGACTGGAGAACGCCGTCACCAGTGACACCGCGATCCCCATGATCAGGGCGGTGTTCATCGAGTTGGTCACCGCCAGCGCGGAGCAGATACCGAGGATCTGCAGCGCGATGGGGTTGTTCTTGAAGATCGGCGTCGTCAGGACACCTTTAGGAGTTTCGGCTGCCATCATTACGCTCCTTTGACGTCGCGGAACTGGGTCAGGTACTTGGCGAAGCCATTCTCACCCATCCAGAACTGCAGCAGGTTGGTCACGCCGTTGCTGGTGAGGGTAGCACCTGACAGGGCATCAACCTGGTACTTGGCATCCGGAGATGACGGATTGACACCGCCCTTCTTCAGGTGCACTTCCGGGTCCATGCTGTCTTCGGGATAGATCTTCTTGCCATCCCACTGGGCCTTCCACTTCGGGTTATCGACTTCGCCGCCCAGCCCCGGAGTTTCCCCCTGCTGATAGAAGGACAGACCCACCACGGTGTTGCCGTCACCCTTGAGTGCCAGGTAGCCGTACATCATCGACCACAGGCCGTTGCCACGCACCGGGACGATGATCTCGTCCGGCTGCTCGACATCACCGACCAGATAGACCACCGAGTACTGCTCACGACGCTTGATGCCCGGCAGATCCTCGTCACCGGACAGGGTACGTGAGGTGGCCGGGTCCTTGGACATCTTGGCCTGGTCGTACTTTTCCGGATCGATGTCGTCGACGTACTCACCGCTGTTCAGGTCGACGACCTTGGCGGTGACCTTGTCACGGAACTGCTGGCCGACATCCTCGCCCGGCTGCAGCAGCTCGGCGACCGCGAGGATGTTGCTCTTGCGGTCCAGCTCGGCATTGGTCATCTGCATCGGACGCAGCACGACCGCTGCGGTGGATACCACCACCGAGCAGACGATGCACAGCCCGAGCGCGACGCCGAGGGTCTTCTTGATGGAATTGTTGCTGGCCATGTCAGGCGGTCTCCTCGTTCGCGATGCCGGCAGCCTCGCGCTTGACGCGGCGCTTGATGTTGGCCTGCACGACGAAGTGGTCGATCAGCGGGGCGAACAGGTTGGCGAACAGGATCGCCAGCATGATGCCCTCCGGGAAGGCCGGGTTGGCGACACGGATCAACACGGTCATCACGCCGATCAGTGCACCGAAGATCAGCTTGCCCTTGTCGGTCATGGAAGCCGAGACCGGATCGGTGGCCATGAAGACCATGCCGAAGGCGAAGCCGCCGATGACCAGATGCCAGTACCACGGCATCGCGAACATGGCATTGGTGTCACTGCCGATGGCGTTGAACAGCGCCGAGGTCGCGACCATGCCCAGCAACACGCCCAGCATGATTCGCCAGGAGGCGATGCGCGTCCACAGCAGTACCGCCGCGCCGAGGAAGATGGCCAGCGTCGATACCTCACCCAACGAGCCCGGAATGAAGCCCAGGAAGGCATCGGTCCAGCTCATCTGCTGCATCAGGGCGCTCATGCCGTCCTGTGCCGCGGTGGACAGTGCGGTCGCACCGGTATAGCCGTCAGCCGGCACCCACACCGCGTCACCGGAAATGCTGGCCGGATAGGCGAAGTACAGGAAGGCACGACCGGACAGCGCCGGGTTGAGGAAGTTCTTGCCGGTACCGCCGAAGACTTCCTTGCCGATCACCACACCGAAGGTGATGCCGAGCGCGACCTGCCACAGCGGGATGGTGGCCGGCAGCGTCAGCGCGAACAGCACGGAGGTGACGAAGAAGCCTTCGTTGACCTCGTGACCGCGACGCATCGCGAACAGCACTTCCCAGAAGCCGCCGACCGCGAAGGTCACCAGATAGATGGGCAGGAAGTAGGTGGCCCCCAGGATGAAGTTGGCCCACACGCTGCCCGCATCATGGCTGCCCGCCAGCATCATGACGATGGCTTCACGCCAGCCGCCCAATGCACTGTAACCGCCAGCGATGGCCTCGTTGGCCTGCAGACCGGCGTTGTACATGCCGAAGAACATGGCCGGGAAGGTACACATCCAGACCGTGATCATGATGCGCTTCAGGTCGATACCATCACGCACGTGCGCGGTGGTACGCGTGACACTCGCCGGCGCATAGAAAATCGTGTCCACGGCTTCGTAGAGCGCGTAGAACTTCTCGTACTTGCCACCCTTGTGGAAGTGCGGCTCCAGGTTATCCAGAGTCTGTCGAATACCCATCATCAGACCTCTTTCTCGATCGTGGTGAGGTTGTCACGCAGGATGGGACCGTACTCGTACTTGCCCGGGCACACATAGGTGCACAGTGCGAGGTCCTCTTCATCAAGCTCCAGGCAGCCAAGCTGCATGCCGGTCTCGATATCACCCACGATCAGCGAGCGCAGCAGCTGCGTCGGCAGAATGTCCAGCGGCATGACCTTCTCGTACGCTCCCACCGGCACCATGGCACGCTCGGAGCCATTGGTGGAGGTGTTGGGACGATAGTCACGCAGACCGGTCAGCTTCGACAGGTAGATACCCAGCACCGAGTGACGATTGGCACCAGTGGACAGCCAGCCCATGAAGGCACGCTTGTTGCCTTCTTCCAGCAGACTCACCTGAGTGTGATAGCGGCTGACGAAACGCAGCGCCCCTTCACAGGTCAGACCGGAGAACACGGAACCGGAGATCACACGGGTATCTTCCGGCTGCTCGACTTCCCCCTTGAGCAGTTCTTCAGTGCTCGCGCCCAGACGGGTACGCAGCAGGCGGGGCTTGGTGGCACGCGGGCCACCGACGGCGATGACACGCGTGGTGTCCAGACGCCCTTCCGCCAGCAGGGTACCGATGGCGACGACATCCTGATAACCGACATGCCAGACATGACGTTTCAGGCTGACCGGTGCGAGATGATGGATGTGCGTACCCGGCAGACCTGCCGGGTGCGGGCCCTTGAAGGACTCGCTGACCACGCCGGCCACATCGCCGCCCGGGATATCCGCGCCCGGTGCCTGGCACAGGAACACCTTGCCTTCGGTCAGACGCGTCAATGCGACGAGACCCTGACGGAACGCAACTTCCTGCCCCTTGAGCACCACGGCCGGATCTGCGGCCAGCGGGTGGGTATCGATGGCGGTGACGAAGATGGCTGCCGGGGTGGCATCCAGTGCCGGCACACGCGAGAACGGGCGGGTACGGAATGCCGTCCACAGACCGGAGTCGACCAGCTGGTCGACCACGACCTGACGCTCGAGACCGGCCAGCGCCGCCTCGCCATGCGCGGTGAATTCCACCGCATCGCCCTGCGCATCGGTCTCGATGACCACGGACAGAAGCTTGCGCTTCTCGCCACGGTTGATCTCGACCACGGTCCCGGCAGCAGGCGCGGTGTAACGGACGCCCGGGGTCTTCTTGTCGGTGAACAGGAGTTGCCCCAGTTTCACCTTGTCCCCTTCACGGACTTCCATCGTCGGCTTCATGCCGACGTAGTCAACACCCAGGATCGCTACGCGACGAACGGGCTGCGCATCCTCGATACGCTGCTCCGGCGCCCCGGCGATGGGGAGATCCAGGCCACGTTTGACTTCGATCATAGACTCGCCCAATTGTCGGATCTGATGTTGTTCAGGAAAGATCACGCATCAATGACACGCCTCGAGGCCGACATACGGCCAGGCAACCTCGCGAGATTCGCGTTTCAGTTGATGTGAATGCTTTTCTTATCAGACGGTTGGAGGTGTAGCCCAGAGATTGGACCGGCCCAAAAAAATCCGCCTCATTATAAAGATGCGAGCCCCGAAAGACCATACGACACTAAAGTGGTGAGGGCATTCAACACGCCAACGCCCCTGCCATCGAGGATGGCAGGGGCGTTGTATTGACAGGCATTTTTTCCTCACCATGCGTGAATCACGCCATGGCGCGACCCATTGCCTCAGCGAGTGGGGAAATAGCTGAAACGCACGTTGGACATGTGCTGCAGGATACGCACGACCTGGCAGCTGTAACCGAACTCGTTGTCATACCACACATACACGACGGCCTGCTTGTCGGTGACGATGGTCGCCTGACCGTCGACGATGCCGGAATGACGGTTGCCGACGAAGTCGGAAGAGACCACTTCACAGGAATCGACGTAGTCGATCTGCTTCTGCAGTGAAGAGTGCAGAGAGGCCGTGCGCAGGAAGTCATTCATGCGCTCGGCGTCGCTTGCGGTGTCCAGCGTCAGATTGAGAATCGCCATCGAGACGTTGGGCGTCGGCACACGGATCGCGTTGCCGGTCAGCTTGCCGGAAAGCTCCGGCAGCGCCTTGGCGACGGCCTTGGCAGCACCGGTCTCGGTCAGCACCATGTTGAGTGCCGCCGCGCGACCGCGACGGTCCCCGCTGTGGAAGTTGTCGATCAGGTTCTGGTCGTTGGTATAGGAGTGGACCGTCTCCACATGCCCCTGACTGACGCCGTATTCGTCGTGCAGCACCTTCAGCACCGGCACGATGGCGTTGGTGGTGCAGGACGCCGCGGAGATGATGCGATCATCGTCACGGATGTCGGTGTGGTTGACGCCATAGACGATGTTCTTCAGATCGCCCTTGCCCGGAGCGGTGAGCAGCACCTTGGCCACGCCCTTGCACTCGAGATGCTGCCCCAGGCCAGCCTCGTCGCGCCACTTGCCGGTATTGTCGACCACGATGGCATTGTCGATGCCGTGCGCGGTGTAATCGATCTCGGACGGCGAGTTCGCGTAGATGATCTTGATGTAGTTGCCATTGACGATCAGCGCCGAATTCTCCTGATCGACCGTGATGCTGCCCTCGAAGGGACCATGCACGGAATCACGACGCAGGAGGCTGGCTCGCTTTTCCAGATCCTCCTTGCTGCCACGCACCACGATGGCGCGCAGACGCAGCAGATTACCGCCACCGGCCTTCTCGATCATGATGCGCGCCAGCAGGCGGCCGATACGCCCGAAGCCATACAGGACGACATCCTTCGGGTCGCCGCCCATGCCGCCTTCGACGTAGCCACCGACGATCTCGGCAAGCTCGCGTTTGAGGAAGGCAGTGATGTCCGTCTCGTCGGAGCGCTTGAAGGCCACTGCCAGCTTGCCGATGTCGACGTGGGCCGGCCCGAGATTCAGCTCGATCATGGCACGCACCAGCGGGAAGGTGTCCTCGACGGACAGCTCCACCCCTTCCGCCTTGCGCACCCAACGGTGGTTCTTGAGGATACGCACCATGGAGCGGTTGATCAGCGAACGCCCATAGATGGAGGGCACGACATTGAAGCGACGATAGAGGTCACCCAGCAGCGGGATCATCTGTTCGGCGAGGGCTTCATTGTCTTGCCACTGCTTGAAACAGGCTTCGAGATTCTCTTTGCTCACGGAGGAATTCCTCTGACTGGCGAACGATAGGCGAACGCGGCAAGCGAGCTTGCAGCGTCGGACAAGGCCAGCTGAGTATGCGTAACGGGGGGCGGGGTCACAATGAAAGGATGGTCGCACGGAGGGTAGTAGTGCTACAGAATCAACGATTTGACTACAAGAGCCCTTCCTGAAGCACCGTCCGCATCCCGTGGAGGATCGCCGGACAAGCTCTTGCGAGATTCCTGGCCTCGCCACCGATGAAAAGGCCACGCCTCGCCCCCATGACAGGGAATGACTTGCTATCATCAGGCGCAGGGCATTGACGACACCGCCTCGGCAGCCCCGTCACGGCAAGGGGTTGGGTCTGCGACCATCAGAGCGGGCCGTCAGAACGCCCCCTCCATGCTGGCTGCCACGAGGAGCGCCCTGCGCCGACCATTGCGCCTTCATCACCATCGCTCGCGCCGCCGCGGGCTTTCACCGTTTGGCGTGACTGGCGAGGAGCACCCCTCCCGCCGGTGAATCTTCCCGTGCGCCCAAGCCCAGGACACAAGACACCAGAGCCCATGTTCGAGACTCCGCTGACGCCCCCGTTGCCACGCTCTCCCCGTGAGACCACCTACTGGACGCTGCAGGATGGCAGCGCTGCCGCCCTGGCGCTGGCGCGCCTGGCGGACGCCGATGAAGCGCCACTGATGGTGATCACGCCGGACACCGCCAGCGCCCAGCGTCTGGAGGCGGACCTGCACTTCTATACCCGCCACCCGGAGCGCCTGCTGCCATTCCCTGACTGGGAGACACTGCCCTACGACAGTTTCTCGCCCCACCAGGACATCGTCTCGGAGCGCCTGCGCACGCTGCGCACCCTGCAGGCCAGCCGCCGCGCCATCGTGCCGGTGCCGGTCAACACCCTGATGCAGCGCCTGGCGCCGGCGGATTACATCGCCGGCCAGGTCTTCAGTCTCGCCAGGGGAGACACTCTCGACCGCGAGAATTTCCGCTCACGCCTCTCACGTGCCGGATACCGTGCGGTGGAGACCGTCTACGAGCCCGGAGAGTATGCGTTGCGCGGCGCGCTGATCGACCTGTTCCCGATGGGCAGTGAGCAACCGCTGCGAATCGATCTGTTCGATGACGAGATCGACACCCTGCGCGCCTTCGACCCCGACACCCAGCGCAGCGGCGACAAGGTCGAGGCGATCGAGATCCTGCCCGCCCACGAATATCCTCTGACGCGCAGCGCCATCGCCTGTTTCCGCGAGGGCTTCGAGACACTGTTCGATGTCGACCCCCGCCAGTGCATCCTCTACAACGATGCCATCAAGGGCATTCCCTCACCGGGGCTCGAGCAGTATCTGCCGCTGTTCTTCGAGGAGACCGCGACGCTGTTCGATCACATGGGCGACAACCTGCGGATCGCCATGCTGCCGGGAGCTCGCGAAGCGGCCGAACATCATTGGGACGCCATCACCACGCGCTACGCCAATCTCGGCGTGGACCCCACGCGCCCGCTGCTGCCGCCGCATCGCGCCTTCGTGCCGGTCAACGAACTGTTCGCGTTGATCAAGCAGCACGAGCGCATCGAACTGCTGCGCGAGCCCAATGCGCACACCATCGAATTCGGCCAGCAGGCGCTGCCCAGCCTCGCCATCGATGCACGCAGCGCCGACCCCACCCAGGCGCTGGCGAGCTTCCTCAAGCAGCGACTCAACGGCCAGAGCGCACAGCGCATCCTGTTCGTCGCCGAGACCCAGGGTCGCCGGGAAGTCGTCGAGGAGCAGCTCGCTCCGCTGCTGCGCAGCTTCGGGCTACGCAGCCTGGAGGACTTCGCGAGCTTCCAGCACTTCGTCGACAGTCCCGCCGCGGTCGGCCTGACCGTCGGCGGCCTGACGCGTGGTGCCTGGGTAGCGGGTGAGCAGGCCTCCCAGGCGCCCTCCCCCGAGCGCGCAGACGCCGCCAAGGGGCTGGTCATCGTCACCGAGACCGAGCTCTATGGCGAGGTAGTCCGCCAGAGCCGTCGTCAGGCGCGTGCCACCGATGACAACGAACTGGCCGTGCGTCATCTCTCGGAGCTGCGCGAAGGCGCACCGGTGGTACACCACACCCACGGGGTCGGTCGCTACCTGGGACTCGAGACCATCGATGCCGGCGGCCAGGAAGCCGAGTTCCTCGCCCTTGAATACGCCGACGGCGCCAAGCTCTATGTGCCGGTGGACAGCCTGCATCTGATCTCACGCTATTCCGGCGCCAGCGATGAACTGGCACCGCTGCACAAGCTGGGGTCCGAGCAGTGGGAGAAGGCCAAGCGCAAGGCGGCCGAGAAGATTCGCGACACCGCCGCCGAGCTGCTGGATGTCTATGCACGGCGCGAAGCGCGTGTCGGCCATGCCTGCGACTTCCCCGCCGAGGACTACGCCCGTTTCGCGGCCAGCTTCCCCTTCGAGGAGACACCGGATCAGGCGCAGACCATCGGTGCGGTGATCCAGGACATGTGCTCTCCTCAGCCGATGGATCGCGTAGTGTGCGGCGATGTCGGCTTCGGCAAGACCGAGGTCGCGATGCGCGCCGCCTTCCTGGCCGTCAACTCCGGCCGTCAGGTGGTGGTGCTGGTGCCCACCACCCTGCTGGCCCAGCAGCATTATGACAACTTCCGCGATCGCTTCGCCGACACCGCGGTGGAGATCGCCCTGCTGTCGCGCTTCACCAGCGGCAAGGGCCAGGAAGCGTCACTGGAGCGCATCCGCAAGGGGCAGGCGGATATCGTGATCGGCACCCACAAGCTGCTCTCCAAGTCGCTGGAATTGCCCAACATGGGACTGCTGGTCATCGATGAGGAGCACCGCTTCGGGGTCTCCCAGAAGGAGCGACTCAAGAGCCTGCGTGCCGAAGTGGACATCCTGACCCTGACCGCCACGCCGATTCCGCGCACGCTCAACATGGCGATGAGCGGCATTCGCGACCTGTCCATCATCGCCACGCCACCGGCGCGCCGCCTGTCGGTGAAGACCTTCGTCCAGCAGCGCAACGACGGCGTGATCAAGGAAGCCATCCTGCGTGAGCTGCTGCGCGGCGGACAGGTCTACGTGCTGCACAACGAGGTCAAGACCATCGAGGAAAGCGCGGCACGCATCGCGGAACTGGTGCCGGAAGCCATCGTCGGTGTCGCCCACGGGCAGCTGCCGGAGCGTAGCCTGGAGCGGCGCATGTCGGACTTCTACCACAAGCGCTTCAACGTGCTGGTCTGCTCGACCATCATCGAGACCGGCATCGACGTCCCGAGCGCCAACACCATCATCATCGAACGCGCCGACAAGTTCGGCCTCGCGCAGCTGCACCAGCTGCGTGGGCGCGTCGGGCGCTCGCATCACCAGGCCTACGCCTACCTGCTGACCCCGCACCCCAAGGCCATGACCCGCGATGCGGTCAAGCGTCTGGAGGCAATCAGCGAATCGCATGACCTGGGGGCAGGCTTCACCCTGGCCTCCCATGACATGGAGATCCGTGGCGCGGGCGAGCTGTTGGGTGATGAGCAGTCCGGCCAGATGGAAACCATCGGCTACTCGCTGTACATGGAGATGCTGGATCGCGCCGTGAAGGCCATCAAGGCCGGCAAGACGCCCAACATCGAATCGCCGCTGGATGAGGGCGTGGAAGTCGGACTCAATCTGCCGGCGCTGATTCCGGGTGACTACCTCCACGATGTCCAGCAGCGCCTGATGATGTACAAGCGCATCAGCAACGCCGAGAACGCCAGCGATCTCCGGGAACTGCAGGTCGAGATGATCGACCGCTTCGGCCTATTGCCGGAGCCGGTCAAGACGCTGTTCCGCCAGACCCGGCTGCGCCAGCGCGCCCAGGCACTGGGCATCGTCAAGCTGGAAGCCGGTGCCGCACGCGGCCGCATCATCTTCGGCGCCCAGACGCCTGTCGATCCCTTGACGCTGGTGACACTCATCCAGCGCCAGCCCGATGTCTACAGGCTGGAAGGTGCCGACACGCTGCGCTTCACCACCGAGATGGAAGACGCCGAGGCGCGCTTCAGCTTCTGCGAATCCCTGCTTGAGCTGCTCAACGCCAAGACCCAGGCGGCCTGACGCCCCCACTCACCTCTGTGCACGTGAAAATGCGCAGAACATGAAAACGGCCTGCATCGCTGATGCAGGCCGTTTTTCTGGCAGTCAGACCGCCTCACCTCCCAGGGACAAGCGCCTCACGCATGGCGTGCCAGCAGCGCCGCCAGCAAGCGCTGCACCTGCGGCATGCCTGCCTCGATCACCGACTCCGTTCCGGCCCTCGTCGGCTCCTCCTCCCCGACCCCGGCCGCGTGACTGATCACCAGGCACAGGCTGGCGTACTCCATCTCGAGTTCCCGGGCCAGCACGGCCTCGGGCATCCCCGTCATGCCCACCAACGTATTGCCATCGCGCGCCATCAGACGAATCTCGGCCGCGGTTTCCAGTCTCGGCCCCTGCACCACGCCCAGCACTCCGCCTGCCTGGATCACCAGTCCCGCGTCAGAGGCCGCCGAATGCAGCTCCTCGCGCCAGACACGGTGATACGGCCAGGCGAATGCCACATGCTGGAACGGCTTGAAACGGCCATCGAAGAACGAGCCCTCGCGCCCCGTCGTGTAATCGATCAACTGATCCGGGACCACCAGCGTGCCCGGCGCCAGCGTCGGGTCGATACCTGACACGCAGTTGACGCCAACGACGTGAGTCGCCCCGGCCTGCTTGAGCGCCCACAGGTTGGCGCGATAATTGATTCGGTGCGGCGGCATCTTGTGGGGTTGACCGTGCCGCGCCAGAAACAGGATCGACCTGCCGCCGAGCCGCCCTTGCACCACCCCGCAGGACGCCGCCCCCAAGGGAGTTTCCTGACCACCCCGCTTGAGCACCTCCAGCCCCGGCCAATGGCCGAACCCGGTCCCCCCGATGACTGCCAGCATCTCCTGTCTCCTCGCCACCCATGTGCAGGAATCTCTCAAGGGCCGAACGCTTCGCCCCTGAGCGAACGCTACTCCGAGCCAACCGATAACGACAAGCACAATCGTCACGCTCTGCGCCAAGAGACGAGAAAAGGCCCCGAAAACGACACCACCCGCCGCGGTGGCCCGGGCGGGTGGTGATCACATGCCGGCGTGGCTGCGATGGTGAGACAGGACGGCAGCGCGACGAAACCGCCTCGTCTTCAGGAACGTTACAGCCCCTTGGGCGCGTAGATGCCCGGCGCGTTGCGCCAGTAGCCCTTGTAATCCATGCCGAAACCGAACAGGAAGCGGTCTTCGACATCCAGACCACAGAAGTCGGCCTTGAAGCCCGGATAGGCCTTGCGATCGTGCTTCTTGTCCACCAGCACACAGCTGGACACGCTGCGCGCACCCGCTTCACGGCAGTACTCGATGATGGCCGCCAGGGTGCCACCCTCATCGAGGATGTCATCGACGATGACCACGTCACGACCGGCCATCGGCAGTTCCGGATTGACGCGCCAGAACAGCTCGCCGCCGCGCATGGCACCGCGGTAACGCGTCGCGTGCAGATAATCGACTTCCAGCGGGAACTTGAGTCGGGTCAACAGCTGACCTGCGGTAATCAGGCCGCCATTCATCACGCAGTAGAAGATCGGCATGCGATCACCAAGGCTGCGGGTCAACTCCCCGGCCATGCGATCGAGTGCGACCTCCAGCTCTGCCTGGGGAATCAGGCAGTCGGCGTTGTCCATCACGTCTCGCATTTCGGCATGCAGGGCGCTCAGGGAGTCAGGCGTCGGAGTCAGCATCGGGAGTTTCCTGGGTATCACTGGCCTCATCTCCACGTCGGGCGGACGTGGCAGAGGATGTAGCAGCGGAGGATGAAGCAGAACGGCGGGACCCGCTCTGCGCAGCGTGTGACGGCGAGGCTTCAGCGGCCTTGCCGTCCTGTTCGTCTTGCGGTCGGCGCGAGGACGACTCGCGATCAGCATTCGTGTCGCCTTGAGGAGCAGCGCCCTCGAGGGACAGCACGTCAGCGAAGTGCAGGCGCTGCCCCGGCAGGGCCACGCGTGCATCGTGCTCACGGATGATGTCATGGATGCGCAGCAGCACATCCTGCTTGATGGCGTGATACTTCACCCAGTCGGTGGTGCGCGTGAAGACGTACACGAAGAAGTCCAGAGAGTGTTCACCGTAGCTGTTGAAGTTCACGATCTGGGTCCGCGTCTGGTCGATCTCGTCATGCCCTTCCACCATCTCGCGGACCGCGGTGATGATGTCACCGACCCGGGTGGCATCTTCGTAACGCAAGCCAATGGTCTCGAAGATGCGCCGGTTGTACATCCGTGACGGATTCTCCACCGCGATGCTGGTGAAGATGGCGTTGGGGATGTAGAGCGGACGCATGTCGAAGGTGCGGATGCGCGTCAGCCGCCAGCCGATGTCCTCGACGGTGCCCTCGATCTCGCGGTCCGGCGAGCGAATCCAGTCACCGACCTTGAACGGGCGGTCGAGATGGATCATCAGGGCACCGAAGAAGTTGGCCAGCAGATCACGCGCGGCGAAGCCCACGGCGATACCGCCGACGCCACCGAAGGCCATCACGCCGGACAGTGACACACCGAGATTCTGCAGGATGGCCAGACCCACCAGCACGATCACGACGGCACGCAGCAGCTTGCTGATCGCCGAGGCCGTGGTGGCATCCATCGCGTTGACGTTGGTGCCGGGCGGTGGCGTGGTACGCAGCGACTCGAAGCGCTTGATCATGCGAATCAACGCCCAGGCCAGCGCCAGCAGGGTGATGATCTGGCGCACCGTGCCCAGGTAGGCCTCCAGGCTGCCGGGCGCGAACTGATGGGCAAGAATGTCCAGCGCGACCAGCGACCCCATGCTGTAGAGCCACAGAGACAGCGGATGGCGCAGCCCGTGCAGCAGCGCGTCATCCCACAGGTTGCGACTCTTCTCGGCATGCACGGCCAGGCGACTGAGCAGAATGCGCTCGCTCAGATGCAGCACGACCACGGCCACCAGCACCAGGGCGAGGTTGATCCCCCAGAGTGGCAGACCGAAGGTCTGCTCCACCCAGTTGCGCAGCGGCTCGACCCAGTGATTGATCATCTCTTCGGCAGGCGCCGCCAGCTTGTCGGCAGCCGCCTCGGTGGCGGATTTCTCAGCCATGTGGAGTCCTTGGGTGACGTCTGGAGGAAAAGCCCCTCAAGGCTGGCTCATTCAGCCAAGCCCGATGGCATGGCCACCTGCTCGAGCGGCTGACTGGCCGCCAGCGCCTCGAGACGTGCATGGGTACGCCGCCAGCGAGACAGCCCCGCAAGGCCCTCGAGCGTGGGGCGGGCGCGCCCGTAGCGCAGACGCGCCTGACGCTTGCCGGCATTGCGCTGCTCATCCCCATCGAGGCTGTCGAGCACGGCACGTGCGGCGGCGGGATCATTGCACACCAGCGCCATGTCGCAGCCGGCATCCAGTGCCAGACGAGCGCGCACTTCCGGCTCGCCCTCGGCCACGGCAGCCGCCATGCCCAGGTCATCGGAGAAGATGGCACCCTTGAAACCGAACTCCTCACGCAGCAGTCCCAGCCAGCTTGGCGAGAAGCCGGCGGGGCGCGCATCGAAATCGGGGTAGATGACATGAGCCGGCATCACGCCACCCAGGCGATCCGCCAGCGCCGCGAAGGGCTTGAGATCATGCTCGCGCAGCTCGCGGAAGGAGCGGGGGTCGATCACGCGCTCGCGGTGGGTATCCGCCGCGATGCCACCGTGACCGGGATAATGCTTGCCGACCGCTGCCATGCCAGCTTCGCGCAGGCCCTCGATGAAGGCGGTACCGACGGCAATCACGTCCTCGGGAGTCGTCCCGAAACTGCGGTCGCCGATGATGGTGGAACCCGCGACATCGATATCCAATACCGGCGCGAAGGTGATGTCGCAGCCAATGGCGGCCATCTCCATGCCCAGCAACCAGCCGGCGTCACGGGCAAACCCGAGCCCTGACGACTGGGCATCATCACCGCAGCCGTCACAGTCACGTCCCAGGCAGCAATGTGCCAGGGCGCGCATCGGCGGCAGGCGGGTCACGCCTTCGCGCAGCCGTTGCACCCGTCCGCCTTCCTGATCGATGGCGATCAACAGATGTGGATTGACGCGGCGGATCTCACCGCACAGCGCCAGCACCTGCTCGGGAGAAACACAGTTGCGCGCAAACAGGATGACGCCGCCAACGGCGGGGCGTGCCAGTAGTTCACGTTCGTCAGACGTGAGGGTATGCCCCTCGACGTCGAGCATTACGGAGCCCAATGGCTGTGTCATGACATCCTTCCTGTCCATGGCCTGCTGGCCGTGTCATGCGCTGCAAGGCATGGCACGCACGGCAGGGTTTCATGTCGTTACGGGGCTCGGCAGCCTGGAAGACAAGCCTCAGGACAGGCGGCCGGCGCGAGGAAAGGCGCAATTCTAGCCGACTGAGCGCGACTCGAACAGTCGCGAGCACCAGCCGCCAGGCAACGCAGCGTCAGGCGTGCAACAGCACTGGCGTTCCGGCCGGCGCATGCCGGTAAAGGCACAGCAGATCCTCATCGCGCAGACGAATGCACCCATGGGAGGCCGGGGTGCCCATCGGCTCGCTGGTCGGCGTGCCATGGAAGTAGATGTAGCGCCGCAGGCTGTCGACGCGCTGTCCCGCCGCGTTGCGGCCACGGTTGATACCGGGCTCGCGACCGCTGAGCCACAGGATACGCGTCAGGATCCAGTCGCGTTCGGGGTGCTCGGCGGCCAGTCGAGGCGTGAACACCTCTCCCGTGAAGCGCCGCCCACGATAGACGGCACCACGCGGATTGCCCTCCCCGATCGCGGCGCGAACCACATGCCAGCCGGTCGGCGTGCAACCGCTGCCATCGAGCTCGCCGATACCGTTGAGGCCGCTGGAGATCGCACAGGCATGCACCAGCGTGTCAGGGTCAGCCGCGGGGGGCGGCGCATCACGACTGCCACTGGGCGCGTCATTGCGTATCTCAAGACGCTGGCGGGTGAGATCCACCGCCACCCAGCAAGCCATCAGCTGGCCGCCTGGGTGACCGCTTCACCATCTCCGAGCGAGGCCGGCAGCGGAGCCGCCATCGCCGCCACCACCACCGGACGCATGTGCTGGATCAGCTCGCGCACACTGGTGTGATGGCCGTATTCGGCCTCTTCGATATCGCGCAGTGCGTCCAGTCCCGAGAAGGTGAAGATCACGCTGCCGAGCATGAAGTGCAGACGCCAGAAGCGCTCGTTGTCTGGCAGGTCCGGCGTCGCAAGCTTCAGGAGCTCGGCGAAGCGGCTGAAGACCGTGCCGTAATGCTCGCGGATGTAGCGACGCATGTGGCCCTGCCCCTGGGTATAGGCAAGCCCGAGCAGGCGCATGAAGGTACGCAGGCTGTTGCGCTCGGCCGGCACCTCCAGCACCGTGCGCGCCATCACTTCCAGCAGCGTTTCCAGCGGCACCTGACGACCGGCATGCTGCTGCTCGACACTGTCGAGTGCCGCATGGAAACGCTCGCTGAAGGGGTCGAGATAGCGGGCGAACACTGCCTGGATCAATGACTTCTTTGAGCCGAAGTGATAATTGACCGCCGCCAGGTTGACCTTGGCCTTGCTGGTGATATTGCGCAGCGAGGTTTCGGCGAAGCCTCGCTCGGCGAACAGGACCTCGGCGGTATCGAGGATACGGGTAACGGTATCGGTCTGGGCCATGGGCGGATGCCTTGTCAGGTGATCAGTCACGAGGGGGCACGGGAGTTCTTGTCCCCCCGGACAACGGCAAGGCCGTGGCCCGGGGGGCGACTCTTCTCATGCAGGTCAATCAAACGACATGTCGGTCTTCACGCACCGCGTGTCAGGCAGCGACTCCGAGGCGGAGGCTGCCACGAGCCGTGTCCCGAGCACAGGACACACAGGGCCTGTGTACCGGTAGCGGGATGCGCCCGACGAACATTCGTTTGAAACAAGATAATTCTAGCTGTCCATGCCATGACTGGCAATTGCTGGTTGTTTCAAACACTCGACAGCCAAGACCGGCAGGACGCGCATTCACGCGGGACATTCGGGGACGGGATGGTCATGGGGCGTCCCGGACACCCGCTGTCTCGCGTCAGCATGTCGATGTCGACGAAGATGCCGGCAACGTTGCTGCCAAAGCACCCACGATGCCTTGCATGACCGCCATGACTGGATACAATGACAGTTGTATGGATGCACACCCCGTGCCGTCAGCTCAGATGCCGCCCAGGCCAAAGGCAATGCCCATGACTCAGCCGCTTACTCCGCGCCAGCAGGATGTCTTCGACTTCATCATCAAGACCATCAAGTCCTCAGGCTATCCGCCAACGCGTGCCGAAATCGCCCAGGCACTGGGCTTTCGCTCACCGAATGCCGCGGAAGAGCATCTGCGTGCCCTGAAGCGCAAGGGAGCCATCGAGATGGTGCCGGGCACCTCGCGGGGCATCCGCGTGCCGTCTCTGGCCGAGGCGGAAGAGGATAGCGAGCAGGGCCTGCCGGTCATCGGGGAAGTGGCCGCTGGCAGCCCTATCCTGGCCAGCCAGCATATCGATCGCCATTGCCCACTGCCCAGTGACTACTTCTCGCCTGCCGCCGACTATCTGCTGCGCGTGCGCGGGGTCTCGATGAAGGATGTCGGCATTCTGGAAGGTGACCTGCTGGCCGTGCACCGCACGAGCAGCGTGCGTGACGGACAGATCGTGGTGGCGCGTCTGGGGGATGAAGTGACGGTGAAGCGCTTCCGTCGCGATGGCCATTACGTATGGCTGGAAGCCGAGAACGAGGACTTCGCGCCCATCAAGGTGGATCTGCGCACGGACAGCCTGGAAATCGAGGGCCTCGGCGTGGGCGTGATCCGCGATGGCGGCCTGCACTGATCTTAAGGCTCGCAGGCAGTCTGTCCTCACAGCGCTGACGCGCAGATGACGATTGTCGCCATCAGGGCATCCACAAAAAAACCCGCCGATTGGCGGGTTTTTTTGTGGATGGCAGACATGCGGGAAGTGCTCAGTGCACCATGCCTTCCGACTGCTCGTCTTCATCATCCTCGCCATCCCACAGGCGGGTGCGGGTGATGGCGTGGTCGATCATCTCACGCGCGACCTCGAAGCGATTGTCACGCAGCAGATCGGCAGCTTCATCGGAGATGCGGATACTGAGAAGTGGCTCACCTTCACTCTCGGCGGCACGCAGGATCACTTCCCCATCTTCCATTTGCACGATTTCAAGTACGGCGGGATCGGACACGTCATTCCTCCTGCACGGCATCCTGAGGATACCGGCGTCGTTGTGATCGTCAGCTTGACGGCGGGCAGGCCCTGCGACTTGCAGTCACTGGCGACAATGCAGAAAAAAGTACGACCACAGCCAGAGCCATGGTCGTACCGGAGAATGCAGGGCTTGCCACAATGCCGCCAGTCTAGCACCCGTCATGCCAGGGCGTCACCTGAATGACAGGTGCGTGACATGCCAGCGCCTTCGGGTCAGGCAAGGCGCGACGCTACCACTCCACATTCGACTCGCGAAGGTGTGACAGCAACGCCTTCATGGCGCTGACTGCCGTGGCGAGACGCTCTGCCAGAGGCGCATTGGCCGCCGCGGCGATGATGAGACCATCGCCACGCGCCTGGCCTTCCTCACGCCGGGCAGCACCGCCCTCTTCATGCAGACGCGTGATATCGGCCACCAGCTGGCTCAACCAACTGTCCGGCTGCGCCTGCAGGCTTCGCAACTGCTCGATTTCCGCCACGGGAGTCGGCGGTGTGGCCAGCCGCTCGCGCCAGCTGCCCTCAGGCCAGCGTGCCGACGCGGCGCACTCCTCGATCAACGAGGCCAATGCCAGCTCCATCAACGCCAGCGCCCCTTCCTCACCGGCCATGCGCCGTGCGACGGCATGCTCATCACGCGTCGCGACGGCCGCCTGCTCCAGCAGCAACTCGGCCTGATACAGCAGTTGATTGGTGCGGCCACGCTGGCTCATCAGCTCTTGGCTCCCTTGCGCTTGTCCTCGACGACCCAACGGCCGTTGTCGAAGGTCGCCTTCCACCCCGTCGCCTTGCCATCTTCGTCCGTCATCACGAACTGCTCCTTGGCCTTGCGCGAGAAACGAATCTGCGTCGGGCGGCCATCGGGGTCTTTCTCCGGCGCCTTGAGGATGAAGTGATACTTCTCCGGCAGCTCGTCGGCATGCGCCTTGAGCTCGCTGACCAGCGGCGGACGCGTCTCGCGATTCTTGGGGAACTGACTGGCGGCAAGGAACAGGCCACTGGCGCCATCACGCAGCACGTAGTGATCCTCGACCTTCACGCAGGCAAGTTCCGGCATGGGGATCGGGTCCATCTTCGGCGGCGCGACCTCCCCGGACTTGAGCAGCTTGCGGGTGTTCTTGCAATCCTCGTTGGTGCAGCCGAAGTACTTGCCGAAACGCCCGGTCTTGAGCTGCATGTCGGCACCGCACTTGTCGCACTCGATGACCGGCCCATCGTAGCCCTTGATGCGGAACTGACCCTGCTCGACTTCATGTCCCACGCAGTCCGGGCTGTTGCCGCAGACGTGCAGCTTGCGCTGCTCGTCGATCAGATAGCTGTCCATGGCCGTGGCGCAGATCGGGCAACGGCGCTTGGCACGCAGTGCATCGGTCTCGGCATTCTCATCCGCGTCAGCGGCGACCGCCTCATCCCCCGGCAACAGGTCGATGGTGGTCTTGCAGCGCTCCTTGGGCGGAAGGTTGTAACCGGAGCACCCCAGGAAGACGCCGGTGGAGGCGGTACGGATCTGCATCTCGCGACCACAGGTCGGGCAGGCGATATCGGTCGGCACCGGCTGATTCGGGCGCATGCCCTCTTCTGACTGGGCGTGATCCAGCTCGGCCTTGAACTCGGCGTAGAAGGCATCCAGCAGCTCGCGCCAGTTGCGCTGACCATTGGCCACCTCATCGAGGTAGTCTTCCATGCGCGCGGTGAAGCCGAAGTCCATCAGGTCCTTGAAGGATTCACTGAGACGATCAGTGACGATGTCACCCAGCTTCTCGGCGTAGAAACGCCGATTTTCCAGCGCCACGTAACCACGATCCTGAATGGTCGAGATGATGGCCGCATAGGTCGAAGGACGGCCGATGCCGCGCTTCTCCAGCTCCTTGACCAGACTGGCTTCGGTGTAACGCGCCGTCGGCTTGGTGAAGTGCTGCTGCGGGTCCAGCTCGACCAGCTCCAGCACCTCGCCGATGGCCAGGTCCGGCAGTGACTGGTCCTCTTCCTTCTTGCCCGCCGGCTTCATCACGCGGGTATAACCGTCAAACTTGAGCACCCGGCCCTTGGCGCGCAGCTCGTAGCCATCGACCTCGATGGTCAGGGTCGAGGACAGATACTCTGCCGGCACCATCTGGCAGGCGACGAACTGACGCCAGATCAGCTCATACAGACGCTCCGCGTCACGCTCCATGCCGGTGAGGTCCGTCGCGCGACGCGCCACCTCGGAGGGACGGATCGCTTCGTGAGCTTCCTGAGCGCCTTCCTTGCTGGAGTAGACGTTGGCGGCCTGCGGCAGATAGTTGTCGCCGAATTCCTCAGCGATGAAGTCCCGCGCGGTGGCCACCGCGTCCGCCGACAGATTGGTCGAGTCGGTACGCATGTAAGTGATGTAACCGGCCTCGTAGAGGCGCTGCGCCATCATCATGGTCTTCTTGACCGAGAAGCCGAGACGACTGCTGGCCGCCTGCTGCAGGGTCGAGGTGATGAAGGGGGCATTCGGCTTGGAGCGGGTCGGCTTGTCTTCGCGATTGGAAATCGCGAGCCGAGCGGTACGCAGCGCCGCGATGCGATCCAGCGTTTCCTTCTCGCTGGTCGGACGGAAGGCCTTGCCATCCTGACGCGCCAGCTCGAAACGGATCGCCTCGCCGCTGGTCGCGGCAAGCTCTGCGTGCACATCCCAGAATTCTTCCGGAATGAAGGCACGGATCTCACGCTCACGCTCGACGATCAAGCGCACGGCAACCGACTGCACTCGCCCGGCCGACAGCCCACGAGCCACCTTGGCCCACAGCAGCGGCGAGACCATGAAACCGACGACACGATCCAGATAGCGACGCGCCTGCTGAGCATGCACGCGGTCCATCTTCAGATCGCCCGGCTCATCGAAGGCCGCCGTGATCGCCTTCTTGGTGATCTCGTTGAACACCACGCGCTTGTAGCGGGTATCGTCGCCACCGATGGTCTCGCGCAGGTGCCAGGCAATCGCCTCACCTTCGCGGTCCAGATCCGTCGCGAGATAGATGGTGTCGGCCTTCTCGGCCAGGCGCGTCAGCTCGGAGACGACCTTTTCCTTGCCGGGCAGGATCTCGTAATGCGCCTCCCAGCCGTTCTCCGGGTCTACCCCCATGCGACGGATAAGCTGCGTCTTGGCCTTCTTTTCCTTGTGAGCCGCCTTGGCTTCCGGCGACATCTTGCGCGTCTCGGCTGCCTGACGGGCACGCTCCTTGGGATCGGTGGCCTGCTTGCCGCTACCGCTGGTCGGCAGATCGCGGATATGCCCAACACTCGACTTCACCACGAAGTCGTTGCCGAGATACTTGTTGATGGTCTTGGCCTTGGCAGGCGACTCGACGATCACCAGTGACTTGCCCATGGTTGCTCGCATCTCCTGGCCGGCGCTGACTGCACCGGCGAATGACTCGTAGCGCTGGGTTTTATCCCAGCCTAAAAATGCGCCTACCCTACCCCAGCATTTCAGCGCTGACCAGCAATGTTGCCAGCACCACGACATGTGGGTGGTGGCAGCGGACATCACACACCACCCCGAATCTCGAGAATCGACGCCCGAGGCATGACGCGGTCATCGACCGGCACCCGGACCTGCCAGACCCGCCAGGTGCATGTGTCGCCATGACGACAGGCAAGCCATGACTATATATAAGTGGCCTTTTCACGATTCGTCACATCAGTGTGGCATTACTGACACAGGCAGTGGCAGGCCTGCGGGTCAACGTAGATGCCATCCTCACAGCCTGGGCCTCTCGGATCACGACGTGTCTGGCTGACCACCAGCCTGACGCCAGCGCTTGTGAAGACGCAAGTCATGTCGCTACCATCGCCGCCATGGCAGCCGAATCACTCACGCGCTACCACACCAATCAACCACGACACTCGACAGGCTCCCTTTACGTCGTCAATGTAGTAAAATGACAACACAAACCGCCTGACCCCTCACGCAAGTGTTCAAGGAGTATGTTCTCATGCCGCACGCGTTCAACGGCCCGATCCGCCGCACCAAGATTGTCGCCACACTCGGTCCGGCCAGTGACAAGCCGGGCGTCCTCGACGCGATGATCCGTGCCGGAGTGGATGTGGTTCGCCTCAACTTCTCTCACGGCAGCCCCGAAGACCACCGCATGCGTGCCGAGGCCGTCCGTGCCGCCGCCGCCGCCCAGGGCCGCAGCGTCGCCGTGCTGGGTGATCTGCAGGGTCCGAAGATCCGCATCGCCCGCTTCAAGGACACCGCTGTCCAGCTTCAGGAAGGCCAACCGTTCATCCTGGACATCGGCCTGGGCCGCGATGAAGGTACCGTCGAGCGTGTCGGCTGCGACTATCAGCAACTGGCCGATGACGTGGTCGCCGGCGACGTTCTGCTGCTTGATGACGGTCGCGTGGTGCTCGAGGTCAACGAACTCAAGGGCAACGAGATCCACACCACCGTCAAGGTGGGTGGCAAGCTGTCCAACAACAAGGGCATCAACAAGCAAGGCGGTGGCCTGTCCGCCGAGGCGCTGACCGAGAAGGACAAGGCAGACCTCAAGACCGCCATCGACATCGGCGTGGACTATCTGGCCGTCTCCTTCCCGCGCAGTGGCGCCGACATGCAGCTGGCACGTGAGCTGCTGGGCGAGGAAGGTCGTGACATCGGCCTGATCGCCAAGGTCGAGCGCGCCGAAGCCGTCGCCGATGACGCCGTGCTCGACGGCATCATCCTCGCCAGTGAAGGCGTGATGGTGGCGCGTGGCGATCTGGGCGTGGAGATCGGCGACGCACAGCTGATCGGCGTGCAGAAGCGCATGATCCGCCGTGCCCGCAGCCTCAACCGCGTGGTCATCACCGCGACCCAGATGATGGAGTCGATGATCAGCGCCCCGCTGCCGACCCGCGCCGAAGTCTTCGACGTCGCCAATGCCGTGCTCGACGGCACCGACGCCGTGATGCTGTCGGCCGAGACCGCGGCAGGCGATTTCCCGGTCGAGACCATCGAGACCATGGATCGTGTCTGCCTGGGTGCCGAGCGTGAACGTGCCGCCCAGGAATCCCAGCACCGCATCCACGAAGGCTTCAGCAAGACAGACGAGACCATCGCACTGTCTGCCATGTACGCGGCCAACCACCTGACGGGTGTCGTGGCCATCGTCTGCATGACCGAATCCGGCTACACCCCGCTGATCGCCTCGCGCATCCGCTCGGGTCTGCCGATCGTCGGTCTCGCCCAGGACCAGAAGACCCAGCGCCGCATGGCTCTCTATCGTGGCGTGGTGTCACTGCCCTTCGACTCCAGCGAGCTGCCGGCGCAGGAGATCAACCGTCGCGCCATCGCCGAGCTGGAAGCGCGCGGCATCGCCAACCGTGGTGATCTGGTGATTCTGACCCGCGGCGATCAGATGAATGCCCACGGTGGCACCAACACCATGAAGATCGTCACTGTCGGTGGCACCATCGACTGAGCGACCGGCATCGACGGATCGACACCGGCAGCGTTATCACTGGCGGGGCTGACACCCCGCCTTCAGGAGATCAAGCGGCATGAGCGAGCAACGACCCAAGCGCCAGGCACGACGCACCCTGGCAGAACGCAAGCGGATTGCGCTGGTGGCTCACGATGGCAAGAAGGATGAGATGCTGGCCTGGGCCATGCGCTGGCGCGATGAGCTGTCACGCCACCAGCTGCTGGGCACCGGCACCACGGCCCGACGCATCAGCAAGGAGCTCGGACTTGAGGTCGAAGGCCTGATGAGCGGGCCGCTGGGCGGTGATCAGCAGATCGGTGCGCGCATCGCCGAAGGCAATCTCGACCTGCTCATCTTCCTGTGGGACCCGTTCGCTCCGATGCCGCACGACCCTGACGTCAAGGCGCTGCTGCGCCTGGCGACACTGTGGAACGTGCCGGTGGCCAACAATGTCGCGAGTGCCGACTTCATGTTCCACTCATCACTGATGTCGGAGTCGGTCGAGATCGCGGTCCCCGATGCCAATGACTGGGTCAGCACCCGCGCCTGACACTGGCACATTGCCGATACACGTAAACGCCCGCCCCTCATTTGAGTGGGCGGGCGTTTACGTATGGACCCATGTCAGCGTGATCCACACCGTTATTGGCTTCATGCAGGACAGCGAATATCCGCGAAAATGTCGTAATCAAACTACATTTCGGACCTTTACCTGACTGGCTAGCTGGCTGACGGCAACATGCCCCTTCCTCCAGGCGTCTGATGCCTCACGCCTGAATCCTGAGCTGGCTGGCGATGATCGCCCCGCGTGAGGCCATGCAATAGAGCCCGATGTGATGGGCGTCTCGCTGCGGGTGGATGGCGGGCGCAGGCAATCCGAGGGCAGCCACGCTTTCCGAACTCAGATCATAGGTGGCGCAGGCAGGCTCCAGCACCACGATGTCGCTCACCTCGCCCAGCAGACCATGATTGCGTGCAGAGAGAAGCGTCAGCACCAGGTCCATCACGCAGATGTCCGTGCAGATTCCCGCCACTACCAGCGTCTTCAGTCGCTGCCGGCCAACCCAATCCTGCAGCGCATTGACACCGCTTGCCGGGTCGATCGCGCCAATATATCCATTGATGCAATCCTTGCGTACCAGAGTGGCATGCGGATCGCTCTCCAGCCACGCAAGCTCGGCCACCAGCTCATCCTCGCCACTGCCCTGCTCACAGTGAGCGGGATAGGGCGGCTCCGGGACGCCGGGTGAGTGGGAGTCAATGAAAGCCAGCAGTGGGCGGCCGTGCGCCGAGAAACAGCGCGCCACGTCGTCACTGAGCGCCACCATGCGGGTTACCTGGGCATTGTCGGCCTGCGGGGCCAGAGCGCCTCCTTGCACCTGACAGAAGCCGTTGATCTCATCGACCAGAATCAGTCCGGCACTCGGCAGCGAACATTCGTAAGGGGCAGGCCGTACCGGCAGGCGCGCATCCAGCGCAAGGGGGGAGTCGAGAGGCGCGGGGGATGCAGGAAACGACAACGGCGAGCTGTCGGGGCTGCTGGCCGAGGTAGCATCGGCCTTTGACGCTCTCGTGTCAGTCTCTGAGGAAGCAATGGAGTGAGGCATCGTGTCGTACCCGAGGCAAGGAAAGCCTTCAGAGTATCAGCAGGTCACCGGACATGGCAGCGACGCACGGGCGATGGCTGCCATGTCCAAGGATACTCAGCCCGGATCAGACTCGCCTGCCACACAATCTGGCGAAGCTGAGGGCGCGTCGTCCAGATATCCCTGGCCACGCACGCTGCTGGTATCGCGCTTCAACACCGCAAACTGGGCGACACGCCCGGGGTCGTCCTCGATCCGCTCGGCAAGGCACACCAGACCCGGCCTGCGTGCGAGAGACGGTGGCGCGATCGCCAGGGTATCGTGGCGCCCCTCGGCCATGTCCAGCGCATCCGCCATGTGCAGGCATTCGATGCGTGCGACACCGGGGAGATTGTGCTCAAGCCACTCACTGCACTCCTCGAACAGAGCCTCGCGCGCCACGATGCGCTGGACCTTCGAGGGACAGAGGTCCGGTGGCCCCAGCAGGCTGAGGCTGATGGCACGGAAAAGCCGACGCTCCACCCGAATGCCCGGCCAGCATGCCAACGCCTCGTGGGTGGCCGTCACCGGTCGCTGATGCCCTCTTGACCAGGGGACGACGGCAGCCTCCACCTCTCCTCTCACCAGAGCGTTGACCACCTCGTCGATGCCCGCATAGGCACTCAAGGTGGCATTCGAGGCATACATCTTGGCGGCGCATTCGCGTGAGTACCCCCCGAGCCGTCCCGGGTAACCGATCCGCAGCACATGAGCCGATGCGCGCGTTGTCGATGCATTTTCCTGAGCTTCGCTTACCGTCACCTTCATCCCTGCCCCTCATGACAACGACTGATGAACATCCGACTTGCCATCAGCATAGCCGTAAATGGCGCACTCAGGCGAAACCACCATTGGCGCCGATGACCTGCCCGGTGACCCAGGCGGATTCCTCACCAGCCAACCAGGCCACGACGGCCGCGATATCCGTGGCATCCGCGATACGCCCCAGCGCTGCCATGCCCTTGAGGCGCTCGATGGTCTCCTCGCTCTTGCCATGCCGGAACAGCCCGGTATCCGTCGGGCCCGGCGCCACGGCATTGACGGTAATCCCGCGTGCGCCGACCTCCTTGGCCAGCACGCGAGTGAGCTGGTCCACCGCGGCCTTGGACGCCGCATAGGGACCATAGGTGGCGAACATCTGGCGCGTCACGGAGGTGGAGATATTGATCACGCGGCCCCCATCACGCAGCTTGCGCGAGGCTTCGCGCATCATGTTGAAGCTGCCGGTGAGGTTGGCCTGCATCAGACTGGAAAAGTCCTCATCCGTGAACTCGGCCAGCGGCTTGTAGAGGCTCATCCCGGCATTGTTGACCAGAATATCCACTCCGCCATAGTGCTCAGTGGCCAACGTGAACAGCTGACTGGCCATCTTGCTGTCGCCGACATCGCCCTGGACGGCAAGCGCCTGCCCGCCAGCTGCCACTATCTCGGCCACCACCTGATTCGCCCCATCGACATCACTGCGGTAATTGACCACCACCCGGGCGCCGTCCGCCGCCAGACGCTGAGCGATGCCTGCGCCGATGCCGCGCGAGGCTCCGGTCACCACCGCCACCTTGTCGCTCAACTGCTGTGCATTCTCCGACATGGCTGTCTCCCCTTTCGTCATGGGCCATCGATTTCAAGGACCCTCAATCTCAAGGTCCCTCAATCTCAAGGTCCCTCAATCTCGAACCTTGAGCGTCTCAGTCAGACCTCATCATTGCAGCAACCGGATGCCACTGACACCCCTGCAACGCGGGGTTTCGTATCAACGAAAGAACCGCCACCCCGGGCATGCCGGTGGTGGCGGTTCTTTTACATCGGAGGCCTGCCTCAGGCTTGGCCGTTGGCCTGACGCTCGAAGGTATCGGCACGCAGGATCTCGATCCAGTAGCCGTCGGGATCCTTGACGAAGGCCAGACCCTTCATCTTGCCATCATCGGGGCGCTTGACGAACTCGACACCCAGCGATTCGAAGCGCTCGCTGGCGGCGTAGACGTCCGGCACGCTGACCCCGATGTGGCCGAAGCCCTGAGGCTGGGCGTTGCCGTCATGATAGGCGAAGTCCGGGTCGTCCTCGGTCCCCCAGTTGTGCGTCAGCTCCAGCATCGCCTCACGCCCGAAGGTGTAGGTGGTGCGCTTGAGATCATCACTCGGCACGTCGCTGGCCTGGTCGTCGTCCAGATAGGCGAGGAAATAGAGGCTGAACTGCATTTCCGGGAAGTCGAGCTTGCGCACCAGGCGCATGCCGAGCACACGGGTATAGAAGTCCAGACTACGCGTCGGATCCTTGATGCGCAGCATGGTCTGGTTGAAGACATAGCCTCGGGTAGCCGGATCAATCTGCTCACTCAGGCCGGGAACCTGCTCGAAATGTGTTGCCATGATGGTCCTTCCACAGGAAAGGACGGCAGGACATCCACGATGCCCGGCCGTCCCTGGTGATCGAATAGCTGTCAGATGGAGACGGCGAGCGGGTTTTGCAACCTCGCCGGCCGCGGCATCACTCGATTTCGATCAGTACTTCCCCCGGCGTGACGCGATCGCCGCGAGCCACGTGGATGGCCTTGACGGTACCGTCGACGCGCGCCGTGATCTCGGTCTCCATCTTCATCGCCTCGCTGATCAGCACCGACTGGCCTGCCGTGACGCTGTCACCCACCGCCACCAGCACCTCGACGATATTGCCCGGCATCGCCGTGGTGACGTGCCCCGGCGCAGACGCACTCGCGCGCCCGCCGCTCTGGCCACCTGCCACGTAATCGTCCTTGGCTTCGAATACCACCTCTTCCGGCATGCCATCCAGAGTCAGATAGACGTGACGCTTGCTGCCCTTGGCACCGCCGACGCCGGTGATCTGCACCGCATAGGACTCGCCGTGGACATCGATGACGAATTCGGTCGGCACGCCGGAAGACACCGGACGCTCCGCCTCGCCCTGGGGGATGATTTCCGGCGTGAGCGTGCCGGCGCGGCGCTCGCTGAGAAAGTCACGTCCCAGCTCCGGGAACATGGCAAAGGTCAAGACATCCTCAGGGGACTCGGCCAGCTCGCCCAGCTCCTCGGTGAGACGCGCCATTTCCGGGCTCAGCAGGTCTGCCGGACGCCCGACCTCCACCGGTGCGTTGCCGATGGCACGCGAGCGAACCTCTTCGTTGACCGGTGCCGGCGCCTGGCCATAGCCGCCCTGCAGATAGCGCTTCACTTCATTGGTGATGCTCTTGTAGCGCTCGCCGGTCAGCACGTTGAGCACCGCCTGGGTACCGACGATCTGTGAGGTCGGGGTGACCAGCGGCGGATAGCCCAGATCGGCACGCACACGCGGAATCTCGGCGAACACCTCACGAATGCGCTCCAGCGCATTCTGCTCCTTCAACTGACTGGCCAGGTTGGACATCATGCCGCCGGGGATCTGGCTGATCTGGACCGAGACATCCTCACGGGTGAATTCACTCTCGAAGGCCGAATACTTGCGGCGCACCTCACTGAAGTAGTCGCCGATCTCACGCAGCGACTCCAGTTCCAGTCCGGTGTCCCAGCGAGTGTCACGCAGCGAGGCGACGAAGGATTCGGTGGCCGGGTGGCTGGTGCCACCGGCGAAGGCCGAGATGCAGGTATCGATGTGGCGGCAGCCCGCCTCGACGGCCTTGATCTGACACTGCGGTGCCAGGCCTGCCGTGGCATGGCTGTGCAGGTGGATCGGCACTTCGACAGCCTCGACCAGCGCACTCACCAGGTCGAAGGTGGCATACGGGGTCAGCAGCCCGGCCATGTCCTTGATCGCGATGGAATCGGCGCCCATCTCGACCAGCTTGCGCGCCTGCTCGACATACATCTCCAGCGTATGCACCGGGCTCACGGTGTAGCAGATGGTGCCCTGGGCGTGCTTGCCGGCCTTCTTGACTGCGCGCATGGCGGTTTCCATGTTGCGCAGGTCATTCAGGGCATCGAACACGCGGAAGATATCGATGCCGCCGGCCGCGGCACGCTCGACGAAGGCCTCCACCACGTCATCGGCATAATGACGATAGCCGAGCAGGTTCTGGCCGCGCAGCAGCATCTGCAGCGGCGTGTTGGGCATGGCTTCCTTGAGCGACTTCAGACGCGCCCAGGGGTCTTCCTTCAGAAAGCGCACACAGGCATCGAAGGTCGCACCGCCCCAGACCTCGAGGCTGTAGAAGCCGGCCTGATCGAGACGTGCCGCGATGGGCAGCATGTCCTCGGTGCGCATGCGCGTGGCGATCAATGACTGGTGGCCATCACGCAGGACGACTTCGGTGACCTTGACGGCATCAGCCGCAGAGTCGCTCGCGGCATGGGGAGTGGAGGTAGCAGCAGTCATGTCAGGTGTCCTTGTCATTGTTGGTTGAGGAGTCGGGGGAAGGACTCGAACGGCATGTCAGGGGTGGACTCAGAGACCGGCGTGCGCCGCGATCGCCGCCGCGATCGCCAGTGCCGTCTGTTCCGGCAGGCGCTTGACCGAGTACTGGGTCAGCTCCGGATGCGCCGCCACGAAACCGGTATCGAAGCGCGCGTTGCGGAAGTCCGGATGCTTGAGGATTTCCTGATAGTAAGGCGCGGTGGTCTTGACCCCCTGCAGGCGCATGTCATTAAGGGCGCGTGACCCGCGATTGATGACCTCTTCCCATGTCAGCCCCCACACGATGAGCTTCAGGCACATGGAATCGAAATACGGCGGGATGGTGTAGCCGGTATAGATCGCGGTATCGGTTCGCACGCCAGGCCCGCCGGGGGCGTAGTAACGCGTGATGCGCCCGAAGCTGGGCAGGAAGTCGTTCTTGGGGTCCTCGGCATTGATGCGGAACTGGATGGCATAGCCGTGATGGCGGATGTCTTCCTGACGGAAGGCCAGCTTGTGGCCCCAGGCGATGCGGATCTGCTCGCGCACGATGTCCACGCCGGTGATCGCCTCGCTGATGGTGTGCTCCACCTGGACGCGGGTGTTCATCTCCATGAAGTAGATCTCGTTGCCCTTGACCAGGAACTCCACGGTACCGGCATTGCGATAGCCCACGGCCCGCGCGGCGCGCACCGCCATCTCTCCGACGTAGGAGCGCTGCTCCGGCGTCAGCTGAGGGCTGGGGGCAATCTCGATCAGCTTCTGGTTGCGGCGCTGGATGGAGCAGTCACGCTCGAACAGATGGATCACGTTGTCGTGACTGTCGGCCAGAATCTGGACCTCGATGTGATGCGGGTCGACCACGCAGCGCTCCAGGAAGACATCCGCACTGCCGAAGGCCTTGGTAGCCTCCGAGATCACGCGACCCCAGGCCTGCTTGAGCTGCTGGGCATCATCACAACGCCGGATACCCCGCCCCCCACCACCTGAGGTAGCCTTGAGCATCACCGGATACCCCACCTGCTCCGCCACGCTCAAGGCTTCCTCGACATCGGCCAGATTGCCCTTCGAGCCCGGCGTGACCGGCACGCCAGCCGCCTTCATGGCGGCGCGGGCTTCGGTCTTGTCTCCCATGCGCGCGATGACATCACTGGACGGGCCCACGAAGGCAATGCCCGCCGCTTCACAGATTCTCGCGAACTCAGCATTCTCGGAAAGGAAACCATAGCCCGGATGAATGGCATCACAGCCTGTCTCGCGGGCCAGATCCACCAGGCGACGGGGGTCCAGGTAGCCGGCCAGCGGGTCTTCGCCGATGAAATGCGCTTCATCGGCACGCTTGACGTGAAGCGAGAAACGATCGGCTTCGGTGTAGACCGCGACAGAGCGGATGTCCATCTCGGCACAGGCGCGTACAATGCGCACTGCGATTTCCCCTCGGTTGGCAATCAGCAACTTGCGGAACATGGTGACTCTCCCTGACGGAACGCGGTGATCTTGTTGTTGACGGCTTGCGTCTGACTCTCCTGCAACCCTGGAGGCTTGCGAGGGCAGTCATGTTCTCAGGCTTTCCACGCTACCCAGCGAGAGACCAATAGAAAAGTTGATATTTTTTTGCCAATCTATAAGTAAAACCTTATGACTGGGTGTGTCATGTCGCGTCCAAATCTGCTAAACCGATTAACTTTCAGACAGTTACAGGTATTTCAGGCTGTCCATCGCCAGCAGTCCTACTCGCGTGCGGCTGAGCAACTCGGACTGACACAGCCCGCCGTCAGTGCCCAGATTCGCCAATTGGAGCAGGCGCTCGAGCAATCGCTGTTCAAATATGCCGGCAAGACGCTGCATATCCTGCCGGCGGCGGATGCGCTGGCAAGCTCGGTACAGTCGATCTTCGGGGAAGTCTCGAGCCTGCAGATGGAGCTGTCGGAAATCGCCGGCACCATCCGTGGCGAGCTGAATCTGGCGGCCGTGTCCACGGCCCAGTATGTGGTGCCCCACATTCTGGCGCGCTTTCGTGCCCGCTACCCGGAAGTCTCGGTGCGCCTGCGCGTCTGCAATCGCGGCCAGGCACTGGAACGCCTCGCCGAGCGACGCGATGACCTGGTGATCATGGGCATGGTGCCCGATGACGCCAACCTGGCCTTCATGCCGATCCTGGACAACGAGCTGATCCCCATCGTCTGGCCCGGCCACCCGCTGCTGGACGTCAAGGGCGTCACGCTGGAGGATCTCGCCCAGTACTACATGCTGATGCGCGAGCCCGGCTCCGGCACGCGTACCGCCTTCGAGGAATTCGCCGCCCGCGAGCGCGTCTCGCTGCGCCATACGCTGGAGCTGGGCTCCAACGAGGCCATCAAGCAGGGCGTGATGGCGCATCTGGGCGTGGCGATCCTGCCGCGGCTGGCCGTCCAGCTGGAGCTGGCCTCCGGCCTGCTGGCCTCGCCGTCCCTGCCGGGATTCCCGCTCAGACGCTCCTGGTGCACGGTCTATCCCAAGGATCGCTACCCCACGCCGGTCACCGAGCTGTTCCTGCGTTTCGTGCGCGAGCTGCTGCCGGAGCTCAACGCACACTTCAGCGCGCCGATGGAGCCGATTCCCGGGCACAGCGTCGCCTGCCTGCCGCTGGCCACGGAGCAATGACGCTCCACCACACGCCCCTGTGCTCATGAACCAAAAAAACCGCCGCGGAGATGATCTCCGCGGCGGTTTTTGTCGGGCCAGTCCGGCTTATTTCACTTCCACACCATGCGCCTGCTTGTCGGCGTGATAGGAAGAGCGCACCAGCGGACCGGAGGCGACATGCGAGAAGCCCATCTCGCGCGCCTTCTGACCGAGCCAGTCGAAGGTATCCGGGTGGACCCAACGATCGATCGGCAGGTGGCTGCGTGACGGCTGCATGTACTGCCCGAGGGTCAGCATGTCGACGCCGTGATTGCGCAGGTCCTGCATGACCTCGAGCACCTGCTCGTCAGTCTCGCCCACCCCCAGCATCAGACCGGATTTGGTCTTCACTTCCGGGCGGCGCTCCTTGTAGCCCTTGAGCAGATCCAGCGACCACTGATAGTCGGCGCCCGGACGCACGCGGCGGTACAGGCTCGGCACGGTCTCCAGATTGTGGTTGAAGACATCCGGCGGTGTCTGCTCGAGCACGTCCAGCGCGACCTGCATGCGGCCACGGAAGTCCGGTACCAGCACTTCGATCTCGGTACCTTCACACTTCTCGCGGATCTCGCGGATGCACTCGGCGATGTGGTTGGAGCCACCGTCACGCAGGTCATCACGGTCAACGGAGGTCACGACGACGTAATTCAGGCGCATCTCGGCGATGGCTTCGGCCAGCTCGCGCGGCTCGTCGGCATTCAGCGCATTGGGACGACCGTGGGCCACGTCACAGAACGGGCAGCGACGGGTACAGATATCGCCCATGATCATGAAGGTCGCGGTGCCGCCGCTGAAGCACTCGCCCAGGTTCGGGCAGGAGGCTTCTTCACACACCGTGTGCAGGCCGTGCTTGCGCAGAGTCTGCTTGATGCGGCTCACCTCAGGGGAGGCAGGCATGCGCACGCGCAGCCAGTCCGGCTTCTTCGGTAAGGTCTCGGTGGGAATCACCTTGACCGGAATGCGAGCGACCTTCTCGGCGCCACGCAGCTTCACGCCACGCTCCTTGCGAGCAGGAGCAGCGGAGGGAGCGGGCTTCGGGGTAGCGGTGGTCTCGGTCATCAGTTCTGTCCTGCTGTTCGAGAAATGTCAGCCAGTGCCGCGGGCAGCCCGCTCACCGGAGTCAGGGTCACGTCCCCCAGGCTTGCGCCCAGACAACGCACCAGGCGGTCACGCTCAGCGGCAAGATCCACCGGCTCGCGCGTCAGGTCGCGTAGCTGGGTCATCGCCATGCCGGCATAGCCGCAGGGATTGATGCGCCCGAAAGGCGCAAGGTCCATGTCCAGATTGATCGCCACGCCATGGAAACTGCATCCACGTCGGATGCGCAACCCCAGCGAGGCAATCTTGGCCTCTTCCATCGAGCGGCGCGGATCATCCATGCGCTGCGCCGATTTCTTCACGTAGACCCCCGGGGCATCGGGGCGTGGATACGCCTCGATGCCGTGCTCGGCCAACGCCGCCACCACCGTCTCTTCCAGCGCAGTCACCAGCTGGCGAACACCGATGCCGCCACGCTTGACGTTGAGCAACGGGTAGAGCACCAGCTGGCCGGGGCCGTGATAGGTCACCTGGCCACCCCGGTCGGTCTGCACCACCGGGATATCACCCGGCATCAGCAGATGTTCCGGCTTGCCAGCCTGTCCCTGGGTAAAGACGGGGGCGTGCTCCACTACCCACAGCTCATCCGGGGACTCCGGCGAGCGGGTATCGGTGAAGTCACGCATCGCCGACCACACTTCCTCATACGGCAGCACGCCGAGGTGGTGGACGTGAATCGTGTTCATGCATGCGCTCCTGTGCTCATGGCGCAAGCCAGTGAAGTCGCTCGTCTCACGCGAACGTCACAATACCATGTGGATGCGACCGGTGGCCTTGAGGTCACGGTGCAAGGCATCCAGCTGGTCGGTTCCGGTGGCTCGGATCACCACGCGGATGCTGCGATAGTTGCCGTTCTTGCTGTCCTGCCAGGTGATGGCCGTGGCGTCGAAGCCGGGCGCATGCACTTCCAGGACATTGCAGACCACTTCGACGAGATCTTCGGCGGCATTGCCGACGATCTTGAGGGAGAAATCGCAGGGGAATTCGATCTTGGGGGGTGTCTTCTCACCCGCTTTTGGCGTGTTGGCCATGGGAAAGCCCTTCCAGTGATTCTATTTCCGACCATTCTACTCAACAAAGGGCGATCCGTCAGCCGGATCGCCCTTCGTGAAAGACGCATCCCCGGGTTTCAGGGGCGCGTGGCGGGCACCGTCGCATCACCTTGCTCGCTGGCCAGGGCGGACGGCACCAGCCTCAGTTGAACAGGCCGTGGAAGAACAGCATCAGGGCGTCCCACAGACGCTTGAAGAGACCGCCCTGCTCGACTGATTCCAGGGCAACCAGCGGCTCTTCCGCCAGTACCTTGTCCTCAAGCTTGATCTGCAGGGTGCCGTACTGCTCGCCGACCTGCACCGGTGCCTTGATGGTGTCCTTCAGATCAAGACGGGCAGTCAGCTTGTCGGCCTGGCCACTCGGCAGGGTCAGATAGACTTCCTTGGCCATGCCAAGACGCACCTGATCCTTCTCGCCGCCCCAGACACGGGCCTGATTGAGCACGGCACCCTTGTCATAGAGCTTCTTGCTCTCGAAGTAGCGGAAGCCGTAGGTCAGGAGCTTCTGGGATTCCTGGGCACGCGCCTCTTCGGAGCTGGTGCCCATCACCACGCTGATCAGACGTGTGTCTTCCTTCTTGGCAGACGCCACCAGGCAGTAACCCGCTTCATCGGTATGACCGGTCTTCAGGCCGTCGACGTCCTTGTCACGCCACAGCAGCTTGTTGCGATTGGGCTGCTTGATGCCATTCCAGGTGAAGTACTTCTGGGAATAGATCTGATAGTGATCCGGATAGTCGCGGATGATGTGGCGCGCCAGAATCGCGAGATCATGTGCCGTGGAGTAGTGCTCCGCGTGCGGCAGACCGGTGGCGTTCATGTAATGGGTATTGTTCATGCCCAGACGCTTGGCGTGCTGGTTCATCAGGTCGGCGAAGGAGCCCTCGCTGCCGCCGATGTGCTCGGCAAGCGCGACGCTGGCGTCATTGCCTGACTGGATGATCACGCCATGCAGCAGATCATCGACCGAGACACTGGTGCCCTCGCGGATGAACATGCGCGAGCCGCCGGTCTTCCAGGCGTTGACGCTGATACGCACGTTCTCGTCCGGCGTCAGCTTGCCGTCATCGATTTCATTCTCGACCAGATAGGCCGTCATCATCTTGGTCAGACTTGCCGGCGGCAGACGCTTGTCGGCATTGTGCTCGACCAGGATGCGACCGGAATTGGCATCCATCAGAATCCAGGAGGACGCGGCCAGTTGCGGCGCCGCCGGAATCAGGGTGTCGGCCTCGATGGCCTGGGCCGGCGTGGAGGTGACGCTGGTCAGCAGCGCGATACCGCTGGCCGCCATCAGCCCGGCAAGACGGCGCCGCAATGGAAGAAGTCTGGCTTTCAGGGACATGTTGAAATCTCTTTGACACTCATGCGTTAGCCGGGGCACAAGCCCCGGCCATGTTGCACCCTCGTGGGATGCATGATGGATGCGCCAGATCACCGCCGCTAGCGCGGTGCCTGTACGCTGAAGGCGCCGGAGAAGCCGGCATCGGCGATCGCGGACTTGAGCGACTCGATACGCACGCTTTCTTCAAGCGGGCCAACCTGCACCTTGTAAAGATTGCCACTGCCCAGTACTCGGACCGGGCGATCAAGCGCCGCGCTGACGCGCTTGCTGATGCGGTCTGCCGTTTGCAGGTCACTGACCGCCGCCACCTGCAGGAAGCTGGCATCAGCGCCGCTGGCCGTGGTGTCGGTCGCGCGCGCCGCAGAGGCTACCACGGGCTTGGCGGCAACGCTCGTGCTGGACGTCTTCGCCGCCACGGAATCGCCGGTTGCGCCCATTTCCTCAAGCCCTGCGATGCCCTGCTCGCGACGCACCGCCTGACTGCGGGCCAGCAGGCGCTCGGACTCGGCCGTGCCATGGGTCGGGCTCGGCCCCGGCCGCCAGGTGCTGGCATCCAGCGTCTCGACGCGCACATGACCGGTACCATGGCCAAGCATGTCGAGACGCCACGCCGCACTGTAGGACAGGTCAATCAGGCGATCATCATGGAAGGGCCCACGATCGTTGACCTTGACGATGACCTGCTTGCCGTTGTCCAGATTGGTGATTCGCGCGTAGGTCGGCAGCGGCAGCGACTTGTGGGCCGCCGTCATGGTGTACATGTCATAGATCTCGCCGCTGGCGGTGGCGTAGCCATGGAACTTCTTGCCATACCAGGAGGCGGTACCTTCCGCCACGTAGCCGCGCGGGTCATCCATCACATGATAGGTCTTGCCCCACACCTCATACTCGCTGCGGTTGCCGCTGCGCGTATAGGGCTCGGGCTTCGGCACGGCATCCGGCACCGCGGAGACGTCCGGCGCGTCGTCGGGATAGGCATCCGAATCCATCTCGTAACGCCCATTCTTGCCCGCCTTCTTGCCCGTGCTCGGCGAAGCACCGTCGCTGACCGTGGTGCCACCACTGCTGGCACAACCGGCCAGCAGGGCAAGCGCCAACGTCAACGGCAGCGCGCGTGACCAGCTCATCCGGCACCCCCATCCTCGAGACGGCGCTTGATCGCCTGGGACAGCTCATTCACGGCCATCGCATACAGATGGCTGTGGTTGTAGCGAGTGATGACGTAGAAGTTGTCATAGCCCACGGCGTAGCGATACCCCTGCTTGAGGTCCAGCGCCAGCGGGATGATCTGGGTATTGCCTGCCACGCCACCCGCGACCTCGACCCCTGCCGCCTCAAGTGCCGAGACGCTCATGTAGGGCTTCTTGGTCTTGTTGAAGGTGACGGAAGACGGCGGAGTACCGGGGCCATCGGCTGCGCTGACGACCGGTGCACCGGCCTTCCAGCCGTGACGGGCGAAATAGTTGCCGACACTGCCGATGGCATCGACGGGGTTGTGCCACAGGTCCCGCACGCCATCGCCATCGAAATCGACGGCATAGGCCTGATAGCTGGTAGGGATGAACTGTGGGTAGCCCATCGCACCGGCATAGGATCCCTTGATGGAGAGCGGGTCGATGCCCTGCTCCAACGTCAGCTGCAGGAAGGCGGACAGCTCACCACGGAAGAACTTGCCACGACGCGGATGATCGAAGGCCAGCGTGGAGAGTGAGTCGATCACGCGGTGGGTGCCGGTGTGCTTGCCGAAGAAGGTCTCGACGCCAATGATGGCGGCGATGACTTCCGGCGGCACGCCATATTCGGCCTGGGCGCGATCGAAGGTCTCGCGATGCTCGGCGATGAACTTCACGCCGGCCTCGATGCGAGATTCCTTCATGAAGATGGCGCGGTACTGGTCCCAGCGCAGGTGCCCTTCCGCCGGGCGCGACATGGCATCCAGCACTTTCTGGCTGTAATCGGCCTGATTCATCAGCTCGGTCACGCGAGCGCGATCCAGCCCCTTGGCCACCAGCTCATCCACCAGCTTGGCCGTCTCCGGGTGAGTTGCGGGAGCAAAGCCATCCGGCGCCGCCATGGCCGCCCCTGACATGCCCAGCAACGGCGCGATCATCAGGGCTGCGCCCCAGTGCTTCAGACGCCGCCCACGTGCGTTAATCACCGTCATCGACTCTCTCCTTGCCTGTCTGCGGGCGTCGGCCCGCGAATGTCCTTGCCATCCGGTAGCTGCAAAGGCCGCGTCAACGCGACAGCAGGCGCCGGTGGGTATGAATGCTCATGAGAATACCGAAGCCCGCCAGCAAGGTCACGCTGGAGGTCCCACCATAACTGACCAGCGGCAGCGGAACGCCCACCACCGGGAGAATGCCTGACACCATGCCGATGTTGACGAATACATAGACGAAGAAGGTCAGGATGATGGCTCCCCCTGTCAGGCGCGCGAAGCTGTCCTGACCATGGTTGGCCATCACCAGCCCGCGCAGCACGATCAACACGTAGAGGGCGAGGAAGAAACTCATGCCCAGAAGCCCGAGCTCCTCCCCGATCACCGCGACGATGAAGTCGGTATGCCGCTCAGGCAGAAATTCAAGCTGCGATTGGGTCCCCAGGGTATAGCCCTTGCCCAGCAAGCCTCCGGAGCCGATGGCGGTCTTGGACTGGATGATGTTCCAGCCGGCTCCCAGCGGGTCGGACTCCGGATTCAGGAAGGTCAGCACACGCCGGCGTTGATAGTCATGCATCACCATCCACAGAAGCGGCAGCGCCGAGGCGATCAACGCCCCGAAGAAGGCGATCAGTTTCCAGGAGAGTCCCGCCAGCAGGATGACGAAGACCCCGGCCGCCGCGACCAGCAGCGAGGTTCCCAGATCCGGCTGCCGGGCGATCAGCAGCACCGGCGTGACGATGATCACCCCACAGATGACCAGATCGCGCCAGCGTGGCGGCAGCGGCCGCTGCCCCAGCCAGCAGGCGACCATCATCGGCATCGCCAGCTTCATGAGCTCCGACGGCTGGAAGCGCACGACGCCGGGAATCACCAGCCAGCGCTGGGCCCCCATCCCGACATCCCCCAGTACCTCCACCGCCACCAGCATCAGGAAACCGCCGCCGTAGGCGACAGGTGCCCAGCGGTACAGCGTGCTCGGAGAGAGCTGCGCCAGGCCGATCATGACCCCCAGCGCCAACGCCTGACGTGACGCCTGGCGCAGCGTGAAATCGATATCCTGACCGCTGGCGCTGTAGAGCACGATCAGACCGCACCCCAGCACGATCAGCAGCAACAGCAGCAGCCAGGGGTCCAGATGGATCCGCTCCCACAGACTGGTGCGACGCCGGCGATTGAGCTCGCCTCCCACGCTGCGCATCGAGCGCTGATAATCAGTCGGCATCATTGACTCCTGCAGGGGTTGCGCTCTGCTCGGACTGCGCCGCCGTCTCTTCCAGGGCCGCCGCCAGCGTCAGGGCGGCATCACGGGCGACAGGATCAATGCGCGGCAACAACCAGTAATCCGTGATGGCACGTGCCATGGGGCCGGCCACCGAGCTTCCGCCCTGACCGTTCTCCACCACCACGGACACGGCGATCTCGGGATTCTCGACCGGCGCGAACGCCGCAAACAGGGCATGGTCGCGCAGACGCTCCGCCAGCTCGTGACCGTTGTACTTCTGGTCCTGCCCCAGGGTGAAGACCTGCGCTGTACCGGACTTGCCGGCCATGCGATATTTGAGCCCGGGACCGACGTACTTGCGCGCCGTGCCCTCGCGGCCATTGACCACGTCCTCAAGCGCGCCGATGACCTCGTCCCACCAGGCAGGATTCTCCACCACCACGTCAGGCTTCTCTTCGCTGCGCGGCAACAGCACCGTCTCATCGCCGATGCGCTTGGCCAGATGAGGCGTCACATGCCGGCCACGATTGGCCAGCACCGCCTCGGCGGAGGCGAGCTGCAGGGGCGTCGTCAACCAGTAGCCCTGGCCGATCCCGATGGAGATGGTCTCGCCGGGATACCAGGGCTTGTCGTAGCGATTGCGCTTCCATTCCTTGGACGGCATCAACCCCGGCAAGGCACCCTGCACGTCCAGCGCGGTCTGCTCACCGAACCCGAACTTGTGCATGTACTCGCTGATGCGATCGATGCCCAGTCGATAGGCGACATTGTAGAAGTAGGTGTCATTGGAGACGGCGATACCGCGCCGCATGTTGACCCGTCCATGCCCCCAGCGCAGCCAGTTGCGATACTTGTGGCTGTCATTGGGCAGCTGGAAATACCCCGGGTCGAAGAAGGTGGTCTGCGGCGTGATGACGCCATTGTCCAGCCCCGCCAGCGACATGAAGGGCTTGACCGTCGAGGCAGGCGGATACTGTCCACGTATCGCCCGATTGAACAGCGGCAGGTCGATGTCGGACTGCAACGCACGGTAACTCTTGACGCTGATGCCGGTGACGAACTCGTTGGAATCAAAGCCCGGCACCGAGGCCATGGCGAGGATCTCGCCGCTTTCCGGCTCGATGGCCACGATCGCCCCACGGCGCCCCTTGAGCAGTCGATAGGCCAGATCCTGCAGGCCACGGTCGATGGTCAGCGTCAAGTCCTTGCCGGGCTGCGGGTCGATACGCGACAGCTCACGCAGCACGCGGCCGCGCGCATTGGTTTCCACCTTGCGCAGCCCGGCCTGACCATGCAGCGCCTCTTCATAGAAGCGCTCGATCCCGGTCTTGCCGATGAAGTGCGTTCCCGAATAGTTGCCCTTGTCGAGGGTCTTGAGCTCCGCCTGGTTGATGCGCCCGACATAGCCCAGCGTGTGCGAGAGCGGCTTGGCATCCGGGTAGTAACGCAGCAGCTGGGCCTCGACCTCGACACCCGGCAGGCGATAGCGATTGACCGCCAGACGCGCGATCTGCTCCTGGCTCAGTTCACTCATCAACAGGGCTGGCTGATAGGGGCGCTGTCGCTGACGCGAGCGTTCCTTGAAGTCTTCGATTTCATCAGGGGGGAGATCGAGAATCTCGACCAGACGCTCAAGCGTCGTCTCCAGATCACCGGCGCGTTCGCGCACGATGGTCAGGTTGTAATTGGGGCGATTCTCGGCAAGCAGACGACCGTTGCGGTCATAGATCAGGCCGCGCGTCGGCGGCAGGGGTTCGACACGCACACGGTTCTTGTCCGAGCGCGTGGTATAGATATCGTGTTCCACGACCTGAAGAAAGACCAGCCGTGCCAGCAGGCAACCGGCCAGCACCAGCACCAGGCCGGCGGCCACGATACTGCGAAGGCGAAAGATCCGCACTTCCTGTTGGGGATTCTTGATCGTCGCCCGGCGTTGGCGCATGGCGGGTCTCGCAACTCGTGTCTTGTCGCAAGCGGCAGGCGCTTAACGGTGATAAGGATGCCCGACCAGCAGTGTCCAGGCGCGGTAGAGCTGCTCCGCCAATACGATGCGCACCAGCGGGTGCGGCAGGGTCAGCGCGGAGAGCGACCAGCGCTGATCCGCGCGGGCCAGCAGGCGTGGATCGAGCCCGTCAGGACCGCCGATCAGGATGGCCACATCGCGACCGCCCAGGCGCCAGTCATCGGCGTGCTGAGCCAGCTGCTCCGTGCTCCACGACTTACCTAGGACATCAAGGGCGACAACATGTTCATTTCCCTTGAGTTTTTCCAGCATCCGATCACCTTCACTGGCCATGGCACGGGCAATGTCCGCGTTCTTGCCACGGTTTCCGGGCGCCAGTTCGATGAATTCGAGGGAAAAGTCTCTTGGCATGCGCTTGAGATATTCCCGGCTACCCTTCTCCACCCAGTCAGGCATCTTCTGCCCGACCGCCAGTACTCGGATCTTCATGTCCTGTCCCGTGTCGTCAGTGGCCAACGGGCATGCCCGCTGACCCTCTCCTTCCGTCCAACCACCACGGGCCCGCCCTGCCAGCATGCTGCCCGCAACCGGCGCCGGTGGCACCGCCGTGCCGCATCACTCCGCCTCTTGAGGCAGGCAAGAGCGGAATCAGCTGCGCTGTTCGAACTCTTCGCTCGTCTCGCGGGGCAGATCGCTCCACAGGCGCTCGAGGTCATACAGGGCACGGGTTTCGGCCAGCATGACGTGGACGACGACATCGCCCAGATCCAGCAACACCCAGTCGGAACCGTTGTCGCCTTCGCAACCCAGCGGCTTGACGCCGGCTTCTTTCACCGTGACCTGCACATTGTTGGCCAGAGCGGCGATATGACGGCTGGAAGTCCCCGTCGCGATCACCATGACATCGGTGACGCTGGTCAGCTTGGAGACATCGATCTCGCTGATTTCCTGGGCCTTGAGGTCGTCAAGGGCGTCGATCACCAGGTTTTTAAGAGCTTCGGTCTGCATGATTCCTCGGAAGTTTGTTCGGCAGGGGGCGCATTCTACCCGTTGGTGATGCGCTCGCCTATGGGCATCGTCAATCTACGCGTCACGAACCCTCACTCACAGGGCGGGCAGTAAAGCGACCGGGCCTCGATATGGCGGATGACCGTCTCGGGCAGCAGGTAGCGCACGCTATCCCCCAGCGCAAGCCGCTCGCGTACGAAGGTCGCGCTGATCGCCATGCGGGTCGGCAATGACAACCGCAGCAACAGGCCGCCGGGACGCGCCATCAGCTCGGCCACCGTCTGCACTTCCCGCCCCTCGATCAAGGCCTTCAACGCCTCTGGCAGAGGAGCATCATGATCAGGGCGCTCGATCACCACGACATGGGCATCATCGAACAATCGCTCGGCGGCATGCCATTCGCCAAGCTTGAGAAAGGCATCATGGCCGATGGCCATCACCAGCCGCGCCTGAGGGCCATATTCGCCGCGCAGGCTCGCCAGGGTGTCGGCACTGTAGGACGGCCCATCCCGGAAAAGCTCGCGGGCGTCCGCCTTGAGCCCCGGCTCACCGGCAATCGCGGCCTCCAGCATGGCCAGACGCTCCTCGCTGCTCACTCCGGGTGCGGCACGATGTGGCGGCTGATGGCAGGGAATCATCAACACATGATCCAGGCCCAGCGCCTCACGCAGTTCGATGGCGCTGCGAAGGTGCCCGTGGTGTACCGGGTCGAAGGTGCCCCCGAGCATCGCCACCCGGGGGACCGGCCTGAGACAGCCCTCGAAGCCGGGCTGTGGCTTCTCGTCAGGCAGAGTGTCGCAGGCCTCCCCACCCGGCTGTGCGGCGGGTTCGCGCTGCGCGGCGTCGCCGTCGACATTCAGCGGGCGCTGGCTATCGTCCAGCGCCCGTGGCGATGCGCTGACCGAGGAAGGGTCTGGAGATCTCACTGACGAATCTGCCCATCGCCGAACACGACATACTTGCGTGTGGTGAGCCCTTCCAGCCCCACGGGCCCGCGAGCGTGCAGCTTGTCGGTGGAAATGCCGATCTCGGCACCCAATCCGTATTCGAAGCCATCGGCAAAGCGGGTGGAGGCATTGACCATCACGGAGCTGGAATCCACTTCGGCCATGAACCGACGCGCCAGCGCATAGTTGTCGGTGATGATGGCTTCGGTATGCCCGGAGCTGTGACGCTCGATATGCGCCATCGCCGCTTCCACGCCCTCGACGACCCGAATCGCCAGAATCGGTGCCAGATACTCGGTATCCCAGTCCTGATCCGTGGCGGCCACGGCCTCGGACAGGATGTCACAGGTGCGTTCACAGCCACGAATCTCGACCTCATGGACCGCCAGACGCTCGGCGATGCGCGGCAGCACCTCGGCCGCGACAGCCACATCCACCAGCAGGGTCTCCATGGTGTTGCAGGTACCGTAACGGTGCGTCTTGGCGTTCTCGGCGATGCTCACCGCCATGTCGAGATCTGCCGTGGCGTCGATATAGACGTGGCAGATACCGTCGAGATGCTTGATGACCGGCACACGCGCCTCATTGGTGATGCGCTCGACCAGACTCTTGCCCCCACGCGGGATGATGACATCGACGTACTCGGGCATCGCGATCAGACGGCCCACCGCGGCACGGTCCGTGGTGGCCACCACCTGCACCGCCGTCGCCGGCAGCCCGGCCGCCACCAGCGCCTCGCGGATGATCTCACCCAGCGCACGGTTGCTGGACGCCGCTTCGGAACCACCACGCAGGATGCAGGCATTGCCGGACTTGAGGCACAGGCTGGCGGCTTCGATGGTGACGTTGGGCCGTGATTCGAAGATGATGCCGATCACGCCCAGCGGCACACGCATGTGACCGACCTGGATGCCGCTGGGGCGGTATTTCAGGCCATCGATCTCACCGACCGGGTCCGGCAGGGCCGCGACCTGCTCGAGCCCCTCGATCATGGCGTCGATACGCGCCGGCGTGAGGGCGAGGCGGTCGACCATCGCCTCCGACAGGCCATTGTCACGCGCTCGCGTCAGGTCATCGGCGTTGGCGGCGGTCAGTGACTCGCGGCGCTCGTCGATCAGTCGCGCCATGATCTGCAGCGCCCGGTTCTTGAGGCCGCTGTCGACACGACGCATCACCACGCTCGCTGCGCGGGCATCGCCGCCCAGACCGTTCATGTAAGCCACGACGTCCGTGGTGTCGTGCTTGCCCAGCTCGCTCATGTGCCTTGTCTCATTCGTAGAAAGATGTAGGAAAGTGCCTTCCGCCCGCTCTGGCGCCTGTGGATCAGCCGAGGGAGGGGCGAAGCGAAAGCGCCGGATCACCTCGACACTTCGGAAAATCATGGTTTGGGGTATGCTGGCCCGTATCAGCGCCTGGCAGAGCCGGGACAGGCAGGCGGCATCACGCTCGCACATCCTGTCATGGCATGGCTCAATGCGCTGCGCCCCATTCGACCGGGGAGTCTGGTCGGATTCATGTCATCCACGGGAAAGGTGCCAATATAAGTCACCATGGAGATCAAGTTCAAAGTCCGGGTCAGTCAGTTCATCTGTCTGCTCGGCTCTGTGCTGTTGCTGCTGGAAGCGGCGCGCCAGATCAGCCTCGCCCTGACCATCACCGGACTGCTGCTGGCCATCGGCGGCACCTTGCTGCTGGTGGTCTCCCTGGCGCACGAACTCTTCACGCTGGGCTGGTTCCGGACCACGGCCATGCTCAGCGTGGCGGTGATCATGGCGCTGCTGGTGCTGCTGGCACCCGAGCAGCACATGATGTGGCTATGGGGGTTTGCCGTGCTGCTGCTCTATCCGCGCCCCGCGTGGCTGGCGCCGGCCTGCGCCATCATCGGGCTGATCACCACCTGGCTGGCACTCACGCCGCTGGGCAGTGACTGGCTGAGCCTTGGCATCGGCATCACGGCCACCTTGATGGCGCTGGGCGCCATCGCCGGGCAGCGTCAGCAGGAGGTCTGGCGTCAGCTGGAACGGCGCGGTCGCCGTGACGCGAATCGTGCCATCTGGTCACAATACCAGCTGCTCCGGGATCTGCCGCGCGAAATTTCCCGGGCAGATCGTGAAGGCATCCACATCGAGCTGATCCTGCTGGAGCCAGCCACGCCCACCTGCCTCACGCGTCGCCGTCTGCTGAATACGCTGGACAGCGCGGCGCTGCCCCATGAGACACGCTATCAGCTTGACGACGGCTGCCTAGCGTTGCTGTTGGTGGCACGCAGCGAACACGCCGCCAACCTGCGGCGGCGTCAGCTCATGGAGCATCTCGCCATGCCAGTGCGGGCGCGGGTCCAGCCGCTGAACGATACCGAGGCCGACCATCTCGACCTGCAGGCGGCGAGCGCCAACCTCAGCGAGGAGCGCGAGCCGATCACTCACCTGCCCGCGCTCCCCTCCCGAAAGGCGGCACTCGCCGACACCCACCAGGCGGAGGCTGAAGACTGATGTCCTCGTCAACGACGGCCACGCGCGCCAGAGAGCGCCGCCGGCTGGCCAATCGCAAGACCCTGATCATGCTGCTGGCGACCCTGGTGCTGGCCACCTACGCGCTCTGGCGTTATCTGGTCGGGGACTACTCCCACATCCTGACACCGGTGCTGGCCACCTTGCTGATGGGGATCGCGACCGCTCTGCACCTCCTGGATGAAGAGCAGCCACTTCCCGCCTATCTGGCGCTGATTGGCGGTTATCTGATGCTGGCGCTGGAGGCCCCCAGCGCGCACATCGGAATGTCGCTGTGGCTGGGATTGCCGAGCATCCTGACACTGCTGCTGCTGCCATTGGCGCCGGCGATGCTCTTGAACGTGGTACTGGCCCCGCTGTGGCTATGGCTGCTGGGTCAGCCGGATGACAACTTCGGCGAGGTACTGCGCTATGTCTGCCTGCTGCTGGTCGCCAGCCAGCCCTTCGTGATCAACAACCTGCAGTCAGGTGTCATGCGCATGACCGCCAGCGAGGAAGTCGAGTGCAATGCCTACAATGCGCGCACCGGCCAGCAGCGGCTGACCAGCGAGGCCGCACGCGCCAGTGCGCTGGAGCAGCCGTTGAGCATCCTGGTCATCTACCTGCCGCAGCTGGAGATGCTCGGTGAGCAATTCGGGGAAGACCGCCGCATCGAGTGTCTCTCCTCGGCCTGCGATGTCATGCAGGGCATCTCGCGTCAGGGCGATCTGCTGTGTCGCAGTGACAAGGCCACGTTCTGGCTGATGCTCCCCAATACCGGCGAGGCCGGCGCCCTGATCATGCGTGAACGCCTGACAGCCGCCCTGGCGGCGACGACACAGCCCGAGACCGGCTCGATCATCGCTCACGCTCGTCTCGTCAACTACAAGGCGGGCGACACGGTACAGAAACTCGAACAACGCCTGCTGGCCGCCCAACTCACCCTGATGGACCTCAATGAATGAGCAACACCCTTGCCACACTGACTCACTGGCTGGACCCCACTTCCCTGATGGCCACGCTGAGCGAGCACCCCGTGGCGCTGATTGTCATCATCGGCTTCATCTCCCTGCTCGAATCCCTCGCCATCGTCGGCCTGCTGGTCCCCGGTGTGGTCATGCTGACGGCCGGCGCCTCGCTGGCGGGGCATCTTGAGCTTTCCCTGCCACTGGTGCTGCTTTCCGGTGCGCTGGGGGCCGTGATCGGCGATGGCGTGAGCTTCTGGCTCGGCGTCCATCATCGGGATCAGTTACCGCAGCGCTGGCCCTTCTCGCGCCACCCCGAATGGATCGAACACGGTCAGCGCTTCTTCCATCGCCATGGCAGCTGGTCGATCGCCTTCGGGCGTTTCGTCGGCCCGGTACGCCCGATCATCCCGCTGGTCGCGGGCATGCTGGACATGCCGGCCTCGCGCTTCTTCATGGTCAATGGTCTCTCGGCACTGGCGTGGTCACCCGCCTATCTGTTGCCGGGCTACCTGCTGGGCCAGACCTGGCAATCACTGTTCACGCTGCCACCGGGCGCCAACGGCCTGCTGATCGGCCTGGCCAGCGGCCTGATCGCCTGCGCCTTTGCCTTCTCCTTTCTGCGCCGCCAGCTGGGCCGCGAAGGCCGCCTCTATCACTGGCTGGCGCGCCGCATGCGTCGCTCGGCATCCGGCCGTCGCCTGTGGTGGCAGCTGCGCCACCCCGACCCGGAAGGCGAGTTCCCGCTGGCCTCGATGGCACTGCTGGTCTTTGCCGTCATCAGCGTGCCCGCGATGAGTCTGGCGGCACTCGCTCACCCCGGGCCCTGGCAGATCGACGTCGTCGCGGCCTCGCTCGCCGACAGACTCCACACCCTGCTGCCCGAGAACCTTCTGCACCAGGCCAGCCTGTGGCTGTCGCAGCTCGGCGATGGCATGGGGCTCGCGGCACTCGTGGCGCCCTGGCTCGTGTGGCTGGCACTCACGCGCCGCCATGCGATATGGATCCATCTGAGCGCCGCCTGGGTCGGCATCGCCTGCGCCAATACCGTGCTCAAGTATCTGATCCAGCGCCCCCGTCCGGACACTCCCGCCTTCCTCGAGGGCTCGATGTCGTTCCCCAGTGCCCACACGGCCGGTGCCGTCGCGGTATTCGGCCTGGCAGCCGCCTTCATCGCCGAACGGCAACCCTCTCCACGCCGACGCTGGATCTACTGGAGCGCCATCATCGCCTGTAGCGTGATCGGGCTGTCTCGCATCTTCCTCGGCGTGCACTATCTGAGCGATATCCTGGGCGGCGCCTGCCTGGGACTGCTGTCGTGTGCTCTGGTGCGCATCAGCTACCCTGCCTTCGTCCAGCAACCCTGCCCCTCGCCGACCGCCCCCGTGGTGTGGTTGAGCCTGGCGAGTCTGGGTCTGCTGACGGCGCGCCTGCTGTGGCTGCCGCTCTAGCCCGTCATTCACGATCGACCCTCAAGGTGATCGCTGCACGTCATCACCACCACCTTCGCTTTCTGCCCAAGAGGATACCCATGCCCGGTCCTGCCGCTCCCCCTGCCAACCAGCCCCAGGCGCTCATGTCGATTCATCTCGGCATCGCGCTGCTCGGCGGCACGGCGCTGTTCTCGAAGGGCCTGCCACTCTCGGCGCTCGACATCACCACCTGGCGCAGCCTGCTGGCCGGCCTGTTCCTTCTGTGGATCGCACGGCTGAAGTGGCAGGTCTCGCTGCGCCTGAGCGGCCGCGACTGGGCGCTGGTGGGCGTGGCCGCGGCGTTGATGGCCGCTCACTGGGTCAGCTACTTCCACGCGATGCAGGTCTCGTCCGTGGCCACCGGCATGCTGGCACTGTTCACCTACCCCATCTTCATCGTGCTGCTGGAACCCTGGGTGGAGGGCACGCGCCTGAAAGCCGGGGATCTGGCGGCGGCAGGGCTGGTGTGCATCGGCGTCTGGCTGCTGGTTCCCGGCGGCGACAGCAGCGCGCAGGGCGATAGCCTGGCGGGAGTGTTGTGGGGCGTGTTCTCGGGCCTGCTGTTCGCGGCGCGCAATCTGCTGGTGCGCTATCGTCTCAGCCACCTCAACCCGGTGCTGTCGATGAGCCTGCAGGCGCTGGGCGTGGTGGTGCTGACATTGCCGTTCGCCTCCGGCGAGATCATGGACGCAAGCCCGGGAACAGGCATCGCCATGCTGGTACTGGCCGTCGTGTTCACGGCCACCCCCCATGCCCTGATGACCTTCGCCCTGGGCGGCCTCAGGGCCAAGACCGTCGGCATGATCGGCTGTCTGCAGCCGGTGTATGGGGTGCTGCTTGCCTGGTTGATTCTCGGCGAGGCCCCCACCTGGATGACGATGGTGGGCGGCAGTTTCATCGTGGCGGCGGCGGCACTGGAGACCCTGCGACGCAATTGACTCGCACACCACCGTTGAGACAGCTGCCGGCGTTGCGCCAGCCGCCCCGATAGTCCCCGTCGTCGCGGTTGCTCCAGCCGGCGAACACACGAAGGCCCGCCATTGGCGGGCCTTCGTGTGTTCGGGGTGTGTCGGTCAGCGCCTTGGCATGCCGAGGTCAGCCGGTGGCGAGCCAGATGCCTACGCCGACCATCAGGGTCCCCGCGACCCGGTTCATGAGCCGCACGCGCGAACCACGACCGAGCCAGCGCGCCAGTCCACTGCCGCCACCGGCATACAGCATCAGACAGCTGAATTCGAGCGTGAGAATGATGCCCACCAGCGCCACCAGCTGTGGCGTCATCGGCAGGCTCGCGTCCAGAAACGGTGGCAGCAGCGCGATGAAGAACGCCCAGCCCTTGGGATTGGCGATGGCGGTGACGAAGCCCTGTGCCGCCAATGTCCGCCGCGAGGCGCGTGGTGCAGCACTGGCCTCGCCCACGGCCCCCAGCGCCAGGCGCCCCCGCGAGCGCCACATCTGGATGCCGAGCCACACCAGATAGGCGCCCCCGGCCAGCTTGAAGGCCGAGAACACCAGCGGATAGCGCAGCATGATGGTCGCGACCCCGATCACGGCCGAGACCGCCACCAGCCCGACCCCCAGCAGCTCGCCCACCATCATCCACAGGGTGCGGCGCACCCCTTGCGTCATCCCCAGGGTCATGGCCAGCGTCATGCACATGCCCGGTGTCAGCGACACCAGAAAGAAGGTCGGCACGAACACCGACAACAATGACCAATTCAGCATTCCCTGCTCTCCCTGCACAATCCGATGATCAAGATGGCGACACTAGTCACCACTGACATGCCCTTCGCCCCAGCGCGGCATCAGCGCATGCGCGATTCCCAGCTGATTGAGAATGCGCGCGACGATGAAGTCGATCATGTCATCGAGTGTCTGCGGGCGGTGATAGAAGCCGGGGGCGGCGGGCAGGATGACGGCCCCCATGCGCGTCAGGCTCAGCATGTGTTCGAGATGGATCGCCGAGAACGGCGTCTCGCGCGGCACCAGAATCAGCGTGCGACGCTCCTTGAGGGCGACGTCGGCGGCGCGTTCGATCAGATTGTTGCTGGCGCCGGTCGCGATGGACGAGAGCGAGCCGGTGGAACATGGACATACCACCATGGCACTCGGCGCGCCGGAGCCGGACGCCACGGGCGCCATCCAGTCCTCGCGGCCGAAGCAGCGAATCTGACCGGGCCTGGCGGCGTAGCGCTGGGTGAGCACCTCGGTGAGGCGAGCCGGGCGCGCCGGCAGTTCTTCATCGGTCTCGGTGGCGATCACCATGTGGGCGGCCTTGGAGACCATCACCATCACCTCATGACCCGCCGCGACCAGGCATTCGATCAGCCGCAGGCCGTACTGGGCACCCGAGGCCCCGGTCAGCGCGACGGTGACCGCCGACTTGAACTCCCCTTCGGGGGCTTTCGCTTGCTGGCTCATGCCTCACCTTCCCGTGCTGCCAGTGCACTCAACAGACGTTCGTGGATACCGCCGAAGCCGCCATTGGACATCACCACCACCCAGTCGCCGGCGCGGGAGTCATTGGCGATCTTGGCGATCAGGGCATCGAGATCCTGCTCGACATCGGCTTCAACGCCAAGGGCACGACACTCGCAGACCGTCTCGTCCAGTGACCAGCCCAGTGTCGGGCCCGCGAACCAGCTGACCCGATCCGCTGCGGTGACCGCTGCCGGCAGGCGCGCCTTCATGGTGCCAAGCTTCATGGTGTTGGAACGCGGCTCGATCACCGCCCACAGACGACCACCCTGCCCTTCGGCTGCCACGCCCGGCGCCAGGCCCTCAAGCGTGGTGGCGATGGCGGTCGGGTGGTGCGCGAAGTCATCGATGACCTTGACGCCGGCCACCTCACCGCGCAGCTCCTGACGGCGCCTAGGCGGCGCGAAGCGCGCGAGCGCCTGCAGCGCCGCCTCGACACTCACGCCGCACTCGACGGCAGCGGCCACCGCGGCACAGGCGTTGGCCACGTTGTGGCGTCCGCGCATCGCCCACTGACACTCGACGAAGCAGTCCGCCTCGCCGGACACGGTGGCCGGCGCCGCCAGCGCGAAGTGGCTGCCATCGGCACTGATCAGACGATAGCGCCAGTCGCCACCGGCGTTCTCGATACCACCTTCATCGCCGAAGCGTGTTACCGGCGTCCAGCAGCCTTGATCCAGCACGCGTTCCAGCGCCTCGGCACCGGCGACGGCGTCCGCTGCGACCACCAGCTTGCCGCCAGCCGGCACGGTACGCACCAGGTGATGGAACTGCCGTTCAATGGCCGCGAGATCCGGGAAGATGTCGGCGTGGTCGAATTCGAGATTGTTGAGCACGGCGATGCGCGGACGGTAATGCACGAACTTGGAGCGCTTGTCGAAGAAGGCCGTGTCGTACTCATCGGCCTCGACCACGAAGGGTGCCTGCGGGTCGCCGATACGCGCGGAATCGCCCAGCTGCGGCGGCACGCCCCCGATCAGATAGCCCGGCGTGAGGCCCACGCATTCGAGAATCCAGGCGGTCATGGTCGCGGTGGTGGTCTTGCCGTGGGTGCCGGCAATGGCGATCACCGGTCGTCCCGTCAGCACCTCGTCACACAGCCATTGCGGGCCGGAGGTGTAGGCCAGGCCGCGCTCGAGCAGCGCCTCGACTTCAGGATTGCCGCGCGAGACGGCATTGCCGACCACCGTGAGCTCTGGCGCGGGCTCGAGATTGTCGGCGGCATACCCTTCCATCAGGGTGATACCGGCCTCGGCCAGCTGTGTGCTCATGGGCGGATAGACATTGGCATCGCTGCCGGTGACGCGATGGCCGCGCGCACGCGCAAGCAGTGCCAGAGAGCCCATGAAGGTACCGCAAATACCGATGACGTGAAGGTGCATCTGTTTCTCCAATCCGGAAGCCCGAGCAGCCTAGCATGCCCGCCAGGCGGCGAGTAGCACGGGCGTGTCGGGGCAGAACGACAGACACGTGGCATCCGGGCGTCGTGCAGGGGTCATGTCTTTCGGATATGATGCGGCGGGTAAGCGCCAGCCCGTTCAAGATCATGACAAGGAAGCAGAGACGAGAAGCCCATGCCCCAGCACAATGCCTTCTACGCCCAGTCCGGTGGCGTTACCGCCGTCATCAATGCCAGCGCCTGTGGCGTGATCGAAGCCGTGCGTGAACACGGCGACCAGATCGGCAAGCTCTACGCCGGTCACAACGGCATCATCGGCGCCCTGACCGAAGATCTGATCGATGTCAGCCAGGAAAGCGACGAGAACATCGCCGCCTTGCGCCACACCCCGGGCGGTGCCTTCGGCTCCTGCCGTTACAAGCTCAAGAGCATCGAGGATCACCGTACCCAGTACGAGCGTCTGATCGAGGTGTTCAAGGCCCACGATATCCGCTACTTCTTCTACAACGGTGGCGGCGACAGCGCCGATACCTGCCTGAAGGTCTCCCAGCTGGCCGAGACCATGGGCTACCCGATCCAGGCCATCCACGTACCCAAGACCGTGGACAACGACCTGCCGATCACCGACAACTCGCCGGGCTTCGGCAGCGTGGCCAAGTACATCGCCACCTCCACCCGCGAGGCCGGCCTCGACATCGCCTCCATGTGCGCCACTTCCACCAAGGTGTTCATCCTTGAGGTCATGGGACGTCACGCTGGCTGGATCGCCGCCGCCGGTGCCCTGGCTGGCGAAGATGCCACTCAGCCGCCGCACATCGTGGTCTTCCCGGAAGTCGCCTTCCACCGCAAGGACTTCATGGCGCGTGTCGACCAGTGCGTCAAGGACCACGGCTACTGCGTGGTGGTGGTCTCCGAGGGTGCCCGCTACGAAGACGGCACCTTCCTGGCCGATGCCGGCAACACCGATGCCTTCGGCCACCGTCAGCTGGGCGGCGTGGCGCCGACGCTGGCCGGCATGGTCAAGCAGGATCTCGGCTACAAGTATCACTGGGCCGTGGCCGATTATCTGCAGCGCGCGGCACGCCACATCGCCTCGAAGACCGACGTCGAGCAGGCGTACGCCACGGGTCGTGCTGCCGTGGAAATGGCCCTGGCCGGCAAGAACGCCGTGATGCCGGCGATCCGTCGCCTCGGCGATGGCGCTGACTACGCCTGGGACATCATCGAGGCACCGCTGGAGCAGATCGCCAACCATGAGAAGTTCATGCCGCTGGAGTTCATCAGCGAAGACGGCTTCTACATCACTGACGCCTGCCGCCAGTACCTGTCACCGCTGATCCAGGGCGAGGACTTCCCGCCCTTCGTCAATGGTCTGCCGGCCGTCGCCCGCCTCACGCTGGCCAAGGTCGAGAAGAAGCTCACGCCGTTCTCGATCTGATCGATCGCGCTACCGTTTTCCCGGGCAGCGCTGTGCCAACGCCGTTGCGGCACCCATGAGAAAGCCCCGCACAGATCACTGTGCGGGGCTTTCTCGTTCATGACGCGAGGCTGCTCTCGACAACCGCACGCCACCGACACACGCAGGGCTATTTGAGCAACCAGGACAGCACCAGCAGCAACAGCAGGATGCCGGCGACGCCCTGCCAGAAATTGGCTGGTTCGCGCATGGCCTCGGATGGCGTGATGGCCTTGCCGGGGTCCTGCTGTGGCAGGCGCAGTGCATAGAGCAGCTCCGACAGACGTCGGAAGCGCAAGGTGCGCTGAGGGTCCAGCGCACGCCTCAGGGCATCGTCCAGCATCTGGGGAACCTGCGGGTTGCGCATGCGTGCCGGCTGATACTCCAGCAGCTCGAGGTCCGTCTGGGTGCGCAGCTGATCCATCGACTGAGCGTAGGGCTGCATGCCGGTCAGCAGCCAGTAGATCACCGACGCCAGCCCGTACTGATCGCTGCGGCGACTGACCTCGGCCCCCAGCGCATATTCCGGCGCACTGTGCTCGGTCAGCCCGACCTGGCGCACCAGGGGACCGGCACTCTCGTGCCCATCCCCTTCGCGCAGATGACAGGCCCCGAAGTCCACCAGCACTACCTTGCCGTGACGGTCGATCATCACGTTGTCGGGGTGGATCAACTGATGCAGCACTTCACGCCGATTGAGTGCGTGGACCGCCTTGCCCAGCTGGCGGGCGATATCCAGGCGCTGCTCGAGATTGGCCTGGGGATGCTGGCGCGCCCAGTCGGTCAGCGTCTGCGCCTCCAGATGCTCGAGCAGATAGTAGAGGTGATCCCGCGGGCGCGAGGGTTCCACCACCTTGACGACGAAGGGCGAGTTGACGCGATCCACCACCCACTGCTGGAGCAGGAAGTGCTCGAGATAGGCGTTCTTGAGCGAGAGCTCCGGACTCGGCGCCTTCATCACCATCACGCGCCGGCTCTTGAGATCCCGGACCTTGTAGACGCGCACCCGCGCACTGCGTGACATCACCTCCAGCACTTCCAGCCCATCGATGCGATCCCCCGGCTCCAGCTCGCGCGGCACCGGCAGATCCCCATAGATGCGCCCCGGCGTGTCCTCGCTGGCACTGGCCAGGCGATCGATACGCACCAGCTGGAAGCAGAACTGATCCGCGGTATAACCACGTTCGTCGGCACGGTCCGCCGCGGCATGCGCGAGACGCTCGCTGGCGGCGTCCAGATCCGAGACATCGTCACGAATCAGTGACACGAAGTCCGAGGGCAGCAAGGTGCCGCGCACCGCCTGGGTGGTCAGCAGGAAGATGTCGCCCTGCTTGAGCGGCAATTCGATGTAATCGATGTCGAGACTGACATCCATGCCCAGAGCCCGTGAGGGATAGCGATAACCGCCCAGGTCCGTGACATGATCACGCGAGATCTGTTCGAACTCGCCACCACGCAGACGGAACACCACGGTATCGCCGGCATGGAACAGATGCGCCGACTGACCACGGAAGATGACCGCGGAAATCGAGGTGACGTAACTGCCGCCACGCACGAAGCGACTCTGGCTGTAGCACCAGCTGTTCAGCGCTCGCAGCACACGAGTCGCGGAATATTTGACGCTCCAGTTGTCGGGCGTGGCGAAGTAGTCGGCCAGAAAGCCACGCACGGCCAGATCGCCCGCCTGCTTGGCGATGGCGTTCTTGCTGGTGGTATCCGCGATCAACGCACAGCCGCCCTTGGTCGCCAGCGGGCCACGCTCGACAGGAATTTCCAGCGACATCGAGCTGCGGTGGCGCTTGCGGTCCGGTGCCACGAAGGCCTGACCATAACTGAGTGAAAGCTCTGCATCCGCCAAGGCGGTCTCCTTGCATGTCTGTCCTGCGGTGACGACCCTGCTGGTGCATGCCGGCCACGACAGGCCTCGTTACAGTGTCTGCACGGCACCGCGAGTCGCGCGGCGATCCTTGAACAACGGGCACACCATCGGCCAGAGTGTCGATGGATGGCCTCCACATGGACTCGCGCGCTGCCAAGTGTTACCCGAGTCAGCCTGCAGTGCCACCACTCGTTGGTGCAACGCAAGGCGATCGAGCGTGGCATAATGGCAAAACGGTCTGCCAGTTCGTATAATTCAGCGGAATTTTGACCCGCAGGCCTTCAACCCGCAAACCCAAGGACTCGACAATGAGTTTCGACAAGATCCCCGCTGGCAAGGAATTGCCGAACGACGTCTACGTAGCGATCGAGATTCCGGCCAATCACGCGCCGATCAAGTACGAGATCGACAAGGACATCGATGCACTCATGGTGGATCGTTTCATGGCCACTCCGATGTTCTACCCGGCCAACTACGGTTACATCCCGAACACCCTGGCTGACGATGGCGATGCCCTCGACGCGCTGGTCGTGACTCCGTATCCGGTCGCGCCGGGCAGTGTCATCCGTGCGCGTCCGGTCGGCGTGCTCAACATGAGCGACGAAGCTGGCGAAGACGCCAAGCTGGTCTGCGTACCGCACCAGAAGCTGACCTCCCTGTACGACGACGTCCAGGAAGTCACTGATCTGCCGGAACTGCTGCGTCAGCAGATCGCGCACTTCTTCGAGAACTACAAGGATCTCGAGAAGGGCAAGTGGGTCAAGATCGATTCCTGGGACGGCGCTGATGCCGCGCGTGCCGCGATCGAGAAGGCAGCAGCTGCCTACCAGAAGGACTGATCCTTCCCGTGACGGTCGCCAACTGACCCTCATTTGCTGACCGCTCATGAAAAAGCCCCCGTCATTGACGGGGGCTTTTCGTTTTCTGGGCTCAGCCCGATCCAGTTCAGGCTGACGAGGCTGGCGGGACATGACCTCCGTCAGGGTCCGCCAGCCTCGCGTCAGACTTCAGCCCTTCTCGAGCAGGCTGCGCAGGTCACTGATCGCGGAATTGGCGCGTGCGATGTAGTTGGCCATGACCAGCGAGTGATTGGCGAAGAAACCGAAGCCGGAACCGTTGAGGATCACCGGGCTGCCGATATCGGTCTGGGTCGACTCCAGCTCACGGATGATCTGGTCGATGGAGGTCAGGGCATTCTTGTCTTCCAGAACGCCCTGGAAGTCATGACGCACCGCCTTGAGCAGATGGATCAACGCCCAGGAGGTGCCGCGCGCCTGATAGAAGACATCGTCGATCTCGAGCCACGGCGTCTTGATCTCTTCTTCCGTCTGGGTGCTCTTGGCCGAGGTCGCGTTCTTGTCACCGGCCAGACTCAGATTGAGCTGAGACTTGCCGACGCTCGCGGACAGTCGCTGTGACAGGGAACCGAGACGATTCTCGACATCCGACAGCCAGGCCACCAGATTGTCGGCGCGCGCATAGAACTGGCCATTGTTCTGGGTGTCATCGCTCAGACGCTTGAGGTAGTCCCCCAACTGGCGGTTGGCATCGGCATATTCATGCTCGGCTTCCGGCAGCATCCAGGCATTGGCGTCGATGAACAGCAGCGATTCCGCCTTGCCCAGCGCCTTGTCATCACTGGACTGAGACTGTGAACGACTGAATTCCTTGCGCAGCTCGCGCGTCATGTCGCGCACCTGCACCAGCACGCCATATTCCCAGTTGGGCATGTTGTCCAGCCACAGCCCCGGGGGTGCCACGTCATTCTTCAGATAGCCGCCGGGCTTGTGCAGCAGGGTATCGTTGAGTTTCATCAGGGTCGCGACAGTCGCCGTGCCCGTCGGCAGCACCTCGAAGGCCGGTGCCGGCTGCTCGCCATCGACACTGGCAACGGGTGCCGCCAGCCCATGTACGCGGGCCAGTTCGGTGCGCGTGGCCTGGTCGACATTGAATTCGTCCGGCTCGCTGCTCCAGTAGATCCCAAGGCCAACGCAGACCAGCAGGTAAATGACGAACAGCCCGACCAGTGGTTTCCAGATCCAGCCATACTGAGGTGTTTCCAGCACGTCGCGACCCGCGCCACGCTTGCTGCCTTTACCGAATAGGGCCATGCGTTCTTCCTTGTATGAAGCCTTGTAAAAAGCCGTGTGAAAAAAGACGAGTCAGAAGACCGTGAACCGGTGTCGATACCCGCGTTGCCTCCAGCGCCGGTACTCATGACGTACGTCCTATCCTATCATGCGTCCCTGCGTGTGCCAGTCGCGCTCATCGCGACGTCAGAACCGGGGGAGATCATCGCTACATGGTGGCGCATTCATCCTGGTGCAAGTCGCGACCCGTGATCATCGTGGGCATCATTGCCGGCCCTCTTTCCGTGACGAACACCTCAAGCGAGCTGATCGCGCAGAGGGCACAGGCACTCGCAAGATCGGCTTCTTCTCCCGGCACTGCAAAAGGATGCCTTCGTGCTTCGTCCGTTTCCCGCAAATGACGCGATCTCCCGCCAGATTCGCGCCAGTCTCGCCCTCGCCCGACCGATGCGCCCCGGGGTGCTGCTGGTCATTGTGCTGCTCCTCAGCCTGACCACTTTCGCCCTGCCAGCCCATGCCGGGCTGTTCGGCAGCAGTCCGGCCACCTCCTCCAGCAGCGAATCGTCTACCGGACTGTTCACGAGTCAGGCATCCAGCAGCGACTTCCTGCCGGTCAAAGAGGCCTTCACGCCCCGCGCATGGCGTGAAGGCGACACCCTCTATGTCGGCTTCACCAGTGCCGAGGGCTATTACCTCTATCGCCATCAATTCGACTTCGCGACCTCCCGTGACGATCTCCGGCTCGGTGCCGCGGACCTGCCCCCCGGCGAATTCAAGCAGGACCCCTATCTGGGCGACGTGCACGTCTTCCATGACCCACTGGTCATTCGCCTGCCTCTGACAGCCATAGACCGTCAGAATGCCCCGGACGAGGCGTCATCGATCAGTGGTCCGGTACCGATATCCATCACCTTCCAAGGGTGTGCCGACGCCGGCCTCTGCTATCCCCCCGAGACCGTCACGCTCGAGGCCGGTGAGCAGAGTGCGCCCGACGCCTTTGCCCACCTGATGCCTGATGCCGCCACCCTGGAGAGCGGCGCTGCCGACGACACTGGCGCACATCGTGCCGGCGAGCCCACTGCCATCCCGGGGACGGATGGCAGCTTTCGAGCATTGTTCACGGATGCCGGCCTCGTCACCTTGCTCGGGCTGTTCTTCCTGGCAGGCCTCGGGCTGACCTTCACGCCCTGCGTGCTGCCGATGATCCCGATTCTCAGCTCGATCATCGTCGGCCAGCGCCCCAGCCGCCCGCGCGCCTTGCTGCTGTCCTCAAGCTACGCCCTGGGCATGGCGCTCACCTACGCCGCGGCCGGCACGCTGATGGGTCTGTTCGGCGCCGGCCTCAACCTGCAGGCCCAACTGCAATCTCCCGTCGTGCTGATTCCCTTTGCCGCCCTGTTCGTGCTGTTCGCGCTGGCCATGTTCGGCGCCTTCAATCTGCGCCTGCCCGGCCGCCTGCATTCGCGCCTCGACACGCTGCAGGGGCGCCTGATGAATGCCGGCCCGGGGGGATTGGCGCTGGCAGGCGCGTTATCGGTACTCGTGGTATCGCCCTGCGTCTCGGCACCTCTGGCCGGTGCGCTGGTCTATCTCTCCGCCAGTGGCGATGCCACCAGTGGCGGGTTGGCGCTGTTCGCGCTCGGGCTCGGCATGGGGGTGCCGCTGATACTGGTCGGCACCTTCGGCGCCAGTCTCCTGCCCAGGGCCGGCGGCTGGATGGAAGGCATCAAGCAGGCCTTCGGCATTCTGCTGCTGGGCGTTGCGCTGTGGCTGGTAGAGCGCTTGCTGCCGGCCTCGCTGACGGTGCTGGGCTGGGCGACATTGGCCATCGGCACCGGGGTGGCGCTCGGCGCGATCAGCTCCTCAAGCCACGGCTGGGCCCGCGCCCGTCAGGCACTGGGGCTGCTGGCACTCGGCTGGGGGATGATCAGCCTGCTGGGCGTGGCCGGCGGCGCAAGCGATCCGCTACGCCCATTGGCCCCCTTCACCGGAGGCGGAACTGCCTCGGGACAGGCAACCGAGCAGACGCTGGACTTCACCACCGTCACTGACATGGCTGCCCTCAAGCGCGAGCTGGCACTGGCTGACCGTCGCGGGCAGCCGGTCTTCGTCGATTACTACGCCGACTGGTGCATCTCCTGCAAGGTGATGGAGCGCGAGGTCTTTCCGCGCGTCGCGAGCCAGCTGCGACAGTTTCATCTGATTCGCGCCGATGTCACCCAGACGGATGCCACCACCCGTGAGCTGCTGTCATCGTTCGGCCTCTTCGGACCGCCCAGCCTGCTGTTCTTCGCAGGACAACAGGAAATGACCGAAGCGCGGATTCAGGGAGAGGTCGATGCCGAGCAGCTGGGCGAGCATCTCGACGAGGTGCTGCGTCACCATCGCACTGCCGCGGGTGCATGATCTGTCGGGAGTCAGCCATGCCGGACACCGGCAGATGACGTCGCGATGTTGACGGGATGGCAGCGCGGGAGAGTCGGCGTGGCAATCAGGATAAAAGCGGCAGGAAATCCGGTTCGGTGCCAAACTGGACAGCGTTCGAGAATTTCGGCAGAATCCGCGTCACTGCGACAACAGTCTAGGCTCAATAGGTAAACGTCGCGGATAGTGACGGTATCTTTGCATTTTCACCCAGGGTTAACAGCTCAGCGAGTCACGCACTTGCTTCCGCTGACAAGAGGACTTTCATGGCACGCATCCTGGTACTCAACGGCCCCAACCTCAATCTGCTGGGCACCCGCGAGCCCGAGGTGTACGGCACGACCACCCTGGAAGATATCCGCTCACGTCTGGAGACACGGGCCAGCCAGGCTGGCCACCAGCTGGACTGGCTGCAATCGAATGCCGAGCATGTGCTGGTAGATCGCGTGCATGCGGCCCGTGAGGATGGCACCGCCATCATCCTGATCAATCCCGCGGCCTTTACCCATACCAGCGTAGCGCTGCGCGATGCCCTGCTGGGGGTCGCACTGCCCTTCATCGAGCTGCACCTGTCCAATACCCATGCCCGCGAGGCGTTCCGCCATCATTCCTATCTTTCCGATGTGGCACGCGGCGTGATCATGGGGTTTGGCGCTCGAAGTTACGACATGGCGCTTGATGCCGCCCTGGCCGATCTTGCCTAGCAGGAACGTCCCGGCGCGGCCTTCAGGCACGGCAGGCCTCATAGCTGCCTGAGACAAGGATTGACCGGCCCATCGGTCGGGACAGCCAATATCGCTGTCACCCGCAACCAGTGACGTCTCGGTTGCACACCCCATTTCCAGCCACCTTTATATCGGGATGAATTTCATGGATATCCGCAAGGTCAAGAAGCTGATCGAGCTGCTCGAAGAGTCCAACATCAGCGAAATCGAGATCCAGGAAGGCGAAGAGTCCGTTCGCATCAGCCGCCATCCGCAGGGCTTCGCCCAGCAGCCGATGATGCAGGCCCCGATGATGATGCAGCAGCAACCGATGCAGCAGCAGGCCGCACCGGCAGCCGGCAGCGTCGAGGCACCGGCAGCCGCCGCTCCGGCAGCGCCGCAGGGCCACACCATCAATTCGCCGATGGTCGGCTCCTTCTATCGCTCTCCGGCACCGGGCTCCAAGGCCTTCATCGAAGTCGGCCAGAGCGTCAAGAAAGGTGATACCGTCTGCATCGTCGAAGCCATGAAGATGATGAACCAGATCGAAGCCGACAAGGATGGTGTGGTGGAAGCCATTCTGATCGAAGACGGCGAGCCGGTTGAATTCGACCAGCCCATGATCGTCATTTCCTGATCCCAACGGACACGTCACCATGCTCGACAAGGTACTGATTGCCAACCGCGGCGAGATTGCACTTCGCATCCTTCGCGCCTGCAAGGAACTGGGCATCAAGACGGTAGCGGTGCACTCCAAGGCCGACCGCGATCTGATGCACGTCCGCCTGGCCGACGAAGCTGTCTGCATCGGCCCGGCCTCCTCTGCCAAATCCTATCTGCACATCCCGGCGCTGATCGCAGCCGCCGAGGTGACGGATGCCGACGCCATCCATCCGGGCTACGGCTTCCTGTCGGAAAACGCCAACTTCGCCGAGCAGGTCGAACGCTCAGGCTTCGCCTTCATCGGCCCGCGCGCTGACACCATCCGCATGATGGGTGACAAGGTCGCGGCCATCGAAGCGATGAAGCTGGCCGGCGTCCCGACCGTACCGGGCTCCGATGGTCCGGTGCCACAGGATGAAGACGAGATGTTCGCCATCGCCGAGCGCATCGGCTACCCCGTGATCATCAAGGCCGCCGCTGGCGGTGGTGGTCGCGGCATGCGCGTGGTGCACTCCAAGGCCAGCCTGCTGTCCTCGGTGAGCATCACCCAGGGTGAAGCCGCCGCGGCCTTCGGCGACGGCACGGTGTACATGGAGAAATTCCTCCAGAACCCGCGTCACGTCGAAGTCCAGGTGCTGGCCGATGGCCAGGGCAACGCCATTCACCTGTATGACCGGGACTGCTCCCTGCAGCGTCGTCACCAGAAGGTGCTGGAAGAAGCGCCGGCACCGCAGCTGGATGAGGAAGCCCGTGCCAAGGTCCTCAAGTCGTGCACCGATGCCTGCATCGAGATCGGCTATCGTGGCGCCGGCACCTTCGAATTCCTGTACGAGAACGGCGGGTTCTACTTCATCGAGATGAACACCCGCGTTCAGGTCGAGCACCCGGTGACCGAGATGGTCACGGGCGTCGACATCGTCAAGGAGCAGCTGCGCATCGCCTCCGGACTGCCGCTCTCCATCAAGCAGGAAGACGTCAAGCTGCGTGGCCACGCCTTCGAATGCCGCATCAATGCCGAAGACTCGCGCACCTTCATGCCGTCTCCGGGCAAGGTCGAGCTCTATCACGCGCCGGGCGGTCTGGGCGTGCGCATGGACTCGCACCTGTACTCCGGCTACACCGTGCCGCCGCACTACGACTCCCTGATCGGCAAGCTGATCACCTGGGGCGAGAGCCGCGAGATCGCATTGACGCGCATGCGCAATGCCCTCGATGAGCTGCTGGTGGAAGGCATCAAGACCAACACTGACCTGCAGAAGGATCTGGTGCGTGATGCCGGCTTCCAGGAAGGTGGCGTCAACATCCATTATCTGGAGAAGAAGCTGGGCCTGTAATCTGCCCTGCTTGAGACTGGCAGCATCGGTCGACACATGACAGAAGGGTGGCCTCGGCCGCCCTTCTGTCGTTTGCGCAGGGGCCCTTGAGTGCGCTCAGGGTCATGCCGGCATCCGAGCGCCCCTGCCCCCACTGCCGCTTCGTCTATTCTCTTCACTCCCTACCTATTCGACAGGAGCCACCATGTCCTGGCTGCAACTCAAGGCGCGTATCGCCCCCGACCACGCCGAGATTCTCGAGCATCTGCTGATGGAAGAAGGTGCCTGCGCCATCACCCTGCAGGACGCCGAGGATCAGCCACTGTTCGAGCCGGATCTCGGCAGCACGCCGCTGTGGAGCGAGACAGTGCTTACCGGCCTGTGGGATGGCACCGAAGGCATCGAGACCATGCGCGAGCGGGTCAAGGCCGGCTGGGCGGCACTGATTCCCGATGAGCCCTGCCCGGAGATCGAGGTCGAGATTCTCGAGGACCGCGACTGGACACGTGAGTGGATGGACGGCTTCGAGCCGCTCAAGATGGGCCAGCGGCTGTGGATCGTGCCCAGCTGGCATGACGCGCCGGAACAGGACGCCGTCAACCTGATGCTCGACCCGGGCCTGGCCTTCGGCACCGGCACTCACCCGACCACCGCCCTGTGCCTGGAATGGCTCGATGGCCTGGCCGTGGAGGGCAAGCTCGCCCGGCACAGCGTGCTGGACTTCGGCTGCGGCTCCGGCATCCTGGCCATCGCCGCACTCAAGCTCGGCGCGGTGGATGCCATGGGCACCGATATCGATCCCCAGGCCCTGCAGGCCTCCCGCGACAACGCCCAGCGCAACGAGGTCAGCGACAGGCTGACACTGTGCTACCCGGACCGCCTGCCGGACGCGGGCTATCAGATCGTGGTCGCCAACATCCTGGCCGGCCCGCTGGTCGAGCTGGCCCCGCAGATCGCGGGCAGTGTGGCCCCGGGTGGCCTCCTGGCGCTTTCCGGCATTCTCGCGCCCCAGGCGGGAGACGTGCTCGAGGCCTATCGTGAGGCCGGCCTGATCATGGAAGAGCCCACCGAGCGCGATGGCTGGGTGCGCCTCAACGGCCAGCGCCCGCTCGAGGGCTGAGCCACGCGATACCATGAGTGCCGCAGCGCAGGGAATCCACGGCGCAAAGGAAGACCTCCGGAACGCGCCACGGATGAAATAGCCCTTCAAACCCTGCGGCGCTCTAGGTATCATGACGCCCCCGTGATGCCTGCATCGCGCGCCACCCCACTGCATGACACGAGCCCCATGACCGAGACATCCCTTCACGCCGAGCTCCCGCGCATCGGTGTGCACCAGTTGCCCAATCGCGTGATTCTGGCCCCGATGGCCGGCGTCACCGATCGCCCGTTCCGACAGCAATGTCGTGAGCTGGGCGCGGGGCTCGTGGTCTCGGAGATGGTGACCAGTGACAAGCGCCTGTGGAACACCGTCAAGTCGCGCACGCGCATGAATCATGCCGGTGAACCCGGCCCGCGTGCCGTGCAGATCGCCGGGGGCGATGCCGCGATGCTGGCCGAGGCCGCCGCGCTGAATGCCGAGATGGGCGCCGAGATCATCGACATCAACATGGGCTGCCCGGCCAAGAAGGTCTGCAACAAGGCCGCCGGGTCTGCCCTGATGCGCGATGAGCGTCTGGTCGGCGAGATTCTCGAGGCCGTGGTGCGTGCCGTGAAGGTGCCGGTCACGCTGAAGATGCGCACCGGCTGGTGCGAGGAAACACGCAACGCCATCACCATCGCGCGCATGGCCGAGAGTGCCGGCATCCAGGCGCTCTCCGTGCATGGTCGCACCCGTCAGCAGAAATATACCGGTGAGGCCGAATACGACACCATCGCTGCGGTGAAGGCGGCAGTCTCGATCCCGGTCTTCGCCAATGGCGATATCGACAGCGGCGAGAAAGCGCGACATGTGCTTGACTATACGGGCGCCGATGCCGTGATGGTCGGCCGTGCGGCCCAGGGCAACCCCTGGATCTTCCGCGAGATCAATCACTATCTGGCCACTGGCCAGGTAGCTTCCGGCCCGAGCGATGCGGAGCGTGCCCAGGTGATGCGCACCCATCTCGAGGCCCTGTATGAATTCTACGGTGACTACATGGGCGTGCGCATCGCGCGCAAGCATGTGGGCTGGTACCTGGCGACCCGCGAGGATGGCAGTGAGTTGAAGCGCAGCTTCAATCCTCTCGAGGAGCCCGATGAACAGCGCCAGTTCCTGACACGCCTGTTCGGCGAGCCGGAAGGCATCGCCCGCACCGAGACGCAAGGAAGTCACGCAGCATGACCAGCAGGCACCCTCTATCCCCTGACGACGCAAGCCAGGCCACGCTGATGACGCCCGTTCGGCACCATCAGACCCTGCGCGAAGCCGTCGAGCATTCCATGGCGCGCTACTTCGCCCACCTGGATGGCGAGCAGGTCACCGACCTGCATGCCATGGTGATGGCCGAGGTCGAGGCGCCGCTGCTGGAAGCGGTGATGGCCCACGCCCAGGGCAACCAGACCCGCGCCGCCGATATGCTGGGCCTCAATCGAGGCACGCTGCGCAAGAAGCTCAAGCAGTTTGATCTGATCTGACCCCGCCGGGGCATCCTCACAGGTGCCCCGGCGTCTTTTTGTTGATCCACGAGTGGAGCATCATGCAAGCCAAGCCCCAAGCCATCCGTCGCGCCCTCCTGAGCGTTTCCGACAAGACCGGCATCGTCGAATTCGCCCGTGCCCTCGACGCCCGTGGCGTCGCCCTGCTGTCTACCGGCGGCACCTTCCGTCTGCTCAAGGACAACGGCCTGGCCGTGACCGAAGTCTCCGAGCACACCGGCTTCCCGGAAATGATGGATGGCCGGGTCAAGACCCTGCATCCCAAGATCCACGGCGGTATTCTCGGTCGACGCGGTCAGGATGATGCGGTGATGGCCGAGCACGGCATCGACCCCATCGACATGGTCATCGTCAACCTGTATCCGTTCGCCGCCACCGTGGCCAACCCGGATTGCTCGCTGGAAGACGCCATCGAGAACATCGATATCGGCGGCCCGACCATGGTGCGTTCCTGCGCCAAGAACCACGCGCACACCACCATCGTCGTCAACGCGGCCGACTACGACCGCGTGATCGCCGAGATGGATGCCAATGACAACGCCGTCAGCGACGAAGCGCGCTTCGACCTGGCCGTGGCAGCCTTCGAGCACACCGCCGCCTACGACGGCGCCATCGCCAACTGGCTGGGTCAGCGGGTCGAGGGTGGCAGTGAAGGTCTGCCGCGTCAGTACAACGTCAGCCTGAGCAAGAAGCAGGACATGCGTTACGGCGAGAACCCGCATCAGCAAGCGGCCTTCTACGTCGAGGACGGTGCCACCGAGGCCAGCGTCGCCACGGCCGTGCAGGTCCAGGGCAAGGCGTTGTCCTACAACAACGTCGCCGATACCGATGCCGCCTTCGAGTGCGTCAAGGCCTTCGACGAGACCGCCTGTGTCATCGTCAAGCACGCCAACCCGTGTGGCGTCGCCATCGGCGAGTCTGCCCTGGCCGCCTACGAGCGCGCCTATCAGACCGACCCGACCAGCGCCTTCGGCGGCATCATCGCCTTCAACGTGCCGCTGGACGCCGAGACCGCGCAGGCCATCGTCTCGCGCCAGTTCGTCGAGGTGATCATCGCCCCGGGAATCAGCGACGAAGCCGCTGCCATCGTCGCCACCAAGGCCAACGTGCGTCTGCTCGACGTCGCGGATGCCTGGGCGGCCGAGCGTACCGGCGGTCACGACTTCAAGCGCGTCACCGGCGGTCTGCTGGTGCAGGACCGCGATCAGGGCATGGTCGGCCGTGATGAACTCAAGGTCGTCACCGAGCGCGCGCCGAGCGAGCAGGAACTCAACGACCTGACCTTCGCCTGGAAAGTGGCCAAGTTCGTCAAGTCCAACGCCATCGTCTACATCAAGGATGGCCAGACCATCGGTGTGGGCGCCGGTCAGATGAGCCGCGTCTATTCGGCCAAGATCGCCGGCATCAAGGCCGCCGATGAAGGGCTCAAAGTGCCGGGCTCCGTGATGGCCTCCGATGCCTTCTTCCCGTTCCGTGACGGCATCGACGCCGCGGCGGCGGCCGGTATCACGGCCGTCATCCAGCCGGGTGGCTCCATGCGTGATCAGGAAGTCATCGATGCGGCCAACGAAGCCGGCATCGCCATGGTCTTCACCGGCATGCGTCACTTCCGTCACTGATCGACGGCTCTGACACATGATGTGTGAGCCTCTCTGACGCTCACGAAAAAGCCCCCGCCAGCGAATCGCTGACGGGGGCTTTTTCGTATGCCGGGGCATCAACGCCTGCCCCTATTCGACAGGCAGTCTGACCAGGCGCAGGAAGTTGTCACGGGCGACATTGTGCGCCATCTGTGGCGACAGGGCATCGAGGAATGGCGTGTAACTTGCCAGGATATCGCCCACCGAACCGAAGCGCCCGACCACGTCACTGCCGAGCACGAAGCGCTGTGGGAAGCGCTCGACCAGCTTGACCCAGCGCGGGCGCGGCTGGCCCTTGTCATCCAGCAGATACGGCTCCAGCACTGACCAGGACAGGTCGATATTCAGGTTGGGATAGGTTTCCAGCATGCGCTCGATCTCGCCGTGCAGCCATGTCATGCGCCCCAGGCGACGATTGAGCTCGGCACTGGTACCCGCGTGTGCCCAGATGAAGGTCGTGTCCGGATTGTCGCGCACCGCACTCTCGAATTCCTCGAGATACAGCCCCTCATGCCCCTCACGCTTGCTGGTGACATTGGAATGCACCATCACCGGCAGGCCCTTCTCCGCCGCCAGCGCATAGACCTTTCTCAAGGCGGGATGATTGGCTCGTGGCGTCTCGCCCTCGGTCAGGCGCGTCAGGTCATCATGACGCGTGAAGACCTCGCCGATGCCTTTCCAGAAGCCGGGATAGATCGCCATCAACTGGCGAATCTCATCGGCAGCATTCAGATCAGTGGGGTTGAAGCCGGTGATGAACGGCGAGAAACGCGCCTGGACCGGCTCGGGAGCGCGAGTCAACGCCTCGGCCAGAATGTAATCGGTACCGGAGTACCAGTAGACCGGCCCATCATCACCCATGTAGTAACGCGGCTTCTTGGGCGCGTCCTGCTGCCATTTCTTGGCGACACCGATGCCCGTGATCAGGGCATGATCCACCTGCGCCTCATCCATGGCATCCAGCAAGGCCCCCAGGCCATCGCCCTGCTGGAAGAAGTCGACGAAGTGCAGGTGGGCGTCGCTGTAGTGATAATCGCGTGTCTCATCGGCAGCCACGGGCTCGGCGACAGCCATGCTGCCGGCAAGCCCCAACAGCAACGCCAGCGCCCCCTGGAGGAGAGGACGCTGGCGCAGACAGGACAGGCGAGAGAAACGGACGGGGCGAGAGGCAAGCTTCAGCATGGGTGGCTCCGAGGAAAGATCGCTCGATTCTGCGGTGCCCACCCTTGCCGACGCAAGTGTCCTCAGCTCGCCAATACCGCACCATTCATGCCGGAGGGGCGGCTGGCCTGTTGTTCAGCTGCCTGCTGACGACGGGCAGTCACACGATTCCAGACCTTCTCGTGGAAGAAGAAGGCGACGGTGTTGACCGCAGGCTCGACGATGGCGACCAGACCGCCGACCACGATGTCACCGGTCAGCAGGTAGGTGACACCGAAGGCGATGGAGAAGTGCATGCTGGCAAAGGTCAATGTCTTGATCATGTTGGCTGCCCTCCGGGCGGTCTGTGCTCAGCGAGACGCTGAACCCCAGCGCGTCGCGTGTCTCTTGGTGGGCAACCTGTTGTTGCCTCGATGTAATGAATGATAGTGAGTCTCATCTGCAACTTGAAATCACTTTGCCCTACCCCGCTGATAAGGGCTGGCTATCAAGCGCTCGGATCACCACGCGCCACAGCCCACAGGATTGGGTAGAATGCGCAGCCGTACCATGCGATTGCATTCCCATCCACTCTGTCTCCTCAAGGTCGCCATGACGCCGCCACTCGACTCTGATGCCCTCCAGACGCTGCTTGAACGCCTGTCCAATGATGCCAGCCGCTGCTTCAACGAGGGCAAGGTCGCGGATTACATCCCGGCCCTGGCGCAGGTGGACCCGGATCAGTTCGGGATTGCCGTCTGTCATGTCGATGGCCGCGTCCAGTATGCCGGGGATGCACACACGCGCTTCTCGATCCAGTCGATCTCCAAGGTCCACGCACTGGTACTGGCGATGCAGCGTCTGGAAAGCGACGAGATCTGGTCACGCGTGGGACGTGAACCCTCTGGCCAGGCGTTCAATTCGATCATGCAGCTGGAGGTCGAGAACGGCATTCCACGCAACCCGTTCATCAATGCCGGGGCACTGCTGATCACGGACCTGCTGGTCTCGCGCATCGTCTCGATCCAAAACACCCTGCGTGAACAGCTCAGACGCCTGTCCGGCAGCCCCGACATCGGCTTCGACGAGAAGGTGGCGCGCTCCGAGATGGACCACAAGGCACGCAATGCCTCGCTCGCCTACCTGATGCAGGCCTATGGCAACGTGCACTCCGATGTGGATGACCTGCTGGACACCTACTTCCACAGCTGTTCGGTATCGATGAACTGCGTGGAGCTGGCCCGCAGCTTCGCCTTCCTGGCCAATCGCGGCGTCAATCCGCTGGATGGCAAGGAAGTGGTCTCGCCCTTGGAGACACGCCAGCTCAATGCGCTATTGCTGACCTGTGGGCTCTATGACGCGGCGGGAGACTTCGCCTGGCGCGTGGGCCTGCCGGGCAAGAGTGGGGTCGGCGGCGGCATCATCGCCATCCTGCCGGGACAGATGAGCATCTGTGTGTGGTCGCCGCGCCTGGACGGCTATGGCAACTCGATTGCCGGCCGGCATGCATTGGAAGGATTGGTGGCGGGAATGGGGCTGTCACCGCTGGGCTGAGAAGTGCGGGCTGACAATACTGAGCTGGGAAGCGGCCATAAAAAAGGGCAAGTCGCGTCCGCCACGCCACTCGCCCTGTCTTCAATCCTTGAAGACTATCACCACAGGTCCCGCTCTTTGACTGTAGCGTAAATAAGCATATCCACAAGTAAGAGAATGCCGACAAAGCACACCTGTCTTTGTCCCTGATCTGCGGTAAAAGACAGCGGCATACCGCTTTGGTCTGACACACGCAGCGCGATCAATGCCCGAGACACCTCACCTCTACGACCAATGACGCATGGGCCTCTTGTCGCGAGATTGCCCCCTCTCGCGCATGCCGCTCTCTCAGCAGCAGCGAAAATTCCATAGATTGCAGACACGCTTGGCGGCAACAGACCGGATGACTGAATGACATGAAAAAGCCCGCCCGGTGTCCCGGGCGGGCTTTTTACAACTGATGTCGTGTCCGGTCATTGCCTTGAGCGCTGGCCATCCATCGACGATGCCACGTTCAAGGATGCAGGCTCAAGCAAGGATCGACGGCGCAGACCCGATGACGAACGGCTCAGCCAAGTGAGAGACACAGATACTTGGTTTCCATGTACTCCTCGAGGCCATACTTGGAGCCCTCACGGCCCAGCCCCGATGCCTTGGTGCCGCCGAAGGGCGCGGCGGCGTTGGAGATCAGTCCGGTGTTGATACCGACCATGCCGTAATCCAGACCTTCCGACACGCGCCAGACACGCTTGAGATCCGTGCTGTAGAAATAGCTGGCCAGCCCGAACTCGGTATCGTTGGCCATCTCGATGGCCTCTTCCTCGCTCTCGAAGGGGAAGATGGCTGCCAGCGGCCCGAAGGTTTCCTCACGGGCCACCTTCATCTCCGGCGTCACCTGCGAGATCAACGTCGGGGTGAAGAAACTGCCACCCAGCGGATGCGGATGGCCGCCCAGCAGCAGCTCGGCCCCCTTGTCGAGCGCATCCTGCACGTGATCCGTGACCTTCTCGACGGCGTCACCATCAATCAGTGGGCCGACCTTGACGCCCTCTTCCATGCCGTTGCCCACGGTCAACTCGGCATTCATCGCCGCTGCCAGCTTCTCGCTGAAGGCATTGACCACGCTGGACTGCACCAGGAAACGATTGGTGCAGACGCAGGTCTGGCCGGCGTTGCGGAACTTGGCTGCCATCGCGCCTTCCACCGCCGCATCGAGATCGGCGTCTTCGAACACCAGGAAAGGCGCATTGCCGCCAAGCTCGAGCGAGATCTTCTGGATATGCTGTGAGGCATTGGCCATCAGTCCGCGGCCAACTTCGGTGGAGCCGGTGAAGGTGACCTTGCGCACGAGACACGAATCGGTCATCGCCTTGGCGATATCCCTGGCAGAGCCCGGCACCACGTTGAAGACACCACGCGGCACGCCAGCGCGCTCCGCCAGCACCGCCAGCGCCAGCGCCGAGAAGGGAGTCTGACTGGCAGGCTTGACCACGATGGGGCAGCCCGCCGCCAATGCGGCACCCGCCTTGCGGGTGATCATCGATGACGGGAAGTTCCACGGCGTGATCGCCCCCACGACACCCACGGGTTGCTTGAGCACCATGATGCGCTGATCACGCTTGGCTGCCGGAATGGTATCACCGTAGACTCGCTGTCCTTCCTCGGCAAACCAACGCAGGAAGCTGGCGGCATACTGGATCTCACCGGCGGATTCGGCGAGTGGCTTGCCCTGCTCCAGGGTCATGATCTGCGCCAGGTCATCCTTGTGCTCCTGCATCAGGGCGTACCACTTCATCAAGATGTCGGCACGTTCCAGCGCGGGGGTTTCCTTCCAGTCAGCGAAGGCATTCTGGGCCGCCTCGATGGCACGCTCGGTTTCCGCATAGCCCAGGCGAGGCACTCGGCCGATGATCTCGCCGGTGGCCGGATTGTCGACCTCTATCTGCTCACCGGAATCCGCGGCGACCCAACCACCATCGATATAGGCAAAGGGGCGAAAGAGACTGGTATCGTTGAGATGTTCCATGAAGACTCCAGAGGCATGCAGGTGGATCGAGGCGGCATTGAGCGCTAGCCGAGACTATTCAAGACTAGCCTAATAGAACCTAGATGCGGGTTCAGTGCCAGAACCACAACCCTGCCAGCACCAGCCCTGCCATGGCCAGCCCCGTGATCACACGCCCCATGGGCCACTCGCGTCGGCCGGATGGCTGCTTGCCGGCCCCGACAGACGACGGCGGTACCTCACCGAGCTCGCGCTCCGGCGGCATCGACACGACACGCCGCGCCTTCTGCTGCTTGACCCGCGCATTGAACACCTGACTCGCACGCCCGTCACGCACCTCGAAATCCACCGCCAGTCCCGGCCCCGGGAGACCGCGACCGCGCCAACCGACAAGATCGAACACGTACTCGGCGCCCTTGTCATCCGTGATGACACCCTCCTGGGTGGCATCATCGAACCGAGTGATCTCTCCGATCATGCTGCCCCTCCTGACATCCCGTCTCTCCTGACTGTCTAGCGTCCGACACTTGCCGTCTGGATATGGTCTTCCCGGCTGTCCGACAGGGTGATGGACACCGAATCGGAGAAGCGCAGCGCATGCGGCTTGTCGATCTCGACCTGAGCCGTCAGCACCTGCTCATGCTGCATCACGATATCCAGCACTTCCCGCGTCATGCGCTCGAGCAATGCGAAACGCCCATCCTCGACATGCGCGATCAGCTGCTTGGTGATGGTGCGATAGTTGAGGGCTTCGCTGATGTGGTTGAACTGAACCGCACGCGCGGCGCGGTAGCGGATCACCACATTGATCACGACATCCTGACGATTCTGGATCTCGTCATCGTTGATCCCGATATAGGTGCGCAGACGCAGGTTCTTGATGCGAATGGTGGCAAGATCATGATCGAGATGTTCATCGTGCAAGGCATGCATCGGCATCGACGGGGACTCCTGAACAAGAGATGTCAGACAAACGACTCACAGACGACGACGCCGCCTCGAGAGGCGGCGTCGTGGCTATCGGATCAGCTGATCAGGGTCAGGAATTCCTGACGGGTCGGCTGATTCTCGCGGAAGGCCCCCAGCATCACGGAGGTCTTCATGCTGGAATTCTGCTTTTCCACGCCACGCATCATCATGCACATGTGGCGCGCCTCGACCACCACCGCCACACCCCGTGCGCCGGTCACCTGCTGGACCGCCTCAGCGATCTGCTTGGTGAGGTTTTCCTGGATCTGCATGCGGCGCGAGTACATGTCGGTGATGCGCGCGAACTTGGACAGCCCCAGCACCTTGCCCGCCGGCAGATAGGCGATATGGCACTTGCCGATGAACGGCAGCATGTGATGCTCGCACATCGAGTAAAGCTCGATGTCCTTGACCAGTACCATCTCGTCGGTGTCCGAGGTGAAGACGGCGCCGTTGACGATCTCCTCCAGCGACTGATGATAGCCATGGGTCAGGAACTGCATGGCCTTGGCAGCACGCATGGGCGTGTCCTGCAGGCCCTCGCGCTGCGGATCCTCACCCAATGCAGTGATGATCTGGCGGTAATGGTTGGCAATCTCTTCGGTCATCCGTCTGCCTATGGTATCGGTCAGGGGCGCGCATGAGCGCACGCATAGCAGGGGTAAAGCACATAACTTATACAATATCTTAACGTTGAATTGATCTTGTAAAAGTTAGTGTTCAATGTCAGCGCAGATTCTACCTCAGGCCTGCCTCCAACGCAGGCCTGATCACGTCTTTCCCGCAAGGCCGCAACGACGACGCCCTCAACGCAAGGCGTCGAGGGCGTCGGGTCATGGGACTCAAGAATGGCCCACCGGTCTCCGGCGCGGGCGGCTCACGCCAGCCAGCGAGGAGCATCAAGCACGACTCGCTGCTGCTCAAGACTGCGGATGTGGTCATCCCAGTACCCCAGGCTCGCGACATGCGAGAAGGCCTGCGGGAAGGCGGGATCCGTCCAGCGCCGTACCACCCAGGCACTGTGACGCACCATGCGCAGCGTACGCAGTGTCTCGATCCACTTCAGCTCCCCGCGATTGAAGTCGCAGTGCTGCTCATATCCTTCCAGCACCTCGGACAACTGCATGTGGAGCTCGGGGTCACTCTCTCCCGTCAACAGCATCCACAGATCCTGAATGGCAGGCGCATTGAGACAATCATCGAAATCCACCAGCGCGAAGCTGTCATCCCGCCCCAGCATGTTGCCGATATGGCAGTCACCATGCGCACGCAGCAAGCCACTCTGCGGCCAGCTCTGCTCCGCCACCAGGGGGCGCAACGCCTCGATGACACGCTGATAGCTTTCACTCTGACGCTCACTCAGCCAGTCGGAGGCCAGCACGCTGTCACGACTCTCGTCGAGGATGCGCAGTGGCGTGAGCGTTTCACGCTCCTGGAAGAGGCCTTGACGTCCGACGGCGTGCACGCGACCGATCAGCTCTCCCAGATGGTAGAGGTGCTCGGGAGATTCGAGTTCGGGAGCCCGCCCGACCACATGGGGAAACAGCGCGAAGTCGAAGCCTTCGTGATGATGCAGGGTCTCCCCCCTGGCATCCGCCCAGGCCGGCGCACCGGGAACGCCCTCGGCTTCCAGCTCGGCCAGAAAGGCGTGTTCCTCGAGGATCTGGGCGCGGCTCCAGCGATCCGGACGATAGAACTTGGCGACCCAGCGCCGCCGGTCATCATCGGCCAGGTGATAGACCCGATTCTCATAACTGTTGAGCGCGAAGGGCTCGCCGGGCAACCAGAAACCAAGCGACTCGACGGCGGCCACGACACGATCCGGCGCAAGCGCATCAAAGGGATGTGAACGCTTGTCCAGTTCGCCTTCCCGGGATGACGCAGCCTCCCAGGTGTTGCCGTTGGCGCGCTCATCAAGCTCGCGCGAGGTGCCGGATGATTGCGAATCAGCAGGTGTAACAGGATCAATAGGCATGGCAATTCCTCGGGCATGGACCAGCAAACGGCTGCCGGACCTTGCATGCTATGAGATTAGACCCTCACACCGCCAGTCCCGCAGGCCATAGACCAATAGCATCATGGCGAACCAGGCGGCGTACGCGCCAGCACACAGGCGACGACCTCTCGAGCCCCCGCCCGCTGACAGGCCTGCGCCAGGCTGTCGAGGGTCGCGCCACTGGTCATGACATCATCGATCAACAGCACGCTTTCCGGCAGAGGAGCGCTGATGTCATAACGTCCGCGTTGCGCCTTCAGACGTCCGCGCCGCCCCCGCAGACGCTGATCCTCATCGGCCGCATGTCCCGAGCGAATCCGCACCACGTCACCGCGTTGTCGTTCACGCACCCGCAGACCACGCGTCAGCTCCACCAGCACCTCATGCCCCCGCGTTCGTCGCCGTCGCGAATCCCCCGGCACCAGGATGACCCATGCCTCGGGACGTGCTGCCAGCCACTCCCGACAGAACGGGGCCAGCTCTCGCGTCATCAATTGGCGCAGCAGGAGCCCGGCACGCCTCTGATGCTGGTCCTTGTAACGCTGGAAGAGACCCGCGATCAGCCCCTCATAGCGCAATGGAGCGTACACGTGCTGATAGGCCGGTGGCGTCCGCAGACACCGTGCACAGGCCACCTGACTCAATGCCTCGGAGGCCACCGGCTCGGCACAGCACGGGCAGGCATGACGATTGCGCACGATCCGCTCTTCACAGGCCTCGCACCAGTCGCCATGGCGTCCCCTCGGGCGCCTGCCATGCGCATGCCCTCGTTGCTGCTGCAGGCAGAAGGCACAGGGGCGTGACACACGCCTCCTGTCAACCAGCAGACCTTCCAGCGTTGACAGCACTCGCGAAAACTCTATCATTTCAGTCAACCCTCATTCATGAATCGCGTTGACTGACCGACAGCCGTCGCTCGCGGGACTGGATGGCGGCGTGCGCCTGACCCGAAGACACTGGCGATCGTCCGGCGCTGACTGCCACCTGACGCGTCTCACTGCCTGCCTGAAGAAGGATCTCACTCCCATGACCGTAGAAGCCCCGAGCGTGACCACGCAAACCTCGCACGACGAACGGACCAACGCAGATGGCGAGGTACGTCACGACTGGCGCGTCGAGGAAATCGAAGCGTTGTTCGCCCTGCCCTTCAATGACCTGCTGTTCCGGGCCCAGCAGATCCACCGCCAGCACTTCGATCCGAATGCCGTCCAGGTCTCGACCCTGCTGTCGATCAAGACCGGCGCCTGCCCGGAGGACTGCAAGTACTGCCCGCAGTCAGGCCACTACAACACTGGCCTGGGTAAGGAAAAGCTGATGGAGATCCAGAAGGTGGTCGAGCAGGCCCGCGCCGCCAAGGATGCCGGTGCCAGCCGTTTCTGCATGGGCGCCGCCTGGAAGAGCCCGCGGGAGCGCGATCTCGAGGTGGTCACCGAGATGGTGCGTCAGGTGAAATCACTCGGACTGGAAACCTGCATGACGCTGGGAATGGTCGATACCGATCAGGCCAGAAAGCTCGCGGATGCCGGCCTCGACTACTACAACCACAATCTGGACACCTCACCGGAGTACTACGGCGAGATCATCACCACGCGCAGCTACAGCGAGCGCCTGGACACCCTGGCCAGCGTGCGCGAAGCCGGCATGAAGGTATGCTCCGGCGGCATTCTCGGCATGGGGGAAACCACCACGGATCGTGCCGGCCTGCTGCGCCAGCTGGCCAATCTGCAACCACAGCCGGAATCGGTGCCGATCAACATGCTGGTCAAGGTGGCGGGCACGCCGCTGGAAAATGTCGAGGATCTCGACCCCATCGAGTTCATCCGCGCCATCGCCGTGGCGCGCATCATGATGCCGAAGAGCCACGTGCGCCTGTCCGCCGGTCGCGAGCAGATGGACGATTCCACCCAGGCGCTGGCCTTCCTCGCCGGTGCGAACTCCATCTTCTATGGCGAGCGTCTGCTGACCACCGGCAATCCGCAGGCCAACCGTGACCGCGAGCTGTTCGAGCGCCTTGGCCTGCACCCGGAAACCCGCCAGGAAGTCGCCAGTGACGATGTGCGGGAAGCGGCGCTCAAGGCGGCCATGGAAGAACAGGCGCGCGCCAACGTCGAAGGCAGCCTGTTCTACGATGCCACCCGCGAGGCGACGCCCGCCAGCGATGAAGGCCACGTCCGTGAACGCAAGCCCTGCGGTCTGGTGGTCTGATCTCACGTGGCCACCGACACGCCTACCCGCTCACGCTCACGCACGCGCTCCAGTGGCGGCGCAAGCTTCGCCCACCTGGACGACCTGCTCGCCAGACGCGAGCAGGTCGGGCGCTATCGCCGGCGCCTGACACTGGACTCCCCACAGGGGCCCCACGTCAGCCTCGCCGGGCAGGCAGCAGGTGAAGAGGCACGTCCGCTGCTCAACTTCACCGCCAATGATTATCTAGGACTGGCCAATCACCCCACGCTGATCGAGGCCGGTTGTCGTGCAGCCCGGGAATTCGGTGTCGGCAGCGGCAGTGCCCATCTGGTCAATGGTCACCAGGCGCTTCATCACCGACTGGAAGCCCGTCTGGCCAAATTGACCGGACGCCCGCGTGCGCTGCTGTTCTCCACCGGCTTCATGGCCAATCTCGGCGTGATCGATGCGCTCGCGAGCGCCTCGCGCGAGGCCGGGCGCACTCTCGAGATCTTTCATGACCGTCTCAACCACGCCAGCCTCCTCGATGGCGCGCGGCTGGCATCCTCCGGCAACTCAGCCGTGCGCTCGCGCCGCTTCCATCATCGCGACCTCGAGGATCTCGAGCGCCAGCTGGCACGCTCACAGGCCGACGACAGGCTGGTGATCAGCGATGGCGTGTTCAGCATGGATGGCGACTGTGCCGATATCACGGGCCTCGCTCGGGCATGTGCTCGCCATGGCGCCTGGCTGATGATCGACGATGCGCATGGGGTGGGCGTGCTGGGCGAGCACGGCGAAGGACTGGTCGGACGGGACACTCCGCTGGCCGAAGTGCCGGTATTGGTGGGCACGCTGGGCAAGGCCCTGGGCAGCGCTGGCGCCTTCGTCGCCGGCAGCGAGGCATTGATCGAAAGCCTGATCCAGCTGGCCCGCCCGTATATCTACACCACGGCGCAACCCCCGCACGTCGCTGCCGCCACCCTGGCAGCGCTGGATATCGTCGAGCAGGAACCACAGCGACGCGAGCACCTGGCAGCGCGCGTACGACAGTTTCGCGAGGGGTGTGCAGCTTTGCTGGCAGGCAGTGGTCTGGCGCTCGGCCTGCCCCCGGTGACGGCAGGCGCCCCCTCACCCCTCACTGACCCGATGACACCGATCCAGCCACTGATACTCGGTAGCGAAACTCGTGCCCTTGCCTGGAGCGCGGCACTGCGCGAGCGCGGCATTCTGGTATCTGCCATTCGTCCCCCGACGGTCCCAGCCGGCAGTTCACGCCTGCGCTTCACCTTCAGTGCCGCGCACAGCGAGAACGATGTCGAGACTCTGCTGGTCGCCCTCAGGGAGGTGCTGGAATCGAGCACTACCAGACCCACCACGGGGGCCGAGACATGACGCGATTGACACGTCTGGTACTGTTCAACGGCTGGGGTATCGATGCCCGCATCTGGCAACCCTTGAAGACGCGACTGACCGAGCGACAGCAAGCTGCCGAACGAGAGCGGACTGCCGGACCTGCGACACGCCCGATCGAGATCGTGACGGCAGACTGGCCCCTTGCGGCGCCTGACGATCCCGAAGCAGCTCCTTCGCACCTCGGCGGAGCGGACACGCTGTGGTTGGGCTGGTCATTGGGTGCGCTACGCGCCGAGGCACTCGCGACTGCGCTGCCGATGGACCAACGGCCCGCGGCACTCATCGCGTTGGCCATGGGGCCGGCGTTCATCACGCCGGATCACGCGACTCCCGAGACGACTCTTGCTCATCGCAGGCCCCCGGCGCCCCTTCCGGCACTGCCCAGCATCACGCTCACCACCTTCCAGACAGCCTTTGCCCGCTCTCCGCTCGCCAGCTGGCAGCATTTCCTGCGCTGGCAGGCCAGTGGCGAGCCTGACCCGCGCGACTGCCTGCGGCAGTTGCGTGAATTGATCGGCACTCGCCCTGAAAGCTCTGTCGATGCACTCTCGGCAGGGCTCGAGGAGCTGGCCACGCGGCGAATGTCACTGACACGAGCAGGTCAGAATCTCGAGTTCTGGCTGGGCCGGGATGATCCATTGCTGGCACCGGGACTTGCCGAGGCACTGCGTGATCACGGCCATCAGGTGGTGGAATATTGCGGCGGACATTGTCTGCCACTGAGTCGCCATGATGACCTGGCCGATGCCCTGCTGACTCGCATGGGCCATGTCGTCGTTGCAAGGGAAGAAGGCTGAGATGCAGATGGTGACCCTGCCCCACGCGACGTCGCGCCAGCGTATCGCTCAGGCCTTCGATCGCGGCGCGAGCGAATACCTCACCCTGGCACGCGCCCAGCATGTCATGGCCAGCCGATTGTTCGAGACCTTGCCGACTACGCTTCCGGATGCTGCGGTGGTACTGGATCTGGGGTGCGGCCCCGGCCAGTGGACACGCGAGCTGGCGTGCCACTACCCCACCGCACGTTGCCTAGGGCTGGATCTGTCGATGGCCATGCTCAGAGAGGCCTCGAGATCCCCCGACACGCCGCCTCGGCACATGACACCAGGCAACGTGCAACCTCCTATCCACTGGTTGCGCGGCGATGCCGAGCGCCTGCCAGTGGCCGACAACAGTCTGGACCTGGTGTTCTCGAGCCTGGCAGTGCAATGGTGCCCCACCCCCCGCCACTGGCTGGGGGAGCTTGCGCGTGCACTGAAGCCGGGTGGCAGGGCGCACATCAATACGCTCGGACCAGGCACATTGGCAGAGATCCGCCATGCCTGGCAGCGACAGGATGGCTCGGTCCGACACTTTCCCTCCCGAGAGCAGCTGATCGACTGGGCACGGCGCACTGGCCTCAAGGTGCATTGCCAGACACATCGTCATGTCTTCCATTATCCTGACGTCTCGGCCGTCATGCGCTCCATCAAGGGAATAGGCGCCCAGACAGCGAGCGGGTATCGCCTGACACGTGCGGATCTGGCCCAGGCGACCGCCCGACACGAGGCGCTTCGCACATCGCAAGGATTGCCTGTAAGCTATCAAGTCATTGAACTTGTCATCGAAAAATCAGTCACAGACTGATAGACATCAACGCGAACACTTTGCAGAAAGATAACGAAATGCCATCAGCGCACTTGAGCAATACCAGCCAGCCTTCCGCCTCCCATGCCATCCCCCACGGCATCGCGGCCTTCGTGACCGGCACCGACACGGAAATCGGCAAGACCTTCATCGCAAGCGCCTTGCTGGCTCGTGCCCGCATGCGGGGCCTGAGCACTCTCGGACTCAAGCCCGTGGCGTCAGATTGTTTCGAGAGTCACGACGGGCTGGTCAATGCCGATGCCCTGTCGCTGCAGGCACAGTGCGAGCCGCCCGCGGATTACGAGAGCATCAATCCCTGGCGATTCGCTCCGGCCATCGCGCCACACATCGCCGCACGCCAGGCAGGCGTGAGTCTCGAAGTGGCCAGGATCTCTCGACACATTCGTCACCAGCGCGAGACGGCCCCGCGTGACCTGACCTTGATCGAGGGAGCAGGCGGCTGGCGCGTTCCGCTCAATGACGAGGAAGATTTCTCGGATCTGGCCATCGCCTTGGGGCTACCGGTGATCCTGGTGGTAGGCCTGAGACTCGGGTGCATCAATCATGCACGTTTGACCCTGGAAGCCATCGAGCGCGATGGGCTTGAGGTGGCAGGCTATGTCATCAACCATCTGGAAGCCGACATGGAAGTCAGTGAAGACAACATGGCGACGTTGTCGCGCACGCTGAAAGCGCCCTGTCTCGGCGTGGTGCCTTGGGTGCGTGATGATGACCTCACTGACAGCCGCCATGCGGCAGAACGCGCCGCGAGCTATCTGCAATTGCCCTGCGGACTCGAGTCACGCAGCCAACATGGCCACCATGACTGACAAGCCGTCGCTGTGGCCTCCCTCAAGGGATAATTGGCCACAAGCGATTGACTTGAAAGGCATCGCAGGTAAAATGCACGCCAGCTTCTCGCGGAAGTGGTGGAATTGGTAGACACGCCAGATTTAGGTTCTGGTGCCGCAAGGTGTGGGGGTTCGAGTCCCCCCTTCCGCACCATCAGCACATTCTGCTGATGCCCTCTCGAAGCATCCTCTCTGTCTTTACTGATCTATCCCCTGCTCCATCAGTCCGCTGTCCACATGATGCAACTTGCTGTGTGATGCGACCTTTCATGGGATACGACTTTCCATGTGCTTCTCACGCGTATCGCGATCTCTCGTCGTGGCTTGCCGCACGCTGCATTCCCATGGCGTCGGGCTTGTGTACTCCGTCATTTCCCCTTGCCGTTCTCGCTAGCCGTTTCCCCCTGGCTTCTCCCTCTGTCGTCACACTCCAGTCGTTTCCCTGTCGGATTCAGCGCCCCCTTTCAGCGCCCCCTTTCAGCGTCCAACCGCTTGCATCGAGGAAACGACATCCTCTCTGTTCTTGTCTGGCTCAACGAGGCCTCAGCCTGTCCTGCAGCGTCGCCAGCGTCAGGCGCGCATCGTCCAGAAGTGCCTGTTGCTCATGACGATCATGATGCGCCTCACCGGCCGCTGCCAGTTGCAGATTCAGATACTCGACACCGCTGGTGAAGCGATAGAACGCCTTGTGCGAGGCCACGGCACGGAATGCCTCGAGCTGATCTCCGGGCACCTCAAGAGGTCTGCCGGCGATGACCTCGGGCTCAGCCTCGCGAAGTGTCGCAAGCAGTGGCCTCACGGCAGCATTCCACTCGTGACGACGCGGTAGATGGCGTGCAAGCAAGAATCCGACGAGGCCGCCAAGCACTATCCCACCAAGGCCCCACAGCAGTTCACTTGTCATGTTGGTGTCTCGGTGCATCCATCAGTGATCCAGCATCCTGGTAATAAAGCATGAGTCCTTCTGATACTAACGCGCTGGTGCGCACGGAGTGTAGCGCCTTGACGGAATCCTCCATTCCCGACATCCGTCATGAGACCTTCGTCCCACAAGATCGGCCTGCTGCAGCGGACGATCACGCCATCAGCGCCAGGCGTTCAGGGACCGGCTCAGCGAGCCCGCCCGCGGACTCACTGCGCCCGCCCTCCCCACAGAATCAGCGCACTGCCCAGCAGGCAGACCAGCGAGCCGAGCAGATCCCAGCGACCCGGCACCTGTTGCTCCACCAGCCAGAGCCAGAGCAGCGAGGTGACGATATATACCCCACCATAGATGGCAAAGGCTCGCCCCGCCTGATCGACATCCACCAGCGACAGCAACCAGGCAAACGCACCGAGGCTCATCATGCCCGGGATCAGCCACAAAGGGCTGCGATCCAGTTTCCACCACGCCCAGAAGGCGAAACAGCCGGCAATTTCCGCCAGTGCCGCCAAGGGATAGATCCATACGATTGCCATGACGATATCCTTGCAGGGAAAGATGACAGCGCCTCATCACCTGTCGTGATCAGACGACTCCCCTGTACGAGAAAAAGCGAATAGGATTGACCTGCGGCTGACAGGAACCTCGGGGCCACCCGGACGCCAACCGCTTCCCACGAAAACAATGCCAGGATTGGCGACGTCTTGCGGCGCAGCATAGCGCGACGCGACGTGATGACAAGGAACCTGCAGATGACTCGGCCACGTCTGATCATCAACCGTCTGGACGCGGATCGCATTCAGCGCCTGATCGATAGCCAGCAGCATGATGACGAGCTGGCAACCCGCCTAGAAAGCCGCCTGATTCAGGCGGAGATCGTGCCACCGGATGACTTTCCGAACAATCACGTCAGCATGCGCAGTCATCTGCGCCTCACCGGCTCTCGCTCTGGCCATCATGAACTGATGCTGCGTTATCCAGACCCCGCAAGCGAGGAATGCATTCCGTTCGCCTTCGGCTCCACCGCGCCTTCCCTTCAGCCGGCCATAGCCCCGCTGTGCATCATGTCCCCCCTGGGAATCGCCCTGCTGGGACTGGCAGTCGGCGAGCAGATCACCCTGCCCTGCGAGGATGGCCTGAGCGACATCATCCGTGTCGATGCCATCCTGCATCAGCCTGAGGCCTGTGGTCAGTTCCACCTCTGAATTCGCCGCCAGCGCTGTCGCCTTCTCGCCCGCGCTGGCGCAACAGACCCCAGACCGGCCAGGCTGACAGCCGCCCTGTACCCTGCCGGCCGACACGATACGCTATGATGAAAGTCAGCAGGGTTGCCGGACCTTGCTGCATCACGCCAATGCTCTCTGACCTCCCCACGCCACCTATCCCGCTGCGCACGCGCCAGCCGGGCACTCATCATGTCTGTCAGGAGATCTTCACATGGGCATCTCATCGCACTCGCACATGGGTCTTGGCGCTCAGGCGCGCCTCAAGGAATCGCTGGCCCACTACTCGGCCAGCCATCGGCACCCCGACAATATTCGTCTGCATCTCATCTGTGTACCGCTCATCTTCACCGCGACGCTGATCCTTGTCTGGCGGCTGCTGGGGGGCCAGGGGATGTCCAGCGAACCCGGCGCGGGACTGTGGATGCTGCCCGGCGGCCTGCTGACCCTCGCTGCGCTCGGGTTCTATGCCCGACTCTCGTGGCGCGCATCGCTGGTGATGCTGGTCTGGAGCCTGATCAGTCTTGCCGCGATGTTCGCGATGCTTGGCCTACGCTGGCCAGTGGTCCCGTTGATGGTGGCAATCTTCCTGCTTGCCTGGGTCGGTCAGATCATCGGCCATCGGCTCGAGGGGCGAAAACCCGCATTTCTCGATGACCTGCGCCAGCTTCTCATCGGTCCGCTGTTCGTACTTGTCGAACTGTTTCCCGACCTGCGCGACTGGCTTCTCGCATCCAAATCCTCCTCTGACGACGCCTGAGTCCGCCCTCTGCCCTGCAAAGATCTGCAATGCAAAGGCCTGAAACGCAAACGCCCAGCGATCCGGAAGGATCGCTGGGCGTTTGCGTTTCAGAGTGTCACGAATGAGCCGTTGCCCGAATCATCGCATGGCTCGCCGTACCGGCACGGCTCACTGCGCCGGATCGAAATCCTCGAGACGGAAGGCCATCAGCGGTGCAGCACCTGCCGCGATCTGGGCTTCCAGCGCGACGGCGCGCGGCAAGACCCGCTGGACGAAGTAGTTGCCCATGGCCAGCTTGCGACGGTAGAAATCCTCCCCGCTGGCTCCCGATGTCGCCAATCCCTGTACCGCGGCGCGCGCCATGCGCAACCACAGATAGCTGTAGACACACAGCCCGGCCAGGTCGAGGAAATCGCAGGCCGCTGCCCCCAATTCCTCGGGATTGTCATCCGCGCGGGCCAGCAACTGCTCGGCGACACGCTCCAGACGCGCCAGTTCCTGCTGGCAGGCCTCGGCGAACGGCCGGGTCCGCTCGTCGTCATCCTGTCCCTCAAGCTCGGCCCTGACCTGCTCGGCAAAGCGTGCCACGTACCCCCCGCGATTGCGGTAGAGCTTGCGTCCGACCAGATCCATCGCCTGGATCCCATTGGTGCCTTCGTAGATCATCGCGATGCGGGCATCGCGCACGTACTGCTCGGCACCCCACTCCACGCAATAACCATTACCGCCATAGAGCTGTTGCGCCATGACAGTGGCATCGAAGCCACGATCCGTCAGCAGCGCCTTGGCGATCGGCGTCAGGAATTGCACCAGTGCATCCGCATCAGCCTTCACCGCTTCATCGGCGTGATACTTGACGCGATCCAGCTGCTGACCGACGAAGACGGCAAAGGCCCGTCCGGACTCGTTCCAGACACGGGTTTCCAGCGCCATGCGGCGAACATCAGGGTGAACCAGAATCGGATCAGCCGGCTTGTCTGGTGCCTGTGCGCCCGTCGGTGCGCGGCTCTGCAGACGTTCAGCAGCGAAATCCATCGCACTCTGATAGGCCACTTCCCCCAGCCCCAGCCCTTGCAGGCCGATGGAGAGGCGCTCGTAGTTCATCATGGTGAACATCGCCGCCAGCCCCTGGTGCGGCTCGCCGATCAACACCCCTTCGGCACCATCGAAGTTCATCACGCAGGTCGCGCTGCCCTTGATGCCCATCTTGTGCTCGATGGACCCACAGCTGACCGCATTCGATGTCGCGGGCTGTCCCTCGGCATCGAGCAGTTGCCTGGAGACCAGAAACAGCGAGATGCCGCGGGTGCCGGAAGGCGCATCCGGCAGCTTGGCCAGCACCAGATGCACGATGTTGTCGACCATGTCGTGCTCGCCACCGGTGATCCAGATCTTGGTGCCGGTAATGCGATAACGTGGCAGCCCCAGCAGTGGGTCATCACCCTCGAGGGGCTCGGCACGAGTGCGGATCATGCCCAGGTCCGTCCCGCAGTGAGGCTCGGTCAGACACATGGTGCCCAGCCAGTCGCCGGCGTACATGCGCGGCAGAAAGACCCGCTTGACGGATTCAGGGGCATGACTGTCCATCGCCAGACAGGCCCCGGCATTCAGTGCCGGGTAGAGCGCGAAGCTGGTATTGGTGGCGTAGAGCATTTCCTCGAAGGCCACGGTGAGCATCTTTGGCATGCCCTGACCGCCGTATTCAGGGTTGCCACCCAACCCCATCCAGCCACCCTCGGCGAGCACCCGATAGGCTTCCTTGAAGCCCTTGGGCGTGGTGACACGCCCCTCTTCGAAGCGCGCGCCCTCGGCATCACCACTCAGGTTCAGCGGCAGCAGCTCTGCCTGGGTCACGCGCGCGCCTTCCTCGAGTATCGCCTCGGCCAGTTCCGCATTCACCTCGGAAGTGGCCTCCATGGTCGCCCATTCCTGCTCGGCCGCGAATACCTCGTTGAGCACGAAACGTGCATCCTTGAGCGGTGCCTGATACTTGGCCATGTGACTCTCCTTGCAGGTCTCTTCCGACGACGTCTTGCAACGGCGTGGTTCGTGATGGCGTGCTGTCGGCCGCGAGCCTTCCGTCGTGACACTGCAATACCGTGACACTGCGCCGCTGGAGCGCTGACAGGGTCCGACCCGCGATTCAAACGATTGCTTGAAACAATAGGCGCAATCGCTGTCTGCGTCATCTCGACCTTGGCCCAAGGCGTACCGCGCGACGCTCGCTGCGCGCCACGAGACCTCATGACGCAAGACGCCGCCCCGGCAGGAACCGGGGCGGCGTCTTGATTACTTGAATGCTCGAAGCCTCACCTCTCTCAGGCAGTGTTCACCTGGGCCAGCGGCGTCGGGTGCTTGCCATCTTCCCAGCCAAGGCTGCTGTCGGCCGTCGGCGAGAACCACTTGAGGGAATCATGCAGGCTGACGACATCCCCGACGATGATCAACGTCGGCGGCTTGAGCCCCTGCCCCGCCACCTGTGCCGGCATCTCCGCCAGAGTCGCCACATGCACGCGCTGACGCGCGGTAGTGCCCTGCTCCACCAGCGCGATCGGCGTGCTGGCCGCCAGACCATGGTGGATCAACTGCTCGCAGATCAGCGCCAGACTGCCCAGCCCCATGTAGAACACCAGGGTCTGGGCGGGGCGTGCCAGCGCCTCCCAGTCAAGGTCACAGCTGCCATCCTTGAGGTGCCCGGTGACGAAACGCACCGACTGGGCATGATCGCGGTGGGTCAGCGGAATCCCGGCGTAGGCGGCGCAACCGGAGGCCGCGGTGATACCTGGCACCACCTCGAAACTGATCCCGGCATCCGCCAGCGTCTCGAGTTCCTCACCACCACGCCCGAAGATGAAGGCATCGCCGCCCTTGAGGCGCACGACGCGATGGCCAGCGCGCGCATAGTCCACCAGTGCCTGATTGATGCCTTCCTGGGGCACGCTGTGGTCACTGCGCGCCTTGCCGACATACAGCCGGCGGGCTTCAGGCCTGGCCAGCGCCAGAATCTCGTGACTCACCAGCCGATCATGGATGATCACGTCGGCCTGCTGCAGATGACGCAATGCCTTGAGGGTCAGAAGCTCCGGGTCGCCGGGGCCGGCGCTGACCAGCGCCACCTGACCATGCGTGCCGGTGAAGCGATCCTCCTCCTTCACCGGCAACACCGCCTCGCCCGCGACCAACCGGGGCGGAAGACGCACGCTGGAGTCCGCCGGATGACGCGGCGCAAACACCATGACGTGCTGCTCACGCGCGTGGCGCAGGATACCGCGGTCCCGGCCCTCGCTACCCGTGACGACCAGCCACAGCTGGCCGGGTGCAGGCACCGGCAACAGCGTATCGGCCACTTCCCAGCCCTCTTGACCGCACAGTCTCTCCAGCGCCGGCATTCGGGCATCGCCGTAGACACACAGATCCGCCCCCAGGCCGGCAAAGCGCTCGGCCAGCGCCAGCGCCTCCTGGCCACCGCCGATCAGGCACAGCTGGAGTCGTGAAGGATCACAAGAGAGATTGAGAAATTCCATGGGCATATCCACAAACGGGGCGAGGCTGGGTAGCAGCCTTCGATGAACGGCATTTTAGAGCATAAGAAACACTCTCTAAAATAACCAATAAGCATAACGACCCCGAAGGCACGTTGTAGCAGAGCCGCAGACGAAAAACCCCCGCTTCCGGCAGGAAGCGGGGGTTCGGGGCGCGAGCGGAGCTGCGCGGCGGGCCTCAGACGTTGAGGGTGTCCACACCGCCCATGTAGCTGCGCAGCGCCTGCGGCACGCTGATGGAACCATCCGCATTCTGATGGTTCTCGAGCACCGCGACCAGACAACGTCCCACCGCCAGGCCGGAGCCATTCAGTGTGTGTACCAGCTGCGGCTTCTTCTGTCCTTCGACACGGGCGCGTGCCTGCATGCGACGTGCCTGGAAGTCTTCGCAGTTGGAGATGGAGGAAATCTCGCGATAGGTATTCTGGCTCGGCAGCCAGACTTCCAGGTCATAGGTCTTGGCCGCCGCGAAGCCCATGTCGCCGGTGCACAGCGTCACGGCACGGTACGGCAGCTCCAGCGCCTGCAGGATGGCCTCGGCATGGCCGCGCATCTCTTCCAGCGCGTCATAGCTCTTGTCCGCCTCGACCACCTGCACCATCTCGACCTTGTCGAACTGGTGCTGGCGAATCATGCCGCGGGTATCGCGACCATAGGCACCCGCCTCGCTGCGGAAGCACGGCGTATGCGCGGTGAACTTGAGCGGCAGATCGCTGGCGTCGAGAATCTCGTCGCGCACCATGTTGGTCAGCGGCACTTCGGCGGTCGGGATCAGGAAGAATTCGCGATCGTCATTGAGCTTGAACAGGTCTTCCTCGAACTTGGGCAGCTGGCTGGTGCCCATCAAGGAATCACGGTTGACGATGTAGGGCACGTAGAACTCTTCGTAACCGTGCTCGAGGGTCTGCTTGTCGAGCATGAACTGCACCAGCGCACGATGCAGGCGTGCGATGGAGCCGTGCATGATGGCAAAGCGTGAACCGGTGATCTTGGCGGCGAGCTCGAAGTTGAGCTGCCCCTTGAGTTCCCCGAGGTCAACGTGATCACGCACCTCGAAATCGAACTCACGCGGGGTGCCCCAGCGATGCAGCTCGACATTGTCATTCTCGTCGGCGCCTTCCGGCACGTCGGCGTTGGGCAGGTTCGGGATGCTGGCGGCCATGGCCTCCGCCTTGCTCTGCAGCTCGGAGAGCTCTTTCTTGGCGGCGTCGAGGCGCTCGCCCAGATCACTGACTTCCGCCAGCAGCGGTGCGATGTCTTCACCGCGAGCCTTGGCATTGCCGATGGACTTGGAGCGAGTGTTACGCTCGTTCTGCAGCGATTCGGTCTCGATCTGCAGATCACGGCGACGCGCTTCCAGGGCGGCGAAGGCCTCGGTATCCAGCTGATAGCCACGACGTGCGAGGCGCTCGGCGGTCGCGTCAAGATCGGCGCGCAGAAGTTTCGGGTCCAGCATGTGGGAAGGCTCTCTCGTCAGTTCACTCAGGCCGCATCGCGGCACGGTAAGGTCATGCGCACTAGTCTACCTCAGCCACGCCCCGCTTCGCAGCCGCCGCAATGCCGAGGCAGCCACCCGGGGGCAGGCCGTCGCTCACAGCAGGGCGCGGGCGAGCTTCATGCCGAGCGCCACCATGCCCAGACAGGCCACCACGCTCACCGCGACGTAGATCAGCCCTGCCAGCATGCGCCCGCTCATCATCAGATTGAGCGCTTCGAGGGCGAAGGTGGAAAAGGTGGTGAAGGCGCCGGTGAAGCCGGCCACCATGATCGCCTGCCAGACAGGCGCAAGCTTGAGCTCCTGGGTGACCCAGATGAACAGGAAGCCCATCAGGCAGCTGCCGAGGAGATTGACCCCGAGCGTCCCCCAGGGGAACCCTCGACCCGCCGTTCCCGTGATCCAGCCACTGACCAGATAACGTCCAAGAGCGCCGATGGCGCCGCCCGCTGCTACTGCCAACCAGGTTCCCATGTCTCGCATCTGCCTCATGTCATGAGCCGCCAGCGGCTCGTCCAGCTGTCGAAATACAAGACCATGCCTCAGGTACGCAGCCGCACCTGAGGCATGTCATTGACTGCCAGTGTAAGAAAATCGCGGGACGCGGGGAACTCGGGTCACGGGAAAGACGGGTTCAGCAAAGCATGACTCGCCGCCCGTGATGACCGACGGACATGGAATCAGTTCAGCTCGCTTCTCAGCCCATCCAGCACTTGCTGCCACCGATGGTGGGCACCGTCCTTGCCGCCCAGTTGCTCAAGCCCGCGTGCCGTCCAGGTGCCGGGCGTGCCGATGCGCGAGGCAAGCTCGCCCGGCGGGGTATCGGGGTGGGCTTCCATCAGGGCAAGGGCATCACGCATCTGGGTCATCAACAACTGGCGGGCCTGCGGCCCGGTGATGCCGGGGACAGTCTGGAACCAGTCAAGCAGCGCCTGCTGCTGGGCTAGCTGCCAGGCATTCACGCAGACTGCCAGCATGCTGGCCTCGAAGGCGGCCTCTTCCTCGAAGGCAATCACCTGCCGGACTGCCGGACTGAGCAGGTCCCGCGTGAGGGGGTCTTCCGGATAGAGCGTGAGCGCGCTCTGCCCCTCGGATACCGCCAGCCCCGTCATCACGCGCACCACCCTGGCCGGCGCGAACCAGCGCTGCAGGTTGGCGAGTGAGACACCGGCCGCCATCACCATCAGATGATGGTCCTTGCTCAGAGCGCGGCTTTCACGCAGTTCCATGGCCAGCGCTTCCAGCTGCTGCGGTCGGACCCCGACCAGCACGCAGAGGCTGGCTTCGCACACCGCGACGTTGCTGGCGTGGCGGACGGCACCGAAACGCCAGCCCAGGCGGTGGCTGCGAACATCATTGCGCGGCGAGAGGTGGAACTCCAGATCATGCCGCGAGCGCCCATCGCGCAGGCAGCCTCGCGCCAGCGCGACCAGAAGAGACTCCGCCAGTTCTCCCACGCCCAGCACCCCCAATCGCGTAGGAGGCTGACGGGATTCGCGATGGCAGGTGGAGGTCGAGGGATAGGATGACGATGCCATGGAACGGCTCCTGCTGAGAGAAAGGAAACGAGCAAACCACAAGGGTGTCGGTCGATGGTGCCTCTGCCGATATCCTGCATCGGTAGCTTCTTCACGGCAGAGGATGCGGCAAGAGGGATTGCCTCGAGAAGCTCCCGCATGAAGGGGCGTGCCACAACGAGGCGTGGCGGGAACTTCCCGGCAATCTAGCCCCTTTCAAGCGTAGTCAGTCCTGACTCGGATGACCGGATTATCCTGACAGGACAGCGCAGGATGCCCCTTGAGGCTGGGGCCACGCCTTCAGCTCAGGTAAGCTTAGGCACATCGGCCCACGTGGCCTGCCTGACGCGACTCACTGCCCGAGCGAGATCATGACCGAACGCCTGCTGGATACGCCTGCCCCCGTCGATGCCCTCTACCTGGACTTCCTGGCCGCCCTGCGCGATGCAGGCTTTGCCGGTGACATCAGTCCGGACTACGCCAACCGTACCGTGTTGTCGACTGACAACTCACTGTATCAGGTACTGCCTCAGGCCGTGGTCTATCCACGTCATGCCGAGGACATCCAGTGCATCGCGCGGCTGTCCAACGCCCCCCGCTTCGCGGCGGTCACCCTGGCGCCACGTGGCGGCGGTACCGGCACCAATGGCCAGTCACTCAATGATGGTGTGCTGGTGGATGTGTCGCGCCACATGAACCGCATTCTCGAGATCGATGTCGAGAAGCGTCGCGTACGGGTCGAGGCCGGGGTGGTGAAGGATCAGCTCAATGCCGCGCTCAAGCCGCATGGTCTGTTCTTCGCCCCGGAACTCTCGACCTCCAATCGTGCCACCATCGGCGGCATGATCAATACCGATGCGTCCGGCCAGGGGAGCTGTGAATACGGCAAGACTCGTGACCACGTGATCACGCTCGACAGCGTGCTGCTGGATGGCACGCGACTGGCGAGCCATGCCATCGACGATGCCGAGCTCGAGGCACTGTGCGCACGTGAGGATCGCGTCGGTGAGATCTACCGCACCGCGCGCGCCATCGCCGATGAGCGTGCCGAGGAAATCGCCGACATCTTCCCACCGCTCAATCGCTGCCTGACCGGCTACGACCTCGCCCACCTGCGCGAGGCCGATGGGCGCTTCAACCTCAACAGTCTGCTGTGCGGCGCCGAGGGCACGCTGGGCTTCGTGGTCGAGGCCGAGTTGAATGCCCTGCCCATCGCGCCCTGCTCGACGCTGATCAACCTGCGCTACGCGAGCTTCATGGACGCGCTGCGCGACGCCAAGACGCTGATGGCGGTCGAGGGCAACCGTCCGACTTCCATCGAGACGGTGGATGACACCGTGCTCAACCTGGCCATGCAGGATTTCGTGTGGGACAGCGTCGAGGAATTCTTCCCGGCCAGTGCCGAGGGCTCCCCGGCCATCGGCGGCATCAACCTGATTGAATTCAATGCCGACAGCGAAGCGGCACTGGACGCCAAGGTGGCCGCCTTCAGCGAGCATCTGGCCAGTGACACCAGCGTCGAGCGCCTCGGCTTCACCGAGGCGCGTGGGCGTGCGCAGATCAGTCGCGTCTATGGCATGCGCAAGCGCTCGGTCGGCTTGCTGGGCAATGTCGAGGGAGAAGCCCGTCCGCTGCCCTTCGTCGAGGACACGGCCGTTCCGCCGGAGCATCTGGCGGACTACATCGCCGAATTCCGCGCCGCTCTCGATGCCCGCGGCCTGCGTTATGGCATGTTCGGGCATGTCGATGCCGGCGTGCTGCACGTACGCCCGGCACTCGACATGAAGGACCCCGCCCAGCAGGCGATGATTCGCGAGATCTCCGACGAGGTCGCCGCCCTCACCCACAAGTACGGTGGCCTGCTGTGGGGCGAACACGGCAAGGGCGTGCGCTCGGAATATGCCCCCCGCTTCTTCGGCAGCCTCTATGGTGCGCTGCAGGACGTGAAGGCGGCCTTCGACCCGCGCAATCAGCTCAACCCGGGCAAGATCACCTCGCCCCGCCTGTCAGTGACGCTGGTCGATGACGCTGGCGCCAGCGAAGGTGGGAGCGAGAGCGAGAGCGAGAGCGAGAGCGACAAGCGTGATCACGCTGACAGCGCCGTCGAGGCCTTCGACCCCCACCTGATGCGCATCGATGACGTGACCATGCGCGGCGATCTCGATCGCCAGATCGATGAACGCGTGTGGCAGGAATACGCCAGCGCCGTCTACTGCAACGGCAACGGTGCCTGCTACAACTACGACCCCAACGACGCCATGTGCCCGTCCTGGAAGGCGACGCGTCAGCGCATCCATTCGCCCAAGGGGCGCGCCAGCCTGATGCGTGAATGGCTGCGTCTGGAAGGCAATGCCGGACGGGACGTGATCGCCGAGGCGCAGGCCGCCCGGACGCCGGGCCTCAAGGGGGCCGGCCTGTGGCTGGCACGTCTGCCGGCGCGTATCAGCGCTTCGCTGAAGGCGCGTCGTGGTGGACAGATGCAGACTGGCGCTCAGGAGGTCGGCTTCGATCAGCAGGTCTATCAGGCGATGGCCGGCTGTCTGGCGTGCAAGTCCTGCGCGGGCCAGTGTCCGATCAAGGTCAACGTGCCGGACTTCCGCAGCCGCTTCCTCGAGGTCTATCACCATCGCTATCAGCGTCCGCTGCGCGATTACCTGATCGGCAGCCTCGAGTTCGTGCTGCCGTGGGCCGAGCGCGTCACGCCGCTCTACAACGGCCTGCTGTCCAATCGCCTGGTCAGTCGTCTGCTGGAAGGCCCGATCGGCATGGTCGATGCCCCACGCCTGTCGCGCGCCAGTCTGCGCAGACAGCTCAAGAGCTGGGGCGTCTCGGAGGCGACCCCGACCCAGCTCGGCCGCCTGACCGAGTCCCAGAAGGCCAGAAGCGTGATCCTGGTGCAGGACGCCTTCACCAGCCACTTCGAGGCCCAGCTGGTGATGGACATCATCGAGCTGCTGTCACGACTCGACATTCGGGTGTTCGTCGCGCCCTTCGCCCCCAATGGCAAGCCGCTGCAGGTACAGGGCTTCACCGGCGCCTTCCAGCGCACCGCGCGCGCCCAGGCCAAGCGTCTCAAGGCGATCGCCGATTTCGGCGTGCCGCTGGTCGGCATCGACCCGGCGATGACCCTGACCTATCGTCAGGAGTATGTGAAGACCCTCGGCCCGGACGCCGTGCCGGATGTCCTGCTGCTTCAGGAGTGGCTGATCAGCCTGCGCAAGCTGCTGCCGGTGGGTGTCACGAAGACGGTGCTGGGCAAGATGGACCCGGGCCTGACACTCCTGAGCCACTGTACCGAGAGCACCAATGCGCCGGGGTCCGCCAAGGCCTGGCAGCAGGTGTATGCCGCCTTTGGTCTCAGCCTCGAGACACTCTCCACCGGCTGCTGCGGCATGTCCGGCACCTATGGTCACGAAGCGCGCAATCTCGAGACCTCACGTGCCATCTATGAGCTGTCGTGGAAGGCGGTGGTCGAGGACGAGGCCAATCAGGGCAAGCTGGTCGCCAGTGGTTATTCCTGTCGCAGCCAGAGCAAACGCTTCTCCGAACGTCAGCTGCCGCATCCCCTCCAGGCGCTGCTGCCACTGGTGCGTCGCGCGCAGTGACAGCCAGGGGGCCCAGTGGCCGTGCAGGAGGAATGACATGAGGGGAGCGCGATAAGGCAACGCGACGTTGCATACCACGGAATCAATCGCTAGTCTGCGCCCTTCCGGCCAGCCGTGATGTTGGCACCTGGCCGAGACAAGACGATTCGATGAGCGGTGACCGCGTCAGTGGCACCGCTCATTTTCGCTGACTCCAAGGAAGCTTCCCGATGACGGAACCCGCACTGGCCCTGACCCTGATCGGTCTGATGGCTCTCGGCTGTCAATGGCTGGCCTGGCGCATGCGTCTGCCCGCCATCCTGCCGCTGCTGATCGTTGGCATCCTTGCCGGCCCCGTCACGGGCTGGCTCAAGCCGGATGAGCTGCTGGGAGACCTGCTGTTCCCGCTGGTCTCGCTGGCAGTGGCGGTGATCCTGTTCGAGGGCAGTCTGACGCTGGACTTCAAGGACCTGCGGGGACACGGGCACATCGTCAGACGACTGGTGACCACCGGGGTGGTGATCACCGGCGTGATCGGCACCGTGGCGGCGCATTATCTGCTCGACATGCGCTGGGAGATGGCCGCCGTGCTCGGGGCACTGCTGGTGGTGACAGGCCCGACCGTGGTGATGCCATTGCTGCAGACCCTGCGCGCGCGCGGCAACCTGACCCAGATCCTGCGCTGGGAAGGCATCATGATCGACCCGGTGGGCGCGCTGCTGGCGGTACTTGTCTATGAGTACGTCGCACTGGGCATGACCGGCAATGCGGTGTCACATACCCTGGTGCTGTTCGCCCAGACGGTGGGCCTCGGCCTTGGCATGGGCGCGCTGGGCGGCTGGTGCTGGGGGCTGGTGCTGCGCCACTTCTGGCTGCCCCAGAAGCTGCACAACTTCGGCACCCTGATGGTGATGCTGGGACTCTTCGCCATCTCCAATACCCTGTTCCACGAATCCGGACTCCTGACCGTGACCGTCATGGGGGTATGGCTGGCCAACATGCGCGGCGTGCCTACCCAGCAGATCATCGAGTTCAAGGAGACGCTCACCGTCCTGTTGATCTCCGGGCTGTTTCTACTGCTGGCGGGGCGCCTGACCGTCGAGCAGCTTTCGCTGCTGTCCTGGCCGGCGTGGGTCTTCCTGGCCGTGTTGATGTGGGTCGCGCGCCCGCTGACTGTCTGGCTGTGCACCCTGGGCAGCGAATTGACGCTGCGCGAGAAGGCGCTGCTGGCCTGGCTGTCTCCTCGCGGTATCGTCGCGGCCGCCGTGGCCTCGCTGTTCGCGCTCAAGCTCGAATCCCAGGGCATCGAAGGCGCCGAGATGCTGGTCCCGATGACCTTCCTGGTCATCATCGGCACGGTGGTGATCCAGAGCTTGCTGTCGCGCCCCATCGTCAAGGTGCTGGGTGTCGGTGAGCCACCGCCCTCGGGCTTCCTGATTCTCGGGGCCAACTCGGTGTCGCGCCTGGTCGCCCGCGAGCTGGTGGATGCCGGCTTCTCGGTACGCCTGACCGATACCAACTGGGACGCGGTACAGGAAGCCCGCATGGCAGGCCTGCCGGTCTATTACGGCAACCCGCTGTCCGAGCATGCCTCACAGCATCTCGAGTTGACGGGCATCGGCCATCTCATGCCCCTGTCGCCCTATCGCGAGCTCAACAGCCTCGCGGCGCTGCATTTCGAGCACATCCTCGGCCACGGCCGAGTCTTCCGGCTCGCCGAGGACAATGGCAAGAATGCCAAGCGCCAGCAGGACCAGGCGCTCGGCCACCTGCCGCTGTTGTTCGATGGCCAGGTCACCTACGCCAAGCTGGCTAGCCTGCTGTCACAGGGGGCGGAGTTCCGGCGTGCCCGCATCAGCGAGAACTTCAGTCTCGAGGACTATCGCCGGATTCATGATGACCGCCTGCTGACCCTGTTCTGCATCAGCAGCCAGGGCCGGATTCGCATCGCCAATTCCGCCGTCGCATTGGAACCCAAGGCCGGTGAGACGCTGATCAGCCTGATCTATGCCGACTCGCCTGAGCTGACCCGACCGGCACAATCCAAGGCGGACAAGGCCGAATCGAGCAAGTCATCCCAGGCCGCAGAAGGGGCAGGCTCTGACGCGAGTTCCTCCACCCGCTCCACCGCGAATCCCGGCACCGCCACGGGCTCCGGACCCCTGCCCGCCAGCCGTCTCCCCGGTGGCCGAGCCTGATGACGGCTTGAATGCATCCCGAAAACGGCATGCGCGCAGACGGCACGGCGCCCGGAGATGATGCCAACCCCCTGACCACGAGGCCCGCTTCCTGCGGGCCTCGTGGCGAATGGCGCACAGCCGCGAAGCGGGATTCACAAAAAATGCCTAAAACGTTAGTGGCAGACTCCGACAGCCGCCCAAAATGCTGGTAGAGTACGCGCCAGTTTTGGCAGCCCTGTCCGGCAGCCAGCGCTATTGCCTTGTCCTCAACGTAACACCTACGCATTCAGGAGCTGCTTGATGCAGATCGTCATGGGCCTGGTGGGCGTCTTAGCCCTCCTGGGGATCGCCTTCCTATTATCTGAAAACCGACGCGCCATCAGCTTGCGCACCGTACTGGGGGCCTTTGCCATCCAGGCATTGCTGGGGGCATTCGTACTCTACGTTCCCGCCGGCAAGAGCATGCTGCTCGGTCTCAGCGAAGGGGTTCAGGCCGTCATGTCCAGCGCCAACGTGGGCATGGACTTCCTGTTCGGTGGCCTGGTCAGCGACAAGATGTTCGAAGTCTTCGGTGGCGGTGGTTTCGTGTTCGCTCTGCGCGTACTGCCGATCATCGTGTTCTTCTCGTCATTGATCGCGGTGCTCTACCACCTGCGCGTGATGAACGTCGTGATCAGTGTGCTGGGTGGTGGGCTTTCGAAGATTCTCGGCACCAGTCGTCCCGAATCGCTGTCCGCCGCGGCCAACATCTTCGTCGGCCAGACCGAAGCACCGCTGGTCGTGCGTCCGTTCATCGCCGGCATGACCCGCTCGGAACTGTTCGCGGTGATGACCGGTGGCCTGGCCTCCGTGGCCGGTTCCGTGCTGGTGGGCTATGCCTCGCTGGGCATTGACCTCAAGTACCTGCTGGCAGCGTCCTTCATGGCAGCCCCGGGTGGCCTGCTGATGGCCAAGATGCTGATCCCGGAGACCGAATCCAAGACCCAGAGTGTCGAGGAAGCCCTGGGCAAGGACATCGATCGCCCGACCAACGTCATCGATGCTGCCGCGTCCGGCGCAGCATCCGGCGTGCAGCTGGCCATCAATGTCGGCGGCATGCTGCTGGCCTTCATCGCCTTGATCGCGCTGGGCAACATCATCATCGGCTGGGTCAGTGGATTGTTCGGCTATCAGGACATCACGCTGCAGCTGCTGCTGGGCTACGCCTTCGCGCCGGTCGCCTGGGTCATCGGCGTGCCGTGGCATGAAGCCATCCAGGCCGGCAGCTTCATCGGTCAGAAGCTGGTGCTCAACGAGTTCGTCGCCTTCGCCGACCTCGCCAGCCATCAGATCAAACTGTCCGAGCATTCCGAAGCGATCATCATCTTCGCGCTGTGTGGCTTCGCCAATCTGTCCTCCGTGGCCATCCTGATGGGCGGCCTGGGACTGATGGCACCGAACCGCCGCAGTGACATCGCGCAGATGGGCATGAAGGCGATTCTCGCCGGCACGCTCTCCAACCTGATGTCAGCCAGTCTTGCCGGACTGTTCCTGTCGCTGTGACGCTCATCGCAAGCCTCGCATGCGAGTGAGACACGCCGTCAGGTGACCTCTCGACAACGCCCGCCCAGTGCGGGCGTTGTCGTATCCAGCCCGCGTCACGAGCCAGCGAACGCCAGACCGGCAGACGACGGGGCCTGCCGATTGACTCCCTGTCGCCCTCCCCAGACAATAGCTCGGGTAGAAGCCTGGGTGCTCGGGAATCGGGTGAAAGCCCCGTACTGCCCCCGCAACGGTGATCGCAACGCTCATGCCGGTCGAGATGACCAGCCACTGCCTCCGGGACGTCCTCGTGACGACCCTCAAGGGAAGGAGGTGGGAAGGCGCATGAGGGGGTGAGACGTTCCAACAGGACGTCCGCCAGGCGTCAGTCCGGAGACCGGCCCTCGCTTCCACACTGGTTGATGCGGAGGGCCTCACCAGTGGCAAATTCGTCGGGATGTCCTTTTTCAAAGGGGCACGCCGCGACGATGTGCATCCACGCACCCTGTCACGCCTGTCCTCCTCATTGCGTCTGACGCTTGAGGATCATTCATGAATACTTACAAGACCCGTGGTCGCGCGCACGCGCAGGCCAAGTACACCCTCGTGGGCAGTCTACTGCTGCTGACACCTCCTGCCCTGGCGGCACAGGAGACCACCGCCCCTTCATCGGATAGCCTGGAGACCGTTCAGGTCACCGCCAATCGCATCCCCCAGCTGCAGAATGATGTGCTGGCCAGCACCGACGTCATCACGCGTGACGAGATCGAACGCCTGCAGGCCAGCTCGCTGGTGGACCTTCTGCAGTCGCGCAATGGCATCGAAGTCGCGCGCAGCGGTCCGATGGGGAGCCAGACCAGCCTGTTCATGCGCGGCACCGAGTCCGATCACACCTTGATCCTGGTCAACGGCCAGCGCATCGCCAACAGCGCCGATGGCCTGGCGCACTTCGAATTTCTGCCGCTGTCTGCCATCGAACGTGTCGAGATCGTGCGGGGGCCGCGCGCCAGCGTCTACGGCGCCGATGCCATCGGCGGCGTGATCAACCTGATCACGCGTGGCGGCAGCGAAGTCGGCCAGCACGCGGAAGTCACGCTGCGCGCCGGCAGCGACGGCACCTTCCGCCAGAACGCCCAGTTCAGCTCGGTGGAAGATGACACTCGTCTCTCCGCCAATCTCCATCATGATGAAAGCGATGGTTTCTCCGCCCGCGATACCGGCAGTGAAGATGATGGCTACGAGGCCACGGGCGCCGAACTGCGCCTTGGGCACGACTTCGGCCAGCGAGCCACGCTGTCTCTCGGCGTCGCCAAGACCGACACAGACTACGATTACGACGATTGCTACGACAGCAGCTTCAGTGCCTCTGAAGACTGCAGCGGAGAAGGTAGCCAGCTGGTACTGGATGCCAGCCTGCTGACCCACCTGAACCCGAACTGGGACATGACGGTCAGCGTGGCGCGTACGCGCGACGAGTACGAGAACACTGAAGCCGGCAGCGATGCCGGGCGTGTCGCCAGTGCCCGCAACGAGATCGGCCTGCGCCACGACTTCTACACCGACCTCGGCACGCTCAGCCTGGGGGTGGATCACCGCGAGGAAAGTCTGGACGCCGATGGCCCCTACTTCACCGCCGACGGCTATGAAGTGGACAGCCGCTATACCACGGGGGTCTATGGCAGCTGGCAGCTCCAGCAACAACGCCATCACGTCACCACCAGCCTGCGGTATGACGATGACAATCGTTATGGTCATCAGATGACCGGTGGCTCCAGCTATGCCTATGACCTGACTCAGGCACAGCAGCTCGGCGCCAGCTACTCGAGCGCCTTCAAGGCCCCCAACCTGATCGATCTCTACAGCCCTTACGGCTCAGGCAACCCGGATCTGGATGCCGAGACCTCCACCACGGCCGAACTCTTCTGGCGTCTGCAGGAGCAGCGGTGGCATGTGGGCGTCAATGCCTTCCAGACGGATATCGACAATCTGATCAGCTACGAAGGCGCCGACTTCACGCCGATCAATATCGACCGCTCACGCATCCGTGGCATCGAGCTGAGTAGTGGCTGGAAAGGTGACGCGCTCAGCGTGAATCTCGCCATGACCTGGCAGGACCCGGAAGACCGCGAGACAGGAGAGCAGCTGAAACGTCGGGCCAAGCGCTTTGCGCGCCTGGATGCCGATTACGCCCTCGCCGACTGGAGCTTCGGAGCAACGCTGCGTGGCAGTGCCAGCCGCAGCGATACCGATGCCGATACCTACACGGACACTCGCACCGCCGGCTATGGCGTCTTCGACCTGCGCACCAGCTGGCAGGTGATGCAGAACGTCAAGCTGAGCGCCAAGCTGGAGAACGTCTTCGATCGTGATTATCAGCTGGTCAACGGCTACAACACCCAGGGGCGTTACGTCGAAGGCGGCGTGACCTTCTATTTCTGAGCACCTCTTACTGACGACGGGCCACACTCCTCACTGCGCCGCCCCGAGAGCGGCGCAGTGACAATGACTGACGGAGCACACGCATGACGGACCGCAATACCCGCCACAAGACGGCAATGGAAAAGCTCAAGTCACATGTCGACGACAAGGTGGCACAGGCCAATGAGGAGCGCGGCCAGCTGCTGGTCTTCACCGGCAACGGCAAGGGCAAGACGACCGCTGCATGGGGCACCATCACCCGGGCACTCGGCTATGGCTACAAGGTCGGTGTCATCCAGTTCATCAAGGGACTGTGGGAGTGCGGGGAGCGTGAGCGCCTTGCAGAGGATGCCAATCTGGAAGTCCACGCCATGACCACCGGCTTCACCTGGGACACCCAGAATCGTGACGCCGATACCGCGGCCTGTCAGGCGGTGTGGCAGGAAGCGAAGCGCCTGATGCGCGATGAAAGCGTCTATCTGGTCGTGCTTGATGAACTGACCTACATGGTCAAGTTCGGCTACCTGCCATTGGAAGAGGTGATGACGGCGCTGGAAGGTCGCCCCGAGGAGCAGACCGTCATCATCACCGGACGCAATGCCAACCGCGAGATCGTTGCCTGTGCCGATACCGTCACCGAGATGACCGAGATACGTCACGGCTTCAATCATGGCCTCAAGGCGCGCCGCGGCATCGACTTCTGATCAGCTCGACCCACGTCACCGCGCTGCGCGCTGCACCGAGATGGCATGGCAGATCTGCGCCATCGCCTCGACGCTGCGCGGCCCCGGACGGCTGACCGGGTCCGGATCCAGTCCGACAAGCGCCACCGAGGCCAGCGGGCCACCCCTGGCTCGCCAGGCTGCCTTCCAACGCTCACGGGGGGCGCCTGCGGCCACCGGATGCAGAATCAGCCGAGGCCCTGCCAGCCACAGCGCTTCACGGCGTATCTGAGGCACCACGGTGGGGGCGTCAGACAACAACGGCTCTCCCCCGCAGCGGCGAATCAATTCATTGACCAGATGCCCTCCTGCCAGAGTCGTCATCGGGCTCTCGCCCAGCTGGAAGAAGACCGGCAAGGGCGCGTCGCCCTCCATGCCATCGCGTGCCTCCAGGTGACTGATGCGCTTCTCGAGACGCGCCACGTAGGCCTCTGCCTCGGGCCGGGTGCCCATCAACCCCCCCAGGCGCTCGATATTGGAGAGTACCTGCGCCAATGTCCTGGGCTCGCTGAGGAAGGTCGTCAGCCCCAGCGCCGCCAGGCGCGCCTGCATTTCCGCGGACAGCCCGCTGCCCCACGCCACGATCAGCGCGGGTCTGGCCGCCAGCACCGCCTCCAGATTCGGCCCTTGATAGCTCGCGACACGCGGCAGCGTCTTGACCTGTGGCGGGTAATCACTGCCTTGGCTGACGGCGACCAGATGTGCAAGCCCTCCCGCCGCCGCGACCAGCTCCGCGGCATGGGGCGCCAGGGTGACCACACGATGAGCGGGCCGGGAAAGCGTCACCGTCTCGCCACCATCATCCACGACGGAAAGACTCGCCGCCCAGGCGAGCGACGGCATTGCGGTGAGCAGCAACGCTGACAGTCCCCCGAGGAGCGCGCGTCGCCCCTGAGATAGCGTGACGGTATTGATGGTATCGCTCCTGTATGACCGCGACGTCCCTGACGCCATGAGATGCCTGATCGAGGCACACGATCGCTTCAGCGCCTCTCGTGCGAAGTGCTATCGTGATCCACGCGATGTCGGACGTTCACGCCATCATTCTGTGTCAATATCGACATATGAAAATATCACCATATGACAATATAGCCATGTGCCAAAAAGGAGTTTCCATGCCCCGCATCCTGCCATCCGAAACTGCCGACGCGAGCTCAGGCGTCCAGCATTCCTTCCTGCGTCTAGGGCTGGTGCTGGCACTGAGTGCCGTCAGCGCCGTGAGTACGGCACAGGCTGACCAGACACCTGCACCGGCGCTTGTCCATGTCAGTGCCAGTGCCAGCATCGAAGCCGCGCCGGACAAGGCCAGCATCGAGGCGCGTCTCTGGGAGAAGACACCGGCCAGCAAGGTGGACGACAAGGCACCGGACAGTCAGAAGCAGGGAGAAGCCGCGCGCCAAGCCCGCCAGACACTGGAAGGCCGCATGAGCACGCTGATCCAGGCACTGGAAAGCGCCGGTATCGAGAGTCGCCTGATCAAGGCGGGCAGCCTGACCCTGCGACCGGAGCGCTACTACGAGCGCACGGCCAATGATCAGAACCCGCAGCAATGGCAGCGTACCCATCTCGAGCGCCCGATCAGCATTTCGCTGAAGAATCTGGACCAGGTGCCGGAGGTGATCGACCTGCTGTTGGGAGCGGGGGTGAATCAGCTGGCGGGAGTGCAATATCAGCTCAGTGATCGTGCAGCACTCGAGGACAAGGTACTGCAGCAAGCCCTGACCAAGGCACGCCACAAGGCCGAACTGATGGCCGAGACGCTGGGAGCGACACTGGGTGATGTGCAGTCGATCAATGAATCTTCCCAGAGCCCTCGCCCGCCGATGATGGCCATGCGCGCCGACATGGCAGAAGCCAAGAGTGGTGGCAACGAGTATCGTCCCGGCGAGCTGTCACTGGAAAGTGATGTGCAGGTCAGCTGGGGACTGACATCAGCCGACTGAGCGTCGACACCCCGAACGCCACTCTCAAGACGCCAGCCGCTTGTCCAGAGCCGCTGGCGTCCACGCGTGACGGAAGCTCGGCCTATCTCGAGAGTGACACCCCGCGATTCACACCCCCTCGGGCGCTGACTTACGCCCGGCCACCAAGCTCCGTCTCGATGGCGGCAAGCGCTGCCATGGGATTCTCGGCCTGAGTGACCGGACGCCCGATCACCAGGTGGGTGCTACCAGCCGCCATTGCCTCGCCCGGCGTCATGGTGCGTCGCTGATCACCGGCCTGGGCAAAGCTCGGGCGGATACCGGGCGTCACCTTGAGGAAGTCCGGCCCACACAGCGCCTTGAGACTGGGTGTCTCGCGCGCCGAGCACACCACACCGTGCATGCCGCTTTGCTGGGCAAGGCTCGCCAGACGCTCGACCTGGGCCAGTGGCGTGACATCCAGGCCGATACCCGCAAGATCACTCTGCTCCATGCTGGTCAGCACGGTCACGGCAATCAGGCGCGTCTCGAGCTGGCGCGTGGCCAGTGCACTGACGGCGGCTTCCATCATGCGCGCGCCACCACCGGCGTGCACGTTGGTCATCCAGACACCGTGCTCGGCAGCCGCCAGCACGGCCTGCGCGGTGGTATTGGGAATATCGTGGAACTTGAGATCCAGAAAGACCTCGAAGCCGCGCTGATGCAGCGCCTTGAGGATGTCCGGCCCTACTCGCGTGAACAGCTCCTTGCCCACCTTGACGCGGCAGCGCGTCGGATCCAGCTGGTCCGCCATGGCCAGTGCGGCGGCCATATCCGGGTAATCGAGGGCGATGATCAGGGGGGAAGTCGTGGCAGGCATCCGGGCTCCGGGCAATGAGACTAGGCGCGATGACAGGGGGTCATGGGCTCGGGGCAACATTATAGCGCCCACCAACGCACCTGTAAGCTCAGAGAAAGCCGAATCGAATCAGCTCGCTATTCGCGCTAGCACTTTCGCGCGTTGAGCGCTGAAGCGGCCCCAGGGATGAGGAATCGTTTAATTCTTAATGACTACAAAACCCATCCTTCAGCCACAGTGATTCACGTGCTGGGCACAGGGCATCACGGCCCGACCAGACGCCCCGACAATCATCATGAAACAAGGAAAAGCTCATGAAAACTCTGATGGGATCACTCGTCGTCGCAGGCCTGATGGCTTTCACCCCTCTGACGCAGGCTGCCGAGATGAACATCAACACCGCCACCCCTGAGCAACTGACTCAGCTCAAGGGCATCGGTGACAAGAAGGCACAGGCCATCGTCGCCTGGCGCAAGGCCAATGGCCCCTTCACCAGCGTCGATCAGCTGGCTGAGGTCAAGGGCATCAGTGCCAACACGCTCGAACGCATGGAGACGACACTGACGCTCGACAAGACCGGCAACAGCGCCATAACGACGGGTCAGCCGGTCAGCGACAAGGCCGCGCCGAAGGTCAAGACACCCGGTGAGGCGACGCCCAGGGAGATCACCAGCAACCAGAGCTGACCAAGACGGCCGAGGTAAGGTCTCGACTCCCGCCACCCTGCAGGTGGTGAGAATCCACCGGCGAAAGACCAGCCTGGCCAGCGGCAGGGGAGTTCCGACAAAAGCAGCGCCGCAGACTTCCTGCGGCGCTGCTTCATCGTCGGGGTCAACACGACGGTGCCCGAGAAGCACGGCTTACATGAGGCGTTGCTTTCCTGCCACGAAAAAAAGCCGACCCGAAGGCCGGCCAGCGGGGTTTCCCCCTCCCCTGACGGTGAATCGGGCACCTGCATGCCCGATTCTGGCAGTGAAGCCATCCCTGGCTTTCCCCTTCCCCAAGGGGCTTCCTCAAGCGCCTGCCTCTGCCGGCAACCGACGCCCTGCAACTTCTCCCTGACCAGACGGTGGCCTGCGCCGCTTTCCGATACCTCGAAGAGTATCTCCCCCGAAGCATGATGCCCCATGCGGCATCCTCGTACGCCGCCCGTCTCGACATGAGCACTCTATCGCGATCATCGGCAGGCGAAGATGACATGCGTCAATTTCGAGAGCCTGGGTGGCATCACGCCGCTGCCTTCATGATCCACGTCAATTCATGGGCACTTCGCTCCCATGAATCCGTCCCGGAATGACACGCAGCAGACCCGAAACGAAGCAGACCCGAAACGAAGAAGGCGCCTTCGATCATCATCGAAAGCGCCTTCCTGATCAGCGACAGGGAGACCCCTGAAGCGACATGCGGCATGCGGCATCAGCGCGACTTCAGCGACGCACCTTCTTGTCTTCCACTTCGGTATGGCTCACCTCAAGCCCCAGCGGATGGCCTGCTGCCAACTCGGCCCGAGTGGCATCGCGCACTTCCAGCACCTCGACATCCCAGCTGAGGGCCTGACCGGCCAGGGGATGATTGGCATCGACCTTGACCTGCTGATCACCGACTTCCAGTACGGTCACCGAGCGCTGCCCTTCGGGAGTTCGCGCCTGGAAGCGCATGCCCGGTGCAAGCTCCCCCGGGCCGAAGGCATCACGCCCGAAGTACTGGACCAGCCCCTCATCCCGCTCACCGAAGCCTTCCGCCGGCGTCAGGTTGACGACCTTGCTGTCGCCGACGCTGCAACCTTCAAGCGCGGATTCCAGAGCGGCAAGTATATTGTCATGGCCGTGCAGGTAATCCATCGGTTCCCGATCACGAGAAGTGTCCAGGACGGTGCCATCTGCGGTACGCAGCGTGTAGTGCAGGCTGACCACCTGCTGAACGGTAATCGACATGAAACAACTCCAGAAATGACAAGTGCGGTGAGCTCACGCCCTCCCCGGAGGGCGCAGGCACCGAGACTCAGGATTCGCGACGACGCAGCTGACGACTGGACAGCTCGACGCGCTGCTGCTGATTGATCAGATTGAGCAGCACGATGACGCGCTCGTCGCCCTTGGCACTCTCGAAGACACCACTGAGCGAACTCAGCGGCCCATCGATGATCTCGACCTGCTCGCCGGCACGGAAGTAGAGGTTCTCGGCTGGCTGCTCCTGGCGTTGCTCACCATTGGCGATCAGCGCCTCCACCAGCGAGGTGGGGACCGGTGTCGGCGTTGTGCCGAAGCTGACCAGCTTGAGCACGCCACGTGTCGAGCGAATCGGGCGCCAGTTGTCGTCCACCTGATCCAGACGGATGAACAGGTAGTAGGGGAAAAGGGGCTCTTCCACCCAGCGCAGCTTGCTGCCGCGCTTTCTTTCCACTTCCAGCAGGGGGTGGAAGACGTGAAATCCCTGATTGGTGAGGTTCTCCGCCGCACGGAAGGACTCTCCACCTTTGCACTGGATCAGATACCAGTGCGCCTTGGCAGCGTCTCGGACTTCACTCATGATGACCTCTCATTGCCTACCTGCCCACAGGGGCCCGACGCAAGCCCTTCACCACGCCAGCCAGCTGATGGTCAGCGGCACCTCAGGACAATGCATGGCCCTTGCGCTCAGGCAGTGCGACAATCCCGCCATTGACGATGCATGTGGCGCATGGCCATGGGTCACGCGCGACTCCCGCGCGGATACACTCTCTGCAAGGACAGGCAAGGCTTTGACTTCAAAGGATTTACGCTTACTCGTTGGCCGTCATGGTATCACGTTCCTGATGGGATTCGCCTCAGGCCTGCCGCTGCTGCTCACCGGGAGTGTCCTGCAGGCCTGGATGACGGATGCCGGCGTATCACTGGACGCCGTGGGCCTTCTGGCACTGGTCGGCCTGCCCTATACCCTCAAGTTCCTGTGGGCCCCCTTGCTGGATCGCATCATGCCGCCCGCACTGGGGCGGCGACGCGGCTGGCTGATGATCGCGCAGCTGGCCCTGACCGCGCTGATCGCGCTGCTGGCCCTGCAGGACCCGCACATGTCGCCGCTGACCATGGGGGCCATCGCGCTTTCCGTCAGCTTCTTCAGTGCCACCCAGGACATCGTGATCGATGCCTACCGACGTGAGCATCTGCCGGACAACGAACTGGGGCTGGGCTCCAGCTTCTATGTCTATGGCTATCGCATCGGCATGCTGATGGCCTCGGCCGGTGGCCTGGTGCTGGCGGACATGATCGGTTTCCGCATGACCTACCTGATCATGGCCGCGACCTTGGGAGCCTGCATGCTGGTGACCCTGCTGGCGCCGGAACCCGAGGCACAGGCAGCGCCGCGTGCCCATCACCTGCACGAGATCCTGTGGGACCCCATCCGCCATTTCATGAAACGTGATGGAGCCATCTGGCTGCTGCTGTTCATCCTGCTCTACAAGCTGGGCGATTCCGTGGCGGGCAATCTGACGACGCCTTTCTACAAGGAGATCGGCTTCAGCAACTCACAGATCGGCGCGACCGTGAAGCTGTTTGGCCTGTGGCCATTGCTGGCAGGCACCTTCTTCGGCGGCCTGATGATCATGCGAATCGGCATCTACCGTGCACTGTGGTGGTTCGGCATCCTGCAGATGGTGTCCACAGCCGGCTTCATCTGGCTGCATCACGTCGGTGACTCGCTGGCCTGGCTTGCCGGAGTGGTGGCATTCGAGAACCTGGCGGCCGGCATGGGCAGCGCCGCCTTCATCGCCTTCATGGGCGCACTGACCGACAAGCGTTTCACCGCCGGCCAATATGCCATGCTCTCCTCGATCATGGGCTTGCCACGTGTGGTGATCGCCGCCCCCTCGGGCTATCTTGCCGATGCCGCCGGCTGGGACAGCTTCTTCTGGATCTGCACCCTGGCCGCCATCCCGGGGCTGTTGCTGCTGCTGCGCTTCCGTCATTGGGGGGCAATGCTGGCAACGCCCCACAAGGCGCCAGCGATGTCGGGAGATTGAGAGACCATCTCCCTGAACTGTCTCGGCCGTCGACAGGCTGAGCCGGAAGAAGAGAGAGGCAAGGCAGCTATGTGGAAGAAGGCGCCATGCTCGAGGACTGCGTCATCCTGCCCTTCACCCGTGTGCATGGTGGTCAACAGATGACCGCCGGCATCCTGTTTGAAGGGGAGGCACTCGATGAGCGCGCCCCCCACTGGTTCAAGGACCGACGCCAGGCGGGAGCAGCCTCTCAGCGTGGCGTGGCCTATCGCAACCCGGCACGCCCTCAATGGCAGGAACGTCTCCTGGCCGGCTTGATCAGCGTGGCGGTCCGACCTCTGGGAGCGCGCCACAAGGCGCTCGTGCATCGTCTGCGCCAGGTACAGAACGGTCACATGCGCTTGCTGGGCATACTGCCGGAACATGCCCCGCCCCCACTGGACCGAGTCGGCGTCAGCAGCGCCGGGGCTCTCCAGCCTCCTGACTGGCGTGCCACGCCGGACGCCTTCGCCGCGACGCTGGAGGCCATTCAGGTCGGGCAGACCCCGGGCCTGCGCGCAGCCTTGCGGGAAGCCTGGCGGCTGCGCCAGCAAGGCAAGCAGCAGTGATCGCCCCCCTACACGCATCCCCCTGAGCCCGCCTCACGATACGAGGCGAGGCACAAAAAACCCCCGCAGTGCCTAAGCACTGCGGGGGTTTTTCCTTCGGGCCTCGTCATACGGGGCCTTGGCACACGAGGCCTTGTCATGTGAGCGCTTGCGATCACTCGTCAGGCAGCATGAGCGACCCTTGACACCGGCTCAGCGGTGCTTGGCCAACCAGGCAAGCGCGCCTTCGCTGCGCTTCCACTGATCGCGCATCAGGGTGCGATACTGCCAGGCCTCGCCTCGCGTGCCGGGCTCCGGCGCTTCCACCGCCAGACTCACCGGCCGCGGGTGCTCCGCCACCAGCAGACTGATCAGATGGGAGTTGGCTTCGCGCACGATCACCAGTGCCTCTTCGGCATCCGCCTGACGTCCCAGACGATAGAGTGCCAGCACATGCCCCATCAGAATGCCCAGCAACGGCATTTCATCCTCGAGAGCACGGCGTGAGATATCGTGCTCCGCCAGGGTGACAGCCTCATCATCGCGGCCTTCGCGCAGCAGCTGATCCAGCACCAGCTCGCGCAGACCGAGACTGTCTTCCTCGTCCAGCTTGAGCAGGCGCTCCGCCAGCTGACGTGAGCGCTCGCGCTCACCACGCTCCATGCCGATCACCAGTCCCAGCCCACAACGCAGCAACTGGGCGTTGTCACCATCCTCCCAGCGCAGCAGGCCGCCGGCCTGTTCGATCTGGTCGAGCCAGCGCTCGAAACGACGCGCCAACGGCACGAAGAAGGTGTCCGACATCCACGGCAGACTGCCGAAACGACTGGCCAGCGCCAGGATCAATCCCTGACAGACCGCAGGAACATCCAGCCATTCGGGACTGGCACACAGCTGTTGCAGCCACTCGTTGGGGTCCTGGGTCTCCCACGGGTCGACATCCAGCGCCAGCGCTGCCTCTTCCTCGATCCGCGCCGGGAATACCGCTTCCCAGAGCCCCAGTGTCACCGCCTGCTCGGCATTCTGACGAAACAGCAGACTGCCGTCGTCCTGAGTCTCCAGCGCCAGACGCGACGGGTGCTCGATCACCTCGAACAGCGCCTGCAGCGAGGCCAGTGAATCCGAGAGTGACTCGTCGGAATTGACCATCTGCTCGGCGAGCGTCGCACGCGGGTTCTCGGCCAGATCAGCCAGGAACTCCAGCTGCCCCGGTTCGATATCCTTCTGCTTGGAGAGACGCCGCCACCAGAAGCGCGCACGTTCCTGCGCCTCTTCCGGCTGCCCTTCATGCAGCAGCAGCATGGCTTCGATATAGGCCAGCGTCGGCGAGTCCGGCAGGGTCTGCTGCGCGCGGACGAAGGCGGCTCGCGCCGAGCCGAGGTCATCACTATCCAGATGCAGCAGGCACTGATGCTCCAGTGCCACACCGCGCAGGAAGGCGGGACCACGCTCCAGAACCTCATCCAGCAACAGGGCCTTCTTGCGGGTGAAGCCGCGCTCCTGATAGAGATCCAGCAGCAGCTCGAAGCCAGGCTCGGCCTGCTCCGGAAGGCGCGACCAGTCACTGGTGTCAAACAACGCTTCCATGATCTGCTGGGCACGCCCGCGGCTACCGGCCTCGGCACTGATCAGTCCCGCCTCCAGCAGCGCCTGAGCCGGCGCGAGCCGCGAAGCCAATGCGGCCTTGAGCTGCTCGCCCTTGAACTCGCGCAGCGACAGCATCCACATCAGGTGCTCCGGTATCGGCGGCAACTGGACCTTGTCACAGCACTGCTTGTACTTGCGGCCGGAATCGCACCAGCAGGGCTCGTTGCGACCGGGCGGTGCCAGCGGCTCGCAGGCGAAATCGAGGCGTACCAGCGGCGTCTGGCTCCACAGCACCGGTGCCAGTGCTACCGCCAGCGCCTCATCACCACCGCTGTAATTCACCCCCTCCGAATGCGCCCACTGCATGAAGGCAGGAAAGGATTCATCAGAGCGGATGGCATCAAGTGCCCCACTGGCGTAACTCAAGAGCCGTTCGACCCACTCGGCAAGCATGGCATCTCCCTAGAAAAAACGTTTCACGGCCCCGCGGACATGGCGCCCGACGGGGCCTGCGAAGCAGGAGGCGGAGTCTATCACGATGATGCCTCACGCCTCATCGTTCACTCCCCCAGTCGGGAGACACAGCGATGACCGGCCGCCTTGAGCTGCTCGGACAGGCACGCGATGTGCGCCGGGCCGACCTCGCAGCAGCCGCCGACGATACGCAGTCCCCGCTGCACCCAGCCCAGCGCATGGGCCGCATACTGCTCGGGCCCGAGATCCTCGCGCGCCTTGAGGTCCTTGACGGTACCGCCGGGCTTGAGCGCCGCGATCGACGTGAAGCCGTTGGCATAGGCGCCCGCCGGCAGCGAACTGCCAAGCAGCGTGTCAAGGCTGCCCTGTATGGCCTCCGGCGCACTGCAGTTGATCAGAATGGCATCCACGCCGAGCGCTTCCAACATGGCGACGGTGTCCGCCAGCGGCTCACCGCTGCGCAGGGTCGCATTCAGATCGTCCTTCACGGTCAACGAGACCCACACCGGCAGGCCACTTTCCAGCGCTGCAGTGGCGGCGGCCTGTGCCTCGTCATGCGAGGACAGCGCTTCGCAGAGCAGCACATCGACCAAGGGCGCCTGCAGCGCCACCAAGGTGCGATAACTGGCCAGCGATTCTTCCTGATCCGGTGCGACATCGGGCCGATAGGTCGCGACCAGTGGTGGCAGACAACCGGCCACGCGGATATCCGTCTCGCCACTCAGGGCGATGGCATCCCGCGCCGCCTTGCCAGCGGCCGCATGCACGGCGCCAATGGTCTCGCCGACTCCCGCCAGCGTCAGGCGTTGGGGCGTGGCCGTATAGGTATTGAGCGTGATGACCCGGGAGCCGGCACGAATGAAATCCAGATGCAGATCACGCACCAGCTCGGGCTGATCCAGCATGACCTGGGAGGACCACAGCGGTGTCGGCTCACGACCGCTGCGACGCACCAGCTCCTGCCCCATGCCGCCGTCCAGCAGCACGACATCCCCGGCGCGCGCCCCTTCCCCTGCTGGCGCCCCCGTTACTGCGACTTGTTCCACACGACCTCCTGAGCGATTCGATGTCTCTGCAGCATCTGAACTGATGAACTGGCGGCCTATGCCTGGCTGTCAGCCGCGGCGAAATTCTAGCATGGTCAGGCGCGTGACGGCGTGCCGCTCACTGGAGCGAAATGGGTCGCCAGTGCTACTGTTAGCAGCGCCTTTCGCCAGCGATCCCTTGCGCTGCCCCTGCCTGCCCCGCAAGCCCATGCCGCGTCTCGCGGACGTGCCCCATTGATTGAAGGAAGTCTGTCTTGTTGCTGCCGAGTCTCTTTCGTCCCCGCGCCAACCCTGCCAATGATGCACCCCAGGTGCGTCTTGAGCGTGAAGGCCGGGACGAGATTCGCCGCATCACCCAGGCCGTCGAGCGCGTGCCATGGTCAGTGAGCCTGATGCAGATCCTGTGGACGGCCGGCCCGGTGACGCTGATCGGTGCCTGGGGGGGCTATCTGCTCGGGTATGGCAAGGAACCCACCTTCGAGAACTACATCTTCTTCATCTCCTACACCGTCATCACCGGTGTCGCGGGGATCGTGGCCAACATCGCCCACAACCTGACCAGTTCTCGCCGCTATGACCGCACCGAGGCCAAGATCGAGCGCGTCATCGATACCGTGCCTGAGCTGATCCTCGCCACGCGCAACCTGATCGTCGAGAGCCTGGAAGGCGATGCCCGTCGCCGCGAAGCCGCTGCCATGCTGCTGCGCAAGCAGGATCTCGCACCGGAAGGCGTGGAACTGGCGGCGCTGGAGCTGCTGGATGATCGTGACGCCGCCCGCATCATCAGTCAGATCGACGTCTATCGTCGCATCGGTCTGCACGCCCGTATCCGCGACATGAACACCCTGAACCGCGAATGGCTCGAGCCCCAGTTCAATGAGCTGGCGGAGCTGGCGCCCGAGGCCATCGGCCTGCTGCGTGAGCGCTTCGAGGGCCGAGCCCCGGATCTGCACAAGGGCGTGCCTCGTGACGAGAACTTCATCGAGCGTGTGCTGGCCGCCATCGAGCAGGACAACGACCTGCTGATGACGATGCAGGACGTGGAGGAGATGCTGATCCTGGCCTTCGAGTTGATCAGCGGACGCAAGATCCCGCTGTTGACCTTCGAATATCGTGGACGCTGGAAGCTGGCTCGCACGCTGGACAATCTCGAGCACGCCCGTTCCCGTTACCGCATCCGCCAGGCGACGGGGCTGTCACGCCTCAAGGCCCTGACGGTCTATCTGGCGGAGCAGTCCGGCACTCTGGTGGAAGATGCCGCCTCCGGGCTCAGGGCCGAGGTACTGCTGGAGCGCTCCACCCAGGCCATGGACGCGCTCGCCGAGCAGGTGACGCACCTGGCGATCGCCGTCAACGAGGGTGACCGTGAACATCGCAGCGCCCTGCGGACGCGCGCCGACATCCTCACCAACGCCATTCGCCTCTACAAGACGGTCACCAGTGCCTATGAGCAGGTCGGTCGCAGCCACGCCGTCTTCCTCAAGATGTCCAAGCGCTGGGAGAATATCTCCTCGCAGATGTCCGACGATGCCACCCGCCTGCGTGTCGGGCCGGGGCGGCGCGGTCTGCGCATCCAGGAAAAGACCATCGCGCTGGATGACGAGGCCAAGGCGGAGGTCTGCAAGCACCTGGCGGATCACCTCAGCAAGAGTCATATCAAGCGCGTCGACAGCGAGATCGCCTCTCAGGCCCGCGAGACGATCCTGCGCGTCGGCGTCGACAAGGCAAAGGCCATGGCGATCGAGATCGCCCTGGCGCTCGAACCGCACATCCACCTCTCACGCCCGGCCGTCCAGCGCGCCATCAATGGCTCGAATGCCGCCTACTTCGGCCAGCTGGAGCCCAACCAGTCCGCCGCCGCCAAGGCGGCCCTCGGCAGTGCCATGGTGCGCGAGATCGACGACGACCTGTCACGTACCGCCGAATCGCTGGCCATCGCGCTGGTGCGTCACTATCGCGTCGAACTGGAACCGCTGGCGATCGACTTCCTGCGCGACACCTTCGGGGCGCGAGAAGCGACGCTCAACATGCTCAGCAACTACCAGCCGGCGGATCACCACCCGATCAGCTACCTCTCCAACCGCCCGCCGCTGATCCAGACCGCCAACCGCGACTGGTATCGTGCGCTCGTTCAGGCACGCCGTGCCCTCGACGACGATTGATCCCCGCGCCGTGCCAGCGGCATACTGTATGGATCACCATGCAACGTGCCACTGACCGCCAGGATGACCGATGCGCCTGATCATCGCCGAAAAGCCCAGCCTCGCCCGCGCCATCGCCGAGGCCCTGCCCGGGCGCAGCAGCAAGCGCGACGGCTATATCGATGCCGGAGACGCTCGCGTCACCTGGTGTATCGGCCACCTGCTCGAACAGGCGCCGCCGGACGACTATGACGAGCGCTTCAAGCGCTGGTCACTGGATCACCTGCCGATCATTCCAGCACAGTGGAAACTCAAGCCACGCAGTCAGGCACGCGGCCAGCTCAAGACCATTCGAGAACAGCTCAAGCTGGCTGACGAGGTGATACATGCCGGCGACCCGGATCGCGAAGGCCAGTTGCTGGTGCAGGAAGTGCTCGAGCACATGCGCTGGCGTGGGCCGGTCAAACGCCTGTTGATCAGCGACATGAACCGCTCCGCCGTCACGCGTGCCCTCAACAAGCTGGATGACAATCAACGCTGGCAACCCCTGTACGAAGCCGCGCTGGCTCGCCAGCGCGCCGACTGGCTGTATGGCATGAATCTGACACGCGCCTGGACATTGACGGGCCGTCAGGCCGGCCATGATGGCGTGTTGTCGGTGGGGCGCGTGCAGACACCGCTGCTGGGGCTGGTGGTGCGTCGCGACGAGGAGATCGAGGCCTTCGAGCCGCGTGCCTTCTTCCCGTTGTGGATCGAGGCCGGCGTGGCGACCGGCAGCTTCAAGGCCTGGTGGCATGCCCCCAGCTCCCCGTGGCTGCAACGACTCGCGGCCAAGGGCACTCAACTGCCACTGGATGACAAGGGCCGCCTGCTGGACAGCCGCCCCGCCGAGCGCCTCGCCCGCCATCTGGCAACACTGAAGACCCCGGGCGATGGTCACGTCGAGAGCGTCGAGGCCAGCGACAAGTCCCAGCCCGCGCCGCTGCCCTACTCGCTCTCGGCGCTTCAGGTCGATGCCGCTCGCCGCTATCGCCTGCCGGCCCAGAAGGTGCTCGACACCTGTCAGGCCCTCTACGAGCGACATCAGCTGATCACCTACCCGCGCTCCGATTGCCGCTACCTGCCGCGCGAGCATCATGCCGGCATGGCCAATCTGATGATCAGTGCCTGCAGTGGCGATGATGAGCTTGAGCGTTTCAGTGGCGGCGCGGATTTCAGCCTGCGCTCACGGGCCTTCAATGACGCCAAGGTCAGCGCCCACCATGCCCTGGCACCGACAGGGCGCGAGCCGGACTACGCACGCCTGTCGCGTGACGAAGCCAACCTCTACCGCATGATCACCCGCAACGTGCTGGCCCAGTTCTATCCGGCCTACCGCTATCGTGAGGTCAAGGTCGAGCTGCGTTTCGCCAAGGAGCCCTTCCGTGCCAGTGGCCGCAGCGTCATCGACGAAGGCTGGAAGGTGCTGTTCCAGCGCGCGGCACAGGCATCCGACGACAAGGCCCCGGCAGACGACAAGACCCCGCTTCCTCTGCCCGCCTTGCAGGAAGGCGAGCCGGCCTGCGTGCTCGACTGCGGTATCGAGGAGAAGGAGACCCGCCCGCCGGAGCCCTTCAATGATGCCAGTCTCATACAGGCGATGATGAACATCGCCCGCTACGTGGAAGATGACGCGGTACGCCGGACGTTACGTGATGTGGATGGCCTGGGCACCGAGGCGACACGTGCGGGCATGCTGGAGACACTAATCAATCGCGGCTACCTGGTGCGCGATGGCCAGGCCATGCGCTCCACGCGTATCGGTCGCGCCCTGATCCATGCGCTGCCGGACGCCGTCTCCCGCCCCGAACGTACCGCCCTGTGGGAGCAGCGCCTGAGCATGATTCACGAGCAGGGCGATCCGGCAGCGCCTTTTCTGAGCGAGCTGGTCGATGACCTGCGTGCCCTGCTGGCTGACAGCTCGGCCAGCCGCCTAAGCGCTGCGCTGGCCAGTGTGGGTGGCGCGACACCGCGCAAGAATTCCGGGGCGCGCAAGGGCAATGGTGCGCGGCGCAAGAGCGGAACCTCTCGACGCAGCAAGACCGGCACGAGCAAGACCAGTACGAGCAAGACCGGCACAAGCAAGGAAGCCGGCTCCGGCAGCACCCGACGCTCGAGCGGCACTCGCAAGCCGGCCGGCTCCCGCCGCAAATCCCCCAGCCAATGAGCCACTTCGCCTCTGTGCCCGCTCACCCATGATGAGAAATCACTCATGACGACTTCCACGCCGGCTGACGACAATCACACACTCTCGACGGCTTTCGATTCACTTTCCCAGCGTCCTGCCGTTGCAGGCGATTGGCTGTGGATCGTCGGCCCCGGGGCCATCGGTCGATTGCTGGCGGCCACGCTCGCTCACGCCCGCCAGCGCGAAATGGCAACGCAGGGAAGGAGCACATTGCCAAACCTTCTGTTGGTGGGTCGCCGGGCATCCGTCAGCGAGATGGTGACGATCGAGATGACCTCACCAGAAGGCCAATCCGTTAGCTCAGAGATAACTTACATCTCGATTGACCAGCTGACAACCTTGCCATATCCGCCACCTGCCGCGATCTGGCTGGCCACCAAGTCACATGCCATCGAGTCCGCCTGGGCACACGTCGCGCCGCTGATAGACTCACGGACACCAGTTACCTGTTGGCAAAACGGACTGAGCGCACAACCCTGGCTGGCGGAGCAACATCCCCAACTGCTGTGCGCCAGTACGACCGAGGGTGCCTGGATTCCGGAATCGACCACACCTGCCACGCACACCCTCCCCGAACGCCTGACCGTGCAACACGCCGGCCATGGCCAGACCTGGCTGGGCACCTGGTCATCGCAGGCCGACCCGACATCCTCCTCCTCTGCCATGGCGGCCGCAGAAAGGCAGGTTGCCTGGCTGCAGGCGGCTGGCCGTGAGTGTGACCTCAGTGCCGACATCGGCACTCGCCTATGGCACAAGCTGGCGGTCAATGCCGCCATCAATCCACTCGTGGCACGCTTTCGGATTCGCAATGGACAGCTGCGTGATCGTCCCTTTTCCCTGATGGTGCGCCAGGCCGTCGACGAGATCACTCGGGTGCTGGAAGCCGAGGGTATCGCCCCGCCAACGAATGGCTGGCAGGCCCTGGTCGACCAGGTCATCCGTGCCACGGCGAACAACCGTGCCTCGATGCTTCAGGATGTGCTGGCAGGTCGCACCACGGAAGTGGAGGCCATCCTTGGCCCGTTGCGACACGCTGCCCTCCGTCACGGGCTGTCACTGACCGATGACCTGCCTTTGCTCGAGCAACTCCACACTCACCTGAGCAGTCAACAGCCCTGAGCGCTTAGCGCTGGATCCCCGCCCCCTCCTTAGCCATAGCCTCAGACCTGTGACTGCTGGCCCGCCTCGACGTCATTCTCTGGCATTCGGCCAAAAAAAGACCCGCCTCGCGAGAGACGGGTCACAAGCAACAGCCAAGCTGTCGAGAGAGAGCAGCAATGTTCGGTCTTGCGCGTCAGGCCACCGATTGCCGTATGGCAACCCGCTGACCTGGCGAAAATCAGTGGTGGAAACGCTCGGACGCTTCGCGCGCCAGCTCACGAATGCCATCCCAGTCGCCTGCATCGATCAATTTCTGCGGCGCCACCCAGCTACCACCGACACACATCACGTTCTTGAGTGCCAGATAGTCACCGGCATTGTTGAGCGTGATGCCGCCGGTCGGGCAGAAGCGTGCTTCGCTGATCGGGCCACCGAAGGACTTGATGGCATTCACGCCACCCGCGGCCTCGGCCGGGAAGAACTTGAAGCGGCGGTAGCCGTACTGCCAGCCGGTCATCAATTCGGACACGGTCGCGACGCCCGGCAGCATCGGCACGCTACTGGTCACGCCATACTGATAGAGCGCTTCGGTGGTACCCGGCGTGACGACGAAATCGACGCCCAGCTCTTCCACCTTGCGATACTGTTCCGGCGTGAGCACGGTGCCGGCACCGATGCTGGCATTGGGCAGCGCTTCACGCATGCGGCGAATCGCCTCGAGAGCGCAGTCAGTCCGCAGGGTGACCTCGAGAACGGTCAAGCCGCCTTCATAGAGCGCCTTGCCCAGCGGCACGGCGTCCTCGATGCGCTCGACGGCGATCACCGGCAGCACGGAGGCCTTCTGGCAGATGCTGTCGATCTCGGTCGTGCGCGTCGAGGGAAGTTGTTTTTCGAAGCTCATGGCGTTCTCCTTGCGCCGCAGCGCTGATGTTGTCTAGTACGCCACGGCGCTGATGTGGTTGATAGCGCCGTGGCCGATAGGATCAGGGGGCCCAGTACAGCGCCAAGGGCGCGGACAGGAAGGCGCGGATCGGCAACTCGCTGACGGCCTCGACATCGCCCAGTGCACGTGACAGCACGGCCTGCTTGTCGGTGCCCGTCAGATGCAGCACGGTACGGCGCGTCTGGCGCAAACGCTCGAGGCTCAGGGTGATGCGCGCCTGCGGGACGCTGGGGGCACGCATCGGCACACAGCAATCACGGCTGGTCAGCGCTTCCTGCAGGCGATCCCCATCCGGGAACAGCGAAGCCGTGTGACCATCGCCCCCCATGCCGAGAATCACCGCGGAGGCCGGCCAGGAGAGTGCCGCGACGCGAGCACTCACTTCGCCGCAACCCGCCTCTGGCTCTGCTTCGGCGTTGGTCAGCGGATGGAAGGTCGCGGCAGCGGCTGCGCCCTTCAACAGATGCTCACGCACGAAGCGGGCATTGCTGTCGTCGGCGTCTTCACTTACCCAACGCTCATCCGCGAGGGTGATGTCAACGCGCGACCAGTCCAGCGGCTTGTCACGCAATGCGGCGAACAACGGCTTGGGCGTCGAGCCCCCGGAGACCACCAGCAGTGCGCGAGCCTCAGGCGACGCTGCCAGGTCAGCGGTCAGTGCTGCCGCGAGATACTCGGCCAGCGACTCGGCAGTCTGCTGGCGCGGGTCCTGGGTGGCGTTCTGTGTCATGTCGACAGCCATCTCAATACTCCTCATACCAGCTGCGACCATCACGCGTGATCATCGCGATGGAGGAGACCGGGCCCCAGGAGCCCGCCGGGTAACGACGCGGCGTGGCAGCGCGCGATTCCCAGCCATCGATGAGGGTATCGACCCAGCGCCAGGCGTGTTCGATCTCGTCACGACGCACGAACAGATACTGTTGGCCCTTGATGACCTCGAGCAGCAGACGTTCGTAAGCTTCCGGAATCCGGCGCTTGGGGAAGGCGCTGTTGAAGTCGAGATCCAGCGGACCCGGACGCAGGCGCATGCCCTTGTCGAGACCGGAGTCCTTGGTCAGCACCTGCAGCGAGATGCCTTCGGAGGGCTGGAGACGAATGATCAGCTTGTTGGCCGCCAGCGAGCGCTGGTCCGGATCGAAGATGTAGTGCGGCTGCTGACGGAAGTGGATCACGATCTGTGACAGCTTCTCGGGCATGCGCTTGCCGGTACGCAGGTAGAACGGCACGCCTGCCCAGCGCCAGTTGGACACTTCGGTCTTGAAAGCCACGAAGGTCTCGGTGGAAGACTCGGTATTGGCGCCCTCTTCTTCCAGATACCCCGGCACGTGCTGACCATCGACGGCACCCGCGATGTACTGACCACGTACCAGATCAGTGTTCAGACGCTCACCGGTGATCGGGCGCAAGGCCTTGAGCACCTTGACCTTTTCATCGCGAATGGCATCGGCGTCCAGATTGGACGGCGGGTCCATCGCGATCAGGCACAGTAGCTGCAGCAGGTGATTCTGCACCATGTCACGCAGCTGACCCGCCTGATCGAAGTAGCCCCAGCGTCCCTCGATACCGACCTTCTCGGCCACGGTGATCTCGACGTGGGAGATGTGGTTCTGGTTCCACTGATTGCCGAACATCGGGTTGGCGAAGCGCAGTGCGATCAGGTTCTGAACGGTTTCCTTGCCCAGATAGTGATCGATGCGATAGATCTGCGACTCGTGGAATACCGCGCCGATAGCATCGTTGATGACACCGGAGCTTTCCAGGTCGGAGCCGATCGGCTTCTCGACCACGACACGCGAGTTCTCATCCAGACAACCGGCGGCCTGCAGGTTGTTGCTGATGTCACCATAGATGCGTGACGGCACGGAGAGGTAGATCATCAGCGGGCGCGGCGAAGGCTTGCCCTTGGCGTCAACCCGCCAGTCGGCGATGGCCGAGTAACCTTCCACCGTGCTGAAATCCAGCGCGGCGTAGCTGATACGGGCGAGGAAGCGCTCGATGGCAGCCTTCTCGAAATGCTCCGGCTTGACGCGCTCCTTGAGCGAGGCCTGCACGGTTTCCTTGAAGGATTCGAGGCTGACGTCCTGACGCGCCAGGCCGATCAGGCGAGTTGCCTTGTCGAGCAGACCATCGCGATCAAGGTGATAGAGGGCTGGATACAGCTTGCGCTTGGCGAGGTCGCCCAAGGCGCCGAACAGGGCAATATCCACGCCCGGAATGGTGTCGGAACTCATGCAGCCGATTTCTCCCGTCGAAACTGCCCTGCATGCCTGGCTGGCCGATACGGTGGTGCCCTCCCTGAATCTCCGATGGCGCGACGCGAGGGGCGCAGCACGCAGGATTTCAAGAGGCATGTGGGACACCGGGACGGCTGTGGCGATACATGGCTGGTTATATTAACAACAAATGTAGCGATAACGTCGCGCTCTCTCAAGACAAATCGCCCAACAAGTAGGTAAACTTACCTAAAAGTGGTAGCCGGCGGACGTTTCACTGAGCTTGGAGCATCGTCCGAGGCAAAGGGATGCTTGGCCTGCCAGACGAGTGAGGCTAGGATGCCCAGATTACGTAGTTATTTCACTACACAATGGCAAGGTAATCGGCGAATGGCAGTACACGACCTCATCAACCGCATCCGCGAACGTCTCGACGACCTCAATCGTTCAGAGCGCAAGGTCGCTGACGTCATTCTGACAGATCCGTCGGCCGCCACGGGAATGAGCATCGCGGCACTCGCTCAGGCCTCGCTGGTCAGCGAGCCGACCGTCAACCGTTTCTGTCGCAATTTCGACGCCAAGGGCTTCCCGGATTTCAAGATCAAGCTGGCCCAGAGTCTGGCCGGCGGCACGCCCTATGTCTCGCGCAGCGTCGAGCAGAATGATGACGCCGAATCCTATGGCGACAAGATACTTGGCGCCACGGTTGCCGCTCTCGATGATGCGCGCCGCGCCCTTGATGCCAAGCGCATCGAACGTGCGGTGGATTATCTGAGCCAGGCCAAGCAGATCTGCTTCTTCGGTCTGGGGGCTTCCGGGCCGGTGGCGGCAGATGCCCAGCACAAGTTCTTCCGTTTCAATCTGCCCGTGATGGCCTATGAAGACGTGCTGATGCAGCGCATGGTCGCGGCCGCCTGCCATACCGGTGACGTGATCGTGATCATCTCCTATACCGGCCGCACGCGGGAACTGGTCGATATCGCCAGGCTGGCGCGCGGCAACGGTGCCGCCGTGCTCGGCATCACCGCGCCGGACTCTCCGCTGGCGCGCGAGTGTACCGAGGTGCTGGAAGTCATGGCACCGGAGGACACCGACATCTACATGCCGATGACTTCGCGCATGATCCATCTGGCTCTGATCGATGTGCTGGCGACCGGCGTGACGCTCAGGCGTGGCGTGGACTTCCAGCATCACCTCAAGAAGATCAAGGATAGCCTCAAGGACACCCGTTTTCCGCCGGAATCCTGACGGTTCAAGCAGCGGTGGACTTGCACCGATGCCGCCAAGGCACAACAATACGCGCCATGAACCTGCATGCGGCCGCTGGCTGCATGATCTCCCATGTCGTGAATGCTGAGGAAGCCCCCATGCGCTGGTTGGCCACTGCTGCTCTGACCCTGTTCTCTGCCCTGCCTTTCAGCATCAGCCTGGCGCAAGCCGAGACCTTCAAGTTCACTGCCATTCCCGATGAAGATGAGTCGCGTCTGGTGGAGCGCTTCGACAAGGTCGCCGACTACCTGGAAGAGAAGCTCGGGGTGGATGTCGAGTACGTGCCGGTCAAGTCCTACAGCGCCGCGGTCAGTGCCTTCCGCAATGATCAGATCCAGATGGCATGGTTCGGCGGCCTCACCGGTGTCCAGGCCCGCCAGCTGGTGCCGGGCTCCCAGGCGATCGCCCAGGGTGTGGAAGATGCCGCCTTCCGCAGCTATTTCATCGCACGACGTGATCTCAAGCTGGCCGGCGATGCACAGACGCCGCTGGAGACGCTGCCCGAATCCGTGGAAGGCCACTCCTTCACCTTCGGTGCCAAGACCTCCACTTCCGGCCGCCTGATGCCGGAATACTATCTGCGCGAACAGTTCGATGACGCCCCCGAGAAGGTCTTCTCGCGCGTCGGCTTCTCCGGTGATCACTCACGCACCATCGCGCTGGTTGCCGCCGGCACCTACGACGTGGGCGCCGTGAACTACGCCGTGTGGGAAGCCGCCGTCAAGGATGGCAAGGTCGATCCCGCCAAGGTCCAGGTACTGTGGGAAACTCCGGCCTACCCCGACTATCAGTGGACAGTGCGCGGCGATGCCGACAGCCACTACGGTGCGGACTTCACGCAGTACCTCACTCAGGCGCTGCTGGACATGAAGGATCCGGACCTGCTGGAAAGCTTCCCGCGCTCCGGCTTCATCCCGGCCAGCAATGATGACTACGCCCCGATCAAGACGGTTGGCGAGCAACTCGGTCTGCTGCGCTGAGTCATGACCCAGGCAACACCCTCTCCTCTGCTGCACCTGTCACGACACCACCTCGGCCATGGCGCCGAGGTGGTGTTGCGCGATCTGGACGTTCAACTCGAGCATGGCGAGCGCGTCGCTCTGCTTGGCGCCAGCGGTGCGGGCAAGTCCACGCTGCTGGAAGCCTTGCGCAGCGCCCTGCACGAGCAGGGTACGCCTGCAGCCTGGTGCCCTCAGCGTCAAGGACTGGTGCCTCAGCTCTCCGTGTATCACAACATCTTCATGGGCAGGCTGGATCAGCAATCGTCACTGACCAACCTGCTCAATCTGCTGCGCCCCAGGCCCGCTCATTGGCAGGCAGTCGCCGCCGTATGTGAACCTCTGGGCATCGCCGGCCTGATGGAGCGCTCGGTCGAGGCGTTATCCGGTGGACAGCGTCAGCGGGTGGCCATCGCCAGGGCACTTTATCAGGGACATGATCTGTTTCTCGGGGACGAGCCTGTGGCGAGCGTGGACCCGCATCAGGCCAGTCAATTGATCCACTGGATTCACTCTCGCCATGCCACCAGCGTGGTAGCGCTTCACCAGAAGGAGTTGGCACTCACTCACTTCACTCGTGTCATCGGTCTGGGCAAGGATGAGAACGGCAACGGCAAGGTGCTGCTCGACGCCAATACCGACGACCTGAAGCCGCAGGACCTCGACTGCCTCTACCCTGCCGCCAGCAGTGAGCCACTTGATGTCGACTGATCCCGGCCTCGCGCTCTCCAGACTGCGCAAGCCGCCACGCTGGTGGCAGGCGCGCAGTGAAGGCTCACACTTGCTTCGGCTCGGTATCGGCCTGCTGGCTGCCATGCTGATACTGGCACCCTTCGGTGATCTCTCCATTACCTCACGGGAGCCATGGCAGGAGCTTGGCCGCATGCTGAATGGCCTGGTGATGCCGGCCCCCAGTGCACTGGAATCACCAGTGCATGCCTTGATCCTGACGGTGGCGTTCGCCCTGTGGGGGACGCTGCTGGGGGCGCTGCTGGGACTGCCCCTTGCGCTGCTCTACTCCCGCTCACGAGCATTGCGCGCTGTCTGCGCCGGCCTGCGGGCCGTGCATGAGCTGTTCTGGGCACTGCTGCTTCTGCAGGTATTCGGCCTGTCCGCCATCACGGCGCTGGCCGCGATCACCATCCCCTACGCGGCAACCTTCGCCAAGGTCTACGCCGAGATACTGGAACAGGTTCCCCAGGCACCGCGCCGCGCTCTGCCTGCCGCCACATCACGCCTGATGTGCTTCGTGTATGCAGAACTCCCACTGGCATGGTCGCGATTGGCGAGCTACACCCGTTACCGTTTCGAGTGCGCGCTACGCGCCAGCGTCCTGCTGGGCTTCGTCGGCTTGCCGACGTTGGGCTTCTATCTGGAAAGTGCTTTTCGCGAAGGGCGCTACCATGAAGCCGGCGCTCTGCTGTGGATCTTCTACCTGCTGATCGCCACGCTGCCATGGTGGGGGCATCGTCGCCTGCTGCCCCTTCTGGGAGTCGCCAGTCTCTGGTGGCTGGGGCCATGGCCGGACGTGAATCCGACACTGCTGTGGCGCTTCCTCAGCCACGACATATGGCCAGCGCCGCTGGTCAATGCCAGCGTCGATTCACTGATCTCCGGCCAGCTACTTGCTGATCTACTGGATTGGGCGAGCTATCTGCCCCACCTGCTGTCCGCGCTGGGCAACACCCTGCTGCTCGGTCTGCTGGGCACCGCAGGCAGCCTGTTGATCGCCATGCTGCTGTGGCCATTGGCCAGCCGACATGTGGGCAATCGTGTCTCCCGACAGACCACTCAGGGGCTGATGATCTTCCTGCGCACCACCCCTGAGCTGATGCTGGCCTTCATTCTGCTGCTGCTGCTGGGCCCCTCGCTCCTGCCTGCCTGGCTGGCACTGTCCCTGCACAATGGCGCCATCATCGCCTTTCTGTGTGCACGACATGCCAACCAGATCCAGCTGCCGCCCGGCAAGCCCCGCGGACGACTGGAAAGCTGGCTGTATGAGATCAACCCGAGAGTCGCGCCCGGCATGTTCGCACTACTCTTCTATCGCGCCGAGACCATCATTCGCGAGACGGCGATTCTCGGCATGCTCGGCGTGGCAACGCTGGGCTTCCATATCGATTCGAGCTTCGAGTATCTGATGTTCGACCAGGCCTTTGCATTGCTGCTGCTGACCGCAATACTCAATATCGTCGTGGACAGCGTCGCGCGCCGTCTGCGTCCGACGCATGAAATCGCCGAAGACAGCTGCGTTCGCTGACCTCACTCCTTGCTGACCTGCATTCGATTCATGTGCAAGCAGTCACTTCCCTCACACCCGGCCTGCCGCGAGCTTCCCATGACGACATCCGCTCAGATGAAGACAGATTCTGCCGCACAGGCCAGACGTGAGGCGCAGCGCATCACCCTGATCGGCGCGGCGCTGGATGGGGTGGTGGGCATCGCCAAGCTGATCGTCGGCAAGCTGGTCGGCTCTCAAGCCTTGATCGCCGATGGCATCCATTCACTGTCAGACCTGGTGACGGATGCCTTCGTATTGGTGGCCACTCACTTCGGCCGTCAGGCACCGGATCGCTCGCACCCCTGGGGGCATGAACGCATCGAGACGCTGGGCACGCTGGTGCTTGGCAGCTTGCTCATCGCCGTGGCGGGTGCAATCGGCTGGGAAGGCGTGCTGCGCAGCTGGGAACTGATATTCGGCACCCTGAGCATTCCGCTGCCAGGGGCTCTGGGCATCGGCGTCGCAGTGATTTCCTTGATCGCCAAGGAAGCCATCTTTCGTGCAACGCTCAAGGTGGCTCGCAAACAGAAGTCCAGACTGCTGGAAGCCAATGCCTGGCACTCACGCAGCGATGCGCTCTCGACCGTCGCCGTGCTGGTGGGCTTGATCGGCACTCAGCTCGGGGCAGGCTGGATGGATGGAATAGCTGCCATCATCGTCGCGGTGATGGTCGGCAAGATCGGCGTATCGCTGGCGTGGGAAGCCTCACGGGAATTGATCGACACCGCTCTGCCACGCGAACAACAGCGCGCCATGAGTGAATGCCTGCTGTCATTGTCGGAAGTGCGTGGCGCACATGATCTTCGCAGTCGAACGCTCGCCGGCCGTATCGTGCTGGAAGTCCACCTGCTGGTCGCGCCACGCATCAGCGTCTCCGAAGGTCATGCCATCGGCCACCACGCCGTGGCACGCCTAAAGTCAGAATTCCCCCAGCTCAGCGATGTGCTCTACCACATTGACCCCGAAGATGACTCGCATCTCGGCCAGGCGGGCACGACACATCCCACGCTCATGCAGCCACTGCCGCTGCGCAGCGAGATCATCACTGCACTTGATGTCTGCTGGCAGTCACATCCTGTATGGCAAGAACGCAGCGGGCTGATGCTTCACTATGTCAATCATGTCACCACACCCCCCTCTGCTCCCTCGGGTGCTCCGCATGTCGATGTCCAATTGGAGGTTGCCGAACAGGCATTCACTTCGTTCAGCGAATGTAACCTGGCACCTGCCTCACGCAACACGACAGTCGATGAACTGCAACGCCTGGCAAAAGACATCCGCTGGCTGGGAACGGTAAGACTCAGCATCATTTCGCGTGCCCAAGACGCCGAAACGTGAGTTACACTTTGCGATACACAGCAGTCTGCTCGGCGGTACAGTGCCTCAACGAATCCACTGGTGACGATGATGTTCGTCACCTTGCCCATCTTCAGTGATCACACAAACACCCAAGGAGCACGCCATGAGCAACGCATCCGGCGAAATGCACAAGACACGTATCATCAATGAGCTGAAAGGTTTCATTCGCAAGCTGCTGCAAGACCCGAAGATTCTCGAGCAGTCACTGGTGGTGGCGCGAGCGCGCCTCAAGGAAGGGGCAGAACAAGGAAAAAGCGAGCAAGCGGTGCTGGCCATCATCGCCAACGAGATTTCTGACACTACCAGCATTCATATCCCGGAAGATCCGGCAGAGCACTCCGATGCGGACAAGTTGTTCCTAGAGCTGCTGAAAGATGTCGTTGAGGAAGAAGAAGCTCTTTATTGATCACAATAAAAAAACCGCCCCAAAAGGCGGTTTTTTTATAATTTATTTATTGCAATGTGCCGCCGTTAGGGCAACCCTTCGGAGCATAGGCTGCTTCAACATCAGTAGCGCACTCCCAACCACCCTCTGCACTACGTTGCAACTGAATTTTCTTGCCTTGAATTTTAGGATTAGCATTGTCAAACTCGAACTGCAAGTAAGCAGCACCTGAACCCTGTTGGCTCACAGTAACTTCGCCGAGATCACCAGCAGAGTCTGCATTTATACCAATATAACCTGCATTCGCGTCATCATTAGCATCAGTAGCAGCAGTAGTGATAGTTCCCCCCCGAAGAATCACATCTTCTGCCGCTGTTTGTGCTCCACGAAGAGTCGCCAGACCAGATGCTGCCTCAGAGCGAGCTACGTAGTCTTGGTAGCGCGGAATCGCGATGGCCGCCAGAATACCGATAATCGCCACAACGATCATCAGCTCGATCAGTGTAAAACCTGCTTGTTGCTTACGTGTCATGGTATGACTCCCTTGCATTTGCGTAGTGAGATCAGGTCGTACGTCCTGAAACCCCGGTTACCTTCCCTGACCAGCAGGATGTTACAGAAGAATGTTAGTATGGGCGCTTGATTCCAATATTCCCAACAACATCTTCATCAGCATAACATCTTGATATCACGGGGTGTCGACCGGACGGGACGAGTGATACCACAGCCACAGTTCAGGTGCCATTGCCATGTCGCAAGATGCTTTCTTGGCGGCGCTGACGGCTGCTTGGTTGTTACAATAGATTACACTCAGTGACATTGCAAGCAACGAACACAAAAACTTCACGATCGAGATTCAGGCGCTCTTCAACGTTTCTCCCGCCCCATCAGCATTTGGCTACCTCCCTCCACAAACTCTATCCCCTTCTCATGTCACGATGCGCCATTCCTAGCACAGGGCAATCCAGCTACACTCTTCTGCTAGACGATGTTTGTAATACGATGGCTTGCCGCACCACAGTTCACGCATAGCGCATCAGCACCTGTTTCACGTGTGAAGCAGCGAAAGTAGGCCTATAGGCAACTGCAACAGGAAGAGTGTCATGCCCCAGTCAGAACACACGCTAAAAGGATTTGCTGCACGACTGGTCGACTCTGGCCTGCTCGAACCACAGGCAGCGCAGCTGGCTGAGCAGGAAGCCAATGAGGCCGGGGAAAGCCTGTTGCTGCATATCATCGCACACGGCCTGGTACCGGCACGTGACGCGACATTGGCAGCGGCCTGGGAATATGGCCTGCCGTATGTGGATCTCGATGCCCTTCGTATCGACTCACTGCCCGCCATTGATGAACTGCCTGAGAAGGTCCTTCGTAAGCTAGGGGTATTGCCACTCTATCGCCGTGAGCATCGCCTGACCGTCGGCGTACCCTCCCCCTCGACGCTCACGCATCTTGATGAACTGCAATTTGCCACGGGCTTGTCGATCGAGAGTGTCCTGGTCGCTGCCGACCAGCTGACGCCAGCATTGGAGCAATATCTGGAAGCCGGCGAAGAGAGCGCCATGGATATGCTTGGGGGCGAAGGTGAAGCCCTCGATGGCTTGGAGTTCGAGGGAGAGGAGGATAACAACAACGATCTGGCTATCACAGCCAGCAGTGACGATGCGCCAGTGGTGCGCTTCGTTCACAAGGTACTGCTGGATGCCATCAAGCGTGGCGCCTCGGATATCCACTTCGAACCCTACGAATCCACCTATCGCATTCGTTTTCGTATCGATGGCATGCTGATCGAGAATACTCGCCCGCCCTTCAACATGCGCAACCGTATCTCAGCGCGTTTGAAGGTGATGTCACGCATGGATATCTCCGAGCGGCGTCTGCCTCAGGATGGCGCCATCAAACTGCGCCTGTCCAAGTCACGCTCCATCGATTTTCGTGTCAACACCTTGCCAACCGTTTACGGGGAGAAGTTGGTACTGCGTATCTTGGACCCCAGCTCCGCCAAGATGGGCATCGAGGCGCTGGGGTTCGAGCCCGAACAGCGTGCCATGTTCGAGAAGACACTTGGCGAGCCTCAAGGCATGATTCTGGTCACCGGCCCTACCGGTAGCGGCAAGACCGTTACCCTGTATACCGGCTTGAACATCCTCAACACGCCTGAGCGCAATATCTCGACCGCGGAAGACCCGGTCGAGCTCAAGGTGGAGGGTGTCAATCAGGTCAACGTATTGCCCAAGATTGGACTCGACTTCGCTTCGGCATTGCGTGCCTTCCTGCGCCAGGATCCCGACGTGGTAATGGTCGGGGAGATTCGGGACAAGGAAACCGCGGAAATTGCCGTCAAGGCCGCGCAGACAGGCCACCTGGTGCTCTCGACCCTACATACCAATTCTGCCCCTGAAACGTTGACGCGCCTCAGCAACATGGGGATCGCGCCCTTCAACATCGCAAGCTCGGTTTCCTTGATCATCGCGCAACGTCTGGCGCGGCGTCTGTGTCCCCACTGTCGTCAACCTGCCGAGATCCCCCAGGAAGCCATGGCCTCGATGGGCTTCAGCGCAGAAAATGGCTTCAGTGAGGAAGATCTGGAAAATGCCACCATCTATCGTCCGACGGGTTGCAGCCAATGCACGTTAGGGTACAAGGGACGCGTCGGCATCTATGAAGTGATGCCCATCTCTGATGAGATGAGCCGCTTGATCATGCGGGAAGGCACCGCAATAGAACTGGCAGACCAGGCGCGCAAGGAAGGGTTGTCGGATCTGCGCCGCAGCGGCCTGCGCAAGGTCATGGCGGGCATGACCTCGCTGGAAGAAGTCAACCGTATCACCAAGGATTGATGACAATACGCTGGAGCGTTGACAGCACCGATGTGAACAATCTTCACCAGCGCTGACTTTTGCTCAGTCATCAGGCACATTGAATATGGATTACCTCCCACCGCGATGAGCAGGTCACTCATGCACTGCTGACAACAGTGTAAATCGCGGCAAAGGGAAGGAGCAGCCACTGGCATGCTCACAAGCAACATGAGTCTCGCGAGTCAAGACGGGGACTCTCATTCATCAGGGAATGACAACCGACATGGCGACGATCAAAACTGCCAAGAAAGACAAGAAAAAGGCAGGCATAGAAACCTGGCAATGGACAGGCAAGAATTCGCGTGGTGAAAAGGTCAAGGGCGAATTGATGTCCGCCAATGTCGATCAGGTGAAGAATACGCTGGCTAGCCAGGGCATCGTCGTCAAGCGTTTGCGCAAGAAATCCGCCCTGTTCGGTGGCAGCAAGAGAGTCAGCAGCAAGGACGTCACCATGTTTGCTCGACAGATGGCGACGATGATTCGCGCCGGCGTCCCCGTCCTGCAAGCCTTCGGTATTGTCGCCGAGAGCATGAAAAGCCCGGGCATGCGACACCTGGTGGAAGATCTGATGAATCAGGTCGGCGCGGGCGCCAGCTTCTCGGAAGCGCTGCGCAAGCACCCACAACATTTCGATAATCTATTTACCAACCTGGTCGCCGCAGGTGAGCAGGCCGGTGCCCTCGACAAGATGCTTGATCGCGTCGCGACCTATAAAGAGAAGATCGATTCACTGATAGCTCGAGTAAAAAAAGCACTCTATTATCCTGCAGCTGTTATTTGTGTCGGCTTTGGCGTCACAGCTATATTGTTGATCAAGGTCGTGCCCCAGTTCGAGACACTTTTCAAAGGGTTTGGAGCAGAACTACCAGCATTCACACAATTAACCCTCACACTTTCAGAATTTGTGCAATCTTATTGGTATGTGATTTTGGGTGCATTTATTGCAATCGCCATATTCATATCACAAGGCATGAAGCGCTCAGATAGGTTTGCTTACGGTATGCATCGCTTCATGCTGAAAGTACCGGTGCTAGGCGACATCCTTGATAAGTCGGCGGTGGCACGCTACTCACGCACTCTCGCCACCACCTTTCAGGCTGGCGTACCCTTGATAGAATCTCTTGATACTGCTGCCGGCGCGACGGGCAGCAAGGTCTATGAGCGCGCCATCGCTCAGATCAAGGAGGATGTCTCCACGGGTCAGCAGCTCAACTTCGCCATGCGTAACACGCAACTGTTTCCCACACTGGCGGTGCAGATGGTGGCTATCGGGGAAGAGTCAGGTGCCTTGGATGCCATGCTCAACAAGGTGGCCGACTTCTATGAAGAGGACGTCGACAACAAGGTCGATGCCCTTACTTCATTGCTAGAACCCTTGATCATCGTGGTGCTGGGCACCTTGGTCGGCGGACTAGTAATTTCTATGTATCTGCCAATATTTGAGATGGGCAACGCTATCTGATACTGCACGGCCAGTTGCTTCATCATGACAGGCGGCCGCGACACCCGAAGGGGCGCGGCCGCCTCATTTCCAGTCCAGCTCTTCTGACAAGGATGTTCCGTGGATTCTCTCGCCTCCCTCTCCCCCGCTCTTCAGGCCTGCCTCTCGGGGATTTTCGGCCTGTTGATCGGCAGTTTTCTGAATGTAGTGATCACACGCCTGCCGGTGATGATGATGCGTCAGTGGCGTGCAGAAGCACGTGAAGCGCTGGAACTGGAGCCGGAAGCGTCGCCACGCTTCAATCTGTTGGTGCCTGCCTCACGCTGCCCTGGCTGCGACACCCCAATCAAATGGCATGACAATCTCCCTGTCATCGGCTGGCTGAAACGCCGCGGCCGCTGCGCGAGCTGCAATACCCGTATCAGTGCACAGTATCCACTGGTGGAGCTCGCCGGTGGCGCGCTCGGCGCTTCCATCGCGTTGATCTACGGCCTGGAAGCACAGAGCCTGTGGATCTTCGGCGCCTGTCTGACACTGCTGGTGTTGTCAGTGATCGATTTTCGCACCCAGCTGTTGCCTGATGCCATCACGCTACCGTTGCTGTGGGCCGGTCTCGCCTACCAACTGCTTTTCCAGCCATTGATGCTGCCCAGTGCCGTGATTGGTGCCATGGCCGGCTATCTGGTGCTGTGGAGCTTCTACTGGCTATTCAAGCTGGTGACTGGCAAGGAAGGCATGGGCTATGGCGATTTCAAGCTGTTGGCGGCACTGGGCGCCTGGCTTGGCTGGCAGTGGTTGCCACTGCTGTTGATCCTCTCTGCGGGACTCGGCGCAGTACTCGGCATCCTGTTGCAACTGCTGGTACCGCGCCTGCGGGGAGCCCCCATGCCATTCGGCCCTTATCTGGCCGTGGCAGGCTGGATCGCACTGCTGTTCGGCACCCCGCTGATGAGCCTCTACCTCAGCGTGATAGGTGCCTGATGACGACTTCGCTCAATCATGGCCCCATCATCGGGGTGACGGGCGGTATCGGAAGCGGAAAATCCAGTGTGGCACGGATGTTCGGAGAGCTCGGCATCCAGTGGGTGGATGCCGATGATGTCGCGCGCGAGATCGTGCGTCCCGGCGAAACCGCACTGGCCGAGATCATCGCCCACTTCGGCGAGTCGATCGTCACGGCGCAGGGCGAGCTTGATCGCGCCGCGCTGCGCGAGCGGATCTTTGCTGCCCCCGAGGAGCGTCAATGGCTGGAGCGCTGCACCCATCCGCGTATCCGGGAGCGCATCGTGCAACACCTGGCGGCCATGACCAGCCCCTACCGCCTGCTGGTCTCTCCCCTGCTGTTCGAGTCCGGCCAGGACAGCCTCGTCTCACGCACCCTGGTGGTGGATGTCAGCCAGGATGTTCAGCTGGCGCGCACGCTGAGCCGCGATGGCGTCAGCGAAGCGCAGGTACGCGCCATCCTCGCGGCACAGCTGTCACGCGAGACACGACTGGCCAAGGCCGACGATGTCATCGACAATAACGGCAATCAGGCGAGCTTGCGTGAGCAGGTCGCGGCCATGGATGTCCGCTATCGTTCGCTGGCCGCCTCCAATGCATCATTTCAGGAGCTTCCCGATGTCTGACTCCGCGTCCTCACAGCCCCACAAGGCGCCCTTGTCCGTTACCTGCCCGCAATGTCGAACCCCCGTGGCATGGAGCGCCGCCAGCGAATTCCGCCCCTTCTGCAGCAAGCGCTGCCAGCTACTGGACCTCGGCGCCTGGGCTGATGAGTCCCACAGCATCGCCGGCGAGCCCGCCATGGATGAGACCAGCATCGATGAGATGGTGGCACGCATGGAGCGCGACATGAATCAGCAGTAGCGCTCGAAAGAGCTCTGCTGGTTCAGACTGGCTCAAGCTCGACGCTCAAGATGCTCGCCAAAAAAAGACCCTCGGGGCTGGCCTCGAGGGTCTTTTTCGTTCAGGCAACTGCCATCAACGCGCGATCATCACTTCCAGAAGTCACGAATCGACGCAATCCCCTGTGCGCCGACGGCGCGCGCATGGTCACTGTCGTAGCGCGACATGCCCCCAAGGGCATAGACCGGCATGCAGGCCTGCTCGACCAGCTCCTGGAAGTCATGCCACCCCAGTGGTGCACGCTCAGGATGGGAAGGCGTGACACGCAGCGGTGAAAGGCTGACGAAATCACAGGTCACCCGTCCCGCCTGATCCAGCTGTGCCTGGTCATGCGTCGAGGCGGACAACCACTTGTTGGCCGCGATCGGACGCTCGCCCTTCTCTGCCAGCTCCGCCAGACGCACGCTGGTCAGGTGGATACCGTCCGCATCGACCTTGTCGAGCATGGAAGGCTCGGCATTGAGCAACAGACGCGCACCACGTGCATGACAGATCGCCAGCGCCTTCTCGGCCCGGGCAATGTACGCCGCCTCATCGAGTTCCTTGGCACGCAGCTGTACCAGGCGCACGCCATCTTCATCCAATGCACGGATCAAGCGTGTCTCGAAGATTCCCTCATCAGCCTCTTCCGGCGTGATCAGATACTCGCGTGGCAGCGAGACCGCGCGCAGAATCGGCAGATTCGCAGCCGGGAAGGCATATTTGTAAAGGTCCTCGATCTCGACCCAACGCACTGCCTGCCCTTCGCGGCCAAAGGGCTCGCCATTGAACTGACGCGTTTCCCACACATCCAGCAGGATATGCTTGTCCGGGTATTCGTGATGAATGCGGATCAGCGGCTGAGCACGCGTGATCTCGACACCCAGCTCTTCGCACAGCTCACGCTTGAGTGCTTCCAGACCGGTTTCGTAGGGCGCCAGCTTGCCACCCGGAAACTCCCATAAGCCGCCCTGATCCACCGTCGAGGGACGGCGTGCAATCAGGACCTGGCCCTGTTCGTTTAAGATGGCGGCAGCCGCCACGTGAACCCTTCGCTTCGGCATGATGCCTGTACCTTTGACTCGCGTTGTACATCCGACTCCACCCTGATGAGGCGAAGCCTGCGGGAGATGTTGCATTACCGTTTCAGCGTAAGCCTCTGCCCTCAGGCATCAGCTACGATAATCGGCATTGATCGAGACGTAATCGTGGGACAGATCCGATGTCCAGATACGCGCCTTCTGTTGGCCACGCCCCAGGCGGATACCGATCACCAGCTCTTCCTCGGCCATGGCAGCACTGCCGGCAGCCTCGGTATAGCTGGCGGCTCGTCCGCCCTGCTCGACGATGCTCACGCCGTTGAGCGTGATCGCAACGCCGTCAACCTCAAGATTCTCCAACGGCGCCCGTCCGACGGCCGCCAGAATTCGTCCCCAGTTGGCATCACTGGCGTAGAGAGCCGTCTTGACCAGTGGCGAGTGAGCCACGGTGAAGCCGACCGCACGCGCCTCTTCCACGGAGCGCGCTTCCTCCACCTCGAGGGTGACGAACTTGGTCGCTCCTTCACCATCACGGATGATGGCCTGCGCCAGCTCCAGCATGACGTCGGCCAGCGCAGCCTCGAAGGCGACCAGATCCTCACCCTCGACCCGAGCCGCCCTGGCCGTGACAGCCAGCATGCATGCATCATTGGTCGAGGTATCGGAATCCACCGTGATGCTGTTGAAGCTTCTGACCACGACCCGGCGCAGCATCTCATCCAGCGCAGACTGATCGATGGCGAGATCCGCGTCAGTGGCCACGAAGCCCAGCATGGTCGCCATGTTGGGGCAGATCATGCCAGAGCCCTTGGAAACCCCGGCAATGGTGACACACTCGCCATTGGCCAGCGTCACGCTACGCCAGCTGCCCTTGGGCCGGGTATCGGTGGTCATGATGCCGTGTGCCGCGTCGGACCAATCTCCCTTGCCCAATGCCGCAAAGGCCGTCGGCAGTGCGCCGGTCAGACGATCCATCGGCAAGGGCTCACCGATCACGCCGGTGGAGAACGGCAGAACGGCCTGTGCATCACAACCCGCGACATCGGCCAGGAACTCACAGGTAGCAAGCGCGTCTGTCATGCCCTGCTCACCTGTCCCCGCGTTGGCGTTGCCGGTGTTGATCACCAGATAGCGCGGCCCATCGATCTCGGCCTTGAGATGTCGACGCGCGACATGCACCGGTGCCGCACAGAAGGCATTGCGCGTGAAGGTTCCCGCGAGACGCGATCCTGCATCGAGCGCCATGATCACCAGATCACGTCGCCCCGGCTTCTTGATACCGGCTTCAGCAACCCCGATCTGCAGGCCGGAAATTTCCGGCATGTCTGCGGGGAAAGTGGAAGGCCCTACCGCCATCGTTCACGTCTCCAGTCGCGTTGTCCTGTCACTACACGGCATCGCGGGACAGACGGTGCTGCTCCGCGATGCATTCGATACTCAGTACTGAAAAGCTATGCTCAACGCTGAAAATCTCAGCTCAGCTTGCCATGGCACTGCTTGTACTTCTTGCCGGAACCGCAGGGGCACGGATCATTGCGGCCAACCTTGGGGACATCACGGCGCATCGGCTCATTGTCGCCCTGCGCCTGCGGTGCCGCACCGTACTGTGCCTCGACGATCTCCTCGGCAGCCTGAACGCTCTCATCGCTGACGGTGTCATCTTCCACGCGACGCGTCTCGGCACTGGCCTGCTCGCGCTCGAGATTGGCACGCCGCTCCTCTTCCAGCGTGTCGATCTCTTCCTGACGACGTACCTGGACGTGACTCAGAATGCGCACCACGTCAGCCTTGATGTTGACCAGCAATGACTGGAACTGTTCGAACGCCTCGCGCTTGTATTCCTGCTTGGGATTCTTCTGAGCGTAGCCACGCAGGTGGATACCGCGCCGCAGGTTGTCCATCGCCTGCAGATGCTCTTTCCAACGCGTATCGAGCACCTGCAGCATGACCTGCTTCTCGAAGCGGCGCATCAGCTCGGGACCGACAGCCTCTACCTTGCCGGCATAGAGTTCCTCGTGTGCCGTCTGCAGTCGTTCGCGCAGAGTCTCTTCATGGAAGTGCTCATCCTCTTCCGCCCATTGCACGAGCGGCAGGTCGAGGTTGAAGTCCGTCTTGAGGTCATTCTCGAGCCCCGGAAGATCCCACTGCTCCGGCAGGCTCTGCGGCGGCACGCGCATGGAGATGGCATCGTCCAGCATTTCACGGCGGATGCCGGCGATGTTCTCGGCGATCTCGTCGGCTTCCAGAATGTCGTTGCGCTGCTCGTAGATCACGCTGCGCTGATCGTTGGCGACATCATCGTACTCAAGCAGCTGCTTGCGCACGTCGAAGTTTCGACCCTCAACCTTCTTCTGCGCGCGCTCGACGGCATTGGAGACCATCTTGTGCTCGATCGCTTCGCCCTTCTCGAGCCCCAGCGCGCCCATGAGGCGCTGAACGCGATCGGAGCCGAACAGGCGCATCAGGCTGTCTTCCAGCGACAGGAAGAAGCGCGTGGAGCCCGGGTCACCCTGGCGACCGGCACGACCGCGCAGCTGGTTGTCGATACGACGGGATTCGTGACGCTCGGAGCCGATCACGTGCAGACCGCCCGCCGCCAGCACGGCTTCGTGACGCTCCTGCCAGCCATGCTTGATCTCGTTGATCTGCTCTTCGGTCGGCGCTTCCAGCTCGGCAAGCTCGGCTTCCCAGTTGCCGCCCAGCATGATGTCGGTACCACGACCGGCCATGTTGGTCGCGATGGTCACCGCGCCCGGACGACCCGCCTGGGCGATGATGGCAGCCTCACTGACGTGTTGCTTGGCATTCAGGACGTGATGCTTCACGCCAGCCTTGTGCATCATCTGGGACAGCAGTTCGGAGGTCTCGACTGACGCCGTACCGACCAGCACCGGACGGCCTTCGGCGACCTTCTCGCGGGCATCCTCGATGATGGCGTTGAACTTCTCTTCCGCGGTCAGATAGACCAGATCATTCATGTCCTTGCGCGCGATGGGCTTGTTGGTGGGGATCACCATCACGTCGAGGTTGTAGATCTGACGGAATTCGAAGGCCTCGGTATCGGCGGTACCGGTCATGCCGGCCAGCTTCTCGTAGAGACGGAAGTAGTTCTGGAAGGTGGTCGAGGCCAGCGTCTGGCTTTCCTTCTGGATCGCCACTCCTTCCTTGGCCTCGACGGCCTGATGCAGACCCTCGGACCAACGACGACCTACCATGGTGCGGCCGGTATGCTCGTCGACGATCACCACCTCGCCGTTGTGGACGATGTAGTCGACGTCCCGCACGAACAGATTCTGGGCACGCAGCGCGGAGTGCACATGATGCAGCAGACTCAGGTTCTGGGCGGCGTAAAGAGAGTCTTCCTCGCCGAGCAATTCCTGGGCACGCAGCAGTGACTCGACCTTCTGATGGCCCTGCTCGGTCAGCTCGACCTGCTTCTGCTTCTCATCGAGAGTGAAATCGCCACTCTCCGGGTCTTCTTCGTCGGTGCATTGCACGAGCTCACGCGCCATGCGATCGATGATCTTGTAGAGGTCGGTATTCTCCTCCACCGGACCGGAAATGATCAGCGGCGTGCGCGCCTCATCGATCAGGATGGAGTCGACCTCATCGATGATGGCGTAGTGCAGCTTGCGCTGGACCTTGTCTTCCAGCGCGAATGCCATGTTGTCGCGCAGGTAATCGAAACCGTATTCATTGTTGGTGCCGTAGGTGATGTCGGCCTGGTAGGCGGCACGCTTGTCCTCGTTGTTCTGGCCGGAGAAGATGACGCCCACGCTCAGCCCGAGGAATTCATACAGCGGACGCATCCAGTTGGCATCACGCGTGGCCAGGTAATCATTGACCGTCACCACGTGAACGCCTTCACCAGCCAGGGCATTCAGGTAAACGGCGAGTGTCCCCACCAGCGTCTTGCCTTCGCCTGTCTTCATCTCGGCGATGCGCCCTTCATGCAGCGCGATGCCGCCTACCATCTGGGTATCGAAGTGACGCATGCCCATGATGCGCTTGCTGGCCTCACGCACGGTGGCGAAGGCCTCCGGCAACAGCTTGTCGAGGTTCTCGCCTTGCGCAAGGCGCTCACGGAATTCAGCCGTCTTGCCCGTCAGCGCCTCATCCGACAGTGATTCGAGACTTTCCTCGAGGGCATTGACGGCATTGACCCGCTTGCGCAGTCGCTTCACCTCACGGTCGTTCTTGGAGCCCACTACCTTGGTCAGAAATTTACCCAGCATCATCTATCCCTGTCCGTGCCCGGTGGGCACGCCTTCTAGAATCTTGAGATATACGCGTGCGCTTCACGCGCCAGAAGCATCCCGCAGATGGCAACTGGCAAACGGCACACGCGAAAAGGAAACGACATCACCATCACCGGCGCCGAGGGCCAGGTGACGGACAGATTCTCTCAGGACACCAGAGGTGGTGCGCGCGGGGACATGGCATTCGCCAATCCGCGCAGCAGTACGCGAGCACAGGAGACAAAGCGTCGTTGACGCGAAAGATTGGGACTTCTCTGAGCACCGGGACGGATGAGTCGGCGCAGTGAACGCAGGCTCTGACGGCGGCTCTCGGCGCGAATCACGCCCGGCGCCAGCAATTGGATGCTGGCCAGGGTCAGATTGACGCGCTCGACCTGCGCGGCGCTCAAGCCAGCGGGGAACAGACAGCTGATCAGCAGGCCGGCCAGCAGCCAGCGCGGTGCCGTGCGCACCGACCAGCGACGCGCGCTGCCGCTACCGGAAGCCGGCAACGGTCTCGAGCGTGCTATGGCGACGTCATGGCTCATGCTGTTGCCGGACTCCTGCTCATGATAGATTGCCGGAAACCACTGAACCGGCATGCAAGCCCATGAGTATAAAGGCTAAGCGTTTCCGCGCCCAGCCCGCGGCGCGCCTCTTGAACGGCAAGGGCCAGCTTGGCAACGTCATGCGCCAGGCGCGAATGCTGGAGCAGGCCCAGTGGCATCTGCGTGAGGCCCTGCCCACGGACATGCAGGAGCAGGTCTTCGTCGGGGGCTATCACGAAGGAACCCTGACACTGATCACCAATCGTGCCTCCTGGCTGACCTGGCTACGTTATGAGCAGCGCAGGCTGATCAGCGTCCTGCGCGAGATCCCCGAGCTTGCCGCACTCACGCGCCTCAACTTCAAGGTCCGCCCCGTTCGTCCTGTCTTCGTACCGGCTCAACAGCCCAGGCATCTCCCTGCTGCGGCAGCGGAGCATCTGTTGGACTGTGCCTCCCACACCCGGGATGAACACCTGCGCCGCTCGCTTGAGCGTCTGGCAGCACATGCTGACGATCTGCAGGACACCCCGTCTGGCGACGATTGATGGTGGTGCGACATCCCTCTCTCTTGCGGGCGACCGTCGCGCCGGCGCTATTTCCTGAAGACAAACAAGCGCGCCGCCCATGAGGGCGGCGCGCTTGTGATCGTTTCCATGCTTCGGCTGGCAAGGACCGAAGTCTGACATCAGGCTGGACGGGCTAGGTCACAGTCAACTTTCTTCAGGTCGTGCTTGTCACCATCTCGTGATCAGACGGCAAGTGCCGGGGAGGCGTAGGAAATCGGCATCGCTTCGGCATTGTCGAAGGTCACGATCTCGTAGCTGTCTGCATTCTCGAGCAGGGCACGGCACAGCAGGTTGTTCAGGCCGTGGCCTGACTTGTAGCCACGGAATTCCCCGATCAGGCTGTGGCCCAGCTGATACAGGTCGCCGATGGCATCCAGCACCTTGTGCTTGACGAACTCATCGTCATAACGCAGACCTTCGTCGTTGAGGATGCGGTAATCATCCACCACGATGGCGTTGTCGAGGCTGCCGCCCAGCGCGAGGTTCTGGGAGCGCAGGAATTCAAGATCACGCATGAAACCGAAAGTACGAGCGCGAGACACTTCCTTGACGAAGGAGGTCGTGGAAAAGTCGACCGTGGTGGTCTGCTTCTGCTGCTCGAACACCGGGTGATCGAAGTCGATGGTGAAGGACACCTTGAAGCCGTTGTGCGGCAGGAAGGTCGCGACCTTGTCGCCATCACGCACTTCGATCTCGCGCTTGATGCGGATGAACTTCTTGAGCGCGGACTGCTCCTGGATACCAGCGGACTGGATAAGGAAGACGAACGGACCGGCGCTGCCGTCCATGATCGGCACTTCCTGCGCGGAGAGCTCGACGAAGCAGTTGTCGATCCCGAGACCGGCGAAGGCGGACATCAGGTGCTCGACAGTCATCACCTTGTCCTGACCGTTGGAAACGGCAGTACACATGGTGGTGTCACGCACCCCCGTGGCATCGGCACGGATGTGTGCATGCGGCTCGAGGTCGGTACGCACGAAGACGATTCCCGTGTTGACCGGAGCCGGGCGCAGGGTCAGATAGACCTTGTCACCGGAGTGCAGACCAACGCCTGTTGCGCGGATCGTATTCTGAAGCGTTTTTTGTCGAATCATAGGAGATAGCCAGTCAGCCTGAATTTGGAAACAGTGTTCATGATAACAGCAAAGCAGGTATTCAACAAATTGTCACCTACCGCTGATAGGGAAATTCAACATTGCCACGGGGGCACCATTCAACCCTTCAAGACGCTGACTGGAGCCATGTTGACTATGAACGCGCAAACCCAAAACAGTTCTCACTCTCAGCGACATCAATCGATAATCAATGTGCAAGAACTGCCAGGTTCCTCACTCTCTTACGCAGGCAACCGCCGTGGCGGATGCATGCCTTTCCTCTTCAGCCTGCCTGTCATGCCATCCATCTGAATCGCCTGCAATGCCTTTTCGCGCCTCCCAGAACGACTTCACCCACCCGGGTCGCCCCGGGTGGGTGAAGAAAGGCAAAGCGCCTCTATCTGACCGCGCTGTCACCAGAAGATGTCATGGACACCCTGTCGACGTGCGCTTACCTTTCAATCCGCCTGACGGCGCAGGAAGGCAGGAATGTCGAGATAGTCATCCATGTCACGATTCTTGCGCGGTTCTGGCTTCTTGGCTGCGGCCTGCTGCTGCTCTTCCTTGGCCTGACGGGTGACCGTCGGCGTCTGGAGGCTGCGATAATCAGCCGGCTTCTCCACCGTGCGCTTGGCCGGTGCGGTTTCACGCGCAGCCGGCTTCTCGACACGGCCATCGAGACCCGCCGCCACGACGGTGACACGCAGCTCGTCGCTCATGTCCATGTCGATGGAGGTACCCACCACGATGGTCGCGTCCGGAGAAGCGAACTCCTGCACGGTGGCACCGACATCGTTGAACTCACCGATGGAGAGGTCCGGGCCTGCCGTGATGTTGACCAGGATGCCGCGCGCGCCGTGAAGATCGATATCCTCAAGCAGCGGGCTGCGAATGGCCTTCTCGGCCGCCTCGCGAGCGCGGTTCTCACCGACGGCATCACCGGTTCCCATCATGGCCATGCCCATCTCGGACATGACGGTGCGCACGTCGGCAAAGTCGACGTTGATGATGCCCGGGCTGGTGATCAGCTCAGCGATGCCCTGGACAGCGCCCAGCAGTACATCGTTGGCCGCACTGAAGGCACTCAGCAGGCTGGCGCTCTTGCCGAGGACCGAGAGCAGCTTCTCGTTGGGGATGGTGATCAGGGAATCGACATGCTCGGACAGCTCCTTCATGCCCTGCTCGGCCGCCTTCTGACGACGCGGCCCCTCGAACGGGAAGGGACGCGTCACGACCGCGACCGTCAGGATGCCCAGTTCCTTGGCTACCTGTGCCACGACAGGAGCGCCCCCGGTACCGGTACCACCCCCCATGCCTGCGGTGATGAAGACCATGTCGGCGCCTTGCAGCAGCTCGACGATACGCTCGCGATCTTCCATCGCCGCCTGACGACCCACTTCCGGGTTGGCGCCAGCGCCGAGACCCTTGGTGATCTCGCTGCCGAGCTGAAGGACTGTCTTGGCGGCCACGCGCTTGAGCGCTTGAGCATCGGTATTGGCGCAGATGAATTCGACGCCTTCGATATTGCTCTCGACCATGTGATTGACGGCGTTACCACCGCCGCCACCAACACCGATCACCTTGATGACCGCGCTGCTGGAGGGTGCGTTATCTACCAGTTCGAACATATGCCCTGTCTCCTGGATCACAGTCTTTCTGTAATCCCTGTCAGAAATTTCCCTTGAACCAGCCCTTGATCCGCTCCAGCGTGGAGGTGTCGTGCTCATGGCCGTGAACGCGTCGTGCGGCAGATTCCTCCCTGCGCACCGCGACCGCAGTCGAGGATGGCGTATGCCGCTCCTGTTTCATCCCGTAATGTAGCAAACCCACACCCGTGGAATAAATCGGATTACGGACCACATCTGCCAGTCCACGCACATTCTGCGGGCAGGCAATGCGAACCGGCATGTGGAAGATCTCCTCCGCCAGTTCCACCACACCTTCCATGCGTGATGTACCGCCCGTCAGTACCACACCCGCTGCCACGAGATCTTCATAACCACTGCGACGCAGCTCATCGCGGACCAGGGTGAAGAGTTCCTCATACCTGGGCTCGACCACTTCCGCCAACGCCTGGCGGGACAGATCACGGGCCGGTCGATCACCGACACTGGGCACCTTGATCGTCTCGTCGCTGGACGCCAGCTGTGTCAGAGCACAGGCATACTTGACCTTTATTTCTTCAGCGTACTGGGTCGGCGTACGGAGTGCCATCGCGATATCATTCGTTACCTGATCTCCCGCGATGGGAATCACGGCCGTATGACGAATGGCACCTTCGGTGAACACCGCGATGTCGGTCGTCCCGCCACCGATATCCACCATGCAGACTCCCAGCTCGCGCTCATCCTCGGTCAATACCGCATGACTCGAGGCGAGCTGTTCGAGAATGATATCGTCGACTTCAAGACCACAACGACGAACGCATTTCTCGATATTCTGTACGGCATTCAACGCCGCCGTGACCAGATGCACCCGCGCTTCAAGGCGCACACCGGACATCCCGAGCGGTTCACGAATACCTTCCTGACGATCAATGGCATATTCCTGCGGCAGCACATGAAGAATCCGCTGCCCCTCGGAGATTGCCCGTGCACGCGCCGAATCGATGACTCGTTCGATATCGGACGGTGTCACTTCACGATCCTTGATCGCGACCACACCATCGGAGTTCATCGAGCTGATATGACTGCCGGCAATCCCCACGTATACCGAGTGGATATCGCAGCCCGCCATCAATTCAGCTTCCTCCACCGCGCGCTGGATCGATTGCACGGTCGACTCGATATTGATGACGACACCCTTCTTCATGCCGCGTGAAGGATGTGAGCCGATACCCGCAATTTCGATGCCACCATCGTCGGTCGGTTGCCCCACGATCGCGACCACCTTGGAGGTTCCGATGTCCAGCCCGACCACCATATCCTGTGATTTGGAATGTCCTGCCATAGGTCGGGCCAGCTCCTTGATTCTGGTTCGTCATGAAAAAAATAGCGCGATCGGCGGCGGCGAGAATGCCAGAAACCACCCAGTCAGGTTAACGCTCCGTTTAACCCGAAGATGAATTTGCCTTCATAGTATAGAAGTCACCACTAACGGCACACCAGCCTGAAAATACCAGGAGGCGCAAATCCCCGCTAGAATAGGCGGGATTGTCCCGAAATGAAACTGGAGATAACTCCATTTCACTAATATCAGCGCCTCAAGACCTTCGTTCTGAAGTGTCGCCGATTCTCCCTCAACCGTTGCTTTCTTCCAGTGCTGTCGTCTCGCCATGCCACGCCACGGCTACGCCGTTGGGATAGCGGAGGTCAATGTAGCGAATCTGCGACGCCTGACCACCCAATTGACGCTGCCAGGCTGCCATGAAGCGAGCCAGACGGGCCTCCCTGTCATTGCGACCCAGCATGACCCAGACGCTGTCATTGACCTGAAAACGCCAGGCGCCACGTGGCTCGAGACGCAACTGGGAGACATTGAGCCCCAGACCGCCCAACTGGCTTTGCAGCGCGTCCAGCTCGGCCAGCACCTCGGAACCGCTACCCTTGGGGCCTGCCAGATTCGGCAGATTTCCCAGCTGGGTGACAGGGGCTGCCTTGAAGGCCTCGCCTCTCACGTTGATCAACTCACCGTCATTCCAGTAGGCCACCGGCTGCTGCTCGAACAGCTCGAATTCGAGTGTATCCGGCCAGCGACGCGAAATGCTCACCTCACTCAGCCAGTCGATCGCCAGAGCGCGACGCCGAACTTCCCCCAGCGGGACAGAGAGCCAGCTTTGTCCGCGAATCAACGGCGCGATATGGCGCTGGAGATAGGCGGCGCTCACGTGTTCGAAGTCACCCTTGATGGTGACTCGCTCGATGGGGCGGTCCAGCCAGGTCCACAATGCCTGGCCACCCGCCACCATCAGTGCCGCTCCCAGCACCAGGCCGAACAGTGCACCTGCAGAGCTACGCGCCGCCATGGGTCAGTGTTCGCTCTGTGGGCAGGCGGACGCGGCGACGTCATGACGCTCGGTCAGCGTCGTGTCGAGAATCCGCAGTACCAGCACCGTGAAATCCAGCCCCACATGCGCGGCTGCCTGTGGCACGAGGCTGTGATCGGTCATGCCCGGCGAGGTGTTGACTTCCAGCAGCCAGAAGGCGCCGTCCGCATCTTCCATCACATCGACACGACCCCAGCCCTCGCAGCCCAGCACGTTGAATGCCTTGAGCGAGAGAGTCGCCAGTTCGGCTTCGCGCGCAGCCTCCAGACCGCAGGGCAGCAGGTAGCGAGTGGTATCGGTCAGGTACTTGGCATCGTAATCGTAGAAACCGCTGTCCGCTTCGATGCGAATGGCCGGCAACACCTCGCCGTCCAGCACCGAGACCGTATATTCCGGCCCCTTGATGAACTGCTCGGCCATGACGACACCATCGAAACGACAGGCATCCTGCCAGGCGGCCTTGAGAGCGCCAGCCTCCTCGACGATATGGATGCCCAGCGTCGAGCCTTCGTGCACCGGCTTGACCACTACCGGCGTACCGAGCGTCTCGAGCACATTCTGCCAGTCAGTGTCCGCCGCCAGGCGACAGGAGCGTGGCGTCGGCAAGCCTTCGACATCCCAGAGCTTCTTGGTGCGCAGCTTGTCCATCCCCAGCGCGGAGGCCAGCACGCCACTCCCCGTATAGGGAATGCCTAGAAGCTCAAGCGCCCCCTGCAGAGTGCCATCCTCGCCACCACGTCCATGCATGGCGATGAAGACGCGGTCTGCGCGCAGCGCCTCCAGACCGGCCAGGCCATGGGCCATGTCGTACCCCTGCACATCGAGGCCGGCCCCTTCCAGGGCCGCGAGCACCGCCGCACCACTCTTCAGCGATACCTCACGCTCGGCACTCACTCCACCGAACAGCACCACGACGCGACCATAGCGTGTCGCCATTTCCGGCTTCACCGCGGTCATAGCGCCACCTCGGAAAGCTTGAGATCCGCACCGGCCAGTGACAGGGCGATGCCACCGACATCACCCGCCCCCTGGGTGATCAGAATATCGCCCGGGCGCAGCACATTGTTGAGCAGACTCGGCAACGCACGCTTGTGCTCGACGAACAACGGATCCACCTGCCCACGCTGACGGATCGAGCCGGCCAGAGAGCGGCCGTCAGCCCCCGGAATCATCGCCTCTCCTGCGCTGTAGACATCCAGCAGCAGCAGGGTATCGACCTGGGACAGCACTCGTACGAAATCCTCGTAGAGATCATGGGTGCGCGAGTAACGGTGAGGCTGGTAGGCCATCACCAACCGACGCTCCGGCCAGCCGGCACGCACGGCACGGATCACCATTTCCACTTCTCGCGGGTGATGGCCATAGTCATCGACCAGCATCACGCTCTGCTCGCCATTGGGTGCCGCGAATTCACCATGCACCTGGAAGCGACGACCCACACCGGCGAAGCTGGCCAGCGCACGCGCTATCGCGTCATCGCTCACGCCGACATCGGTGGCGATCGCGATGGCCGCCAGAGCGTTGAGCGCGTTGTGCTCACCCGGCATGGCCAGCGTGATCTCCAGTGGCGCATGCCCCTCCGGACGCAGCGCAGTGAAGCTCAGCTGACCGCCGCCCTGGCGGAAGTCGCTGATGCGATAATCGGCATCCTCGCTGAAGCCATAGGTCACGAACTGGCGCTGCACGCGCGGCAGCAGCTCGCGGACATTGGCGTCATCGAGACACAGCACCGCCAGGCCGTAGAACGGCAGGTTGTGCAGGAACTCGATGAAGGTGTCCTTGAGGCGATTGAAGTCACCCTCATAGGTCGCCATGTGGTCGGCATCGATGTTGGTGACCACCGAGATCAGCGGCTGCAGGTGCAGGAAGGAGGCGTCGGACTCATCCGCCTCGGCCACGAGGTATTCCCCTTCCCCCAGGCGTGCATTCGTGCCGGCGCTGGTCAACTTGCCACCGATGACGAAGGTCGGGTCCATGCCGCCCTCCGCGAGCAGCGTGGCCGTCAGGCTGGTCGTGGTGGTCTTGCCATGCGTGCCGGCAATCGCGATCCCCTGACGGAATCGCATCAGCTCCGCCAGCATCTCGGCACGACGTACCACCGGCACCCGATGGTCACGCGCCCAGGCCACTTCCGGGTTGCTGGTATCCACTGCCGTCGAGACCACCACCACATCGCTGCCTTCCGCGTTGACAGCCGCATGACCGATCGCCACGCGCACACCACAATCCCGCAGGTGCGCCGTCACGGTGGACTCCTTGAGGTCACTGCCGCTGACCTCATACCCCATGTTGCTCAGTACTTCAGCGATACCACACATACCCACGCCGCCGATGCCGACGAAGTGGATGCGACGGATGCGGCGCATGCCGACACCACGATCAGAATTCCTAGCGTTCAAGGCGAGTCTCCATGCAGCCTGCCAGCATGGTCGCTACCGCGTCGAGTTCCGCACTTTCGCGGGCGCGAGCGGCCATGCCAGTGAGTATCTTGGGATCCAGCAATTCCCCCAGCGTCTCGGCGAGACGCTGGGCATTCAGCGTATTCTGGGGAATCAGACGCGCCGCGTCGGCCGTGACCATCACCGCCGCATTGACGGTTTGGTGATCATCCACGGCATGCGGGAACGGCACGAAGATGGCGGGTCGTCCGGCGGCGGCAAGCTCAGCGACCGTCAAGGCACCCGAGCGACACACCACCAGATCCGCCCAAGCATAGGCCTCGGCCATATCGGTGATGAACTCGCTGACCTCGGCCGTGACACTGGCGGCCTGATAGGCGGCAACGGTCGCCTCCTCTTTGTCACGCCCGGCCTGATGGCGCACCAGGGGGCGCGAGGACTCCGGCAACAGTGCCAGCGCCGGCGCCAGCTGCTCGTTGAGTGCCTGGGCACCCAGTGAGCCCCCCATCACCAGCAGGTGAAGCGGTCGCGCGCGCATGGCCTGCTCCCGGGAAGCGCTCTCGGTGTCTGCCGTCTGACCGACGGCGGCGATCTCGTCGCGCACCGGATTGCCCACCACCTGCGCAGCGATGGCGGCAGGGAAGGCGCCGGGAAAGGCGGCGTAGACCCGCGTTGCCATCCGGGCCAACACCTTGTTGGTCAGTCCGGCGATGGCATTCTGCTCATGGATCACCAGCGGAATGCCCTCCAGGCGTGCCGCCAGTCCGCCAGGACCGCTGGCAAAGCCTCCCAGCCCGACGACCAGCACCGGCTTGAGTTCACGGATGATGCGTCGCGCCTGCAGAACGGCGCGGGTCAGGCGAAACGGGATCGCCGCATAGCCGGCAAGCCCCTTGCCACGCAGCCCAGCCACTTCCACTCGATGCAGCGGATACCCCGCCTCCGGAACCAGTCGGTTCTCGATGCCACGCGGACTGCCCAGCCAGTGGATTTCATGACCCTGGCTGGCGAGAGCACGCGCCAGCGACAACGCCGGTATCACATGCCCCCCCGTCCCTCCTGCCATCATCAGCACGATGCCGGCAGAGGGCGTGTCAGCAGGGGCGTCAGAGGTCTCGGGGCGCGAGGCATCAGCCGCAGGCACTGCAGAAGAAGATGACGTCATGCCTTGGCTCCTTGCGTGGTCTCGGGCGACTTGCCGGTCTTGCGCCGCGCGGGACTCTTGCCGCGCGTCAGCAGACGAACTTCCGTATCGATTCGCATCAGAATGGCGATCTGTATGCAGCTGACGATCAAGCTGGAGCCCCCATAGCTCATCAGCGGCAGCGTCAGCCCCTTCGTCGGCAGCAATCCACTGGCGACCCCGATGTTGATGAAGGCCTGGGCCCCCAGCACGAGGGCGATACCGTAGCCGAGGTAGGCGCTGAACGGCAAGCCGGCAAGCTCGGCACGTCGGGCGATCTTGAAGGCCCGATAGATCAGGAGCGCGAACAGCCCGACGACCGCCGTGGCACCGATCAATCCCAGTTCCTCGGCCAATACCGCGAACACGAAATCGGTATGCGCTTCGGGCAGATAGAAGAGTTTCTGCACGCTGTTGCCCAGTCCCATGCCGCTCAGGTGTCCTCGCCCGAAGGCGATCAGGGCCTGGGTCAGCTGATAGCCGCTGTCGTACATGTTCGCCCACGGGTCGGTATAGGTGGTCAGGCGCTCCCAGCGATAGGGTTCGGCGATCGCCAGCGACCAACCGCCGCCGATGGCCGCTGCCAGCAGGACGATGAAGCCCCACCAGGCGACCCCCGCCAGCAGCAGCATGCCCATCACCGCACCGCCCATCACCACGATGGACCCGAAGTCAGGCTCCAGTGCCAGCAAGAGAATCATCAGCATCAAGGGCATGCAGGGCAGCACGAGACCATTGACGACACTGGCGCGCACCTTGTCGAGACGCCGATCCAGATACCCCGCCAGCCACATCATCAGGCACAACTTGGCGACCTCGGAGGCCTGCACCCCGCCGATCACCGGCAAGGGAATCCAGCGCTTGGCGCCGTTGATCTCACGCCCGACCACCAGCACGACCACCAGCAACACGAACCCCAGCATCAGCATCGCGAAACTGCGTTGCTGCCAGGCCGACATCGGTATGCGCAGCGTGCAATAGGCCGCCACCAGCCCGATCAGAATGAAGATGCCGTGACGCATGCTGTAGTAGAAGGCGTTGCCGTCAAAGCGCTCGCTGGAGATCTCGCTGGAAGCCGAGGTGACCATCACCCAGCCGATACACAGAATCGCCAATGCCGCGAAGACCAGCCAGCCATCCACTGGCTGCTGCTCGGTACTCATCGCCTGACGCACTCGACTGGCCTTGTCACCCATCCGCTTCGCCCTCGTTGCCCGCGTCCATCACATGCTCCGACACCCAGTCTCGAAACGCATCGCCGCGCACCATGTAATTGGGGAACTGATCGAGACTGGCGCAGGCAGGTGACAGCAGCACGCAATCTCCCGGCCGAGCGACTCGCTGAGCATGCGCCATGCCTTCCGCCAGCGTCGCGACCCGGCTGACGCGAAGGCTATCCTCCAGCGCCAGCGACAGGCGTTCTGCATCCTGTCCGAAAAGCACCGCCTCACGCGCGAAGCGCGCCAGCGGCGCGGCCAACGGCGTGAAGTCCGCGCCCTTGCCCTGGCCACCGGCCAGCAGAATCAGCTTGCCATCGAGTGTCGGACCGAGACCGGCGATCGCCGCCAGCGTCGCGCCGACGTTGGTGCCCTTGGAATCGTTGATCCAGCGCACGCCTGCCACGTCAGCGATCAGCTCGCCGCGATGCGGCAGCCCCGCGAAGTGCTCGAGCTCGGCCACCATGGCCTCCTGCGCGAGACCGATCGCCGTGCCCATCGCCAGCGCCGCCAGCGCGTTGGCCTGATTGTGACGCCCGGCCAGACGCACCTGCGCGGCAGGCATCACGCCATGCAGGCCTTCGGATGCCACGTGACACAGCATGAGCGTGCCGTCCTGCTCCGCCAGACGCCATTCAGCCCCTTCACTCAACTCCTCGCCGTCATCACCAGAGTCGCCCTCATTCAGGCGTACGCTGAAGCTTGCGCGCGCCACTGCATCCTCCTCGGCCGGCCAGCTCCAGGCATCGTCGGCATTGATGACCGCCAGGCCCGCCCCGCGGAAGATGGCACGCTTGGCGGCCTGATAGCCGCGCATGCCGTCATGGCGATCGAGATGGTCTTCGGAGAGGTTCAGGAAGCAGGCGACATCTGCCTTGAGTTCGGGCGTGGTCTCGAGCTGAAAGGATGACAGTTCCAACACATACAGTTCGGCATCGGGCTGCTCACGCAGCAGCGTCAGCGCGGCGGTGCCCAGATTGCCACCGACCGCCACGTCACGGCCTGCCCGCTCGGCCATCCTCGCCACCAGCGTGGTGACGGTGGACTTGGCGTTCGAACCGGTGATGGCGACCAGCGTCGGCCGCCTGCCCTGCGCATCCCGGGCCTGGCGTTCATCGAGTGCCCGCACGAACAGCGCGATCTCGCCGACCAGGCGCTCGCGTACCGGGTCAAACACGGCCTGACGCGGGTCGATGCCCGGACTGAGCACCACCTCACCAAAGCGTGACAGATCCAGCGCTTCCAGCGGCCCGAGATGAACCTCGGCCTGCGGTGCATGCTCGCGCAGATTCTCGAGCCCCGGCGGTGCACTGCGGGTATCGGCGACGGCAAAATCGATGCCACGATCACTCAGATGGCGAGCGATCGCCTGTCCGGAGACACCAAGACCGACCACCAGGGTCGGTCCTTCGGCAGGCACCGGCGAGGCCGGTGCGTGGGAGGTGACAGAGAGGGTCATCGCGAAAGCGTCCTCAGCGAACCTTGAGTGTGGCCAGGCCAAGCAGCACCAGCACGACGGTGATGATCCAGAAGCGCACGATGACGCGCGGCTCCGGCCAGCCCTTGAGTTCGAAGTGGTGATGCAGCGGCGCCATGCGGAAGATGCGTCGTCCGGTCAGCTTGTAGGAGCCGACCTGCAGGATGACCGAGACGGTCTCCATCACGAAGACGCCCCCCATGATGAACAGCACGATTTCCTGACGCACGATGACCGCGACCACGCCCAGTGCCGCACCGAGAGCCAAGGCGCCCACATCGCCCATGAAGACCTGGGCGGGATAGGTGTTGAACCACAGAAAGCCCAGGCCGGCGCCCGCGATGGTGGCACAGAACACCGCCAGCTCGCCGGAACCGGCAATGAACGGAATGTGCAGATACTCCGCGAACTTCAGGTTGCCCGAGGCGTAGGCGAAGATCGCAAGCCCCATGGCCACCAGCACGGTCGGCATGATCGCCAGCCCATCGAGGCCATCGGTCAGATTGACGGCATTGGAGCTGCCGACGATCACGAAATAGGTCAGCACCATGTAGAAGATGCCCAGCGGGATGACGACATCCTTGAAGAACGGCACCAGCAGTGCTGTCTCGGCAGGCGTGGAAGCCGTCAGGTACAGCACCACGGCCGCCCCGATGCCCACCACCGACTGCCAGAAATACTTCCAGCGCGCCGGCAGGCCACGGGGATTCTTCTCCACCACCTTGCGGTAGTCATCCACCCAGCCGACCGCACCGAAGCCCAATGTGACCGCCAGCACCACCCAGACATACAGATTGGTCAGGTCGCCCCACAGCAGGGTCGAGACGGCCATCGACAGCAGGATCATCACGCCGCCCATGGTCGGCGTACCGGCCTTGGACAGGTGGGATTGAGGGCCATCATCACGCACGGCCTGGCCGATCTGGCCATCCACCAGCTTGCGGATGACCCAGGGGCCGAGCCACAGGCACAGCAACAAGGCCGTCAGCGTGGCCAGCACCACACGCAGGGTCAGATAATTGAAAACCGTAAAGGCGCCATTGAATTGGGCCAGAAACTCAGCAAGCAGCAGCAGCATGACTCACATTCACCTTGATGCGTCGACCTTGAGCGCGGCAACGACATGTTCCATGCCTGCGCTACGAGACCCCTTGACCAGAACACTGGCCCCGGTGGGTAGATGGGTACGGGCGTAAGCTTCAAGCTCCGCCCGCTCCTTGAAATGCATGCCACCTGCGCCGAAGGCCTCGGCAGTCGCTCTGGCCTTTTCACCACAGGTGGCAACGAAATCGATACCGAGCTTGCGGGCGTAGGCGCCCACCTCGGCGTGCAGCCGCTCGGCGTCCTCGCCCAGCTCGCCCATGGCGCCCATCAGGCACCAGCGCGGAGCAGGAAGGCTCGCCAACAGCTCCAGCGCGGCCAGCATGGCCCCAGGGTTGGCGTTGTAGCTGTCATCGAGCAGACGAGCCCCATTTTGTCCTTCCACGACCCCCAGGCGACCCGGAACGCTCTCGGCGCTCTCGAGCCCCTCGATGACCAGCTGGCTGTCCACGCCCAGCGCCAGACAGGCAGCGGCTGCCGCCAACGCATTGGCGACATTGTGCCGTCCCAGCAGGGCAAGCTGGACCCGCCCCAGCGAGTGGCCGTCAAACGTCAGTTCGAAAGCATAACGCCCGAGCTCATCCGCGCCTAGCTTGCGTGCCTGCAGGCGTGCCGAACTCTCCGCCAGGTCCGCGACGCTGAAGTCGATGATATCCACCGCCTGCCCCGTCGCTGCCAGCGCCTGCCAGAGCGTGAAATAGACATCATCACGATTGAGTACCGCCACCGGACGGCGCCCCCCCAGCGGACTGAGTCCGGCAAGAATCTCGCCCTTGGCCTGGGCGATCTGCCCCATGCCACCGAATTCCCCGACGTGAGCACCGGTGACATTGGTGATGACCGCCACCTGTGGCCGTGCCAGCGCGGTGGTCCAGGCGATCTCACCGAGATGATTGGCGCCCAGCTCGACGACGCCATGCTGATGCGCATCGTTCAGGCGCAGCAGCGTCATCGGCAGACCATAGTCATTGTTGAGGTTGCCCTGTGTGGCAAGGCTCTCGGCGTCGAAGCGCGCGGCATCACGCACCAGGATGGCATGCACCAGTCCCTTGACGCTGGTCTTGCCGCTGTTGCCGGTCACGGCGATCAACGGCCGCCCCCAGGCTCGCCGACGTGCCGCCGCCAGCAGACCGAAGGCGAGCCGCGTGTCAGGCACCACGATCTGCGGCAACGGGTCATCCACCGGATGCTCGACCAGCGCCGCGATCGCGCCATTGTCACGAGCCTGAGCCAGGAAGTCATGGGCATCGAAACGCTCGCCCTTCAGCGCCACGAAAAGCGGCGACCGCTGGCTGGACAGCTTGCGGGTATCCGTCTCGATGGCCCCCAATGACCGGCCGACCAGCGCCGAAGGCAGCCGAGCCGAGAGCAGCTGAGCCACCTCATCGAAGCACTCCAGCCCAGGAGACTGCACTGACGCACTCATGCGTCGCTCTCCAGACCTTCCTGAGTGGAGAGCGCACGACGCTCGAGCGCCGCCACCGCATGTGCGACATCCGAGAACAGCAGACGCTCGCCCGCCACTTCCTGGTAATCCTCGTGGCCCTTGCCGGCGATGAGAATCACGTCATGTTCGCCTGCATCACGGATGACCTGGGCAATGGCCTCGGCGCGCCCGGCGATTTCCCGGGCGCGCTCCCGGGCCTGGATGCCATCCATCATCTGCTGACGAATGACAGCGGCCTCTTCACTGCGCGGGTTGTCATCGGTAATGACGACGCGATCGGCGCCCTGCTCGGCGGCCGTCGCCATCAGCGGGCGCTTGCCGGTATCGCGATCACCGCCACAGCCGAGCACGCACCACAGGCGCGCATCATCACGCGCCGGCAGATGGGCACGCAGTGCCGTCAGCGCGGTCTCGACCGCCTCCGGGGTGTGGGCATAGTCCACCACCACCACGGGCGCGCCCTCGCGGGTCAGGCGCTGCATGCGTCCCGGCACCGGCGTCAGACGCGGTGCCGCCGCGAACAGGTCCGCCAGCGAATGGCCGAGACCATGCAGGATCAGCATCGCCAGCAAGGCATTGTCGAGGTTGAAGCGCCCCATCAGATTGAGGCCGAGCTCACGCTCACCGTCAGGCGTCGCGATCACGGCCACCTGCCCCAGCGGCTCAGGGAAGACGTCCAGCACGCGCAGGGTGGCCACCTCGTCACGCCCCATCGCCAACACGCGCACACCGCGCTGCATGCCGGCCAGCATCAGACGCGCCAGCGCATCATCGGCATTGAGCACCGCAAGCTTGAGTTCCGGTCGCTTGAAGAGCTTGGCCTTGGCCGCGGCATATGCCGCCATGCTGCCGTGGTAATCCAGGTGATCACGCGACAGATTGGTATAGCCCGCCACCGTGAAGCGGCAGCCGTTGACACGGTCCTGGTCCAGCGCATGGGAAGAGACTTCCATCGCGACCAGTTCCGCACCGGCCATGCTCAGGCCCTTGAGCGCCGCCTGGACGGCGAGTGCATCCGGCGTGGTGCGCTCGCCGGCGACCAGCGCGCCAGGGCGGCCGATCCCCAGCGTGCCGATCATGCCGGAGGGGATGCCGAGCGCCTCGGCAAACTCGGCAATGTAATGGGTCACGGAGGACTTGCCGTTGGTGCCGGTCACGCCGACCAGCGTCAGTGACTCCGGCACACCAAAGGCCTGTCGTCCCAGCTCGCCGAGCTGCGCGCCGAGCCCCTCGAGCCAGACGACACGCTCGTCTGCGTGAGACTCAGGCGGGGCTTCCCCCTCGGAAGACTGCTGTGCCACTACCAGCGCCGCGCCCTTCTCGAGGGCGGAGGCAATGTAATCGCGACCATCGCTGCCGATACCGGGTACCGCGATGAACAGCGACCCCGTCGTCACGTGGCGACTGTCGATCGTCAGATGCCAGTCGTCTTGCGCCATCACGAGTGCGGTCAGGCGACTATCGCTGAACACGCCGGGCCACAGCGCCATGAGCGCGCCAAGCAGCTCGCTGGCTGTCGCCAGTGGCCGTGCCAGAAATTCGCCCAGCGGCTCTGCCGAGGCCTGCTCGGCCAGATCTTGCGATGAAGTCATGCTGGAAGACCTTCCTTGTTGCTGAAGCTGGGACGTATTCGCTACACGAAAGAAATGGATGTCACGCGCCGTCTCCGGCATGCATGGCGGCAGATGTCACCGCTCACTCACCGACGGCGCTGTCAGGTGGCACATCCAGAAGACGCAGCGCCTTGCCGACCACGCGACCGAACACCGGCGCCGCGACTAGGCCCCCGTAGTATTCCTCGCCCTTGGGATTCTCGATCATCACCACGGTCACGATGCGCGGGTCGGACACCGGCGCAATGCCGGCGAACAAGGAGCGATAGGCCGTCTTCTGATAGCCACCGGAGGTCACCTTACGCACCGTACCCGTCTTGCCCGCGATACGGTAGCCCTCGACCACGGCACGCTTGGCGGGACCATTGGGCTGGACGATCTTCTCCATCATCCCGAGCAGGGCATGGGAATTCTCGGGCGAGATGATCTGATCCCCCACCGGCGGGGTATTCACCTTGAGCAGCGACGGTGCCAGCCGGCGACCATCATTGGCCAGCGCGGTATAGGCGCTGGCCAGCTGCAAGGCCGAGACACTGATCCCATACCCGTAGGACATGGAGGCCCGCTTGCTGCGCGACCAGTTGGTCGGGGCCGGCAGAACGCCCGTCGTCTCGCCCGGGAAGCCGGTACCCGGCGCCTGCCCCAGACCCAGCTCGTAATAGCGATTCCATACCGCGTCATCCTCGAGGCTCAGCGCCATGCGGCTCATGCCGATGTTGGAGGAGTGATAGAGAATGCCGGCCATGTCGAGCTTGCCGTAATTGCGGAAATCGCGAATCGTGAAGCGGTCGACCCGCATGTAACCCGGCGTGGTGTCGATCACCGAGTCCGGCTGATACTTGCCGGAGGCCAGACCTGCACTCATCGCCAGAGGCTTCATGACCGAGCCCGGCTCGAAGGCATCGGTGATCGCACGGTTGCGCAGACCGGCAGGGTCAAGCCCCGCACGATTGTTGGGGTTGTAGGACTTCTGATTGACCATCGCCAGCACTTCTCCCGTGCGAGCGTCCATCATCACCAGGGTGCCACCGTCGGCACGGTGCTCGGCCACGGCGGCCTTCAGCTCACGGTAGGCCATGTACTGAAGACGCAGATCGATGGAGAGGGTCAAATCACCACCAGGCTTGGCTTCGCTGATCAGGTGCAGGTCACGCACCAGGCGCCCCTTGCGGTCCTTGAGCACGCGACGCTTGCCCGGCGTACCGGAGAGGTAGGAATTGTAGGCAAGCTCAAGCCCCTCCTGACCCTTGTCATCGACATTGGTCACGCCGACCAGCTGCGCGGAGACCTCGCCCGAGGGGTAGTAACGCTTGTATTCCTGCTTGTGGTGGACACCCGGAACATCCAGGTCGATGGCGGGTTGTGCCTGAGGAGGGGTCATCTGACGCTTGATGTACATGAAGCCCTTGCCGGCATCACGATATTGGCGCACACGGCGGATCAGGTCGTCAGGCTGCTGGCCGAGCGCGCGTGCCAGCAGTGACAGGCGCACTGGATCATCCGGCACCAGACGCGGGTCCGCCCACAGCGTGATGACCGGCGTCGAGATGGCCAGCGGCTCGCCACTGCGATCGGTGATCATGCCACGGTGCGCGTTGATGCTGTCGACGCGCAGAGTGCGCGCATCCCCTTGATCCTGAAGGAACTGCTGATCGAAGAGCTGCAGATAGCCGATACGCCCCACCAGGGCCAGGAGCCCTGCGAACACGATACCCAGCATGATGCGATAGCGGGCGGACCCCATGGGCCCACGCGCACTCTTGCGCGCCCCGGCGGCGGCAGAACCAGCCGTCTTGCCGCGACTGGCCGCGCCGGGTGGCGCAGTGCGTGCGCCGCGGGAGCGAGGGGCCTTGGGGTCCGAGGAAGGAGGTCGACGTGTGGCCATCAGCGAATGACCTCGACATCGTGGACATCCGGTACGCGCATCTCGAGACGCTCGGTACTGATGCTCTCGATACGCGCAGGGGCGGACCAGGCACTTTCCTCAAGCAGCAGACGCCCCCAGCGAGCACGCGCATCATCACGCGCCGCCTCGAGCTTCTGGAGTTGCGCGTATTGGCCGCGCGAGAGATGGGAGCTTACGACGACAGCAGCGGCGGATCCCAGCAGGCAGATCATCAGCACCACGAAGCACAGATGACGCCAACGCATCTGGAACCTGATCGGCCAGTTCCCTCTCCAGCTGCCCTGCTGCTTGCGTCCCGCCATGCTGACTCCCTTATCACTCTGAACGCGGTGATCTGCACCACGATTTATCCCTGCGGGACGACCCGTCAATCCATGCATGTCAGGCATGCAACACCCGATGGCTGACGGCTTGTCCTGTTCATCGCCGCAACATGCCGGCCACACATCACTCGTGATGACCAGCGGTACCATCAGGCGACGACCGGCGCATTATGTCAGCTTGTGGCGTTGGTCGTTAAGCGTTGCGAGGCACCGACACACATGTCGCACAACGCTGCGTCCCCTTGCGAGCGCGCCTGCCAAAAGGCAGGCGCTGGGATGACCACGATACACGCCACGAACCGGGCGTTATTTCAGCTTCTCGGCGATGCGCATCACGGCACTGCGTGAGCGTACGTTCGCCTGCACCTCGCTTTCGGAGGCCTTCTGAGCCTTGCCGACCAGCTTGAGGCGCTTGTTGAGCTGATCTTCGCGAATGGGCATGCCACGCGGCGCCTGATCGCCACGCGCCTTGTCGCGCATGAAGCGTTTGACGATGCGGTCTTCCAGCGAATGGAAGCTGATCACCACCAGCCTCCCCCCCGGCTTCAGGGCTTCCAGGCCCGCATCCAGCGCGCGGGTCAGCTCATCCAGCTCGCCGTTGACATGGATGCGGATCGCCTGGAAGACACGCGTCGCCGGGTGCTTGTGCTTCTCCCAGTTGGGATGCGCGTCCTTGATCAGGCTGGCGAAGTCACCGGTCCGCGTGATGGGACGCTCGGCGCGGCGCTCGACCACCGCACGTGCGAGACGCTTGGCATAGCGCTCCTCACCGTAGGTCTTGAAGACCCACGCCATGTCCTCGGCACTGGCACGTGACAACCACTCAGCGGCACTCTCGCCACTGGTGGGGTCCATGCGCATGTCCAGCGGACCATCATTCATGAAGCTGAAGCCACGCTCGGCATCATCCAGCTGCGGCGAGGACACGCCGATATCCAGCAGAATGCCATCGAGCTGACCATGCACGCCTTCCCGCTCGGCATATTCGCCCAGGCGGGCAAATTCACCGGCGTGAATGGAAAAACGGGAATCCTCGATGGTGGCGGCTTCCGCCAATGCCTGGGGGTCGCGATCACAGGCGATCAGACGTCCACCGTCATCGAGACGCGACAGGATCAGGCGTGAGTGACCGCCGCGCCCGAAAGTACCGTCGAAATAGACACCGGAGACGTCCTGAATCAGCCCATCCACCGCGCCATCGAGCATGACACTGACATGCGCGAAGCGATCCGCAGCTTCGGATTCGGCGGCTGACATGGCAGCGGCTGATTCGGGAACGGAGGGAGCGCTGGGCTTGGACATGACGAAATTCGGGACCTTGGCACGCGTTGCGGGCAGTAAAGGCGGACGCCAGTCGTCTGGCGGTAGACCGCAGGAAAGCAGAGACATTCGCATGATTATCGATGGCACAATCGACAACCGGCGCCGGTCACGACTTCATGTCCGCCGCCATTGCAAATGGCCAGCCACGGAGCACGGAGCGGACGGCGCCGGTCATGCGGTGTCACATGTCAGCTCTGAACTGCGCGTTTCGCATCACAGGGCTGACATCTTCAATATTAGGCGGGAGACGGCCGATAAGCCGGGTCTTGTCGTGGACAGTCATTCATCTAGGCCCTGAATCACTTCAGGGCTCAAGCAACCAACCCGCCCCCACTGCGGGCAGCAGCATAGGGGGCCTATTTGGTCTTGCTCCAGGTGGGGTTTACCTCGCCGCGAACTGTTACCAGACGCGCGGTGCGCTCTTACCGCACCCTTTCACCCTTACCGGTCAGCCGAAGCTGACGTAGGCGGTCTTCTCTCTGCTGCACTTGCCGTCGGCTCACGCCGCCCAGACGTTATCTGGCACCTTGCCCTATGGAGCCCGGACTTTCCTCCCCCAGCTCACGCTGGCGGCGACTGTCTGGCCATCTCCCAAGCGCGCAAGACTATCAGTGTCACATCGTTTCCACAAGCTGGCGCTGCAGTGCACCTGGCCCGGAAGAACGCCGAAAAGCCAGATATGCCAAGCACTTGGAAAACACCTCTCGCTTACGCTTCTCGTGGTTCCGCCGCATCCTTCAGGGCTTGTGCCTTGGCATACCAGGCCTTCTTGCGCCCGCCGACCAGACGAGTGGCGATCGCCGCCATCTGTTTGACGCCGACCCCCTCTTCCCACAGCACCTTGAGAAGCGCATCACCCTCAACGCTGGCAGCCTCGTCGCCCTCACGTGCCGGAGCCCCTTCGATCATGACCACGAATTCACCGCGCGTCTGATCGCCATCCGCCTCCATCATCGCCAGTAGCTCAGCAGCCGTCCCGTCCAGGAAGGTCTCGAAGGTCTTGGTCAGCTCACGTGCCAACACGACTCGGCGCGCCCCGAGAACGTCGTGGATATCCTTCAACAACGCCTGGATACGGTGAGGCGACTCATAAAGCACATGCGTCGCGCCATCCTCACGCAGTGCCGTGAGACGCGCCTGACGTGGTCCACCCTTGTGAGCGAGAAACCCCTCGAAGGTGAAGCGATCCGTCGGCAGGCCAGCAGCGCTGAGCGCGGTAATCAACGCGCAGGGGCCGGGAAGCGGGACTACCTTGAAGCCGCGCTCCCGCAGCGCCCGCACCACGATGAAGCCGGGATCGGAGATCAGCGGCGTCCCGGCGTCGGAGACCAGCGCGACACGCCGTCCCGCCTCCAGGGCCTGGCACAGCTGATCGACCCGCCCGCGCTCATTGTGGTCATGCAGTGACATCATGGGGACTTCCAGCCCCAGATGGCGCAGCAGACGGGCACTGTGGCGGGTGTCCTCAGCCGCGATCAGATCCACTTCGCCTAGCACCCGCGCGGCACGTGGGCTGAGGTCATCGAGGTTACCAATCGGCGTGGCGACCACGTACAATACGCCTTCAGAAGACTCAGACATTCAATGCTTCGACTCGTTGAACTCAGTGGTAGATATGGACGTCAGAGACAGCCGAGTGGCCTGACCACCTGCGGCAGACATGCCCGCACGAGCAGCCACTCCGAGACCCGTCTCATTCGTCATTGCAGTATTCATCCGTCATTACAGCAGCGGCGACGCGGGCCACGGCCTCATCGCCCATCAGCCAAGGGACCGTCGTACATGGGCCAGACATGGAATCGTGCGCCTGACAACGTGCTGCGCACTGCGTCAACCATTCGGCACAAGAGCTTGCGCCTCCCACGCACCAGCCTGCGCGGACTGGCCGGCATGGCCATCGCGGCACTGCTGCTGGCCGGGTGTGCCGGGCAGTCCTCCCGTCCCAGCGGACCGGGGGCGGACGCGCTGCTGGCTCAAGCGGAGCAACAACAGGGCCAACAGGCCGCCGGCACCCGACTGCAGGCCGCCGATATCCTAGCACGCAGTGGCGACAACGCGCAGGCGATCACCATCACCTCGGACATCGACCCCGCGAGTCTGGAACCCCAGCAACGCGTGCAATGGGCCCTGTTGCTGTCGCGCATCGCCCTCGAGCAGCAGGATGGCTGGAACACGATACTCGCCACGTCCGTGCTGGAAGACGACATCACGATGTCCAGCGACGATCAGCGCACGCTGCGCAAGCGTCGCGGCCTGGCGCTCGGCATGGTCGGCGAACCTCTGGCCAGTGCCCAGACGCTGATTGCCCTGCAGGCGGACACTGATGACCTCAGCATCAATGACACCCTGTGGGAACAGCTCACGCGCCTGTCTCCCAGCCAGCTCGGCGAGCTGGCCAGCGCCAACGCCATTGCCAGCGGCTGGACGGACCTGCTGCGTCTGCAGCGGCGCTTCGGCGGCAACATCGACCAGATGTTTTCCGCCATCAACGACTGGGCGGATGCCAATCCGCAGCATCCGGCCGCACGCCAGATGCCGCAGGGCATCCTCGATCTGCGCGAGCTCTCCGGCCAGGAAGTCCGCAAGATCGCGGTCTTCCTTCCGCAGTCCGGCCCACTCAAGCGTATCGCGCAGGCAATTCGTGAGGGCATCGAGGCACGCCATCGCAGCGCCATCGACAATGCCGAAGCCACGCCGCAGCTGAGCTTCTTCGATACCTCAAGCGCCGATCTCAAGACATTGTATGCCCGCGCGACCATGGAGGGAGCTCAGGTCGTGCTCGGCCCGCTGGACAAGCAGCTGGTCAGCCAGCTCGAGACCCAGAGCAGCCTGCCGCTGCCGACCCTGGCCCTCAATTACGGCACCCATGAGCGCAATCAGGCCGACAACCTCTTCCAGTACGGCCTGTCCGCCGAAGACGAAGCGCGCCAGGTCGCACTGCGCGCTTCACTTGACGGTCATCGTGGTGCCGCGGCCATGATTCCCGACAATGCCTGGGGTCAGCGCGTCTACAGCGCCTTCCGTGATCGCTTCGAGCAGGAAGGTGGCGACATCGTTTCCATCGAGCGCTACAACCCCAAGGGCCCGGTCAGTGAAGCGGTCAAGGATCTGCTTTCCGTCTCCAGCCAGGATCAGGCGCGCATGAAATCCGCCAAGAAATCCGGCAGCAAGTATGGCCGCGCCCACTCCGGCAACATCGACATGATCTTCCTGCTGGCGCTGCCAAGCTACGCTCGTCAGGTGCCGCCGATGCTGGACTTCTACTACGCGGGCAACCTGCCGATCTACGGCACCTCACACCTTTATGAAGGCTCCCCCCAGCCCGCTCAGGATGGCGACCTCAATGGCGTCAATTTCGTCGACATCCCCTGGGAAGTGCCGCAGGCCTCCTCCGGCGGCAAGGCCACTCTGCCGGAAGCCGATACCTATCGCGCCCTGTCGGATGCCTCTCCGCGCATGCTCAAGCTCAATGCCATGGGCGTCGATGCCTATCGCCTGGCACAGCGCGTTCCGCTGATGCTGGCCGGTGCCGGCGGGGAACTCTTCGGAGCGACCGGCAGTCTATTCCCGCGTCATGATGGACGCATCGAACGCACGCTGCCGTGGGCGGAGTTCAGAGGCGGCGTACCACGCCCGCCGCTGAAAGGCGCCAGCAGCCGCACCGTCGAAGCCTACACGCCCTGACATGGCGCGCCCTGGAACGACCGGGCAGGAGCCACCACAGCGTCGCGCGAGAGCGCGCGGCGCCGTGATCGAAGCCGAGGTCGAGAAATGGCTGTCAGCCAGAGGTCTCGTGCCTGTCACGCGCAATTCGCATGCCAAGGGCGGCGAGATCGACTTGATCATGCGTGATGGTGACACCCTGGTGTTCATCGAAGTGCGTTACCGCGCCAGCTCCCGGTTCGGCAGCGCACTGGAAAGCGTGACCGCCACCAAGCAACGCCGGCTGATCAAGGCCGCGCGTTTTTATCTGGCCCATCACGGGCTATCATGTTCCTGCCGCTTCGACGTGGTCGGCGTGGAGGGTCCTCCCCCTCTCGCCATTCACTGGATACGCCACGCATTCGAAGCGTTCTGAAGCCAACGACCAAGAGCCATCATGGATTTCCAATCTCGTATTCTCGGCCACTTCAACGCCAGCATCGACACCAAGACATACGCCAGTGAAGTGCTGCCGCCCTTCATCGAAGCGGCGAGTCAGATGATGGTCCAGAGCCTGGTCAATGACGGCAAGATTCTGGCCTGCGGCAACGGCGGCAGCGCCGGTGACAGCCAGCACTTCTCGTCAGAGCTGCTCAATCGCTTCGAGCGTGAACGCCCGAGCCTGCCGGCCATCGCCCTGACCACCGATACCTCGACGTTGACGTCCATCGCCAACGATTACAGCTACAACGAGGTGTTCTCCAAGCAGATTCGCGCCCTGGGCCAGCCCGGCGACATCCTGCTGGCCATTTCCACCAGCGGCAACTCCGCCAACGTGGTACAGGCCATCCAGGCGGCCCATGACCGCGACATGCGCGTGGTGGCACTGACCGGTCGTGACGGTGGCGACATGGCTTCCCTGCTGGGCAGCGAAGATTGCGAGATCCGCGTACCGGCGACCTCCACCGCGCGCATTCAAGAAGTCCATCTGCTGGCCATTCATTGCCTGTGTGATCTGATCGATCACCAGCTGTTCGGCAGCAACGAATAACGCCTTGCGACACACGGCGCTCACCAGGAGATTACGGCATGACGCCAAAGTACCTGCTTTCCCTCATGGCCACCGCCGGCTTTCTATCCCTTGCGGGCTGTACCACCGTGGCCGACCTGACTCACAGTGGTCCCATTGACGAGGACTACGGTGATCGCACTCTGGGCGCTCAAGTGGAAGACGAGAGCATCGAGACCAAGATCGAAGTCAATCTCGGCAAGATCGATGCGCGCTTCAATGACGCCCATGTCAACGTGAATGCCTACAACGGCATGGTCCTGCTGACCGGGCAAGTGCCCAGCGATGAGCTCAAGCAACGCGCCGCGGAAGTCGCCAAGGATGTCCGTCGCGTACGCCAGGTACACAACGCCCTGGAAGTCAGTGCCAATGCGCCTACCAGCCAGCGCGTCCAGGACACCTGGCTGACCACCCGCGTCAAGGCGACTCTCGCAGCCGATGCCAACATCGATTCCGGGCGCATCATGGTGCTGACCGAGAATGCCAGCGTCTACCTGATGGGCATCGTGACCCGCTCGGAGGCCGACCAGATCGTCAGCAAGGTCTCGGAAGTCGGTGGCATCCAGCGTATCGCCAAGGTCTTCGAGTATCTTGATTGACGTCGTCCGCACTCCATGACGTATGGGTGAAAACGACGACGCCCCACAGGCCTGGCCTGTGGGGCGTCGTCGTTACCAGCCCAAGAGGACTGAAGAGGAGTGTCCACTTACTTGATGACTCGCAGCGACGGACGCCCCTTGCGGGGAGGCTTCGGCTGATCATCGCCGCCATCCTCATCGGAAGAGGAGATGCTGCCGCCCTCCTGCTCCTCGGCACTCGCGACCTCATCGGCCGCCGCATCACCCCGTGACGCCTCCTCACCCTGCTCATCATCAGCAGCGCTGCTGGCACCACCGACACTGGCCAGAGTCGGACGTGAAGGCGCCTGAGCCTCCTCACCGGAGGTCGCCTCATCCGAGGCTGCCTCACCGAAGGCCAGGTCATCCGCACCCGGCATGACAGGCTCATGCCCGAACACCATGCCAACGCCATTCTCGCGAGAGTACAGCGCCACCAGCGCCGGTGTCGGCACGCTGACGTGCATCGGCTGACCACCGAAACGAGCATTGAAGCTGACACCCTCATTGGCGATGAGCAGATCACGCACGGCACCCGGCGCGATGTTCAGCACGATCTGGCCATTTTGCACGTGTTGACGCGGCACCTGAACGCCATCCTGCTCGGCATCCACCACGATGTACGGCGTATTGTCGTTATCCAGCAGCCACTCGTAGAGCGCACGTGCCAGATAAGGGCGACTGGAAAGCATGAGAGAACCTCTTGAACTGCAATGGATGTCACGATGACCGACGTCCTGCGACGCCGAGCTACAGCTTGCGGGCACTGACACCACGTGACGGTCGAGACACCTGACCTCGGCCCCTCCCCGCCTCATGATCCGAGCCCGGAACCCACCCCGGGGTGGGTTCCAGTGACTCAAGCACCCCTTTCGGGATTGCTCAAGCGAATCAGATACGCATCTCGCGCTCTGCCTCGGAGAGAGACGCCTTGAAGGCATCACGATCGAACAGACGCTCCATGTAGTTCAGCAGCGGTTTGACCTGCTTCTCCGGCAGCTCGATGTTCAATGTCGGCAGACGCCACAGAATCGGGGCGATGCACGTGTCGACCAGAGAGAACTCGTCGCTCATGAAGAACGGCATGTCATCGAAGATCGGCGCGATTCCGATCAGGCTCTCGCGCAATTCCTTGCGTGCCTTGTCGGCTTCCTTCTTGGTGCCATTCTGGATGGTTTCCATCATCGGCACCCACTCGCGCTCGATGCGGTGCATCCACAGACGGCTCTGGGCGCGCGCCACCGGATACACCGGCAACAGCGGCGGATGCGGGAAGCGCTCGTCCAGGTACTCCATCATCACCTTGGACTCGTAGAGGACCAGGTCACGGTCCAGCAACGTCGGCACACTGTTGTACGGGTTCAGATCAGCCAGCTCGGCCGGACGGTTGTCATCATCTACATCAATGACATCGACTGCTACACCCTTCTCGGCCAGCACGATCCGTACACGGTGGCTGAAGTGGTCGTCACCACCGGAGTAGAAGGTCATCGATGAACGCTTGGCCACAACACCCATGAAACTGTCCTCGCATCTGTTCGAGCCATGCCCGCGTCAGCTTTTGGCCTGACGAACGGGAATAAGTTTCCTCTGGGCGCCTCATCAACTGTGTGACGCGCCCAGAGGGTCAACCTTGCGTCACCCGCAAGCGACGCAAGCGGGCGCACGACCGATCAGCCGTGCGCCCGTCACTGCCTGCACGCCATTATCAATGAGCGCCACTCCGGGAGCCATCAATGAATGTCGCGCCAGTATTCCTTCTTGAGAAGATATGCCAGCAGAGTAAAGATCAGGATGAATATTAACACCTTGGGGGCCATGCTCTCAGCCTTGAGTCGCGATGGTTCGCCCACATAGGCCAGAAAGTTGGTCAGATCCCACACGGCCTGGTCGAATTCCTCTGCTGTCATGCTGCCCGGCGAGGTGATCTCCAGCACGTCGCAGGAGTCATAGTGCCCCGTTGCCGGGTTCAACTCCGCTCCCGGAGGCACCAGGTCACTCTGGGCACAGACCTTTTCCTGAACGCCCTGCAATGTCTCCAGCACATTGGGCATCGCCACCAGCGGATAGACAGTATTGTTGACACCCCAGGGGCGCTCGGGATCGCGATAGAAGCTCTTCAGGTAGGAGTAGATCCAGTCCGTCCCGCGCAGACGCGCCTCGAGAGACAGATCCGGTGGCGGCGTACCGAACCAGCTCGCGGCGTCCTCAGCCTTCATCCCGATGCGCATGGTGTCATTGATCTTGAGTTCTGGCGAGAAAATCAGATATCGCTCGACCAGATCCTCGGGCATCTCCAGGTCCTCTGCGGCACGCGAATAGCGCTGATACTGCAGGCTGTGACAGCCGAGGCAATAATTGGTGTAGAGCTGCATGCCGCGCTGCAACGAGGGCTTGTCATGCAGATCCGGCTGCATAGACTCACGCACTGCCTCGCCCCCTGCCGCGCTGACAGCTCCCGCCCCCAGCAGGCCGGCCACCACCACGCCTGCAGCCAGTACATGCTTCAGCCAGTCCCTTGACCCACCCTTTTGCCCGCTCATCGGCCCGTCACCCTGTCCGGCACCGCTCGCGTCTTCTCGAATCGCGTATACAGCGGCATCAGTATGAAGAAGGCGAAGTACGCCACCGTCGCGATCTGCGCGATGATCGTGCGCTCGAACGTCGGCGGCATCACGCCAAGCACCCCCAAGGTCACGAAGCTGACCACGAACACGAGTATCGCGATACGCGATAGCCAGCCCTTGTAACGGATGGAGCGCACAGGAGAACGATCAAGCCATGGCAACACGAACAGGATGGCGATCGCCAACCCCATCACCACCACGCCCCAGAACTTGGCATCGACCCCGAACAAGGGATAGTTCACGGCCCGCAACATCGCGTAGAACGGCGTAAAGTACCAGACAGGGGCAATATGCTCAGGTGTCTTCAACGAGTTGGCCGGTTCGAAATTGGGCGTTTCGAGGAAGTAGCCGCCCCCTTCCGGGAAGTAGAAGATCACGGCACAGAACACGAACAGGAACACACCGACACCCACCAGATCCTTCACCGTGTAGTAGGGATGGAACGGAATGCCATCCAACGGCTGACCCGCCTCATCCTTCCTGTCCTTGATCTCGATGCCATCCGGATTGTTCGACCCCACCTCATGCAGCGCCACCAGATGCAGCACCACCAGCCCGACGATGACCAGTGGCAAGGCGATGACATGCAGGGCAAAGAAGCGATTCAAGGTAATGCCGGACACCAGGTAGTCGCCACGGATCATCTGCGCCAGATCCGCTCCGATGACCGGGATCGCCGTGAACAGCGAGATGATCACCTGCGCCCCCCAGTAGGACATCTGCCCCCAGGGCAGCAGATACCCCATGAAGGCCTCGGCCATCAACGCCAGATAGATGCACATGCCGAAGATCCACACCAGCTCACGCGGCGCTCGGTAGGAGCCGTAGATAAGCCCCCGGAACATGTGCAGATAGATGACGACGAAGAATGCGGACGCCCCCGTGGAATGCATGTAACGGATCAGCCAGCCATATTCCACATCGCGCATGATGTATTCGATCGAGGCAAAGGCCCCTTCGGCGGTCGGGGTATAGCTCATGGTCAACCAGATACCGGTAATGATCTGATTGACCAGCACCAGCAGCGCCAGCGAGCCGAAGAAATAGAAGAAATTGAAGTTTCTGGGCGCGTAGTAGCCTGTCAGATGGTCCTGCAGCATCTGGGTGGCCGGAAAGCGATCATCGATCCAGCGCATGATGCCTCGCGACGCCTTGGCACGTTCTGGATTCCCCATCACACAGCCTCCTCATCGACGCCGATCACCAGCACCTGCTCGCTTTCATAATGATGTGGCGGCACCTCGAGATTCGAGGGCGCCGGCACTCCGGTGAACACGCGACCCGCGAGATCGAATTTCGAGCCATGACAGGCACACAGATAGCCACCCGGCCAGTCAGCGCCAAGATCCGCGGCCCCCATCTCGGGTCGATAACCCGGCGAGCAGCCCAGATGGGTGCAGATTCCCACCAGTACCACGTACTCAGGCTTGATGGAGCGCAGGACAGCATCCACATAGGCTGGCTGCTGGGGACGGCGTGATTCGGGGTCCTGCAACTCGGCGTGCGGGATGGCCCGGATGTCATCAATCATCTCGGGGGTGCGACGCACCACCCATACCGGCTTGCCGCGCCACTCGATGGTCATCTGCTGACCCGGTGCCAGGCGCGAGATATCCGCCGTGACAGGTGCACCTGCCGCTCTTGCCCGTGCGCTCGGCTGCCAGGAAGCCAGAAAGGGCGTCGCGATGCCAACGGCGCCTATCGCCCCCACGACACTGGTCGCACTGACGAGGAAGCGGCGCCGCCCTCGATTCACACCTCGATTAGCCATATTGTTATTGTCTCCCGAACACCACCGCATGCTGCCAGACCATTCCCTTGCCGGGCACTTGACGCTTGACTGTATTAAAGGGCAAGAACCCACCGCTCACAACTCAAGAAAATCACTTTACCAGAAGCGGCTTTCTTCAATTGCGCTCGCACCATGCGCTTGACGCCCCTATCAAGATCGCAAAAAAAACGCCCAGCACCCTTTCGGGTACTGGACGTTCTTGTGGTCGACGCCTGTTCTCTTAACGCTTGGAGAACTGCGGACGACGACGGGCCTTGCGCAGGCCGACTTTCTTACGCTCGACTTCACGAGCATCACGAGTGACGTAGCCGGCGGCACGCAGTGCCGGACGGAAGTCCTCGTTGTAAGCCATCAGGGCACGAGTGATGCCGTGACGGATGGCGCCAGCTTGAGCGGAACCACCACCACCGGCGACAGTGACGTAGACGTCGAACTGTTCGGTAGTTTCGGTCAGCTCGAGCGGCTGGCGAACAACCATGCGACCTGTCACACGACCGAAGTAGTCGTTCAGGTCACGCTGGTTGACGGTGATTTTGCCGGTGCCCGGCTTCAGGAAGACGCGCGCGGTAGAAGTCTTGCGGCGCCCGGTACCGTAGTGCTGCTGTGTCATGGCGATGCTTCCCTCAGATGTTCAGTTCTTGCGGCTGCTGCGCAGCGTGCGGATGCTCGGCGCCAGCATAGACTTTCAGCTTGGACTGCATGGCACGACCCAGCGGGCCCTTCGGCAGCATGCCCTTCACCGCCAGCTCGATCACGCGCTCAGGCTTGTGCTCGATCATCTGGTTGAAGTTCATGGAGCGCAGGCCGCCCGGGTAACCGGTGTGACGGTAGTAGGTCTTGGCTTCTGCCTTGCGACCAGTCACAGCGACTTTCTCGGCGTTGATGACGACGATGTAGTCGCCAGTGTCAACGTGCGGAGTGTACTCGGCTTTATGCTTGCCGCGCAGGCGACGAGCAATTTCGGTAGCCATACGGCCCAGCGTCTTGCCGGCTGCGTCGACGACGAACCAGTCACGCTGGACGGACTGCGGCTTGGCAGTAAACGTCTTCATGGATGAATCACCTATAGTCGGGTCTTGCACTTGAGTGCGCGACCAATCCCTATTTTTCTTGGTTGTCCGACGCCTGGCAGTCAGTGGCAGGCCGCTTGCGCGGTCACCGCCGACTCGACTCCAGACTGCCCACGCCCATCAAGGGTGATTGACCCAGGACGACTCGTGGACCGGACAACAATTCGAGCGAGCGCGCATTGTACATGCCAGACGCCCGCACCACAAAGGCTATTTCGTCTTCCGACATCGCCTCATGGCTTGTGAGGCAGCGCAAGGTATTCACGCGACTGCATTTCCTGCAGGCGTGACAGGGTGCGCTCGAATTCGAAGTCGAGGTTGCCGCCGGTGTAGAGCTGCTCGACCGGTGTCTCGGCACTCATCAGCAGCTTGACGCCACGGTCATAGAACTCATCGACCATATTGATGAAGCGGCGCACCTGATCATCGCTGTCACGCCCCATCTGCGGCACCTCCGACACCAGCACGGTGTGGAACTCGCGCGCAAGCTCGATGTAGTCATTCTGGCTGCGCGGGCCATCGCACAGCTCATCGAAATGGAACCACACCACATCCTCGTGGCGACGCAAGGCATGCAGCACGCGGTGATTGATGCTCAAGCCTTCATCGGCATGACCTTCGGCTCCGGCAATGGAGCGGAACTCACGCGCCAGTCTGGCACCGCTCTCGTCACCCAGCGGACTGTGGAACAGCTCGGCATGCTCCAGAGCGCGCAGGCGATAATCGATACCCGAATCCACATTGACCACGGTGCAATGGCGCTTGACCAGGTCGATAGCCGGCAGGAAGCGCGCACGCTGCAGGCCATCCTTGTAGAGATCATCCGGCACGATGTTCGAGGTCGCGACCAGTACCACGCCCTGCTTGAACAGCTCCTCGAACAGGGTGGCGAGAATCATGGCATCGGTGATGTCCTTGACGAAGAATTCGTCAAAGCAGATCACGCGCGCTTCCACGGCAAACTTGGCCGCCACCAGCGTCAGCGGGTTCTTCTCGCCCTTGTAATGGCCAAGCTCGTTGTGGACGCGCTGCATGAAGCGGTGGAAGTGCGTCCGCATCTTGTCCGCGAAGGGCAGACTCTCGTAGAAGGTATCGACGAGATAGGTCTTGCCGCGCCCCACGCCACCCCAGAAATACAGCCCCATGATGTCCGGGGTCCTGTCGACGGCGGCCGGCCGCGACGGCTTGCCGAACAATCGACGCACCTTGGAGCCAAGCCCGCCATTGCCCGTGACATCTTCGACCTTGTCAGGCGTCTGGCGCGGAGTACGCACCAGATCGTCATAAAGGCGCTGAAGGTGACGAACGGCATCTTCCTGGGCGGCATCGTAGGCAAAGTCATCACGCTTGAGGTCTGCCTGGTACTTCTCGAGGGGCGTAGGTGCTGGCATGGAGAAACCCGGTGCAGGCCAGATTCAGCACTGGGCTGCATCTGGCGCGAAGTGAAACGAGGTCACGCCTGCGCCAGCATGGCTGACAATCAGGCAAGAACGAAATTGCGCGGCATTATACGCCCTGAGTGCAACTTTACCCACCACACCCGACGGGAAGTCCTGCTTCCCAGGCCCTACAGTGCCATGACGCGCCTCGATGGCGAATGGCGCCCTTGCTTCGGGGCGACCAAGGTCTCTCTCATGACGAATTGACGTGACGCGCCAACCCATCGATATAATGGAGTGCGTACGCTTTTGAAATACAGGCACTCTTTGCCTCATGGCCAGCGTCGCTGGACACACTGCAAGAGTCTGGACATTGGCAGCACATCATCGTGATGGCCTGCCCCGGCGGTGAAGATCACCGCAGTCGTGACACAAGGAGAGCGACGTGAACGAGAGCAATATTGACTGGATCCTGGCCATCGCCTGTTTTCTGGCTGGCATCGGTATCGGCGCCTTGTGCTACCACCTCCTGAATGCCAACGTGGCCCGCAATCAGAAGACCCGCCAGAAGCTGGCGGAGCGTGAGCTGGAACTGACCCAGTTCCGTGACGCCCTGAATGATCATTTCTCCAAGGCCAGTGATCTGACGGATCAGATCCAACGTGCCGGCAACGAGCTGCGCCAGCACCTGGCCAGCGGTGCCTCTTCACTGTGCGATGACAGCCAGCTCAAGCGCCGCCTGCTGGATACTGACACCACGCTTGAAGAAGACATGGGCGAGAAGGTCGACCTGCCACGTGACTATGCCGACAATCGCGGCACGCTGTCAGAGGATTTCGGTCTCAAGCCACAACCCGCGGAAGGCGAAGCGCAGAGCGCCAACCCGCCGCGCATCTGAGCAACCTCCTTCTGCCGTGAGTTCCCTCACGGCCATTGGACACGACAACGGCCACCTTCCAGGGGTGGCCGTTGTCGTTGGCAAGGATCACTCAGGCCGTCACAGGGCGACCATGAGCTGACTCAAGCAGGGTTGTCGATATCCACGAAGCGATGCTCGACGCCATGCTCGGCCGCCAGCCACTCGCCCAGCGCCCGAACCCCATCGCGCTCGGTCGCATGATGCCCTGCCGCCAGGTAGGTCACCCCCTCTTCGCGCGCACTGTGCGTGGTCCGCTCCGAGATCTCACCGGACAGGAAGGCATCGACTCCCGCCTCGATGGCCAGACCGATATAGTCCTGCGCCCCTCCCGTGCACCAGGCAATGCGCTTGATCGGCCGATCATGCCCGGCGATCACGAGCACCTCTCGCCCCAGACGACGACTGAACTCGGCCCCCAACGCGGCACTGTCCAGCTCACCGCCTGCCGCAAGCTCATCTGCGAGACGCCCGACATGCACCAGTCCACGCCCGGGGACGCCATCCAGGCATCCTTCACTGACCAACCCCAGGCGCTCGGCCAGCTGGGCATTGTTGCCCAGCGTCGGATGGGCATCCAGCGGCAGGTGATACGCCGCCAGATTGATGTCGTTCGCCAGCAGTGTCTTGAGGCGACGGCGCTTCATGCCCGTGATCCGAGCGGGTTCGTTCTTCCAGAAATAGCCGTGATGCACCAGCACCATATCCGCCTGCCATGCCACGGCTTCATCCAGCAGCGCCTGATTGGCGGTAACGCCCGTCAACACTCTGCGGACCTCGCGCCGCCCCTCGACCTGAAGTCCATTGACGGTGTAATCCTTGAAGGCCTGCGCCTCCAGACAGCCATCCAGCGCCTCGACCAGCACGTCACGATCAGCCATTGAGCCTCCAGCAGTCAGATTCATCGAGTGTTACACTGGCTGCCATTGTAACGGCGCAGCCTCACCATGTAAGCGCATGGCAGCTTCGCCGGGTACCGAGACATGGGTGACACGTCTTGAGCACGTCATCAATCTTCCTCTTCACCCTCCGCCTGCCAGCAGCAACCCTGCGGATGGCGACCGCCCCACGGCGGTTGCCCTCAGGAAAGCTGACGGCCCGGCAGGACCACGGATCATTCACCAGGACTCCTGATGCCTCAGACGCGACGCCCCCTTCGCAGTTCATTGCTCCCCCTTCTCTGGCCAGTGGTCACCGGGGTATTGCTTGCCATCGTGGTGCTGGATCGCTTCCCTGAACTTGGACATTCCGAGCCGGCGCCCGAGGTTGGCCAACAGGGCGGCCAACAGGGCGGCGCGATCGTCTCTCGAGATCAGCAGGTGCTGCCATCTCCCGCCTTGACCCTCTCCGCCGAACAGCGCGAGGAATCCGCCAATCCGGTACTGCGCGAAGCGCCGCCACTGCAGCGCAACAGCGGGCCGGCCAGCTACCAGACCGCCGTGGACGCCGCCGCCCCCGCCGTCGTCAACATCTACTCCTCGCGCAAGATCGAGGACGACAGCAAGCACCCGCTGATGTCCGACCCCTTCTTCAACCAGTTCTACGGGGAAAATGCCTTGCGCAGCCAGCGCATGCTGTCGAGCCTGGGCTCCGGCGTCATTCTCTCGAGCGACGGCTATATCCTGACCAACAACCATGTCATTCAGGGTGCGGATCAGATACAGGTCGCCCTGCGTGATGGCCGCGAGACACTGGCCAAGGTGGTCGGGGTCGACCCCGAGTCCGATCTCGCGGCGCTGAAGATCGATATTGAAGATCTGCCGACGGTGGCGATCGCCGACTCGACCCAGGTCCACGTCGGGGATGTCTCGCTGGCCATCGGCAACCCCTTCGGAGTCGGTCAGACCGTCACCATGGGCATCATCTCGGCCACCGGACGCAACCATCTTGGCCTGAATGCCTACGAGGACTTCATCCAGACCGATGCCGCGATCAATCCCGGCAACTCCGGTGGAGCGTTGATCAATACCGATGGCTCACTGGTCGGCATCAATACTGCCATCTACTCCCGCTCCGGTGGCTCGCAGGGCATCGGTTTCGCCATCCCCGCCAACCTGGCACGTGACATCCTCGAATCACTGGTCGATCACGGCCGGGTGATTCGCGGCTGGCTGGGCCTGGAAGTCCAGGAGCTGACGCCGTCGCTGGCGCACTCCTTCGGCTTGAGCGCTCCGCAAGGCGTGGTGGTCGCCGCCGTGCTGCGGGATGGCCCCGCGGCACAGGCCGGCCTGCGTCCCGGTGACATCCTGACGGCAGTCGCCGGCAAGCGCCTGATCGATGCGCGCCTTGCCATGGCCGACATCGCTGCGGTCAAGCCGGGCGACACCCTGCAACTCAATCTGTTGCGGGATGGCAAGCCCATGGAGGTCAGCGTCAAGGTCGGTGAACGGCCGATTCCCGATAGCACGCCCTCTCCTGCCGCCGCAGCTCCGGGCGTCTCATCCCCCGGCTGACAATGGCCGCCGGACTGGCAAACGGCTTTCACGCAAGAACCAGAGCCAGAACCAGAACCAGAACCAGAGCCAGAAAAGCCCGCCACGGAAACCGTGGCGGGCTTTTTCATGCTCATGAACTACACCATGCTCATGAACTACACCATGCTCACTCGATGATGCGATTCTCGGCACTACGGGCGTGAGCGGTCAGCGACTCACCCCGCGCCAGCACCGATGCGGTACGCCCGAGTATGGAGGCACCTTCGGCCGAGCACTGGATCAGCGAGGAGCGCTTCTGGAAGTCATAGACCCCCAGCGGCGAGGAGAAGCGCGCGGTACCGGACGTCGGCAGCACGTGATTCGGGCCGGCACAGTAATCGCCCAGTGCCTCGGAGGTGTGGGAGCCCATGAAGATGGCGCCCGCATGGCGGACACCTTCGACCCATGCTTCCGGATCCGCCACCGACAGCTCCAGGTGCTCCGGCGCGATACGGTTGGTCAGTTCCAGCGCCTGCTCGGGCCCGCTGACGCGAATCAGGGCGCCACGCTCGCGCAGCGAGGTCTTGATGATCTCGGCACGCTCCATGGTCGGCGCGAGACGTTCGATTGACGCCTCGACCGCAGCGAGGTGCTCATCATCCCAGCTGATCAGGATCGCCTGGGCATCCTCGTCATGCTCGGCCTGCGAGAACAGGTCCATCGCCAGCCAGTCCGGATCGGTCACGCCATCGCTGACCACCAGAATCTCGGACGGTCCGGCGATCATGTCGATGCCGACCTGACCGAACACCGCCCGCTTGGCAGTGGCCACATAGATGTTGCCGGGACCGACGATCTTGTCGACGCGCGGCACCGTCTCGGTGCCATAGGCCAGTGCCGCGACGGCCTGGGCGCCGCCGATGGTGAAGACCCGATCGATACCCGCCAGGTGAGCCGCGGCCAGCACCAGTTCATTGACCACGCCATCGGGGGTCGGCACGACCATGATGATCTCGCGCACACCGGCGACATGCGCGGGGATCGCGTTCATCAGCACGGAAGAGGGATAGGCGGCCTTGCCTCCCGGGACATAGATGCCAGCGCGATCCAGCGGCGTGACCTTCTGCCCCAGCAAGCTGCCATGCTCATCCTTGAAGGACCAGCTTTCCGGCTTCTGATGCTCGTGATAGACGCGCACACGCTCCGCCGCGACCGCCAGCGCCTCGCGCTGATCCGCCGGCAGATCGGCGTAGGCTTTTGCCAGACGTTCGGCGTCGATCACCAGCTCCGACATGCTGGAGACACTCAGACGGTCGAAGCGATTGGAAAACTCCACCAGCGCGGCATCGCCTTCCTGCTTGACGCGCGAAAGGATGTCGGTGACACGATGCTGTACCTCGGCATCGGACACCCCCTCCCAGGCCAGCAATGCATCCAGGCGGGCAGTGAAATCGGTATCGCGGCTATCGAGCCGGTTGATCAGGGTATCCATGCGAACCTCTTGTCATGTCATTGGCAGTGAGGGCTGAGCCGGACGGGCGCTGCTGCCAGATCGTCTCTGCGATCTTGAGTGATGTCGTTGCTGACGAGTCCCGCCGCGTGACACGAGGCCGGGACCTGGTCATTCATGCGTCGCGACGTGCTTCCACCGCCTGACGCAGGCGGTCGATCAACGGCTTGAGGCGATCATGCTTCATGGTCATGGCAGCCTTGTTGACCACCAGACGCGTGCTGATGTCGGTGATCAGCTCACGCGGCTCCATGCCATTGGCACGCAGGGTATTGCCGGTATCGACGATATCGACGATCTCATCGGCCAGATTCATCAACGGGGCCAGCTCCATCGCGCCATACAGCTTGATGACTTCGGCTTGGATGCCCTGTTCCGCGTAGTAGCGACGCGCGACATCGACGAACTTGGTGGCGACGCGACGTCGCGCGCCCTGCTGCTGCTGACCGACGACCCCGGCCGTCATCAGACGACAGGCCGCGATCTCCAGATCCAGAGGCTCATAGAGACCTTCGGCGCCATGCTCGAGCAGCACGTCCTTGCCGGCGATGCCCAGATCAGCCGCTCCCAGCTGCACATAGGTCGGCACATCGGTGGCGCGAATGATGACCAGCTTGACGTCAGGCAGATTGGTATCGAAGAGCAGCTTGCGGCTCTTGTCCAGATCTTCCAGCGGTTCGATCCCGGCATCCGCCAGCAGCGGCAGGGTTTCCTTGAGGATACGCCCCTTGGAAAGGGCGACGACCAGTTGCTTGCTCATGGGGTATTCGCCCGTGCTTGTGCGTAAGAATTCAGCAGACGCTGCCGACCTGCGATGGCCGGCAGCGCATGGAGGCAGGACTCGGCTCAACCGGCGGAGCGGCGGATGATCACGCCCAGCCCGGAGAGCTTCTCCTCGATGCATTCATAACCACGATCGATGTGGTAGATGCGATCCACCATGGTTTCGCCATCGGCGACGATGGCCGCGATCACCAGCGAGGCCGAGGCACGCAGGTCCGTGGCCATCACCGGAGCGCCCGACAGGCGCTCGGTACCGGTCACCACCGCCGTGTTGCCTTCCAGGGCGATGTGCGCGCCCATGCGGTTGAGCTCCTGCACGTGCATGAAGCGGTTCTCGAAGATGGTCTCGATCACGGTACCGGTGCCTTCGGCCACGGCATTCAGCGCCACGAACTGGGCCTGCATGTCCGTGGGGAATGCCGGATAAGGCGCCGTACGGATATTGACCGCCTTCGGACGCTTGCCCTGCATGTCCAGCTCGATCCAGTCATCCCCCGTGGTGATGGTGGCACCGGCTTCTTCCAGCTTGGCAAGCACCGCATCGAGGGTATCGGCGCGCGTGCGGGTGACGCGCACCTTGCCACGCGAGGCCGCTGCCGCGACCAGGAAGGTGCCGGTCTCGATGCGATCAGGCATCACGGAGTATTCGCAACCGTGCAGTCTCTCGACCCCTTCGATGACGATGGTATCGGTGCCGTGGCCGGTGATCCTGGCGCCCATGGCGATCAGGCATTCGGCCAGATCGACGACTTCCGGCTCGCGTGCCGCGTTCTCCAGCACGGTACGCCCATCGGCCAGGGTCGCGGCCATCAGCAGATTCTCGGTACCCGTGACGGTTACCACGTCAAAGACGATGCGAGCGCCCTTGAGGCGGCCACCCGGCGCCTTGGCACGGATGTAACCGTTCTCGACCGAGATCTCCGCGCCCATGGCTTCCAGGCCACGGATGTGCAGATCCACCGGGCGCGAGCCGATGGCGCAACCGCCCGGCAACGAGACTTCGGCACTGCCGAAGTGAGCCAGCAGCGGGCCCAGCACCAGGATCGAGGCGCGCATCTTCTTGACCAGCTCGTAGGGCGCATGACAGTGCTCGACCTTGGAGCCGTCCAGCTGCACGGTCATGTTGTCGCCCATCACCGGCTCGACTCCCATGCGCCCGAGCAATTCCAGGCTGGTGGTGATGTCTTGCAGGTGCGGCAGATTGCTGATGGTCACGGGACCTTCGGACAGCAGTGTCGCTGCCAGGATGGGCAGGGCCGAATTCTTGGCACCACTGGCCCAGACTTCCCCGTTGACCGGCCCGTTGCCGGTGATAATCAGCTTGTCCATGAAATGTTCCGATCAGCTCTGGGCGTTGCCGACGGCAGCATCGTACTGCGCCGGGGTATAGGTACGAATGCTGATGGCGTGAAGCGCGCCAGAGCGAATCTCGTCATTGAGTGCGGCGTAGACCAACTGCTGGGCCTTGACGCGACTGAGGTCAGCGAAGACCTCGCCCACGGCGACGACCTGGAAGTTGCATCCTTCACCCTGGATATGAAAATCGACGTTCTCGATTCGAGCCTCGAGCAGGGCCTTGACATCATTCGGTTGCATGACGGGCGATGACTCCTTCGCGGTACATGTCCGGGCCAGGCACATTACGCTGCGCTTCGACCTGGGAGATATGACCGCACATGGTAATCAAAAGCGCGCGGGAACGCGATTGGCGGCAGCCTCCTGCCTCCCACGTTCCCGCGCGCAGTGGTGGTGATCGAGCGGCTGGGCAGCCCGGCCGGAGCACGATCAGACAGCATCGACCTCAGGGCGAGGCGCCGAATCCGACGCCTGATCCGTGACCTCCAGTCCCGGCAACAGGACATCGAGGCCAGAGACGGAGGCCAGACGCTTGAGCGCAGGCGATAGACGCAGATGCGTGACATGCCCCGAATGGCGCGCCAGATGACGCTGCCACTCCAGCAGGACACTCAACGTGGCGGTGCTTGCGCCACCGACGCCACAGAGATCGATCTCGATGCCCTCTGCATGCTGCCCGAGCCACTTGCAGCCCACTTCGGCGAGCTCGGAGGCGTGATCGAAATCCGGCTGACCGCTCAGCGTCAGGCAGCCATCGCCGGCGCTCAGGGTCACGTCATCATCATCGAAGAGTGTTTTCATGGTCATATCGCCAGTGGTCAGGCTCAGCTGTCGCTGTCGCCCGCGCTCTCCCCGCTGTCCTTTTCCAGGTCGACATCCGGCTGCCAGCCCTTGATGACGGCATCGATATCACGGCCATTGTCACGCATGGCCTGGTCGAACTGATTGCGGAAGGTCAGGCCCAGATTAACGCCATTGACGATCACGTTGACAACTTTCCACTCGTCATTGCGCAGACGCATGGAATAGGCCACCGGGTACACCTTGCCCTTGGTGTCGATCACGTCCATGTAGACGGTGTCCTGATCTTCATAACGACGCTCGCCTTCACTGTCCTTCACTTCGAGCTTGGCGTAGTCAAAGCTCACCAGGCCCTTCGCGTAGGTACCGATCAAGGTGTCATGGAAGACCTTGGAGAATTCGGTACGCTGTTCCGGAGAGGCACCCTTGAAGTACTTGCCCATCACGCTTGCCGCGATGTAGCGGTAATCCACGACCGGCTCGAGGGAGTTGTCGACCAGCGCTTCCAGCTCGTCGACGTGATCCTTGTAATAGCTTTCGCGGCTGTCGATCTTGGTGGTCAGGCCTTCGACGGTATCACGCAGCAGCACGTCCGGCTCCTGGGAAGCGGCAGAGGCCAGCGGGCTCATCGCCATCATGGCAGACAGGCTCAATACGCTCAGTGGATGAATCAGCTGCTTGAGGATATGGGTCATCGGATTTGCTCCTTGAAAATGTGCATCGCGCCAACGGCGAGTCAGGCCTGCGTCAGCTCTTCGAGAAATTGGAGACGAACTGCTGAATCAACTCTTCCAGTACCAGTGCCGACTGGGTATCCCGGATGGTGTCGCCATCCTCCAGCGTTTCCGGATCCCCCCCGGTGGTCAGGCCGACATATTGCTCGCCCAGCAGACCGGAGGTCAGGATGGCAGCCGTGGTGTCCTTGCTCAACTTGCCCTTGAGGCTGCTGTCCAGCTTCATCGTGACACGGGCGTCAAACCACTTGGGATCCAGCTCGATCTTCTCGACACTGCCGATCGCCACGCCCGCCATGGTCACCTTGGACCGCGGCTTGAGGCTTCCTATCCCTGAAAAGTTGGCATTGAGCACGAAGGTGTCATCCGCCTGCTGGAAGGTGACGCCACTGACGCGCAGCCCGAGAAACACCATGCCCAGAAAACCGGCAAGTACGAACAGGCCCACGCCGAACTCGACCATGCGGGTACGTTTCATCCAATATCTCCAAACATGACGGCTGTGAGGACGAAATCGAGTCCCAGCACCGCCAGCGATGAATAAACCACAGTACGTGTGGTCGCGCGTGAAATGCCTTCCGAGGTCGGGATCAGGTCATACCCCTGGAAGACAGCGATCCAGCTCACCACCAGCCCGAAGACCAGTGACTTGACGACGCCGTTCATGACATCCCCGACGAAGTCGACATTCGATTGCATGCTGCTCCAGTAGGCCCCTTCGTAGATGCCGAGCCAATCGACACCCACGAGCTTGCCACCCAGAATCCCCACGACGCTGAAGCCGATGGTCAACAGCGGCAGGGACACGAAACCGGCCCACAGCCGCGGAGCGACGATCCGCTTGAGGGGATCCACGCCGATCATTTCCATGCTGGTGAGCTGCTCGGTCGCCTTCATCAGGCCGATCTCGGCCGTCAGGGCAGAGCCGGCGCGCCCGGCGAACAGCAGCGCCGCCACGACCGGGGCCAGCTCGCGCAGCAGCGACAGCGACACCATCTGGCCAAGCGCCTCCTCAGCACCGAACCCGACCAGAATGGTATAGCCCTGCAGGGCCAGCACCATGCCGATGAACAACCCCGACACCAGCACGATCGCCAGTGACAGCACGCCGACGAAGTGCATCTGACGCACCCAGAGGGAGAACCCCTCACGGGATGGCAGGCCGACGCCCGCCTGCGCCAGCAGCATGCCGGCGCGTCCGATGGCAGAGATCACCTCGATGGTGCTGCGCCCCAGCGAGGTGATGGCCCCCAGCGGGCCACGATTCAGACCGCTCATGCTGATTGCCCTCTCTGTGAAGTGCCACTGGCCGCTTCTCTGCCATCGAGAATGTCGCCGGCGAAATCCGGCGCGGGATAGTGGAACGGCACCGGTCCATCCGGCTTGCCGTGGATGAACTGGGCCACGCGCGGGTCCGCCTCGGCGTTCAGGGCTTGTGGCGTGCCCTGCGCCATGACCTTGCCATCGGCGATCACATAGACGTAATCGGCGATGGTCAGCGTCTCCTTGATATCGTGAGAGACCACCACCGCCGTCATGCCCAGCGCATCGTTGAGGCGGCGGATCAGATTGACCAGCACGCCCATCGAGATGGGGTCCTGACCGGCGAAGGGCTCGTCGTACATGATCAGGTCCGGATCCAGTGCGATGGCGCGTGCCAGCGCGACACGCCGCGTCATGCCACCGGAGAGCTCGGCGGGCATCAGTTCACGCGCCCCACGCAGCCCGACGGACTCGAGCTTGATCAGCACGATGTCGCGGATCATCGCCTCGGGGAGATTGGTATGGACCCGCAACGGGAAAGCCACGTTCTCGAACACGCTGAGATCCGAGAACAGCGCACCACTCTGGAACAGCATGCCCATGCGACGCCGCATGCGGAACAGCTCGCGCCGCGACAGGGCATGCACATGGTGACCGGCGATATCCACACGCCCGGCGGACGGGGTCAACTGCCCCCCGATCAGCTTGAGCAGCGTCGTCTTGCCGGTACCGGAGGGCCCCATGATGGCGGTGATCTTGCCACGCGGAATCTTCAGGTCTATCCCGGAGAAGATCTCGCGCTCTCCACGGGTGAAGCGCAGGCCTTCGACACGAATCAATGCGTCGTCGAGGTCGATGTCAGCGGAGCCACGGCGAGAGGATGGCGATGCATCAGCGCCGGCCGCAGCGGTCGCTGTAGCAGCCTGACCGGGTAATTCAGTCATAGAAGCATCCGCTGTGAGGGAGTCACGACACTGGCCATGGGCAATCCGTCGCCTGGCACTGTGCCGCGAGTCCGAATCTTGGAGTTCATGGATCACGTCATTCGGGAATCAAGTTAGTTAGCGAACATCGTATCCGAACCCGCCCCCTCACTACCAGTCCGTTGCAGGGTCCATCGCATCCCGCAGATGCGATCCCTTGCCTTGCAATGCCTTGGGGGGATGCGTTTAATGGCGCGGTCACTGGCGACAAGCCGCTGCCCTGCCTCCTGCCCCGAGAGTTCCGATGCTATATCCCATCCTCGCTGTCATCCTTGGCCTGATAGGTCTTGTCTGGAGCGCCGATCGCTTCGTCGAAGGCGCCGCCGCTACCGCATGGCGAGCTGGCATGAGCAAGCTGCTCATCGGGATGACCATCGTCTCCATCGGCACTTCAGCGCCGGAGATCGTGGTCTCGATCATGGCCTCACTTGACGGCACCCCCGACATCGCCACCGGCAATGCTCTGGGGTCCAACATCGCCAACATCGGTCTGGTGCTGGGCGTCACGGCGCTCATCGCTCCCATCCCGGTGCATTTCGGCCTGGTGCGCCGTGAACTGCCGCTGCTGCTGGCCGCGACGGCACTGGGGGGCTATGCCCTCTCCAACAGCGGGCTCGAGCGTCTGGATGGCATCCTGCTGCTGGCACTGCTGGTGTTCACGCTTGTCTGGCTGTTCAAGGTCGACTCGCCGAGTGACGCCGGGAGTCAGGATGACGTCCCCGAGATGAGCGCCGGACGCGCCATCTTCTGGCTGCTCTTCGGACTGGCGGTGTTGATCGCCAGCTCACGCGCGCTGGTCTGGGGCGCCACCGATATCGCCCAGGCACTCGGCGTCCCCGAACTGATCATCGGCCTGACCGTCATCGCCATCGGCACCAGCCTGCCGGAGCTCGCGGCCAGCGTGGCCAGCGCACTCAAGCGCCATCACGACATCGCCATCGGCAACGTCATCGGCTCCAACCTCTTCAACATCCTGGCCGTCCTGCCGGTACCGGGCCTGCTGGCACCGGGACCGGTGGATGGCAGCGCCATCAGTCGCGACTACCCGGTGATGCTCGGTCTGACCCTGATGCTGGCCGCCCTGCTCATCTGGCAGCGTCGCGGCCGCATCGGCCGTGGTCCGGGGCTGGTGCTGCTGGCCTGCTACCTCGGCTACACGGCCTGGCTTGCCATCAGCCTGACTCGCTGACGCCTGTAGGCGGACAGGCCGGAACGATCAGGCCATCCGCCCCATGTCAGCATCACGCCCGAGGCGTTGCAGCGCGTGAGTGACGCCTCTCTCACGCACCTTGAGTCCTGGCCACACACAGGCAACAATCTGAACATGACCAAGTCCTCCAGAATCCAGCCCGCCACCTCCGACATGTCTTCCACTGCCGATGATTCGCCCTCCAGCGGCCGCGATCACGCCGCCATGCAGGCGGATTTCCGCGCCAGCGCCCGACGCACCTTCGCGATCGAGGGCGCCGCCATCGCGGCACTGGAGCACCAACTGGATGCAGAGTTCGATCATGCCTGCCAGCTGATGATGGCGACCAAGGGCCGGGTGATCGTCACCGGCATGGGGAAATCCGGCCATATCGCCAGCAAGATCGCGGCGACTCTGGCCAGCACCGGCACGCCGGCGTTCTTCGTGCATCCCGGCGAAGCCAGCCATGGGGATCTCGGCATGATCACCTCGTCGGACACGGTGCTGGCACTGTCCAATTCCGGTGAAACCGCCGAAGTCACCGCACTGCTGCCACTGCTCAAGCGCATGGGGACGCCGCTGGTCTCGATGACCGGCAAGCCCGGCTCGACGCTCGCGCGTGATGCAGACGCACACCTGGACACCAGCGTCGCCCAGGAGGCCTGTCCGCTGAACCTGGCACCGACGGCCTCCACGACCGCCGCACTAGTGATGGGGGATGCGCTGGCCGTGGCACTGCTGGAAGCCCGCGGCTTCACCGCCGAGGAGTTCGCACTCTCTCATCCCGGTGGCAGTCTGGGGCGGCGACTGCTGCTGCGCGTCCAGGACGTCATGCATCAAGGCGATGCCCTGCCACGCGTGGCGCTGGGCAGCCCGCTGCGCGATGCGCTGCTCGAGATCACCCGCCAGGGCATGGGTTTCACCTGCGTGATCGACGAGGACGAGCATCTGGTCGGCGTCTATACCGATGGGGATCTGCGCCGCACCCTGGACCAGCACGGCGATCTGCGTGCGCTCAAGGTCGATGACGTCATGACGCGCGGTGGCAAGACCATCCGCTCAAGCATGCTGGCCGCCGAGGCGGTGCGCATCATGGAAGAAAACCGCATCAGCGTTCTGGTAGTCTGTGACGAGGATGAGCACCCGATCGGCGCCATCCACATGCACGGCCTGCTGGCCAGCGGCGTGATCTGAACTCCCCCGCGGGATTGCTGTCTCTGCACGACAGTCCCGTGAGTCTGGCGAGGGCAGCACGCAACCGTTGGCGGTCGTCGCCTACAGGAATGCGTCACGCATGCACGGAATGCGAGGAGAAAGACCATGAATGACATCACTTCCCTGGCGGAGGACTATCCCCAGGACATCATCGACCGCTCACGTCGCGTGCGCCTGCTGGCGCTGGATGTGGACGGCGTGCTGACGGACAACCGGCTGCACTACGATGCCAATGGCGTGGAAACCAAGAGCTTCCACGTCCAGGATGGCCACGGCCTCAAGCTGATCCTGCGCAGCGGTATCCGGGTCGCCTTGATCACGGGTCGCAGCTCGCCGATGGTGGAACGTCGCGCCAAGGAGCTGGGTATCCAGGACGTCATTCAGGGCCGCGAGGACAAGCTGGTCGCGCTGACCAACCTGTGTCGCGAGCACGATATCGCGCTGGATGACGTGGCCTACTGCGGAGATGACCTGCCGGATCGCGAAGCCATCCGTCGCGTCGGTCTGGGGGTCAGCGTTCCCAACGCCATGCCCTATGTGATGAGTGAAGCCAACTGGGTGACCACTCGTCAGGGCGGTGATGGTGCCGTGCGCGAGATCTGTGATCTGCTGCTCAAGGCACAGGGCCACTGGGCCTCGGTGCTGGATACCTATCTGCAGGAGTCGCGCGCCTGATGCCACGTCTTCCCCGTCCCTCTCCGCGCCTGTGGCTGATGCTGCTGCTCCTGCTGGTCGGCGGCGTCATGGCCCTGATCGAGCAGCGCAACAGTCTGGAATCGACAGTGGATGTCGACGCCAGCAGTGATGAGCCGGATTACTATCTCGACGGGGCTGACATGACGCGCTTCGATGCGCGGGGAGTGTCGATCCAGTCGATGACCTCCCCGCACATCGAACACACGCCAGGCGATGACGTGACACGTGCGCAGGCACCGAAGATCCGGACCAACGACAGCGAAGACCGTCGCTGGTACGCCACGGGTGACAGTGGCGTGTTGAGCGCCGGCGGCGACACCTTCACCCTCGAGGGCAATGCCAGACTACGCCAGCCTTCGGATGCCTGGACACTGGACACCGACGTGCTGCATTACAGTCGTGAGCAGAACCGTGCCTGGAGTGACGTGCCGGTGGTGATCACCCAGAATGGTCAACGCGTCGAGAGTGACCGCTTCAGCGCTGACCTCTCTCAGGATTCCGCCCAGCTGGAAGGCCGCGTCCGCAGTACCCTGCAACCCGGCAAGGGCAAGAGCGATGCCGCCCGGGAAGCCGAGACTCTCGACACCGGCAATGACACCACCCGTGACGATGATGGCCGCGTCTCCAGCACCTTCGATGCCGCGCCGGCCAAGGATCAGTGAGCGCACCCCTGCATGCGCCGAATCCTCTCTCTCCGATTTCCGCTTCACGATGGCCTGAGTGATCGTGAAGCCTTACCAGTTCTGCCAAGGAGCACTCCATGACTTCAACGACTCTCACGCCCTTGACGGTCTGGCGCCAGACACTCAGACCCGGTGTCATGGCCCTTGGCCTGGCACTTGGCATGACGACGCTTTCCCCGACCGCACTGGCGCTGGACAGCGATGCCAACCAGCCGATCAACATTGCCGCCGACTCACTGTCACTGGATGACAAGGCCGGCACGGCCACCTATACCGGTCGCGTGGAAATGCGCCAGGGCAGCATGAAGCTGGATGCCGCGCGCGTTGACATCAGTCGCGCCGACAGCGGCGAGATCTCCCTAGTCAAGGCCACCGGCCAGCGCGCCTACATGGAGCAGAAACCCGATACCGACGAGCGACTGGTCAAGGGCTGGGCGAATACCATTCGCTACCACGCGCTGGAGCGCCGGGTGGAACTGGTCGGCGATGCCCGTCTGGAGAAAGGCGACGACACCTTCGAAGGCGGCTACGTGGAATACTTCCTGGACAAGCGCCAGGTCAATGCCAGCAATGGCACCGATGCCTCATCCTCCGAGGGGTCACGCGTCCACATGACCCTGACGCCACGTGGCGCCAATGCCAGCAAGGACCAATGAGCATGACTGCTGCCAGCCCACGTACCCTCAGCGCTCGTCATCTGGCCAAGGCCTACAAGGGTCGCAAGGTCGTCAAGGACATCTCGCTGGAAATCCGCCAGGGTGACATCGTAGGCCTGCTGGGCCCCAACGGGGCCGGCAAGACGACCTCGTTCTACATGATCGTCGGCCTCGTGCGCTCGGATGCCGGTAGCGTGACCATCGATGACCACGACCTGTCCGGCGCCGCCATGCATCAGCGGGCTCGCGCCGGCATCGGCTATCTGCCCCAGGAAGCCTCGATCTTCCGCAAGCTCTCGGTATCCGACAACATCATGGCGATCCTCGAGACGCGCAAGGACCTGGATCGCAACGGACGCAAGGCACGCCTGGAGGAGCTGCTCAACGAGTTCAGCATCACGCATATTCGTGACAGTGCCGGCATGAGCCTTTCCGGCGGGGAGCGCCGCCGCGTGGAGATCGCTCGCGCACTGGCCACCGAGCCGGACTTCGTGCTGCTCGATGAGCCGTTTGCCGGCGTGGACCCCATCTCGGTGGGCGAGATCAAGAGCATCGTGCGCCAGCTGCGTGACCGCGGCATCGGGGTGCTGATCACCGATCACAACGTGCGCGAGACACTCGACATCTGCGATACCGCCTACATCGTGGGCGATGGCCAGATCATCGCGCATGGCGACGCCGACACCATCCTCGCCAACCAGCAGGTGCGTGATGTCTACCTGGGTCATGAGTTCAAGCTCTAGCCCGAGAGTGCCGTCAGCCTGGTGAGAGCCGTCAGCCTGGTGAGAGCCGTCAGCCTGACGAGAGCCGTCCGACCTCTTCTGCTCTCACCAGCACCCACCAGCACCCGCCACTTCCTGCTTCATTGTCGGGGCCTCGTTCCCCGCCCCCTCACGCAAGCGCCTCGACATGCGCTTGCGTGATCTCCCCGTGAACCCTCCTGCTCTGCCACACCTCACTCGAATGCATGACGTCCATACCACCTTGGTGGCAACATGGCATGCAAGTTGCTTGAATATTCTCGACTGCCCCTTGTCAGTGCCCCGACCCACGGTATAGCGTAGATGCACGTTCCTTTGCCGTGAATGACAGACCCCATGAAACCCACCTTGCAGCTTCGACTCGGCACTTCCCTGACCATGACCCCGCAACTTCAGCAAGCGATCCAGCTGCTGCAGTTGTCGACGCTGGACCTGCGTCAGGAGATACAGCAGGCGCTCGAGTCAAACCCCATGCTGGAGCTTGACGAGGAATACGAGTCGCTGGATGTCGCGGAGACACAGGACAAGAGCGAGATCTCCACCTCCGAGACCAACAGCGAGATTCCTGAAGAATACCCTCTCGACAGTGACTGGTCGGACCTCTACCAGGACCACGCAGGCAGCCTGACCAGTTCCGGCAGCGGAAGCTCGAGCGAGGACGGGCCGGACTTCGATCGCAACACCAGTGTCGAAAGCCTGCAGGACCATCTGCGCTGGCAGCTGGCGATGACGGACCTCGATGCGCGTGAACGCCAGATGGCGGAGAGTCTGATCGATGCGGTGGATGGGGCCGGCTACCTGAGCATGAGCCTGGACGAACTGGTCGATGGCCTGCGAGGTCAGGGACTGCCCGGCCTCAAGGCGTCGGAACTCGAGCAGGTCCTGCTGCGCCTTCAGCAGTTCGATCCCACCGGTGTGTTCGCTCGAGACCTGCGCGAATGCCTGCTGCTTCAGCTGGCCCTGCTGCCGGACGATCTGCCGCTGCTGGCCCAGGCCCGCCGTCTGGTGCGGCAATTCCTCGAGGCACTGGGCAATGACGATCGCAAGCTGCTCAAGCGTCGCCTGAGCCTGGATGATGATGAGCTGGATCACGTCATTCGTCTGGTACGGGCGCTCGACCCGCGCCCGGCGTCCGCCTGGGGCGAGCCTGCCAGTGATTACGTCATCCCGGACCTGCTGGTCCGTCATACGCGTCACGGCTGGCAGGTCGAGCTCAACCCGGAAGCGCTGCCCAAGCTGCGTATCCAGCCGGAATATGCCGCCCTCATCAAGCGGGCCGACAAGTCCGCGGACAACACCTTCCTCAAGGACAATCTTCAGGAAGCCCGCTGGCTGATGAAGAGCCTGTCCTCACGCAATGACACCCTGCTCAAGGTGGGCCGCGAGATCATGGCGCGCCAGATCGACTTCCTCGAGCAGGGGGAAGAAGGCATGAAGCCGCTGATCCTCGCCAACATCGCGGAAGTGGTCGAGATGCACGAATCCACCATCTCGCGGGTGACCACCCAGAAATATATCCACACCCCGAGAGGCGTGTTCGAACTCAAGTTCTTCTTCTCGAGTCAGGTGGGTGGCAGCGGCAACGGTGACGCGCACTCCAGCACCGCGATCCGTGCGCGCATTCGCAAGCTGATCTCGGAAGAACCGGCGCGCAAGCCATTGTCCGACTCACGCCTGGTGGATCTGCTGGCCAGTGATGGCATCGAGGTAGCGCGCCGGACGGTCGCCAAGTATCGCGAGGCCATGGGCATCCCCTCCTCCAGCGAGCGCAAGCGCTTGGCGTGAGTCTCGACAACGGATACCCGCAAGCCAGCGGGCTCCACACGTCGGAGCGCTGAAGCTCGCCCCCTTGCACCTGCCATCCTGACATCATCTGCCAATCGGTCGTCTGAATACCGGTTGGCAATGCCTGTCCTTGCGACTGCGTGAGTGACTTCACGCCCCCAATTGCCTATTTTTCCAGCCACTTTTCTCCAGAGTGCTTTCTTTTTCCCTCACATCCCACGGACAGATAGCCAGGGGTCGCCACCGACTCCTGCCACACGAACGTCGACGTAAATGCTGACATTGGCCACAAACGGCCGGTTTCTCGAGCCCCATTCCGTCCGTGATGCGAGGCGATGCTCATGAAGAACCTGCTGATATCCCTCGCTGGGTTGAAGACAAGCCTTGCCCCACGATGCAGCGCAGCGTTGATCTTTGTTCAAAGCTTGGGCATTGTCGGGGTAGACGCTCGGTACACCGGCACCGCCGCTCTCGCCAGCAGATGATCGCCACGAGACCATGGCCGGAGTCAGAAAGTGGCCGCGCGTTCAATCAGGGTTTGCTCGCAGTCAAAAAGGGTTACAATTCAAAGGCAACCCGCTGGATAAAGGAGCGTGTCCATGCAAGTGAATATCACCGGGCATCATGTGGAACTCACCGATCCTCTCCGCGATTATGTCAACGAGAAGCTCGCTCGCCTCGAACGGCATTACGACAACATCACCAATGTTCAGGTGACACTGTCGATCGAGAAGGAACGCCAACAGGCTGCCTGCACCCTGCACGCCGCTGGCGCCGACCTCCATGCCCTGGCAGAAGACCCCAACATGTACGCTGCCATCGACGCGCTCGCCGACAAGCTGGACCGCCAGCTGGTCAAACACAAGGAAAAGTCCCAGGCTCGCTCTCAGGGCACCGGGACCCGTTGACCTTCTGCCATGACACTTGATCAGATCCTTCCCCCCGAGCGCACGCTCTACGGCGTCCCCGGGGGGAGCAAGAAGCGGGTGCTGGAATTCTTCAGCACCTTCATTGCTCAGAACATTCCCAGCCTGGACAGCCAGGAAGTCTTCTCGCGCCTGATCGGGCGCGAGAGACTGGGTTCGACGGGCATCGGCCACGGCGTGGCCGTGCCACATGCACGCAGTCCACACTGCAAGACCCCCATCGCGGCGTTCATGAAGCTCGGTGACCCCATCGACTTTGACGCCATCGATGGCGAACCCATCGATCTGCTGTTCGTGCTGCTGGTCCCCGAGGAGGCAGATGACACCCATCTCACTCTGCTCGGCCAGGTGGCGGAACTGCTCAACTCGCCCACCAACCGGGCAGCATTGCGCCAGGCAGACAGTCAGCGAGCATTGTTCGAAGCCCTGACCTCGGCCATCGCCGAATTGCCGGCGCGCTGAACCTGCAAGCCCGGACTCGCTCCGGGCTTGTCGCTGACTGGCCTCAGGCACCCTCCGCTTTCACCTCATGCTGACCTCGCCCTGGGAGAGCACTCCATGAAGATCGTGATCATCAGTGGTCGCTCCGGTTCCGGCAAATCGATTGCCCTCCAGGCGCTGGAAGACATTGGCTACTATGCCATCGACAATCTGCCCGGCATGCTGCTGGCACCATTGGTCGAGCAGCTGGAAAAGGACAGCCCCACCCGCCGGCGCATCGCGGTCTCCATTGACGCGCGCAACCTCCCCGATGCCCTGAGTCGCTTCCCTGAACTGCTCGACAGCGTTCGTCAGAGCGGCATGGATGTGCAGGTCGTCTACCTGACCACGGACTCCCGTGTCCTGCTCGAACGCTATTCCGCGACCCGCCGCCGTCATCCGCTGACCCGCGACAATGACCGCACGCTGGCCGAGGCCATCGAGATCGAGCAGCAGACACTGGCCCCGATTCGTCAGAAGGCGGACCTGGTCATCGACTCGACCAACCTCAGCGTGCATGACCTGCGCTCGCGCATCACCGAACAGGTCGCGCAGCACAGCTCTCGTCATCTGACACTCACCTTCGAGTCCTTCGGCTTCAAGCATGGCGTGCCGACCGATGCCGACATGGTGTTCGATGCCCGCTGCCTGCCCAACCCCTACTGGGACATCAATCTGCGCAGCGATACCGGTCGTGATGACAGCGTGGCGGAATTCCTGCAGCGCTACCCGGACGTCAAGGCGATGCAGGATGACATCGCCGGCTGGCTGGAACGCTGGCTGCCCGCCTATCAGGCCAGCAATCGCAGTTACCTGACCGTTTCGGTGGGCTGTACCGGCGGCCAGCATCGCAGCGTCTATCTCTGCGAGCAGCTGGCCGAACATTTCGCCAAGCAGCTTCCTGAGGTGCGTCTACGCCACCGGGAACTGGGGATCCATACGGCCCTGGCGATCAGCGATACCCGTCAGGAGTCACACGATGCCCAGTCGTGAACTGGTTCTGACCAACAAGCGCGGGCTGCATGCTCGCGCTGCCACCAAGCTGGTCAACTGCTGTGCGCCCTTCGAGGCCACGGTCATGGTCAGTCACGGTGAGCGACGCGCCAACGCGGCCAACGTCATGGCGCTGCTGATGCTGGCAGCCCCGTGTGGCACGGCGCTGATCATCGATGTCGAGGGCGAACAGGCAGATGAGGCCCTGTCTGCGATCGAGTCCCTGTTCGAGGCGCGCTTCGAAGAGGAAGAATGACGCCGCCGCACGCCGTCTGACATCCCCCGCCCGCCGGCTTTCTGCCACTTTTTCCGCGATGATTGCCCTACCGATAAGAAACAGTGTTTTCTTTTGTCGACGCGCCCCCCTGCGCCAATGGTAGAATCAACGCTGTCCTTCATGTCGACAGGGGAAGCCGACAGATGAGCAAGACGTCACGCAAACTCAAGCCAAGACTTGATCGCCTGTCACAGGCACTGGAAAGTGGCGAGCTGGATCAGGCAAGGCGCATGCTGAATCGCGGCCTGGCACCGGTGGACGTGGCCCACTTGCTGGAATCCTCCCCCCCCAAGGAGCGCAACCTGCTCTGGGAGCTGGTCGACGCCGAACTTCAGGGCGATGTGCTCCAATACCTTGGCGAGGATATCCAGAGCGACTTCCTCAAGGACATGGATGCCGAGGACGTCCTGGCCGCCACCGAGAATCTGGAACCGGATGATGTCGCCGACATCCTCCAGCGGCTTCCGAATGCCGTGATTCTCGAAGTCCTCGACTCCATGGAGGCGCAGGAACGCCAGCGGGTCGAGACGGTGCTGTCCTACCCCGAGGACACTGCCGGCGGCTTGATGAACACGGACACCATCACCATCCGTCCGGACATCACCTTGGATGTCGTGTTGCGTTACATCCGCCGTCACGAGCGACTTCCCGATTCCACCGACACCCTGCTGGTCGTCTCGCGCCGCGATGAATTCATCGGCGCCCTGCCCATCAACCGCCTGCTGGTCTCTGACCCCGGTGTCACGGTGCGCGAGGTGATGGATACCGACAGCGTGGTGATTCCGGCATTGATGCCGGAGAGCGAGGTCGCCTCGCTGTTCGAGAAGCATGACCTGATCTCGGCGCCTGTCGTCGGCGGTGATGGCAATCTGCTCGGGCGCATCACCATCGATGACGTGGTCGACGTCATCCGCGGCGATGCCGAGCACCAGGTCATGTCGATGGCGGGGATGGACGAGGATGAAGATACCTTCTCCCCGGTGATGCGCACCTCCTGGCGTCGCGCCATCTGGCTTGGCATCAACCTGCTGACCGCCTTCATGGCGTCCGCCGTGATCGGGATGTTCGAGGGCACCATCCAGAAGATCACCGCGCTGGCGGTACTGATGCCCATCGTCGCCAGCATGGGCGGCATTGCCGGCTCACAGGCACTGACGGTACTGATTCGCGGCATCGCACTGGGACACGTCAAGAGTGGCAACGTGCGCTGGCTTCTCAAGCGCGAAATCATCGTCGCGGGGCTCAATGGCCTGCTGTGGGCGGTGGTGGTCGCCGGGATCGCCATCGTCTGGTTCGGTGATGTCCAGCTGGGGGCCATCATCGGTGCCGCCATCATGATCAATCTGTTGATCGCGGCCGTGACCGGGACATTGCTGCCGATACTGCTCAAGAAGCTCAATATCGACCCGGCCCTCTCCGGCAGCGTGATCCTGACCACCGTGACCGACGTGATCGGCTTCATGGCCTTCCTGGGCCTGGCGACCTGGCTCTACCTGTAATCACGCCAGGAGAGTCACGCATCATCCGGCAGCCTGCAGAAACGAAGACGGCCGCTCCCCCAGGAGCGGCCGTCTGTCTTTTCACGAAGGATGATCTCTAGCTCAATCTTCCAGCGCGTCTTCCTCACCTTCCGACATGCCCGCGACGGTCATGCCACCGATCAGCCAGCTGCCAGAGTGGATGCTGCCCCGGGTATCGACATCATCACCGACCGCCAGCAGATTGGCGGCCATGTCACGCAGATTGCCGGCGATCGTGAACTCCTCGACCGCGTGCTGGATCTCGCCATTCTCGACCCAGAAGCCCGAAGCGCCACGCGAGTAGTCACCGGTCACGCCGTTGACGCCCTGCCCCATCAACTCGGTCACCAGCACGCCGGTGCCCATCTGCTTGAGCATCTCGTCACGTGAGGTCAGCGGCGCGGTGATGCGCACGTTGCGCGCACCGCCCGCGTTGCCGGTGGTCTGCATGCCCAGACGACGAGCACTGTAGGCGCTCAGCATGTAACTCTGCACCTTGCCGTCGGCAAAGTAGACATTGTCACGCGTGGCGACACCGTCGTTGTCGAAGGCGGCACTCGACATGCCACCCACCTCACGCGGCTTCTCGCCGAGGGTGAACCAGTCAGGGAACAGCGGCTGACCCAGGCTGTCGCACAGGAAGCTGGACTCACGATACAGCGAACCACCCGCGATGGCGGACAGATAGTGCCCTACCAGGCCTGCCGACATCTGCGGGTCGAACATGACCGGCATACGCCCCGTCGCCACCTTGCGCGCGTTGAGGCGTGCCAGCGTGCGGCGTGCAGCCTCACGCCCCACATCCTCCGGGGAGCGCAGGTCGGCCGGGTTGCGCACGCTGGTGTAGTCATAGTCACGCTGCATGCCCTGTTCATCCCTGGCGATCAACATGCAGGACATCGAGTGTCGGCTGCCGCACTGACTGGCCAGGAAACCGTGGCTGTTGCCGTAGACCTGCACACCTTCCCCACTGGAGAAGCTGGCACCTTCGGATTGCGCGATGCCTTCCACTTCCAGTCCGGCACGCTCACACGCCAGCGCCAGATCCGTCGCGTCATCGACGCTGATCGCCCAGGGGTGATGCGCCTGAAGGTCCGGGAAATCGGTGGCCATCAGTTCGGCCGGCGCCAATCCGGCAAAGCTGTCCTCGCCGGTGTAATGAGCGATGGAGACCGCTTTCTCGACCGCGGCACGAATCGAGTCGCTACCGGCGTCGGAAGAGGTCGCGCTGCCCTTGCGATTGCCCAGATACACGGTCACGCCGATCCCCTGATCACGCGACAGCTCGACGGTTTCGACTTCTCCGTCACGCACCGAGATGCTGACGCCCTGATCGACGCTGGCGCCCACCTCACAGGCATCGGCTCCCAGACTGCGGGCCAGCTCGAGCGCTTCGCTGACGCGGCGCTCCAGCAGTTGTTGCTGAGCAACGGCATCAAAGGCCTGGCTCATGTTGTTCTCCTTCTGAGGAGACGGGGCGCTGGCAGTGCTATACTGCCGCAAATTTCCCCGACTCGTTGGAATTGGCATGCGTAAAGAAAGACCTGAGGAGCTCGTCGAGCGTCCCAGCAAATCCCAGATGAAGCGTGAAATGATCGAGCTTCAGGCCCTCGGCAAGAAGATCATCGACATGCCGGCCGGTCAGCGCGCCAAGTTCCCGCTCTCCGATGACATGCTGGCCGCCATCGATGAGTGCGGACGCATTCGCAGTCATGAAGGCCTGCGCCGTCACATGCAGTACGTCGGCAAGCTGATGCGCAAGGAAGACCTCGAGGCCATCAACGCCGTCTTCCAGAGCATGGAGCAGCAGAGCATCCGTCGGGATGCCTCCTTCCAGCGCCTGGAGCGCTGGCGCGATCGCCTGATCGAGGACGACGAAGCCTTCGTGATCTTCGTCGAGGACTACCCGGAGGTGGACCGCCAGGCACTGCGTCAGCTGATCCGCAATTCACGCGCCGAGCGTGATGCCGGCAAGCAGCCCAACAGCGCCAAGAAGCTCTTCAGGCTGCTGCGTGCCGAGCTCGATCTGTAATTCTGACACCTCACGCTTCATCGACGCCGCCGCGGCCCTGCCACGGCGGCGTCGTCATATCGCTTCTCTGCTGATCAAGCGCACCGGTTCATGACTGGGTGCCACCGACCGTCAGCTCATCGAGCTTCAGCGTCGGCTGGCCGACCCCGACCGGCACCAACTGACCGTCCTTGCCACAGACCCCGACCCCGGTATCCAGCTCGAGATCATTGCCGATCATCGAGACGCGACCCATGGCTTCCGGGCCGTTGCCGATCAGGGTCGCGCCCTTGACCGGTGTGGTCACCTTGCCGTCCTCGATCAGATAGGCTTCGCTTGCGGAGAACACGAAGCGCCCGGAGGTGATGTCCACCTGGCCACCGCCGAAGCTGACCGCATAGAGGCCGCGCTTGACGCTCTTGATGATCTCCTGCGGGTCACGATCGCCACCCAGCATGTAGGTGTTGGTCATGCGGGGCATCGGCAGGTGCGCAAAGGACTCGCGACGCGCATTGCCCGTCGGCGCCATGCCCATCAGGCGGGCATTCAGCTTGTCCTGCATGTAACCGGTGAGGATGCCATCCTCGATCAGCGGCGTGTACTGACCCGGCGTGCCTTCATCGTCCACCGACAGCGAGCCACGGCGGTCCGCCAGCGTCGCATCGTCGACCACGGTGACGCCGCGCGCCGCGACCTGTTCGCCCATGCGCCCCGCGAAGGCGGAGCTGCCCTTGCGGTTGAAATCCCCTTCCAGACCATGACCGACCGCTTCGTGCAGCAGCACGCCCGGCCAGCCATTGCCCAGCACCACCGGCATCTGCCCGGCGGGCGCATCGACGGCCTCGAGATTGACCAGTGCCTGACGCACGGCTTCCCGCGCGTAGCGCTCGGCGACGTTGTCGTCACGCAGACGGGTCAGCGGGAAGCGTCCGCCGCCACCGGCACTGCCACGCTCACGACGGCCATTGCGCACCGCGATCACGCTGATGTTGAAGCGCACCAGCGGACGCAGGTCCGCGGCCAGGGTGCCATCACTGGCACGCACCATCACCACCTCGTAAAGCGCCGACAGCGAGGCCGAGACCTGACTGATGGACGGGTCAAGGCTGCGGGCGATGCGGTCCGCTTCCTTGAGCAACGCGACCTTGTCCTCGGCACTCAGGCCATTGAGCGGGTCGATGCCGGAATAGAAGGACGGTGCCTCGGTGATGATCGAACGGGCGACCGTGCCATTGCTGCCACTGCGTGAGATGCCGGCGGCAGTGCGACCGGTGTCGGCAAGCGCGGCGGCATCGATCTGATTGGAATAGGCGAAGCCTGTCTTCTCTCCCGCCAGTGAGCGCACGCCGACGCCACCATCGATGTTGTAGCTGGCGTCCTTGACGACACCATCTTCCAGCACCCAGCTCTCCTGCCAGATACGCTGGAAGTAGAGGTCGGCATAGTCGGTACCCGGACCCATGGCATGTGCCAGGCCGGCATCCAGATCATCCAGGCTGAATCCGCCCGGGGTCAGCAACAGGGCCGCGGCATCGTCGAGCACGCGACCGGAACTCGCATTTTGCGTCATTCGGCACTTTCCAGAGTAATGTTCGGGTCGCCCCAGGGGCCTGATACCCGATAGTGAATTTGCGTCACCTTGTCGATGAAGCGACCGAAGATCTTGTCGGCCACGAACAGCGCACCGCCCACGGCGGGGGCGCCTGCCAGCACGGCGGCCAACGGCAGGTTCTGACTGACCGGCACCGTGATGGCCATGTGTTGATCAAGGGTACCGCGAAGCAGGTCAACCTGCCCGTTGAGCGTCACGGTGGTGGACGGCGCCTCGATACGCAAGGGGCCATCGCTTTCCAGACGCCCCGCAAAGAGAGTCGCGGCGCCCCGCACCTTGTCGAAGGCCGTGCCCTTGTCGGTCACATCCGAGAAATCCAGCGACAGACGACGCAGCAGATTGTCGACGTTGACCAATCCCAATAGCCGCGCGGACGCCGAGCCGAGATTCAGGAAACGTCCGTCGTCCAGCTTGACCTCGAGCCGCCCGTTGGAGCGCGACAGCGCAAAGTCCTGCGGCGCCCCTGGCCAGGCCAGCTTGGCCTCGGCGCGTGCGCGCTCGGCCTCGATGCCGCGTGGCTGGGACAACCGCTCCAGCAGCCCGCCCAGATCGCTGCCATCCGCGGAAAGGCGAGCGCGCGTCAGACTGTTGGCACCGGCATCCTCCCAGGTGATGTTGCCCTGGGCCGTCATGTCGCCCACGGTAATGGCGAGGGGGGACACCACCAGCCGCTGTTGATCCGACTGCCACTCTGCACTGATGGGTCCCAGCTGCTGCTCGCGCCAGATGAGACGTGCCAGGCGCAGGCTGCCTGCCGGCAGCTCGGCCAGCGCCGCTGGGTAGGGAGTCGGCTCGACCCCGGTGGCCACGGCCTCGGTGAAGTTGCTTGGCGCAGGCTCGGGGGTTTCCCGGGTCTGTGGCGGCCACAGCGCGTCGAGATCAAGATGATCGAGATCCAGAATCAACGGCCGCGCGGCCCCGGACTGCCAGACGAGCTCCCCACTGGCGAGCCTGCCCTCCAGAGTGGCCGCCAGCCCCAGCGCTTGCTGTTGAGAGCTCTGACGAGGCGCTGCCTCAAGCGTCATCGGGCCGGTACACCGATCCTGGATCATCAGACAATCGGTGGCAACGCGCAGCCGTGACAGCTCGCTGAGTGCATCGCCACCGCTGCCACTGGCTCCATCATCGCCACTCGCGCCGGATAGCGCCCCGCCCCATGATGACCAGAGCTCAGGTGCCAGCGTCGGCGTCCGCCAGGCGATATCCCACCCCGTACGGGACGGCCATTGCGGGTCGCTCGGCCAACGTTCCAGCCACAGCTGGCCGGTCATCGGCACCTTGCTGCCATCATCACGCGTATTGCCGCCTTGCCAGCGAGCGCGGGCACGATTGGCGAGCACGACATCGCCACCGCCCTCGGCGAGCCCGACCTCCACCGACAATGCCGCGGCTTCGTCACGCGCCTTGCCGAAGGGAGCCGGCAGATTGATGGCCGCGCCCTTGAGATCACTCGACAGCTGCAGGCTGGCTCCCTCCTCGGGCAGCATCAGACGCGCCTGATAATCGAACGTGCCGCCCAGCGCACGCGGGCTATCTCCCTGATTCAGTGCGGCACGGCTATCCTGCGCCGCATCACCGAGCAGTGTCTCGGGAGCCCCCAGCCAGCTCAGCACCGGTGCCAGCGGCGCCTGGCCACTGAAGGTCACCGCCCCCTTGCTGGCCGAATCCGCCTGACCGATATTGAGTGCCGCCTTGACCGCGCCACCGAACAGCTGCCCTGACAGGTCGCCGGTCAATTGCTCGCGCTGTCCTTCAGGACGCGTGGGGTCATGCACGAATGCCAGCGGGCCGCGAATGCCGGCGATCTCGATGCCCGGCCCGGGGAAGGCCAGGCTTGCCGCCTGCCTCTCACCGACCTTGCCCGTCACCTCCACCCGCGCCTGCTCGGCATCTTCAAGCGGTACGCGAATCTTCATGGCCGCCGCCACGGAGCCCTTGCCCTGCCACTCGGCCAAAAGCTCCGCGGTGTCCTCGAGCGGTGCATGCGAGAGCAGATCGAACAGCGCCTCGACACTGCCCGTGACATCCCCCTGGATATCCAGGGTGTCATCGTGCATGTCGACCTTGGCCTGATCCACCGACAGACGCTGCGCGCTACCCAGCGCGACCGGCCGTGAGTACGCCGACTCGACACTGGCCGTGAGATCATTGTCATGCAGTTCGAGATTGCCCTTCACGCCGTCAAGCGCGGGCCAGCCCTCGACATAGCCGAGCCGCCCGTTCTCGATGGCAAGCTCGAGATCCATCGCGTCCCCGGGGCCGTAGCCATTCTCGCCATTGTCCTCATCCCAGACCTGCTCCAGATGCAGAGAACCCTCTGGCACGACACCTGCCACATCACGCGTCAGCCATTCACGCAGGGAGGGGTCCAGTACCTTGAGCGGCAACCAGTCCGCCAGCGGGATGCTGCGAGCATCCACATCCTGCATGTCCAGATCCAGCTGGAAGCGGTCCGCATCATCCGTGGGAATCTGCAACCCGAAGCGTCCCGTCACCCTGGCGCCATGACGCGAGATATCCAGATCACGCCCGCTGATCTGGCTGCCGGCATCATCCACCTGCCAGTCCACCACCCCCTGCGCGGACTCCAGTGACCAGCTGTCACCGAAGACTTCCGGGAAATGGAATCGCATGCCGGGGGCTCCCTGGAAGGTGACACTGCCCTGCATGCCCCCTTCATCACGACTCCGCGCCGTGACCCACGCCGCCAGCGGCCCGAGCCCCGGAGCGCCCTCCCAGGGTTCCACCTCGGTATCCGTCAGGCCAAGCGCCAGCGTCATGCTCAGCGGGGCTTCAAGGCCGATATTGGCCAGTGACAGGGACAGTCCGGTGGCGGTGCCACGCGGATCGAGTGACTCAAGTATCTCGCCCAGCTCGCCCAGCTCCAGCACATTGCGCCAGCGCGCCACCCGCGCCAGATCGAAGCGACCGGTCACAAGCGAGACACTGCCATCGGCGAGATCCCCCGACAGGGAGATACGCTCAGGGAGGCTGGCAAGCGCGGCCTGCAATCGAGCAGGCTGCTCCTGTGAAGCGGAATCTGAATCCGATGGAGCATCCGAGCGCTGGGCCGCCTGTGCCTCACCGTCACTCACGACGGCGTCATCGAGCTGCGAAGCCCCCACCGAGAGCTGATTGAGCCACGCCTGCCAGCGATCCCCGCCCGACAGATCCCGCAGCCACTGCCCCCGCGCATGGATGTCCTTGAGGGCCAGCATGGCGCCATCGTGATCCAGCGTCAGACGATTGAGATCGAGACGCAGGCGAGCGTCTTCCAGCCGTGCCTCTCGCCAGCGCGCCCACAGCGTGGCGTTGCCATCAGCGTCACGCAGCATCAGGCTGTCGCGCTCACCGATCAGGCGCCCGACACTGGCCAGTGCACCGGCATCCAGCTCCACCTGCAGCTGCGCGGAATAATCGGCGAGCCCCGCATCGCCGGGCAGCACCTCCAGCACGGCACTCACGCCGGCCTGGGGCGACTCCCCTACGCGCAGCTGCCCCTCCAGATGAGCACGTTCACCATCACCGGCCAGCAACAACTCGGCCGCGTTCAGATTGAGCGTATCGTTGCGTCCATGCAGCACGAGACGTACATCCTCGAGCCTCACGCGCTGACGCGCCAGCAGTGCCAGGCCCTGCTCGAGCTGTTCCAGGCTCATCTGCCCCTTGGGCTCGAGGGCTTCAGGCGGGCGCGGCGGCCCCGGCCAGCCCCAGCTGCCATCGTCATGCTGATAGAGGTGAACGATGACGCCAGTGGCGGTCGCACGGTCAAACACGGGCGCCAGATGGCGCAGGGAGGACAGCACATCAAGCCGCGACTCGAGACGCTCCACGCTCAACAGCGGGGCCGCCTCCATCTCGTCGGGCCGAAAGAGGTTCAGGCCGGAGAGCTTGATGGCCGGGTCGAGATAGTCCATTCGCCCGTCAAGCGATGACATCCCGACATTGGAATGGGTCTGGGTAGCGATGAAGTCGCTGATCGCGTCACGGCGAGATTCCAGCGTCGTCAGCCACCAGCGCAGGCCACCGATCACGATCGCCAGCACCGCCAGCAGCACCGCCAGCGCCATCAAGAGCCTTCGCCCCCAGCGCCGCCGCCGTGAAGGCGAAGGGACGGGAGACGAGGCTTGATGAGATGACGGAGCATCACCGGCCGTGGCGGCCGACTCCGTCGGTCCATCCCCCGCTGTCAGCCTGTCTGACTCAGCGGGTGGCACTTGCGGCTCATCCGAGGAAGAGGTCACACGCGGATCTCCGAGCAAACATGATGACACGCTACCTCACGCCTACGCAGGAGGGAGGCACCCGACCTCGAGGGCCATGCATCGCCCTGCTGTGCCAGCAGGGGGAACGAGTGTATCAATGCACCGATGGCGAGACTCCACCGGCGGGAACACAGATGGCGGGCACCTTACATGAGAACGATGTCATATTGCTCCTGAGTATAATGCGCCTCGACCTGGAAACGGATGGTCTTGCCGATGAAACTCTCGAGGTCCGCCACCGAGGCCGACTCTTCATCCAGCAGACGGTCCACCACATTCTGGGAGGCCAGCACCATGTAGGTATCCGGACTGTAGGCACGCTCTTCGCGCATGATCTCACGGAAGATCTCGTAGCAGACTGTCTCCGGCGTCTTGAGAGTGCCGCGCCCCTGGCAGGTCGGACAGGCTTCGCACAGCACCTGCTCCAGACTCTCGCGGGTGCGCTTGCGGGTCAGCTGCACCAGCCCCAGTTCGGTCACGCCGGTCATCTTGTTCTTGGCGTGGTCCCGCTCCAGCGACTTCTCGAGCACTCTGAGCACCTGACGCTGATGCTCGGCCTCTTCCATGTCGATGAAGTCGATGATGATGATGCCACCCAGATTGCGCAGACGCAGCTGGCGGGCTATCGCCGTGGCCGCCTCGAGATTGGTCTTGAAGATGGTCTCTTCAAGATTGCGATGCCCGACGAAGCCACCGGTATTGACGTCGATGGTGGTCATCGCCTCGGTCTGGTCGATCACCAGATAGCCGCCGCTCTTGAGCTGGACCTTGCGCCCCATCGCCTTGTGAAGCTCATCCTCGACGCTGAACAGATCGAAGATCGGCCGCTCGCCGGGGTAATATTCGATGCGCCCTTCCATGTCCGGCATGAATTCGCTGGAGAACTCCTTCAAGCGCAGATAGTTCTCGCGGGAATCGATGCGCACACGCTCGATCTCGTCTCGCATCACGTCACGCAGGGTACGCATGAACAGTGGCAGATCGTCATAGATCACGCTGGGCACGGCGGCAGTCAGACGCCGCTCGCTGACCTTGCGCCACAGCCGCAGCAGGAAATGCATGTCCTGCTTGAGCTCCGCCTCGCTGATGCCCTCGGCGGCCGTGCGCAGGATGAAGCCCCCCGGAGCGTCCGGGTCAAGCTCGGTCAGGCAGCGCTCGGTCATCTCCTTGAGCCGCTCACGCTCGACATCGCTCTCGATACGCTGCGACACCCCGGTGTGGGGAGAGTCGGGCATGTAGACCAGATAGCGGGATGGTACCGACAGATGCGTGGTCAGACGCGCGCCCTTGGTGCCGATGGGGTCCTTGGTGACCTGCACCACCAGCGGCTGACCTTCGCTGAGCAGCTCGCGGATCGACAGCTGCTCATCATGCGGGGTATGCGCGGGCATCACCTCCTGCGCATGGATGAAGGCGGCACGTTCGAGACCGATGTCCACGAATGCCGCCTGCATGCCGGGCAACACGCGCACCACCTTGCCGCGATAGATATTGCCGACGATACCGCGCCGACCGCTGCGTTCGATGAACGCTTCCTGCAGAACACCGTTCTCGACGACCGCAACGCGGGTCTCCATCGGTGTCAGGTTGATCAATACCTCGCCACTCATAGCGCAAGTCCTTGTAAAGTCGTTGCTTGCGATTATGACATAGCAAGGCAGCCCCCGGCTGTGGTCTATCGACTAACGATGTCACCGGCGGCTGATTTTCCACAATCCCCTCGGCGGCCCCCTGCCCGCCCGCCCACCGTCACGACTGCCAGCAGGCAATGCCCCTGGCCATGAGCAAGCGGGACGTCTCGTGCAATGGCAGCCCGACCACCGCGCTGTAACTGCCTTCAAGATGGCTGACGAAGATGGCGCCCAGCCCCTGGATCGCGTAGCCGCCGGCCTTGTCCGCGGGTTCTCCCGTGGCCCAGTACCGCGCGGCCTCCTCACGATGGATGGCGCGAAATGTCACGCGGCTCTCGACCAGCTCGCTCTCGCAGCACAGGGATGGTGACGGCTCGTTCGAGGCGGACGACTGCTGACGATGGCAGAGCGTCACCGCGCTCAGGACCTGATGACGACGACCGGAAAGCGCCATCAGCATCTCGCGGGCATCCGCTTCATCGCGAGGCTTGCCCAGAATCCGGCCATCCAGCGCCAGGGCGGTATCGGCTCCGAGCACCACCGTCTCAGCCTCCCCCTTGTCCAATCGCCTGAATCCGGCCTGTGCCTTCTCACGCGCCATGCGCATGACGTAGTGCTCCGGCGACTCATCGGGACGAGGTGTTTCATCGATGTCGACCGGGGCCACCTCACACTTGACACCGATACTGGCCAGCAGCTCACGCCGACGCGGCGAGCCGGACGCCAGGACAAGACGTGGCGAACGTCCGGGAATCTCGGGCGCTGCGGGGGTTGCGACACTGGACGACGACGCTGACATGTCTCCCTCCTGGGCAGGTTTCTTGATCATGAGACAGCAGAAAGCCGCCCGAAGGGGCGGCTCTCATGCGTACGACATGCCGCAGGCTCACGCCGTCAGTCGACGACGCAGCATCTGCAGCAGGGTGTAGAGCCAGGGCCACAGCGCACCCCCGATCACCGCCGACAGCAGGAAGGACAGACTCACTGGCCCGGCACCGAAGATGCTGCGCAACCACTGGTCCACCAGCTGCGCGATGCCCAGCACCACGATCACCAGCAAGGCCTGCTGCAGCAGTGAGTAGGCGCGGATGCGCTGGTAGAGCAACACGCCCATGAAGGCGGTCAGCGAGAGCACCAGTGCATTGTGCCCCAGCGGTGCCCCCTGCAGGACATCCAGCGCCAGGCCGAACAGGAAGCCATGGAAGACACCGACACTCTGCGGCGAGACGATGCACCAGTAGACCAGCATCAGACCGAGCCACTGTGGACGCCAGATCAACCACACATCCGGCAAGGGCATGACCTGAAGACACAGGGCCAGCAGCAACGAGAACCAGCACAGCAAGGTGGTCTGGGGACGAAAGGCCATCAGTTGTTCTCCCCTGGCGCATTGGCGCTCTGCTGCGCCTCGGCATCCGCCGCGTCCTCGTCACCCGCGTCCGAAGCGGGCGCGGCGAGGTTGTCCTTGGGCAGCTCGTCAAGACTGTCATCCACGTAGAGGCTCTCCACGTCGACGGCGGGTGGCATCTGGATCAGGAAGTTGCGCGAACGCTCAAGCTGGGCAATGGGTTCGGCACTGACGCGAGCGAAGGGCTTGCCGGGGTCATGATAGACCTCGGTGACACGTGCCACCGGCAGGCCACGCGGAAAGCGCAGCGCGAGCCCCGAGGTCACCAGCAGGTCCCCGACACGGATATCCGCGGTGTCCGGCACGTGCAGCACATCCACCTGATCGATCTTGCCGCTGCCCTGGGCAATGAAGCGCAGGCCATTGCGATTGACCTCCACCGGCACGGCATGACTGGCATCACTGATCATCAGCACGCGACTGTTGTAGGCCGACGTGGAGATGACCTGACCGACCAGCCCGTAGGCATCCAGAACCGGCAGGCCGATGCGCACGCCATCCTGCTCACCGCGATCCACCACCATGCGATGGGAGAACGGATCAGCATCAAGCGTCAGCAACTGGGACGTGATGTAGGGGATATCGCTGCGCTGACCGGCATTGAGCAATTCGCGCAGACGGGAATTCTCGGCAGACAGGCTCGCCATGCGTTGCACACGGCTGGACAGATTGAGCAGCTGCTCACGCAGTGCCCGGTTTTCATCGGCGAGCTTCTGCTGGTCGGCAAACACCAGTGCGCCCCAGCTGAGGCCCTCTGTAGGCAGACTGACCACCCATTGCACAGGGGAAACCAGTGTCGCCATGCTGGCACGCACGTCGACCATCCAGCTGAAGCGATCTTCGGCAAACATCAGCGCGAAGGACAGCACCGCACACAACAGCATGCGATAGCCGGGCACGGGGCCACGCGTGAACAGGGGTTTGATAGCACTTCCTCCGACAGGCCGGGACCAGCCGTACAGCACACCCGGCCCCGGACGAGGTCAATCGCTCGACAGCAGCTCGAAGGTGTGCTGATCGATCATTTCCAGCGCCTTGCCACCGCCACGCGCCACGCAGGTCAGCGGGTCTTCGGCGATGATCACCGGCAGGCCCGTCTCTTCCGCGATCAACTTGTCGATGTCACGCAGCAGCGCACCACCGCCGGTCAACACCAGACCGCGCTCGGCGATGTCGGATGCCAGCTCCGGTGGAGACTGCTCGAGCGCGCTCTTGACCACCGAGACGATGGCCGCCAGCGGCTCCTGCAGCGCATCGAGAATCTCGTGGGAGTTGAGCGTGAAGGAGCGTGGAATGCCTTCGGCCAGATTGCGACCGCGCACGTCGATCTCGCGCAGCTCGCCGCCCGGGTAGGCACAGCCGATCTCTTCCTTGATGCGCTCGGCCGTCGCTTCACCGATCAGGCTGCCGTAATGGCGACGCACGTAGGAGGTGATGGCTTCGTCGAAGCGGTCGCCGCCGATGCGTACCGACTCGGAGTAGACCACGCCGTTGAGCGAGATGATGGCGATCTCGGTGGTACCACCACCGATGTCGACCACCATGGAGCCCATGGCTTCCTCGACGGGAAGACCAGCACCGATCGCGGCCGCCATGGGCTCCTCGATCAGGTAGACCTCACGCGCACCGGCCCCTTCGGCCGATTCCTTGATGGCGCGGCGTTCGACCTGGGTCGACATGCACGGCACGCACACCAGAACGCGAGGGCTGGGCGTCAGGAAGGTGCTCTGATGCACCTTGCGGATGAAATGCTGGAGCATCTGTTCGGTGACGGTGAAGTCGGCGATGACGCCGTCCTTCATCGGGCGGATGGCCGTGATATTGCCGGGGGTACGCCCCAGCATGCGCTTGGCATCGGCACCGACAGCCGCGACGCTGCGGGCATTCCCGGATTGGCGAATGGCAACGACGGAGGGCTCGTCGAGCACGATACCGCGACCGCGCACATAAATGAGCGTGTTGGCGGTACCCAGATCGATCGACAGATCGCTCGAGAACAGCCCACGTAAACGTTTAAACATGGAAGTTGATCACCTAGTCCAGACCGGAACCCTGTGCAGACGCGAACGGTACCATTGCCACCCCATGGCGGCAAGCTGACACGCCTGCCAGCGCGCCGCAGATGTGGTACATTTCACGCCGAATCACACTGTGACAGCGCAACGGGCGAGCAGTTGCCTCACCGCTGGCCAACGCCAGGTCACCGAGCAGACTGCACTCGCCGTTACCTCAAGCCTCACGAAGCCAAGACAGGGAAACTTCCATGGCCCTTGAACATTCAGATGTGCTGCGTGCCGCTCACCTCGCACGCCTGGGTCTTGCCTCGCAGGATGCCGAAGCCTATGTCGCGGATCTTGATCGGATTCTCGCCATGGTCGACCAGCTGCAACAGGTCGACACCGACGGCGTCGCTCCCCTGGCGCACCCGCTGGAAGCCACGCAACGCCTGCGTGCCGACGAAGTCACCGAGTCAAATCAGCGCGAGCGTTTTCAGCAGGTGGCTCCGGCCACAGAACAGGGGCTGTATCTGGTACCGCGCGTCGTCGAGTGATCACGCCTGGCCGATCCCTCACGTGAGGTGAGAGACCGCCAGACCTGATACCACGCCACGCGGCACGCCCCGTCCGCCCCCGGAATTTCCGCGTGCGATGCCCTTTGCATCGTGTGCACAGATGGAATCGAACATGTCATCGTCCATTGCACTACATGACAAGACGCTCAGTGAGCTGGCGCAAGGCCTCGAGGCCGGCGAGTACACCAGTCGCGAGCTGACGGAAGCCTTCCTGGCCCGTATCGAACGCCTCGACGGCGAGCTCAACAGCTACATCACCCTGTGCCGTGAAGAGGCGCTGCGCGAGGCCGATGCCGCGGACGCCAGGCGCGCCGCCGGCAATGCCGCACCGCTGACCGGCGTGCCGATGGCCATCAAGGACATCTTCTGCACCGAGGGTGTGCGCACCAGCTGCGGCTCGAAGATGCTCGACAACTTCATCTCCCCCTACGACGCCACCGTGATCGAGAAGCTCAAGGCGGAAGGCGTGGTGATGCTGGGCAAGACCAACCTCGATGAGTTCGCGATGGGCTCCTCGAACGAGAACAGTTACTACGGTCCGGTCAAGAACCCGTGGGACCTGTCCGCCGTCCCGGGTGGCAGCTCCGGCGGCAGCGCCGCTGCCGTCGCCGCAGGCCTCGCCCCGGCGGCACTGGGCACCGATACCGGTGGCTCCATCCGCCAGCCGGCCGCCTTCTGTGGCATCACCGGCCTCAAGCCGACCTACGGCCGCGTCTCCCGCTACGGCATGATCGCCTACGCCTCCAGTCTCGATCAGGGTGGCCCGATGGCACGCTCCGCCGAGGACTGCGCGCGCCTGATGAACGTGATCGCCGGCGCCGACCCGCGTGACTCCACCAGCGTGGTACGTGGCGTGCCAGACTACGTCGAAGGCCTGGACTATGACCTCAAGGGCCTGAAGATCGGCCTGCCGAAGGAATACTTCGGCGACGGCCTGTCAGCGGAGGTCGAAGCCTCCGTGCGTGCCGCGATCAAGGTCTTCGAGGATGCCGGTGCCAGCGTGCAGGAAATCTCCCTGCCGCATACCCACCTGGCCATCCCGACCTACTACGTGATCGCACCGGCCGAGGCCTCCTCCAACCTGTCGCGTTACGACGGCGTGCGTTTCGGCCACCGCTGCGCAGACCCGCAGGACCTGGAAGACCTCTACAAGCGCACCCGTGAAGAAGGCTTCGGCGACGAGGTGAAGCGCCGCATCCTGATCGGCACGCACACCCTGTCCGAAGGCTTCTTCGATGCCTACTACATCAAGGCCCAGAAGGTGCGTCGCCTGATCCGTCAGGACTTCCTCGATGCCTTCGACCAGGTCGATGTGCTGATGGGGCCGGCGGCACCGACCCCGGCGTTCGATCTCGGCGCGCACAAGGACCCGCTGTCCATGTACCTGCAGGATCTCTACACCATCGCCATCAACCTGGCGGGCATTCCGGGCATCAGCGTGCCGGCCGGTCTGGCTGGCAAGCGCCCGGTGGGTCTGCAGATTCTCGGCCCGCACTTCGGTGAGCAGACCCTGCTGGGCGTCGCGCACCAGTTCCAGCAAATCACCGACTGGCACCGCCAGCGCCCGGAATTCGGACAGGAGCAAGCCTGATGCAATGGGAAGTCGTAATCGGGCTTGAGGTTCACGCTCAGCTCGCCACCCAGTCAAAGATATTCTCCGGCTCGTCCACCACCTACGGTGCCGAGCCCAACACCCAGGCCAGCGCCGTCGATCTCGGCCTGCCGGGCACCCTGCCGGTGCTCAACGAGCAGGCCGTGGCCATGGCCGTGCGCTTCGGCCTCGCCGTCAATGCCGCCGTGGCCGGCCGTTCGGTGTTCGAGCGCAAGAACTACTTCTACCCGGATCTGCCCAAAGGCTACCAGACCAGCCAGATGGATCAGCCCATCGTCGGGCCGGGTGAACTCGAGATCCTGCTCGAGGATGGCACGCGCAAGTCGATCCGCATCCACCATGCCCACCTCGAGGAAGACGCCGGCAAGTCGCTGCACGAAGACTTCCAGGGCATGACCGGCATCGACCTGAACCGTGCCGGCACACCGCTGCTGGAAATCGTCTCCGAGCCGGACATGCGCTCCGCCAAGGAAGCGGTGGCCTACGTGAAGGCGATCCACGCCATCGTGACGTACCTCGGCATCTCCGACGGCAACATGGCCGAAGGTTCCCTGCGTTGCGACGTCAACGTCTCGGTGCGCCCCAAGGGGCAGGAAGCCTTCGGCACTCGCGCGGAGATCAAGAACGTCAACTCCTTCCGCTTCATCGAGCGCGCCATCCACTTCGAGGTGGAGCGTCAGATCGAGCTGATCGAGGACGGCGGCAAGGTCGTGCAGGAAACCCGCCTGTATGATCCGGATGCCGACGAGACGCGCAGCATGCGCACCAAGGAAGAAGCCAACGACTACCGCTACTTCCCGTGCCCGGACCTGCTGCCGGTGGAAGTCGACGACGCCTACATCGAACACCTGCGCCAGACTCTGCCGGAGCTGCCGGCCGAGAAGCGCGCACGCTTCGAGGGCGAACTGGGGCTGTCCGCCTATGATGCCAGCGTGCTGTCCGCCAGCCGTGAGATGGCCGACTTCTTCGAGGAAGTGAAGGATGTCTGCGGCGACGCCAAGCAAGCCGCCAACTGGGTGCAGGGCGAACTGGCCGGGCGTCTCAACAAGGAAAATCTCGACATCACCGTGAGCCCGGTCTCGGCAGCCCAGCTGGGGGGCCTGATCAAGCGTATCGTCGATGAGACCATCAACGGCAAGGCCGCCAAGCAGGTGTTCGCCGCGCTGTGGGATGGCGAAGGCGAGAGCGCCGACGAGATCATCGAGTCACGTGGCCTCAAGCAGGTCACGGACACCGGTGCCATCGAGGCAGTGGTCGACCAGGTGATCGCCGACAATCCGGCTCAGGTGACCCAGTATCAGGAAGCCGAACCGGACAAGCGTGGCAAGATGATCGGCTTCTTCGTCGGTCAGGTGATGAAGGCCTCACGCGGCACCGCCAACCCGCAACAGGTCAACAAGGTGCTCAAGGAAAAGCTGGACAGCCTCAGCTGATCCTGCGCCTCTGAGTCATCCTGTCGCTGCATGCAACGGCCAGTCACGGACATCCCGAGGCTGGCCGTTGTCGCTCAAGGACTCAAGGCATTTCCAGTCAATCGTCGCTTCGCGAAGGAAGTTCTGATGGCAGATGATGTCGGTGCGCGCCTGCGGGCGCTGCGTACGCTGCGGGGCATCTCGCAACGCGAGCTGGCCAAGCGCTGTGGGGTGACCCATTCGAGCCTGTCACTGATCGAACAGGGCAAGGTCAGCCCCTCGGTCAGCTCACTGTCCAAGATTCTCGCCGCCATTCCCATGAGCATCGGTGATTTCTTCACCATGGAACTCGAGAACACCGCCAAGGTGTTCTATGGCGAAGAGGAGCTGACGAACGTGGGCAGCGGAGAGGTGGCCTTCAAACTGGTCGGGGCCAAGCGTCAGGATCGCAATCTGTCGTTCATGATCGAGACCTACCCGCCTGTCAGTGACACCGGCCGCGAAATGATCACCCATCAGGGAGAGGAAGCCGGGGTGGTCATCGAAGGCGAGATCGAGATCACCATCGGCAGCGACACCCGGGTATTGAAAGCCGGTGAAGCCTACTACTTCGATACCAATGTGCCGCATCGCTTTCGCAACATCGGCGAAGTCGAGTGCCGTCTGGTCAGCTGTGCGACGCCGGCACGCATGTTCTAGACCTTGCGGCAAACACTTGCGGCAGATGACAACAGAAAAGAGGCCACGCGATCGCGTGGCCTCTTTTCGTGCTGCACGGTGTTTCCGCCAACGCGTGACAGCCCGGTTCGGCCCGGTTTCAGTTCAGCTCAGCGCGATCCAGACACTCTTGAGCTGGGTATATTCCGCCAGCGAGTGATGGGACTTGTCGCGGCCGTTGCCGGACTGTTTCACGCCGCCGAAGGGCATGCTCTGATCGCCCCCCGCCCAGTTGTTGACGAAGACCTGGCCGGATTCGAGACGATGGGTCATGCGCATGATGCGGCCGATGTCCTGGCTCCAGAGCCCCGCCGCCAGTCCGAAATCACTGTCATTGGCCAGCGCCAGCGCCTCCTCTTCGGTCTCGAAACCGAAGACCGACAGCACCGGCCCGAAGATTTCCTCACGGCCGATCACCATCTCGGGCGTGACGCCATCGAAGACCACCGGACGGATGAACAGCCCCGGCCCGGCAACGTCTTCGCCGCCGGCACGCAGCACCGCCCCCTCCTCGATCCCCTTGCGGATGTAGCCCATCACGCGCTCATGCTGGGTGCTGTCGACCATCGCCCCCATGAAGCTTGTCGGGTCCAGCGGGTCGCCCGGCTGCATGCGCTCGGCAGCCGCCACCACCTTGGCGACGAAGGCGTCGCGGATCGAGTTTTCCACCAGCAGGCGAGAACCGGCGATGCAGACCTCCCCCTGGTTGTAGAAGATGGCGGCAGCGGCACTCTCCGCCACGCGATCCAGATCCGCGCAATCGGCGAACACGATGTTGGGGCTCTTGCCACCGCACTCCAGGAAGACACGCTTCAGGTTCGACTGTCCGGCATACTGCATCAGCTGCTTGCCGACGGTGGTGGAACCGGTGAAGGCCAGACACTCGACGTCCATCGACAGGGCCAGCGCACGCCCGACGGTATGCCCGAAGCCCGGCAACACCTGGAAGACGCCACTCGGGAGACCTGCCTCACGTGCGAGTGCCGCCAGACGCAGCGCTGACAGTGGTGACTTCTCCGACGGCTTGAGGATGACACTGTTGCCCGCGGCCAGCGCCGGCGCGACCTTCCAGGCCGTCATCATCAGCGGGAAGTTCCACGGCACGATGGAGGCCACCACCCCCAGCGGCTCGCGCAGCACCAGCCCCAGCACCTGCTCGCCGGTCGGCGCGACCTCGCCGTACAGCTTGTCGATGGACTCGGCCTGATGGCGGATCGAGCCGATCGCTCCCGCCACATCATCCAGCGCGCTGGTGATCGGCTTGCCCATGTCGAGGGTATCCAGCAGCGCCAGCTCATACTGGTGTCTCTCCATCAGGTCCGCCAGCCTGAGCAGCACCCCCTTGCGCTCGACAGGCGCCATGCGCGACCAGCCCCCCCTCTTGAAGGCGGCGCGCGCATGCCGGACGGCGATCTCGGCATCGGCGCCGTCACAGCTGGCCACCTTCGCCAATCGTTTCCCAGTGGCCGGATTGAGGCACTCGAAGGTCTCGCCGCTGACCGCCGGCACGAAGTCATCGTTGATGAAGGCATTGCCTTGCAGTTGCGGCGTCAGACGGGCGGCGAGCGCCTGCCAATCGGTCAATGTCCGGGGACGACTCATGATCAGGATTCCGAAGTCAGGTAAGAGGGGGCAGGTCACACGAGAACGCGGGAGAGGCAGCCAGCGCCGTGTCATCCTGCAGCGTCTGCAGGCGCGCGGGACACGGCTTCGTCGTCATCTTCACGACGGCTGACGAGGTGTCTCCTCAGCGGATGATGCTTGCCTGGACCTGTCCCGACAGGCCGCGGCAAATCCTTCCAGAATCGCCTGATACAGCGGATGCTGACGTGGTTTCCATTCGGGATGCCATTGCACCGCCAGCGTGAAGGCTCCCGCTGCGATGATCGAGATCGCCTCCACCAGACCATCCGGAGCGACCGCTTCGACACGCAGCCCTTCGCCCAGCCGCGCGATCCCCTGCTGATGCACGGAATTGACCCGCGCCTCAGGCGCGGCGTACAACTCGGCCAGCCGTCCGCCCGGCAGGATGCTGATGCCGTGGGAGGGGGCGAACTGCACGTCGAGATCGCCCTCGGGCTCACGATGATCCCTCAAGCCGGGCACGTTCTGCACCGCCTGATGCAAGCTGCCACCGAAGGCGACGTTCAGCTCCTGAAAGCCGCGACAGATACCCAGCAACGGCAGTTGCAACTCGAGCGCCAGCGGTACCCAGGCCATGGCTGACGCATCTCGTGCCGTGTCTTCATAGGTATTCTCCGGCGCGATGGCCTCGCCATACCGCGCCGGATGCACGTTGGAATAGCTGCCCGTCAGCAGCAACCCATCCAGTCGCGCCAGCAGCGCTCTGGCCGAGTCAGCCATGACGTCTTCCCATACCGGGATCACCAGTGGCTCCAGTCCGAATTCGCGCAGGGCACTGACGTACTTGTCAGTCACCATGTGCGCCGGATGGCCTTCAATCGTGCGACGGCAGGCGATCACACCCACCAGAGGGCGAGACGTCATGGGTTCTCCTTCAGGGGCCACTCATGCACCCCGGTCATTTGGTATGTTTTATTCAACATCGATTGAACTGACATCCTGCCAATCAGGCACGAAGGCAATCTCAAGCAAGGGGAAACCACGGGACAGAGATCGAAAGAAAGCGCCTCAGCCGATGATACTGCCTCAAGGGTGCAACGGGTAAGCGCTGTGAATTATTTGACAACACGGGATGGCGTGGCGATATATGATGTGCCACCACCCACTCACAGGCCCCCCAATGAACAGCCTTCACGTCGATGAGGCCAGAGAGTTTCTGGACCGCCATCCGGAAATCGAGAGCATCGACCTGCTGATCAGTGATATCAGCGGCATCCAGCGCGGCAAGCGTATCCCGCGCGAGAATCTGGAAAAGGCCTACGAGCAGGGCATCAACCTGCCAGGCTCCGTCTTCGCGATCGATATCGCCGGCAACACCATCGAAGAGACCGGTCTGGGCCTGGAGACCGGGGATGGGGATCAGGTCTGCCGCCCGATCCCCGGCACCTTGATGCCAGCCCCCTGGCTGCGCGGCGGCAAGCAAGGCCAGCTGTTGATGAACATGCGCGATGACAGGGACGGCCCCTTCTTCGCGGACCCCCGCAATCAGCTGCAGAAACAGGTCGATATTCTGGCCGGGATGGGGCTGACCGCCGTCGTCGCGCTGGAACTGGAGTTCTATCTCGTGGATCGTGAGCGCGATGACCTGGGCATGGTGCAGCCACCCTGCTCTCCGCTCACGGGTGAGCGCGCCACGGAAAGCCAGCTCTACTCCATCGGAGAGCTGGATGAATATGCCGACTTTCTGGAAGAGATCCAGGATGCCGCACGCATCCAACAGCTGCCGCTGGATACCGCGCTCAAGGAGTGCGCCCCGGGTCAGTTCGAGATCAACCTGATTCATCTCGACGACGTCATGAAGGCCTGTGACAGCGCCGTCCTGCTCAAACGCCTGATCAAGGGTGTCGCCCTGCGTCATGGCTTCGACGCGACCTTCATGGCCAAGCCGTACGGTGATGAAGCCGGCAATGGCATGCATGCGCACCTGAGCCTGGTGGACCGCGATGGACACAATGTCTTCGCAGACCCCGGCGAGAATCCTCTGGGCACCGAGACCCTGCGTCACGCCATCGGCGGCCTGCTGGAACTCATGCCCGCCTCCATGGCGCTGTTTGCCCCCAACCTGAATTCCTATCGCCGTTTCCAGCAGGGCCTGTACGTACCGATGGCGCCCACCTGGGGATTCGACAACCGCTCGGTCGCCATCCGCATTCCCTCCGGCCCCAATGAGGCGCGTCGGCTGGAGCATCGGGTCGCCGGGGCTGACGTCAATCCCTACCTGCTGCTGGCGACGCTGCTGGCCTCCATCATCCATGGCATCACCCATCGGATCTCCCCGGGTGAGCCGGTGACCGGCAATGCCTATGATCAGTTCGAGCCCAGCCTGACCAACAGCTGGCCCGAGGCCCTGACGCTGCTGGAGGAAAGCGCTCCCCTCACGGCCGCTTTCAGCGAGCGCTTCCTGAATGTCTTCATTGCCGGTCGCCGGGCGGAGCGCGAGGCCGCGATGCAGATCATCAGCCGTCTGGAATACGACTGGTACCTGCGCAGCATCTGAGGCGCCTCACCCCGGACACGCTTGCCCAGTGGGCATTCCGGCCGGAGCGCGCCCACTGGCCCTGACCTCCCGCTTCGAGTGCGTCAGAGGCCGAGCCTGTCGCGTGTCTGGTAGTACCAGGCTCCCACGGCAGACAGCGGCACTCGCAACAGTCGTCCCCCGGGGAACGGCAGATGCGGCAGGTTCGCGAAGGCATCGAAGCGACCCTCACGCCCCCTCATCACCTCGCTGATCAGTCGCCCAGCGAGGTGACTGCAGGTCACGCCATGCCCGGAATACCCCTGGGCGTAATAGACATTGTCATTGAGCACGCCGAACTGCGGCAGTCGATTGAGCGTCATCAGGAAGGTTCCGCTCCAGGCATAGTCGATCCTGACGCTGGCCAGCTGCGGGAAGACCTTGAGCAGCTTGGGCCGAATCAGGGACTCGATATCGGCGGGGTCTTCACCGCCGTAGTTGACACCGCCCCCGAAGAGAAGACGGTTGTCGCGAGTCAGGCGGTAGTAATCCAGCAGATAGTTGCAGTCCTCCACCGCCATGCCATTGGGCAGCAGCCCGCGCGCCACGTCATCCGCCAACGGCTCGGTGGCGATGATCTGCGTGCCGCAGGGCATCGACTTGCCCTCGAGCTCCGGCAGCACACCGTGAAGATAGGCATTGCCCGCCATCACCACACGCTCGGCCCGGATGGCGCCAGCGGCCGTCCTGAGCACGACCGGACTGCCATGCTCGAGACTCACCAACGGGCTATGTTCGAAGATCACCCCGCCGAGGGACTCGAAGGCCGCGGCCTCGCCCAGCACCAGATTGAGCGGATGGAGATGGCCGCCGGAGTGGTCGACCAGGGCGCCCGTATACCCTTCGGCGCTCACTTCACGCTGGTAGGCATCCCCTTCCAGCAATTCGAGACTGGTATTGCCATAGCGCTCCCAGAGGGCCTTGTGCTCCTTGAGCCCCTTGAACTGACGCGCGTTGCAGGCGGCAAAGAGATTGCCGTCGCGCAGATCACAGTCGATGGCATAGTCAGCGATGCGATCCCGAATGATGCGATTGCCCTCAAAGGCCATGTCGCCCAATGCCTGCGCCGTCCGTGCGCCGAAGCGCGCCTCGATCACGTCCATGTCGCGACTGTAACTGTTGACGATCTGCCCGCCATTGCGACCCGAGGCCCCATATCCCACGCAGGCGGCCTCCAGCACCATCACCTTGAGCCCCTGCTCGGCCAGGTGCAGTGCCGCCGAGATTCCCGTGAAGCCAGCGCCGACCACGCAGACATCGCAGCTGACCTCACCGGACAACGGCGGGCGCTCGGGGGCGACATTGGCGGAAGCGGCATACCAGGAGGCGGCAGACTCCAGGGGGGTAGTGGCACTCATGACAGCATCCTTGTGGTAGACCAGATCAACCTGCGAACAAGACATCTTGCAGATACACACCATGAGCGCCGGACTGACGCGTCATGCCTCTCACTGACGACAACCCTTCTTCCGCCCGCCTCTTCCCCTGAACCTCGGGAGGCCACGACGGATGTCGTGGCCTCCCGGTATCCGTTGGCGTACCGCAGGGGTCTAGACACGCAGCAGCAGGTGCTCACGCTCCCAGGAGCTGATGACCTGGAAGTATTCCCCATGCTCGGCACGCTTGACGGCCAGATAACTCTTCACGAAGCGCTCGCCGAGGATGTTGGCCAACGGCGTACAGGCATGCAGAGCATCGAGTGCCGGGCCGATATCGTCCGGCAGGGTATTGCCGCCCTCCCAGGCCGAGCCGACCACCGGAGGGCGCGGCTCGATCCGCTCCATCATTCCCAGATAACCACACGCCAGCGAAGCCGCCATCACCAGATAGGGATTGGCATCGGCACCCGCCAGACGATTCTCGACCCGCGTACCTGCCGCGTCCGACACCGGCACCCGCAGGCCCACGGTGCGGTTGTCCAGGCCCCACTCGACATTGATGGGTGCGGAGCCACTGGTGTCATTGCGCATCAGACGCCGATAGGAATTGACGTTGGGGGCGAAGAACGGCATCGCGGCGGGCAGATAGGTCTGCAGGCCCCCGATGAAGTGACGGAACAGCGTGCTCGGCTGACCCGACGCATCGGCAAACAGGTTATTGCCTGACTCGACATCCACCAGGCTCTGGTGAATATGCATCGAACTGCCCGGCTGATAGGCCATCGGCTTGGCCATGAAGGTCCCGTACATGCCATGTCGCAGCGCCGTCTCCCGCAGGGTGCGCTTGAACATCACCACCTGGTCGGCGAGAGAAAGAGCATCCCCATGCTCGAAATTGACCTCCATCTGCCCCGCTCCCTCTTCATGGATCAGGGTGTCGAGATCCAGCCCCATCGCCTCGCAGTAGTCATACATCTCCTCGAACAGTGGATCGAATTCATTGACCGCATCGATGGAGAAGGACTGACGGCTGCTCTCCTGCCGACCGCTGCGGCCGATGGGCGGTTCCAGCGGATAATCGGAGTCGGTATTGGTCTTGACCAGATAGAACTCGGCCTCCGGCGCCACCACCGGCTGCCAGCCCTGTTCGGCATACAATGCCAGTATCCGTTTGAGCACATAGCGTGGCGACAGCTCGACCGGCTCACCATTCAGGTAATAGCAATCGTGGATGACCTGTGCGGTGGGGTCTTCCGCCCACGGCACCAGATAGAGCGCATTCACGTCCGGAATCAGCTGCATGTCCTGTTCGGCCGGGTTCCAGAAGCGGCTGTCTTCATCATCCGGATAGCCTCCCGTGACGGTCTGGATGAACAGCGAATCCGGCAGGCGTGGCCGCCCGCCATTGAGGTACTTGCGCGCAGGCATGATCTTGCCCTTGAGAATGCCGGTCAGATCCGTGACCAGACATTCCACCTCGGTGATACCGTGAGCGGCGAACCATTCCTGCAGGATCGCGTCATCATCTTCATGACCCGGCTGCTCGTGACCCACGTGATTGACACTCATAACACCTTCCTTGAACACCGCAGGCAGCGCCTGCGGTCAATGACGAGATGCCCGCGATCGACGAGACGCCGACTCAACGGGCCTGCACTTCCGACCATAACTGCTGGAAGATCTGCAACTGCTCACCGGAGAGACTCGGCGAGAAATGCAGACGCGCCATGTCATCCTCGGAGGGCTGGATCGGTGGCTGGGTCAGCACCTCATCCAGATACGGCCTGGCGGCGGCATTGGGGCTGGCGTAGTAGTTGTAGTTGGACAACTGCGCGCCGACCTTGGCGTCCAGAAGGAAGTTGATGAAGGCGTGTGCCAGCTCAGGATGCGGCGCCTTGGCGGGAATCATCATCGAATCGACCCACTTCTCGGCACCTTCATCCGGAATCATGTACTTGATATCGGCGAAGGACTCCGGATTCTCGTCCAGATAGAACAGATAGTCGCCGTTGTAGGACAGCGCACCATGCGTGACCTTGCGTGCCAGCTGTTGCAGGGCCGGCGTGCCATCGGAGAAGCCGCTGAAGTTGTCGCGATGCTTGGTCTCGATCAGCAATCTGGCCGCCTCACGCCAGGCATCCATGCCGGTACAGTCATAGCCATGACCGAGATAGGCACAGGCCGCCCCCATGCTGACCTGGCCATCGCCCATCAGGCTGAACGGATATGAGGCATTGACGGCGGGATCAAACAGCAGTGACCAGCTCTTGGGGGCATCCTTGAACGTGCTGGCGTTGTAGACCAGCCCGGTGACTCCCCACTGATACGGGACGGTGTAGTTGGCTCCCGGGTCAAAGCTCGGGTCCTTGAACTGCGCATCGACATTGGCCAGGTTGGGCACTTTCGCCTTGTCGATCTTCTGGACCAGGCCGGTGTTGATCAGGCGCGGCACGTAGTAATTGGACGGCACGATGATATCGTATTGGGACACCCCGCCGGCATTCAGCTTGGCCAGCATTTCCGGCAGGGAGTTGTAATAATTCTCGACCACCTCGACATCGAAGGCCTCTTCAAAGGCGGTGATGATCTCCGGGTCCATGTACTGGGTCCAGTTGAAGAGATACAGCTTCCTGTCTTCAGCCTGGGCGGCGCCTGCCAGCAGCAGACTGCCGATGGCGACCGCGAGACGCAGCGTGTGAGTTGTCATTGTGATGCTCCGTTCAGTCGATGAGAGAGGTGGTGAATGCCCGCCCCCGATACCGGCATGCCTGCCTGGTCAGGGGCGGGGTACGACGAGTGATCCTCCAGCGAAATCATGAAGCGCTGCGCCGGCGTGACAGCGCAAGACTCACGATCGCCGCCAGGGCGACCACCGCCATCATCAGGGTGGCGATGGCATTGATCTCCGGTGTCACGCCCTTGCGTATCGCGCTCCAGATGTAGATGGGCAAGGTGGCGCTCTCCGGTCCGGCGGTAAAGAAGCTGATCACGAAGTCATCCAGCGACAGCGTGAAGGACAGCAGGAAGCCCGAGATCAACGCCGGCTTCAGGGTCGGCAACATGAAGAACTGCACGCGCTGGCGCGGCGTGGCATAGAGGTCCTTGGCCGCCTCGAACAATGTCGGATCCAGACCGACGAAGCGTGAATAGACGATCAGCGCCACGAAGGGAATCTGGAAGGTGACATGCGCGATGATCATGGTGCCCAGCCCCGGCGACAGCAGACCGGTCAACTCATTGATCTTGACGAAGAAGGTCATTTCCGAGATCCCGAACACGATGTCCGGCAGCACGATGGGCAGATAGATCAGCACGATCAGCCAGCCCAGCTTGCGATGACGGTGGCGATACATGCCATACCCGATCAGCGTGCCGATCATCAGCGCCAGCAATGACGACACCACTGCCAGCAGCAGCGAATTGCCCAGCGCCGACAGAATCGCGTCATTGCCCAGCAGACGCCGATACCAGCGCAGCGACACGCCGGTGAAGCTTGCGGCACTGTTGGAGGCATTGAAGGAGAAAAGCATCACCACGATCAGCGGCAGATACAGAAAACCGAGCGTCAGCCACCAGAAGCCCCGCAATCCCTTGTGAAGTCCGCCGCGCGTCATATCACCACCTCTTCACCGCCACCCAGGCGCCTGCCGATGCGACGCATGGCATAGAGTCCGATGAAGGTCGCGATCAACATCAGGATCGCCCCCGCCGCCCCCAGCGGCCAGTTGGCACTGCCGGAGAACTGATTGGCGACCAGATTGCCCAGCATCATGCCCTTGCCACCGCCGAGCAGTTCCGGAATCACGTACATGCCGAACGCCGGGATCGCCACCAGCACCACCCCCGCCAGCAGCCCCGGCAACGTCTGGGGGAATACCGCATGCCAGAAGGCCTTGAGCGGCGAGGCGTAGAGATCCTGCGCCGCTTCCACCAGCGAGAGATTGAGCTTCTCGAAAGCGGCATACAGCGGCAGTACCATGAAGGGCAGGAAGTTGTAGACCAGCCCCAGCGTGACCGCGAAATTGGACGGATAGAGCCCCATGTTGGGCGCGATCATGCCCATGGCCTCGGCCAGCTCCGCCAACGGCGTGCCCGGCGCCAGCAGGTTCATCCAGCCAAAGGTGCGGATGACCTGATTGGTCCAGGACGGCACGACTACCGCCAGCAGCATGATCGGCCGCCAGCGCTGGTCTGCCTGCGAGATGTGATAGGCGATCGGATACGCCACCAGCACCACCAGCACGGTGGAAAGCACGGTCTGCCACAGCGAACGCCCCAGCGTCATGAGATTGCCCGGGCTCCAGCCGAGAAAGCCCTGACCCGCCAGCTGCGTAAACGAGGTCAGCGACAAGGGCATCTCCGGCAAGCCATAGGGGCCATTGCTCATGAAGGCCACGCTCATCAGATAGAGACTGGGCAGCACCAGGAAGATGATGATCCACAGCGCGCCGGGGGCGACCGTCAACAGCAGGTGGCGTGACTCGGCCACCACCGCGCGACTGCGTGCCGTGGGCAAGCTCCCGTGATAGGCCATCGTCATGCCTCCAGCGTGATCAGGTCTTGCGCGGCCACCACCACATCGACGTGGTCTCCCACGTCCGGCAACTGGCCGCCCCGATTGTTGACCACCACCTGCAAGGTGACACCCGCCACCTCCACGCGATATTCGGCATGGCTACCGCGGTACAGTCGCTCCTGTACTCGGCCCGGCAGATGATTTTCCAGCACGTCGTAGCGTTCGAATTCGCTGGCGGGACGCCGGCGCAGTTCCAGCGTCTCGGGGCGCAGCAGCAGCAACCCGCCGCTGCCCGGTGCCTGCGCCGTCAGCATGCCCAGCGGCGTGGTCAGCCGGACGGCGTCATCGCGGCTGTCATCGCGAGCCGTGATCTCGAACAGATTGGCATGCCCCATGAAACGCGCCACGAAGGCATTGACCGGGCATTCATAGATCTCGCGCGGCGTCCCCACCTGCTGGATGCTGCCGCTGTCGAGCACCGCGATGCGGTCCGACATCACCATCGCTTCCTGCTGATCATGGGTGACGAACACGAAGGTCATGCCAAGGCGCTTCTGCAGACGCAGCAGCTCGATCTGGATCTGACTGCGCAGCCCGGCATCCAGCGCCGACAGCGGTTCATCCAGCAGCAGCACATCCGGCTCGCAGACCAGCGCCCGCGCCAGCGCGATACGTTGGCGCTGACCACCTGAGAGCTGGTCGACCCGGCGATCGATCAGACTCCCCAGCTTGATGAACTCGGCCATCTCGGCGACCTTTGCCTCGCGCTCGCCACTCGGCATGCCCTGCATGCGCAGACCGAAGGCGAGGTTGTCACGCACGCTGAGATGCGGGAACAACGCATAGGACTGGAAGACCGTATTGACGCTGCGCTGATGCGGCGGCACATCGGTGACATCGCGCCCGCCGATCACCACCTGCCCCTCATCCAATGCCTCCAGCCCCGCCAGAATGCGCAGAAGCGTCGTCTTGCCACACCCGGAAGGCCCCAATAGCGTGAAGAACTCGCCGGGCTGAATGGCGAGATCCACACCATCAAGCGCCGCCACCTCGTTGCCGAAGCGCTTGTGCAGCCCCTTGAGCTGAATGGATGACGCGGCACGGCAATGGAACCGGGGCTGGCCAGCCTCCGACGACTCTCTCGTGTCTCGCTCAGGCGCCATACCCTCGTTGCTGTCCACTGCGCTCATCGCGCCTCCCTTGCGATTACTCACCAGTCGTGTCCCGCTCATGGGCTGTCGGGATGATCAACGATGTCAAATGTGCAGCACCTTCATCATGGCTTCGGCCTAGAGCCGATCACGCAGCGTGTAGAAGCTGGTCGCCAGGACCAGCAGAGGAGTTCGCAACCAGTGTCCACCCGGGAAGGCGCGGTGGGGCATGGCGGCAAAGACATCGAAACGTTCCGCCTGGCCGGCAATCGTCTCGGCGATCAATTTGCCCGCCAGCCCTGCAAGCGACATGCCATGTCCCGAGTACCCCTGGGCGTAATAGACATTCGGGGCAAGACGCCCGAAGTCCGGTGCCCGATTCATGGTGATGGCCACGTCACCCCCCCAGCGGTAATCGATCCCCACCCCGTCAAGCGCCGGAAACAGACGGCGAATCTTGCCGTCCATGCGCGTCTTGAGGTGGCGCGGCTCTCGTCCGGTATAGCTCACCTCCCCCCCGTAGAGCAGGCGCCTGTCAGCAGAGAGACGGTAGTAGTCGAGCACGAAGTTGGCATCGGAAAGGGCATCATTGCCCGGCAACACCTGCGCGACCTGTGCTTCGCTGAGCGGTTCGGTGGCCACGATATAATTGGCGACGCGCATGATGCGCTCATCCAGCCGCGGGACCAGGCCATCGAGATAGGCGTTGGTCGCCACCACCACGAACTCGGCACTCACGCTGCCCTGCGCGGTATGCACACGCGCACGCCCTGCCTGCCCACCGGAGCCATTGGCGACGATGCCACTGCCACTTCGGCCATGCTCGAGCTTGAGCACAGGACTCTGTTCACAGATCGTAACGCCTGCCCGCTGGGCAGCACGCGCAAGCCCGAGGGTGTAATTCAGCGGATGCAGATGGCCACCCTCTCCATCATGCAGCGCCCCGGGATAGGCATCGGTAACGACTCGCGCTCGCAGGGCATCCCCCTGCAACCACTGCAATGCATGGTAGTCATGATCGCGTGCCATGCGCGCCTGAAATTCCTGCAATTCGCGCACATGTCGCGGCTTGACGGCAGCATGCAGATAGCCGCGGGTATAATCACAGGGGATCCGGTGCTTCTCGATCAGTGCGGTGGTGAGACGAACCGACTCGCGACTCATCTCCCAGATGGCATGCGCCTGCTCACGGCCGAGAGCCTTCTCGACCGTGGCGATGTCGGTGCCAAGTCCCGGCAGGATCTGGCCGCCACTGCGTCCCGAAGCCCCGAAGCCGATGCCGCGCGCCTCCAGCAGGATGACCGAATAGCCACGCTCAGCGAGATGCAGAGCCGCTGAGCAGCCGGTGATACCGCCGCCGATCACGCAGACATCAGCGCGTCGTTCACCGGCCAACGGTGGACAGGGCGCAAGCGTCACACGCTGACTGGCCTGGTAGTAGGAGCGGATGTCATCACGCCCACGCTGCGCTTCCTGGCGGTCTCGCCGCGGCTCGTCTGTCGCGCCTGATCTGCAGCCGACCATGCCCCTCCTTACCCGCCACTGTTGAGTTTATTCACCGACCCGGGGAATATTTGCGTTATTTACCACACGTCATCGGCAAATACTGCATATTGATTGCCCCGCGAGGTATAAATTTTCAACACGCACTGTTTTACACCCCTTTTGACGCCCCACAATGGCGCCCCCCCCTGAGGTCATCAACGTCAGACTTTTGAGACCAGAAAAGCAAAAGCCCCGCAGCCTGAGAGGCTGCGGGGCTTGGTGACAGACCCTCCACGCATTGGCGTGAAGGGGGCTCGGGGAGTGCTCCACTCATGTCATGTCGAGCGACGACATACCGGACAGGCGGGGTCACGCTTGAGCCCCATGCGTCGCCACTCACCGGTCAGGCCATCGAAGGTGGCGAGCCCTCGATGCACACGCCCGGCACCACTGATCAGCTTGAGCGCTTCCAGCGCCTGGAAGGCCCCGATGATGCCGACCAACGGCGCGATGACCCCGCTCTCGGCACAGGTCAGCTCTTCATCGCCCTGCTCTTCCGGCGAATACAGGCAGCCGTAACACGACGCATCTGCCTCACGGCGATCAAATACCGCCAACTGACCGGAGAAACGAATCGCGGCACCCGACACCAGCGGCGTGCCTGCCGCCACGCAGGCGGCGTTGATCGGGAAGCGCGAACTGAAACGGTCAGTACAATCGAGCACCACGTCCGCGGCGGCGACCTGCTCGGCCAGCGCCTCGCCCTGAAGACGTTCGGACAGGGCGATCACCTCGGTGTCGGGATTGATCGCCGACACCGAGCTGGCGAGCGAGCGCGCCTTGGGCTGGTCGATGTCCGCCTCTCCGTGGGCGATCTGACGTTGCAGATTGGAGAGCTCGACATGGTCATCATCGGCCAGCACCAGCGTGCCGACACCGGCTGCCGCCAGATAGAGCGCCGCCGGGCACCCCAGACCGCCAGCCCCGATCACCAGCACCCGCGCGGCCAGCAATCGTTGCTGACCCGCGATATCGACCTGAGGGAGCAATATCTGACGCGAATAGCGCAGCAGTTGCGAATCTTGCATGGAAGGTGAGCCGTCTGTCTGTGAATGAAGTGAATGCTTTGGCCGGCCGCCGGGCCTGGGCCTGAGCTCTAAACCCTGAGCCCTGCCGCTGGCATCAGGGGCTCGTCACTTGGCGTCGAGATCCTCGATGTCCGGCACATGCAGCGAGAACTGCTCCTTGACCTCTTCCATCACCACATAGCTCTTGGATTCCTTGACCCCGGGCAGCGTCAGCACCACATCCCCGAGCAACTGCCGATAGGCGGACATTTCCGGAATCCGGCACTTGAGGATGTAATCGAACTGCCCCGAGACCAGATGACACTCCTGGATCTGCGGCAGCTTGGAGACGGCACGGCGGAATTCATCGAAGACGGAGGGTGACTGGGTCTCGAGGCTGATCTCGACGAAGACCAGCAGATTGGCCTTGAGCGCCTTGGGGTCCAGCACGGCCTTGTAGCCACGGATGATGCCGGCACGCTCGAGGCGTTTGACTCGCTCCAGACAGGGAGTGGTGGAGAGTCCCACCTCGGAGGCGAGGTCGACATAGGAAATGCGCGCATTTTCTTGCAGGCAGCGCAGGATCTTGAGGTCAATGCGGTCCAGAGAACGTGATTTCGCTTTCATTATAATAGTTTTCCCAGCAGGGTGACTTGCAGCAGGATCATCCTTACTCCTGTCTTTCGTGCAGTCAGGCAACCCGAGAACGCGGGGGTAATCAGGCGACCTTTCCAGTCATGCATCGCTTATTACTACCATACCCGCCCGACAGGAGATACGCCCGCACAGGCAGGCCTGCGACGAGGATTCCACGCAGGCTCCACTGAAAGCAGGGGTTTCCTCTGGCAAGTCCGGGCCGGCCTGCATTCCCGCCCGCCGGGGAGGCGTCAGCCAATGCGCCCCAGCGTGATGCGCTCTCGCCCACCGAGGTCTTCCAGCGTTTCCACTTCCAGAAAACCACCGGCGCGCAGCGCCTCGCGCACTTCCTTGCCCTGGGCCAGGCCATGCTCGAGCATCAGATGACCGCCCGCGGCCAGATGGCGGGGCGCGGCCTCGATCAGATGCAGGAAGTCTGCCAGCCCCTGCTGGCGCGCCACCAGTGCCGAGCGCGGCTCAAAACGCACGTCACCCAGTGCCAGGTGCGGGTCATCATCGGCCAGGTAAGGCGGATTGGCGGTCACCAGCGCAAAGCCGGTCTCGGGAACGGCGGAGAACCAGTCACTGCGCCGGAATTCGACGTTGGGAATCGCGAGATGCTCGGCATTGTCACGCGCAAGCTGCACGGCCTCCTCGATGAGATCGACCCCCAGCACCTGCCACTGCGGACGATGACGAGCGAAGGCCAGCGCGATGGCGCCGGTGCCGGTGCCGAGATCCAGCAGCGTGCCTTCGGGCGCCTCGGCCAGCTCCAGCGCGCACTCCACCATCACTTCGGTATCCGGGCGCGGAATCAAGGTGGCAGGAGAGCAGCGCAGCATCAGGCCATAGAACTCACGGCGGCCAAGCAGGTGGGCGACGGGGTGTCCTTCGGCTCGGCGTGCCAGCAGCGCCTCGAAGCGAGCCACGCCCTCGGCGCCCGCTTCCGACTCGAGATCGCGATCCCCCCAGGTATAGAACCAGGTGCGATCGCGCCCCATCACCTCTCCCAGCAGCAGCTCGGCATCCAGACGCGGAGACTCGCTGCCCGACTCACTCAGACGGGCAGCCGCGGCTGCCAACGTGACATCGATTCTCACCTCATTGCTCCTGCAGTGCCGTCAGCTGGTCTGCCTGATATTCGACGACCAGCGGCTCGATCACCTCGTCCAGCTGACCGGCGATCACTTCATTGAGCTTGTAGAGCGTCAGATTGATACGGTGATCGGTCAGACGTCCTTGGGGGAAGTTGTAGGTGCGGATGCGCTCGGAGCGATCACCGGAGCCCACCAGCTTGCGACGGGCATCGGAAGTCGCCTGTGCCTGGCTGTCCACCGCGGCCTGCTTGAGTCGCGCTGCCAGCAACGACATGGCGCGCGCACGGTTCTTGTGCTGACTGCGCTCGTCCTGGCACTCCACGACCACACCGGTGGGCAGGTGGGTGATGCGAATCGCCGAATCGGTGGTGTTGACGTGCTGCCCCCCGGCCCCGGAACTGCGGTAGGTATCCACTCGCAGGTCGGCCGGATTGATGTCGATGTCCCCGACCTCATCGGCCTCAGGCATCACCGCCACGGTACAGGCGGACGTATGGATGCGGCCCTGGGATTCCGTGGCAGGCACGCGCTGCACGCGGTGCGCACCGGATTCGAACTTGAGGCGCGAGTAGACCCCCTCGCCCTTGACGCGGGCGATGACTTCCTTGAAGCCACCATGCTCACCGTGGCTTGCGCTGACGGTCTCGACCTTCCAGCCCTTGAGCTCGGCGTAGCGGGAATACATCTTGAACAGGTCCCCCGCGAACAGCGCCGCCTCATCACCGCCGGTGCCGGCACGCACTTCGAGGAAGACGTTGGCCCCATCATCCGGGTCCCGCGGGATCAACAGCTGGGTAATCTCTGCCTCCAGCACGTCAAGCGCCGCATCGCTCTCGCGGACTTCCTCACGTGCCATCTCGCGCATCTCGGCGTCGCTGTCATCGCACATGCCGAGGGCGGCCTCGCGATCTTCCTTCAAGGCGCGATGGCGCTGCCATGCCTCGATCAATGGCTCAAGCTCGGCATACTCCCGCGACAGGTCACGGAAGCGGGCCTGATCCCCGATCACTTCAGGCTCCGACAGCAAGGCGGAGATCTCCTCGAAGCGGTCATGGAAGGTGTCGAGCTTGGTGATGAGGCTGTCTTTCATGAAGGGTCCTGTGATGAATCAACCGGCGCGAGCAGCAGCTCCTGCGCCGTCTGAAGAATATCCTGTCGATCGTCGCCTGACGCCTGACGCAGCGCCAGGGTCGGGTGATGCATGAAGCGGTTGGCCAACTGACGGGCCAGTTGCGCCACGACTTCCTGCGGGTCACGGCCCTGATCAAGCTCGGCCAGCGCCTGTGCCTCGCACTCTGCACGCAGTTGCTCGCCGTGGCTACGATAACGCTTGATGACTTCTCCGCCACTGCGCACACGCTTGCGGTGCTGCCAGGCACTGACACCCTGCCGGATCAGCTCTTCGGCCTGGGCAGCCGCCAGCTGGCGATGACGACGGTTTTCCTCGATGACTTCCTGCAGATCATCCACGGTATAAAGGAAGACATCATCGAGATCCCCGACCTGCGGCTCGATATCGCGCGGCACGGCGATATCGACCATGAAGACCGGCTTGTAACGGCGTTTCTTGAGCGCACGCTCCACCATGCCCTTGCCGAGGATCGGCAGCTGAGCGGCGGTGGAGGCTATCACGATATCGGCATTCTCGAGGGCATGCGGAATGCCTTCCAAGCCGATGGCACTGCCACCCAGCTCATCGGCCAGCGACTGGGCGCGCGACACGGTACGATTGGCGATGCACAGGTTGGCGATGCCCGCTTCCTTGAGGTGGCGCGCCACCAGCTCGATGGTGTCTCCCGCCCCGATGAGCAGTGCATTGGCTCGCGAGAAGTCATCGAAGATATGGCTCGCCATGCTGACCGCGGCATAGGCCACCGAGACGGGGTTCTCACCGATTCCCGTCTCGGTACGCACCTGCTTGGCGACCTGGAAGATATGCTGGAAGAGCTGCTCCAGTTCCCCCCCGAGACCGACGGTACCGCGGGCGAACTGATAGGCATCCTTGAGCTGACCGAGAATCTGCGGCTCGCCCAGCACCATGGAGTCCAGGCCGACCGCCACGCGAATCAGGTGGCGGACCGCCTCCTCACCGAGATGTTGATAGCTGCAGCGCTCAAGCTCTTCTGCGGGCAGGCCATGGTATCGGCTCAACCATGCGAGAACCGAGCGCGCACCGTCCTCTGTCACACAGTAGAGTTCCGTGCGATTGCAGGTCGAGAGCACCGCCGCCTCGGAAACTTCCGGCAGACGCTTCAGCTCGGCCAGCGCAGCCTCGAGCTGTGTCGGCGTGAAGGCAACGCGCTCGCGGACATCGACGGCGGCGGTGCGATGATTGATGCCAAGGGCAAGAAGGGTCATGGAGTCAGTCAGTCGTCAGGGTCTGGCCGGCAGGGCTCGCATCGAGGACAGGCGGCTGTCGCTTGGAAAACCTCCGCAATGAAGGGGCCGGCACCTGGCCACCTGCTTGCAGATCTCGTTTGTCAAAGCGGCTGAAATCGTAAAATTAGCGTGCTCATTCTACCACAGCGCCTACATCACGCGAGCCTGCAGGGCGCGGCCAGCGATGAGGAATTTCCATGGGTTTGGCAGTCTGATGCTATCACCTCCCGTCCGCCATGTTGATTCAGGAAAACGCCGAGCGGACAGGCGCTGCCCTTGCCTCCATGACAGGCACCGCCGATGCTATCCCCGTCCGCCTTCAGCCGTTATGCTGGAGCGATCAATATCCCCAGGGTGTGCTGCTGAGGCCGAGCGCAGGTCGGGCCGGAATTTCCAGCAGGCACACGCTGCCAGGCCACCTTTTACGGGTTTCATGACGGCGTGGGCGCGACTCCGGCCGGAACGTGCCGACTGGCCGAGATCCTTCCACCGCTGACTGCGAGGTTGCATGCACGTATCGACTGCCGCTGAACACTCCCCTCGCGGGGCGGCCCACGCGAGCCCTTCCGAGCGCCTGACGGGCACGGCACGGCTGGCCGACAGCCGCTGGACACGCTGCCTGCTGGCCAGTGTGCTGCTGGGTCTGGCCGGCTGCCAGTCGCCGGCCACGCAGGCTCCCTTCGCCTCTCAGCCGGACCCGCTGGATACCGCCCCACCCATCACCAGCGGCCTGGATGCCAACAGTCTCAATCAGCTGCTGGGCGCGGAGCTTGCCGGCCAGCGTGGCGACTACCCCAGCGCCGCCGATGGGTATCTGGCCGCCAGCCGCCGCTTCGATGACCCGGAACTGGCCCGGCGCGCCGTGCTGGCCGCTCGCTACGCCGACAATCCTGCCCTGCTGGAGCGTGCCGCCCAGCGCTGGCAACAACTGGACGATTCCGCGACCGAGCCGGGCATCATCCGCGCCCGCCTGGCCGTGGAGCGCGGCGACTGGATGACGGCGCTCGAGCAGCGTCTCGCGGTAGAGACCGCCGGCGGTACCGGCAACGTGACCACCTTGGCGGAGCAGTCCATCGATGCCGGCGCGGATCTGGAATCACTGCTGTCACGGCTGCTGGAGCATGTCGCGCAATATCCCGCGCAACCGGGCCCGCGAATTGCCGCCGCGCTCTATGAAGCGGCGCTTGGAAATGAGTCCGACGCTCGCAGGCGCCTGATGGCGATGGAAGGCGAGTTCCCCGAACTGGCCGAAGTGTGGCTGGCTCGCAGCGAGATAGAGCGCGACGCAGGCCGCCTGAGCGCCTCACGTCAGGCGGCCGAGCGTGGCCTGGCCATCGCCCCGAATGACAGTCGCTTGATCCTGAGCGCCGCCCAGACCGAACTTGCCGGTGGTGACATCGAGGCCGCGCGCCTGCGCATTGATGACCTTGTCAGCCGCCATGCCAACGCACCGCGCCTGCGTCTGGCACTGGCCAGCCTCTATCTGGACGCCGACTCTCCCGAGGACGCTCGTCGTCTGCTGCTGCCGTTGCTTGATGACACGCCGGTCCCGGATGCCGCCTATGCCCTGCTCGGGCTGGCGGCAGAGGCCAGCGGTGAGATCGACAACGCCATCCTCTATTACCGACAGGTACCGGATGGGGAGCGCTACGTCTCAAGTCGCGCGCGCGCCGCGCAGCTGCTGGTGGAGCATGATCGCAGCGAGGAGGCACGCCAGTTCCTTGCCGTCGAGCGCCTGCGTCATCCGCGTCACGCCATGACATTGCTCAGCTTCGAGATCGACCTGCTGGATGCCCAGGAACACTACGCCGCCGCCGACGAGCTGCTCGACGGCAGCATCAAGGCTCGCCAGAAGACACTCACCAGGGCACGCAGCGAAGGTGACGGCGAAAGCGCTGCCGTGACGGAGAACGAACTGGCCAGCCTGCTGTTCCTGCGCGGCATTCGTCGTCTCGATGACGGGCGTCTCGAGGAGATGGAGCAGGACCTGCGTCAGGTCATTGCACTGGAGCCCGAGAATGCCAGCGCCTACAACGCTCTGGGCTACACCCTGCTGGTAGAGGATGCGGACCGCCGCGCCGAAGCGCTCGAACTGGTTCAGCGCGCCCATGCGCTGAAGCCGAATGACCCTGCCATCCTCGACAGCCTCGGCTGGGGGTATTTCCTCACCGGGGATGCCGCCCAGGCATTGCCCCCGCTGGAAGCGGCCTGGGCACAGCAACAGGATGCCGAGATAGGCGCACACCTCATCGAGGTGCTGTGGTCACTCGAGCAGCAGGATGAAGCACGCAGCCTGGCCATCGAGCTCAGTGAGCGTTTCGAGGAGGCCAGCGAGCTGGAAGCCCTGTTCCAGCGCATCCCGGCTCTGCGACCGGTCGTGGATGCGCCCTGACAGGACAGCCCGGCACTTTCTGTCCATCGGCGAGTCCATTATCCTGACTCGCCGATGGCGCCATCGGTTGCCCATCGACTCTCATTCCGCCATCCGGAAGGCTTTCGCGTCATGACCTCCTCTTCTTTCCCCCTATCATCATTCTCCTCTCCCCGGACACGCCACCTTTCCCTCGCCATGTTGCGCCGTCTGGTGGGGCCAGTCCTGCTGGCCATGACATTGGGCCTGAGCGGCTGTGCCAGTCAGATGGCCAGCGACAACGCCGGTGACCTGACCCGCAATGAAGGTGACTGGCAGCAGCAGAGCGACAGGATCGATTCGCTCACGCACTGGCAACTGGCAGGCAAGGTCGGCATTCGCACGCCGGAGGAAGGTCACAGCGCCAATCTTGACTGGCAGCAGGAGGGCGATGACTACCACATGCTGATCACCGGCCCACTGGGTGCTGGCCGCACGACCCTGGTGCGTGATGCCGAGGGCGTGCGCCTCTCCTCGTCCGACGGCGACTTCCAGGCACCGGACGCCGAAAGCCTGATGCTCTCGCAGCTGGGCTGGTCCTTGCCGCTGGGGGCTCTGGATGACTGGGTCCGCGGAGTGGCAGCCAAGGGCGAGCACGACCTGAAGAGTGACGCCCTCGGCTTCCCCGATACCCTTTATCAGGATGGCTGGGAGGTGGACTATCAGGATTGGACCCGCGCCGAAGGACTGTGGCTGCCGCGCAAGATGAAACTCTACTACGGCGATCTGACCGCCACCCTGATCGTCAACCAGTGGCAGGCACTCTAAGCGTGCCCCCGACGCTCTCTTCTTTCTCCACGGCCAGCATTCCGGCCAGCTCATCCATGACGGACACGATGACCGCGACACTTTCTCTGCCGGCACCGGCCAAGCTCAACCGCATGCTGCATATCACCGGTCAGCGCGCCGATGGCTATCATGAACTGCAGACACTGTTCCAGTTTCTGGATCACGGTGACCGACTGGACTTCACGCTGCGTGATGACGCTGCCATTCACCTCGCCCCGGCCATCGAAGGCGTGCCCGCGGAGTCCAACCTGATCATGCGTGCCGCTCGCCTGCTGAGAGAAGCGGCCGTCGCACGCGGCCAGGTCGCGAGCTCGAATGACTTGCCCGGTGTCGATATCCGGCTGAAGAAGGTGCTGCCGATGGGCGGTGGCCTGGGCGGTGGCAGCAGTGATGCGGCCACCACGCTGCTGGCGCTGGACCACCTCTGGAAACTTGAGCTCGACCTGGACACCCTGGCCGAGCTCGGACTGGCTCTGGGGGCCGATGTACCGGTCTTCGTTCGCGGCTTTTCGGCCTGGGCCGAAGGCATCGGTGAGCGACTGGAACCTGCCCCGCTGGACACCCCGTGGTTCGTGGTGATCCACCCGGGCATCGAGGTCGCGACCCCCGCCGTGTTTGGCCACCCGCAATTGACACGTTCCAGTCCCGCGATTAGTATGGCGCGCGCACTGCAGGGGGGCCGCAACGACTGCGAAGTCGTGGTGCGCACTTTGTACCCGGCAGTCGCCGACGCCCTGGACTGGCTGGACCAGTTCGGCACCGCCAGACTGACGGGCACCGGCGCCTGTGTGTTCTGTGCGTTCGATGACGCACGACAGGCCAGCAAGGTGCTGGGCCGACTCGACTCCGAGCGCCCGACGTGGCACGCCTTCATGGCACGTGGTTGCAATCTCTCCCCTCTTCATGCCGCTCTGGCTTCGGCCTGAGCACAGCAACTGGTTGAAGTGAACGTTGCTGGGGTATCGCCAAGTGGTAAGGCACCGGTTTCTGGTACCGACATTCCCAGGTTCGAATCCTGGTACCCCAGCCAATCCTGGCCGTTCCCGGTCAACCCGGAATTCTCCACTCCCGAGATCCCACAAGACTCCAAAGGTGGCTGCGCGTGTCAAAACTGATGGTATTCGCGGGGAATGCCAATCCCGCTCTCGCCCGCAAGGTAGCTGAAGCCCTCGATACCCGCCTGGGCCACGCAACCGTCGGTCAGTTCAGCGATGGCGAGATTGCGGTAGAAATCAACGAAAACGTCCGCGGCAAGGACGTCTTCATCATGCAGTCCACCTGCGCACCGACCAACGACAACCTGATGGAGCTGATCCTGATGGTGGATGCGTTGCGTCGTGCGTCAGCGGCGCGCATCACGGCGGTCGTGCCGTACTTCGGCTATGCCCGTCAGGATCGCCGCGTGCGCTCCGCTCGCGTGCCGATCTCGGCAAAGGTGGTCGCGGACATGATGGTCAAGGCTGGCGTGAATCGCGTCATGACCATGGACCTGCATGCCGACCAGATCCAGGGCTTCTTCGATGTGCCGGTGGACAACGTCTACGGCTCCCCGATCCTGCTCGACGACATCGAACGTCAGAACTATGACAACCTGATCGTCGTCTCCCCGGATGTGGGCGGCGTGGTGCGTGCCCGTGCCATCGCCAAGCAGCTCAACTGCGAGCTGGCCATCATCGACAAGCGTCGTCCCCAGGCCAACCAGGCCCAGGTGATGAACATCATCGGTGATATCAAGGACCGCACCTGCGTGCTGGTCGATGACATGATCGACACCGCCGGCACCCTGTGCAAGGCGGGCGAGGCACTCAAGGATCATGGCGCCAACCGCGTCGTGGCCTATGCGTCCCACGCGATCCTGTCCGGCCCGGCGGTCGACAACATCACCAACTCCGTCCTCGACGAAGTGGTGGTGGCCGACACCATCCCGCTGTCCGACACCGCACGTCGTTCCGGCAAGATCCGCCAGCTGACAGTCGCTGGCCTGATCGCCGAGGCGATCCGTCGCGTCAGCAATGAAGAATCCGTCAGCGCCATGTTCCACTGAGTCCTGTCGGCGGGCCCTGCTCGCCGCTGCTCGGGGAAGAGGCACTGACACCGGCAGATGATCCGTCATCTGCCGACAAGCGGCCGGCCCGGAAATCTCCGGGCCGGCCTCATGGATCCGGTAGCGCTCTGGTCGCGGGGGCTGCCGGATTCTCATTAGACCCTTGAGGTATCTGCAAAATGAAACTGTTCAAACTGAATGCTGAAGTTCGTGAAGACCTGGGGAAAGGTGCGAGCCGCCGCCTGCGTCGTACGAACGACTTCGTGCCGGGAATCGTCTACGGCGCCGACAAGGCCCCGACTCCGGTCATGGTCGACAAGCCGAGCCTGTACAAGGCGGTTGACGATGAGGCGTTCTACTCCTCCATCATCACCCTGAATGTTGCTGGCAAGGCCGAGAAAGTCGTCATCCGTGACCTGCAGCGTCACCCGTTCAAGCCGCTGCTGACTCACATCGACTTCCTGCGCATCGACCCGACCCACAAACTGACCATGAACGTGCCGCTGCACATCACTGGTCAGGAAGCCTGTGTCGGCGTCAAGGATCAGGACGGCGTCCTGCACATCCTGGCAACTGACGTCGAAATCAGCTGCCTGCCGGAAGCCCTGCCGGAATACCTGGAGCTGGACGTGTCCAAGCTGGAAGTTGGCCACACCCTGCACCTGTCCGACATCGCTCTGCCGGAAGGCGCCGAGTCCGTTGCCCTGTCTCACGGTGCCGATCACGACACCGCTGTGGTCAACGTCACTCGTCCGAACATCTCTGCTGACGCAGAAGATACTGCTGAAGGCGAAGAAGCCGCTGCAGAATAACGCAGCCTTCTGATCAGGGAGCCAGACACGCATGTCACGAGTGAAAGCGATCATCGGCCTCGGTAATCCGGGGAGCGAATACGAAGACACCCGTCACAACGCCGGCGTCTGGCTCCTTGACGCTCTTGCGCGCCACGGTCACACCACGTTGCGTCCGGAACGCAAGTTCCATGGCCAGTACGCGAAGATCATCTTCGCCGGTCAGGATCTGCATCTGCTGTTCCCATCGACGTTCATGAATCGCAGCGGTCAGGCCGTGGCCGCATTGTGCAACTTCTACAAGCTCGCCCCGGATGAACTGCTCGTCGCCCACGACGAACTGGACATCGACCCCGGCACCGCCCGCTACAAGCAGGGTGGCGGCCACGGGGGGCACAACGGGCTTCGCGACATCATCAGCGCACTGGGCAACGACAAGTCGTTCCATCGTGCCCGCATCGGCATCGGCCACCCCGGCAATGCCAAGCTGGTGACCAACTTCGTGCTCGGGCGTCCCGGCAAGGCTGAACGCCAGGCCATCGATGACGCCATCGACGAAGTGGTCATGACCCTCCCGGATGCCCTCAGCGGCGAATGGGCACGGGCCATGAATCGCCTGCACTCCTTCAAGCACTGAACCTCTGCATCACCCGGCATCACTCCTCTCCGAATTTCGGTGATTCGCTCAGCGCATCACCTCGCTTGCGTGTGCGCGTCTCGCCACGCGATCAGCAGCAAAAGGCATCATTTGTCGCGCGACATGCGCCCAATGGATGACCTCGGCGGCATGAGGCCTTACACTTCCCGCCTGACTTCACACCGTGCCTGTCCCCTCGTCTCCTCGCATGGCCCGTGCCCTCGCACTCCGGGCCTGCCGGTCGAGACGGTCATCAGTGCCACGCCCCATTCGACACGTCACACCAGGATCTAGCGCCATGGGTTTCAATTGCGGCATCGTCGGCCTGCCGAACGTCGGCAAGTCCACTCTCTTCAATGCACTGACCAAGTCGGGCATTGACGCCGAGAACTTCCCCTTCTGCACCATCGAGCCGAACACCGGTATCGTGCCGATGCCTGACCCTCGCCTGAATGCGCTGGCCGAGATCGTCAAGCCGGAGAAGGTGATTCCGACCACCATGGAATTCGTCGACATCGCAGGTCTGGTCGCCGGCGCCTCCAAGGGCGAAGGTCTGGGCAACAAGTTCCTGGCCAACATCCGCGAGACCGATGCCATTGCCCACGTGGTGCGCTGCTTCGAGGATGACAACGTCATCCACGTCGCCAACCACGTTGACCCGGCCGCCGATATCGAGACCATCAACATCGAGCTGGCCCTGGCCGACCTCGACAGCGTCGAGCGCAGCATCCAGCGCCTGGCCCGTGTCGCCAAGGGCGGCGACAAGGAAGCCATCGCCACCAAGGCGGTGCTGGAGCGTATCCAGCCGCACCTGGCCGAAGGCCAGCCGCTGCGCAGCTTCGGTCTCAGCGATGACGACCTCAAGATCCTGCGTGGCTTCGGCTTCCTGACCCTCAAGCCGACCATGTACATCGCCAACGTCAGCGAGGAAGGCTTCGAGAACAACCCCTACCTCGACATCGTGCGTGGCATCGCCGCCAATGAAGGTGCCAGCGTGGTGCCGGTGTGCAACAAGATCGAAGCCGAGATCGCCGAGCTGGAGGAAGAGGAACGCGAGATGTTCCTCGACGAGCTGGGCATGGAAGAGCCAGGCCTGGATCGCGTGATCCGCGCCGGTTATGAACTGCTGGGCCTGCAGACCTACTTCACCGCTGGCGTGAAGGAAGTGCGTGCCTGGACCGTCAAGATCGGCGCTACCGCTCCGGAAGGCGCTGGCGTCATCCACACCGACTTCCAGAAAGGCTTCATCCGCGCCGAAGTCATCTCCTATGACGACTTCATCGCCTACAAGGGCGAGCAAGGCGCCAAGGATGCCGGCAAGTGGCGCCTGGAAGGCAAGGACTACATCCTCAAGGATGGCGACGTGGTGCACTACCGCTTCAATGTCTGAGGCCTCGGGCGCAGTCAGTACCTGGTGAGCCAGCCTGAAAGCGCCTGATGCTGCAGGGAACGCCCCTGATCTCCCACGAGGTCAGGGGCGTTCTGCATCATGGGTCATGCCCCATCATCAAGAGCACAGCCCTGCAGCCATTGTGCCGCCAGCGTCGCCAACTGGTCCGCCAGTGACTGCGCCAGACGCCCCCTCCCCGCCTCTCGACGCCACACGGCACTCAGCATCAGCTCGCCGGCCTGAGGCAATGTCCGCGCGTCCAGGCCACGCTCCCGACAGGCGGTATGCGCCGTCAAGGCATCGACCACGGCCAGCCCCTCCCCTGCCTGCACCAGTGCCGCTGCCAGCGGATAGGTCTGTACGCGCGTCACGATGCGAGGAGATGACGGTGCTTTCGAGTTACCTGATTCAGACGGTGACGGCATCTCGCTCGCCAGCAGGCCATCGAGACGTCGCGCCAGCGGATCATGCGCCCCCAGCGCGATCAGACGCTGACCGGCAAGCTCCGCCACCGTCATCGGTGCCTGCTGACACTCCTGTGCCCAGTACCCTGCTGGCGCCAATACCTTCAGGGGCATGCGGGCCAGTGCGCGAGTCATCAGTGCCGGATGCGTCGGCGCACTCAAGGTGAAGGCGATATCGACTTCATGCAGCAGCAGGGCATCGATGATCTCGCGGGTGTGCTGGGTGGCCAGCTCGCAATTGACTCGAGCATGTCGCCGGCGCCATTGCCCCAGCGCCTGCGGCAACAGCTGCTGGGCGATCGCCGGCGTCGCCACCACCTTGAGAGACTGCGCCTCACCTGAACGCAAGCCTTCTACCAGCCGCTTGACGTCATCCAGCTGCCCCAGCATCCCCTGGCTTGCCGCCTCCAGCTTGCGCGCCTCCTCCGTGGGCACCAGCTGTCCGGCGCTACGGGTGAACAGCGCGATCCCCCACTGCCGCTCCACCTGCTGCAACGCCTTGCTCGCGGCCGGCTGGGAAACATGCAACAGCCGAGCGGCGCCGGTCACGCTGCCGGCCTGCAACACCGCATGAAAGACCTCCAGATCCCTGAGCCGCATGCAAGATCTCCACATTCTGTCGTGTTGTCTCAACGTCCAGCCGACAGCCTACCCCATAACCGAGGGTTATGACGTGGCGAGGATCTTTCATTCGCCGCTCGGCCCCGGGACAGGCATGCTCATCTGCCTCCCCCATACCGTCAGGAGCCTGCCATGCAACGTCATGTGACCATCATCGGAGGCGGCGTGATCGGCCTGAGCAGCGCTCATGCACTGGTCCGAGCGGGACACTGCGTGACCCTGATCGATGCCCATGCCGAGGTCGCCCGCGAGACCAGCCACGCCAATGGCGGCCAGTTGAGCTACCGCTATGTGGCGCCACTGGCCGATAGCGGCGTGCCCCTCCAGGCCATCAAGTGGTTGCTGGCAGGCAATGAGGCACCGCTGCGGCTGCGCCCGCGGCTTGCCCCCTCGCAATGGCGCTGGATGACGCAGTTTCTGGCCGCCTGCAATCAGCGCACGCATCGAGCAAGCGCAGCGCAGATGCTCGCCCTGGCACTGCACAGCCAACAGATCATGACGCAGTGGCGAGTTCAGGATGCACTCGAGGAGTTCGCCTGGCAGCAACGCGGCAAGCTGGTGATCCATCGCGACTCCGCAGCGCTCGACAAGGCCGCCGCCGCACGCGTCGCACCTCAGGACCAACAGGTGCTCGATGCACGTCAATGCATCGCACTGGAGCCCTCGCTTATCCACCAGCAGGCTCATCTGTCGGGCGGAATCTTCAGCGCCTCGGACGAGACGGCGGATTGCCATGCCTTCTGTCAGGCGCTGGAGCGCAAGCTGCAGGCCTCTGGTCGCTATACACGCCTCGCCAGCACCCGCGTCGCTCCATTGAGCGCGCACGACGGGCGCATCGCGCACCTCGAACTCACCCGCGCCGATGGCCGCCGCGAACGCCACGCCGTCGATACGCTGATCATCGCGGCCGGCAATCACGCCACCGAACTGGTCCGCCCGCTGGGCATCCGCCTATCTCTGCAACCGCTCAAGGGCTACAGCCTCACGCTGCCACTGCCAGCTGACACCCCAAAGACAGCGGCCCCGCGCATCAGCGTGACGGATGCCGCGCGCAAGGTGGTCTACGCCGATCTGGATACACGCAAGTCCCGCCAGCTGCGCGTCGCGGCCATGGTGGATATCGGCCACCGCGAATCTGACAGCTTCCATCCTGCGCTGGACGAGAAGCGCATTGCCGCCCTGCGTCAGCTGGCTAGTGAGACCTTCCCCGACGCCGGCGATTTCTCGCAAGCCACTCCGTGGGCCGGGCTGCGCCCCAGCACGCCGAAGGGCCCTCCGATCCTGGGCCGCCCCCAGCAAGCGGGCAGACCGGACAACCTGTGGCTGAACGTCGGACATGGCAGCCTGGGCTTCACGCTGGCCTGCGCCAGTGGCGACCTCATCGCACGCGCCATCTCGCACGAGACCCGTCCCGGCACGCTCCTCGATACCCTCCCCGACCACCTCGCAGAGCAGCTCGGCTGCTAGCCTGATGAATTCCCTGCCACTTTTTCAGGCTGATGCGTTGACAACATCACGGATAATCCGTAATATTCGCCTCCGTTGGACGGCTACATAGCTCAGCTGGTTAGAGCACATCACTCATAATGATGGGGTCCCCTGTTCAAATCAGGGTGTAGCCACCAACCAAGATTCGAAAGGCCTGACTGCTTGCAGTCAGGCCTTTTTCGTTGCGTCGGATTCACATTCCCTCGCATCGCCTGCGCTCATGCTCGTGACTCCCGCCGACAATCGACACCGGAACCGGAACCGGAACCGGAACCGGAACCGAAACCGGAGCCGAAACCGGAACCGGAACCGAAAGAGGCAGCCCGCAGGCCGCCTCTTTCAATGTTTCAATTTTTCAATGTTTCACTGTGCTCGCCAGTCCAGCTCTGCTCAGTCCAGACGCTCGCGATTGCAGAATGCCACCAGCACCTTGATCAGCATCGCCACATCGGCACTGCCGGACGTCTCACGAATCGAGTGCATGCCCCACTGCGGCAGCCCGACATCCAAGGTCGGCACCCCCACTTCACTGGCAGTGATCGGCCCGATGGTGCTGCCGCAACCCATGTCGGCACGGCTGACGAACGTCTGAACCGGCACCTCCTGCTCCCGGCACAGCTCACGGAACAGACCCGCCGTGGTGCTGTTGGTGGCATAACGCTGATTGGCGTTGACCTTGATCACCGGCCCCGCATTCAGTTTCGGGCCATGACCCGCATCATGCTTGTCCGGGAAGTTGGGGTGGACGGCATGCGCATTGTCACAGGAGATCATCAAGGAGCGCTGCACGAGGCACTGATAACCTTCTTCGTTGTCCAAGCCCACATAGTGATTGATGCGCTTGAGCACATCCGCCAGGAAAGGCCCCTGGGCACCGCAGGCGCTGGCACTGCCGACTTCCTCGTGATCCGTGGCGACGAACAGCGCGCCCTGGCTGCCATCGGCCCCCAGCAACGCTTCCAGGCCGACGAAGCAGGACAGCAGATTGTCCAGGCGTGCACTGGCGACCAGCTCGCCCTTGAGCCCGGCCTGGGCCGCCGGCTGCAGATCATGCAGCCCGAGTTCGAAGTCGATGACCTCCGCGACACGCACGCCGTGCTGCTCTTCCAGCAGCTCGATCAACAGCGCATGGAAGGCCTCAGCCGGGGTGCCAGCCTCCTCGCCCAGCTGCATGACCACGGCGGACATCTGCGTCTGGGCATTGATGGCGCGCCCATTGTTGACGTCACGATCCAGGTGAATCGCCAGGCTCGGAACACAGGCCACCGGCCGCATCACCGTCAGCAGCAGACTCTCGCGACGGCCATCCTGGTGACGCACCTGAACACGGCCTGCAAGCCCGAGATCGCGATCGAACCAGGTATTCAGCAGCACGCCACCGTAGGTTTCGATCCCCAGGGTCAACCAGCCCTGACTGAGCTGGGCTGGATTGGGCTTCAGGCGCAGGCAAGGAGAATCCGTGTGCGCGCCGATCATCCGTATTGCCTCGAGCTGCGTATTACCCCGAGGAAGCTGAAAGGCGATCAGCGAGGAATCATTGCGCGTCACGAAAGCCCGTTCACCGGGCGACAACTTCCAGCTTTCGGTTTCCTCGAGTCGGCGATAGCCTTCGCGCTCCAGGCGAGCCGCCATGGTCGCCGTGGCATGCCAGGGAGTCGGAGAGACATTCAGGAATTCAAGCAGTGCTGGAACGCGGGAATCCGCAATCGCGTAAGTCATGATAGCGTCAAGTCCTCGAAGATGAATGCAAGGCACTGTATAAGAAGAAACATGATGGATAGAGCGAAACGACTCCTCCCTTGCGGTGGTGATCGACCCGCCAGCTCTCGTCAGCCGCGCAGGTCCCGCAGGACCGATCACGCCAGGCAGCGCTGACACGCCATACCGCAAGCCCCGCCGATCAACGACAGGCAACTGTCGCGGACGCGGGAGGCTGCTACAATGCCCGCTCGACCTCTCCGCGGAGAGGTCGCTCAGGGAGCAGAGTGTACATGAATCGGGAGTGCTTCATTGATGAGCCTGTTTGCAAACGTCCGGCGCACGGCATGCCTTGCCTTGTGTCTCGCCATGGCCGGCCCCGCCAGCGCCGCGGTCACCCCTACTGACGCCGATGCACAGGCTGCTCGCGAAGTTGCCGAATCATTGCGTTACGGGCATTACGAAGATGTCACGCTGGATGACCAATGGGCTACCCAGGCATTCACGCAATATCTCAAGACACTCGACCCCCAGAAAGCCTATCTGCTGGACTCGGATATCACCGAGTTCAGTGATCTTCGCCACGACTTCGATGACGCCATGCTCGACGGTGATCTCGAGCGCCTCTACGCCCTGCATGCCCGCTACCAGCAGCGCCTCACCTCACGCCTCGAATGGCTGGTGAAGACGCTGGACGGCAAGCCGAGCTTCGATTTCACCCGCGATGATCGACTCGCACTCGATCGTGCGGAAAGCCCCTGGGCCGACAGCGAGCAGGAGCTTGATGAGCTGTGGCGCAAGCGACTCAAGAACGCCTGGCTGTCGATGTCGCTGTCCGACAAGAGCGACGAGGACATCGCCAAGACGCTCAGCGAGCGCTATGCCAACCAGCTCAAGCGCATCGAGCAGACCAACGACGAAGACATCCTGACCCTGATCATGCACGCCGTCACCGGCAGCATCGATCCGCACAGCGAATACTTCTCCCCACGCCAGGGCGAATCCTTCGATATCCAGATGAAGCTGTCACTCGATGGCATCGGCGCCCTGCTTCAATCCGAAGGCGAGTACGTCAAGGTCTCAAGCCTGGTACCGGGCGGCCCGGCCGAGAAGGACGGGGAGCTCAAGCCGGCGGACCGCATCGTGGCCGTTGGTCAGGGGGATGGCGAATGGACCAACGTGGTCGGCATGCGCCTTGACGATGTCGTGGACCTGATCCGTGGCCCCAAGGGCTCCGTCGTGCGCCTTGAAGTCATCCCGGCCCAGTCCCTGGATGTCACCAAGACACGGGAAGTGGACATCACCCGCGACACCGTCAAGCTGGAAGACCAGGCTGCCAACGCCAAGGTCGTCGACGTCAAGCGCAATGATGGCGTGCACAGGATCGGCGTGATTCACGTCCCTGCCTTCTATGTCGACTTCGATGCCTGGCAGGCCGGCGAAGATGACTATCGCAGCACCACACGTGACGTGGCGCGCCTCATCGATGAGCTGAAGGCCAAGCAGGTGGAAGGCATCATCCTGGATCTGCGCAACAATGGCGGCGGCGCCCTGCAGGAGGCCAATTCGATGATCGGCCTGTTCATCGACCGCGGCCCCACCGTGCAGGTACGTGATGCCCGCGGACGCATCAGCCTGTATGGCGATACCGATGCCGGCACCCACTACGATGGTCCGCTGGCCGTCCTGGTCAACCGCCTTTCGGCCTCGGCCTCCGAGATCTTTGCCGGCGCCATCCAGGATTATGGCCGCGGCCCGGTCATCGGCAGCCAGACCTTCGGCAAGGGCACCGTGCAGACGATCTCCTCGCTGACACAAGGTGAAATCAAGCTGACCCGCGCCAAGTTCTATCGCATCTCCGGTGACTCCACCCAGAACAAGGGCGTCAAGCCGGACATCGCCTTCCCCAGCATCATCGACCCGAAGGAAATCGGCGAATCGAGCCTCGACTACGCCCTGCCATGGGACCAGGTTCGCCCGGTGAAGTATCGTCGCTATGGGGAACCGGCCCGCTACCTGGCGGCCCTGCGTGCCCGCCACGAGAGCCGTGTCGAACAGGAGCCCAACTTCGTCTACCTGCAGAGCGAAGTCGCGCTGTCAAAGGCACTGCGTGCCCAGCAGACCAGCATCAGCCTCAATCGTGAGCAGCGCAAGCGCGAGATGGATGCCCAGGAAGCCGAGCAACTGGCACTGGAAAACAAGCGCCGCCGAGCACTGGGCATGGAGCCACTATCGAGCTTCGCCGAACTTGATGCCGCCAGCGATCACATCGCATCGGCAGAAAGTGACCTGCAGCAGGAGATCGAGACGCAGGACAGCACCGACGAGCCAGCCGAGGATCCCATCGATCAGGCTCAGCTCCAGGAAAGCGCCGAGATCCTGCTCGATTACGCCCATCTCAATGGCGATCGCTGAACTCTCTCGTCGTCGCTGACGCGCCGGCACATCGCGGTTGCAAGGCCCCTGCCCTCATGTCAGATCCGAGTGCAGGGGCTTTTTCATGCCTGGTGCAGGCGTCACCGACACGCACGGGCGATATTCAACGCCATGCGCCACGCCCCGGGCGAGACGGCCCTCGGGAGAAACAGGCGCCAGCAAAGACAGACGAGCAACGAACAGGCGAGTCGACGCACCGGCGAATCGACAGCACCGGCGAGTCGACGCACCGGCGCTCGGCACGCGAGGGCAAGCTGAAACGAATAGCAGAGAGAGCAACCAGCAAGGAAGCGGGCAGACACAGGAAAGCAGGCAGACACAGAAAGGCGGCAGCGAAGACTGCAGGAGTGAGACATCATCAGCGCAGAATCACGTCATTCTGACGAGAGGCAGGCGGGATCTCGAACGATCGGCTGGCAAGAGGGGGAGATACGGGATGTGATATTGGCTCCTCGAACAGGACTCGAACCTGTGACCCAATGATTAACAGTCATTTGCTCTACCAACTGAGCTATCGAGGAACAACGAAATATCGATCGATATCAGGGCGATATCGAAGCTGACGATGAGATTCTCATCTACCAGCGTCATTTCCGGCATTGGCAGGAAGCCTGGGATTGGCTCCTCGAACAGGACTCGAACCTGTGACCCAATGATTAACAGTCATTTGCTCTACCAACTGAGCTATCGAGGAACGACCGGAAATCCATCTGTCAGCGACATCATCATGGATGCTGTCAGACTGACATTTCAAGCATGCTGCGTGTGCTATTGGCTCCTCGAACAGGACTCGAACCTGTGACCCAATGATTAACAGTCATTTGCTCTACCAACTGAGCTATCGAGGAACAACCTTGAACACGCGACGAATTATACGGAAATACTCAATGGCGTCAACCACCTTCGGGCATTCAACCTACCGCAGAACTCGCTCGATTCCTTCTGCCGAATCCACCTCCGAAAGCGCACATGGCGACATCCAGATGTGACAAGGCCCGCACGGATGCAGGCCTTGGAATCACTGGTGGCTACACCCTGATTTGAACAGGGGACCCCATCATTATGAGTGATGTGCTCTAACCAGCTGAGCTATGTAGCCACACGACGAGGCGTATATTGCAGGTCAGGCTGCTGAATTGCAAGCACTTTTTTGCAATTGCCCATCAAAGTGAGTCAACGGGATGCTCAGATGCCCAGCGAGGCCTTGACGGCAGGCAGGCCAGGTTCTCCCTGGGTGGTCTCGACACCTTCAAGCCATGCCTTCAGCACGCTGGGGTTCTGCTTGAGCCAGTCTGCTGCTGCCTCATCCGGATCGGCACCCTCATCCATGATCTCGCCCATGATCTGATTTTCCATCTCCAGGCTGAACTCGAGATTGGCCAGCAGCGCACCGACATTGGAACACGCCTCACTATATCCCGCGCGGGTATTGGTGTAGACCGTCGCTCCGCCCAGGTTCGGCCCGAAGTAGTCATCCGCGCCTTCCAGATATCCCATCTCGAAGCGAGTGTTCATGGGGTGCGGCTCCCAGCCGAGGAAGACGACCCACTCCTTGGCCGCGATCTTCGACTTCACTTCCGCCAGCATGCCGGCTTCGGAAGAATCGATCATCTCGAAGGCGCCCAGACCGAAGGCATCGTCATCGATCATGTCGGCGATGATCATGTTGCCATCATTGCCTGCCTCGATGCCGTAGATGCGCCCATCGAACTTCTCGAGGTTGTCGGCAAGATCCGCCACCGAGGTCACGCCGGCATCCAGCACGTACTGGGGCACCGCCAGGGTGTACTTGGCCCCTTGCAGATTCGCACGCGGTCGCTCTACCTGCCCCTTGTCGATATAGGGGTCACTGATGGAAGCCATCGACGGCATCCAGTTCCCCAGGAAGACATCGAAGTCATCGTTCTTCATGCCGGCATAGGCGATCGGCACGGAGATCGTGTCGGAGGTCGTCTCGTACCCCAAACCTTCCAGGACACTGCGCGTCAGCGCCGTGGTGGCAGTGATGTCCGTCCACCCCACCTCAGCGAAGCGCACCGTACTGCACTCCTCTGATACCTCGGCGTGCGCCTGGGGTGCCAGCAGCATCCCCATGGCCAGTCCCAGCGGCAATGCGGCAAAACCTGATGATGATTTCATGCTTGTCCCTTCTCTTTGTTATATGAGCAGTACATGTCCGTCAATCACACGTGTCATTGATCCCCACCCGGCCCGGCGACAAGTGACAGCCCGCGGGAGGCGCCACTCATGACACGCTCTCATCACGACAAGCTCCCATGCTGTCGTTGAGAAGCTGCCTGTCTCTGACGAGCTGCCGGGCCAGACGTACGAGGCACCTCGTGAGCACCTTCACAGCCCTTGCTAGGACGCCTTGTGCCCTCTGGCGTTCTCTATAGTTCTACCAAGCCTGGCTTTCAATAACCACGAATTATGCAACTTGACGCATCACCTTTCTGTCTCTACACTTTTTATTAATTGAACGTTCAATAAAACTCGAGTCACGACAAGATCGAGCCGAATCCCGATTGAACGCCGGATTCAGCAATGCGGTGACAACCGCGTATCCTTGGCGTCTACCAGTACCAAGATTACGCGAGTTTCACCGATACGCCACCTGACGGGAGAGCAAGCTGATGCCGAAAGTGGGAATGGAGCCCATTCGTCGCCGCCAATTGATTCTGGCCACCATGCAAGCCATCGATGAGGCAGGACTGGCCGACGCCACCGTTGCACGGATCGCACGGCATGCGGGCGTCTCCGCCGGCATCATCAGTCACTACTTCGGCGGCAAGGATGGCCTGATGGAGGCCACGATGCGCCAGATCCTCACCGACCTGCGCAGAGCCGTCAGTGAGCGACGCGCCGAGATCGCCTCGAACGACGTCCGCAGTCACCTGCACGCCGTGATCGATGGCAACTTCGATCGCAGCCAGGTCAGTCAGAGCGTCTCCAAGACCTGGTTGGCCTTCTGGGCCTCCAGCATGCACCGCACACCGCTGGAGCGCCTGCAGAAGGTCAATGACCGTCGTCTGGTCTCCAATCTGTCGGCCATCTTCCGTCGCGTGATGCCGCTGGTGGAGGCACGCGATGCGGCGGCAGGGCTCGCCGCCTTGATCGACGGCCTGTGGTTGCGTGGCGCGCTGGACCCCGAGGGACTGGACGTCGAGCGAGCCCGGCGTCTGGCCTATGAATATGTGGAATACCAGCTGGCGCAACACGCCGCTGACGTCTCCACGCCAGCAGCAGATGCACAAGCGTCTGACATGACGCACCCGGTGCCTGCCGAGCATGCCTGAGCGCAACAGCCTCCCCCGCTCGGACGCTTGAACCCACCGGTACTCTACGACTCTCCACCTTTTCTGATCCCTGAACAGGAGCGCAAGCATGGCCAACAGCAACGCAAGCTTCCCGACCCAGACCCTGTACATCAATGGTCGTCGCGTTGACGCGACCTCTGGCGAAACCTTCGAGACCGTCAACCCGGCCACCGGCGACGTCATCGCCCAGGTACAGCAGGCCAGTGGCGCGGACGTGGATGCCGCCGTCGAAAGCGCCCTGCAGGGCCAGAAGGTGTGGGCCGCGATGAGCGGCATGGAGCGTTCGCGCATCCTGCGTCGCGCCGTCGACCTGCTGCGCGAGCGCAATGACGAGCTGGCACTGCTCGAGACATTGGACACCGGCAAGCCGCTGTCCGAGACCGAAGTGGTCGACATCGTCACCGGTGCCGATGCACTGGAATACTATGCAGGCCTCGCGCCGGCCATCGAAGGCACCCAGGTGCCGCTGCGCCAGGAAGCCTTCGTCTACACCCGCAAGGAACCGCTGGGTGTCATCGGTGCCATCGGTGCCTGGAACTACCCGATCCAGATCGCCTGCTGGAAGTCTGCCCCGGCACTCGCCGCCGGCAACGCCATGGTCTTCAAGCCCAGCGAAGTCACGCCGCTGAGCGCACTGAAGCTTGCCGAGATCTTCACCGAAGCCGGCCTGCCGGACGGCGTGTTCAACGTCGTGCAGGGCGATGCCCGCGTCGGCGTGATGCTCACCGAGCACCCGGATATCGCCAAGATCTCCTTCACCGGCGAAGCCGGCACCGGCAAGAAGGTCATGTCCGCGTCCGCCTCTTCCAGCCTCAAGGAAGTCACCATGGAGCTGGGCGGCAAGTCCCCGCTGCTGGTGTTCGCGGATTCCGACCTCGACCGTGCTGCCGACGGCGCCATGATGGCCAACTTCTACAGCTCCGGTCAGGTGTGCACCAACGGCACCCGCGTCTTCGTCGAAGCCAGCGTCAAGGACGCCTTCGAGGCCAAGATCGTCGAGCGCGTCGCACGTATCAAGGCCGGTGACCCGCAGGATCACGCCACCACCTTCGGTCCGCTGGTCAGCTTCGAGCACCTGGAAAAGGTCGTCTCCTACCTGGAGATCGCCAAGCAGGACGGCGCACGTCTGCTGGTCGGCGGCGAGCGCATGAGCGAAGGCGACTTCGCCAAGGGCGCCTGGGTCGCGCCGACCGTCTACACCGACTGCAGCGATGACATGCGCATCGTGCAGGAAGAGATCTTCGGTCCGGTGATGTCCATCCTGTCCTTCGACAGTGAAGAGGAAGTCATCCGCCGCGCCAACGACACCACCTATGGCCTGGCGGCTGGCCTGTTCACCGAGAACCTGAACCGCGCGCACCGCGTGATCCACCAGCTCGAAGCCGGCATCTGCTGGGTCAACACCTGGGGCGAGTCCCCGTCCGAGATGCCGGTCGGCGGCTACAAGCAGTCAGGCATCGGTCGCGAGAATGGTGTCGAGACGCTGTCCCACTACACTCAGACCAAGTCCGTGCTGATCGAGATGGGGCCGTTCGAGTCCGCCTTCTGAGCCACCAGAGGCCATGAGGCCTGAATCGACGACAGCAGCATCGTCTGGCGCAGGATGCGGGATCAGGACACTTGATCCACTGATCCGCTGCAGTGAGTTGATGCACTGAAGATAGCGCCAGATGCCCCACCCGCCGGCATGACGACCCCTCGTCGTGCCGGCCAGCACGCCACGCCACTCATGACTTCGGCGCTGGCAGTGCACGAATCCCGACGAGTCGCTGACAGTGATGGCATACCACTTGCCATGCGCTGCCCCGACGGCTCCTCACAGACACATCACCGTATCCATCCGCCCGGCAGTGGCCACCCCTCGTCGTCGACGGGGCGTCCTGCGCCCGCATGTGGCATCTGATACGAAAGGAGATTTCATGAGCCAATTCGAGCGTGAATACGACTACGTCATCATCGGTGCCGGCAGCGCCGGCAACGTGCTGGCCACTCGCCTCAGCGAAGACGCTGACGTCAGTGTCCTGCTGCTGGAAGCGGGCGGCCGTGACCACCGTTTCGATTTCCGTACCCAGATGCCTGCCGCACTGGCGTATCCCCTGCAGGGCCAGCGCTACAACTGGGACTTCAAGACCGACCCCGAGCCGCACATGAACAATCGCCGCATGGAATGTGGCCGCGGCAAGGGACTGGGAGGCTCCTCGTTGATCAATGGCATGTGCTACATCCGTGGCAATGCGCTGGATTACGACAACTGGGCCAAGGATCCCATCCTGGCTGACTGGAACTATCGTGAGTGCCTGCCCTACTTCCGCAAGTGCGAGACGCGCGATATCGGCCCCAACGACTACCACGGCGGCGATGGGCCGGTCTCGGTCACGACTCCCAAGGAAGGCAACAACGAGCTCTATCACGCCTTCATCGCGGCAGGCATCGAGGCGGGCTATCCGGCCACCGAAGACGTCAACGGCTATCAGCAGGAAGGCTTCGGCCCGATGGACCGCTTCGTGACCAAGGAAGGCCGTCGCGCCTCCACCGCCCGCGGCTATCTGGATACCGCCAAGAAGCGCGCCAACGTGACCATCGAGACGCGCGCCACCACCGATGTCATCCTGTTCGAGGGCAAGACAGCGGTCGGCGTGAAATATGAGCGCAAGGGACAGGACCACCGCGTACGCGCACGCAAGGAAGTGCTGCTGTGTGCTGGCGCCATCGCCTCGCCGCAGATCCTTCAGCGCTCCGGCGTCGGCAACCGTGAGCACCTCGAGCCGCTGGGCGTGAAGATGGTGCACCACCTGCCGGGTGTGGGGGAGAACCTGCAGGATCACCTCGAGCTCTACATCCAGTACGAGTGCACCAAGCCGATCTCGCTCTACCCGTCCCTCAAGTGGTACAACCAGCCGCCCATCGGCCTGGAGTGGATGCTCAAGGGGACTGGTGTGGGTGCCAGCAACCAGTTCGAGGCTGCCGGCTTCATTCGCAGCGATGCCAACGAGGCCTGGCCGAACCTGCAGTATCACTTCCTGCCGATCGCGATCAGCTACAACGGCAAGAGTGCGGTGCAGGGCCACGGCTTCCAGGCACACGTCGGTTCCATGCGCTCCCAGAGCAAGGGCCGTGTCCGACTGACCTCACTGGACCCCAAGGCCGCGCCCTCGATCTTCTTCAACTACATGGCCGAGGAGCGTGACTGGGAAGAGTTCCGCGCCGCCATTCGCCTGACTCGCGAGATCATCGCTCAGCCGGCACTGGACGATTACCGTGGCCGCGAACTGGCGCCGGGCGCTGATGTCCAGACGGACGAGCAGCTCGACGAGTACGTACGCAATCATGCCGAGACGGCCTACCACCCGTGCGGCAGCTGTCGCATGGGCAGTGACGCGACCTCCGTGGTCGATGGTGCCGGTCGCGTGCATGGTCTCGACAACCTGCGCGTCGTGGACGCCTCGCTGTTCCCGGTCATCCCCACCGGCAACCTGAACGCACCGACGATCATGCTGGCGGAGAAGATGGCCGACAAGATTCGGGGCCGTGCTCCGCTGCCGCCGTCCGACGCCGACTACTTCGTGGTCGAGCCGGGCACACCGGCCAAGCAGCCCGCCAAGCGCCAGATCGATTCCGCGCCGATCAACGGCTGATCCCGCGCGATCAACGTAAGCCTCCGTTATGCTGACGGCAGGCATGGAAGCACCATCGATCGTTCGAGGCCCCGCACTGCGGGGCCTTTTTTATGTCTGGCATGTCTCGCTTCCAGGCCATCACTTCCGTCGTGGCAGCCCACCTCCCCGTTTCTCCCCCCCGCTCGCATCGCCTCATCCCACCCGCATCGCTTCATCCCGCCCGCACCGCCTCATCCCGTCTCATGGCATCAGCAGCTCCGATGCCGTCCCGACCGGGGCCAGTGCATCTCCCTGTACCCAAGGCCCCTTTCGCTGCCCATGCGCCTTGTACAGCCACCATTGCTTTCTCCGCGACGTCTCTCCCATCGCTTCACCTTTCGTGCCTTCGACCTTGGGTGGACTGGCGGAGTGAGTCGAGTTGGGATAGGCTGACAATAATTCAAACAACTGTTCTAAACGCATGGCTGCTATGCTGAAGAGGAAGGCCATTCGCTAGAGCTCCCGCAACGCAACCTGGAGATCCTGCCATGACGCAGCTCATCCTCATCCTCGTCGCCCTTGCCGGTCTGCTGACCGTCATGGCACGTGAATCCGGTGCACTGGCCGCCATCGGCGTGCTGGCGGTCACCGGCCTCATCGGCTTGGGCATCAACACCCCGGTGCTTGGTGTCCTGCTGTTGATCGGCGCGGCACTGGTCGCCGTCTGCGGCCTGCCGGCGCTGCGCACCAAGTGGCTCAGCCCGCGGCTGTTCGCGATGTTCAAGAAGGTGTCGCCCAAGGTCTCGGCGACCGAGAAGGTAGCCCTGGAAGCCGGTACCGTGTTCTGGGACGCCGAATTGTTCTCCGGCAAGCCGCAATGGGACACCCTGACCGCACAGCGCAATGAGGGCATCTCCAGCGAGGAGCAGGCCTTCATCGATACGCAGTGCTCCATCGCCTGTGGCATGACCAACAGCTGGGAAATCGCTCGCGAGCGTGCGGATCTTCCCGAGGAACTGTGGGAATTTCTCAAGCGCGAGAAGTTCTTCGGCATGATCATTCCCAAGCAGTACGGCGGCCTCGGCTTCTCGGCCAAGGCGCAGTCACTGGTACTGCAGAAGTTGGCGGTCAACGAGACGCTGATGGTCACCGTCGGCGTGCCCAACTCCCTCGGCCCGGGTGAGCTGCTGCTCAAGTACGGCAGCGAGGAACAGAAGGATTATTACCTGCCGCGCCTGGCGGATGGCCGCGAGATCCCCTGCTTCGGCCTGACCGGCCCGCGTGCCGGCAGTGACGCGACCTCCATTCCGGACACCGGTATCGTGTGCCGCGGCATGCATGACGGCGAGGAAGTCGTCGGTATCCGCCTCAACTTCGAGAAGCGCTGGATCACCCTGGCGCCGGTCGCCACCGTGGTCGGCCTGGCCTTCCGCATGTTCGACCCCGAGCACCTGCTGGGTGACGTGGAAGACATCGGCATCACCTGCGCCCTGATTCCGCGTGAGACCGACGGCATGGACATCGGCCGTCGCCATCACCCGATCGGCGCACCGTTCATGAATGGTCCGATCTTCGGCAAGGACGTCTTCATCCCGCTCAGCTACCTGATCGGTGGCGAGCAGATGGCCGGCCAGGGCTGGAAGATGCTGGTCGAGTGTCTGTCGGTGGGTCGCTGCATCACCCTGCCGTCCGGCTCCGCGGGCATCTCTCGCTACGCACTGGGCTGGAGCGCCGGTTTCGCGCGCATTCGCCGCCAGTTCAACCTGCCGGTGGCCGAGATGGAAGGCGTGCAGGAGCCGCTGGCTCGCATGGCCGCGATGAACTACATCAGCCAGGCCGCCGTACTGCATACCGCCAACATGATCGACAACGGCCACAAGCCGGCCGTGCCCTCCGCCATCCTCAAGAGTCAGCTGACCGAGATGGCCCGCACGCTGCTGACTGATGGCATGGATATCCACGGCGGACGCGGCGTGACGCTCGGCCCGCGCAACTACATCGGCGTGGCATATGCCGGCACCCCGGTCTCGATCACGGTGGAAGGCGCCAACATCATGACCCGCAACCTGATGATCTTCGGTCAGGGGGCCATCCGCTGCCATCCGTACGTGCTGGAAGAGCTGGCCGCCAAGGATGCCGATGACCTGAACGCCTTCGACAAGGCCTTCTTCCGCCATGCAGGCCTCATCTTCGGCAACGCGGCCCGCGCCTTCAGCCAGAGCTTCGGCATCGGCGGCAAGACCACCGGCTTCGACGCCGTCGCCACGCCTTATGCCAACCACATCAACCGCTTCAGCGCCGCCTTCTCGCTGTCCGCCGATGCGGCCATGGCCAGCCTCGGCTCCAGCCTCAAGGCACGCGAGATGCTGTCGGCTCGTCTGGGTGACGTGCTCTCCAACCTCTACCTGGCGTCCCTGACGCTCAAGCAGTGGCACGAATCGGACGCCTGTGAGCACGAGGAAGCGCTGTTCCACTACAGCATGCAATGGTTGCTGCATCGCACCGAGAAGGCACTCGACGAACTGCTCGCCAACCTGCCCAACCGTGCCCTGGCCACGACATTGCGCGTCGTCACGCTGCCGCGTGGTCGTCAGTTCGCCATGCCCAGGGACAGCCTGACCCGCGAGATCGCACGTGCCGTCTCCACCGACAGTGCACTGCGTACCAAGCTGACCGACAACACCTGGGACGCTCAGGACGAAGGCCAGAAGGACAATGCCCTCGCCCGCTACAACGCGCTGCTCAAGGATTACCCGCGTGCGGAGCCGATCTACAAGACGCTGGCCAAGGCCTATCACAAGGGCGAGATCCCGGCCGATGCCCTGTCACCGGAAGCGCGCATCGAAGCGGCGGTCGAGGCCGGTATCCTGTCCGCTGAGGATGGCGACTTCATGCGCGTCTTCGAAGCCGAGGTACTCGACATGCTGACCGTCGACCACTTCGATTTCGATGCCTTCGTGCGCAAGCCGATGGCGAGTGACGGCACAGCCTCCAACCCACAGCAGGACGCCGCCTGATCACCGGCCGACGCCCGCGTGAGCGATGCAAGACCTGATCGCTGATCGCAGAACCAAAAAGGCCCCGCTCAGTGAGCGGGGCCTTTTTATTGGCAGGAGGCGCCATGCTTCGCGTCATCTCGATCTCAGATATGACGCGCGAAGTGCTCAAGATCACGCACGAAGGCGTTCTTGTAGGTCTCGAAGTCCTTCGGGCGCGCCTTGAAGGTGCGCTTGATGCGCTCGCGATCCAGACGCAGCGGCTCGTCCAGCGCCGCGAGAGTGCCGACACGCGCCGCCGGATTCATGCCGACCAGCTCACGCGGGCGATCGCCTTCGGCCTCGGCCTCCAGCCAGTCGTTGATCCCGGCGCGACGCAGCACGCTGACCAGCGAGCCGTCGGTGAGACGCACCTGCAGACGACCATGATCCGCCAGCTGTGACACCAGCGCGATGCCGTGGTCATGGCCACGATGGACCGGCGGCGTCGCCCACAGGGCAAGATTCAGCCCGCGCGCATTCTCGTCGAGCACCAACAGGGCGGCGGAGTGGATGCGCTCGGCATCGTCCACCAGCGCGAACAGGCGAGCGGTCTCGTTCTCGAACCAGACACCTCGGACACCGGCATAGCTCACCAGCGCATCCAGTCCCCCCTCGCGGCCATGCACTTCGGCACACAGCATCGCCAGACACGCATCGCGCCGGGCACCGGCACTCACTTCCACCACTTTCATCGCATTCTCCGCCACAGGCATTTTCAGCGCGCAAGACTAGCACACTCGCCGGATGATCGCCTGATCCACCGCGCCCCGTGCAGGGCCGACGGTAGTTACCCGCACATGAACATCCAACCGTCATAAAGTTGTAAGGAAAGCCTTCTAGAGTCGTCTACGCTTTTCGGACGATCATCATAAGAACAAAAAAATGTTCGCTTGATCGTTCGCCATCGATCGACAGCAGTCAGCCTGCGCGACTCCCACAAGGCTGACCAGGGACCCTCTCAGGAGCTCGACCATGCGCCGCCCTACCCATCACGCAATGCTCAACACCCGTGGCACCCGTCATCTTGCCAGCCTCGCGCTGGCAGTCGGTTTCGCGACCGCTTCCGCCAGTGCCTTGGCCGCCACCGAAGTCGAGTGGTGGCACGCCATGGGGGGCGGACTTGGCAAGAAAGTCGACGAGATCGCGGCCGACTTCAATGCAAGTCAGGATGAATTCGTCGTCAAGCCGGTCTTCAAGGGCAACTACTCCGAGACCATGACGTCCGCCATTGCCGCCTTCCGGGCCGGCAAGGGCCCGGACATCGTGCAGATCTTCGAGGTCGGCACCGCCACCATGATGAGCGCCAAGGGTGCCATCATGCCGGTCCATCAGCTGATGGCGGACTATGCACCGTCAGAAGGCGCGAGTTTCGATCCGAAGGCCTACCTGTCTTCCGTCACCGGCTACTACACCGACACCGAAGGCAAGATGCTGTCGATGCCGTTCAACTCCTCCACCCCGGTCACCTATTACAACAAGGACATGCTGGCCAAGGCCGGTGTCGAATCCGTGCCGGCCACCTGGCAGGAGCTGGGTGATGCCCTCAAGAAGGTCGTCGATTCCGGCGCGGGCAGCTGTGGCCTGACGACCACCTGGCCGTCCTGGGTGATGCTGGAGAACTTCTCGGCACGCAATGACGTGCCCTTCGCCAGCCAGGCCAATGGCTTCGCCGGCACCGATACCCGCCTTGAATTCAACAAGACCGCCGTGGTCGACCACATCCAGCGCCTCGACGACTGGCAGGCCGACAAGCGCTTCGTGTTCGGCGGTCGCTTCGATGACGCGGCGCCGAAGTTCTACTCCGGTGAGTGCGCGATGATGATGGGCTCCTCCGCCAGCTATGCCGGCGTCAAGGAAAGCGCCAAGGGCTTCGAGTTCGGCGTGGCACCGCTGCCCTACGACAGCGACGCGATCGAGACGCCGCAGAATTCCATCATCGGCGGCGCGTCACTGTGGGTGCTGTCCGGCCACAGCGATGAGGAATACCAGGGCGTCGCCAAGTTCTTCCAGTACCTCTCCAGGCCCGAAGTCCAGGCCGACTGGCACCAGTTCACCGGCTACCTGCCGATCACCACCGCCGCGGCGGAGCTGACACGTGAGCAGGGCTTCTACGCCGAGAATCCGGGCACTGACGTCGCCATCACCCAGATGACCTCCGTGACCCCGACCGAGAACTCCAAGGGCCTGCGTCTGGGCAACATGGTGCAGATACGTGACGTGATCAACGAAGAGCTCGAGAAGATCTTCGCTGGCAAGGAAAGCGTGCAGGACGGTCTCGATCAGGCTGTCGAGCGCGGCAACAAGCTGCTGGAGAAGTTCGAGCGCGCCAACGGCTGAACACCGCCACACCATGGTGGGCCGCCTGGGCGGCCCACCATGCCTGGATGCCAGAGAGCGGAAAGCGCACCCGATACCGGTGCCCTTTCCCTTCTCTCCCGGCTTGATGGCGCATGGTTGGCCGAATCCGCGCCGACCATGCGCACACGACTGACGTGATCAGTCCCTCTTCCTTGCGAGACCTCAGCTGCATGGCCCATTTCAATCGACATCCCTTCACGCCGTGGATCCTGCTGGCCCCCCAGCTGATCATCGTCGGCGTGTTCTTCTTCTGGCCGGCCCTCCAGGCCATCGAACAGGCTTTCTATATCGAGGATGCCTTCGGGCTTTCACGTGAATTTGCCGGACTTGCCAACTTCCTCGCGGTCCTCGGCGAAGCGGAATATCTGGAGACCCTGTGGACGACGGTCTACTTCTCGTTTGCCGTCGCCTTCGGCGCCATGGCACTCGCCCTTGGGCTGGCCGTGCTGGCAGACCGCGTGCTGCGTGGCGCCAGCACCTACAAGACCTTCCTCATCTGGCCCTATGCCGTCGCGCCTGCCGTGGCCGGCGTCCTGTGGCTGTTCCTGTTCGACCCGACGCTCGGCATCCTGCCGGAACTGCTGTCCGCCATCGGCATCGACTGGAATCACAACCTCAACGGCAATCAGGCCATGCTGCTGGTGGTACTGGCCTCGATCTGGAAACAGATGAGCTACAACTTCGTGTTCTTCCTCGCAGGTCTCCAGGCGATCCCCAAGAGCCTGCTGGAAGCGGCCGCCATGGATCGCGCCGGCCCCTGGCGACGTTTCTGGACCATCACCTTCCCGCTGCTCTCCCCGACCAGTTTCTTTCTGCTGGTGATGAACGTGGTCTACGCCTTCTTCGAGACCTTCGGCACCATCGATGCCACCACCTCGGGTGGTCCGGGCGGCTCGACGCGCACCCTGGTCTACAAGGTGTATGAAGACGGTTTCGTCGGTCAGGATCTGGGGTCGAGTGCCGCCCAGTCGGTGTTGTTGATGGTCATCGTCGGCGTGCTGACGCTGATCCAGTTCAAGTATGTCGAGAAGAAGGTGCAGTACTGATGCGCTACAACCGTCCCGGGCTTGATATCGCAAGCCATGCGCTCTTGATCGTCGGCTGCGCGCTGTTCTTCCTGCCGGTGTGGATCGCCTTCAGCGCCAGCACCCACGAGATGGGCGACCTCTACTCCAACGTCGCCCCCATCTGGATAGGCGAGGCAGGATTCGACAACTACCGCCACCTGCTGGAAGACCCCGTCAGCAGTCTCGGCGCCGACGTGATGACCCTGCTGTTCAATTCGATGCTGATGGCACTGGGCATCGCCATCGGCAAGATCATCATCTCGGTACTGGCGGCCTATGCGATCGTGTTCTTCGAGTTCCGCTTCCGCAAGCTGTGCTTCTGGCTGATCTTCATCACCCTGATGTTGCCGGTGGAGGTGCGCATCCTGCCGACCTTCAAGGTGGTGGCCGACCTCAACATGCTGGACAGCTATGCAGGCCTGATCCTGCCGCTGATCGCCAGCGCTACCGCGACCTTCCTGCTGCGCCAGTTTTATCTGACCATCCCGGCCGAACTGGTCGAGGCGGCACGCATCGATGGCGCCGGGCCGTGGCGCTTCCTCAAGGACATCCTGCTGCCGCTGTCGAAGACCAACATCGCGGCACTGTTCGTGATCATGTTCATCTACGGCTGGAATCAGTACCTGTGGCCGCTGCTGATCACCACGGATGCCGACTACCTGACCATCGTCGTCAGCCTCAAGCGCATGCTGACCACCGGCGACGGCCTGGTGCCGTGGCAGGACGTCACCGCCACCACGCTGCTGGCCATGGGGCCGCCGGTGCTGGTGATCCTGTTCATGCAGCGCTACTTCATCAAGGGGCTGGTGGACAGCGAGAAGTGACCTCCTCTCGCCCCGGCACCTCGTGATTCGCGCCCATTTTACCTGACGCCTTGCGCCCGGCCACCTGATTCCGTTCCGCCGTGATGGGCCGCTCTCACGCCTGTCACGGCACCGCTTTGGATATTCATCTCATGGCAACACTGACACTCAAGCAGCTCAAGAAGCAGTACCCCAATGGCTACCAGGCCCTGCACGGCATCGACCTGGAGTTCGGTGAGGGCGAGCTGATCGTCATCGTCGGCCCTTCCGGGTGCGGCAAGTCCACCCTGCTGCGCACCCTGGCGGGGCTCGAGGATATCTCCGAAGGCGATCTGGAGATCAACGGCAAGCGCGTCAATGACCTGGAGCCCGCCGAGCGCGATATCGCGATGGTGTTCCAGAACTATGCGCTCTACCCGCACATGAGCGTGTTCGACAACATGGCCTACGGCCTCAGGAACCGTCGCACGCCCAAGGACGAGATCCAGCGTCGCGTCAGCGAGGCCGCCGAACTGCTGGGTCTGACCGAACTGCTCGACCGTCGTCCCAAGCAGCTCTCCGGCGGTCAGCGTCAGCGTGTCGCCATGGGGCGCGCCATCGTGCGCAAGCCGCAGGTATTCCTGTTCGATGAGCCACTCTCGAATCTCGATGCCAAGCTGCGCGTGCAGATGCGCCTCGAGATCCGCCGCCTGCAAAAACGCCTCAAGGTCACCTCCGTCTATGTCACCCATGACCAGACCGAGGCCATGACCCTGGCAGACCGCCTGGTGGTGATGAATGGCGGCCACGTCGAACAGTTCGGCACGCCGATGGCGCTCTATGACCGACCCGCCAGCCAGTTCGTCGCCGGCTTCATCGGCTCGCCTGCCATGAACTTCCTGAGCGCCACCCGTACGGAGGCAGGCCTCTCGCTGCCCTGCGGCGCGCGCCTGGCATTGCGACCGGCGGCCAGAGAACACGAGGCGACTCCCATGGACGCCGCACTGACGTTGGGCATCCGCCCGGAACATCTCGAGGTTCTGCAGCCGGACAGCCCGCTGCCACCGGGTGCCGCGGAGCTTGTGGCCCGCATCGAGCTGGTCGAGCCACTGGGCGCGGACACCCTGGCGTACTGCCGACTGGACGGCCAGGCGGAGCCGCTGGTGGTGAGACTGGACGGCGAGCATGCCGTCGCCGAGGAGCAATGCCTGCGCCTGGCCATTCCGCCTGCACGCGCGCATCTGTTCGGTGCGGATGGCAAGCGCCTGACAACTCACGAGTGATGGAGCACCTGGCCTGCGCACGAGTCGCCACAGCGAAACCTGCAGCAGGACCTGGAGCGGAACCTGTCGCGAAAGGCACATGCACACAAAAGTGATTGCCCCCGTAGCGTCATCATCGGATGGTAACAAGGACACGCCGGGTGCTCGTCCTGACGCGTCGAGCCTGACACCATCCACCAACGAGGTTCATCGATGTCATCATCTTTCTCCCACGGCACATCACTTGCATTGCCAATGACCATCGCTCACCGCGGGTTGTCCGCCTATGCGCCGGAAAACACGCTCAGCGCCATTCGCGCCGCCCACGAGGCCGGCCACCAATGGGTGGAGCTGGATGTCCAGCTGCTCAAGGATGGCACTCCTGTCATCTGGCACGATGCCAGCGTCAATCGTTGCTCCGATGGGCGTGGGCGGCTGAGAAACCTGGATCTGGCAGCGGCCCGGGCGCTGGATGTGGGCAGCTGGTTCAGTGCCCGCTTTGCCGGGGAACGCATGGCGACACTCGAGGAAGCCCTGGCATTGATCGCCTCGCTGGGCATGGGGCTCAATCTCGAGCTCAAGCTGAGTCCGGGGCACGACACTCGAGCACTGGTCGAGAAAGTCGTGCCCCTGGCGGTCGAGGCGCTGCCCGTCGGGCGACTGATTCTCTCGTCATTCGACCCGCAAGCCCTGCGCATGAGCCGGGAACGTGACGGCAAGGTGATGATCGGGCTGCTCTACGACGCCATTCCCGATGACTGGGAGGCATTGGCCGAGGACGTGCAGGCAGTCACCGTACATGCGGACTGGCGTGCACTGACACGTGTCGCGGCAAGTCGCGTCACGGCCACCCAGCGCAAGCTGCTCTGCTACACGCCCAACGATGCCGCGGCCTTCTCCCCTCGCTGGGCCTGGGGGGTCAGTGCCGTCATCAGCGATGACCCCGGTATCTTCTCCGAGCAGGACCTTGCGCAATCTCCCTGTACCGAACGCACCTTGTCGTGAGATCGCCATGAGCCAGTCACTGGAGACATTGAGCCCGCGCCAACTGCGCATTCTCGAGCGCCTGGCGCGGGACGGCCAATTGAGCGTCGAGCCGCTGGCCGTGGACTTCGAGGTCACACCGCAGACCATACGCCGCGATCTCGGCGTGCTGTGTGATCTCGGACTGGCGCGACGGCGTCATGGCGGCATCGAACGTCCGCTGGGTGGACACAATCTGGGCCACACCCAGCGCAGCATGCTGGCAAGACCGGCCAAGCAGGCCATGGCGGCCCAGGTCGTCGCCGAGATACCCGATGGCGCCTCGCTGGCACTGGGAATCGGCACCAGCGTGGTGGCTGTCGCCGAGGCACTGATCGCCCGGCGCGGCCTGCGCGTGATCACCAACAACCTGCAGGTGGCACAAGCGCTTTCCAGCCACCCGGATGTCAGCGTGCAGCTTGCCGAGGGCCAGCTTCGCTCTCGGGATCTCGATGTGGTCGGCAGCGCCACCGTGGCCTTCTTCACCCGACATCAGGTGGACATCGCCGTGCTGGGATGTGGCGGGCTGGATGCCGAGGGGCTGCTGGATTTCGACCCTGAAGAGGCCGCCGTCAGTCGCGCCCTGCTCAGGCATGCCAGACGCCGCATCCTGGTCACCGATGCCAGCAAGTGGGGGCGTGCCGCCATGTGCCGGATCGGCCCGCTCACCGATATCGATCTGCTGATCACCGACAGCCCCCCACACGCCAGCGAGCACCAGATGGCGTTGACCGAGGCGGAGGCTCACTCACTGCAGGTGATGTACCGCCAATGAATCACCCAGCCCCCGCCCCTGTGGCCCACCGCTCACGAGGATGATCGGAATCACCATGCAAGCCTTCGCTCACTGCCCAGCCACCACCCTGTCCGGCATTCGCTACCTGCTGACCGACATCGATGACACCCTCACCCGGGAAGGGCGACTCAATGCCTCGACATTGGCGGCACTCGAGCGTCTGGAAGCAGCCGGCATCAAGGTCATTCCGGTCACGGGCGGCTGTGCCGGCTGGTGCGATCATATCGCCAGGGCCTGGCCAGTGGCCGCCGTGATCGGGGAGAACGGCGCCTTCGCCTTTCAGCGCCAGGGGCAGCGGATACTCACGACCTGGTGGGAGGACGAAGCACGCCTGCGCGCGCGTCAACGCCATGTGATGACGGTGGCGCGCCAGCTGCTGCTCAATCACCCCCAGGCCGCGCTGGCCCAGGACCAGCCCTTCCGCTACGCGGATGTCGCGGTGGACCACTGTCAGGCCGTCAGCCCGCTGTCGCAGGCACAGATCCACGCCATCATCGCCGGCTTCACGGCCGCCGGCATTCAGGCGCGTGCCAGCTCCATCCATATCAATGCCTGGCAGGGTGACTTCGATAAGGCACGCATGGCCGTGCGTGTCCTGACCGAGACCTTCGGACTGGACCGCATGCAACTGGAACAGGAGGTGATGTACGTCGGCGATGCTCCCAATGACGCGCCGATGTTCGCTACCTTCCGGCATACCGTGGGCGTCGCCAATATCCTCAAGCATCGTGCAGCGCTGGGCTGGGAGCCCGCCTGGCTGACCCGCCACGGTCATGGCGCCGGGGTCGAGGAAATCGCCGATGCCCTGCTCGGGTCACATGCGGCCATCGACAGCGGACACTGAGACTGCCGAGCGGCTGCACTGGTCGTACTGAGCCTGTCAGACCGAGTCCTTCGAGCTGAGCCCGTCGAACTGTGCCCGTCGGACTGAGCTCACCAAGCTTGACCTGGTGACATAAAAAAGCCCGCCTCGGCATACCGAGACGGGCTTTTGTTATCTTCAAGATAACAATGTCAACAAAGAACAGACTGCCTACTGTGGAAAGAACAGCCCACGCAAGCCTTCACCTGGGTCTTCGAAGCGCATGAAGGCCTCGCCCACCAGGAAGCCGTGGACACCACGGTCACGCATCTTCGCCACATTTTCACGGGTGTGGATACCTGATTCGGTCACGACGCGCACTCCCGATGGCATGTCGGTCAACAGGTCCAGCGTCGTCTCCAGTGAGGTCTCGAAGCTACGCAGATCACGGTTGTTGATTCCGACCAGCTCGATCCCCAGCGCCAGCGCACGCTTGAGCTCATCGCCATCATGCACCTCGACCAGCACATCCATGCCCAGCTCTCGTGCCTGATCATGCAGAGCACTCAGGCGTGCATCGTCCAGTGCCGCGACGATCAGCAGAATACAGTCGGCACCGATGGCACGCGCCTCGAGCACCTGATAGGGATGAATGATGAAGTCCTTGCGGATCACCGGGATCGAGACGGCGTCGCGCGCCTCGATCATGAAGTCCTCATGCCCCTGGAAGAAGTCGGCATCGGTCAGCACCGACAGGCAGGCAGCGCCGGCCTGCTCATATGCCACGGCGATCTCGGCCGGCGCGAAGTCTTCACGAATCACGCCCTTGGAGGGAGAGGCCTTCTTCACCTCGGCGATGATGGCCGGCTCACCGCGATCGATCCGAGATGTCAGCGCCTTGATGAAACCACGCGGCGCGCTCTGCTTCTCGATCAGCGCCTGAAGATCCGCCTCGCCCACCGCCGCACTGCGCTCGGCGATCTCCTCTTCCTTGCGCGCCAGAATTCTGGCCAGGATGGTCGGCAGCGCCTTGTCAGTCGTCTGTTGCTCGGTACTCATCAGCGGGTCGCTCCTTCATCATTGACCTGGGCGTAGACACGGGTGAAATCGGCAAGCTCCTTCATCTTCTCGAAGGGCAGCTTGCTGGCCTGCACGTCCTCGGCAATATTGACGCCTTCCTTGAGACTGTCTGCGATACCGGCCACGTACAGGGCCGCGCCGGCATTGAGCGCCACGATATCGCTGGCCGGCCCCTCGTCTCCGCGCAGCGCCTGCTGCACCAGCTTCAAGCTGTCGGCAGACGTCGCGACTGCCAGCGAATCCAGCGACTGGCGCGCGATACCGAAGTCTTCCGGCGCGATGCGGTATTCGCGGATCTCGCCATCCTTGAGCTCATTGACCAGGGTCGGCGCCGCCAGCGAGATCTCGTCCAGACCGTCATCGCTGTGCACCACCAGCACATGCTCGGCCCCGAGACGCTTGAGCACCTCGGCCATCAGCGGCACCAGCGCGGGGTCATACACGCCGAGCACCTGACGGGTAGCGCCAGCCGGATTGGTCAGCGGACCCAGGATGTTGAACATGGTGCGCACCCCCATCTCGCGACGCGGACCGATCACATGCTTCATGGCAGCATGATGATTGGGCGCGAACATGAAGCCGACCCCGATATCATCGATGCAGCGCGCGACCTGTTCGGCATTCAGTGCCAGATGGATGCCAGCCGATTCGAGCAGATCCGCACTGCCGGACGACGAGGAGACACTGCGGTTGCCATGCTTGGCCACATGCCCACCGGCCGCTGCCACGACGAAACTTGCGGCAGTGGAGACATTGAACAGATTGGCCCCATCTCCGCCGGTACCCACGATGTCCACCGCATCGGTGGCGCGCACCGTGACTCGCGCCATCAATTCACGCATCACCTGCGCGGCAGCGGCCAGCTCATCGACCGTCTCGCCTTTCATCGACAGGGCCATCAACAGTGCCCCTATCTGCGCCTGGGTTGCCTCGCCGGTCATGATGGCCGTCATGACCGCATGAGTGTCGTCGTAGCTCAGGTGCTGGCGGCGCATCACGGCGCCAATCGCCTCACGCATCTGCATGTTGTGTCTCCGCAGACGCCAGCCTCGGCGGCTGACGCATGAAAATGAAATATGACTCTTGCGATCTGCATCCGCTCAAGCGGCTTTCTCGACCTCGCCGCGACGCAGGAAGTTAGCCAGAAGCTCATGACCCTGCAATGTGAGGATCGACTCGGGGTGGAACTGCACACCCTCGACATCCAGCTCGCGGTGGCGCAGCCCCATGATCAGCTGCGGGGTGACATCGTCATCTCCCGTCCAGCTGGTGACGACAAGACACTCAGGCAGGCTGTCGCGCTCGACGACCAGCGAGTGATAACGCGTGACTTCCAGCGGCTCGGCCAACGCGGCGAAGACGCCACTGTTGTCGTGATGGACGGCGGAGGTCTTGCCATGCATCACCTGAGGGGCACGCACCACCTTGCCACCGTAGACCTGACCGATGGCCTGATGGCCGAGACAGACCCCCAGGATCGGCAGCTTGCCGGCAAAGTGACGGATGACGTCCAGGGTAATCCCGGCCTCATTGGGCGTGCACGGCCCCGGCCCCAGCACCAGATGCGTGGCACCGAGCGCCTCGATCTGCTCGAGCGTGATGGCGTCATTGCGCACGGTCAGCACTTCGGCCCCAAGCTCGCTCAGATACTGGACGATGTTGTAGGTGAAGCTGTCAAAGTTGTCGATCATCAGCACGCGTGGCGCGCTGGCGTCCTGCGAAGTGAATGCCTGCATGGTCAGTGTCCATTCTCGGGAGCGGATCCGTGCCGTGATTCACCGGCCTGCCCGCCCTCCTTTGGTGTCGTTCCCGCCGTCCAGCAACAAAAATGCCGCCCTGGTCGGCGGCATTCTTCTGGTCGTACGTCCTCGAACTTCAGACATGCGAAAGCCGCCCCGTTTTCAGGAGCGCCACCACTGCTGGCTGAGGTCGTGCGGGTTACGTAGCGTCATGGGTCAATAGTGCGTTGAGCCGTTGGGAGTGTCAATCACATGCGACATTGCAGGGAGCGGCCCCGCAAGGCCGCCGGGCCACTCCCTGTCGTGCATGGCGCGGCATTCAGTCCAGGTTGTCCAGGCCACGCTCCGCCATCGCCACGGCACGGAACAGCGCACGCCCCTTGTTGAGGGTCTCGTCCCACTCGGACTGCGGGACGGAATCCGCGACCACCCCGGCACCGGCCTGGACGTGAAGCACCTGATCCTTGAGCACGGCGGTACGGATCGCGATCGCGGTATCCATGTTGCCGTGCCAGGAGAGATAGCCCACCGCACCCGAGTAGATGCCACGCTTGACCGGCTCCAGCTCGTCGATGATCTCCATGGCGCGAATCTTCGGCGCGCCGGACAGCGTGCCCGCCGGGAAGGTGGCACGCAGCACGTCCATCGGCCCCAGCCCTTCCTTCAGCTTGCCGGTGACGTTGGAGACGATGTGCATGACGTGGGAGTAGCGTTCCACCACCATCTGGTCCGTCACCTTGACGCTACCGGTCTGACTGATGCGCCCGGCATCGTTGCGGCCCAGGTCGATCAGCATCAGGTGCTCGGCGATTTCCTTGGGGTCCGAGAGCAGATCCTTCTCGAGCGCCAGATCCTCCTCTTCGGTGGCACCGCGTACGCGCGTCCCGGCAATGGGACGCACCGCGACTTCACCATCCTCGAGACGCGAGAGAATCTCGGGCGACGAGCCGATGACGTGATGGTCATCCAGATTGAAGAAGAACATGTACGGCGAGGGATTCAGACTGCGCAGCGCACGATAGAGATCCAACGGCGCGGCACGGTAGGGAATCGACATGCGCTGGGACGGCACGCACTGCATGACATCACCGGCCAGCACGTATTCCTTGATTTTCTCGACCGCGCCCTTGAAGCCTTCCTCGGTGAAGCCGGAAGTGAAATCGGTCTCCTGGACCGGATCACCGCCGGTGCCGGGGCTGACGGTATTCAGCGTGGCGCTGCGCAGCTGGATCTCGAGGCGCTCGAGACGCTCGCAGGCTGCCTCGAAGGCATTGGGTGTCTCGGGGTCGGCATGGGTCAGCAACGTCAGGCGGCCAGAGAGATTGTCGAAGATCACCAGCTCGTCGGCCACCATCAACAGGATATCCGGCACGCCCAGCGGGTCCGGCTTCTCGACGCCCCGCAGGCGCGGTTCGATGTAGCGCACGGTGTCATAGCCGAAGTAGCCGACCAGCCCGCCATTGAAGCGCGGTGCGCCCTCGATGACCGGCACCCGGAAGCGCGTCTGGAACTGCTCGATCCACTCGAGCGGATCTTCCACCTCGGTCATGCCGGTCTGCTCGCCATTGACCAGATGCGCCACGACCTGACCACGCACCTCGATGCGCTCACGGCACGGCAAGCCGATGATCGAATAGCGCCCCCACTTCTCGCCGCCCTGCACGGACTCCAGCAGGAAGGTCCACGGCATGTCAGCCAGCTTGAGATAGGTGGACAGCGGTGTGTCGAGGTCCGCCAGCACGTCACGAGTAACGGGAATGCGGTTGTAGCCTGCCTCGGCCAGTTCAGCGAAGTGTTGTGGGGTCATCATGACCTGCAGTTCCTTCCACGGAGGGGGCGTTGCCGGTACGCGACCGGCTTGTCTGGCGTCAGTCTATCATCGCGTGCCGGTGGCGGCAGCGCTGTCTGGCAGGCTCAGCCTGCGACGACCAGCTCGGCCAGGGACTCGACGATGTGATCCGGATGACTGCGCGCGATCGGCTCACCGTGGTTGTAGCCGTAGGGCACCGCCAGCGTCCGGAAACCGGCGGCGCGACCTGCCGCGATATCGTGACGTGAATCCCCGACCATCAACGCCTCCCGCGGCGCGACCCCCAGGCGCTCGGCCGCGAACAGCAACGGCGCGGGGTCCGGCTTGCGCGTCGGCAGGCTGTCGCCGCCCAACGCCAGCGCGAAGTGTTCCGCCAGCGAGAAATGCGAGAGCAGCGGTTCGATGAAGGTTTCCGGCTTGTTGGTGATCAGCACCACGACCACACCGGCCTGGTGCAACCCCTCCAGACAGTCACGCGCACCCGGATATAGCCGTGTACGCGAGCTGGGGTCCGCGGCGTAATGCGCCAGGAAGCACTGATGCGCGCGCTCGACCCGCGTCAGATCATCCGTCGCCAGACCATGCGCCTCAAGCGCTCGCTCCACCAGCACCCGCGCGCCATTGCCGACGAAGTCGCGCACGCGGTCTTCCCCGAGTGCCGACAAGCCTTCATCGACCAGCATCCTGTCGATCGCGTTGGCAAGATCCGGCACCGAGTCGATCAAGGTGCCATCCAGATCGAAGGCCACCATCTTGATGCCCCGCAATGCCGGATGCGCCAGCCCGTGATCGAGGCTCTGTACCTGCTCGGGTCGGGGCCCGAGAGCGTCCCCGCCACGCGCGGTATCGCAGGGCGTGGAAGTGGAATGAGACGCGGTCTGGACAGACGCCTCGTCGGAAGTCTGCATTACCGTCTTTTCGCTCACCTGGCCTCCTGAGATCACTCGCTGAATCCGGCTGTCACGGGACGAGAATCGTCCGCCATTCATCCACGCAACGCATGGTTTCATCTGTTTTGTTGGAAAAATCCGTAAAAAAATTACATTCCTTCACCCTGCCACTATTAGCACGCCAGCGGTCACGTTACCATAGCGCCATTCAGTCGACCGTCCCTCCGGGTGTGGCGCCAGTGACAACGAAAAAACGCGCAACCCGACGCTCCGGCGACAGCCAGTTTCTGCTTGTCCTTTTCGATCTTGTCACTCTCAGGAGCTCTCCATGGCTATTCCCCGCATCGTGGTTGTCGGCGGTGGCGCCGGCGGTCTGGAACTTGTCACCAAGCTTGGCCACAAGCTGGGTCGCAAGAAGAAAGCCGAAATCATCCTCATCGATCGCAATTCCACGCATATCTGGAAGCCTCTGCTGCACGAAGTGGCCACCGGCGTGCTGGATTCCGGTCTTGATGAGGTGTCCTACCAGGGCCATTCCAAGGCCCACGGCTACAAGTTCCAACGCGGGACTCTCGAAAGCCTGGAGCGCGAAGAGAAGCAGCTGACACTGGCGGCCATCCACGATGCCAACGGCACCGTACTGCTGCCCTCGCGCACCCTGAGCTATGACTATCTGGTGCTGTCGCTGGGCAGCGTGTCCAACGACTTCGGTACCCAGGGCGTCGCCGAGCACTGTCACTTCCTGGACAGCCCGCAGCAGGCCGAGAAGTTCCGTCGCGACATGCTCGACACCTTCCTGCGCTTCAGCGCCAATGGCGACAAGTGTGAGCGACAGCAGCTCAACGTCGCCATCATCGGCGCCGGCGCGACCGGGGTCGAACTGTCCGCCGAGCTGTTCGATGCCTCAAAGATGCTGCACAGCTATGGCTTCTCCTCGCTGGAGGATCGTCAGGTCAAGGTGCATCTGATCGAGGCCGCTCCCCGCATCCTGCCGGCCCTGCCGGAGCGCATCGGCAAGCCGGTCGCCAAGGAGCTGACCCGGCTCGGTGTGGACATCCACACTGACACCCGCGTGACCTGTGCCGACGAACGCGGCATCACCACGGCCGATGGCACTCTGATCGAGGCGGATCTGAGCGTATGGGCCGCCGGTATCCGGGCGCCGTCCTTCCTGTCGGAGCTGGGCCTGTCCACCGAGCGCAACCACCAGGTCAAGGTCCACCAGACCATGCAGAGCATCGACGATGACGCCATCTTCGCGCTCGGCGATTGCGCCAGCTGCCCGCAGCCGGATGACAAGCGCGTGCCGCCACGCGCCCAGGCCGCTCACCAGCAGGCCAGTCTGATGGTCAAGAACCTGCGTGCGGCAATGGACAACAAGCCGCTGAAGGAATTCGTGTTCAAGGATCACGGCTCGCTGATCTCGCTGGCGCACTTCGATGCCGTCGGCTCGCTGATGCGCGGCGCCTCCGCGCGCTCGCTGTTCATCGAAGGCCGCCTGGCCAAGTTCTTCTACGCCTCGCTGTATCGCATGCACCAGATGGCGATCCACGGCGTGATCAAGACCGGCATGACCGTGATCGTGGATGGCCTGAATCGCTACCTGCGTCCGAAGATGAAGCTGCACTGATCACCTGTTCAGAACGAAAAACGCCCCCGACGGTCTCCGTCGGGGGCGTTTTCATTCAGGCACTTGTGCGTTCAGGCACTTACCCGAGCAGGCTCTCAAGCGTCAGTTCGCCGGCAATCAGGCGCCGCTTGGCGGAGACACTCAGCTGCTTGACGCGGTACTCGAGCTTGAGCGCCCGCGAGCGATCCCCGACCGCCTGTTGATAACACAACGTCAAGGGCCCCTTGCCACGCAGGGCACGCGCGCCCCGCTTGCCGCCGGCATGCTCGCTCAGGCGACGCGTCACATCGGTACTGATGCCGGTATAGAGGCGCCCCTGGGCCGTCTCGAGGACATACAGCCACCACTCGGATGACGTCTCGCCCGTCTGCGCCGCCGCGTCCGCGACACGCGGTTCTCCCGGCACAGTCGCTTCCGGCACAGTCGCTTCCGGCATGGCCGGATCAGCCACGCACGCTGGCAAGCTCGGCACGCAGTTTCGCCAGCACGCTGTCATAGCGGTTGGCATCGCTGTCGCTGCGCGCATTGAAGATGGCGGAACCCGCGACGAAGGTGTCAGCCCCGGCACGCGCGATCTCGGCGATGTTGTCGACCTTCACGCCACCATCGATCTCGAGACGGATGTTGTAGCCGGAGGCATCGATGCGCCGGCGCGCTTCACGCAGCTTGTCCAGCGTTCCGGGGATGAAGGACTGCCCGCCGAAGCCCGGATTGACGCTCATCAGAAGGATCATGTCGACCTTGTCCATCACGTAATCGAGATAGGACAGCGGCGTGGCCGGATTGAACACCAGGCCGGACTTGCAGCCCGCGTCACGGATCAGTTGCAGCGAGCGATCGACGTGATCGGAGGCTTCCGGATGGAAGGTGATGAAGCTGGCGCCTGCCTCGGCGAAGTCGCCGATCATGCGATCCACCGGGGTGACCATCAGGTGCGCATCGATCTCTGCCGTGATGCCATAGTCGCGCAGCGCCTTGCACACCATCGGACCGATGGTGAGGTTGGGCACGTAATGATTGTCCATCACGTCGAAGTGCACGATATCCGCACCGGACGCCAGCACATCCTCGACTTCCTGCCCCAGGCGGGCGAAGTCGGCAGACAGGATCGACGGGGCAATCTTGAAATCATTCGGCAGTAGATCAGACATGTCATCAGGCGCCATCAGCAAGTGGAAGAGGCATTTTACGTCACCCTCTCACAAAAGACAGGCACTGTGTGAAGCGTCAGGCTGTCCCGGCACCAGCGCTTGCGTTCCCCTCTGCGCGACGGACGCCGTCGTCATCGAGGTTGAAATTGGTGCATTAGCATCTGATAGTAAAACGGTTCGTCTGGGTAGCCACTCCCGATGCGACTCACGACAGCACGTGGCGCACGCGTCACCGACGCCATGCAGCGACTCCAATAACGATAAAGGGACTACCACTCATGTTCGACACCCCTTGTGCAGCACGCAAGCGTCTGAAGACCTTCGCCGCGGCGGCACTACTGCCTCTGGCAGGTCTGCTGCCCGCCGCGATGCCGGCCGCCTTCGCGGACAGCAGCGCGATTCTGGAAGGCGAGCGTTTCCATCCGGTGGAAGGCAAGCATGGCATGGTCGCCACCAGCCATTACCTGGCCTCACAGGTCGCACGTGATGTTCTGGCGGAAGGCGGCAATGCCGTCGATGCCGCCGTGGTGGCCGGCTTCGCGCTGGCCGTGACCCAACCCCGCTCCGGCAACATCGGGGGCGGCGGTTTCATGCTGGTGTCCGATGAGAAGACCGGCAAGGTGGTCGCCATCGATTACCGTGAGAAAGCTCCGGCCGCGGCCAGCGAGACGATGTTCCAGGACGAGAATGGCGAAGCCGTGGCCGAGTGGTCTCGCTTCACGCATCGCGCTGCGGGCGTCCCCGGCACCGTGGCCGGTCTTGCCAAGGCATTGGAGGACTACGGCACCCTGACGCTCGAGCAAGCACTGGCTCCGGCCATCAAGCTGGCAGAAGACGGTTTCGTCATCCCGACCCGCTTCGCCAAGGGGCTGAGCGATGCCAAGGACCGCCTCGCCAAGTGGGACAGCACCGCCAAGGTGTTCTACAAGGCAGACGGCAGCAATTACGAGGCGGGTGAGCTGTTCAAGCAGCCGGAACTGGCCGCGACGCTCAAGCGTATCGCCGCCAATGGCCCGCGCGAGTTCTACGAGGGTGAGACCGCCAGGCTGATCGTCGCCGAGATGGATCGCCATGACGGCATCATGACGATGGATGACCTGAAGGCCTACGAGCCGGAAATCCGTGAGCCGGTCCATGGCACCTATCGTGGGTATGACATCTTCTCGATGAGCCCGCCCTCCTCCGGCGGTGCGCACATCGTCCAGATTCTCAACATGCTCGAGGGTGACGACATCCAGGCGATGGGCTTCAATTCCGCCGCCACCATCCACGTGATGGCCGAGGCGATGCGCCGCGCCTACGCCGATCGCTCCGAGTATCTGGGCGACACCGACTTCGTCGATGTGCCGCTGGCCGGCATCACCTCCAAGGACTACGCCAAGGAGCTGCGCGGCCAGTTCGACATGAACCAGGCCACGCCGTCCAGCGAGATCAAGCCCGGCAAGCCGCAGCCCTATGAATCCAATCAGACCACCCACTTCTCGATCGCCGATGGCAATGGCCTGGCCGTCTCCAATACCTACACCATCAATTTCAGCTATGGCTCCGGCATCGTGGTGGATGGCGCAGGCTTTTTGCTCAACAACGAGATGGATGACTTCTCCGCCAAGCCGGGCGTGCCGAATGCCTATGGTCTGATCGGTGGCGTCGCCAACAAGATCGAGCCGGGCAAGCGCATGCTGTCCTCCATGAGCCCGACCATCGTGATGAAGGATGGCAAGAACTTCCTCGTCACCGGCAGCCCCGGCGGCTCGCGCATCATCACCACCACGCTTCAGGTGCTGATGAACGTGATCGATCACGGCATGAACATCCAGTCGGCGGTCAGCGCTCCGCGCATCCACCACCAGTGGCTGCCGGATGAGATCCGCATCGAGGCGGGCATCAGTCAGGACACCATCCGCCTGCTCGAGGCGATGGGCCACAAGGTCGTCACCAAGGACGCCATGGGGGCCATCCAGTCCGTGATGATCCAGGACGGCACCTTCTATGGCGGTGCCGACCCGCGCCGCTCCACCTCCTCGGCCATGGGGCTTTGAGCGAGGCCACTCGCGCTGCGCCTGACGCTCTGAGCGATGCGTCATCTGCCTGACTGGTCAGGACCTGCGATACGGGCGACACTCCACGGTGTCGCCCGTTTTCATGTCGCTCGCGCTCAACCAGGTGCTCTCTTGTCCTCCTCAAAGTCTCTTTCCTCGGCCGATGCCCGTTGGCGGCAACTGGCCAGCCGTTACCCCGTCGCCCTCATCGCGCTGGCTCAGCTGTTCGGCACCAGCCTGTGGTTCACGCCCAATGCCGTGCTGACGCCAATGCTGGCGAGCTGGAACTTTGCCGGCGAGAGCGCTGGCGCTCTGGGGCAACTGACCTCCTCGGTACAGGGCGGCTTCATCGTCGGCACCCTGACCCTGGGGCTGGCGGGACTGGCAGACCGCTTCGCGGCACGCCACCTGTTCATGGCTTCGTGCCTGCTGGGGGCGCTGACCAACCTGGCGCTCATCCTCGCGCCGGGGCTGTTGAGTGCCTCGGCGCTGCGCGTGCTGACCGGCCTGGCGCTGGCCGGCATCTATCCCATCGGACTCAAGCTGATGGTACAGACGGCCCCGGACCGCGCCGGAGCTGCACTGGCCTGGCTGGTCGGCATGCTGGTGCTGGGCACCTCGCTGCCACATGGCCTGGCTGCCCTGCAACTCAGTGGCAGTTTCTCGCTCCCCTGGGGGGCGGCGATCGGCATGGCCTCGCTGCTGGCCGTGGCCGGGGCCGGACTGGTGGCCTTGCTGCCCGCTGTCGCCCCGCCCGCACCAGCGCCTGCCTCGACGCAGACATCCTTGCTTGCCCGCGCGACACGAGGGCTGGCCGCCTGGCGTCATCCCGGTTTCGTGCGCGGCGCGCTGGGCTACTTCGGCCACATGTGGGAGCTCTATACGCTGTGGGCATTGGTGCCGCTATTGCTGACGACCATGGCCAGACTCAACGGCCTCTCGCTCTCGGCCACGCAACTGGCGCTGCACAGCTTCATGGTGATCGCGGTGGGCGGGCCCGGTTGCGTGGTCGGAGGCTGGCTGTCGCGCACCCGCGGGAGTCTGTGGGTCGCGCGCCTGGGATTGGCGGGCTCGATGATCCTCACCCTGCTGTTCGTCGGTGCCATGCAACTCGAGGCCGGCTATGGCCTGCTGCTGGGCCTGCTGGCGCTCTGGAGTCTGATGGCCGTGATCGATTCCCCGCAATTCTCCGCGCTGGCGGCCGGCGGCACGCCCGTCGAGCTGCAGGCCAGTGCGCTGGCCTTGATGAATGCCATCGGTTTCAGCCTGTCACTGGTCTCGATCGCCCTGCTGACCCCGCTAATCGCCGCACAGGGCAGCCTGTTGCTGCTGAGCATTCTGCCCGGCCCCTTGCTGGGGCTGCTGGCATTGACGCGCCGGGTGCCGCCCGGCCAGTGAGCGTCGCCGAACGGGAACAGCCATGAGCCAGAATTTCCACTACTCACCCGGCGCGATCTGACCCTATACTCGCGCCCATCAATCCGGGAGCCTGCCATTCAGCCGGCTCTCGTGATCCTTCCACTGTTGACCGGCCACCGGCCCGGGAGCCCGAACGATGATGCGACACCTGCGTATTACCTGCATGAGCGTGGCCTTGATGGCCACGACCGCGCTACTCAGCGCCTGCGGCACCAGCCCGCAACGCCTGTACGTCAACCCGCAGGTTGGCGAGATGGGGGTGGTCGGCCATGGCCAGCAGGTGGTGGTGGAAGTGCGCGACGAGCGACCCTCTGAGCGCATCGGCACCCGTGATGGTGCCACCAACGCCTCCAGCTATCTGGTGGTCCCGACCGGCGATCTGACGCCCAAGCTGGAGGCACAGGCCATCAGCGCCCTGCGCCGTATGGGCTTCGTGCCGGTGACCGCCGAGCAGGCCAATGCCGGTGCCACCGAACTGACCCTCTCGCTGACCGAGCTGGCCTATGGCGTGAAGCGCGGCGGTCTGCTCACCGACACCGCGGCACTCAACGGAGTGATCCAGGCGGTCGCGGTCTCCGGCAAGCAGCGCTACACCGGCAGCTATACCGCCACGCGTGATCAGGGCTACGCCCTCAAGCCCAGCCAGGAGAAGAATACCGAACTGGTCTCTCTGGTGATCGGGGATGCCCTGACACGCGCCTTCCAGGACACCACCCTGATCCGCCAGCTGGACCAGTAAGTCCACTCGGGAGACGCGTCCAGCAGCCCCGCACCACCTGCTCGTCCAACGAAAACGCCACCGCCGCCCAATGGGCGGCGGTGGCGTTTCACGAGATGAGGCAGACCCGCCAGGCATCGCGGCGAGGTGGATCAGTCAATCACTCTCTGGGCCCCTTGCGCACCAGCGCCCAGACCGTCTCGCGCAAACCACGATCATCCGGCGCACGGCGCTCCAGCACCTCCAGCGTGAAATTGGCGCCCAACAGCCGCCGAATCTCCGCCTCCGAGACATGAAACGGCGGCCCTTGTTCACGTTCCGTGTCACGCTCGAGACTGATCAACAGGCCGCGAGCGCCGGGCGGCAACAGCTGAGCCAGATGGAAGGCATAACGCTGGCGAGTCGCCTCGGGCAGTGCAATCAACGCCGCACGGTCATAGAAGGCATCGAGATGATCGACATGATCGATGTGGAAGTGGAAGAAGTCTCCGCACCACAGCTCGACCGGCCCCTGACGGAAGCATTCGAAGTGATCCAGTCGATAGCGCGAGACATCCCCGACTCCCTCGGCCACGAAGGCCTCACAGGCCTGACGCGCAAGCTCGATCCCCAGCACCGGATGCCCCTGAGTCGCCAGCCAGCGCATGTCCAGACTCTTGCCACACAGCGGCACCAGCACCTTGGCCTGGGGCGCGACGTCGAGACGCGGCCACCAGCGCTCCAGCGCCGGATGGGGCGCCGGCAGATGAAACCCGATCCGGCCTTCGGCCCAACGCGCAAGCCAGGGGTCACTGGCCGGGGCATTGCCTGACACCAACGCTGACACGGGGTCATCTGCTGACATGGGAGAGCCCTCCTGGAATCTGGAGATGCCCGAGTGCGGCGACACTCGGGCGAGTGGAGACCTTCACGAATTACAGGAAACCGTGACGCTTCTTCTTGCGGCGCGGCAGGTGCGGCACGATCAGGCCGACCAGCAGTCCGGCACCGGCCACACCACCGCCATACATGAAGTAACGCATCAGCAGGTCCTGCTTCTGGGTGTCCAGCAGCGCCTGCATCTTGCGCATCTTGCTGCGGGCCTGCTCAAGCTCCGCGGACTGGCTGTTGCTGGAGGCTTCCAGCTCCTCGATGCGCGCCTGACGCGTCTCGAGGCCAGCCTTCATGTCCGAGACCCGGGTTTCCCACTCGTCATTGATGCCATCGAGCCTGGCCGTAAGCTCCTTGACCTTGCTGCTGAGGGCCGGCACTCGCGCATTGACGCTGCGCGTGTCCTGAAGGTCGGCGGAAGGCAGCCAGACCACGTCACCGCTGGCGGTGCGGATCTTGCTGTAGTCATTCTGGACGTCGAGCAGCTCGACCGGCTGCCCGGCCTCCACCGTGCCCACGATACGGTAACCATCGGTGGGGCCGCTGCGCACGAAGGTGGTGAGATTGTCAGAGACCCAACGCTCGCTCGCGGCATTGGCCAGCGGTGCAGACAGTCCCAGCATCAGGCTGCCGGTGACGCCAAGCCCAAGCAAGGCACGGCGCAATGAGCGCAGGCTCACGCTGCCGAGTGAACGAAGGGAAAAGGTGCTGAGAGTGAGTGATCGCATCATGTCGCGTTCTTCATGGGTGTCTGAGGGCGGTGGTCGCCGCTGACGAGCAGGCATCGGAATCGAGGCTTCCGAACGCATCTGCCGAACACCGTCGACCGCTTGTCGGCATGCCGTGGCATGCCTTGATCTGCCCATGCGCTGTCTGACAGGTTGCGTGACGCGAGGCTTCCTGCCTGACATCACTATACCGCTGGGACGTAGTAGATATTTCGCTGTCATCAGACATCCACACTTTCTGTGGATAAGTCTTGGGACAACGTGACGATGGAAGGTCCGCGCACGGCGAAATGCCTGCCTCGCCAACAAATCGTTTATTTTTTGACCAGCACCAGTGCCGCCACTGTCGGCATGAAAACCTCAATAAATCAAGCTATTGACAGCTGCCTGTTTGCCCTGCAACACGGGCTTGAGACGGATATCACACGCGGACGTCGCCAATCTGCCCGTGAGGATACCACAGCCACCCTCAGCCTGAAGCCATGCGTGCAAGCCTCTCGCCACTCCCGTCCCGCCCCCGACATTTCCATGAGAAACCCCAGAGCTTGCAGGGGCCGCCATGGTCTGAGGGCTGGCCGCATGCCCGTCAGACTCCTATACTATGCCGTCCTGATTTCGGCTCAGGCACGCATTGAGCATCACGTCTCAAGGCTGCCACGCCCTCGATTCCCGCCAGGCTCAGGCCTCGGGGCTCATTCATCACAAGTCGCGCCCCTTCTCCTGACCGCTTCTCAAGCCCTCCGCCACCCAAGGTGTCGAGAGCCGGGAGTGAACGAAGGTTCGGCGCGCAGCTCAGAGCGTTCACACAAGGCAATGGCGAAGAAACTCTTCATCAAGACCCACGGCTGCCAGATGAACGAGTATGACTCCGCGCGCATGGCGGATCTGCTCGGCGAATCGCACCAGATGGAAGTCACCAGCGACGAATCCGAGGCAGACGTCATCCTGCTCAACACCTGCTCCATCCGCGAGAAGGCGCAGGAGAAGGTGTTCCATCAGCTGGGACGCTGGAAGAAGCTCAAGGAGAAGAATCCGGACCTGGTGATCGGTGTCGGCGGCTGCGTGGCCAGTCAGGAAGGCGACAACCTGCGCAAGCGCGCGCCACATGTGGACATGGTCTTCGGCCCGCAGACCCTGCACCGCGTGCCGAAGATGCTCAATACGCGTCGCGAGAGCCTCAAGCAGATCTCCGTGGTCGACGTGACCTTCCCGGAGATCGAGAAGTTCGACAACCTGCCCGCACCCAAGAGCGACGGCGCCAGCGCCTTCGTCTCGGTGATGGAAGGCTGCTCCAAGTACTGCACCTTCTGCGTGGTGCCCTACACCCGTGGTGAGGAAGTCTCCCGTCCCTTCGAGAAGGTGATGGATGAAGTCATCCATCTGGCCGACCAAGGTGTGCGCGAAATCAATCTGCTGGGCCAGAACGTCAATGCCTACGCCGGCCTCAACCTGCTGGGCGAGGAGATCGACCTGGCCGAGCTGATCAGCTGCGTGGCGCAGGTCGAGGGGATCGACCGCATCCGCTTCACCACCTCGCATCCGCTGGAGTTCAAGGACTCGCTGATCGAGGCCTTCGGCGAGATCCCCGAGCTGGTCAGCCACCTGCACCTGCCGGTGCAGTCAGGCTCCAACCGCATTCTGGCGGCGATGAAGCGTGGCCACGAGCGTGATCTCTACATCGACAAGCTCGAGCGCATCCGTGCGCTGCGTCCGGACATCAGCTTCTCTTCCGACTTCATCGTCGGCTTCCCGGGCGAGACGGATCAGGACTTCATGGACACCATGGACCTGATCGGCCAGATCGGCTTCGATCACTCCTTCAGCTTCATCTACTCGGCACGCCCCGGCACCCCGGCGGCCAGCCTCGAGGATGATACGCCCGAGGAGGTGAAGAAGGAGCGCCTGATGATCCTGCAGGAGCGCATCAATCAGCAGGCGATGCAGATCGGGCGCAAGATGGTCGGCACCACCCAGCGCATTCTGGTCTCCGGGTTCTCGCCGCGCGATCCGGGCCTGCTGTCCGGGCGTACCGAGAACAATCGCGTGGTCAACTTCCGCGCCGCCAACCCGACCGAGCTGATCGGCTACCTGGTGGATGTCGAGATCACGGAGGCCTATCCCAATTCGCTGCGTGGCGAGCTCGCCTCTCCCTATCGCTATTGATCACTCGTCGCCCCAGGGATTGACGAGGCGCCATCAGCCCCCACTATCAAGCGGATAGCCACGTTGGCCGTACAGGACAATTGCCCTGTACGGCCATCGCGCATTAAGCTCTTCTCAACGACGTGGCAGCCGGGTTTCACTCAGGTGAATTCCTTGCCCACCGCGACTCACGCATTCACCTGCATCAGGACATTCGACGCCTTGAGCCACCAGCCCCAGCAAGCCAATCGCATTCTCAACATGACGCTCGAGCCGGCAGACCCACAGCGTCTGGCCAGCCTGACCGGTCAGCGCGACGAGCATCTCAAGCTGATCGAATCCCGACTCGGTGTCACCCTGCGCAACCGCGGCAACGACTTCCAGATCGCCGGTCCCTCGGCTGCCGTCAAGGCCGCAGCCAACGTGCTGGAGCACCTCTATCGCGAGACCGGTGCCGGGGAAGTCGATGCCGAGACCGTCCATCTCTTCCTGCAGGAATCCGGTGTCGAGGCACTGGTGGAAGCCGCGGAAGACCAGGACGTCAGCTACGGCGACGTGGTGATTCGTACTCCCAAGGTGCTGGTCCGCCCGCGCGGCTTCAACCAGCAGGGTTACGTCACCGAGATGCGCAACCACGACATCAACTTCGGCATCGGCCCGGCCGGTACCGGCAAGACCTATCTGGCCGTCGCCGCTGCGGTGGAAGCGCTCAACAATCAGGAAGTGCGCCGCATCCTGCTGGTGCGCCCGGCGGTCGAGGCCGGCGAGAAGCTCGGCTTCCTGCCCGGTGATCTGGCCCAGAAGATCGACCCCTACCTGCGCCCGCTCTATGACGCCCTCTACGAGATGCTCGGCTTCGAGCACGTCAACAAGATGATCGAGCGCCAGATCATCGAGATCGCCCCGCTGGCCTACATGCGTGGCCGGACGCTCAACAATGCCTACATCATTCTCGATGAGTCCCAGAACACCACGCGCGAACAGATGAAGATGTTCCTGACGCGCATCGGTTTCGGCTCCACCGCCGTCATCACCGGGGATGTCTCGCAGGTCGACCTGCCGCGTGGTACCCAGTCGGGCCTTGCGCACGTGCTGGAAGTGCTCAAGGACACTCCCGGGATCAGCATCACCCGCTTCCTCGCCAAGGACGTGGTGCGTCACCCGCTGGTGCAGCGCATCGTCGAAGCCTACGACAGCTTCGAGGCCGAGGAAGAGAAGCAGGAAGGCGAGCGTCGCGAGAAGCGCCAGGCCGAGCGCGAGGCGCGCATGGCGGCACTCAATGCCCAGGGCAGCACGCCGCCCTTCGAGAACAGCTCGTCCAGTGACAGACCCTCCGGCAATGGGGGTGCTCAGTGAGCCAGGCACCTGCCGTGGTCGTGGACCTGCAACTCGCTGTCACCGAGAGCGAGATCGATGGCCAGCCGTTGCCGGCGAGCCATCAGCTCGAGGCCTGGGTGGCCGCGGCGCTGGCAGGGGCCATGGCTGATGACGCCCTGCAGAGTGACGGCGAGGTGGATGACACCCCCTACGAGCTGACCGTGCGCCTGGTGGAAGAGGAAGAAAGCCGCGGGCTCAACCGCGACTATCGCGGCAAGGACTCCTCCACCAATGTGCTGTCCTTCCCGCATGAGCCACTGGATCTCGACGACTTCGCCCTGCCAGCCGAACTGGCGGAGCGTTTCGCCGAGGAAGCTCCGAGATTCGATGACGGTGAAGACGTCGGCCTCGACGGCCAGCCTCAGGGCGACGCCGCTGACGACGATGTCATGCTGGAGTCAGGTGGCGTGGGGGATGCTGAGGCGCCGCAGACCCCGGAACTGATGACGGCTGAGGATGAGGCCGCGGATGAGGCGGACGACGCCTCGCGCTTTCTCGGCGACCTCGTCATCAGCGTACACGTCGTGGCGCGGGAAGCGGCCGCTCAGGGCAAGTCCCTCGAGGACCATTTTGCCCATATGCTCGTGCATGGCACCTTGCACTTGCTAGGTTATGACCATATCGAGGACGATGACGCCGAGCATATGGAAGCCCTCGAGCGTGACGTGCTGGCAGGGCTGGGCATTGCCGACCCCTACCGGGAAGAGAATCAATGATGCCGATGCCCTTTCGCATCGGCAGCACCCGCCGTCGGGTAATGCCTGGTTCGTCCAGGCGTCACCCGGCAGCCCCGATACCCCCACGACGATGGGGTATCGCCACCGAGGAAAAGAGAAACTAACGCATGAGCGAAGACCGATCGGGAAGCCATTCGAAATCCTGGCTCGATAAGCTGTTCGGCGCCTTCTCAAGCGACACCGACGAACCCAGCTCCCGCAGTGAGCTGCTTCAGTTCCTGACCGAGGTAGGCCCACGCCTCAATCTCGATCAGGACGCGATTGCCATCATCGAGGGCGCGCTGGAAATCAGTGACCAGCAAGTCCGCGAGGTGATGATCCCCCGCTCCCAGATGCAGGCTATCCAGGTCGATCAGCGTCCTGAGGAGTACCTGCCGCTGATCCTCGAATCGGCGCATTCCCGCTATCCCGTCATCGACGAGAACCTCGACGAGGTGCTCGGCATCCTGCTGGCCAAGGACCTGCTGCCGCTGATCCTGCAGAACGACAGCGAGCGCAAGCGCTTCGATCTACGCGAAGCCATCCGTCCGGCCATGTTCATCCCGGAGTCCAAGCGCCTCAACAGCTTGCTCAAGGAATTCCGCGAGACCCGCAATCACATGGCGGTGGTCATCGATGAATACGGCGGCACCGCAGGCCTGATCACCATCGAGGACATTCTCGAGCAGATCGTCGGCGACATCGAGGATGAGCACGACACCGATGAGGATGAGGATATCCGTGAGCTGGGCGATGGCCAGTTCGCCGTCAGCGCCCTGACCACCATCGAGGACTTCAACGAGCACTTCGCCACCGACTTCCCGGATGAAGAGTTCGATACCATCGGCGGTCTGATGATCCAGCGCTTCGGTCACATGCCACGTCGCCAGGAGTCGACCGACTTCGCCGGCTGGCGCTTCACCGTGCTCAATGCCGACAACCGTCGCATTCGCCAGGTGCAGGTCTGCCGCCTGGAAGATGCCACCGGTGATGCCCCGCCCTCCGCTGAGCATCGCGCGCACATCAGCGGTGAGTGACGCATGGCGCTGATGCCAGGCTGAATCGATAGAGGACAATGCCAGACATGCCCGACGGTGTGTCTGGCATTTTACAAGGAGAGCGGCATGTCCGAATCACCTCACCCGGCGGCCTTCAGGGGCACGTCGTCGTTGAGCAATGCGCTGGGCCACCTGCTGGCTCTGATCGCCGGTGTCTTGATCACCCTGAGTTTCGCCCCCTTCGAGCAATGGTGGCTGGGCCCGGTGGGTGCGGGGCTGCTCTACGGCGCCCTGCGCATGCCGAGCGGTGGCTTCCTGCGCGCCTGGTGGTATGGCGTCGGTCTGTTCGGCAGTGGCGCCAGCTGGGTCTATGTCTCGATCCATGACTACGGCTATACCGGCATGCCGCTGGCCGTGCTGCTGACGATGCTGTTCGTCGCCACCATGGCGCTGTTCCCGATGCTGTGGATGGGGCTGTGGCAACGCTTCTGCTCACGCCAGCTGGACGTGCTGTCGTTCGCTGCCGTCTTCGTCATCAGTGAGCTGTTTCGCACCTGGGCCTTCACCGGCTTCCCGTGGCTGCTGCTGGGCAACAGTGCGGTGGGGTCGCCGCTGGCCAATTGGGTGCCGATACTCGGGGTCTACGGCGTCTCGCTGATCATCGCGCTGTCCGGTGCGTTGCTGTGGAACCTGGCGCTCAGGCGGCGCTGGCTGACCCTCGTGCCATTGGTGGTGCTGTGGGGGGCGGGTCTGCTGCTGCCGACCAGCTGGACGCATCCCGGCGGAGAGCCGGCACGCGTCGCGCTGCTGCAGGGCAACCTGCCGCAGCTGATCAAGTGGAGCGCCGAGGGCCAGCGACGCGCGGCCAATACCTATGCCGCGATGACCCGTGCCGTGCAGGACGATGCCGACCTGATCGTGTGGCCGGAAACCGCACTGCCGATGCTGCGCGATCAGGCCGAGCCCTTCCTGGAACGCATCCAGGCGACGCTGCCTCCCAAGACCGGGCTGATCACCGGCATCGTCGAGCGCGACGCCGACAACCGCTTCTACAACAGCGTGATTCCCATCGATGACCCTTCGGCCCAGTATCGCAAGGAACATCTGGTGCCCTTCGGAGAATATGTGCCGCTGGAGAGCTGGTTGCGTGGCATCATCGGCTTCTTAGACCTGCCGATGTCGAGCATGCAATCAGGCGACAGTCAGCAGGAACCGCTGTTCGTGAGCGGGCTGCGTATCGGGGTCGCCATCTGCTACGAGATCGTCTATCCGGAGCTGGTTCGCCAGCGGGCGCTGAGCTCGACCGTGCTGCTGACCGTGTCCAATGACACCTGGTTCGGTCACTCCATCGGGCCACTCCAGCACCTGCAGATGGCACAGATTCGCGCACTGGAAAACGGACGTTTCCTGCTGCGCGCGACCAGCAACGGGGTGACGGCGATCATCTCGCCACAGGGGGAGATCATTGCCCGCGCCCCGCAGTTCGAGGAGGCGACCGTCACCGGCGACATCCGCCTGCAGCTGGGCATGACGCCCTGGATGCGCTTCGGACTGCTGCCGATATGGATTCTGGTGGGCCTGCTGCTGGCACCGAGCCTGATGCTGGGCATCGGTGAACGTCTGGCGGCACGCCGTGGCATGAAGGCGTCCAGCTGATACGCTGCTCCCCCTATCCGCTGCCGGGAGATGCCCGGCAGCGCCTCTGAACAAGCGAGACCATCATGGGCTTCACCGAGTTTCTCGGCATCATCAAGGACCTGATACTGCCACCCGGCGGCCCGCTGCTGCTGCTGATCCTGACCATGCTGATCCTCAAGCGCTGGCCGACTCTGGCGCGGGCGTTGATGGCACTGGCCATTCTGGGCATGTGGCTCCTGGCGTCGCCGGTCGTCTCCACACGCCTGATGGCCGGGCTTGAGCGCATTCAGCCCAGTGCACCGGCGGAATGGATTCAGGCTCAGGCGGTGGTCGTGCTGTCCGGTGGCCGTTACTACAATGCGCCGGAGCTGCAGGGACGGGACCGGATCAACGGCGAGACGCTCAGCCGGCTGGACGAAGGCGTGCGGGTCGCGCGCAATGCCGAGCTGCCGATCCTGCTGACCGGCGGCAAGGTCTCGTCATCGGACGATGGCACCCTGGCGGAACTGATGCAGCGCTCGCTGATCGATGAATTCGATTACCCGGCGCGCTGGCTTGAGAACCGCAGCGAGAATACCCAGCAGAATGCGCGCTACACTCGCGAGATGCTCAAGGAAGACGACATCAACAAGATCGTGCTGGTCACCAGTGCCTGGCACATGCCGCGCGCGATGCGCAACTTCCAGAATCAGGGCTTCCGCACCATCATTCCGGCCCCGGTGGGATACACCACCGTCTCCGGGCTGGGAATCGATGCCTGGATTCCCAACAGCTCCGCGCTGACCCAGTCACGCTGGGCACTGCACGAGTGGATCGGCTGGCTGGTGGGTCGCTAGACGCATCGAGGCCACCGACCAGAGACACGACGGGCTGCCCATGGGCAGCCCGTCGTGTCTCTGGTCATCAATGCCACCCTGCCACGCTCACGCTCTCAGGTGACCTCCTGCATCCAGCTGGCCTGCCTGAGCCAGGGCCCCAGCTGGCGACGCTGGAAAGCCGGGTCCCGCGTCCATTCATCGCATCCGACATGGGCATTGCCCGCGGGAAGCTCACCCAGCACATCATCGGGAAACGCCAGGCTGGCGCGCGAGTTCACCTTCAGCGAATAACAGCGGTCATGGCTCATGAGGCTGGTACGCAGATAGCGCCAGACGCGCTCCTTGAGAAACCATTGATCGATGTTCGGGGTTTCCACCTGCCGGGGACTCCAGTCCGCCAGCATCCCCTCCATCGAGGGCAGCACCCCGGCGACACCTCCCCAGAGTCCCGCCAGCACGAGATCGGTATGCGTCCACCAATCGCGCATCACATGGAAGAAGCGCCCGGAAGTCAGCCACATCTGCACGGCTCGTACCTCGCGAAGACTGATGACACTGTCGCAGTCCCGCACCAGGAAATAGCCAACGCCGGGATCATCCGCGACCGCAAATCGCCAGCACAGCCGCTGTCTGAGTGAGTCGGTCTTCGGACGTTCCACCAGCTCGGCGTCCAGCTGCCGGGCGATGTCCAGAAAATCCTCTGGCACACTGTCGTCGTGATACAGCCGCACCTGCCAGCCCGGGTAGAGCACCGGTGCCAGCAACAGGTTATGCAACATGCCATTCAGATAACGCGGCCCCTGGCCCCAGAGACCATAGGACAGCACTCGCCGCTTGCCGGCTGCCACCGCCGATGGGGCACTGGAGGGCAATGCCCAGTCCTTGGCAAGCGGCTGGTCTCCGTACGCGACATCCTTGAGCTCCAATGCGCGACTGCCGAAGCCACGTGCCTGAGCATGGCGCCCCAGGCGTGCACAGCAGGAGGCCAATGCATCGAACAGTACCGGATTGCGGCTTCCTCCATCGACCAGCCTCTGCCCAGCGGCGATGGCCCCTGACGCATCACCCGCCCGCGACAGGCATACCACCCGATTGAGGGCGATTTCTTCATCCTCGGGGCATTCATCACAACCCTGGCCGAGTATCTGACCGGCAGCGCGATAATCCCCCAGCAGGAACAGGTAGTAGGACACCTGCTTGAAGAGGCCCGCGGCACGCGGGCGAGCCTGTTGATTGAAATGCGCGATCATGCACTGGACGGCTCGGGCGCGATGCCCTGCCGTCCACTCCTGATGCGCTGGCAGGAACCAGTCGTGCGGTGTCGCCATCAGTCCCGGGGGTCCGCATCGGTTGATGACGCGGGTTGCGGCGCCCCGCGTGCGAAGAAACGGTGCCCACAGGCATGGCAGGGCTCCAGTACGCTGGGGCGCGTCAAGGTCGTGATGGCCTCGCAATGCACGCAGTGCAGCAGCCCCGGCGCGATGACTTCTCCACTGGTGTAGTCGGCGCGAGCGGCCTCGAGGTCTTCCTCGAAGTGCGCGCGGTCCACCACGGTGCGATCCGCGATGGACATCAGCGCGGAACTGACGCTGCGCGACAGCACGTCGAGATCAATCCCCAGCCAGCTGGCGACCCCTTCGCCACCGGCCGCCAGGTGGCGACGGAATTCCTGCATGTCCCGCTCGACCCAGGCACGCAGCAGCGCCAGCTCGTCACGGGTGAACTCCTCGACCTCGGCCTCGAACTTCACCGCTTCATCCAGCTCGGCCTTGAGCCCTTCCCAGGACAACTCGCCGCTGCTGTCTTCCAGACGCGTCAGGATTCGCCCATAGGCATCGCCGAGACGTCCTTCCCCTTCGCCCTGCGGCTGGCGGGAGGGCATCGGGGTATCTTCAAAGCCGCTGTCATGCGAGGACGTAGTGGCACTGGCGGGATCGTGCGGATCACGGGGTTCACGTGGTTGGCTCATGGACTCTCCTTGTATCATCAGCGTCTCCCGGTCTGCGGGAGGCATGGGGCGCTCTCTCAAGCATGGTGGTGTTGGCGTTGCTTCACAAGCCACACCCACTCGTGGCCGCCTGCAGGACGTGACGCAGGTCAGGATATCGCGTCACCCTGTCAAGACCGGTCTCACGGCGGGCCATGGCAGTCGCCTCCCCTACCTGAGGCCTGGCGTCTGGGGTAGACTTGACCCCATCGCTGACAGTGGCGGCCTTGCCAAGCGGACCGCCCATCTCTTCACGCCCTGCCTGCCCGCTTGGACAGGTACAGGCCAACGCCAAGGTAGCAACGGACCCGATGGACTCACAGGATACGTCTCAACAGTACGCTCCCGACCAGATCGAACAGGCTGCCCAGCAGTACTGGGAGAAAAATCAGTGCTTCAAGGCGGTGGAAGATGCCAACCGCGAGAAGTTCTACTGCCTGTCGATGTTCCCCTACCCCAGCGGCAAGCTGCACATGGGGCACGTGCGTAACTACACCATCGGTGACGTGATCTCGCGCTTCCAGCGCATGCAGGGCAAGAACGTGATGCAGCCGATGGGCTGGGATGCCTTCGGCCTGCCGGCGGAAAATGCCGCGATGAAGAACAACGTCGCGCCGGGCAAGTGGACCCACGAGAACATCGCCTACATGCGCGATCAGCTCAAGGCGCTGGGCTTCGCCTACGACTGGAGCCGTGAGTTCGCGACCTGTGATCTCGAATACTACCGCTGGGAACAATGGTTCTTCGCCAAGCTGGTCGAGAAGGGAGTCGTCTACAAGAAGAGCTCCATCGTCAACTGGGACCCGGCGGACCAGACCGTGCTCGCCAATGAGCAGGTCATCGACGGCCGTGGCTGGCGCTCCGGCGCGCTGATCGAGCGCAAGGAAATCCCGCAGTGGTTCCTGCGCATCACCGACTATGCCGAAGAGCTGCTGGCCGACCTCGACAAGGTCGAGTGGCCGGAACAGGTCAAGACCATGCAGCGCAACTGGATCGGCAAGTCGCGCGGTGTCGAGCTGAGCTTCGGCCTCGATGCCAAGGCAAGCCAGGTGCAGGAATCCCTGACCGTCTTCACCACGCGTCCGGATACCCTGATGGGCGTGACCTACGTCGGTGTCGCCGCCGCTCACCCGCTGGCCAAGGCCGCGGCAGAGCACAATGCCGAGCTTGCCGAGTTCAACGCCGAATGCGCGCGTGGCGGCACCAGCGAAGCCGACATGGCAACCATGGAAAAACGCGGCATGGATACCGGCTTCAAGGCCATCCATCCGCTGACGGGCCGTGAAGTGCCGGTCTACGTCGCCAACTTCGTGCTGATGGAATACGGCACCGGTGCCGTGATGGCCGTGCCGGCCCACGACGAGCGCGACCACGAATTCGCCACCAAGTACGGCCTGCCCATCGAAGCCGTGATCGCCGATGCCGACGGCAACGCGCCTGACGTCAGCGACGCCGCCTTCACCGAGCACGGCGTGCTGATCAACTCCGGCGACTTCAATGGGCTCGACTTCGAGAGCGCCTTCGATGCCATCGCCGCACGTCTGGTCGAGCAGGGCCGTGGTGAGGTCAAGACCAACTTCCGCCTGCGCGACTGGGGCGTCTCGCGTCAGCGCTACTGGGGCGCGCCGATTCCGGTCAAGAATGGTCCGAATGGCGAATCCATCCCGCTGACCGACGACGAGCTGCCGGTCGAGCTGCCACTGGAAGTCGAATTCGACGCCTCCGGCGGTTCGCCGATCAAGAAGATGCCGTCCTTCAGTGACCTGGGCGATGGCTGGCAGCGCGAGACCGACACCTTCGACACCTTCATGGAGTCCTCCTGGTACTACGCGCGCTTCTGCTGCGCGGACAATGCCGAGGCCATGCTGGACGAGCGCGCCAACTACTGGCTGCCGGTCGACTACTACATCGGCGGCATCGAGCACGCCATCCTGCACCTGCTCTACTCGCGCTTCTTCCACAAGCTGATGCGGGACTTCGGCCTGGTCGACAGCGATGAGCCGTTCAAGCAGCTGCTGACCCAGGGCATGGTGGTCGCGGATACCTACTACCGCATCAACGAGAAAGGCGGCCGCGACTGGTTCAACCCGCTGGACGTGGACGTCGAGACCGACGACAAGGGCCGTGCCATCAAGGCCGTGCTGAAGTCCGATGGCCTGCCGGTGGAGATCGGTGGCACCGAGAAGATGTCCAAGTCCAAGAACAACGGCGTGGACCCGCAGTCAATGATCGACCGCTTCGGCGCCGACACCGTACGTCTGTTCATGATGTTTGCCGCACCGCCCGAGCAGTCGCTGGAGTGGTCCGATTCCGGTGTCGAGGGCGCGCATCGCTTCGTCAAGCGCGTCTGGCGCCTGGTTCACGAGCACGTCGCTGCCGGCACCCCGGCCGCGTTGGACGTGGCAGGCCTGAACGATGACCAGAAGGCGCTGCGTCGCAAGACGCACGAGACCATCGCCAAGTGCAGCGATGACATCGGCCGCCGTACCACCTTCAACACCGCCATCGCGGCCGTGATGGAGCTGGTCAACGCCATCAGCCGCTTCGAGGACGCCTCCGAGCAGGGCCTGGCCGTCAGCCGTGAAGCCGTCGAGGCCTGCGTGCTGCTGCTGTCACCGATCATCCCGCATGCCAGCCACTCGCTGTGGGCGACACTGGGCCACGAGGAAGCCGTGATCGACGCCAGCTGGCCGGTCGCGGACAGGGATGCGATGAAGAAGGACAGCATCGAGCTGGTCGTGCAGGTCAACGGCAAGCTGCGGGCGCGTCTGTCCTTCGCCGCCGATGCCGACCGTGATGCCATCGAGGCTGCTGCCCTGGCAGATGCCAACGTCACCAAGCACACCGATGGCAAGACGGTGCGCAAGGTCATCGTGGTACCGGGCAAGCTGGTCAACATCGTCGCCAACTGAGGCGATACCGGGGCACGCCCCGCACCCGGCGCCTTGGCGCGTCGGGCTCCTGCCAGCCATCCGCATCCTCTTGCGGATGGCTGGCAGCCAAATTTCGTGCGCGGCATGACTTGCGGGAATCTCCGGAGCATGCAGCGCTCTCGCAGGACATTCATGACACTCGTTCATGACAGGAGGTCACGGTGACGCAGGCGAATTCCAACAGTGCATCAGTGGACGCATCACGCAGCCCCGGCGAGACCGCAGCGTCAGCTGCCCCGCGCCGGTCGGCTCCTCGCCGCCTGATGGCGGCCATTGGCGTCGGCGTCGCGCTGACGTTGAGCGGCTGTGGCTTCCAGCTGCGCGATTACGACGCCACGCCGATGGCCATCACCGAACTCGATGTCCATGCACCGAACACCGATACCCACGACGCGCTGCGCGAAGCGCTCAAGCAGGCCGACATCCGCCTGAGCGATGATGCACCACTGCGCCTGAATCTGGGCAAGCTGAATGAAGACGTCCATCAGATCACCTTTGGTGATGCAGGCAGCATCAAGCGCGAGCTGACCTATCGTGTCGTCTACTCGCTGCAACGCAAGTCGGACGGCGCCTACCTGGCCAACCAGCAGGAGCTGGAAGCCAGCAGCGACTACTACACCAACGACGACAACCTGCTCAACACCGATGACGTGCGTGAACGTGCCGGTGAGCAGAATGATCGTGAGCTGAGTCGTCAGCTGATGGACCGCCTGCGCGCCATCACCCCCTGAACTCTCTGACCTGGCGAGACGCTCACCAGTAGACCGCACCACCATCACGGCTCCGCGCTATCGGGCAACCGACCACCGCGGAGCCGTGTGCGTCTGCCGCCATCCAGCGTCACCGCCCTCTCCCGTGCAGGATCGAAGGACACTCATGAAGGTCTATCCCGACAAGCTGGAAGAGCAACTCAACAAGCGCCTGTCTCCGGTCTATATCGTGGCGGGCGACGAGCCTCTGATCCATCAGGAAAGCTGCGACGCCATCCGGCGCGCGGCGCGTGCGGCCGGCGTCGAGGAGCGGGAAGTCCTTCACGTCGAGAACGGTTTCCAGTGGGGTCGTCTGACCGAATCCGCCGCCAGCATGTCACTGTTCGCCTCGCGCAAGCTGATCGAGCTGCGCCTGGGCACCCAGAGCGCCGGCCAGGAAGGCAGCAAGGTGCTCAAGGCCTATGCCGAGCGCATCGAGAAGGATGGCGACATCCTGCTGATCACCGCCGCACGCCTCGACCGCAAGGTGCAGCAGACGGCGTGGTTCAAGGCGCTCGAGAAGGTGGGAGTGTTCATCGCGGTCTGGCCGGTGGATCATTCCCGCCTCGGCTTCTGGATTCGTGATCGCGCCCGCCTGCATGGCCTGGAACTGAATCAGGACGCCGCCCGGCTGCTGGCCGAGCGCATCGAAGGCAATCTGCTGGCCGCGGACCAGGAGCTGCAGAAGCTGGCGCTGCTGCACCCGCCGGGCGCACGCCTGGATGGCAATGCCATCGCCCAGGGGGTCGAGGACAATGCCCGCTATGATGTCTTCACGCTGGCGGATGCCTGCCTGAAGGGCGAGATCGAGCGCAGCGGGCGTATCGTGCTGGGTCTGCGGGGAGAAGGGGTCGAGCCGCCGGTGATCCTGTGGGCCTTGACGCGCGAGCTGCGCACCCTGCTCTCGCTGCGTCAGCACCTCGATCAAGGCCAGAGTTTCGAGCATGCCTGCAAGGCGCAGAAACCGATGATCTTCGACAAGCGGCGTCCCTTCTATCAGCAGGCGCTCAATCGTCTGCCCCACAAGCGTCTGCACAAGCTGCTGCTGTTCTCGCAGCGACTCGACATGGCGATCAAGGGCGGAATGACGCTGCCTATCTGGGACGGGATGGTGGATCTCGCCCTGACGCTCGCCGGTGGACGCGGCCCGCTGGCCGAACTGCCTCACGCCTACAAGGTGGGGTGATCCTGGCACGGTCCGACGTGCCTCTGACACGAGGGAGATCCCATGCAGATGACCCCCCCGTTGCTTGGCGAAGGCGTCAGTGTCGAGACCCTGCGTCGATGGCTCGCCGAAGGCAACACGCTGACCGTGGAGATCCAGACGCTGGATCAGGGGCTATATCTGGTGCGCCTGCATCATGCCGACGGCATCAGTCGTCTGGTCGATGAAGACGGCCAGTCCCTGCGCTTCACCGGCACGCAGTGGGTCAGTCGCCTGTTGCTGCCGCTGGGGCTGACGCATGGCGTGCAAACCTGGGCGGAAGTGCAGGATGAGATGATCGGCCTCCCCACGACTCCGGTCGACAATGCCAGCCTGCTGGCCCATGGCACGCGTGTGGCGTTCAAGACGCTGTAGCCATGACAGAAGCCCCCGCCAGTTCACTGACGGGGGCTTCTGTCATTGCGGCACGCCCCTGAGACTCAGGTGGGCGCTCGATCTGCGCTCAGTGCGCCTCCTCGACCTTCGACTTCACGAAGGCGGGATACCCATAGAGCTTGCGTGGATTGTCGCGGAAGATCTTCTCGCGCATCTCGCGCTCCGGCAGCCAGCGCTGCATCAATTCCGCCAGCGTGTCCTCCTCCGGCATCTCGACCCCGATATGCGGATGCGGCCAGTCACTGCCCCACACCACGCGTTCGGGATTGGCGGAAACCAGTGCCCGCGCCAGTGCCGTGACATCGGAATACGGCAGGCGTCCCCGGGTGGTGAGTCGATATGGCGCCGACAGCTTGGCCCAGGTACGTCCCTGCTTGAGCATCCGACACAGCGCGGTGAAACCGGGACATTCCGGCCCCCGTGAAGCCGCGAGGTGGCCCATGTGGTCGATCACCACCGGCACCGGCAGACTGCCGAGCCGTGCCTCCATGTCACGGAAGGTCGAGACATCGATCAGGCATTCCAGATGCCAGTCGAAGCGGGCCAGACGGTCCGCCAGCAGCACGACATCACGCCAGCGCAGCCCGCCGGAGAAGATCAGATTGAGGCGCACCCCGCAGACGCCCAGCCTGGAGAGCCGCTCAAGCTCTGCATCACTGATCTCGGGCGAGACCACGGCGATGCCACGATAATCCAGCCCGCGCTCACGACAGTTCTCGAGGCTGTCGCACAGCAGGCGATTGTCATAGCCATAGACACTTGGCTGGATCAGGACGCCATGACGGGCGCCAAGCGCGTGGTGCATTTCCAGCGCGTCCTTGAGCCCGAATTCGGCAGGGTTGTAGGTCCTGTCTTCCGCCAGCGGATAACGCACCGGATCGCCGAACACATGAAGGTGGCAATCAATGCTGCCCGGAGGCAGCCGGAACGTCAGGGGATGCGGCAGGGGGCGTGGCGGTGCCGCACACGGCAGATCCTGCTCGACATGGTTCCAATCCATCGATGCGACTCCCTCGCGTAACCTCGATCATCAAGCCCGGGGCGACTTCGCGTTTCAGTGCCCTGTGTCACGATACTGCGCCCCCTCTCTCGTTTCCAGACAAAAGCACGCATACGAAAAAGCGGCATGTCCGAAGACATGCCGCTTGAAGATACTCTGCCGGTGCGTGATCGCCATCTCAGGCGAAGCACAGTCAGTCGAGACGCTCGAAGACCGTCGCGACGCCCTGCCCCATGCCGATGCACATGGTCGCCAGACCCAGGCGCGTGTTCTGCTGCTTCATGACGTTGAGCAAGGTGGTGCAGATACGCGAGCCGGAACAGCCCAGCGGGTGCCCCAGCGCGATGGCGCCGCCGTTGAGGTTGACCGCCGTGTCGGCGCGCTCCAGCAGGCCGAGGTCCTTGAGCACGGGAATCGATTGCGCCGCGAAGGCCTCATTGAGCTCGACGGTCTGGATATCGTCGATGGTCAGCCCCGCTGCCTTGAGTGCCTGCTTGGAGGCCGGCACCGGGCCGTAGCCCATGATGGAGGCATCGCACCCGGCCACACCGGTGGACAGTACGCGGGCGATGGGCTTGAGACCCAGCGCTTCGGCGCGCTCGGCGCTCATCACCGCCATGCCCGAGGCACCCACGGACAGCGCGGAAGAGGTGCCCGCCGTCACGGTGCCGCCCTTGGGATCGAACACCGGCTTGAGGTTGCCCATGGATTCCATGCTGGCATCGCCACGGATGACCTCATCACGGGTCACCATCACGCGACGCCCCTCGGTATCATGGCCCTCGACGCCGATGATCTCGTCATCGAAACGACCTTCATCGGCGGCGGCCTGGGCACGCTGGTGAGAGCGCACGCCGAACTCATCCTGCTGCTCACGACTCACGCCGTGCATCTTGCCGAGCAGTTCCGCGGTCAGGCCCATCATCATCGCGGCCTTGGCCGCGTGCTTGCTGGCCGCCGGGTTGACGTCGACCCCATGCGCCATCGGCACGTGCTCCATGTGCTCGACACCCCCGATGATGTAGAAGTCGCCCATGCCGGCCTTGATGTTGGCGGTGGCGATATGCAGCGCGCTCATCGAGGAGCCACACAGCCGGTTGACCGTCTGCGCCGGCACGCTGCGCGGGATGCCGGTCATGATGGCGGCATTGCGCGCGATGTTCATGGCCTGTTCCAGGGTCTGGTTGACGCAGCCCCAGATGACGTCATCGACCTCTGCCGGCACCAGGCCGGGGTTGCGATCGAACAGCGCCTGCATCACCGCGGCGGACAGGTTCTCGGCGCGCACGTGGCGGAAGGCCCCATTCTTGGCCTTGGCCATGGCAGTGCGCACGCCATCGACGATTACCACATCTCTCGGATTCAGATTCATTGTCTGGCTCCCTCATGGCCCTCGCTGTCGCGAGAGCCGAAAATTCTGGTCGGATAGTGCTGGCCCCACTTGGGTGTGCTCAGCAATCAAAGGCTCAGGCGTAGAAGGCGTCGCCGCGCTTGGCACGCTCACGCAGTGCCTCGGTCGGGCGATACAGCGGCCCCAGCTCATCGGCCAGGCTGTCGGCCAGCGCGACGAACTCTGCCACGCCCATGGCATCGACGTAGCGCAGTGCGCCACCACGGAACGGCGGGAAACCGATGCCGTAGATCAAGGCCATGTCCGCCTCGGCCGGCGTACCGACAATGTCATCTTCCAGACACCGGATGGTTTCCATGCACAGCGGCACCATCATGCGCGCGATGATGTCGTCATCGGAGAATTCGCGCGTCTCGCTGACCACTTCACTGACCAGTGCCTGCGCCGCTTCATCAGGCAGCTTCTTCGGCTTGCCCTTGCGGTCTTCCTCATAGCGATAGAAGCCCAGGTCATTCTTCTGCCCCAGTCGCTTGTTGTCGTACATCACCTGAATGGCGGTCTTGCCCTCACGCGCCATGCGATCCGGGAAGCCTTCGGCCATCACCGCATTGGCGTGGACCGCAGTGTCCATGCCGACCACATCCAGCAGGTAGGCCGGGCCCATCGGCCAGCCGAACTTCTCCATCACCTTGTCGACGCGCTGATAGTCGGCGCCCTTCTCGACCAGCAGGCTGAAGCCACCGAAGTAGGGGAACAGCACGCGGTTGACCAGGAACCCCGGGCAGTCGTTGACGACGATCGGTGTCTTGCCCATCTGACGGGCGTAGGCGACGGTCGCGGCGATCGCCGCGTCGCTGGATTTCTCGCCACGGATGACTTCCACCAGCGGCATGCGATGCACCGGGTTGAAGAAGTGCATGCCGCAGAAGTTCTCGGGACGCTTGAGCGATTCGGCCAGACGCGTGATGGAAATGGTCGAGGTGTTGGACGTCAGGATGGTGGTATCCGCCACGTTGTCCTCGAGCTCGGCCAGCACCGACGCCTTGACCTTGGGGTTCTCGACCACCGCCTCGACGACCAGATCCACGTTGCCGAAATCGCCATAGGACAGCGTCGGGCGAATGTTGGACAGCCCCTGCGCCATCTTCTCGGTGGTCAGCTTGCCCCGCTCGACGCCCTTGCCGAACAGCTTGCGCGCTTCCTTCAGGCCAAGCTCGATGGCCTCGCCATTGATATCCTTCATCAGGATCGGCGTGCCCTTGCTGGCGCTCTGATAGGCGATGCCACCGCCCATGATGCCGGCACCCAGTACGGCAGCCTGCTGGATCTTGCTCGCCTGTTTTTCATATCCCTTGGCTTTCTTCTTGACCACCTGATCGTTCATGAACAGGCCGACCAGATTGAAGGCCACGTCGGTCAGCGCCATCCGGGCGAAGGTCTTGGCCTCGATGGCCTGGGCACGCTCACGCGATTCGCCCGCGCCCTTCTGGATGACCTTGATGGCCTCCACCGGCGCCGGATAGTGCGGGCCGGCCTTGCCTGCCACGAAGCCCTTGGCGGTCTCGAAGGCCATCATCTGCTCGATGGCATTGAGCTTGAGCGGCGAGGTCTTCTCGAGACGCCGTGCCATGTAGTCCAGCTCACCCGCATTGGCGCGCGCCAGAATGTCGAGTGCCGCCGCGTCCAGCTCGGCCACCGGCAGCACGGCATCGACGGCGCCGACTGCCAGGGCCTTGTCGGCGCGATTCTCGGTGCCACCACAGATCCATTCGATGGCGTTGTCCGCGCCGATCAGGCGCGGCAGACGCACGCAGCCCGCCCAGCCCGGAATGATGCCGAGCTTGGTCTCCGGCAGGCCGATCTTCGCGCTGTCCGCCATGACGCGGAAGTCGGTGGTCAGGGTGATCTCGCAGCCGCCGCCCAGCGCCAGCCCATTGATGGCGGTGACGGTGGGGAACGGCAGGTCCTCGATGGCATTGAAGATGCCATGGACGGTCATGTTCATGTCGATGAGGAAGGCTTCATCCTTCTCGAACATCTGATGGAACTCGGTGATATCGGCACCGACCACGAACGCTTCCTTGGCGGAGCGGATGACCAGCCCCTTCAGGTCGGCCGTCGCCTTGATGGCCTCGACCGCCTCCCCCAGCTCCTTGAGTACGTAGCTGGCCAGCTTGTTGACCGATTCGCCTTCAAGGTCGAGCGTCAACAGGGCGATGGCGTCCTGATTGGCCTCGACGGATAGCGTTTTGCCTGAATAGATCATCCACGGATCTCCACAAGAGAAAGGGGTGAAGGGGCTGTCAGGCGCAGGATGGTCTCTGCCATGGGTGCGCTGGCAACCGGCCTCGCCGGACTCGAAGCTTCCAGAGGCGCCGCAGGAGAGTCATCTCTCGCCACAGCACTTCATACAAGCGTTTGAATACAGCCAGCTTGGGCCAGAGACGGGCAAAGATCAAGCCTGCGGACATTAGCGAAAGGTCGGGGGTCCGGGGCTGTCCCCATGCCGGTTCCTGTCTCTGGCGCCTGACTTCGACAGCGGGTGTGGGCAAAGATCGACGCTACACCCGGAAAGGCAGTCGCGTTACTCTTGGCGCTTTCCCGTCACGCAGGCTGGCAGCGGCATATCCTTGCCCTCCAGCAGGTTCTCAAAGGCCACACCGATATCATGCTTTCATGAGCAGCACTCTCACCGCCCTGTATCTGCGCCTGACCGGCATCGTCGAACGCACCAAGCGTTGGCACTGGCTATGGCCTCCCATCGGCTTCGCTGCGGGCATCTGCAGTTTCTTCCTCGTCAATCGTCAGCAATGGCTGGGTGGCATGCTGGCGCTGGGCATGATGCTGGCCTGGTTGATCCTGATCGCCGAAGGCCTGTGGAGCCGTCTGCGCCGTCATCGCGGCCAGAATGCCCTGCCCCGCAAGCTGGCCACCTTCGTGGCACAGCTGATCCAGCAGGAGACCCTGTGCTTCACGTTGCCGTTCTTTCTGGCGACGACCGACTGGGCCAGTGGCCAGGCAGGCTTCACCTTGCTGCTGTGCGGCGCGACTCTGCTGTCGATACTCGACCCCTTCTACTACCGACTGGCCGAGCGCCATCGCTGGCTGTACTTCGGCTTCCACGCCCTGTGCGTATTCGTCGTGGTACTGGTCACCCTGCCCCTGTTGCTGGAACTGACCACCGGCGAGAGTCTGTTGGCTGCGTGTGCCGCGATGAGCCTGTTCGCGCTGCCCAGTGTCGCCAACCTGCGGATTGCCCGCGGGCTGGTCGGTGGCCTGGCGATGATCGGCATCAGCGTGATGCTGGGGGTGGGCGCATGGGGGGCACGCGCCTGGATTCCGCCTGCCACGCTCTGGATCAACGCCAGCAGCCTCTCGCCGGACTTCGACACCGCGGCGCGGACACCGCGGGGCGAGATGCATCTGACCCCAGCGCAACTCTCCGCCAGAGGCCTCTACGCCTACACGGCCATTCGCGCCCCACGCGGGTTGTCGGAGAAGGTCTATCACGTCTGGCGACATGACGGAGAAGTGGTGGATCGCATCGCCTTGAACATCAACGGCGGTCGCAAGGAAGGTTATCGGGCATGGACACACAAGACGGCCTTCCCCAAGGGCAGCGAGGGGGAATGGGAAATCGATGTCGAGACCATGAACGGGCAGCGCATCGGCAGTCTGCGCTTCCTCGTCAGTGATGATCCGCAGGTGGCCACCTTCGCGGACAGCAGCCTGGCACGGCCGGCGGGCATCCCCGGCTGGCGGATCACCAACCTGATTCCGGGCCTGTGACGCTTCGCGACGTGAGTGACCCTGAAGCGTGAACCCTCGGTTACTCGACCTTGGGCGTAAAATTCGTTCGCAGGCTTGTAATTATCCAGGCTGCCTAGCATGCTGAAGACAAGGGCGGCACCGAGGGGTGCCAGGATAAAAGCCCACTCATCCTTTGCACTCTGTGGACGACATACCCATGCATGAAGATATCGGGCTAAAGCTTTCCCGCCTGCCGCGCCTATGGCGCGCCATCCTGGACCAGCGACTGTCCCCGCTTGGGCTGACACAAACCCGCTGGATGACGCTGGTACACCTGTGGCGACTCGGAGACGGCCAGCCACAATGTGATCTGGCACGCTCCATCGGCATCGAGGCACCGTCTCTGGTACGCACGCTGGATCAGCTCAGCGAGCAGGGGCTGGTGGAACGCCGCGCCTGTGAGGAAGACCGCCGCACCAAGCGCATCTTCCTGACACACAAGGCACTGCCGCTGATCGAGAAGATCGATGCCATCGCCGAGCAGACCCGCATCGAGATGCTCGAGGGGCTCACGCCGGAGCAGGTCGACCAATTCTGCGAATGCCTGCGCGTCATGGAACGCAATGGCCTGGAAATCTCCGAGAAGGTGCCGGAAAGCGCCTGAGCGAGCGTGTCCGGATACGCCAGCGGGAAAGGAAAAAGCCCCCATCGAGTGACTCGACGGGGGCTTTTTTGCAAGACGTTCAAGGCAAGCTCAGGTCACGCGCCGGCCCTGCTCGCGGCCGAGGGCGGCCCGAAATATCACGCTCACCCGCCCGGCATTCTGGGCTCTGTCCCCACCAACGGACGGCGGCGATGGGCAATGGGGGCCTTGGCGATCAACAGGGCATGCAATACCTCGAACTCCCGGCGCCACGCCTCGCAGTCTTCCAGTGCCAGGCTCTCCCCCCACCACAGCGTCAAGCCGGACAGTGAGGACTCCAGCATCAGGGCATCCTCCGGCAACGCCCGCGTGAGATGTTCCAGAGCGGCCGCGAAGTCGGGGTCCTCCGCCAGGCGACTCTCTTCACGCCAACGATATCCGGGCACGGCCTCACGCAGTGCATCGCTGGCCCACTCGTCGTGGACGAGGATGAAGGGGGTGACATCGCGCTCGGTGGGCCAGGGACGACGATAGCCGACGATCCCCTTGGGGGCATCCGAAAGCGGTGCTGCCTTCAGGTCAACCCGCATGCCGTCCGCGATCACGGCCTTGCGCACCAGTGACGTGCGTGTCTCACGCTTGCTGGGGCGTAACCATGTCAGCGGCGACAACATCGCCAGCACCACGAAAATGATGATCAGAGCTGTCGTCATGAAATGTCCTGCCAGGAAGTGTCAGTAAGAAATTCGCGTCATCATCGAACGACTGCGGAAAACGCCGCCGTGCGGACAACCAGAAACGTGCCCAGAGCCCGAGCCATCCAACCGCGTACGGGGGTTGCGCCTGGCGCACTGGCAATACGTTGATGCAAGTCATTGTCTTCCGAGGGGCGGCAAGCCTAGCATGGAAGCAGGTGCACGACGCCACTCGAATGGCCCACCTCTACGGGAGGAATTCAGGATGAGCAACGAATACAAGCATGTACTGGTCGCTGTCGATCTGACCAAGGATTCCCACCTGGTACTGGAACGCGCACTGCCCATCGCCAAGCGCAATGGTGCCAAGGTGTCCATCATGCATACCCTCGAGCCACTGGGCTTTGCCTATGGCGGGGACATCCCGATGGATCTGACCAGCATTCAGGATCAGCTGGATTCCCATGCCCGTGAGCGACTGGGGGATATCGCCACGCCACACGGTATCGCGCCTGAAGATCAGCATGTCGTGGTCGGCATGCCGGACAGCGAGATTCATCGCTTTGCCGCAGAACATGACGTGGATCTGATCGTGGTCGGCTCACATGGTCGCCATGGCTTCGCCCTGCTGCTGGGCTCCACTTCCACTGGTGTCCTGCATGGTGCCCAGTGTGATGTGCTGGCCGTCCGAGTGGGGGCAGATGACAGCGAAGAATGACGCCGGCGGTCAGTGAGCCGAGATGACACGAGGGCAGCCAATGGCTGCCCTCGTGTCATTCCGCACCCGGGGAGACGAGAAAAGAGACTCAGCCTTCCTGCATGGCCTCAAGCTCCATCCAGCGCTCCATCGTCTCTTCCAGCACCTGCTGCTTGTGGCTGAGCTTCTCGAGCGTATTCTTCACGGCCTTGGCATCCCCCGTGTAGAACTCGGGCGCCGCGATCTCGGCTTCCAGCGTCGCGATCTCCGCTTCCAGCGTCTCGATGGTCGCCGGAATCAGATCCAGCTCGCGCTGGAACTTGTAGGGCAGCTTGACCTTCTTGGGGGCCTGCTGCGCCTGGGCGGCCTCACGCTTGCGACGCTCATCCTCGGCCTGCGCCTCACGACGGTGCTTTTCCTCGCGCTCACGCTCGACTTCCCACGGTGCCGGCGGCAGATGCCCGCCCTGACGTATCCAATCGCTGTAGCCCCCGACATACGGCTTGACGATCCCGTCGCCCTCAAAGGCCAGGATATTGGTGACCACGTTGTCCATGAAGGCACGGTCGTGGGAGACCAGCAGCACGGTACCGTCGAAGTCGAGCAGCAGCTCCTCGAGCAGCTCCAGCGTCTCGACATCCAGGTCGTTGGTCGGCTCATCGAGCACCAGCACGTTGGCCGGCATGGTGAACAGACGCGCCAGCAGCAGGCGATTGGACTCGCCCCCTGACAGCGAACGCACCGGCTGACGCGCGCGGTCCGGCGTGAACAGGAAGTTCTGCAGGTAGCTCATCACGTGCATGTCACGCCCGCCGACCGTGACACGGTCGCTGCCGCGCGCCACGTTGTCGTAGACGGTGGCTTCCATGTCCAGGCCCTTGCGCAGCTGATCGAAGTAGGCGATCTGAAGCTTGGTGCCTTCGATGCGCTTGCCTTCACTGGCCTCGAGCTGACCCAGCAGGATATGCAGCAGCGTCGTCTTGCCCGCGCCGTTGCGCCCCAGCAGGCCGACCTTGTCGCCGCGCTGGATCTCGACGCTCAGGTCACGGATGACCCACTTGTCCTGCGCCTCGTCGTAGCGATAGCTGACATTTTCCAGCTCCACGACGCGCTTGCCGCTGCGCTCGGCAGAATCGACGGCGATACGCGCACGGCCCTGCACCTCACGACGCTGTCCACGCTCATCACGCATCTTCTCCAGCGCGCGCACGCGACCTTCGTTACGGGTGCGGCGCGCCTTGATGCCCTGGCGGATCCAGGTCTCTTCCTGGGCCAGTTTCTTGTCGAATTCGGCGTTTTCCTTGGCCTCGACATCCATCTCGTGCTGCTTCTGGGCCTGATAGGCCGCGTAATCGCCCGGATAACGGCCGAGGCGGCCACGATCCAGCTCCAGAATCTGGGTCGCCAGGCGCTTGAGGAAGGCCCTGTCGTGGGTGATGAACAGCACGGCGCCGGAGAAGGCCGCGACCTGCTCTTCCAGCCAGGCGATGGTATCGAGATCCAGATGGTTGGTCGGCTCATCGAGCAGCAGCAGGTCCGGGTCGGATACCAGCGCACGCGCCAGCGCGACACGCCGACGCCAGCCACCGGAGAGATCTTCCATCATGGTGTCTTCCGGCAGGCCCAGGCGGGTCAGCACGGTATCGATACGCTGCTGGAACTGCCAGCCATCGACGCTTTCCAGCGCGACCTGCACGTGCTCGAGACGCTTGAGGTCCGGTTCCGGATCACTGATCAGGTGATGGTATTCCGCCAGCAGCGCACCTGCCTGCGGCAGGCCTTCGGCAACGATATCGAAGATCGTGCGACCTTCCGCCGCCGGCAGGTCCTGAGAGAGCACGCCGATCTTGAGGCCCGGCGCCTTCCACAGCTCACCGGCATCGGCCTGGAACTCGCCGGTGATCAGCTTGAGCAGGGTCGACTTGCCGGTACCATTGCGGCCGACGAGCGCCAGGCGCTCGCCGCGCTCGACGACAAGATCCGCCCCATTGAGCAGAACGTGATGGCCATAGGCCAGCTGTAGATTTTCCAGTCGTAACAATGCCATGTGCAGCAGCAACTCGTGACGGGTCCGGGGCCGGGAAGGCCGCGGAGGAAGTGGGAGTCAGGCGGACAGGCCGCCGCCAGCGACGCGCGCCGGAGAATGACGCCATTCTACCCGAGGCGCAGCGTACAGGCGATGGAAGACACCGCAAGGGCTGAAAGACATCGGCGGCTTGGGTAGAATGGCCGACCACTTGAAAGCACGTCGTGCGCCTGGCATTGCCAACGAGCCGATCGCCCGGTGCCGGACTCTCGAGTGCCAGGCCAGCAGACGACCTGGTACGCCTTTCACTGCCGTGTTCCTTCTCCCTCCCCCGTGACTCAAGGGTGTTCGATGTCCGCGCTTCCTCCCCATGCTGATCCCTCAGCGCTGCCCTGCTATGACCCGGAGCAACTGAGCGAGACCTCGCTTGCCGACCTGTGCGCCGACCTGTCCCTCGATGACAGCGATCGCCAGACGGCCCTGACTCGGCTGGCGCCGGCGCTGCGCTTCGCAAGCCCGACGCCGCTGATCGACATCGGCGTCAACCTGACCCATGAAAGCTATGCTCAGGACATCGAGGGCACCTTGCTGCGAGCTCGCGCGGCGGGCGTCAGCCAGCAGATCCTGACCGGCACCAGCCTGGACGGCTCGCGTGAGGCTCAGGCGCTGGCGGCGCGCTATCGTGGCCTTTCTGCCACCGCCGGTGTGCATCCGCATGATGCCAGCCAGTGGAACGATGGTGTCGAGCGCGGTATCCGGGAGCTGCTGGCCCAGCAGGAAGTGGTCGCGGTGGGCGAATGCGGCCTGGATTTCAATCGCAACTTTTCCACGCCCGCCGAGCAGGCTCGCGCCTTCGAGGCCCAGCTGACCCTTGCCGCCGAGACAGGATTGCCACTGTTTCTGCATGAACGTGACGCCGGCCGACGGATGCTCGAGATGCTCAAGCACTGGCGGGATGACATCAGCCACGCGGTCGTGCACTGCTTCACCGGCGAGCGTGAGACACTATATGGCTATCTGGATCTCGACCTGCATATCGGGCTGACCGGCTGGCTGTGCGATGAACGCCGCGGCGAGCACCTGCGCAGCCTGTGTCGCGAGATTCCGCTGGAACGCCTGATGCTGGAAACCGACTGCCCCTATCTGGTGCCACGCAATCTGCCCGCCAAGCTCAAGGGACGCCGCCACGAACCCTCGCTGCTGGTCTGGATTCTGGCCGAGGTCGCTGCCCTGCGCGGCATGGAGATGGAAGCGCTGGCGCAGGCCACCACGGCGACTGCCACCCGCTTCTTCCGCCTGCCCGCGGCCTGACACGGCACGCCTTCCCTTGCACGCCCTTCTTTGCACGCTTCCCTGCTCTGGACACGACAATGCACGAATACGAACCTGAAACAGGCGACTTCCCCGCCTTCATCGCCGTCGAGACAGGCGAGGACTCAAGCCTGCCCCTGGCCATCGCCTGGGCCCTGCCCGATGGGCAGATGAAGCATGTCCTGATTCAGCCTGACGATGAATGGCTGGATGGGGAAATGCTGGAACTGGGCGACTACAGCCTGGATGACCTGAGAAGTTTCGGCGTCAGCCCTCTCGACGTGCTCAAGGAGCTGGAGCAGGACTACTACCAGACCACGCTCTATACCACCGGCGTCATGGATGACGAACAGGCGCTGGCGCGTCTGTTCGATGCCTACAACATGGACCCCTTCATCGAGTTTGCTCCTGCCGAGGGCCTCTATCCGGAACTATCCCCCGGCGACTGGGCACGCGAGCGCAACAACATGCTGTTCGAGCAGGGGCTGCAGCCCTTCCGACCGGACAACGAGGTGATGGTGATGCTGGCCATCCACACCCGCCTGCGCGGTGACGGTGTGCGTGGCGATGAAGACATCCGGGGCACAGGCCCGGACTATGAGATCGACTGGGAAGAAGACGTCTGATTTCCTTCCGCCATCTCTGAAACGCAGAACGCCCCGACAACCGGTAGTTGTCGGGGCGTTCTGGTTCACGACTTCAGTCTGTCCCGCAAGGCTCAGCCGTTGGAGCGGCCACCACCGCCATTGCCACCGCTGGAGCGATTGCGGCCACCACGCGAACGACGACGCGGACGCTCTTCACTGGACGGTGCCTCCGGCGCGCGATTGCCGTTCACTTCCGGGCGCGGCGCGACGCGGTTGCCATCCACCTCACGCGGAGCGGGAGCACGATTGCCGCGATTGTCGTCGTCGTGATTGGCACCGCCACCTTGCTGGCGCTGGCCGCCAGTGCGCTGGCCGTCAGAGCGCTGACCGCCATTGCCACGGCCCTCACCGGCAGGCTTGCCACCAGTGCGCTGACCATCCGAACGAGCGCCGCCAGTGCGCTGACCGCCCGAACGAGCGCCGCCAGTGCGCTGGCCGTCAGAGCGCTGACCGCCATTGCCACGGCCTTCACCGGCAGGCTTGCCACCAGTGCGCTGACCATCCGAACGAGCGCCACCGGTGCGCTGGCCACCATTGCCACGACCTTCACCGGCAGGCTTGCCGCCAGTGCGCTGGCCGCCCCGCGGCTGACGCGGCTCACGTTCCGGTTCGACGTCGACTTCCGGCACGAAACCTTCCACTTCGACACGCTTGAGCTTGCCCTTGAGCAGACGTTCGATACCGCCGAGCTCCTTGCGCTCATCGCTGGAAACCAGCGAGATGGCACGCCCGCTGGCACCGGCGCGACCGGTACGTCCGATCCGGTGAACGTAGTCTTCCGGGACATTGGGCAGTTCGTAGTTCACGACCTGCGGCAGCTGCTCGATATCCAGGCCACGTGCCGCGATATCGGTGGCAACCAGCACGCGCACTTCGCCGTTCTTGAAACCGGCCAATGCCTTGGTACGGGCATTCTGGCTCTTGTTGCCATGAATCGCCGCGGCGCTGATGCCGGACTTCTCGAGCTTGGTCGCCAGACGGTTGGCCCCATGCTTGGTACGCGTGAAGACCAGCACCTGATGCCAGTTTTCCTTGAGGATCAGATGCTTGAGCAGCGAAGGCTTGTGGCTCTTCTCCACGGTATGGATATGCTGCTCGACCTTCTCGGCCGTGGTGTTGCGCGGGCTGGCTTCCACGGCGACCGGATCATTGAGCAGCTTGTTGGCCATGCCGCGAATCTCGTCCGAGAAGGTCGCGGAGAACAGCAGCGTCTGCCGCTTGGTCGGCAGCAGCTTGAGCAGGCGGCGGATGTCGTGGATGAAGCCCATGTCCAGCATGCGGTCCGCTTCGTCCAGCACCAGCGTCTCGAGATCCGAGAAATCGATGGCCTTCTGGGAGTGCAGGTCCAGCAGGCGACCCGGTGTGGCGGTCAGGATCTCGACGCCGGAAGACAGGCGGCTGATCTGCGGATTGATCTTCACGCCACCGAACACCACGGCATTGCGCAGCTTCAGGTGACGGGAGTAGGCAGTGACGTTCTCGTCGATCTGCGCGGCCAGTTCACGCGTCGGCGTGACGATCAGGGCCTTGATCTTGCGGGCGCCTGCAGGGGCGCCGTTTGAGAGGCGCTCGACCAGCGGCAAGGCGAAACCGGCAGTCTTGCCGGTACCGGTGCGCGCGGCAGCCATCACGTCACGACCTTCCAGCACGGCAGGAATCGCACCCGCCTGCACCGGGGACGGCGTGGAATAGCCCATCTCGGCAATCGCTTTCAGAACAGGAGCGGACAGCCCCAGGGCGGCAAAAGCCGGGATGGAGTTGGCAGTAGTCTCAGTCATCAATATCTCTTCGGCTGACCGGCCACGTGCTGGTCGATCATTAAGGAATGGCGCCTGGCCGGGCACGTGCCGGGAGAGAGAGCGAGGCGTATCAGGCACAGTGAAGAAGGCGTTGGTCTGGGGGACCTCGGCGGACTGCTGCCAGTCGCTCGCGTCAGGCGATGACCCAGTCTATCACCTTCCGCCGGCGACTGCAGAAGCACGCGCCCGGTGGTGGCACCTGATGACTCAATGCCAGTGCAGCGGATAGCGACGATGACGCGCCAGGTTGTTGATCAATACCGCCAGCACCAGCATGGCCAGGCACCCCAGACCGACGGGAAGCAAGGCATACCAGTAGCCGAGCGCATGCAGGGGCTCACCGCCGATCACCGCGATCAAGGCCGTGGCACCGCCCGGCGGGTGCAGGGTATGCGTCAGCTGCATCACCAGCAGTGCCACCGAGACTGCCATGGCGGCTGCCAGCCAGCCGTCGCCCAGCCAGTGATAGCAGGCCACGCCGACCAGCGCCGACAACAGGTTGCCGCCCAGTACGTTGCGCGGCTGCGCCAGCGGACTATGCGGCGCACCGTAGAGCAGTACCGAGGTCGCCCCGAAGGAGCCGACCAGCAGCAAGGTGCTGACCGCCAGATAATGTGATGACATCCAGCCGATCAACGCCATGCCGAGAAAGGCCCCCAGCCAGGACCACAGGGCATCGGCAACATGCGGCTTGCCACGCTTGAGCGGGCCTCCGCGCATCTTGGTCAGATAAGGCTTGATCATCGTGCGAGTCGTCTCCGGGAGTGTCCTTGCGTCATCAAGCGCTGCACCCTAGGCGATCTCAAGGGCAGGGACAACTACCGTATGGCAATAAGCTGATGCCCGCTCGGCACCGGTCACTCCCGTCACGCACGCCGGCTCTCGTCTCTCTTGCTCGTTCACGCTTCGCTGCGTGAGGCGACGATGGTGCGCGAGATCACGATCACCGGCAGGATACCGACCAGCACGATCACCAGTGCCGGCAGCGCCGCCTGCTCGAGCATTTCATCGGAGGCGTACTGATAGACGTGAGTGGCGAGCGTATCGAAGTTGAAGGGGCGCAGCAGCAAGGTGGCCGGCAGCTCCTTCATGGCATCCACGAACACCACCAGCGCCGCGGTCAGAAGCCCCGGACGAATCAGCGGCAGATGCACACGACGCAGGGTCGAGAAGGTGTTCTCGCCCAGCGAGCGTGCCGCCATGTCCATCGAGGGCGTGACCTTGTCGAGGCTCGACTCGATGGAGCCCGCGGCAATCGCCAAGAAGCGCACCACATAGGCGATGATGATCGCGCCCATCGTTCCCGTCAGCAGCAATCCGCTGGAGATGCCGAAATTGGCCCGCAGGAAGCTGTCCAGTGCATTGTCGAAGCCGGATAGCGGTACCAGAACGCCCAACCCCAGCACGGCACCCGGCATGGCGTAGCCCAGACTCGAAAGCTTGAGTGCCTGCTGTACGCTGGCGGTGCGATCCAGCCGCTTGGCATAGGCCAGCAGCACCCCGATGATCAGGGTCAGTACCGCAGCGCTCACCGCCAGTATCAGGCTGTTCACGGCATAGCCTGCGAAGTCCGGTGTCCAGGATTCCTCGAAATACAGGATGGCGTGCCGCGTGAGCAAGCCCACCGGCAGCAGGAAACCGAAGAACAGCGGCAGGAAACAGGCCAGTGACGCCACTGATGCCCGCCATCCCGTCAGGGTCGGACGTTGATAGCGACGGTAGCGATCGCCCTTGCCGAACTGGCGCTGACGACGCCGAGCATGCCGCTCGAGCCAGATCAGCGTGACCACGAAGATCATCAGGCACAGCGCGATCTGCGCCGCACCGCGCAGGCTGCCCATGTTGAGCCAGACATTGAAGATGCCGGCGGTCAGCGAGCGTACCGCGAAGTAGTCCACAGTTCCGAAGTCGTTGAGCGCCTCCATCATCGCCAGTGCAAGGCCGACGGCAATCGCCGGTCGGGCGCTGGGCAGTGCCACGCGCCAGAAGCTTTGCCACCCGTTGCAGCCCAGCGTTCTGCTGGCATCGCGCAGTGAGGGCGACTGATCGAGAAATGCCGAGCGTGCCAGCATGAAGACATAGGGAAACAGCACCAGGGACAGCATCAGGATGGCGCCCCCCAGGCTGCGGATCTCCGGGAAGTAGTAATCCTGGGGCGAATCCCAGCCAAACAGGGCACGCAGCGCGCCCTGGAAGGGGCCGGCATACTCAAAGACGTCGGTATAGATATAGGCGATGACGTTGGCGGGAATCGCGAACGGCAACAGCAGCGACCACTCGAAGGTGCGTCGCAGCGGAAACTGATACATGGTGGTCAACCAGGCCGAGACGACCCCCATGCTGCCACTGAGGACCGCCACTCCCGCCACCAGCGCCAGACTGGTCATGACGTAATCGGGAAGCACGGTGGAGACGAGATGCGGCCAGATGCCCTCCCCGGCCTGATCACTGCCATCGTCACCGAAGACAGCCAGCCAGACGACGGCCAGCACCGGCATGACCACCAGTGCGGCCACGCCCCAGGCGCTGACGAACCAGCCCATGTGGGTTCCGAGACGCCGCTGACGACGCCGGATGGCCGCTGCATCGTAGTGCGCCATTTCTTGGGCGGCCGGCGATCGCCCGGTGCCGCTCATGGCGGCCACCGCCTCTCCTTCAAAGCTCGCACCTTGCTCAGCCAACAGCCGCTTGCCCTGGGTCATCTGACGTCCTCGTTATCCCGCAACTGCAATTGCGTCTATTTTACATGCTTTGCGCAAACGAAGAGGGGCTGTCGCATCGCGACAGCCCCTCTTCGTTCATGACAGCTCGCTCGGTAGCCTCTGGCTCCGGCGAGTGCCCTTACTGGTTGAAGCCGACTTCATTGACCATCTGCGCGGCGCGCTTGCGAAGCTTGGCGACTTCGGTCAGCGGCAGGTCATCCTGCTTGAACTCGCCCCATGAGGTCAGCAGCTCGGAGCTCTCGGCTTCCGGGTTGGCCGGATACTCGAAGTTGACCTCGGCATACATGTGCTGGGCGGTCTTCTCGGTGAGGAAGCGCATCAACTTGAGGGCATTCTCTTCGTGCGGCGCATACTTGGTCATCGCCATGCCGGAGATGTTCATGTGCGTGCCGACGCCGTTCTGATCCGGGAACTCGATACGTGCCTTCTCGGCCCACGGGCGCTGCTCGTCATTGTCGAGCATCTTGCCGTAGTAATAGCTGTTGCCGATGGCCACATCACAGACGTTGTCGCGGATCGCCTTGATCTGATCACGATCGCCACCCTGAGGCTTGCGCGCCAGATTGGCCTTGAAGCCTTCCAGCCACTCACGCGTGGCCTCTTCACCGTTGTGCGCGATGCGTGAGGCGATCAGCGCGACGTTGTAGGGGTGATCACCGGCGCGTGAGCAGACGCGCCCCTTCAGGCTCGGATCCGCCAGGTCGTCATAGCTTGCCACCTGACCGGCCTCGAGACGCTCGACACTGGTGTAGAGCACCCGTGCGCGCGTGGTGATGCCGAACCACTGATTGTCGGGGCCGTGGTACTGCTCGGGCAGATTGGCCTCGATGACCTCGTCATTGACGCTCTTGACCAGCTCCTCGTCGACCAGCTCCTGCAGACGTCCCACATCCACGGTCAGCAGCACGTCAGCCGGGGTGTTGCGCCCTTCCCGCTTGAGACGCTCGGCCAGGCCCTGCTTGGCGAAGACCACATTGACCTTGACGCCGGTCTCCTCGGTGAACTCCTTGAGGAACGGCTCGATCAGATAGGCCTGACGATAGGAATAGACGTTGACCTCTTCCTGGGCTTGAGCCGGCAGCGCCGTGGCGGCGGTAACGCCAGCCAGTGCGCCCAGCAGCAGCTTGCGGACGGAGGATGCAGAAATCTTGGTGGAAGCTGTCATCGAATACCCCTGTTCGAAGGTCCCCGCTTCTGGCCTGCTGGTGCAGGGGAAGCAGAATGATCGTAGCAATGCGAATCATTCTAATCACAAAGGGTTTCCGATCGCAACGCTCGTGCAACGCTGACTTGCAGTTTTCGCAATCCGTGCTAGCAGTTCATGCCTGAAAATCCGGCGATTCCACGGCGGGATATCTCGAGGCGCGCGGAACAGACAATGTCCTGCGTCGGCATGGCGGGCGCATCAGGCCACGCGGCCATCCTCCCCGACGGCGGGCAATAGCGTCATCGCCTCCTGGATGGCTTGCGTGTGTGAAAGCTTGCGCTGCCAGACAGCGTGCAGCGCATGTCGGAAGGCATTGGCGCGTGCTGGCAGGCCGCACCTTTCGTATTCAGCGGCCCGCTCGTCGACACGCTGTGCGAAGGCATCGCGATCCACCTCAAGCTCCAGATTATCGACGCTGACATGAAACGGCTTGGCGACTGCACGGTGGAACAATTGCTCCAGCGCCTGCGGGGCTACCTCGACACTTTCAAAGGCCTTCTGCTGGTGTGCATCACGTCCGTCCGGTGCATACCAGTAACCGTAATCCTCCTTGAGGCGTCGCTCAGGGCCCGCGATGCACCAGTGACTGACTTCGTGCAGAGCGCTGGAGAAGAAGCCGCGCGCCAGATAGAGACGATGAAAGCCGAGCTCATCGCCTGGAGAGTCGCCGCTGGCGACCCCATCCTGCACCTCATCCGTCGTCATGCCGGCGGGCAGATAGAGAGGTTCGTGGGGGGCGCGCCGCAACAAGGTGTTGTAAGACGTGGCAAACAGTCCATCGAAGAGGGAAGTCAACGCCGTCAGCTCAGGGTCCATCGACTCTTGATCCGTCAGGGCCTGCCCCCCCGCCAGGGCATGATCAGGCATGGCATCGCCGTCTGCGCTGCACGCCTCATGACGTGATGACAGGGTGCGAGGCACGCGGGAAAGTTCTGAAGAAAGCAACACAGGCAAGTCTCGACGATCGTGTGAATCAGCAGCGATATCAGTACCCGGAGATAGGGACGGTACTGCATGACGATGTCGAGCATTGTACGTGGCTCGTTCGTATCACGTCATTCCACCTGACAGGTGAGTACCAAGCGCTGATAATTCACTCTCTTGCGCCCCGCAGGCAGGCCTTATCTGCTAGGATGGCGCGCCAAGCAAGAATGATTCTCGATTACCAGCAGGAGCCTGCCGTGCCCCCCGCCGAACCCTCCCATTCATCCGCCTCCACGCCTGCAGCCTCTTCTCAGGCGCCATTCGCCAGCCGGGTACGCGCCGAGACCTCACGCCTGGTCACGCTGGCACTGCCAATCTGCGGTGCTCAGCTGGCTCAGGCAGGCATGAGCGCCGTGGATGTCCTGATGACCGGTCGCTCCAGCGCGACGGACCTGGCAGCCGTCTCGGTGGGGTCCAGCCTCTGGGTGCCTCTGCTGCTGTTGATGGCTGGCACCTTGATGGGGCTGACACCCGTCGTGGCACAGCTGATGGGGGGTAACCGCAGCGGTGAGGTACGTGACAACGTTCACCAGTCACTGTGGATCTCATTGGTGCTCGGCAGTCTGTCAGGATTGGCACTGTGGTTCCTGGCGGCGCCAATCTTCACGCTGATGGAGGTGCCCGGCGCGGTGGCAGAACAGGCCACGCTTTATCTGATGGCCATTGCCTGGGGCATGCCGGGCGCCGCCTTCTATCAAGTGCTACGCGCGTATTCCGATGGCATGAATCATACTCGTCCGGCGCTGATCATCAGCTTGATCGGCCTGTTGTCGAACATTCCGCTCAACTACCTGCTGATCTATGGCTCTGCAGGCGTGGATGACTTGCTGGGGATCACGTTGCCGGGACTGCTGGGCGATATCCCGGCCATGGGCGCTGCAGGCTGCGGTATCGCGACAGGGCTTGCCATGTGGATCATGTGTCTGAGCATGTTTCTCTACACCCGTCGCAGCAGCGCCTACCAGGCAGTCGCCCTCTGGTGCCAACCCAGCGCGCCTCAGCTCAAGAAGATCTCGGAACTGCTCAAGGTCGGCCTGCCGATCGGCATCGCCATCTTCTTCGAGGTCACGCTGTTCACCGTCATCGCGCTGTTCGTGGCAAGCTTCGGTGAGATCAAGGTGGCAGCCCACCAGGTCGCGCTCAACTTCACCTCATTGCTGTTCATGCTCCCTCTGTCACTGGCCATGGCACTCACCGTACGAGTGGGGCATACCATCGGCCGTGGTGACATGAACGAGGCGCGCTTCGTGGCGTGGAATGGCGTGGCCTTCTCACTGGTGGTCGCTCTGATCAATGATCTGGTGATCTGGGTACTGGCAGAGCCTGCCGTGGCGCTCTACACCAGCAACCTCAAGGTGCAGGCGCTGGCGCTTTCCCTGATCACGCTGGCGATGCTCTATCAGGTCTCCGACTCCTTGCAGGTTGCCATGGCGGGGGCTCTGCGCGGCTTCAAGGACACTCGCATCATCATGTTGATCACCATGTTCGCCTACTGGATCATCGGTCTTGGTGGCGGGCATCTGCTGGGGGTGGGCAGTGAGCAGTTCCCCGTCTGGCCCTGGGCTGTCGAGAGCATGGGTGTCTATGGCTACTGGATTGGCATGGTGGCCGGCCTGACCGTGGCGGCTCTGCTGCTTGGCTGGCGTCTGTGGGTCATCGCGCGCCGCGCCATTCAGGAGGGCAGCCTGCCCGGCTGAGCGAAGCCCCCTGCCAACGCTGGCCGCGAGCTCGTGATACCGACGGCGGCCAGTGTTCCATCCCTTTTCCCACTCGCTCAAGCACTCGCCTCAGACGCCCCGCCACCGGCCTTTTCCCCGGTCGCGGGGCGTTTGCGTTTAATCCTTCATCTGCGCATGGACGGTCATTTCGTCCAAGGAGGGGTTACCGTCAGGGCTCAGGCTGTGCTAATGGTTATTCAAGGCAGTGCATTCATATGCAGTGCGCCATCTTGCAAGCGGCGGCTGTTTGCACACCCGCACACGCCGAGGACGATCGACAAGCTGCTGAGGAGGGTTCGTCATGGGCGTACCAGTTTCTTCCCCCCGCTCCGCCAAGGTCATCGACCTGAATGTCATGCGTGACAGGATGCGTGCACGACGTCGTATTCTCCGGCTTGCGCCGGAACACGATGGGTTGGAAATGCTCTATCAGCTCGAAAGCGACCCGGAGAGCTACTACAGCCTTCCCGTGTTGGCCTGGGGTCTGCGCGAGGATGGTGAGGTGGTCGGCCTGGTGCCATGGATGGAGGGGCTGATGCCCTGCCATGAGCTGGAAGATCCGCAGCAGGGCCACTTCGTCGGCTACCGAGACCCGGAAACCGACGAGGTCTTCATGCTGGCTCCGGACCACAAGGTCTATGAGCTCGAGCATGCCGCGGCCTATTACGACTATGAGGTGTCGGAGAAGACCACCTTGCTGCAGCAGCTACCGGATACGCTCGGGACTCATGCCCTGTGCATGACCAATGGCGAGTCTGCGTGGCAGCTCAAGCAGGTGTTCGGCTGGCGTCTATACAGCGATGGCAACATCGAGGCACTGCTGGTCGATGAGACACGCGTCACCCAGACACCGGTGCTGGCTGGAGATGACTGCCTCTACCCCGGTCGCAGTCGTCATGACGTGGTCTATTTCTTCCAGCGCGCCGTCGCCAACCAGATTCGTGAGCAGGACCCGGCCACCCTGGAAGCTCTCGCGCTGATGATGACCGGCGAAAGTGATCAGGTCAGTGTGGAAGTGCACGACCGCGAAGCCTGAGACGACTGACGTCAACTGATGCGAATGTCATAAAGGAAGTGATCCGGCGTTTCGTCACTGCGCTCCAGTGTGTGCCCAAGAAATGCACAGAACTTGGGCACATCACGTGTCGTCGCCGGATCGGTCGCCACGACACGCAGCAGGTCTCCGCTCGCGAGCTCACGCACCTTGTTGTGCAGCATCATGATGGGTTCGGGGCAATACAGACCGCTGGTATCCAGCTCTGCATCGGCAACGGGCAAGGGGGTATCGGTCATCAATGACTCCTGAGGTCCTGCCACTGACAAGGCAGAATGTATGAAGACGGGAGACGGGCATGATCAAGGTAATGATCGAGCGGCATATCATGCCGGGACTCGAACAGGATTACGAGCAGGCCTCACGCGAGGTCGTGCGTGAAGCCATGCATGCACAGGGCTTCATCTCGGGCGAGAATCTGGTGGAAAGCGGACGTCCCGGCCACCGAATATTGATCACTTCATGGCGAGACGCAAGAGCCTGGCAGGAGTGGTCGAGCAGTCACGCGCGCGAACGCATGATGGCGCGTCTGGGGCCGATGCTTTCTCAACCGGAACGCATCGTGTTGCTTGAGCACACCTGACCTGCGAGAGATTCAAGCCTCGCGAATGCAGCATCCCTCAGCGAGGCTCCGTCCATCGACCTGACAGCACCGCACAGACAAGCCCCCACGGACCGCTCGGTCCGTGGGGGCTTGTGGTTGCACCAGACAACCCGGTGGCTCAGTGCGTGATACGCACATGCACGGTGACTTCTTCGCGGTCATGGTACAAGTGACGACACCGGATCTCGGCACCGACATTGGAACGCTCAAGGCTGGCCGCCAGATAATCGAGACAGCGGGAGACTTCCTTCCAGCGTTGCTTCATCGGCAGCTTGAGATTGAAGACCGCCTCATTGCACCAGCGCTTCTTCAGCCAGCGCTCGACCATCTCCGTCACGCGGATGGGCTTGTCGACGATGTCACAGACCAGCCAGTCCAGTCGCAGCGGTGGCTCCCAGGTAAAACCATCTTCCTTGAGATGCTCTACCTGTCCTGTCGCCATCAGATCCTTGTTCATGGGGCCATTGTCGATGGCAAACACGAACATGCCCTTCTCGACCAGCTGGAAGGTCCAGCCACCCGGCGCTGCCCCAAGATCCGCTGCCTGCATGCCAACCGCGATGCGACGCTCCCACTGGTCGCGCGGCACGAACTCATGCCAGGCCTCTTCCAGCTTGAGTGTGGAGCGACTGGGGGCACGGCTCGGCGAACGCAGATGACGGATGCCGTTGGCATATTCGCTGCGGTTGCCAGGAAAGCTCATGCCCAGCTGCACTTCGTCACCATCCGTCCAGAAGACGTGCAGCGCCCGCCCACCGGCCTTGCGACGCAGTGCACCACGCTTCTTGAGCGCAGACTCCAACGGGCGGCCGACGGCCTTGCCAAGGCCCGACAGCGCCTTGCCATCATTGGTGTCCGGCATCTCGTGGCGGATCTCCTCGAAGCTCCAGCCAGCGTCGACCACCTGCTGCAGAATCGGCGAGACGCGATTTTCCCGCGACATGCCGACCAATGGCTCCAATGCCACCAGTGTCTGGCGAGCGAAGACCAACGCCTGAAGCGGCATGTCACGATGCAGGCTATTGGCGGGCTCATCACCTGTCACCACATAACGCACGAAGCCACTGTCGCGTGCCGCAATCGGATAACCCGGGGCGCCCAGATAAGCGGCCTTTTCACAGACTTCTGCGGCCAGGTCGGCCTCGAAGCCCGGGCGGCAATACAGCAACAGTTCTTGAGGTTGCATCATCATCTCCATAACGGAAGGCTGGGGAGTCTACCGCCTCGCTCCTGTCCACGACAAGCATGGCGACAATGACTGACTCAGCGAGGAAGCCGCTACTCAGGCCCACCGGGCCTGCCAGCTGACGGGTACCGGCTTTCCGGTTTTTGACCCGCAAAGAGAACCGCCCCTGCAGCTGGGCTGCAGGGGCGGTTCAGTATAAGTGCCTGACGATGACCTACTCTCACATGGAGAAACTCCACACTACCATCGGCGCTAAGCGGTTTCACTTCCGAGTTCGGCATGGGATCGGGTGGTTCACGCTCGCTATGGTCGTCAGGCGAAACGGTGGCATCTTGCGATGCCTGAGTCTCGAGGCTTGTGGCCTCGCGACTCGCAATATGAATCATGCTGACCGATATGTCGTCGATCCTGTCGCAATCCCGGCGTTTGCCGCAGCAAACCCCTTGGGTGTTATATGGTCAAGCCTCACGGGCAATTAGTACTGGTTAGCTCAACACATTGCTGTGCTTCCACACCCAGCCTATCAACCTTGTAGTCTTCAAGGGCCCTTCAGGAGGCGCAAGGCCTCAGGGAAGTCTCATCTTGAAGGGGGCTTCCCGCTTAGATGCTTTCAGCGGTTATCCCGTCCGAACGTAGCTACCGGGCAATGCCATTGGCATGACAACCCGAACACCAGAGGTTCGTCCACTCCGGTCCTCTCGTACTAGGAGCAGCTCTTCTCAAACTTCCGACGCCCACGGCAGATAGGGACCGAACTGTCTCACGACGTTCTAAACCCAGCTCGCGTACCACTTTAAATGGCGAACAGCCATACCCTTGGGACCGACTTCAGCCCCAGGATGTGATGAGCCGACATCGAGGTGCCAAACACCGCCGTCGATGTGAACTCTTGGGCGGTATCAGCCTGTTATCCCCGGAGTACCTTTTATCCGTTGAGCGATGGCCCTTCCATACAGAACCACCGGATCACTAGAACCTACTTTCGTACCTGCTCGACGTGTCTGTCTCGCAGTCAAGCACCCTTATGCTCTTGCACTCAATGCACGATTTCCAACCGTGCTGAGGGTACCTTCGTGCTCCTCCGTTACTCTTTAGGAGGAGACCGCCCCAGTCAAACTACCCACCATACACTGTCCTCGATCCGGATAACGGACCTGAGTTAGAACGCCAATGATGTCAGGCTGGTATTTCAAGGTTGGCTCCACCGCATCTGGCGACGTGGTTTCAAAGCCTCCCAGCTATCCTACACAGACAACATCAGCATCCAGTGTAAAGCTATAGTAAAGGTTCACGGGGTCTTTCCGTCTAGCCGCGGGTACACAGCATCTTCACTGCGATTTCAATTTCACTGAGTCTCGGGTGGAGACAGCGTGGCCATCATTACGCCATTCGTGCAGGTCGGAACTTACCCGACAAGGAATTTCGCTACCTTAGGACCGTTATAGTTACGGCCGCCGTTTACCGGGGCTTCGATCAAGAGCTTCGGACGAATCCTAACCCCATCAATTAACCTTCCGGCACCGGGCAGGCGTCACACCCTATACGTCCGCTTGCGCGTTTGCAGAGTGCTGTGTTTTTAATAAACAGTTGCAGCCACCTGGTATCTTCGACCGGTAAGAGCTTACGGAGCAAGTCCTTCACTCGAACCGGTGCACCTTCTCCCGAAGTTACGGTGCCATTTTGCCTAGTTCCTTCACCCGAGTTCTCTCAAGCGCCTTGGTATTCTCTACCTGACCACCTGTGTCGGTTTGGGGTACGGTCGCATGTGATCTGAAGCTTAGAGGCTTTTCCTGGAAGCGTGGCATCGATGACTTCCTGACCGTAGTCAGTTCGTCTCGCATCTCGACCTCAGAGGAACCGGATTTGCCTGATTCCTCGGCCTACATGCTTTCACCAGGACAACCAACGCCTGGCTCACCTAGCCTTCTTCGTCCCCCCATCGCAACCACATCCGGTACGGGAATATTAACCCGTTTCCCATCGACTACGCGTTTCCGCCTCGCCTTAGGGGCCGACTCACTCTGCTCCGATTAACGTAGAACAGAAAACCTTGGTCTTCCGGCGGGGGAGTTTTTCACTCCCCTTATCGTTACTCATGTCAGCATTCGCACTCGTGATACCTCCAGCAGACTTCTCAATCCACCTTCATTGGCTTACACGACGCTCCTCTACCGCTCATCCATAAGGATGAACCCGTAGCTTCGGTACCTGATTTAGCCCCGTTATATCTTCCGCGCAGGCCGACTCGACTAGTGAGCTATTACGCTTTCTTTAAAGGATGGCTGCTTCTAAGCCAACCTCCTAGCTGTCTGAGCCTTCCCACATCGTTTCCCACTTAATCAGGATTTTGGGACCTTAGCTGACGGTCTGGGTTGTTTCCCTTTTCACAACGGACGTTAGCACCCGCTGTGTGTCTCCCACGCTGCACTCACTGGTATTCGGAGTTTGCCTCGGGTTGGTAAGTCGGGATGACCCCCTAGCCGAAACAGTGCTCTACCCCCAGCGGTGATACGTGAGGCGCTACCTAAATAGCTTTCGAGGAGAACCAGCTATCTCCGGGCTTGATTAGCCTTTCACTCCGATCCACAGCTCATCCCAGCATTTTTCAACATACTTGGGTTCGGGCCTCCAATTGATGTTACTCAATCTTCACCCTGGCCATGGATAGATCGCCCGGTTTCGGGTCTATACCCTGCGACTGGTCGCCCAGTTAAGACTCGCTTTCGCTACGCCTCCCCTATACGGTTAAGCTCGCCACAGAATATAAGTCGCTGACCCATTATACAAAAGGTACGCGGTCACACCATGAAGGTGCTCCCACTGCTTGTACGCATACGGTTTCAGGATCTATTTCACTCCCCTCGCCGGGGTTCTTTTCGCCTTTCCCTCACGGTACTGGTTCACTATCGGTCAGCCAGGAGTATTTAGCCTTGGAGGATGGTCCCCCCATGTTCAGTCAAGGTTTCTCGTGCCCCGACCTACTCGATTTCACGATACTCAGACTTCGACTACGGGACTATCACCCTGTATCGTCAAGCTTCCCAGCTTGTTCGTCTGTCAGTTGTATCGCTTAAGGGCTGGTCCCCGTTCGCTCGCCGCTACTTGGGGAATCTCGGTTGATTTCTTTTCCTCCGGGTACTTAGATGTTTCAGTTCCCCGGGTTTGCCTCTATAGGTTATGTATTGGCCTATAGATACTCACCTGATGGTGAGTGGGTTTCCCCATTCGGAAATCGTTGGGTCGCAGGGTATTTGCCACCTCGCCAACGCTTATCGCAGGCTATCACGTCCTTCATCGCCTCTGGCTGCCAAGGCATCCACCGTATGCGCTTAATCGCTTGACCATATAACCCCAAGGGGTCTGTCAAGGATTACGAATCTGTCGGACCTCTCCGACATATCGTTTGATGGAGATGTGCTTGGCGCACATTCCATCGTCAGCATGATTCACATTGTTAAAGAGCGGCTGTTCAGAGAACAGTGAGAAGCGCGCTCTGTTGAGCACGCTTGCCACTGCCGGCTAAGCCAGCAATAAGATCAGGTAATTCGTTGTGAGCACTTGCCGCGAGCGGTAGACAGTGTCGATAAGGAGGTGATCCAGCCCCAGGTTCCCCTAGGGCTACCTTGTTACGACTTCACCCCAGTCATGAACCACACCGTGGTGATCGCCCTCCCGAAGGTTAGGCTAACCACTTCTGGTGCAGTCCACTCCCATGGTGTGACGGGCGGTGTGTACAAGGCCCGGGAACGTATTCACCGTGGCATTCTGATCCACGATTACTAGCGATTCCGACTTCATGGAGTCGAGTTGCAGACTCCAATCCGGACTGAGGCAAGCTTTATGGGATTGGCTCCACGTCGCCGTATTGCAACCCTTTGTACTTGCCATTGTAGCACGTGTGTAGCCCTACCCGTAAGGGCCATGATGACTTGACGTCGTCCCCACCTTCCTCCGGTTTGTCACCGGCAGTCTCCTTAGAGTTCCCGACATTACTCGCTGGCAAATAAGGATAGGGGTTGCGCTCGTTACGGGACTTAACCCAACATTTCACAACACGAGCTGACGACAGCCATGCAGCACCTGTCTCAGAGTTCCCGAAGGCACCAATCCATCTCTGGAAAGTCCTCTGGATGTCAAGGGTAGGTAAGGTTCTTCGCGTTGCATCGAATTAAACCACATGCTCCACCGCTTGTGCGGGCCCCCGTCAATTCATTTGAGTTTTAACCTTGCGGCCGTACTCCCCAGGCGGTCAACTTATTGCGTTAGCTGCGCCACTAAGTCCTCAAGGGACCCAACGGCTAGTTGACATCGTTTACGGCGTGGACTACCAGGGTATCTAATCCTGTTTGCTACCCACGCTTTCGCACCTCAGTGTCAGTGTCAGTCCAGAAGGCCGCCTTCGCCACTGGTATTCCTCCCGATCTCTACGCATTTCACCGCTACACCGGGAATTCTACCTTCCTCTCCTGCACTCTAGCCAAGCAGTTCCAGATGCCGTTCCCAGGTTGAGCCCGGGGCTTTCACACCTGGCTGACTTAGCCACCTACGCGCGCTTTACGCCCAGTAATTCCGATTAACGCTTGCACCCTCCGTATTACCGCGGCTGCTGGCACGGAGTTAGCCGGTGCTTCTTCTGCGAGTGATGTCTTTCCTCGGGAGTATTAATCCCGAAGCGTTCTTCCTCGCTGAAAGTGCTTTACAACCCGAAGGCCTTCTTCACACACGCGGCATGGCTGGATCAGGCTTTCGCCCATTGTCCAATATTCCCCACTGCTGCCTCCCGTAGGAGTCTGGGCCGTGTCTCAGTCCCAGTGTGGCTGATCATCCTCTCAGACCAGCTACGGATCGTCGCCTTGGTGAGCCGTTACCTCACCAACAAGCTAATCCGACATGGGCTCATCCGATAGCGCAAGGTCCGAAGATCCCCTGCTTTCTCCCGTAGGACGTATGCGGTATTAGCCTGAGTTTCCCCAGGTTGTCCCCCACTATCGGGCAGATTCCCATGCATTACTCACCCGTCCGCCGCTCGACGCCTTCTAGCAAGCTAGAATCGTTTCCGCTCGACTTGCATGTGTTAAGCCTGCCGCCAGCGTTCAATCTGAGCCATGATCAAACTCTTCAGTTGAAAGCTTGATAGTCTGTTAAGCAGACCAAACTTGGTTCAGAGTCAAACTTCTCGTGAGAGGCTTGCTCCGATATTTGGTGACCTTGTCACCACTCATCGGCAAGCGCTCACACGAATTACCTGATCAAATTTTTAAAGAGCGTCGCTGTTAAGCGAGGAGGCATATTCTATCCGGAACGCTTGAGAAGTCAAGCACTTGATGATGAGTCAATCGACTGCCTCTAAGCATCATCCAGCGGTGAGGAGCGTTGCTCGATCACCTGTTCCGTAAGGAGTGCGGCGTATTCTAGCGAATCGCCCGGGATTGTCAATCGATGATTTGGAAGCGGACTTCAAAAACATCAAACAAAACAACCACCTGCAAACCTCTTTCACCGCTGGTAACGCCATGCGTCCCCGGCAGCGGATGCGTACTTTACGCACGATCCGGGCTGAGCACAAGGGCTTTTTCAAGAGATTGTCATCACGCTGTCACGGACGTGGCCACTCAAGGCGTCATCCTTCCGCCGGCCGGGATACCGGCTGCGCCCGCCATCCGCCACGAGACTGCGACTGCATCTCGAGAGCGGCTTCCAGGCGTGCTTCCGGCAGCTGCATGACGCGCGCCAAGAGTGTCAGCAAGGCCACCTCTTCATCGGCCAGTGTCTGATCGGCATGCACTACCTGAGCAAGCGCCGCGAACCAGCGTTGCTTGTCCATGGGGCGCAGGTGCGCCAGCTGCGTGAGATGACGGCAGCGCAGCGCAGGGTTATCCCCACCCGGCTGCGACTGCGGATACTCCAGCGCCAGACCAAGTTCCGCACTGGCGTCCAGGAAGATGTCCTTGCGCAGTGCTTCATCGTCGATGAGTCCAACCATCAGCACGAGCCAGTGCTGACAGGCCGGCTGGCATTGCTGCAGGGCCAGCGAGTCGCTCTTGCGATCGATCCGCGGGTCCAGTGATTCCAGCAGCAGTTGCCATAGACACCAGACGAACATGTCCTGCGGAGGTGTCTGCGCCTTGAGCATGCGATGCGCGCGCTCATCCGCTTCCCGCCAGCGCGGTATCAACCGGTTGAGCAAGGGGATCCACTCGACCCGCGGCAAGGACTCGAGCCTGCGCCGTGCCTCACGCGCCCGCTTGCCGTCCAGCCAGTCATGCTGACGCTCAAGCTCGGTGAGCCAGACACCGCGTGTGGTCAGCTCCGAGGGGGCGATCATCGCCACCACCAGCTGCGGACAGAGAAACCTCGACAGCGTCAGGCTCTCGAGTTCTCCTCGTGAGCGCGAGAGCTCCCCTATGACCGCCGCGCCGGCGATACCCGCCATGACCCCGCCAAGCACGTCTGCCCCGATGGGGCCCTGCTGCTCGAAGGTATGCACCGGCTGCTGGCGCGCACTCAGATACTGCCGGTCCCAGCGAGGTTCCAGGCGCTTGATGCGTTCATCCAGCGGAGGATGCGAGTCGAACCAGCCTGTCAGCCATGGCGGGCGCGCTTCGACGAAGAAGAGATGGTTGTAGGTCATGGCGCGCGGATGCTGGATACGCCCCTGCCAACCCATGCCACCGATACGCTTGAGGGCCGAGGCGATGCCATCCGGGAAGCGGGTCAGGCGCACCGCACTGGCATCGGCGAGATATTCGCGTGAGCGCGCGACCCCGCGCTGCAATAGTCGCCCTCCCAGCCCGCCGAGACTGCCGAGCAACCACAGCGCCACACCCACCAGCATCAGCTGTGGCATGCCGCCTTTCCTGTCGGAACCGGAGGAGCGCCCCCTGCCCAACACGAAGCCGATGCGCCCTGCCCCCATCAGGAAGCGCCCCGCCTCGGAGAGAAACACCAGGCCGTGGACTGCACTCGCCAGACGCAGGTTGAGACGAATATCGCCATTGGCGATATGGGCGAACTCGTGAGCGACCACGCCCTGCAGCTCGTTGCGATCCAGCTGCTCCAACGCCCCGCGACTCAGCGCGATCACCGCATCCTGTGGCCGATAGCCCGCCGCGAAGGCATTGATCATCGCCTCATGCGGCAGCAGGAACAGCTGCGGCGTGGGCAGGTTGGCGGCAATCGCCATCTCTTCCACCACATTCAGTGCCCGTCGCTCGCTCGAGTCCTGCGTCTCGACATCCACCAGCTTGCCACCCAGGCGTGCGGCCACCATCGCACCGCCCTGCTGCAGACGCCGCAGCTCACGCGCGGCGACCAGTGCATTGCACAGGAAGATGATGCTCGCCACCGGCCAGACATACTCAAACGTCGTGGTGGCCGGGCGCCCCAGGAAACTGCTGATCGCGACATGCACCACGGCGCCGGCGGCAAGAGACACCACCAGCGACATGGCCGTGAAGGCCAGCAGCAATAGCCGCGTTCGACGACGCGCGCTGTCCTGCTCGTGATAGAAATTCATTCGCGCCCGCCATCTACCGAACCAGAATCACAGCCGGAAAGCCGCTGAGGAGAAAGCATCCGTCGGTCGGCTCATGAGAAGCTGACATCGGGGGCCTGACGAATCTTCACGCTGTCATCGAAGGCCAACAGGCCTGCATCACTGCGGTGACCGAAGGTCGGTGCGAACATCACCTGCGGGAAGCTCTGGCGGTAGACGTTGTAGTCGGTGACGGCATCGTTGTAGGCCTGACGCGCGAAGGCGACGCGGTTCTCGGTGGCGGTCAGCTCTTCCATCAGGTCGCTCATGGTCTGGTCGGCCTTGAGCTCCGGATAGGCCTCGACCACCACATCCAGCTTGCCCAGACTCGCCGCCAGTCCCTGCTCGGCGCCGGCCAGACTGGCCAGCTTGTCCATGCTGCCGGGGTGCGCCGCTGCGGCATTCAAGGCCGCCATTGCCTTGTTGCGGGCATTGATCACTTCTTCCAGAGTGCCACGCTCATGGCTCAGATAGCCCTTGGCCGTCTCGACCAGATTGGGAATCAGGTCGTAGCGCCGCTTGAGCTGTACCTCTATCTGCGCGAAGGCATTCTCGAAGCGCGCCTTGAGGCTGACCAGCTTGTTGTAGATCGAGATCACGTAGATGACGATCAGCGCGATTCCGCCCAGCAGCAGAAATGTTTTCATGAATGCGTCCCCTTGTAATGAAGCCTTTGCAATGAAGACTCGGCAGGCGTTGCCCCGCTCTTCGGCGAGTCTTTGCAAGCGCCCCAGTCGATCGCCCTGTGCAATCCGCTTCCAGTTTACCCATACCGGATGACGGCACCAGTCAATTGGATGACTGATTGCCAACGGGACATCATGCGGCTGGCAGCCTCACGGCACCCAATGCGCCATGAACTCGTGCACGGGCAGTGCGTCGAGTCGTTCGCGATCGGCCAGCAACGCCATCAGGGTGTCGCAACGCGAGGGCGGGAAGCAGGTGGCCAGATTGGCCCGACACTTGTCCTCGAGCGGAACGAGCGACGCTTCACGCCGCCGGCGATGTCCCAGCGGGTATTCCACCGTCACCTGCTCGGTGGCACTGCCATCGCAAAAGACCACCCGCAGTGCATTGGCGATCGAGCGCTTGTCGGCTTCCAGATACTCGCGGGTGAAGCGCGCCTCTTCCTTGACGATCATCCTGTCACGCAGCCGGTCGATCTCCGGGTGAGCGGCATGGAAGCCATCTTCATAGTGATCCGCGTTCAACTCCCCGAAGATCAGCGGCACCGCGACCATGTATTGCAGGCAGTGATCGCGGTCCGCCGCATTGGCGAGCGCGCCCTGCTTGGAGATGATGCGGATCGCCGATTCGTGGGTGGTGATCTCGATGCGCTCGATCTCCTCGAGCCGGCCGCGCACCTCGGGATGGAGCTGGATGGCTGCCTCGGCGGCGGTCTGGGCATGGAATTCGGCCGGGAAGGAGACCTTGAAGAGCACGTTCTCCATCACATAGCTGCCCAGAGGGCGCGCCAGCGTCAGACGTCGCTCGCCTTCAGGCTTGAGGGCGAGATCGCGGTTGCCGTGACTGAAAGAGACATCATTGAAGCCCCACTGCGGCGCGCTGAGGGCGCCGGGGACGCCCATCTCGCCACGCAGGGCGATGTCCGCCAGCCGCACGCCGCGTGAGGTGGCGTCTCCCGCCGCCCAGCTCTTGCGCGAGCCCGCGTTGGGCGCATGCCGATAGGTGCGCAGGCTCTGGCCATCGACGAAGGCGTGCGACAGCGCCGACAGCAACTGCTCACGATTCGCCCCCATCAAGCGCGCCGTCACCGCGGTGGTCGCCACCTTGACCAGCATGACATGGTCGAGACCGACGCGGTTGAAGCTGTTGTCCAGCGCCAGCACACCCTGGATCTCGTGCGCCATCACCATGCTCTCCAGCACATCGCGCATCACCAGGGGCGGCTTGCCCAGCGCGACACGCTGGCGCGAGAGATGGTCCGCCACCGCCAGAATGCCGCCGAGATTGTCCGAGGGATGCCCCCACTCCGCCGCCAGCCAGGTGTCGTTGTAATCCAGCCAGCGGATGGTGCAGCCGATGTCCCATGCCGCCTTGACGGGATCGAGACTGAAGGAGGTGCCGGGCACGCGCGCGCCATGCGGCACCAGCGTCTCGGCCACCAGCGGCCCGAGATGCTTGGTGCATTCCGGGAAGCGCAGCGCCAGGATGCCGCAGCCGAGAGTATCCATCAGACACAGACGAGCGGTGTCCATCGCCTCTGCCGAGGGACCTGAGCGCTCGTGCTTGCCAGCCAGACCGTCCACATTCGAATCCGCATCCGCATTCGCGACAGGGGGGGCGTCGCAATACCCCAGCACATAGTCGGCGATCTGCTGAAGCTCCGGGTCATAGTCCGGGCGCTGATTGGCGCTGGCCTGACTTGTACTGGCTTGAGTGGCGCTGAGACGGCTTTCATCCGTCTGTTCAGAGGATGGCGTGTTCATACATGACCTCCTGTCGTGGATCGTCTTTGCCCGCATGCGACTCCCGTCACACCTGTACTTCCCCCCACTACCTGCACACATACCACAGAGACGCGAAAGCCGGCCCTCTGCATATGCATGCCAGGCCGGCTTTCATCGAGATGCCGCAGGAGGGATATCAAGAGGGATATATTGACAGTAGACCATCACCTGCCAATGCCGGCGCTAGCGCATCAAGGTCTCCGCCGGCACCCGCACCCAGCCTTCCATCAGGATACGCGCGCTGCGACTCATCACGGCTTCACTGACGGTCCACTCGCCCTCGCCTTGCTGGCCATCACTGACTTGGCCTGCCTCTGTCTGCCGATGGGCACTCGCGCCGACCCTGAGTGTGCCGGAGGGATGCCCGAAGCACACCGAGTCACGCGCCGCGTCAGTCTGCCCAGCCCCAGACTCAGCATCGGCTCCGCCAGCGGCGGCAAGATTGACCAGCGTGCCGGGTACCGCAGCCGCCGCGGCGATGGCCACCGCCGCGGTACCCATCATGGCGTGGTGCAGCTTGCCCATCGACACGGCGCGAATCAGCACATCGATCTCGTCGGCCTTGATCTCGCGACCGCTGGAGACGACGTGATCCACCGGCGGCGCCACGAAGGCGACCTTGGGGGTGTGCTGGCGCGTGGCCGCCTCAGCGAGATCATTGATCAGCCCCATGCGCAGTGCGCCGTGGGCGCGCAATGTCTCGAGGCGTGCGAGCGCCTCGCCGTCCGAGTTGATCGCCTCCTGCAGCTCGGTGCCCTGATAGCCGAGGTCGCGGGCATTGACGAAGATGGTCGGAATGCCTGCGTTGATCAGGGTCGCCTGGATCTGCCCGCCAGCGACCACCGATTCCGGCACCTCCAGCGCATCGACCACATTGCCGGTGGGGAACATGCTGCCCTCACCCGCGGCAGGGTCGCGGAAGGCGACCGCCACTTCGGCGGCCGGGAAGGTCACGCCATCCAGGGCGAAGTCGCCGGTTTCCTGGACGCGCCCTTCGCACATCGGCACCCGCGCGATGATGGTCTTGGCGATGTTGGCCTGCCAGATGCGCACCTCGGCGATACCATCACGCGGCAGGCGCTCGGCCGGCACCAGGCCCTTCTCGATGGCGAAGGGCCCGACCGCCGCCGAGAGGTTGCCGCAGTTGCCGCTCCAGTCGACGAAGGGCGAGTCGATGGAGACCTGGCCGAACAGGTAGTCGACGTCATGATCCGGCTGTTCGCTGCGACTGATGATCACCGTCTTGCTGGTGCTGGAGGTCGCGCCCCCCATGCCGTCGATCTGCTTGGCGTAGGGGTCGGGGCTGCCGATCACGCGCAGCAACAGGGCGTCACGCATCGGACCCGGCACCTGCGCCGCTTCCGGCAGTTCATCGCGCAGGAAGAACACGCCCTTGCTGGTGCCGCCACGCAGATAGGTGGCGGGAATCCTGAGCTGTGCCTGCTGGCTCATGCCGATACCTCCGCCGCCGTCTCGCCCGGTGCCTGTGAGCTGAGGAAGTCTTCAGCGAAGCGCTGCAGCACACCGCCCGCGGAGTAGATGGAGACCTCCTCACGGGTATCGAGGCGACAGGTGACCGGCACGCGTTCGACCTGGCCTGCCTTGTCGCCGGCGGTGCGCTCGATCACCAGCGTGAGCGCTGCCCCCGGGGCCGGTTCGCCCTCGACGGCGTAGATCTCGCTGCCATCCAGCGCCAGCGTCTTGCGCGTGGTACCGGCGGCGAACTGCAACGGCATCACGCCCATGCCGACCAGATTGGTGCGGTGGATACGCTCGAAGCCTTCCGCGACGATGGCCTCGACGCCCGCCAGCCGCACGCCCTTGGCCGCCCAGTCACGTGAAGATCCCTGGCCGTAATCCGCACCCGCGATGATGATCAGCGGTTGCTTGCGCTGCATGTAGGTCTCGATGGCCTCCCACATGCGCACTACCTTGCCTTCCGGCTCCAGACGCGTGAGCGAGCCCTGCTTGACCTCGCGCTTGCCGTCCGCCCCTTCCACCACCGCCATCTCGTTGATCAGCTTGGGATTGGCAAAGGTGGCGCGCTGCGCGGTGAGGTGGTCCCCACGGTGAGTGGCGTAGGAATTGAAGTCCTCTTCCGGCAGGCCCATCGCGGCCAGATACTCGCCCGCCGCACTGCTGGCCATGATGGCATTGGAGGGCGACAGGTGATCGGTGGTGATGTTGTCCCCCAGCACCGCCAGTGCCCGCATGCCGGTGAGCGTCGGCGCGCTGGCCAGGCCGCCTTCCCAGTACGGCGGACGACGGATGTAGGTGCTCATCTCGCGCCAGTCATACAGCGGGCTGGTGGAGGCATCGCGGTCGTCTCTGGCCTCGAACATCGGGATATAGACCTGACGGAAGTGGTCCGGCTTGACGCTGGAGCCGACGATGGCGTCGATCTCCTCGTCGCTCGGCCACAGGTCCTTGAGCATGATCGGCGAGCCGTCCGGCGCATGCCCCAGCACGTCCTTCTCGATATCGAAGCGGATGGTGCCGGCGATGGCGTAGGCGACCACCAGCGGCGGCGAGGCCAGGAAAGCCTGCTTGGCGTAGGGATGGATACGGCCATCGAAGTTGCGATTGCCGGATAGCACCGCGGTGGAATAGAGATCGCGCTCGATGATTTCCTGCTGGATCGCCGGGTCCAGGGCACCGCTCATGCCGTTGCAGGTGGTGCAGGCGAAGCCGACGATGCCGAAGCCGAGCTGCTCGAGTTCCGGCAGCAGTTCCGCTTCTTCCAGATACAGCTGCACCGCCTTGGAGCCCGGCGCCAGCGAGGTCTTGACCCACGGCTTGCGCGTCAGTCCCAGCGCATTGGCGCGCCGAGCCAGCAACCCTGCGGCGATGACGTTGCGCGGGTTGGAAGTATTGGTGCAGCTGGTGATGGCGGCGATGATCACCGCGCCATCCGGCATCAGATCACGCCCGTCCTCGTCCTGCTCATGCTCGACCACGCCGGAGATGCCGCGCGCGGCCAGCTCGCTGGTCGGCACGCGACTGTGCGGATTGGAGGGCCCCGCCAGGGTGCGCACCACCGAGGACAGATCGAAGGTCAGCTCGCGCTCATATTCCACCGCGCCCTCGATATGGCCGCTCTCATCTGCCCACAGGCCAGTCTCGCGTGCGTAACGCTCGACCAGCGCGATGTTCTCCGGCTCGCGTCCGGTCAGGGTCAGGTAGTCCAGCGTCTGCTGGTCGATGTAGAACATCGCCGCCGTGGCGCCGTACTCCGGCGTCATGTTGGAGATGGTGGCGCGATCACCCAGCGTCAGGCTGGCCGCGCCTTCGCCGAAGAATTCCAGATAGGAGGAGACGACCTTCTCGGCGCGCAGGAATTCGGTCAACGCCAGCACGATATCGGTGGCGGTGATGCCCGGCTGCGGGCGCCCGGTGAGGCGCACGCCGATGATGTCGGGCAGGCGCATGTAGGAGGCACGCCCCAGCATCACGCTCTCGGCCTCCAGCCCACCGACGCCGACGGCGATCACGCCCAGCGCATCGACATGTGGCGTGTGGCTGTCGGTGCCCACCAGGGTATCCGGGAAGGCGACCTGATGGCCCTTTTCATCGGCGCGCGACTCGATCACCGGCGACATCCGCTCCAGATTGATCTGGTGCATGATGCCGTTGCCCGGTGGGATCACGTCGATGTTCTCGAAGGCCTGACGGGTCCAGTCGATGAAGTGGAAGCGGTCCTCGTTGCGACGCTCCTCGATGGCGCGGTTCTTGGCGAAGGCGTCCTTGTCGAAGCCGGCGTGCTCCACCGCCAGCGAGTGGTCGACGATCAACTGGGTCGGCACCACCGGATTGACCTTGGCCGGGTCTCCGCCGCGCTCGGCGATGGCATCACGCAGGCCAGCCAGATCGACCAGCGCGGTCTGACCGAGGATGTCATGACACACGACGCGCGCGGGGTACCACGGGAAATCGAGATCACGCCGACGCTCGATCAATTGCACGAGGCTGTCACGCAGCTGATCCGGCGGGCAGCGGCGCACCAGGTTCTCGGCCAGTACGCGTGAGGTATAGGGCAGACCGGCGTAGGCGCCGGGGGCGATGTCTTCCACGGCGGCACGCGCATCGAAGTAGTCGACCGGGGTACCCGGTGACGCCGTGCCAGGCAGGGGTTTGCGATACTCGGTATTCATGGGCATCCGGACTCATCAGGCGATCAGGAAAACGATCGGCCAGCACGCTGACTGGCCGAGGAAAGGGTCAGTCGCGCTGCTCGATGGGCAGCCAGTCGCAGTGCTCCGGGCCAGTGTAATCGGCGCTCGGGCGGATGATGCGATTGTTGGCGCGTTGCTCGAAGACATGTGCCGCCCAGCCGGTCAGGCGTGAACAGACGAAGATCGGCGTGAACAGCTTGGTGGGAATGCCCATGAAGTGATAGGCGCTGGCGTGGAAGAAGTCGGCGTTGCAGAACAGCTTCTTCTCGCGCCACATCACGGCTTCGACGCGCTCGGAGACGGCGTAGAGCTGCGTATCGCCCACATCGTCCGCCAGCTTGCGAGACCACTCCTTGATGATGGCATTGCGCGGATCACGCTCACGGTAGATGGCGTGGCCGAAGCCCATGATCTTCTCGCGGCGTTCCAGCATGCCGAGAATCTCGCGCTCGGCCTCCTCCGGTGAGCGCCAGTGCTCGATCATCGCCATCGCCGCCTCGTTGGCACCGCCATGCAGCGGTCCGCGCAGCGAGCCGATGGCTGCCGTCACGCAGGAGTGCAGATCAGACAGCGTCGAGGCGCAGACACGTGCGGTGAAAGTCGAGGCATTGAATTCGTGTTCGGCATAGAGGATCAGCGAGGTATTCATCACCGCAGCATGCAACTCGCTGGGGGCCTCGCCGTGCAATAGGTGCAGGAAGTGCGCGCCGATGGAGTCGTCATCGGTCTCGGTGTCGATGCGCACGCCATCATGGCTGAAGCGATACCAGTAATTGATGATCGACGGGAACACGGCCAGCATGCGGTCGGCCTGATCGGACTGCTCCTCGAAGCTCTCTTCGGTCTCCAGATTGCCGAGCATCGAACACCCGGTACGCATCACGTCCATCGGGTGAGCGCTGGCCGGAATCTGCTCAAGCACCGCCTTCAAGGCGTCCGGCAGACCCCGCAACCCCTTGAGGCGCGCAATGTAGGCATCCAGCTCCGCCTGATTGGGCAACTTGCCCTTGAGAAGCAGATAGGCAACTTCCTCGAAGGCTGCGTGACTGGCGAGGTCTTCCAAGTCGTAACCGCGATAGCGCAGACCGGAACCGGACTTGCCGACGGTGCACAGCGCCGTCTCACCGGCACTCTGGCCGCGTAGACCACTGGGGGCGCTGGTGCTCGAAGTAGCGGTGGTCGGGTTGGCGATGGTATCTGACATGGCGTGATCTCCTTGGCAGTGACGTCATTGAGTTGTTCTTTTTCTTGTAGGGCATAAAGCGTCAAGCCCCTCGCCGGCCAGGCGTCTGCCAGCGAGGGAGAAACGGTCGGGCCGAGAGTGCCGGCCCGTGAAGCCGATGACCTCCAGAGGCGAGACATGGCGTCCGTCTCGAGCGTCTGGCATCAATCCTTGCGGCTTTCGGCCTCGAACAGGGTGTCCAGCTTCTGCTCGAAGGTGTGGTAATCGAGGAAGTCGTAGAGCTCCATGCGGGTCTGCATGTCGTCGACGACATCCTTCTGATCACCCTTGTCGTGGATGTTCTGGTAGACCTTGAGGGCGGCGGCGTTCATGGCGCGGAAGGCAGACAGCGGATAGAGCACCATCCGGCAGCCGACATCGCCCAGCTCGCGCTGGTTGAACAGCGGCGTGGCGCCGAATTCGGTGATGTTGGCCAGGATCGGCGCGTCGACGCCCTCACAGAAGGCACGGTAGTCCTCGAGGGTATGCACCGCCTCGGCGAAGATGGCGTCGGCACCGGCTTCGACACAGGCGTTGGCACGTGCGACGGCGGCTTCGAGCCCTTCCTTCTGGAAGGCATCGGTGCGCGCGATCAGATAGAAGCTGTCATCACGACGCGCATCGGCAGCGGCCTTGATGCGATCGACCATCTCCTGGCTGGAGACGATCGCCTTGTTGGGGCGGTGTCCACAACGCTTCTGGGCGACCTGGTCCTCCAGGTGCACGGCAGCCACGCCGGCACGCTCCATCTCCTGAATGGTGCGCGCGATGTTGAAGGCGCCACCCCAGCCGGTATCGATGTCCACCAGCAGCGGAAGCTCGCTGGCGGCGGTGATGCGACGCGCATCTTCCAGCACGTCATTCATGCTGGTCATGCCCAGATCCGGCAGACCGTAGGAGGCATTGGCCACGCCACCACCGGACAGGTAGATCGCCTGATGCCCGACGCGCTCGGCCATGATGGCGGTGTAGGCATTGATGGTGCCGACGATGGGCAGCGGACGATTGGCCTCCAGCGCCGCGCGGAAGCGGGCACCGGGGCTTGGCAGGGCGGTGGAACTCAGATGGCGTGACATGACATCTCCCGGGCTGGGCCCATGACGGGGTTGGAATTGTTCGGTCGGTTCAAGTCGTGAGCGGTGCGTCAGCTCACTCTTCGCCCTGCTCCTGCTTGAGCGTGGCGGCATAGCGGCGGGCGACGTTCTCCCGCGAGGCGCTGACATGGCGGCGCATCAGCAACTCCGCCAGTTCCTCATCGCCTGACTCGATGGCATCGACGATGCGATGATGCTCGACGAAGGCCTTCTGCGGGCGTGATCCACTGGCGCTGAACTGGGTGCGGTACATTCGTACCAGGTAATAGAGGTCATCACAGAGAATCGTCATCAGCATGTGGTTGTGGCTGCCGAGCACGATCTGATAGTGGAAATCGAGGTCGCCTTCCTTCTGGAAGTAGGCGGTACCGGTCTTGAGGTCCGACTGCTGTTCGTGGGTCTTGAGCACGCTGCGCAGCCGCGCGACCTCTTCCGGTGTCATGTGGCGTGCGGCCAGACGGGCGGCCATGCTTTCCAGTGCCTCACGCACATCGAACAGCTCCAGCAGCTCGGTCATCGAGAGCTTGACCACCCGCGCGCCGACGTGGGGCACGCGCTCGATCAGACGATGGACCTCGAGGCGGCGCATGGCCTCGCGCAGCGGTCCGCGCGAGATCCCGTAGGCCTGCGCCAGGCCGGGCTCGGTGATCTTGCTGCCCGGTGCCAGCTCGCCACGCACGATGGCGTCCTGCAATTGATGGAAGACACGCTCGGCCAGGGTGCGCACCTCGGGGGTCGCTGCCGTCGCGGAAGCGGTGTGACCTGCCTGCTCGGCAGTCGCGCCGCGCGCAAGGCTTCGAGCGGTGGTGGCATTGTGAAAGGCATCGGTGGTCATGGCGGTCAGGCAATCCGGCTGGCAAGGGACAGAGGCAAGGCAATGGCGGCGAGGGACTTTCAGCACCATTGTCGACAATCATTCACTGAATGCCAGACTAGCCAGCGCGCCTGTGTGGGTCAAGATGCAATCCGCCAAATCCTCTACACCTTTGGCGTTAGACACGGCTCCCCTGCTGAACAAACTGCTGTCAGAACAAGGCTGAACTGCCCTGAACCTCGCCATGCAAGCCAACCCGCCAGCACCGTCGGGCGGGACGACAAGGCACGATGAACGGCACGAAAAACGCCCCGCCAGCGCAAGCTGACGGGGCGTTCGACTCTCGGGGACTCGCCCTTTCATCGGCAGGCTTGTCGACAATCCTTCAGATTTAGCCGAAGCTGAGCTCCGCGCCGATACGGCGGGGTTTCTGGAAGGGCAGCGAATGATCGGTGCCGGGGATTTCCAGCGATTGCCAACCCGGATGACGTTCGGCCAGCAGCGCATGATAGTCACGCAGGATCGTGGGGCTCTTGCCACCGACCATGCTGCGTACCTCGCCGCCTGCCGCCAGCACGTCAGCCAGCAGAGCCTCGCGGTCAATCTCGCGCACGGCATGCGTGACACAGTCCAGGGCATTGGCGAAGCCCAGATGACGATGCGCCAGGCGCGCCACCATCATGCGCTCGGCACGCGGGTTGCGCGTGCGATGCGGGGAAATGAGGTCGAGGAACGCGGTGATCCCCGCCTCGGGGCTTGCCGCCTCGCGCATCGCATGCGCAGCCTCGGCGTAGCCATCGCGCACCTGGATCATGGTGGCGTGGCATTCGCGCTCCAGCAGCGCCGGTTCCAGCAGGCTGATGTCGCCGACCTTCACCTCCGGGCGCTCGGCGCGCAGACGCTGGACAAGACGCATGGCGACCAGCCCGCCAAAGCTGTAGCCGATCAGGTCGAAATGCGTGATGCGCTGCGTCTCGATCAAGGCCATCACATCCTCGACCACCTGCTCGAGGGTGAAGGGAGGTTCACCGCCATCGGGTGACACCGTCTGCCCCATGCCGCGCAGGTCAGGAATGATCAGCTCGTCATGGGCCGTGAGATGCCCGACCAGCGGCGCCCAGGTCAGCGTGCCGGCCACCCCGGCGCCGTGCAGCATCAGCAAGCGACGCCCACCATTTGATTCACGACGCGTCAGACGCTGCCAGAAGAGGGTCTGGTCAGGACGTGACAGCAGATGTTGGCCATGTTCGAACTCGGGATGCATGCAGGGCTCCGGTAGGGTGCCAGGGGCTGGGCAAGCGACTGGGCAAACGTCAGCACACGCGTCGGGGCAGTCGTCGATGACGGCGCAGGGCGTTCAGAGGCAGGCACCTTAATCAGCGCACGGGAGAACGGCAAGCCAACAAGGACAGCCCCTCATCGGAATCCGCACGCATGGGCGGACAAAACGCGTCTGGATGCCTAGAATGCCCTGTCCGCCAACGGAAGCTGTCATGACCATCTCGCTCGAAATCACTGCCCTGCCCTACGCCCTCTCCGCCGAGGACGAGGCCTCCACACTGTCGCGCTTCGCACGCCTGCGTACGCGCCCCGACGCCGTGCTGCTCGACAGCGGCCAGCCTTCACTGGCCGGCGGTCGCTTCGACATCATCAGCAGCGACCCGCTGGCCGTGCTGGAGCAAGGCGCGCATGGCGGCAAGCTCACCGGCCCACTGCCGGAGTCGATGCGTGACCTGAGCCAGTTCAGTGAAGCATTGGAGCGCCTCGCCCGCCTGCCGGTGATCGAGGCCCAGCGCCAGCTGTTGACCCTGCTGCCGCAGACGCTGGCAGGCGAAGAGCTCGCCCAGCATGACCTGAGCGCCGAGGACCTGCCGTTCATCGCCGGCCTGCTGGGCTACTGGAGCTATGACTTCGGGCGCGCACTCGAGACGTTGCCCGCCACGGCCGAGGACGACATCGCCCTGCCCTGGTCACGCCTCGGTCTCTACGACTGGGCATTGATCAGTGATCATCAGCGTCAGCAGAGCTGGCTGATCGCCTCGCCCCAACGGCGCAGGCAGGTGCTTGAGTGGCTGGAGCAACCGGCGCCGAGCCGCGCCGACTTCGCCCTCGACACCCCCTTCTCGCCGCTGCTGGATCGCGCGGGCTACGGCGAACGCTTCCGTCAGGTGATGGAGTATCTGCACGCTGGTGACTGCTACCAGATCAACCTGACCCAGCGCTTCTCCGCCGACTGCAGTGGCGACAGCTGGGATGCCTACCTGCGCCTGCGTCAGGCCACGCCGACGCCCTATGCGGGTTATCTGAGCTGGCAGGACGCCAAGGGCGAGGAGATGGCCATCGTCTCCGTCTCGCCGGAGCGCTTCGTCGAGGTCAATCACCGCGCGGTCGAGACCAAGCCGATCAAGGGCACCCGCGCACGTGGCGCGACACCGGAAGAGGACGCCCGACTGGCCGCCGAGCTGCTGGCCAGTCCCAAGGACCGCGCCGAGAACGTGATGATCGTCGACCTGCTGCGCAATGATCTGGGGCGTGTCTCCGCGCCCGGCAGCGTCAAGGTGCCATCGCTGTGCGCGTTGGAGAGCTACGCCAACGTGCACCATTCCGTCAGCACCATCACCAGCACGTTGGAGGAAGGGCGCGATGCGCTGGATCTGCTCGGCGCCGCCTTCCCCGGTGGCTCCATCACCGGCGCGCCCAAGATACGAGCCATGCAGATCATCGAGGAGCTGGAGCCGGTTCGCCGCAGCGCCTATTGCGGCAGCCTCGGCTACCTGGACATCCGCGGGCACATGGATACCTCCATCGCGATCCGCACGGCGGTGATCGCCGAGGGCCAGGTACACCTGTGGGGCGGCGGCGGCCTGGTCGCCGATTCCGAGGAAGAGGCCGAATACCGCGAAAGCCTGGCCAAGATCCAGCGACTGATGGAAGCACTCGGCTGACAGACTGCGTTATAAGGCGTCATGAGCGCCATAACTCGATGGCATATAACGATCGAACGAATTCGTATTGGGGAAGCAGTGCCCGCCTTTGATAGGGTAGGCGCATTCCTGCACGTCTCCTTGAGCGCTACCCGCCTCTGCTGATGGCCTTTTTTGGCCATTGATCAGCCCTGCGCCCCGCTCCATCGGACGTGCCCTCGTTCTGGAGACTCCTCATGTCCGATACCTTCGATCTCGCCCGCATCAATGCCGAATTCGGCAACGACCCCGAAGCCCTGACTCGCTGGGCTCTGTCGCTGGACAAGCACGCCATCTGCACCACCAACTTCCGCCCCTTCGAGGCGGTGATCCTGCACATGGTGACGCGCTTCCGTCCTGACATCCCCATCGTGTGGATGGACAACGGCTACAACACCGATGCCACCTATCGTTTCGCCGATGAGGTGACGCGCAAGCTGAACCTGAATCGCATCATCTATCTGCCGCAGCGTACCCGCGCGCACCGTGAAGCCGTCGATGGCCTCACGCCGCATATCGATGACCCGCGCCACGAGGCCTTCACCCGTGAAGTGAAGCTCGAGCCCTTCGAGCGTGCCCTGCGTGAGCTGAACCCCGAGATGTGGTTCACCGCCGTGCGCGCCAGTGACACCGCCTTCCGTGCCGGCATGCAGCCGGTCTCGCTGAACGGCGATGGCCTGATCAAGGTCGCACCGGTGCTCCACTGGTCCTCCAAGCAGATGCACGAGTATCTGGTCGCCCACGACCTGCCCAACGAGTTCGACTACGTCGACCCGACCAAGGCGGAAGACAACCGTGAGTGTGGCCTGCACCTGGCGCACTGATACTGTCGGCCACACGCAAAACGCCCGCCTCTCAGGAGGCGGGCGTTTTCATTTGCGCAATGGCAGGTCAGGCGAGCGGCACTCAGCCCACCGGCACTCAGCGCACCGGCAGCTCGATATCGTGGAAGATCTCGTGCTCATGACGCGGGCCGGCGGCCAGTGCCGCCTCGACACGATCGCGTGTCAGGTGCGGCGCGAAGCGTTCGACGAATTCGAACATGTAGCTGCGCATGAAGGTGCCGCGACGAATGCCGATCTTGGTCGTCGAGCTGTCGAAGAGATGCGTCGCATCCAGCGCCACCAGGTCCTCGTCCGCCACCTCGTCCACCGCCATGTGCGCGACGATGCCGATACCCATGCCCAGGCGCACATAGGTCTTGATGACATCGGCATCCGAGGCGGTCAGCACGACATTGGGTGCCAGGCCATGTGACTTGAAAGCATCATCCAGCTGGCTGCGCCCGGTGAAGCCATAGGTGTAGGTGACCAGCGCATAGCTGGCCAGTGTCTCGAGGGTCAGCTCCTCGCCATTGGCCAGCGGATGATCCTTCGGCACCAGCACGCAGCGATTCCAGCGGTAGCACGGCAGCAGGATGAGGTCGTTGAACAGCTCCAGCGACTCGGTGCAGATGGCGAAATCGGCCTGCCCCTCACTGACCATGTTGGCGATCTGCTTCGGGGTGCCCTGCTGCATGTGCAACGCGACATCCGGGTACTTGCGCGTGAAATCGGCGATCACCGGCGGCAGGGCATAGCGTGCCTGGGTGTGGGTGGTGGCGATCGCCAGACTGCCACGGCGATCATCGCTGTGCTCCTGCGCGACATGCTTGATGTTCTCCACCGTGCGCAGCACCTGGCTTGCCAGCTCGACGATCGACTCACCCGCCGGCGTCACGCGCGTCAGATGCTTGCCACTGCGCGCGAAGATCTCGACGCCCAGCTCATCCTCCAGCAGACGAATCTGCTTGGAGATCCCCGGCTGTGAGGTATAGAGGCTCTGAGCGGTCGCTGACACGTTCAGATTGTGTCGGGTCACTTCCCAGATGTAACGCAACTGCTGGAGTTTCATGCGACTTCACTCTCCTGAGAAGCCCCGTCGACGCGGGAGAGCGCGACAGTGGCCCGGACATGGCCGTTCACCCTGCTAAGATGATCGGGCGATAAAATCATGAACAATGATTCCTTTCGGGAATATACAGTCAAGAGTAGATTGACGGCAGTAACCTGACAAGGGGTAGACAAGGGATGGATGTCACACAGCTGCTGCTATACGTACTGGCAGGCGCCGGAGTGGGCTTTGCGGTCGGTGTCACCGGCGTGGGCGGTGGCTCACTGATGACACCGCTGCTATTGATGTTCGGCTTTCCGCCGCATGTCGCGGTCGGTACCGATCTGCTTTACGCCGCCATCACCAAGGCCGGCGGTGCCTTCGCGCACCATCGCCAGGGGCATGTGGACTGGACCATCACCCGTCGTCTGGCCCTGGGCTCCATCCCCGCCGCGCTGGTGACCATCGGCGTGCTGCATGCCTTCTTCACGGACCCCACCGCCTACGCAGGCCTGATCAAGGGCATGCTGGGCGTGATGTTGATCCTCACCGCCGGCGTGCTGCTGTTCAAGAAACGCCTGTTGGGCCTGATCAGTCCGGAAAGCTTCATCGTGCGGCATGCGGCACCGCTGACCGTGCTGTCGGGCATCGTGCTGGGCGTATGCGTCACCCTGTCCTCCGTCGGCGCCGGTGCCTTCGGGGCGGCCGTGCTGATCATGCTGTTCCCGCTTCTGAGTACCGCACGCATCGTCGGCACCGATATCGCCCACGCCGTGCCACTGACACTGGTCGCAGGCCTGGGGCATCTATGGCTGGGCAATGTCGATTTCCTGCTGCTCGGCGCATTGCTGGTCGGCTCCCTGCCTGCCATCAGCCTTGGCGCACGCCTGACGCGCCACATGCCCGGCAGCCTGTTGCAGGGGCTGCTCACCACCCTGCTGCTGGGGCTTGGCATCCGCTACGCCTTCTTCTGATCCCGCCCTTCCTCTGCTGCTGCACGCGTAATCCAGACCAATGTCGCAGCAGGCAATCGTGATTGCCTGCTGCGTGGCTATTCCCTCCAACCAATAAAACAGCTATAAAAATACCAACGATCATAACCCCGTGCTATTGAGTCGATGGACAATGCCCATTTGTCAGTGATGGAAAGTGGCGCTACCATCGGACGCAGCCTGCATGTCCGGCAATGCCGCAGACAGCGAAACGAATCCCCTGGAGAAACAAGATGTCCAATCACGTCGATGTCACCGGCGCCAACTTCGAACAGGAAGTTCTCAACGCTGAAGCCCCGGTACTGCTGAAGTTCTGGGCGCCCTGGTGTGGCCCGTGCAAGATGATGGCGCCGGTCGTCGAAGAAGTCGCCAACGAGAAGGGCGAAGGCCTGAAGATCGTCAACGTCAATGTCGATGACGCACCGGAAATCGCCGCCGAGCAAGGCGTGCGTGGCGTGCCGACCGTGATCCTGTTCAAGTCCGGCGCCAAGGTCGCCTCGCTGGTCGGTGCCCAGTCCAAGGGACAACTGAGCCAGTTCATCGAGCAGAACCTCTAAACCGGTCCGCTCGAAGTTGGCTGCCCCGGCAGTCACCAGGCACGAGATGAACACCAGAAGGCCCCGTCACGCTCAACGTGACGGGGCCTTCTGCATTCCCTTCTGCATTCAGGGGGCGCGGGCTAAACGCCTTGCCGACGCGCTATTCCTCCGCCATGCGTCGGCGACGTCGAATGCGTCTGGCGGAGGGTCCCAGCAGGCGTGCCGCCCAGCGCGTGCCCGGGTGCGAGTCGAAGGCGATCTTGAGCGTCATGGTGATCGGCACCGACAACAGCATCCCCACCGGGCCGAACACCCAGCCCCACACCACCAGTGACAGGAAGGCGGCCAGTGTCGACAGCCCCAGCGTCCGCCCCATCACGCGCGGCTCGATCATGTTGCCGAGAATGAAATTGATCGCCAGGTAGCAGCCGCCCAGCATCAACGCCTTGACTGCCCCACCCTCCGGCATCACCAGCGTCAGCAATACTGCCGGCACCGCGGCCAGCGCCGACCCGATATTGGGAATGTAGTTGAGGCAGAAGGCCAGCGTGGCCCACAGGAAGGCGAACTCCACATCCAGTGCCAGACAGCTGATGCCGACCAGCGCACCGGTCACCAGACTGATCAACGTCTTGACCGCCAGATAACGTCGCAGCGTCAACGAGAACAGCGTAAAGCGACGCAGACTGACATGCGGGCTACGCAGAGTGGTGATCAGCTTGTCGCGCAGCGACAGGGCTTCGTACAACAGGAAGGTGGCCGTCAGCACGATGATGACACTGGAAGACAGCAGGCCGCCCAGCCCGGTGAGCAGGTTGGGCACCCATTGTGTCAGCGATGCCGGATCCACCAGCTCACTGAAGCGCGCCGGCGCGATGGAGACGCCGTGGCCTGCCAGCCATTCCAGCATGCTCTGATACTGCTCCCGCAGACTTTCCTCCAGCTTGGGCATCTCATCGCTGAACAGGGTGAAGCGTGAGACCAGCAAGGCCGCCAGCGAGGAAAACAGGATGCAGACCGTCAGGATGACGATGGGCACCCCGAAACGCTGGCCGATGCCGTGTCGGGCCAGCCAGCGCACCGGCGCATCACAGACCGCCGCGACAAACACCGCCATCAGCAGGGGGACCACCAGGTCTGCCGCCATCTTGAGGCCACCGATGATCACCACCAGCGCGGCCATGCCGACCAGCAGCGGATGGATCTCCAGCGCCTTGCGGACCTTGGGGACATGGCGAGAACGCCCGGAAAGCTCCAGCGCTTCCTGCTGACGCTCGTCTCGCGGCACCTGCATGCGTGCCACGGCCTCCTCGGCGGAAGTGCCTTCGCTGACACTGCTCGGCTCACCCACCATCATGTCATGCGCGTCGTCGCCGCCCTCACTGCTCGGCACTTCGGGCCTCGATGAGGCCTGCTCAGAGCGGGAGGACCGCCCTGACTCCTGCGCGGCCTCTTCAGGGGTATCGTTAGCCTGCATCCTGCGCCACCTATCCTGTCAGTTACTGCAAATTGAGTCCCGCATGTCATCTCCCGCGCACTGGGCGGGACAGGCTGTCACTGCGACTATCTTGGGCGTCTGACCGTCACAAGCCAAGCGCGGGACACAAAGAGAAGAGAATGTTCTGCAGACCGGCGCGACCCCGTGCATGAATGACCCGCCACAAAAAAGGGGAGACCGAAGTCTCCCCGAGAAATCCGAGTCAGAGCGCACTGACTGGAGGCACATGATTGCCTGACAAACAGACCGAATTCAGCGTGTGGACGTGAGATCAGATCTCGAACCCGCTGCCGAAGCCCTCCACCGCAGGTGCCATCAGCGTCTCGCCGCCGGCACGAATCATCGCGGCATGCCCCTGGGTACGCGGCAGGATGCGCTGGAAGTAGAAGCGTGCGGTATCCAGCTTGGCCTGGTAGAAGGTCGCGTCTCCCGTGCCAGATGCCAGCGCTGCCCTGGCGGTCTCACCGGCACGCGCCCACAGGTAGCCCAGCGTGACGTAACCGGCATACATCAGATAATCGACACTGGCAGCACCGACCGCCTCGCGGTCCTGCATCGCCCCCATGCCCACCGCCATGGTCAGCTCACCCCATTCGCGGTTGAGCTCCGCAAGTGGCGAGGAAAATTCGCTGCCATCGCTGGCCTGACAGAACTTGTGGATCTCCTTGGTGAAGACCTTGAGCGACTCGCCCTGGCTCATCAGGATCTTGCGTCCCAGCAGGTCCAGCGCCTGGATACCGGTGGTGCCTTCATAGAGCAGCGTGATGCGCGCATCGCGCACGAACTGCTCCATGCCCCACTCCTGGATGAAGCCGTGGCCACCGAACACCTGCACCCCATGGTTGGTCGCCTCGAAGCCGGTCTCGGTCAGGAAGGCCTTGACGATGGGCGTCAGCAGGCCCAACAGCGTGTCGGCACGAGTCTTCTCTTCGCTGTCCGACGCATTCTCGACAAGATCATTGAGCTGGGCGGCGTACATCACCAGCATGCGTCCGCCCTCGGCGATGGCCTTCTGGGTCAGCAGCATGCGCCGTACGTCCGGGTGCACGATGATCGGGTCGGCTGCCTTCTCCGGCGCCTTGGCCCCCGAGAGAGCTCGCATCTGCAGACGGTCCCGCGCATAGCTCAGCGCATTCTGGAAGCTGGCCTCGGCCAGCGCCACGCCCTGGATGCCCACGCCAAGCCGCGCGGCATTCATCATGGTGAACATGCAGGCCAGCCCCTTGTGCGGCGGGCCGACCAGATAACCGATCGCGGAGTCGAAGTTCATCACGCAGGTCGCGTTGCCGTGAATGCCCATCTTGTGCTCGATGGAGCCACAGCTGACACCGTTGCGCTCTCCGGCCTCGCCACTGGCATCCGGCAGGAACTTCGGCACCACGAACAGCGAGATGCCGCGTGAGCCTTCCGGCGCGTCCGGCAACTTGGCCAGCACCAGATGCACGATGTTCTCCGAGAGATCGTGTTCGCCGGCGGAGATGAAGATCTTGGTACCGCTGATGGCGTACCCCTTGCTGCCATCGGCGTCATCCAGTGGCACGGCGCGGGTCTTGATCAGCCCCAGATCCGTGCCACAGTGCGGTTCGGTCAGGCACATGGTGCCGGTCCAGCGGCCTTCGACCAGCTTGGTCAGATAGGTCTGCTTGAGCACCTCGCTGCCATGGTGCTCAAGGGCGTTCATCGCGCCATGTGACAACCCCGGATACATGCCCCACGAGAGGTTGGCGGAGGCGACCATTTCCGAGAGCACCATCGCCAGAGACGGCGGCAGGCCCTGGCCACCATGCTCCGGTGAGGCTGCCAGACTCGGCCAACCGCCCTCGACATACTGCTGATAGGCGGCCTTGAAGCCACGCGGCGCCTTCACCTCTCCCCCCTCGAAGGTACAGCCCTCGAGATCGCCCGACTGGTTGAGCGGCGTCAGCACCTCGTTGGCAAAGCGTGCCCCTTCCTCGAGAATCGCGCTGACGATGTCATCACTGGCATCTTCGCCACCCGGCAGGCGGGCGTAATGCGCGGGGTAGTCGAGCAGCTCATTCATCACGAAGCGAATATCGCGCAAGGGCGCCTGATAGTCGGGCATGCTGTACTCCTTGTGCCGTCGCGACGCGGCGGCGATGACCTGACACAGCCACTTCCGAGCATCTGAAAGCGGGAAATGGTGGCTATGCACATGAATGGGGGCGTGGCAGCGGGATCCTTTCGCGGGATCGACCCGACCACTATCAAACATTCGTTTGAAATTAGCGCCACCCCGATCGTCAGTCAAGCGATCGTTTGATCGTGGCCGTGAGACATTGGTGGCACGCGGACACAAAAAAGCCCGACCACTCATGTGGTCGAGCAATATCTCCCCCAGAGATTCCTTGCTTTCAGGTCGTCGTGCGTGATCGCGAGACGGCAGGCTCAGGCCATGCGGATGCTGCCGTCGAGACGGATCACTTCCCCATTGAGCATGCCGTTGGTGATGATGTGTTCGGCCAGGCGAGCGAATTCATCGGGCCGCCCCAGGCGCTTGGGAAACGGAACGGCCTCGCACAGCGCCTCGCGAGCAGGCTCCGGAATGCCTGCCATCATCGGTGTCTCGAACACGCCAGGGGCAATCGCCATCACACGAATGCCGTGACGCGCCAGTTCGCGTGCCATCGGCAGGGTCATGCCTGCCACCCCGGCCTTGGAAGCACTGTAGGCACATTGCCCTATCTGGCCATCGAAGGCCGCGACCGAAGCGGTATTGAGAATGATGCCGCGCTCTCCGTCTTCCCCCTCGGCCACATTGCGCGCCATGCGGGCCGCCGCGAGACGCGCCACGTTGAAGGTACCGCTCAGATTGATGGCCAGGGTCTTCTCGAACCCTTCCAGCGGCGCCGGTTCCCCCTCGCGATCCACCAGCTTGGCGACGCTCACCACGCCCGCGCAGTGGATCACGCCATGAAGGGCTCCGAAGCTCTGCTCGGCGACATCCAGCGCCGCGCTCACGCTCTCGGAATCGGTGATATCGCAATGACAGAAGCGTGCCGACGCACCGAGTGCCGCGGCATGCTCGCGTGCGGCCTCGGAGATGTCAGCCAGTACGACGCGTCCACCGGCGGCCACCAGACGGTCCGCTGTGGCAGCCCCCAGGCCGGAGGCGGCACCCGTGATCAGGAAGCAGTGCTCGGCAATCTTCATGCATGACTCTCCAGATGGCACCCGGCGCATCCGCTGCCGGGTCGTTCAATGACGATCATCCTGCGACAGCCCGCAAGGGGCGTAGCGGCAGCTGCGGGTCTCACTCCTCGCGAGCTTCGGCGCGCAGCAGGAATCGCTGGATCTTGCCCGAGGGTGTCTTGGGCAGGTGGTCCACGAAGCTGATCTCGCGGGGATAGCTGTGGCCTGATAGCCGCTGGCGTACTTCGCTGCGTATTGCCTCGGCGAGGGCTTCATCCCCGACATGTCCGTCGCGCAGCACCACGTAGGCCTTGATGATCTCGCCGCGCAGGTCATCCGGCTTGCCGACCGCCGCGGATTCCGCGACGGCGGGATGGGCAAGGATGGCGTTCTCGACATCCGCCGGGCCGACCCGATAACCCGAGGTGGTGATGATGTCGTCGTCACGGCCGGCGAAGGTGAAGCGACCATCAGGCTCCGCGACGACCACATCCCCGGTCAGGTAATAGCCTTCGACACAGGGCTGTTTCTCCTGCCAGGTATAGCCGGAGAAGAAATAGGCAGGGGAATTGGCGATATCCACCGCCAGCACGCCCGGTTCACCGGGCGCAAGCTCCCGATATTCGGCGTCCAGCACGGCCAGGCGATAGCCGGGCAAGGGGAAGCCGACGCTGCCGATGACTACCTCATGCGCCAGAGCATGATGATTGCAGCAGACCATGCCGACTTCGGTCTGACCGTAGTGATCCATCACCGTGCAGCCAAGCTCACGGGCGACCCAGCCCACCACCTCGGTATTGAGCGGCTCGCCGGCCGAGCTCGCCACGCGCAGCGTCAGGCGCTCGAAGGCCCCCTCCCCGAGCCCGGAGGCCTTGAGCATCCGATAGGCCGTGGGCGCCGCCGCGAAGTTGTCGATGGCGTGGCGCTGCAGGAAGTCCAGCCCGCCCTGCGCGCTGAAGGGAGCTTGCATGAAGTAGGTGGTGGCACCCAGCAACAGAGGTGCCGTGATCCCGTAGTAAAGCCCGTAGGCCCAACCGGGGTCGGCCATGTTCCAGAAGCGCTCGCCGGGTCGCACATCCACTGCCAGCCGCTGATAGAGCCAGAAGGCCGGCAGCGCATTCAGTGCCACCGCCACCCCCTTGGGCTTGCCGACCGTGCCGGAGGTGAACATCTGCAGGAAGGGCGCATCACTCGGCAATTGTACGGGCGGTTGCGCCAGGGGCTCGCTTTGCATCAGGGCCTGCCAGTCCAGATCCCCCTCATCCAGTGCCTCCCCCTCCCCGCGCACGCAGATGATCGGTGGATGGCTCGCAAGCGCCCTGAACTTGGCACGCTGACCGGACTCGGTGATCACGACACTGGTCTCGGCGCGCGACAGACGGTAGGCGAGCGCATCCGTTCCGAAGGCCGTGAACAGCGGCTGATAGATGGCGCCCAATCGCCAGGTGGCGGCCAGCGCGATCAGAAGCTCAGGCGTACGCGACAGCATGCAGGCCACGCGCTCGCCGGGTCCGACGCCCTGCGCAGCCAGCGCCGTGGCCATCCGAGCACTCTCGAGATCCAGTTCGGCGTAGCTGAGCGTGCGTACCTTGCCATGCTCGTCCTCGTGGACCAGAGCGATGCGCTCGCCCTGCCCGGCGCGCAGGTGCCGACCGATGCAGGCGTCAAAGGCATTGCCCATGTGCCCTTGCCCGGAGGACGTCAGGAGTTCATCGCGCAACGCGTCGATGTCGAAATGTTCCAGATACTCGCTCAGCGTCTGGCTGGCAGCGGGTTGCATGGCGGATGAATTCGCAGGTTCGTCAGATGTAGCGGCAGATGTAGCGACATATGCAGCAGAGGCGGCGCGTGACGTGCGGTTTGTTGTTGTATCGCTTGGCGTCATGGCGTGACTGGCTCCTGAGTGGCGCTCCGGGGCGGATCGAGATGGCTGGGCGCCAGCCATCTACAGTTAACGTAAACGTCAAGTTAGCGACAAGCCTGTCGTGCGGCAAGCATTGTGGCGCTCGACTGGCCGAAAGTTGCAGACGCTGTGTAGCAGACGCCGTGTAACGGACGCTCGCTCAGGGAAGACGACACAGGCTGTCGACCAGCGCCTCGGCCAGCTCATCCGGGGAACGCTCACCCTCGGGACGGTACCAGCGTACGCTCCAGTTGAGCGCCCCCAGCATGAACTGGCGCAGAAGCAGAGCGTCTCCCTTGAGCAGTCCCGCGGCGACGGCCACCTCGATGGCGTCGCGCCACAGGGCTTCATACTCGTCACGCAGATGCACGAGATGCTCCCGCGAGGCTTGCTCGAGGCGACGCCATTCGTAGAGCGCCACGACATGCGCATTGCGGTCCGTCAGCAGGGTTTCCAGATGCGCCCGCGCCAATGCCAGCAAGCGCTCTCGCGCCTGCTGATGCCGTGATGCGGGGGCTGAGCTGGCTTCCAGCCGCGCGAGATGCTCACGCGCGATGGCCAGTGCGCTGAACATGCCCTCCTCGATCACCGCGCACAGGATTTCCTGCTTGTCAGCGAAGTGATGGAACAGGCTGCCGGACTTGATGCCCATTTCCTGGGCCAACATGCGAACGGTGGTGCGATCGAAGCCCTCCTCCACGAACAGACGGGCGGCGATGCGTACCAGCTCCTTGCGACGGGGTGAGGCGGTGGCTACATTCATCGTATAACTAGCGCTTGCTTGGTTTATGGGATTGAATGGATCAAAGCACAGCCACGCAGTGATCACAACGCCGAACGCCACAGGTGATCTTCCAATAACAAGACACTGGAGACCGTCATGACGACCGCTTCCCGCACCACGCCAAGCCCCACCACCGCCGCTGACGACATCGTGATCCTGTCCGGGGCGCGCACGCCGATGGGCGGATTGCAGGGCTCGCTTTCCAGCCTCAGCGCACCGCAGCTCGCCGCCGTGGCCATCAAGGCTGCCATCGAACGCTCAGGCCTGACACCCGCCGATATCGATGAGGGCATCTTCGGCTGCGTACTGCCGGCAGGCGTCAAGCAAGGCCCGGCACGTCAGGCCATGCGCCAGGCCGGAGTCCCGGACAGCATCGGCGCGACCACCATCAACAAGCTGTGCGGTTCCGGCATGAAAGCCACCATGCTCGCGCACGACCTGATCCGTGCCGGCACCAACCGCATCATGCTGGCGGGTGGCATGGAATCGATGTCCAATGCCCCACACCTGCTCACCCGGGCACGCGGCGGCTATCGCCTCGGGCATGGAGAACTGAAGGACCACATGTTCTTCGATGGCCTGGAAGACGCCGAGACCGGCAAGCTGATGGGCGTGTTCGCCCAGGAAGTGGCCGATGCGCGTGGCTACGATCGTCAGCGCATGGATGACTTCGCCATCGAATCACTCAAGCGCGCCATGGCCGCCACCGAGGCCGGCGACATCGCCCCGGAAATCGCGCCGGTGACGGTCAAGAGCCGCAAGGGCGAGAGTCTCGTCGAGCAGGATGAACAACCCTTCCAGGCCAACCTCGACAAGATTCCCACGCTGCGTCCGGTATTTGCCAAGGACGGCACCATCACTGCCGCCAATGCCAGCTCCATCTCTGACGGTGCCTCGGCCCTGGTGCTGACCCGACGTGATGAGGCCGAGCGTCGTGGCCTGGCCGTCAAGGCCCGTATCCTCGGTCACAGCACCCACTCCCAGCACCCCAGCGAATTCACGCTGGCCCCCATCGGGGCCATCGATTCGCTGATGAAGCGACTGGAGTGGACCACCGAGGATGTCGATCTGTTCGAGATCAACGAGGCCTTCGCCGTGGTGACACTGCTGGCGATGGATGCCCACGACATCCCGCACGACAAGGTCAATGTCTTCGGGGGAGCCTGCGCCCAGGGTCACCCGGTGGGCTCCACCGGATCACGCATCATCGTCACCCTGATCAATGCGCTGGAACGCCGCGGCAAGAAGCGCGGCATCGCGGCACTGTGCATCGGCGGCGGTGAGGCCACCGCGATCGCCGTCGAGCTGGAAGGCTGAGCCGGGAACGGGGGCTGAGCCAACCTCGCGTTCCAGCACGTCTGACATGACAAGCGCCAGACACGACAGAAGGCCCGGATCCATGATCCGGGCCTTCTGTCATCTTCGGGAATCATTCGCGCCGAGACGGCGCCAGTCCTCAGCCATAGCGACCGGTGATGTAGTCCTCGGCCTTCTTGGTGTGCGGATTGGAGAACATCGTCTTGGTGTCGTTGTACTCGATCAGCTCGCCCATGTGGAAGAAGGCGGTGTAATCGGCGACACGCGCCGCCTGCTGCATGTTGTGGGTCACGGTCACGATGGAGAACTGGGTCTTCAGCTTGTCCATCAGGTCTTCGATGGTCGCGGTGGAAATCGGGTCCAGCGCCGAGGTCGGCTCATCCATCAGGATGACGTCCGGCTTGACCGCGATCGCACGCGCGATGCACAGGCGCTGCTGCTGACCACCGGACAGCGAGGTGCCCGGCTGATCCAGAATGTCCTTCACCTCTTCCCACAGGCCGGCATCACGCAGCGCGCTCTCGACCAGATCGTCCTTGTCGGCACGACGGCTGACCAGATCATGCATGGTCGGCGCATAGGCGATGTTGTCATAGATGGACTTGGGGAACGGGTTCGGCTTCTGGAACACCATGCCGACACGGCGACGCAGTGCCACTTCATCCATGTTGCGGGCATTGACGTCACGCCCGTCCATCTCGACCAGACCCTCGATGCGCACGCTGCGGATCAGGTCATTCATGCGATTCAGGCAGCGCAGGAAGGTCGACTTGCCGCACCCGGACGGCCCGATCAACGCGGTGACATTCTTCTGGAAGATGTCGATGTTGATGTTCTTCAGCGCCTGCTTCTCGCCGTACCACAGGTTGAGGTCTTCCACACGGATGGCCAGCTCATGATTGGCCTCTTCGTTGGTCACGATCGGTGTGCCGGGGCGTGCCATGGCGACAGGCTTGGCGGGGGTGGCGACGGTGCTGTTCATGTCTCGTATTCCTTGTTCAGTCGTGGGTCTGGTCATGTCGTGCGTCCCGCCTCGGCGGGACGTGATCCATCGACCTACCAGCGACGCTCGAATTTCTTGCGCAGCATGACGGCTGCGGCGTTGAGGAAGATCAGCACTGACAGCAGCACCAGGATGCCCGCCGCAGTCCGCTCGACGTAGGCCTGTTCCGGCTCACCTGCCCAGGTGAAGATCTGGGCCGGCAGCACGGTGGCCGCCTGGGTGATGGAGGTCGGTGCATCCGGAATGAAGGCCACCATGCCGACGATGATCAAGGGAGCGGTTTCCCCCATCGCCTGCGCCAGACCGATGATGGACCCCGTCAGGATACCCGGCAATGACAGCGGCAGAACGTGATCCCGCACGACCTGCCAGCGCGAGCAGCCAACGCCGAAGGCTGCCTGACGAATGGTGTCCGGCACGCTGCGCAACGCGGAGCGGGTGGTGATGATGATCACCGGCAGCGTCATCAGCCCCAGCGTCAGACCACCGACCAGCGGGGACGAGCGCGGCATGCCGAAGAAGTTGATGAAGATCGCCAGGCCCAGCAGACCGAACAGGATCGACGGCACCGCCGCCAGATTGTTGATGTTGATCTCGATCGCCTGGGTGAGGCGATTGTCCGGCGCGAACTCCTCCAGGTAGACCGCGGTCAGCACGCCGACCGGGAAGGCGAAGGCCAGAGTGACCAGCAACGTCAGGATCGTGCCCATCGCCGCCGACCAGATACCGGCATATTCCGGCATCTTGGAATCACCGGTGGTGAAGAAGTTGATGTTGAACTTGAGCTCGGCCGTGCCGTTCTCGACCATGCGATCCAGTACGGCGATCTGCTTGGGCTTGAGATGCGCCTTGTGGCCCTTGAGGTACTGATCCACCCGGTCGTCCGCGATCACCCAGGTCTCGAGGGTCTGGCCCAGCAGCTCCGGGTTGGCCTTCATCTCGCGTGGCAGCTGACGCAGCCAGCCGCGGCTGACCAGCTCACGCACATCCTCTTCCACCGCCGCGAGCGGAATCTCGCGTGACTGCTCGCTGTAGGTGACCGGTACCTTGAGCTCCGCCTGCTGGAAGGCCGGATAGCCGCGCATCAGCATGTCGCCGATGAACACCACCAGGAAGGTTGCCGCCAGGGCCAGCGCCGCCATGGACATGTACTTCAGGCGCTGAGTGCGGCGATGACGGCCCTTGAGCTGGGCCGAGATATCGTCGAAGGAATGGCTCATGTCTTGTCTCGGCCTCACAGATTGTTGGCGCTGTACTTCTCACGGAAGCGGCGGATGAGAACCACCGAGACCATGTTCAGCAGCAAGGTGACGACGAACAGCACCAGACCCAGCGCGAAGGCGGACAATGTCTCGGCACTCGCGAATTCCTGGTCTCCCGTCAGCGCGGCAACGATACGCACCGTCACGGTGGTCATGTCTTCCAGCGGGTTGGCGGTCAGATTCGGACGCATGCCCGCCGCCATCACCACGATCATCGTCTCGCCCAGCGCACGCGACATGGCCAGCAGTGACGCCGAGATGATGCCCGGCAGCGCGGCCGGCAGGATGACATTGCGGATGGTCTCGCCCTGGGTCATGCCCAGCGCCAGAGACCCCTGACGCATGGTGTCCGGCACGGAGGTGATGACGTCATCCGACAGTGAGGAGATGAAGGGAATGATCATGATGCCCATGACCAGTCCCGGCGCCAGAGCATTGTTGTAGGACGCCTCGATACCCAGCGGCGAGAAGATGTCGACGATCAGCGGTGCCACGGTGATGGCGGCGAAGAAGCCATAGACGACGGTCGGGATGCCGGCGAGCACTTCCAGCACCGGCTTGGCCACGGTACGCACGCGCTCCGGGGCGAATTCCGACATGTAGACCGCTGCCAGCAGGCCGATGGGAATGGCCACCAGCATGGCGATCAGGGTGATCATGAAGGTACCGGCGAACAGCGGAACCGCCCCGAAGTTGGCGGTGCTCTCGACGCCCTCGCCACGGCCGGCTGCCAGCTGGAAGCTGTTGCCCGGGTCCCAGGTGGTGCCGGTGATGAAGGTCCAGAAGCTTTCCATCTGGAAGAAGCGGATGGCTTCGAAGATGATGGAAGCCAGAATGCCGAACGTCGTGACGATGGAGATCATCGCCGCCCCGATCAGCACATAACGAATCAATGTCTCGATCGCATTGCGCGCGTGAAAATCAGGCTTCACCAGCGCCAGACCGATGAGCATGCCGACACCTGCGACGACGAGGCTGGCAGCCAGCAGCTCGGCGCCCTCGATGGATACCCCGGCCGTGGCGATCGCCAGTACGGCGGCCAGTCCGACCAGCAGTGCCGGGCCGGCACAGGAGATGGCGGTGAACCAACCGTATTGATCCGGCTGGGCGTACATCTCTGCCCCGCTGGCACGCACCTTCTGCGCCTTGCCTCGGCCGACGAAGAAGGCAATCAGGCCAGACAGCGCCACGATGCCAATGAAGAAGAGAAAGATCTGCTGAGTCTGCATCTTTCGAGTCCCGGAGTCGCGTTATCCGCAAAGTGAAGGCAACTTGCCTGTCCGATATCCCTGCGGACCGTCATGCAAACGGGCCGGCTGCCAATGGCAACCGGCCGCGTCGTGGGTCAGCTGCGTCAGTTACTTCTTGAGGTCAGCCAGGGTCAGCTTGGTGCGGTTCTTCACCTGCTCACGCAGGGCTTCACGCTCATCCTTGGGCAAGGGAATCAGGCCGATGCCCTTCAGGTAGCCCAGCTCACCGATCATCTTCTCGCTCATGAACAGGTCGTTGTAGGCCTGCTGCGCCGGCACGTCATCCTTGTGCTGGTTCTTCACGTAGTAGAACAGCGAGCGGGACACCGGGTACTCACCGGAGGAGATGGCATCGGCTTCCGGCAGGACGCCATCGATGGAGGCACCGACGACCTTGTCGGCGTTCTCTTCCAGGAAGGAGTAGCCGAAGATACCGAAGGCATCGGTATTCTCGACCAGTTTCTGGATGATCAGGTTGTCGTTCTCACCCGCCGCGATGTAGTGGCCGTCCTGACGGATGTTGGTGTAACCCTCACCGCCGTAGCCTTCCATCTCTTCGGTGGAGACTTCCATCACCAGCTCTTCGAAGGCATCACGCGTACCGGACGTGGAAGGCGGACCATAGACGGTGATCTTGCGATCCGGCAGGGAGGAATCGATCTCGGACCACTTGGTGTAGGGGTTGTCGACCAGCTTGCCATCGACCGGCACCTGAGCGGCGACCGCCAGGGTGATCTGCTCACGCGTCAGGTTGATGTCGCCATCACCGACCGCCTGAGCGAAGGCGATGCCATCGAAGCCGATCATCGCTTCGGTGATGTCGGTCACGCCATTCTCTTCACAGCGCTCGAACTCGGACGTCTTCATGCGGCGGGAAGCGTTGGTGATGTCCGGCGTGCTGTCCCCGACCCCTTCACAGAACAGCTTCATGCCGCCACCGGAACCGGTGGACTCGATGACCGGCGTCGGGAAGTCGCTGGTGGCACCCAGCTCTTCCGCCACATAGCTGGAGAACGGATAGACCGTGGAAGAGCCGACGATGCGCAGCTGTTCACGGGCTTCTGCTGCACCGACGGATGCGGCGAGAACAGCGACTGCGAGACCTGACTTGAGGAACGCCTTCATGCCTGAAACTCCTTGCGAAAAGAATGAGCCTTGAGGTTGGCTTCTTGTCTACGAGGAGCACTTTGCCAAGCATTCATGACAACCGTGTGACAGTCATCGCGAGTCGCCGTGTGATCAATGACCCTCAGTCCGAGGGGGCGGCATGACGCGCCAGGGCGCGACGCCCCGCCAGCACGCGCAGCAGGATATTGCTGACCAGCGCCGTGCCCAGCATGCCGAGGATCATCGGCCACAGGCTGTCCAGCGCCAGCCCTGCGATCAGCATGCCGATCAAGGCACCACTGGCGAATTGCAGGCTGCCGATCAGGGCGTTGGCGGTGGCGCTGATACGGGGGAAGTACTCGAGCGCGGAAGAAATCGCATTGGGAGCGACCATGCCGTTGGCCCCGACGAAGAGCATCAACAAGGGTGCCATCAGCGCCAGATGATCCAGCCCCAGCGCCAATGCCAGCACCAGCAGACAGGCCGCGAGCAGCTGGATACCGATCCCGATGCGCAGCAGCCGTGGAGGCGACATGCGTGACAGCAGGCGCACGTTGAGGCGATTGGCGGTGAACATGAACAGGATGTTGGCCCCGAACAGCGCCGGGTACCAGGAGGCGGTGACACCGAAGTGCTCCATGTAGACATACGGGGAGGCGGTGATGAAGGCGAACATGCCACCGAAGCCCATCGCCTGGGTAATGGCATAGCCCATCGCCGGGCCATGGCGCATCACGCTGACGTAATCGCGAGCGACCTGCGCGATGCTGGCCGGAGGCTCATCCGCTTCGCGATGGCGGCGTGTCTCCGGCAGCCGGAAAGGCAGCACGACCAGCAGGAAGGCGGCATAGGCGGCCAGGAAGGCGAAGATCAGCCACCAGCCCGCCAAGCCCAGCAGCAGACTGCCGATCGCCGGGGCGATCAGCGGTGCCAGCATCATGATCACCGCGACGGTCGAGAGCACCTTGGCCGCCTCGCGCCCGCTGAAGCAGTCACGCACGATCGCCGAGGAATTCACCACCGAGGCCCCGCCGCCCAGCGCCTGCACGAATCGCAACGCATAGAGGCCTTCGAGACTGTCGACCTGGGTGATCGCCAGACTCGCCAGCAGGAAGACGAAGATCCCGGAGAGCAACACCGGCTTGCGGCCGATGCGGTCCGACAGCGGCCCGAAGATCAACTGCCCCAGCGAGAAACCGAGCAGGAAGATCGACAGCGACAGCTCCGTATGATGGACGCTGGTGTCGAGCGCTTCCGCCATGGCCGGCAATGCCGGCAGATAGGCATCGATGGCCAAGGGGGCCAGTGCGGTGTTGGCAGCGACCAGCAAGGCCAGCTGACGGGTTTGACGCTTGTCCACATCCCCTCCCGAGAGTTTCACGATAACGGCGCGATCATGCGCCTGCTGAAGAATCCTTCACGATGCGGCACGTCATGGACCCAGGAGCCGGCATCGGCCCGCTCACCGGCTCCCTCACCGTCCTTGGGTCCCCGACACCTCGGTGCCAGCCTGTCGCAGGCATGAGCGGACACGTCTGCCGGTAGACCGCGACAGTGGGCGCGCCGCCATACAATTGATACAGTTGAGGTAACGAACGTGAAGAAGTTGTCACATCCATGTGATCATGTTCACACCGACAGCGACGACATCCCCGCGGTACGGCCGATGGAGTATCATCGTCGAGGCTCTGGCCATGTCGTTCCCGCTTCGTAGCCCAGACCTTCACGTCTTCCCTTTTCATGAAGGTCGTCATCGGACGACCCGCGCTCAGTACAGGAAACTCTTGCATGGCACAGGACAAGCTCTCCCAACTCAAGGACATGACCACCGTTGTCGCCGACACCGGTGACCTCGAGGCGATTCGTCGCTTCGCGCCCACAGATGCTACCACCAACCCGTCGCTGATCCTGCAGGCCGCCCAGGACCCGTCGCGTCGCGAGCGCCTGACCGAGGTCGCGCGCAAGGCCACCGACATCGACGATGCCGTGGACGCCGTGGCCGTGGATATCGGCACCGAGATCGCCGGTCTGGTACCGGGCTATGTCTCCACCGAAGTCAGCGCCCGCCTGTCCTTCGATGCCGACGAGACCATCCGTCGCGCGCATCGCATCATCGAGCGCTACGCCGCCAATGGCGTCGGTCAGGAGCGCATCCTGATCAAGACCGCCTCCACCTGGGAAGGCATTCGTGCCGCCGAGAAGCTCGAGCGTGAAGGCATCCGTACCAACCTGACGCTGCTGTTCAGCTTCGCCCAGGCCCAGGCCTGCGCCGATGCCGGCGTGACGCTGATCTCGCCCTTCGTCGGCCGTATCCTCGACTGGCACAAGGCCAACCAGCCGGATGCCGATTTCAGCGGCGACAACGACCCGGGCGTGAAGTCCGTCAAGGCCATCTACGAGCACTACAAGGGTCACGGCTACAAGACCATCGTGATGGGCGCCAGCTTCCGCAACACCGGGGAAATCGAAGCCCTGGCCGGTTGCGACCGCCTGACCATCTCTCCGGCGCTGCTGGGTGAGCTGGCCGAAAGCACGGGCCCGCTGGCGCGTCGCCTGCAGGCCGCCGATGCCGAGCGCAACGTGCCGGAAGTGCTGACCGAGTCCAACTTCCGCTGGGACATGAACGAAGATGCCATGGCCACCGAGAAGCTGGGCGAAGGCATCCGCAAGTTCATGGCGGATCAGCGCAAGCTCGAGTCACTGCTGGCCGAACTGCGCAGCCACTGAGCATGACGTCGAGAACACGCCCTTGTCGAGCAAGGGCGTGTTTCTGGCGCAGCAACGAAGAGCGCCTGCCGTGAATCACGGCAGGCGCTCTTGCGTGCAGGCGACACCCCGCATCGTCAATGCGGCTGGCGCTGCTCCTCGCTTTCCAGAAGCTCGATCAAGGGCTGGAACTGCAGGCGATTGTGGCCATTGAGACACATCAACAGACGATGCGCCTCGAGAATACGGCCGCGCAGTACCTGCTCCTGACTCGCCGAGGCCTCTGCCCCACCCTCGACCGGCACCTCCGCCGTGGCGTCATCACAGCCCGAGCTGTCCAGCTCGGCCTGCTCCGCCTCCGCCAGCTGACTGGCATCCACGACACTGGCCACCTCATCGAACCCCATGACCTTGAGCATGGTCATCACATCAGGGTGAGCCGCTACCACCTGGGCCGGAAGGATCAGACGATCCCGCACGGCCAGTGCCAGCTTGGCCAGAAAGCCCAGTGCAGTGGAGTCAATGTTGGTGGCTTCGCGCAGATCGATGATCACGCTTTCCAGACCATCGACCGCTGCCACGCGTTGAACCTGCTGGTCCAGCGTGGCACACAGTGTCAGGCGTACGTCACCCGACAGCTTGAGCACGAACAGGCCGTCATCGAACACGGCCTGGATACGTCCTTCATCCATCATGGAATCCTGTCAGCGTCATCAGGGTAAGGTCATCCGGCAGCTCACCATCCAGTGCCAGACCGCGGCGCAATCCCTGCACATCCTCACTGCTCAGTATCCGTTGATGCAGTGCTTGAGTTCGTTCCTCCAGCGCCTCGCCCGGCAGGCACTCCAGCACACCATCACTGGCCAGCCACAGGCGGAAACGCGCGGGAAGCGCCACACGATACGCCGGATAGCGGGTGCCTGGGAAGAGGCCTACCGGGCGCCCGCTGCCTTCCAGTACCTGAATCCCACCCTCCGGAGTCACCAGGACCGGCATCGGCAGCTGGGCCCCCAGGGTGTAATGCAGCGTGGCCGCTTCACGGTCAATCACGCCGCACAGCACGGTCGCGTGCTTGCCGATGCCACTGTCCAGCAGCTCACGGTTGAGCAACGCCAGCCATTCAGGACCGAAGGTTTCCGGCGTATGTTCCTCCCAGTGGCGAATCGCACGCGCGAACAATAGCTTGAGCAGCACCGTCACGAAGGCCGAAGACGCCCCATGCCCGGAGACATCGGCGAAATAGAACAGACTGAAACGCTCATCGATCGCCTGATACTCGAGAAAATCTCCCGACAGATACAACGAGGGCGACAGGCAATAGTCATAGTGGATGCCATTGATTCTCTGCCCACTTTCCGGCAACAAGCGTTGCTGGATCTGCCCACCGGCCAGCTGGTCCTGACGCAGCATCGCCAGATGCGTCTCGAGATGCTCATTGAGCTCCTCGAGGCGCGCGCGGGCCTTGGCGTGTTCATGCGCGAGCTGGTGATGCTCCGCCGCCCGCTTGAGCAGACTGCGCAACACCGAGCCATGCTCACGCGGGGCGATCAGATAATCCACCAGCCCCGCCTCCACCGCGGGCAACAGGCATTCATCGCCGCGACTCTCGGCCACGACCACCGTGGGCAGGCACTCGGCGAGACGCGCCCACTCCTGACTGGCCACGGCCTCGACATGCGCCACCACCACCGCGACCCCACTGGGCAGCGTTGCAATGCTGTCACAGGCCGCCACTGCACAACGCTCATCCGTCAACAGCGTCGCCAGCGCATCACGCCGCGAACCGACCAGATCGATCAGACCGATCAACAGACGCTTGCCTTGCTCATCCGCCATGCCAACCTCTCATGCCCGTCCCGTGCCGCAATCCACTGCCAGACCCTGGCGCCTCGCCATCGCGCTATCCGCGTGCCTCGACGTGCCGCCAGGACACTCGGCAGCCCTTACTGGCTGTCATCTTCCGGTGCAAAGGCACCATCGAGATCCGCATCATCGAAACTGTCGCTGGCGAAGGGATCATCCCCGAGCTTGCCATCGTTGATCTCGAAGTTGCGACGCTGCAGATAGGCATCGCGGATGAAGCTGTAGCGATCTCCCTGAATCAACTTCTCCTGCTCGAGCAGACCGGCACGGGTATCGACGAGATCCAGTGCTTTCAGGCCATAGCGCACCTTGTCTTCCTCGAGGTAGTTGATCGGATCATTGAAGTAATCCACCGGCATGCCGGCAGTGTCACGCAGCGTGCTCGGACCGAACAGCGGCAACATGAGGTAAGGCCCCTGGCCGGCGCCCCACACGGCAAGTGTCTGACCGAAATCTTCCTCGTCGACCGTCCAGCCAAGCTCGCTGGCCGGATCGAACAGCCCGCCGATACCGACGGTGGAATTGAGCAGCAGGCGCCCCGTGGAAATCCCGGCATTCGCCCACTTCCACTGCAGCACCGAGTTGAACATGGTGCGCACTTCCCCGAGGTTGGAGAAGAAGTTGCCCACGCCATCCTGAACCAGCTCCGGCGTCACGTAATCGTAGCCCTGAGCCACCGGCTTGAGCGCATAGCGATCCAGGGTGTCATTGAAGGTGTAGACGTTGCGGTTGAAGCCCTCCCACGGGTCCTGGGGATTCGGCTCGCTGTCACCTGTACTGGCACAACCGGCCAGCAGAGACATGGCCAGCAGTGCCGGCAGGGAAGTCTTGATCATGTGCATCGCATCACCTGTAAGTCTGTTGGAATCCTGCAGCGGTCCTTGCCACATCCATGGCTGTCAGGTCCGGTCTTCTTTATACGTTCCGCTCACGCCAGGAGCCAGTGCGCCATCCGCTCAAGCACGCCATCAGCGCGTATCATCCACAACGTTTCAGCAGCACGCTTCCCGCACTGTAGCCGGCCCCGAAGGAGCAAAGCACACCCAGGCTGCCAGCGGGCAGATCCGCATGATGCAGATGGAAGGCGATCACCGACCCCGCCGAGCTGGTATTGGCGTAGCGGTCGAGAATGATCGGCGCTTCCTCGCTCGACGGGTCACGTCCCAGCACACGACGAGCGATCATGTCGTTCATGTGGCGATTGGCCTGGTGCAGCCACATGCGATCAAGATCACCGCCATCGGCCTCGAGCTCGCCCAGATGCGTGGTGATCAGCTCGGCCACCATCGGGCAGACTTCGCGGAAGACGCGCCGACCTTCCTGGATGAACAGCTTGTCATCGGCCTGTTCACGGTGCGTGGCGCTCTCCAGCGTCGTGGCAGATGCCACATCATCCTCAAGCACCGCAGTGCGATTGAGGAAGCCGAAATTGTTGCGTATCGCGTTGGAGAAACGGGTCACCAGTCGCGTACCGAGCACCTCGAAGCCATCGGTGCGCGTGGCGACATCCGCCGCTTCCAGCACCACGGCCGTGCAAGCATCCCCGAAGATGAAGTGGCTGTCACGGTCGCGGAAGTTGAGATGCGCACTGCAGATCTCCGGATTGACCATCAGCACACGCCTGGCACTGCCGCTGCGGATGGCGTTGGCGGCGGTCTCGATGCCGAAGGTGGCGGAGCTGCACGCCACGTTCATGTCGAAGGCATAGCCACCGGCCTCAAGCGCGGCCTGCAGTTCCACCGCCACTGCCGGATAGGGGCGCTCGAGGTTGGAACAGGCCACGATGACCAGATCCAGGTCCTCGGCCTTCACGCCCGCCGCGGCCAGCGCCTCACGCGCGGCCGCCACGCCCATCTCGCACTGCACCGAGGGTTGATCATTGTCGCGCGCGGGCAGCCGCGGGCGCATGCGCTCAGGGTCGAGAATGCCCTCGGCATCCAGCACGTAGCGGCTGTGGATACCCGAGGCCTTGACGATGAATTCAGCGCTGGACTCGGTACGCGGCTCGCGCTCGCCCCGAGCGATGGCCTCGGCATTGGCGGCGTTGTCCGCCGCCACCCAGGCATTGAAGGAGGCGACCAGCGCCTCGTTGCTGACGGCATGTTCCGGCGTGTAGAGGCCGGTGCCGGTGATCAGCACGCGGTGATTGCCAGTGGCGTCCAGCTGGCGCTCCGCCGTGGTGGCGCGAGGGTCGGCAGCGTGCTGATTGTCGTTGTTGGGCATGCATCCACTCCTGACAGTGGCCTCTCGTCGGAGACCACCGATTGATCGGGTGACGTCGCGGCTGACATCCCATGCGGCGGATGCCGAGCCTCCGGGTCCGCGCCGGCAGCGAGACAGCGTCACCCCCTTGTCTTCAGTGTACGCTGTCTCGCGCCAGGCGGACGCCTGAACCTGGCATCCGTCCCGTGATAACAGCCGTCTCTTAAACAGCTTTCTCTGTATGCAGCTTGAGCCATACGCGAGCATCACGCCTCCACGCAGCAGTCACGCAAGCGGATGGCGGCTCGACTCAGCGCCGCGCCATCAATTCCTGCCAGCGCTTCTCCAGCCGCTTGGGGGAGACGGTCTCCAGCGTACCGAGCTGCTGGGCGAACAATGAGACGCGCAGCTCCTGCAACCACCAGCCGAACTCCTCCAGCTCCGCATCGGGCAGGCCCTGCTCGCGGGCCTTGCTCAGGCGGGCATCAAGGCGTGTCTCGAAGCTCTTGACCGCCTCCATGTCACGTTGATCACGCATGCGCTCACGCGGGGCCTTGTCGAGGCGGATCAGCATCGCCTCCACATAGCGTGGCAGCTGATGCAGCCAGGCACCCGCCTCCTGAATGAAGCCCGGGTGCACCAGGCGGGCCTGCTGGGCCTTGAGGTCTGCCACCACCAGCGCCATCGAGAAGTCGATCTTGCCCTTGAGGCGCTTGGAAAGCTCAAGGTGCTGCGTGAGCGCAGCCTCCAACGGCTTGATCAGTGCTTCGGCGTGGGGCACCAGCTCGGCCCGCTTGTCATCCAGACGCGCCTGCAACTCACCGCGCGAACGCGGCAGCGGCTCGACGGCCATCACCTGCTCGAAGACGCTGTAGAGGAAGTCATCCGCCAGCTGGCGACGCGTGCCGACCTTGGCGAACAGCAGCGCGCAGCGCTCCAGTGCCTTGAACTCCCGGTCCAGATAGCGCACCTGGTCCGGCAGGCGCGCCATCGCCAGACGCGTGATGCCATCACGATGCGCGGCGACGGCCTTGGCCGGATGATCGAACAGCTCCACGCTCAGCTGCTGCTCGCTTGAGGCGGCAGCATTCGCGGGCGAGTGACTTGACGGTGCACTGTTTCTGCCGGTCTTGCGTGCCAGCTTGCGTTCCTTGGCACTCATGCCGCCCTCGGCGGGCACCGACGGCTTCACCACCAGCGCCGGATAGGCCTCGACCCGAATGCCTGCCTGGGTGGTGCTGTGGGAGGTCGCGATCGGCGCCTCCGGCAGGTCTTCCAGCACTTCACTGTCGGCATCGCGGCTGCGACTGGCCATGGCGCGTGCCGCGGCGGCCGCCGAGTCCTTGAAACGCGCCTCGAGCACTTCAAGATCACGCCCCTCCCCCAGCACCTTGCCGTCCTGATCGACGATGCGCAGGTTCATGTTCAGGTGCGGCTCCAGCGTCTCCGGCGCCCAGGCATCCGACGGCAGGCGCAGGCCAGTCTTGACGCGCATGAACTCGGCCAGCGCGTCGGTCAGCGGCACGTCGTCCGGGGTCAACGCCTCAAGCGCGGCATCGACCCAGTTGGGAATCGGCACCACCTGCTTGCGATACTGCTTGGGCAGCGATTTCATCAGGCCGATGGCCTTGTCCCGCAGCAGCCCCGGCACCAGCCACTCGATGCGATAGCGCGGCAGCTGGGAGAGCATCGCCGCCGGGACCGTCATGGTCACGCCGTCATCCACCGCGCCGGGCGCGAAGTGATAGCTCAGCGGGTAGGCGACGCCATTGTGATGCAGCTGCTCGGGATAGCGTGCAGCGGTGACTTCCTCGGCATCGCGCGCCATCAGGTCATCGAGATCCAGATGCAGGACATTCGGATTGTCGCGCTCGGCATCCTTGCGCCACTTGTCGAAGCCGCGCCCGTTGTAGATGCCTTCCGGAATCCGCTCGGCATAGAAGGCGAACAGCGTCTCCTCATCGACGAGAATGTCACGCCGGCGCGCACGATCCTCAAGCTCCCCGACTTCCTCCATCAGGCCACGATTGTGGGCGAAGAATGGCGCGCGGGTCTGGAATTCACCCTCGACCAGCGCCCGGCGGATGAACAGCTCGCGGGATTCCTGTGGCGCCAGCGGGCCGTAATGCACCTTGCGCGCGGTGACGATGGGCAGGCCGAACAGCGTGACCTGCTCACTGGCGACCACCTGGGCACGCTTCATCTCCCAGTGCGGCTCGCTGTAGCTGCGCTTGACCAGATGCTCGGCCAGCGGCTCGACCCACTCGGGCTTGATCGCCGCGACCTGTCGCGCGTAGAGCCTGGTGGTCTCGACCATCTCGGCCGCCATCACCCACTTGGGCGACTTCTTGGCCACACCGGAGCCCGGGTGCACGAAGAAGCGTCGGTTGCGCGCCCCGAGATACTCGCGATTTTCCTGCTTGAGGCCGAGATTGGAGAGCAGCCCGGTCAACAGCGCACGATGCAGGGCTTCATGATCAATGGCCACCGACGGACGACGGCCCTGGCCCGGAGACGCCAGTACTCGCGCGGTGACCTCGGCCTGTGCCTCGGCGTCACGCGCATGCTGGCTGCTGGTCATCTCCAGCCCGAGATCCCGCGTCAGCTGCTTGAGCTGACGGAAGGTGTCATGCCACTCGCGCAGACGCAGATAGTTGAGGAAGCGCGCCTTGCACCAGCGACGCAGCGGGTTGGCACCCAAGGCGTCACGCGCCAGCTCGAAGCCTTCCCACAGATTCAGCCAGCTGACGAAATCGGAGCTGTCATCGTCCCACTCGTGGTGAATCTGATCCGCCTGCTGGCGCTTGTCGGCGGGACGCTCGCGCGGGTCCTGGATCGACAGTGCACTGACGATGATCAGCACTTCACGCAGACAGCCGCGCGAGGCGCCTTCCAGCACCATGCGCGCCAGACGCGGGTCGATGGGCAGACGTGCCAGGGTGCGACCATCACGGCTCAGACGGTTGTGCTCATCCACCGCGCCCAGTTCGCGCAGCAGGCGGAAACCATCGGTGACGAAGCGCGAATCCGGCGCATCGACGAAGGGGAACTTCTCGATGTCGCCCAGCTTGAGCGACAGCATCGACAGAATGACCGAGGCCAGATTGGTGCGCTGGATTTCCGGCTCGGTGTATTCCGGGCGCGCGAGGAAATCCTCCTCGCTGTAGAGACGGATGCACAGGCCTTCGGCGATACGCCCGCAGCGGCCCTTGCGCTGATTGGCGCTGGCCTGACTGATCGGTTCCACCGGCAGTCGCTGGATCTTGGAGCGATAGCTGTAACGACTGATGCGCACCAGCCCTGGGTCGATCACGTAGCGGATGCCCGGCACGGTCAGCGAGGTCTCGGCGACATTGGTGGCCAGCACGATGCGACGGCCACGATGCGGCTGGAAGACACGATTCTGCTCTTCGTTCGAGAGCCGCGCGTACAGCGGCAATACCTCGGTATCGCGCAGCTGGGCGCGACGCAGGGTATCCGCGGTGGCGCGGATCTCGCGCTCGCCGGGCAGGAAGATCAACACGTCACGCGGGCCCTGCATCCAGCCCTTCTCGCGTTCGATCAGCGACAGCTCCTCCACCGCGCGCAGGATACCTTCCTGCAGGCTGAGGTCTTCCTCATCCTCGGCATCGCGCACCAGCGGCAGGTACTGGGTCTCGACCGGGAAGTTGCGCCCGCTGACCGAGACGATGGGCGCCGGCGTGCCATCCTGGGCCGCGAAGTGCTGACTGAAGCGCTCCACGTCGATGGTCGCCGAGGTGATGATGATCTTGAGGTCCGGACGACGCGCGGTGAGGCGCTTGAGATAGCCGAGCAGGAAGTCGATGTTCAGACTGCGCTCGTGGGCCTCATCGATGATGATCGCCTCGTAGCGGCTCAGGTCCGGATCATGCTGGGTTTCCGCCAGCAGGATACCGTCGGTCATCAGCTTGATCAGCGTCGAGGGGCCGGTGGTGTCGTTGAAGCGCACCTGATAGCCGACTGTCTCGCCGAGGGTCGTCTCGAGTTCCTCGGCCAGACGCGCCGCCACCGAGCGCGCCGCCAGACGGCGTGGCTGGGTGTGGCCGATCAGACCATTGCGCCCCAGCCCCATCTCCAGACACAGCTTGGGCAGCTGGGTGGTCTTGCCCGAGCCGGTCTCACCGGCTACCACGACGATCTGATGCTCGGCGAGCGCGGCGAGGATGTCCTCGCGACGCTCCACCACCGGCAGTTCCGGCGGATAGTTGAGTGCGGCCGGTGTCTGCCAGCGCGCCAGCGCCGTCTCGCGCGCGGCACGCTGGGCGATGCTCGCCTCGAGGCGGCTCTCGATATCGTTGATGGCACGATCGACCGGCTTGCCTTCCTTGAGACGCCGACGCAGGCCAGCCAGGCGCTTGCCCAGCTCGCGCTGATCACGGCTCAGGGCGCGTTCGAGGCGAGCCGCAAGGGCTTCAAGACGCGCATGTTCGGACGGTGCGGTAGCGGTGTCGCTCAAGGACTGCCTCTTCTCAACCAGCGACCACACGCCACGCGCGCAGCCGGATACTCTCGGGAACTCAGCCTCTCGCCCGACTGCACAGGGCAGCGAGCCACGAGACCTGAATGACGAAACGGCCCGCCAACGAGTGACGGGCCGTCCATTGTAGCCCCGCGCGTAGCCACGCCCAACCTTGGTGGCCGCCCGCTCATGCCGGCGGCCCGTCTCAACGCCGGGATTCAGGTCTCGCGCACCGGGGTATTGCCTCCTTCGTCGTCGCTGTCACGCAGTTCACGGCGCAGCACCTTGCCCACGTTGGTCTTGGGCAGCTCATCGCGGAATTCGACGAAACGCGGCACCTTGTAGCCGGTCAGCTGCTCCTTGCACCAGCTGCGCAGGCTGTCGCGGTCGAGATCCGGGTTGCTGGACACGACGAACAGCTTGATCGCCTCACCGCTCTGCTCGTCCGGCACACCGACCGCCGCGGCCTCGACGATATCCGGATGCCCGCTGACCACGTCCTCGATCTCGTTGGGGAACACATTGAAGCCGGAGACGATGATCATGTCCTTCTTGCGATCGACGATGCGCACGAAGCCATCCGGCTGGATGACCGCGATATCGCCGGTGCGGATGAAGCCCTCGTCATCCATCGCCTCACGCGTGGCGTCATCACGCTGCCAATAGCCCTTCATCACCTGGGGACCGCGCACGCACAGCTCACCCGGCGCGTCACGCCCCAGCGTCACGCCCTCGGCATCCACCACCTTGAGTTCGGTGCCGGGCACCGGCTTGCCGATGGTCCCCAGCTGCAGCTCACGCGGGGGGTTGAAGCTGACGATGGGCGAGGTCTCGGTCATGCCGTAGCCCTCGGCGATCGGGCAGCCGGTGACGGCTTCCCAGCGTTCAGCCGCGCTGCGCGTCAGGGCCATGCCGCCGGAGATGGTCAGCTTGAGGCTCGAGAAGTCCAGCGCCTTGAAATCATCGCGCTGGCACAGCGCCGAGAACAGCGTATTGAGGCCGACGAAGGCGGTAAACGGTGTCCTGGCCAGCGTCTTGATGAAGCCATCGATGTCACGGGGATTGGTGATCAGCACGCTGTGGTTGCCGCTCTCCATGCTGTAGAGGCAATTCACCGTGAAGGTATAGATGTGATAGACCGGCAGCGGCGCGATCAGCACCTCCTGGCCTTCATTGAGCACATCACTGATCACACCGCGCGCCTGCAGCATGTTGGCCACCAGATTGCGGTGGGTCAGCATGGTGCCCTTGGCGACCCCGGTGGTCCCGCCGGTGTACTGGAGTGCCGCGATGTCGTCAGCCTCTCGCGTGACACGCGTGTGCGAGAGCCCCGCGCCGCGCTTGAGCACGCTGCGCAGCGAGTGGGCGTCGGGCAGATGGTACTTCGGCACCATCTTCTTGACGTAGCGTACGGCCAGGTTGATCAACGGGCGCTTGGGGAAATCATGCAGGTCACCGATCTCGGTGATGATGACCTCCTCGATGGACGTGCGCTTGAGCACCTTCTCGAGCTTGTCCGCCATGTTGGCCAGAATCACGATGGCGCGTGCGCCGGAGTCATGGAACTGGTGCTGCATCTCACGCTCGGTGTAGAGCGGGTTGGTGTTGACCACCACCAGACCGGCGCGTAGCGCCCCGAACACGGCCACCGGGAACTGCAGCAGGTTCGGCAGCTGGATGGCGATGCGATCCCCGGGCTCAAGGCCGGTCTCATGCTCAAGCCAGGCGGCGAAGTCGCGCGACAGGCGATCCACATCGGCGTAGCTCAGCGTCTTGTCCATGCAGCTGAAGGCCGGACGCTCGGCATAATTGGCGCAGCTGGCCTCGAAGACCTCCAGAATCGAGGGGTACTCCTCGAGACCGGACAACGGCTCACCGCTGAGAATCAGGGAATCGGCGGCCTCTGCCGAGCCTGACTGGTGCGGATCATGGGCTGCCGCAGGGGCGGCAGGATTGGCATCACGCATGGCACTTGGCTCCATGGCATCGTTCGTCTGGTGCATTCCCCGAGAGGCGGTGGAGACCGCTGGCGGCTGCTTGACGACAGCCCTCGCGAGTGATCGCAACACTTGTTGTTATCGGGACGTAGTGTCCGCAGCTGGACGGACACGCAGGAAATGACGGGGGATGCCGAGATGGCACTCCACCCCACCCTCTCATGCTGTCAGGCTACCTTAACCAGCCGTCTCGAGATTGTAAAACGATCGATTGAAACTATCGTTCACATTACGGGAATCGACTGCTGTCGGCCATGACGGCATGCATCACATGGGGCCCTGACGACGCTGACATGTCGTTATGCTCTCAAGGCCTTTGAATCGCGACGCGCTACCTCTTACTCTGAAGCCCATCCACACAGAACGCCAGTGGCAGCCGCATGCCCGGCGTCTGTTTCTCGTCACTCATGTCACTGTTCATCGATCAGAGAGATTTCCCCATGGCAAAGATCTACCAGGACAACTCACAGGCCATCGGCAATACACCGCTGGTCAAGATCAACCGCCTCAGCCGCCACCCGCGCCTGTACGCCAAGGTGGAAGCCCGCAACCCGGCTTTCTCCGTCAAATGCCGGATCGGTGCCAGCATGGTGTGGGATGCGGAAGCGCGCGGTGAGCTCAAGCCGGGCATGGAGATCGTCGAGCCGACCTCCGGCAATACCGGTATCGCGCTGGCCTTCGTCGGTGCGGCGCGTGGCTACCCCGTCACCCTGACCATGCCGTCCTCCATGAGCATGGAGCGCCGCAAGGTGCTGAAGTCACTGGGTGCCAATCTGGTGCTGACCGACCCCGCCAAGGGCATGCAGGGCGCCATCGACAAGGCCTGCGAACTCAAGAAGGCCGAGCCGGAGCGCTACTTCCTGCCGCAGCAGTTCTCCAATCCGGCCAACCCGCGCATCCATGAGGAAACCACCGGCCCTGAGCTCTGGGATGCGCTGGACGGCGACATGGACGTGCTGGTCGCGGGGGTCGGCACCGGCGGTACCATCAGCGGTATCGCACGCTACTTCAAGACGGTGCGTGGCCAGACGCTGGAAGCCGTGGCGGTAGAGCCGGCGGAATCGGCCATCATTGCCCAGCGCCTCAAGGGCGAGCCCATCACCCCGGCACCGCACAAGATCCAGGGGATCGGTGCCAACTTCATCCCCGACAATCTGGATCTGACGCTGATCGACCGCGTCGAGTCGGTGGTCAGCGAAGACGCCATGGCCATGGCACGCCGTATCATGCAGGAAGAAGGCATCATGTGCGGCATCTCCTGTGGTGCGGCGATGACTGCGGCACTGCGCCTGGCCGAAGACCCGGCCTACGCCGACAAGTCCATCGTCGTCATCCTGCCGGACAGTGGCGAACGCTACCTGTCCTCGCCGATGTTCGCCGGCATGTTCGATGATGTCGAAGGCTGAATCTGATGCCTGCCGCTGACCGCAAACGTCAGTGAAGACCGGGAAGCCAGACACACGAAGGGCCGCGATTGCGGCCCTTCGTGTGTCTGGCGATCGAACGACTTTTCTAGCGCTCAGGCATCAGCAACTCAGGTCCGAGGCCAGCCAGTCCGGCTTGCGACGCGCGGTGGCGGTGCGATCTACCGCCCCGCTCTCGGCCTGCCCCTGCTCTTCCTGACTCAGCGGCAACTCACCGCCAAGACTGGCGACCAGCTCACCTTCCCGAAACACGACCAGCTGCCCGGGCAGCAGCCGCTGCCATTGCTCGTTGTCGGTCAGCGGGTCGGTGGCGATCACCGACACCACATCCGCATCGGTGGTGTGCTGCTGGAAGTCGACGCTCATCTCGAAATCGGTGAGGCTCGCCTGCCCGAAGGGCGCTCGGCGCGTGATGTGCGCAAGCTTGGTGGAGCAGTAGGCGTAGAGATGCACGCCATCGGAGAGCAGCAGATTGAAGACCCCCAGCGCACGCAGACGCTCGCACTGGGCATGCAGGTGACGCCACAGGTCCTCACAGCGAGAGGGCGGTTCCGGGAAGGCACGGCGAATCTCGCCGAGCAGGAAACAGGCGGCGTGCTCGCTGTCCGTGCTGCCCACGGGGCGATAGTACGGCAAGGGAAGCGTCTGCCAGTCCGCCAGCTGCCCATTGTGGGCATAGCACCACTGGCGCCCCCACAGCTCCCGCGTGAACGGGTGGGTATTGGCCAACGTCACCTGGCCGACATTGGCCTGGCGGATATGACTGATCACCATCTGTGACTTGATGGGATAGTCGAGAATCATCCGCGCGATGGGCGAATCCACTGAAGGGTGCGGGTCACGGAATTCGCGATAGCCACCCTCTTCATAGAAGGCGATACCCCAGCCATCGCGGTGCGGGCCGGTGCCACCCCCGCGTTGCAGAAAGCCCGCGAAGCTGAAGCAGATATCGGTCGGAACATTGGCACTCATGCCAAGCAGCTCACACATGGGGTTCCTCCCGTCGGGTCGGTTTGCGTGTCATGCGGCGCACCAGCAGGATCAGCATCAGCAGGACGAATGCGCCGGCCACGGCATAGGCGATCATGCGGCTCCGGGCAGAGCCGGCTTCCTGGCGCGCGAAGTCGGAAGCGCCCTCGAACCACTGGCCGATCAACGCCGGTACCTTGTCGATGGGCAGACGGCCCTTCATCAACAGGGCGTTGAGGTCTTCCGGCGCGTCTTCCTCGGCCTGATCCAGCCCCTCGATCTCACCGAAGCGCTCTCCTTCGATGGGCGTGCGATCCAGATTGGCCGCCCGACGCGACGCGTCCGCATTGAGGGTATAGGGCGCGAGGTCCAGCACCGGCGGAGCTCCGTCGAGCGCGAGACGCGCGCTGATCTGCACATCCGCCTGGACGTCCGAGTCCAGGGGCGGCAGGTCGATGCGCCATTGCCGCTCGCCATCCTCCGCCACGCTCAGGGCCTCCCCATGCAGCGTCGCGACCAGACGCGTGTTGGCGGTATTGAGCAGCGGATGACGCGCACTGACTTCCAGCGCGTCAGGCGACTTGCCGGTACGCGGGTCAGCGCCGACGGGCTCGACCAGCAGCGGGTCCACCACGCTGGTACGCTGACTGAGCTGGCGCGCGAAGGAGGCATTGTCGCGATAGCCCATCACGGTCAGGGTCAGGCGGGCGCCACCGAGCTGGTCGGGGGCCGGCATGTCGACATGGAAGTCGGCGCCGTCACGCTCAAGGCCTCGCTGCTGCGCGGTGGTGACATCCTCCGCCGCGCCTTCTCCCTCCTGCACGCCCTGCTCCGGCACCAGACGTGCATTGCCATCCAGCGTCGCCAGGAAGTCCTCATCATTGACGGCGCGCGCGCCATCGACCAGCGATGCGGTCAGCGAGTAGTCGAAACCCCGATAGAGCGTGGCAGGCAGGGGCCGTGAGACCAATGCCAGTTCCGAGACGATCGTGATGCGGCTATCGGCCCCCACCTCACCCTCGAGCTGCCACTTGCCGGTCTGGGGGTCCGTCACGGTGATCAGGTCATAACGCGGCTGGTGCTCCCAGCGCACCCCTTCCGGCAGTGACGCCTGGTCGGCGAGACGGTAACGCTGCCCCTGCGGCGAAATCAGCACCGGCGAGCGATCATCGGGGCCGTGGAAGACCAGGGCGGTGAATTCCTGCACGCTGTCATCGATCACGAAGCGCTTGTCGTTCAGCGGTACCTGCTCACCGGGCACGATGCGATCCAGCGCCGCGAGGAAGGCACGCAACAGGTCTTCCGGGCTCTCGGCGACCGTCGCCAGGCCGCCGGTACCGTCCGCGATCTGCTGAAGCAGATCCACATCGGCATTGCGCGACAGCGCCACCGTATGCACCGTGATGTCGTGGGCGGCAAGCTGCGGCGTCAGCTCATCCGTGATGCGCTGACGCGAGGCGCTGTCCGCGGCGGCCTTGCGGGTGCTCGGCTCACGCAGATCGACCATGCCATCGGAGAGCAGGATGATCTGACGCGGTGCATCACCACCCACGCCAGCATCATTCCCCCGAGCAGCGGCGCGCAGGCCCGCCTCCAGATCCGTGTACTGCTCATAGTCGTCGAGACGGCTCTCGAGTCCGCGGGCAGACCGCTTCCAGCCGGCATCCACCGCCCCCAGCGCCAGCAGTGACTGCACCTGCTCACCGAAGCCCCATACCCCGGCATGCGAGCGCTCAGGCAACAGCGTCACCAGCAGATCCAGCGCACTGGCGCGCAGATTGGCCGGGTCGTTGTGCTTCATGCTGCCCGAGACATCGATGGCCAGGCGCAGATCCGGTGTCTTGCCCGGCGCTGTCGCCTCGCTGGGCGACACCTCTGCGCCTTCCTGTCTCCCGCTCGCTGAAGCCGCGACCTTGGGGGCAGAGGTTGACTCTTCGGCCCATGCCGCGGTGGCCCCCAGCCCTGAGAAAGCGCTCAGCAGCGAGATGGTCAGACCGGCCAGCCCCCGGCGCCACGCGCGGGGATCTGACAGGTGCCGGCGGGCGCGCCAAACGACGGGACGAGCGAGAGACGAGGCATTCACATCACGAGCCATTGCAGATCCTTGTTCCACCCATGGGCAAGCCCGGGCAGCGTTGATCAGAGAGAAGGTTCCTGACGATCCCGCGCGGCGCGCGAGCGTGTGGCGCCACCGGCGGACGTGTCACGACGCTCGGCACGCAGGCCCTCTCCGTGCAGGTCGTCGTTCTCTTCTTCGTCGGCACTTGACGCGCGACGCTGACGCGAGCGGGCCATTTCACGCTGTCGCTGCTCACGGCCACGTCCCAGCCACCAGATGCCGAGACCGACCGCGACGCCCGCTCCGATGCCCAGTACCAGCATGGCAAAGGCCGAGGCCATGCCGCTGCCATCCTTCTGGATCAGGCTCACCGCGAAGGCCACGATGGCTGGCGCCGTACCACCATAGGAATCTTCCGGCACGCTGGCCGTCACGTGGAAACCGGTCGGCACCGCGATCATGCCGGCCACCGCTCCCACCACGATCCAGCGTATGAAGCGCGGCAAGGCGCGAACCGCCAGATAACCGGTCACCAAGACCACTGCCGCCAGGCCAAGATAGATCAGCCACATCTGCGGCAGAGAATCCGAAATCAACATGCCCTTCACTCCTGTCAGAACTTCCTGGCAAGACCTGTGTCAGGTCTTCGATATAAGGCCAGCCATCACATCCTCCCCACTCAGGGGGCCGCTCACCGCATGACGTCAGACACGGCTCATCGCCAACCAGGGACGCGACATGCCGCTCGCGGCAAGGGCTTGCGAACGCTGTGGGACAGGCTCAATGTTACACTCCAAGCCCGCCCGACACACTCGGGCACACGACATTCAAGAGGTAGCCATGTCCGACAGCCCCGTCCAGCGTCATTATCGTGCCGAAGACCCCCACTGGCACTGGCTTGAAGCGCGCGACACACCAGAGGTAAAGGCCTTTCTCGAGGCCGCCAATGCCGAGAGCGATACCTGGTTCACGCCACTCGAGTCACTGACTGACGCCCTCTACACCGGACATCTGGCCCGTCGCGAACTCGCCGTTTCCAGTCTGCCGGAAGCCCTCGACCATCACGTCTACTGGAGCGAGACCGCCGCTGACGCGGAGTATCCCGTCTGGTGGCGCCATCCGCTGGAGGCGGACCCCACGGATCGCTCGCGCCATGAATGTCTGCTGGACCTGCAGGCCCTGTCGCGCCATCACGATTTCGTCGAACTGGGCGACATGGCCATTTCGCCCGATGAGCAACGACTGGCATGGACTCTGGACACCAGCGGCGACGAGGTGTTCAGCCTGCGGCTTGCAACACTGAGCGCGGTTGACCGCGACGCGCGCACGCCAGTGCGTGGAGAGGCCCGGCCTGCAGGGCAGGACGATGAATGTCTGCTGGAGGATATCGGGCCGGACCTGGTGTGGGCCGAGGACGGTCAGCACCTGCTGTTCACGCGCTATGACAGCACCCAGCGCCCCTTCGAAATCTGGTGTCTGGACATCGAGAGCCGTGCCGAGACGCTGCTCTACCGTGAGGAAGACAGCGAATTCTGGGTCGGCATGGGCAAGACCCGCTCACGGGACTGGCTGGTACTGGAAACCGCGTCCAAGGACACCAGTGAATCCTGGCTGCTGCCGGCCGCGACACCACTGGGCGAGATGACGCTGGTGCGCGCACGCGAGACCGGCGTCGAATATGGCATCGATCATCGCCCCGGCCACTTCTATGTGCTGCACAACAAGGAGGCGCCGCATTTCCAGCTGGATATCGCCGCAGAGCATGCCCCCGGCGACTGGCAGCCGCTGATCACCACTCGCGACGACGTGACGCTGGAAGGCGTGGAGGCGTTTTCCTGGGGCCTGATGGTCGATGAACGCGATCACCGTCAGGCCCAGGCCTGGCTGCGCGTGATCGAATTCGAGGGCACGGCGCCTACGCAAACGATCTGCCGCGACGAACGCCTGGCGATGCCGGAGCAACCGCTGAGCCAGGGGCAGGGCGACTGCCCGCACTTCGACGCTCGCCGCCTGCGCATCCGTGAGGAAAGCTTCACCACGCCGCCGAGCTGGATCGAGCTGGATCTTGACACAGGTGAGCGCACCTTGCTCAAGCGCCAGACCGTGCATGGCGATCTCGCGCCAGAGCAGTTGATCAGCCGTCGTCTGTGGGCCACCTCCGACGATGGCGAGCAGGTGCCCGTCTCGGTGGTGATGCGCCGTGACCTGTGTGATGGCGAGGGTATCCCCCACGCCCCGCTGCCGGTACTGCTCTATGGCTATGGTGCCTACGGCGAAACACTGGACCCCTGGTTCTCCATTGCGCGGCTGGAGCTTCTCAGCCGTGGCGTCGCCTTTGCCGTCGCCCACGTGCGCGGCGGTGGGGATCGTGGCGAGCCCTGGTATCTGGCCGGCAAGCTGGAGCACAAGGAAAACAGCTTCAATGACTTCCTCGCCGCGCGGGATGCGCTGGTCGAGCAAGGCGTCGGGGCCGCGGAGCGCATTGCCGCCTACGGTGCCAGCGCCGGTGGTCTGCTGGTCGGGGCCAGCCTCAACAAGCGCCCCGAGGCCTTCTGCGCCGCGGTGCTCGATGTGCCCTTCGTGGACGTGCTGCGCACCATGGAAAATCCGGAGCTGCCGCTGACCACCGCGGAATACACCGAATGGGGCAACCCGCACGAGAGCGAGGCGCGGCGTCGCATCCGCGCCTATTCCCCGCTGGACAACCTGAGCGCCGCCCCCTACCCGCCGCTGTTCCTGCAGGGCAGCTGGCACGATACCCGCGTGCCCTACTGGGAACCGGCCAAGCTGTATGCCCGCCTGCGCCAGATGGACTGCACGCCGCATCCGGTGCTGCTGCGCACCGACATGAGTTCCGGTCATGGCGGTGCCTCGGGTCGCTTCAAGGCCTGGCGTGACAACGCCCGGCAGGATGCCTTCCTGCTGTGGGCACTGGGCGTGTGTGAGAAAGCAGGCAGCGAAACGACCGCCCGCAGCAACGGCTGACGCTCGCACGGCGCTCTGCGACTCGCCTACGACAAGGCCCCCGCCGGGTAACCGGCGGGGGCCTTGAGGTTTTCGTCAGTTTAAAGGGTCATGACTGACCTGACGAAGGGTGCAACATGACTGACTCAGCGCGGATCGAGTCTGGCCAGCTTGGTCGCGACACGCTCGCCGTAGTCGGCATCCGCCTGGCGGAAGTGCGCGATCATCTTGTCCTGCACGACGTGGCTGACACCCACCATGGTGCCGGCGATGACGTCCGTGATGCGCGACTTCTGACCTTCATCGAACAGGCAGTAGAGATTGCCGGCCTGGCTGTAGTTGTCCTCATCGCTGTTGTCGTGATAGCCCATCCAGGCGTTCTGCTCCAGCGGCATCGGCGGCTCGGCGACAGTGGCGTCCGGCACCGGGGCGCCGTGATCGGCACGCTCGTTGGGGTAGAAGTTGGTGCGCGAGTACTGGCCACCTTCCTTCGTCTCTCCCGGCACGCCCTGGCCGACCTGACCGCCCAGCGGACCGCCACCGTGACCGGTGACCGGGCACATGCCCGCCATCACGCCATCACGCTGGTAGTGGTTGACCGGGCAGACCGGACGGTTGACCGGCAGCTGCTCGGCGTTGGCACCGACGCGATAGCGGTGTGCATCGGCGTAGGCCCACAGACGTGCCTGCAGCACGCGGTCCGGGGAGGCGCCGATACCCGGCACGAAGTTGGACGGTGAGAACACGGACTGCTCGACTTCCGCGAAGTAGTTCTCCGGGTTGCGATTGAGTTCCATCTTGCCGACTTCCATCAGCGGGAAGTCACCGTGCGGCCACACCTTGGTCAGATCGAAGGGGTTGATGTGGTAGTCGCGCGCCTGCTGCTCAGTCATCACCTGGAGGTTGACGGTCCAGCTCGGACGCTCGCCACGCTCGAGGCGGGTGAACATGTCGTGCTGGTGGAAGTCCGGTGCGACCTGTGCCGCTTCGTCATCGGTCAGTGTCTCGTGGCCTTGGTCGGTCTTGAAGTGCCACTTGACCCAGACACGCTCGCCCTTGTCGTTCCACAGGCTCAGCGTATGCGAGCTGTAGCCGTTCATGGTGGTCAACGACTTCGGGATACCGCGGTCGGACATCAGGATGGTGACCTGATGCAGCGCCTGCGGATGGTTGGCCCAGAACTCCCAGCGGTTCTGCCAGTCGACCATGTTGGTGCGCGGGTCTTTCTTCTGGGTGTGGATGAAGTCAGGGAACTTGGATGGCTCGCGGATGAAGAACACCGGCGTGTTGTTGCCGACCATGTCCCAGTTGCCTTCCTCGGTGTAGAACTTCAGGGAGAAGCCGCGCACGTCACGAGTGTTGTCGCCGCTGTCCTGACCACCGGCCACGGTGGAGAAACGTGCCAGCATCGGGGTCTGCTTGCCGACGCCCTGCAGGAAGCGGGCAATGGTCAGGTCAGACAGGTCACGGGTCAGGGTGAAGGTGCCGTAGGCGGCAACGCCGCGGGCGTGGACGACACGCTCCGGAATGCGCTCACGGTTGAAGTGCGCCAGCTTCTCGAAAAGACGCCAGTTGTCGAAGGTCAGTGAGCCATTCGGGCCCGCTGTCTGGCTGATGTCATCGTGAGGCACCGGGGCGCCGTTACCAGTGGTATAGCGTGGAGTCTGGGACATGTTGACGTTCTCCTGTCAGGTAGAAAAAAGCGCTATCAAACTCGACTGGCAAGGCCAGATGCTGCTGATGTCACATTTTCATGCGCTGCTTGATGTGAAAGCCTGCAGCCCATTGTCGAATCGGGTCGGGGCCAATGCCTGCCCGGCATGTGCTGGCTTGTGGCCCCTTGATGCCTGCTTACCTTACGCACCTGGTGCTTCTAGCGATAATCAATTACCAGCATGCCTTCGATAATCAGCCCCTATCACCGAGCCTATCAGCCACTCTCAGCGGCGTGAACCGCAGGACGGCACTCAACCCAACGGCATCACCAACCTTGTTTACACCTTTCACCGCCACCCCATCTTCACGCCCACAAATGACCGCATCATGACCATGAAAAAGCCCCCTGACCTTCAAAGGTCAGGGGGCTTGGTGGCTCACATCATGCCTTTTGGGGCGTCAGCGCCTCATGCTGGCATCTGATTGGCACGCGCATCACGCGACCACACACGGTGAGCCAACAGGGCATCACGCAGTGGCAGGCTGGCGGCGAGCACATCATCCACCAGGATGACGCCCTCCTCGACCGGCACGCGCGCGGCGGCCAGCAATTCCTTGCCTTCACTGATCGCCACGATGGGCTTGAGGTGCTTGTAAGCCTCCTGCACGTAGTAGAGGCCGAGCCCTGATGCGGCCAGCGCCTTGACGCTGCCCTCGCCACCGGCCACGACGACGGCATCCACCGCCACGGACGGCAGACCATTGAGCATCGCGTCCGGCGCCAGCATGCTGCCATCACTGGCCTTGATCGGTGCCATGCTCGGCGCGATCAGCAGCCCTTCGGCGCCTTCATCGCTGAGCTGCTTCTGGATGGAGCGCACATCTTCCATCGTCACGCCATCGGCCGCCAGAATCGCCACCTTGCGGGTCGCGATGCTGTCGGGCATGCGCGCCATCAGGCTCAGCGCCGGGTCGCTCTCGACCTGACTGGTGCCCAGCTCCCCTTTCGGCGCCGGCTGGGTGGTGGGCGCCTCGATACCGTGGTTCTCACCGACACGACGCGCCAGCTCCAGATCGATGTTGGGCAGGATCTCGGTGATCACCCGCTCACGGATCCACGGGCGTTCGACCTTGGAGAGCTCGAAGGTGTAGGCCGCGATGATGTGCTCCTTCTCCACCTCGGTCTGGCTGTTCCAGAACAGGGTGGCCTGGGAGTAGTGATCCCCGAAGGAGGCACTGCGCGCACGCACCTTGTGCGCCTCGATGCGCTCATGATGTGGCTCGTAGCCGCCATGTTCATCCGCAGGCGGCGTCTCGGAGGGCCAGCCACCATCGATGGAGTTCGGCTCGTAGGACGCCTGCCCGGTGTTGATGGTCTGACGATGCTGGGCATCGCGCTGGTTGTTGTGGAACGGACACACCGGCTGATTGATGGGGATCTCGTGGAAGTTCGGTCCACCAAGACGCAGCATCTGGGTATCCAGATAGGAGAACAGACGCCCCTGCAGCAGCGGGTCATTGGAGAAGTCGATACCCGGCACGATGTTGGCCGGATTGAAGGCCACCTGCTCGGTCTCGGCGAAGTAGTTGTCCGGATTGCGATCCAGCACCATCTTGCCGATCGGCACCACCGGCACCAGCGATTCGGGGATCAGCTTGGTCGGGTCGAGGATGTCGAAATCGAAACTGTGTTCATCCTTCTCTTCCACCACCTGGATGCCCAGTTCCCACTCCAGCGGCGCACCGTTCTTGATGTCGTCCCACATCATGCGGCGATTGAAGTCCGGGTCACGTCCCCACAGCTTCTGGGCTTCATCCCAGATCAGCGAGCAGGTACCCGCCACCGGCTTCCAGTGGAACTTGACGAAGCGCGACACGCCTTCACGGTCGATCAGACGGAAGGTATGCACGCCGAAGCCTTCCATGTTGCGGTAATGGCGCGGGAAGGCACGATCCGACATGGTCCACAGCACGGTGTGGGTGGTTTCCGGCATCAGCGACACGAAATCCCAGAAGGTGTCGTGGGCCGACTGCCCCTGGGGAATCTCGTTGTGCGGCTCCGGTTTCACCGCGTGCACGAAGTCCGGAAACTTCATGGCATCCTGGATGAAGAACACCGGGATGTCGTTGCCGACCAGATCCCAGTTGCCTTCATCGGTATAGAACTTGGTCGCGAAGCCGCGCACGTCACGGACGGTGTCATTGGAGCCGCGCGAGCCCTGTACGGTGGAAAAACGCACGAACACCGGTGTCTTCTTGGACGGATCACGGAACACGCCGGCCTTGGAGTACCTGGCGGCATTGTCGTACGCCTGAAAATACCCGTGCGCGGCTGCGCCACGCGCGTGGACGATACGCTCCGGAATACGCTCGTTGTCGAAGTGGTTCATCTTCTCGCGGAAGATGAAATCTTCCATCAGGGTCGGACCGCGTTCCCCCGCCTTCAGCGAGTTGTGGTTGTCCGCGATGCGCAATCCCTGGTTGGTACGCAGGTCATGCCCCTCGGCATCCGCGCGATAGGTCTCCAGCGCCTCGTCCTTGGCCTTGCCATCCCCGGCATTGGGCTGGGTGTCATGTGGCCCGTTGCGATTGGGATGGGTATAGGGGTTCTCCGCGTCTGCCGAGCGGTTCTGGCCCTCGTGGTACGGGCACTTGGCGCTGTCGGCATTTGACTGGGGGGAGGATGCTGAATCGTGCTCATTGCTCGCCATGCTCAAACGCTCCTGTTTTCGCTAGATCTGCAACGCGCCATCCGGGATGGCGTCGAAGTTGATTCGGCCTTGCGATGTCCTGTCAGGCTGCCTTGTCACGGTCACGAGGACCGTCTGGCTGTCAGGGGCAACCGATGACAGGCGACTTCCATGCGGCGGGTGTCTCGAATGAATCCCTTAGGACACCCACGTGGGACTTGATGCACCTGCGACCTGAACTGCTGTGGAACGCCTGACGATGTTCGCCGGCGCCGCATCGTCAGGCCTTGGACTTGACCTTCGAGACGATCCACAGCAATACCACCGCCCCCACGATCGAGACGACCAGCGAGCCGATGATGCCGGTGGAGGCCAGCCCCAGCAGCTTGAAGATGACGCTGCCCAGCAGGCCACCGACCACACCGACGACAATGTTGCCGAGAATGCCGAAGCTGCTGCCACGCATGATGTTGCCTGCGATCCAGCCAGCCAGACCACCGATGATCAATCCAAGAATGATACCCATCTGCTGTCTCCTTTCTTGCGGATGAAGTGGCGCTGTACGCCCGATGAACATGTCTTGGAGACGATCTCGCGAAATTAAAAGGGTCAGATTTCCCGATTGTCAGAACGAGGAGCCGGGCTGGCGAAGAAATGCCTCCTCCTGTGGCGTGGAAACACGGCCGAGAATCGCGTTGCGGTGCGGGTAACGGCCGAATCTACGCACGATGTCCGCATGCCGTCGCTCGAAGCGCAGCGTGTCCTCGAGCCCTGGGCGTGCAAACAGCGCTTCAGCGTGTTCATGGACACGCAACGACTCGCTGTGCATCCACGGCATGATGACGAAGGGTTGCCAGGCCAGCGGGAGGCGTTCGAGATCCCCCAGCGCCACGGCCTGCTGGGAGAGCGCGAGTGCCAGGCTGTCGCCACTGAAGGCACGCGGGGTATCGCGATGGATATTGCGCGCGAACTGGTCCAGCACCAGGATTTCCGCCAGCCGACCACCGGGAGTGGTGCGCCACTCCCACAGTTCACAGACCAGTGCCTGCTCGAGAAGCTCCGCGAACCGTTCACGCAGCTGAGCATCGAGGGCCTCGCTCTTGCGAAACCAGTCCTTGGGCGTCAGTCGAGTGAACCAATGTTCGAGCACCGGCCGTGCCTGGGGATGGCTATCCGCGATCAGCCTGTCGGCATCCGATGGCGCGGGGGTGGACGATGAAGGTGTCGGGTTGGAGGGGCGTGAGGGACTCATGAAAGGTGTCCTGATCCGGGAGTGGCATGAAGTGACAGCAAGTCGCAAAGGGAAGAGGTAAACAGAGAAAGAGAGCGAGAAAGCGAGCGAGAAAGAGAGAGAGCGGCCACAAGGCAAAGAGAGCCCGCAACACCGCAACACCGCAACACCGCAACACCGCAAGGGGGCTCTGACGGCCGGACGTCGCGCTGCCGGTTCACGGGACTGCATGGCGATCATGGTTCTGACACCTGATCGTCATCTTGAGCATGGAAAGTAGCCTCTCCCGTGAGCCCTGTCAGCCACCGCGGCACCTTTGCCGCCGCTGCCATCCTGATGCCAGACCGTAACAAGGAAGCCCTTCATGTCCCGCCGTCTGTCTGATCTGCTACCTTCCCGCTCCTCGCGCACGACACCTGCCTCGCCCACCTCGCAGGACGACGCGAACGCGAACCCCGGTGACTCGCATGCCGCACGCGCCGGCGCACCTTCGCGAATGGACCGCCGACGCCTGCTGAGCCGTGGCCTTCAGGGTGCCGGCGTGGGCCTGCTGGCAAGCTCAGGCCTGCTGGGCGCCCCGGCCATCGTGATGGCCGAGGGCCGTCGCCCGGGCATGCCCTCTGGCGTGATGAGCGGCGACGTGACCGCCAGCCGCGCCATGCTGTGGAGTCAGACCGACAAGCCGGCCCGCATGCTGATCGAGCTGGCCGACAACATCGAGATGCGTGGCGCCTTCCAGATGCGCGGCCCCGTGGCCTTGCCGGCCGACGGCCTGACCAGCAAGCTGGATCTGACCCGCATCAACACCCGCGCCAACGCCAGCGGCGAAGTCTTCTACCGGGTACGCTATGCGGCACTGGATGACCACCGCGCCATCAGTGAGGCGACCACCGGGCGTCTGGTATTGCCGCCCGGCGTTCAGACACCGCGCGCGCTGCGCTTCGTGTGGTCCGGTGACACCGTCGGCCAGGGCTGGGGGATCAACCCGGATTTCGGTGGCCTGCGCCTCTACGAGACGATGCGCCAGGTCAAGCCGGACTTCTTCCTGCATTCCGGCGACACCATCTACGCCGATGGCCCGCTCGAGGAGAGCGTCACTCAGCACGACGGCAGCCTGTGGCGCAATATCGTCACGCCGGCCAAGTCCAAGGTCGCCGAGACCCTGGACGAGTATCGTGGTCAGTACGCCTACAACCTGATGGACGAGAACCTGCGTCGCTTCAATGCCGAAGTGCCGATGTTCGCCCAGTGGGATGACCACGAGACCACCAACAACTGGTATCCGGGCGAGATTCTCGAGGATGACCGTTACACCGAGAAGAATCTCGACGTGCTGTCCGCCAATGCGCGTCGTGCCTTCCTCGAGAACATGCCGCTGCGGACCGGCCCAGCCGCGCCGGAACGCATCCACCGCAACTTCAGCTTCGGCCCGGGGCTCGAGATGTTCATGCTCGACATGCGCAGCTTCCGCGGCCCCAATTCCGCCAATCGCCAGTCCGGGCGTGGCCCCGAGACCGACTTCCTGGGGCGCGATCAGCTGGCATGGCTCAAGCAGTCGCTCAAGGCCAGCACCGCCACCTGGAAGATCATCGCCTCCGACATGCCCATCGGCCTGCTGGTGCGTGACGGCGACAATTTCGAGAACGGTGCCAATGGCGATGGTGAGGCGCTGGGACGCGAACAGGAAGTCGCGGAGCTGCTGAAGTTCGTGCGCGATCACGACATCCAGAACCTGGTGTGGCTGACGGCGGATGTCCATTACACCGCCGCGCACCACTACTCGCCCGAGCGCGCCGTCTTCAAGGAGTTCACGCCGTTCTGGGAATTCGTCAGCGGGCCGATCCATGCCGGTACCTACGGCCCTGGCGAGCTGGACAATACCTTCGGGCCAAGACTGGAATTCGTGAAGGCACCGCCGAAAGGCCGTGCCAACATGTCGCCCAGCGAAGGGTTCCAGTTCTTCGGTCAGGTGGATCTCGATCCCGAGAGCGAAGCACTGACCGTCACGCTCAAGGATATCCACGGCGCCTCGCTCTACCAGCAGGTGCTGACCCCCGCCGCCGCCAGCGCCTGACAGCGGTGTCGGTTTCTGGCACTCGCTTCTGATGTCGGCATGTGGCACTCGCTGCTGACTATCGGCTTCTGAAACTCGCTGCTGACTATCGGCTTCCGATACCAGCTTCTGACAACGACAACGCCCCGCCTCCTGCTGTCGATCGACACGCAAGAGGCGGGGCGTTCTGGTCATGGCGACAGGTCGACAGCCGCTGGCGGGCTATGTCTGCACGAATCAGACAATTGCAGAAAAATGTCAGACAAATTGTCAATGGTGAGAGTCCGGCATTTCTTTGACACTGATCGGCACGCTAGATGTCGGTCGCTGACAGCGTGTCTCGTGGTACCGCGCGCCAACGGTGAGACATGTTCTGCAGACGATGGGCAGCTGAGCAGGCAGGCCTCCGAGCCCTGTTGTTCAACAAGGATAACGCCATGAATGCCCTCACCCTGAGCTCCTTCGTGTTCTTCACGGGGCTGGTCGCCGTGATCACCTGGTGGCTGACCCGTCGTGACGACCATCGCCATTCCACCGGCTACTTTCTTGCCGGCCGCAGTCTGACCTTCCCGATCATCGCCGGCTCCCTGCTGATGACCAATCTCTCCACCGAGCAGATGGTGGGCCTGAACGGGGCCGCCTTCACCGATGGCCTCTCCGTGATGGCCTGGGAGGTGGTGGCCGTGGTCTCGCTGGTCGCGATGGCCATGTTCTTTCTGCCACGCTTCCTCAAGAGCGGCATCACTACCCTGCCGGAGCTGCTGGCACTGCGTTTCGATCGCACCACCCAGCTGCTGGCCAACCTGATCTTCATGCTGGCCTACGCCATCATCCTGCTGCCCAGCATCCTCTATTCCGGCGCCCTCGGCCTGATGGGCGTGCTGGATTTGCACGCCCTGACCGGCATCGATTCCCAGATGGTGCTGTTGACCGGTACCGTGATCGCCGTCGGCATCGCAGGGGCCATCTATGCCCTCTTCGGCGGTCTGCGCTCCATCGCCATCTCCGACACCCTGAACGGTATCGGGCTGCTGATCGGCGGCATGATCATCGTCTACTACGGGCTGGATCGGATCAGTGATGGCAACGGCATTCTCGCCGGGTGGGAAACACTCAAGGAGACCCACCCGGAGAAGCTCAATTCGCTGGGCGGTGATGACCAGTCAGTACCGGTCTCGACCCTGTTCACCGGGGTGCTGCTGCTCAACATGTTCTACTGGTGTACCAACCAGCAGATCATCCAGCGTACCTTCGCCGCCAAGACATTGGCCGAGGGCCAGAAGGGGGTGCTGCTGACCGGCGCGCTCAAGCTGCTGGGCCCGCTGTACCTGGTACTGCCGGGCATCATCGCCTTCCAGCTCTACGCCGGTGATGGCATCAAGGCTGACGCCGCCTACGGTCGCCTGGTCTTCGATGTATTGCCTGCCCCGCTGACCGGCTTCTTCGCCGCGGCGATGGTCGGCGCGATCCTGTCGTCCTTCAACTCGGCGCTCAACTCCACCGCCACGCTGTTCAGTCTCGATGTCTACAAGGCACGCCTCAAGCCGGATGCCAGCGATGAAGAGGTGGTCAAGGCGTCCAAATGGGCGGGCTGGATCATGGCGGCCGCCGCGATGACCATCGCGCCGCTGCTGGCGACCCAGGAAAGCCTGTTCGTCTATATCCAGAAGGTGAACTCCATCTACTACATCCCGCTGCTGGCGGTGATCGTGGTCGGACTTCTCTCCAGGCGCGTGCCAGCCATCGCCGCCAATCTGGCGCTGGTGCTGGGCTGTGCGGTCATCGGCCTGTTCTACTTCGTGCCGGTGCTTTCCGAGCTGGTCGACAAGGTGCACAACTTCCACTTCATCGCCATCGTGCTGGTGCTGTTGATCGCCCTGATGCTGGTGATCGGCAAGCTGGCACCGCGTGCCGAACCCTGGATCCAGCAGGATGTCGGTGCCATCGACATGACGCCCTGGGCTGGCACGCGCATCGCCAGCATCATTCTTCTCATACTGGTGATGATCATCTATCTGGCCTTCGCCGGCTGAGCACTGCATGACCTGACGGTGTCCCCCTGGCCGCCTGCGCCCCGTTCTCCTCGCCGAGACGGGGCGCTTTCGTTGCGCGGCGCGGCGGGTCTCGCGTCACGGGTCTTACAAGGCGGCCTTACAAGGCGGGCCTGACACACGTTTCCTCTGCCCGCCATCACGCCGACAGGGGCGAGCCAAGCCCCGAAACCAACGTATGTTCTACAAATGGCGGATAGCAGGAACTCGGGAGATACCTACACTGTCGCCAGACTTGCCGCGAATGTTACCGGTGAGTCTCGTCACGGACGATGACACAGCTCGCTGTGTGCATTGCATCGATACTGCTGGACTGATCGCCGAATCGCCGCGCGGACCGAGTGCCCGTGAGCCAGACGTCGCGCCAGCCAGCATCAAGGAACCCTCCTCCCATGCACGCCCTTACCCTTGTTTCTTTCGTGTTCTTTACCGGCCTGGTCGCCGCCTTGACCTGGTGGTGGACACATCGCGATGACACCTCGCATTCCACCGGCTATTTTCTCGCCGGACGCAGTCTGACCTTCCCGCTGATCGCGGGCTCGCTGCTGATGACCAACCTGTCCACCGAACAGATGGTCGGTCTGAATGGCGCCGCCTTCACCGATGGTCTGTCGGTGATGGCCTGGGAGGTCATGGCGGTGCTGGCGATGGTGGTGATGGCGCTGTTCTTCCTGCCACGCTTCCTCAAGAGCGGCATCACCACCCTGCCGGAACTGCTGGCGCTGCGTTACGGGCGCAGCACCGAGCTGATCACCAACCTCATCTTCCTGTTCGCCTATGCGGTGATCCTGCTGCCGATCATCCTCTACTCCGGTGCCATCGGCCTGCAGGGCATGCTGGATCTGCCCTCTCTTACCGGCATCAGCTCACCCAATGCACTGCTGTGGATGACCATCTGGGTGGTCGGCATCATCGGCGCCATCTATGCGCTGTTCGGTGGCATGCGCTCCATCGCCATCTCCGACACCCTGAACGGCGTGGGACTGTTGATCGGCGGCATGCTGATCGTCTGGTTCGGTCTCGATGCCGTGAGCGACGGCCAGGGCGTGATGGCTGGCTGGGACACGCTGACCGCCGCCAATCCCGAGAAATTCAATTCCATGGGCAGTGAAGACCAGTCGGTGCCCTTCTCGACCCTGTTCACCGGCGTGATGATCATCAACTTCTTCTACTGGTGTACCAATCAGCAGATCATCCAGCGCACCTTCGCCGCCAAGACCCTCGCCGAGGGCCAGAAAGGCGTGCTGCTGACCGGCGCGCTCAAGCTGCTGGGCCCGCTGTATCTGGTGATTCCCGGCATCATCGCCTATCACCTCTACGCTTCTTCCGGCGTCAAGGCCGACAGCGCCTACGGCCAGCTGGTGTTCGACGTGCTCCCCGCACCGCTGACCGGCTTCTTCGCCGCCGCGATGGTCGGGGCGATCCTGTCGTCCTTCAACTCGGCGCTGAACGCCACCACCACGCTGTTCTCCACCGGCATCTACAAGGCGCACCTGCGCCGTGATGCCAGCGACGAGGAAGTGGTCAAGGTCTCCAAGGGCTTCGGCTGGGTGCTGGCGATCGCTTCCATGACCCTCGCGCCGCTGCTGGCCGGTCAGGAAAGCCTGTTCGGTTACCTGCAGAAGATGAATGCCATCTACTTCATCCCGATCTTCGCCGTGGTACTGATGGGCCTGCTGACGCGTCGCGTGCCGACCATCGCCGCCAACCTGGCGCTGTTGATCGGCTGCAGCGTGATCGGCGTGGTCTACTTCGTGCCGGCCTTCTCCGGCGTGCTGGACGTGATCCACGAGTTCCACTTCGTCGGCCTGGTGTTCGTGCTGCTGATCGCGATGATGCTGATCATCGGCAAGCTGGCACCGCGCAACGAGCCATGGATCCAGCAGGATGTCGGCGCCATCGACATGACCCCCTGGAAAGGTGCCAAGGTCTGTGCGCTGCTGCTGGTCGTGCTGGTGATCGCCATCTATCTGGCCTTCATCTGACCCGCGCCGTTTGCTGACTCGCCCCGCGAGCAGCACATCCGCCATGACACGAATGCCCCGCCCTGTCTCCCCGGACAGCCGGGGCATTCGTGCATTTGTGCATTTGCTGCACCGCTTTCAGGCATGCTGGACGAGTCGCTCATCACCGAGGTCTCCCATGTCCCGCTGTCGCCTGCGTAGCCGTCGTCCGCGCCTCAAGGTGCTGTCACTGTCGATCTCCCTGCTCGCCTCACTGATGTCGGTGCCTGTCAGCCAGGCCGCCGAGCGCTGGCAGCGCGCCGATGTGCTGACGGACAGTTTCATGGAAGTGGCGCTCAAGCGTGAATACCAGCCCGGCAGCAGCGCCTCGCTCACCCGCTGGCAGGTGCCGATCACGGTCTGGCTCGATTCGCAGCTGGGTGACGCCCGCCTGCAACGCCAATTGAGCCAGGTCCAGTTTCGTCATCTCTCCGCCATCACCGGCCAGCCGCTGAGTTTCGTGTCCTCCGCCAGAGAGGCCAACCTGCGCATCGCCTTCATCACTCGGGGCCACATGACTCGCGAGGCCGCCGCCTACGTCGGCAAGCAGCAGGCCGCCACCCCGGGCATGCGCAAGGCACTGCGGGAAGGCGTGTGCCTGACACTGTTCAAGACCGGGGCCGACCAGGCCATCGCCAGTGGGCTGATCCTGATTCCGGTCGACTACGCCCGCCAGAAGGCACGCCTGGTGGACTGCGTCGTCGAGGAAAGCGCCCAGCTGATGGGATTGCCCAATGATTCGGACGCGGTGTTTCCCTCCATCTTCAGCGACGTCACGGTGGATCATTGGCTGAGTCCGCTGGATTACGTGCTGCTCAAGATGCTCTATGCCCCTGAGCTCTCCCCCGGCATGTCAGCCGATGAGGTCCGCGCCGCGCTGCCTGCGGTCATCCAGCGACTTGCCGAGCAGGGCGAGCTGTCACACGCTGTCCGTCGGGTGCGCAAGGGTAGCCTGCGGGAATGGGCGGGAGAGTAGGCATGCAAGTCATCACGCGCCCCGCCCCGGACTCCTCGACGCCTGACGGAGAATTGGAACGCCTGAGCGGAGCACAGGCATAATCAGGACAGGCGCACCAGGCGCCGCAATCCGTCGGAGCTGCGTCATCATGTCATCCTCATCCTCCACTGCCGGTCGGGCCCGCCTGCCGCTGGCCGTCACGCTGTTGTCGCTGTGCCAGGCCTTGCTGGTCAGCGGCAACATCCTGTTGATCGCGGTCTCGCCGCTGATCGGTGCCCAGCTTGCCTCGAGCAGCTGGTCGACCGCGCCGGTCGCGACCCAATGGCTGGGCCTGATGTGCGCCACCATCCCTGCCTCGCTGATCACCGCACGCCTCGGACGACGCCGCGGCTTCGTGCTCGGCAATCTGTGCGGGCTGGCAGGCGCGGGGCTGGCCGTGCTGGCGCTGCACCTGCAGCATTTCGGGCTGTTCCTGTTCTCCACCTGGCTGGTGGGCATCGGGATCGGCTTCGGCCAGCTGTATCGCTTCGCCGCCATGGAAGCCGCGCCCCCGGAGCAGCGGGAGCGCGCCATCGGGCTGGTGATGGGTGGTGGCGTGCTGGCAGCCTTCTTCGGCCCCTGGCTTGCCCGCACCAGTCATGCACTGGCCGACACGCCCTTCCTGGGCAGCTTTCTCGGGCTGGGGGCGCTGTATCTGGTGGCGTTGCTGCTGTTGGCCTTCATTCGGCTGCCCAGCGAAGGCAGCGCCCAGTCGGACGGCGATGATGAACCCGAACCCGCGCGCCCGTTGGGCGTGATCCTGCGCCAACCGACCTTCCTGCTGGCCGTGCTCAGCGCGATGGTCGGCTATGGGGTGATGAACCTGGCGATGACGGCCACGCCACTGGCCATGGCGCATGCCGGACACGGCTTCGATCACGTCGCCACCACCATCCAGTGGCATGTGGTCGCGATGTTCCTGCCCTCCTTCTTCACCGGACGCCTGACCGCACGTTTCGGCACCGGCACCATGATCATCACCGGCTGCGCCTTCCTGCTGGCGAGCCTTGGCACCGCGCAGCTGCTGGCCGCCGGCTATCTGACCGGCACCCAGGGCTTCTTCCTCGGCCTCATCCTGCTCGGCATCGGCTGGAACTTCACCTTCCTGCCCGCCACCACGCTGCTGACCCGCTGTCATCGCCCCAACGAGAAGGCCCGCACCCAGGCCGCCAACGAGTTCCTCGTCTTCACCACAGGCGCGGTGACGGCACTGCTGGCCGGACCACTGGTCAGCACGCTGGGCTGGGCGCTACTCAACCTGCTGCTGATCCCCGCCTGCCTGCTGCCCATCGCCCTTCTGGCGTGGCGTCAGCTTGCCTTGCGCGCCGATCGCCCGCAGATAGAGGGATGATGGCGAGCCGTGCGGCGCACACTGACAAGTCCCGGCCATCACCCAGCTCATCATCAGCTGCCAGGACGCCATCACGTCGCGCCGCCGCCTCGCCCCCACTGACAGGGAATGCCTGATGTTCAACACCATGACCCGCAACGCCCGCCAGCTTGCCCGCGAGGTGGGCCGCGAAGCCCATGACCTGCTGGAGCGCGGCCTCGATCGTCAGCTGCGTCTTGCCGTCACCGGTCTGTCCGGTGCCGGCAAGACGGCCTTTCTCGTCTCGCTGATCGAGCAGCTGCGCCACGCAGGACTCGGCGCGCGTCTGGAGCTGTTGCCTGCCGCCCGCGATGGCCGTCTGCTCGGGGCAGAGCGTGTCAGTCAGCCGGATCTTTCCATCCCGCGCTTTCCGCTGGAAGCCGGCTTGCGCTCGCTTTCCGGCCAGCATTCGCCCCATGGCCCCGAATGGCCGACGCCGACCCGCAGCATCAGCGAGCTGCGTCTCAAGATCGGCTTTCGCCCCACCTCACGCGCCGCGCGCATGCTCGACAGCCAGCGCGCCACCCTGACACTGGACCTGATCGATTATCCCGGCGAATGGCTGCTGGACCTGCCGATGCTGGAGCAGGACTTCACCGCCTGGAGCAGCGAATGCGAGACGCAGCTGGCCGATGGGCGCGGCGACTGGGCGCATGACTGGATGGGCGCCATCGCGGGCCTGACGCCGGACAGCGAAGTGGATGAAGACCGCCTCGCCGAGATCGCGAGCCTGTATACCGACTATCTGCACGCCGCACGCCGCAAGGGGGGCTTCGTCGACCTGACACCGGGCCGTTTCCTGCTGCCGGGCGAGCTGGATGAGGCACCGGTGCTGCAATTCTTCCCGCTGCCGGGGCTTGGCGACTGGACAGCCGATGCGCTGGCAGCCTTGCCGGAAACCAGCCTGTACCGCATCCTGGCGCGGCGCTTCGATCACTATCGCCGCCGCGTGGTACGTCCCTTCTATCACGACCACTTCCGGCGCTTTGACCGCCAGATCGTGCTGATCGACGTGCTGGGTGCGCTGAATGCCGGCCCGGCACCCTTCCGCGACCTGAGCCGCGCGCTGGACAAGCTGTTCGACAGCTTCGCCTATGGCCGCCGTCACCTGCTGGCGCGCCTGATGGACCGTCGCATCGACCGCCTGGCCATCGCCGCCACCAAGGCCGACCACGTCACCCCCGAGCAGCATGGCGCGATGCGCGACCTGCTAGAGCAGCTGCTGGCGGGCCCGCTCAAACGCCTGCGCTATCGCGACGTGCCGCTCAAGGCCTTCACCATCGCCGCCATCCGCGCCAGCGAGGCGCGTGAAGTGGTCGAGAATGGTCAGCGTCATCCGGCGCTGGCGGGACACCTGCTCGGTGAGCACGAAGGGTCGAGCGACTCAGGCACGCAGGGCGCTGGCCGCGAGTCCGTGCTGCTGTTCCCGGGCGAGGTGCCCTCACGGCTGCCCGACCCGAATTTCTGGGCCGAGAGCCGCTTCGACTTCCCCCACTTCGCGCCGCCGCAGGTCGACGGCAAGGCACCACCTCACATTCGCATGGACGCGGTGCTCGACTGGCTGCTGGGAGACCACCTGAAATGACCACCGAATCCCGCCACCCGCGCCCGGGCAAACGCTTCACGAGTCCCGGTTCTGCCGACTCGGCGCAGGCCGATGCCGCCTCGACGGCTTACGCCGAGCGCCCCACCGAGAGCGCGGCAGAGGCCCTGCGCGGCGCGCGCCACTTCTCGCCGGAGATGGAAAGCCAGCCACTGGCCGCGGCCGAACCGGAGCCCGCCACGCCGGGACTCGATGCAACGCTGAGCGCCAGGCCACGCCATCGTGGCCTCAAATGGCTGCTGCTCGGCACCCTGACACTCGGTGGTGTCGAGGCCGGCCATGCGCTGTATCAGGCGGCCATGGGCGGTGACCTGATCGCCGGGGCCTGGGGCCTGCTGGGGCTTGGTGCCATCGGGCTCGGCGCCCGCGCACTGGGCAAGGAGCTCTTCCGACTGCGTCATCTGCGCAAGCACGTCGCGCTGCGTGCCGAGCTGGAAGAACATCAGCAGGATGATTTTGGCCAGGAGAGCTTTGGTCAAGGAGGCTTTGGCCAGAAAAGCTTTGGCCAGCGCGGTGATGCGCCGTCCACGCCTGACGAGGGCTCGAACAAGGCAGGCGGCAAGGCCGACAGCCAGCAGGAAGACCTGCTTGAGCAGCTGCGCCGTCAGATGAAGCTGGGCGAGGATGATGCCGGCGTGCGCGCCTGGCGCGCTGCCTGCGAAGCGCATCACTCCCCGTCGGAGCGCCGCGAGCTGTTCGCCTTCCATGTGCTGGGGCCGCGGGACCGTGAGGCGCGGCGTCTGATCTCGCGCATGAGCGGCGAGACGGCGGTGATGGTGGCGGTCTCGCCATTGACCTGGGTCGACATGAGCCTGGTGGCCTGGCGCGGACTGCGCATGATGGAGCGCCTGTCGCGCCTCTACGGACTGGAGCTGGGCTACGCCAGCCGTCTGCGCCTGTTCAAGGAGGTGCTGGCGTCGATGGCCTTCGCCGGCGCCAGTGAACTGGCCGCCGAGGCCAGCATGGATCTGCTGTCGATGAATCTGGCCGGCCGCCTCTCCACCAAGGCCGGACAGGGGCTGGGCAGTGGCCTGATGAACGCACGCCTGGGCCTGCGTGCCATGCGCCTGCTGCGCCCCATCCCCTTCCATGCCGAGGAGGTACCGCGCATCGGCGAGCTGCGCGCGGAGCTGTTCTCGCGCATGCGCAAGGCCGACAAGGGCGAGGACGACGCCAACGCCTGAGCGCATCGCAGGCTGATCCTTGTCACTCTCTTGAAAGCAGAACGCGCGCCCCGAGTCATCGGGGCGCGCGTTTTCGTGAGTCATCTCACCGCCAACAGCCTCAGCCTTCGCTGGCGATCCCCGCTTCCAGCCATTTCATCACGCGCAGTGCCTCGTCGGCGGGCGTCGGGTTGGCACTGCCGGAACGGATGCAGTCGCGCAGCCGCGCATACCAGGCCGGGTAGTCGCCATCGCGGCCCTGGTGGATACCGGCGACCAGCACCTGCTCCCCATCGCCGGCCTCCCTTGCCGTCTCCAGCACCGTGAGCATGCCCGGGCGCGGGTCGCGCCCCCATTGCTGCGCGAGCCGCTCGGCCTCGTCACGGGCCGGGAAGCTGCCGGCCTTGAGACATGCCTCCTGAGGATCGAGACCGAACGTCACGTAACTGCCGCGCGTGCCGTGGACGGCGAAACGTGCCGTCGGTGCGGCCGCCAAGGCACTGGCGTGCAGCTCGACCACCAGCGAGGGATAGATGGCATGTGAGGCATAGCTCAATACGGCATGGAAGAAATCATCGGTGACGGCTCCCTCGCGCTGGGTGCGACGTGTCAGCTGGATGCTGGCAGGCTCGCCGAACAGGCACAGCGCCTGATCCAGAAGGTGTGGCCCGAGGTCGTACCACAGGCCGCTGCCGGGCAGGGCCTGCTCACGCCAGCGGTCCGGCACGCTGGGGCGGAAGCGGTCGAAATGGGACTCCATGTGGGCGATGCGCCCCAGGGTACCGCCCTCGATCAGCTCGACCAGCGTCAGAAAATCGGCATCGAAGCGACGATTGTGGAACACCGCCAGCACCCGCTCTGCCTGCTCCGCCTCTCGGGCCAGCGCCTCACCCTCGGCCAGCGTGACGGTGAAGGGCTTGTCGACTACCACATGCTTGCCGGCCGCCAGCGCCGCACTCGCCAGGGGGTAGTGGGTCTCGTTGGGCGTGGCGATGATGACGAGATCGATGTCCTGACGCGCCAGCAGTGCCTCGGGAGTGGCTTCCACCTCGAGCTCGGGACGTTCGGCCTTGACCACCTCGGGACGCGAGGTCGAGAGCGCGACCAGCGCCAGGCCTTGCGTCGCCTCGATCAGTGGCGCATGGAAGGTACGTACCGCCATGCCATAACCGATCAGGCCGACGCGAATGGCGTTGCCTTGTGTCTGGGAGGGCGCGGCATCGGAATTCATCGTGGCGCTCATCGGACGTCCTTGTCTTTCATGCTGTCGTGGAGACCGAGAGCCGTGGGCTCTCGGGTGTTGTAGCGCCATCCTAGCAGGCTGCACGTCACGGCATAGCCCCGGCATGCGCCTTTAATACCGCAGTATTTATAAGCTAAGACTCATGTAGGTGTGTCGGCGCTCACATCAGTCATGCGCGGCTTGCGAGTGCCGGCCTCGCATGCGTGTGATCGGCTCTGTCCACTCCCCCCATCACATCTCTCATGACCTGACCTCCTGTCAGGCTCCCGACGGCAGGACCACTTGAAGTTCACTCCGGCCGACCGCAGGAAAGACGGTATCCCGCCGAGTCATCGCTTGAGGATCGCTCTCTCGAGATGATGGCTCGGCCTGCTGCATTCGTTCCCCCGAACAAGGAGTCGCCAACATGCGCAAGACGCTCATCATCGGTGCCAATGGCAAGATCGGTCGTCAACTCTGCGAGAAGGCCCAGGCCGCCGGCGAACCCATCGTCGCCATGATCCGCTCGACGGACCAGCAGGGCTGGTTCCATGAACGCGGCATTCCGACCGTCATGGGAGACCTGGAAGGCGAGATGCGCCAGGCGTTCTATGGCTGTGACCAGGCAGTGTTCGTCGCGGGGTCCGGCCCGCATACCGGCCCTGACAAGACATTGACCATCGACCTGCACGGTGCCATGCGCACTGCGGAACTGGCCGCGGAATTCGGCCTCTCGCGGGTGATCCAGGTCAGCTCGATCCGCTCCGAGACCCCGCTGGCAGGCCCGGCGGCCATGCGTCCCTACTTCGCGGCCAAGAAGGCGGCGGATCTCTGCCTGGCCGAGAGCGGACTGCGCCACGTCATCGTCAAACCGGGCCGCCTCACCGAGGAAGCCGGCAACGGCAAGCTGACCCAGGACGCGGAGAAGTCCGACGAGATGCAGGTCTCACGCGCCAACGTGGCGGAATTCCTGCTGGGCGTGATGCAGGCGCGCGAGATCGGAGGTCGCCATCGCAAGGCACCGGTCTTCACGCTGTTCGATGGTGATCAATCGGTCTCCAGCCTGCTGCAGGACGCTGCTGCCACGGTCTGAAGCCGCATCTGGCGCAAGCGACGCACCGCCACCGGCGGCGTCATCGCCACTCGTTCGGCCAGCTGCCGACGCCCGCACGCAGCCCGTGCGGGCGTCGGAGTCTCTGGCCGCTTTCCCCCCATGCGTCATGTCCGTATAGTGAGCCACTGACCCCGCCAACAGAACTTCCGAAATGCTGCAGAACAATTCGCTGCTGGCGCAGCTGAAAGATCAAATCCGCCAGGAAATTCCCCGTGTCACGGGGGTGATCAAAGGCACCGACAAGGGCTTCGGCTTCCTCGAGTGCGAGGATGGCGAGTCGTATTTCGTGCCGCCGCCCGCCATGAAGCAGGTGCTGCACGGTGATACCGTCGAAGCGACCGTCAAGGTCGAAGGCGAGAAGAAATCCGTACAGCCGGAAGTGCTGATCGAGACGGGTGTCGACCGCTTCGTCGCTCGTGTCGGCAAGCGTGACGGTCGCCTCAACGTGATGCCGGATCACCCGTCCATCAACACGCGCATGAAAGCGCGCGTGAAGCGCGGCATCAATGAGGAAAGCCTCAATGATGGCGACTGGGTCGTGGCTCGTCTGCTGCGTCACCCGATGCGCAAGGATGACCGCAGCTTCTTCGCCCAGATCGAGGAAGTCATCGCCGAGGTGGACAACCCGCGCGTGCCGTGGCGTGTCACCCTGGCGCGTCACGCGCTGGAACAGGCCTCTCCGGAGGGCGGCAACGACTGGCCGCTGCTGGAGGAAGGTCTGACCCGCGAAGACATGACTCACGTACCCTTCTTCACCATCGATGGTGAGAAGACTCGTGACATGGATGACGCCCTGCACATCGTCGAGCGCCCGGAAGGCGGCTGGACCCTGAGCATCGCCATCGCTGACCCGACCGCCTATGTGCCGGAAGGCAGCCGCGTGGACGAAGAGGCGCGCACGCGCTCCTTCACCGTCTACCTGCCGAGCCAGAACGTCACCATGCTGCCGGAAATCCTGGCCGATGACCTGTGCTCGCTGAAGGAAGGTGAAGACCGTCCGACGCTGATGTGCATCGTCGACATCGACACCGACGGCGTGATCGGTGAGCCGAAGTTCTTCGCAGCCACCATGCGCTCGCATCACCGCCTGACCTACGACAACGTCTCTGACTGGATCGAAGGCCAGGAAGGCAGCTGGAAGCCGGAAACCGAGGAGCTGGCCGAAGGCCTGCGTCAGCTGGAAGCCTTCACTCAGGCGCGTATCGCCTGGCGTGCACGCAACTCCCAGATCTTCCGCGAGCGTCCGGACTTCGAATTCGAGCTGGATGAGGAAGGCAACGTGCTCAACGTGCGTGCCGACCATCGCCGCATCAGCAATCGCATGATCGAAGAATCCATGATCACCGCGAACCTGAGCTGCGCCCGTCTGCTCTCCAAGCACATCGGTCACGGCATCTTCAACGTGCACCAGGGCTTTGCACCGGAGAAGTACGACGACACCATCGAATTCCTGGCCACCCAGGAGATCACCGCGACGCCGGAACAGCTGGGCAGCCTGGAAGGCTATCGCCTGCTGCGCCAGGAGCTGGACAGCCGCGAGGATACCTGGCTGGACGTGCGCATGCGTCGCTTCCAGGGCTACACCGTGATGTCTGCCCAGCCGGGCCCGCATTTCGGTCTGGGTCTCGAGGCCTATGCCACCTGGACTTCGCCGATCCGCAAGTACGGCGACATGGTCAACCATCGCCTGATCAAGCGCGTGATTCTGGGTCAGGATGCTCCGGCCGAAGCCACCGAGCAGCTGACCGAACACCTCAGTGAACGTCGTCGTCTCAACCGCATGGCTGAGCGCGACGTCAAGGACTGGCTCTACGTGCGTTACCTGACCAAGGCCGCCGAAGAGCAGCAGATCTTCACTGGCGAGATCATCGATATCCGCCGCGGTGGCATGCGTGTGCGCCTGGAAGAGAATGGCGCCAGCGTCTTCATTCCGGCACCGCTGATCCACACTGATCGCAAGAAGGTCGCGATCGATGACAAGGAAGGCCGTGTGCGCATCGAAGACGAGCTGCGTTACTCATTGGGCGACATCATCAAGGTCTCCTTGACCGAAGCCCGTGAAGAACGTCGTTCACTGGTGGGTCGTCCGGCCGAATAAGCCGCGACCTGCTCACCGCCGTCTGACAGGATGGCGGTACCCCACGCCCCGGAGCGCTCTGCGCCCGGGGCGTTTTCGTTGCTGCAACGCAACGTATTCAAAGCGTGATCGCATCGTGATAAATTGTAATTTTATGAAACAGAAAATCACGTTACACTCATTTCATCGAGACACGAGGCATCCACACTCCTCGCGCCAACGTTGATTGAGTCAAGTACCGAGTCAGTCATTGCCATCTGTCCATGCTGCCACTTGCCGTGAGAGGACCTCCCATGAAATTCCATCGCTCGCCTGCTGCCTCACAGCGTCATGCTGCAGAACACGCCGCCATCGTGCGCCAGCCGGCCATGGTCCTGGCACGTGTTACCGATCAGCCGTCAGATGGCCACTCGCGTGACGCGGTCACGCCACAGCGACAGCGTGAGATCCAGCAGGAGGCGATGGAGCATGTGGCCATGCTGCTGGAGCGGGACCGCCGCCGGACACGCAATCGCCTGCTGCTCGCAGCCGGCATGCTGCTGAGCCTCGTGTTGCTCGCCAGTCAACGTCCCGCCGAGCCCGAAGCCGCCTTCTCCCAAGAGCTGGGCCAGACGATGTCCTTCCTGTCCGCTCAATCATTCTCATGAGTCCTGAGGCATTCCCAGGCGTAGTCCGCGTCTGAGAAGGCCTCGGGAATCCATCCGCGTATCCCCCTGAATTCCTGTAGTGCACGCAACTTTCCCATCCGACTGCCCGGGTGGGATTTTTTTTGCCATGGCATGGCCAGGTGTCCCGTCGCTTCTCCCTTTTTCACTCTCTCCCTTGATCACTTTCTTCCAGTATCACGTCCTTCCCGCATCACTCCCCTGAATCACTCCCCCCGCATCACGTTCTGTCTGCACCGCGGCTCACCAACGCCGCAACCGTGTTGTGCCCGCGAGCGCATTCGCTGCTGGGCCAGCATGACGCCTCCTCGGCTGGCATCGCACAAAATCCTCCGGCCGCTGTCACATGGGTCACGCCATCCGTGGCGTAGGGTTGGCGTCTCACTCTTGAGTGCAGGGGGTAGCCAGCGACCGGAAAGCAGAGCCAGTTGCGCAACATGACTTCCGCGTTCCCAAAAGCCTACTTGAAGCCCACCCCTCTCCCCCCCAGATCAATAGCAGACTCAGACTGGGCACAAGAATTGACCTTTCGGCGCTGTCTGCCAGAAAACACAACGGAATCAAATAGATGCTCCACGTTGCAGACATGACGATGTTTCATGCGCCGTCCAGCGGCGGCGTGAGAACCTATCTGGAAGCCAAGCGACGACGCCTACGAAGCCGACCAGGCATTCGTCACAGCCTGCTGGTTCCCGGAGAGTCCTCCAGTGTCAGCGATGACCTCTATCACGTCCCGGCCCCCCCGATACCCTTCGGCAATGGCTACCGCTTCCCGCTGAGGCGTGGAGGCTGGGTCAGCACCCTGCTGGCACTGCAGCCGGACGTGATCGAGGCGGGTGACCCCTACGTCACCGCCTGGGCGGCATTGGATGCAGGCCGCAAGCTGGATGTCCCGGTGATCGGCTTCTATCACTCGGATCTGCCACGTCTGATCACCAACCGTCTCGGCGAGTGGTCGGGGGCCAATGTCGATCGCTATGTGCAGCGCCTCTATCGCCATTTCGATCGCGTGCTGGCACCCAGTGACGTGATGGCGAGGCGACTGGATCGACTCGGGGTACGCAATGTCCACATCCAGCCACTGGGCGTCGATCTGAACACCTTCCACCCCGATTGCCGGGATCAGGACCTGCGACGTGAACTTGGCCTGGCGGATCACGTGCGACTGCTGGCCTTCGCCGGCCGCGGTTCACGCGAGAAGAATCTCGACGAGCTGCTGGAAGTCGCCCGTCTGCTTGGCCCGAATTACCATCTGCTGTTGATCGGCTCCGGGATGCCTCGCCACCTGCCGGACAATGTCAGTGTCACCGGCCATTTCTGCAGCAGCGCGGAGGTGGCACGACTGGTCGCCTCCGTCGATGTGCTGTTGCATGCCGGCACACAGGAGACCTTCGGTCTGGTCGTGCTGGAAGCCATGGCCTGCGGCACGCCAGTGGTGGCCGCTCGCGCCGGTGCGCTGGCGGAAAATGTTCCGCTGGGCTGTGGCCAACTGTGTGATCCTCATGCACCGCATGCCATGGCGCGTGCCGTTCAGGACATCTTCGCCAATGACCCGGCGGCCCTGGGTCGCCAGGCGCGTCGTCATGTGGAGAAGCACCATGACTGGGACCGCGTGGTGGATGGACTGCTCGATCACTATCGCGCCGTCACCGGCACTCAGCTGCAACCGATACTGGAAGAGGTGACACATGGGTGAGTCTCCAGCCGCCAGAAAGCATTTCCTGCTGGTCCTCCACGACATCGCTCCCGAGACCTGGCAGGACTATCGCGATTTCGTCGATCAGATGGATGAGCTGTGTCAGGAGCGACTTGGCCATCCCTGCCCGATCACCTGGCTGGTGGTGCCGGACTTCCACCATCGCAACCCTCTCGAGAACGCTCCCGAGTTCATCGCCCTGCTGGAGGCCCGCAGACAGCAGGGCGATGAACTGGCGCTGCATGGTTTTCATCATTGCGATGATGCGCCGCCGCCCCGCACGCCACGCGATTACGTGATGCGCCGCGTACTGACCTGGGAAGGCGAGTTCTACCCCCTCGATGAGAGCGAAGCCAGACGGCGTCTTCAGGAAGGCGCTGCCCTGTTCAAGCGGCTCGGCTGGCCGCTGTCGGGCTTCGTGGCACCGGCCTGGTTGATGAGTGACGGCACACGGCGCGCCCTGCAGGCACTGGACTTCCAATACACCAGCGACCCTCAGCACCTCTATCGCCTGCCGGACTTCACCCCCATCGATGCTCCGGGACTGGTGTGGAGCGCGCGCTCCGCGCCGCGGCGCGCCATGTCCCGCTGGGTCACGGAACGCAAGATGGCGCGTGAGCGTGACGCCGATGTCCTGCGCCTCGGACTGCATCCGGTCGACATGCGCCACACGGGCTCGCGAGACTACTGGGCACGACTTGTCACACGGTTGCTGGATGATGGCTACCTGCCGATGACCAAGCTCGATTGGCTGACACACAAGGGGCTGCTCACCGCCGATCGACGGAATGCCGACAGTGCTGCCTGAGTTCCCGCAGCATGCCCTGGGCACCATGCCCTTCCACCCATCGCCTGAACACGAGAATCCACCATGAATCGCGCCCTGTGGATGCTGGGAGCCGGCCTGGTGCTGGTCATCGCCGTGCCGCTGGTGCTGGGCGGCAGTGGGCTGGGGAGCCAGCTGCGCCAGTTCCCCCTCGAGACCTTCGCGCTGATGCTGGGCATGATCGTGATGTGCTGGAACCTGAATGCCGGACGCCTGCGCCTGCTGCTGGCCGGGCGTGGCGGCCACCTCGGACAGCGGCGTGCACTGGGCATGGTGATGGCCACCGAGTTCGCCATCAGCGCCACGCCGGGTGGCAGTGGCGGCCCGCTCACCCTGATGGGGCTGCTGGCACGTCAGGGGGTACGCCCGGCACACGCCTCGGCGGTGTTTGCCGTCGACCAGATGACCGACATGCTGTTCTTTCTCTCGGCGCTCGCCAGCATCGGGCTCTACGCACTGTCGCATACCATCGATCTACGCCTGGGCTGGATGCTGGCCGTGCCGGCGCTGCTGCTGATCATCGGCTTCGGCCTGCTGGCGGCGCTCGGCAAGCATCATCGACGATTGATCAAGGCCAGTGGCCGCCTGCTGCGCTGGCTCAAGGTACGCCATCGTTCGCGCCTCAGACTGGCGCGTGCCTTGATCCATTTCCGTCATGCACTGATCGAGACGCTCGCCCTGCCTCGCCTGACGTTGAGCCTGATCTTTCTGCTGTGCTGCGCCCATTGGCTCTTGCGCTATTCCATCCTCTATCTGGCCGTCGCGGGACTTGGGCGCGACATCGACTGGAGCTGGACCTTCATCGTGCAGATGCTCTCGCTCGCCGCCGGGCAACTGACGCTGCTGCCCGGTGGTGCAGGCGGTGCCGAACTCTCGTCCACGGCACTGCTGGGGCCTGTCATCGGTGCCTCCACCGCCGCTGCCGCCGTCGTCATCTGGCGCGCCGTCACCTTCTATTTCTACCTGATCGCCGGTGCCCCGGTGTTCTTCGTGATGGCGGGACGCGGCATGCTGGCCCGCCTGCTCAATCGTCGCTCGCCCTCGGCCTGACCCCCAGCGACCCACCTCTGCCGGACAGCTCCAGCGCATCATCATTCATTTCCATTGCTCATCGCCATTTGGATAAGTGTTTGTTATGGTAATGATTCGATGTTGAACGTCCATACAATAACCACATCCAAGGTGATCCCACATGTCCGGCTCCCCTCATTTCCTGACTCACCGCTCACTCACGCGTCTTGGCGTGATGGGCGCATTGCTTGTGACCACGGCCTCCACTGCCCTCGCCGATGACGCGACGCTGCGCAGCATCGACCCCGGCCATGGCACCGACAAGGTCGTCGTGGCTCACCGTGGTGCCTCGGGCTACCTGCCCGAGCACACGCTGGCCGCCAAGTCGATGGCCTATGCCCAGGGTGCCGACTTCCTTGAGCAGGACGTGGTGATGAGCAAGGATGATCAGCTGGTGGTGCTGCATGATCGCTTTCTGGATCGCGTGACCAATGTCGCCGATGTCTTCCCGGACCGCGCTCGTGAGGATGGCCGCTACTATGCCATCGACTTCACCCTGGATGAGCTGCGCAAGCTGGCCTTCAGCGAGGGCTTCACCGTCAAGGATGGCAAGCGTGTCACGGACTACCCCGAGCGCTTCCCGCTGGGCAAGTCCCACTTCGGTCTGCATACGCTGAGCGAGGAGATCGAGATGATCCAGGGCCTGAATCACTCCACGGGCCGTGATGTCGGCCTGTATGTCGAGATCAAGGCCCCCTGGTTCCATCAGTCCGAGGGCAAGGAAATCTCCAGAGCCGTCCTCGAGACGCTCAAGCAGTACGGCTATTTGGACCATGACGACAATGCCATCGTGCAGGTCTTTGATCCCAATGGACTCGAACGCATCCACGACACGCTGCAGCCCGAGCTGGGCATGGACCTGCGACTGGTGCAGCTGATGGGCGAGACCAGTTGGGACATGACCTTCCAGCCGGGCTCGGATGGCAAGCTCGAGCCCTACAGCTATGACTGGATGTACCAGGATGGGGCCATGCAGCGGATTGCCGGCTATGCCGATGGCATCGGGCCGTGGAAGCCGATGGTGATCGAGGACAGCTCGACCCGGGACGACATCAAGGTCACGCCGCTGGTCAAGGAAGCGCATGCAGCAGGCCTGATCGTGATGCCCTATACCTTCCGGCTTGATGAGGGTCGCATCCCTGACTGGGCCAGCGATTATGATGACATGCTGCGCGTGTTCTTCGTCGACGCCGATGTCGATGGCGTCTTCACGGACTACCCGGACCGCGCGGTACAGTGGCTCAAGCACAACGGCGAAGCCCTGTAGAACTCACGGCAGGACGGCTTGCAGAAAAGCGAGCGGTGACACATGAAAAAGCCGGACTCCTCAGGGAGTCCGGCTTTTTTCGTCCTGCGCAATGTCAGAAACGGATGTCAGTGTCTGATGTCAGCGCTCGTGTCAGTGTCGTCCAGACTGGGAGGATCAGCGCTGAAACATGGCGTCTTCACGTCTCATTGCCCCGCTGCCTCGGCCGCCAGACCCTTGAGCAGTCCACCGATCTTGTCCAGCGGCAGCTTGCAGTCACCCAGGTCATGACGATTGGCCAGATACTGCGGATCATTCCACTCGATCACGCTGCCCCCTTCCACGGCACGGATCAGCATCTTCTGCGGGAGATCCAGCGCAGCCGAACCATTGCACTGCATCAACAGGGTACCGACCTTGGGGTTGCCGAAGATGACGGTATGCGTGGCAGGAAGCTCCATCCCCACCTTCTCGGCACCCGCCTCATGCTCGATGACGCTGAACAGCGTCAGCCCCTTGGCCTCGAGCGCCTTCTCCAGACGCGCCTGGACGGTGGCGACATCCTCACGACTGGTCACGGACTCGATGCCCTTGGCAGGCACCTGCATGCTCGCCGAGGCTTCAGGAGCGGACGCTGCCGCGGCGCCGGAATCTGCACTGGCCATCAGCGGAATGCCGGTAACCAACGGCAGAGACAGCAGCGCCAGCAGGCGGGCGGAACGCGTGACAGCGGGGAAGGTCTTGAGCATGGAACATCCTTATCAGTGAGTCGTGTTTCGCCGTGGGGCATCTGCACGTGTCGCTTGGTCAGGTGCCAATGAACCTCATCAGATTAGCAATTGCTTGATCCAAACGCACCTGCCGTCTGGGGTGGCGAAGGCGATGTGATGCGCATTTGCATGAGCTATCGCTCCCGACAATGACTCCCTCACCGAATGACAGACATGAAAAAAGGGCAGACCCGGTGGGTCTGCCCTTTCGGTGACATGCAATCAGCGTTGCCGCCGAGCGCTGTCAGGAGATCACAGGCTTACCAGCCAGTGACTTCCTTGATGGCATCGCCGATCTCTGCGAGTGAACGCACAGTCTTGACGCCAGCTTCTTCCAGAGCCGCGAACTTCTCGTCGGCAGTACCCTTGCCGCCGGAGATGATGGCGCCTGCATGGCCCATGCGCTTGCCCGGAGGCGCAGTCACACCAGCGATGTAGGAGACGACCGGCTTGGTGACGTTCGCCTTGATGTAGGCAGCCGCTTCTTCTTCAGCGGAACCGCCGATCTCGCCGATCATGACGATGGCTTCGGTCTTCGGGTCCTTCTCGAACAGCTCGAGGATGTCGATGAAGTTGGAACCCGGGATCGGGTCGCCACCGATACCGACACAGCTGGACTGACCGAAACCGTGGTCAGTGGTCTGCTTGACGGCTTCATAGGTCAGGGTGCCTGAACGAGACACGATACCGACCTTGCCCGGCTGGTGGATGTGACCCGGCATGATGCCGATCTTGCACTCACCCGGAGTGATGACACCCGGGCAGTTCGGACCGATCAGACGCGCGCCCAGCTCGTCGCACTTGACCTTGACTTCCAGCATGTCGAGAGTCGGCACGCCTTCGGTGATGCAGACGATCAGCTTGATGCCTGCATTGGCCGCTTCAAGGATGGAATCCTTGCAGAACGGTGCCGGCACGTAGATGACGGACGCTTCAGCGCCAGTCTCGGCAACGGCTTCCGCGACGGTGTTGAACACCGGCAGGCCCAGGTGAGTCTGACCACCCTTGCCCGGCGTCACGCCACCGACCATCTTGGTGCCGTAGGCGATGGCTTGTTCAGAGTGGAAGGTACCCTGGCCGCCAGTGAAGCCCTGGCAGATCACCTTGGTGTTCTTGTCGATCAAAATGCTCATTACTTGCCCTCCGCAGCTTTGACAACCTGCTGCGCCGCGTCAGTCAGGCTGGTAGCAGCGATGATGTTCAGACCGCTTTCGGCCAGCTTCTTGGCGCCGAGTTCAGCGTTGTTGCCTTCCAGACGCACCACGACCGGTACGTTGACACCGACCTGCTCGACGGCACCGATGATGCCTTCGGCGATCATGTCGCAACGCACGATGCCGCCGAAGATGTTCACCAGAACAGCCTTGACGTTGTCGTCGGACAGGATGATCTTGAACGCTTCTGCAACGCGTTCCTTTGTAGCACCGCCACCCACGTCGAGGAAGTTGGCCGGCTTGCCGCCAGACAGGTTGACGATGTCCATGGTGCCCATCGCCAGGCCTGCGCCGTTGACCATGCAGCCGATGTTGCCGTCGAGGGCAACGTAGTTCAGTTCGAACTTGGCAGCATGCGCTTCACGCTCGTCTTCCTGAGACGGATCGTGCATCGCCTGCAGGTCCGGGTGACGGTAGACGGCGTTGGCATCGATGTTGATCTTGCCGTCGAGGCAGTGGAGGTTGCCTTCGTCGGTGATGACCAGCGGGTTGATTTCCAGCAGCGCGAAATCCTTGTCGGCGAACATCTTCGCCAGACCCAGGAAGATCTTGGTGAACTGCTTGATCTGGGTCGGGTTCAGACCCAGCTTGAAGGCCAGTTCACGCGCCTGGTACGGCTGAGCGCCGACCAGCGGATCGATCTCGGCTTTCAGGATCTTTTCCGGTGTCTCTTCGGCAACCTTCTCGATTTCCACGCCGCCTTCGGTGGAAGCCATGAAGACGATGCGACGAGTGGTACGGTCGACGACGGCACCCAGGTACAGTTCTTCGGCGATGTCGGTGCAGTTCTCGACGAGAATCTTGGTGACCGGCTGACCATTCGCGTCAGTCTGGTAGGTCACCAGGTTCTTGCCCAGCCACTGGGAAGCGAAGTCGGAAGCGGCTTGTGCGCTCTCGACCAGCTTGACGCCGCCGGCCTTGCCGCGGCCACCTGCGTGGACCTGTGCCTTGACGACCCACTTGTCGCCGCCAATCTTCTTGCACGCTTCAGCAGCGTCTTCCGGGGTGTCAACGGCGAAGCCCTTGGACACCGGCAGGCCATAGTCGGCAAACAGTTGTTTTGCCTGATACTCGTGAAGGTTCATCGTGTCATGCCATTGGTTGCATTAGACTCGAACGGCAGTCGCGAGATGCGGCTGCCACCGTTCGCCCCGGCCTGGCCGGGGCGACGCGCCTCTTGTTCGGAAGGACGCTTACTTGCGCTTCTTGCGGTTTGCGATGTGAATCGCATGCCCGTCAACGGCCAGCGCGGCTTCGTGTACGGCTTCCGACAGTGTCGGGTGAGCCGTGCAGATCAGCGCGAGGTCTTCGGCGCTGGCGCCGAACTCGAGGGCCGTCACGCCTTGAGCGATCAGCTCACCGGCATGCTGGCCGATGATGTGAACACCCAGGACGCGATCAGTCTCAGCGTCGGCAATGATCTTGGCCAGACCTTCAGTGGCATTGTTGGCCATGGCACGACCGCTTGCCGCGAACGGGAAGCTGCCGGTCTTGACTTCAATGCCTTCGGCCTTGGCCTGCTGCTCGGTCTTGCCGACCCAAGCAACTTCCGGGAAGGTGTAGATGATGCTCGGGATGGCGTCGTAGTTCATCTCGGCCTTGTGGCCGGCGATGATGTCGGCAACCATCACGCCCTCTTCGGAGGCCTTGTGGGCCAGCATCGGGCCACGTACCACGTCACCGATGGCGTAGACACCCGGCACGCTGGTCGCGCACTGGTCATCGACGTGGATGAAGCCACGCTCGTCCAGATTGATGCCGACATCGCTGTCGAGCAGGCTCTGGGTGTACGGACGACGGCCGACCGCGACGATGACCTTGTCGAAGGTCTGTTCCTGCTCGCCGTTGGCGTCGGTGTACTTGACGACGACTTCGCTGTCCTTGATGTCGGAACCGGTCACGCGGGCGCCGAGCTTGATGTCCAGACCCTGCTTCTTGAGCAGCTTCTGGGCTTCCTTGGCGACAGCGGCATCGACCATCGGCAGGAAGCTGTCGACCGCTTCCAGCACGGTGACTTCAGAACCGCAACGGCTCCACACGCTACCCAGCTCGAGACCGATGACACCGGCACCGATGACGCCCAGACGCTTCGGCGTCTCGGTGAATTCGAGGGCGCCGGTGGAATCGACGATCAAACCTTCGGTCAGCGGCGTCGGCGGAATCTCGACCGGCACGGAACCGGACGCGATGACGATGTTCTCGGCGTCGTAGGTCGCCTTCTCGCCGTCGTGACCGGTGACTTCGACCTGCTTGTTGGGCAGTACCTTGCCGGTACCTTCCAGGGCGGTCACGCCATTGGCCTTGAACAGACCGGAAATGCCGCCGGTCAGGTTCTTCACGATCTGCGCCTTGCGCTCGATCATCTTGGCCACGTCGATCTCGACGCCATCGGCCTTGATGCCCAGCTCGGCGAACTCGTCACGTGCCTCGACGAACTTGTGAGAGGTTTCCAGCAGCGCCTTGGACGGGATGCAGCCGACGTTCAGGCAGGTGCCGCCGTGGACGGTCTTGCCTTCCTTGTTGACCCACTTCTCGACGCAGGCAGTCTTCAGACCCAGCTGAGCCGCGCGGATGGCAGCCACATAGCCACCGGGGCCCGCGCCAATGACGATTACATCAAATTTATCGGCCATGTCTCTTCCTGTTGGTGCAGTTCGATTCGGATTGGCATCCCGATGGGCAACCTGTCACCCATCGGGGCCGCACACGCCCGGGGAAGCCCCGGGCGTGAGGCGTTGCAGTCTCAGACGTCGAGCAGGAAACGAGCCGGATCTTCCAGCAGGTCCTTGATGGCGACGAGGAACTGGACTGCATCCTTGCCGTCGATCATGCGGTGGTCGTAGGACAGCGCCAGATACATCATCGGACGGATGACGACCTGACCGTTCACGGCCATCGGGCGCTCCTGGATCTTGTGCATGCCCAGGATGGCGGTCTGCGGCGGATTCAGGATCGGCGTGGACATCAGGGAACCGAAGATGCCGCCGTTGGTGATGGTGAAGGTGCCGCCCTGCATCTCATCGATGCCCAGCTTGCCGGCGCGCGCGCGCTGACCGAAGTCGACGATGGTCTTTTCGACATCGGCAAGCTTCATGCTGTCGGTATCACGCAGGACCGGCACGACCAGACCACGATCGGACGACACGGCAACGCCGATGTCCTGGTAACCGTGGTAGACGATGTCGGTGCCGTCGATGGAGGCATTGACGTCCGGGAAGCGCTTGAGCGCTTCGGTGGCCGCCTTGACGAAGAAGCCCATGAAGCCGAGCTTGGTGTCGTGCACCTTCTGGAAGGTGTCCTTGTACTGCTTGCGCAGCTCCATCACCGCACTCATGTCCACTTCGTTGTACGTGGTGAGCATGGCGGCGGTCTGCTGGGCATTGACCAGGCGCTTGGCGATGGTCTGACGCATGCGGCTCATCGGCACGCGCTTCTCGGGACGCTCGCCCTCGAAGGCCGGAGCGGCCTTCGGTGCAGCGGCCTTCGGTGCGGCAGCAGGCTTGGCAGCGGACTTGGCTGCGGTGCCTTCCTTGACGGCCTTGGCCACGTCTTCCTTCAGCACGCGACCGCCCTTGCCGGTACCGACCAGCTTGCTGACGTCCAGATCGTGCTCGGCGACCATCTTGCGAGCGGCTGGCGCGAGAATCTTGTCACCGACCTTCTCGTCCTGACCTTCGTCGGACTTGCTGTCGCTTTCCTCAGCGGCCGGAGCAGCGGCACCGGAAGCACCAGCGCTGAACAGTGCCAGCACGGCTTCGGTCTCGCAGGTCTCGCCTTCCTGAACCTTGATCTCGCTCAGGGCGCCATCTGCCGGAGCCACGACTTCCAGCACGACCTTGTCAGTCTCGATCTCGACGATCAGCTCATCGCGCTCACAGGCGTCACCGACCTTCTTGTGCCAGGTGGCGACAGTGCCTTCCGCGACGGATTCCGGGAAGCTCGGCGCCTTGACTTCCAGCGTCTCGCCTTCGCCACCGGCGGCCGGCTTGCTCTCGGCCTTGGCGTCGTCCTTGCCTTCAGCGGGCGCCTGCTTCTTCTCGTCGGAAGATGCGGCGTCTGCGTCACCGATGGTACCCAGTACCTGCTCGGACTCGCAGGTCTCGCCTTCCTGGACCTTGATCTCGCCCAGGGTGCCGTTCTGCGGTGCCACCACTTCCAGCACCACCTTGTCAGTCTCGATCTCGACGATCAGCTCGTCGCGCTCGACGCTGTCACCGGGCTGCTTGTGCCAGGTCGCCACTGTGCCTTCGGCGACGGATTCCGGAAAAGACGGCGCTTTGATATCGATAGCCATTGGAGTTCCTTAACTCGATTCTCTCTCGGTGCCCTTGCGGGTCGCGGGCCTTTACTTGTTGAAGGCGTCGTCGACCAGCTGGCGCTGCTGTTCGTTATGAACGGACATGTAGCCCGCGGCAGGCGCCGCAGAGGCCGGGCGTCCGGCGAAGGCCAGGCTCATGCCGAGGCCCTGACGATGCTGATCAGCGACCTGACGCATGTGGTGCTGACTCTGATACCAGGCACCCTGGTTGAGCGGCTCTTCCTGGCACCACATCACCTGCTCGAGATTCTCGTAGTCGGCGATGGCGGCCTGGAGCTCTTCCTTCGGGAAGGGATAGAGCTGCTCGACACGGATGATGGCAACGTCTTCACGGCCCTGCTCGGCGCGATAGCCTGCCAGGTCGTAATAGACCTTGCCGGCACACAGCACGACGCGCTTGACCTTGGAAGCTTCAAGATTGCCCTTGTCGGCCAGCACCATCTCGAAGCGGCCATCGGCCAGCTCGTCGAGGGTGGAAGTCGCTTCCTTGTGACGCAGCAGTGACTTGGGCGACAACACGACCAGCGGCTTGCGCAGCGAGCGGATGACCTGACGACGCAGCAGATGATAGATCTGCGCCGGCGTGGTCGGCATGCACACCTGCATGTTGTGCTCGGCACACAGCTGGAGATAGCGCTCGAGGCGCGCGGAGCTGTGCTCCGGCCCCTGACCTTCGTAACCGTGCGGCAGCAGCATGGTCAGACCGCACAGGCGGCCCCACTTGCTCTCGCCGGAGGAGATGAACTGGTCCATCACCACCTGGGCACCGTTGGCGAAGTCACCGAACTGGGCTTCCCACACCACCAATGCCGTCGGCATGGTCGTGGCGTAGCCGTATTCGAAGGCCAGCACCGCTTCCTCGGAGAGGTAGGAGTCATGGATGGTGAAGGTTGCCTGACCATCCTTGATGTGCTGCAGCGGCACGTAGGTATTGCCATCATTCTGGTTGTGCACCACCGCGTGACGGTGGGAGAAGGTGCCACGACCCACGTCCTGGCCAGTGATGCGTACCGGATGGTCGGCATCCACCAGGGTGGCGTAGGCCAGCGTCTCGGCGAAGCCCCAGTTCAGCGGCATGCCGCCGGCGGCCATCTTGCGACGGTCTTCGTAGATCTTGTTGACCTGACGCTGGACCGAGACGCCGTCCGGCACTTCGCACATCTTGTTGGCGAGCGCCTGCAGCTGCTTCATGTCCATCGAGGTATCGGCATCGCCGGTCCACTCGTGGCCCAGGTACGGCGTCCAATCGACGAACAGACCGGTATTCGGCTGCTTCACGAGGGCATTGGCGACGTGATTGCCGGCATCGAGATCCGCGCGGTACTGATCCACCAGCTGCCGGGTCTCTTCCTCGCTGAGCACGCCTTCCTCGACCAGACGCTGCGCATACTTCTCGCGAGCGGTCTTCTGGGACTTGATCTTGGCGTACATCAGCGGCTGGGTGCCGGACGGCTCGTCCGCCTCGTTGTGACCGCGCTTGCGGTAGCACACGAGGTCGATCACCACGTCACGCTTGAACTGCTGGCGATAGTCGATGGCGACCTGGGCGGCGTGCAGCACGGCGTCCGGGTCGTCACCATTGACGTGGATGATCGGCGCCTGAACCATCTTGGCGATGTCGGTGCAGTATTCGGTGGAACGCGCGTCATCGGCACGCGAGGTGGTGAAGCCCACCTGGTTGTTGATGACGACGTGAACGGTACCACCCGTCTTGTAGGCACGGGTCTGCGACATCTGGAAGGTTTCCATCACCACGCCCTGACCGGCGAATGCCGCGTCACCGTGGATGGAAATCGGCAGTACGCTGTCACCCTCGGCGTCTTCACGACGATCCTGACGGGCACGCACCGAGCCCTCGACCACCGGAGAGACGATCTCCAGGTGCGACGGGTTGAACGCCAGTGCCAGGTGGACTTCGCCGCCCGGTGTCATGACATTCGAGCTGAAGCCCTGGTGGTACTTCACGTCACCGGAGCCCTTGGCGATCTGCTTCTTGCCGTCGAATTCCTCGATCAGCTCGGACGGGCTCTTGCCCAGCAGATTGACCAGCAGGTTGAGGCGGCCACGGTGGGCCATGCCGATCACGACTTCCTTGGTACCGTACTTGCCGCTGCGCTGGATCAGCTCATCCATCATCGGGATGAAGGATTCGCCGCCTTCCAGACCAAAGCGCTTGGTCCCCGGGTACTTGCTGGCGAGGTAGCTCTCGAGACCTTCGGCGGCGGTCAGACGTTCCAGCACGTGATGGCGGACATCGCGTGAGAAGTTCGGCTTGGAACGCACGGACTCGAAACGCTGCTGCAGCCAGCGCTTCTCTTCCGTATTGACGATGTGCATGAACTCGGCGCCGATGCTGCGGCAGTAGGTCTGCTCCAGCGCGGCGTGAATTTCCTTCAGCGGTGCAACGTCCTTGCCGAGGAACAGCGAGCCGGTCTGGAACTCGACGTCCATGTCAGCGGAGGACAGCTGGTGGAAGGAAAGCTCAAGATCAGGAATCGGTGCCGGCTTGCGCAGACCAAGGGGATCGATGTCCGCCTTCTGGTGGCCACGGAAGCGATAGGCGTTGATCAGCTGAAGAACACGAACCTGCTTCTTGTTCTCGCTGCTCTCGCCCGCCGAGACAGCCACCGAGCGGCGACTGTTGCGACCCATCTCGTAGAACTGCTCACGGATCGGGGTCAGCGGAACATCCTGGGAGGGGCTGCCGTCATGACGCGGCAGAGTATCAAAGTAGTTGCGCCACTCGTCGGGAACCTCGTTCGGGTCGACAAGATAACGCTCGTAGAGATCTTCTACGTAGTGGACATTCCCGCCGCTCATATGGGAAGTGCGCCACATCAACTCCATTGTGCCTTCTTGCATCTCTCGGTCACCCTGACTGATGGGGTGGGGTAGGCGCCGGACAAGCGCTGTCGGCGTCACTCGATTATGCCCTGTATGGCGAAACCATGGAGGTCTTCACCATCTGAGTCTTCTTTTATCGTCAAAAGCCGGTGCACAAGGCACCGGCTCCAGCAAGCTGTGCGCTGCGACAAGGTGTGACACCCTGCCGCAGCTGACGTGCAATCATAACAAGCTAGCGCTCGGCTTTTAAGTGGCGTTTGCCAGCAAAAGCTCACGAATCTTGCCGATGGCACGTGTCGGGTTCAGACCTTTCGGGCAAACCGCGACACAATTCATGATTCCGCGACAGCGGAATACGGAGAACGGGTCGTCCAGTTCGCTCAGACGCTCCTTGGTGGCCGTGTCACGCGAGTCGGCCAGGAAGCGATAGGCCTGCAGCAGACCACTCGGACCGACGAACTTGTCCGGGTTCCACCAGAAGGACGGGCAGGCCGTCGAGCAGCAGGCACACAGGATGCATTCATAGAGACCGTCGAGCTTGTCGCGGTCTTCCGGCGACTGCAGACGCTCGATGGCCGGGGCCGGCGTGTCGTTGAGCAGGTACGGCTGGATGCGCTCGTACTGCTTGTAGAACAGGCTCATGTCGACGACCAGGTCACGCACGACCGGCAGGCCCGGCAACGGACGCAGCACCAGCTTGTTGTCCTTGACGACTTCGGACAGCGCGGTGACACAGGTCAGGCCGTTCTTGCCGTTCATGTTCATGCCGTCGGAACCACAGACACCTTCGCGGCAGCTGCGACGATAGGCCAGCGAGCTGTCCTGTTCCTTGAGCATTTCCATCACGTTCAACACCATCAGGTCACGGCCCTGGGTGTCGACCTGAAACTCCTGCATGTACGGCGCAGTATCGGTTTCAGGGTTGTAGCGGTATATGGATACCTGAAGCATGGTTTCCCCTCCGGGCAAACGGGTCAGGTGCGTGCGATGCCCTGCACGCACCTGGATCACGGCGAACTCAAGCGAGCGTGAACTCGAGCGAGTGCGAACTGGTGCTTGTCAGACTCAGTAGGTACGAATCTTCGGCTCGAAACGCTCGACGGTCTTCGGCGCGAAGTTCACGTCACGCTTGCCGACACGCTTCTCGTTCGGGAAGAACAGAGAGTGCTTGAGCCAGTTCTCGTCATCACGATCCGGGAAGTCGTAACGGGAGTGGGCACCACGGCTTTCCTTGCGGGTCAGGGCCGCAATGGCGGTGGCTTCCGCCACTTCCATCAGGTTGTCCAGCTCAAGGGCTTCGATACGCGCGGTATTGAAGACCTGGGACTTGTCAGCCAGACCCGCCTTGGCGATACGCTCACGCAGCTCGGACAGCTGCTTGACGCCTTCTTCCATCTTGTCTTCCTGACGGAAGACGCCGAAGGAGTTCTGCATGATCTGCTGCAGTTCGCGCTTGAGTTCCGGCACGGACTCGCCGCTTTCGGACTCGTTCCAGCGATTCAGACGCACCAGGGCAGAATCGATGTCGCTCTGGGTCGGCTCGAGGTACTCGATGCCTTCGTTGAGCGCGCTCTCGATGTACTTGCCTGCCGCGCGGCCGAAGACAACCAGATCCAGCAGCGAGTTGCCGCCCAGACGGTTGGCACCGTGAACGGAGACGCAGGCCACTTCACCCACGGCATAGAGGCCGTTGACGATGCGGTCGGTGCCGTCTTCGTTCTGCGCGATGGCCTGACCGTGCACGTTGGTGGCGATACCGCCCATCATGTAGTGACAGGTCGGCACGACCGGGATCGGCGCGTTGGTCGGATCGACGTGCGCGAAGGTCTTGGACAGCTCGGAGATACCCGGCAGGCGCTTGTTGAGCACTTCCTCACCGAGGTGATCCAGCTTCAGGAAGACGTGATCGCCATTCTCGCCACAACCACGACCTTCGAGGATCTCCATGACCATGGAGCGCGCGACGACGTCACGACCCGCGAGGTCCTTGGCATTCGGCGCGTAACGCTCCATGAAGCGCTCGCCGTCCTTGTTGACCAGGTAGCCACCTTCACCACGGCAGCCTTCCGTGACCAGCACGCCCGCACCGTGGATACCGGTCGGGTGGAACTGCCACATTTCCATGTCCTGGACCGGCAGGCCGGCACGCAGTGCCATGCCGATACCGTCACCGGTGTTGATCAGGGCATTGGTGGTGGAGGCGTAGATACGGCCCGCACCACCGGTGGCCAGAACGGTGGCCTTGGACTTGACGACGACGGTCTCGCCAGTCTCGATGCACAGGGCAATCACGCCGACGATGTCGCCGTTGGCATTCTTGACCAGATCGATGGCGTACCACTCGTCGAGGAAGACGGTGCCGTTTTTCAGGTTGGCCTGATACAGCGTGTGCAGCAGCGCGTGGCCGGTACGGTCAGCCGCGGCGCACGTACGTGCTGCCTGGCCACCCTTGCCGAAGTCCTTGGACTGGCCACCGAACGGACGCTGATAGATGCGGCCATTGTCGAAGCGAGAGAACGGCAGACCCATGTGCTCCAGCTCGAAGACCGCCTTCGGGCCTTCGGTACACATGTATTCAGCCGCGTCCTGGTCAGCGATGTAATCGCCGCCCTTGACGGTGTCATACATGTGCCAGCGCCAATCGTCGTTCGGATCAGCAGAGGCGATGGCACAGGTGATACCGCCCTGGGCAGAGACAGTGTGCGAGCGGGTCGGGAAGACCTTGGACAGCACGGCAGTCTTCTTGCCGGACTGGGACAGTTCGAGACCGGCACGCAGGCCAGCGCCGCCGCCGCCGATGATGATCGCGTCGAATGTCAGGCTACGCATGGTGGACATGTATCAGGCTCCCCACAGGACTTGAACGCCCCAGACCAAGAAGATGAACAACGCAAGGATGACGAAGACCTGGAAACCGAAGCGCAGCGCGGTCGGCTTCATGTAATCGGTCGCCACGGTCCACAGACCGATCCAGGCGTGTGCGGCAATCGCGATGAATGCCATCAGAGAGAAGATGCGCATTGCCGTGTTCTCGAACAGACCACTCCAGGTGGCGTAATCGAGGTTCGGGTGCAGCAGGAGATAGCCGACCATGAACACGGAATAGGCTGCCAGAACCACGGCAGACACACGCTGCAGTACCCAGTCAGACAGACCACTGCGACTGAAATTGGTGATGTTGTTTACCATACCCAGACTCCCGCCAGGACCACGAGAACGGCACTGATCACGACAGTGACCTGCGCCTTGCGATTCGCACTTTCAAGTTCGACACCAATATCCATGTCCATCAGCAGGTGTTTGATACCTGCCACGAAATGGAAACCGAGGGCAGACAGCAGGCCCCAGGCCACGATCTTGGCAAGGAAATTGGTTGCCAGGGTGTCACGCACTGCCTCGAACCCTTCCGGGGAGGACAGCGAGGCATCGAGTGCCCACAACGCGAACACCAGGCCCACGAACAGAATCACGCCGGTAATACGGTGAGTGATTGAAGTAAGGGCAGGGAGAGGGAATTTGATCGTCGTCAGATCGAGATTTACGGGTCGTTTGCTATTCACGGCTCTTACACACTCTCTTGGCCCAACACGGACGCAAGCCCGCAGGGGCGGTGGTTTGAGGAAGGGTCTCGGGCGCAGGCCATCCACGGTACCGAGCCGAATTTCCCGCCAGTCGCGCGACGGAGGATTATAGGGGTTGGCCATTGGCATGACAAATGACACGACGTCGCATAGCCGCAACCACGAATTGCACAAAATGCGGCGATCAGGACGCAACCTGAAGGGCATGGAACGACAAACGTCGGGAAACTGACGCACAGCGCAGCATCGCACGTCTCTACGCCGAGTGGCGAATTGACAATCTTTGGCGGGCTTCTATAGTGGGCGGGATTGATGCAAGCCCGGCATGGCAAGCAAGTCAAAGAGTTACGCGAATAATGAGGAGGTCGGCATGACTGACAAGAAAGCGACACTGACGGTAGACGGTATCGACAAGACCATCGAATTTCCGGTCTATTCCGGCACGCTCGGCCAGGACGTCATCGATGTCCGCGGCCTGACCGCCGAAGGCATGTTCACCTACGACCCGGGCTTCGTCTCCACCGCCGCCTGCGAATCTTCCATCACCTTCATCGATGGCCAGAAAGGCGTCCTGCTGCATCGCGGCTACCCCATCGACCAGCTGGCCAAGAGCTCCAACTATATAGAGCTGTGCTACCTGCTGCTGTTCGGAGAGCTGCCGAACAAGGAAGAGTACGACAAGTTCGCGCAACTGATCGGCAACCACACCATGGTGCACGAGCAGATCGTCAACTTCTTCAAGGGCTTCCGTCGTGATGCCCACCCGATGGCGATCCTGTGTGGCGTCGTCGGTGGCCTGGCCGCCTTCTATCACGACAATCTGAACATCAACAACGAGAAGGAACGCTACGTCAGTGCGGTGCGCCTGATCGCCAAGATGCCGACCCTTGCGGCCATGTGCCACAAGTACAACATTGGCCAGCCGTTCATGTACCCGCGCAATGACCTCTCCTACGGCGAGAACTTCCTGTACATGATGTTCGGCAATCCGTGTGAGGAGTACAAGATCAACCCGGTGTTCGCCAAGGCGATGGACACCATCTTCATGCTCCACGCCGACCACGAGCAGAATGCCTCGACCTCCACCGTGCGTCTGGCAGGCTCCACCGGTGCCAATCCGTTCGCCTGCATCAGCGCCGGCATCGCGGCACTCTGGGGCCCGGCACACGGCGGCGCCAACGAGGCCGTGCTCAACATGCTCGATGAGATCGGTGAGGATTCCGAGGAGAACATCCAGCGCTTCATCGACAAGGCCAAGGACAAGGATGACCCGTTCAAGCTGATGGGCTTCGGTCACCGCGTCTATCGCAACTTCGATCCGCGCGCCAAGGTCATGAAGGAGACCTGTGACGAGGTGCTGGAGCAGCTGGGCATGGCCGACGATCCGCAACTCAAGATCGCCAAGCGTCTGGAGCAGATCGCACTGGAAGACGAGTACTTCATCGAGCGCAAGCTGTACCCGAATGTCGACTTCTACTCCGGCATCATCCTCAAGGCGATCGGCATCCCGACCAACATGTTCACGGTCATCTTCGCCATGTCACGCACCATCGGCTGGATCTCCCACTGGAACGAGATGATCGCTGGCGGCCATCGTATCGGCCGCCCGCGCCAGCTCTACACCGGCCACCCGCAGCGCGACTACCCGGCCAAGTAAGCCACGTCGCACCCCGGCAGCCGACCGAAACCGCCTCTCAGGAGGCGGTTTTTTCGTTGCTGACGCCCCTACCCTGCTCGCCTGCCTCACGCCCCTGCCACCCCTCCTGCACAAGCCATCAGTCATATACAGTCCCTCGCCCCACGCCAGACGTGCTAGCGTAATGTCACGCGGTACCGACACCGCCGTCATGCCCAGCAAGTCCGCCTTTCGCTGATAGATGGCCAGGAGCCCTTCGTATGTCAGAGACACACGCAACGCCACGCATTGCCGCCTTCATCGGACTCGGCGTCATGGGTCACCCCATGGCCGGCCACCTGACACGCGCAGGATGGGAAGTGCGCGTCTACAACCGGACCCGCTCGCGCGCCGAACAGTGGTGCGAGGAGTACGGCGGCACCCATCACGCCACGCCGCGAGAAGCCGCGGAAGGCGCCGAGATCGTGCTGATGTGCGTCGGCAATGATGATGACGTGCGCAGCGTCACCTACGGCGCCGATGGCGTACTGGCCGGACTGTCGGAGGGAGGACTGCTGGTGGATCACACCACGGCCAGCGCTGATCTGGCGCGAGAGCTGTCCGTGGCGGCGCGCGAGCATTCGGTCGGCTTCGTGGACGCCCCCGTGTCTGGCGGCCAGCAGGGGGCCATCAATGGCGCGCTGACCATCATGTGCGGCGGTGACCCGCAAGATTACGAGCGCGCAGCACCGGTACTGGCGCATTACGGGCGCATGGTGAAGCGTATCGGGGAGACCGGCGCCGGCCAGACCACCAAGATGGTCAACCAGATCTGCATCGCCGGACTGGTTCAGGCGCTCTCCGAGGGACTGCACTTCGCCGAGCAGGCGGGACTGGATCGTGAGGCGGTGATCGAGGTGATCTCCAAGGGCGCAGCGGGCTCGTGGCAGATGGAGAACCGACACGCCACCATGATCCGCGATGAGTACGAGCACGGCTTCGCCGTCGACTGGATGCGCAAGGACCTCGACATCTGTCTGGCGGAGGCACGCCGCATCGAGGCAAGCCTGCCGGTGACGGCGCTGGTCGATCAGTTCTATGCCGACGTCCAGAGCATGGGGGGCGGCCGCTGGGACACCTCCTCGCTGCTCAAGCGCCTGGCCAGATGAGGCGAGCCCTCCCCTCTCGAAGCGGCCTCGCCCGCGTCATCGCGCAGCGAATCAGGCACTGAACGAATGACGTCCTGCTAGCCGTGCAAGCCGCCCGATGAAAAGCGCCGATTCCAGCGTCAGCGAGACGTTGGAATCGGCGCTTTCTTGATGCCGCATTGCAACAACCCTGTCACCGTCACGCTGCGCTGCCTTTTTCCACACTATCTGTGGATAACCTCGTTGATAACCCTTAGACAAGCGCTTCCAACCTGCATGACAGCGGGCTTACCAACAGATTGCACAATTTTTAACCAGCTTATAAGCCATTGATATAAAAGAAAATTTTGGCATGCAGGAGCAAGCGCAGACCGGATGGCCGCACTTCGAGGGGGAGTATGAGGAAAGTTCACGTCCTGGCCGCGCAGTGGACAACACAACAGCGATGTCAAGGGCGACTTGGGGATAACATGCGTTTCGGGCGACACACCGGCTGTGCATAAGCCGAAATCAGAGACAAAAAAAACACACCCCGCAAGGTGTGCTTTTTGTTGACTTCCCGAGGCCATCACAGGCGACTCGAGATGTCAGAAGAGTGGCGTCCCATAGGGGGTTCGAACCCCTGTTACCGCCGTGAAAGGGCGGTGTCCTGGACCACTAGACGAATGGGACGCAGTCGCTTGAGAAACTTGGTGGAGCCTAGCGGGATCGAACCGCTGACCTCAACACTGCCAGTGTTGCGCTCTCCCAGCTGAGCTAAGGCCCCGTCTCTCAAGAACGAGGCGTATATTACTGACCCGCCTCGTAGTCGTCAACTTCTTTTTCACACAATTCCGTCGCGCGCCTCATCAGGGCCACCAGGGCAGTCCGACAGCGCCTTGAGAAGGCTCAGCGCCCTGCTGCAGCGCATGCCCCCATGACACACGTTCGCCATGGGGGCCCTTCAGGCATCACTGACACCCTTACAGCTCGCGATATTCCTTCTCGAAGCGCTTGGCAGCCTTCTTGGAGACGCCGCCCAGCACTGCCACGGCATGACGCAGACGTGCACGAGTCATGTCGGAACCGAGAATGACCATCGCATCCATCACCGAGGTGGAGGTCGCCGAGCCAGTCACTGCCACGAACACCGGCGCCAGGAAGTCCTTCATCTTGAGTTCGAAGTGCTCGGACAGCAGCTTCACTTCCGCCAGCAGGTGCTCCTTGTCCCAGGTGCTCACGGCCTCGAGCTTCCAGGTCAGGAACTGCATCTGACGCACCAGATCTTCGCCCTGAAGCTTGGCCTTGGCGAAGTCGTCCGGCGTGATGGCCGGCAGTCCGGAGAAGAAGTGCCCCGCCAGCGGAATCGCCTCGGACAGCGTCTCGATGCGCGGCTTCACTTCCGGCAGGATCTGCTTGACGTAGGACTCGTTGAAGGCCCATTGACGCAGCTCGCTCAGCAGCTCGTCCTCGGACAGGTCACGGATGTAGAGACCGTTCAGCCAGCTGAGCTTCTCGACATCAAACACCGGGCCGCCAAGGGAGACGCGCTGGATGTCGAAGTGCTCCTGCATCTCGCTCAACGTGAACTTCTCGCGCTCGTCCGGCATGGACCAGCCGAGACGCCCGAGATAGTTGATCACGGCTGCCGGCAGATAGCCCATGCGGCGGTAATACAGGATGGACGTCGGGTTCTTGCGCTTGGACAGCTTGGTCTTGTCCGGATTGCGCAGCAGCGGCATGTGGCAAAGCTCCGGCATCTGCCAGCCGAAGTACTCATACAGCAGCTGATGCTTGGGCGCCGAGTTGATCCACTCCTCACCGCGCATCACGTGGGTGATCTCCATCAGGTGATCATCCACCACATTGGCCAGATGGTAGGTCGGCATGCCATCGGACTTGAGCAGGATCTGCGCATCGACCTGGGCCCAGTCGACCTCGATCTCGCCGCGCAGCATGTCCTTGACCACACAGGTACCGCTTTCCGGTACGTTCATGCGGATGACGAAGGGCGCACCCGCCGCTTCACGACGTGCCACTTCCTCGGCCGGCAGGGCGAGATCGGACGGCTTGAGCGCCATGTGCAGACCCTCGGCCTTGCGGGAGTCACGCAGCTCATCCAGCTCCTCGCTGGTGCGGAAGCACTTGAAGGCGTGGCCGGCATCGATCAGTTGCTGGCAATGCGCGGCATAGATGTCGCCACGCTCGCTCTGGCGATACGGACCATGGGGGCCGCCGACATCCGGACCTTCCGACCATTCGATGCCCAGCCAGCGCAGCGAGTCGAGAATCATCTGCTCGGACTCACCGGTGGAGCGGGTCTGATCGGTATCCTCGATACGCAGAATGAACTCGCCACCGTGCTGACGAGCGAAGCACTGATTGAACAGGGCGATATAGGCAGTGCCGACGTGGGGATCACCAGTCGGCGACGGTGCGATACGCGTACGAACGGTCATGTGGAGTCCAGTATTTCAGGGGGAGTGTCAAGAAGGGTGTCGAAAAGCGTCTCGAGATGACGGCCGGGCGCGAGGCGCGACAAGATCTCGAACCAGCCTGGCAAGTGGTGCCCGGCCAACACGCTTCAATTCGGCAGCCTGTACTGGGGGCATATTATACGCAAGGTGAAGATGTGCGACAGTGCGTCACCGTGTGCCAACGCCTCCACGGCGGTAAGCTGACGCCCGATGATCGTCCGCCGTGACGCCTGGCGCCCGCGCCTTCTCACCATCCCCTCTGCCACCACCGGCAGGAGCCAGCATGTCCCGAACCACCGCCTCGTCTGATGTTGCCTCCCCCCTTGACGCTGACGCCTCGTCGCCTGAGTTCGTGCCACGCCGCTGGCTGGAGACCCTGGCCCGAGCTGGCGGCCACTGGCCGAACATCGCCATCGGCTGCGCCCTGCTCTCGACCCTGGTGCTGCTGGCACAGGCGTGGAGCATCGCGCGCCTCGCCCAGGGCGTGGCGATCGAGCGCGAGTCGCTCATGACACTGTGGCCGGCCATCGCGGTACTCGCCGCCAGCCTCTCGCTGCGAGGCGCGCTTGGCGGGCTGCGCAGCTACGCTGGCACCCGTGCCAGTCAGCAGATCCGTCGCCGCCTGCGAGAGCGTCTATTGCAGCGCTTCGCCGAACTCGGCCCGCTGTGGGTGCATCGCCAGCACCGCGCCAGCCTCGCCAACCGTGTCTGGGACCAGGTCGAGTCGCTGCATGGCTATTACGCCGATTTTCGCCCCCAGACTCGCCTGGCCGGGCTCATCCCGTTGCTGCTGCTGGCGGTCGTCTTTCCGCTCAACTGGGCGGCGGGCCTGATTCTGGCGATCACCGCCCCGCTGGTGCCCATCTTCATGATTCTGGTCGGGATCGCGGCGCGCAAGCGCTCCCGCGAGCAATTCCAGGAGATGGACCGCATGGGACGCCACTTCATGGACCTGCTCACCGGCCTGAAGACGCTCAAGCTGTTCGGCAGCGCCAGACGCGGCGCCCAGGTCGAGGCCGTCAGCCACGCCTTTCGCAAGCGCACCATGCGCGTGCTGCGCCTCGCCTTCCTGTCCTCCACGGTGCTGGAATTCTTTACCGCCGTGTCCATCGCGCTGCTGGCGGTCTATCTCGGCTTTCACTTCCTCGGTCATCTGCAGTTCGGCACCTGGGACGAGGCACCGCTGACGCTGCAGACCGCCCTGTTCATTCTGGTGCTGGCGCCCGAGTTCTATCAGCCGCTGCGCGAGCTGGGCGTGCACTATCACGCCAAGGCCGAGGCCGAAGCGGCCGCGCTCGACCTGGTGCCGATCGTCGGTGCCACCCCCTTCTCCCGTCAGCAGACGCCTGACGACGTGAACACCGCGCCACCCCGGAGCGCGACCCGCCCCATCACCTTCAGCGCCCTGAGATTGCAGGACGTGAGCGTGCGCCATGCCGGCCAGCTCCCGGACACGCCCCCCGCGCTGGGCCCGCTGTCACTGCAGATCGCCGCCGGTGAACGAATCGCCATCACCGGCTCTTCGGGGGCAGGCAAGTCGACACTGCTCAACCTGCTGCTGGGCTTCGTCGAGGTCGCCGACGGCATGCTGTCTCTGAATGGACATCCCTTGACCCAGGGCCTCCCGGCCGGCACGGCCACCTGGGTGGGCCAGGAAACGGTGGTCCTGTCCGGCACGCTGGCCGACAACCTGCGACTGGCGAAGCCTCAGGCCAGCGACGACGAACTCGAGGCCGCGCTGGCCAAGGCCGACCTGTCCACATGGCACGCCAGCCTGCCCCACGGACTCGCGACACCGCTTGGCGAGGGCGGTCAGCCACTGTCCGGTGGGCAGGCACGCCGCCTGTCGCTGGCGCGCGCCTTCCTGCATGATGCGCCGCTGGTGCTGCTGGACGAACCCACCGCCAGTCTGGATGCCGAGAGCGAGGCACGCGTGATCCGGGCACTGCAACGCCTCGGCGAAGACCGCACCCTGCTGCTGCTCACGCATCGTCCCGAACTGCTGCCACTCTGCCAGCGGCTGATCCGTCTCGAAGGCGGCCGCCTGGTGGAAGATCGGCACCTGCAGGCCTCCAGCCCGCGAGGTGATGCATGACACCCCCTGTCGTCCCCCCGACCGCCCGGCCACCATCGCTTGGCGAACTGAGTCCCTATCTGGCGTTGATGCGCGAGCACCGGGGCTGGCTGGGTGTCGGTGCCCTGCTGGCGCTGATCACCCTGCTGGCAGCCACCGGGCTGCTGGCGCTGTCGGGATGGTTTCTTTCCGCGACTGCCGTGGCCGGCGTGAGCGTCGCGGCGACCCAGGCCTTCAACTTCTTCACTCCCGCAGCTGGCGTGCGCGGACTGGCACTGGCGCGCACCGCCGGACGCTATGGCGAGCGCGTCACCACCCACGAAGGCACGCTGCGCCTGCTGGCCAGCCTGCGTCGTCGTCTGTTCGACGCCATCGAACCCCTCTCCCCCGCCGCTCTGCAGCGTGCCGGGCAGGGCGAGCTGATGACGCGTCTGGGCGCGGATGTCGATGCCCTCGACAGCCTCTATGTGCGCGTGCTGATTCCGTCACTGGTGGCGGTGTGTGCCATCCTCGCCGCCGGTACGCTGATCGGTGTCTTCGCGCCGACATTGGCGCTGATCACCGTGCTGGGGCTGGCGCTGACCGGGGGGCTGGTGCCGTGGCTGGCCTGGCATCTTGGCAGCCGCGATGCCATGCGCCATCAGGCCTCCGCCAGTCACCTGCGTGCCCGTCTGCTGGAGCGACTGCAGGGCCTGGGCGAGCTGGTCATCTACGGACGCTGGCAGGCAGAACTTGCCAGCCTGGCGGAGCAACAGGCCGAGCGTGATCGCATCGAGCGCTCCCAGGCGCGTCGTCAGGCGCTGGCCACCTGGCTGAGCCATACCCTGCTGGGGCTGACGCTGGCAGGGGTCGCCCTACTCGGCGTCATGCAGATGGCGCCCCAGACGCAGACGGCTGTCGGTGACGTGACCGCCCATGCCGGCGAGCTGCTCGACGGCCGCCTGCTGGCGCTGTTTCTGCTGGCGATCCTCGGTGCCTTCGAAGCCCTCGCCCCCCTGCCGCTGGCCTGGCAGGGGCTGGGCCGCTGCCTGTCGGCGGCCGCGCGCCTCAACCAGGTACAGGCCGATACCCCGGCGCCACAGTTTCCGGAGGACTCCGCCGCCGCCACGCCTGTCGGGCATGAACTGGTGATCCATGACCTGAATGTCGCGCATGGCGACACTCAGGTGCTTGAGCAGCTGTCGCTGAGCCTGGCAGCGGGCGAGCATCTGGCCTTGCTTGGCCCCTCCGGCAGCGGCAAGAGCACCCTGCTGGAAGTGCTCAGCCGCTTCCATGCCCCGAATTCCGGCAGCATTCATCTGGGCGGTGTGGCGCTTGAGTCGCTCGACGAGGCCACACTGCGCGCAAGCTTCGCCGTCTGTCCGCAGGACACGCATCTGTTCTGCGCAAGCTACGCTGACAATCTGCGCCTGGCCGCGCCTGAGGCCAGTGATGAGACACTCATCCACATGCTGGAAAGCCTGGGGCTTGGCGAGTGGCTGGCCCGACAGCCGCAGGGGTTGGCCGGTTTCCCGGATGAGGGGGGCCGTTCGCTGTCCGGAGGCCAGCTGCGTCGCTTCGGCGTGGCACGGGCGCTGCTCTCGCCCGCCCCGATCGTGCTGCTCGACGAGCCCTGTGAAGGTCTGGATCGCGAGAGTGCCGAGCGGGTGATCAGCGCGATTCTCACGGCCTGCCGGGGACGCAGCCTGATCATGATCACCCATCAGCCGCTGGGGCTTGAGCGCTTTGCGCGTCTGGCACTGCTGGAAGAAGGGAGACTCAAGGAAGATGCCACGCCGACCACACTGCAGGCCGACTCGCGGCTGGCACGCCTGATGGCGCGCACCACGAATCAGGCCTGACTTGAACGCTATCGCGGGAGGGACGATGACGGAATCCACACTCAAGGATCAACCACTGGCCGCTGACACCTTTGCACGCCTCCCACAGGGCTTCACCGCTCTGGTGACGGGTGCCGGGGGCGGTATCGGACGCGCGATGCTCGAAGAGCTGCTCGCCCACGAACGCTGCGGCCGGGTGCTGGCGGTCAGCCGTGACGTCTCGCGTCTGCCGGCACATCCCGCACTTGCCTCACTGCAGGCTGACCTGACCACCGACGAGGGCATGGCGCGGCTGGCAGACTGGCTCCGCGAGCAACTGGATGACACGGGGCAGGAAGAGAACAAGGAGAAGGAGAACAAGGAGAAGGAGAAGCACGAGGAGAACGAGCCCAGGCCAGGCCAGCCACCGGCACTGATCCTCAACACCATGGGGCTGCTGCATGAGGAAGCCTTTGAGCAGCACGCGGCACTGTGGCCCGAGAAACGTCTCGAGGATCTCGACATGGCCGCGCTGACGCGCCTGCATCAGGTCAATGCCTTCGTCCCGGCCCTGTTGCTGGGGATGCTCGCGCCACGCCTGCGCCGGCGCACGCCGCTGATCTTCGCCTCGCTCTCGGCGCGGGTCGGCTCGATCAGCGACAACCGCAGTGGCGGCTGGTATGCCTACCGTGCCAGCAAGGCCAGTCACAACATGCTGCTGAAGACCGCCGCCATCGAGATCGCGCGCCGCAATCCCGAGGCTGTGCTGGTCGCGCTGCATCCGGGCACCACCGATACCGAGCTTTCGGCCCCCTTTCAGGCGCGGGTCCCCGAGCACAAGCTGTTCACGCCAGGCTACGTGGCGCGTCGCCTGCTGCGGGTGGCGGGTGAGCTGTCGCCAGAGGACAGCGGCGGCTTCCGTGACTGGGCCGGCGAGCCGATCGACTGGTGACGGAAGCTGCGGGGGCGAGAGAGGCTGCGGGGGCGATCAGAGCTGCAGATGCTCCTGAAACCATTCGGTGATGAAGTCCAGATAGGCACGCGTCTTGTCGGGCAGGTACTTGCGCGAGCGGAACAGCACCACCATCGAGCCGTGCTCATTCCAGTAGGGCTGCAGCAACGGCACCAGCTCACCGCTTTCCACTGCTGCACGCGCGGAAAAGGTCGGCAGATAGGCGAGACCGAAACCGGCCTTGGCCGCCTCCACCACGCCGAGCAGATTGTTGATCACCAGCCGCGACTCCGGCTCCACATCGAAGGGCTGCCCGTTGAGCGTGAAGCGCCAGTGGGCACCCAGATCGTAATTGCCGTAGAAGATGGTATCGAAGGCGCGGATGTCCTGCGGCTGCACCGGCGGGGCATTGACGCGCGCCAGATAATCCGGTGCCGCATACAGGCCATAGACCACCTTGCACAGAGGCCGCGAGACCATCGAGGAATCCGGCAACGGCCCCATGCGAATCGCCAGATCCACCGACTCATCGATGGGCTCGAAGCGCTGATCCTCCAGCAGGATCTCGACGCTGACATCCGGATAACGGCGCATGAAGGCGGTGGTCGGGGCGGCCAGATACATGAAGCCGAACGACACCTGCGCCGAGACCTTGAGCTGGCCCATCGGCTGGGAGGTGACGGACTGCACCCGCGCCTCGGCGGATTCCAGCTCCTCGCGGATGCGCAGCCCGTGCTCGTAATAGATGCGCCCCGCCTCGGTGAGGTGCAGCTTGCGGGTCGAGCGATTGATCAGACTCACCCCCAGCTGCTCCTCCAGTGCCGCCACGCGCTTGGACGCCAGCGACTTGGAAATTCCCAGGCGTCTCGCGGCGGCCGTGAAGCTCGCCGCTCGTACCACCTCGACGAAGACCCGCAGGGCATCAAGCGTCGCCATCCCATACTCCAGAGTTGATTCAGCTCCAGACGCCCATTGACGAGCGTCCTGCGTGACCACGCGAACATGTTTCCATATTGGAAACCCTAGTTTTCGATTGTACGCGCTTATTCTCCAAAGCGCGTCGCCCTATACTGGGCACCTCGAACATGCGGGAGCAGACGCGTCGCGGCATCGACCGTCTGCTTCCGGACTAGACCGTGAAGCGTCTGGCCTGCGTGGCGCAGTCAGGCGATTCAGGTTCGCGCTCAGGTAGTTGCACTGCTCATCCCACCGGGTCCCGGTGACTGGTCTGCATGGCGACACCCGCACGCGCGGTTTCGCCGTCGGCCCATCCCGGGCCTCGGTGGCGATCTTCAGTGTAGTAATGCAAGCTATTTGCGCGCCTGGCCGTCTCACGACGCCAGGCGCTTTTTTTTGCCTTTGATCAGCGACTTACAACCACTTCTTCCACTTGAAGAACAGGTAGGTCGAGAGAGCCGATGCCCCCATCAGGCACAGCGCGAAGGGATAGCCCCAGTCCTTGTCCAGCTCCGGCATCCAGTGGAAGTTCATGCCGTAGATGCTGGCGATCAGGGTCGGCGGCATGAACACCACTGCCGCGACCGAGAAGATCTTGATGATGCGGCTCTGGTCGAGGTTGGTGAAACCGATCGAGGCATCCAGCAGGAAGTTGACCTTCTCGAAGATGAAGGTGGTGTGCGGATTGAGCGAATCCACATCGCGCAGCATGTCGCGAATTTCCTGACGCCGAGCCTTGTGATGCGGCTCGGCGGGCAGATGGCGCGTCAGCTGACGCAACAGCCGCTGACTGTCCAGCAGGGCCTGGCGCACCTTGTCGTTGTAGCGCTCCTGCAGCAGGATGCCATGCAGGGTGTCCTCCAGCGATTCAGGGTGCACCGCCTGCTTGCCCAGTACCTCCAGCGCGCGATAGATGTCCTCGATCTCATCGGCCAGGTAATCGACCTTCATCGCCAGCAATGCCAGCAGCACGTCCCAGCCATCCTGGGGACTCAGGCGCTGGCGACGCAGATGATTGCGGAACAGCCGCAACAGCCCGATCTCCTCGTGACGCATGCTGATCAGCTGCCGCCCATGCAGATGGAAGGCGACGTTGGCGGTCTGCGGTTCGCGCCCCCTGCGATGGGGAAACAGCGAGACGACATGGATGCCATCGCCGGCCAGATAGAATCGCGAGGACGACTCGATCTCCTCGAGCTCCTCGATCTGCGGCAGCTCCACGCTGAACTGCTCGCTCACCCAGCGCTGCTCGGCCTCATCGGGCTGGCAGAGGTCGATCCACAGCACATCGCCACGCACCAGTACCGGAGGTGCCAGCTCATCACTGGCCAGCCGCTCGGCATGCAGGGCGCTGGCCTGCTCATGGCTGTCGGCGAGCTGCGGCGCCTCGCTGTCGGACATGTCGGGCAGCACGATCTGCTCGCCACGCAGGCGCCCGTCTTCATGAAGGCGATAGAGGGTAATCATGCACGGTCCCGTGTGAATGACCTGAAGGAAGGGCCATTCTAGACGAGATACCGGGAGTGCGGGGCCTGACAGAGGCAGGAGAAAGGCGCGACAGACGCTGACAGCCGTGACACCGCCAAGAAAAAGGGCGACTCGAAGAGTCGCCCGAAGACCGTGACTAGCTTGATGAGGAGAAACCTGAACAGGGGCCTGACTCCGCTGTTCTGGCCATCGCGTTCCATGGCGGGAAGCGATGACCCAAGATTATGCCCTGACGGATCGCCCGTCAATACCAATGAGAATTATTTTCATTAATCATTGAGACAGCGTTTATCTCACCATCACAGCTGGCCTCCATCGATGAGCTGACGTATCATGCCGCCAGAATATCAAGGTCGTGACTGGCCTGATGAGACGCCCGCCTCGGACCTGACATCCACACTCTGGCGGGCACGAAGCACCGCTCGACTCGCAAGCCTTCCTCCCTGTCATTGGCAGAGGGAAAGCGAATGACTCGAGAAGCGCTTCCGGACGCCTCCCTCGTGCAAGCGAAGGAGGCGTCTTTTTTTGCGCATGAAAAAAGCGGCTCACCCGTGAGGGGAGCCGCTGGCAAGGACCGTAAAACGTCTGATGAGAAGCCTCCCGGAAAGGGGCCTGACTCCACTGACCGGGGCACCGCTGCCCATGGCGGGGAAGCGATGGCCCCAGATTAGGTCGCGAGCACGCGTCCGTCAACACTAATGAGAAATATTTTCATTAAGATTAAATGACGGCGCGCTTCACCCCCCTCGCAGGTCATGCATCATCCGTTCTGCGGCTTCAGCCCTGCTTGTGCCACTCGAACTTCTTGAACGGCTCGTCGATCGGCGTCTCGGCCAGGTGATTGGTGTAGTTGCTCATCACCTTCTGGGACAGGCCAAGAACCACTTCCAGCACGTTGCGCTTGGTGTAGCCGGCATCGAGGAAGGTCTGCACGGTGGCGTCATCGACGAAACCACGCTCACGCACCACGGCCAGCGTGAAGGTGCGCAGGGCTTCCAGGCGCTCGGTCGGCAGCGGCGTCTCGTTGCGCAGCGCCTCGGTGATGGCGTCATCCACCTTCATCGCCTTGGCGATACCGGTGTGTGCCGGCACGCAATAGTGACAGTTGTGCTCGACATTGATGGTCTGCCACACCACGGTGGTCTCTTCATCATTGAAGCTGCTGTCGAGGAACAGCTGGTGCAGTACCTGATAGCCTTCCAGCAGGCCCGGCGCCTCTGCCATCACGGCGTGCAGACCCGGCACCATGCCGAAGGCCTTGACGGACTTGTCGAGCAGCGGCTTGCTGTCCTGCGGGGCGGTATCGGCAGTGTGCAGCGTGAAATCGGTCATGATGACTCCTTCAATATGATGGACGAGATGAGCGCAATGGCAGGGCTGGGGAGGCGTCGTGAACGTCGTCGCTACCCATGATGATGAGCAATTGCTCAAAAAAAGACCTGCTCATGCGCTTCACTACGTTGTCGTGGGACACACTAGCTGGATTTGAGCGGTCATTCAAGTTAAAATTGAGTACTCACTCAATACCTTGCTCCTCGGGATCAGCCTCCCCTCCACACTGTGTGGAGTCAGGCGACACTCGCGAGCCCCATCGTCAGGACAGCCATGCCACGCGCGACCTTGCACAACCGCCAGGACTCCCTCGACCGGGCGCTGAATCTCTTCTGGCAGAAGGGCTTTCATGCCACTTCGCTGAAGGACATCGAGCGCGCGCTCGACATGCGTCCCGGCAGCATCTACGCCACCTTCGGCAGCAAGGACGGCCTCTTCCAGGAAGCGCTGGAGTGCTACTCCGCGCGCAGCCTGCGCGAGATGGAAAGTCTGATGGCCAGCCACGACTCGCCCTTGACCGCCCTCGCCGCCTACATCCGCAAGCTCGGCGGACTGCGTGACAGCGAAGTCCCGTCACGCGCCTGCATGCTGGCCAAGAGCCTGCTGGAACTCGGTGAGCGCGAACAGGCCGCCCGCGACAAGGTCGAGACACTGCTCGCCGGCATGGAAGCCCGCTTCCGCCAGGCCTTCGCGGACGCCCGCGACGCCGGTGAACTCGTCGACCCCGAGCGCCCCGCTCACCAGCCGGAACGCCTCGGTCGCCGCCTGCAGGCCGAAGTCATGGGCCTGCGCGCCTACGCCCAGCGTGAAGGCGAAAGCGAAGCCGTCCGTCAGCTCGCCGAAGACATCGCCCAGGATATCGAAGCGCTGAAGGTCAACAACATGCATTGAGCCATGAGCGGAGCATTGGCTCACGGCTCCCTCTGACTCGGCGCTTCGCCTCACATGCTGCTAGAATCACCGCCCGCTTGTCTCGACAGCGCCTGCACCTGATGCTCCGTCCCCTGCTCCCACACCAGCCGATATGACTGCCATGCCGATGACACCGATTGACCGCACCTTCTCCGTCGCGCCGATGATGGAATGGACGACCCGTGACTACCGCGCCTTCGCGCGCGTGTTGAGCCGTCGTACGCTGCTGTACACGGAGATGGTGACCACCGGGGCATTGCTGTTCAATCCGGACCGCGAGCGTTTCCTCGGCCACGACGAGACGGAGCATCCGCTGGCCTTGCAGCTGGGCGGAAGTGACCCGCAGGCGCTGGCCGAGTGTGCGGCGATCGCCGAGAGCTGGGGCTATGACGAGGTGAACCTGAATGTCGGCTGCCCGAGCGATCGCGTGCAGAACAACATGATCGGTGCCTGCCTGATGGGCCATCCGGAGCTGGTGGCCAAATGCGTGGCGGCGATGCAGGCGCAGGTGAAGATTCCGGTGACGGTGAAGTGCCGCATCGGGATCGATGATCAGGATGAGGACGCCGATCTCGAGCGCTTCATCACCACCGTGGCCGACGCCGGCTGCAAGACCTTCAGCGTGCATGCGCGCAAGGCGTGGCTGCAGGGCCTGTCGCCGAAGGAGAACCGCGATGTGCCGCCGCTGAACTACGGCCGCGTGCACCGTCTCAAGCAGGCGCACCCGTCCTTGCATATCGGCATCAACGGCGGCCTCAAGCAGATGGATGAGCTGCACGAGCAGCTGGAGCATGTCGACAGCGTGATGGTCGGCCGTGAGGCGTACCACAACCCCTGGTTGCTGGCGACGGTGGACAGCGAGCTGTACGGCGAGGCCGAGAATCCGCACACCAGCCGCCACGATGCGCTGCGTGCCTTCCGCCCCTACATCGAGAAGCGTCTCGCCGAGGGCGTGCGCCTCAATCACATCAGCCGCCATCTGCTGGGGCTGTTCCAGGGACAGCCGGGCGGCCGCCAGTTCCGCCGCCATGTCTCCGAGAACGCCCACAAGCCGGGTGCGGGCATCGAGGTGATCGATGACGCCATGGCCCGCGTGCCGGAGCACCGGCCCGAGACTCAGGCCGAACAGGCCTGATCCGGCAGCCTCTGCCCCTTTCCTCAGGAACGCAGCATTTCCAGAAGACCGTCCACTGACACCCGGCCCATGTGCCGGGTGTCGTCGTTCTGGCATTCCCATGTTCTCAACGTCCCCAACGAGCCGTCGATCCGTCGATCCAGCGACCGGCAGCCCCTATCGGGAAAGGCGCGATGACAGAACATTCACAGATGCCGAAACACGCAACCCTGCGTCGCTGTATAAGCTGATAACTCCTTTAATACCAATGACATGCATGACTTTCGTTTGATTGTCTGACAAGGGCGTCTCGCGCAGAATGACTGACCATGCGGACAACAACAGGTCACGTCATCGTCACGTCGTGCTGACGTGTTGACGGCCATACAACGGCTCCGTCACCGGCTTCCCCCACAGACCTGTGGACCGGTCCATGCAGTCCCCCATGACGGACTGCGCTGCTCATGCTGACACATCCTTCGAGGTTCCATGTCCACATCCTCCCCCTCCGGAGCCAACAGCCGTGAGCTGTTCGGGCACCCGGCCGGACTCTATCTGCTGTTCTCCACGGAACTGTGGGAACGCTTCTCCTACTACGCCATGCGCGCCCTGCTGGTGCTCTATCTCACCGATGCCGTCACCAGCGGCGGGCTGGGCTGGAATCAGGGCGATGCCCTGCAGCTGTATGGCATCTTCACGGGGCTGGTGTACATCACGCCGATGTTCGGCGGCGCACTGGCGGACAACTGGCTGGGCGCACGCCGCGCGATTCTGATCGGGGGTCTGATCATGGCGGCCGGCCAGTTCGTGCTGGCCGTGCCACCGGACATGAGTGGTCTGGATGCCGAGATGCTGCTGTACGTCGGTCTCGGCCTGCTGATCGTCGGCAACGGCCTGTTCAAGCCCAATATCTCGACGATGGTCGGCGATCTCTATCCACAGGGCGATCACCGTCGTGATGGTGCCTTCACCATCTTCTACATGGGCATCAACCTCGGTGCGCTGCTGTCGGGTATCGTCGCGGGCTCCATGGCGGAAGGCTATGGCTGGAACGCCGGCTTCCTGGTGGCGGGTATCGGCATGCTGCTGGCGGTCGCCATCCAGCTGATCTTCGCGCCACGCCATCTGGGCGAGCTCGGCGTGGAGCCCAGCGCCAGACGCGAGGCTCGCCTGAGCAAGAGGAGCACCACCAGGACACCGCTGAGCCGCGAGGAGCGCGATCGCATCAAGGTCATCCTGGTGCTGGGTCTGTTCACCATCCTGTTCTGGGCCGGTTTCGAGCAGGGCGGCGGCCTGATGGCACTGTACGCGCAGGACTACACCGACCGCATGCTGATGGGCTTTGAAGTCCCGGCGGCCTGGTTCCAGTCGCTCAACCCGCTGTTCATCATCCTGCTCTCGCCACTGCTGGCGGGACTGTGGACACGCATGAATGATCGCGAGCCCAGCTCGCCGGTCAAGTTCGCCTTCGGCCTGATCGCCCTCGGCATCGGCTTCGTGTGCATGATCGGCGCGGTGCTGGAGCAGAAAGCCGCGGGCAGCGCCTCGATGATGTGGCTGGTCGGTGCCTTCTTCTTCCACACCCTGGGGGAGCTGTGCCTGTCACCGGTGGGCCTGTCGATGGTCACCAAGCTGTCGCCGGTTCGCATGGGCGCGCTGATGATGGGCGCCTGGTTCGCCTTCGTGGCACTGGCCAACTACCTGGCCGGGATGATCGGCTCGCTGGTCGGCGAAGCCGGCGCCATGAGCGTGTTCGGTGGCATCGCCATCACGGGCGTGCTCGGCGGCCTGCTGTTGCTGGTGTTCGCCGGCAAGCTGGTCGACTGGATGCACGGCGCGGAAGCGCGTCATGACGGCCCGCTCGAGACCCAGACCAGCCACGGCTGATCTCGCAGTCGTCGTCATCTTCACTGTCGACGACGACACGACAGGCTGCTGCAACAACGCAAACGCCCCGCTCATTGAGCGGGGCGTTTGCGTTGTCACTGCCAGCAACAGGGCCATTAAGTGGCCTGAAGTGAAACAAACCGCCTAGATGGAGTCCGGCACGAACAGCTGCTGGAAGTTGTCGACGGCGCTCTCGGCATCATCGATCGCATGGAAGCGCGCCACGTGATAGAGCGCCTCGCCCTCGTTGGCCAGCGGCAGATTGGCCATGCCGATGATGATGCCATCCGCGGGCGACAACACCTCGCTTTCGCTGTTGCCGAAGGGGTCGGCGACGATGCCCAGCACCTGATGCTTCTCGACGCGGTCTCCCAGACCCACGCGGCTCTGGACGATGCCATCGATGGAGGCGCGCGCCCAGCTGGAGCCGTTGGACATCTCCACCGCGCGGGAGCTGGGCTTGCGGTCGCGGTCCTTGGCCAGCATGCCGATGGAGCGCATCACGCGCTTCACGCCGCTGACCCCCGGACGAATCGCCCACTCATCGAAGCGCAGCGCCTCGCCGGCCTCATAGGTGATGACCGGCACGCCACGGCCACTGGCATAGGCGCGCAGGCTGCCTTCACGCAGCTCGGCGTTCAGCAGTACCGGTGCACCGAAGGCATCCGCCATCTGACGCGTGGCGTCGCTGCCACTCATGGTGGCGCGAATCTGCGGCAGGTTGGTGCGGTGGATCGCGCCGGTGTGCAGGTCGATGATGTGGGTGGCCTGATCGGCAATCTGCTCACGGAACAGCGCCGCCACCCGCGAGCCCAGCGAACCGCTCTCGCTGCCCGGGAAGCAGCGGTTGAGGTCACGGCGGTCCGGCAGGTAGCGCGTGTGCTGCACGAAGCCGAAGACGTTGACGATGGGCACCGCGATCAAGGTGCCGCGCAGCCGCGCGAGGCTGGAACTCTTGAGCAGGCGACGCACGATCTCGACACCGTTGATCTCGTCGCCATGGATGGCACCGCACACCAGCAGCACCGGGCCGGGCTGACGGCCATGCACCACCTCGACGGGGATATGCAACGGCGCGTGGGTGTAGAGCTTGGCGACAGGCACATCGACCTGGGCCCGCGTTCCCGGCGCGATGCGGGTACCGCTGATTTCAAATGGAGCGCGTGACATCGCCACCTCAGAGATTGTTCGACCAACGAGCGACAGGCGTCGTGACAGCTCCTGCCAGATCAGGCTGCTCGCCCAGTGTCTCGAAAGAAAACACTGTGCGACATGCGCCTTTTAGCGCATTGGTGCGTCAAGGGAAAGACTTCATTGCAGCGTGTCGGGATGAAGACCGGACGGAATTGTTCAACAATGGCATGACGCCGACGGCGTGACGACACCTGACCACGACATGGCGAGCACGATATGACGGGAGCGACATGGCGAGAATGATACGCCCCGGCCTCGTCCTGACTGCCACTGACAAGAGCTGCCCGTGACCGATCTTCTCGACTCTCTGCTGACCCTGCCCGATTACTCCGCCCTGGCCTGGAGCGTGATCGTCTTCTCGACCTACCTGACCGGCATCTCCAAGGGCGGCTTCGCCGGCGGGTTCGGCTCGCTTTCCGTGCCGCTGATGGCACTCGCCATCGGTCCGCTGGAAGCGGCCGGCATCCTGCTGCCGCTGTTGATCGTGATGGACTTTCTCAGCGCTCGCGCCTGGTGGGGCAAGCAGCTGTGGTCGGAGGTGCGCATCATCCTGCCCAGCGCCGCCATCGGCATCGCGGTGGGCGTGGTGCTGTTCGATGAGCTGAACGAGAACATGATTCGTGGCTTGCTGGGCGTCATCTCGCTGCTGTTCGCCGCCTACATGCTGTTCAAGCCCACCGCGAGGAACCCGCTGCCGCGCTGGCTGGCCATTCCTGCCGGTGCCACGGCCGGCTTCACCAGTTTCTTCGCCCACGCCGGTGCCCCGCCCTACAACCTGTACATGATTCCGCGTCAGCATCCCAAGGAGACCTTCATCGCCACCACGGTGATCATCTTCGCAGGCATGAATCTGATGAAGCTGGGCCCCTACGTGGCGCTGGGCGAGGTCAACCTCACCAGTCTGTCCACCTCGCTGCTGCTGGTGCCGGTGGCCTGGGCAGGTGTCAGGAGCGGCCTGTGGCTGCAATCCCGCGTCAACGAGAGGCTGTTCTTCCGCCTGATCATCCTCGCGATGGCACTGGTCGGCGTGCAGCTGATCTACAAGGCCTGGGGTTGATCTCCCCGCGCCATCACGCCTGGCGACCTCTGCCGCCAGCCAACATGACCTTCTGGGCCACGCTTTCAGACAGACATTCGAGAATGATCGGGGCAACGCCATGACACCGCAGATCCACTACTACCACGCACATCTCTACTACACCGATGAGCAGAGTCTGGCCGCCGCTCGCGAGCTGGCGGCCCAGGCCGAGCAGCACTTTCCGCTGCGCGTCGGTCGCTTCCATGAGCAACCGGTAGGCCCGCACCCGCTGTGGAGCTGTCAGCTGTCCTTCGCTCCCGAAGACTTCGGGCGCATCATCCCGTGGCTGGCGCTCAATCGCGGCACGCTGGACATCTTAGTGCATGCCGGCACCGGTGATGATCTCTTCGATCACACCCAGGGCGTGATGTGGCTGGGCAGCTCCCACCCGCTGAATCTGCACGTCTTCGGCGATGAGTGAGGCCCGGACGTCGCCCGACACGCTATCATCGCCTTGCCGACTTCGCCTTACCCACTGACTCAAGGATGACCCCATGACTCGACTGCGCCGCCTATCCCCTCGTGCCGCCCTGCTGGGCGTGATCGCCTCTGGCCTGCTGCTGGCCGGCTGTGACGACAATGAGGTCGGGGATGTCTCGCTGGGCCTGTTCACCACCAAGGACATCAAGATCGAGAGCCTGATCGACCCCAAGGTGCCGGGCGTGACCTGTCACCTGAGCAACATCGAGGCGAATCTCGATTTCTCCGACCCCTCCGACATGAGCATCGCCTGCCGCCAGACCGGCCCGATCACCCCGGCGATGCTCGCCGACATCGACACCTCCAAGAGTGGCGAGGAGGTCTATCGCAAGTCCAAGAGCGTGCTGCTCAAGAGCCTCAAGATCCGCCGTATTCTGGACCGTGACTCCCAGAGCCTGCTCTACATCGCCTACAGCACCAAGGAAACCAGCGGCAGCTTCAAGCATGCGCTGAGCAGCGTGCCGCTATGGGGCAGCGAGGCCTGGCAGGCACCGGCAGCGCAGTGAGCCGCCCGGGCGCCTGAATCAAGCCCCGATTGATCAAGCGCTGATTCATCAAGTGCTGACTCATCAAGCGAAAGCTTCACCATCATCCCTTGAAGTTGTGGGGTGTCGCTCCAAGGTCTTGTTCAACGGCTAGCCAGCCGGATTTTCATTCGCATGAGGCAAAGGAGTGACACACGATGTCGAGCCCGGAGCACAAGCAGAAGATCTGGAAGCTGATCAAGGATGTGAAGGTCGGCATGTTGGTGACGCAGGGTGACGGCATGCCACATGCCCGCCCGATGCACCTGGTGCAGGATGACTACGACGGCACCCTGTGGTTCTTCACGCGAGCCAGTGCCGAGAAGGTGTTTGAAGCAAAGAAGGACAGCGAGGTCTGCCTGAGCTTTTCCGATCAGGATGATGGCGTCTATGTGTCGCTGAGCGGTCATGCCAATCTGCACCGCGATCAGGGCCTGATCGACAAGTTCTGGAATCCGTTCGTGGCCGCCTGGTTCCCGGAAGGCAAGGATGACCCCGATGTCACTCTGCTGGAGGTCAATGTGCAATCCGGTGAGCACTGGAAGGCCAAGGAGAGCAAGGCGTATCAACTCTATGAGATTGCGCGCGCCAACCTCGACAAGGACCACACCCCGGACATGGGCGAGAACGAGAAATTCGGCACGGTATGAGCAGAAGCCCGAGCTCGTCATGGAGAGCTCCTTGAAGTGCCCGCGTGAGAGTTGACGCACACGGCCATGCCAGACACGACAACGCCAGCCCCGGGGCTGGCGTTGTCGTGTCTGGTCTCCTGCCGCCTGCCGAATCCTGCAGACCTGTCGTCGGTGGAGAGGATTCAAGTTCAGGACACTGAACGCCTCAAGACTTCATGTCGAGCACGATGCGCCCCTCGATCTTGCCGTCGATCATGCGCCCGAAGATGTCATTGATGTCCTCGAGCCTGCCGGTCTGAACGGTGGCCGCGACCTTGCCTTCCGCGGCGAAGTCCAGCGCCTCCTGCAGGTCCTGACGCGTACCGACGATGGAGCCACGCACCGTGATGCCGTTGAGCACCGTGGAGAAGATCGGCAGCGGGAAGTCACCCGGCGGCAGGCCGTTGAGCACCAGGGTACCGCCACGGCGCAGCATGTTCTGGGCCTGATCGAAGGCCTTGGGCGACACCGCCGTCACCAGTGCGCCGTGCGCGCCGCCGATCTCGCGCTTGATGACGGCTGCCGGATCTTCCTTCATGGCATTCACGGTCACGGTGGCCCCCAGACGGCGGGCCAGATCCAGCTTGGCATCATCGACATCCACCGCCGCCACGTTCAGGCCCATGGCGCGGGCGTACTGCACCGCCATGTGACCCAACCCGCCGATCCCCGAGATCACCACCCACTGACCGGGGCGAGTGTCGGTCATCTTGAGCCCCTTGTAGACCGTGACCCCGGCACACAGCACCGGCGCGATCTCCACGAAGCCCACGCTGTCCGGCAGACGCCCCACGTAGCCGGCATCCGCCAGCGTGTACTGGGCAAAGCCGCCATTCACCGAATAGCCGGTGTTCTGCTGGCTCTCGCACAGCGTCTCCCAACCGCCCAGACAATGCTCGCAATGGCCACAGGCCGAGTAGAGCCAGGGCACCCCGACCCGGTCGCCTTCCTTGACGTGGGTCACACCCTCGCCCACCGCCGCGATGGTCCCCACTCCCTCATGTCCCGGGATGAACGGTGGGTTGGGCTTCACCGGCCAGTCGCCATGCGCGGCGTGCAGGTCGGTGTGACAGACCCCGGAGGCGGCGACCTCGACCAGAATCTCGCCACGCCCCGGTCGCGGTACCGCGACTTCCTCGATCACCAGCGGTGCACCGAATTCACGTACCACGGCGGCTTTCATGCTGTTATCCATGATGGACTCCTCATTCATTGTCGAAAGACGAACCTTGGAAAGGCGAGCCAGAGATCAGGCGGAGAGTGCGATCCCGTCCGGTCGTGAGCGAGGGCCAGTGTTCGCGCACGCCCCGGACCTGCCTCTTCATTGAAACCAGACGCGGTGCTCCCTGCCCTGCGCCAGATCAAGCAAGTCGGATCTGGCGCGGGCATCGAGAGGAATTCCTCGAGGAGGCATCGCGGGAGGTGGATTCAGCGCCACTAGCCTCGGTGGCGCTGACGGTCAGGCCTAGAAGAAGCCGAGTGGATTGATGTCGTAGCTGACCAGCAGGTTCTTGGTCTGCTGGTAGTGTTCCAGTGCCATCTTGTGGGTCTCGCGACCGACACCGGATTTCTTGTAGCCACCGAAGGCGGCATGGGCGGGATACTGGTGGTAGCAGTTGGTCCACACGCGACCGGCCTGGATACCGCGGCCCATGCGGAAGGCGACATTCATGTCGCGACTCCAGACACCGGCGCCGAGACCGAATTCGGTGTCATTGGCGATGGCCAGCGCCTCGGCCTCGTCATGGAAGGTGGTGACGGCGACCACCGGCCCGAAGATCTCCTCCTGGAAGACACGCATGGCGTTGTTGCCCTTGAGCAGGGTCGGCTGGATGTAATAGCCATTGGCCAGCTCGTTCTCCAGCTGCTCGCTGCTGCCGCCGGTGAGCACCTCGGCACCTTCCTCGCGGGCAATGTCCATGTAGGACATGATCTTGTCGAACTGCTCGCGGGAGGCCTGGGCGCCGACCTGCACGTCGGTATCCAGCGGATTGCCGCGCTTGATGGTCTTCACGCGCTCCATCACCCGGGCCATGAAGTCGTCGTAGATGCTTTCCTGGATCAGGGCGCGTGACGGGCAGGTGCACACCTCGCCCTGATTGAAGAACGCCAGCACCAGCCCTTCGGCGGCCTTGTCGATGAACTCGGGCTCGGCATTCATGATGTCGGCAAAGTAGATGTTGGGGGACTTGCCGCCCAGCTCCACCGTGGAGGGAATGATGGTCTCCGCGGCGCACTTGAGGATGTGCGAGCCCACGGGGGTGGAACCGGTGAAGGCGATCTTGGCGATGCGCTTGCTGGTCGCCAGTGCCTGTCCGGCCTCGGCGCCGTAGCCGTTGACGATGTTGAGCACCCCTGCCGGCAGCAGGTCATTGATCAGCTCCGCCAGCACCAGGATCGAGGCCGGGGTCTGTTCCGCCGGCTTGAGCACCACGCAGTTGCCCGCCGCCAGCGCCGGGCCCAGCTTCCAGGCCGCCATCAGGATCGGGAAGTTCCACGGGATGATCTGCCCCACCACCCCCAGCGGCTCGTGGAAGTGATAGGAGACGGTATTGGCATCGATGTCCGCCGCGGTGCCCTCCTGGGAGCGCAGGCAACCGGCGAAGTAGCGGAAATGATCCGCTGCCAGCGGGATATCAGCGTTCAGCGTCTCGCGCACCGCCTTGCCGTTGTCCCAGGTCTCGGCGACCGCCAGCATCTCGAGATTCTGCTCGATGCGATCCGCGATCCTGAGCAGGATGTTGGAGCGCTCCTGCACCGAGGTCTTGCCCCAGGCGGGAGCTGCCTTGTGGGCGGCGTCCAGCGCGAGATCGATATCTTCCGCACTCGAGCGCGGGATACGGCAGAACACCTCGCCCGTCACCGGGCTGACATTGTCGAAATATTCCCCCTTGACCGGCTCGACGAAACGCCCGCCGATGTAATTGCCGTAGGTGTCCTTGAACGTGACCAGCGCGTCGGCGCTGCCCGGGGAGGCGTAGATCATGGCGAACTCCTGTGGGTCGGATTCACGAGTGGCGCTCGTGATCGACGACCTGTTGTTGTAAGTCACGTGGACAGGAGATGGCGCTCCTGTCCCTCGCCTGACCGTCAACGACTGCATCAATGACTGCATCAAGAACTGCTTGATCAGGCGACCCTCACAGTCTTGTTCACTTGTGGCATTCGCGACATGCGCCCATGGGCGGAAACCGTCTCATCCCTTGGGAGGAGAAAAGGGAGAGACCCGGCAGGCAAGAAAGATGGGACAGGAAGACAGAGGAAGAAAGGAAAGGCAGGCCATACCGCGAAGGCCGCAAGGCACGACACCACGCCATGACGTTATGCTCAGGGTAGCTATTGTCAGCAAGGTCATGATCAGGAAAGCCATGGCCTGGAACGTCATGACCAGAACATCGCCCGCCAACGACCGGCCAGGAGCCTTCATGTACCGTCTGCTGATCGCGGATGACCATCCGCTGTTCCGTGATGCCATCAGTCGTACCCTGAATCTGGCCGTCGCTGACGGCTCTACGCCAGAATACGAGCTGCTGCAGGCCGCCAGCCTCGAGGAAGCGCTCAGCGTGATCGCTCATCATGCTGACAGCCTCGACCTGCTGCTGCTGGATCTCGACCTGCCCGACAGCCACGGCCTGGAAGGCCTGGCGCGCCTGCGCGAGGAGGCAGACTGGCTGCCGGTGGCGATTCTCTCCGCCCACGAGGCGCGCGAGACGGTACTCGAGGCATTGGCGCTCGGTGCGGTGGGGTATCTGTCCAAGTCGAGTTCGGCGCAGACCCTGCGCGATGCCCTCGCACGCATGCTGGCCGGGGAGGTCTACGTGCCTGCCCAGTTGATGCGCGCTGCGCCGCGTCCAGCGCCGCTCTCAGCATCATCTGCATCTGCATCATCGGCACCAGCATCATCGGTACCAGTGCCACCGCCAGCGCCCCAACTGGCGCCGAGCCTCAGCGATGCTGAATTCGCGCGGCGCTGGCAGACCCTCACCACCAAGCAGCGCGGCGTGCTGGAACGCATGGTGCTGGGCGAGTCCAACAAGATGATCGCCTGGCAGCTGGGCGTGGCGGAGACCACCATCAAGTCGCATGTCTCCGCCATCCTGCACAAGCTGGGGGTCGCCAGCCGGGTACAGGCGATCCTGCTGGCCAGCCACGCCCTGCCTGCCGTGTCAGGCCCGAGTGAGGCCTCTGCCGCCCCACGACGCGAAACGCCCCGGTCCAACGCTCACGAATGAGGCGCGAACCGGGGCGTTGCCCATCAGGTGTCGGGACAGAGTGACTCGCCCTACATCAGCTCCCCGACCAGCACATAGCCATTGAGCAGGATGATGATCGCCGCCACCAGCATGCCGATGGCCGTCACCCAGTGCCGATTGACCAGGTCCCCCATCAGGCGGCGATTGGCGGTGAACATCAGCAGCGGCACCAGCGCGAAGGGAATCCCGAAGCTGAGTACCACCTGGCTTGCGACCAGCACCTGCTGCTCCGGCAGCCCCATCAGGATGATGGCGATGGCCGGTGCCATGGTGATCACGCGGCGCAGCCACAGCGGAATGCGGAAGTTGACGAAGCCCTGCATCACCACCTGCCCGGACAGGGTGCCGACGATGGACGAGGACAGCCCCGCCAGCAGCAGCGTGAAGCCGAAGATCAGGCTCGCGGCATTCTGGCCCATCAGCGGCGACAGCAGCTTGTAGCTCTCGGTGATGGAAGCCACGCCGGTCTCACCATTGCCATGGAAGACCTTGGCGGCCAGCACCAGCATCGCCATGTTGATCAGCCCCGCCAGCGCCATGCCAATGATCACATCGAGACGGTAGTAACCCATCACGCGACGACGCTGACCGCTGTCACGCACCCGGATGCGGTTCTGGGACAGCGCGGAATGCAGGTAGATGACATGCGGCATCACGGTGGCACCCAGGATACCCGCCGCCAGGAAGATGGCATGGCTATCCGGGAAACCTGGTGTCAGCAGGCCGTAGATGATCGGTTCCACCGGCGGACGACTGAGGATGATCTCGAGCAGGAAGCCCGCCGACACCGCCAGAATCATCGCCCCGATGATCATCTCCATCATGCGGAAGCCGTAGCGCTGCATCACCAGCACCGCGTAGGTGATGGCACCGGTCAACAGCGCCCCTTCCAGCATGCTGAGCCCGAACAGCAGATTGAAGGCCAGCGCCGCGCCGAGAAACTCGGCCAGATCGGTGGCGATGGCCACGATCTCCGCCTGCACCCAGAAGGCCCAGACCACCGGGCGCGGGAAGCGCTCACGGATGACTTCCGCCAGATTCTTGCCGGTGGCCAGCCCCAGCCGGGCGGACAGGGTCTGGATCAACATCGCCATCAGGTTGGCCCACAGCACCACCCACAGCAGGGTATAGCCATAGCGGGAGCCGGCCTCGATGTTGGTCGCGAAGTTGCCGGGGTCGATGTAGGCGACGGCGGCGATCATCGCCGGGCCGAGAAACGGCAGCGCGCGACGCAGGCGCCCCGCAAGGGACAGAGGGGATGCGGTGCGCACACCGCCGGCAGCAGAGGCTTCACCTTCACTGCCCAGCGACATGCTGGCGGCATGACGTACGGATTTATCGGACATGATATTCAGCATGGGGGGGAAACCTGCCAGATCAATGGCCCGCGAACAGAGAAAGGAGATGCGGGATGTCATGACACGAGCATACATGCTAAATACGATTAGTTCTCATTAAAATTCAGCGCGGTAGCTGATAGTCTTCTTCAATCCCTCCTGCCTCTTCCTTCCCCGCGAAGGCTAACGACAATGGATCAACAGCTGGCGCAGGCGCAGCGGCTTGACCGGCTTGAGCAGGAACCCGAAGCCGAGCGCGCGTGCCCTGGCCTTGAGCGGCGCCGAATGGTCTGCGCTGATCACCACCACCGGCAAGTCTGGCCAACGCTTGCGCAGGCGTTGTGCCTGCGCCAGACCATCGGGCTGCCCGTCACCCAGCTGATGATCGACGATCAAGACCTCCGGCGCGGCCAGCGCCTGCTGCAACAGCACCTCGGCGGTATCGGCGCAGTGGACACTCGCGCCCCAGCCCTCGAGCAATGACTGCATGCCGGCACATACCTCCCGATCATCCTCGACCACCCAGATAACGGTATCGAGCAGCGGCTGCGCGAGCGGTGGCGGACAAGGCTGGCCGGGAGAAGGCGTGTCAGCCGCCGGGCCCACCACATTGGCAGGCTGTCGAATCGGCACGCGCACCGCGAAGGCGGCACCGCGCCCCGGGGTGCTGGCCAACGACAGGGGGTGCTCCAGCAGGCCGGTGATGCGCTTGACGATCGCCAGTCCCAGCCCGAGGCCGCGCTGCTCGTTGTCCTGGCGCGGTGCGAGACGCCGGAATTCCTGGAAGACCACCTCACGCTGATGCTCGGCGATGCCGGGGCCGTTGTCGGCCACCGTGATCTCCAGCCAGTCACCGCGCCGGCGACACCCCAGCAGCACGCGTCCGCGCGTCGAGCCATCCGGGACATGGCGCAGGGCATTGCTCAGGAAATTGCGTATCACGCGCGCCAGTAGCTGCAGATCTGACTCGACGCTCAGTTGACTGGCCACGTAGTGCAGCTCCAGCCCACGGGCAGCGCCCAGTTGACGATATTCCTCGGCGAGCACATCCAGCAGCTCACGCACCGGGAAGGTGGCGACATCTGCCGTCAGCACGCCGGCATCCAGCCGCGAGATGTCCACCAGCGTGCCCAGCAGGCTCTCGACATCGGCCAGCGAGCGCCCCAGCCGCGCCACCAGCTCGCTCGGCGAAGCGTCGCCCGGCGTGGGGTCATCAAGTGCCAGCCTCGCCAGTTGCTCTTCCAGGGCGCTTGCGAACAATCGGGCGGCATTCAGGGGTTGCAGCAGATCATGACTGATGGCGGCGAGAAAGCGCGTCTTGGAGTGGTTGGCCGCCTCGGCGGCGGCCTTGGCGGCGGTCAGACGTCGATTGAGTGCCCCCAGTTCATCGAGGGTGCGGTGCAGGGTGTCGGTACGCTCGCGCACCTGATCCGCCAGCAGGACGGCGTGCTCGAAGGCGGCGTAGGGCGCGCTCGGTGAAGGGCTGCTGGATTCGACCCGCTCGATCAGGGCGGCGTTGATCTTCTCCAGCTGGCGATTGCGCGCCTTGAGGGCGGCGAGTTCAGCGCTCAGGCCGTCCTTTCGGGAATCTGTCAGCGGCGTATCAGGCGCCATCCTGTCCTCCCGTGCCATCGGCCGCGAGACGGCGCTGGCCGATCACCACGCCGGTGAAGGTCTGGTTGATGTGCATGCCGTGATGCTGCTCACCGTAGGTATTGAAGCCGATCACCCGGTGATGCCTGAGCAGACGCGAGGCCTCTGCCTCCAGCCCCAGCGCCTCGATCTCCATGCGCCGCAGGAAGCAGTCACAGCCGATGGTCAGCGCGGGCGGCCCCAGGCGCGCCTCCACCTCGGCCAGCCGCTGCTCGAGCTGCGCGAGAATCGGCGTGGCCTGCATGGCAGTGAGCACGATGCCGGTCTCCACCGCGCAGTAGAAGCTCAGGCTGGCATCGGCATTCACGCGCTGGATGGAGCGCACGTAATGCGCCTCACCGATGCGCACCGCCAGCGGGCAGCGCGCGAAGACCGCCTCCTCCAGCGCCTCGGGCGCGACACCGGCCAGCCGCGCATACTCCTCGGCGGCGGGCTCGGCATTCAGCTCCAGCACGCGGCGTGAATCGCGGTCCACCGCCGTCACCACCAGCTTGTCGGCCAGCGGTGTGAGGTGGTGCGTACTGATGACCTCGAACGGAAGCCGCGTATTGATCACTACCACGACCGCCGCCTGATCATGGAAGACCCCGTCGGCGTAGACATAGGTATGCGCCAACCGGTTGTCGTCCCCGGCGGAGCCACCGAAGGCGGGAATGCTGCCCAGCGCTGCATCCAGCGTCGCCAGTACCTGCTCCTCGCTGCTCGAGAGGCCGTCGAGCAGCGTCAGCGCGAAGCTGTTGCCCATCACCGGCGCCACGGCCTGCTCGCGACAGCGCGCCAGCAGCTCATCACTCAACGTCTGGGCACGCGGAAGGTCGAAACCGCTCAGATCATCGATCAACACCTGCGCCAGCGCGAAGTCGCTGCGCGCCAGGCCGATGGCGGTGATGGAGCCGCGCGCATAGCCCTCGGGCGTGATCTCGCCGGCGGTGGTGCAGCCACTCACCGCTACCTCACCGAAGGCATCGGCCAGCGCCTGACCCAGTGCCGGGAGGGGATAATCCGCCGAGCAGAAGAACAGCACCCCGCCGAGCCGCTGGCGGCCACCGAGCGAGTCATCAAGCTTTCGGGCCAGCTCGGCCACCGCCGCCTGCGGGTCCTTGAGCTGGCTGGCCGCCGTGGCCAGCGGTACGGCTATCATCTCGCTCTGTGGCTGCGGCCTTCCCTTCACGCGACTGCTGACATCCGTCATGTCCCCTCCTCCTGTCGAGCGCAGCGGGGCCTGACCTGACGATCATCCGCCGGCGTCCGGTCTAGAGCACCAGCCCGCTGGCTCTCACCACGCGTCGTTCAATGGCGCCTTCCAGCGTCTCGCGGCGGGTGCCCGCCAGCGTGACCCGCGACTTGGCCCGCGTGATGCCGGTGTAGACCAGCTCGCGAGTCAGAATCGGATTGGCACCCTCAGGCAACACGAATACCACATGGCGGAACTCGGAACCCTGCGACTTGTGGACCGTCATCGCAAAGACCGTCTCCACCGCCTCGAGACGTGACGGCAATACCGCGCGCACGCCACGGTGGAAGCGCTGGATCTCGGTGTCCTGCCCATCACGCTCGGCGTCTGACGACACCTCCTCCTCGACCGGGAAGAACACGCGCAGGCGTCCCCCGGCGGCGGGGTCCGACAGGGTGATGCCGACATCGCCGTTGTAGAGCCCCAGCGCGCGATCATTGCGCGTCACCATCACCGGACGCCCGGCGTACCAGCCGCGTTCCTCGGCGATCAGCCCACGGCGCATCAGCACCCGCGCCACCCGCTGGTTGAGGCCATCGACCCCATAGGGGCCACGGCGCAGCGCGCACAGCAGCTGAAACTCGAGCAGCAGATCGATCACCTCTCGTGCCGGGCGCCGCTCACGCACGGCCTCCAGCGCCGGGCGATAGCCATTGACCACCAGCGTCTCCAGATCGCGGTCCTCCGGGCCGCTGAGCTTCAGCCAGGCGATATCGCTGTAGCCTGTCTTCCAGGCGTCGCGCAGCGCCTGGCGGTCTCCGGCATTGCAGGCACGCGCCAGGGCACCGATACCGCTGTCGGCGGAGAAGCGGTAGCTCTTCTGCAGCACTACCACGTGATCGGCGAGTCGGCCGCGGTCTGCCGTGTCCTGCGTCTCCGAGACATCCGGCGTGGCGATGGCCTCATCCAGCGTTTCGCCAGTCAGGCGGGCGAGGTCTGCACACACTGCCGGTGAGTAACGCGGCGGCAGCGCATGCTCGCAGAGATCGCCCAGCACGGCGCCGGCTTCCACCGAGGCCAGCTGGTCCTTGTCGCCAAGCAGAATCAGGCGGGCGTGGGCAGGCAGCGCGCCGAGCAGTGCCGCCATCAGGTCGAGATCGACCATCGAGGCTTCATCCACCACCAGCAGATCCAGCGCCAGCGGGTTGCCAGCGTGATGGCGGAAGTGGCGCGAATCCGGACGCGCGCCCAGCAGGCGGTGTACGGTACTTGCCTCACGCGGGATGGCCGCGCGCACCGCGTCTGGCACCTCGAGCTTCGCCACCGCGCCGCGGATCGACTCCGACAGCCGCGCCGCCGCCTTGCCGGTCGGGGCGACCAGGCGGATATCCAGCGCCCGCCGCTCATGCGGTTGGGCTGTCTCAGCGCTCTCCAGCTCGCCCTCTACACCGTCAGCGCCACCCGCCAGCGCCTGAGCCTGCAACAACGCCAAGAGGCGCGTGACGGTGGTGGTCTTGCCGGTGCCGGGGCCGCCGGAGATCACCGTCAGGCGCTGACGCAACGCCAGGGCGCAGGCCAGCTTCTGCCAGTCCGGGTCGCCGTGGGGGTCCGGCTGATTGCTGGCGAACAGCTCACGCAGGCGCTCGCCCAGGGCATCGCTGACCCGCGTCTCGCCCTCCTCGCTCGGTCCCATCCGCGCACGCAGCCCCGCCGCGACTTCACGCTCGGCCTGCCAGTAACGGCGCAGATAGAGGCGCTCGCCCACCAGCACCAGTGGGCGCAGCGGCAGATGCCCCGCCGGGGAATCGGCCTGCGCCAGCACGCTGACCAGCCGCGATGCCGCCAGCTGCTCGGCCCAGCGGCCGGCATCGAGATCCGCCAGGAAGGCCTCCGGCAGGGCCACGCTGACCTCGGCCAGATGCGCCTCGGACTGCTCCAGCGGTGGCAGCGACAGGGTCGCGCGTGGCTCGGCCAGCGCCCGCGACAGCGACAGGCACACATGTCCGCGCCCCAGCTGGTGGCTGGCCAGCGCGGCCGCCAGCAGCACGCTGGCCGGGGCCTCAGGCACATGACGCGCCATGAAGCGCACCAGATGGGCATCGACACGCCTGAGCCAGCCCAGCTCCACCCATAGGCCGAGCGTGGCGAGCAGGGTGTCGGCAGTCGGGGCGTCAGGGGCAGCGCTGAGCTGCTGCGTTTCCAAAGGCGTGGCGTCAGACATCGAAGGCCCCCTGCTGGCCGCTTTGCGTAAGTGGCGAGGTGTCGGTGGTGTTGAGGAGCAGGCTATCCAATGCGGAGCTGTCGCCGCCCAGCCAGAGATCCAGCGCCTCGATCAGCGCCTGTGATGGCCTGCGCTGAAAGACGCCGGGCGTCGCTGTCCCTTCAAGGGGCCGGCCGGACGTCGCTGTCTCTTCAAAGGGCTGGCCGAGCGTCGCCGTGGCTTCATCCACCGCAAGCGCGGGTGAGTCACCGCCGGCATCCAGGCCGCGCAGGAAGACATACAGCACCCCGCCCATGCAGCGCTCGTAATCGTAGTCGTCGCCGAGGCGCGCCTTGAGCAGACGATGCAGCGCGAGGGTGTAGAGCACGTATTGCAGGTCGTAGCGGTGCTCGACCATCGCGCGGGCCAGCGACTCGCCAAGATAATCCTCGGGGCGCTCGCCCAGATAGTTGGATTTCCAGTCCAGCACATACCAGCGGCCGCCGGACTGGAAGGTCAGATCGATGAAGCCCTTGAGCATACCGTGCATGCGGCGTGGCGCGAGCCTGGGCCGCGAGCGCGGCAACGGCTCCAGCGCGGTGACCACGGCATCCAGCGGCAGACTGCGCGCATGGACAGCGGGCAGCCAGAATTCCAGCTCCGGCAGCCAGGCCTCCAGCCGGTTGAGCAGGATAGGCTCGCCCTCGAAGCCCTGCAGCGGGCGGGTCAGCGCCTGCTCCAGCCAGTCGGTGAGGCGCGGTTGCCAGCTGGCATCGAAGCCACCGAAATGCAGCCGCGAGCCCACCAGCCGCTCAAGCTCGCCGCGATAGTCATCCGCGCCGAGACGATCGAGATCCACCGCCTCCAGCAGGCCGTGCAGGAAGGTCCCCGGGCGCGGTCCGCGCGGGAAGTCATGCAGATGGATCTCGCCCACCGTCATCGGCAGTCCGCCGGCCAGCAGCGGGCCGGACTGTCCTGCCACCTCGCGGTCCGGGCGCGTCAGGCCCTGCTCGCCCTCTTCCAGCGCGATCTCGGTGGCGCCCTCGGGCACGCGATCATCCGCGGCATCGGCGGTGTCTTCCAGCGCCGCCGTCACCTGACGGGCATCGGTAAGCAAGGCGGTGTAGGAGGCGATCCACCAGTCATCCTCGATGCCGCCCGCGAAGTGGCGCGCGCCGTGGAAGTGCTGATCGCGCTCCGCCGGTGGCTGATATTCGTGGCCTGCTGGTGCGGGCAGGCCGGAAACGCGCGCCAGGCCGGCAGACTGCTGATCACACCAGCCATGCAGCGCGGCCTCGATGGCGCTGGCCTCGATGTCCGGGGTATCACTCAGGCCGAGCAGGTAGCCGACGGCGGTGGACGGCAGGCTCAGCTGCTTGCTGAAACCGCCCTTGCCGATGGGCGCCAGCCCCAGCCAGCAGGCGAACTTGGGACGCGTCAGCGCCACGTAGAGCAGACGCACGTCTTCCATCAGCCGTGCATGGTCGGCCGCCGCGATGGCCTCCTTGGAGGGCTTCTTGACCAGGATGCTGTCATCGAGCGCGTCATTCTCCTGATCGACTCTCCGAGCAGACACTTCCTCGTTATCGTCTTCCTCGTCAGCGCCTCCTTGGTCATCACCTCCCACGTCAGCCGAAGCCAGCCAGCGCTGCTTGAGGGTCAGCAGGCCGAAATTCCTGTCCGGCTCGGCGGCGCGGAAGCTGGCCATGAACGGCAGCAGCACGATGGGATACTCAAGCCCCTTGGACTTGTGGATGGTGACGACGCGCACCAGCCCCTCATCACTTTCCAGTCGCTGACTGAGGCTGTCGCTGTCCAGCGCTTCATGGCCCGACTCCAGCGCCTGATGCCACCAGCGCAGCAGCGCCTGCTCGCCATCGAGGCGCTGGGCGGCATTCTGGGCCAGCTCGCCAAGGTGCAGCACGTCGGTCAAGGCGCGCTCGCCCCCGGCGCGCGCCGCCAACCGCTCACCGACCCGGAAGTCGCGCATCACGCCGCGCAGCATCGGCAGCACACCGCGCCGCTGCCAGTCGCGGTGGTAGCCATCGAAGCGCTCGACTTCACGCTCCCAGGCCAGCTCATCCACCGCGAGGCGCTCGACCAGCGAGAGGTCATCCGCCAGCAGGCGTGTCGCCAGCGCGGCGCGCAGACGACGGTCATCCCGCGGATGGGCGACAGCCTCGTACAGCTGCAGCAGCTCGAAGGCCTCCGGCGTGTCGAACACCGAGCTCTTCTCGCTCAGATAGACGCTGCGGATACCGCCTTCGGCAAGCGCCCCACGCACCGCTGCGGCCTCGCGCCCGTTACGTACCAGCACCGCGATATCGCTGGCGGCCACGCCACGCGGCGTCGCATCTCCCGCGTCCATGAACACCAGCCCCGGCTCGCCCGCCGCCAGGCGTTGTTGACCCTCGAGCAGTGTCTGGATCTGGGTGCGGCAGGCGCGACTCATGTCGCGGCGATGCGCATCGGCGCTCAGGCGCTCACCGTTGGCCCACCACAGATTCAGTGCACAGGCGGCCTCTTCGCGGCCATCCGGATGCCGCAGCACCAGCCGGGTGCGCGTGCCCTGGGCCTCGACTGGCTGGAAGGGAATGTCCTCACTGCCGAAGGGCGCGGCATGCTGGGCGAACAGCGCATTCACCGCCGCCACCATCGCGGCGCTGGAGCGGAAGTTGCGCGGCAGGGTGAAGCGCGAGGGGGTGACCTGGCGCGCCGCCAGATAGGTGTCGATATCGGCGCCGCGGAAGGCGTAGATGGCCTGCTTGGGGTCACCGATCATCAACAGCGTGCTGGGTGTCTCGTCAGCATCGTCGCTGTCAGTAGCGTCAACGTGCTGCTCATCGAGCGGCCCATCGCGCGAGCCATCGCCCGCCGTCTGTGGATAGATGCGCCGGAAGATGCGGTACTGGACCGGGTCGGTATCCTGGAATTCATCGATCATCGCCACCGGCAGTTCCTGACGGATCTGACGCGCCAGACGCTGGCTGGCCTCGCCATTGAGCGAAGGGTCCAGCGCGTGGTCGAGGTCATTGAGCAGGTCCGAGAATTCCCAGAGTCCCAGACGGCGCTTCTCGCAGATCAGGGCGCGGGCGACGCTGTCACGCGCGTGCACGGCGACCTGATCCAGCAGCACGGCGTCCGGTGCCGGCACCTCGGCCAGCAGGTCCAGCGCCGCGAAGAAGGGGTGACGCGGCGTCTGGCAGTTCTTCTTGGTGCCCTTCTCGAGCTTGGCCTGGCTCAGCCAGCACAGCTTCTTGCTGTCGAGCATGTCGGCGGCGAAATCGTGCTCGCCGCTGGCCAGCCAGGCGGCTGTCGCCGCCAGGCGCGGCTCCAGCTCGGCCTCTTTGTAGCTGTTGCCGTTGAGCGCCTTGCTGGCGAAGGCCTCGCCCATCACCGCGCGGATGGCCGGCTCATCGAAGCTATCCTCGACGCCGCGCCGCGCGGCCTGTTGTTGCTGACGCCACTGTTCGGCATTGCCGAGCAGCTCGCTCAGGTCTTGCGGGGCCTCAAGACATTCACCGTCGCGATACAGCGGGCGTGGCATGCCGTCACGCAACAGGCCGCGCAGTTCCTCTCCCAGTGCTTCCGGGCCGGCCCAGCGCCCACGGATCAAGGCCTGCCACTCGCGAGCCAACGGGTAGAATTCGCAGCGCCAGTAATCCTCGACGCAACGTGTCAGCAGCGACTGACCATCCTGCAGCAACTCGGCGCCGAAGCGTCCGCCGGCATCGAAGGCATGCCGACTGAGCATGCGCTGACAGAAGCCGTGGATGGTGAAGATGGCGGCGTCATCCATCAGGCGCGCGGCCTGATCGAGGCGCCGCGCCGCCGCGGCCTTGAGGCGCGATGCGTCCTCGGCAGGTGAGGATGTCAGCAGCGACGCGAGCAATTCAGCCAGGATCGGATCAGGACTGGCACGCCCCAGCAGCGCCTCACGCGCCTGCTTGAGGCGCGCGCGAATGCGGTCACGCAGCTCTGCGGTGGCGGCTTCGGTGAAGGTCACCACCAGAATCTCCGGCGGCGTCAGCGGACGCGGATAGCTCACGCTGGCCGCCTGCCCGGGCAAGGGCCCGAGCACCAGCCGCACGTAGAGCGCGGCGAGGGTGAAGGTCTTGCCGGTGCCGGCACTCGCCTCGATCAGATGCTGACCGAGCAGCGGCAGCGTCGGAATATCGAGGGCTTGGCCCTGCTGGCTCTGATCCATCTCGTCACTCATTGCCGCTTCCTTGTCCTGAGCGATGCCACTCCTTACGCCACTCTCCACACCGCGCATGTCTTCCCCTCTGATATCGCTCATGGCTGCGCCTTCCCGGTGGCAAGCTCCACCGCGCGCTCGCCGAGAATGCCCTGACGCACGCCGATCATGCTCTCGATCAACGGCTGATAGAGCTGCACGCTGTTGAGCACGCCGCCCGCACGGGCGAAGGCATCGAACTCCGGCCACAGCTCGCCCAGCGCGCCTTCCTGACGCCTGAGCGCCTGGGGGCCCTTGAAGATGTCTTCCGTGAAGCGGGTTTCCATGGCGCGCGACAGGCTGTCGGCAAGCCAGGGCTTGTGGATGGCGGCCAGCGCCGTCTCAAGCGTTGGCGTGCCGTCAGCGGCCTGCGCCTTGAGTGCGCCGAACAAGGCACTGCGATCCTCCTCGCCCACTACCTCCCAGAGGGTGGTCGCCAGTTCCAGCGCGGCGGCCAGCGGCGCCTGCCAGCCCTGGGCATACGCCTTGACGAGATGGCGCAGCGCAGCTTCGGCCTGCTCGATGCGCAGCGCGGGGAACAGCAGCCAGCGGTCCTCGAACACCGCCAGCCACTGATAGCCTTCACGGCGCGTGCCCTGATCACCCGCCACCTCCCCGAGGCCGGGGCGCGCGTTGGCCATCAGCCAGTCGAGATAGCCGGCCAGCAGACGATGCGGCTTGCCGAGCTTCTTGTAGCGGCCCTCCTTGCCGGGCTTGAGGGTGCCGAAGTGGGTCGCCTCCAACGTGGCCAGCAGGCGGCTCTCGCCCTCGGCGTCATCGCGCAGTTGCCGACGGCTGATCAGACGCGTGGTGAGCGTCACCCGCAAGGGCCTGCCGTCCTCATCCTGCATGATCAGCGGTACCTCGAGGGTGCGCGGCGGCAGCGAGGTGGCATCGCTGAGCTGATCGCGCCAGCTGGCCAGCTGCTGATCGAGACGCTTGAGGCGCGGTTCGATCAGCGCATCGGCAAAGCCCAGCGCCGGCAGGCGCCCGGCCCGGCGCAGACGTTCGGCGGCCAGCGGCAAGGATTGTCCGGTGAGCGCGGCGTCCAGCAGCTCGCGGGTCAGGGTGAAGTTCTCCAGCCCGTCGGGGGCGAAGGGTTCGTTGTCCTCATCCGGCACCTCGGCATCGCGGAAGCGCACGCCGACGCGGTCCAGCCCCAGCTGCCAGGGGCGACGCAGGAAGCGCGCCAGCGAGTCCGCGCCGAGACGCAGATGGGACTCCGGCGCCTGCTCCACCAGCTGCTTCAAGGCGGCGGCCCCCGCCGCGCTCGCCTGACTGGCCTCGCGTTGATTCGCCGGGGACGCCCCTGAGGTTGGAGCCTGATCCGCCGCGCGATACAGGCTCGACCAGCTGGCGTCATAGCTGAACAGATCGACGGCCGCTGCCTGGGAGGCATGGAAATAACGCCGCGAGAACGGCTGCAGCGGGTGCTCGGTGATCAGGCGCTCGCGCAGCGCCGCCTCCCGCGAACGCTTGGCGGAGTGCGGCTGCTCGGGCTCCCAGCCCAGCTCGATGTAGTCGAGCAGTTCACCGACCAGTACCGAGGGCGGCCGTTCGCCGTTGTCGCGCTGGTCACGCCCGACCCACGAGATCGACAGGCGATCCCGCGCCGCCAGCAGCGCCTCCAGGAACAGGTAGCGATCATCGTCACGCCGTGAGCGGTCTCCCGGTTGGGGGCGGCTGGCCATCAGATCGAAATCCTGCGGCATGCGCACGCGCGGGTAGTCACCATCGTTCATGCCCAGCAGGTGCACTTCGCGGAAGGGAATCGCACGCATCGGCATCAGGGTGGCGAAGTTGACCCGACCGGCAAGGAAGCGCTGGGCGAGACCGCCGCTGTCAAGCTCGCCACGCAGCGCCTCGCGCACCACCTTGAGCGACAGACAGCCATCGAAACCGGCCTGCTGCCAGCCCTTGTCGAGGCGGGAAAGCGCCGCCTGCAGACGCGCCAGAATGTCGAATTCCTCGGCACTGTCCGGGCTGAGGCTCTCCTCCCACAATCGCTGCAGCGTAGTCGCCCAGTCCGCTGGCGTACGCGAGGTGTCCAGCCAGCGGCGCCAGCGATCCAGGCTCTCGATCAGCTCGCCGACCTTGCCTGCCAGTTCGGCCTCGAGACCGGCCACTTCATCGAAGGGCACCACGCCATCGAAGCTCAGGCCGTTCATGTCGACAAGGCCATCCATCAGGCCGTCCATCAGGTCGGCGCTCTGCTCACCTTGTATTGGGGAGCCGGCCGCCGGGGCCCCGGTGGCGTAGCCCAGCAGCATGCGCTCGAGCCCGAAGCGCCAGCTGTTCTCGTCGAGGGGCATGAAGCCGAGCTGCTCACGGTGCTCACCGGAGAGTCCCCAGCGCACGCCGCTGTCGGCTAGCCAGCGCCGCAGGCGCTCGAGCTCGCCCTCCTCGATGGCGAAGCGACGCCGGAAGGCGGCGACATCCAGTGCATCCAGCACCTCGCTGACGCCGAGGCGGCGCTCCGGCAACTCCAGCAGCATCAAGACCAGTCCGAGCAGCGGATTGGCCTGACTGGCCACCCGGTCGGCGATGGTGAAGGGAATATGGCGCGGATTGCCCGGCGGCAGCTGACCGAAGACCGCCTCGATATAGGGGGCATATCGGTCGATGTCCGGCACCATCACCAGGATGTCGCGCGGCCGCAGCGGTTCGCCCTCCCCCTGCCTGGCCGCCTCGTGGGCACGTTCGAAGGCCGCCAGCAGGCGGTCATGCAGAATCTCGACTTCACGCAGCGCCGAGTGGGCGCTGACCAGACTGATGGAATCATCTTGCGCCTCCAGCCTGCGAGGTCTTCCCTCGGCCAGGGCGCGCTCGCCGGGATGCACCAGCTCGAGAATCTCATCCTGGATCTGATGCAGCAGCGGTGCCTGCTCGGGCGGCGTATCCTCGCTGATGCTCGGCACGAAGACGTCCAGTTCGAGATCGAAACCGCTGTCGCGCCCGGACAGCGCGCTCTCGAATTCATACAGATTGACGATGAAGTCACGCCCCTGGGCACCCAGCCCGGCCAGCAGCGGATTGGCCTTGAGGTGCAGCTCCTCCTCCGCCAGCCCGGTCAGCGCCGGTGCCTCGGGGTGACGGGCACGCTGTCGCGCGACGCGCTCGCTGTCCATGCGCAGGCTGTCGGCTCTCATACTGCGCCGCACGGCTTCGCGGTCGGAGACGATATCGCCCCAGTAATGACGGCAGGGATTGGTGATCATCAGGTAGATGTCCATCACCCCGGACAGCGCATGCAGCGCATCCAGCGTCTGCCCCGGCAGTGCCGAGATGCCGAACACGAACAGGCGTGGCGGCAACGGGTGGCGGCGTGATGAGGGCAGTGATTCCAGCGCGCGCGCGGCCGCGACGAAGCGACCATGCAGAGCGGCACGGTGATGTTGTCGGCTGCTGGGCGGCGCATCCGCCAGTACCGCGCGCCACAGGGCCGGCTGCCATTTCTGGCTGGCGGGCAGGTTGTCCGGCAGCAGATTGGCGGGCAGCTCGCCTGCGGCCTGCTGACGCGCGAAGGCATCGCGGAAGTTGTCATCCTCCAGCCCGCTCTCCCAGCTGCGCACCCACTCGGGGCGATAGTTGAGGTACTGATCGAAGAGATCCGCCAGCTGGCAGGCCAGCTGCCACTGCTGACGCTCTGCCTCCGGCCCCTCGGGCAGTGCAGGCAGGGCACCCTCATCGACTGCCTCGATCAGCTGGCCACGCTCATCGCGACACAGGTAATCCCTGAGCGGCGCATAGCATTCCGCCTGGGATTCATCGGCCAGCAGGCCCGGCAAAAGGCGCAGCAGACGCCAGGCAAGCGGGCCCTTGTCGAAGGGTGACAGCTCCGGAATCTCGTCGCCCAGCACGCCACCCAGGACCCCGCGATAGGCACGCCACACGAAGCTTGAGGGCAGTGGAAAATCGACCGAGGCAGCGATGCCATCGGCCTCGGCCAATGACAACCTCAGCCACTGGGCCATGCCGTTGGACTGGACGAGAAAGGTTTCCGGCACCAGCGGAGGCTGGGGAGCGGCCTTGATCACCTTGAGCGCCAGATCGCGCAGATCCTCGAGGTGATTGGCGTGAAGAACGGTAAACATGCGGGCATCCTGCTGGCAAAGCCCCCGAGCCCTCATGGCCGAGGCGAGACGAGTCGAGAGCGAGGCGTGACGAGTGCCTCCATCCTAGCGTCGCCTCGGCGCTGGCCCAAACGAAAACGCGCACCACCCCGGAGGGTGATGCGCGTTTTCAGGCAGATGAATGCCTGACTGGTCGGGAACAGTCGCCCTGGCGCCGAGTCAGTGCTCTGCTCAGCGCGTGATTTCCATCAGCTCGCGGCCGCGCGGACTGAGCGCCAGCCACAGACCCAGCACCACGCCCATCAGCGACAGCGCCGCCACGTACCAGGTGGGCGACAGCGGCGAGACGGTCATCATCAGCGAGACCAGAATCGGCGTGAAGCCACCGAAGATGGCATAGGCGACATTGTAGGAGAACGACAGCCCGGTGAAGCGTACTGCCGGCGGGAAGCCGCGGATCGCGATGCTCGGCACCGCGCCGACGATGCCGACGCTGAAGCCGGTCAGGCAGTAGAGCGGCACCAGCAGGCTGGGGTCCGAGTGCATGGTGGCCAGGAAGATCCAGTAGGTGATGCCCAGCAGAGCGCTCCACAGCACCAGAGTCACCCCGGCACCGATGCGATCGACCATGTAACCGGACACGATGCAGCCGATGCACACCGCCACGATCGCCAGACTGTTGGCGGAGAAGGCGGCGGCACGAGTCAGCCCCTCAAGCTCCGCGATCAGGCTCGGTGTCATCAGGATCACCACCACGATGGCGGCGGTCAGCACCCAGGTGACGGCCATCGCCACGGCAATCGCCGGACGCTGTTCACGCAGGATCATCTTCAATGGCAGCTCGGCGGCCAGCGCCTTCTTCTGCTGCATCTCGGCGAAGACCGGGGTCTCGTGCAACCAGCGACGCAGGTAGACCGAGAACAGCCCGAACACGCCACCGATGATGAATGGAATCCGCCAGGCGAAATCACTCACCTCTTCGGGGGTATAGACACTGTTGATGGCACTGGCCATCAGCGAGCCCAGCAGGATGCCGCCCACCAGCCCCATCGACAGGGTGCCGCAGGCCAGACCATTGTGACGCGGTGCGACGTGTTCGCTGACGAACACCCAGGCCCCCGGCACCTCACCGCCGACTGCCGCACCCTGGAAGATGCGCAGGATGATCAGCAGCAGCGGCGCCCACATGCCGATGACGGCATAGGTCGGCAGCATGCCCATCAGCAGGGTCGGCAACGACATCATGAAGATGGACAGCGTGAACATCTTCTTGCGACCCAGCGTATCGCCGAAGTGGGCCATGATGATGCCGCCCAGCGGGCGCGCCAGATAACCGGCGGCGAAGATACCGAAGGTCTGCACCTGACGTAGCCATTCGGGAATGTCGGGCGGGAAGAACAGCTGACCGACGACGGTGGCGAAGAACACGAAGATGACGAAGTCATAGAACTCGAGGGCGCCGCCGAGTGCGGACAGGCCAAGTACCTTGATGTCACCACGCTTGAGCGAATTTTCGTTGGGCAAATCGTGGGCAGCGGTGGCTGAGCCCGCTGCGGGGACGGAATCGTTCATGGATCTCTGTGTTAGCGGGGGCTGGTGTCCAGCGATGGTCAAGAGTGATTCACGCGTCGCGCATCTTGTTGTCGTGTCGTCTTTCAGCACAAGCCTCGCAGACGCCACGGTCAGGCGTCCTAGCGAGCGCAATGGCGGAAAGCACCGGGGTTGCCCCGGGCGTGGCGATGGTGCGGAATCCTGCCAGCGTACGCTGCATCACTGTATTGCGAAAAACACAATATTGCTCGATGCAGTCATGCGTCTCATGTAACGCACCCAGAGTAGCAAACACGTCCGTGGCTGGGTAGCGCCCGCTCACGGATTACGGGCGGTTTCTGCAGCGAGGGGCACGAAATGTCGCAAGCGCACGAAGGGACATGAAAGCCCGGCCAGGCAGATCAGGCACGAAAGACGCAGACGAAACACCCCGGCGCCTGAACAGGCCGACCGGGGTGATGGGAAGTCGTCGGGAGACACACAGGTGCATTGGCGAGGTGAAAGTGGCGCATCGACGTGAGCGATGCCCTTCTCGGGGCAGCTTCAGCTGCAGTAACCCCAGCCTTCGAGGCGATGACGGATATCCTCGACCCGCTGACGATTCTTGCCGAGGTCGGAATGTCCCATGCGTGACACGCTGCGTACATGACAGACGCCTTCCTGTTCATTGCAGACGATTTCCACGTCATCGACGAAGCCCAGCAGGGGCGTGTGGAATTCCGCATGCAGATAACCGTCATCCGTACTGATGATTTCCGCATGCCCCATGGATTCGATGATGCTGTGCATCTTCTCCATCGCGCTCAGGCAACAGTCCGTCGGCATCGGGAGCGGCGCTACGTAATGCTTGCTGTCGGAGGCCTGGGAGCTGACCCCGTTGGGGGTACTCGGGGCTGGTGCCAGCAGCCCATCATGCAGGCCGAGGTTATCGGGGCGAGGTGAGGCAAAAAGACCGTGGCGCATTGCGATTCCTTCCTGTCATCTCTGGGCATCGGCAACGGCTTCCCATGTTGCCGGCCTGATTGTTGTTCATTGGTCGTCCATCGATTCCTGCTTTTCTGAAGCCACCCTGACGCTGCCATCGCCGGGGCTTGTCGGATTTCGACACAGGCCTCGACTTTCAGCGTAGCGACTTTTGTCGATTTTGCCCGTGAACGGGATTGATCCAGATCAACTGCCTGAAAATGCGCTCCAGATGCACGACACATGATGCCCTCCCCTTCGCCCGACCAGACGCAATCCGTACACTGAGCACATCCAGACTCGGACGTCAGCTCGACCGGGTTCGTGATTCTCCTTCTGACACCGCAAGGAACGCATCGTGAGCTTCCGCTTTCTGCATACCTCGGACTGGCATCTCGGCCAGAGCTTCCATGGCCAGAGTCGCCATGTCGAACATGCCGCCTTTCTCGACTGGCTGCTGGCACGGCTCAAGTGTCTGACCCCGGACGCCCTGCTGATCGCCGGTGATCTGTTCGATGTGGTCAATCCGAGCCTCGCCGCCCAGGAGCTGCTCTACGACTTCATCGTGCGCGCCCACGAGCAGGACGCGGCGCTCGAGATCGTGATGATCGCCGGCAATCATGACTCCGGCTCACGCATCGAGCTGCCGGCTGCCCTGCTGGCCCGCCTCAAGACCCATGCGTTGGGCCGTGTGCGCTGGGTCGATGATTCTGCCGACGGAGGGGATGCCCACCATCTCGACTGTCAGCATCTGCTGGTGCCGTTGCATGATCGTGACGGCAAGCGCCGCGCCCTGTGTCTGGCGGTGCCCTTTCTGCGCCCGGCCGAGGTCACCGGCCTGGGAGCTGGCGAGGATGAGTCGCAGGACGTGAACAAGCCTGAGCGCACCCGCAGCGAGGCCTATCGCGCGGGAGTGGCCCGTGTGCACGAGCAGCTGGTCAGTGCGGCGCGTGCCGCCCGCCAGCCCGGCGAGGCGCTGATCGCCATGGGCCACGCGCACATGCGAGACGGCGAGGTCTCCGAGAACAGCGAGCGTCCGATCCTGATGGGAGGCGAAGAGGCGCTCTCGACCAGCCTGTTCCCCGACGACATCGCCTATGTGGCGCTTGGCCACCTGCATCGTCCGCAACGCGTGGGCGGCCAGGAGCGTATCCGCTATTGCGGCACGCCGCTGGCGATGGACTTCTCCGAGGTCGATTACGGTCACCGCGTGCTGGAGATCACTCTCGAAGACGAGACACTCGCGGGCGTCGAGGAGCATCGCGTGCCCTGCCATGTCGCGCTCACGCGCATCGGACCGGCACCGCTGACCGAGATCACCGCCCAGCTCACGGCGCTGGTCGCCGAGGCAGACCGTGAACTCGAGCCGGCACGCTGGCCGTGGCTTGAGGTGAGCGTGCAGCTGGAGGCGCCCGTGATCGACCTGCGCGCGCGCATCGAGGCACTGCTGGAAGACGCGCCGCTGCGGCTGATCAAGCTGGTCACCCGCTATCCGGCGCCCAGCGCCGAGAATCGCGCGCCCAAGGGCGTGAAGCTCGATGAACTGGGGCCGATGGGGCTGTTCGAGCGCCACTATCGCGCCACCTATGACAGCGAGCCGGCCCCGTCACTGATCGAGGATTTCGCCCAGCTGCTCGAGGAGGTCGAGATCGCGCGTGAGGCACGCCTGTCAGGGGAACCGAGCAAGACCACCAAGCCCAGTCGCCAGGCCGACAAGACAGCCTCGGCAGACAAGGCCAAGGGAGGTCAGTCATGAAGATCCTCGCCCTGCGCCTCGACAACCTGGCCTCGCTGGCCGGCGCGCATGAAGTCGACTTCGAGAAGGCGCCGCTGTCCGATGCGGGCCTGTTCGCCATCACCGGCCCCACCGGGGCCGGCAAGAGCACGCTGCTCGATGCCCTGTGTCTGGCGCTCTACGGCACCACGCCACGCCTGCGCCAGACCCCGAGCGGCGGTCAGCTGGAGGATGTCGGCGAGCATCAGCTGACCCTCAAGGACCCGCGCAGCCTGCTCCGGCGCGGCTGCGGCGAAGGCAAGGCCGAGGTGGACTTCATCGGCCGCGATGGCCTGCGCTATCGCGCCGGCTGGACGGTCAGCCGCGCGCGCGGCAAGCCCGGCGGACGCCTGCAGAACGCCAAGCAACATCTCCAGCTGCTGCCCACGGCCGATGACACCCAGTCAGCTCAGACCCTCAATACCACCAGCAATGACGCCAAGGCGTTGATCATCGACAGACTGGGACTGAACTTCGAGCAGTTCACCCGCGCCGTACTGCTGGCCCAGAGCGAGTTCAGCGCCTTCCTGCGCGCCAACGACAACGAGCGCTCGGAGCTGCTGGAGAAACTGACCGATACCGGCCACTACTCCGATATCTCGATCGCCGCCCACGAGCGTGAGCGCAGCGCCCGCGAGGCCGTCAACGAGCTCGAACGCCAGCTGGATGGCCAGCTGCCGGCAAGCCCGGACGAGCGCCAGGCACTCGAGGATGAGGTCCGTCTACGCCAGACGGCCATGACCCGCCTCAGCGAACAGCATGATGCGCTGACGGCCTATCACCAGTGGACCACCACGGCGGGCGAGCTCGAACAGGCCCTGGGTCAGGCGCAGCTTGAACAGAAGGAGGCTCACGCCGCCAGTGCTGCGCTATCCCGTCAGCGCGAGCAACTCAGCGCCCTGGAAGCCCTCGCGCCGATTCGCCCTGCCCTGCTGCGCCTCAAGGCGATCTCGCCGCAGCATGCCCAGCTGGCCACGCAGCTCACCCGGGTACAGCAACAGCTCGGCACTCTGTCACCACGCACCGAGCAGGCCCGGGCCGACAAGCAGGCCGCCGATGAACGCATGCAGCGCTGCGAGACCTGGCGTGGCGAGCAACTGCCCAAGCTGGAAGAGGCCCGTCAGGTGGCCTCGCGTCTGGCGCAACAGCGCGAGACACATGTCAGCCAGCAGAATGAACAGCAACGCCTGCGCGACACGCTCGGCCACCATCAGCAGGAGCTGGAGACACAGGATCGACAGCGCCAGCAGCTGGATCAGCAACTCCAGCAGCTGCAGGCGACGCTGGTCGACGAGTCCGGTCAGCCGCTGAGCGATGCCGAAGACCATCGGGACCAGCTGCAACGTCAGCGCGATGCATTGCTGCAGCTGAAACCTGTGCTCAGCGAGCAGATCAATGGCCTGGCCCGCCGTGATGAGGTCCAGCAGCGCCTTGTCGAGCTGGAGCAGCTGCTGCCCCGGCAGCAACAGGCGTTGCACGAGGTGGCTGCCCGGCAGGCCCAGGCATTGCAGGCCCGCGATCAGGCGCGCCACGAGGAAGACGCCGAGCGCCGCCAGCAGGAGCAGGAGCGTCTGGCACGCAGCGACAACGTGATGGCGCTGCGCCGTGGGCTGGTCCATGGCGAGGAATGTCCGGTGTGCGGCAGCCACGAGCACCCCGCCGCCGCTCAGGCCGCGCCGGCCGAGGCGCTGATCGCTCAGCTGGAACAGCAGGCCCGCGAGCGTCTTGAACAGCGCCGACAGGCCACGGCCACCGCGCAGCACGCCATGGAGGCGGCCAGTCACGAGCACGCACGTCTCGAGCAGCAGCTCGGCTACCTGCAGCAGGAACAGGCGCAGCTGCACACGGAGCGGCAACGTCTGCAGCAGCAGGCGCAGACCTGTCAGTCGAATCTGACCGACATTCTGGCTCGGCATTCGCTGTCAGAGCAGCCGCTGCTTGAGTCCCTGCCCCAGCTGCCTGCCGCACGAGCACTGGAACTGCTCGAGCAGCGCCTTGGCGAACTGGACGCCCGCCAGAACACGCTGGTGACGACGCTGCGTCAGCTGACGCCGCTGCGGGAGCAACGCCAGGCACTGGCGACACGCCACGCCACGCTGACGACGCAATGCCAGCATGGCGAAGCGCAGCTTCAGCAGTGTGAGGCACGCATCGCGGCGCTGGCGAGCGAGATCGAGCAGCTGAGCGGCACGCTTGCCCAGCAGCTGAGCGCAGACCCCAGGCGACAGCATGCCAGCGTGAGCGACTGGTCCGACTGGGTCGAATCGCTGACCACCCGCATGCGCAATGAGCAGGAGGATGCGCGTCAGGCGCTGCAAGAGCTGAGCGACCAGCAACAGCAGCTGACGCAGCAGCAGGCCAACCTGCAGCAACGCCAGACGGAGCTGCAAGAGGAGCAGCGCGCGCTCGACAGTGAACGCGCGCATTGGCAGGCCGAGAACCCTGGCCTGGATGACGCGCGGATCGAGGAGTTGCTGGCCGTCGAGGATCACGACCTGCAGGCACTGCGCCAGCAACTGCGTAGCGCCCACGAGCGAGTCGCACGCGCGGATGCCCTGTGTGAGGAGCGCAATGCGCGTCAGCTCAAACACTGGCAGGCCGCTCGGACCTCCGACTGGCAGGCAGCGCTCGAACAGCTGGCAGCGCCCGCCGAGGACACGACTGGAGACGATACGCAGGCAGACGGTGCATCAGGGGCTGAAGAGCTCGGCGTCATTCGCGGCCAGGCCGAGCAGGCATTGGCGGTGCATGCTGGTCTGCAGGCCCGCTTGCAGGAGGCCCCGGAAGAAGGAGCCGCTGGCACACTGACGGATGCGCCGCCAGGGCCCGAGGATGACACCCGCGAGCTTGGCGAGGCGCTGGCCAGTCTGATCACGGCACTCAAGGCACCGCTCGATGCCGTGCGCGAGGCCCATCAGACGGCACAGGCGGCGATACTCAATGATGATCAGCGCCGCAGTGGCAGCGCCGCGCTTGCCGAGCGTCTCGCAGCCGCGCGTGCCGAACATCAGCGCTGGGGGGCGCTGTCGGAGCTGATCGGCAGCGCCAGCGGCGCCAGGTTCCGCACCATCGCCCAGGCCTTCAATCTCGAGCGCCTGATCGAGCATGCCAATCTGCACCTGACCAATCTGGCACGTCGCTATCGTCTGGCCCGCGGCGCCAGCCCGCTGGGACTGGTGGTGGTGGATACCGAGATGGGTGATGAACTGCGCAGCGTTCACTCGCTGTCCGGCGGCGAGACCTTCCTTGTCTCGCTGGCACTGGCGCTGGGCCTGGCGGGCATGGCTTCCGGCGAGCTGCGCATCGAATCGCTGTTCATCGATGAGGGCTTCGGCAGTCTCGACCCGGATTCGCTGGCGCTGGCGATGGAGGCATTGGATGGCCTGCAGGCCAGCGGCCGTCGCGTCGGGGTCATCTCGCATGTGGCCGAGATGCATGAACGCATTCCGGTGCGTATCGCGGTGCGCCCCTCGGGCAACGGTCAGAGCCGTCTGGAAATCGAAGGCTAAGCGTCGCCAGGCCTCGCAAAGACAGATAACGCGAAGACAGGTAATGCGACGCTAGGCATCACGGAGCCGCTTGAGACGCCGGCTGGCAAGCTGATCCGCCAGTCGGGTCGGCTCGGGCAGCTTGGTCTTGCCCAGACAGTGCAGGGTCATCGAAAGCGCCGTCTCCAGATTCATGCGCTGGCCCGGCGAGACGAACACCGGCTTGACCTTCGCGCGTGAGCGCAGCACGGCGCCCAGCTGGCTGCGCTGTTCGCGTCTGGGCAGCTCGGTGTCCTCGATGATGCCGAGCTCGGCATCCGCCTCGCGTACGCGATCCGTCAACGCGACCCAGTCACCACGCGCATCGCCCGGCTCGCCATGCTTGCCGCACAGACGCTTCTTGGCCACTCCGAAGGACGGCAGGTCACACCACAGGCCAAGATGCGCCGCCACGCCCAGGCGGCGCGGATGGGCGATGCCATGACCGTCCACCATCAGGCATTCGGGCGGCTGCTCGAGTGCCTCAATGGCGGCGATGGCAGCGGGCAGCTCCCGAAACGACAGCAGGCCCGGAATGTAGGGCATGCGGGTCGGCTGACGGATCAGCTGCTGCTCGAGGGGTTCCAGCGTCGCCAGATCCAGCGTCACCACCGCCGCGCGTGTCACCTCGCCTGCATCCTCGAAGCCGATATCGACCCCCGTGATGGTCGCCGGCCAGGCCTCGGGACTTGCTCCCCAGGGCGGCGTCAGCGTCAGTCGCGTCGCCATTTCGCGTTGCTTGGCGACGGCGTCGGCAGGGTCGAGATTCCAATCGTGCAGTGCTGTCGTCCACTCACTCATGCACTTACTCATGCATTCCCTCACGGCGGTTGCGGGTCTCTCCCTCTCAGATGCTATCGATCGCCCTCACCTTCAAGTTGCTTGCCCAGTGAACGCAGCACCTCCGCCGCCTGGTTGCGGAAGCTGTCCAGCCCGTTGCCGACCTCCCCCATGCCGCGTTCCAGCTGACGCGAGAGCCGATTGGAAAGCGGTTGATCCGCGCGTGCCGCCAGCTGCTCCGGCGTCATGTCGAGCACCAGGCGGTAGCGGATGTCGCCGGGGGCCGTGGCGGCGAGCGGATCACTGACGGCTTCACGAGTGAAGCGCGTGAAGTCGATGCTGGCCGCCTTGTCACCGCCTTCCGGACGGATCAACAGACGATGGATCTGGCCACGCGTATCACTGAGCACATCCTCGACCCGACCCAGCACCTCGCCCTGCGGCGTGACCACCGGTGACAGCCGCAGGGCCTCCAGCGAGACCAGCGGGACGCGAATCTCCGGCGTGGCGCTGCTGGCGGGCATGCCGGACTCGGCGTGGGCCGCGCTGAGCGACAACCAGGGTGTCGCCAGCAGAGCGCACAGTATCAGCTGGCGGGCGGGCGCGGCCTTCAGGCCACGGTGCAGGGCATCGAGTGAAGAGATCATGTGGGCATCCTCGGGAAATGATGGACGGTGGACGCTCCACCGCTATGCCAGAACAGGATACCAGCCCCTGTGACGCCTTTCGTCCAGGCACAAAAAAACCGGCACCTCGTGAGAGGTACCGGTCTTTTCAGAAGCCGTGGCCAGCACTGTGTTCAGCGCCGGCCAGACTCAGGCCTGATCAGGCGCGACGACGGTCGTCGTTGCCACCTTCACGGCGCTGCGGACGAGCGCCCGCACCGTCTTCTGCCAGTTCCAGCGGACGGCCAGCGACGCGAGCACGCGCCATCTTGGACACGATGCTGGTCGGCAGACCGCTCGGCAGCTCCACGACACTGTGCGTGTTGCGGATGTCGATGCGACCGATGCGCGAACCTTCGATGCCACCTTCGTTGGCGAGAGCGCCAACCAGCTGGCCCGGCTTGACGCCGTCACGATGGCCGACGGCCACACGGTAGAGCTTCATGCCTTCACGTGCGACCGGCGCAGAGCTGCGACGCTCACCACGTTCCGGACGCTCGCCGCGCTCAGGACGCTCGTTGCGACGCGCACCCGGCTTCGGCAGGGACTGGATCGGTGTCTCTTCGGCGCGAGCCATCTTGACGAAGACCGCGGCCAGCTCGACTGGATCATGACCTTCCTCGATCAGGCTCTGCACCAGGGCGCGGTGGCCATTGGAGCTGCTGCCCAGGGCTTCGACGACGCGAGCACGGAAGGCCGCGTCACGGTGAGCACGGATCTCTTCTTCGCTCGGCAGCTGGCGTTCGGTGATGCGCTGGCCCAGGGCCTGCTCCATCCAGCGAACCTTGCGCATCTCGCGACCGCTGACGAAGGTGATGGCGCGACCTTCACGACCGGCACGACCGGTACGGCCAGTACGGTGGACGAAGGATTCGCTGTCACCCGGCAGGTCGTAGTTGAAGACGTGGGTGATACGCGCCACGTCCAGACCACGAGCGGCGACGTCGGTCGCGACCAGCACGTCGACCTTGCCACGCTTCAGACGCGTCACGGTACGCTCACGCAGGGACTGGTCCAGATCACCGGACAGTGCCGCAGCGGAGATACCGCGAGCCATCAGCTGCTCGACGACGGTGGTACAGGCGGCACGAGTCCGCACGAAGACGATGGCGGCATCGACGGTCTCGACTTCCAGCAGGCGGGACAGCGCTTCCAGCTTGGCGCCGCCTTCGACACGCACCATCATCTGCTCGATGGTGGAAGCGGTCTTGGATTCGGACTTGATGGCCACCTTGATCGGGTCAACCAGATAGCGGTTGACGATACGCTCGATCTCGGTCGGAAGCGTCGCGGAGAAGAACACGCGCTGTGCTTCCTTCGGGGTATCGGCGACGACGCGCTTGACGTCATCGATGAAGCCCATGCGCAGCATCTCGTCGGCTTCGTCCAGCACCAGGGCGGACAGGCCGTCGAGCTTCAGGCTCTTGCGATCCAGGTGGTCGATGACACGACCCGGAGTCCCGACGACGATCTGGGCGCCGCTCTTCAGGCTGCGCATCTGCTCGCGGTAGTCCTGACCACCACACAGAGTGGCAACTTCCAGGCCACGCATGAACTGGCCGTAACGAGTGAAGTTGACAGCGACCTGCTGAGCCAGCTCACGGGTCGGAGCCAGCACGAGAACCTGCGGCTCGCGGCGGTCGAGGTCCAGACGGGTCAGCAGCGGCAGAGCGAAGGCCGCAGTCTTGCCGGTACCGGTCTGGGCCTGACCGATCATGTCACGGCCATCGAGCAGGCTCGGGATGGTCTGGGCCTGGATGGGGGACGGTGTTTCGTAGCCCAGCTTCTCGAGAGAGGTCAGGACGGCAGGCAGCAGGGCAAGATCGCTGAAGCGATCGACGACGGAAGTCGTGGTCATGTATATCTCACACCTAAATGGCTACAAGTGAAGCTTGTAGCTGAAGAATGGGTCGGCTTGAACCGACACGAAGCGTAAGGGCTCCGTCTGGCGATGCCGTCAGGCACGAGGCGCTGGCATCATCAGAAAAAACGTACGAGTGCTTGGACGTCTTGGCATGGACGGGCCCGGGTTGCTCTGATGGCAGACGCATTTCCGCTATCAGGCACAACGCTGCGGCGACCGTACAGCAACCAGAGGCTCTCCACTTGAGAGTCTCGGGGCGCTCCATCATGCACACTGTGGACTGGGACGGGTCTTGCGTCGCGGCGGCCGGACATCGAAGGATCGAGGGGTCACGGAGGGCTCGGGGCAAGCTACGCCACTCGGTCCGGGAGGCGCGAAATTACCGTCTGAAGGCCTGTCAAGAAAGGCGATCACCGGCTTCGGCTACTCAGGATGGTGGGTCACTACATGCGAGGAGCTGGCATTCTAGCAGTCCCTCGCGCATTCTGCATCCTTTCTTTTGACCTTGGTCGCAGGCCAGGCGTCTACCGGCGCAGGCCACACTCGCCAATTCCCTCTGACAGGAGACGGCATGACTGACGTGCAAGACCCCACCACCCCCTCACCCGCCGAGCCCATCACCACGCTATGGGTCGATGCTGACGCCTGCCCGCGCGCGGCGCGCGACATCCTGGTCCGCGCCGCGGAGCGGACCGCTACCCCCACCTGGTTCGTGGCCAATCATCAGGTGCCGCTACCACGCTCGGTGCATGTCAAGGCGCTGTCCGTCCCTGCCGGTGCCGATGCGGCGGACCAGTTGATCGTCGAGCGCGCCCGGCCCGGCGACATGGTGATCACGTCCGACCTGCCGCTGGCGCTGGAGGCGATCGAGAAAGGCGCGCTGGTGATGACGAGCCGCGGCGAGACACTGGATGCCAACAACATCCGCGCCAAGGTTCAGATGCGCGATTTCATGGAGAGCATGCGTTCCAGCGGCGAACACACCGGCGGCCCCTCCGCCTATGGCCAGCGCGAGCAGCGCGACTTCGGCAATGCGCTGGACCGCTGGCTGGCCAAGGCCAGACGAACCAGGCCGTGAGGCCGAACGCCTCGTCCCGGCCGCGATGGCTTCAGTGGTGGCGGCGAATGCCCTGCCCTGTCAGGCGCTCACGATCATGCGGTGCCTCGAGATCCAGCATCGGGCCGAGGGGCACGATACCGGTCGGATTCACCGCCAGCTGACTGCCGTAGTAGTGGGTCTTGATCTGCGCGAGATCGCAGGTCTCGGCGACGCCCGGCCACTGGTACAGCTCGCGCAGGTAATTCGAGAGATTGGGATAGTCACTGATGCGGCGCTGATTGCACTTGAAGTGGCCGTGATAGACGACATCGAAGCGCAGCAGCGTGGTGAAGAGGCGGATGTCCGCTTCGGTCAACCACTCACCGACCAGATAGCGCGAGTCGACCAGACGGCGTTCCAGTGAATCCAGGCAGGCGAACAGCGCGGTGAAGTGACGCTCATAGGCCTGCTGGCTGGTGGCAAAACCGGTCTTGTAGACGCCATTGTTGACCTTGTCGTAGATCTCGGCATTGAGAGCATCGATCTCGCCGCGCAGGTCCTCGGGAGAGAAATCCAGGTCATTGCCGGTCAGCGGATCGAAGGCGTCGTTGAAGATGCGCACCAGGTCAGCGGATTCGTTGTTGACGATGCGCCCCGCCTTGCGATCCCACAGCGCCGGTACGGTGACACGGCCGGTGTAGTGCGGGTCGGTCATGGTGTAGAGCTGATGGTGGTAGCGCACGCCGTTGATCGGATCGCCACTGGAGCCCTCTTCCTCGAGATAGCTCCAGCCATGTTCCAGCATGTAGGGGCTGGTGAAGGACATGCCCACGACCGACGTCAGTCCCTTGAGAGAGCGCATCACCAGCGCACGGTGGGCCCACGGACAGGCCAGCGAGACATAGAGATGATAGCGCCCGACTTCGGCGGGCACGGCAGACTGGCCGTCAGGGCCCTGCTCGGCCGCACCGGGGGGTACGACCCAGTCACGCAGGCTGGCACTCTCGCGCTTGAATTCCCCGCCATTGCTGTCGGTATCGTAACCACGATTCTGCCAGGTGCCATCGACCAGTAAGCCCATGAGGAAATGTCCCGTCATGCAAGGTGAGGATAGCCATTCAAGGGATCGCAGAGGAGCCATGGTCCCCGCACGCAACGAATGACGCCTCTTTGACAGGTGGTAGCGCCCAGAGGCTTTTCCAATCCCCAGCCGCTTTCTCATGTGGCTCAGGAGTGCTTCACCCCCCTTGAACGCTGTGATGCAGCTGCTCGACCATCGCACGCACGCCAGGGCCGGCGCTGTCGGCATCGGGCAGGTAGAGATGAATGTCGATCTCACGCTCGCCGCCGTTGAGCAAGGGCAAGGGCACGAGTGCCCCCTGGGTCAGCGCCTGCGAGATTCGTGAACGCGGCAGCCAGGCAAAGCCCAGGCCACGCTCGGCGAGATCGACGGACGTCGCCAGATGACTCACCGTCCAGCGCTCCTCTGCCTTCAGCCAGCCGGCATCCATGCCTGTCGAGCGACTGCTGTCGCGCACCACCAGCTGCCGATGCTGTTCGAGGTCACGCAGATCCAGCGGCCGTCCCAGCGCATGCAGGGGATGCCTTGGCGCCGCTACCGCCACGAAGGTTTCCCGCACCAGCAGGCTACCAAGCTGCCCTTCCTGTGGCAGCGCGCTGACCAGCAGATCGACCTGGCCGGCATCCCAGAGCTCACTGCCACCCGTCAAGGTGGTTTCGTGCAGCTGTATCCGAACCTGGGGATAGGCCGCGGAGAACCCCTCCAACGCACGGGCCAGTAGGTCCGAGGGAAACAGCTGATCCACGGCCAGGCTTATCTCGCTCTCCATGCCTTGTGACAGCGCCTGGGCCACATCCTCCAGCGCGCTGGCACTCTCGATCAACTGGCGTGCGCGACGCAGGAGCATCTCGCCGGCCTCGGTCAGGCGCACGTTGCGCCCCACCGGCTCCAGCAACGGCACTCCCAGCAACGCCTCCAGGCGATGCACCGCATGATTGAGCGTGGAGGGGCTCTTGTGCACGGCCTCGGCGGCTCGGGCAAAACTGCCATGATCGACCACGGCGGCCAGCATCTGCCATTGGGCCAGAGTCACTCGAGACGACATCGGACATTCTCCACTGATTTCTTGTTGCCACGCGGGCGCACGAAGGCGAGACAGGGCGACATGAGCGACGCCACCCTGCTGTCCCTCTGGACAATCTTCGCCCCCTTCAGAGATCTCATGTTGCGACGCCAGAGCATCATGTGCCAACACGTTCGCCACTCTGCGTCACAATCCTCTGACAACAGGACGCTATCCTCGTGATGTACGCACTGACTTGCAGAATATTTCGACGAAGTTACAAAATTTAACAGCAAGCAGATATTACTGTGAGAACAGCGTTTCTTAAGCAAAAATGGCGGGATTTTCGACTGTCCTCATAAAACAGACACCGCTAGCACGACCCCTGATGATCAAAACAGGGTTGAATTCCTAATACTGGACATGTGTCCAGCCTATCGAATGCGCAAAAGCTTGGTTAAGGTTCGGATGCGAATCTGTCGTCTTCTGTTCTGTTCACTTCATCACATCATCGGTCAACTATGCTGCGAATCCTTCATTCGCTCCCACGCGTGCACAAGTATCTTCTTTTACCTGTTGCCACAATGGTCACCGTGCTGGGCGCTCACAAGCTTCTTGAAACTCTGGACTCTCAAGAGATCTCACCTGCCTCTCGCCACCTCGCCATCGACCTGGCCAATGCCAGCTCGGAGGTGACGAACGCATTGCCGGTTGCCATCGCGCACGCGCAACAGACGCCTGCTCCGCTGGCCACGGCCAGTCTTGATGCGGGGCATCAGGCACTGAGCGCAGCTGGCGAGGTGCCACTCTCCGCGCTGACGCCGAGTGAGGTCATCGATGTCGACTTCGACATGCCGGTGATGTTGACCGACGCCAACTACCCTGCCGGTGAGGCTGAGCCCGGCCCGATCGTGGCACTGGCACCTTCTGCCGTGAAGACGGCCGAGGCGGTGATCGCCACCGCGACCGATGAGCAGGCCGGCGGGACCTCCTACGATGACCTGTCCGTCGATCCGGTCGAGCTGGGCGAGAGTCCGACGCTGCAGACCGAACTGGCAGCCAAGGAAGTCTATGTCCCGGAATGGCAGACCTACACCGTGCAGGCGGGCGACACCTTTGCCGTGATGGCGGAGCGTTCTCTGGGGCTCGGCTATCGCGAGACCACCCGCATCATCAAGTCGCTGCCGGACAAGCGTGTGCTGACCCACTGGCGTATCGGTGACAGCCTCGACTACAAGCTCGACGAGGACGGCAACCTGCTGGCGCTGCGCATCATGAAGGATGCGCGTCGCGGCTTCATGGTCAAGCGTGACCCTCAGCAGGATTCCTTCAGCGTCGCCAAGATAGAGAAGGCCACTCAAGCAACCCAGCGTCTGTTCGCCGGTACCGTCAGCGGCAGCTTCTCGCTCTCGGCGGAGGCCACCGGTCTTGGCGTGGCGGATGTCACCCAGCTGACCCAGGTACTGGGCAAGAAGATCGATTTCCGTCGCGATACCCGCAAGGGCGACAAGTTCCAGGTGCTGGTCGAGTCCGACATGATCGATGGCACCAGCACCGACTCGCGCATTCTGGCCGCCCGCTACGAGGGTACCCGCAAGTCATTGACCGTGGTGCGCAATGCCGCCGATGGCCGCTACTACACTCCGGACGGCAAGGGGCTCGACCCGGCCTTCAATCGCTACCCGCTGGCTCACAAGGCGCGCATCAGCTCGCCCTTCAACCTGAGCCGTCGCCATCCGGTCACTGGTCGCATCAGCCCGCACAAGGGCACCGACTTTGCCGTTCGCGTCGGTACACCGGTCCTGTCCACGGCTGATGGCGTGGTCGAACTGGTCGGCAACCACCCGCTGGCGGGCCGCTACCTCGTGCTGCGCATGGACAACGGCTACAAGACCCGCTACCTGCACCTCTCCAGACCCTTGGTCAAGAAAGGCGAGCGCGTGAAGATGGGTGAGAAGATCGCCCTGTCCGGCAATACCGGCCGCTCCACCGGCCCGCACCTTCACTATGAGGTGATGGTCAACAATCGTCAGGTCGATGCCATGCGCGTCCAGCTGCCGAACAACAAGTCACTGTCCGGCAAGGCGCTGGCCGCCTTCAAGCGTGAGTCACAGAACATGCTGGCCAAGCTGGAAGCCGCCGACAACACCGGCGCCATCGCCAAGGCATCGACGCCGACAGGCTCTGACGAAAGCTGATTCGCGCCATGCCCTGAAACGCAAGAGGCCCTCACCGACGTGAGGGCCTCTTGCGTTTCAGGGCGTGGCATCTCCGGATACCCCGGTGATGTCGTTACTTCTTGATACCCTTGTTGGCGGCCTGCTCCAGCAGCTCTTCGGCTTCACTGGACGCCCCCTCCTCGCGCATCCTGGCCACATCCGCATACAGGCAGACGTAAGTGCCGCACGAGGCGCAGAAGACCTTGTCTTCCGGATTGTGCACCTGAGAGACGCGCATCCGCTTGCTACCACAGTCGGGGCACGGCTTGGGGATACGCAGTTCCTCGGATAGATCGGACATGTAACAGCCTCCTGTGCAGTCTCTGGAAGGCATGCATCCGCGACGCAAGCCCGGGGAACGGGAAGTGCGCAGGATCCATGCGGTTGTGAAAGACATGGGGGCAGGCATCCTGCTTGCAACCCCATGGCGTGCTTGCCACCGAAGGTCGAGAAGAGCAGCTGTTAGGCGGCTGCCTGTCTCCTGCACACGACTTCCTTCCCGCTCGCGTCGTGTGCCAGGAACGCAAAGCCCCCGGCGCGGGCGGGGGCTTTGCATTGAGCTGGAGACCTCAGGATGCGCGAACTCTCAAGCCGCGCTGATGCGTTCACCGCTGACGATGGCATCCTGACGATTTCTCGCGGAGTGCTCCAGTGGGCGTCGTTGCGCATGGGAGCGGGCACCATCTCGCGTCAGACGAAACTCTTCCTGGAGTGCCATCTCACGCGCTGCCAATCGGAAGTCCCCCATGGAACACAGGACATGACCATTCGGGCATTTCAACAGGTGCTCATCGGGGAGATCACAGGCTGGCCAATGCAATGATTCATTGCACTCGGGGCAGCGAGGACCATTACTGGTCGGGATTGAAGTAGAAAACATGCGCGAACTCCTTTTCGGCGCAAGAGGTGACGTTGTCATGACCAGGCTCTCGATAAGGGGATCATGCAGACATGGCTCAGCATGCGTGCGCATGATGGAGACACGAGGCCGCAGACTCCATTGCACTTTATGTTAGAAATATCAGATTCCTTGCTGATGTCCCGGATAGCTCGAGGCATCTCCAGCATGTCTCATCCGCGACAGGGCATCAGACGCGCCTCATTCTGGCAGGACAATCTTACAAACGAATAACACTCCCACGGATGATGCAGATCAAGGCTGTCTCGAAACACGCTGATTGCCTTGTCGGATGACACAAAAAAAATCCCGGCCAATGGCCGGGAAAACACTCTCAGGCAGAACAGGACCTGAATCGGGAGCCAACGCTCACCGAGGGGGTCGACCAGGACGCTGGACAGTCGCCAGCGGTATCACGAATTCATGTCGCCTCTGACAAGGCACTTGCTCGGGGCTCCGGCAATGGACGATTGACCGAAAGGATGACGATTGCCGAAGCCTGACTCTCACATCTCACTGACCAGCATGCTGGACGACTGATGAATGCCGTATCACCTGCTGGCTGTCAGTGGGTAGAACATCTCAAGCCTGTGCATCAAGCTGCTTGATCACCTGGTTGGCCATCAAGGCAGGGTCGATGGTGGCACGCTTGCGAGCGCTGGCTTCAAGCCGGTCGCGCAGCATGAACCACACCCCGAGAAACTCGTCGCACTCGGCGCAGCTCACGATATCGTCATCTGCCGGGCTTTCTCCCAGATTGACGCGATTGCTGCCACAACGTGAACACTCCATGGGAACCTTGCGCACTGCGTTCATCTCGATGCCCTCCGCTGGATCCTTGATGAAAACTCTCACGGCCTTCCTCAATAGATTCGACCGTGACCTGCCAGATCTCGAGCAAGGAAAGGACGAGGGCTTGAAAAGCACGCTGCGGATCTCCATTCCCTCTCTTGGCGAGGCGTTCATCGTTGGCCTCGCTGCGCTCTGACACCCTCAAAGTTAGACACTTGAAAACTGCTGTACAAGTTTTTCTGAGTATCAAAACGTATCTGTATAGCTAACGTACACCCTGAACTTCCCCTCTTGAACTGCGATTACGCAGCGTTGATCCCCCTGCAGATGTCGATCTCACCACTGACGATCGTCACGCCCCGACCGTAACACTTCGCTACAAATTCAGTGATCGTGCAATGAAAACTGCAGGTACAGTGCGGCATTCTCCTCCGCCAGCACGGATGACAGCGCGGTTGGCCGTCGATATTCACTGATGGACACCTCCATGCCTTGCCCTCCTGTTCTGCCGGCAGACCGCCGTAGCCCCGCCAGATGCCGGCATCTCGCTGGCCGAAAAGTGCACCTGATTCGTGACGAGCGCATGAACTACCGTACAAGTTTTTCCGCTCCCCCCCTTGAAACTTGATCGCGTCATCTGAATCTTAGGAAGCATGGCTGCACGAGATGGCAGCCCGACATCGTCCATGTCCTGATTGGCCCACCACTGCAGCACGCCACGCAGTCGCCGGCGAATTACATCAGGGCAGACGGCAATGAAGAATCGACACGCAAGGAGTACGGCATGAGCAAGATGAACCGCAAACAGATTCTGGGTGCGATCACCGCGACCACTCTGCTGACCACCTCCGGCCTGGCCATGGCCAATCCGCAGGGACTCTACTCCGCTGATGAACTGATGGATGCTGACGTCTATCTGCAGAACGACGACCAGCAAGTCGTGGGTGAAGTGGAAGATGTGCTGCTCGACGACAACATGCAGGTCGCCGCGCTGGTGGTCGAGAGTGATGAAGTGCTGGGCCTTGATGATCAGCAGTACGTGGTCGAGACCGGCAAGTTCACGCTGGAAACCCGTCAGGGTGACGACATCGACAATCTCGAATATCGCATTCATGTGAACATGGATGAGGCTCAGCTCAAGGAACAGCCGCAGTACACCACCGACTGGTGGCAGGACACTCGCAAGAGCGCGGCCGCTGCCTGGGATGAGACCAAGGACACTGCTGCCAGCGCCTGGCAGGACACTCGTCAGGCAACCGCCAATGCCCTGACCTCGGCAGGCAACGCGATCAGCGGTGCCGCCAATGACGCCCAGGATGAGATGGCAGACGAAACTCAGTGATCACCACTGACACCGAAGCATCTTGCGCCATTCTCGTGGCAGTGACATGAAGGATTCGTCGCCGCCCGCAAGGCAGTGACATCAGAGCAGTCCTTTATGACGTTCGAGCCGACGCCCCGTCGCCACCTGGCACGGGGCGTTCTGGTATCTGGCGGTGCGAAGGCGAGCCGGAACGACTGACGTGCTGATGCAAGCCCATGCAACCGAGATCCCCGCCAGCGAAAGGCGAAGAGCCACGGAGGAGAGCCGAAAGCGGAAAACCATCGATCTGGCGAAACGGGCAGGCACAAAAAAAGCCGCCGATGGCGACCTGGCAGGCGCTACAGAAAAGCGCCTCGGGATGGTGGGCCCAGCAGGACTTGAACCTGCGACCAATCGATTATGAGTCGAGTGCTCTAACCAACTGAGCTATGGGCCCGGACAGCGCCGCTATGATAGCGAAAGCCAAAGCGTCAGGAAAGCCCGAAAACTCAACAACATAGACCTCGCTGGACACGAGCCGCCGTCACCGCCTCCGATCAGCCCCATCCCGCCTGCCACCCTGTCACGAACCCTTGCGCCACTGGCGTGTCCAATGCCTCAATGCGCCGCACAGAGCTCACCTTTCGTAGCGCCCAGCCATCAGGAGTCACCATGTCATTTCCCTTTCTTCGCTGGACCTCTTCCTTCCACAAGCGCCTTCGCGCCCCTATCAAGGCCCTCGCCCTGGCCGTTGCCATGAGTGGTATCGGCATCAGCGTGCCCAGCCAGGCAGCCTGGCAGCTGATCCCGGATGCCAGTGGCGCCACCGCCACGCTGACCGAACAGAAGGCGCAGGGTAATGTCGAGCACGTCCACCACCTGCGTGGGTTGAGCGGCACCGTCGGTGATGACGGCAAGATGAGCATTCCGCTCAGTGTCGGTCAGACCGACCCGCTGGACAAGGTCGGCGAGCTGCCGCCGTGGCTGTCAGGCGTCAGTCAGATGCGTCTCGCCACCCTGACGCTGAATCTGGACCCCGTGGCTCTGGCAGCGCTGGAGACAGGCAGGACGACACGCATGCAGGTGCCCTTCACGGCCACCGATGGCAACCGCACTCACCGCGATACCCTGCCCCTGAACGTGACCCGCGAGAGTGCCGACCGCCTGAGCTTCGCCAACGCCGAGCCCATGGCGCTGGACAGCGCGGAAGTCGCCAAGAACCAGGTCGGCAGTACCCTGCTTGGCCTGCTGGGCTATGGCAATCTGGTCGGCGATATTCCCATCACGCTGCAGGGCGAGATGCAGGACCGCTGATCCCCCGCCGGCGCCATCCTCCGTCGAGACGCCCCTCTGCCAAGGACCGCACTCTGACAAAGCCCGCCCTCTGACAAAGACCGCCCTTCGGGGCGGTCTTTGCATGTCTGAGCGCCACCGGAAGCCCCGCCAGGCTACGTGCACGGCCCACTGACATCAGATAACAAAAATAATTCTCATTCATGGTTCAGAAATGCCAACCCTGTACGTCTTCCCTCAGGAGAGAACGACAAACAAGAAGCATTCGCAAAAACATCATTCAGGATGGAACATCGTCACTCATGAAAGACTCCGCCACGCGACACCCGCATCAATCCCCATTGCTTTCACTGCCACGGCACCCGCTGGCACTGGCGATTGCCCTGAGCCTACCCTTCACCGGGCAGGCCGTGGCGGCCGACCATCGGGATGCTCAGGACGAGCAGCTGGATACCATGACGGTCACCACCACGGCGGCTACCAAGACGCAGACCGGTTACCTGGAAACTCCCCAGGCTGTCTCTACCATCACCCGTGATGACATCGACAAGCGCGCCGCCGAGACGGTACAGCGTGCCGCGGACTACACGCCGGGCGTGTTCACCAATCAGATCGGTGCTTCCAACCGCTATGACTATCTGGTCCTGCGCGGCTTCTCCGATGGCAGTGTCAGCAACACCTTCCTGGATGGTCTGAAGCTGATGGGTGACTCGGGCTCCTACAGCTCGATGACCATCGACCCCTACTTCCTCGACAGCATCGAAGTCGTCAAGGGGCCGTCCTCCGTCCTCTACGGCCGCTCCTCGCCGGGCGGTCTGGTCGCGATGCAGTCCAAGCGCCCCGAGTTCCAGGACTCCGGCCAGGTGCGCTTCACCGTCGGTGACGACAACGAGCGCAGCGCGGCCTTCGATCTCACCGGCCCGCTGGATGACGAGAAGCGCATCGCCTATCGCCTGACCGGCCTTGCCAGCGCCGAAGACACCCAGGTCGATTCCGTCAGCGAAGAGCGTTATGCCTTCTCGCCGCAGATCACCATGGATGTCACCGACGACACCACCGTCACCCTGATGGGCTACTTCCAGAAGGACCCGGAAGGCGGCTACCACTCAGGCCTCCCCTACGAGGGCACGGTGGTGAGCCACGACGGCATCAAGCTCGGCAACGACTTCTACGAAGGCGACGAGGACTACGAGGAATTCGATCGCACCGAACGCATGCTCGGCTATGACTTCGAGCATCGCTTCAATGACGATGTCACCGCGCGCCAGAAATTCCGCTACCTGCGTTCCGACGTGGATCTCGAGCAGGTCTACGCCTATGGCTGGGCCTCGGATACCGAGCTGACCCGCTACTACTCCGGTGGCGAGGAAAGCCTGCGTGCCTGGACGGTCGACAACCAGCTGGAGACCCGCTTCTCCACCGGCGACATCGATCACACCCTGCTGTTCGGCGCCGATTATCAGACCCGCACCAACGACGTGGACTGGGAATACGGGACCGCCAGCTCGCTGGACGTCACCAGCAGCAGCGATGCCGATGTCTCCATCTATGCCACCGAGAACCAGAAGCGTGAACTGGATCAGACCGGTGTCTACCTGCAGGATCAGCTCAGCTGGGGCCGCTGGAACCTGGCCGCCGGCCTGCGCCAGGACTGGGTCAACATCAAGAATACTGATCGCGACTACAACACCACCAGTGAGCTGAACGACAACGAGATGAGCGGCCGTATCGGCCTGATCTACGGCTTCGACAACGGCATCTCGCCCTACGTCAGCTACTCCACGTCCTTCTCGCCGAACTCCTACACCGACGAGGATGGCGACCTGCTCGACCCGACCACCGGCAAGCAGGTGGAAGTCGGCATGAAGTACCAGCCCAACGGCACGCGTGATCAGTACAGCGTATCGCTGTTCCGCATCAATCAGGAAAACGTCGCCTCCAAGGACCCGGAAGACAGCTACTACACGTCCTACGGCGAGATCGAGTCCCAGGGCCTGGAGCTGGAAGCCCGCACCCAGCTGACCCGCGACTTCGCGCTGCAGGCCGGTTACAGCTACACCGACGTGACCTATGCCAAGGCGGAAGATGGCACCGAAGGCAACGATGCCAATCAGGTGCCGAAGCACCAGGTCAGCGTCTGGGGTGACTACGCCTTCAACGAGGGCCCTCTGACCGGCCTGAATGCCGGCCTCGGCGTGCGTTACTACGCCGACATGTGGGCGGATTCCGAGAACACCGAGAAGGTCCCGAACTACGCACTCGTCGATGCCCTGGTCGGCTACGACCTGAGCCAGGTCGGCTGGAGCGGCACCAGCGTGCAGCTCAACGTCAGCAACCTGTTCGACAAGGAATACATCGCGTCCTGCTACAGCACCAGCTTCTGCTACTACGGTGCCGAGCGCAGCGTGACCGCGACACTGACCTATGATTTCTGATTCCGACACGTCCGCCGTCCGTCGATTCTGAATCGACCCGCATGACCCGCCGGCGGCAAGGATGTCGCCGGCACCATCGCCCTGAACCACTCATCATCTGATACCTCTGGCGTGTGCCGCACATGACATCGAGATTGCCCGACACAGGGGCGCTCGGTGACGACTCACTCTCTGCCGATGCCCACGGCAGGCGTGACTGACCGCGCCAACCGCTTTGCCAACAGCTTCACCAACAACTCCACCAACAACAACGACCGCATCACGCGGCACTTGATGAATGTCCTGACTGGTCCTCGCACCTGTGCCACCTGCCCTGGCTGGCTGCGAGTCTCTTCCAAGTCTTTATCTGCGAACATTCGCATAAGGTTATGTAATGCACAGCCTTCATGATTCCGCCGCCACCTATGGCGCGGCTGCAGGATCCCCCGCGTCTGCTCCCCAGGCCGCTGCCGCCGCGAGCTCCCTGTCCCGCTCGCCCAGCGCCGCCCTGTTCTCACCTGCCAACATGGATGCCTGGCAGGCCGGCATGCAACGCATCAGCAGTCTGGTCGCCGAACAGCTCGAGAACGTTCAGCAACCCTTCAGCGGTATCACCCCGGAAGCCCTGCGCCCGGCCTTTGCCGAGCTGGATCTCGAGACGCCCCTCGAGAATCTGGAAGCGGGCCTGGAGGAGCTCCAGTCGCTCTACCTGAAGGATGCCGTCTATTTCCATCACCCGCGCTACATCGCACACCTCAACTGCCCGGTCGTGCTGCCGGGTGTCTGGGCGGAAAGCCTGCTCGGCGCGATCAATTCCTCACTCGACACCTGGGATCAGAGCGCCGGCGGCACCCTGATCGAGCAGCGCCTGATCGACTGGACCACCGAACGACTGGGCCTGGGTCCGACCGCGGACGGCATCTTCACCAGCGGCGGCACCCAATCCAACCTGATGGCGCTGCTGCTGGCGCGTGACGCGGTCTGCGAGAAGCTGCCCAACCACCCCGGCAACCAGACCCACGGCCTGCCGCCGGAAGCCGGGCGCCTGCGCGTCTTCGCCTCCGGCATCAGCCATTTCAGCCTGCAGAAGGCCTGTGCCCTGCTCGGCCTCGGCCACAACGCCGTCATCCCCGTCGCCGTGGATGAGCGTCGCCGCATGGACCCGATAGCCCTGCGTGAGGCGCTGGACAAGGCGCGCGCAGAAGGCCTGATTCCGATGGCCGTGGTCGGGACCGCCGGTACCACCGACTTCGGCAGCATCGACCCGCTGCAGGCCATCGGCCGTGAATGTCATGCACGTGGCATCTGGTTCCACGTCGATGGCGCCTACGGCGGCGGTCTGATCACCTCGCGTCGTCACGGTCACTGGCTCAAGGGCGTCGAGATGGCGGACTCCGTCACCATCGATTACCACAAGACCTTCTTCCAGCCGGTCAGCTGCAGCGCCTGCGTGGTGCGTGATCGCACCCAGCTGCGCCACGTCACCTATCACGCCGACTACCTCAACCCGGAACTCCAGGCCCGCGAGGGCACGCCGGATCAGGTCAACAAGAGCCTGCAGACCACGCGCCGCTTCGATGCGCTCAAGCTGTGGCTGACGCTGCGCCTGATGGGCGCCGATGCCCTCGGCGACATGCTCGATTGCGTGATCGACCTCACTCGCGAGGGCCATCAGCTGCTCGCGGCGGCACCGGACATCGATGTCGTCCAGGCCCCGGAGCTCAGCACCCTGGTGTTCCGCTTCCATGACGCCAACGAAGACACCCTCAGCGATGCACAGTGGGACGCCCTGAATCGCGAGATCCGCAAGCGCCTGTCGCGCAGCGGGGAAGCCATCGTCGCCGCCACCAAGGTCTCCGGCCGTCAGTATCTGAAGTTCACGCTGCTCAACCCGGACACCACCCGCGACGACATCGCCGCGGTGGTCGAGCTGATCCGCCAGCATGGTCAGGCGCTGGTCAAGGCGCATCACCTCGCCGTCAGCACCACGGCCCAGGCAAGCCACGCCGCAGCACTGGCCGATGCCCCCGCCGCCAGCCGTCGCAGCCACACCACAGAAGCAAAGGAAAGCCGTCATGCATGACACCTCGACTCCTCACGTCACCGACACAGCTGAAACGCGCAATGAGGTGCTCGACTTCGTCGCCATCGGCATCGGCCCCTTCAACCTGAGCCTCGCCTGTCTGAGCGAGCCGCTGGAGGACGTGAACGGCGTCTTCCTGGAGCGCAAGGCCGAGTTCGACTGGCACCCGGGCATGCTGCTGGAAGACGCCAGCATGCAGACGCCCTTCATGGCGGACATGGTCTCGCTGGCCGACCCGACCAGCCACTTCAGCTTCCTCAATTACCTGAAGCTGCATGACAAGCTCTACAACTTCTACATCCGCGAAGACTTCTTCCTGCTGCGCCGCGAGTACAACCAGTACTGCCAGTGGGCGGCGCGCGAGCTGACCAGCCTGCGTTTCGATCACGAGGTCCAGGACATCCAGCATGTCGGCGACATCTATGTGGTGCGCGGCACTCGCCTCAGCACCGGCGAGGCCTTCGTCTATCGCGCACGCAAGCTGGTGCTGGGCACCGGCACCCAGCCATATCTGCCCGGCGCTGCCGATGCGGTACGCGGCGAGGTGCCGGTGGCGGGCAGCCGCGTGTGCCACAACGCCCACTACCTGGCGCGCAAGGACGAACTGACGTCCCAGCCGGCCATCACCATCATCGGCTCCGGCCAGAGCGCCGCCGAGATCTATCTCGACCTTCTGCGCGAGATCGACCAGCACAGCTACCAGCTCAACTGGATCACGCGCTCGCCGCGCTTCTTCCCGCTGGAGTACGGCAAGCTGACGCTGGAGATGACCTCGCCGGATTACATCGATTACTTCCACGCCCTGCCGCGTGAGCAGCGCAACACCCTGCTGGCGACCCAGAAGGGCCTCTACAAGGGCATCAATCTCGAGCTGATCGACGAGATCTACGACACCCTCTACGCCAAGCAACTGCAAGGCGTGGTGCCTACCACCCTGATGACCAATACCGAACTGAACTCGCTGAACAGGCAAGAGGCCGACGGCGAGTTCACGCTGGGGCTCTATCAGCGTGAACAGCAGCAGGCCTGGCGTCACGAGACCAGCGCCGTGGTGCTGGCCACCGGTTACCACTACGCGGCCCCGGCCTTCTTGAAGAGCATCGAGTCACGCATCCGTCGTGATGCCGAAGGCCGCTACGCCGTCGGACGCTTCTATGCCGTCGACGCGCAGAGCACGGCAGATGCCGAAGGCAATGAGGGCGATCAATCGCCCTTCGCCGGCGAGATCTTCGTCCAGAATGCCGAGCTGCATACCCACTCGCTGGCCGCGCCGGATCTGGGCATGGCCTGCTATCGCAACAGCTGCATCCTGCGCGCCATCACCGGCCGTGAGGTCTACACGATCGAGCGTCGCATCGCCTTCCAGAGCTTCGGTGCCCCCGGCAGCGGCAATGGCTTCACGCCGTTGCCAGCCGCACACCTGGCCTATGGCGAGACCGACCGGAAAGACAAAGCTGACAGTGCACGAGTCAGCAACGCCACTGAACACACCGAGCAAACTGTTGCACCGCAACACCGGGAGACCACCGCATGAACATGCCTGTCGACATCACCAGCGCCGCAAGCGCCGAACAGTCCAGCAGCGCGGCAAGTTCTCACAGTGCAGCGACACCGTCACAGCAGGTGTTCGGAACGACATCGCTCGCCGCGCCGGCACCGCTCAATCTGCTCAGCCCGGCACCGGGAACGCGCTTCACCCGCCGCGCGGTGGAGCTGGAGCAAGCCCAGGCGCGCCTGCGCAAGCCGCAGGATGACAGCACGCCGGAGCGCGCCGAATTCGCGCTGCGCCCGCTGGATCTCGCCGCCGACATGGCGATGGTGGATGAGTGGACCAGCGGCGAGCGCGCCAGCTTCTGGGGCATGAGTGATGACCTCATCACCACCAAGTACGACTTCTACCAGGGCCTGGAAGAGAGCAAGCACGCCCAGGGCTGGGTCGGTCTCTACAACGACCAGCCGGCGTTTCTGGTCGAGCTCTACGATCCGGCACACGACCCGCTCGGCAAGCACTACGCCGTGCAGCCAGGCGACTTCGGCATGCATTTCCTGGTCGCGCCGCGCAGCGATGACCAGGCCCCCATCAGCGGCTTCTCGCGGGCAGTGATCGAATCGATCATGGCGATGATCTTCGCCGGCCAGTTCCGTGACGAGCATGCCGCTGAAGGGAAAGATGCCGTACGTCCCGTCAGCCGCGTGGTGGTCGAACCGGACAGCCGCAACGAGCGCATCCATCCGCTCAATGCCGCCGTCGGCTTCGTCGATCACGGCCCGCTGGATCTCGACGGCAAGCCCGCGCGTCTGTGCTTCTGCACCCCGCAGGACTTCCGCGCCGCCCTGGCGAGCCGCAGCCCGCGACTGGATACCGCCATCACCGCCAATCCGGCGGCGGCCGGCCAGCATCTCACCGGGCCGGACTGGCAGCAGGCCAATCGCCTGCTGGTGCGCAAGGCACTGGCCGAATTCAGCCATGAGCGCCTGATCCACCCGCAGTGTGCCGACGAGACCAACGCCCGCATCACGGATGGCTGGCATCATTACCGCCTGTCGCTGTCTGCCCCGGCGAGCGACAAGGCCCCCGTCAGTCGTCGTGCGGTGGAATATCGCTTCGTGGCGCGCCGCTTCCAGCTCGATCACTGGTTGATCGACGCGGCCTCCCTCCAGCGTCTGGATGCCAATGGCGAGGCCCTGCCGCTGGATGCCCGCGAGCTGATTCTGGAGCTCAACGACGTGCTGGAGATTCCGCCGCGCCTGCTGCCGGTCTATCTCGAGGAAGTCAGCGCCACGCTCGCTTCCAGCGCCTGGAAGATGCAGCGCGCCGTGCGCGAGAATCAATCCGCCCGCGTGCTGGCCGGTGCCTCCTTCCAGACCCTGGAATCGGCGATGAGTGAAGGTCACCCGTGCTTTGTCGCCAACAATGGCCGCATGGGCTTCGATGCACTGGACTACCGCGCCTACGCGCCGGAGGCCGCCCAGCCCTTCGCGCTGGTGTGGATCGCCGTGCATCGCGACAACGCGCATTACTCCGGCGTGGATGGTCTCGATCCGCGCCGTCTGCTGGAAGAGGAACTGGGTCACGCCGAACTGGCCCGCCTGGAGCATCAGCTGACGGCCAAGGGCCTCGATGCCGCCGATTACCTGATGATGCCGGTGCACCCGTGGCAGTGGAATCACAAGCTGGCGATCACCTTCGCCGCCGAGATCTCAAGCCAGCGCATCGTGTGCCTGGGCCTTGGCGAGGACCGCTACCAGGCCCAGCAGTCGATCCGCACGCTCTACAACCGCAACCAGCCGGGCCGCCGCTACGTGAAGGTCGCGCTGTCGATCCTCAACATGGGCTTCATGCGCGGTCTGTCGCCCTATTACATGCGCGCCACGCCGGCCATCAACCAGTGGCTGCAGGGGCTGATCGACTCCGACCCGTCCTTCGAGACATGGGGCTTCCGCCTGCTGCGTGAAGTCGCTGCCATCGGCTATCGCGATGACGTGCTGGAAGATGCCGACCCGGCGGCCGTCGGCTATCGCAAGATGCTGGCCAGCCTGTGGCGCGAGAGCCCGGAAGACGTCAAGGACGAGGGCGAGCGCCTGATGACCATGGCCGCGCTGCTGCACGTCGACAACGACGAGAAGGCACTGCTGCCTGCGCTGATCGAGCGCTCCGGCATCGGCGCCGAAGCGTGGATCGACAAGTGGCTGACGGCCTACATGACGCCGCTGCTGCACTGCTACTTCAAGCATGATCTGGTGTTCATGCCCCACGGCGAGAACCTGATCATGCGCCTGCGCGATGGCGTGCCGTGTGGTGCACTGATGAAGGACATCGCCGAAGAGGCCGCGCTGTTCGCCACCGACGAGACCCGCGCCCTGGAGCTGCCGGAAGGAGTCGAGCGTCTGGTGGTCGAGGTGCCGGAACCGATCCGCATCCTGTCGCTGCTCACCGATATCTTCGACTGCATCTTCCGCTTCGCGGTACCGCTGCTGGTGCGCGAGCAGGTGATGACGGAAGACGCCTTCTGGTCACGCGTCGCGGCCTGCATCCATGACTACCAGGATGCGCACCCGGAGATGGCCGACAAGTTCGCGCGTCACGACCTGTTCGCGCCACGCTTCACGCTGTCGTGCCTCAACCGACTGCAGCTGCGCAACAACCAGCAGATGGTCGACCTCACCGACCCCTCCGGTGCCTTGCAACTCAAGGGAGAGCTGGACAACCCCATCGCCGCCTTCGCCCGCCACTGACGGCGTCGCGCCTCCCGGATCATGTGGCTGAACGTGATCCGGGAGGCCGGCCCCCTCCGCGCAAGTCCCGCCTTGCGCGTCTGACCGCCTCCGAATGCTTCGCAGGCGGTCAGACGCGTGCCTGCCAGACAGACATTGATAATGATTCGCAACACCAATATGATTGAGCGCCCCATCACGCCAATCCTCATTGCGAGCCGTGGATGTCCTCTTTCTTCTGCGCATTCCAAGCACTGACAGAAGCCCGCTCAGATGAGGGCGCTGACCTGCAGACGCAACGGCCCCCCTGCGATTCGCCGGCACGGGCTGCCTGCCCGGTGGCTGACGCCCGGACGGACACCAGCGCGGTGGCCGAGGATGAGCTGGCGTCGCTGGACGCACTGTTTGCCCGCTATCACCAGGAGCTGATCGGATTCCTGACCCGTCAGCTGGCCTCGCATGATCTGGCGGAAGACATGTGCCATGACGTCTATCTGCGCCTCAGGATGACAGGGGAGCCGCCGCGCAATCCGCGCGCCTGGCTGTATCGGATCGCACGCAATCTGATCATCGATCATCACCGCCACCAGTCGCGCGCCCCGGTCTTCGAGGAAATGGAGGACGACGACGAGCGTCTCTCGGCGACACGCCTGGACCCCGAGCGCTGTCTCGCGCGGCGCCAGAAGCTTCAGGTGATCCAGCAGGCGCTCGCCGAGCAGCCCCACCATCTTCGTCAGTCACTCCTCTGGTATCGACTGGAAGGCGTGACCAAGCGTGAGATCGGCGAGCGTCTGGGGGTCTCGGAGCGTATGGCAGGCCGCTATGTCCAGCAGGCGCAACGCCATTGTGCGGATCGACTGACGGCCGCCGGCTGCTTTCGCGGTGAGCGGGCCGACAACAGGACGCGCGCTGGCGACATCCCCGGGTCTTCATCATGATTTCCACCTTCAAGCACCGCCTCGAATGCGGCTGACGGACGCCTCAATGTTCACTCTCGACCAACTGCGCTTCACCCTCGGTCAGCGCTGTCTGCTGCAAGCCTCCGCGCTGGATTTCGCGCCGGGCAAGGTGCATGGCCTGATCGGTCACAACGGGTCCGGCAAGTCGACGCTGCTCAAGTTGCTGGCACGACAGATGCAGCCCACCAGCGGCCGACTGTCGCTGGATGCGCGTGCGCTCTCGGAATTCGGCAACCGTGAATTCGCCCGCGCCGTGGCCTATCTCCCCCAGCACCTGCCGGCCGCCGAAGCGCTGACCGGACGAGAGCTGGTCGCCTTCGGGCGCTATCCGTGGCACGGCCTGCTGGGGCGTCCCGGCGCCGAGGATGAGGCCGCCATCGAGCGCGCCATCGCACTGACCCACACCGAGGCCTTCGCCGACCAGCAGGTCGATACGCTCTCCGGCGGCGAGCGTCAGCGCGTGTGGCTGGCGATGCTGCTAGCCCAGGGCAGCCGCTATCTGCTGCTGGATGAACCGCTGGCGGCGCTGGATATCGCCCACCAGATCGAGGTGATGGAGCTGGTCTCGCATCTCAGCCACACCCTGGGACTGGGCATCATCATCGTGCTGCACGACATCAATCTGGCGGCGCGATATTGCGACCGTCTGGTAGCGCTCCACAGTGGCAAGGTGCTGGCCGAAGGCGCGCCCGATGAGATGATGAATCCCGCCACGCTCAAGGATATCTATGGCGTCGAGATGCAGGTGATCACCCCGGCGCATGGCCAGCAGCAGATCGCGGTGCCGGTATGAAGTGGCTGATGGCACTGATCGGCCTGAGCCTGCTGGCCGCGGGGTCCGCCAGCGCCGCCACGACGGGTGACGCCCATGAGGCACCAGCGGGCTTCGTCGATCGCCCCGTCGTGGCGCTGGACTGGACCCTGGCCGAGACCCTGACCGGACTCGGGGTGCGCGCTATGGGCGTGGGCCAGGTGGAGACCTACGCCAGCTGGGTGGCTCAACCGGCGCTGCCTCAAGGCACGCGGGATCTCGGTCTGCGCACCCAACCGAATCTGGAGCAGCTGGCCGCCCTCGCCCCCGATGACATCCTGATCAGCCCGATGCTCGCCAGCCTCACGCCACGCCTGTCGACCATCGCGCCGGTCACCAGTGTCGCCATCTATACCCCGGATGCCGACACCTGGCAGACGCTGGTCGCGGCGACCCGCCAGCTGGGCAAGCTGACGCAGCGCGAGCCACAGGCCGAGCAACTGATTCGCCAGAGCACGGCCCGACTGGCCGGCTACGCTGCCGCCTTGCGCCAGCAGAGCGCTCGCACTGGCCAGGCGCTGCGCCCCCTGCTGATGGTGCAGTTCATGGATGACCGCCATGTGCGCATCTTCGGTGACAACAGCCTGTTCCAGGCGGTGATCGAGCGCATGGGCATCGACAATGCCTGGCAAGGCGATACCAATGCCTGGGGCTTCGCCACCGTCAGTCTCGAGAAGCTGGTGACCCTCAAGGGCCGCATGGTGGTGGTGGACCCCCTGCCACCCGGCGGACGCGAGGCCCTGGCGCGCAATGGTCTGTGGCAGGCCATGCCCGGCGTGCGCGAGAACAGCGCTGCCTCGGCGCCGCTGTTCCTGCCGCCGGTATGGAGCTTCGGCGCCCTGCCCTCGGCCAATCGTTTCGCCGACCTGCTCGCCAGGCACCTGCTTGACGAGGATCTGCTTGACGAGGATCTGCTTGACGAGCATCTGTTCAACGACCACACGGACACGGCGCTCGACGGCGAGCCGGCACCTGAGAGAGAGATCACCGATGGCCACCCCTGAGCAGGTCATGAGAGAGCGTTCCTCTTCCGCCCCCAGTCCCCTTCGGCTCACTCCCGGCAGAGCCTGCAGTCTGCTCACGCTGGCCCTGCTGGTGCTGGGCAGCCTCGCCCTCAACCGTGACGGCCTGAGCCTGATGCAGGGCCTGACCGCACTGTGGGCATCCCCCGATGTCACGAATGCCGCCAGTCTCGGCCAGGCAGACAGTGCCCTGCTCTCCGCGCAGCTGGTGGCCCATGTCAGCTGGTGGCCACGGCTGATCTGCGCGCTGCTGGCCGGGGCTGCGCTGGGCATGGCGGGGGTGCTGATGCAGCAGGTGCTGCGCAACCCGCTGGCCGCGCCCACTACCCTCGGGGTCGCCAGTGGCGCGAGTCTGGCGATGATGCTGGCGACGCTGTTCGCCCCGGCGCTGATGGCCGGCACGGGTCTTGGAGGTGACGGCTTCCAGCTCGGCCGAGAATGGGTCGCGCTGGCCGGTGGCCTGGCCGCCATGGGGCTGGTATTCGCGCTGGCCTGGGCGCGTGGCATGTCGCCGACCGTGGTGGTGCTGGCGGGTCTGGTGGTCAACCTCTACATCGGCGCGCTGGGCATGGTGCTGTTGCTGTTCCATCAGGAAGCCCTGCACGGCACCCTGGTATGGGGCGCAGGCTCGCTGGCGCAGAACGGCTGGGACGGCGTGACCACGCTGATCACCCGTCTGCTGCCGGGCATGCTGCTGGCACTGGTGCTGATGCGCCCGCTGGCGGTGCTGGATCTCGACGAGGCCAATGCCAGAAGCCTGGGCGTCTCGCTGCGCAAGCTGCGTCTGATGAGCCTGGGGCTGGCGGTATTCCTGAGCGCCTGCGTGGTCAGCGTGCTGGGCATCATCGGCTTCATCGGCCTGGCCGCGCCGGCCTGCGTGCGTCTGATGGGCGCACGCCGCCTGGGTCAGCGCCTGCTGTGGGCACCGCTGTTCGGGGCACTGCTGCTGGCGGTGACGGACCTGGTGGTCGCCAGTCTCGATGGCCTGCTGCCCAACCTGATTCCCACCGGCGCGATGACGGCGGCCCTCGGCGCGCCGCTGCTGCTGTGGCTGATTCCGCGCCTGAAGATGGCGCAGGGAGCAGGCCCCGCCAGTCATCACGGCATGTCACTGACGCATCGTCATCCCCGTCCCGACCGCCTGCTGGGCTGGCTGCTGGCCGGGGTCATCATCGCCCTGCTGCTGGCGCTTCTCGTCGGCAATGGCGTCGATGGCTGGACGCTTGGCGGTGACATGCTCCAACAGTTGCTGTCAGGCCAGACCAGCGTACTGGACTTCCGTCTGCCACGCGTGCTGGCGGCGGCAGGTGCCGGCGTGCTGCTGGCCCTCGCCGGGACCCTGTTGCAGCGCCTGACCAGCAACCCGATGGCCAGCCCCGAGATTCTCGGCATCAGCGGCGGCACCGCCATCGCGTTGATGCTGACACTGCTGCTGGTGCCGGAACCGGGCCAGCTGACCCTGCTGGGCGCGGGCGTCTGCGGGGCACTGGCCTGTCTGGCGCTGCTGGTGGCGCTCAATCATCGCAGCGGTTTCATCCCCGAACGCGTGCTGCTGTGCGGGGTGGCGATCACGGCGCTCTACGATGCGGTGCGCGGCATCATCCTCGCCGATGGGGACCCGCGCGGTCAGCAGATCCTGGCCTGGCTGTCCGGCTCCACCTACTACGTGGGCCTCTCCGCGGCGGTCGGCGTGCTCGCGCTGGCGATCATCGCGGTGCTGCTGGTGCGTCCGCTGGCGCGCTGGCTGGATATCCTGCCGCTGGGCACGGCGAGCGCCAGTGCGCTGGGCATCGGCGTGACCCGTGCCCGCCCGGTGCTGCTGGGTGCGGTGGCGGTGCTCACCGCGCTGGCGACCCTGATCGTCGGCCCGCTGTCCTTCGTCGGCCTGCTGGCCCCGCATCTGGCGCGTCTGCTGGGGCTGAGCCGCGCGCGAGATCACATGCTCGGCGCGGTGCTGTGCGGGGCGCTGCTGATGGTGCTGGCGGACTGGCTGGGCCGCCAGCTGCTCTCGCCCTACGAGATCCCCGCCGGCCTGATGGCCTCGCTGATCGGCGGCAGCTACTTCCTGTGGAGCCTGCGCAAGTCGGGCTGAGTCGCTCTCGTTGAGAGGCCTCACCGCCAGAAGACACGACGCCAGAAGACACGACGCCAGAAGACACGAAGCCCGCGACCTCCTGATCGCGGGCTTCGTGTTTCAGCGTTTCTCTTTTCGCAATCTGCACTCAGTTGCCGAACACCACCGTGCGCCTGTCATGCAGGAAGACGCGGCGCTCGAGGTGATAACGCACGCCACGCGACAGGGTCAGGCACTCGATATCACGGCCCTTGGCGATCAGGTCTTCCGGATAATGGGCGTGATCCACCGTCTCGACGCCCTGGGTGATGATCGGGCCTTCATCGAGATCATCGTTGATGTAGTGCGCGGTGGCACCGACCAGCTTGACGCCCTTCTCGTAGGCCTGGTGATAGGGGCGCGCGCCCTTGAAGCCCGGCAGCAGCGAGTGGTGGATATTGATCGCCCGCCCCGAGAGCTTCTCGCACATGTCACTCGACAGCACCTGCATGTAGCGCGCCAGAATCACCAGCTCGGCATCGGTGTCCTGCACGATCTGCCACACCTGCGCTTCCTGCTCGGCCTTGGTCTCGGCGGTGATCGGCAGGTGGTGATAGGGCAGGCCATGCCACTCGGCCAGCGGCGCCATGTCCGGGTGGTTGGAGATGACGGCGGTGATGTCCATCGGCAGCTGGCCGATGCGATGCCGATAGAGCAGGTCGTTCAGGCAGTGGTCCGAGCGCGAGACCATGATGACCACCTTCATGCGCTCCTCCGGCGCACTCAGGCTGACGTCCATCTCGAAGTCGGCGGCACGCGTGCCCAGGCCCTGCTCGAAACCGGCGGCGTCAAAGCTGTCACTGAGTGCGCCGGTCTCGGTCTGCGGACGGAATTCGGCCCGGATGAAGAAGCGTCCCGACAGGCGGTCATCGAAGGAATTGAGCTCGGTGATATAGCAGCCCTGCTCGCGCAGGTAGCGTGTCACGACGTCCACCGTGCCGATACGGCTGGGACATTGGGCGGTCAGAATCCAGGTATCACGCATACATAGGTGCCTGTCATGTAAGGATTATTCATTGTTGGAAGCTGCAACGTCAGGGTTGCATCCGGGGCCCTGCGCGACAAACCAATATTATTGAGGCGGGCTTCAGTATTTCTGAAGCCCGCCTCCTGGCTCGGGCAAGGCCCCTGGCAGTTGATTCAGATCATGGCGTGCGCCTGCGACAGAGCTCTCTCCAGACGCAGACCTCTCTCCAGACGCAGATCTCAGGCCTTGATGCAGACCCCGAATTCCTCGCTGGCATCCAGCAGCCAGCGGCCGAGGTAATCGGCGAAGCTTCTGCGCACCACCAGCTCGAATTCGCTCTCGCTGACGCGGCGCAGCACCAGCGTCGCCTTGGCGAACACCGCCGGTACGCCCCGCCCGACCGGGAAGGCTCGCGGGTGCACATCGGTAGGCGTCGACTTCATCAGCACCTGACGCGCCTGGTCGCCACTCAGCGAGATGACAGTCTGGCCACCGCTGACGTTGACCACCTGATAGCGCCCCGAAAGCCGCTCATGCAGCGCCTTCTCGACAGCGAAGGCTTCCTCGCCGGGCACCAGGATCAGCCACTCATCCGGTGACAGCCACTGGATCGAGCGACCGCCCTCATTCTGGTGGAGGGTCGCCGGGGTCAACGGCAGCGCCAGACCCACCGCCGCCTCGACACCCTCGGCGAAGCCCGGCTGCGCGGGATCACCGCGCAGCGTCAGATGACCGAGAAACGCCTTCTCCTGCAGCACGACGCCGGCATCACCGTCATCGCGGGCCGTGAACAGATGCGCCAGCGGCGAACGGGCGCTCTGGGCGTGAACTTCAGGCGTCGGGCGCTGGTCGATCACCGACGTCTGAGAACTTGTCATGTCCTGCGGCTGCGCATCGACGGTGGCACCCGCTTGCGGGTCGAGTGTGGTGGCATCAGACATGCTGGCGCTCCCCTTTCTTGTCGTAGAACACCGGTGAGGTGATTTCGGCTTCCAGCGTCGTGCCATCGGCCTGCGGCAGGAATACCGTCTCGCCGATGCGCTTGGCACCGCCCTTGACCACCGCCAGCGCGAAGCCATGTCCCAGCGTCGGGCTGTAGTAGCTGGAGGTCACGTGGCCGACCATCGGCATCGGGATGGCGTGCTCCGGGTCGAAGACGATCTGCGAGCCTTCCGGCAGCACGATGCGCTCATCGCCGGCCTTCTTGCGCGTCGGAATCAGGCCGACCATCTGCTTGCGGTCGTCGCGGCGGGTATCCGGACGCGACAGCGCACGCTTGCCGATCCAGGAATACGGCTTGTTATAGCCGACACACCACTGCATGCCGAGGTCTTCCGGGGTGATCGAGCCATCGGTGTCCTGACCGACGATGATGAAGCCCTTCTCGGCGCGCAGCACGTGCATGGTCTCGGTGCCGTAGGGCGTGAGGCCGTACTTCTTGCCGCACTCGAACAGACGCTTCCAGACATGCAGCCCGTAGTTGGCCGGCACGTTGAGCTCGTAGGACAGCTCGCCGGTGAAGGAGATGCGGAAGATGCGCCCGGGAATGTCGGCGATCAGCCCTTCACGCACTTCCATGAACTTGAAGCTGTCACGGTCGAGGTCGATATCGGTCAGCTCGCCGACCAGCGCACGCGCCTCGGGGCCGGTGACGGTCAGGGTCGCCCAGTGATCGGTGACGCTGGTCATCTGCACGTCCAGCTCCGGCCATTCGGTCTGGTGCCACAGTTCCAGCCACTCAAGGATCGAGGCCGCGCCACCGGTGGTAGTGGTCATCAGGAAGTGGTCTTCGGCCAGACAGGTGGTGACACCGTCGTCCATCACCATGCCGTCGTCGTGACACATCAGGCCGTAGCGCGCCTTGCCGACGCCCAGCTTGGCCCAGGCGTTGGTGTAGATGCGGTTGAGGAATTCGCGCGCATCGCGACCGGTGATGTCGATCTTGCCCAGGGTCGAGGCATCCAGCACGCCGACCTTCTCGCGCACCGCCAGACACTCGCGCTCGACGGCGGCATGCATGTCCTCACTGCCCTGCGGGTAGTACCAGGGGCGCTTCCACTGGCCGACATCCTCGAACTTGGCGCCTTGCGCCACGTGCCATTCGTGCATCGCGGTGTAGCGGATCGGGTCGAACAGCTCGCCGCAGTGACGGCCGACGATGGCGCCGAAGGTCACCGGTGTGTAGTTGGGGCGGAACACGGTGGTGCCGGTGTCGGGGATGGTCTGCCCCAGACAGCGCGCGGCGACCGCCATGCCGTTGATGTTGCCCAGCTTGCCCTGGTCGGTGCCGAAGCCCATCGCGGTGTAGCGCTTGACGTGCTCGATGGACTCGAAGCCTTCGCGGGTGGCTAGCTCGATCCCGGCGGCAGTGACGTCGTTCTGCAGATCGACGAACTGCTTGGGTGCGCGTGCGGTGGGCTTGTCATGCGGCACCTGATAGAGCGGCAGCATCGGGGATTCCGCAAGCTCGGACACCGCTGGCACCTCGGCCTGGGCGATCTCGAACTCGCAGGCTTCCACCGCGGCGACACCGCTGGCATAGGCCGCGACCAGCGCATCTTCCAGCGCGAAGCTGCCATTGGCGGCGCCGCAGGCATCGAAGCCCTTGAGCATCGGTGCGCCCAGCGCCGGCAGGAAGCCGTGGATCTCATCACTCCATACCGGACGCGCGCCGGTGTGCGCCGCCAGGTGAACCACCGGGCTGTAGCCGCCGGAGCTGGCGATGGTGTCGCAGGCGAGCTCTTCCACTTCACCGGTGACAGTAAATCCATCGATATCGATGGCCGCGATGCGCGCGCCTGTCACGCGGCGCTCACCCTTGGCCTCGATCACGGCGGAGCCGGCGATGATGCGGATGCCGGCGGCACGCGCCGCCTCGACCATCACGCCGGCAGGGGCCGGACGCGCATCGGCGATCGCGACCACCTCACGACCGGCCGCCTTCCATGCCAGCGCCGCGCGATAGGCATGGTCGTTGTTGACCGACAGCACCAGCTTGTTGCCGGCGGCGACGCCGTAACGGGTCAGATAGGTGGTGACGGCACCGGCCAGCAGGTTGCCCGGCACATCGTTGTGGCTGTAGACCAGCGGCCGCTCGTGGGCACCGGTGGCCATGATGACGCGGTGGGCGCGCACACGATGCAGGCGTGAACGTGCCTGCTGGGCGCCACGGGCATTGCGCGGTGCGAGATCGGCCTTATGCTCGGTGCGGCGCTCGTGCAGCGTCACGAAGTTGTGATCGTGATAGCCGTTGGCGGTGGTGCGCGGCAGCAACTGCACATCCTCACAGGCCGCAAGCTCCGCCAGCACGCTGTCACGCCATTCGATGGCGGGCTTGCCGTCCAGGGTCTGATCGAGACAGTCCGCCGACATGGAGAGCAGCGAGCCACCCAGCTCTTCCTGCTCGTCACACAGGATGACGCGCGCGCCACTGCGGGCCGCGACCAGCGCCGCCATCAGGCCCGACGGGCCGGAGCCGATCACCAGCACATCGGTGTGCTGATGCAGGTGATCATAGATGTCCGGGTCCTCCTCGAGCGGAGAACGCCCGAGACCGGCGGCCTTGCGGATGTACTTCTCATACGTCATCCACAGCGAGGCCGGCGCCATGAAGGTCTTGTAGTAGAAGCCCGGCGGCATGAACTTGCCGCCCAGCTTGCCGACCTGCGGCAGGAAACGGCTCATCAGGTCCTTCTGGGCCTTGACCCAGCCGCTGACGGCGTGGGCTTCCAGGCCGTCGTAAAGCGCCTGCTGGGTGGCACGCACGTTGGGCACCTGGCCCGCTTCGGTGCTGCCCAGCTGCAGGATGGCGTTGGGCTCTTCGGCACCGGCGGCGACCAGGCCCCGCGGACGCGCATACTTGAAGCTGGCGTTGAGCACATCGAGGCCGTTGGCCATCAGCGCCGAGGCGAGGGTATCGCCTGCCAGGCCCTGATAGCGCTTGCCATTGAAGGTGAAGGTCAGCGGCGTGGCGCGATCGATGCGTCCACCCGAGGCGAGACGGCGCGGGGCAGCGGCGGTCTGGTGGTCTTGCTGGCTCATGCGCTCACCCCCTTGGCTTGCGTGGTCGGATCGGCTTTCGTCTCACCGGTGATGGTGGGCTGCTCGCCCATGCGATAGGTCTCGAGAATCTCGTAGGTCACGGTGTGGCGGGTGATGTTGAAATACTTGCGACAGCCCACGGCGTGGATCCACAGCTCGTGATGAACGCCACGCGGGTTGTTGCGGAAGAACAGATAATCCCCCCACTCGGCATCGGAGCAGGCTTCGGGGTCCTTCGGGCGCTCGATATGCGCCTGGCCCTTGACGTGGAATTCCTCTTCCTCGCGCAGCTCGCCGCAGTAGGGACAGAAGATATGCATCATGGTCGGTCGTCTCCTGACGGCAGGTTCAGTGCGCGACGCCGGCGGCGCCATGTTCGTCGATCAGCTTGCCCGTGTTGAAACGGTCATAGGAGAAGGGTTCTGCCAGCGGATGGGTGCGCCCCTTGGCCAGCGTCCAGGCAAAGACGTTGCCGGAACCCGGCGTGGCCTTGAAGCCACCGGTGCCCCAACCGCAGTTGAAATAGAGCCCCTTCACGGGCGTCTTGGAAATGATCGGGCAGGCGTCCGGACAGGTGTCGACGATGCCGCCCCACTGACGGTTCATGCGCACCCGCGAGAAGATCGGGAACATCTCGACGATGGCCTGCAGGGTGTGCTCGATGGTCGGGTAGCTGCCACGCTGGCCGTAGCCCACGTAGCCGTCGATGCCGGCCCCGATGACCAGGTCACCCTTGTCGGACTGGCTGACATAGCCGTGGACGTGGTTGGACATCACCACGGTGTCGAGAATCGGCTTGAGCGGCTCGGAGACCAGTGCCTGCAGCGGGTGGGATTCCAGCGGCAGACGGAAGCCGGCCTTCTCGGCCATCACCCCGGAGTTGCCGGCGGTGACCACGCCGACACGCTTGGCACCGATGAAGCCGCGCGAGGTTTCCACCCCGACGATGGCGCCATCCTGCTTGCGGAACCCGGTGACCTCGGTCTGCTGGATCAGGTCGACGCCGAGGCTATCGGCACCGCGCGCGAAGCCCCAGGCCACGGCGTCGTGACGCGCCACGCCACCGCGCGGCTGCCAGGAGGCACCGAGAATCGGATAGCGTGCGCGGCTGGAGCAGTCCATCGCCGGTACCAGTTCCTGCACCTGCTGGGTGTCCAGCACCTCACCGTCGATGCCCTGCAGACGGTTGGCGTTCACGCGGCGCTGGATGTCACGCATGTCCTGCAGGGTGTGGCCCAGGTTGAGCACGCCACGCTGGGAGAACATCACGTTGTAGTTCAGGTCCTGGGACAGACCTTCCCACAGCTTCATGGAGTGCTCGTAGAGCGCCGCCGCCTCGTCCCACAGATAGTTGGAGCGCACCAGGGTGGTGTTGCGCGCGGTGTTGCCACCGCCCAGCCAGCCCTTCTCGATCACCGCGACATTGGTGATGCCGTGTTCCTTGGCCAGGTAGTAGGCCGTGGCCAGTCCATGCCCGCCGCCACCGACGATGATGACGTCGTATTCCTTCTTGGGTTCTGGGCTACGCCAGACCTTCTGCCAGTTCTCATGGTGGCTGAGCGCATGCTTGACCAGCCCGAATCCCGAGTAACGCTGCATTTGCCACCCTCCTCACATCTTTGCCACCGCAAGCGCTGTCCGGTGCTCTCGCCCGAGTGATGTCTGTTGTTGTCACCCGAGTGATGTCTCTGCGCTTGCGGCATGTGTCGTGGTTATCGTTGTCTCTCGCCAGCGCCCTGTTCAGGCAATCTCGGCGGTATCAGTGATGCTGGCGGAGGCGTAGACCGGGAAGCGTGCACAGACTTCCTCGACCTTGCCGCGCACTTCAGCCTCGACCTTGTCGCTCTCGCCGCTGGACAGCGCGTCGAGCAGGTCGCAGATCCAGCCAGCCAGCGCCTCGCATTCCGCTTCGCCGAAGCCGCGCGTGGTGGCGGCCGGTGTGCCGATGCGCAGACCGGAGGTCACGAAGGGACTCTGCGGATCATTCGGCACGCTGTTCTTGTTGACGGTGATGTGGGCGCGACCCAGAGAGGCATCCGCGTCCTTGCCGGTCACGCCCTGACGGATCAGCGAGACGAGGAACAGGTGGTCATCGGTGCCGCCGGAGACGACGTCATAGCCGCGTTCCATGAAGACGTGAGCCATCACGCGAGCATTGGCGATCACGCGCGCCTGATAGCTGACGAAATCCTGGCTCATCGCCTCCTTGAAGGCCGCGGCCTTGGCAGCGATGACATGCATCAGCGGGCCACCCTGCTGGCCCGGGAAGACGGCACCATTGAGCTTCTTGTACAGTGCCTCGTCGCCGGTGGCGGAGAGAATCAGGCCGCCACGCGGGCCGCGCAGGGTCTTGTGCGTGGTGGTGGTGACGACATGGGCGTGGGGGATCGGGCTCGGGTAGTGACCCGCCGCGACCAGACCGGCCACGTGGGCCATGTCGACCATCAGCCAGGCACCGATCTCGTCGGCGATGTCGCGGAAGCGACGCCAGTTGACCACGCGGGAGTAGGCGGAGAAGCCGGCGATGATCATCTTCGGCTTGTGCTCGCGCGCCAGACGCTCCATCTCCTCGTAGTCCAGCTCGCCGCTTTCGGTCAGGCCGTACTGGATGGCGTTGTAGTGCTTGCCGGAGAAGTTGGGGGCGGCGCCGTGGGTCAGGTGACCGCCATGCGCCAGGCTCATGCCGAGAATGGTGTCGCCCGGCGAGACCAGCGCCATGAACACGGCGGCATTGGCCTGGGCACCGGAGTGCGGCTGCACGTTGGCGTAGTCACAGCCGAACAGCGCACAGGCACGTTCGATGGCCAGTGTCTCGACCTTGTCGACGAATTCGCAGCCACCGTAGTAGCGCTTGCCCGGATACCCTTCGGCGTACTTGTTGGTCAGCTGGCTGCCCTGGGCTTCCATCACCAGCGGGCTTGCATAGTTCTCGGAAGCGATCAGCTCGATATGCGCTTCCTGACGCGCTGTCTCTTCGAGGATGGCCTCGGCCAGAGCGGGATCGAGTCTGGCCAGTCGGTCATCACGGGTGTAGCCATGTTGCTGAGACATTGCGCGCCTCCGGTAAGCGGATCGTTGTTGTTGGAATGGTTCGATGAAGGGTGATCAGTGATCGTCTGTTCGCTCAAATCCTGTCGAGTCAGCCGGCGCCAAGGCCTTGAGTGGCTGTCTTGACCCGATACTAGCCCTGCCCCCCTGCGGCAAACTGCTTGTCAGCGTCACCCCGCAGCGCGAATGCGACATCGGCAGGCAAAAGCGACATCTCGACGGCCCGCACAGAGCTGCTGCGAATAGTGGCTGCCCGCCACTGGCGCTACACCGAAGCCCCTGCGGGCAGGTATGCTAGACACCGATATCGTGCGATCAGGCGCCGGATGACGACTGATCCATGCAAGCGCGCGCCTGAGGAAGGGAGTTGAGAATATGCTGATGGAATTGCTGGCGGTGATGGCACCGGTACTGTGTGGCGCCGCCATCGGCTTCTTCTGGGTCAGGCTGGGCAACGACTACCCGATGGCCTTCGTCACCCGGCTGGTGCTCTACATCGGCACGCCGGCGCTGATCCTCAATGCGCTGGGCAGCGCCGAGATCGACAACTCGAGCTTTTTACGCACGGGCCTGGCGACGCTGTCCGTGATGGCCCTGCTGCTGGCGCTGAGCTGGCCCTTCGCGCGCCTGATCGGCAAGCCCTGGAAGGTCGCGGTGGCGCCGTTGCTGTTCTCCAACGTCGGCAACATGGGCCTGCCCGTCTCGCTCTACGCCTTCGGTCAGGCCGGCTTCGCCTACGCCATCACCATCATGGTCACCATGTCGCTTTTGCAGTTCACCCTCGGTGCCTGGCTTGCCAGCACCAGCGGCAACCCGCTGCGCAGCGTGGTGCGCTCGCCGACCATCTGGGCCAGCATCGTCGCCACCCTCATGCTGCTCTGTGATGTGCACATGCCGCGCTTCGTCGCCAACAGCCTGGAGCTGATCTCCGGCTTCACCGTGCCGCTGATGCTGATCACCCTTGGTGTGTCGCTGGCCAGCATTCGCGTCAAGAATCTGGCGGCGGGCGTGGGCTTCAGTGTCCTGCGCATTCCCTTTGCCGCCCTGTGTGCCTGGGGGATCGGTACCCTGCTGGACCTGCCCCCGCTGGCACTGCACGTGTTGACCATGCAGATGGCCATGCCGGTGGCTGTCTACAATTACATGTTCGCCCAGAAGGCCGGGCGTGAGCCGGAGTACGTGGCCACGCTGGTGTTCTGCTCGACGCTCGCCGCCTTCCTCTATCTGCCCATGCTGCTGGCGGCGATGGGGGCGACACTGGGCTGACCCGATGGAAGCCGCCCGAGCCTTCCCGCAGTGAATGACAGGCACAAAAAAAAACCACGCGAGCCTGAGCTTGCGTGGTCGTGTGACACCTTCCTGCGGAAACTGCCGTGCCGTGAAGAAGACGGTATTGCACCATCCCGATATTGAGCAGCACGGCGCTTCCTGTTGCGACGATCAGCCTTGTAGTCCTGCTGGCACCCGCTCCCGGCCTGGAGGTGGCGCACCGTTCCCCTGTGTCATCATTGCCCTTTTGACCAAACCCGTGACTGGAGTGGCAGTCGTGGACCTGACGTGAACGCTCTCCGCTCTCGACCCGCAGCTGAAGAGGGCATGCAGCCCAACGGGGCCTTGTGCTTATGGCACCAAGGCGAACCCTGGCGTGGCCTGGCGGGACTTCCCGCAGAGCCCCCTGCACTGCATGCGCTCATTCACGTGGCAACATCTGAAGGGTAGCCCCGAAGTCGTCTGCACCTCCAGATGGTTTGTGCCGTCTTCCTGCGCGAGTCGACTTGCTCATGAACCTGAGCATGAAGTCTTAGAGCACTCATACCCAGCAGACTGTCAGCGCACCTCGGGCGTGGCGGCTTGCAGTCCCGCCAGGCACTCGGCCTGCTGCTGACGCAGCTGGGCCAGCGTTGTCACGGCATGTCCCCTGGCTTGCCATTCGGCACGCTCATCATCATCGGCCCGGATGATGAAGCGTCCAAGCAGGGTGTAGAGCAGCCCCAGCAACGGTGACAACCAGCAGGCGAATGCCAGCGGAATATAAAGCAGCCCCTCCAGGCCCGCACCACCGGCCATCAGCCCCAGCGAACTGACCACCACCGCACCGCCGGCATTCCAGGGAATCAGCGGCGAGATCAGGGTGCCGCCCTCTTCCAGTGAGCGCGACAGATTGAGCGTCGAATATCCCTCACCCCGATAGATTGGCGCGTACATGCGGCCCGGCAGGGCAATCGAGAGGTAGGGGTCGCCCGCGATGACATTGGTCAGCGCCGCCGTGGAGCTGGCCGCAACCTGAAGACCGAAGATACCGCGCACCTTGACCAGCACCGCGGCACATAGCGCTTCCAGACAGCCGATGATTTCCAGCAATCCCCCGAAGGCCAGTGCGATCATCACCAGCAGAATGACCCAGGCCATCGACATGATGCCGCCGCGATTGAGCAGGCTGTCGATCTCGCTCACGCCAGTGCTCAAGGCGTAGCCGCCCTGCATATAGCCGAACAGTGCCTTGACCGCCTCGCCCTGTACGCCGAATGCCACGACCGCCCCGGCCAGCACCCCGACGAACAGCGCCGGTAGTGCCGGCATGCGCGCAACGGCCAGCGTCATCACCAGCAGCGGCGGCATCAGTACCCAAAGATTGAAGGTGAAGTGTCCGGACAACCCTTCGGTGATGGCGGTGATGCGCTCGAGATCCAGCACCTGACCGGCGGCCAGAAAATTGCCGGCGATCAGGTAGATCACCAGCGCGATCAGCATGGCGGGAATGGTGGTCGGCATCATGTTACGGATGTGCGCGAACAGATTCACGCCCGTCACCGCCGGTGCCAGATTGGTGGTATCCGACAGCGGCGAGACCTTGTCACCGAAGAAGGCGCCGGACACCACCGCACCGGCGGTCCACCACGGCGGAATGCCGAAGCCGGCCCCGATGCCCATCAGCGCAAGCCCCACCGTGCCCACCGTGCCCCAGCTGGTACCCAGCGCCACCGAGACCACCGCGCACAGCAGCATGGCCGCCGCCAGGAAGTATTCCGGCGAGACCAGCTTGAGCCCGTAGTAGATGATCATCGGCACGCTGCCGGAAGCGATCCACACCCCGACCGTCATGCCGACCAGAATCAGGATCGCGATGGAAGGCAGGCCGACACGCACGATGCGCATCATGCCCTCTTCCATCGCCGACCAGCCGTGGCCCAGCTTCCAGCCGATCAGCGCCGTGATGGCGACACCGCATACCAGCGGCACGTGCGGGGTGAACTCGCCGAACACGAACAGTTGCAATGCAAGAACGGCCAGAGTGGCCACGATAGGCAGGCAGGCCATCTTGAGCGATGGCCGTAGTGGGGTCTTCACGTCCCGAGTCATGTCTTGCTCCATTAGTTAGTTGTACTTTTTGTACCCCTAACGCTAATGGGACCCGAGAAGTCGCGGCTGACTGACTGCGTCATCCAACCGCGCGAATGCGACATGTCGTCTCATTTATTCAGCGCATTTATCCAGCGCCTGCTCCCGCCCGTGAATATCGCTCGCGAAAGCCAGCAGGGCGAGAGGCCAGGTTGTGGATCAGTAATCGATCACCACATCCCCGTTGGGCACGCTGCAGCAGGACAGGATGAAGCCATCCGCGACGTCTTCATCGGTGATGCCGCCGTTGTGCTCCATCGCGACCTCCCCGGAGACCTTCTGCACGCGGCAGGTGCCGCAGATGCCCATGCCGCAGGCCTTCGGAATATGCAGGCCGAGCTTGGCGGCGGCGGCGTGGACGGTCTCGCCCGGGGCGATCTGCACCGACTTGCCGGTCGTGGCGAACTCGACGCGCGTCAGGTCGGCGCGGTCCAGCTCATCGGCCAGCACTTCCGCCTGCTCGGCCTGCTCGATGGCCTCCTCCTCGACCTCCACCGGCGTGGCCCCGAAGGACTCCTCGTGGTAGCGACTCATGTCGAAGCCATGGCTGCGAAGCAGATGCTTGATCGCATTCATGTAGGGGGTCGGGCCGCAGCAGAAGATCTCGCGCTCCATGAAGTCCGGCGCGATCATCTCGAGCATCGCGTCGGTCAGATAGCCGCGATAGCCCGACCAGGTCTGACCGGTCTCGAAGCGCTCGCAGATGATGTGCATGTTGAATTCCGGCACCCGCGAATCCATGAACTCGAGCTGACGCCAGAAGATGATGTCGCGCGGGCTGCGGGCGCTGTGCAAGAAGGCGATGTCCACGTTGGCATTGGTGTCGAAGTACCAGCGGGCCATCGACATCAGCGGCGTGATGCCAACCCCGCCTGACAGCATCAGGATACGTTCCGCCGGATAGTCGATGCAGTTGAAGTTGCCCACCGGGCCGTGCACGGCCAGCTCGTCACCTTCGTTCAGATTGTCATGCAGCCAGTTGGAGACCAGTCCACCCGGCACGCGCTTGACGGTGATCGAGAAGCTGTAAGGCACCGACGGCGAGCTGGAGATGGTGTAGGAGCGCATGATCTGCTGGGCATCGATCTCCAGCTCCAGGGTCACGAACTGCCCCGGCTTGAAGAAGAACATCACCGGCTGTTCGGCCATGAAACAGAAGGTGCGCACATCCCAGGTTTCCTGAATGACCTTCACGCAGCGCACGCTATGTCGACCGTTGGTCCAGGTCTGCGTCGTAACCGGATTGAAGTTGCTGAGTGTGGTGCTCATGAAGGCCTCGCTGGGCATGTTGTTCTTGGAGACATGTTCTTGAAGGGGCAGTGTCAGTTCTTGAAGAGACAGTGTCAGGCCACCCTGCGCTGCGTGCGCGACCAACGGTGGGGCATGCTCTGGATTGTCGAGTCAGCGTTCGGCAAGCATTTATCCGTGCACGACAGAAACATGCCCGATCCCTCCAATCACGACCCCGCAGCGCCCTGCCCCCGCCTCACCGCTGCACCTGCCTGTGCCTCGAAGGCCCTGCGCAAACGACCGGCGTCGGAAATACATCATTGAGCGTCGCCATCAGACACAAGTCGCGACTTGACCTCAGCCACACTGCGATCCATGCGTGGCAAAGCCACTCGGATATCATGCGGGCTGCCTGAACTTCCACGCTGACTATTCTGTTGAGCGAGCGGCCCCTCTGCCTGCGCCGCCCTCGACACCCGGACCGACCAGGACAGGACGACGCACCGCGCGATGCATCGGCACTGACTCATAGGTGCGCTGACTCATAGGTGCGCTGACTCCTAGGTGCGCTGACTTATTAGGTGCGCTGATGTCTGCCGCGGTGCTGCCCGGCAATGGTCTGTTCACTCGTTTCCTCTGTCCCGGCTTCACAACAACAATGATCAGCACATTCACTCAACCCAAGGCGACCCTGCTCCCGGCGCCTACCGACCGTGCGAGGACATCGCGATGAGCGATCTATTGGAACACGCTCAGGACCAGCAGCGTCAGGCGGTACGCGAGGCCGCCGCGCGGCTTCTACAGGCCCGCAGTCCCGGCTATACCCTGCCCCAGCCCTTCTACAATGATCAGCGCCTGTTCGATCTCGACATGAAGGAGATCTTCGAGCGCGAGTGGCTGTTTGCCGGTCTCGGCAGCGAGATCCCGCTCAAGGGCAACTTCATGACCATGGACGTGGGCAACAGCCCGATCATCATCGTGCGCGGTGACAACGGGGCCATCCATGCCTTCCATAACGTCTGTCGCCATCGCGGGTCTCGCCTGTGCAGCACCGAGCGCGGCAAGGTCGCCAAGCTGGTGTGCGGCTATCACAAGTGGACCTATGAACTGGATGGCCGTCTGCTGTTCGCCGGTTCCGACATGGGCACCACCTTCGATACCAGTGACTACGGCCTGCACCCCGTCCACGTGCGTTCAGCCGGCGGCATGCTGTTCATCAACCTCGCCGAGCAGCCCGAGAACTGTGAGCCGTTCTTCAAGACGCTGGAGTTCTACCTCAAGCCCTACGACATGGAGAACGTCAAGGTCGCGGCCAGCTCCTCCATCATCGAGGAAGGCAACTGGAAGCTGGTGATCGAGAACAATCGCGAGTGCTATCACTGCGATGGCTCCCACCCGGAGCTGCTCAACACCCTGCAGGAATTCGATGACACCGATGACCCGCGTGCCACCGAAGCCTACAAGGCGCTGGTCGCGAAGAAGCAGGCCGACTGGGATGCCGAGAAGGTGCCCTATCAGCTGGTGCGCTTCGGTCGCCGCAATCGCATGACGCGCACGCCGCTGCTGGAAGGCACCGTCTCGATGACCACGGACGGCACGCCGGCGTGCAAGAAGCTGCTGGGTCGCCTGCAGAGCCCCGACATGGGCTCGCTGCGCATCCTCAACCTGCCCAACTCCTGGAACCACTTCATGGGCGATCACGCCGTGGTTTTCCAGGTCGACCCGATCGGCCCCCTCAAGACCCGCGTGACCACCAAGTGGCTGGTGCACAAGGACGCGGTGGAAGGTGTCGACTACGACCTGGCGAAGCTGCGCAAGGTGTGGGACGCCACCAATGATCAGGACCGTCAGCTGGTGGAAGAGAACCAGCGCGGCGTCAACTCCAGCGCCTATCAGCCCGGCCCCTACTCGGCGACCTTCGAGTTCGGCGTCGTCGACTTCGTCGACTGGTATGCCGAGCGCATGCAGGAAGCGCTCAAGGAACAGCAGGAGCCGCATCTGCAGCTGGCCTGAGTCCTTGAGTCCTTGAGTCCTCGAAACCTGGACTCCAAAGGACAGGCAAGAAAAAACCCGCCACCGGCAAGCCGGTGGCGGGTTTTTTTGGCTTTCACCCGGGCAACACGCCGAAGGCGGTCACCCGAGAGATACTACGGCTGGATTACAGCTGCGTGTCCAGACTCATCATCAGGCTGAGCGCCATGACGATGATGATGGAGAAGCCGAACAGCTTGCGTGCCCAGGAGGCATCAGGCTGATCCTTGAGGCGCCAGGCGGCCAGATACAGCCACCAGCCACCCGTGACGGTCGCGACTACCAGATACCAGATGCCGGTATATCCCCACAGTGTCAGCAACAGCGACACCGGGATGAAGCCGGCAATGTACCCCGTCACTACACGCTTGGCATGCTCCATGCCTCGCGCTACCGGGAGTACCGGAATATTGGCGGCCCGATAGTCATCGACACGGAACATGGCAATCGCATAGGAATGCGGCATCTGCCACATGCTGAAGATGATCAACAGCAGCAGCGCCCCCATGTCCGCCTGGCCGGTGACAGCCAGGTAACCGACCACTGGCGGCGCGGCGCCGGACAGTGAACCGATGAGGGTGCCATACACCGAGGCACGCTTGAGCCACATGCTGTAGGCCCCGACGTAGATCACGAAGCCCAGACCCACGGCGATCATCGCCATGAGATTGGTCATCGCGGCCAGAAGCCAGAAGCCCGCAAGGCCCAGCACGCTGCCGAAGACGAAGGCCCCCGTCAGCGAGATGTCGCCCTGCACCAGAGCACGGCCCTGGGTACGCGCCATGTGACGATCGATGTCGCGATCGATGCAGTTGTTGAACACACAGCCTGAGGCCACGATCAACGCCACCCCGACCAGGGTGGCGATGAACAGCGCCCAATCCACCTCACCACCGGAAGCGAGAAAGAAGCCGCCGCTGACGGTGATCAGGTTGCCGAAGATAATGCCCGGCTTGGTGGTACGCAGGTAGTCCTTGATCATCAGGCTCACGCTATCAGATGGGCATCATGTTCTGATTCAGCTCGATCATGATCCACATGGAACCACCAACGACGATTGCCACGATCACCAGGGTGAACAGCATGGCCATGACATTCCAGCTCTGCTCCTTGGAGCCGTCCAGGTGCAGGAAGAAGTACAGCTGCACGAAGACCTGAGCGATGGCGAAGCCGTAGATGGCCCAGATCACGCCGACACCCGGATCGTCCATCATCATCACCATCCCGAACGGGATGATGGTCAGGATGATGGAGAGGATCAGACCGGTCACGTACTGCTTGACGCTGCCGTGATTGTCGTTGTGGTCGTTGTTGGAATGGCTCATAGCATCACTCCTGTGAGATAGACGACGGTGAAGACGCAGATCCAGATGACGTCCAGGAAGTGCCAGAACAGGCTGAGCATCATCAGACGACCACGATGCATTTCCGTCAGGCCTTTCTGCTTGACCTGGATGATCAGCAGCGCCATCCAGACCAGACCGACGGTCACGTGCAGACCGTGGGTACCGACCAGCGTGAAGAAGGCTGACAGGAACGCGGACTTGTCCGGGCCATGGCCATTCACGATCAGGTGATGGAACTCATAGATTTCCATCGCGATGAAGCCCGCACCACAGGCGAAGGTGATCATCAGCCACTTGATCACCGCGGAGCTGTCTCCGCGGTTCATGCCCAGCATCGCCAGGCCGTAGGTGAAGCTCGAGGCCAGCAGCAGCGCGGTCTCGACCAGCACGAAGTCAAGCTCGAAGATCTCGGCGCCCGTCGGGCCACCGGCATACGCCTGGCTGAGTACCACATAGCCTGCGAACAGCATCGCGAACAGGATGCAGTCGCTCAGCAGATAGAGCCAGAAACCGAAGACCTTCAGGCCATTGGTATCGTGATGCTCGTGATCGTCATGGGCGTCGTGCGCCCCATCATGAGATGTCATTGCATTGTTCGCCATGATTACCCCTGAACCACTGTGTCGTTAGGTGTGCGGGCGCTGGGCAGGGCACGACGCTCGCGACCTTCGCGCTCGACACGCTCCACTTCCTCGACGGACACGTAGTAGTCGATGTCATAGTTGAAGGTGCGCACGATGAAGCTGACGGCCATGCCGACCAGCCCGACCACGGCCATCCACCAGATATGCCAGATCAGCGCGAAACCGAACACCAGGCTGAAGGCGGAGATGATGACACCGGCCGCTGCGTTGCGCGGCATGTGGATCGGCGCATAAGGCTTCTTGGCCTCCTGCTCGATACCGCGTTCCTTCATTTCCCAGAACTCGTCGAGTTCAGAGACCTGCGGCTCGTGAGCGAAGTTGTAGAACGGTGCCGGTGAAGTGGTGCTCCACTCCAGCGTACGCGCGCCCCAGATATCGCCAGTGGTGTCCTGCAGCTTCTTGCGGTCCTTGATGCTGACCGCGATCTGGATCACGGTGCACGCGATACCGATCATGATCAGGCAGGCACCGATGAAGGCGACGACCAGGTACGGCACCCACAGCGGGTTGTCGACGTGCTGCAGACGACGGGTCATGCCCATGAAGCCGAGAATGTACAGCGGCATGAAGGCGAGGTAGAAGCCAGTGATCCAGAACCAGAAGGAACGCTTGCCCCACTTCTCGCACAGCATGAAGCCGGTCGCTTTCGGGAACCAGTAAGTGATACCGGCCATCGCACCGAAGACCACGCCGCCGATGATGACGTTGTGGAAGTGGGCGATCAGGAACAGCGAGTTGTGCAGGACGTAGTTGGCGCCCGGCACGGCCAGCAGGACACCGGTCATGCCACCGATGGTGAAGGTGACCATGAAGCCGAGGGTCCACAGCACCGGAGAGGTCATCTCGACACGACCGCGGTACATGGTGAACAGCCAGTTGAATATCTTCACGCCCGTCGGGATCGAGATGATCATCGTCGCGATACCGAAGAAGGCATTCACGTCAGCGCCGGCACCCATGGTGAAGAAGTGGTGCAGCCAGACGATGAACGACAGGATCGTGATGACGATGGTCGCCCACACCAGAGAGGTGTAACCGAACAGCTTCTTCTTGGAGAAGGTGGAGATGACTTCGGAGAACACACCGAAGACCGGCAACACCAGGATGTACACCTCAGGATGGCCCCAGGCCCAGATGAGGTTGACGTACATCATCATGTTTCCACCAAGGTCATTGGTGAAGAAGTGGAAATCAAGATAACGGTCGAGCGTCAGCATCGCGATGGTCGCGGTCAGGATCGGGAAGGCCGCGATGATCAGGACGTTGGCGCACAGTGCGGTCCAGGTGAAGACCGGCATTTTCATCAGGGTCATGCCCGGCGCACGCATCTTGAGGATGGTGGCGACGAAGTTGACACCTGTCAGCAGGGTACCGACACCGGAAATCTGCAATGACCAGATCCAGTAATCCACCCCGACCCCGGGACTGTAATTGGCCCCCGACAACGGCGGATAGGCCAGCCAGCCGGTCTTGGCGAACTCGCCCAGACCCAGCGAGATGTTGACCAGCAGCGCGCCGACCACGAACAGCCAGAAGCTCAGCGAGTTCAGGAACGGGAAGGCCACGTCACGTGCGCCGATCTGCAGCGGCACGACGACGTTGATCAGACCGATGACCAGCGGCATCGCCACGAAGAAGATCATGATCACGCCGTGGGCAGTGAAGATCTGGTCGTAGTGATCCGGGGGCAGATAGCCGTGACCGCCGGTGGACGCCAGCATCTGCTGGGAACGCATCATGATCGCATCGGAGAAACCACGGATCAGCATCACCAGCGCGACGATGATGTACATCATGCCGATCTTCTTGTGATCGACAGAGGTGAACCACTCATTCCACAGGTAGGCCCACTTTTTCTTTACCGTGATGAAGCCGAACAGGGCTGCACCACCGAGGATTACCGCCGCAAGCACGATCATGACGATCGGCTCGTGATACGGAACAGCCTCTATTGTGAGTTTTCCAAGCATTGCTTATTCCTCGGTTGCCATCGCAGATTCAGCGTGACCGGCAGCGTCATGGCCTGACATGTCGTGGGCGGACTCGCCGTGATGCTTGCCCCCCATCTTCATGTCACCCATGCCCAGCTCCATGCCATCCATGTAGGGCGCCATGATCTGTTCGTACAGATTCGGCTTGACCTGACCATAGAAGGTGGGTGCCACGTCTTCGCTCGGCTCCTTGAGTGCCTCGTAGCCGGCGTCATCCAGCACCTTGCTGCTGCCACGCGCTTTCTCGATCCAGGCGTCGAAGTCGCCTTCGCTCATCACATGCGCCTTGAAGTGCATGTCAGCGAAGCCGGCGCCGCTGTAGCTGGCAGAGATACCGTCATAGGTACCCACTTCGTTGCCGATCAGGTGCAGGCGGTTTTCCATGCCTGCCATCGCGTAGATCTGGCTGCCGAGCTGCGGGACGAAGAACGAGTTCATCACGGTCTCGGAGGTGATGTGGAAGCGCACCTGGCGATCCACCGGCATGGCCAGCTCATTGACTGTCGCGATGCCCTGCTCCGGATAGATGAACAGCCACTTCCAGTCCATCGACACGACCTGAACCTCGATCGGCTCGCCGCCATCCTGGATCTCGGCACGCGGGTCCAGCTCATGCGTGCTCTTCCAGGTCAGGATGCCCAGCGCGAGGATGATCAGGCACGGAATGCCCCAGACCACGATCTCGATCTTGGTGGAATGCGCCCAGTTGGGCGTATAGGTCGCCTTGCTCTGCTTGGTATCGCGATAGCGCCAAGCAAACCACAGCGTCATGAAGATGACCGGGACAACGACCACGAGCATCAGGTAGGTAGCAGTCAGAATCAGCGACTTCTCGGATTCACCGATGGGTCCCTTGGGATCGAAGAGCACGGCATCACAGCCGGACAGCATCAACAATCCCGCGAGGATGGGGAGTCCCCGCAGAGCCCCCCGCATTAGGCTTTTTCTCATCTCACGACCTCGTTGGAACACGCCATGACGTCATGACGAGCCCACATGTGGAACACAGCGTTCGAAGAAATGACCAACAGGAAGCCGTCGATCGTTCGAACGAAATCAGAGGATTTCCCGCAGGCGGGGCACAGGATAGAGAAAAATCAGGGGGGCTGACTACGGGGCACACTGACGCAGGTAGTCGCACCTGCCGATCAATTTCCCCTCGCGCGCGCAGCCAATCGCCATCGGGAGAGGACGATGCCCTCCCTCACGCGTTCGGGTTATGCCCTGACCACTGAACGAGGAACCTGACGAAGGCGTCAATCATGTTGACAGGCAACACGGCGTCACTTGGGCGACCAGACGCCAATCCGGAATTTCCTCCCTTCGAGGTGCCCTGACTCCTCCCGCCGACAAGGCTCTGGCCACCCCCGCATTGCGCGATGACCATTTCCCGACTCACGTGCCTTCCCAGGTCCACGAGCGCCCGCCGAGGCCCCACGGGAAACGCCAACCCCAAGCACGAAAGGAGTATAAAATTTCAACAAAACAATAAATACAGCAATATTCATCCAAAAAAGTGCGTGCAATGACACCCGCGCAAGGAGTGCCGCCTGGCAGAAACACCTCGTCACATCGAGACGCCTGACTGCCTGCCTACCGACGGACCGAGATCGCCGACGTCTTTTTCACACTCTCAATTGCAAAAAATGCCGCACTTCGTTCCATTATAATTTCCCATCCTGCTCTGGAAATCGTGACGTAATTCTCCTTATATTGATTCACCATGACATTTTTCATTCCCGCACGAATGGATGAAATCGTTGTCACAATCCAGCGACTTCATCCTCATCATTTGTTCATATTCAGTCTTTTTTCATCAGATGACGCCTCGCGCCATTTCATAAAAAATTTACAAATAAATACCAAATAGACACCAATTGGATACAAAAACACCACACAAGTGCCAGCCAAGTCTCTGAAAAGTCCTGCGGAGCCACCAGGCCTGAAGACCGTGATGGCATCTCAAGAACCATGTTTCAGCATCAGGTCAAGGGATGCGACAATTGACCACATCAGAAATGTCACCAATGATCTTTCTGATTTTTCACTTTCCTTTTCCCATACAGACTATCCTCCCGAATCATTGATACGCATGTCGCGGCGCAACGAGACTTGGAGGTTTGTTCCTGCAGGGACACGCGCTATCCTGCTGTTCACCCCCTTGCCGCAAGGGAGCAGGCGGCATGTCGAGACGAGATTCGAGACCCTGATGCAGCGCCGCTGGGCGATCACGAGCCCTGCCTTCTCGACGCCGCTTCTCGACGTCGAACCTCGCTTGCGCATCGCCCTCCCCTGCCAGGTTCACCTGTCTACCCGATGGAGCAGCGCCCGATGACGACTGACCAGCCCCCCTCCGCCAGCCATGGCCTGCTCGACGCCGACCAGCTGCCCGCCAGCATTCTCTATCGGCTGTTCTCGGGCAGCATCGCGCCGCGACCCATTGCCTGGGTCTCGACGATCGATGCCGCCGGCAATGCCAATCTGGCGCCGTTCTCGTTCTTCACCGTAGCAAGCGTCAATCCACCGGTGCTGGCCTTCAGCCCGTTGCGCAACGGCGAAGGGCGTACCAAGGACACTCTCGACAACCTCGGACAGGTGGCGGAATGTGTCATCCATATCGGGGGCGAGGCCATGAGCGAGGCACTCAATCTCACCAGTGCCAGCCTCGCGGCCAGCGAGGATGAATTCGCCCACGCCGGCTTGAACAAGCTAGCCATGCCGCCGCTGCAGGTCCCCCGCGTGGACGGCGCGCCGATCGCCTTCGGTTGCCGACTCCGCGACATCATCCATCTGGGAGACCAGCCCCTGTCCGGCTCACTGGTGCTCGCCGAGGTCGTGGTGGTCCATGCAGACCCCGAGGTCTGGGATGGCCGCCATGTCGACAATGAGGTGCTGCGCGCCATCGGGCGCATGGCCGGCAGCGATTATGCGCGCACCGACAGTCTCTTCAGCCTTGAGCGACCTGCCTGATCAGCCTTGAGCGGGCCGAAACGCAGAGCGGGCCTGTCTGATGACAGGCCCGCTCAAGATGCTCTCGTGACTCTGGTGACTCTGGTGACTCTGGTGACTCTGGTGACTCACCTATCCCGCATCATTGCCCCAGAGGATTGACGGTGGCGGGGAAGCTTCAGCGCAACCCCGGCAGCAGGTACTTGTCGAGTGCCTGACGCACCGAAGGCAGCAGGATATCGGAGTGCATCACCAGCTCGCGCACCAGCTCCTGCAAGCCGGGCACCCCGACTTCCACATGCTTTCTCAACGCCATGCGCGCACAGGTGTCCGCGCAGGCATGTTCGGAAATCTGCACGCCCAGTGCCACCAGCCGCTCACGAAAGTCTTCGTGATCAATCAGCTCCACGATCATCATCGTCATTCTCCTTGCTCGCTGACGGCGGGCATTGTCATTGGTATTGACCCACTCTGTTCTGAGCATGGCCCTTCTGAGGATAGCCGAAACGTGCGGCGAGCCGTCTCCGACATTCTGGTCAGACCGAGGCACGCCCTGCGTATCCGCCAGCGCCACTGCCATAGGCATTTGCGCCAGACGTGCCCTTTCCTTTCCCTCTCCTCCTCTCACCTCCCCTCGCGTTCAGGTGTCCAGACTGGCCGAAGCAGATTCGGCTCTGGCCAGGCGGCAGGCGGCGTACTTGAACTCGGGGATCTTGCCCACCGGGTCCAGCGCCGGATTGGTCAGCAGGTTGGCAGCGGCCTCGGCGTAGCAGAATGGCACGAAGACCATGCCGGCCGGCGTCAGCGGGTCCGCGCGGGTGGCCAGCGTGATTTGACCGCGCCGCGTGGTGATCGAGAGCGCCTCCCCCGCCGTGATGCCCAGTCGCTCCAGCTCGACGGGGTTGAGTGTGGCCACGGCGGCAGGTTCCAGACTGTCGAGCACGTACGCGCGGCGCGTCATCGAGCCGGTATGCCAGTGCTCCAGCTGACGGCCGGTGGTCAGTACCGTCGGATAGTCGTCATCCAGCGTCTCATCCGGCGGCGTGGGCCAGGTCGGCACGAAGCGGGCCCGACCGCTGGCGCGCGGGAAGCCTTCGCCGAACACCACATCCTCACCCTCGCCTCCCGGCGTCAGGCACGGGTAGGTCACCGAGTTCTCCTCGGACAGCCGCGCCCAGTCGATGTTGTCGAGGGAATCCATGCCCTGCTGCATCTCGGCGTAGATCTCCTGCGGCCCGGCGTAATCCCAGGCAAGCCCCATGCGCCGCGCCAGCTGCTGGGTGATCCACCAGTCCGGCTTGGCCTCGCCCGGGGCACGCAGTGCCGCCCGCCCGCGCTGCACCTGACGATTGGTGTTGGTGACGCTGCCGTCCTTCTCCGGCCAGGCGTATGAGGGCAGCACCACATCGGCGAACTGTGCCGTCTCGGTGACGAAGATGTCCTGCACCACCAGATGCTCGAGATGCGCCAGCGCGCTGCGCGCGTGATCGAGATCCGGGTCCGACATCGCCGGATTCTCGCCGAGGATGTACATGCCGCGAATCTGATCGGCATGGATGGCGTGCATGATCTCCACCACCGTCAGGCCCGGTGTGGCCGAGAGCGGCGTATCCCACAGCGCTTCCAGTCGCGCGCGCGCCGCCGTGTCACCCACCGGCTGATAATCCGGGAAGACCATCGGAATCATCCCGGCATCCGAGGCGCCCTGGACATTGTTCTGCCCGCGCAGCGGGTGCAGGCCGGTGCCTTCACGCCCGACATGGCCACACACCAGCGCCAGCGCGATCAGACAGCGGGCATTGTCGGTGCCGTGGGTGTGCTGCGAGATGCCCATGCCCCAGAAGATCATCGCGCGCTCGGCCGTCGCGTACTCACGGGCCACGGCACGAATCTCCTCGGCCGCCACGCCGCACAGTGGCGACATCGCCTCCGGCGTCAATGCCGTGATGTGCTCCGCCAGCGCGGCGAAGTCCTCGGTATGCGCCTCGATATAGGCCTGATTGGCCAGCCCTTCGGTGATGATGACGTTGAGCATGGCATTGAACAGCGCCACGTCCGCCCCCGGCGTGAACTGGATCGAGCGATGCGCATGACGCCGCAGCGCCAGCGCGCGCGGGTCGATCACCACGATGCGCGTGCCTCGCCTGGCGGCGCGCTTGAAGAAGGTGGCGGCCACCGGATGATTGACGCCCGGATTGCAGCCGGTCAGCACGATGAGATCGGACTGCTCGGCCTGCATGAAGGAGGCGCTCACGCCGCCCGAGCCGACACCTTCCATCAGCGCCGCCACTGAACTTGCATGACACAGCCGCGTGCAGTGATCGACATGATTGGAGCCGAAGCCGGTGCGCACCAGCTTCTGGAACAGCCACGCCTCCTCGTTGGTGCACTTGGCGCTGCCGAAGCCCGCCAGGCTGTCGGGGCCATGCGCGCGCTTGAGGCGCATGAGCCCCTCGGCCGCGACCTCGAGGGCCTCGTCCCAGCTGGCCTCACGGAAGTGGGTCAGCGGGTGGGCGGGGTCAAAGTTCGCGTCCAGCCCCTTGGCCACGCCGTCACGGCGGATCAGAGGGCGAATCAGGCGCTCCGGATGACGCGGATAATCGAAGCCGAAGCGTCCCTTCACGCACAGGCGTCCGTGATTGGAGGGGCCATCACGACCACTGACCGCGATGATGTTGTCGAGCCGCGCATCCGCGACCGGCTGACGGTGGCTGGTCGCTTCGCGAGTGATCGCGTCTGAGGGCGCACTGAGCTGTCGGACATCCGCCAGCGTTGCGGCCTGCTGGCCTTCGCCGACCAACGCCTCGCCGCTGCCACGACTGACCTGATACTCCAGCTGACAGCCCACGCCGCAGTACGGGCAGACGGAGGCGACGCGGGCATCGACGGCGGCGCTGTCGCCATGACCCTGCTCATCCACCTGGGCGGCGGGCATCAGGGCACCGGTCGGGCAGGCCTGCACGCACTCGCCGCAGGCGACGCAGGTGCTGTCGCCCATCGGGTCCTCGAGATCGAACACGATGCGCGTATTGCTGCCACGCCCCGCCAGCCCGATCACGTCATTGACCTGCACCTCGCGACAGGCGCGTACGCACAGGCCGCAGCTGATGCAGGCGTCATGATTGACCGCCATCGCGGCATGGGAGTGATCGAGAGCGCTGGCCGGCGTCGGCAGCCACTCTTCAACCGTATCCCCCAGCCACTCACGGACCGTCTCGCGGGCACCGCCCAGCGTCTCGCGAGCGTGCCCGACATCCACCGCCAGCAGCCCGGCCATCGCCATGAAGTGGCTGCTGACATCGGGGTTATGGGCCTCGGCTGGCATGTCGGCGGCGAGCAGCTCCACCACCATCGCGCGCGCCGCACCCGCCCGCTCAGAGCTGGTACTGCGCACCACCATGCCCGCGCGCGCCTCGCGAATGCAGCTGGCGGCGAGGGTGCGCTCGCCATCGATCTCGACCATGCAGGCGCGACAGTTGCCATCGCCGCGATACTCCGGCGCTTCGCTGTAGCAGAGGTGGGGAATCGTCTCACCGGCACGCCTGGCGATCGTCCACAGCGTCTCGCCGGGATAGGCCGTCACCTCGGCACCATCCAGCGTGATGGTGAAGCCATCCTCGCGCAGCGGCTGATCATCCGAGGATGAGTTGCCCAACCCTGTCAGCGCGTTCATGCCTCACCTCCCGTGGCGTCAGCCGCATGGCTCGTGGCGATCAAGCGCACCCCGCTGCTGGCGAGGGTCTCCCGGAAATCCTTGAGCAGGCCGAGCACCGGATTGGGCGCGGCCTGCCCCAGCCCGCAGATCGAGGCGTCCATCATCACCTGCGACAAGCGCGTCAGCAGCGCCTCGTCCCATTCATCGCCGCTCAGCGCCGCCAGCATCTGGCGCGTGCCGACGCGACACGGCGTGCACTGGCCGCAGGACTCGTCCATGAAGAAGCTCATCAGATTGCGTGCCACCGCCGCCAGGTCATCCTGGTCCGACAGCACCACCACCGCGGCCGAGCCGATGAAGCAGCCATGGGCCTGCAGGGTGTCGAAGTCCAGCGGCAGGTCCGCCTTGCTGGCCGGCAGAATGCCGCCGGAGGCCCCACCGGGCAGATAGGCCCGCAGGCGATGGCCCTCGGCCATGCCGCCGCCGTATTCCTCGACCAGCTCATTGAGCGTGATGCCGGCCGGTGCCAGGTACATGCCCGGGCGTCTGACGCGCCCGGAGAGCGAGAAGCTGCGCAGCCCCTGACGCCCCTGGCGTCCGGCTGCCACGTATGGCGCGTGCCCTTCGCGATGGAGCCGCGCGATCCAGTAGACCGTCTCGACGTTGTTGACCAGGGTCGGGCGTCCGAACAGCCCGCACTGGGCCACGAAGGGCGGACGCTGGCGCGGCTTGCCGGGCTTGCCTTCCAGCGACTCGATCAGTGCCGATTCCTCGCCGCAGATATAGGCACCGGCGCCACGCCGCAGCTGTATGAAGCCGGGCGCGACGAGGCCTGCGGCTTCCAGCTCCGCGATGCACTCGCGCAGCACGTCATTCAGGGTCGGGTACTCGTCGCGCAGGTAAAGGTAGAGCGCCTCGGCCTCGATGGCATGCGCACTGGCCAGCGCGCCCTCGAGAAAGGTATGCGGCTCACGCTCCAGGTAGCAACGGTCCTTGAAGGTGCCGGGCTCGCCCTCATCGGCATTGATCACGCAATAGCGCGGCCCTGCCTCGGCACGCACGAAGCCCCACTTGCGAAACGTCGGGAAGCCCGCTCCGCCCAGGCCACGCAGACCGGCCTGTTCGATCATCTGCGCCAGGTCATCGATGCTGACCTCACCGCCCTCCAGCGCGGCGAGCAGCCCATAGCCGCCACTGGCGCGATATTCCGCCAGCCGCGGATAGTCGAGACTCGCGGCCGGCGCGGCATGCACATGGCCCTCGGCGATCGCCGCCGTGACACCTTCCACGCTGGCATGGCCGAGATGGCAATGCCCGACCTCCGCCACCGGCGCACTGTCGCAGCGCCCCATGCAGGGTGCCCGCAGCACGCGCACCTGTTCGGGGTCCAGACCCGAGGCGAGACCGGCGCGCAGGGCCGCGGAGCCGGCCAGCTGACAGGACAGCGAATCACAGACGCGCACGGTCAGTGCCGCAGGCGGCGTCTCGCCATCGCGAATCACGGTGAAATGGGCATAGAAGGTGGCCGTCTCGTAGACCTCGGCCATCGGCAGGCGCATCCACTCGGCCAGCGCGCGCAGATGGGCCAGCGTCAGATAGCCGACCTCATCATTGAGCACATGCAGATATTCGAGCAGAAGGTCACGCTGCGCCGGGGCATCGCCCAGCAGGCGCTGCACCTCGGCCCAGGCCTCGGCATCCAGCGGGCGGCCGCGCAACTGGCTGCGCGAACGGCGACGAGCGACGGGGGTCGGCTCGGTCAGGGTCTCAGGCGTCATGGCGGCACCACATTGTTATCGTTATGAACTGGCGGAGCGTGCGGTCGAGACAACGGCCTGGCTGGACCGTGGACGCGCCTGTGTGAAGGTGGGCGCTGTCCGGCAGGTCCGTCACGCCGGGCAGGTTCCTTCACTGTAGATCGCAATCTACAAAGCGGGCAGAGCCGCGACAACCGCCACCCCCACCGAATCGCCTCGCATGTCAGTCACGCACATGTCGGCGTCGTATCCAGCTAACTCACCCTCGCCCAGCCCTCACACAATCACCGAGGCCCGACGGCGACCTGTCCCGCAGTCAGACTCGCCACCGCGCTCCGGATTGCCACTCCACCCCCTTCCCTCATCGCAGCCACGGGAGACACCCGCGACAACGCCTCGACTCGCCCCACCCGCCCTGCTCGGATGGCGACACCAATAACAACATGAGGTCACCACATGTCATCGAATCCGTATGACACGGACTACGAGATCGGCCAGGACAATGTCCAGGTCATGGGTCTCGATGTGCATAACCCCGTCTTCGCGATCAGCGCCGTGCTGATCGTCAGCTTCATCCTGTTTGCCATCGTCTTCCCCGCGGGCGCGGAAAGTGCCCTGGGCGGCGCCAAGGCCTGGTCCATCGCACATGGCGACTGGCTGTTCATGCTGGCCGGCAACCTCTTCGTGCTGTTCTGCCTGCTGCTGATCGTGCATCCGGTGGGCAAGCTGCGCCTGGGCGGCCAGAAGGCGACTCCCGAGTTCTCGACGCATTCGTGGTTCGCGATGCTGTTCGCCGCCGGCATGGGCATCGGTCTGATGTTCTGGAGCGTCGCCGAGCCGGTGGCCTATTACACCGACTGGTACGGCACGCCGCTGAATGCGCCTGCCGGCACGCCGGAGGGCGCACGCGCCGCGCTGGGTGCCACCATGTATCACTGGGGCCTGCATCCCTGGGCCATCTACGCCGTGGTGGGCCTGTCGCTGGCCTTCTTCACCTACAACAAGGGCCTGCCGCTGACCATCCGCTCGGCGTTCTACCCGATACTCGGTGAGCGCACCTGGGGCTGGATGGGGCATGTCGTCGACATTCTGGCCGTGCTGGCGACCATCTTCGGGCTGGCGACGTCGCTGGGGCTGGGCTCCGCCCAGGCGGCATCGGGGCTGGATTACCTGTTCGGCATCGGCGATGGCCTGCCGACCCAGATCGCGATCATCATCCTGGTGACCCTGGTCGCCATCTACTCGGTCAGTCGCGGCCTGGATGGCGGGGTGAAGCTGCTCTCCAACATCAACATGATCATCGCCGCCGTACTGATCATCTTCATCCTCATCTTCGGGCCAACGCTGGCCATCCTCACGGGACTTGGCACCACGACACTCAGCTATGTGCAATACCTGCTGCCGCTGTCCAACTGGATCGATCGCCCGGACGAGAGCTGGTTCCACGGCTGGACCGTCTTCTACTGGGCGTGGTGGATTTCCTGGTCGCCGTTCGTCGGCATGTTCATCGCACGCGTCTCGCGCGGCCGCACGGTGCGCGAATTCGTCACCGCCGTGCTGCTGGTACCGACACTCGTCACCATCGTGTGGATGTCCGTCTTCGGGGGCACGGCGCTGGAACAGGCCATCAATGGGGTCGGCGCGCTGGCCAACGGCATCGATTCCGTGTCACTGGCCATGTTCCAGATGCTCGACAACCTGCCGCTATCCGGCGTGGCGTCCTTCATCGCTATCCTGCTGGTGCTGGTGTTCTTCGTCACGTCCTCGGATTCCGGCTCACTGGTGATCGACTCGATCACTGCCGGCGGCAAGGTGGATGCGCCGGTCAGCCAGCGAGTCTTCTGGGCGGCGATGGAGGGACTGATTGCCGGTGCCCTGCTGTACGGCGGGGGAAGTGCCGCACTCGGCTCATTGCAAGCCGGTGCCATCGCGACAGGCTTGCCGTTCACGCTGGTACTGCTGGTGATGTGCTATTCGCTGTTCCGTGGTCTGATGCAGGAAAGGAAGGCGCAGGACGCGCTCGCCCGACCGGTCACCGGCGCCTGACATGCGGCGCTGACGGATCATGAGCACAAAAAAACGCCGCCCCCGGCAACCGGGGGCGGCGTTTTCATTGGATGACCCGAACGTCATCCAGGCAAGATCAGGAGTTTTCCTGAGCCAGCTTCTGAACCTTCTTCATCAGGTCCGGGTTGTTCTGCACCGCTTGACCGATGGAGTTGAAGGTCGCGACTTCCAGACCGGAGTCCTCGACCGCGCTGACCATCTCGTCATTGGCTTCCTGACGGACGCTCTGCTTTTCGGTCTCGTCGTCAGCTTCCTGCAGCTTGCCGGCGAAATCCTGGGAAATGCGTGCGATCTCCTGGGAGGCAGCAGCGAACTGTTCCAACTGCGCATCGCTGAAGTCACCGGCCTGAGCCTGTGTCGCCTGAGCAGGAGCCTGACCCTGGGCCGGTGCGTCAGCAGCGAACGCCGGCGCAGACATCATGCCCGCAGAGATCAGGGCAGCCGTCATGTATGCAGTCATCCGTTTCATTGCAACCTCCAGTCATTCATTGATCATCAAAAAGTGATTACACCAACTCAGACGGACACCACGGCCGGATGTTCAATCTTTCGTGTAACTGTTTGAAAAACATTCGGATAACTCTGGATACAACTGTCGCAAACGAGCAACGCAAAGACCACCAAGCCCCGCATGGCAGGCCTCCTGCGAGCTGGACACCCATACAAGCACCGAGTTGCCCGAGAAAGATCATGCAGACACTTTCCCTCATCTGGCAGCCATCCTGTCAGACAGCAGGCGTCATGTCCGTGCAGTTACCGCTGATATATCGCCCCGTGCAGTACCACACAAACCGCCTGCACAAGGTCGGCAAACTGGTGCAGACTGACATAACCTGACATCAGGCCCCTGCGTTGCGGTCCCATGCCGGACTGTCCTGCATTCTTGCCCCACGCCGCCGGAGGACTGTCATGTCCCGATATACGCCGTCTTCGCCCTCGCGCCGCTCGTTGCCGCACCACATCGCTGTCCGGGCAGCATTCGCCCGAGGAGTGAGTCTGTGCCTGCTGGCCGGACTGTTCACGAGTCTCCCCGCCCAGGCCCTCAGCCTGCTGGATGAGAATCCGGAGCTGAATGCGCCCGCCGAGACTTCCGCAGGTGCGCCGCCACCGCCCTCTCCACCAGACACGGTAGACACCACCATGACCGCCGCCAACGTCGACCCCGCCGCCAACCCGCTGCTGGGCGAGACCTGGAACCGTCGCTCGCTGGTGCTGGTCGCGCCGGATGAACAGGACCGTGAGCTGGAGCGCCAGCGCGATGAGCTGCGCGCCACGCGTGGCGAGATGCAGCAGCGCGATGTCACGCTCTATACGCTGATGGGCACGCGCGGCATCCATGATGGCGTGCCGATGAGCTTCGAGGAGGTTCGTGCCCTGCGTGATGCCATGCAGCTGCGCGAGGGCGCGCCCTTCACCGTCATCCTGATCGGCAAGGACGGCGGCAAGAAGATGCAGCTGGAGGGGTTCGTCGCACCGGACCAGATCTATCAGGTGATCGACAGCATGCCGATGCGCCAGCGCGAAGCCGGCGAGGCCACCCGTCAGACCTCCTCGGGCAGCGAGGAACATACCTCGCCCGCGCCGTTGGATGACGAGGATTGGCAGTGGGATGAATGACACGCCTGAACGACGAAACGCCCCTGCCAGCCGAGCTGACAGGGGCGTTTTCATGTCTGCGCAGCTTCAGCGCAGCACGCCTTCCTCGCGCAGCAGCTTGAGGATTTCCGCCGCGCCCTCCTCGGCACTCACGCCTTCCAGACGCTTGCCGCTACCCCCTTCGGCCTTGGCGGCCGCGGCCTTGAAGCGGTCCCGCGCGCTGGTCGCCTTGATGCGCTTCAAGCGCTTGGGTCGCTTGCGAGCCGGCGCCACGCCGAAGGCCTCGGCCACCGCGTCATGGGCAAGCTCACCGCTGGCCAGTGAGGCAAGTTCACCGCGCCGCGCCTGCGCGAAGGCCGACTGACGTGCCGCCGGCGCGGCGGCATCGACGCTGACAAGTGCCGGCAGCTTCACCCGCAGTCGCCGCCGCTGGCCACGCGGCAGGGCCTGCAAGGCGGTGAGATGCGCGCCATCGCAGCTCTCGATCGCGACGATACCCTCCACCAGCGGCCAGCCGAGGCTCTCCGCCAGCAGATGCGGCAGCAGGCCACTGCCCTCGCCGGTCTCACTCTGGCCACCGCACACCACCAGCTGCGGTGCCGCCTGCTTGAGGCGCGTCACCAGCAGCGGCCAGACATCGATGACCGGTTGATCGGCAGCCGCCGCCTGCGGATCGACAGCCGTGAGCGACGAATCGACAGCCTTGAGCGGTTCAGCTTGAAGAGAGTCAGGCGTCACCAGCGTCAACGACTCCAGGCCCATGCCCAGATAGCCACGCAGCGCCTGGTCCTGCTCGCTACCGGGCGCGATCTTGCTGCCACTGGCGTGCCAGGCGCTGAGGCTGACGGCACCGGGTGCCGACTGACGCTCCAGCGCCAGACACAGTTCCAGGGCGCGGGCATCCTGCTCTGCGCGCCGCAGACGCCCCGAGACCGGGTGCTGCCCCAGCGATACCAGACTCACGACCTCAAGCGGTTCCGAGGCCTGCTGCGCAATGGACGAATGATCTGCCTTCATGTCCTTCTCCTTTCTCCTGTCGCAGGCGCGAGTTCAGGCCGCGTCGGCGGCAAGCGTGGCGGATGACGGGCTGGATGACGGGTTGGAGGACGGGTTGGAGGACATGGCGGGCGCAGTAGACGACTGACCCGCCGCCGAGGCACCACCTGCCGCCTGGGCGTCACCACCGGCACCGCGTTCGGCCTCGAGCTGCTGACAGAGACTGGCGAGGATCGCCCCGGCATCGCCGATCACCGACAGATCCGCGCGCTTGACCATGTCACAGCCGCCATCGAGATTGATCGCCACCACCTTGTCGCAGCGCTGGATGCCCTGCAGATGCTGGATGGCCCCCGAGATGCCCACCGCCACGTACACCCGCGCCGTCACCCAGGTACCGGTGGCGCCGACCTGACGGGCACGCGGCATGAAGCCGTCATCCACCGCCACCCGCGAGGCGCCTTCGGTGGCCCCCAGCAGGCTGGCGGCACGGTGGAAGCCATCCCAGTCGCGAATGCCGTTGCCCGCCGAGAGAATGAATTCGGCCTCGCCCAGCGCGATCGCGGAGGGATCGACCGCCACCGGGCCAAGATCCTCGATCACGTCTGGCACGGCGTGCGCGGTGCTGGCTGCCTCCCACTCAAGCGGCAGCGCGGCGTGGCGCACATCTTCCACCGGCTCGGCGCATTCCGCCTCGCACAGCAGGATACGGGTCAGCGCGCGGGTCAGGTCCTGCTGACCATTGCCGCTGCGCCCGGTGACGTTCACCTCGGCAAGCTCGCCACGCCCGATGGCCGCAAGCTCGCCCTCGAGTTGATAGACATTGCCGCTGGGCCGCGCCAGCGCATCGCCCGTGCACAGCAGGCGCGCCCCGAGACGTCGGCCACGCTCACCGCCGCCAGTGCGGGATTCCGGCAGCAACCACAGCCGTGGTGCCAGGCGTGTATCAATGGCCTCAAGCTCCGCCAGCTGGGCCAGCGGCGCGTAACCATCGTGGACACTGTCGGCAAAGTGCAGCCAGCGATCGGCACCTGCCGCACCGAGTCCGACACTGTCGGCGGCGTCACCCTCCTCGCGCAAGGTGCCGAAGGTGACGGCCAACACCGCCCCCAGATGGGCGGGGTCGGCATCGGCGATCTGACGCGCCAGCCCCAGCACATCGCGGTCGTGACTCGAGAGTCGCCCGCCGGTCATGTCCGGCACCACCGCGATCAGGAAGGCAGGTGATGCGATCTCGACCAGCGGCAGCACGCGCGCCTTGGCAACGACGGAGGCCTGACCGGCACCTGCCGCGGCAGGCCCGGAGCGGCCACTGCGGTCGATGCGCTTGCGACCATTGGCAGCGATAAAGTGGCCGACATGGGGATTGCGACGCATCACGCCCTTCGGGCCCATCCAGCGTTCCTGAGGAGTGGCCGCGCCTCGGCCCAGCGCCTGCAGCGCGCTGAGATGCTCCGGGTGCAGACGATTGCGTGCCTGCTGCTCCAGGCGCGGGTCACGGCGTGGCAGTGGCTCGCGCTCAGATGGGTGTGGATGCTCGGTTGCTTGTGGATCGACGGGGATCGTCATGCCACCACCTCCGCGTCAGTGGGCTGCGTGGTCGACGTCGCCAAGCCCTGCGTGGACAAGCCCTGAGTGGACGCATCCGCTACCAGCGCCCGCGCCATCAGCTCCGCCAGATCCAGCACCTGGGGTTCGGCTTCACCCGCCGGCGCCACCACGCCTTCCAGCATCGCGGTGCACTGCGGGCAGCCCACCGCCACTACCTCGGCGCCGGTCTCGCGCACGTCGCCCATGCGCATGTCGGGGATACGCTGCTTGCCGGGAATGTCCGTCACCGGCGCGCCACCGCCGCCACCACAGCAGCGTGAGCGGAAGCCGGAGCGCTGCATCTCGCGCACTTCCAGTCCCAGTGCCGCCAGCAGGGTACGCGGCGCCTCGAATTCCCCGTTGTAGCGGCCCAGATAGCAGGGGTCATGCCAGGTGACCGAGCCGAGCGTGGCCAGTCTGGTGGCATCGAGACTCAGACGTCCCGCCGCCAGCAACTCATTCATGTAGCTGGTGTGGTGATTGACGAGGTAGTCGCCACCGAAGGCGGCATATTCACGTCCCAGCACATGGAAGCTGTGCGGATCGCAGGTGATGATGCGCGCGAAGCGGTACTTCGACAGGGTGGCGATATTGCGGGTGGCCAGCGACTGGAAGGTCGCCTCGTCACCCAGACGGCGTGCCACGTCGCCACTGTCACGCTCCTCGGCACCGAGGATGGCGAAATCGACCCTGGCCGCGCGCAGCACCTGCACGAAGGCGCGCAGCGTGCGCTGGTTGCGCATGTCGAAGGCACCGTCGCCCAGCCACAGCAGCGCTTCCACAGGACGCGGATCACGCGCCGCCTCGCGGGCGGCCTGAACCTCGGCGATGCGCGGCAGGTCGAGATCCGCCGCCCAGTGCAGGCGCGCCTCGAGCGCAAAGCCGCCCGGGTTGTCGGTGGCGATCAGATTGTCGAGCACCTCGACGCCCTTGCCCGGGGTCGCGCCCTGCTCCAGCGTCATGTGGCGCCGCATGTCGACGATGGCATCGACGTGCTCGATCATCATCGGGCACTCCTCGACGCAGGCGCGACAGGTGGTGCAGGCCCACAGGGTTTCCGGCTCGACCAGTACCGTGAATTCGTGGATCAGCTTGTCGGCGTCTGCCGGCTTGCCCGCAGCGCCCGGAGCCGCCTTGATCTGGATCGGTCCGGAAGACGCTGCCTGACCTGCCGGGCGAGCATGCGGCGATGCCCCGACGATGGCCTGCTGCGGGCCGCCGCCATGCTGGCCGGGCGCGCGCTTCGGCTCATCGCCCGGATAGGGCGAACCAGCGTAGGCGGCATCGCTGCCCCCCGCCATGCCCACCACCATGTCCTGGATCAGCTTCTTGGGATTGAGCGGCTGACCGGCCGCGAAGGCCGGACACACCGCTTCACAGCGCCCGCATTGCACGCAGGCATCGAAGCCCAGCAGCTGACGCCAGTTGAAGTCGGCAGGCTTGCCGACGCCCAGCGGTGCCTCGGGATTGGAAAGATCCAGCGGCAGCAGCGCGCTATCGCGGATGCCGGCACTGTCACGGGTGCTGAAACGCCCCGGACGCCGATGGAAGGCCAGATGCAGCGCGCCCGCGAAGGCATGCTTCATCGGCCCGGTGATGCGCGAGCCGCCACCGGTCATGCCGACGATCATCTCGAGCAGCCCCCAGGCGATCCCCGCCACCAGCACCAGCCCGAGGATACCGCCGGAGATCATGCCGCCGACGCCTTCCGGCAGCACCAGTGACAGACTCATCACGAACAGGCTGGCAGAGAACACCAGCAGGCTTTTTGGCAGACGCATCCACGGACCACGCGACAGGCGCGCCGGCGGGTCGAGACGACGACGACGCACGAACAGCGCACCAGCGAACATCGCGCCACTGGCCAGCAGCAGCAAGACGCCCAGCCAGGCGGAGTCGATGCCGAAGCCGTAGACCACCACCATCAGCAGCGCCGCGGCCACGAAGCCACCGCCGGTGGCGACGTGGGTATTGGCCATGTAGCGGTCCCGCGCGACCACGTGGTGCAGGTCCACCCCGTAGCGGCGCGGCACCTTGGCCAGGCTCGCGATCAGCTCTCCCACGCTCATGGACGTGGCATCCGCCCGCCCCTGGCGCCACAGGCCGATGCGCTTGACCGCACCGATGGCGGCCAGCGCCAAGGCGGCGAAGATCAACACCGACAACACTGTTTCGTTCATAGCCAAACCTCCCACCGATGTGTCAGACGCGATCAGAAATCCTTGCACAGGCGCAGGGCGTCATAGATGGCGGCGTGGGTGTTGCGCGGTGCATTGCAGTCGCCGAGACGGAACAGCAGGTAATCATCCCCGTCGGTGGCCTGACTCAGGCACGGCTGCGGCTTGATGGCGTAGAGCGACTCGACGTCGATCTGGCCCTTGTTGAGCGAGCCGTCCTTGAAGGCGTAGTAGAGCGCTTCATCGGGGCGCACGCCGTTCTCGACCACGATCTGGTCGACGACGCGTTCTTCCAGCGTGCCGGTGTATTCATTCTCGAGCACCGCCACCAGCCCCTCGCCTTCGCGGTAGACCTCATGCAGCACCATGTCGGAGGTCATCACGACTTCCTTGGCATACAGGCTGCGGTAATAGGTCGGGAAGGTGGTGCCGCCGACCGCCGCCCCCGGCTTGATGTCATCGGTGACGATCTCGACCCTGGCGCCCTTGGTGGCCAGATAATCGGCCACCGAGACACCGGAGAATTCGCAGATGCTGTCGTAGATCAACACGTTGCTGCCCGGCGCGACACGCCCGTCCAGCACGTCCCAGGAAGAGACGATCAGGCTCTTGGCCGGGTCCTCGTCGTAGCCCCAGGATTCGAACTGCTCCATGAACGGACGGCCGCCCACCGCCAGGATCACCACGTCAGCGCGCAGGTCACGGATGGTGGCCTCATCGGCGCGGGTACCCAGGCGCAGATCGACCTTCAGACGCGCCAGCTCCAGCTGATACCAGCGGGTGATACCGGCGATCTGGTCACGCTGCGGTGCCTTGGAAGCCGTGGTGATCTGGCCACCCAGCTCTTCCTTCGCCTCGAAGAGCGTCACGGCATGGCCACGCTCGGCACACACGCGGGCCGCTTCCATGCCGGCCGGACCGCCACCGACGATGACGACCTTGCGCACCGGGCCGCTGGTCTTCTCGATCTCGTGTGGCAGGCCCATGTATTCGCGTGACGTCGCGGCATTCTGGATGCACAGCACGTCCAGCCCCTGGTACTGGCGGTCGATGCAGTAGTTGGCACCGACGCACTGCTTGATCTGGTCGAGCTGGCCCATCTTGATCTTGGCGATGATGTGCGGGTCGGCGATGTGCGCGCGGGTCATGCCGACCATGTCGACATAGCCGCCTTCCAGGATGCGCTCGGCCTGATTGGGGTCCTTGATGTTCTGGGCGTGGATCACCGGAATCTTGACCACTTCCTTGATGCCGGAGGCCAGATGCAGGAAGGGTTCCGGCGGGTAGGACATGTTGGGAATGACGTTGGCGAGGCTGTTGTGGGTATCACAGCCGGAGCCGATCACGCCGAAGAAATCGAGCAGGCCGGTGGCGTCGTAATAGGCCGCGATCTGCTTCATGTCGTCATGCGACAGGCCATCGGGATGGAATTCATCACCACAGATGCGCATGCCGACCACGAAGTCATCACCGACCTCGGCACGCACCGCCTTGAGCACCTCGATACCGAACTTCATGCGGCCCTCGAAGCTGCCGCCCCACTCATCGGTGCGCTTGTTGACACGCGGGCTCCAGAACTGGTCGATCAGGTGCTGGTGCACGGCGGACAGCTCGACGCCATCCAGGCCGCCTTCCTTGGCACGCCGCGCCGCCTGGGCGAAGTCGGCGATGATGCGCTGGATCTCTTCCACCTCGATGGTCTTGCAGGTGGAGCGGTGCACCGGCTCGCGGATACCGGACGGCGACATCAGCGAGGTCCAGTCGAAACCGTCCCAGCGTGAGCGACGGCCCATGTGGGTAATCTGGATCATGATCTTGCCGCCATGCTTGTGCACGGCATCGGCCAGATTCTGGAAATGCGGAATGATGCGATCAGTCGACAGGTTGACGGAGCTCCACCAGCCCTGCGGGCTATCGATGGACACCACCGAGGAGCCACCACAGATGCACAGGCCACACCCGCCCTTGGCCTTCTCTTCGTAGTAGCGCACGTAGCGCTCGGTGGTCATGCCGCCATCGGTGGCATACACCTCGGCATGGGCGGTACTGACGACGCGGTTGCGGATGGTCAGCTTGCCGATCTCGATCGGCTGGAAGAGTGCGTCGAATGCCATGGTGAAAGCTCCTCGCCGGGGAGAGCGCCGCCTTGTCACGCCGGCCTGGCCTGCCCGCCGCCTCGAGTCGGGGCTCGTGGCGGCGGGCGGCGTCAGGCGTCTTGCATGTCAGGAAAGGCGGCGCTCAGGCGTTGCGTTGTCGTTGTTGTGTGTGTGGTGAGTGTCGTGACAGAGAGAGGATCGGGCAGCCGGCTTTTGCCTTTTGCCTGGGCCGGGCCTGGGCCTTGACCCGAGCCATGGAATAGAGAGTGGCGGATCTGAAAACGTCACACTGTTCCGGGAGCGACCTCGAAATACCCCACATCACAGCCTTCCTCACCACCGCTCTGGGTCTGGACGGCGACGGTGCGCAGCTCGCTGCCACGCGCGGCCAGAATCTGGTCCATCGCGCCGGCGAACCAGCCGGTGAACATGTACTCAAGCTTTGTGCCGGTCTTGCCCTGCTGATAGACGAAGCAGGAGTGCTCCAGGCGTACCTTGCAGGTGCCGCGCTCCAGATCGATCTCCTCGGTGATGAACAGACCCCAGCCGCGCTGTGACAGACGCTTCATGTAATGCTCGAAGACCTCCACCCCGACCAGGCCGTGCAGCTCGGCTTCTTTCTCGCACCAGTGCCAGGCGCTCTTGTAGCCGGCGTGGTAGAGAATCTCGGCGTACTTCTCCACGCCCAGCGCCTCTTCCACCGCGACATGGTTGTTGATGAAGAAGTGACGCGGCACGTACAGCATCGGCAGTGCGTCCGATGTCCAGACGCCGGTCTCGCTATCCACCTCGATCGGCAGTTCAGGGGCCATCTTGCTCATGTCGGTGTCCTCAAAAGGGGCTGAAAGGGAGATGCAAAAGAGAGTTCAAGAAAGAGATCAGGAGAGAGATCACGAAAGTGCGATCAAGAAAGAGCGAACCAGAAAAGGCCCAGGCAGGCAGACTCAGCCGCCCCAGACGTTTTCCAGCGTGCGCAGCCAGTTCTCGCCCATGATCTTGCGCACCTGGTGCTCGCTCATGCCGCGACGCAGCAGCGCCTCGGTCAGATTGGGGAACTCGCCGATGGTGCGGATGCCTTCCGGATTGACGATCTTGCCGAAGTTGGTGAGACGACGGGCGTAGCCCTTGTCGTGGGTCAGCCACTCGAAGAAGTCCTGACCGTGACCCTGGGTGAAATCGGTGCCGATGCCGATGGCATCCTCGCCGACCAGGTTCATCACGTATTCGATGGCCTCAACGTAGTCATCGACGGTGGCGTTGACGCCAGCCCGGAGGAAGGGGGTGAACATGGTGACGCCGACGAAGCCGCCGTGTTCGGCGATGAAGCGCAGCTCGGCATCGGACTTGTTGCGCGGGTGGTCCTTGAGACCGGCCGGCGCGCAGTGGGAGTAGCAGACAGGGACTTTCGATTCGAGGATGACTTCCTCGGAGGTCTTCGAGCCGACGTGGGAGAGATCACACATCACGCCGACGCGGTTCATCTCGGCGACCATCTCGCGCCCGAAGCCGGACAGGCCGCCATCGCGCTCGTAGCAGCCGGTACCGACCAGATTCTGGGTGTTGTAGCACATCTGCACGATGCCCACGCCGAGCTGCTTGAAGACATCGACATAGCCGATCTGGTCTTCATAGGCGTTGGCATTCTGGAAGCCGTAGATGATGCCGGTCTTGCCCGCGGCCTTGGCGGCGCGGATGTCGGCGGCGGTGCGCGCCACGCAGACCAGGTCACTGCTCTCGGCGATCAGCTGGTTGCTCTTGACGATGTTGTTGACGGTCGCCTGGAAGCCTTCCCAGACCGAGACGGTGCAGTTGGCCGCACTCAGACCGCCCTTGCGCATGTCCTCGAACAGCTCGCGCTGCCACTTGGCGATCACCAGACCATCGATGACGATGCTGTCATCGTGCAGGGCGCGGGCCGCATCGGACCCACCGAAGGAGGAGGAGAATTCGGACATCATGTCGCTCCGGCGCTGGGCAGGCGGCTCTGGAAGTCAGGTCACTGCCCGTACCCGGCGGACAGGGTCTGCCGGAACACGATCTCCAGCAGGCTGTGCCAGCATAGTCCTGCCCTCTTCCCCCTCTGACGCCAGATGCGACGCGTGGCTACCGAATCGCGTCAGGACTGTCGTTTCTGAAACGACGACGCCCCGACTCGAGAGAGCCGGGGCGTCGTGGGACAGCCGATGGTGTACCGTCACGCCGGTCAGTGCGCGGGGGACAGCTCCTTCAGCGAAGGCAGCAGGTCCCAGCTCAACCAGCCACGCGGCTGTTCCAGCCGCTTGAGATAGCCCATGCCGAGATTGTTCATCTGGCGCCGCGTCCAGCTGGCACGCCGCTGGATATAGGCCGAGGGCTTGCCGGCATTGAAGCGAATCGGATTGGGCAGTACCGCCGCCAGCAGGCTGGCCTGGTAGGCGGACAGGCTGGCGGCATCGGTATTGAAGTGATGTTCGGCCGCAGCCTCGACACCGAACACCCCCGGGCCCCACTCGGCGACGTTCAGATAGACCTCGAGAATGCGCTCCTTGGGCCAGATCACCTCGATCAGGATGGTGAACCAGACCTCCAGCCCCTTGCGCACCCAGCTGCGCCCGTTCCACAGGAAGACATTCTTGGCGGTCTGCTGGCTGATGGTGCTGGCCCCGCGCAGCCGTTCACCGGCCAGGCGCGCATCGATGGCCTTGACGATCTGATCGACATCGAAGCCGTAGTGATCGGGAAATTTCTGGTCTTCCGAGGCGATCACCGCCAGCCGGGCATTGCGGGAAATCTCCTCCATCGGCACCCAGTCATGCTGGAGCGCCATCGGCGCCCCCGAGACCAGGCTGTAGCCCCACTTCTCCAGCATCACCATCGACACCGGCAATGGCACGAAGCGCAGCAACACCACCAGGCCGACACAGGCCACCATCCAGCAGGCGACGATCTTGAATGCCCACACCGCCAGCCAGCGCAGACGCTCCATCGGGCGCATCTTCACGGACCCCGCCGGCCTGCGTGTCGCGCCGCGGCGTGCCGATTGCCCATCGCGGGTCTTCTGCCCCTGTGTTCGTGCCATCCCTCGCCGTCCCCTGTCGCGCGTGTCGTGGCTGATCACGACGGGTCATCCCGTCTCCCAGCCCTTGTTGTCAGCTACTGCCTCATGCAGCGCTCGAGTGTACCAGAGCCCGCCGATGGCTCCTGTGAAAACCAAGATGCCCCGGCCGAAGGGCAGGGGCATCGAGGGGTCATCCCGTCACGCAGGTGTATGGCGATCAGAGCCTGACGCTTGCGTAGGTTGGCTCGCCACGCGCATTGGCCAGCGCCAGGATCGCCGAGGACACCGGCGATTCGGCGGCGGTATGCAGCGGCGAGGAGGCAGTCGTCTGGCTCAGCGACTGATGGATGGCACCATGCAGTACGCCTTCCAGACTGGCCACGCCGTGCAGCTGATGATCGACATCGGCACGACACGGCACGTCCGACACGCCGGGCTGACGCTCACCACCGATACGCTCATCGCGCGGCGGCATGCCGAAGTACTCGCGGTAGCACTTGGAGAAGTGCGGCGTGGAGACGAAGCCACAGGCCGAGGCCACCTCGATGATCGACAGCGCCGTCTGCTTGAGCAGCTGACGCGCCCGCGTCAGGCGCAGCTTGAGGTAGTAGCGCGACGGTGAGCAGTGCAGATAGCGCTGGAACAGGCGCTCCAGCTGACGGCGCGAGACATCCACGTAGTGGGCCAGCTCGTCCAGACCGATGGGCTCCTCCAGATTGGCCTCCATCAGCGCGACGATTTCCAGAAGCTTGGGCTGGGTGGTGCCCAGCACGTGCTTGAGCGGTACACGCTGCTGGTCCTGCTCGCCGCGCACGCGGTCACAGATGAACATCTCGGAGATGCCCGCCGCCAGCTCGCGGCCATGCTCGCGGGCGATCATGGTCAATACCATGTCCATCGGCGCGGTGCCGCCCGAGGCGGTGGCACGCTGCTGGTCGATGGAGAATAGCCGCGTGGTCAGCGGTACGCGCGGGAAGGCCTCCTGCATGGCCGCCAGACACTCCCAGTGAATGCTGGTCTCGTGACCTTCCAGCAGCCCGGCCTGCGCCAGCGCCCAGCTGCCGGTACACACGGCGCCCAGCTGACGGCCAGCGCGCGCCTGGGCCTGCAGCCAGCTGACATGCGGGCGCTGCACCGCCCGCTGGATACCGACGCCGCCACAGACGATGGCCATGTCCAGCGCCGGGCAGGTCTCGGCCGACACATCCGGCGTGACCTGCAGACCATCGCTGGCACGCACGGGCATGCCTTCCAGGGTCACGGTGTACCAGCGATACAGCTCACGTCCAGCCAGCTGATTGGCCATGCGCAGCGGTTCCACCGCCGAGGCCAGCGAGATGAGCGTGAAGCTGTCGAGCAACAGGAAGCCGATGGTCTGCGGCTGGCGTGTCTCGCCGGCCTGAGGGCCCAGCGAGCGAGCCCCCGCCCGGCGGGAATCGGAGGAAAAGCCGGATGTCATGTGAGAGCGATCGTGCGGGCGATCAATGCGGCCACTGGTCAGTGCCATGGGGAACTCCTTCTTGCTATCTGCCTGAGTTGCAGACCGGAGCATGAATGCCCTCACCCGGATCAGTCGGCGATCAGGGGGTCCGCGATATTGTCGTTGTTGGCACTCAGCAGGGAATCGACCGGAAGGCTGGCGATTCCAGCAGTGATGACAGCCATCATCGTGATCTCTCGCTTGAGCGACTCGGGATGCGACCCGAAGGAGTCCGATAACGTCAGGGGTGTCGTGAATCACTGCTTGGACGTCGTGCGTTGTCCACCTCTCGACAGTAAACCATCGCCCTGATACCGCGCAGCGATTAAATCGCCGCTGCACGGCAAATCATCGTTGCTGTACGGCACAGAATAACGCCGTGATTGGCTGACATCGACGCGATATAACCGCGAGCCACGAAAACCGCCCTTCATAGCGAAAGGTTCTGAAAGGCGGTGTCGCTCATGACGGAAAAACGACAGCCCCGACATCCTGTGATGGATGCCGGGGCTGTCGTTTCTGTCTTTCACGCAGGTTCTCTGCTCGGGGAGCGATCCCCTGTGGCTGGCAATGTCACATCACAGCTCGAGGCTTCAGGCTCACCTCAAGAAAGAAGGTGTTTCGCATGCCTTTTCATCTCTACCGGCCACCACACTCACACCTCAAAGGAGGTGTTTCGCATGCCTTTTCATCTTCATTGGCTACCATCCTCACACCTCAAAGGAGGTGTTTCGCATGCCTTTTTATCTTCATTGGCTACCATCCTCACACCTCAAAGGAGGTGTTTCGCATGCCTTTTTATCTTCATTGGCTACCATCCTCACACCTCAAAGGAGGTGTTTCGCATGGTAGGTCAGATGCTCATCGATGAAGCTGGCCATGAAGAAGTAGCTGTGATCATAGCCGGGCTGGCGACGCAGGATCAGCGGGTGGTCCTGCTCGGCGCAGACCGCCTCCAGACGCTCCGGCTTGAGCTGCTCTTCCAGGAACTGGTCATTCTCGCCCTGCTCGACGAACAGCTCCTGACGCGCGGCACCGCTGTTGCCCGCCTGCTTGACCAGCTCGCAGGTATCCCACTGCGCCCACTGGGTGCGGTCATCGCCGAGATAGCCGCTGAAGGCCTTCTCGCCCCACGGGCAGGCCATCGGATTGGCGATCGGAGCGAAGGCGGAGACCGAGCGATAGCGGCCCGGATTCTTCAGCGCGCAGATCAGCGCACCATGGCCGCCCATGGAGTGGCCGGAGATGGACTCGCGTTCGCCATCCACCGGGAAGTGACGCTTGACGAGCGCCGGCAGCTCCTCGGTGACGTAGTCGTACATGCGGTAATGGCGCGCCCGCGGCTCGCGGGTGGCATTGACGTAGAAGCCGGCACCGCTGCCGAAGTCATAGCTGTCATCTTCGCCGGGCAGGTCCACGCCACGCGGGCTGGTGTCCGGGCAGATCAGGGCGATGCCCAGCTCGGCTGCCTTGCGCTGCGCGCCGGCCTTCTGCATGAAGTTCTCGTCGGTGCAGGTCAGCCCCGACAGCCACCACAGCATCGGCACCGGGCCCTGTTCGGCCTGCGGCGGCAGATAGATGGCGAACACCATGTCGCAATCCAGACTGCCGCTGCGGTGACGGTAACGCTTGAGCCAGCCACCATGCACCTTGTTGGCGCTGACCAGCTCGAGTTGTTCGGTCGCGGTCATCATGCTCTCCCTTGTGATATCGCCTCATGAAGACGGCGTCGGCAAGCCGACGCCGTTTCACGCTCCGAGCCCGCCCAGGCATCACGCTTGCCTGCCCGGCCCGGAGGCGTTTCAGCCAAAGATCGCTCGCGGATCAGAAGCTCAGCACGGTACGGATCGACTTGCCTTCATGCAGCAGGTCGAAGGCCTCGTTGATCTTCTCGAAGGGCATCTGGTGGGTGACGAAGTCGTCGAGGTTGATCGCGCCATCCATGTAGCGCTCGACGTAGCCCGGAAGCTCGGTACGGCCCTTGACGCCACCGAAGGCGGAGCCTTTCCAGACACGCCCGGTCACCAGCTGGAAGGGGCGGGTGGCGATCTCTTCACCGGCACCGGCGACGCCGATGATGATGGATTCGCCCCAGCCCTTGTGCGCGCACTCGAGCGCGGCACGCATGACCTTGACGTTGCCGATGCACTCGAAGGAGTAGTCGACGCCGCCGTCGGTCATGTCGACGATGGCTTCCTGGACCGGCACGGACAGCTTGCTCGGGTTGACGAAGTCGGTGGCGCCGAACTTGCGGGCCAGATCGAACTTGTCCTCATTGATGTCGATGGCGATGATGCGCGACGCCTTGGCCATCACCGCGCCCTGGATGGCGGCCAGACCGATGGCGCCGAGACCGAAGATGGCCACGGTGGCACCCGGCTCGACCTTGGCGGTATTCATCACCGCGCCGATACCGGTGGTGACGCCACAGCCCAGCAGGCAGATCTTGTCCAGCGGCGCTTCCTTGGACACCTTGGCCAGCGAGACTTCCGGCACCACGGTGTACTCGGAGAAGGTAGATGTGCCCATGTAGTGGTGCAGCATCTTGCCGTCCAGCGAGAAGCGCGAGGTGCCATCCGGCATCAGGCCACGGCCCTGGGTGGCACGCACGGCGCTGCACAGGTTGGTCTTGCCGGAGAGGCAGAACTTGCACTTGCCGCATTCGGCGGTATAGAGCGGGATAACGTGGTCGCCCGGCACCAGACCGGTGACACCCTCGCCCACTTCCTCGACGATACCCGCGCCTTCATGGCCCAGCACGGACGGGAACAGGCCTTCGGGGTCTGCGCCGGACAGGGTGTAGGCATCGGTGTGGCAGACGGCGGTATTGACGATGCGTACCAGCACCTCGCCGGCCTTCGGTCCTTCGACATCGATCTCGACCAGCTCCAGCGGCTTGCCGGCTTCCAGCGCAATCGCAGCACGTGATTTCATTAATATCTCCTCGGAGCAACAATGGCGGTAGACTGATCCGTGGCATTCTCCCGGCGAGCCTGCCGGTGCCCCCTTGCTCACAAGGGGCTCACGCAGGGGGACAGGCAAGGAGCAATGCATTGCCGCAACGCGTGCGGTGCCATCAGTATGCAACACAGTCTACGCAGTGACCTTGGCGGGATTAAGCCGTCAGCACTCAGATGATTATTGTCACTCAACAACAATGATGAGGAGCGGGCATGCAGCGTTGGGACCGCATCGAAGCCTTTGTGGAAGTCGTCAGAATCGGCTCGTTTTCCGGTGCCGCCCGTCATCTCGGGGTCTCCAGCTCACATGTCAGTCGCCTGATCAGCCAGCTGGAAGCCCAGCTTGATACCCAGTTGCTCTATCGCACGACCCGTCAGACGCGTCTCACCGATGCCGGACAGGTGTATTACGAGCACTGCCATCACCTCTTCGATGGCTTCCGCGCCGCCGAACAGGCCATCGGCGACTTCCATGCCCGTCCCAGCGGCGTGCTCAAGCTGACCAGCGCCACCACCTTCGGTGAGCGCTACGTCGCGCCACTGGTCAACGACTTCCAGCTGATGCACCCGCAGCTGGAGGTGCAGATGCACTTCACCAATCGTCCGGTGGAATTGATCGACGAGGGCTTCGATGTCGCCATTCGCATGGGCGTGCTCAAGGACTCCTCGCTGATCGCGCGGCGACTGGTGGACCGCCAGGAGTATGTCGTCGCCTCGCACGACTACTTTCAGCGTGCGCCGCGTCCGCACACCCTGGCGGAGCTCTCCAGCCACCGCTGTCTGGCGGGCTCCAAGCGTGAATGGCTGTTCGAGGTCGAGGGCCAGCGCCGCGAAGTGCGCATCTCCGGCAGCTGGCAGGCCAATTCCGGGCCGGCACTGCTGGACGCCACGCTCAAGGGCCTCGGGCTTGCCCAGATTCCCGACTATTACGTCGCGCCTCACCTAGCCAGTGGCAAGCTGATCTCGGTGCTGGATGAGTATCAGGTGCGCGATACCGGGGTGTGGATCGTCTATCCCCGCCACCGCCATCTCTCGCCCAAGGTGCGCCAGTTCGTCGACTTCATGGTCGAGCGCTTCGAGGACGGCATCCCCGGCCTGGTGGGCTGACACCCAGGGCGCGAAGGCCTCAACCGGCCGTCACTTCCCCTTGTCACGACGACAGACGGGCTGCCGATGGGCAGCCCGTCTGTCGTTGCACGTGACGTTGCGTTGCGAGCTATCCACCAGCGGCGTCAGGCACGCTGCGCGCCGCCACCCGGTATCGCCTCCGGCAGATGCACCGGCGGTGCCTTGACCAGCAGCTTGCTGGCCACGAAGTAGACCAGCGCCCCCAGCAGCGAGCCGGTGAACCAGCCGTAGTCGTAGAACCAGGAAAGCCCGGGCTGCGAGAAGCTGATCACCGTCAGCCCCACCGGCACGAAGAAGGCGATGAAGCCCGCTGGATTGAAGGCCGGGTAGGTGCTGCCATCCAGATAGAGCGCCGGCAGATCGAAGGACTGGCGACGGATCACGAAGTAGTCGACGATCATGATTCCCGCGATCGGCCCCAGCAGACTCGAATAGCCCAACAGCCAGTTGGAATAGAGGCTCTCGAGGCTCACGTCGGAGACGATCCAGCCCATCTTCTTGATCAGCTCGAAGCCCATCAGCAGCACCCCGACCAGCCCGGTGAGCAGCACGCCGCGCGTCTGGTTGATGAATTTCGGCGCGATGTTCTGGAAATCATTGGTCGGCGAGACGATGTTGGCGGCGGTGTTGGTGGAGAGCGTCGCGATGATGATCAGCACCATGGCGATGGCGACCCAGCCGGGGCTGTCGATGCGACCGATCAGGTTGACCGGGTCGGAGATGGTCTCCCCCACCAGCGAGCTGGAAGCGGCCGTCAGCACCACGCCGAGCGCCGCGAAGAAGAACATCGTCAGCGGCAGGCCGATGATCTGACCGACGATCTGGTCCTTCTGGCTCTTCGCGTAACGGCTGAAGTCCGGGATGTTCAGCGACAGCGTCGCCCAGAAGCCGACCATCGCGGTCAGGCCCGCCATGAAGTAGCTGGCCACGCCATCGCCTTCGGGACGATTCGGTGGCTGGGCCAGCAGTTCGCTGATCGAGGTATGCGGCAGCGCCCACACCATCAGGCCGACCCCCACCGCCAGCAGCAAGGGCGCGGAGAGCGTCTCCAGCCACTTGATGGATTCCGCGCCGCGAATCACCACGAACAGGTTGAGCGCCCAGAAGATGAAGAAGCCGATGACCTCGCCCACCCCGCCCAGCGCCTTCCAGTCCGCCGAGAGGCTCGAGAGCAGCAGGTGAATCGCCAGGCCGCCGAACATCGTCTGGATACCGAACCAGCCACAGGCGACCACCGCCCGAATCATGCACGGCACGTTGGAGCCGATGATCCCGAACGATGAACGCAGCACTACCGGAAAGGGAATCCCGAAACGCGTGCCGGGGAAGGCGTTCAGCGTCAGCGGAATCAGTACCACCAGATTGGCGACCAGAATCGTGATCAGCGCCTCGCCGACACTCAATCCGAAGTAGGCAGTGAGCACGCCGCCCAGGGTATAGGTGGGTACGCAGATCGACATGCCGACCCACAGCGCGGCGATGTTCCAGCGCGACCAGGTGCGCTCAGCGCTCCTGGTCGGCGCGATATCCTCGTTGTAGCGCGGGCTGCGGGCGACGTCCTGCGCCACCACCAGCTCGATCATTTCCTCATTGCTGCGCACCATGTGCGAGCGAGTCTGTGTCGGGGCCATGAGTCCTCACCTGTTCAGCTGTTGTTATTGTTGAGGGTGATGCACGTCGCTTGTCCTGGCTTTGCGCTCTGTGGCGCGTCTTGCCGTCTTTGAAGATCCGTCCCTTCCTTCACCCTCCTGATTCACTTTTCACCCTGTTTCAGCCAAGGGATGCTCGAATTACCCATCCACATGAAGCGGTACCTTTCATGGGCAAATCGCATGCCGATGGCGGCATTATTGCCGTCAAATCAAACCTGTCCCGCAAGACAACTTGAGAGGCAATGGCGCGGGTTTTACCGTCTGATGTCCGTCAGGTGGCGACACGCCGTGTTCGCGCCAATTGTCAGTATGGTCAGGTTCCAAGCTGGTGCAAGGCGGTCTTGCACAGGGCCCATACAGACGATCACAAGCCACTGATGTGCATTGAGTTTTCCTTTGAAAATCGCGTGAACCACGCTGATTCTCCTGGCACCACAATGGTGAATTCATGCGAAATCTTGACCGAAAATCCTTTTATAACAACAAGATAAATCTACAAGACTTTATTTGACACTTCGTCTTGCCGAACGCGGGAACACTGTCTAATGTTCATTAAGCTGACTGGTGAGACAGGATCTGCATCGGACCTTCCCTGACCCACGATACCTGCCGCGGGCATGCAGACTTTCCGGACAGGCGGAGTGATTTTCCAGGACCCATTTCGCGCCATCCCGGCTCACCCGCTCTGCCCACCAGCACTCATTGAAGACAACAACAACCGGCACCAAGCCGCCCGATGAGGATGACATGTCGAACGACTCCCGCATCTCCTACCGCGAGGATGCCGGCAAGCTGCGCTGCGCCGTCATCCAGATGGGACTCAACGTCTCCACCGACCTCGAGCCCGCACAGATCCGCGATGCCATGAACGAGGCCCACCTGCCGCTGATCGACCAGGCCGGTGAGGCAGGCGTCAAGATCCTGTGCTTCCAGGAAGTCTTCAATCAGCCCTATTTCTGCCCGAGCCAGGATGCCAAGTGGTATGCCGCCGCCGAGCGCGTGCCGGACGGCCCCACCGTCACCCTGATGCAGCAGTACGCGAAGAAGCATCAGATGGTGATCATCGTGCCCCTCTACGAGGAAGTGCAGCCGGGGGTGTACTACAACACCGCCGCCGTCATCGATGCCGACGGCAGCTATCTGGGCAAGTATCACAAGACCCACATCCCGCAGGTGGCGGGCTTCTGGGAGAAATTCTTCTTCAAGCCCGGCAAGTCCGACTGGCCGGTCTTCGACACCGCCTACGGGCGCATCGGCGTCTACATCTGCTACGACCGCCACTTCCCGGAAGGCTGGCGCGCGCTGGCGCTCAACGGCGCCGAGATCATCTTCAATCCCTCCGCCACCGTCGCCGGCCTCTCCCAGTATCTGTGGGAGCTGGAACAACCCGCCTCCGCCGCCGCCAATGGCTGCTACATCGCCGCCATCAACCGTGTCGGCCATGAACAGCCCTGGGATATCGGCGAGTTCTACGGCTCCTCCTACTTCGTGAATCCACGCGGCCAGATCGAAGCCCAGGCCAGCGCCACCGAGGACGAGCTGTTGATCCACGATCTCGACATGGCGATGGTGCGCGAGGTGCGCAACAACTGGCAGTTCTTCCGTGACCGCCGTCCGGACGCCTATACCCGCCTCACCGATGGTGAATGACGGCCAGCACGATAACGACAACGACAACACGACCTGACACTCAATGCCGGACAAGGCCGCGCGATGCGGCCGGGAGAGATTCATGGCAATCCTGATCAAGGGCGGCAGCATCCAGACCCACGAAGAGCGCTACACCGCCGATGTGCTGTGTGACGGCGAGACCATCACCGCCATCGGCACCGACCTCGAGGTACCGGACGACTGCGAGGTGATCGACGCCAGCGGCTGTCTGGTGATGCCCGGCGGCATCGACCCGCACACCCACATGCAGCTGCCCTTCATGGGCACCGTGGCCAGCGAGGATTTCCAGAGCGGCACCGCCGCGGCGCTGGCCGGCGGTACCACCATGATCATCGATTTCGTGATTCCCTCCCCCCAGCAACCGCTGATGGAGGCCTATCACACCTGGCGCGAGTGGGCCGAGAAGTCGTGCTGCGACTACAGCTTCCACGTCGCCGTCACCTGGTGGGACGAGAGCGTCAGCCAGGACATGCAGACGCTGGTCTCCGATTACGGGGTCAACAGCTTCAAGCACTTCATGGCCTACAAGAACGCCATCATGGCGCCGGACGACACCCTCGTCTCGAGCTTCGCGCGCTGTCTGGAGCTGGGCGCGATTCCCACCGTGCATGCCGAGAACGGCGAGCTGGTCTACCACCTGCAGCAGAAGCTGCTGGCCGATGGCATTACCGGGCCCGAGGCACATCCGCTGTCGCGTCCGCCGCAGGTCGAGGGCGAGGCCGCCAGCCGCGCCATCCGCATCGCCGGCACTCTGGGCACGCCGGTGTATCTGGTGCACGTCTCCACCGCCGATGCGCTGGAGGAAATCCGCTACGCCCGCGAGCACGGTCAGCCGGTCTACGGCGAGGTGCTGGCAGGCCATCTGCTGATCGATGAAGCGGTCTATCAGAACAAGAGCTGGGAATTCGCGGCAGGCCACGTGATGAGCCCGCCGTTCCGCTCGCTGGAGCACCGCCAGGCACTGTGGGGCGGCATCCAGTCCGGTGACCTGCAGACCACCGCCACCGATCACTGCTGCTTCTGCGCCGAGCAGAAGGAGATGGGCAAGGACGACTTCTCGAAGATTCCCAACGGCACCGCCGGGGTCGAGGATCGCATGGCGATGCTGTGGCACGAGGGCGTCAACACCGGGCGCTTCTCCGCCGAGGACTTCGTCGGCCTGACCTCCACCAACGCCGCCAAGATCTTCAATCTGTACCCGCGCAAGGGCGCGATCCGGGTCGGCAGCGACGCCGACATCGTGGTCTGGGACCCCAACGCCGAACGCACCATCTCGGCGAAGACTCACCACCAGAACATCGACTTCAACATCTTCGAAGGCCGCACCGTCAAGGGTATCCCGCGTCACACCATCAGCCGCGGCGACTGGGCATGGCGCGATGGCGAGCTGCATGCCAAGCGCGGTCACGGCCAGTACGTCGAACGCCCGCCCTACCCCAGTGTCTTCGACCAGCTCAAGGCCCGCGCCGAGAGCAATGTCGTCACCGCCGTGGATCGCAGCTGACGGCCGACGAACGACTCGAACAAGACAAGACCGACACGACTGAACGACACGACTGAACGACGGCCTGGCAGCGCACCTGACGCGCTGCCGGTCCCGAAGCGCTGCCAATCAAGGCGTTGCCAAACAAGACGCTGCTAGCGCAAGACGATCTGACTCGCCTGCAAGACCAACAACAACGACCCCGCGCCTGAGCGCGGGCAGGAGCCACACCGTGACGACATCCTCCACTCCTTCCCACTGGGCCCCGTCCGGGCTCGCGGAAGAGGCGCTGAGTGCGCGCTTCACTGATCTGCATCCGGCGCTCACCAAGCGCCAGGCCTTCATCGAGAGTTCGCGTTGCCTGTATTGCTATGACGCGCCCTGCATCAAGGCCTGCCCGACCAGCATCGATATCCCGACCTTCATCCGCCGTATCCACGATGACAATCTCGACGGCGCCGCCGGCGAGATTCTCGATGCCAATATCCTCGGTGGCAGCTGCGCCCGCGTCTGCCCCACCGAGATCCTCTGTGAGCAGTCCTGCGTGCGCAATCAGGGCGATGAGTGCCAGCCGGTGCTGATCGGCCTGCTGCAGCGCCATGCGCTGGACAACGCCCAGTTCGAGGCCCACCCGTTCACGCGGGCAGCCAGCACCGGCCGGCGCATCGCCGTGGTCGGTGCCGGGCCTGCCGGGCTTTCCTGCGCCCACCGCCTGGCGCGTTTCGGCCACGACGTGGTGATCTTCGAGGCCGAGGAGAAAGCCGGTGGCCTGAATGAATACGGCATCGCTCGCTACAAGCTGACCGATGACTTCGCCGCCCGCGAAGTCGAATTCCTGCTCGAGATCGGCGGCATCGAGATCCGCCACGGCCAGCGCCTCGGCGACAACCTGGCGCTGGCCTCCCTGACACGCGAGTTCGACAGCGTCTTCCTGGGCCTGGGCCTTGGCACCAGCCATGCCCTCGGCCTGACCGGCGAGGATGCCAGCGGCCTGATGGCGGCCACCGACTTCATCAAGGTGCTGCGTCAGAGCGGCGAACTGAACGCGCTGGCAGTGCCGAGGCACGCGGTGGTGATCGGCGCGGGCAACACCGCCATCGACATCGCCGTGCAGGCCAGGCGCCTCGGCGCACAGACGGTGGATCTGGTCTATCGGCGTGGCGAGGAGCAGATGTCCGCCACCCATCACGAGCAGGAAATCGCGCGTGCCAATGGCGTGATGATCCACACCTGGGCGCGTCCGCTGGCCATCGATGTGGCAAGCGACAGTGAGGGTAATGATGCCGCCGCGCTCAATGCGATGCAGTTCGCGCGCACACGGGTCGAGGATGGCCGACTCGTCGATACCGGCGAGACCTTCACCCTGGCCTGCGATGGGGTCTTCACCGCCATCGGCCAGGGCTTCGATGACGCGAGCCTGAGCGATGCGCATGCCGCAGGGCTGGCCCGCGAGGGGGCGAAGATAGAGGTGGACGAGATGCTGCGCACCAGTCTGCCGGGCGTCTATGCCGGCGGTGACTGCATCGCTCGCGGACAGGATCTCACCGTTCAAGCCGTCGCCCACGGCAAGCTGGCCGCCGAGGCCATCCATCACGATCTGATGCTCAAGGTGGAGGCCGCCTGATGACCATTCATACCCCGCTCAATGATGACAACGCGCGTCCGGCAGGCTCTGGTTCAAGTTCTGCAGCGGCTGACGATCACGTCGCCAGCTACAAGGCCGATCTGTCGGTCAACTTCGCCGGCATCCGCGCCCCCAACCCCTTCTGGCTGGCCAGCGCCCCGCCCACCGACAAGGCCTACAACGTGGTACGCGCCTTCGAGGCCGGCTGGGGTGGCGTGGTCTGGAAGACGCTGGGGGAAGACCCGGCGGCAGTGAACGTCTCCTCGCGCTATTCGGCGCACTATGGCCCGAATGGCGAGGTCAGCGGCTTCAACAACATCGAGCTGATCACCGACCGCTCGCTGGAGATCAACCTGCGCGAGATCACCCAGGTCAAGAAGGACTGGCCGGACCGCGCACTGATCGTCTCGCTGATGGTGCCGTGCGAGGAAGAGGCCTGGAAGACCATCCTGCCGCAGGTCGAGGCTACCGGCTGTGATGGCATCGAGCTCAACTTCGGCTGCCCCCATGGCATGCCGGAACGCGGCATGGGCGCCGCGGTGGGCCAGGTGCCGGAGTATGTCGAGCAGGTCACGCGCTGGTGCAAGACCTACAGCTCGCTGCCGGTGATCGTCAAGCTGACCCCCAACATCACCGACGTGCGCGAACCGGCCAAGGCGGCCTGGCGCGGCGGCGCGGATGCCGTCTCGCTGATCAACACCATCAACTCCATCACCCATCTGGATCTCGACCGCATGGTCGCGCATCCCATCGTCGGCGACCGCAGCACCCATGGCGGCTACTGCGGCAGCGCCGTGAAGCCCATCGCGCTGAACATGGTGGCCGAGATCGCGCGCACGCCGGAAACCGCCAACCTGCCGATCTCGGGTATCGGCGGCATCTCCAACTGGGAAGATGCCGCGGAATTCATCGCCCTCGGCGCGGGCAGCGTGCAGGTGTGCACCGCGGCGATGCTGCACGGCTTCCGTATCGTCGAGGAGATGAAGGACGGCCTGGGGCGCTGGATGGACAGCAAGGGCTATCAGCGTATCGAGGAGTTCTCCCGCGCGGCGGTGCCCAATACCACCGACTGGAAGCAGCTGGACATGAACTACCAGGTGATCGCGCGGATCGACCAGGACAAGTGCATCGGCTGCGGACGCTGCTACATCGCCTGCGAGGACACCTCGCACCAGGCCATCCTGCATCTGGCCAGGGACAACGGCACCGCCCGCTATGAGGTGAAGGACGCCGACTGTGTGGGCTGCAACCTGTGCGAGATCACCTGCCCGGTCGAGGACTGCATCACCATGGAAGTGCAGGACACCGGCAAACCGTACATGAACTGGATGGAGGACCCGCGCAACCCGCATCGCGCGGCGTGACCCTGACGTTGCGGACAAGATCCGGATGATCCGCACAGATTCCAGCGCATGACACCACGTTCAGTGGCGTGAAAACAGAAAGGGGCTGCCAGCAATGGCAGCCCCTTTTCAATGGCTTAATGATCCATCAATGATGATCATTGTTAGCCTCAAGATAATTTTATCATGACATCATCTGCTGAATCAGGCAGACAGGCCAACGCCCTTCAGCAGCACCCGCGTGACGTTCTGCACCGCCTGCTCGAATTCGCGATCACTCAGCGCCTTGCCCTGATTGAGTACCGCGATCTGGTGGTCGAAGTCGGCGTAGTGCTGGGTGCTGGCCCAGATCATGTACAGGTAGGCGGAAGCATCGACGTTGTCGATGCGCCCCTCACTGATCCACTGGCGCAGGCGTGACTTCTTCATCTCGGCCCACTCGTCGAGCCACACCGTCAGCTCCTCGCCCAGCACCGGCGCGCCCTGCATGATCTCGCTGGCCCATACCTTGGAGCCATACGGACGCTGGCGCGAGTGCATCATCTTGGCGCGAATGTAGGTGGAGAGCACCAGCTGCGGGTCGTCATAGGCCTCGAAGCACAGCGCATCTTCCTTCCACAGCGCCAGCAGACCATCGAGCACCGCGCGATACAGCGCTTCCTTGGTGCTGAAGTAGTAATGCAGATTGGACTTGGGCAGCTCTACCTCGGCGGCAATATCGACCATGCTGGCGCCGACATAGCCCTTGAGAGCGAAGATCTTTTCGGCGGCAAGCAGGATGCGGCCGACATTATCCTTGCGAATCTGAGACTTGCGAGTGGTCATGCGATCCCCTGACGCGGTGCTGGCAGTGGGATGAGAATATCATAACCGCACTGCCAACATGCCTGAGCCGACAGGTTTCGCGCTCGCGGGCGTCTCTTCTCTGCCCCCTCGCCTCTCGCCTCTTGACTCGCTTCCCACTGCTCACCCCTCGGCTTGTCGCCTCACGCTTCAGCGCGCGCCAGCGGTGTCATTCGAAGACCGCCCCATCGATGAAGCCATCCGCCGGCATCGGCACCTGCCCTGCCTCGCCGCTCAGCCACCAGGGCGCCGGATGCGTGCCTTCGCTGCGCTCATCCGCCACCGGCACCACCATGCCCAGCTTGCGGGCTGCGCTGCGGTAGAGGTCCGGGCGTACGCAGCGTGCCAGGGTCGCTTCGAGGTCATTGTCGCTGACTCCCTCGAGATGCCCCCAGCGCTGCATCTGGGCGGCATACCAGCGGGTCTGCGAGCGCCACGGGAAGTTGGCCGCATAGCGATGGAAGATGGTCCAGCCGGGATTTTCCCGCTGGAACGCCTCCACCGACTGCTCGACATCCACGTCGCGCAGTCCACGCGCCACCACTGAAAGCGGCACTTCCTGCATACCTTCATCATGCAGCCACTGCGCGGCCTGCTCACGGTTGCCCGGGCGGTCCAGCCAGGCACAGGCCTTGAGCAGCGCGCGAATCAGCGCCTGATGCGCCAGCGGGTGCTGCTCCGCCCAGTCCTCGCGCACGCCCAGCACCTTTTCCTGTCCGAAGCGCCAGATATCATGACTGCCCGCCACCACCTGCCCCATGCCCTGCACGGCGGCCAGACTGTTCCAGGGTTCTCCGACACAGAAGCCGTCCAGCGCGCCACTTGCCAGCTGGGCGGCCATCAACGGCGGGGCCACCGCACGCATCTCGATGTCGCGATTCGGGTCGATTCCGCCGGCCGCCAGCCAGTAACGCAGCAGATAGCGGTGCGAGGAGAAGGGATGCACGCTGGCAAGCTTGAGCGCCGCCTCCCCACGCTCGCGGCGCTTCTGCACGTGCGCCGCCAGCGCCCGAGACACCGCCAGCGGAGAGCCCAGGTCATGCCCCTCCTCGGCCAGCGCCGCCATCAGGGCCCGCGACAGGGTGATGGAGTTGCCGCCCAGATTGAGCGTCATCGCGCTGATCACCGGTGTGGCGCGGCCATCCAGCCCCAGGGTCGAGGTCAGCGGCATCAGCGCCAGCATCTGCGCGCCCTGCAACACGCCGGTCTGCAGGTCATCGCGCAGTGCCGCCCACGACGGCTGCCACTTGAGCGTCACGGCCAGCCCCTCCTCACGGAAGAACCCCTGACGCTCCGCCACCACCAGAGGTGCCGCGTCATTGAGCGGCATCAACCCCAGCGTCAACTGATGGCCATTGAGAAGAGAATCACTGAGCATCACATCCACCTTTTGAACGATCGAAAGAGAAGGACATCACGAGACTCGGCTCAGTGCCGACGCGACGCCTTGAGCAGCTCATCGGCCAGCTCGTGCAATGCCAGACGCCGATTCATCGCGGTCTTGCGCAGATATTGGTAGGCCGCATCCTCCCCCAGTCCGCGACTCTCCATCACCAGCGCCTTGGCGCGATCCACGCTGCGCCGCTGTATCAGAGTGGTCTGGGTGCGATTGAGTTCGCCCTTGAGGGCACGGTGAGCCTCGAAGCTGGTGATGGCCACCTCGACCATGCTGCGCACCATCGCCGGCATGACGTGATCCACCACGTAGGCGGACACGCCGGCGCCAGCCGCCTGGCGCACCAGGTCCGGCGCGTCCTCACTGGCCAGCATGATCATCGGCTTGGGATAGTGACGCCCCAGCTGGCCGAGGTGCTCGAGGGTGTCACGGCTGGGCAGGTCGGCGTCGATGATCACGGCATCCGGCTGATGGTGCTGCACCAGCGCATGCAGGTCCTCGTGTTCATCGACCCGCAGCGCCACCTCGAAGCCGGCGCTCAACAGCGCCTGCTCCAGAGCGGCGGAACGCTCGCTGCGCACATCGACGATCAACACGGTCACGGGCATATCAGGCTTCCTTGGCAGTGTGTCAGGCGGTGGTGCCGGGGTGTCAGGCGACGCCTCGAGCGATCAGGCACCGACGTCCGAGATCAAGGACGACGGCGTCTTCGCAAGCGGGAGTCAGGATGGCGTCACGCCTCTGACACTGCAGGATTCATGCCACAAACTGGTGCAGCGCTGGCCAGAAAGGCCTTCCGCAGTGCGCAAGGGCGCGCCCGGCTGCACAGCAATGATGCATGGCGTGATCTGGCGATCTCTCGCCCGCCACGTGCGCCAGACTGGATCATCCTCACCCCGCCGCGCACCGCCACTGGGCATCGCCCTGCTTACCCTCCACTGCTGTCTTGCCCGACATGATGATTCCAAGCCCTTGATATGACGGGGGTTGGATGCACAACACCCCCGCAAGTGGCGCGCTACTTGCTTTGAGTCAGGCAATGGCAGACAAGCGTGCCATGCATCATCCATGACGTGGACCAGGCTCCCGGGAGTACGAGTGCGTCGAACCAGGCCCCTCAATGACGAGGCGCCCCGCTGTCGTTCACAGCTGTTCGACCACCCGTCGTGCGCCGAGACCCTGGCGTCCGGCACCGACGCTGTACCAGGAGCCCACTCATGGATATTCGCAACAAGGCCAGCCGTATCCGGCTGTTCAGCTTCAATACCCCGCAGATGCGCGCCTTCCACATGTCGTGGTTCGCCTTCCACGTCTGCTTCTTCGGCTGGTTTGGCATCGCGCCCTTGATGGCCGTGGTGCGCGATGACCTCGGCCTGACCAAGACCCAGATCGGCAACACCATCATCGCCTCCGTCGCCATCACGGTGATCGTGCGACTTGCCATCGGCGTGCTGTGTGATCGCATCGGGCCACGCAAGGCCTACACCTGGCTGCTGTGCCTCGGCTCTCTGCCGGTGATGTGCATCGGCTTCGCCGACAGCTTCGAATCCTTCTTCCTCGCCCGTCTGGCCATCGGTGCCATCGGCGCGTCCTTCGTCATCACCCAGTACCACACCTCCGTGATGTTCGGTCCTAACGTGGTCGGCACCGCCAATGCCACCACCGCCGGCTGGGGCAACCTGGGCGGCGGCACCACCCAGATGCTGATGCCGCTGGTGATGGCCGGCCTTCTGATGCTGGGCGTCGAGCAGACCCTGGGCTGGCGTCTGGCGATGGTCGTGCCGGGCATCGTGCTGTTCCTCACCGGGATCGCCTACTACTTCTTCACCCAGGATGCGCCGGACGGCAACTTCAGCGAGCTGCGTGAGCGTGGTGAGCTGCCCAAGGCCGAGAAGGAATACAGCATGCGCGCCACCTTCGGCGCGGCGGCTCGCGACATCCGTGTCTGGGCCCTGTTCCTCGTCTACGGCGCCTGCTTCGGGGTCGAGCTGACCATCAACAACGTCGCCGCCATCTACTTCTTCGATCACTTCGACCTCGATCTCGCCACCGCCGGCCTCATCGCGGGCCTGTTCGGCCTGATGAACCTGTTCGCGCGCACCCTGGGCGGCGTGTTCTCCGACCTGTTCGCCCGTCAGTCCGGCCTCAAGGGTCGCGTGCGCTGGCTGTTCATCGCGCTGCTGTGTGAAGGCGTGGCGCTGGTCGGCTTCGCCCAGATGGAAACCCTCGCGGTAGCCATCGGCATCATGCTGGTGTTCAGCCTGTTCGTGCAGATGGCGGAAGGCGCCACCTTCGGAATCGTGCCCTTCGTCAATCGCAAGGCACTGGGCGCGGTGGCCGGTATCGTCGGCGCGGGCGGCAACGCGGGGGCTGTCGCCGCGGGCTTCCTGTTCCGCAGTGAAGAACTGACCTACCAGGAAGGCCTGATGTATCTGGGCATGGGCGTGATCGTGATCTCGCTGTTCGCCCTGCTGGTGCGCTTCAGCGCCGCCACCGAGGCCGAGGAAGGCCGCGCTTATGAAGCCGCCGTCGCGGAACGCAAGCAGCAGAGCGACCAGCAGCCCGTGTCTGTCTGAGCCTGTCTCTTCCTGAGACTTTCTCAAACCTCTGACACATGCAGCCCTGATATACAGAGAACTGATATACGGAGCCCTGATACACGGAGCCCTGACATGCAAAGGCCCCGCCTCATGAGAGGCGGGGCCTTTGTGCATTCACACCTTGCGGTTCGCCGTGCTCGCGGGCGAGTCACGGCCAGCCATCAGCTGTCGGTAGCGTTCTCGACGCTGTCACCGGCGTCTTCCACGGCGTTGTCCATCTTCTCGCCAGCCTTCTCCATCGGGCCCTCGTCCTCGCAACCGGCGAGTGACAGGCCACCGAGACCCAGCATGGCAATCATCAGCGAACTACCCAGAGTCTTGAGCTTCATGATGTCTCTCCTTGAATCATCGGTCGGGATAACGCCCCGGCCTGCACACCAGTACAGACAACAGCGCGGGGATACACAGGACATGGAGCGGGTGTCGCACGGTTTCAAGGGTGGCGCAACGCCGAGTTGCAAGAGGATGACCGAGTGACGAGGCACACCACAGGGCAAACCCCTCCGAGGAGCCCGGATCAGAGCGCGAATCTGCGCTCGAGCCAGGGGCCCAGGTCAGAGGCCCAGGTCAGAGAAACCATGATCGAACAGCACCTCGCCTCCCAGCCCCGCCAGATAGTCCGGCACCAGCTCGATGGCCACGAAGGCGCCCGGCACATCCTCGTGATGGCAATAAAGGCCGTAATGGCGCGCCGGGTGAAAGCCCAGATGGGCATAGAACTCGGCATGACCCGCCGCCACCACGGCGCCCGCTCCCAGCAGACGACAACGCTTGACCGCCGAGATCACCAGCCGCTTGCCGATGCCATGACGCTGGTGCTGGGGCAACACCGCCAGAGGCGCCAATGCCATCAGCACGCGCCCCGGACAGCCGGAGAGTTCCACGCGCGAGGCCATCACATGCCCCAGCAGCCCTCCTTCGCCTTCACTGAGGTGACGCCCGCTTTCCGGGTCAGAGAAGCGCTCGGCCACCAGCGAGATCTGCGCCAGATCACTGCGACGCAGTCTGTCGCCCAGGCGAGCCTCCCGGTGGCCGGCAAACACGGATTCATGGATGCGGTAGATGCGCTCATGATCGATGAGACGTTCTTCACGGATGCGAAGATTATCGGCGGGATTGTCAGTCATCACGAGTTACCGGTTCAGCGCCCTGTCGATCAGGGCCGTCACCCCCAAGCTTAGCCACCGCCGTCATGGCCCGCGAGAGTCAATCTACTGCTCAAAAAGCACGATGCCCGCCGAAGTGGCGGGCATCGAATGACGTGATGACAAGGTCGTGATCCAGATGAGAGACGTGGGACCTGCCATGTCACTCCTCTGCTGATTTCCACGCCATCAGGCGGGCGCCCCTGTCAGCTCTTGAGGCGACGCGCGCGGAAGGAACGGCCCTTGAGCTTGCCGTTCATCAACTGGGTCAGCGCGGCCTTGGCGACATCGCGCTCCACCGCCACGTAGGTGGTGCGGGCCAGTACCTTGATCTTGCCGATCTGGCTGCCCGGCAGGCCGCCATCGCCCGTCAGGGCACCGAGGATGTCGCCGGGACGCAGCTTGTCCTTCTTGCCGCCATCGATCTGCAGCGTCGCCATGCGCGCGCGGAAGGGTTCACGGGTCAGCATGCTCTTCGCCGGCAGCGGCTCGGCTTCCAGCGTCTGCTCGAGGAAATCTCCCAGCTTGGCCAGGCGATAGTCTTCCTTCTCGGTATACAGCGTACAGGCGATACCGGAGCTGCCCGCGCGACCGGTACGCCCGACACGGTGGACGTGGGCATCGAGGTCCCGAGCGATCTGGTAATTGAAGACCGCATCCAGCGCGTCGATATCCAGCCCGCGTGCCGCGACGTCCGTGGCCACCAGAATCGAGGTGCTCTTGTTGGCGAACATCACCAGCGTCTGATCACGCTCGCGCTGCTCCAGATCACCGTGCAGGGCCATGGCACTGAAACCGTGCTCATTGAGGGCATCGCTGACCTCCTGTGCCTCACGCTTGGTGTTGCAGAACACCACGCTGGTGTCAGGACGATACTTGAGCAGCAGAATACGCAGCGCCTCGAAACGCGCCTCTTCATCCGCTACCCGGTGAAACAGCTGACGGATGCTGCTGTCATCGTGGGTGGAGGCGACCTCGATGCTGACCGGCTCCCGCAGGATGCGCTCGGCGATCGGGCGCACGCCATCGGCGAAGGTCGCGCTGAACAGCAGCGTCTGACGCGCTTCCGGGGTCTCGGCGATGATGGCATCCAGCACCTCGGCGAAGCCCATGTCGAGCATGCGGTCGGCCTCGTCCAGCACCAGGGTATTGAGCTCGGCAAGGCTCAGGCTGCCCTTGCGCAGGTGCTCGTCCACACGGCCCGGCGTGCCGACGATGATATGCGCGCCGTGTTCCAGCGAGCCCAGCTGCGGGCCGAAGGGCGCACCGCCACACAGCGTCAGCACCTTGACGTTGTGCAGACCGCGCGCCAGACGGCGAATCTCGCCGGCGACCTGATCGGCCAGCTCACGCGTGGGGCACAGCACCAGCGACTGGACACGAAAGCGCGAGACCTTGAGGCGCGACAACAGGCCGAGGCCGAAGGCGGCGGTCTTGCCGGAGCCCGTCTGGCCCTGGGCGATGACATCGCGCCCTTCCAGCATCGGCGGCAGGCTCTGTGCCTGAATCGGCGTCATGGTGTGATAGTCGAGCGTCTCCAGATTGGTGAGCAGCTCGGGCGCCAGCGCCAGAGAGGCAAAGGCAGGGGTGGCGGTGGCGTCAGTCACGAGGACATTCCTTCAGTCGATGAACAGGCACGAGCCGAACAGGCATGCGTGCGGGCGCAGAGCATAACAGAGCCAGCGCTCGCTCGCCTGCACACCTCTACCTGCGAATTCACATGTCTGCGGGTTCCTGCCAGCGCGCCGGCTGCGTTCACGTTTGCCATCCTTTCCAACGACACGACAGCTGATCGACTGCTGGTTGTCAGTCCCTTCCTCGCACCAGTCGATAATCCCCTCGCATGAGGCAAACGATATCGCATTAATGGCAATGAATGATTTTCGTCATCAGCCGTTTTCAATCCTGATTCAGGTCATTTATTAATCCTGCCCGATTCACCAGAATACCCGTTGACGTTCCTGTCATTTCCCACGTCTTGCGCCACGCCACGAGTGATCGTGCGCGTGTGAGAATTGATTGTCATCGATACCTATCGCCATGCCTCAAGCGTTGCATCACGGTTGTGGACCTCAACGAAAAAGGCACGCACCGGTATCGAGTCTCGTCACTGATCATCGTCTGCATCATCTGTGCAACACCCATGTCCCGTCATGAGAGCATCACCGCATCATCACGCCCATTACTCCGCTATCTTGTTGATTAAATTGATATCAATGAGAAATATCAATGCCTTTTCATGAAGGCATGACAGCCCGAACACGCTCGTACCCTCCGCGTGGGCCAGGGCCGAGGACGCCAATGACGCCTTCACGAGCCAGCACAGACTGGCGCTGAATGGCCACGATCTTCTTGAGGAACAGGGGCTCCACTGGTCAGGAGAAACACCCCGTCATCAAGACAGTTTCAGGACGCAGCGAACCACAAAGGGAGCAGAACCTGATGAAGGATATTTCACGAATCACCGCCTACGGATGTGTCGTGGCCGGTGTTGGCCCAGCGGGCATGGGGTTTCTATTCAATGCCTTGAAAACCGGAAAACTGGCGCAACTCGCACGCCATGGTCTGCTGATACTGGATGCCGGAGGCATTCATCGGGATGCGCCTCTGGGGGCCGGACGGCTGGGCGAATATCGCATCACGGCCAACTCGGTGGGGGATGTCTTTCTCGATTGCCTGAGAGACCCGGCCCTCGCGGAGGTCTTCGCTCCGCTGGAAGGCGATCCGTGCCTGGAGAACATCCGCGCCCAGGCCTTCACCGCCCCGGCGCTCAGTGAAGTGGGCACCCTGCTGGAAGCGGCGTCCCGGCTGGTACTGGATCACGCCACCCGCCTTGCCGGCGTGGAGCTGTGGTGCGGCACGAGTCTCGATGAGGTTGAGCGCATCGAGGATGACAATCTGCTGACGCTGACTCACACACCGGAACACGCGTCTCGTCCGACACGGATCCGCACCTCCAACCTGGTGCTCAATCTCGGCGGCTATCAATGCCCGGAACACCTGACCCAGGACCTCTCGCGTCAGGGACTGTCCCTGTCACCGCGTGCGCGCATCTACAGCGGTGATGAACTGCTGCGCATGCCGGAAGGTCAGCTGCGCAGCCTCTTGCTGCCGCGCCTGCGGCGTGGTGGGCGTGTCTGCGTGGTGGGTGGCTCCCACAGCGCCTTCTCGATGCTGGATCTGCTCGCCAGCGCATTCCACAAGACGCGCATCGACGAGATCACCCTGCTCCACCGCTCGCCTGTCCGGCTGTTCTTCGAGAACGCCGAAGAGGCCAAGGCCGCGGGCTATTCCTATGATGCCGAGCGCGATGTCTGCCCCATCAGCGGACGCATCAATCGCTCCGGCGGGTTGCGCTACCGTGCCCTGAGCATCGGCCAGCAAGTGCTCTCCAGCGGTCGGATAGCAGACTGCGATATGCAGGTCAGGCTCATCCAGACCGGCCCCGGCCCTCAGCAACGCCTGCTCGCGGCCAGCGAAGCACTGGCCGACGCGCCGGTAGTGGTGCAGTGCAACGGCTATCAGCCGATTCTGCCGCGCCTGCTGGATGCGACGCGTCAGCCGCTACCGCTCAGCCAGGTGAAGGGCGGACTGGATTCCGATGCCACCGGCAATCCCCGAGACCTCTCAGGCAACCTCCTTGAGGGCCTCTACCTGTTCGGACTCGGCGCCGGACTGGCGGCAGACCCCACCCTGGGCAGTGAAGCCGCCTTCGATGGCCGCATCTACGGCGTCTGGCAATTCCACAACAACGCAAGCCTGCCAGCGCTGGAGACCATCCTCGCACGCCTGGAAACGCAGCATGTGGCAGCACCGGTGACGGACCCGCTGTCCGCCGCCACCCAGCTGGCCGAGCAGGCAGCGCCATCCTCTGGCGCACAACGCGTGAAGGAGGCCGAACGCGAGCTGACCACAGCGCTGAACACGCTGAGCGAGACTCTGTCCTCGCCACTGCGCTCCAGCATCGCCTGACATGCATCGACAAGGCATGCATCGATAAGGCAAGCATCGACAAGGCATGAGCCCTCATGCCACGCCTTGCATCAGATCTTACGTAATGACCTGGCGTCGTTATGAATACGTCAACAAGGCGCTGACAACCTCAACAACCGCCATCATGATTATCACAAAGATAACAATAAAGAAAAATGACACTCTGACACACTAGACGAAAGACACACACGACACCCTGCAGCAAGCACATGAAAGGCCCGGCCATGCATCGCATGACCGGGCCTTTTGGCTACTGGCGCTTGCTGTCAGCGCACGGGCAACGAGTGACTCACGATTCGCCTGAGCGCAACTGCCCTCAGGCGAGCGCATCCACGAACCCGCGATTCAGCCGGCCTGGGTCTGTGCTTGCGCGAGACGTGCCTGCTTGCCGCCGAGGGTGAAGCAGGTATCGATTTCCCGCAGCAGGAACAGCGCCACACAGGCGGCCAGCATCGGCCAGGCGGCGAAGAACAGCAGGTGCTCCCACGGCGCGAGATACTGATTGAAGGCAGACAGCGTGGAGCCGGCATGCAGCACCAGCACCAGCCCATAGGTGAGGGTCTTCTTCACGCCTGCCAGGAACATCAGCAACAGCACCATCTCGATGGCGGCGATCACGATGACGATGCCTTCGCCGACACCGCCGATGGAATAGAACTTCTCGAAGATGGCCGCGGCGTGACCGGGATTGAAGAACTTGTCCAACGTCCACATTGTCATCACGAGGAAGACCCCGAGGCGCAACAGCAGCAGGGAAATGCGGATTCGATCGGCGTACTTCGTCATGTCAATTCTCTCCAGAGGAAATGGGCCTGTCAGGCAGTCAGCGCCGCCTCGTGCCGGGCACGTCTTCCTGTGTACGCACACCATTGAGGTCTGGTTGCATCCAGATCGACTTTTTTCTCGCGAAATGAACCACTTGGCAGTCCATCACGCGATTGCGCTCTTCGGCGCAAGTCACTGCTGCGACAGCGGTGATGGCGCCTCATCTCTGCTCTCCGGCCGCGACTGACAACGCTTGAATGCCTGTCCATCCTCAAGACACCTGTAGCACTGGCGCTTGCACACTGGAGTTATCCACATGGCCTCTCAACCAGACACGCCGACATCCGGCGCACCGCTGCGCCGCTGGCAGGCACCCCGCGACGCTTCTGCCCACCCGCCGTTCACATCTCCCTCCCACCTGCCTCCCGCGATTGTCCAGGCACGCTTTCCCGCCCTGAGCGCAAGGCTGCTGGAGCATGCTGCGCGCATACAGGCCGAGCGTGCACGCGGCGAGATACTGGACGCCGCCTGCGCCATGAGCGCCGTGCCGACCGTGATGCAGGAGATCTGGTCTACCAGTGGGGAGCTTGAGACATTCGCATTACATCACGCCATGCAGATCGAGACGCTTACGGAGCTGCTGGGCGAGCACACCAGAGCCCTCAGCCCTGATGATTCGCCAGCGGTAGCCCCGCGTGACACCTTTGACTGGCTGCATCTGGCACTGGAATGCCTGCTGAAAACACATGAGGATAACCAACGTTTACACTCGAACTGATGTAACCCGGGCCCAAAACTCGTATGGTGAAGTGACGGGCCCGGTTGACGACAGTCCATGTCTCGCCGCCGCCCTCGTGGCAGATGCACGCGCACGACGACCAGGAGCACGTCTGGAACGGACTTCCGGTACGAGAAACAACGCAAGATATCAAGCACAGCAAGCGGAGCAGAACATCACGATCGATCATTGAAACGACCAGCCGAGGAGGTTCACATGAAGGTCTACAAACCTGAATGGCGCTGCACGCTCGACGTGACGGAAGGCCCCGACCCCACCGCCCGCTGGAAAACACGGCTTGCCTGGCGCCTGCGCGCCCTCGCCGACCGCTTTGATGGCGGTAGTCGTACGATGAAGATTGACTGCAATGTCACCCCGGCGCTCAGTCGCGAAGAGGTCGACACCTGTCTGGGCAAGGGCTTCGCCCTCAGCCAGAATCTGATGCTGCAACTGGCCAACCACAGCGCCTGCGAAGATGTCCTCCGCGACGCCAAGGCCGAGCTCTACGAAGAAGAGCAACACCCGATGTAAGACGATGATCTCAGTAGAAACCCGCAGATCATCCATCGGTGAACGTAGTCCGCAAGACGCATGAAAAAGCCCTCCCGGCGATGCCGGGAGGGCTTTTTAAACTTCTTATGAAATCACTTACTTTCTTGTATAGCAGGTTTTATTAATTGGCCACGCAGCCAAGGCTATTTTAGCCATCTCTAGCTGTCGATTGTTGATTGTTTCAGGACTCCAGCTTTCATATTGAGCTATCGCAGAAGTTGTGGATATACTGCTCTCACTAAAGACCTTTCTTTTTATTTCAAAACTATCATTAGACATTGAATTATTTCTGCTTTTCTTTAACAAGCATTGATTCCCAAGTCTATTTTTATTTTCTAAATGTTCTTCTTCACTAAAGTTTACCCAGCAATCCTTTTTCTTTGATTTTGGCAATATGTGCTCCAAAGTAATGTCATCGACATCATCATTAACCCATTCAAGCTCTTCTCTTTGAGTATTGGAAGTATGCTCGAGTTCTCTCAGGTAATATCTGGCCAAATAGGTTTTCGAGACCCTACAAACACTAAACACTTCTTCAAACTCTTTATCGGAAACCACTATCTTTTGCAGAGCTTCGATTAAATCACCACTTGTTAATATAACTTTATTAGAGATATTGATAGCTGAATCTGCAAATGCTTGCTCGTTTACTCCACTACGAGTTCTAGCCGTAAGCACTAACCGAACACTAAGTGAAGTTAAAAACTTAATGGCAAGCTCAAATTCTTTTTTATTAAAATTAACAGCAATTGCCAAAAGCAAAGGCCGCATTGGTTTTAAATCGAACATATTAAAATCTGACAAATACTTTCTAGATACTTTACTATAGCTATCCCAATAGTCATTGTCTGAATTAAAAGTGGCAACATAAGCTCTAGAATTATTTGAAAGTGAACCTAGAAAAGTGATAGAAGAATTTTCATTTTTATACTTACTTTGTATTGACTCATATACACCATCCATCCTTACAAATCCTGAAAATGCAATAAGATGATGTCTTAAAAAAGAAACTTGTGGATCATCGTCTCCAAGTTCTTGAAGATTCTCCAGCATATTTGACCATTTAGTTTGTGCTATATCTATTTGTGTTTTTGATTGGCCAAAAAGATAACTTTTAACTAAGTCTGCCTGTGATGTGCGCAACCCTCTATCGTTAAGAGTTTCAAACATTTTAAAAGCCCGTCCCTCATCATGAGCTCTCAGAAGTATAACTTGAGCCTGGTTTTCCAAATAATCTATCCAAGAGTTAAATGTATCTTGTGCATCCACCCCTGCTATAGATTTAGCTATACCCTCTACTCTCTCTTTGGCTTTAAAATATGCATTCTTTAATAGCCTATGCGATGTTCTATTTGGCTCAGGTGGCCATTTATCACCTCGCTTTTGAGCCGTTAATTCCTTAAAGTAATCTCGATCATCTGTGTTTAGTGACAGCCTCTGCTTAAAGCCTTCTCTACGATCGCTTTTAAATAAATAGCTATTTTGTAATGATGTAGATATATCGCTTCCTATATTGTAAGCTTCTAAATGATCACGAATTGCCGTTAAAAGCAAATAAGTGGTAGTAAGTCTTTGTTGGCCATCTACAACATTAAGATCACTGGAGGATGTCTTTTCAATAGCTACAATAGTACCTAGAAAATACTCAGAACTATTTCTATATGCTGCCTCTAAATCTGAAAAGAGTTGTTCTACTTCTTCATCTGTCCAAGCATAATCTCTCTGATGCGCAGGTATATTCAAAGAATAATCAGAGAAAATTTTTGCGATACCAATATCATCAAAACTAAATGTCTTCACAGCGCACTCCTTAAATACAATAGCTTTCCATATTGAACATTCTCAACGTTGATATGTTTATCAAAAATCATCACAACATACCACACCTACAAACAATTTACGTATAGTAGTTAGCCTAACATTAAATCTAGTTTTTAGTAATGATACATGCTTTATATAATATGCGATCAAGGATAGATTCCCCGACATTAACAAAACATTTCTTTCAACTCTCAGTTCAACTATTAATGGACTGGTACCATCAAAGTGATCCAAAATTTTTGACCTAGTCGGTTACACTATCGTTATCATTGAAAAATAAAGCTTGCTGGACTCACTCTTTTTACTACAACTCCATGCTCTCAGGCCCACGATGTCCATTTCCGCCCGCCCTTCAAAGCTGAGCCTGCCTCAGCTCAATTCCGGTGTGACGACGGTGCTGGAGTATCTGCTGCTCAAGTTTCCGGCGATTGCCGAGTCACGCTGGCGCGAGCGCATGGCCGAGGGCAAGCATAGCGATGAGGACATGCAGATCATCCATCGGAGAACGTAGTCCGCAAGACACATGAAAAAGCCCTCCCGGCGATGCCGGGAGGGCTTTTTCATTGTCAGTCCTTACCTGCTCTTACCCACAGCTTGGCTCACACTGGCGTGATGCCTGATTGGCAGTGCTGCGGGTGGCGCCACACACCGGGGCGGGGGTGACGGCGTCGGGGTCCAGCAGTGCGGCGACAACAGATTTTACCTGGCGGTAGCCGGTGCGCATCAGGAAGGTGGGTGCGCGACCGTAGCTCTTGATGCCGAGGATATAGAGGCCGGGTTCCGCGTGGGTCAGTTCGGCGGCGCCGTGTTCCGGCACGGAGCCACAGCTGTGCTGGTTGGGGTCGATCAGCGGCGCGAGGCGCGCCGGGCTCTGGGTGGCGGGGTCGAGCGAGACACGCAGCTCCGAGAGCAGCGCGAGATCCGGGCGGAAGCCGGTGGCGGCGATGATGCGGTCCACCGCCGGCAGGCGCTGGCCACCGCTTTCCACCACGAGGCGAGCACCCTGCTCTCCCTGTGGATGAATCGCCTCGATGGCAAGATTGGTCACGACCTCGAACCTGCCGTCTTCCAGCCATTGCTGGATACGCACTTCCAGCGCCCGGCGCTCCTGCAGCTCATCGTCCTTCGGTGAGCGGATGACGTTGTCCAGCGTGGCGGAGCGCACGCCCCACAGGATGCGTGTGTCCGGGTTCTGCTCGGCCAGGCTGACCAGATCCTGCAGCGCGTTGAAGGCCGAATGCCCGCCCCCGACCACCAGCACCGTCTTGCCGGCATAGTCTTCCCGCGCCTTGCCGGTGATATCCGGCACGCCGTAGGCGATCCGCTCTGCCGCCGCGAGTTCCCCCAGTGCGGGAATGCCATGCGCCCCGATGCCATTGGGGCACTGGAAGGTGCCGGAGGCATCGATCACCGCCCGTGCCAGCACGTCGCGCTCGCCATCCGGCCCCGAGACACGCAGCACGAAGGGTGCCTCCTCTCGCCCATTGGAGCGCAGCACATCATGCTGCAGGCGACTGACATGCGTGACCCGTGTCGCGGTATGCAGGCGGGAGGCAATCTCCGGCAGCGCGGCCAGCGGCTGGAGGTAGTCGGCGAGCAGCTCCGTGCCGGTGGGGAAGGCATCCGCTCGTGGCGCCTGCCAGCCGGTGGGCGTGAGCCATTCGGCTGCCACGGGGTCCACGTTGTAGGACCACGGCGAGAACATGCGCACATGCCCCCAGCGAGCCAGATGCTCCCCGACCTGCTCGCCTGATTCGAAGATGATGGGCTCCAGGCCCGAAGCCAGCAGATTGACCGCAGCGCTCAGCCCTATCGGGCCTGCCCCGATGATGGCAATCGGCAGGTGGCTGTTGGCATCTTGCATCGCGTCTTCGCTCCAGTCGTGGGGGGTGGGGATGAAAGCCTCGTCATGCGTGGCTTTCAGCGTAAGACGACAAGGCTTATTTGGCTATTTTCTTCTAAAGATAACCCGCATATCCACAGCCACACACAGGCCGCGCTGGTCGCCTCGGCAAGCCTCTCGCCCGCATCGCTCCACTCCCGCACCAACCTCTCGCAAGGCCATCTGCCCCGACAGCCATGCGTCGCTCGGTTACACTGGGCCATCGCCATGAGGGTGAGGCTTGCTCGCCCCACGCTCGCCCTTTCTTCTCGCCACCGTGATGCCTTCCATGTCCATTTCCGCCCGCCCCTCCAAGCTGAGCCTGCCGCAGATCAATCCCGGCGTGGCGACGGTACTGGAATATCTGCTGCAGAAGTTTCCATCCATCGATGAGGCCACTTGGCGCGAGCGCATGGCCACCGGCAAGGTGCATCGCGAGGATGGCGCATTGATCACCCCGCAGACGCCCTACCAGCCACATCTGCGCGTCTTCTATTACCGTGAGGTGGCGCGTGAGCCGAGCATCCCCTTCGCGGAGCGGATTCTCCATCAGGATGAGCACATCCTGGTGGCCTACAAGCCACATTTTCTGCCGGTGACGCCCGGTGGCCTGTACGTGAACGAGTGCCTGCAGCAGCGCCTGCGCGACAGTACCGGAATAGAGGCGCTGCAGGCGGTGCATCGCCTGGACAGGGCCACCGCCGGGCTGGTGCTGTGCTCACTGAATCCCGAATCGCGTCACCGCTATCATGAGCTGTTCAAGTCGCGGAATATCCACAAGACCTATCAGGCCATTGCCGAGACACACAGCGATGAGTCCCTGGTGGGCCAGCAGTGGGAGGTGAAGAACCGCCTTGAACAGGCCGAGCAACGCTTCCGCTTTCAGGTCTCCGAGGGCGAGCCCAACAGCCACTCGTTGATCCGCTGTGTCGCGCAACGCGGTAGCCGGGCGCTGTTCGAGCTGCACCCCATCACCGGGCGTCGCCATCAACTGCGGGTGCACATGCAGTCACTGGGCTGGCCGATCCTGAATGACCGCTATTACCCCGAGCTGCAACCGCTCTCGCCGGATGACTACGCGCGCCCCTTGCAGCTGCTCTCCAAGGGATTCGAGTTCATTGATCCCGTCAGCGGCGAGGAAAGGTGCTTCGAATACGACGGTGATCTGACGCTGGCGTGAGGCGCGAGATAGCCAGTGGCTGTCGTCGCCAGCCGACGCGCAGCCCACGGCATGTGCACAAAGAATTCATCTGGCGAAGGCTTCCTGCTCGACGTCAGGCGGGCTAAGGTTTTCTTCCTATCCCCGGGAAATAGGCCCATCGATGTCCCGACGTCTCGCAGTGACCGGAGGAGCCGCGCTGGCCGCGCTCCTGTCCTTCCCCGTCCTTGCACAACAAGGGCACGACGGGCCGCCGCCCGATCACGATGGCCCACCGCCGATGTCAGCGGAAGACCAGGCCCTGAGCGAGGCGCTGCGCGCGCGCATGGGCGATACCAGCACCCTGATGCAGAGCGTGCCCATCCCCGAGAGCGCCGCCGAGTGCGGCGACACGCCAGGTTATGAGCGCATGCTGTGCCTGATCGGTCTGCTAAAGGCCGATATCTCCGACGATGACATCCTCAAGAACCTTCAGCATGACTACTCCCTCGCAGAGGCCGAGAACTGGAGCAACCTGCCCGCTGGCGCCTTCCCGAAACGCCCCGGCGTGCTGCTGGGCGAGCTGAACATCAAGCAGCGCGGCCTCGTCAAGGCGATCATGCTGGAGGCCACCGGCCACGCGCCGGATGAAGGCTTCGACGAGATGATTCAGACGCTCAATGCCGACGACTACATCAACACCGTCAGCACCGACTACAAGGCCGGTTACTCCTCCTACAACACCAAGTTTGCCTTCCTCGGCACACCGGGTGAGAGCGGCACCTGGGAGCTGTACTACGGCGGCCACCACATGGCCTTCGCCAACACCTACACCGACGGCAAGCTGGCCGGTGCCACGCCATCCTTCCGTGGCGTGGAACCCTTCCCGTATTTCGAGATGAACGGGCGCGTCAACGAGCCGCTGACCCAGGAACGCGATGCCTTCGCCACCCTGCTCAGCTCGCTCTCCGAGGATCAAAAGGCCGAGGCGACACTGGAAGGCACCTACCGTGACATCCTTGCTGGCCCCCAGGCCGACGATGCCATCCCCGATAGCTATGAAGGCATCCCCGTCTCCGAGCTGGATGATGACCAGCAAGCGTTGCTACTCACCGCCATCGAGACCTACGTAGACGATATCTCCGCCCCCGAAGCCGCGGCCTATATGGAGAAGTACACCGCAGAGCTTGCGGATACCTACCTCGGCTTCTCCGGCACGCCGCAGGTCAGCGCCGAGAACGATTACGTGCGTATCCACGGCCCCTCGCTGTGGATCGAATTCTCGTTGCAGTCCAACAAGTCCACCGACAAGGTCGGCAACCATCCCCACTCGGTATGGCGGGATCGCACCGACGACTACGGCGGCCAGACCGAATGAGCCGGCGCGCTTCCTGGCGCACCGCCCTGCTCGCCCTTGCCGTGATCTCCCTCGGCCATGGGGCCAGCGGGGCGGGAGGCGGCCTCATCGAGACGGCTCACGCCCACGCTCTGCCCGGCAGCGTGCTGACATTCGAGCAGCAACCGCAGAACACGCTGCACCTCACGCTCCAATTCCCGCGTGAAGACCTGCTGATCGCCGCGCCGGCACTGGCAGCCCTTGGTGAGCAGACACCAGGCCAGCCCCTGCCGCAGCCACTGGTGGATCAACTCGGCGACTACCTCCGTCACCACCTCGCCTTGTCAGCGAATCACACGCCACTGACGCTGCAACTTGCGGGAGCGCGCCTCGCATCCACCTATCAGCCACAACTCGGCGACTACGTGCTGGTCATCACGCAATGGAACGTGAAGACCGAAAAGGCCGAACCAGACTCACTGCTGCTGAAATACGACGCCGTGATGCACGAAGTCCGCAATCATCGCGCCGATGTCTACTGGCAAACGCCCGACGGCGACACCCGCCCACTGGCCGGCTTCGGCTTCTTCCACTCCGCCCACGGCGTCCGGCTCGATCTAAGCAAAGCCAGGCAGGCGCCAGTCAAACAGGAGTGAGTCGAGCAGGAGTGATTCGAACTGCAGTAAACAAAGCGGTAAGCGTTTCCTGAATCGCGCCCACAAAAAAGCCCTTCCGGCCAATGGCCAGAAGGGCTTTTTGCTTGCTGCGTTCTCGTCTCGATCAGCTCAAGAGACCGTCTCGACAGAACGCTACCTCAGCTCAGCGAGGGGGGATCGTCAGGCGATCACTCCCACTCGATGGTGGCCGGCGGCTTGCTGCTGACGTCATAGGTGACGCGCGAGACGTGCTCCAGCTCGTTGATGATGCGGTTGGAGACCTTCTCCAGCAGCTCATACGGCAGGTGCGCCCAGCGGGCCGTCATGAAGTCGACGGTCTCGACGGCACGGATACCGATGACCCACTCGTAACGACGGCCATCGCCAACGACGCCGACGGACTTGACCGGCAGGAAGACGGCGAACGCCTGGCTGGTCTTGTGGTACCAGTCGAAGTTGTGCAGTTCTTCGATGAAGATGGCGTCGGCTTCACGCAGGATATCCGCGTATTCCTTCTTCACTTCACCGAGGATACGCACGCCCAGACCCGGCCCCGGGAAGGGGTGACGGTAGACCATGTCGTACGGCAGGCCGAGTTCGAGACCGACCTTGCGGACTTCGTCCTTGAACAGTTCGCGCAGCGGCTCGACCAGTTCCATCTTCATGTCGTCCGGCAGGCCGCCGACATTGTGGTGGGACTTGATGACGTGGGACTTGCCGGTCTTGCTGGCAGCGGATTCGATCACGTCCGGGTAGATGGTGCCCTGGGCGAGGAAGTCGACGTCCTTGAGCTTGGCGGCTTCGGCATCGAACACTTCGATGAAGGTGTTGCCGATGGCCTTGCGCTTGGCTTCCGGGTCACTGACACCCTTGAGCTTGCCGAGGAAGAGGTCTTCGGCGTCCACACGGATGACCTTGACGCCCATGTGGCGAGAGAAGGTTTCCATGACCTGGTCGCCTTCGTTCTTGCGCAGCAGGCCGTTGTCGACGAAGACACAGGTCAGCTGGTCACCGATGGCCTTGTGCAGCAGCGCCGCGACCACGGAGGAGTCGACGCCGCCGGAGAGGCCGAGCAGCACCTTGCGGTCACCGACCTGGGCGCGAACGCGATCGGTCAGGTCTTCGATGATCTTGGCCGGGGTCCACAGACGCTCGGACTGGCAGATCTCGATCACGAAGTGCTCGAGGATGCGCTGGCCCTGCAGGGTGTGGGTGACTTCCGGGTGGAATTGCACGCCGTAGAACTGCTTCTCTTCCCACGCCATGGCGGCGATCGGGCAGCTCGGGGTGGAGGCGGTGACGGTGAAGGTCTCCGGGACCTTCGCGACCTTGTCACCGTGGCTCATCCAGACGTCGAGCAGCGGGCGGCCTTCGTCGTCCAGGTGGTCCTTGATGTCCTTGAACAGCGCGGACTCACCATCGACACGAATCTGGGCATAGCCGAATTCGCGCACGTTGGAGCCTTCGACCTTGCCGCCGAGCTGCTCGGCCATGGTCTGCATGCCGTAACAGATGCCGAACACCGGCAGACCCATCTCGAACACGCACTGCGGCGCACGCGGCGAGTCCAGCTCGGTCACGGATTCCGGGCCACCGGCCAGGATGATGCCGTTGGGGTTGTACTCGCGGATCTCTTCCTCGGTGATGTCAAAGGCACGCACCTCGGAGAACACGCCCAGCTCACGCACGCGACGTGCAATCAGCTGAGTGTACTGGGAGCCGAAATCGAGGATCAGGATCTTGTGGGAATGGATGTCTTGCATCTTCAGTCTCTCATTGGGGAGTCATGTGACCCGCTTCGGAGCTGCGAGGGAGCGCGGGGTCGACACAATCTGGCGCCGAGAATAGCCGAGACCAGAAGTTTCTTCGACCTAAGCAAAGCGGGAACCCGTGTAGGGCTCCCGCTTTGCTTCGCGCTTCGCTATGTCTCAGTCGCGCCGATAGTTGGGCGCTTCCTTGGTGATCTGCACGTCGTGGACGTGGGATTCGGCGAAGCCGGCACCGGTGATCTGCACGAATTGCGGCTTGGTGCGCATCTCTTCGATGGTCTGGCTGCCGGTGTAGCCCATGGAGGCACGCAGGCCGCCCATCAGCTGGTGCACGATGGCGCTCATCATGCCCTTGTAGGGCACGCGGCCTTCGATGCCTTCCGGTACCAGCTTCTCGACGCCGGCGTTCTTGTCCTGGAAGTAACGATCGCTGGAACCCTGGGTCTGGGACATGGCGCCCATGGAGCCCATGCCGCGATACGCCTTGTAGGTACGGCCCTGGAACAGCTCGACTTCACCCGGCGCTTCCTCGGTACCGGCGAGCAGGCCGCCGATCATGACGATGCTGGCGCCTGCGGCGATGGCCTTGGCGATGTCACCGGAGAAGCGGATACCGCCATCGGCGATGACCGGCACGTCGTACTTGGCCATGGCGGCCGCGACGTTGGCGACGGCGCTCATCTGCGGCACGCCGACACCGGCGACGATGCGCGTGGTGCAGATGGAACCCGGGCCGATGCCGACCTTGACGCCGTCCGCGCCGGCTTCTGCCAGGGCGATGGCGGCTTCGGCGGTCGCGATGTTGCCACCGATGACCTGAATCTTCGGATGATGCTCCTTCACCCAGGCGACGCGGTCGATCACGCCCTTGGAGTGACCGTGAGCGGTGTCGACGACGATGACGTCAACGCCGGCTTCGGCGAGAGCCGCGACGCGGTCCGGGGTTTCCGGGCCGGTGCCGACGGCGGCACCGACCAGCAGGCTGCCGTTGCTGTCCTTCGCCGCGTTCGGGTAGGTCTTGACCTTCTCGATGTCGCGAACAGTGACGAGACCGCGCAGGCGGAATTCGTCATCGACGATCGGCATCTTCTCGATGCGGCTTTCCTGCAGCTTGGCCTTGATCTGTTCCAGCGGCGTGCCTTCCAGCACGGTGACCAGCTTGTCGCGGCCGGTCATGATGCCGGCGACGGTATCGCTGAAGTCAGGCTGGAAGCGCATGTCGCGACCGGTCACGATGCCGACCAGGTATTCACCCTCGACCACCGGGAAGCCGGAGTAGCCATGCTCCTCGGACATCGCCAGCAGATCCTGGATCTTGGCCTTCGGGCTGACAGTGACCGGGTCACGCACGATGACGCTCTCGTGCTTCTTGACCTTGCGGACTTCCGCGGCCTGCTGGGCAATGCTCATGCTCTTGTGGATGATGCCGACACCACCTTCCTGCGCCATGGCGATGGCCAGGCGAGCTTCGGTGACGGTATCCATCGCAGAGGAGATGAGCGGGATATTGACGCTGATGTCGCGTGTGAGACGTGATCTCAGGCTGACGTCCTTGGGGAGGACCTCGGAGTAGCCGGGGACGAGAAGAACGTCATCAAACGTCAGAGCTTCTTGCGCTATACGTAGCATGTCGAACGCCCAGTAGCAGTTTATGAGGGATGCGCGAAAGCCGCAGTGCAGGGCCCGATGGACGGGCGCCATGACTACGGTTCTAGCGGTTGCTGCGAGGTAATCACCCATGATAACCCATTCGCCCCACTCGAGACAAACGTCGCAGGCTATCAATCTCGCGATTTCGTACCCCCCTAACACTAACCATCTGGTCAACTAGAGCCACGGATGGCGCGGCCTGCGGCGGGATGCGCCGGCGGATGCGCTGGCGTCAGGGGGTCGGCGTACCGCCGGAGTAGGCATCGAACCAGCGGTCGAGAAAATCGTGACGACGCGCCGTGTCCAGCATGCTCAGAATCGAGGCGTCCAGAGGCTGCGGGTAGAGCCGCTGGCCGACCTGATCCCGCAGCGACTGGGCGGTGTAGGGGCCGGTGATATCCGTGCGGATGCTGTAGAGCGGTGTCTCGCCCGCCAGCACATGCTGCCCTTGCCGTCCGATGAGGAAATCCATGAAGGTTCGCGCAGCCTCCGGATGCGGAGCATCGCGGTGGATGAAGGCGGTGCGCATGGAGATCAACGCATAGTCAGTGGGCATCTGCACGATGACCTCAGGGTGGGACTGTGCCCAGCGGATGGCGTAGGACCCCAGCAGGTTGTACCCCAGCCAGTAGCGGCCATCGCTCAGGCCTTCCAGCATGCGCTGCGTGCTGGTCTCGAGAGTGGTGTCGACCTGTCCGAGCGCCGCGACCAGTTTCCAGAAGCGTCCTGAATAGTAGGAATCCTGAAGATGGAGCGCGTATCCCAGTGCGCTCTTCGAGGGCGAATAGGCCACGACTCGCCCCGTCAGTGTCTCGGCATGCTCCGTCAGCAGGTTCAGTACGTCGGCATGCGAGGATGGCGGCATCATTCTGGTCGCGAGATCCAGCCGGTAGGCCATCACGATGGGCTCGAAGGTGAAGGCGAAGATTTCATCGCGCCACTTGGCCCACTCGGGCCATTGCCTTGCAGCCTCACTGTCCAGTCGCTGGGCCAGTCCTTGATTGACCAGCGCCACCTGCCAGGGCATCGCCGAGCTGATGATGATATCGGCCCCCGCATCGTCCTGAACGGCCAGTGCATTGAGCGTCATCGTCGTGCGATCGTGATAGACGATCTCGAAGGCGGGATACTGGCGCGAGAAGGCCGCCAGCAAGGGCGCCGCGACCTGGCGATCCATTGCCGCTTCAATGACCAGACGGTCCTGTGCCGCCATGACTGGCCTGGCAGCCAGGAGGATGGCGAGACCTGCCCACAGGGCCAGCACCAGGCAACTCGTGTCTCGGCGGGCCCCTGGGGTGGCGCTCAGCCTGTCAGACATGAGGTTCATGACGGCCACCTCGGAAAGCGGATGCGAATGCACAGCCCTCCCACATCGCGATTGGTGACCTGCAAGTCAGCCTGATGGCGCAGGGCAATCGTCTCGACGATCGCCAGCCCAAGTCCCGAACCGTCGGTGTCCTGACGCCCTGCGCGCTCGAAGGGCTGACAGAGTCGCTCCAGCATCTCCTGCGGCACACCGGGGCCGTTGTCCTCGATGCTGAGCAGCACGCTATCGTCATGGGCGGCAAGGCGCAGGGTGATCTCGCTGCCGGGCGGGGTGTAGCGCAACGCATTCTCGATCAGATTGCCGATCAGTTCGCGCAGCGCCCACGACTCGCCAATCACGCAGAGCGGCTGTGCAGGCAGTTCGGCCAGCCCCAGGTCATGCAGGCGCGCGATATCGTGATCAACCCATTCCAGCACCACGCCGCGAAGCAGTTCACCGAGATCCAGCGCATCCTGCTCGGTGGGCAATGCCAGGTGACGCAGCCGCGTCAGGTTCAACAACTGCCCCGCCAGGCGACTGGTGCGTGCAGCGCTGGCGTGGATATCCCCGAGCGCTGCGCGCCATTCGTCAGGTGATGAGCTCGTCAGCGCGAACTCCGCCAGGTTCTGCACTCCCGCCAGCGGCGTGCGCAGCTGGTGGCTGGCATCGGCGGTAAAACGCAGCAACGCATCGCGGGATTCTCCCTGGCGGTGGAAAAGCTGCTCCAGCGTCTCGACCAGCTCGCGCATCTCTTCCGGCATGGTGCCCTCCAGCGGCGTGGCATCCTGCGGCTGACGCCGACGCAACTGATGCCGCAGACGCTTGAGCGGTGTCAGCGCCAACCTCAGCGTGATCAGGATCATCACCACCGCCAGCACCCCCATGATGAGCATGCGGCCCGTGGCCCGAATCATCAGCTCGCGCGCCAGCTGCCGGCGCCCTTCGGTGGTATGTCCGACCCAGAGCTGCACACGAAATTGCCGCTCCCAGCCTGCGGAACGCACGCTGCGCGCGTGCAGCCGCCACGTGACGCCCTGATAACGGATGTCCTGCCAGACATCCCTTTCTCCAGCCTCGCGCAGCATCTGCGGGGTTAGCGGGATCTCGAGGTTGCTGGCCAGTACTTGCCCCTGATCATCCAGCAGGCGGTAGAAGACACGTTCCTGATGTCGTGTGGAGAGAATCTTGAGGGCAGCCGGCGGCATCATGATGCGCGGCTTGTCATCCTGCCACTGGATGGCTTCTGACATGGCCAGCAGCGCATCCTCGAGCTGATTGTCGAAGGCGCGCTGGGCCGAGCGCTGACTGGTGACCCAGGCATCGATCAACACGAGCCCGCCGACGATGAGCATCATGCTCAGCATCCACCCCAGCAGGCGATTGCGCAGCTTGCCGTGGATGATCATCCAGCGTCTGTCATCTCGAGACGATAGCCCAGCCCACGCAGGGTACGGATCTGTATCTCACTGCCTGCCAGGCGCTTGCGCAGCCGACTGATGTAGACCTCCAACGCATTCGAGCCCACCTCGCCATAGCCGAATACCTTGCCTTCGATCACCTCCCGCGACACCACCTTGCCGGCGTGCAGCATCAGGCTTTCCAGCAGCAGACGCTCCCGTGGTGGCAGATCCAGCGTCGCGCCCACCAGCGTGAAAGTGCCGCTGCGGGTCGACATGGCAAGCGGACCGAAGCGAAGCGTGTTGTCACTGCGCCCCTGACTGCGCCGCAGCAAGGCCCGCACACGGGCTTCCATCTCCACCAGCGAGAACGGCTTGGCCAGGTAATCATCGGCACCAAGATCCAGTCCACGCACCCGGTCGTCCACCCCATCCCGCGCCGTGATGATCAGCACCGGCGTCAGGTCATTGCGCTGACGCAACTCCGACAGCAGGTCCATGCCCTGCCCATCCGGCAGGCCGAGATCGAGCAGGATCAGATCAAAGCCGCCCTGGCGCGCCGCGTCCCGTGCAGGTGCCAGAGTATCGAAGACATCGATGGCATAGCCCAGCGTCGACAGACTGCGCTGCAGGGTGCGGGAAATGAGGGGATCATCCTCGACGACGAGCAGGCGCATGCATCCAAAGTCTCAGTAAGGGGAAGGGAAAGTGACAGGTTGATGAAAGGTCGCGCTCCTACCATGCCGGTATCGCAATTACCGCTGCGATATACCGATCAGACAGCGCCACCCTGTCGCCATGAACATAAAGCAAAAGGCGCTGTGAAGACAAAAACAACAGCCATCAGGAGCACACCATGCGCCAGTCCCGACGCCTGCCCTCTTCCCTTCGCGACATCACGCCGTTGCGCCTCGCCGCCGCCATGGCAGCGCCGCTCGCGCTAGCCGCGGCAAGCCTGGTCGCCATGCCCGCCGCCGCGGCCGACAAGAGCGAATGCATCGCCCCGGCCAAGCCCGGCGGTGGCTACGACCTCACCTGCCGCCTGGCCGCCAACGGCCTGCTGGAAACCGGCATCATCGACTCGCCGATGATGGTCACCTACATGCCGGGTGGCATCGGCGCGGTCGCCTACAACCACGTCATCGGGGTACGCAGTGATGACCCCAATCTGGTCGTGGCCGCCAGCACCGGTGCTGCCGTCAATCTGGCGCTGGGCAAGTTCGGCAAGTTCAGCGCCGATGACGTCCGCTGGGTTGGCGCACTGGGGGTCGACTATGGCGCGGTGGTCGTCAATGCAGACGCCCCGTGGCAGACCCTCGATGAACTGATGCAGGACCTCAAGGCACATCCCAGCGAGATTCCCTTCGGCGCCGGCGGCACCATCGGCAGCCAGGACTGGATGAAGGCCGCGCTGATCGCCAAGTCCATCGATGTCTCGCCGCGCAAGCTGCGTTACGTGTCCTTCGAGGGCGGCGGTGAAGCGCTGGCGGCACTGCTGGGCAATCACATCAAGGTCTATACCGGTGATCTGTCCGAGCTCAAGTCCCAGCTTTCCAGCGGCAAGATTCGCGTACTGGCCGCGCTGTCCGAAGAACGCATGGACGGCGCCTTCTCTGACATTCCCACGGCTGCCGAACAGGGCTATGACGTGACCTGGCCGATCTGGCGTGGTTACTACATGGGCAAGGACGTCAGCGATGCCGACTACGACGCCTGGGTCGAACGCCTCAAGCAGTTGAGCGAAAAACCGGAATTCGCCGAGATCCGTGAAGCGCGCGGTCTGTTCCCGATCCAGAAGTTCGGCGCGGATTTTGACGATTACGTGAAAGGCCAGGTCGCCGACTTCAAGACCCTCGCCAAGGAAGTGGGACTGACAAAATGAGACTCGCCGCCGATCGCATCCTGGGCTTCGCCCTGATGGGACTGGCGGCGTTCATCGTCGCCCAGTCCCTGAGTATCGAAGTGCCCTTCGCCTACGACCCGGTAGGCCCCAAGGCCTTTCCCATCGGCCTCTCGATCCTGATGGCCATCTTCTCGCTGGTGCTGATCCTGCGCCCCGGCCCGGAAGGTGACTGGCCATCCGCCAGCGTGATGCTGCAACTGGGGCTGGTGATGGTGATCCTGATCGCCTTCGCCTTCTTCTTCGTGCGCCTCGGCTACCCCATCACGGCCGTCGCCGCCATCACCGCCATCGCCCGCCTGTTCGGTGCCCGCTGGCGCGCTGCCTGCGTGACCGGGGTGCTGATGGCCGGCGCAAGCTACGTGCTGTTCACCGCCGTGCTGGAAATCTCGCTGCCGACCGGGCTGTGGTTTTCCTGATTCCGAGAGGGCTTTCTCATGTTTGATTTCATCCTCCAGGGCTTTGGCGTCGCACTGACGCCACTCAACCTTGGCCTGGCCTTCAGTGGCGCACTGCTGGGCACCTTGTTCGGTGCCTTGCCGGGCATCGGCCCCATCAACGGCATCGCCATTCTGATGCCGCTGGCCTATACCCTCGGCCTGCCGGCGGAATCGGCACTGATTCTGCTCGCAGGCATCTATACCGGCGCCGAATACGGCGGCCGGATGTCGAGCATCCTGCTCAACGTGCCGGGGGATGCCGGCGCCGTGATGACCACCCTCGACGGCTATCCGCTGGCCAAGCAGGGCCTGGCGGGACCGGCACTGGGCATCTCGGCGATCAGCTCCTTCGTCGGTGCCAGCATCGCGATCCTGGGTCTGACCCTGTTCGCCCCGCTGCTGGCCAAGGTGGCCGTGCAGTTCGGTCCGGCGGAACTGTTCACCATGATGGTGTTCGCCTTCGCGTCCATGTCGGTGATGATGGGCAAGGACCCGGTCAAGACGGCGCTGGGCGCCATTCTCGGCGTGCTGATCGGGACCGTCGGCGTCGATTCCGGCACCGGTATCCAGCGCTTCACCTTCGATATCCCCGACCTCTACGACGGCATCGACTTCGTGGTGCTGATCATCGGCATGTTCGCGATCAGTGAAATCCTGCTGATGCTGGAAAGCCGCCTGCAGCATGGCAAGACCGGCGCCCTGCCTGTCATCGGCCGCGTCTTCGTGACGATGAAGGAAATCCTCTACTGCAAGGGCGCCATGCTGCGCTCCGGCCTGCTCGGCTTTTTGATCGGTGTGCTGCCGGGTACCGGCGCCTCGGTGGCGGGGGCCGTCTCCTACACCACCGAGAAACGTGTCAGCGACAAGAACAATACCTTCGGTACCGGCGACATGCGTGGCCTGGCCGCGCCGGAAGCCGCCAACAACGCGTCCGCAGCGGGCTCCTTCGTGCCGATGCTGACCCTGGGCATTCCGGGCTCCGGCACCACCGCCGTGCTGCTGGGCGCGCTGATGCTCTACAACATCACGCCCGGCCCGATGATGTTCAGCGAGCATCCCAAGGTCGCGGGCGGGCTGATCGCCTCGCTGTACATCGGCAACATCGTGCTGTTGCTGCTCAACCTGCCGCTGGCCGGCTTCTTCGCGCGCGTGCTGACCATCCCGCGCTGGGCACTGGTACCGGGCATCGTCATCCTGTCCTTCGTCGGGGTCTATCAGCTGCATTCCGACATGGGGGCCATCTACCTGATGCTGGGCATCGGCGTGCTGGGCTACCTGCTGCGCAAGCTGAACTTCTCGCTGGCCACCATCGTGCTGGGCTTCGTGCTCGGCGGACTGATGGAAGAGAATCTGCGTCGTGCCCTGGCCATCAGCGGTGGCGACAGCAGTATCCTGTGGCAATCGAGCATCTCGCAGGGCCTGTGGCTGGCCTCGCTGTTGCTGCTGCTCGGGCCTTTCCTGCTGTCACGACTCGGCAAGCGCAAGACGCGTACAGCCTGATCAAGGCCCCCGTGTGGCAACCCCCAAGCCCCCGTTCTCCCTCAGGAGTCCGGGGGCTTCTTGGTGGCAGGCTCCCCGCCTGTGGCATCATGGCCCTCTCCATCTACCAGACAAGCTCCGCTACGGATTCCCCCACAAGCCCTCACACAAGGATTGCCGCGTGTTCGAAACATCGTCTGCCGCCGATGCCATCAGCGTCACCCAGCTGAATCGTGAGTCCAAGCGCCTGCTGGAGCGAGGCTTGGGGGAGCTCTGGATCGAGGGGGAAATCTCGGGCTTCTCGCAGCCGCGTTCCGGCCATTGCTACTTCACGCTCAAGGATGACAACGCCCAGGTGCGTTGTGCGCTGTTCAAGAGCCGCGCCCAGTTTCTGCGTGAGAAGCCCAAGGATGGTGACCGGGTGCGGGTGCGCGCCAAGGTGTCGCTGTTCGAGGCGCGTGGCGACTATCAGCTGATCGTCGAGGCGCTGCAGCAGGCGGGGCTGGGGGAGTGGCTGGCGCGCCTGGCGCGCCTCAAGGAGCAGCTGGCAGCCGAGGGCGTGTTCGCCAATCAGCGCGCCCTGCCCCACCCGCCGCGCCATCTGGGGGTGATCACCTCCGCGACCGGCGCGGCGCTGCAGGACGTGATCGCGGTGACCCGCAAGCGCTGGCCGCAGGCACGCCTGAGCGTGCTGCCGGTGGCGGTGCAGGGGCCACAGGCGGTACCCCAGCTGATTCGTGCGGTGGCGATGGCCAATCGCGACAGCGATTGCGATGCGCTGCTGATCACGCGGGGCGGCGGCAGTCTCGAGGACCTGTGGGCCTTCAATGACCAGCATCTGGCGCGCGCGATCTTCCACTCGCGCCTGCCGGTGGTGGCGGCCATCGGCCACGAGACTGACACCACACTGGCGGAACTGGCCGCCGACCTGCGCGCGCCCACGCCATCCGCCGCCGCCGAGGCGCTGTATCCGGATCAACGTGCCCAGGTGCAGCAGCTGGCTGCCCTCACGCAGCGCCTATGGCGTGCTCAGCGCGGACGGCTCGATCAGGCGGCACAGCGACTGGATCACGCCCGCTCGCGCCTGCGCCATCCGGCGCGCGAGCTGCAGGCCCAGCGCCAGCAAGCCCTTGAACTGGAGCGCCGCCTGCACGCCGCAGTGCGCATGCGCATGACCCGTGAGCAGCAGAAGGCCGACCAGCTGACCCGCCGCCTGCAGCAGGCCAGCCCCGCACGTGACATCCAGCGCCATCGCCAGCAGCTGGCGATGCTGACACCACGCCTCGACAATGCCCTGCCGCGCCGGCTGGCAGCGGATCGTGAGCGACTGGAAGGCGCGATGCGTGCACTGAATGCGGTCAGCCCGCTCAACGTGCTCAACCGCGGCTATGCCATCGTCGAGCGCGTCGGCGGCAGCCAGACGCCGGCAGCGGACGACAGCAAGGTGATCCGCGCCGCCCATCAGACCCAGCCCGGCGAGATGCTCTCGATCCGCCTCGGCGAGGGTCGTCTGGCCGTCGAGGTCAAGCGCCGCTACAAGCCCAGGCCCTGAGCACCTGATCGGCACTGATGCGCCGCCAGACCGAAAAAAACCCCACTACCGAAACCGGTAACGGGGCTTTTTCATGGACGCTTTACGTCAGGCACACCAGGCCGCTCTTGATCACTCGCCTTGCGCACCACTCACACTGACACGCGTGAACGGCTACGCAGGTCTTGACCCTGGTCTTTCGCGCAGCTCCGGACGCGCTGGATCGCGTTTGACCTTACGCCTTTCGCGCAGCTTCGGGCGCGTTGGATCGCGTTTGACCTTACGCCTTTCGCGCAGCTTCGGGCGCGCTGGATCAAAAGTCAGGCGGACCCTGCTCGGCGCCCGGCTTGAAGGCGCCCGGCTCCAGGTCATGACGTCCCAGCAGCTTGTAGAAGTCGGTGCGGTTGCGCCCGGCGATCCGCGCGGCCTGGGTCACGTTGCCTTCGGTGATCTTCAGTACCTTGATCAGATAGCTGCGCTCGAAACCGGCACGCGCCTCGGAGAAGGACGGCAAGGCGTTCTCTTCCGCGGCCAGCGCCTGGGAGACCAGCGCTTCCGGAATCATCGAGGAGCTGGTGAGCGCGACACACTGCTCGACCACGTTGACCAGCTGACGCACGTTGCCCGGCCAGGCACTGGAGGCCAGCAGATTGAGCGCTTCCGGCGAGAAGCCCTTCACGAACGGCTTGTGGCGGGCAGCCGCCTGGCTGATCAGGTACTTGGCCAGCAGCGGCACATCCTCGGCACGCTCGCGCAGGGCGGGCAGCTTCAGATTGACCACGTTGAGGCGGTAGTAGAGATCTTCGCGGAAGTCGCCGTCATGCATCGCCTTGTCGAGGTTGCGGTGCGTGGCGGAGATGATGCGCACATCGATGGGCACTGACGTCGTGGAGCCCAGCGGGCGGATCTGACGCTCCTGCAGCGCACGCAGCAGCTTGACCTGCAACGCCAGCGGCATGTCGCCGATCTCATCGAGGAACAGGGTACCGCCATCCGCCGCCTGGAACAGGCCCTGGTGCGCGCTGACTGCACCGGTGAAGGAGCCCTTGGCGTGACCGAACAGCTCGCTTTCCAGCAGTTGCTCCGGCAGCGCGCCACAGTTGATGGCGACGAAGGGACGCGAGGCACGCGGACTGGCGTTGTGGATGGCCTTGGCCATCAGCTCCTTGCCGGAGCCGGACGGGCCGGTGACCAGTACGCTGACATCGGAAGCCGCGACCATGCGTGCCTGCTCGAGAATCTGCTCCATCTGCGGGGAACGCGTGATGATGCCGGCACGCCAGGCATCGTCACCCTCCTTTACGGGCGGCGCCTGGGCCAGCGCCTCGTCGATGGCCGCGAACAGCTCATCCTTGTCGACGGGCTTGGTCAGGAAGCTGAACACACCCTGACGAGTGGCACTGACGGCATCCGGGATCGAGCCATGCGCCGTGAGCAGGATGACCGGCATGCCCGGCTGACGCTTCTGCAGCTCGCCGAACAGCGCCATGCCATCCATCTCGTCCATGCGCAGGTCAGACAGCACCAGGTCAGGACGCGCCGCCTCCAGACGGCTGAGCGCCTCACGGCCGCTACTGGCGGTGGTGACCTTGAAGCCACGGCTTTCGAGACGCATGCCGAGCAGCTTGAGCAGACTTGCATCGTCATCCACGAGCAGAATATGCGCTTGAGCGTATTTCACACTAACTCTCCTTGCGGGCCTGTCGCTCGGAAATCCCTCCGACGTCAGTCCCGCACAGTCTTGCGTCATGCAGCCGGTTGGGCCAATGACAGTTCGTGGCCAGACACGCCCGGCATCGGATTCAGGGCGTGGTCTGACGGCGAGAATTGATGGCTTCCTCGATGGCGGTCAGTGCCTCGAGCTTCTTGCTGAGCTGGGCGTTCTCGGCACTCAGCTTGCGGCGGACGCCTTCGCTCTTGTCGCGATCCGCGATCAGGCCGCGACGCTCCTCCAGCCCGTTGAGCCACTGGCGCAGCAGCGGCTGCAGACGACTCGGCGCGGTGGGCAGGTCCGCCTTGTAGAGGTCAGAGGCCAGTTCCCAATCGGACTCGTCTCCCCAGCTGAGCACGATGGCACGCGCCAGACGACGGTCATGGCGGTTGCCTTCCAGCTGCATCAGGGTGCTGTCGCGCCACTGATCGTTGCCGCGTTGAGCCTGCAGCGCAAAGGCGACCCACTCATCCAGCAGGCAGTTTCCTTCCTTGAAATCGGGCAGATCGCCCGCCCCATGACAGCTGTCCTGAACGCTGGGAGTATCGGCGACGTGTTCGTTGCCCGGCAAGGTGATATTCGACAGGGCGCCACAGGCACTGAGCAAGCTGACCAGCATGCCGGTGGTGATTCCCGTCAACAGTCGTTGACCCTTCATCACTTCTCTTCCTTGCGTGTCTGATGGCACTCTCGGGTGCCATTTCATGTGGTATGGGGTGCACTGTCACCCCCCAGCAGGACCTGCTCACCTTCCTGACCAGAGGAGGGTGAGCGGCTGGGGGTCGGCAAGGTCAGGCGGAAACAGACGTCGGCCTTGGCGTCCTCCACCAGCGCCAGTTGACCAAACTGGGCGCGAGCACTGTCGGCGGCCACCGAAAGACCGATACCGGAGCCCTTGAGCGGCCCCTTGCGCTTCACCGCGCCCTGATAGAAGGGCTGGAACAGGTGATCGCGGTCCTTCGGGGCGATCGGTTCGCCGCTGTTGGCGACCTCGATCACCAGCTGGCGACGCTCCTTGCGCGCCCTCAGCCATAGATCGCCGCCATCTTCCCCATAGGCGATGGCGTTGGAGATCAGGTTGTCGAGAATCCGGCCGGTACGCGGACGATCCGCCTCCCAGCTGAGGCTGGCGGGTGGCAGGTGCACGCGCATGCCCTTCTTCTCCAGTGCCAGGCGGTGCTTTGACAGCACTTCCTTGAAGACTTCGTGCACATCGAAGCGGCTACGTTCGAGCCCCTGATTGTGTTGCAGCAGATTGTAGTCCAGGAGCTGCTCGATCAGCTTCTGCAATTCCTTGCTGGAGTCATCCAGCAGACCAAGAATTTCCATCTGATGCGGGCTGAGCGGGCCGGCGACCTCATCGATCAACAACCCGGTGCCTTCACGGATGCTGGCCAGCGGTGTCTTGAGCTCATGCGACATGTGACGCAGGAACTGCTGCTTCTGCTCTTCCAGCTCATCCAGGCGTGCCGCCAGCCAGTCGAGACGCTCACCCAGCTGGACCAACTCGGCGGGCCCCTTGATGAGCGGACCCTCTCGGTCGGTGCCGCTGCCGAGACCATTGATGCGCCGCTCCAGCTGACGGATGGGACGAATGATCAGCCAGGTGAAGAACAGCATCAGCAACAGGCTGATGGAGACGAGCGCGGCCGTCTGCCACCACAGTTGAGTCTTCACCTGGGAGGCGCGCGCACGAATGCCCTCGATGCGGGCATCGACGAGTTCACGGGTGGAGTTCAGAAGGCCGCTGGCCTGGATGGAGAAGGGACCGAAGTCCTCGAGATGACTGCTGACCTGCGCCACGCTCATCTCGGGCATGCGCTCGAGTTGCGACAGCGAGCCCTTGAGTTCGCTGACGCGCGGGTCTCCCTCGCCCAGCAGGCGCGCCTGCTCGTCCAGCAGCTCGCGGAAGGCACTGGCCTTGTCAGCGTAGATCTTCATCAGATCCGGATTTTCCAGCACCGCGTACTGGCGTGCGCTGCGCTCCATCTCGACGGCGAGATTGGTCAGGGTGCGGGCTCGGCGAGTCTGGTCAACCGCCTGGCGAGCGCTGACATCGGCCAGCTCCGAGAGCTCGGAGAGTGCCTGACCCGCCTGGAACATCAGCACTGCAATCGGCAGCATCACCACCATGAATGCCATCAATACCAATTGAAGCAGAGAGCGGGGGCGCCAGTGCCGTGTCACCTTGGAGGCCATTGAAAGAACTCTATGCAGGAAAGGGGTGGTCATCATCGAATCACGTCTTCCAAGGATACCAGAGTTCGCCAGCGCCCATCGCGGTTGCCAGTTCGTTAATCAATATGATTCTGATTTAATTCATCCCCGCTCGACGACAGAAACCGCGCCCGGGCAGGTGTCGTGGATGATTCACTTGACCCATCCTCGTGAAACGCACAAAAAGAGGGCCGGCAAGAGCCGGCCCAAGTACGCAGGGAACTGAAGGGTCAGTCATCACGACGAATGCCTGTTACCTGGAGAGCAGACCTCCATCGTGATTGCTGGGCCTGACAGGTGGTCTGCCTGTCGCTGGCCCGGGAGTCGCCAGTGCCACCTGGTGGTCGTTCCAGGTCAGTTGACACTCGCCTCGGACAGGGTCCGAGCTCCCTATCGGATACATCACAGGGGGGCGATGCATCGCAATGCTTGCGGCGCTCGCCGGGCACTTCCCGGCGCTCACCTGAATTCCGGGGATGGCGGTGACGGATCAAGCATCACCGCATCCAGTATCGGGCATCCATGCCCGGGCATCCTTGCCCTAAAGATACTTTCCATGCCCTCTGGGGGCCGTACCTGTCTCATCGCAACCTGAAGTCACACATCGCGTGGAGCAGACGCTTGGCCTGTCAGCGATCACGGAGCGCACAGGGTAGTGAGTACCGTCATCGCTGGAAGGCCGGAGAAAATGTCCATTTTCATGGGCACTCCCTCGTGCTCAACATGACTATTGCCAACGCCGTGCCAATAACCGCAAAACACATTCAAAAACAATGACTTGTAAAGATACAAAAACCGGCATCGGCGTGGATTCCCACGCACGAGGCGTGAAACGATGAAATACATGTCCTTTTCGTCGCAAAATGCCAACAGTTATCGTTGGTATACGATTTTCTCCTTCCATATCAATCAATTGAAACGTCTCCTTTGCAAGACATCGCGCCACTCACTGATCCAGAAGTGCGACATCGATCCAGAAGCGCGGCATTGATCCAGAAGCGCGGCATCGATCAAGAATTGCGACATCGAGCCAGAAGCGCGGCATCTTGCCGGAATTTCCCGCCCATCATGCACAAGACCCCCGTCAGTCACCTGAAAGTTCAGGCGGCTGACGGGGGTCGAGAGTCTTGAGGGCGACGGCAAGCGTCTTGAGCGCCACGTGCTTGGGTCGTGACTAGAGCGCCTTGATCAGCACCTTGGAATTGCGCGCGGAGTTGTAGATCTCTCGGCGCATCGGCGGGAGGTCATCCAGGCCGGCCGACACGAAGCCGTGCTCGATGAACCAGTGCAGGGTATGCGTGGTCAGCGCGAACAGATGCGTGAGGCCACCACGCCGTGCACGCACCTCGATCTCGGCCAGCAGCTGCTCACCCCGCTGGCCACGCCGGTAGTCATCATGCACGGCCACGCAGGCCAGCTCGCCCATGGCAGCGTCACGACTGACATGCAGGGCTGCACAGCCGATGATCATGCCGTCACGCTCGAGCACGACATAGTCGTCGATCTCGTGCTCGAGGCGCTCACGCGAGCGAGCGACGAGGATACCGCGCTGCTCCAGCGGCCCCAGCAATGCCAGCAATCCTCCGACATCCTCCAGGCGTGCCTTGCGCAGCTGTTCGTAGCCCTGGCGGGTGATCATGGTGCCGATCCCGTCGCGGGTGAACAGCTCGCCCAGCAACGCATCGCGATCCCGCCAGCTGAGCAGGTGAGTGCGACCGACGCCGCGCCGCGCCGCACCACAGGCCGCGGCCAGATGACGAGACAGTTCGCTGTCATCCTCACGTGGCGGTGCCAGGGCGGCGGCCTGCTCAGGGTTGAGCTGACGCAACAGTACGCCATGCTCATCGAACAGCCCCTCCCCTTCTCCCAGCAGGATCAGCTTGTCGGCGGCCAGCGCCACGGCCGCGTGCTCGGCCACCTCGGCCGCATCGAGGTCGAAGACTTCGCCAGTGCTGGAGAAGCCCAGCGGCGGCAGCACCACGATGGCCTGCTGGGAAAGCAGCCCCTGGATAGCCTCGCTGCGCACCCGACGCACCTCGCCACCGTGCAGGAAGTCGACGCCCTCTCGCACGCCCAGCGGCTTGGCCATCACCAGATTGCCCGACACGGCGGAGAGCTCGACACCATGCAGCGGGGTATTGGGCAGCCCCAGCGACAGGCTGGCCTCCAGGCGCAGGCGCAGCGTGGCGACCTGCTGCTCCAGATGCGCGAGGATGTCACGGGTGACGACCCAACGCCCCTGATGACGCTCGGCCTCGATTCCCACTCCCTCCAGTGCTTCCCTGACCTGCGGACGCACGCCGAACACCACCACCAGTCGCACGCCGAGGGTGTGCAGCAACGCCAGATCCTGAATCAACTGCGTTCGTCGTGAGGAAGACAGCGCATCGCCTTCGATCAGAATGACGAAGGTGCGCCCACGGTGAGCGTTGATGTAGGGAGAGGAGTTGCGAAACCAGTCCGCGAAGGGAAAACGCGTGTTCAAGAGCCAGCTCCGTGCAGGAGGGAGGAAAATGACATGTCAGGCATGCCCATGAATCATCATATCAGCGCCGCAGCCTGCACGGCGAGCGACGCCCCTGACATCCATGCGGCCTAAACGAGAAAGGCGACCCGAAGGTCGCCTCTCTCTTTTTTTGAAAAACGTTTTTTCAAAAACGTTTTTCAAGTGCGTCTTGCCAATACATCTTGCCGATGCGTCTTGCCTATGCATCTTGCCGATGCGTCTTGCCGATGCGTCTTGCCGATGCATCTTGCGTGTTTCTCTCATGCAGCGCCCTGTCGCAAACCCCGTCGCAAGCCCGGGCGCTGTGGCAGATGTCGGCTTAGCCGAACATGCCCTTGAACATGAAGAAGAACAGGATCGACAGGATCGCGCCGGCCGGCAGAGTGATCAGCCAGGACATCACGATGGTACCGATCACGCGCAGGTTGAGCGCTGCCATGCCGCGTGCCAGACCTACCCCCAGCACCGCACCGACGAGGGTGTGGGTGGTGGAGATCGGCAGGCCGGTGCCGGAGGCCAGCACCACGGTGGAGGCCGCCGCCAGGGTGGCCGCGAAACCACGAGACGGGGTCAGCTCGGTGATGCCGGTACCGACGGTGGCGATGACGCGGCGACCATAGGTGACCAGGCCGACGACGATACCGCCGCCACCCAGCACCAGCACCCACCAGGGCATGCTGGCCTTGGCGCCGATCTGACCGGCGGAATCGACGACACTGATGATGGCTGCCAGCGGACCGACCGCGTTGGCCACGTCGTTGGAGCCGTGGGCGAAGGCCATGGCACAGGCGGTGAACATCATCAGCAGGCCGAAGACCTTCTCGACGCCGCTGAAGTCGAAATCATCACCGGTGGCGCGATTCTTCTCCTTGAGGCGAGAACGCGCGACCTTGCGCTCCATCAGCACACCGATCCCCATCACGATGGCACCGATGACGACGGCCAGCAGCAGGCTGGACTCGAAGCTCAGGTGCAGCCCGACATGCTTGAGGCCCTTGACCATGGTCACCATCGAGATGATGAAGCCGACCAGGAACATGTACATCGGGACATAGCGCTTGGCGGCCGCGAACGGGTCTTCATTGTCGAAGATCAGCGTCTGCACGGACTTGAACAGCACGAAGGCGATGGAGCCCGCCAGCAGCGGCGAGACCAGCCAGGAGGCCGCGATCTGACCGACCTTGGGCCACTCGACCGCATCCACGCCGAGACCCGCCGCCGCGAAGCCGACGATGGCACCGACGATGGAGTGGGTCGTGGAGACCGGCCAGCCCTTCATGGACGCGATCAGCAGCCAGATACCGGCGGCCAGCAGTGATGCCAGCATGCCGTAGACCAGGAACTGCGGATTCTGGATCAGCAGTGACGGGTCGATGATGCCCTTGCGGATGGTATCGGTGACTTCACCACCAGCCAGCCAGGCACCGAGGAATTCGAAGATCACGGCGATGACGATCGCCTGCTTGATGGTAATGGCCTTGGAACCAACCGAGGTACCCATGGCATTGGCGACATCGTTCGCGCCTACACCCCACGCCATGAAGAAACCGAATACGCAGGCAAGGATGACGAGCACATCGCCGTATTGAGCAATGATGGACATTAGGGAACTCTTGAGCAGATGGCAGGACGTCCTGACAGCGCTTAGCGCGCCATCAGGATCTGCAGTCGGGTACCGACCTTTTCAGCTTGATCGGCGACATCGCCGACCCAGTCGATAATCTTGTAGAGGAAGATCACGTCGACCGGTGGCAGAGCGGCTTCCAGCGAGAACAGGGTCTGGCGGATCGCGATCTGCTGTTCGTCGGACTGCTTCTCGAGCTCATGCAGCTCATTGATCAGCTTGTCGACCAGCTCGCTCATGTTGCGCCCGAAGCCGGACTCGACAAGATCTTCCAGCTCGCCCAGCGCACGGCGCGCCTGGCAGACCGATTCGACCGCAGTCTTCAGATACTCACGCATGGCGGGCACCAGCGCGGTGGGTATCTGCATGTGGCGACCCAGCATGATGCCGGCGATATCCTTGGTGACGTTCGCGATGGAATCCTGGACATGGATCAGCTCGAGAAGGTCGGAACGGGATACCGGCAGGAACAGCGAATTGGGCAGATTGAGACGCAGCTGCGTCTTCAGTTCGTCCGCTTCACGCTCCAGCTTGCTGATGGTCTGACGAATGCTGGCCGCCTGATCCCAATCACCCTGTTCGCAGGCGTCGAAGAAGGTCAGCAAGTGCTGGGCACAGTCGTCTGTCTTGATGATGTGGGTGTGCAGCGCCTTGAAAGGCGAGCGCCCGAACATCGAAGAGAAAGGGTTGGTCGTTACCATAGTGGCCGTCGGCGTTAAGGATTGACGCGCGGAGTGTAGCAAAGCCTTTGTGACGATCACATAACTTTCATCGTAACGACACGATACCGCCATGCTGTTGTACTTCACGCAACATCAGCGGCAGTCGGGGGGGAACTCGAAGGATTCCAGAGGAGAGATTGTCATGTAGCGACAGGACGCGGGGTCGCTGACTGATTACATTGTTCATAATATAACCAAGGAGTTGGCGGCAGGCAATTCATGTCACACAAATGTCACGATACTGTCATATCACTGTGATTCTGCTGACGGATCACCTGCCGTGGGAAGGCTGGCGACACGCTCTGCGCTTGCCTTGGCAAGGGACAGGCGCGAGCATGAAGCCGCCGGGGGCTGCCTGTCCCGGGATCTCGGACAGGCCGCCAGCGTCCTCGTATCGCTGTCATCATCCATGCCCGGCCATCTTCATTTTTCATCTTCTCGTACAGGGAGTGCCGTCGTCATGGCGCAGGAAATCGAACTCAAGCTGGCGCTGACCCACAGCGGCCTCGGACGCACGGCGATTCTGGAACGTCTTGCGGATATCGCGGAACTGGATGGCACCACGCCCCGTCGTCGCTGGCTGGCCAATACCTATTTCGACACGCCTGAGCATGCACTGGAACGCGCCAAGATGGCATTGCGCCTGCGCCGCAGTGGAGAGGATGCCGACAGTCCGGGCCCTTTGCGCCAGACCCTCAAGACCAGTGGCGAAAGCCATGGCGGCCTGCATTCGCGCGGCGAGTGGGAATGGGCGCTGCCCGACGGCCAGACAGGCCTCGATCTCGATGGCCTGCGCGGCCTTCCCCCTCTGCAGGCGCTTGAGGAAGGTGCGCGTGAGCACCTGCTCGGCGCCCTCGCCCCTACCTTCAGCACGGATTTCGAACGTCATGCCTGGCAGCTGGAACTGACGGTGACGCAGGATGGCCAGACGGCGGGTGTCGGCGTCGAGATGGCGCTGGATCTCGGCCACGTGAAGGCAGCAGGTCGGGAGACGCACATCCGCGAGATCGAACTGGAACTCACTGGCGGTGACGACCTGAGCGCCGAGCAGCGCGAAGGGGTGCTGTGGACGCTGGCGGAATCCCTGGCCAGCCGACTGGCCCTGCGCCCGGCAGATGCCAGCAAGGCACGCCGCGGTGCCGCACTCAGAGATGGCGAATGGCACGAGAAGACGCTGGATACCACCGACACGAATGCCCTGCTCGCCGCGGCCATCGATGCCCTGGATGCACATGCCGACCGCCAGCAGCAAGATGACATGCGCTGGCACGATCACGCCCTGGCCGCCTTCTCGGCCCTGGCCTCGCGCCTGGCCGCCAGTCAGCATCCCGGTCATGTCCATGCGGTGGCGCTGACGGAGGCGCTGAGCGAATCCCGTGAGCAGGGCACGCCAGACAGCTGGATGACAGCGGTCTTCGGTCAGCACAGCCTGTCGCTGCTGGCGGCATTGCGCAGCCGAGGCCAGTGAGGCAGCTCATTAAAAGCTCAGTGAGACAGCTCATCGAGAAAGCTCGTTGAGAAAGCTCATTGAGAGACCCCGGTGAAATCGCTCGCTGAGCGCCTGGCCATCGCGCCCTCACCTGCCCTGCCCCCACCATCGCGTCGCAGCCCGCCCCGGCGCTGCGACGCCAGTCAAGGAAGCCCGCATGCCTGAACGCCAAGGGCCGGCCAACGAATACGGCAGTACGTCACAATCCGCCACCGCCCCCCCTCGCTCCAGCGATTTCGAGCCGGCCAGCGGCAGGCTGCGTGCCCGGCTGTTCCACTGGATCTTCGAGTCCGACACCAAGGCGGCCAAGGCCTTCGATATCGCGCTGGTCGCGATGATTCTCGCCAGCGTCGCCGTGGTGATGCTCGATAGCGTGCCATCGCTGAATGCCCGCCATGGGGAGCTGTTCCGCATCCTGGAATGGACCTTCACCCTGCTGTTCACGCTGGAATACGCAGTACGCCTCTATTGCCTCAAACACCCCGGCACCTGGGCGAAGGGCTTCTACGGCGTGCTCGACCTGCTGTCGATCGCCCCGACCTGGCTCTCGCTGCTGATTCCGGGGGCGCAGGCACTGCTGGTGGTGCGCGTGCTGCGTGTGCTGCGGCTGTTCCGCGTGCTGCGCCTGATGGCCTTCGTCGGCGAAGGTCGCATGCTGGTCGAGGCTCTCGCGCGCAGTCGTCGCAAGATCCTGCTGTTCTTCATCACCGTACTCAGCATCATCACGGTGTTCGGCGCCCTGATCTATCTGATCGAACCCCCGGAAGCCGGCTTCACCTCCATCCCCAAGGCGCTCTACTGGGCGGTGGTGACACTGACCACGGTGGGCTACGGCGATATCGCCCCCATCACGCCCTTGGGCCAGTTCATCTCGGCGATGATGATGATACTGGGCTATTCGATTCTCGCCGTGCCCACCGGCGTGTTCTCGGCCGAGGTGCTCAACGGCCTGCGCATGCAGCAGACCAGCGATGAAGCCTGCCCCGGCTGTGGCCGTGAGGGCCATGATCGCAATGCCAAGTACTGCAAGTTCTGCGGCACCTGGCTGGATAAAGACACGCGTGACCCACGCGAGCCAGAGCCTGAACCAGAGCCTGAGCCTGAGACAGACCCGGAACCCGAACCTGAGCCCGACGCCGAGCCGCCAGCGAAGGAGGAAACCGCCTCCCCAGGCGACGACTCCCCCGACCGCGATCGCAGCTGACGAGGCCGAGTGTCACTCGGCACACGACAACGCCTCGGAAATGACAACGCCCCCGAGACCGCAAGGTCCGGGGGCGTTGTCATTCAGCCGGAAGCCGGCAAGGGCTAGCGGTCAGAGAAGGGCTTGTCCCAGGCGGTCAGCGTGGCCTCGCTCCAGCTGCCGTAGGAGGCATTCGGCAACATGATCCAATCCTTGCCGAAATGCTGCGCCTGCTCCGCGACGAGCGCCTTCTGCTGCTCGGGCGTCTTGTCGGAGAAGTCATCCGCGAAATCATGCAGGCTGTCGCCCAGCTGCATCACGATGTCGTGATCCTTCGCGATCGCCTGGCGACGCACTGACTTGCTCGGCCCCAGCAGGCGCACATGGGCGTCATCGACACCGGGCAGACCCAGGGCTTTCAGCGTGGCGACCGTGGCGTCCTTGTTCTCCTCGTAGCGATCCGACACGTAGTAGATCGCCACGCCACGCGATGCGGCAAGTTCGAGGAACTCCCTGGCACCCGGAATCAGGGTCGGCTTGCCCTCTCGCTCCCACGCCTTCCAGGTGTCCCAGCCCGTGAAGTCATGACAGGCCTTCAGATCACGCACCAGCAGCGCGGAGTTGTCGATCACGGTTTCATCAAGGTCGGTCATGATCGCGGCAGGTTTCTCGTCATCACGAGATGCCAGCAGTGTCTCCAGCTGACGTGTCGCCAGCGCATAGCTCTGACGCTGCAGGGCCGCGACTTCCGCCGATTGCTGCTGATAGCGCAGTGCCATGGCATATGCTGCCGGCGGACACTGCGCTGCCTCGGGTGTCTCGGCCGCCTGACTGACGGGAGCGACTCCCAGGCCCATGATTCCTGCCAGTGTCGCGACCCTGGTGGCTCTCGCCAGCAATGAGACACGCGCTTGAGATGAAGACGTGATCGGCATCGATGATCCTCTGTGCATGATAGGTATGTCGTTGAATTATCAAGACAGCCGAATATTAACACTCAGCGTTATTGAATTCCTGTTCAACGACCTCGCCTGCCATGTCACCATCCGCTTCTCGTCATCATGAGCAACGCGTCATGAGCATCTCGCCACGCGCGTCATGCGGCGTGCCTCACTCGACGAAGTTCGAGATGTCGCCTCGTCCTTCACGCACGATGACGGGCGGCAGGTCGCGCAGGTCCACCACGCTGGTGGCCTCCAGGCGGCAGGCCCCACCATCGATGATCAGATCCAGCGCATGCCCGAAGCGCTGGCGGATCTCTTCCGGGTCCGTCATCGGCAGCTCCTCGCCCGGCGGAATCAGCGTCACGCTCATCAGCGGCTCGTGATGTGCCTCCAGCAGGGCATGCGTGATGGCATGGTCCGGTACGCGCACGCCGATGGAGCGACGCTTGGGATGCAACAGCAGGCGTGGCACTTCGGTGGTCGCGTGGAGGATGAAGGTGAAGGCTCCGGGCGTGTGGCTCTTGAGCAGCCGGAAGACGGCATTGTCCACCTTGGCGTAGGTGCCGATTTCCGACAGATCCGAGCACATCAGGGTGAAGTTGTGCTTGTCATCGAGTTCACGCAGACGCTTGATGCGCTCGATGGCTTTCTTCTCGCCCAGGTGGCAACCCAGTGCATAGCCGGAATCGGTCGGGTAGGCGATCACGCCCCCCTGCCGAATGATGGCAACCGCTTGATCAATAAGACGTTTCTGCGGGTTTTCAGGGTGTATCTGGAAAAACTGTCCCATGCGGCGCTCCTTGCGTCAGCACAGTGCGCCGGACACTGGCGCACTGATCTCGGCGAACTCTCGACAAATTCTCGGCGAACTCTCGGCAAATTCTCGGCGAACTCTCGACAAGACCGGCCTGACACGACGCGACTCGTCAGCCAGGCCGGTCCGGCCATCTCTATCACATGGTGGCGGTGGCGGCCGCAAAAAAGGGTGCGAGGCGCGGATGACACCAGACGGGCGGCACCCTGGTGCGCGGTGGCGGACTCATGCTGCCGGGTGCCAGCGGCCCCCCCGGGAAGTGGAAATCACTGCCGACGGAAGCATAGAGGCCCAGTTCATCCAGCTGACGCGCCAGGTCACGCGCACGGTCGATGTTCTGGAAGCCGCTGACCAGCTCGGCGGCCTCACCGCCGGCAGAGATGAAGTCCCGCAGCAGCTCACCGCGCTTGGTGCGGGTGAGCTTGTAGCGCATCGGGTGCGCCATCACCGCGACACCGCCATCGGCACGTATCCATCCCACCGCCTCTTCCATCTCGGGCCAGTGTGCCTTGACGTCGCCCTTCTGGCCGGAGCCCAGGTGACGCTTGAAGGCATCCTGAAGATCACGGGCCAGCCCCGCCTCCACCAGCGCGCGCGCGAAGTCCGGCCGCGACAGGGGGCGGTCTCCCGACCCGCTGAGCGTGGCCTGCTCACGGGCACGCTGCATGGCATCACTCAGTCCCAGCTTCTCCATGCGCGCGGCGATCTCGTGACTGCGCCGCTCACGTGCATCATGTTGCTGCCTGAGGCCGGCGCTCAACGCGTCTCCGGCGCCCTCGGGCATCAGCGCCACCAGGTGGATGGTCTGATTGCGCCAGCGCACGGACAGCTCGCAGCCCGGCAGCAGGGTGACGCCATGGGCAATCGCCGCCTGCTGAGCCTCGAAGATGCCTTCCATGCTGTCGTGATCGGTCAGTGACATGCGCGAGACGCCGCGCCGCGCGACCAGCGCGACCAGCTCTGCCGGCGCCATGCCGCCATCGGAGGCGGTCGAGTGCATGTGCAGGTCGATGTCCGGCACCTCGATGTCCGTCTCGAAACGCTGGGGCAGCGCGCGGGGGACCGGACGGGCAGGCGGTGGCGATGATGGCTGGTGAGCGGGCGACTCGGATGTCGGCGGATGGTCGGACAGGACGTCGGACACGGGAAAACCTCTCGGGATGAACGTCCAGAGCCTCGAGTTGCCGATCATGCTGGCAAGCCCTCGGCAGGGACGTCAGGGGCAGTGTTGACTGCCGTATATGTCTGGAAGCCACATGGGCTTTGTCAGCAGGCAGCAATGGCGGCAGAATGAACGCATGCAGGCAAGGGTGCGCCGCTGGTTGCCAAAGGATACCACTCGCACAAGCCCTTGCCTTCCCGACGGCACCGCCGTCGTGTCCAGGAGTGTGTGTTTCTCATGAAGATGTTGCTCGACTTTCTGCCGATCGTGATCTTCTTCGCCGTCTACAAGACGACTGGCGACATGATCATGGCCACGGCCGTACTGATCCCTGCCACCCTCGCCCAGGTGCTCTATATCTACTGGCGTCACAAGCGTGTCGAGAAGATGCAGCTGGTCACGCTGGCGCTGGTCGTCGTGCTGGGTGGCGCGACCGTGCTGTTCGGCAACAGCGCCTTCATCCAGTGGAAGCCGACCGTGGTCAACTGGCTGTTTGCCGTCGCCTTCCTGCTCTCGCCGCTGTTCGGCGGCAAGCCGCTGGTGGAGCGCATGATGGAGAAGGCGATCCAGCTGCCGCGTGCCATCTGGCACCGCCTCAACCTGGCGTGGGTGGTATTCTTCCTCGCCATGGGCGGCCTCAACATCTATGTCTTCAGCCACTATTCGGAAGACATCTGGGTCGATTTCAAGCTGTTCGGCATGCTTGGCCTGACACTGCTGTTCGTCATCGTTCAGGGCGTCTATCTGTCCCGTCACATGGTGCAGGCCCCTCAGGAAGAGTCTTCCTCTTCCACCTCTTCACATAAGGATGATTCGTGATGCTGTATTCCATTGTCTGTCAGGATGTCGAAGGTAGTCTCGAAGCGCGCATGGCAGCACGACCGCCACATCTGGCACGTCTTGAGGCCCTGAATGCCGCAGGCCGTCTGGTCATCGCCGGCCCCAACCCGGCCATCGACAGCGAAGCACCGGGAGACGCCGGCTTCAGCGGCAGCGTCATCATCGCCGAGTTCGATTCCCTCGAAGAGGCCCAGAAGTGGGCCGATGCCGATCCCTTCGTCATCGCCGGTGTCTATGCAAGCGCCGAAGTGAAGCCGTTCAAGCAGACACTGCCCTAGTCCTGACTGCCGCTCGGCCGCTGACCGGCGGCTTCGCCCCCTGACGACGGACAGCCTGGCTGTCCGTCGTCTGCGTTGGAGACGTTGCCCGGCCACTGCCCTGATGCCCTGCTCTCCCGCTCGACCTCCTGCCAGGAATGCCCGTGAACGATCGTCCCTCCTCCCCCCGCCAGCCCGCTTCCGCCACGCCTGAGCCGTCCGCATCGTCAGTGTCCGACGCGGCGCCGAAGGATAGGCCGGACGCCATGACACGCAAGCCTGCGACGACGCCACCGAGCGCGATCGACCCTGTCACGGCCCCCGGCGTGGTGCCGGAGGTCCCGCTGGCACCGCTGGCCGCGCTGGAAGAGGCACGCCTTGAATGGGATGACGCGGCCCCACAGGCCATGGATTACGGGGATGTGTACTTCTCGATCCACGATGGCCGCGCCGAGACCGTACACGTCTTCCTCGACAGCAACCGGCTGAGCGAGCGCTTCCGTGACTGGCGGGAAGCGCGCCCCTTCGTGATCGGCGAGACCGGCTTCGGCACCGGCCTCAATATCCTGTGCGCCGCCCAGCGCTTTCTGGCCACGGCACCCGCCGAGGCACGCCTGCATGTCGTCTCGGTGGAAAAGCATCCGATGCGTGCCGCGGATCTCGAACGCGCGCTGTCCGCCTGGCCGGATCTCGCCTCATTGGCGAAACCGCTGGTGGCACAATGGCCGGCTGCGGTACTCGGCGTGCATCGTCTGTGGCTGGATGAGCGCATCACGCTGGATCTGCACTTCGGCGATGCCGTCGAGCGCCTATCACGCCTCGAAGGAGGCGTGGATGCCTGGTTCCTCGATGGCTTCTCGCCGTCGAAGAATCCGGAAATGTGGTCACCGGCGCTGTTCGCGGCCATGGCCGGCATCTCGCATCCCGAGGCGACCTTCGCCACCTTCACCGCCGCGGGCTTCGTGCGGCGCGGCCTGCGGGCGGCAGGCTTCGCCTGGCGAAAGGTGCCCGGCCATGGCATGAAGCGCGAGATGATCTGCGGCGAGCTGGACGCTGCCACCTCGGCGGCGCGCGCCGAGCTGATGGGGCTTGCCGAAAGGCATGAACAGCATGACCAGCCCCGGCCCTCGCTGACATCGCCCGCACAGCGCGGGGTGCTTCATCCGCTGCGCCGGGAACAGCCCTGGACGCAGCCGCCCCAGCCGGCACCCATCTCCCGCGAGACACACGTCGCGGTACTTGGCGCTGGCATCGCCGGCACCAGCTGCGCCGAGGCGCTGGCGCGGCGTGGCGTGAAGGTCACGCTGATCGACGCCGAAGCCCCCGGTGCGCGGGCCTCCGGCAATACCCAGGGGGCGCTCTACGTGAAGCTGGCCGCCGAGACCAACCCTGCCAGCCGCTTCCAGCTGGCCGCGTTGCAATACAGCCGGCGCTGGCTGGCAAGCCTCGACCCCGAGCAGACCCTGTGGTCCACCAGCGGCGTGCTGCAGCTGGCCACCAGCGAGCGTGAGCGCAAGCGCCAACAGCGCTTCGCGGACAATCACCCGCTGCCCGAGGCGCTGCTCAGGCCGGTCACTGCCGACCAGGCCAGCCAGATCGCCGGCAGCGAGATCACCTTCGATGGCCTCTTCTATCCCGTCGCGGGCTGGGTGCGTCCGAAGGCGCTGTGTCAGCACCTCGCCGCCACGCCGGGCATCAGCTTTCGGCAGGCGCGCATCGAGGCCATTCAGTCGCTGGAGGCCGAGGAAGGCAGAGAGGAAGGCGGAAAGACAGGCAACAACGCACCAACGCCGCGTTGGCAGCTGCAAGCCAGCGACGGCAGCTGTCTGGAAGTGGATCAGCTGATCGTCGCGCTGGGGGAGAAGACTCACCTGCCCGAGCCGCTCGCGCATCTGCCGCTGCAGCCGATTCGTGGTCAGGTCAGCGAGATCACGGTGCCGCCCGAACAGGCAGCAGGGCTGCCCATGCTCGACAGCGTGGTGTGTGCCGGTGGCTATGTCTCGCCCTGTCAGCGTCACGCCGACGGCAGCGTGACGCTCAGCTTCGGCGCGACCTTCGCCCCGCGCGATGAGGATGACTCGGTACGTGAAGCAGACCACATCGCCAATGTCGCCGAGCTGCGCAGTGCGCTGCCCGCCTTCGTCGCTGCCTGGGAGCGGGCGCGTGGCGTCAGGCTGGAAGACGATGCCTGGCAGGGGCGTGTCGCCTGGCGCGCCGCCAGCCCCGACAAGAGCCCGCTGGCCGGTCCGGCACCGGACGCCGCGCAATGGCGTGAGGATTACGCCGCCATGGCCTTCGATGCGAAAAAGCGCGTGCCGTCACTGAGCGGCGCCCATTTGCCCGGCCTGTGGCTCTCCACCGCGCATGGCTCACGCGGCTTCACCACCGCACCGCTGTGTGCGGAGCTGATCGCCTCACAGCTGTGCGGCGAGCCGCTGCCGCTGGAGCGCGAACTGGCCGAGCACCTGCACCCGGGACGCCGCCTGATCCGCGACATCGTGCAGCGGCGCTGAGGCATTGGCGGACATTGGCAGACATGGGTGGACACTGGCAGAGACACAGGGCTCGCCCTCCGATGACGTCCTTCAGGGGAGCCGGCACTGCCTGGCAAGCGCCTGACGATCGATGACCTGATAGGTGAAGGAGGGGCGGCCTATCTGGCCGTAGTGGAAGGCCTCGCTGAGCATGCCGCAGGCCGCCAGATGGCGCAGGTACTTGCGGATGGTCACGCGCGACATGCCCGTGGCGCTCAGCAACGCCTCGCTGGTGAAACTGTCTTCATCGCGTGGCAGCGCCTGGATGGCACCGGCGACCAGCGCCAGGGACGCTGCCGTCACACCCTTGGGCAGGCGGCCATCAGACACCGTCCCCGCCGCGCCACTGACCGCCATGTGCGAGCCGAACAGCTGGTCCAGCTGCTGCTGACTGACCTCCCCCTCGAGACTCTCCAGCTGCTGGCGACCACGCCGTGCCAGTGCCAGTGCCTGCTGGAAGCGGGCGAAGCTGAAGGGTTTGACCAGATAATCGCATACCCCGAGCGCATGCGCGCTGCGCACCGTATCCGCCTCACTGGCGGCGGTGATCAGGATCACCTGGATGTCAGGGGCGGCATGGCGTCTCAACCAGCGCAATACCTCCAGACCGCTGCGGCTGCGCAGATAGACATCCAGCAGCACCAGGTCCACCGCCTCCTGCGCCAGCACCTCCAGCGCCGCGGCGACATCCTCGCACTGGGCGACCAGGCGCATGCCATCGATACGATTGAGGTATTCGACATTGAGACGCATGACCATGGGGTCGTCTTCGACTATCAGCACACGCATGCGCTCAGGCTCCTTGATCATGCGGGGTCTTGGACGGCAGCCGTCCAACGACGTGAAATGCTCTCAGGGCGCCGCAGTGGGCGACCGCTGGCAGGGCAAGGTCAGCTCGACCAGGGTGCCGCCGCCCGGGGGCGAGTAGAAGTGCCAGTCTCCCGCGCGCGCGGTCACGATCTCCTGTACCAGCGACAGCCCCAGCCCGCGACCTTCACCACGACTGCTTACCCCCGCCGCGCGCGCCGTCTCCATGAGCTCCGCCGACATGCCGGGGCCGTTGTCTGCCACGCTGATCGACAACTGGGCCTCTGACGCCTCACCCACGGATTCCAGCATCAGGCTCAGAGTGACGGCCGGGGCGTGTGTGGCACCGTCCATCTCCTCCAGCGCTTCGAAGGCATTGTCGAGCAGATTGCCGATCACGCTGACCAGATCATGGCTCAAGCTGCGCTCCAGCACCGGCAGCACGGCCTGAGACAGCTCGGCCTGAGACAGCGCTGCGCCGGGCATCTCCCTGTGCTCCGGCCGTGCATGATGCCACTCGACGTCCAGCTCGACATTGAGCGCGATGCCCCGCTCGCGAGACTCACTGTGCTTGCCGATCAGCAATCCTGCCAGCAGAGGGTCCGCGATGCGCTCAGCGGCCGCGGCATCCGCTGGCAGCTCCCGCTCCACCAGCAATGCCAGGTAATCTCGCAGGCCGTCGAGGTCCTGCATCTGCGTCAGCCCTGACAACACATGCAACCGATTGCGAAACTCATGGCGCGCGGCGCGCAGTGACTCTGCCTGTCGGCGGACGCCGGTCAGCTCCTCGGCAAGGCGCTGCATGCGGTCGTGCTCACGCAATACCAGCACGCCGCCCATGAGATGCTCGCCATCATGCACCCGCTGGCAACGCACCCACAATCGCCGCCCGTCATGGGTGACCTGACGCAGGCGAGCCGCGTCCTGCTCCGCCACCGGCGAGTGCGCGGCTAGACACTCGTGCATGCCGGTATCGGGCAACCACGCCTCAAGGCATTCTCCCGGTTCGGGGGCCGTCCCCAGCAGCTCGCGCGCCGCGGCATTCACCAGGGTGACATGCCCCTCGGGGTCGACCACGATGATGCCCTCTTCCAGGCTGGCCAGCACCGCCTGATGCTCTTCCACCAGACGCGCGATGGCCGCCGGCTCCAGCCCCTTGAGCTGTCTGCGCAGATAGCGTGCCAGCCCCAGCGCCCCCAGCGTGCCGAACAGCATCAGGATGCCCAGCCCGATCAGCAGCTGACGCTTCTCATCGGCCAGCCGCCGCCCCAGCGAATCCAGCGTGATGCCGATGGCAACGGCGCCGATGACGGAACGCGCTTCGCCATCGGATGCAGAAGCCATCACCGGGGCAAAGCTGCGCAGGCTTTCGCCGAGCGTACCGCGGGACTCGGAGAGATAGGCCGCGCCTCCGAGCGCACGTTGCTCGTCTCCCCCCTGAAACGGCTGGCCGATCCGCGCGGGCTCCGGGTGACTGAGTCGCATGCCGTCCGGACGCATCACCACGATGAAGTCGACGGCATTCTCGCGGCGCAGCCGCTCGATGCGTGCCGCCAGGCGGCTATTCGCGGCGGGAGGCGCTGCCTGCGAGGCGTTGGCTTCGCTCAAGGTGGCGCGCACCTCAGGCAGCCGCGCGATGCGTTGCGCGAGGGCGGCGATGCGCTGCCCCTGTATCTCATGCTGGGTCCGCTCCAGTTGCGCACTGAAGAGCCAGGCCGCGACCAGCAGACTGACGATCACCATGCCGGCAGCCAGCAGCGAGGTCAGCGCGCTCAGTCCGGGTTGAGAAGAATGCAACACGCCAGACAGTCCACGTGCCCCCTTGGTGGCATGGCCAATTCGCCCAGCACGTGAGCGAGCCGCGCCATGCGGTTTCATAAGTTTCAAAAGGCTTTCTTTAATTCGCAAAACTTGGCCCTCGAAAGCCACATCGTAAGCTCCCTGTGACGCGCATCCACTGCGCGGACATGATGTCCCACCTTGTCCCAACCGATCCCGCGATGCCACGCCAGCGCATCCGGACATGACAACAGGTCCTGCAACGACAGAGTGCAGGACAAGGAGCCTGCATGACACATTCCTCGCAGACCGCCACGGCCACGCCTGCCGACGAGTCGCCTTACCTGAAGACACGCATCTTCGGCATGTCCCTGCCGATCTTCGCCCTGTCGTTTCTGGTCCTGATCGCCGCCATCGCCACCGATACCCTGCCGGCCGGCATGATCGGCGCCCTGATGGTCATGATGGTCCTCGGTGAGCTGCTGGGCTTTCTGGGTGATCGCCTGCCGATCATCAACAGCTACCTGGGAGGCGGAGCGATTCTCGCCATCTTCGGCGCGGCGACCCTGGTCTACAGCGACTGGCTGCCACAGGATGTCACGGCCAGCGTCAGCGAGTTCATGAAGGCCGGCGGCTTTCTGAATTTCTACATCGCGGCACTGATCACCGGCAGCATTCTCGGCATGGACTCCCGCGTGCTGGTCAAGGTCGGGGCACGCTTCGCGCTGCCGCTGCTGTGCTCGGTGCTGTTCGCGGCACTCTTCGCGATGCTGGTCGGCTGGATCATGGGCTTCTCGCCCAAGGATGCCGTCATGGTCATCGCCCTGCCCATCATGGGCGGTGGCATGGGGGCAGGCGCCGTGCCGATGAGCCAGATCTACGAGCAACTGCTGGGACAGCCGGCCAGCTATTACATCTCGATCCTGGTACCGGCGCTGGCGCTGGGCAATGTCTTCGCCATCATCATCGCCGGGCTGCTCAACGGGCTTGGCAAGCGCTTCCCGTCACTGACCGGCGGCGGCCAGATGATGCCGGGCGTCGATGTCCGTGAAGAGAAGAGCGCGCCTGATCTCTCCCAGCTGGGCATCGGCATGGTCATCGCCCTGAGCTTCTTCGTCGCCAGCCAGATTCTCGGCAAGGTCATCCCGCTGCACCCCTACGCGCTGATGATCATCGCGGTTGCCGTACTCAAGTGCGCTAACCTGGTGCCGGAAAGCATCAACCAGGCTGCCGCTCAATGGTTCCGTTTCGTCGCGGGCAACTGGACCTTCGCGCTGCTGTTCGGCATCGGCGTGGCCTACACTGACCTGGGCCAGGTGATCGACGCCATCACCATCACCTACGTGGTGATCGTCTTCGGTGTCGTCGCCGGTGCCGCCTTCGGTGCAGGGCTGGTGGGCAAGCTGGTCGGCTTCTATCCCATCGAGTCCGCCATCACCGCTGGCCTGTGCATGGCCAACATGGGCGGCACGGGTGACGTCGCGGTCCTCTCGGCGGCCAATCGCATGCAGCTGATGCCCTTCGCGCAGATTTCCTCGCGCCTGGGCGGGGCCTTGATCCTGCTGATCTCGAGTCTGGTCGTGCCGATGTGGTTCGCATGATCCGGCCTCGATTCGCATGATCCGCCCTCGATAGGAGCACCGACGCCAGGTGCCTCGACAGACGCGGCAGGAACGACGACGCCCCCGGCCTGTGCCGGGGGCGTCGTCGTTTCCAGGGGCAGAAGCAAGGTCAGGGCTTCGCCAACGGATCATGACCGCTGGCCGGGCTCAGTCGCCCTCTTCCTCATCGTCTGCCAGCTGGCGACCGAAGGACTGCCATTGCTCCAGCGTCATCACCTCGGTGGATTCGGTGCCGATGTCATGGACGATCAACAGCTTGCCGCGTGACAGCTGGCCTTCCAGCTCCGCGACCCAGCCGGCCATGCCTTCGCCGACATCGGTGGTGTCATAGCCCTGACGGGTGACGAAGGTCTCCAGCAGGGCGCGACGCGTGTCGGCGGGCAGCATGGTCTGCGGCACCTCGATGAAGCGATCCTTCGGGTCCATCTGATCAAGCGGCATCTGACTCATGGGTAGCTCCTGTTCATCCGTGGAACGTGACGCAGCCATTGGCGCCTGCGGTGCATCATTCAGCGTGTCCGTACTCATGCATCCTCTCCTGCGCTGTCTTGTGCATCGGCTTTCTGCGCGTCCGAATCTGAGCCTGAAACTGAGTCGGTGCCGGCTTCCCACTCGGCCAGACGCGCCACGAAGGCCGCTTCATCCAGCACCGTGAGCCCCAGCTGCATGGCTTTCTCGAGCTTGCTGCCCGCCGCCTCCCCGGCGACGACACCAGCGGTCTTCTTCGAGACACTGCCCGCCACCTTGGCGCCCAGCGCCTGCAGGCGCGCCTTGCCTTCATCACGCGTCATGCTGTCGAGACTCCCCGTCAGCACCCAGGTCTGGCCTGCCAGCGGCTGGAGGCGCTCACCGATCTCGACCTCTTCCCAGCTCAGGCCGCAGGCGAGCAACGCTTCCAGCGTCTCGTTGTTGGTCGCTTGCTGGAAGAAGGTATGGATATGCGCGGCGACGATGGGGCCGACATCTTCCACGGCTTCCAGCGCGGGTTGATCCGCCGCGCGCAGCGCTTCAAGCGTGCCGAAGTGCGTGGCCAGATTCGCCGCGGTGGCTTCGCCGACTTCCCGGATACCGAGGGCATAGATGAAGCGCGCCAGGGTGGTATGGCGGCTCTTGTCCAGCGAGGCAACCAGATTGGCGGCGGACTTCTCGCCCATGCGCGGCAGCTCGGCCAGCGTGGCAGCGTCGAGATGGAACAGATCCGCCGGCGTCTTGACCAGCTCACGTTCGATCAGCTGCTCGATCAGCTTCTCGCCGAGGCCATCGACATCCAGCGCCTTGCGGCTGGAGAAGTGCTTGAGAGCTTCCTTGCGCTGCGCGGCGCAGATCAGTCCGCCCGCGCAGCGTGCCACCACCTCGCCTTCGAGACGTTCGATCTCGGAGCCGCACACCGGGCAGCCGTCCGGCAGCACGATGGCTTCACGGCTGGCACCTTCGCTGGCGACCCGCACCACCTGCGGGATGACATCGCCGGCCCGCCGGATGATCACGCTGTCGCCGATCTGCACGCCGAGACGTTCCACCTCATCCATGTTGTGCAGCGTGGCATTGGAGACCACCACCCCGGCGACCTGCACCGGTGCCAGCCGGGCGACCGGTGTCAGCGCGCCAGTCCGTCCGACCTGGAAATCGACGCCTTCCAGAGTGGTTTCCTGCTCCTGCGCGGGATACTTGAAGGCGATGGCCCAACGCGGTGCGCGCGCCACGAAGCCCAGCTCGCGCTGCAGACGCAACGCATCCAGCTTGATGACCGCGCCATCGATGTCGTGATCAAGCCCTTCGCGCTGCTCGCCGAGACGGCGGGTGTAGTCGATGATGCCCTGAGCACCGCGCACCACCTCAAGCTGCGGGCTGGTGCGAAAGCCATAGTCATTGAGCAGCGCCATCAGGCTGGAATGATTCTGACCGACCTCCGTGGCCAGCAGCGCCTCATCGAGGCGCGCGACCTGATAGGCACAGAACTCCAGCGGGCGCGAGGCAGCGATACTGGAATCCAGCTGACGCAGACTGCCGGCGGCGGCATTGCGCGGATTGGCGAACACCTTGCCATCCTCGTCGCGGCCTCGCGCGTTCAGCACCTCGAAGCCGGCGTGACTCATGTAGACCTCGCCGCGCACTTCAAGCAGCGCCGGCAGATCATCCCCCCGCAGCCTGAGCGGGATCGAGCGGATGGTGCGCAGATTGGTGGTGATGCCTTCCCCGGTACGTCCATCGCCGCGCGTCACGCCCTGCACCAGCACGCCATTCTCGTAGATGAGCGACACGGCCAGGCCATCGAGCTTGGGTTCACAGCAGAAGCTCAATGCCTCGCCTGCGTCTTCCGCATCGCCCAACTCCAGGGTTTTCGCCGCACGCTGCACGAAGGCACGCAGCTCATCGTCATCGAAGGCATTGTTGAGCGACAGCATCGGTACCGCATGCTGCACTTCCTCGAAACCGCTGGCCGGTGCGGCCCCGACACGCTGGGTGGGGGACTCCGACGTGATCAGCTGGGGGTAGTCGGCTTCCAGTGCCTCGAGACGGCGCAGGCGCGTGTCGTAGTCGGCATCGGTCAGCGTCGGGTCATCCAGCACGTAATAGCGGTGGCTGGCCTCGAGCAGCTCGCGATGCAGCTGCGCGACCTCCTCCATCACCTTGGCAGGCACACCTTCCACCGCAGCTGGGGCAGCGGACTGAGGAACGCTCGAGGCGCTGGAATCATCGGCAGGGGCCGAAAACAGATCATCCTGGGCTGACATGACACTCACTCGAAACGGTGGCCTCATCAGCAGTGCCCAAAGGGCTGCGCTGATCGACCGGAAAGCGGGTGGCGACAGGTCCTCCGGCCTGAATCGCAGGGCCGGGGGGTCGCCATGATGCCGTCATTGTACTCAAAGCGCGCGATGGACCCCACTCCCGGCTGAGAGGAAAGATCGCAGATGACACATGGCGTCAGGCGCTTCAGAACGAGGACGGAGAATCGCATGAAACACAAACGCCAACGGCGACCCGAAGGTCGCCGTTGGCGTTTGTGGCATGACGGACCCACTCTGAGAATGGCTCGCGAGTCGATCAGTTGGCCTGGTAGCGATGCAGACGATTGCGACGCTCGAACTCGTGCACCTGCTGGCGCTTGAACTCGATGGTCTGGGCCGTCATCACGCTGTGGTTCTCGTCCTTGAGCTCACCGCCCAGGCGACGCACCAGCAGCATGGCGATCTCGACCATGGTCTCGAAGGCCGCAGAGGTGTCATCCGCGCCCGGCAGCGGCATCAGGAAGGTGACGCCATCCAGCTGACTGTCCACCATCTCGGCCGGCGTGAAGATCCCCGGCTTGACCACGTTGGCCATCGCGAACTGCAAGGGACTGTCGTCATCATCTTCCTCATGGCGCAGGAACAGCCCCATCTCGGAATGGCGCAGACCACAGGCCAGCGAGATGCCCAGCACGTCTTCACCGCTGAAGCCTTCCTCGCCACGCGCCATCACCGAGATGATGATGACTTCACTGGCATCAGCCAGGGTGTCACGTGCGAGCTGGTCATCGACCTGATTGCGCTCGGCACGCAGCACCAACGGATGGCGATCATCCTCGGAGACTGTCGTGTCGGCTGCAGGCACGGCGGCCGCTTCCAGCGAAGGCTCCTTGCGCTCGGAAGCCGCGTGCTCGTCATCGGCCTGCTGGCCAGCGGAGAACGCTTCGGCCTTCACATCCTGACCTTCCTCGATCTCGGCCATTGGCTCGAGATCATCGGCCTGGGTGGAGGAGACGCTGATGCTGTCGTCCTCGGCGGTGATCACCGGCTTCTCATGGAAGTCCTCTTCGCGCGCCGTCTCTGACTGCTCGCTGGAGGCGGTGCCGAGCACAGGCTCGCGATGCGCCTCGTCATGCTCGTCGTCACGTCGCGCACCCAGACTGGCGGTCACGTCGCGCATCGACTGGCTGGCACGCGCCCCGAAGGCCGCCGCACGCTCGCCGAAGCCCTTGCGCTCCGGCGCTTCACGGCGCTCCATGGGCTGTGCCGGACGACTCGGTTGCGTCACCCGTGAGGCCTTGATGCCATGGGCATTGTCGAGCACGGCATCCTGCTCCGCCTCGGCCTGCGCTTCGGCATCGCCAACCACCCGGTAGCCGCCATTCGGCAGCTCCCAGTTGTCACGTTCTTCCTCTTCTTCCACCGCGGAAACACCCGCCTCTTCGGTGGAATCTTCCGTACCCGCTCGATCCAGTCGGGGTACTCGACGTTGACGTTGGAGCCTGCGCACACCGTCAACGACGATGATTGCGACCAGCACCAACCCCAACAAGATGAGCCACTCTCTCAATTCCATGGGTCATTAGCCTGTTTGCTTGGGCACCATGCACGTGAACAGCATAGCGCGATTGCAGAAAAAGGGGACATTTTTCGAATGTCAATCCTGTGGTGGTGACCTGCGCAATCGCCCTTCAATTATCCCTGACTGACACTATGACGCAAACTCGTAGTGCTTTCGATCTCTATGTGCAACACGATTTTGCCAACTTGGCCGCAAAGACGGCCGCTGGCTACCGCGCACAAGGATGACCTTGGCCTCCTGCACGGCTTTTCACTCACGCTTCAGCCAGTACCGCCGCTTCTTCGATCCCTACAGAGACAAGACGCGAGACGCCCGGTTCCTGCATGGTGACGCCCATCAACCGATCCGCCGCCTCCATGGCGATCTTGTTATGGGTGATATAGATGAACTGTACGCTTTCCGACATCTCTTTCACCAGCCTTGCATAACGCCCGACGTTGGCATCATCCAGCGGCGCATCCACCTCATCGAGCATGCAGAACGGGGCCGGATTGAGCTGGAAGATGGCGAAGACCAGCGCCAGCGCCGTCAGAGCCTTCTCCCCACCTGACAGAAGATGAATGGTCGAGTTTTTCTTGCCCGGCGGGCGTGCCATGATCGCCACGCCCGTCTCGAGCAAATCATCGCCTGTCAGTGTCAACCACGCGGTTCCGCCACCGAAGATCTTCGGGAAAAGCGTCTGGATTCCGGCGTTGACCTTGTCGAAGGTGTCCTTGAAACGCACCCGCGTTTCCTGATCTATCTTGCGTATCGCACGCTCAAGGGTCTCCAGCGCCTCGGCCAGCTCCGCATGCTGGGCTTCCAGGTAGTTGCGACGCTCGGCCTGCTGGTCGTACTCCTCGATGGCGGCCAGGTTGATGGCCCCCAGCCGCTTGATGCGCTCACCGACCTGCTCCAGATTGTGGCTCCAGGCCGATTCGGTGGCGTTCGGGTCCAGCTCGTCCTCCAGCAGCGTGATCGCCGCCTCGTCATAGCCCAGCTCCAGCAGCTGCTCATCCTGCGCATCCGCTTTCAAGGTCAAGGCCTGCACCTGCATGCGCCCTTCCTCGAGGCGCTGACGAATGCCCTCGAGATTGCGTTCATGGGTCTGGCGCGACTGCTCGGCCTGACGCATCTGTTCGACCAATTCATGAGTCTTGTCACGACAGGCATTCAGCTTGGTTTCCTGATAGAGGCGTGTCTCGAGCAACATCTCGAGCTGTTCGCGCTCTTCTTCCTGCGGCAGCGAGGCTTCTTCACGGCTGGCCTCGAGCAGCTCGATGCGCTCGGCGAGCTTCTCGCGCTGCTCGACGGCTCGCATGCGCTGGCCCTGCATGCCATCGCGCTCTGTCACCAGGCGCTGACGCTCCATGTCGAGACGGCTGACCTGCTCCCGCGCGGGCGCCAGCTGGGCACGCAGCCCGGCCAGCGCCTCCTGATGCTCGCGCCGTGAGCGCTCCAGCGACTCACGCGACTGGGCATTGTTCTCCACTGCCTCCAGCGCCTGCTGCCAGCGCTCGCGCGCCTCCTCAAGCGTCAGGGCATGATTCTCGCGGGTCTCCGCCAGCTGCTCGAGCTCTTCCTCAAGCTCGCGGGCGCGACCATCGACGTGCTCGAGTCGGCTGGCGAGCCCCGCCTCCTTGAGGCTCAGCTCACGCTGACGCTCGCCAAGCTCCCGCTCTTCGACCCGCAGATGCTCGAGCTGTTGCTCGGCGCCGGCAATCTGTTCATCAGCGGCAGCCAGCCGCGCCTCGATATCGTCGAGTCGCGACTCCAGCGCTTCCAGTTCCAGCACGACCTGCTCGAGACGCGCGCGCTGGCCGATCACGCTGTCGGCACGCTCGCCCGCTATCTGACGCCGGCTCCAGCCACGTCCCAACCACAGGCCGTCCGGTGTCAGCACACTTTCATGGGCGGCCAGCGAATCGCGCCGGCCCCAGGCGGCGGCCTGTGACTCGACGCAGTGAATGCTGGATAGCCAGCCCGTCAGCGCCGGAGCACCGGTGATCCGCGCCGCCAGCGTGCCTTCAGGGGCCGTGGCATTCGTCTCCCCGGCAGCATCGACCAGCAACAACTCGCCTCCGGGCAACTCACTCATCAGGGCAGCCGTCGCATCCGACTCTGCACGGGACATGCGTGCCTTGAGGAAGGGCCCCAGCACCCAGGCACTGACGGACTCCCAGCCCTCGGCGACCTCGAGCCCCTCGGCCAGCGCCGGGGCCTGCGCGAGACCATGTCGGTCCAGATGCGTCGCCAGGCTGTCATCGTCATCCCGCAGCGCGGCATCGATCAGCGCCTGAAGCGAGGCCTGCTCGCCCTGCAACACGTTGCGACGCTGGCGCAGTTGGTCACGCTCACCGTCCAGCGCCAGACGATCCGTCTGTGCCTGCTCACGGGATTCACTGGCCTGCTCGCGGCGCGACTCCAGCGATTCGCTGCCGAGCGTCAGCTCGTCGAGCTGCTCGCGCAGTTCCTCACGGCTTTCGCGCAGTTCGGCGACATCCGGCAACTCCGCCAGCTGCTGACGACGGCGCTCGCGCTGAGTCTCGGCGTCACGAATGGCATTCTCGATGCGCTGGATCTCGCTCTGGGCACGCTCGGCCCCGCGCTGGGATTCGTTGTCGGCCTGACTGAAGCGCTCCCACTCGCTCTGGCTGTCCTGGCGGCGCTCTTCGGCCTCCTCCAATGACAGCTCGAGCCCTTCGAGGGTCTCACGCGCCAGCTCCAGTTCCGGCGCGATATCTTCCAGACGTGCCTCGATCATCTCGAGACGCTCACCGTCCTCGCCCTCGACGCGCTGGATGTCGCTCAGCTCTCGCCGCGCGATCTCGAGATCCGCCGCCAGCTGCTGCTCACGAGTGCGGGCGTGCTCGAGACTCTGCTCGAGACGGGCGATCTGGGCACCGGTCTCATAGAAGGCGGCCTGATGCGTTTCCAGCTCACCGGCCAGCTCGTCGTGCTGATAGCGCTGCTCTTCCAGCTGGCTCTCGCACTGACGCTGACCGAGAATCTCGCGCTCGACGCCGGTTTCCAGCTCCGCGACACGTGACTGCTGCTCACGCTGCTGCGCGCGCAGGCCACGCCGACGCAGCACGGCCAGCTCGCCCTTGAGGCGGTATTCGTCCTGCTTGAGGGTCTGGTAGCGCTTGGCGGCTTCGGCCTGACGCTTGAGGCGCTCGAGCTGCTTGTCGAGTTCCTCGCGCAGATCATCCAGGCGCTCCATGTTCTCCTGGGTGCGCTTCATGCGGTTCTCGGTCTCGCGGCGGCGCTCCTTGTACTTGGAGATGCCGGCGGCTTCCTCGAGGGTGCTGCGCAGATCATCCGGGCGCGCCTCGATCAGCTGCGAGATCATGCCCTGACCGATGATGGAGTAGGAACGCGGGCCGAGCCCGGTGCCGAGGAAGACATCGGAGATGTCACGTCGGCGACATTTCTGGCCATTGAGGAAGTAGCCGGACTGGCCGTCACGCGTCACCAGACGCTTGACGGCGATCTCGGCGTACTCGGACCAGGCGCCACCGAGGCTGCCGTCGGCATTGTCGAAGGTCAGCTCGATGGAGGCCTGCCCCACCGGCTTGCGACCGGTGGAGCCATTGAAGATGACGTCCGTCATCGACTCGCCGCGCAGGTTCTTGGCGCTGGACTCGCCCATGACCCAGCGCACAGCATCGATGACGTTGGATTTCCCGCAGCCGTTGGGGCCGAGAATCGCCGTCATGTTGCTGTCGAAGGGCACGGTGACCGGATCGACGAAGGATTTGAAGCCGACCAGCTTGATCGATTTGAGCCGCATTGCGCCTGGCGCGTCCTTGAGTCTGGAGGAAGAAGAGCTGGAGCAGGAAAACCTGAACCGCCGCGGTCTCTCAGGTCTCCCGGTGGAGAGCCCGCGCCGCCGCAGGGTAAACATGTCCTAACGACGAAGCAGCCGCTCATCGAGGGCATTTCGAAAAACCAGCGCGCAGTCTACCCAAAAGCGGCGATGGCCCCAACCGGCGCAATGATGATCCACGTGATCAGATCGTCGAGTCGGGGCACATCGCGACTCACCGTGCGACGCGGTGATCGATACGCAGCATCAGTGGCGCGTCCGCAGCCTCGTGACTGACATCAGCATCGGCCTCGGTGCTGCGAGTAACGATGACATTCTCGAGCTTGCCTTCAAGGTCCCCCGACTGCGCCACCGGCTGACCGGAAGCGGAGATGCGCGCGACGAGAGTGACGCGCTCCGCCATCGAGAGCCGCGCCATCGGGGCCATGGCGTCGTCATCCGAGAGCGTGACCGTCAACGGCAGCCTGTCTGCGGTGGTACGCACCACCGCCAGCGGCGGCAACTTGCCTTCGGCATCACGCGCCACGATGAACAGCGTCGCCTCGTCAGCACTCACCGGCATCGCCACCAACTGCGCCTCGAGTGCGGGGTCCAGCGACACCTTGAGCGTCAGACGTGCAGTGCCTGCCTGACTGTCCTGAGCAGCGGCCGTTGCCGGGCTGTCCAGCGCCACCGAGGCATCGACTTCACCGGCACTCGCCATGCGCTGACGCGCGGCCGCGATGCCTTCACGCAGGGCCTTGGCGGCATCGGGGTTCTCGAAACCGGCAATCGCCTTGCGCCAGTAGTCGATGGCCTCGGGATAGCGGGCTTGCTCGAACGCCTCGATCCCCAACAGGCCGAGCACGGTGGGCTGACGCGGGTCGGCTGCCAGCACCTCGTCGACCAGCCCCTGCACCTCATCGGTCAGCGTGCGCTGCGCGGCGAAGAACTTGAGCTGCGCCAGCTGCGCGACCAGCGCGGGCACCCGACCTTCGAGCGCGATCAACGCCTCGAGAGACTGCATCGCCTCATCGAGGCGTCCGGCATCACGATAGAGCGGAAACAGTGCCATCCACACCTTGGCGTTGTCCGGCTGTGCCTCGGCCTCGGCGCGCAGACGCGCGATGCGCGCATTGAAGCTGGCGGCATCATGGATCGGCGTGGCGGCAATCGCCTGCGCCAGCGCCAGGTCACCGCTCGCCCCTTCGCGCTGATACCAGTAGAGCGAGCCCGCCACCAGCGCCACCAGCAACACGGGCACCAGCACACGACCACTGCCGGCCGCCTTGAGCGGGGAGCGCCTCAAAGCCTCGGCATCCTCCAGCAAACTGCGTTCCAGCTCGACACGCCCTTCCGCCAGCGCCGTGTCATCCAGCTCGCCGCGCGCATGGCCGCGCTCCAGCGAGGCCAGTCGACGTCGATAGACACGCACATTCTCGGCACCGAGGCTGTCGTTGTCCTCGAAGGCCTGCTGGGCGGCATGCACACGGCGCGCGCGGCGCAGCGGCAGCAACAGCAGCCAACCGGCGGGAAGCAGCAGCACGGCGATCGCCAGCCATAACAGAATCATGAGCGCTCCTTGGCGTCTTGCGGTGCATTGCCGGCATCGCGATGCCTGTCGAGCAGCGCTGAAAGGCGTGCCTGCTCATCATCGTCCAGCGCACGCACCCGTGCCCGTCGCCGGGCCCGCACGATCAAGGCCACGATGAGCAGTCCGAGCGCGATCAGGGCCGCCGGACCGCCCCACAACAGCCAGGTACGCCCATCGAGGCGCGGGTTGTAGAGCACGTACTCGCCGAAACGCGCGACCATGAAATTCTGGATCTCGCTGTCACTGCGACCGTCATTGAGCAGATCCGCCACGTTCTGGCGCATGTCACCGGCGATGGGGGAATCCGAGTCACCGATCGCCTGGTTCTGACACTTGGGGCAGCGCAGCGCGGCCGTCAGGCTGTCGTAGCGCTTCTGCAGCACAGGATTGTCGAACTGATGCACCTCGATGGCAGCCTGCGCCTTGCCAGCCGCCAGCCACGAGAGAAACAGCAGCACGACCAGCGCCTGCACCAGCGGGATGGCGACACTCTTGAGCACGGACTTCATGAGCTGGCCTCCTCGCCGGCGGCACCAGTCGCAGGTTTCGCGATCCGCTCCAGTGTCGGCAGGATCACATCGCGAACATCTTCCGGACGGATATAGCCGGTGTGGTGATAGCGGATCACGCCCTCGGCATCGACCAGGAAGGTTTCCGGCGCCCCATAGACGCCGAGATCAAACCCCAGGGTGCCATCCGGGTCGAAGAGATTGACGCTGAACGGGTCACCGAATTCCTCGAGGAACTGGCGGCCCTTGGCACGCGTGTCCTTGTAGTCGACCCCGACCATGTGCACACCGCGATTCGCGAGATCCAGCAGCTGCGGCATCTCGTGCTTGCAGGTCGGGCACCACTCGCCCCAGACGTTGACGAGGCTGACCTGGCCCTTGAGCAGCGAGGCATCGAGGCTCGCCTGCGGGTCACCCAGGGTGCTGAGCGAGAATGCGGGGAAGGGGCGCGACAGCAGCGCGGAGTCCCGTGCGTAAGGGTCATCATCGAGGCGCTGATAGAGAAAAGCGCCCAGCCCCACCACGACCACCAACGGCAAGAACAGCACCAGACGACGAAGATTCATGGGTGAGCCTCCTGCGTGGTGAGTGAGGGATTGTCGGTCACCGCCCTGGCCTCGACACGCCGGCGATAACGGCGATCCAGCACGGCGATCACACCGCCCGCGCCCATCAGCAAGGCGCCCAGCCACAGCCAGCGCACGAAGGGTTTGACCTGAATCCGCACTGCCCAGCTATCGTCATCGAGCTTCTCGCCCATGGCGACGTAGAGGTCACGCGTGAAGCCGGCATCCAGCGCGGTTTCGGTCATCGGCATGCCGCTGGCCAGGAACAGGCGCTTCTCGGGATGCAGCGTCGTCACCGCCTCGCCATCACGGCTGACCTCCACCGTGGCGCGGTCGGACAGGTAGTTGGGGCCGCGATACTCGCCAAGTTCGGTCATGCGGAATTGATAGCCGCCCACGCTGACTTCCTTGCCCTGCACCATGCGCACGTTCTCGGCGACCTCGGTATTGGAGACCAGCGTCACGCCGACGATGGTCACGGCCAGGCCCAGATGCGCCAGCTGCATGCCCCAGTAGCTGGGCGTGAGGCGCTTGAGGCCCGCCCAGCGCCCTGCCTTCGAGGCACTCTTGTCCCACAGGTCGCGCAGCAGCGGCAGCACCACCCACAGCGCGATGACCAGCCCCAGCGCCACCGAGAGACTCCACTCGATATCCAGCAACAGCGGCAGCAGCCCGCCGATGATGAGTGCCGCGCCGCCGGAAAGTGCCAGACGGCGCACGAGCTCGCGCCCCGGCATCTGCTTCCAGCGCGAGGCCGGCCCGAGCCCCATGAAGGCACACAGCAGCGTGGTCAGCGGCACGAACAGCGCATTGAAGTACGGCGGGCCCACCGAGATCTTGCCCAGCCCCAGCGAATCCAGCACCAGCGGATAGAGAGTGCCCAGCAGCACGGTGACCATCATCACCAGCAGCACGAGGTTGTTGACCAGCAGGAAGGCATCCCGCGACAGCCAGTGGAAGCCGAGCGTCGAGCGCACGCGCGGTGCGCGCAGCGCGAACAGCAACAGTGAACCACCGACGGTGATACCGAGCAGCACGAGGATGAACAGCCCGCGGTCCGGATCACTGGCGAAGGCGTGCACCGAGGTCAGCACGCCGGAGCGCACCAGGAAGGTCCCCAGCAGTGACAGCGAGAAGGCGAAGATCGACAGCAGCACCGTCCAGCTCTTGAAGGCACCGCGCTTCTCGGTGACCGCCAGTGAGTGGATCAGGGCGGTACCGGCCAGCCACGGCATCAGGGAGGCGTTCTCCACCGGGTCCCAGAACCACCAGCCGCCCCAGCCGAGCTCGTAGTAGGCCCACCAGCTGCCCAGCGCGATGCCGACGGTCAGGAACGCCCAGGCGATGTTGGTCCAGGGGCGCGCCCAGCGTGCCCATGCCGCATCGAGGCGCCCGCCCAGCAGAGCCGCCATCGCGAACGAGAATGCCACCGAGAAACCGACATAGCCCATGTAGAGCATCGGCGGATGGATGATCAGCCCGATGTCCTGCAACAGCGGATTGAGATCCGCGCCATCTGCCGGCATGTCCGGCAGCAGACGTGCGAAGGGATTGGAGGTCAGCAGCACGAAGGCCATGAAGCCGGTGGAGATCAATCCCATGATGCCCAGTACCCGCGCCAGCATGTCGCGCGGCAGATCGCGCGCACCCAGCGAGACGGCAAAGCCCCAGCCCGCCAGTATCAGGCTCCACAGCAGCACCGAACCCTCGTGACTGCCCCACACGGCACTGAACTTGAAGTACCACGGCAGCTGGCTGTTGGAGTTGTTGGCGATGTAGGCGACGCTGAAGTCATCCAGCAGGAAGCTCGCGGTCAGACAGGCATAGGCGATCAGCACGAACAGGAACTGCCCCCAGGCCATCGGCTGGGCGAAACTCATCCACAGCGGGCGACGCGTGGCGGCTCCCGCCAGCGGCACCACCGCCTGCACGCAGGCCAGACAGGCCCCCAGAATCAGCGCGAAATGGCCGATTTCCGGCAACAGTTGCGTCACCATCACTGCGCCTCCTGAGGTGTTTTCTCTGTCATCCCGGTGTCTATCCTGTCATCCGTCCTGTTGCCAGAGACATCACGTCCGGACGCCTTGAGAGCCTCGGATACCTCCGGCGGCATGTACTTCTCGTCATGCTTGGCGAGCACTTCGCTGGCCTCGAGATGCTCACCATCGAAGGTGCCCATCACCACCACGCCCTGCCCTTCACGAAACAGGTCCGGCAGGATGCCCTGATAATGCACCGTCACGTCATGATCGAAATCGGTGACGGTGAAGATGGCATCCAGCGTCTCGTTGTCACGCCTGACACTGCCATCGCGCACCATGCCGCCTGCGCGAATCTGACGCCCCTGGGGCGCCTCGCCACTGGCGATCTGGGTCGGGGTGTAGAAGGCATTGATGTTGGCGCGCAGGGCATAGAGCGTGAGGCCCACCGCGAGGGCGGCCAGCAGCACGATGGCCGTGACGAGATACAGGCGCTGCTTGCGTTTGGGGGTCATGGTCAGGGCTCGATCAGGGCAAGGGACGATCATGCCTCTCGCGACCAGCGGGACGACTGGCACGGGAGGTCGAGAATGGATTCAGGAACGGGCGGATTCCCGACGCAGGCGACGGCGAATATCGGCCTCCACCGCGCGACGGGACAGCCGCGTGGCGATCACCAGCCCCGCGAGGCACGCCGCCGTCAGCCCCCAGGCGGACCACACGTAGAGGGCGTGTCCTCCCATGGCGAAGAACTCGCTGACACTCGAGAAGGCGACATCGGGCAAGCTCATCAGTGATCACCCTCTGTGGAAACGGGGCCTGCAGGCGAATTCTGGCCGGGTCGTGGGTCCGAGTGCGGGCTCAGCAGGTCACGCACCCATTGCTTGCGACTCTCACGCCTCAGCACCTCGACCCGCGTGCGCATCAGTACCAGCGCACCGAACAGGGCGTAGAAGCCGATGACCATCAGCAGCAGCGGAATCCACATGCTGGCCGGCATCGGCGGTGCTTCACTCAGCGTGAAGGTGGCAGGTTGATGCAGTGTGCTCCACCAATCCACCGAATACTTGATGATCGGGATATTGACCATGCCGACCAGCGCCAGAATCGAGGCGGCACGCGAGCCGCTGTCACGACTGGCGAAGGAACCACGCAGCACGATCACGCCCAGATATAGGAACAGCTGGATCAGCATCGACGTCAGCCGGGCATCCCAGATCCACCAGGTGCCCCAGGTGGGAATGCCCCATACCGAGCCGGAAAACAGCGCCAGCGCCGTCATCAAGGCGCCGACGGGGGCGGCGGCCGTGGCGACCATGTCCGCCAGCTTGATCTTCCAGACAAGGAAGATGAGTGCGCATGCCGCCAGCAGCATGAAGCAGGACTGGGCGAGAATCGCCGCCGGCACATGCACATAGATGATGCGGAAGCTGTTGCCCTGCTGGTAATCCGCCGGCGCGAAGGCCAGTCCCCAGGCACTGCCGGCCACCAGCGCGAGGATCGCCACGGCCCATAGCCACGGCAGCCAGCGCTGGCTGGCCGCGAAGAAGGTCGCCGGTGTGCCCAAGCGATGCAGCCATGGCCACAGCCCGCCCTTGCGCGGGCGAACCTTGCGAGCAGGCGCTTGATGAGAGTCGGAATCGGCGTTCACACGAGCCTCTTGTCAGGGGCGAAAGGATATCTGGCGAAGTGCTGGCGGCACTCAGGCCACCCTCTGCCAGCCGGCAGGGAGCAGGGACTAGCCATTGATGCTCAACCTCAGACCGGCGGCGATGGCAAGCGGCGCCAGCAACAGTGCCAGCGCCAGCATCGCACCCAGCATGGCCAGGTGGGCGGCGCTGGGCATGCCGGTGACGGCGCTCTGCACCGCGCCGGCGCCGAAGATCAGCACGGGAATGTACAGCGGCAGGATGATCAGCGAGAGCAGCACGCCGCCGCGCCGCAGCCCGACCGTCAGCGCCGCGCCGATCGCGCCGATCAGCGACAGGCTCAGACTGCCCAGCGCCAGCGAGGCGATCAGCACCCCGAAGGCGCCGCTCGGCAGCCCCAGCATCACGCCCAGCAGCGGTGCCATCAGCGCCAACGGCAGACCGGTCAATAGCCAGTGCCCCGCCACCTTGGCCAGCACCAGCAATGGCAACGGCTGGGGGGTCAGCAGCAGTTGCTCAAGGCTACCGTCGTCGAGGTCCTGCCGGAACAGCCCCTCAAGTGACAGCAACGTGGCCAGCAAGGCCGCCACCCACAGCAGCCCCGGCGCCAGTGTCGCCAGCAGCGCCTTGTCCGGCGAGATCCCCAGCGGAAACAGCGTGATCACCAGGGCGAAGAATACCAGCGGGTTGATCAGCTCACTGCGCCGGCGCAACGCCTGACGCAGGTCGCGTCGAAGTGTCGCCTTGAGTGCTCCACCCAACGAGCAGGCAACGGGAGACTCGGACAATGGTGTCAGAGGATCATGTCTCATGCCCAGGCGCCCTCCCTCGACTCCGCGCCAGCGCGTTGCCCAAGGCCTATTCGGCGCAATCGCGAGACATCCGAGAAGCGATGGTGGGTCGTCATCACCACGCTGCCACCCCGTTCGGCATGCGCCAGCAGCAGCGCCTCCAGCGCCTGGACGCCATCGATGTCGATGGCGGTGAAGGGCTCGTCGAGCACCCACAGTCGACGCGGTGTCAGATGCAATCGCGCCAGGGCGATGCGCCGCTGCTGACCAGCCGACAGCTGCTGGGCCGGGACATCCTCGAAGCCGGCAAGCCCCACGGCGTCCAGCGCTGCCCAGGCGAGCGAGCGTCGCTCCGCGGCGTTTCGAGAAGATGCAGCGTCACCGAGCGCCTGATACCAGGCAAGATTTTCCAATGCCGTCAGCGTGCCCTTGATGCCGGGCTGGTGACCCAGATAGAGCAGTGATCCCAGAAAATCGTCGCGCACCCGCGAGGCAGGCTGCCCCTGCCAGAGCACTTCGCCTTCGTGATCATGGAACTGCCCGGACAGAATCTTGAGCAGGGTGGTCTTGCCACTGCCATTGGGGCCTTCGATCTGCAGGATCTCGCCCGCCGCGAGGCTGAAGTCGAGCGCCTGGAACAGCCAGCGCTCATCGCGCTCACACCCAAGCGCCCGCACCGCCAGCAAGGGCGGCACGCAACGGGCTTCATCGCTGACTGGCTGGATCGACATCCCGACATCTCGCGGCTGGTCAGTCGCGGAGCGCGACATCAGAGGCTGGTCCCGAGGGATCCAATCGCGTCATTCTACGAGCTGAAGCCGGCACTGACCACCGGTCGCCCGAATGACGCGACCCGCACGCTTCGAGCCTTGCACGGGAGTCAAGTTCTCGCGCGCTCCATCAGCAAAGCATGGTGCACATTCATACGACACACCCATCGCCTGATTGGCATCGACGCCCGACTCACCCCTTGCCACCTCGCGCTGGCTTGCTATGATGCAGACACTGTATACAAAAACAGTACTCATACAGTATCGTCATCGCATGCCTGGCATTGCCCGGGCAGCAGACCGAACGGGTCGGCTCTCATCGCGTTGTCATCATGTTCGCAGAGCCTATCAGGCCGCAGATGAACTCAGCCTGACGACCTTTCACGCTGCATCGCAGGTCGGCTCCCTCTGCCGACCGCACAGCATCAGGGGATAGCTCATGTCACGTCTTCACGCTCCACACTACCTTCAGCGCCTTCACAATCTGCCGCTCAATGACGAGGCCTGGCAGGAAATCACTGCCAGCGACATGATGGATATCCCGTTGCTCGGCAACATCACCGCCGGCATGCCCATCGAAGCCATCGCCGACTGCGGCACGATCGCCGTGCCGACGCGCATGGTGCGACGCAACACCTACGCCCTGCGCGTTCGCGGCCACTCGATGATCAACTGCAACATTCATGATGGCGACATCATCATCATCGAGCGCAGTGAAAGTGCCGAGAACGGTGAGACCGCCGTGGTGATGATCAACCAGCAGGAAGTGACGCTGAAGAAGCTGTATATCGAGAAGAGCGGTGTACGCCTGCAACCGGCCAACGACAGCATGGCCCCCATCTACCTCAAGAATGCCGATATCGAAGTGCTGGGCATGGTGATGGGTGTCGTACGCGGCAACGCCGTCACTCATTGAGGGCGACGCTTTGCTAAGATGGCACGATGAGCTATCAGATACCTGCACTGGCGCCAGAGGCGCATCACGAGCACAGCATCGAGATCGAGAAGAGCCGCTTCATCGCCTGGCTGGCCCACGCTCCGACACCAGACGCCATGACGCGGCTGCTGGAACAGGCGCATCTCGCCCATCCCAATGCACGTCATCACTGCACGGCATTCATCGCGGGTGCGCCGAATGAGCAGAATGCCATCGGCTTCTCCGATGACGGAGAGCCGGGTGGTACCGCCGGCAGGCCGATGTATCAGGTACTGGAAGGCAGCGGCGTGGGGCAGATCGCCTGCGTGGTGATCCGCTACTTCGGCGGCATCAAGCTGGGCACCGGTGGTCTGGCTCGTGCATACAGTCGTGCCGTGCTCGACGCCCTCGAGCGACTGCCCACCACCACCTTCACGCCGCGTACACCCAGACGCCTCAAGGTCGGATTCGCTCATGAGGCCGACGTGCGTCACTGGCTGAGCGGCTACGATGTACCGGTGGATGCCAGCGACTATGCCGCCGATGGCGTGGTGTTGACGGCGGGCTGGCCGCAAGGCGGCGCTCAGCCGCCGCTGGAAGAGCTGCATGCGCGCCTCAAGGGCGCACTGGAAGTGCTCGAAGACCAAGGCTGAGCGTTTCCGGCCACTGGCTCCTCCCCCAGTAACCTCTGCTTCCCGATAGCACAAACGCCACCGCCGCTCCTCTCAGAGCGGCGGTGGCGTTTTCATTCATCATGCTCAACCAATGTGACTCAGCTACGGCAGATACACCGGGTCAGAGAGAATCTACGTAGTTGGCGATGCCTGTCCTGGCCTCTGACAGAGCTCCCACCTTTGGCTCATCGCCCATGTTGAGGCCTTCAGCGTATACGAAGTGCTGATCCGTGATGCCCATCAGCCCGAGCATGGATGTGAGATGCGGCGTCTGGGAATCCAGGTCACTGCCTGCATACATCCCGCCACGTGCTGCCAGCACCAGTGCCTGCTTGCCTTCCAGCAGACCTACCGGCCCCTTCTCGGTGTAGCGGAAGGTCTCGCCGGCACGCAGCACCCGGTCAAACCACGCCTTCATCTGCGTCGGCAGGCCCAGATTGTAGAGCGGTGCCGCGATGACCAGCAGGTCTGCCGCTCTCAGCTCGGCCAGGAAACCATCGGACAGCTCGGCGAGCTTGCGTTGCTCAGCGCTTCGCTCATCCGCCGGCGTCATCCATGCCTGCATCTCGGCGGCGCCCAGGTGCGGAAGGTCGCGCTCGACCAGATCATGATGCGTCAACTGATGCTCGTGACCGGACGCCTGCAAGGCATCCACGAACGCGGAAGCCAGTTCACGAGAGTTGCCTTTTTCTCCGAACAGGGAAGATGAGACCAGCAGAACATTGAGCGGTGTGGCAGACATGGCAGGTTCTCCGCAGACAGAAAGGACGATTTCCCATCACGAGCCAGGCTTGGCATCCGTTGCCCGTGATGGAGAGCTGCCCGCCATGATAGATGAACTCCGTGGCACAAAAAGCGATAAAGATCGCACCAACCATTCGAAAAAATCGACGAAAAGACGTCATGTCAGGGGAGGTATGCCTCTCCACAGCCACTCAGATCTCGAGACTCTCCCCCTTTTCGCGTCAGAGTCAGCTCGGAGGTCAGCGGATACGGGGTACCTTGCATGGTGTCGAAGCAGGCACCCGGCGTCAGGCTCAGTTTCAGCCACCCCCTGCCGGCTGAAGCGCGCGGCAAGCGCGCCGACAGCACCTTGCCATGCTTGCCGTCGTCATTGACCCGATAGGGTAACGTCAACTGACTGAGCGACGATGACTCCTGCTCCTGCTTGCCGCTCTCGTTCCCGGCAACGCCAGAGCTACCGTCATCGGTGCCTGTAGCGTCCTGCGACGCCCGCGCCTTGCCTTGCACGGCACCCAACAGGTCGGGCGATGCCGTCACCGTCATCCGGTTATGCGCTCGATCCAGACTGATACGCCACTCAGGCTCGTGACCCTGTGCCACCAGCAGCGGCTGGTCATCGGGGATCTGGATGGTGCGCTGATCATCCTGAACGCACTCAAGATTGCCGCGCGCATTGTGCAGCGTGGCTTCCCGCCCCTTGAACCAGACTTCCAGTTCACGGGCTCCCCCCTCGGCCTGTTGACGCTGCCGCTCGGAGACCGGGGCGTCATTGGCCCGATAACGGGCGCCGGAAGCACTCACCACATGCCCCAGGGCGTAGGCGTGCTGACGCGACCATAGCCGCAGCCAGCCTTCAGCAGTCGCCTCCTGAGGGGTGTCCGTCGCCACAGAGACGGGAGGCCTGCCCCTCGCGTCCTGTTCATCACTGAAGGCCATCAACAGATCCTGCGCCGGCGTACAGCGCCAGACCTGATACTCGCTGGCCCCCCGAGGCGGCAGGAAGGTCGCGGGCAATGTCACCGCCGGCGCCTGACCCAGCGACTCGGCACTGGGTACCCTGGGCTTGACTGGTTTCGTGGCAGGACGCACTTCAGGAATCTTCAGCGGTGCCGGCATCACCTGCGCACTCGGCGCATCACGCGATTCATCCGACAGCATGGAGCAGCCACTCAGCAGCGCCATCATCGACACGCACAGGAGATTGGCCGAGGCGCCTGTCGAGATACCTGTCGCAGTGCATGTCGAGATAGTGGCCACCTGACGCCCGCCACGCCAAGGCGAGACATCTGGCGCCGAACAGGCAGCAGCCCTCGTATGATCCGGGCGCGAATGAAACGGAAACATGAAAAGCCCTCCCTGGGCATGCCTGACGACAGAACGTAACGCACCGCACTCCGGTAGAGGCGGCGACACAGCGTGATTTCAAGGCGTAGAGAGCAACGCCATCCTGGCGCATGAAGAAAGTCTATCAAGCGCAGCCAGCCTTGTGGGCCTCGATTCACGGCAATTCCCATGAGGTGCCGTCATCGTGAAGACACTGGCACTGCCTGCATGAGATGCCTCCCTCTGCGATGGCCATGTCGAGATCCATCAGGCTCAGGGGGAATGCCCAACGGAGCTCCTTGACGCTTCCTCGCGCAGCAGCGATTGACCTGCGCTGCACTTCACCCAAGAATTGAATGAAAATGAACTGTTCACTCATCCAAATGAGCAAAACTCATCATGCTCGAACTACGCCATCTCCGCACGCTGCTGGCACTGCGTGATGCCGGCTCGCTGGTCGAGGCTGCCGAGCGCATCCACCTCACCCAGTCCGCCCTCTCACATCAACTGAAGGACCTGGAAGAGCGCCTGGGCACGCCGCTGTTCATTCGCAAGACGCGCCCGGTCGAGTTCACCCGTGCAGGGCAACGCCTGCTGTCACTGGCAGAACAGGTACTGCCGCAATTTCGCATGGCAGAGCGTGACATCGCGCGCATGGCAGGCAGTGAGCAAGGACGGCTGCATATGGCCATCGAATGCCACAGCTGCTTCCAATGGCTGATGCCGACGGTGGATCGCTTCCGGGATCACTGGCCGGAGATCGAGGTCGACATTCCTTCGGGCCATAGCTTCTCTCCCCTCCAGGCGCTGGGTCGCGAGCAGCTGGACCTGGTCATCACGGCCAATCCGGTGGAGATGACCGGTATCCAGTACCTGCCACTGTTCCGCTACGAAGTCATGCTGGCCGTGGCACGCCAGCATGCACTGGCTCTCAAGGGCCGTGTGGAACCGGAAGACCTGCGGGAAGAAGTGCTGATCATCTACCCTGTCGAGCATGACCGACTGGACGTGTTCACCCAGTTCCTCGAGCCCGCCAACATCAGCCCTCGCGAGATCCGCCATGCCGAGATGACGGTCATGATGATGCAGCTTGTCGCCAGCGGTCGCGGCGTGACGGCACTGCCCAACTGGGCATTGGCCGAATACCTGACCCGCGATTATGTTCGTGGCCTGCCTCTGGGCGACGGAATCTGGGCGACGCTCTATGCCGCGGTGCGAGAGGATCTGCTGGGCACTCCCTGGATGGATGATTTCCTGCGCACTGCCCGCGAGACCTCCTTTGAGGTGCTCAGCGGCGTGAAGCCAGCCTGAGCCAATGCCCCAAGGCATCTCCGGACAACCACTTGAACGACAAGAGCCCCGTCCCACTGCGCTTCTCGTGCAATGGGACGGGGCTCTTGTTCATGGCATGCCTCTGCGGGGCGTACCAGGTCACCGATACTGCATTTTTTTCACGCACACAAACAGAAGCGCCCCAGCATGAGCTGGGGCGCTTCTAGACATCTATCATCTCACACGGAACGGATTCCGCAGCGAGTGATGATCAGTCGATAGCCTTGACGTTGGCTGCCTGCAGGCCTTTCTGGCCCTGAGTCACGTCGAAGGAGACCTGCTGGCCGTCCTGCAGGGTCTTGAAGCCTTCTGCCTGGACTTCGGAGAAGTGAACGAACAGATCGTCACCGCCGTCAGCCGGAGCAATGAAACCAAAACCTTTCGCGTCGTTGAACCACTTAACTGTACCAGTTGCCATGAGAAATTCCTCTCTGATTAGCATGTTTGAAATAACGGGCATTACCCGAAGAGCGTGGGCAAAGCAAAACCATGCATCAAATCAGCGAGGCATTTCGGGGCGCTCAAGGCGTTTTACCGAGCAGCACAGGCGACTGAGTGGTGCGTCTTGCTATCCAACAGGGGTTACCTTGCACCTTAAGCCATGATCCCGTCAAGCCTTTTCGGTAATGATGTCATCTATCATGAAGGCGCTGCCAGGCAAGCCAGGTGGTATAGCCCCCTGCAGGCAGCTGAAGATTGGGCGCGTCCGTGCCCAGCAGCAGTGACTCTCCGGTGAGCTGGACTCGCCGCGCCAGCGTCACGCCACTCCAGTCCGCGATGCTCGCGACGTCTACCTGATGACGGACCTCCTGACGCCGCTCATCCCAGCACCAGCGCCCACAATAGGCAAAGCCCTGCCGAAAGGCCGCCATCAATTGATCATCAGTGGGCGCCACCCCTAGAGGTTCACGCTCACGAGCCGCCAGCTGAACGCTCATGAAGCCATTGGGGAGATAGTGCAGCTGACCCGCACACCTCCCCAATGGCTCCCATTCACGCCCATCCGGCCAGGCATACCAGAAGCGTTGCAGCTCCCAGGAGCCGATCAATGCGTCATGCAGAGCCCCGACGTCACGGCTCGCATCTTGCAGATTCATCCACTTGCCCTCCTCGCTGATGACATCGCTTCGCACCACTGCGTATCACGATAGAGTAGCATCGCTCAGGTGCGCTGCCCGTCATCCCCCTCCCCGGGGGTCACGGGCGGCAAGGAAGGAGGCGCCTCACGTCCCAGCTTGCTGCTGGACAAGGGCAGCAGCAGGCTGAAACGTGCCCCTTTCAGGGCGATGCCCCGATCGACCACCACGCTTCCGCCATGAGAGTGCATGATCTTCTGCACGATGGAGAGCCCCAGGCCATAGCCACCTGAAGATCGCGTGCGTGAATCATCCAGTCGCGCGAATGGCTTGAAGACCTTCTTGCGGTCCTCCTCGCCCACGCCGGGGCCATCATCCTCGACATCGATACGTACCACCTGCGGGTCTCTGGAGATGCGCACCAGCACACGTGAATCTGCATGCCGACAGGCATTCGAGACCAGATTCTGCAGCGCACGCTGCAGATAGCGTGCCTCGGCCTCCACGTCAAAGGCACCGCCTTCAATGCTCAGCAGCAGCTCAGGATGCAGTGGCGCCAGGGTTTCACAGACCTGTTCCGCCACTTCCCGACAGTCCACCGCTCCCAGATCCAGCTGAACCCCGGCGGCGTCATTGAGGCGTGCATAGGTCAGGATCTCGTCGATCAGCTTGTCGAGCTCCTCGATGTCACCATCGGCGCCCTTGATCTGCCGGAGCACGAAGTCATCATCCACCATGTCCTCGATCATCTGCAGCGCGAAGCGGATACGTGCCACCGGGGTACGCAGCTCGTGGGAGACGGCGCGAATCATGTCCTGCTGGGCTCCCAGCAATCCCTGCACGCGTTCGGCCATGCCATTGAAGGCCATGCCGAGACGACCAAGAAAGTCATTGGTCTCGATCCTGACCCGCGTATCGAGGTAGCCGCCGGCAATCCGGGTCGCCGCCTTCTCCAGTCGAGTCAACCGTGCCTCCAGCGAACGCACGACCAGATAGATGACACCTCCCAACAGGCTGATGACGGCCAGAATCATGGCAACGATCAATGCCGCCGGGGTCGTCTCGAAGACCTGCAGCGGCCCGACCTTGATCAGGTTGTGACCCTCCAGGCGGGTATAGAGCGCCAGCGCCTGCCCATGGCTTGCCATGTTGAGCACCACTCGCTGGTCGTTGATCCGCCCGACCTGTTGCGCATCCAGCCCGTTGGGCATATCAGGCAATTGAGCGAAGGCCAGCCCGGAGGCATCCTGCAGCTCCGACAACAGAGCGACACGCTGCTCCGGTGCCATGGGCAACAAGGTTTCCCGCAGCAACGACATCAATCCCCGCAACTGTCGCTCAGCCAGATGCAGCAGCCTGAGCTCCAGCACCTGCTCCTCGCCCGGCACCTGCATCAGTAGCTGCCAGCCGGCATCCTGATGCTCATGCACCAGAGGCCGGCCGGCAGCCAGACGGCGCTTCTCCCACCAGTTGAGGTCGAATACCTCGACAGGCGCCAGCATCAGCCGCGCATCCAGCAGGCGCGAGGAGCGCTCCAGCAGGCTCGACCTTTCGGCAGGAGGCGCCTCGGCCACCTGCCGGGTCAGCAGCAGCATCGGCGCCGCCCCCAGGCGGGTCTGGTAGGCCTCGAGTCGGACAGCGTTGGTCAGCTGATAACCGCCCAACGCCACGCCCAGCGTCAGGAGCAACGCCAGCAGCAGCACCACGTAGACGCGCAGGAAGATACTGTCAGACAGCGCACGCCGCATGAATCAGAGGTCCTTGACGAACAGGTAACCCTTGCTGCGTACCGTCTTTATCCGCTCAGGGTGATTGGGATCATCACCGATCTTGGGCCGGATGCGCGAGACGCGCACGTCAATGGAGCGATCCTGGCCGTCATACTTGATGCCACGCAGCGCCGAGAAGATCTCTTCACGAGTCAGCACGCGCCCGGCATTGGAAGACAGCAGCCACAGCAGGTCGAACTCGGCACTGGTCAGCTCGATACGCTCACGCGCCAGCCAGGCTTCACGGGTAGCGTTGTCGATCTCCAGGTCATTGAAGACGAGACGCGTCTCGCCTGCCGCCTCTTCCGGGCCGTCGGCCCGCCTGAGCAAGGCACGCATGCGCGCCAGCAACACGCGAGGCTGCACAGGCTTGGGCACGTAGTCATCGGCGCCCATCTCGAGGCCCAGCACCTGATCCATGTCATCAGTACGTGCCGTCAGCATCAGAATGGGGCCGGAGAACTGGGGCCGCACGCGACGACAGATGGACAGGCCATCCTCGCCCGGCAGCATCAGATCGAGGATCACGATGTCGGGGCGCAGGCTGATGATCAGGTCCACTGCCCGGCCGCCATCGTGTTCGACGCTGACGCGGAAGTTGTTGGCTTCGAGATACTCACGCGTCAATGTCGCCAGACGCTCGTCATCCTCGACAATCAGTACATGTTCTTGCGCATTGGTATCCAAGGGCATTCCATCCGCATCGTTGGGTCGGCGTGGCCAGCGGCTCACAGGGAGTTACCGTCCTGTGCCACGTCGTAACCTTTTCAGGGTGATTTGTCACGAATGATACGCCAATTTGGGGATTTACGCGCCAGCTGTCCCGCACACATGCGCACTGACGAGGGGCAAAGAAATTAACACGCAATGTCTTGACATCCCCGGGCGGCAGGCACGGATTTTCAACCACACCTTACCCACAAGTTATCCACTTGCACGACCCCAAAAACAACACTATCTTGTGTCCAAATTCAGCTCACACCCCATATGTAGGGTTTTGGCGACGTCCGCACCCATAAGCCGGAAAGGCAATTTTCAAGCCTCAAGTCAAGCCCGAAAGAGATGATTCAGCAGATGGCGCGGCAACGCATGATCTGCCGCGACCAAGCTGTCATCGGTACCGAATTTCCTGTCTGACCGCCTTTCAGTGGCCTGACGGGTCATGCCAGCCGAGACAGCGATCAGACGATATGTCAGCCAGCCGTACGTGATGGCACGCCCCACCGGGTGCCTCGCCGGCAGTGACACACGCTTTGCCCACGGGCCCTCGCCGGGCAACGATTCACCTTCAGACGATTCAGGAAGGCGTCATGGATTCCACTTTCAGCACCGATCAGGCGGCAGTCGACGTGACCGCACCCCAGCGCCTGCGCGTCATCAAGCGCACTGGCGATGTTGCGCCCTTCGATGCCAGCAAGATCTCCGTCGCACTCTCCAAGGCGTTCATCGCCGTGGAAGGCGATCAGGTCGAGTCCAGCTCGCGCATCCGCGATCTGGTCCAGCAGCTGACCAGCCAGATCACCGATGCCTTCCAGCGTCGCATGCCTGATGGTGGCACTCTGCATATCGAAGACATCCAGGACCAGGTCGAACTGGCCCTGATGCGCTCCGGCGAGCACAAGGTGGCCCGCGCCTACGTTCTCTACCGTGACGAGCACGCCCGTGCCCGCAGCGCCCAGAGCGAAGGCATCGCCAAGCCGCACCCGACCATCAATGTCACCCACCTCGACGGCAGCGTGCGTCCGCTGGATCTGGGCCGTATCGAGACCCTCGTCTTCGATGCCTGCGCCGAGCTCTCCAACGTCGATGCCCAGAAGATCGTCGATGACTCCCTGAAGAATCTGTACGACGGCGTGCCGGTCGATGGCGTGTCCACCGCGCTGATGATGACCGCGCGTACGCTGGTCGAGAAGGACCCGAACTACACCTACGTCACCGCCCGCCTGCTGCAGGACAACCTGCGCCGCGAAGCCCTGAGCTTCCTCAAGGTCGCTGACGAGGCCACCTTCGGCGAGATGAAGGAGCACTACCCGGTCGCCTTCAAGGCCTACATCGAGAGCGGCATCGCCTTCGAGCAGCTGGATGAGCAACTGGCCACCTTCGATCTGGATCGCCTCGGCGCGGCCATCGATCACACACGTGACAACCAGTTCACCTATCTCGGCCTGCAGACCCTGTACGACCGCTACTTCCTGCACCAGAACGACGTGCGCTATGAGCTGCCGCAGGTCATGTTCATGCGTGTCGCCATGGGTCTGTCCCTGAACGAGGAAGACCGCGAAGGTCGCGCCATCGAGTTCTACGAGCTGCTGTCCAGCTTCGACTACATGGCCTCCACGCCGACCCTGTTCAATGCCGGTACCCGTCGCAGCCAGCTGTCCAGCTGCTACCTGACCACCGTGCCGGACGCCCTCGACGGCATCTACGGCGCCATCCGCGACAACGCCATGCTCTCCAAGTGGGCGGGGGGTCTCGGCAATGACTGGACGCCGGTGCGCGCGCTGGGGTCCTACATCAAGGGCACCAACGGCAAGTCCCAGGGCGTCGTGCCCTTCCTGAAGGTCGTTAACGACACCGCCGTTGCCGTCAACCAGGGTGGCAAGCGCAAGGGCGCCGTCTGTGCCTATCTGGAAACCTGGCACATGGATGTCGAGGAATTCCTCGACCTGCGCAAGAACACCGGTGATGACCGTCGTCGTACCCACGACATGAACACCGCCAACTGGGTGCCGGACCTGTTCATGAAGCGTGTCTTCGATGACACCGAGTGGACCCTGTTCTCGCCGTCCGACTGCCCGGACCTCCACGACCTGTACGGCGCGGCCTTCCAGGCGCGTTACGAGCAGTACGAGGAGATGACCCGTCAGGGCCAGCTGAAGCTGTTCAAGCGCGTCAAGGCGCGTGATCTGTGGCGCAAGATGCTCTCCATGCTGTTCGAGACCGGCCACCCGTGGATCACATTCAAGGACCCGTGCAACCTGCGCAGCCCGCAGCAGCACGCCGGTGTCGTGCACTCGTCCAACCTGTGCACCGAGATCACCCTCAACACCTCCGAGGATGAGATCGCGGTCTGCAACCTGGGCTCGATCAACCTGGCGCAGCACGTCATCGACGGCAAGCTGGATGGCGACAAGCTCAAGAAGTCGGTACGTACCGCCGTGCGCATGCTCGACAACGTCATCGACATCAACTACTACGCCGTTCCGCAGGCGCGTCGCTCCAACATGCGTCACCGTCCGGTCGGCCTCGGCATCATGGGCTTCCAGGACGCGCTCTACGCGCAGTCCATCGCCTATGCCTCCGAAGAAGCCGTGACCTTCGCCGACGAATCCATGGAACTCGTCAGCTATCACGCCATCGAAGCTTCCAGTGATCTGGCGGCAGAGCGTGGCCGTTACGAGAGCTTCGACGGCTCTCTATGGAGTCAGGGCATCCTGCCGATCGATTCCATCGAGAAGCTCAAGACCGAGCGTGGCGCCGACTACATCGAGATGGACGAAAGCCAGACTCAGGACTGGGACTACATCCGCGAGAAGGTCCGCACCCAGGGCATGCGCAACTCCAACGTGATGGCGATCGCGCCGACCGCAACGATCTCCAACATCTGCGGCGTCTCGCAGTCCATCGAGCCGACCTACCAGAACCTGTTCGTCAAATCGAACCTGTCTGGCGAGTTCACCGTGGTCAACGCCTACATGGTCAACGACCTCAAGGCGCGCGGCCTGTGGGACGAGGTCATGATCAACGACCTCAAGTACTACGACGGCAGCGTCCAGCCGATCGAGCGCATTCCGGAAGACCTCAAGGCGCTGTACGCCAACGCCTTCGAAGTCGAGCCGAAGTGGATCGTCGAAGCCGCCTCGCGTCGCCAGAAGTGGATCGACCAGGCGCAGTCCCTGAACCTGTACATCCAGGGCGTGTCCGGCAAGAAACTGGACGTGACCTACCGCATGGCATGGTTCCGTGGCCTCAAGACCACCTATTACCTCCGTGCTCTAGGTGCGACCGCCGTGGAGAAGTCCACCGTCGATCGCAGCAAGCACAACGCCGTCGGCAACGCACCGACTCCGGCTCCTGCTCCCGCGCCGACCCCGGCACCGGAAGCCAAGCCGGAACCGCGTGGCATCGAAGACTTCCTGCAAGGCAAGAGCGGTCAGCGTGCCCCCTCCGCCAGCAACATCGATGAGCTGGGCTGTGAGGCCTGTCAGTAAGCGATTGCGCAAGACTCGAGTCAGGCCCTGCCTGACTCCCCGCCTGCGATGACATCCCCGGCAGGCGGGCTGCGGCACTTTCTCAAGACCGAGCCTGGCTCGGTCTTGTGCCGACACAACAATCACTGCCTCCTGACATTGTCTCGAAACACGGCCCGGGCCTGACCTTCCCTCTCGGCAGATCACGCCTCTCGATGGCGCCAGCGTCGCAGGACGCACCGCCAACGCCTTCTTGTCACGCTGATTGCCCGCGTGACCACTACGAACACGAGGAACGCAACATGTTGAACTGGGACGATTTCCACGAAGACGAAGCCCCCGCTGCCGAGAAGCCGGCCGCTGCCAAACCGGCGCCGCAGGCCGAAGCCCCGTCGGCTGCCCCTGCGGCTGAAGTTGCCGTCGCGAGCGAGAACAGCGAAGGCTACGCGGTCAGCGAAGCGGAACGCATCGCCCGCGCCCAGCAGGCGCTGGACGATCTTGACGTGGCCAAGGGTCTGGAAGAACTGGAAATGGGTGCCCAGCGCATTCAGGTCGACGAGAAGCGCATGATCAATGCCCGCGCCGACGTCAACCAGCTGGTGCCCTTCAAGTACGACTGGGCATGGCAGAAGTACCTCGACGGCTCCGCGAACCACTGGATGCCGCAGGAAGTGAACATGAACGCGGACATCGCGCTCTGGAAGAGCCAGGACGGCCTGACCGAAGACGAGCGTCTGATCGTGATGCGCTCGCTGGGTTACTTCTCCACTGCCGACTCGCTGGTCGCCAACAACCTGGTGCTGGCCGTCTACAAGAACATCACCAACCCGGAGTGCCGTCAGTACCTGCTGCGTCAGGCCTTCGAAGAGGCGATCCACACCCACGCCTACCAGTACTGCATCGAGTCCCTGGGCATGGACGAAGGCGAAGTCTTCAACATGTACCGTGAAGTGGACTCCGTGGCGCGCAAGTCCGCCTGGAGCCTCAAGCACACCCAGGCGCTGGCGCGTGCCGACTTCCACACCGGCACCCCGGAAGCGGACCAGGAATTCCTGCGCAACCTGATCGGCTTCTACGCCGTCACCGAAGGCATCTTCTTCTACTGCGGCTTCTCCCAGATCCTGTCCATGGGTCGTCGCAACAAGATGACCGGCGTCGCCGAGCAGTTCCAGTACATCCTGCGTGACGAGTCCATGCACCTGAACTTCGGCATCGACGTGATCAACCAGATCAAGGTCGAGAACCCGCACCTGTGGACCGCCGAATTCCAGGACGAAGTCACCCAGATGATTCTGGAAGGCACCCAGCTCGAGATCGAATACGCGCGTGACACCATGCCGCGCGGCGTTCTGGGCATGAACGCGGCCATCATGGAGGAATACCTCCACTTCATCTGCAACCGTCGCCTCGCGCAGCTGGGCCTCAAGGAGCAGTTCCCGGGCGCCAAGAACCCGTTCCCGTGGATGTCCGAGATCATCGACCTGCGCAAGGAGAAGAACTTCTTCGAGACGCGCGTCACCGAATATCAGGTCGGCGGTGCCCTGAGCTGGGATTGATCGCTGATCACTCCCTCTCCCGGAGACAGGCACGCGACTGACGCCTGTCTCCGCTGAGCACCCCAACGGGCCATGTCATTGATATGGCCCGTTTTTGCGTCCAGCGTCCGCACAGGGTAGGCTTCGCGCCGTCCCGACTCTCCCCGGCTTCACGTGAAAGGAACGAACATGCAACTCGGTATCATCGGACTCGGCCGCATGGGCGGCAACATCGCCCGCCGCCTGATGCGCAATGGCCACGAAGTGGTCGCCCATGACCGTGACGAGGCGATTGCCCAGTCACTGGTCGCTGACGGCGCCACCCACGTCGACAATCTCGCGGCGCTGGTCCAGCAGCTGAAGGCACCGCGTGCCGTGTGGGTCATGTTGCCGGCGGGCGAGATCACCGAGCAGACCATCAGCGCACTGGCCGAGCTGATGGAAGCCGGCGACACCATCATCGATGGCGGCAACACCTTCTACAAGGACGACATCCGTCGTGCTGCCACGCTGAAGGACAAGGGTCTGAACTACGTGGACGTGGGCACCTCCGGTGGCGTGTGGGGCCTGGAGCGCGGCTACTGCATGATGATCGGCGCCGAGAAGGCCGTGTTCGATCATCTCGAGCCGCTGTTCGACACCCTCGCCCCCGGCTATGGCAACCTCGAGCGCACCAAGGGTCGCAATGCCCCGGATGAGCGCGCGGAACGTGGCTATATCCACGCAGGCCCGGTCGGTGCCGGCCACTACGTGAAGATGGTGCACAACGGTATCGAGTACGGCCTGATGCAGGCCTACGCCGAAGGCTTCGAGCTGATGCAGAGCAAGGGCTCCGAGGACCTTCCGGAAGACCAGCGCTTCGACCTCAACCTGGCCGATATCGCGGAAGTCTGGCGTCGTGGCAGCGTCGTCTCCTCCTGGCTGCTCGACCTGACCGCCCAGGCGCTCGCCGGCGATGCGCGCCTGGATCACTACAGCGGTGCCGTCTCCGACAGTGGCGAAGGCCGCTGGACCGTCGATGCCGCCGTCGAGCAGGGCGTTGCCGTGCCGGTGCTGGCAAACGCGCTGTTCTCGCGTTTCAGCTCGCGCAAGGAAAACACCTACGCCAACCGTCTGCTGTCCGCGATGCGCTTCGGCTTCGGTGGTCATGTCGAGCCGCCCAAGCAGGACTGATCTTCCGCTGACGCATCAGACGTGAAACGCCCCGCTCATGGTCTCCCATGAGCGGGGCGTTTCGTTGGCGAGGCCATCGTTGGCAAGACAGCATGAGCATCAGAACCTGTCAGTCTGACTATCTGGCCGGCCTCTCCTGCCCGGCAGTCTCGTCAGCCGCCACGCCCCGCAACCGGCGTGAGTGTCATCTGCTGCCCCCGCATGTTGATATCGAACTCGCCTAGAAAGCTCATTCCCAGCAGCACCACCTCATCATGCATGCCCGGCACGATGGCCCCGCGCACCTCGCGCTGGTTGAGCCCCGCCAGACTGACGACATCCAGCGTGGTCAGTGCGCCATGGCTCACCCCATTGGCGGTGGTGAAGCGGGCATCGCGCCCGCGCGGCAACGCCAGACGCTCGGCCAGTGATTCGGACACCGAGACATAGGTGGCGCCGGTATCCAGCAGGAAGGTCACCGGCTCACCATTGATCTCGCCGGGGGCCACGAAGTGCCCTGAGCGGTTGCGCGTCAGGGTCAGCGGCTCCCCCTGGGACAATGCCTGACCGGCCAGCGAGGCATTCGGGCGGGTACGCTCCTCGAGCTGCCCCTGGAACCACCACACCAGCATGCCAAGTATCAGCCCCCAGCACAGCACCAGCATGCCGATACCGTAACGCCGGGTTGTCCCCTGGCCTTCAGAATCCTTCATTCACCCTCACCTCTGACAGCCGGTTGCCAACATGCGTCCCCCTCCATGCCACCGGCCCTCTTAATGCTACCGGCCTTATTCATGCTACCGGCCCTCTCAACAACAGACGCAGCGCCACCAGACACAGCGCGACCCCCAGCGCCAATGGGACGCCGATCAACCAGCCGCGCGTGCCAGGCAGACTGGCCTCGTGAGGCGCACTGCGTCGATAGTTCACGGCCACGGTCTCGCCGACCGCAGGCGTCGGCGTCTGCACCGCCAGCGGTGATACATATTCATGCCAACCGCCACGCCTGTCCTGATAACGCACGATGGGCGCGTACTGGATCGACTCGACATTGAAGCGCCCCCCCGGCGGCAAGCCTGCCATCGCCAGGGCCTCGTCCTCACTCAACTCACCGCCCTTGGGCAGATGGATGCGGCCGCGCCCTTCCACGTTCAGGGCGCGATCATGACTGATCACCTCTCCCATCACCTGGACGCTTTCCCGTGCGAGTGATTGTGCGTACTGCCAGCGAAGCGCACCCAGTAACAGCAGCGCTACGCCGATGATCAACAGTCCCCAGGGTAATACCATGCGCTGCCTCCTGCGTAGGTTGGCCATCATGTCTGGCGGGAACTCGCCGAGCGGGCTGCCTGAAGCGTCTCGTCCGACACGACATGCGCCACGCCCTGCTCCCGACCACCAGCCGCTTCCAGCATGTCACTCAAGGTCTCGAACTTGCGCCAGCGGGCGTGCGCCAGAGGTGTCACTCCCTCGGCATCCGCGAGATTGACGTCAGCGCCGTGATCCAGCAGCTGCTTGACCACCTGTTGATAGGCATCCCCGCCGTCCCCCAGCAATACGGCTTCGATCAGCGCCGTCCAGCCAAGGCGATTCTGATGATCAGGCGGCACGTCCGTCTGCTCCAGCAACACGCGACAGATATCCGCATGGCCGCGCTCGCTGGCGGACATCAGGGCCGTGGAGGAGAAACGATTGAGCACCGTGGCCGAGGCACCGTGCTCAAGCAGGCAGGTCAGGCAATTGCCATATCCCAGCGCCGCGGCAGCCAGCAATGGCGTGTCATGCAGAGCGTCAGTCTGCTCGCTGTCAGCTCCCGCGGCCAACAGCACCGCCACCGCTTCGGGCTGATTGGCCTGCACGGCCACCATCAACGGCGAGCGTCCGCGATAATCGACATCATTGAGGCGCTCACGCGCCCCGGGCTCGGCAAGCGCTTCCCTGAGCCCTTCCAGATCCCCACGCTGAGCGCACATCGTCATGTCCTTCATGCCCACCTCCTGACGCCTGAGAATTCACACGACTCCTGTCTGACAGCCTATGCGATCCTGAAGACGACCGTTAGCCTCCCTGCGTTCAATCTCCCCCTTGCACACCCGTCAACCCTCTCCCGGGGTCACTGTCACGCGCGCATCCCGCTGCCGGAACAGGGGAGATATCAGGCATAAAAAAAGCGCCCCCGAAGGAGCGCCAGTTCGTCATCACCGCAGGGCGCGGCAGACGAGACTCAGAAACGAAGCCCGTCCGGCTGCCAGCCGAACCCCCTTAGAATACGGTGCGGCTGGCGTGACGCCCAATCATCTCTCGGGATCGAGATGATAGCCAAGCCCTATGAGTTGATATCTGTCAATAGGCTAGCATCAAAGGACTGCAGGACACCCCTCTTCCCATCAGGCCGTGGGCTTGGTCCCCACCAGCGGTGAGCTGGGCAGCCAGACATGCGCCGCCAGGCCGCCCAGAGCGGAGCGCTCCAGCCTCAGCTCGCCGCCATACAGCGCCATCAGGTCGTCCACGATCGCAAGCCCGAGTCCTGAACCGGAGCGCCCCTCATCGAGACGTGCACCACGCCCCAGCGCGGCGGCGCTCTGCTCGTCGCTCATGCCCGGGCCATCATCCTCGATGACCAGCAGCACACCGCCATCGCGGGACTCGCTGGTCACACGTACCTGCTGCTGCGCCCATTGCAGCGCGTTCTCGAGCAGATTGCCGACCATCTCCTGCAGGTCCTGCGGGTCGACGCGCACACCGGCATCATCCTCCAGCGCGAGACTGAGGGTGATGCCACGCCGGCTCGCCAGGCGCCCAAGGCCATCAAACACCGGCCCGGCGGCCTCGCGCAGACTGACTCGCCCACTGAGATGCGCACCGCCCGCGGCACTCGCCCGCGCCAGATGGTGACGCACGGCCTCATCGATACGTCGCAATTCGGCATCGATGCGGGCGCGGTCCTCGCCATCAAAGCGCTCGGACTGGGCCTTGAGCACACTGACTGGCGTCTTGAGCGCATGCGCCAGATTGCCCGCCGCGGCACGCCCACGCTCGATCAGGCGTTGATCTCGCTCCAGCACTGCATTGATCGCGCGCGTCAGCTCTGTCAGTTCAGGCGGCAGGCGTGTTTCCTCCAGCCTGTCTGCCTCACCCTCCGCGACCCGCTTGAGGCGTGCCCGCAACCGCCGAAGCGGTGCCAACCCCCAGCTGATCTGCGCGGCGGAGCCACACACCAGCAACGACGCCAGCGCGACAAGCGCTCCCGCCAGCAACCACTCGAAACGCGCGACCTCGGCGTCCACCTCGCTGCGACTCGCCGCCACCATCACATGCAGTGGCTGGCTGCGGCCCGGCAGGCGAATATCACGCTCGATGGCGCGCAACGACTGATGACGCGGCCCGTCGAGATCCCGGCTCAGGAACCCGTCGGCACTGATCTCATCGCGAATCGGCAGGCGTTGATCCCACAGCGAGCGCGAGGTCAGCACATTGCCGTGGCGATCGGAAATCTGCCAATACCACCCGGAGTAGGCCTGATCGAAACGCGGATCACCCAACGAGCGCGTAAGCCCCGGACGGCCCTTCTCGCGATCGAACTGGATCGCGGCGATCAACACCTTCGACAGCGACAGCAGCCGCTGGTCAAAGGCCGTCGTCACCGCATCCCGAAAGCTCCACGCCAGCCCCAGACCGGTCAACGGCATGACGATCAAGGCGATGACCAGCGAGCCACCCAGCAGTCGCCGGCCGACGGACAATGGCTTCATGCGTCGCGGCCGTCCGCTCCCGCTGCGCCGGCCCCGTCTGCGCCACCCGATTCGGCATCCGGGTCGCGCAGGCGATAACCGCGACCGCGCAGCGTCTCGATACGCTCAGCCCCCAGCTTGCGACGCAGGCGGCTGATCTGGACATCGATGACATTCGAGTCGGGTTCGTGGTCGCGGTCATAGACATGCTCGACCAGCTCCGAACGGCTCACCACGCCGGGCACGGCATGCATCAGGTGCATCAGCAACCGCGTCTCCTGTGCCGTCAGTGACACGGGGCGCCCCGCCAGGCTGACGGTGCCGCCATGCGTATCACAGGCCAGATCCCCCAGCTTGAGCACCGGATGGGCATGCCCGCGCGAGCGACGCACCAGCGCGCGCAGGCGGAAGATGACCTCGGCCGTCTCGAAGGGCTTGGTCACGTAATCATCCGCACCGGCAGAGAAGCCGGCCGCCTTGTCCGACCAGCGCTCACGCGCCGTCAGCACCAGCACCGGGACTTCGATGCCGGCCTCACGCCACTGGGCCAGCCAGCGGGTGCCATCACCATCCGGCAGGCCAAGGTCCAGCACCACCGCATCATAGCGCTCGGTCTGCACCAGAAAATCGGCATCGGCACCATTGACGGCATGCTCGACCAGCACATCTGCCTCACTGAGGCGTGCCATCAGCGCTTCGGCCAACGGCATGTCATCTTCCACCAACAATATCTTCATGAATTCTGGGCACTCCTGGGCAGTCGCTATCCGGTGACGGATACCGCGTCACGGCATCACACGAGGACACTGCTGCAAGCATAACGGTCCTCAGGGGTCTTCGGCACCCTCAAGACCACCCGTTGGCTGACGCTCGCTCAGGGATGGCGACGGGCCTGCCGGGCTCTCGAGAGCATGACGGCGCATCGCGTCCAGATTGACGCCACGCACCTCACGCAGCTCTCCATCCGCGGCCCGTACGGTGAACTTGGCCATCTGGCCCTGCGGTCCGAGCATCTCGACCTCGTAGATCAACTCGCCATGGATGTCTTCAAGCTCCACCTCGACCACCTGCCCCAGCCAGTCACGCTCGAGACTGTCCAGCAGTTCAGACAGTGAAATGACACGGCCGGCAGCCACCTCATCGTGCAGGCTACGCCAGCGCTCACTGTCACACAGCGCATGCGGCGGCATGGCCAGGACACCGATCAGCAAGCCGCCCAGCCCCAGGCACAACCATCCATAGCGTTGCCGCCATTGGCTGACGCGGGATGCGCTGGCGCCTGTCTGGGCCTTGCGGGGAGTCGGCATGACGGAAAACCTCTTGAATTGCGGCGGGTCTGGTGCGCCGCGACGGGCGCTGATGCTCGACAAGCATCCTGGCAATGGAATGTGCAAGCAAACCTGCGTTGGAACAGCGCGGACGCCAGCGGAAGCGCACGGATGACCGCATGCCGCAAAGACTGACAGGCAGCAATGAACCTCAGATGAATCCCCCTCTCAGTGTCATGCAAGGTCGCATGTCTCACAGTGAGGCCATGTTCCACTGCCTTGAGGAGGCGTCCATGCCGTCATCTCCTGCCTCTCCCAGTGTGAAGGAGGCTCGCTCTCGGGCCATCAGCATCCGGCTGGCGGGGCGCTCCATCGTGAACCTTCGCCAGCGACTGGGAGCGGGCGCTCTCGGCCTGATGCTGGGCTCGGTGCCCGCCTATGCCAACGGCATCGAGGATCTCCCTCCCCAGCATCGACTGAGTGCTTCCACGCTGGGCACGGGGTTGGATGACACTCGTCGCGAGGTGGCCGCGCTCGCCACGGCGAGCGGGCACAGTCCCGATAGCTCTGGCAGTCCTGGCAGCCCTGACAGGCGTGCTGCGGGGATGGGCAATGACAATGGCGATGCCACGTCAGGGCAAGCGGCACCGGACTCGCAGCGCGATCACGGAGGCTCTCACGAAAGCTCTCGCCTTCTGTCCACGGGGCTGGCTCCGGAACTGCTGACCCAGCTGATGATGCGAGCCAGCCACAGTGGGATGCGTCAATTCAGTGGCATGGACATCGTGGCGAATCAGGTCCGTTTCACCGGCTGGGGGCGAGACGGCTGGGAGATGGAACTGTCCATCAATCGCGCGGATGGCGAGCTGATCGATGAGGCGCTACGCCGCCAGACCCGCCAGACGGAGGAAGGGGCAATGGGGAGAAACAGCCTGCGTCAGACCTTGAATTTTGCCGCCAGCGACGGCATTGAAAGAATACGCAGTGTCGACGTGGAGGCGCATGCCATCCGAATCGTCGGACTGGACGGGCAAGGCCGACAGCAGACCCTGTCCTTGAGCCTGCCCACCCTCGCCAGCACGATGCCGGGCGGATGACGCTCGGACCTGACGGCCTCCACCGCGCCCCTGCGGACACGACAATCGCCTTGACGACAACGCTGCCAACCTCGATGCTGAGATCATGAGGCAGCCAAAGGCATGACGAATCTCGCAGGGGCCTGCAGTACCGCCCTGGCTCAGGTGCTTCAGGCGCTGACAGCCAAATGAGACACCCCACTTTCCAGACCCGATACCCCCGACCATCCACCTTCACACATCGGGTCTTCCCTGCCCGGCCCATCGGCCCGGCAACCATTGCGGAGAATCAACATGCAAGGCCAACAGCACAACACTCTCTGGAACCAGGCTCGCCAATGGCAGGCCAACGCCGGCAACCAGCGTCCTTCTCAAGGCCTGTCCGGCCTCAAGCTGGTCGCTGCCTGGCTGATCGGCGGTGTCGTCATGATCTTCAGCCTGTTCGCGGCACTGATCATGATGGTACTGGGCATCATCATGCTGCCCTTCATCCGCCGGCGCATGAAGAAGCGCATGAGCGAGATGCAACAGCGCATGCAGGAAGCCCAGGACAAGGCCAACGGCCGCCAGAACTATTCGCGGGATGCGACACGTGAAGACGGCAGCAGTACCGCGACACTGGATGGTGAGTACCAGGTCAAGGAATAAGCCCCGACACCGATGACCGATGACCGATGACCGATTCAGGGTCACACGACGCAAGAAGGCCGCCCCACGGGGCGGCCTTCTTCGTTTCAGCGGCCTGACGCTACACAGGCAAGCTCAGGTGCCTGACCCTCACACGCGATAGACGCTGGCGGTCATCACCTTGGACATCAGCCGCATGGCGCTCTTCAGCGGCCCCGGGAAGCGATGTCCTCCGGCCTCCAGCGCCCATTGCTCATGATGGGCTTCATCGATCTCCATCTGCCGCAGCACCGCGCGTGAACGCTGATCGCCCTCGGGCAGTGTCTGCTGGTGCTTCGACAGGTGCTCGCCTACCAGCTCCTCGGTCGCGGCCACGAACCCGAGGCTGACCTTGTCGTTGATGGCGCCGGCCGCTGCCCCGAGCGCAAAGCTCGTCATGTAGAACAGTGGATTGAGCAGGCTGGTATTGGCATCCAGCTCGACGAGACGTGCATCGCACCAGGCGAGATGGTCGATCTCCTCCTGAGCGGCAAGCTCCATCTGGCTGCGCGTTTCCGGCAGACGCGCCGTGAACCCCTGGCCCTGGTACAGCGCCTGGGCGCAGACTTCACCGGTGTGATTGATGCGCATCAGACCGGCAGCATGCTGACGCTCCGCATCACTGATCTCGCTGTCCACGATATCGTCTGCCGGGGTAGGTCGTGACGGCTGAGCCGCATGAGGGACCAGCGTGCGCAGAACGGTATCGAACTGATGGATCAACTGGTCGGCGCGACTGTGGTGACGTTGTGCCTGACTGGCGGTGGGGTGCGTCATGTAAGAACTCCTGCACGGCGTGAGCAATGCCACCATCTTACGCAAGGCCCCCACTCACGGTAAGGGGCAGAGTGACGCTGTCGTCGTCGGTACGTCTGAATCTCGCATCGCTCCGACATCTCCTGCCTGCAGCCTGCAGAACAAGACCGGGCATGACGCTTTCACGTCATGCCCGGTATGCGCCCGTGTGCCGCACGCTTGTATATCGCTAGCCGCTACCTGCCCGCAAACCGCCGGTACAGGCGCCTGCTCTACGCCGGCTCAGCCAGCCGGCCAGGTGAAGCGGCGACCACCCATCAGGTGCATGTGAATATGATAGACCGTCTGGCCGCCATCTTCATTGCAGTTCATCACCACACGGTAGCCATCGTCGGCGAAGCCGTATTCCTTCGCCAGTCTGGCGGCGGTGTACTGCAGGCGTCCCACCGTGGCCAGCTGGCTTTCCTCGATATCATTGAGCGTGGCGATGTGCTGCTTGGGAATGATCAGCACATGGGTCGGCGCCTGAGGGTTGATGTCATTGAAGGCCAGCACCTCCTCATCCTCATAGATGATATCGGCGGGAATCTCGCGATTGATGATCTTGCAGAACAGACAGTCCATGACACCTTCTCCCTCGACAATGACGTCGCCGCCAACGGCAGCGCAAGGTGCAAGCGTAGCGTCAGCACCGCAATGGGCCAAGCCCCGAGACAATGATCACCAAGACAATGATCACCGAGACAGTGATCACCGAGACGCCCCCGATACCGACAGGCTTCTGCGCATGAGACGAGTGTCGCTGGATGGGCAACAGAATGATTCACTCACGACGGTGGGCGGACTCGCTAAATGATAGGATAATCATTGTTACCTCGCTAACAAGAAGCCTGCCGTCATGCGCCTGCAAACCTCCTTGATCCCCTCCCTGCACAAGGCGACTCACGAGCTGGACGCCTCCGGCAGGGCAACCACGGGTACAGTGACACCCAAGGCATCAGTGGCCACGCCTGACGCGGACACTGCCGGGACGCTGTCACGCGAGCCGGCGGCAGAGGACTTTCTGCAGCGCGCCAAGGGCTTTCTCAAGGCGGAAGTCTATCTCACGCACCTCGATGGCCAGACGGTGGTATGCAAGGACTACCGTCGTTATGCCGGCACCCCGGCGGCACTGGTCGCGCGCTGGCTGGTCCGTCGAGAACTGAAGATGCTGAGCCGCCTGGCCGGCTGGACGCATGCACCGCGCGCCATTGCACGCGTCTCCCCGCTGGCACTGGCCATGGAATACATTCCCGGCCCTCTGCTGAGCGATGCACAGCTGGATCCCGCGGCGCATCCAGGACTCTGCCAGCAGCTGATTCTCGTCGTGCAGCAGCTGCATCAGCGCCGCATGGCACACAACGACATCCGCGGCTCCAACGTCATACTGCGCGATGGCATACCGGTACTGATCGATTTCACCTCGGCGGTGCGGCTGCCGCGACTGCCGGGCACGGCCGGTGTGATGCGCATGATGCGTCGCTTCGACCTGCGCCACTCCCTCAAGCTCAAGCAACGTACGCTGGGGCTGCCGCTGCGGCCACGCGAGGCTCGCCTGCTGATGCGCAGCGGTCGCCTGAATCAGGTATTGCGCCTGTGGAAGAAACGCATCCTGCCGCGTCTCAAGGGCCGGTGACGCGTCCTGCTCTCGCCGACTTCACGTCTCAGCGGAAACGGCGCTGGGCCAGCAGACTCCTGACCAGCGGCGTGATGATCAGCTCGATGGCCAGCGCCATCAGGGCACCCGGCACCACCAGCGTGTGTGGGCGCGACATGAAGGAGCCCTGGATCATCGCCAGCAGATAGGGGAAATCGACGCTGCCCGGATCACGAAAGTGCACGACGACCATCGACTCGGCATCGGTGGGAATGTCCTGCGGCTCAAAGGGGTTGGAGGTGTCCACCGTCGGTACGCGCTGGAAGTTGATATGGGTACGCGAGAACTGCGGCTGGATATAGCGGACGTAGTCATCCATGCGGCTCAGGATGGTATCGACCACCGCTTCCTGGGAGTGCCCGCGCAGCTTGGTGTCCCGGTCGATCTTCTGGATCCACTCGAGGTTCATGGTCGGTGCCACGCCGATCAGCAGATCCACATGACGCGCGATGTCATGCTCGGGCGTCACCAGCCCGCCATGCAGGCCCTCGTAGAACAGCAGGTCCGTGCAATCCGGCAGCGACTGCCATTCGGTGAAGGTCCCGACCTTGTAGCCCGCCTCGATCATGCGCTTGTCTTCGGCATGGATGTAGTGACGGTGCGTGCCGGAGCCCTGCTCGCCATACTCCAGAAACAGCGCTTCCAGTCGATCGAGCTGGTTGGCCTCGACCGCGAAGTGAGACAGCTCACGCTTGCGCTCCGGCGCCTCCTGGAACATGCGTACCAGTTCATCGCGGGTATAGCGGTGAAAGGCATCACCATCCACATAGGCGGCATGGATCGACTCACGCGAGAACATGCGCTCGAAGGTCCGCATGACCGTGGTCGTCCCCGCACCGGAGGAGCCCGTCACGGCGATGATCGGATACTCCCGCGACATCAGCGCGCCACCTCGCAGGCCAGCGCCGCGACCGTGCGCTCGATCTCGTCACTGACACGTGCACTCGGCACGGCCAGTCCGTCGGGGCCGGCAAACACCAGCCCGACCCTGACGGTGGCCAGCACGCTGCCGTCACCGACCCGCACCAGACGATGATGGACACCCAGCCCCTTGCCGGACACGGGGTCCATGGCGGTCTCCACCACCAGCGCATCGCCCAGCTTGCCTTCCCCCTGATACTGCACGGCCAGATCGGAGACGATGCTCATGAGGCCATCGACATCCCATTCCGGGAAGCCGAGTGCCTGCCAGGCCTGGCCACGTGCCTCGTGCGCCAGGCTGACCACGCTATCGTGACCGAGATGCTGGCCATAATTGATATCGCTGACACGAATCGTCATCGCATGACGATGCACCAGGCGCTGCTCTGGGAACTCGAGCCGAATACGCTCCATGAGGACTCCTCGTCGGCGAGACGGAAATGGACGATGACGGCGGAGTCGCCATGCTTCCCCGATGCCATGCTCAAGGCCGGGGAGACCCATGGGCCGCCGTTCATGCGTGAACAAGTGATGATGAAGGTTATCGCACGGCCGACACCGACATGACCAGACTCTCGACACGATGGTCGTAGAATGGCCGACGCGAGAATCACGGTGCGATAACGACAAGACCCGGCCAGAGGCCGGGTCTTGCAGACAATGCGATGATGCCGGACAGGCTCAGGCGTCGCCACGCTCACGGGCGATGGCACGCCAGGCGATGTCACGTCGCACGAGCACGTCCTGCCAGTCGATGGCGTCCACACCCTCGTAGGCACGCTCGGTGGCAGCGGCCACGCTGTCGCCCAGCGCGGTGACGCACAGCACGCGACCGCCACTGGTGACCACCTGCCCGTCCTTTTCGGCGGTGCCGGCGTGGAAGACCTTGCAACCGGTCGCCTCGGCAGCATCGAACCCGGTGATGACATCGCCCTTGCGGTAGCTGGCCGGATAGCCGCCTGCCGCCAGCACCACGCCGACCGCCGCGCGGGAATCCCACTCGCAGGTCTGGGTATCGAGACGCCCGTCTTCGGCGGCCAGACACAGCGCCACCAGATCGGACTTCAGACGTACCATGATCGGCTGGGTCTCCGGATCACCGAAGCGGCAATTGTATTCGATGATCTTCGGCGCGCCCTGGGCATCGATCATCAGGCCGGCGTACAGGAAGCCGGTGTAGGGATGTCCCTCTGCCGCCATGCCACGCACGGTGGGCAGGATGATCTCGTCCATCACGCGCTGGTGCACATCGGCGGTGACCACCGGTGCCGGAGAATAGGCCCCCATGCCACCGGTGTTGGGGCCGGTATCGCCTTCACCGACCCGCTTGTGATCCTGACTGGTGGCCATCGGCAGCACGTTCTCGCCATCGACCATCACGATGAAGCTGGCTTCCTCGCCGTCGAGGAACTCCTCGATCACCACGCGTGCACCGGCATCACCGAAGGCGTTGTCCTCGAGCATGTCGCGCACGGCGGCGCGGGCTTCCTCGTCGGTCATCGCGACCACCACTCCCTTGCCCGCCGCCAGGCCATCGGCCTTGATGACGATCGGTGCCGGGTGGGCGGCCAGGTACTCAAGCGCCGCATCGACCTCGGCGAAGGTAGCGTAGTCGCCGGTCGGGATGGCGTGACGCGCCAGGAAGTCCTTGGTGAAGGCCTTGGAGCCTTCCAGCTGGGCAGCGCCGGCCGTCGGGCCGAAGCACTTGAGCCCCGCCTCGCGGAAGCGATCGACCACGCCGATCACCAGCGGCGCTTCCGGGCCGACGATGGTCAGCTCGATGGCGTTGTCCCGCGCGAAGGCGACCAGAGCATCGAGATCGTCAGCGGCAATCGCCAGATTGGTCAGCTTGGACTCGCGCGCCGTGCCCGCATTGCCGGGGGCCACGAAGACCTCCTCGACACGGGAGGACTGGGCGGCTTTCCAGGCCAGCGCATGTTCGCGGCCACCGCCGCCGATGATCAGGACCTTCATCTTTTCAACCTTCATGAGCCAGTGAGGATCAAGGCTGCCCGCAAGACACGGGCGACCGAGGAAATGTCAGGCTGCGCATTATGGCAGAAAGGGGCTCCCCTCGGGACGCCCCTTTTCACATCAACGCGATTTCATGTGATTTTCATGCCGGCCGACCAGGCATCACTCAGCGTGTGCCCTCGGGGTCGTGGGCCTCGCCGTCGTCGTTCGTCCCGCCCTCCTGGGCATCATCGGCAGAGCGTGAGCTCGTCCGGCCCCGGTTGATGCCGCCCCCCATGGCCTGCTGCCAGAAGCGCAGATTCTCTTCGGCGACTTCGCGCATCATCTCCATGGGCGAGTGGCGCATGGCCTGGGACCATTGCTCCTGCATGCGCTGCTGTTGCTCCATCATCAGCCGCGTGCCCTGCTCCAGATACCCCGCCAGCGGCAATGGCTTGGCCATCGCATAGATGCGGATGAACTGCTCCAGCAGCTCGTTGGAGAAGACTTCGGCCTCACCATCGCCCTGCTCCTGCTCGATGATGATGGTCAGCAGGATGGTACGCGTGAGGTCCTCGCCGCTCTTGGCGTCCTCGACCTTGAAGACCTCTTCCGCCAGCACCAGGCTGCGCAGGTCCTCGAGGGTCACATAACGGCTCTGCTCGGTATCGTAGAGACGCCGATTGGCGTATTTGCGGATGACTCTCACGGATCAAGCTCCTGTCGATTTTTCTTCATTGTGCACTCAAGGGGGGGCACTGCAAGGAAAGCCGCTTCCACGCGCCTGATCCACTCCCGCCACGCCCCGGGCAATCGCCCCCTTCGCTGTCATTTCGCCGGAGTCGAGCCACCTGACGTCCATGCTAGAATGCCGCCTCTTTTCCTCCTGTCTGTCTACGGTATCGCCATGAACCTTATCCTGCTCGGCGCTGATGACCTGCTCGCCTCCGACCATGCACGCGTGACGGACCCGCGCAGACTGCGCCATCTGCGCGAGGTGCATCGTGCCGCTGTCGGTGACGAGATGACCCTGGGAATCGAGGGCGGGCTGATCGGTCGTGGACGCCTGGAGCGGCTGGACACCGAGGTGGCCGAATTCAGTCTGCGTCTGGAGCGTCAGCCGCCGGCACCACTCGATGTCCATCTGCTGCTGGCGCTGCCACGCCCGCGCATGCTGGCGCGCTCGCTGGAACACGTCACGGCGCTGGGCGTGAAGCACATCACCCTGCTGCATACACGGCGCGTGGAGAAGAGCTACTGGCAGTCGCCGGAGCTGAAAGAGGAAAAGATTCACCAGCATCTGGTGCTGGGACTGGAGCAGGCGCGCGACACCATCATGCCGACGGTCACGCAGGAGACATTGTTCAAGCCATTCGTGGAGGACAGACTGCCGGGCCTGATGGCCCCGGAGAGCGCCGTGAAGCCGCGCGGCATCATCGCGCACCCGGGCATGCCGCAGGAGTGCCCGCGCGCGGTGAGTGAGCCGGTGATCCTGGCCATCGGCCCGGAGGGTGGATTCGTGGACTATGAGGTAGAGCAGTTCATGAAGGCCGGCTTCGAGGGCGTACACCTCGGCGAGCGCATCCTGCGCGTCGAGACGGCGGTCACGGCGTTGCTGGCGCGACTGGGCTGAGACCTCACACCGGCTGACCCGCCAGATGCCGCCACTCCCCCCAGTGGACGGCGGCATCGAAATCCAGCAGACAGTGCTCGAACCAGCGCGCCCCGAGTCGCCAGTCTCCCCCGGCGGCAAGCCATGCACGGGCCAGATGCTGGCGCTCATCCCACGGCAGCCAGCCTTCCCGGGTCAGCCTGTGCATGGCCCGGTCCACCCGTACGTCGCCCGTGCGCCCTTCGCGCCAGCGCTGGAATGCCACATCGCAGGCCGCCTCCTTCTCCAGCGCCTCGCCATACCAGCCCATCAGCGATTCCTCGGGCTGCGCTTGCAGGACCCGCTGCCAGTACTCGCGCTGGAGCAGCACGGCCATCAGCTGATGCGCCGCGAGAGACTCCCCCATTTCCCGTCGATGTTCCGCCAGTGCCTGCAGGATGCGCCGCGGACTGATGCAGCCCTGCGCCAACCAGGCGGACAGGCGCCAGGCAGCCTGCACCTCGGCATCCTCTGATTCCGGACGCGACCAGACGAGGGAAGACAGCTGCTCGCGCGCCGGCTCCTCTCCGCCTTGAAGCGTGGCGATCTCCCCCACCGGTTGCCAGGCGCTGGCCGTGGCGCACACTGCCTCCAGCGGCGGGAAACCGCGTGATGCCGATTCCGGCCATGGCGGCAAGGAACACGGCAGCCCCTGCAAGGGATTTCGCGAGGCATGACGCGTCCACCATTGGGCATCATCGAGACGCAGAGACATCGCCCCGCGTGACGCCAGCGCTGGCGAAAGCCGCGAGGAAGCGGGCAATTCCGGGGCGGCGAGAGACATCGCCTTCGCACCATGGGCCGGGCTTTCCATCACCTGCGGAGGCGTCCACAGGGCCGCGGGCTCCTGCGTCGCATCCCGCTCGTCCAGCGGCTCCAGCACGAGCCCTTCACGTGGGTGGCAATGCAGCCGGGTACTGGCAGGAAGTTGCGCGGCAAGACGCTGAAGATTGCCGGCATCATCCGGGGTTCGGGAATGACTGACTTCCAGGCAGTCCACGTCATGCTGGCGGACCTGGGCCAGCACCTCGCTGACGGGATCCCCCACTCGCACCAGCAGATCGCTGCCGCGGCGCAGCAACATGCCACGCAGGTTCATCAGGCTCTGCCAGAGGAGGCGAAGGCGGGCAGGTCCCAGGCGAGGCAGACCCTCGACAGGCGTCAACCAGCGCTGGTCCAGCACGTACATGACCAGAAGTTGATAGGGGCGACGGACACTGGGCAGCGCGAATACCGGGTTGTCTTCCAGACGCAGGTCATGACGCAGCCAGACAAGTGATGTCTCCGGTGGGCCGCCCGAATTCGTGCTGATGGCCTCTCGCATGCGAGCTCCAAAGCGTTATCGGCGTATAATATTTGTACAATAAATAGCCCGCTCTGTACAACACGCTGTCCGATCAGGGACCTCATCCGACCTGCCGCCCGTGCGCTGGCGAGGGGTGCAAGTGCGTGATACATTCGAGAGGTTAGGTCACGATCCACCAATGTTTTCAACAAGATCGCGCAAGTGTCTCTACCCGCAAACACACTTGTCATCCAGGGGCTTCAGGAGGAATACGGCCATGCTCGCAAGACATGACATGACCGCACCAACCCGGCATCTTCGCCGTCTGCCCATCGCGGGCAGCCGGGGGCGCGCTGCGGACCTCATCCCCACCTGGATGCTGGCACCTCGTGCCGTGCGCCTCCCCTTTCTGACTGATCCGCCCGCGGCGGTGACGTCTCATCCCGAGGTACCTGCGTCCCTGCCGGGCGCCTGAACCTCTGAGCCGCCATCGGCTGCCACTGCCACCCATTCCCGCCACTTGATGGCGGCACGCACCTCCCGAGCAGGCGTCGACCTGACACGGAAGCGTGATCCAGAGGTGGCAACCTCGGCAGCCTGCAATGCGCTCGCCTATCCTATCGGCACCCAGTGGCCGAAATCCGCGTCCCGACCTCGAAGCTGGTGGCCTGGCCCTGAGCCCGTGTCCGCTCCGCTGACGACAGAGGGACAACGCCCTACAACGACTGGAGCGAGTCTTCCATGACCCTGCTGTTGATCGTGCTACTGCCATTGCTCGGTGCCCTGGTGCCGTTGATGGCCAGAGACCTGCCCCGCGGCCGCCTTGCCTGGCTGACGGCGGTTGCCCCTGCCCTGGCACTTGGTATCGCCGTCTTCCATCTCGGCGATGTCTTCGCCGGCCAGATAGCCCAGTTCCACCTGCCGTGGATCACCGAACTGGGACTGGATCTGGCGCTACGCTTCGATGGCCTGTCAGCTCTGTTCGTCCTGCTGATTCTCGGTATCGGACTGCTGATCATCCTCTATTCTCGCTACTACCTGTCGAGCGAGGACTCGCTGGCACGCCTCTACAGCTTCCTGATGCTGTTCATGACCGCGATGCTCGGCATCGTCATGGCGGACAATCTGCTGTTGATGTGGGTGTTCTGGGAGCTGACCAGTCTCAGCTCCTTCCTGCTGATCGGTTACTGGTATCAGCTGAGCGAGGCGCGCAAGGGCGCCCGCATGGCGCTGACCGTCACCGGTGCGGGCGGGCTGGCGCTGCTGGCCGGCATCCTGGTCATCGGTCATATCGTCGGCAGCTACCAGTTCGATGACGTCCTCGCGGCGGCAGACCAGATCCGCTCCCACGAGCTGTATCCTGTCGCACTGGTACTGGTGCTGCTGGGCGCCTTCACCAAGTCCGCGCAGTTCCCGTTCCAGTTCTGGCTGCCCCACGCGATGTCGGCTCCGACACCGGTGTCCGCCTTCCTGCACTCCGCCACCATGGTCAAGGCCGGGGTCTTTCTGCTGGCGCGCATGCACCCGGTGCTCTCGGGGACTGATCTCTGGTTCTACATCGTCAGCCTCACGGGCCTTGCCACCCTGCTGTATGGCGCCTGGTTCGCCTTGATGAAGCAGGACCTCAAGGGCGTGCTGGCCTTCTCGACCATCAGTCATCTGGGTCTGATCACGCTGCTGTTCGGCTTCAACAGCCAGATGGCCGCCGTCGCGGGCCTGCTGCACATCATCAATCACGCGACCTTCAAGGCCTCGCTGTTCATGGCAGCCGGCATCGTCGACCACGAATGTGGCACGCGTGACATCCGCAAGCTCAACGGCCTGTACCGTTACATGCCGCATACCACGGTGCTGGCGATGGTCGCCTCGGCCTCGATGGCCGGCGTGCCGCTGCTCAACGGCTTCCTGTCCAAGGAAATGTTCTTTGCCGAGAGCCTCGATGCCCAGCTGCTGGGCGGTCTTTCCTGGCTGATTCCGGCGCTGGCGACCCTCGGTGGCATCCTGTCGGTGGCCTACTCGCTGCGCTTCATCCACGACGTCTTCTTCAATGGCGAGCCGAAGGACCTGCCCAAGACCCCGCATGAGCCGCCGCGCTACATGAAGCTGCCCATCGAGGTGCTGGTGCTGATCTGCCTGCTGGTGGGCATCCTGCCGTCACTGGTGATCAAGGACCTGCTGGTGAGCGCCTCCGCCAGCGTGCTGGCAGCGCCGGTGCCGGACTTCAGTCTCGCCATCTGGCACGGTTTCAACCTGCCGCTGCTGATGAGCGTCATCGCGCTGGGTGGCGGTGTCGCCGTCTACGCCCTGCGCCACCATCTGTACGCCTTCCAGCGCCAGTTCCGGGCGCGCAACGCCCTGCTGGTCTTCGAGGCCAACGTCCAGCGAATCGTGAAACTGTCCGAGCGCTTCATGGACAGCTTCGAGAACGGTTCGCTGCAGCGCTACATGCTGTGGCTGCTGCTGACCGCGCTGGTCTTCGTCGGCATCGGCCTGCTGGCCGTGCCGCGTCTGGGTGGAGAGCTTGAGCAGCAGCCCTTCGATGGCATGCTGCTGACGGGTGCCGTGATCACCGGCCTGGCCGGCCTGGGCACCGCGATCACTCACCGCAAGCGCCTGATCTCCCTGCTGATGCTGTCAGTGGTCGGCCTGATGACCTCGCTGGCGTTTGCACGCTTTGCCGCCCCGGACCTGGCACTGACCCAGCTGGCGGTGGAGGTGGTGACGATGATCCTGCTGATGCTGGCACTGTTCTTCCTGCCACAGCGCACACCCAAGGAATCCAGCGCGCGACGCATCATGCGTGACGTCCTGCTCGCCAGCGCCTTCGGCGTGGTGGTCGCAAGCCTCAACTTCGCCATCCTGACCCGCCCGGTCGAATCGATCTCCGACTTCTTCATGGCCAATGCGGTCTCCGGCGGTGGAGGCCACAACGTGGTCAACGTGATTCTCGTCGACTTCCGTGGCTTCGATACGCTGGGCGAGATCACCGTACTCGGGATTGCCGGACTGGCGATCTTCAAGCTGCTCAACCGCCTGCGCCTGTTCATGCCGTCCACTGACCTGGATGGCCGCAACTGGTCGCCGGACCGCCACCCGATGATTCTGGCCACCGTGTCCCAGACCCTGCTGCCACTGGCGCTGCTGGTCTCGGTCTACATCTTCCTGCGCGGCCACAACGAACCCGGCGGCGGTTTCATCGCCGGTCTGGTGACCGCCGTGGCCATCATCCTGCTCTACATCGCGCGCGGCGTGGACTGGACACAGCGCTGGCTGCGCTTCCCCTACCAGCCGGTCGCGGCGGCCGGGGTGTTGATCGCCGGCCTGACGGGCGCGGGCAGCTGGGTCTTCGGCTATCCGTTCCTGACGTCATCGTTCGGCCACTTCACGATTCCCGTGATCGGTGAGATAGAGCTGGCCACCGCGCTGTTGTTCGACCTCGGGGTCTATCTGACCGTGGTCGGCGCGACCCTGATGATTCTCGCCAACCTCGGCAAGCTGACGACACCGCACCGCCCGACCAAGGAGAAGAGCTGATGGAAGCCCTCTACGCCACTACCACCGGCCTGCTGGCCGCCTGCGGTGTCTACCTGACCCTGCGCGGGCGCACCTTCCCTGTCGTGGTCGGACTGACGCTATTGTCCTACGCGGTCAACCTGTTCCTGTTCTCCATGGGGGGGCTTGCCATGCACGGCACCCCCGCCGTGGTCGGCTCAGGCTCGCCCACGGCGGACCCGCTGCCCCAGGCGCTGGTGCTGACCGCCATCGTGATCGGCTTCGCCATGACGGCCTTCGTGGTCATCCTCGCCATGCGCGCGCGCGGTGACCTGGGCAGTGACCACGTCAACGGCAACCGTCTGGACGACTCGAAAGAGGATGGCAAGTGATGCTGCAACACCTGATTGTCCTTCCGATCGTCCTGCCGCTGCTGGTGGGCGCCTGCCTGCTGCTGAGTCGCGGCTCATCGCCGGTACTGCGCCGCAGCATCAGCCTGATCACCCAGGCCATCATGGTGGCCATCGCCATCGCGCTGGTCGTTCAGGCCAACGACGACACCATTCGCTACTACGCGCTGGGCGACTGGCAGCCTCCCTTCGGGATCGTGCTGGTGCTGGATCGCCTGTCGGCGACCATGGTGCTGCTCAGCTCGGTACTGGGCCTGCTGGCCTGCCTGTATGCCACGGCGGGCATCGATGAGACAGGCTCCAACTTCCATGGCCTGTTCCTGCTGCAGCTGATGGGGATCAACGGTGCCTTCCTGACCGGTGACCTCTTCAACCTGTTCGTGTTCTTCGAGGTCCTGCTGATCGCCTCCTACGCTCTGCTGCTGCACGGCGGCAGCAAGGCACGCACGCTGTCGGCCCTGCATTACGTGGTGCTGAACCTGATGGGGTCGGCGTTCTTCCTGATCGCGCTGGGCATCCTCTACGGCGTGACCGGTACGCTGAACATGGCCGACATGGCCGTCATCGTCACCACGCTGGACCCGGGGCGTGCCGGCCTGATGGAAGCCGGCGGTCTGCTGCTGCTGGTGGTATTCGGCCTCAAGGCCGCGATGCTGCCGCTGTATTTCTGGCTGCCCCGCGCCTACGCCGCGGCCTCGGCGCCGGTGGCGGCGCTGTTCGCGATCATGACCAAGGTCGGCATCTATTCCATCCTGCGCGTCTACTCGCTGATCTTCACCGACAACGCCGGCACCCTGGCAGACCTCGGTCGCGACTGGCTGTGGTGGGCAGGGCTCGCCACGCTGGTCGTGTCGATGCTCGGCGTGCTCTCGGCACGTGACCTGCGCACTCTGGTGGCCTATCTGGTGATGATCTCGGTCGGTACGCTGCTGACGGCGCTGGGCATGAACAGCGTCGCGGCGGACAGCGCCCTGCTGTTCTACCTGATCCACTCCACCCTGGTCACCGGCGGCCTCTTCCTGCTGGTGGATGTGATGGCAGGCCAGCGCGGCAAGGCCGGTGCCCGTATCGTGCGCTCACGACCACTGCTGCAGGCAGGCCTGCTGGGCGGACTGTTCCTGATCGGCACGGCGGCCGCGGCGGGCCTGCCGCCCTTCTCGGGCGCCATCGGCAAGGCGCTGATCCTGTCGTCCGCCTCACTGGAGCAGCAGGTATGGCTGTGGCCAGTGCTGCTGCTGGCGGGGCTGTGCTCGATCGTGGCCTGTTCGCGTGCCGGTTCCAGCGTGTTCTGGCGCACCGGCAACAGTGAACCCAGCGGTGAACGACTCGGTGTCGCGCGCGGCATAGCGACCTGCGGCCTGATCTCCGCCGCACTGGCACTGGTCGTCTTCGCCGGTCCCGTCTCGCAGTGGACCAAGGCCACTGCACAGCAACTGTCGGACCCGGCCCCCTATCTCGATGCCCTTCTGGGCAAGGACGCCGCACCGGAAACCGCTCTGCCGCTCAAGGGAGACGCTCAATGATCAAGTCTCGTTCTCGCGTTCTGCCCACCCCGATGCTCTCGACCCTGCTGCTGGTCGTGTGGCTGATGCTGCAGAACAGCGTCTCGCCCGGGCAGATATTGCTCGGCGCGGTGCTGGCCATCGCCATCCCGGCACTGACCTATCGTTTCTGGGAGCCGCAGCCGGACCTCCAGAAACCGTGGCGACTGATCGGCTACCTGCTGCGCGTCATCCTGGACATCATCATCGCCAACCTGCAGGTCTCGCGACTCATCCTGAATCCGCGTGCGAAATTCCGCCCGGCCTTCGTGCGCTATCCGCTGGAGCTCGAGCAGAAGTTCCCGATCACCCTGCTGTCGAGCACCATCACGCTGACACCGGGGACGGTCTCTGCCTATCTCACGCTGGATGGTCGCCATCTGATCATCCATGCACTGGATGTCGAGGATGAACAGGCATTGATCGACGAGATCCGCCAGCGCTACGAGCGCCCGCTGAAGGAGATCTACGAATGCTAGACATCGCCCTGTGGATCAGCATCGCGCTGTTCGCGGCGTCCCTGATGCTCAACGTCTTCCGGCTGGCCATCGGCCCGGATCTGCCGGACCGCATCCTCGCCGTGGACACCATGTACGTGAACTCCATCGCGCTGATCGTGCTGTTCAGCATCCAGCTCAACAGCAAGGCCTACTTCGAGGCGGCGCTGCTGATCGCCATGCTGGGCTTCGTCAGCACCGTGGCAGTCTGCAAGTATCTGCTGCGCGGCGACATCATCGAATGACCTGAGCGGAGAGTCTCCATGCCCACCTGGTTCTATCCTGTCCTGGAAGGCGTCATCGCCTTCTTCCTGATCGCCGGCGGCCTGTTCGCCTTCATCGGGTCGCTGGGGCTGACGCACCTCAAGGACTTCTACATGCGTCTGCACGGCCCCAGCAAGACCACCACCCTGGGGGTCGGCTGCGTACTGATGGCGTCGATGATCTATTTCCGCGCCACTACCGGTCACTTCAGCTTCCAGGAGATGCTGATCACCATCTTCCTGTTCATCACCGCCCCGGTGACCGCACACCTGCTGTCCAAGGCCGCGCTGCATCAGAAGCTGGTGGCGGACATCCGTACCCGCAACGTGCCGGAACGTCTGGAAGTATCAGACGAACCGGATGAGGCAAATGCCGAAGCCTCGGAATCGCGCCTGCCCTGAGCGCTCGTGTTCGCCTGACGCTCTGACCTGCCCCGGTCGGCCCCACTCCTCTCGCGAGGCGAGACGGCAGACCAACGCAAAGCGCCCCCGCCAGGAGACTGGTGGGGGCGCTGTCTTTCCAGCGTTTCACTGCGTATCTGTCACTCGGACTGCGGTGCTCAGATCATTCAGGTGGGCCTCATGCCTGCCCTGCTCGTCACCAGCCCTGAGCATGCTGGCGGCACAGTGCCTCTAGCAGATCGATATGCTCACGACGGTCATTGAGCGCCGGAATGTAGCGGAACTCGCCCCCGCCGGACTCGGTGAAGTAGCCGCGATTCTCCTCTTCCAGCTCCTCCAGCGTCTCGAGACAGTCGGCCGCGAAGGCCGGCGAGATGACGTCGACGCTTTCCAGACCTTCAGCCCCCCAGGCCTTGAGCGTCTCATCGGTATACGGCTTGAGCCACTCGGCCTTGCCGAAGCGGGACTGGTAGGTCATCGCCCACTCATCGTCCCCAAGCCCCAACGCCTCGGCCAGCAGCTGGCTAGTGCGCTCGCACTGGCGTGGGTAGGGGTCGCCCGCCGTCGCATAGCGCTTGGGGATGCCGTGATAGCTCATCAACAGACGCTTGCCGCGATGCCCTGCCTTTTCCCAGTGTTCACGGACACTGGCGGCCAGCGCGGCGATGTAGTCAGGATGATCATGGTAGTCACGCACGAAGCGCAGTTCCGGCAGGTGCGGACACGGCTTGAGCGCGCGCGCCAGGCGATCGAACACCGCGGCAGTCGTGGTCCGCGAGAACTGCGGATAGAGCGGCAGCACCAGGATGCGATCTGCCCCACGACTGGCCAGCTTGCGCCCCACCTCTTCCATGGTCGGCTTGCCGTAGGTCATCGCAAGCTCTACCGGAATCTCCTCGCCCAGCGATTCGGCCAGACGCGCCTCCAGCGCGGCACGCTGACGCTTGCCGATCGCCATCAGCGGCGAGCCGTCTTCCGTCCACACCGAGGCATAGGCCTCGGCGACCTTCTTGGGGCGAGTCGTCAGCACCAGGCCATGCAGGATCGGCAGCCAGAGCAGGCGCGGCAGGTCGATCACGCGTACATCACCGAGAAACTCCGCGAGGTAGCGACGCACCGCCTTGGGTGTCGGGGCTTCAGGGGTGCCGAGATTGACCAGCATGACGCCGAAACGCGGGGTGCTCATGGGCGATGAACTCCTGACAAGGGGCAAGAAAAGGGGTGAAGCGGCAACCAGCCACCCTCACCGACAGCGCAGCCATGTTACCAGCTCGCCCTGTGCGTGAGGGATGAAGTTATACTATCATCACGATTTGTACAGCTTTACGACAATTATTGTCACAACCCGACGCAAGCCGTGCTTGCGCCCCGCCGCAGGAGTCAGTGTGCCCGAAACCTCCACTCTGCAACTTGCCACTCGTCACGACTTCGCGCGCCCGCTGGTGCTGATTCTCGGTGACCAGCTCAGTCACGAGCTTGCGAGCCTCAAGCAGGCACCTGCCGAGAGTCTGATCGCCTTCTGCGAGGTCGAGGAGGAAGGCCGCTACGTGCCACACCATCCGCACAAGATCGCGATGATGCTGGCCGCGATGCGCCATCACGCACAGGAGCTGCGCGACTGCGGCTGGCAGGTGCATGAAAGCCGCCTGGATGACCCGGACAATCGTCAATCGCTGATCCTGGAAGCCGAGCGGCTGGCCGCGCTCCATCAGTGTGACGGCATTCTGGTGACTCGCCCCGGGGAATGGCGACTGCTGGAGGCCTTCCTCGCACGCCGCGAGGAAGGCGAGATCCCCTGGGTGGTGCTGGAAGATCACCGCTTCTTCACCACACCGGCACAGTTCGCGACCTGGGCCGACGGACGCAAGCAATTGCGCATGGAATACTTCTACCGTGAACAGCGTCGTGACACGGATCTGTTGATGGAAGGCAGCGAGCCCGCCGGCGGCAAGTTCAATCATGATCATGACAATCGCGAACCGATTCCCGCCGACTTCCAGTCACCGCCACCACCGCAGCATGACCACCGCCAGGATGCGCTGACGCGCGAAGTGCTGACGCTGGTGGACACCCGCTTCGGCGAGGGAGCCGAGGGCGAGCTGCGTCATTTCGGCAATCTGGACAACTTCAACTGGGCCGTGACCCGCGCCCAGGCGCTCGACGATCTCGCTCACTTCCTCGCGCACTGCCTGGCAGACTTCGGCCGCCATCAGGATGCCATCGATGACAGTGACCCCTTCCTGTTCCACTCCCGACTTTCCGCGGCGCTCAATATCGGGCTTCTGAGTCCCCACGAAGTCTGCGCTGCCGTCGATGATGCCTGGCGACGTGGCGAGGTACCGGTCAACTCCGCCGAGGGCTTCATCCGGCAGATTCTCGGTTGGCGAGAGTATGTGCGTGGGATCTACTGGACACGCATGCCCGGCTACAAGCAGGAGAATCGCCTGAGTGCGACACGGGATCTACCGGAGGTCTTCTGGCGCGGCGACAGCGGCATGCGCTGTGTGGATCAAGCCATCCTCAGTACGCGTGATCATGCCTATGCCCACCATATCCGCCGCCTGATGGTCACCGGCAATTTCGCCCTGCTGTGCGGCGTGAAGCCCGAGGCGCTATGCGACTGGTATCTGGCGGTCTACGTCGATGCCTGCGAGTGGGTGGAGCTGCCCAATACCCTGGGCATGGTGCTGCACGCCGATGGCGGCCTGATGGGCTCCAAGCCCTATTGTGCCTCGGGCAAGTACATCGATCGCATGTCCAATCACTGCGACAGATGCCAGTACTCGCCGAAGAAGGTCACCGGCACGCATGCCTGCCCCTTCAACAGTCTCTATTGGCACTTCATCGAACGCCATCGCGAATCACTGTCACGCAACCCGCGCATGTCGCTGGTCTATGGCAGCTGGCGACGCATGAAGGACGACAAGCGCGAGGCATTGCTGCAACAGGCCGAGGCCTTTCTCGCCCGACTCGACAGCGCCGCTGACTATGGCAGCGGTGCCCATCGCGCGGGTTACCATCCCGCGCCCTCCAGTTCCACGACCGACAAGGAATCCTCATGAGTCGCATCTGGCAGGCCAGTGCACCGGTCACGCTCTATCACGATGGCAAGTGCCCCCTGTGCCAGCGGGAGGTCGCTTGGCTGGCGAGACACCCGAGGCGGGAACGGGTCAGGACGGTCGACATTCGTGCAAAGGACTTTTCCCCAGATGCTCTGGGGCTGAGCTTCGAGACGATGATGGGGCGCCTGCACGTGCAGGATGCGCGCGGGGAGTGGTATGTCGGCATGGACGCCAGCCGAGCCCTCTATGCGGTGCTCGGCTATCGGCGCCTGGTGAGGCTGTCATTGCTGCCGGGGCTGCGTCCGATGCTGGATGTCGGCTATCGGGTCTTTGCCCGCCACCGTGAGCGTATCGGCCGCTGGGTACCCCAGAGGAGACGCTGACTCAGAAGCTCAAGGGGATGCGCGAGCTCAACGGTTGATGGTACTGAGGCGGTCGGCCGATCATCTCGTCGTTGGCCACCTGGGATACCAGCCAGGCGCGTGACAGACCGGCGCGCCTGAGCTCGCTGTAGACATCCTCCAGCGAGCGGAACAGCATCGGCTTGCCACGCTTCATCAACAGTTCACTGCGCTCATCGTCTTCATCGGCACCCGCTTCCAGTACCAGCTGGACCTGATAGAAGCGGCTGGCGGCATGACTGATCACGCGCGCCTCCAGTGCCGGATACTCGGCGATCAGCGCATTCAGGTTGCTGACCAGCAGGCCAGCAGGTGTGAAGGCAGCGGCAATTCTGGACATGGTGTCGGCTCCTGGACCTCTGTTGTCTGAGGTATCCATCATCGTGAAGGTGGCGTCAAGGCTTCACGCCAGCTTGCGGGGAGACGATGACGATTGCACGGCACCACCATGACGATTGGATGACGTCATGTTCAAGGCCGCCGACCCGGAGAGGCTCACGGACACTGAGCACGAACCGCCAGCTGACGTTCCGCGAGGATGCGCAGCAGATCCAGAGGACGCCCAAGGCCGCGATAGCATCCCCCTCGCATGATGATGAAATCCTCGTCACGATGAATGTCCCGGCGCCCGAGCAGCTTGGCCGACAGACGCTCGAGCGGCTCATCTTCCTCGACACGCAGTGAATGGGTCTGCATGACCTCATGGATCGCTCGTCGTCCGTGCAGCTCCGGTCCGAAGCGCTGATTCAGCAATCCCAGCAGTCGATGGCGGATGATCATGCCGACCGGCCGCTGCTGCGCGTCCACCACTGCCAGCGCCATCAATTCCGGCTCGGCATGCAGACGCTCGGCCACCTCCTCGAGACAGGTATCCTGCAGTACCGGCGCCACCTGCCGCAGCAGGCTGCCGGCACCGAGTGCCAGAGGCGCGGCATGCCGGCGGCGACTCAGACGATGCAGGCGCTGCTCGAGGCCGGCACGCTGGTCAGCAGGGTCCACCTCGGCGCTCGCAAACAGCCAGCCTTGCAGATACTCGGCCCCCAGCTGAGACACGCATTCCATCTCGCCTTCCTGCTCGATGCCTTCCGCGATCACCTGACTGCCACTGCCGTGGGCGATGTCGATGATCGAGCGCACGAAACGCCGCTTGAGCGAATCCTGATGAATACCGCTGATGAAGTGTCGGTCGATCTTGACGAAGTCAGGCTGAACCGCCGACCACAGCTTGAGGCTGGCGTACCCTTCACCGAGGTCATCCAGCGCGATGGCGAAGCCCATCGACTGGTAATGGCAGACGGCCTCACGCATCAGTGCCGGGTCAAGCCCCGGGGTCTGCTCAGTCAACTCGATGACGACCTGATGCGGATGCAGCCCATGGCGATGCAGGAGATGACGCGTCAGTCCCCGAGAATGCGCACTGTCCAGCAGCACCTCCGGCGACACGTTCAGGAACAGGCGCTCACTCAGGCCCTGCTCGGCCCATTGCTCAAGCGCCAGCTCACGACAGAGGCCGTCCAGCTCGGCGAGGCGCCGATGCTGGCGAGCCGCCTCGAACATCGCCATCGGTGAGCGCAAGCTGCATCCCGCAGCAGCGCGCGCGAGTGCCTCGTAGGCGAAGACCTCACGGCCATCTGCCGCCACGATGGGCTGGAAATGCATCCGCAACTGGCGAAGACGCAGCAACGCCTCCAGCGCCTGGCCGGATTCGGGAGTGGATGCCTCAGCTAAAGCGGGATGCGGGGATGGCAGCATGCCAGAATCAAAGCATGCTGATATGACAGGAAAATGACACGGGGCGGTGATGTGTCAGCGAAGGGTCGGGCACATCACCGCGGTGCTGCCGTGCAAGGACGCCTTGCGACGAGCCTGCCCGGTCGTGGCTGGCCAATACGCTCATGCCACGCCGGAAGTGGACGCCTTACAGCGAGTTGGGGTCGATGGCCTTGCCGAGGGAATTGCGGTCGATCCACTTGCCGGCCTTGGTTTCCTTGTAACGGAAGACCACCATGTCGCCCGCGACGACCGGCACTTCACTGTCTTCGGTCTGATAGCTGTAGCTCTCGCCCTCCACGACCAGCGTGAAGCGATAGAGATCCGGCATGCCCAGCCATTCCTTGAAAGGCCCTTCGCGCTCAAGGCTCTCCAGCGTACCGCGTCCCTGAAGCTTGGGAGTGCGTGCGCGTCCGCGCCCAAATCCACCTGCCATGCTATCTCCTCCCCGTCAGTGCGGGTCTTGCGGGGCGACGTCGCTGCCGCCGCCCGGGTACATGTTTGATGCGCATGCGCATCACGTCATTCAGCGAAGGCCTGGCCATAACTGTCTGGCGCCAGGTCCTCGAAACGGGTGTACTTGCCGATGAAGGCCATGTGAACGGTGCCGATGGGGCCGTTACGCTGCTTGCCGATGATCAGCTCGGCCAAGCCCTTGTTGTCGGGATTGTCCTTGTTGTAGACCTCATCACGGTAGACGAAGGCGATGACATCGGCGTCCTGCTCGATGGCGCCGGATTCACGCAGATCCGACATCACGGGGCGCTTGTTGGGACGCTGCTCAAGCGAGCGGTTCAGCTGCGAGAGCGCCACCACCGGGCAAGCGAATTCCTTGGCCAGACCCTTGAGCGAGCGCGAGATCTCGGAGATCTCGGCAGTACGGTTCTCGGACAGTCCCGGCACCTGCATCAATTGCAGGTAATCGATCATGATCAGGCCGATGCCGCCGTGTTCGCGCGCCATGCGGCGACAGCGTGAGCGCATCTCGTTGGGCGACAGGGCCGCCGTGTCATCGACGAACAGCTGCTTGTCCTTGAGCAGGTTGACCGCCGAGGTCAGCCGCGGCCAATCCTCGTCATCCAGCTGACCGGTACGCACCTTGGTCTGATCGATGCGGCCCAGCGAGGAGATCATGCGCAGCATCAGCGATTCGGCCGGCATCTCCATCGAGAACACGGCCACCGGCTTGTCGCCGGAGACCACGGCATGCTCGACCAGGTTCATGGCGAAGGTGGTCTTGCCCATCGAGGGGCGCCCCGCGATGATCACCAGGTCCGATGGCTGCAGACCGGAGGTCATGTCATCCAGGTCCCGGAAGCCAGTCGAGAGGCCGGTCATCTGGCCCTTGAGATTGAACAGCTCATCGATGCGGTCCACCGCGCCGGTCAGCAGCTGACTCATGCCCTTGGGGCCGCCGCTCTTGGGGCGTGATTCGCTGATCTGGAACACCAGACGCTCGGCCTCGTTGACCAGCTCGTCGGCGTCCCGCCCCTGAGGGCTGAAGGAGCTCTCGGCGATCTGGTTGGCCGCCTGGATCAGCTTGCGCAGCGTCGCGCGCTCGCGAACGATGTCGGCATAGGCCTTGATGTTGCTGGCCGAGGGCGTATTGCGCGCAAGCTCGGCGAGGGTCGCAAGCCCGCCGACCGACTCCAGCTGGTCACGGCTTTCCAGCAACTCGGACAACGTGACCACATCCAGCGGCCGGCTGCTGCCCACCAGCTGGGACATGGCGTTGTAGACCAGACGATGCTCGTAGCGATAGAAGTCGTCGGCCACCAGTCGCTCGGACACCGTGTCCCAGGCGCTGTTGTCCAGCATCAAACCGCCGAGGACCGATTGCTCGGCCTCCAGCGAATTGGGGGGCACCTTGAGCGCCGCCGTCTCGCGATCCTGATCCTGCATCTCGCTCATGCCTGGCTGACTCCTGCTGATGACTGACACGCCCGCGGGAACCTCCATTTTCGTGCATCGCCGCGAGCCTGCCAACCATCGCGACCGCACATGATGCTCTACCTCACGGGGGCAGGCATTCTACCGGATTTTGCCTGTCACCGCCCTGCCCGCGTGCAGAGGATTTTCCCTGTCACGCCCGACAAAGAAACGCCAGACACAAAAAAACCGCCCCCGCATCCAGGATGCGAGGGCGGTTCGAGTACCACCTGTGGCGGCAGCGCCGGATCACCGGGCAGCCACCACGGATCAACGATTACTCGCCGACCACGACCACACGAACAGTGGCAGTCACTTCAGCGTGCAGCTGCAGCACGATGTCGTATTCGCCAGTGTTGCGCAGCGGGCCTTCCGGCATGCGGACTTCGCTCTTGGCGATGTCGATGCCGGACTGGGCGATGGCTTCGGCCAGATCACGCGGACCGATGGAACCGAACAGCTTGCCTTCTTCGCCAGCCTTGGCGACCAGGGACAGTTCGATTTCGTTCAGCTGAGCGGCACGCGCTTCAGCTTCGGCCTTGCGCTCTGCAACCTGTGCTTCCAGCTCAGCGCGCTGAGCTTCGAAAGCCGCCTGGTTTTCGGCAGTGGCCGGAACAGCCAGACCGTACGGCAGCAGATAGTTGCGACCGAAACCAGCCTTGACGGACACCTGGTCACCCAAGTTGCCCAGCTTGCCAATCTTGTCGAGCAGAATGACTTGCATCTCGTAAACCTCTTATCGATGACTGCCAGCAAGACGTGCGCGAAGATCCGCAAAGACGTCAACAAGAGCCAGCAGCAGCAAAATCAGAATCGTGGGCCAGGTCGTCAGCAGCAGAAAGTAGACGCCGACCAACCATAACCCGCTCATCCCCTTTAACCCGATATAGCCATGCACCAGGGCAATGCCGGCCACGAACAACGGTATCCAGATCAGCAGGAGCACTGCAGGCACATCGAGGAAGACCCCGATGATGCCGCAGGCTGCCAGTATCAGGACTTCTCGCGGGCTCAGCCGGAAGGCATGAAACTCGTGACGAAATCCACCCGGATTGTAGATCCCGGACTGCCAGCTGCGCGCCAGGGCCAGACAGGCCGTGGCGGCCAGCAGGACCACCAACCCGGTAATACCGCCGATGACCAACCCTGCGAGCTGTTCAGTCGGCACACCTTGAGCGGCAAAGTCGCTCAAGCGTGCATCAAGCTCAGGGGCATTCTGACGAATGCTCTCAAGCAGTGGACCAGCCCCGCCTGGTGGCAGGAATATCCCGGACTGCACCATCATTGCCGCTGTCAGGCTGGCGCCAATCAGCGCCTCCCCCCATCGCATGCGAGCACGCAGCAGGGTTGCCATCAACGTGACCAGCAACACGGTCGCCAATGGCACCGGATCGCCTTGTGTCCACCACCAGCCTGCCGGAATGGCAGCGGCGATGAACACGGGTGCGGCTGGCGCAAGGCCACGCCGAAGCGTGACCAGCGCACTGATGGAGGCACTGAACCAGAAGAACCAGGGCAGAAGACCCGTCAGCAGTGCAATCGCGATGCACTGCAACGGTCCGCGCATGGCCCAACGTGCCAATGCCAGCATCATGGTGTCGCCTTACTGGTGGCTGTCGCTGTACGGCAGCAGTGCCAGGTAGCGCGCACGCTTGATGGCAGTCGCCAGCTGACGCTGATAACGCGCCTTGGTGCCGGTGATGCGGCTCGGGACGATCTTGCCGGTCTCGGTGATGTAAGACTTCAGGACTTCGATGTCCTTGTAGTCGATCTGCTTCACGCCTTCAGCGGTGAAGCGGCAGAACTTGCGACGACGGAAAAAACGTGCCATTGCAATGACCTCCTGGGGGTGCGGTATCAGTTAGCGTCTTGAGTTTCGGCTTCGTCACGCTTGTCTTCGCGACGCGGACGCTTCTCTTCAGCCGGCTTCATCATCGGAGACGGCTCGATGGCCGCTTCCTTTGCACGCACAACCAGGTTACGGATGACGGCGTCGTTGAAACGGAAGATGGTCTCGAGTTCCTCGACCACTTCACCGGTAGTTTCGACGTTCATCAGCACGTAGTGGGCCTTGTGGATCTTGTTGATCGGGTAGGCCAGGTGACGGCGACCCCAATCTTCCAGACGATGCACAGTACCGCCGGCTTCGGTCACGATGGAGGTGTAACGCTCGATCATGGCCGGAACCTGTTCGCTCTGGTCCGGGTGGACCATGAACACGATCTCGTAGTGACGCATGGCTTGGCTCCTTTCGGTTTGACAGCCTCCACGGCGCGTCTCGGGCCGGGAAGCAAGGAGTGGAGTGATTACTACGGTTGTGTCATTCGGGCTCGAAAGCCACGTACAACGCGCGCGGGCGAGGACAGGTGCCCCCATGCCGCGCATTCACTGCAGACTGCACTTCACAGAACCGCAGTATTGTAGAGAGGTGTCAAGGGCTTGGCAAGCGACACGTCGCGAGGCACGCCTCATGCCCTGACACCCCCATTCTTGCTGTCAGCCGTTGCGGCGCTGACGAACGGCTTCAAACAGGCAGATACCGGCCGCGACCGAGACATTCAGACTCGAGACACTGCCCGCCATCGGCAGCTTGATCAGGCTGTCGCAGTGCTCGCGCGTCAGACGACGCATGCCCTTGCCCTCAGCGCCCATCACGATGGCCACCGGCCCGGTGAAATCGGCCTCGAAGGCCATGGCCTCGGCTTCGCCAGCCGTACCCAGCACCCAGACACCGGCTTCCTTCATGGCATCCAGCGTGCGGGCCAGGTTGGTGACCTGATAGACCGGCACCACTTCCGCTGCCCCACAGGCGACCTTGCGCACGGTCGCGTTCAGGGAGGCGGACTTGTCCTTGGGCACGATGACACCATGGGCACCGGCGGCATCGGCGCTGCGCAGACAGGCCCCGAGGTTGTGCGGATCCGTGACCGAATCCAGCACCAGAAACAGCGGGGCTTCCTCATGGGACCAGCCATCGAGGCGCAGCTTGAGGCCAGTCTCGTTCTCGGTGGCAAGCGGCGCGCACAGAGCAACCAGCCCCTGATGGGCACCACCGCCGGTGGACAGCGCATCCAGCTCCTCACGCGCCTTCAAGGTGACGCGTGAACCAGCGGCACGCGCCTGCTCGATGATCTCGTTCAGACGCAGCTCGGCCTCGCCTGCCTGCACCCACAGCTCGCTCGGTGCGCGGCCGCGTGCCAGCAAGGCTTCCACGGCGTGTACACCATAGACGGCTTCCAGGCCACCGGGGATCTTCGGTGCGCCAGTGCGAGCGCCACCTCTGCGGGCCCCGCCACGTTCCTGGCGCTGAGCGCCACCACGCTCACCCCTTGAGTGCTCGCCTCGAGAGTGCTCACTTCGAGAATGGCTACCGCGCTCGCCAGCGGGCTTGCCGCGGCCGGGCTTGCGCCCCTTGTCCTGACTCATAGTGCCTTCCTGCCTGATGGCCCTGACAGGGCCCTGTCACTTGGACGGAAACTGAGCTGTCGCCATGGCGACAGCCATGAAATCCTGCGAACTCACGGCCGTGCAACGCATCAGCCCCGACCATGGCCGGGGCTGATGAATGCTGCGCGGTGAATCTTGCCGGCGGTCAGCTGCGGCCGTTGCCGCGACGCCCGCGAGAACGGGAGCCGCGCTTGCGCGACGGATCATCCTTGCCAGCGGCACCCATCGGCGCGACTGCCGCGAACGGACTGTCAGCAGATTCCGGACCGCTCGGCACCGCCGGGCGCGCCGCTGCCGGAGACTCAGGCGCGGACGGACGCTCTTTACCGGTGGAGGGCTTGCGCTCGCCGCGACCGGAACGCTCATCACGCTCGCTGCGCGGCTTGCGGGCAGGACTCTCCTGCGCAGGCGTCTCGGACGCTCCGTCCGTACCGCCACCCTGGCCTTCCTGACTGACTTCTTCCGTCAGGGATTTGAGGCGCTCGCGCTCACGCTTGCCGGGACGACCCTTAGGGGCAGATTCCTTGCCGGAGGCTGCACCGCTCTTGCCGCTTGCGGGCTTGTCAGCATCACGCTCGCTGCTGCGTGCCTTGCGCGGCTTGCGCTTGGGACGCGGCGTCGGGTCACTGAGCATGAAGTCGATCTTGCGCTCATCCATGTCGACGCGAGCCACCTGGACGGTGACGCCATCGCCGAGACCATAGCTGACGCCGGCACGCTCACCCTTGAGACGATGCTTCTCGGCCTCGTAGTGGTAGTAGTCGGACGGCAGCGAGGAGATGTGCAGCAGACCTTCGACGTAGTAGGCATCCAGACGCACGAACAGGCCGAACTGGGTGACCGCCGCGACGGTACCCTCCAGCACTTCACCGACCTTGTCCTTCATGAACTCGCACTTGAGCCAGTCGTTGACGTCACGCGTCGCCTCATCGGCGCGGCGCTCGGTCATCGAGCAGTGCTCACCCAGCTCGAGCATCTGCTCGAAGGTGTACGGGCACCATTTGGTCGGACGCTCGGTCACGGCATCTTCGGCGCGCAGCACGGTGTCGGTCTTGCGCGGACCACGGATGACGGAACGGATCGCACGGTGCACCAGCAGATCGGGATAACGACGGATCGGCGAGGTGAAGTGGGCGTAGGCATCGTAGGCCAGACCGAAGTGACCTTCGTTCTGCGGCGAGTAGACCGCCTGGGTCATGCTGCGCAGCATCACGGTCTGGATGATGTCGAGGTCCGGGCGCTCGGCGATCGAGGCACGCAGTGCCTGGAAGTCCTTCGGCTGTGGCTCATCGCCACCTTCCAGCGTCAGACCCAGCTCACCCAGGAAGGCGCGCAGGTTGTTGAGACGCTCAGGTGCCGGCTGCTTGTGGACACGATAGAGGGCCGGCAGATCGTGCAGGTCCAGGAAGCGCGCCGTGGCGACGTTGGCCGCCAGCATGCATTCCTCGATGAGCTTGTGCGCGTCATTGCGCGTACGCGGCACGATCTGTTCGATCTTGCGCTCATCGTTGAACAGGATCTGCGTCTCGGTGGTCTCGAAGTCGATGGCACCACGCTTGTCGCGCGCCTTGCGCAACACACCGTACAGCGCGTGCAGGTTGTGCAGCGACGGCAGCAGTTCGTTGTACTGCTGACACAGTGCCTGACCTTCCTCACTTTCCGGGTCCGTCAGCATGGTGCCGACCTTCTCGTAGGTCAGACGCGCATGGGAACGGATCACGGCTTCGAAGAAGCGATAGTCGAGCATCTCGCCATCGGCGGCGGAAATGGTCAGCTCACAGACCAGCGTCAGACGATCGACATGCGGGTTGAGCGAGCACAGACCATTGGAGAGCAGCTCCGGCAGCATCGGCACGACCTGACCCGGGAAATAGACCGAGTTGCCGCGCACGTAGCCTTCCTGATCCAGCGGACTGCCGCCACGCACGTAATGCGATACATCGGCGATGGCGACCAGCAGCTTCCAGTTGCCGTTGTCGTCCTGCCAGGCGCAGACGGCGTCATCGAAGTCCTTCGCGTCTTCGCCATCGATGGTGACCAGTGGCGTCTCGCGCAGGTCGATACGCCCCTTCTTGTCCTCTTCCAGCACTTCGGCGGAGATGGTCGAGATCTGGTCCTCGACTTCCGGCGGGAATTCGCTGGGGATGTCATGCGAGCGGATCGCGATGTCGATCTCCATGCCCGGGTCCATGCGCTCACCGAGCACCTCGACCACTTCCCCCACCGGCTGCACGCGTGTCGCGGGCTGCTGGGTAATGCGCACGGACACCACCTGACCGTCCTTGGCACCATTGGCCACACGGTTGGGGATGATCACTTCCTGCGCGATGCGCGAATTCTCCGGAATCAGTACCCCGAAGTCCGGCTCGGATTGGCGATAGATGCCGACGAGCGTCTGGGTATTGTGAGCCAGCACCTCGACGATGGTGACTTCATCACGACCACGGCGATCACGTCCGCTGACGCGCGCCAGCACCTGATCACCATGGAAGACGCGACGCATCTGGCGCGGCGGCACGGCAAGATCCGGCTTGACGCCATCTTCGCGCGCCAGGAAACCGAAACCATCGCGATGGCCGACGATACGGCCACGGATCAGGTCCAGCTTGTCGATCAGTGCATAGGCACCACGACGATTGCGCAGCACCTGGCCATCACGCTCCATGGCATTGAGGCGACGGCGCACGGCTTCCTGCTGCTCGTCGTCCTCGAAACCGAGCATGCGGCTCATGTTCTCGTGGGTAATGGGCTTGCCATACTCTTCCAGCTTGTCGAGAAGATACTCGCGACTGGGGATGGGCTTGTCGTACTTATGGGCTTCGCGTTCCGCGTGCGGGTCGTCGCTGAGCGTCCATTGGGTCATTAATCAGGATTCCTTGACGATGAATTCGAGACGGGCAGCGGGCGCGGCACGGAATGACTGGTTGTCTCTCATGCGCGCATTATAGCCCCTACCATTGGGCCGACCCAACCATTCCCCAACCTTCCGACTCCCGGAAGCTCGTCAGAGTGATGCAGGAGGCCTCATTTCATGGCTTTCTTCCATGACTTTGCCAAGCGCTTGTTTTTCCATCGGGTCTTCCAAAGCTTGCACCATCTCGAAGTTCCGGCCAGCAAGGCAGACGACCGAGATGCGTCATGCAGCCCCTGACGTCACAAATAAAACAGAAACCTCTTGCATTCCCTCAGAAGATCCGTATTATTCGGCACCACTTGCCCAGATGGCGGAATTGGTAGACGCGCTAGCTTCAGGTGCTAGTGTCCGTATGGACGTGGAGGTTCAAGTCCTCTTCTGGGCACCAATTTCAGGTTTCATGTTGACGTGACACACGTTAGGATGGATACCGGAAAACGGGTAAAGCATTCAAGTTTCAACAACTTGGACTGCTGATCCGGGTCCTTGGACCAAAACGAGTTCTGATGTCTGCCCAGGTGGCGGAATTGGTAGACGCGCTAGCTTCAGGTGCTAGTATCCGTAAGGATGTGGAGGTTCAAGTCCTCTCCTGGGCACCACGGACGTCAGACTCACGATGAACGACCCCTGTATCGCGCTTCGCCCAGATGGCGGAATTGGTAGACGCGCTAGCTTCAGGTGCTAGTATCCGTAAGGATGTGGAGGTTCAAGTCCTCTTCTGGGCACCACGATGCGCACTCGAACAGGGAACATGGTATCCACTACCAAGGATGTCATGATCGTTCCGCTGCAAGGCTCTGCTCTTGAGACTTCAGCACACAACTTGATGCCCAGATGGCGGAATTGGTAGACGCGCTAGCTTCAGGTGCTAGTGTCCGTATGGACGTGGAGGTTCAAGTCCTCTTCTGGGCACCATCAAGTTGTCATCCGATGTACTTTCTCGCAGCGCCCGCTGCTCACATCGCGATACTCTCCCCCCTGCTATCAGCTTCATTGCTTTATCCAGACCTGCAGCGCCCTGCGTTGTCTTTCACGTGCTCCGAGAAACACAGATCCCCCCTACGCCTGCTGACTTGTCCACACCCGCTTCCACTGCCTGGCCTGTGGATGGATTTCCTGCGACTGCGCGACGAATATCCCCGGACGCATCCTTCTGCACGACCCATTGCCTCCCCTGCGCCATCAGAGTCATCAGACACTCAATAGCGTGACGGGATGCGGCTGAAACTCTCGACCTGCCATCCATCACGACGTACCGAGGCTTCCAGGCGCTGCTCGATATCGTCCGGCAACTCGTGGAAGAAATCGAAACCGGTGAGAGATTCGATTCTATCGATGCTGACCAGAAAGCGATCCAATGGCTCATCCCCTCTTACCTGCTGAGGAAAGAGAAACGCCAGGGCGCGAGGCGCCTGCCGAGCATTGCCGGGCGAGACGATGATCTTGTAGAAACCATCCGGAATCTCGATCAGATTCGGCAGACGCTCGATCTCTCCCGTGAAGACCGGGCCTGCGGTGATCCACAGCGCCTCTTCCCGCGGCAGAATCCTGTCCATGATGGCCGCCTCGAGTCGCTGCCACAGCTTGCGATTGAGCGCCGGTGTCTGTGGCGAGATATTGGTCATGCGAAACGTCTGATGCTGGGCCTTGACCCCGTAGATCTTGCCGATGGCGTAGTTGGGCGCCAGGTGTCCGCGGTCGTAGCCACTGTTGCGATAGCTGTCCGGTGTGACGGGCCATAGCGAGCGCCAGTCGCGCTCGAACTCGTCAGGACGCTCCCCCAGCCGCGACCCCTGGGTATTCTCGAGACGCCATGTCACCCATAACGGATTGGCGCGCAGATCCGACCACCCCACCAGGTAGGCATCGCTGCGCAAGCCACGCGCCAGCGTCTTCCAGTCAAGTTCACGTGCCTCTGGCACTCCCTGCCAGGCGTAGAACTGCTGGTAATCACGCTCCTGCCACCACCACAGCCCACCTCCCACCAGCGCGAATGCCACGCTGACGCCAAACCCTCGCCACAGCTTGCGACCGGCCGAGCGAATATCCTCCATCACATCCAGCATCCCGCCATTTCCTTCTTGTCGTTGCCATTGCCTCGGCAAGGCATGCGCTCGTCATTCCGTCACGACCCGCAAGCCGCAGCAACTTCATTCACGTTCTACCGTAGCATTCCATCATGCCAGAGTTCCGTTCGCGAGGCTGACGGCCGCCCCAACTCAAGCCACAATAAGCAGGCAGCACTTGCTTCATGCACCATCAGCGAGCAGATATCCACGAGGGGGATCATCCCGACGGCGGATACCGCAGAATCTGACCGCATGATCAGTATCTGGCATGCCACCTGCATCTTCCCGTACCAGGATGCTTGCGACCAGCCGCGCCACACAGAGCGCTCATCAAGACGCCCGTGGCACGAGTGACACTGCAACGATCGACATGAAAGCGCCTCCTGACAGGCGAGCCGTGACCGCAGCACATCCCACCGGCTGTGCTCCAACGATGAGAAGGAATCTGACCATGGCTGATCAAAGCCGTCGTAACTTCATGCGCAACAGCCTGCTGGGGCTTGCCGCCCTGCCACTGGGCGCTGCCGTGCTCTCGCCGCGCGCCCTTGCCGCCGACCTGCCCCCACTGGATACCGACAACCCGCAGGCAAAGGCGCTCCACTATGTGGAAGATGCCAGCGAAGCCAGTGATCACCCCGCCTTCAAGCCCGGCTCCGACTGCACCAACTGCATGTTCTACAAGCCGGAGAACAAGGGCTGTCAGCTATTCCCCAGCAATAGCGTGGCACCCGAAGGCTGGTGCCAGTCCTGGACCAAGCGCCCGGCATGATACCGGCGGCGCCTCGGACCTGATACGAGAAGACCGCCTCGGGAGCCAATCCCGAGGCGGTCTTTTTCATGGCTGTGTTACCGGGACCAGACGTCAGCTCGCAGTGGATCCGGAAGCATCCTCCGGCAACGGCCATTGGTAGCGGCGCGCGATCTCATCCTGCTCCAATGATTCGAGATGCACCGGGAACCCCCACAACTGATGCAGATAGCGCATCACGGGATAGACGCTGCGTGACAGCGGGCGACGATCATCCTGGACATGGCGCAGCGTCAGCGAGCGATCTCCCCGGATATTCGCGGCCCACACCTGGATGTTCGGCTCGCGATGGCTGAGCGCATATTGCACCGACAGCGCCTCTCGAATGCGCTTGTAGCCTCGACTATCGTGAATGGCATCGATGAGAAGATGCTCATCACTGTCGTCATCCACCAGCGAGAACAGCTTGAGATCACGGATCACCTTGGGCGACAGGAACTGCTGGATGAAGGACTCGTCCTTGAAGTTGCGCATCGCGAAATGCACCGTCTCCAACCAGTCACTGCCGGCGATGTCGGGGAACCACTCACGGTCCTCGTCGTCAGGATTCTCGCAGATGCGCTTGATGTCCATGAACATCGCGAAGCCCAGCGCATAGGGGTTGATGCCATTGTAATGCGGGTGATCGAAGCCCGGCTGCTGCACCACCGAGGTGTGCGACTGCAGGAACTCGAGAATCACCCCCTCGCCGATCAGCTGCTCATCATAGAGTTGATTCATGATGGTGTAGTGCCAGAAGCAGGCCCAGCCTTCGTTCATCACCTGGGTCTGGCGCTGCGGATAGAAGTATTGCGCCAGCTTGCGCACGATACGCACCAGCTCCCGCTGCCAGGGCTCCAGCAACGGTGCATTCTTCTCGATGAAGTAGAGCAGGTTCTCCTGAGGCTCAGGAGGGTAGCGACCACGACGATGCAGACCCAGTGGGTCGTTGACCTCATCGATCAACTCATCCTCCTCCTCGGCCTGCGGAATGGTGGTCCACAGCGCATTCACCTGAGCCTGCAGATAGGCCTCACGCTCCTGCTGACGCTGGATCTCCTCTTCCGGCGAGATGGGCGAGGGACGCTTGTAGCGATCGACGCCATAATTCTGGAGCGCATGACAGGCGTCCAGCAGCTGCTCAACCGCATCGACACCATGGCGCTCCTCGCATTCGGACACGTACTTCCGGGCGAAGACGAGGTAATCGATGATCGCCGAGGCATCCGTCCAGGCACGAAACAGGTAATTGCCCTTGAAGAAGCTGTTGTGGCCATAACAGGCATGCGCCATGACCAGAATCTGCATCATCAGGGTGTTCTCTTCCATGAGATAGGCGATGCAGGGATCGGAATTGATCACCAGCTCATAGGCCAGTCCCATCTGTCCGCGCCGATAGGCCTGCTCCACCGAGAGAAACTGCTTGCCGAACGACCAATGGTGATAGCCCACCGGCATGCCGATGCTGGCATAGGCATCCATCATCTGTTCGGAAGTGATGACTTCAATCTGATTGGGGTAGATATCCAGCCGATACTGCGCAGCGATACGCGCGATCTCGTGCTCGAAATGCTCCAGAAGCTCGAAGGTCCAATCGGAGCCACTGGCCGGTTGCTGATTTTCCAGTCGATTATCACGTCTCTGGCTCATGGGGCCTCCCGGCCCGGCAGATGGCCGGGCGCGTCACATGATGCGATCAGGCGCTGATGCGGCGCTTGAACAGCTCTCGAAATACCGGGTAGATATCGCCCGCCTCGACAATCTGCTGCATGGCGAAACGATCCGGAAATTCGGCTTCGACTCGCTCATATTCTTCCCACAATGCCTGGTGTGCATGCGGGGTGATCTCCACGTAGGCGTAATATTGCAGACGCGGCATCAGCTTCTTGATCATCAGCTCGCGACAATTGGTGGAATCGTCATCCCAGTTGTCACCATCGGACGCCTGGGCCACGTAGAGATTCCATTCACCCGCCGGATAGCGGGATTCGATCACTTCATCCAGCAACGTCAGGGCACTGGAGACGATGGTGCCGCCGGTCTCTCGGGAGTAGAAGAACTCTTCCTCATCCACTTCCTTGGCGGCGGTGTGGTGGCGAATGAACACCAGCTCGACCTTCTCGTAGTTGCGCTCCAGAAACAGATAGAGCAACAGGAAGAAGCGCTTGCCGATATCCTTGTGCGCCTGGGTCATCGACCCCGAGACATCCATCACGCAGAACATCACTGCCTTGTTGGACGGCATCGGCTGATTGATGAGGTGGTTGTAGCGCAGATCATAGGTATCGAGAAACGGCACCGCCTTGAGGCGCGCTTCAAGACGCTCGATTTCCGCCTTGAGCTCGGCAATGCGCACCTTGTTGCGCAGCACCGGATCCTTGCGCTCCTCAAGCTCCAGCGCGTCAGTGGCCTCCTTCAGCGCCCGCTTGATGGGGGATCGCATGGCGATACGCCGCGCCTGGGCTGAACGCATCGAGCGCACGATATTGATCCTGGCGGGAGTGCCATCGCGAGCGATGCCCGCCCGCACCGGACGTACTTCATCCATGTCCGCGATCTGCTTGCGCTCCAGATGCGGAAGCTCCAGACCATCGAACACGAATTCGAGAAACTCCTCGCGCGACAGGGTGAAGGCAAAATCATCCTCGCCCTCGCCCTGGTTGGAGGCCTGACCTTCTCCGCTGCCACCGCCGCCGCCGCCACTCGGGCGGCGCATGCGATCACCTTCCACGAACTCCTTGTTGCCCGGGTTGATGACACGCCGCTTGCCGCCCTGGCCATGCTGGAAGACCGGCTCCGAGATATCGCGAGTCGGAATGGAGACTTCCTCGCCACGCTCCATGTCGGTGATGGAGCGCCGATTGACGGCATCCTCCACCGCCCGTTTGATATGGCTGCGGTAGCGCCGGATGAAGCGCTGGCGATTCACCGCACTCTTGTTGCGCGCATTGCTGCGTCGATCAATGAAGTAACTCATTCGCCCTCCTTGCCGGCCTCGCGTTCAGCGAAAGACCGGATGGCAAGTGCCGGCGGCAATCACGCCCGCCGGCAGGCCTGTCGTCAGTCGGCAGGGCTTACTGCGACTTGCGCACTCGCAGATACCACTCGGACAGCAGACGCACCTGCTTCTCGGTATATCCGCGATCCACCATGCGCGCCACGAAATCCTCATGCTTGCGCTGATCCGATGCCGATGCCTTGGCATTGAAGGAGATGACCGGCAGCAACTCTTCGGTATTGGCGAACATCTTCTTCTCGATCACCGCACGCAGCTTCTCGTAGGACTGCCAGCCCGGATTCATCCCGTTGTTCTGCGCGCGAGCGCGCAGCACGAAGTTGACCACTTCATGACGGAAGTCCTTGGGATTGGAGATGCCTGCCGGCTTCTCGATCTTCTCCAGCTCCTCATTGAGCGACTGACGATTGAGCAGCTCGCCAGTCTCGGGGTCACGGTATTCCTGGTCCTGAATCCAGAAATCAGCGTAGGTCACGTAACGATCGAAGATGTTCTGGCCATACTCGGAGTAGGACTCGAGATAGGCGGTCTGGATCTCCTTGCCGATGAAATCGACATAACGTGGGGCCAGATACTCCTTGATGAAGCGCAGGTAACGCTCGTGGGTCTCCTTGGGCAGCTGCTCCTGCTCGAGGCGCTGCTCCAGCACATAGAGCAGGTGCACCGGGTTGGCAGCCACCTCGCTGGCATCGAAGTTGAAGACCTTGGAGAGGATCTTGAAGGCAAAGCGCGTGGACAGACCATCCATGCCCTCATCGACCCCCGCACTGTCACGGTACTCCTGGATCGACTTGGCGCGAGGGTCGGTATCCTTGAGGTTCTCGCCATCGTAGATGCGCATCTTGGAATAGATACTGGAGTTCTCAGGTTCCTGCAGGCGCGACAGCACGATGAACTGGGACAGCATGCGCAAGGTGTCTGGCGCACAGGGCGCATGATTGAGCGACGAGTGCTCCAGCAGCTTGGCGTAGATCTTCACCTCCTCCGAGGCTCGCAGGCAGTAGGGCACCTTGACGATGAACACGCGGTCCAGGAAGGCCTCGTTGTTGCGATTGTTGCGGAAGGCCTGCCACTCGCTCTCATTGGAGTGCGCCAGCACCACGCCATCGAAGGGAATCGCCCCCATGCCTTCGGTCGGGTTGTAGTTGCCTTCCTGAGTCGCGGTCAGCAGCGGGTGAAGCACCTTGATCGGTGCCTTGAACATCTCGACGAATTCCATCAACCCCTGGTTGGCCTTGCACAGCCCGCCGGAGAAGCTGTAGGCATCCGGATCATCCTGGGCATAGAGCTCAAGCTGACGGATATCGACCTTGCCGACCAGCGCGGAAATGTCCTGGTTGTTGTCATCGCCCGGCTCCGTCTTGGAGATGGCGATCTGGTTCAGGCGGGATGGGTAGAGCTTGACGACACGGAACTGACTGAGATCTCCGCCATATTCCTTGAGACGCTTGGCCGCCCAGGGCGACATGGCGCTGCGCATGCAGCGGCGCGGGATGCCATATTCCTTCTCGAGCACCTCGCCATCCTCTTCCAGCGAGAACAGCCCCAGCGGCGACTCGTATACCGGTGACCCCTTGATGGCATAGAAGGGAATCTGCTCCATCAACAGCTTGAGTCGTTCGGCCAGCGATGACTTGCCGCCGCCGACTGGCCCCAGCAGATAGAGAATCTGCTTGCGCTCCTCAAGCCCCTGAGCCGCATGACGGAAGTAGGACACGATCTGCTCGATGGCCTCCTCCATGCCATAGAACTCGGCGAAGCTGGGGTAGCGTCGAATCAGCTTGTTGGAAAAAATCCGGGAAAGACTGGGATCCTTGGCGGTATCGATGACCTCCGGTTCACCGATGGCCGCCAGCATTCTCTCGGCAGCGCTGGCGTAGGCAGAACGATCCTGCCGACATAACTCCAGGTACTCCTGGAGACTCATCTCTTCTTGCTGGACCCGCTCGTAGCGGCTCTGCACGTGATCGAAGATGCTCATGGAAGCCTCCTTGTCGCGACTCGGGGTCGCTGGGACCATCGCCGGGGCCACTCCTGTACGATGACAGTGGTACCAGGTCACTTGATGCCCCGCGCTGCTGGCGCTCAGGTGACTGCCTCGGCGTGTTTATCAGCATAGATCGATATAGGTAGCGAGTGTCCAATACATGGACCCACCGCATTCAACGAACTTTCGCCACCCGAATGGACAACCTCGTCCCTGCATGACAAGCGCGATCTGGAACGAGGCAGGAGTGACGCCTCCTCGAGCGCACCGTTGCGCAAGAATTGCCTCGCCTCGTGGCCGTTGAAGCCCCTCCTCCTGAAAGGCACCATGTCTGCCACGTCGCACTGCAGCACACGTTCAGAATAGGGACAGAGCGGCGAGTCTCGCCAGCCAGTCCTTGCACATATCCGGCCCCACGAGGTGTCGCCAGCGACTCGATGGCGACCCGAAGGCGAATCGATGACATGCGAAACCGCCGACGCGGGCGGCCACGAGGCGACTGCTGACAGAAGCCTTGGCCGTAGCGATCACTGACCTTGTCACACCCCCGCAAGGGCATGGACGTATCGCAACGTCCTGAAAAATCTTCATGAAAAAAAAGCCCATCGGATGGCCGATGGGCTTTTTTCACTTTTCAGCACACGCTACGAGAGTGTCACTCTCAGCTCCCTTTCTTACAGGGCACTCTGGATATCAGAAAGCAGAGCATCCAGAAGATCCGTACTGGTATTCCAGGAACATACGAAGCGTGCGCCACCTGCGCCGATGAAGGTGTAGAAGGTCCAGCCACGCTCACGCAGCGCCGTCAGCACATGCTCGGGGAAGCTGGCAAAGACGCTGTTGGCCTCACAGGGAAACAGCAGTTCGATGCCGTCCAATGCCTCGAGTCGCTCGGCCAGATACTGCGCCATGGTGTTGGCATGACGTGCGTTGTCCAGCCAGACGTCATTCTCGAGCAGCCCCATCCACGGCGCGGCGATGAAACGCATCTTGGAGGCAAGCTGACCGGCCTGCTTGCAGCGATAGTCGAAGTCACGGGCCTGCTCGCGATCAAAGAATATCACCGCCTCCCCCATCGCCAGCCCATTCTTGGTACCGGAGAAGCACAGCACGTCCACGCCGGCCTTCCAGGTAAGCTCGGCCGGAGAGACACCCAGCGAGGCACAAGCATTGGCAAAGCGCGCGCCGTCCATGTGGATCTGAAGATCATGACGGTCGGCCACTTCGCGAATCGCCTGAAGCTCTTCCAGGCTATAGACGGTGCCGACTTCGGTGCACTGGGTCAGCGAGATGACACGAGGACGCGGATAATGGATATCACTGCGCTTGGTGACCAGTCGCTCGATGCCTTCAGGCGTCAGCTTGCCATTCGGACCCGGCGCATTGAGCAGCTTGGAGCCATTGGAGAAGAACTCCGGCCCTCCGCATTCGTCAGTCTCGATATGGGCCAGTTCATGGCAGATGACGCTGTGATAGGACTGACACAGATGCGCCAGCGACAGGGAATTCGCCGCCGTGCCATTGAAGACGAAGAATACCTCGCACTCGGTCTCGAACAGCTGACGGAAGCTATCCGTCACCTGTTGAGTCCAGCGGTCGTTGCCATAGGCGAGATCATCATCCTGATTGGCTCGCATCATGTATGCCATCGCCTCGGGGCAGATACCGGACGTGTTGTCACTGGCCAGAAAACGTGATGTACAGGTGTCATCGATGTCAGTGGCCGCGGAGCGGGTCGTGGCGAGGGCGTCAGTCGTCATGGGAGTATCCAGAGCAGAGCAAGGGGTCACCTTGCCCGATGAAACGAACGCGGTACCCAGGATGGCAGGCACCACAGTAGAAATCCCATCATAACAGCGCTGCATGCCGCCGCCAGCCATGATCCGACGCGACCATCACGACGGGACGGCCATGCAGGAAAATCCCTCAGGCAGCATCGAGAGCCGGGAACCCTCTGCGCCCCTGCAGACCGCCCGTATGCAGAACCCGTACACGAGTCCCGGGGGCGATCATCCCGTTGGCGAGGTGGTGGGCCAGTGAGGCAAACAACTTGCCGGTATACACCGGCTCGACCTGCAACCCGGTCTCGGCCTCGAATCGTTGGATGAAGTCGATCAACCAGGCGGGTGCCTTGGCGAAGCCGCCCGCCTGCGCTCCCAACCACAGCCCCCACTCCGGTGTCTTCTGCTCACTGCCGCCGCTCCGGGCCAGCAGACGACGCACACGGTGATAGAGCTGATCACCGTGATTCATGGTCGGGACGCCAATCACACGCAGACCATCACGCTCCCCCAGCGCGCTCAGAACACCCGCCAGCGTGGTCCCGCTGCCGCAGGCCATCAGTACCAGCTGGGGCGCTGGCTCTCCGTTGCAAGGTGTCACCAGCGCCTGTGCCAACGGCTCGAGCCCCGCCACCCCCTCCACGCTGCCCCCACCTTCCGGCACCCACAGTGCATCACTGAAGCGGGCGGAGAACCCGGGCTGGTCGCGCTGTTTGTATTCCGCCCGTGAGATGAAGTTCAGGTGCATGCCGTTGGCCATGGCATCCTTCAGCGTCGGCGTCAGCGGAGCTTCCGGATGCCCACGCACCAGGCCATGCGTCGCCACCCCCAGACGCGCCCCGGCAGCCGCCAGAGCATGCAGGTGATTCGACCAGCCGCCGCCACAGCTGATGATGCCTCGCCCCTCGCTGAGCGCTCGCGCCAGTGGCAGGCGCAGCTTCCATGCCTTGTTGCCGGATATCTCGGCATCCAGGGTATCGGCCCGCAGGCATTCGACCACCACCCCGGCCTCGCGGGCCACGCGCCAGTCAAGGCGCTCCACCCGTGGCAGGGTGAACAACTCGAGCAGTGCTTCCAGGCCGCCCCCTGCCGATGAGGAGTCGGCATCGAGCGAGGCGATCGGCGAGGCCGTGACAGTCGCTGAAGACGCGACAGCAGCAGGAGAGGAGAGCGCACCTTGAGGCGCGGACAGGACCGTGGCGCCATCCGGCGGCAGAGTCTCGTCGGTGGATTGGCGAGAAGCGGCTGCGTGCGATGACATGAGCGAGTCCCATCGTGGTGATGCGCCGTGAGAACGGCAGAAGGCGGAGAGACGACAAGGCCATCACGGCCGTCATTGTCACGCAGACACGACGGCCGTGATGACCACTCTCAGTCTAGGCAGAGCTTCGGCTCAACTCAACGCTGAATATCCCCATCTCGCCGACACTCGCTCCGCCACGAAAGGCGCCCCGGCCAGCCGAGACTCCCGGGAGCGGGCTAGAGGGCTGCGGCCGCCATGGTGCCCTGCGCGATGGCGCGCTTGGCATCCAGCTCAGCGGCTTCATCGGCGCCACCGATGATGTGCAGCTCGATCCCTGCCGCCTCCAGGGGCGCCCTGAGCTCCAGCACCGACTCCTGGCCGGCACACAGCACGATACTGTCGAGCGCCAGATGCTGGACCTTGCCATCAATGCTGACGGTCATCCCCTCGGCATCGATGGACTGATAATCGCAGCCCGCCACCATCTTGACTCCGCGCTGCTTGAGGGTGGCCCGGTGCACCCAGCCGGTCGTCTTGCCCAGATGCTTGCCCGGCTTGGAGGTCTTGCGCTGCAGCAGCCATACCTCACGAGGGCTCTCGCCGGGCATCGGTGTCTTGAGACCGCCGGCAGTGCTGACCGAGAGATCCACCCCCCACTCCTTACACCACAGCTCGCCATCCAGCGAGGGTGACGGCTCACGATGCGTCATCAACTCCGCCACATCGAACCCGATGCCTCCCGCACCGACCAGCGCCACACGTCGCCCCACTCGCTCCGGAGCACGAATCGCCTCGCCATAACTGAGCACCTGGCCACGCGAGATACCCTCCTCGATACCGGGAATCGCGGGCGTACGCGCACGCACGCCACTGGCCAGGATCACGGCATCGAACGCTGACAGCATCTCCGCGGTGGCACGCGTATTGAGCCGAACCTCGACACCATTGCGTGCCAGCGCCTCGTTGAAGTAGCGCAGTGTCTCGTCAAACTCCTCCTTGCCCGGAATGCGGCGCGCGAAATTGAACTGCCCGCCGACTTCCGCCTGCGCCTCGAACAGCACCACCTCATGACCACGCTCTGCCGCGGTGACGGCCGCCGACAGACCTGCTGGACCGCCTCCGACCACGGCGACACGCCGCACGCGGCGGGCAGGCTCGATCACCATCTCGGTCTCGTGGCAGGCTCGCGGGTTGACCAGACACGAGGTCAGCTTCATTTGGAAGGTGTGATCAAGACACGCCTGGTTGCAGGCGATGCAGGTGTTGATGATCGCGGCATCATCCGCCTGCGCCTTGCTGACCCACGCCGGGTCAGCGAGGAACGGACGCGCCATCGACACCATGTCGGCATGTCCCTCCGCAAGTACCGACTCGGCCACGTCCGGCATATTGATGCGATTGGTGGTGATCAGCGGCAGACTGAGCTCCGCCTTCATGCGCTGGGTCAGTCCGGTGAAGACGGCACGCGGCACACTGGTGACGATGGTGGGCACTCGTGCCTCATGCCAGCCGATCCCGGTATTGATGAGGCTGGCACCGGCCGCCTCGATGGCCTTGCCCAACGCGACCACCTCGCTCCAGGTGCTGCCCTCATCGACAAGATCCAGCATCGACAGCCGATAGATGATCAGGAAATCCTCGCCCAGCGCCGCGCGGATGCCCGCGACGATCTCCACCGCCAGACGGATGCGATTCTCGAAGCTGCCACCGTATTCATCCTCACGCTGGTTGGTCCGTCGACAGATGAACTGGTTGATGAAGTAACCTTCGGACCCCATCACCTCGACACCGTCATAGCCCGCTTCGCGTGCCAAGGTGGCACAGCGCACATAATCCGCGATCTGGCCTTTCACTTCCTCGGTGCTCAGCGCCCGCGGCATGAAGGGGTTGATCGGGGCCTGAATGGCAGAAGGCGCGACCTGATCCGGAGAATAGGCATAGCGACCGGCATGCAGGATCTGCAGGCATATCCGCCCGTCCTCGGCATGCACGGCATCGGTCACTTCACGATGACGCTGCGCCTCCTGCGAGGTGGTCAGCTTGGCCGCCCCCTGCATGACCGCGCCCTCCGGGTTCGGGGCGATCCCTCCCGTGACGATCAGGGCGACACCATGACGGGCACGCTCGCGATAGAAGGCCGCCAAGCGCGTGAAGCCATTGGGAGCTTCCTCGAGCCCGGTATGCATCGACCCCATCAGCACGCGATTCCTCAGCGTGATGTGTCCCACCTTCAGCGGACAGAAGATATTCGGATAGGCAGTCATGGCGCTTGCTCCTTGCCGTCGCACTGGCGTGGCCGTCAACCGGACCCCGGGACACCAGCACGCGGAACTCATCAGGTCGTCATTGTCATCTTGTTGCCTTGCGCTACTCGTGCACGTTGGCGGTAGACACGTCAGGGCGACGCACACCCAAGGCAAACAGTCGTATGAATCTCGATAAGCTCAGTGTAGTGCATCATCGCTTGCACTCAATGCGCCTGGAGGACACATTGATATCCTTGCAGGACATGCCCTGAGCAATATCCGGCCAACGGCAAGCCTCGCGCTTGTCTCCCCGACCTCTCGACACGAGCCAGCCCCATGCAATTAGGAGAAGTCTCGGTCAGCCTGGCGCACCTCGTCGCACGTGCCCTGGACGCGCGCAACGTGCACGCCGAGCCCATCATGCAGCCCTACACGGGCTGGCCGCTGCCGGACGACGGAGATGCCCGGATCGGCATCGCTCGCTACATGCGTCTGGGCCACGCCGCCATCACTGCCAGCGGTGATGAACTGTTCGGCCTGGAGATGGCCGCTCAGATTCGCCCGGGAGACTTTCTGCTCCCCGGACTTGCGTGTGCCTGCGCCCCCACTCTGGCGGCAGGGCTGACGCTGCTGTGCGAGGCTGAGGCACTTTACAGCGACAACAGTCGTGGCCATGGCCATTTCGAGCGCCAGGCCACCGGCGGCTGGCTGAACTTCTACTCCCTCGCTCCCTACAATGCCTACAACCGCTTCGTGGTCGACAGCGTGCTGGGAGGCTGGTGGCATCTGGCTCGCCAGCTGAGCGGCGATGCCTTGAGCGATGCATCGCTCGAGATCGATTACACGATCCCCCGCTCGCCGGAGGACAGCTCTCCGCTCACCCCCTCACCAGGCGATATGCATGAGCAGACGGAGAAGCGCTGGCGCTGGCGATATGCCCGACGCCTGGGCCTGCCTGCGAGCCAGTTGCACTTCGCGACAGGGCGCAATCGGCTGTGGCTGCCAGACAGGGTATTGAACGCCCCTACCGTGCAGGCAGCACCGGTCGCCTTTGCCCAGCTTCGTCAACAGATCACGGAGCGACTGGAGAGCCGTCAGGGCCCTCATGACACGCTGTCACGCACACGACGTGCCATTGCCATGCGGCTTTCGGGGCGCGCACCCGGACGCGACGAGATCGCAGCGGCCCTCAATCTGCACCCGCGCACCCTGGCCAGACGACTCGCCGCCGAAGGCTGGCACTACGAGGGGCTGCTGGATGACACACGCCGCGCGCTGGCCGAGCGTTATCTGCGCGACACCCATCTGAGCCTGAAGGAAATCAGCTGGGTACTGGGATTTGCCGGTCCGGAAAGCTTCCAGCACGCCTGCAAGCGCTGGCATGCCAAACCACCGGGCGCATGGCGCAGACAGCACCGCGCCTCCAGCCGAACGGGTAGCTCACGGACCTGAAACACGAAGAAACGTCGAACGGGGGACGAGGGAACGTCCAAAAGGAAGGCAACAGCGAGGAAGGCAACAACGAGCATCTTGCTGGCCAGAAACGCGAAAACCCGAGCACGAGGGCTCGGGTTTCACGAATTCTGTAGATCGAGTGGCGGACTGGACGGGACTCGAACCCGCGACCTCCGGCGTGACAGGCCGGCATTCTAACCAACTGAACTACCAGTCCACATTGGTGGGTGATACTGGATTCGAACCAGTGACCCCAAGCATGTGAAGCTTGTGCTCTAACCAACTGAGCTAATCACCCAACACAGACGATCCTTGCTGCAAGCAGCGGTGATATCGCGTCATTCTGAATGGCGGACTGGACGGGACTCGAACCCGCGACCTCCGGCGTGACAGGCCGGCATTCTAACCAACTGAACTACCAGTCCATTCAGAACAACTCAACATCGGGCGCATGACAAACGGTAGTGGCGGACTGGACGGGACTCGAACCCGCGACCTCCGGCGTGACAGGCCGGCATTCTAACCAACTGAACTACCAGTCCACTGCAACGTTTGCTTCTGCTGACGAACCAGGCCATTTAATCAAGTAACGCTTTGATAAGCAATAACTTTTTTCAAATGGTGGGTGGTACTGGGTTCGAACCAGTGACCCCCAGCTTGTAAGGCTGGTGCTCTACCAACTGAGCTAACCACCCCTGTCTCGTTGGCGCTGCATTCTACGGAATCCGCCCCATGAGTCAATACTTTTTTTACAGGCAGTTTCAGAATGCTCCTCGACAGGGTCTTGATAAGACTGGATTTTCCCAGCACCACTCACCTGTAGCCCAGCAACCATCAGCATTGTGTCAACATTCTGACATCAGGATGCCACGAGGGAGAAAATTCGTGTCGCTCATGGATTGACACCCATCAGCGCAACGCAGGGTGCGCAAGGATCGCTGCCACCGCTGAGCGGATCAGCCCCTCACGCGTCTTGCCGCTCGCCTTGCGAGGCTTGAAATCATGCTCGCCATCCTCCAGCCAATGCAGGCTGATGGTGCATGGCAATCCGTAACCTTCGACTTCCTCGCGATGACCAAAGGGATCTCGCGTGCCCTGGCAGATCACGCCCGGGGCATTGATGGCCGCCAGATGCTCGGTTCGCAGCGTGTCCGGCTTGCCGGTCGGGTGAAAGGGATAGCCCAGCGCATACCAGCCCAGGGGCGACATTCGACGTGGGCCTGATGAGGGGGCTGGCATGCCTCGCCCCTCCAGCTCCTGCATCACATGCGAGGCCACGCGACTCCCCATGGACTTGCCACCAAGCAATACCCGGCATGTCGCCAGAGACGCCCTGGCGGCAAGACTGGCGGCCAGCGCCTCATGCCAGCGCGTCATTTCCTCGATCAGCCCGGGCAGCCGCGGCGGCGGACGACGGCGTGCCTCACAGCGCATCTTGACGAGGTAGGCGAAGTCGAATCCCAGCCATGCCGCCCCCTGGTGTGCACAGGCCTTGCCGAACTGCTGATGGAAATCGGTCTCGCGTCCGGCGCCCGCCCCATGGGCATGCAGCAGAATCACCTGCCGAGGGCTGCCATGAATCTCCAGCGGACCGAACGAGGCCACCCAGCCTCGCCAGGGGCCGCGCGCCGCCAACGCCTCCTCTGACAGCTCCAGACGCTTTTCCAGCTCATCGGCGATGGCGTCAAAGGAAGCGACCTTGAAACCTTCCTCGGCGTAGGGGGTGGGAACGGCCGCCACATTGGACGCATCCCGATCTTCGTCCGATGATGAAGTGACAAGAGACACTCAGTGTCCTCCCTGGTAGCTGAAATGAATGCTGAATCGTCTCGTGAGTCGTGCTCTCTTCAGGAGAGCACATCGCTGTTCACTGCATGATGAGGTCATGACATGGGCACAGCACCTGATGGAGCAGGCGCCTCTCACGAGGTGATTCGCCAATTTGGCACGACGGCCATTCTTTCAGGCGCCGTCAGTCTATTGCTGGCGGCATGGCTGACCGCCGTGCAGTTGTGGCCAACCCTGGCCCCGCCCATCGCCTGGCTGAGCCATGGCCGTCTCGCCATTGTGCAACAGCATCTGCTGCTCTTCGGCCTCGGCGGCTCGGCATTGATTGCCAGCCTGTATTCACTGGTCAATCATGACACGCAAGCTCGGCCAGGCCAGCGGCGTCTCCAGCGGTTCACGCTGCAGGCCTGGCAGACGATTCTCGTGCTTGGCAGCATATCGATTGCCGCGGGCTTCGCGTCGGGGCATGGCCAATCCGAATATCCTTGGCCACTCAACCTGTTGATGCTGGCAGTGTGGATCGCGGTCGCGTGGCTCTTCCATGTCAACTGGAAGGCAGGACCGACAGCGCGCCTGCCCGTGGCTGGCTGGTGCTTCATTGGCTGTCTGGTGATGATACTGATGCAGCATACCCTGCTGTCACTGGCGGTGCCCCTGGGCCCGCTGACATCGTTACCCATGTTCTCAGGCAGTCTGGACGCGCTGCTGCAGAGCTGGCAGAAGGGAATGCTGCCCGGCGGCATGCTGGCACTGGGCTTCATTGCCATGGCGTATCAGGCACTCTCGGGACTGACCCGCCAGCCCCTTCACTCTCACCGTCTGGCCATCATCAGCTTCTGGCTGCTGGTATTGCTGCTGCCCTGGAGCGGCGCGGCGCTGCTGCATGCCAGCGCCCTGCCCCAGTGGAGCCAGGCGCTGGGAATGGCGATGGGGCTCCTGCTGCTGGCGCCGGGACTGGCCATTCCTCTCAACGGCCTGCTGACCCTCAAGGCGGACTGGCCCTCCCTGCGCCATCATCCTCAGACCTGCCTGCTCGGCGCGGCCCTGCTCTTTCTGGCCATCAGCGTGATGGAGCATGTGGCACTGTCCATCGCCCCGCTCAACGACATGACCTTCAGCGCCGCCGGCAGCCTCTCGCCGGCCGGCACACTGGGCGTCATCGGTCTGGTCAGCGTGCTCATGCTCTACCGTCTGCGGCTGCCTGAAGCACCCTCGGCGCTGATCATGACCCACGCCTGGCTGGCCATCGCCGGCACGTTGCTCTGCATCGCTGCCAGCTGGACCACCACCCTGCTGCAGGGCAGCCTGTGGCATGCCGTAGACGCAGAGGGACAACCGCTGCACTCCCTCGCCGACGTCCTGGCGGTGGCTCGCCCGCCGATGCTGATGACGCTGGCGGGGCTGAGTTGCTGGGCACTCGGCCTGCTGCTGATGGCAGCGTATCTCCTGCGCGCCTCCCGCCGACCCATCACGCGCCCCTCTACCCAGCACGCTCGTCACCACATCGGGCATTCACATGCTCGGGGGAGGACACCGGCATGAGACACGTACTGCTCGAACGGCATCCGGGCCTGATGGCCGCGCTCTGCGTGATGGCGGCAAGTGTCGGCGCGCTGGCCCAGTTGCTGCCTCTAGGGTTTCAGGAGGCAAGGCAAGAAGTGACACCGCTGGATGCGCTGGCGCTGGAGGGACAGCGCCTTTACCTGCGGGAAGGCTGCCAGCAATGCCATACCCGAATGGTGCGGGATCTGCCGGGAGACCAGGCACGCCATGCAAGCCGGGACGCCGCCTCCCGCCACCTCATGGAGCGACCGGCCCTGTGGGGCAACGCTCGTCAAGGCCCTGACCTGAGCCGCCTCCCGGCGGAACATGATGAGGCCTGGCAACGCCTGCACCTGTACTCGCCGCGCCACAAGGTGGCGGATTCCAGCATGCCGGCCTACCCCTGGCTGTTCGAGCACGCCCTGAGCGGCGAGGGTGTCGCCGAGCGAATGCGGGCCCTGCAGGCGCTTGGCGTGCCCTACCGAGACGACGAGATCCTCGCGGCGCCCGCCCGGGTACGCGGCAAGGCCGAGGCGACCGCTCTGCTGGCCTATCTTCAACAGACGGATCCCCTTCGGCACTCATCCGCGACAGCACCCGACCCGACAGGGGAGACACTCGCCACACTGACACTGACGACAGGAGCTGCACCATGAACCTGCTGGCAAACGTCGATCTGCCACTGTTCTGGCAGGCATGGATCAGCATGCTCACGCTGGGCAGCCTGGCCTTCTGCACGCTGTTGCTTGTCGGGCTTCGCTCGCGCAGCACCTCACCCGATGATGACCTGCAGGGAGATGGGCCAGGCGACGAACACCGCATTGACGGCACCCCTCAGCCGGACAGGCCGCTGCCGCTGGTCTGGGGTCTGCTGTTTCTGCTCACACTGCTGGTCAGCATGGGGCAGATCGTCATGTCCTTGAGTGGATGATGTCACCTGGCTCTCCCGAGTCGGATGAGGCAGGGCGTCGCAACCTGCCCCTTCGGGAGGTTCTGCGTCTAGAGTCATGCAGGACATCACGACACAATCAGAATTATCTAATATAATGCGCGCGATTCACGGAGCACTTCACATCCCGCCCCACAGGACGGGAACCCGTTCTGGGAAGTGCGCCTGACAGGTATCATTGACGGACAGCACCGACAGGCAGCAGCGACTCAGTCCATGAGGATGCTGCCTCTCCGTACAGGACCATGGAATCGCCCTGTACCAGGTGTCGCACCCGGACACCCCCACCCGAAACCCGCTCCCCACGAGTTTCGGCGTAATGCCCCAGGAGAGTCACCATGACGGCCCAGACAACGGCATCCCATCGATTGCGTGCGCATGAAGCACGCTGTCAGACCTGCTCGCTCAGCTCACTGTGTCTGCCGCTGGCACTGAACATGGAAGCCATCGACCAGTTCGACTCCATCATTCGGCGCCGCGCGCCGCTCAGAAAGGGCGAGGTTCTCTTCACCCAGGGCGAGCCCTTCGACTGCGTCTTCACGGTGCGCTCGGGCAGCCTGAAACAGATCAACACCGAGAACAGTGGCACGGAGCAGCTCACCGGTTTCTTCCTGCCCAGCGAGCTGGCTGGACTGGATGCCATCGACAGCAATGCCTACCCCGGTAGCGCCGTGGCACTCGAGACCACGACCGTGTGCGAGATTCCCTTCGATCGCCTCGATGCGCTTTCCGCCCAACTGCCGGAACTGCGCACCCAGCTGTTCAAGAGCCTGAGCAAGGAGCTGCATGAGGATCGTCGGATGATGATGCTGCTGTCGCGCAAGACGGCAGATGAGCGCCTGGCCAGCTTCCTGGTCAACCTCTCTCAGCGCTTCCGTCGCCGCGGCTATTCGCCATACAGTTTCCGTCTTTCCATGTCCCGCGCCGACATCGGCAATTACCTGGGACTGGCCGTGGAAACCATCAGCCGTATCCTGACGCGTTTCCAGGCTCAGGGGCTGGTGGATATCCAGGCCCGCGAGGTCCATATCCTGCACCTGGATGGCCTGATCGAGCTGGCAGAAGGAGAGTGTCAGGGCGGTCGCTGAACGCCCGTGATGCCATCTCTCTCACCACGAAGGCCCGCCACATCCTCATGTGGCGGGCCTTCGTGTGTTCCAGACAGCGCCAGGCGGCTCGGAGACGCTCAGCGATTCTGCAGACGGTTGTAATCCAGCAACCCGGCCTCGACGGGACGATCCGAATAATTGGCACGCAGCACGCTGTCCGAGAACTGCCAGAAGCGTGGATCGGTGCGCCGCACTCCGATATCGGCCATCAGCTGTCGATAGTCCGCCTCATCCTTGAGCACAGCGACCCGCCGTGCCAATCCCTGCAGCGACTCGGGTGTCAGATGCCAGAAGGCATTCGGATAATCCCCGGCCACGCCGCGCAGCACATCCAGCGTATCGCGCTCAGGACGCCGATTGGCTTCCTCGTCGAACAGACTGGTGATGTTGGCATGAGCCGAGTTGCGCAGCACGCTGAACAACTGTGGGTGCTCGCTTCCCTCCCGTTCCAGCGCAATGATGGTGACTTCCGGCAGCAGGCTGGCCGCCAGACCACTCACCTCGCTCAAGGCCTTCAATTCGCGGCGCACGGCATCATCCTCCAGCGTCTCCAGGCTACGCTCGTGGACAAGTTCCGGCGCCAGGCGCTCGCGCAGGCGGCGCATCAGACCAATGCGCGCCTTCTCCGGTGAGGAAAGCTCTCCCGGTGTCCAGACGATATCGCTCGGGGCATCAAACTGGGGCGGCTTCTTGAACAGCAGCTTTTCCAGCCCAGAATCCACATCCTGATACCAGCTGTCATGCACTGCCTGACGCTCGCCGGCAGGCAGAAGCGCCAGCAGGTTGTTCTCGCCTTCCATGCGCAGGAAGTCCATGTACAGGCGCGTGGTCAGCTGGTGGCCGAGGTTGCCATAGACATCGAAGCCGGCCACCAGCAGGTAATGGATGCGCTCAAGCATCGGGTAATCGATCACCCAGGCCGTCTTGGGCACATTGCCGACCAGCCCTTTCATCACGGCAGCGTTGTCGAAGTGACGATAGACCGTCAGGGCGGCATTGGGGTTGTGATCGCCACCCTCGCCGCCTTGCCAGCCGCTGCCGTCCCACAACAGCTGCATGTCGAGACGCAGATTGCCGTCCTCGTAGGCCTGCATCATCAGCTTTTGCTTGGCCTGCAGATAGGCCTGCTGCTTGCGCTCGAACTTGATCCACGAGGAGATGGGCAATGCATTGCTGCTCTGCTCGGCAGGCAGGCTGAGATTCTCACCCTCCCGTGCCAGGGTGCGCTCGACCTGCGGCAGGCTGAACAGTGATGGATCGGTGAAACTGACCCAGAAGTGGTCATTGATGACGTCCACGGCCACTTGGCCACGACAGACCGGCCCCTTGATGAAGCCCATGATGGTGTTCTGCGATTCATCCAGCATGAAGCGGTAACGTGACTCGGCAGGGATCGCCTCGAACGTCAGGAAGGGATTGGACGCCGTCTTGAGGTCATAGCCAGGCAGGTCATCCACCGTATAGTCCGGCGCGAGGAACAGCGACTGCCAGCGCTCCAGGCGCGCGTCACTCAGCGAATAGGGCAGATGATTCTTGGCCAGGATCGTCGAGCGCTCCTGCCATAGACGGTAATAGACGCGAGGACGCCCGGCCTCGTCATGCGGCATGACGTCACGACCATCTCCGGGATAGGCCGCGTAGGGAGCGTCATAGGGGCGGCGCGAGGAGATGCGCTGGATGGGCTCGCCGGGCGGCGTACTGGAGCGCACCAGCGAGAAGAAGATCGGCCGGCCATTGGCCCCCTTCGCTTCCGGGAAATACAGGTGGGTCAGGAAGAGGTGCTCGTAGATGTAGCGACTCATCAGACGCTGCTTGAGGCTGTCACCATTGAGGAAGGCTTCCACCTGCTGAATCCGTGGCACCAGGGCCTCAGACACCGGGCGCACCTTGGTCATCGGCGAGCCCTGCGCCAACCAGTTGACCAGCGTACGGTGCTCCTCATCACTGATCTGCGGCAGCGCATACGGCATGCCCCAGTCCGGATGATCTTCCGCGAAGGCATCATAGCGCTCGATGGGCGCGCACACCTGACTGCGATTGAGCGACAGATCGAAACGGTCTTCCGGCAGCAGGCCTTCCTCCGTCACCGGCAGGGGTTGCTTGCGCTTCTGGCTCAGCGAGCGGAACAGCACACTGCCTTCCAGATTGGCGAGCGCCGAGTCGTTGCGCTCGTTGAGCACCGGCGAGAAGTTCATGTCACGCCATTCAGCGGTGCTGTCGGCATCCTCGAACAGACGCGTCAGATTGGCCGCCAGCAAGCGGGTGCCGTCATAGACAGGGGCGGGATTGATACCGCGGTCGATCCCGGCCGCCGAGGACATCTTGAGCTGGCACGGGGCGTCATAGCAGCCATGGCAGACCACGCAACGCGTCTCGAGGATCGGCTTGACCTCATCTTCCCAATGCCTCCCCGCCAGACTATCGCCGGACACGACGCGATCGCGTGGCTCGGGCGTCCCGAAACGCGCATCCAGCTGATGCACGGTGACGGCGCTACATCCTCCCAGCAACAGGATGACGAGGATGCTCCAGCGCCAGCGCGGGGTATGCCACAGGCGTCGAAGGGAGTTCAGCATGCAAGGCTCCATAAGCAGAGTACGAGACCGATGGACGGATCGGCCATGAGGCAGGCGGGGCCCGCTGCACACTGCTTCGACAGAGCACAGAAGACATGACAGGCACACAGTATGCCACGAGCAGAATAGCGTCTTTCAGAGGGTTTTCGCGCTCCCGGTCAAATTCTCGAGCCGCGGTGCATCCACCTTCACGCCGGCGACGTAAGACTCAATGACCCGGCAACGAGACCTGACTGGCCGGGTGGATATCTGCATCGAACCTTGCTCAACAACCAGAAAAAACGGGCTCGCCCGAAAGGAAACCATCATGACCATGAAGAAGACCGTGACTGCCGCCACCTTTGCCGCTGCTGCCGCTGCACTGTTCTCCACCGCCGCCCTGACCTCCATGTCCGTGCAGGCGGCTGACAACGCCGTGAAGTGCTCCGGCATCAACTCCTGCAAGGGCACCTCCGAGTGCGCCACCGCCACCAGCGCCTGCAAGGGCCACAATGCCTGCAAGGGTCAGGGCTGGTCCTACACCGCAAGTGCCGAATCCTGTGTCGGCGCTGGCGGCGAAGTCATCTCCGGCAAGAGCTGAGCACTCGAGATGAGGGCACCGTCACCCAGGTAACGGTGTCGCCAGGAGTCCCTGGACGCAACGGGAGGACGGCATGCCGTCCTCCCGTTGTTGCATCAGGTCTACACTGCCAATGCAGGCACTGCCTGCCATGCCATGGAAAAGGAGTCACTCATGACGACAGCTTTCCGGAGTCACCAGCCTGCCACTGCCACCTCGGGTGCCGGTCAAGGGCTTGGGCTACGTCCTGAGTACTACCACGAGATTCTGACGACGCTGCCGGATATCGATTGGTTCGAGGCCATCAGCGAGAACTACATGGGCCCCGGATTCATCGACTCCGACGGCGTCAGTGCCGGCGGCAAGCCGCTGCACTTCCTTGAGCGAGTCCGCGAGCACTACCCCATCGCCCTGCATGGCGTCTCGCTATCCATCGGTGGCAGCAATCCCATCGACACCCGCTATCTGCGCGAGCTGCGCGCACTGTGTGAGCGCATCGAACCGATGTGGGTCTCCGATCACCTGTGCTGGACCCGCACCGGCGCGCATCAATTCCATGACCTGCTGCCTCTGCCCTATACCGAGGCCACCATCACGCACCTGGCCGAGCGCATCGACCAGGTCCAGAACGCGCTCGGGCGCCAGCTATTGCTGGAAAACGTCTCCAGCTACCTGACCTGGCAGCCCGACGAGATGAGCGAATGGGAGTTTCTGGCCGAGGTCAGCCGCCGTGCCGATTGCCTGATCCTGCTCGACCTGAACAACGTCATCGTCTCCAGCCACAATCATGACTTCGATCCGCTGGCCTATCTGGATGCCATGCCGGCGGAGCGTGTCTGGCAGCACCATCTCGCCGGGCACATCAGGCAGGACGTGTCTGGCGGTGAGCTGTGCATCGACACCCACGACCAACCCGTCCCGGATACCGTGTGGTCATTGTATGACGCCGCACGCGAGCGCTTCGGCGATGTTGCCACCATGATCGAGCGCGATGACAACTTCCCGCCATGGTCGGAGCTGATGGAAGAATATGCCGAGCTGCGTCGCCGCAGTGGTCGCCCGCTGGCCGACGATCAACCGACCCGGACTGTCGCGGCGGCAATGAATGGGGGGCTGCACGCATGACGCATGCATCGACCACAGCGACGACAGCATCACAGTTCGACCGCCGCGCCTTGACCCAGCTTCAGGACGCCACCGCCGCCTATCTGGCCGCGCCGTCACCCGACACCCGCAGCATCGCGGCACAGGCTGTCATCAGTGATGAGCTGGCCAGTGCCGAGGAGCGCCTTGGCATCTATGCCACGGCTTACCGCCTGCGCCTGTTCGATGTCTTCGGCGGTGATTTCGAGGCCGTGCACACCTTGATTGGCGATGATGCCTTCGGCTTGCTGTGTCGCGAGTACCTCAATGCCCATCCGCCGAGCCACTACTCGATCCGCTGGGCAGGCCAGCACTTTCCGGCCTTCGTGGCCGCGCGCGAACCCCGGCGTTCGCTGGTCACCGAGATGGCGGCCTTCGAATGGGCACTGGGGCTGGCACTGGATGCCGAGGAGATCGCGCCGCTCAGCGTCGAGACCCTGCAAGGGCTCGCCCCGCAAGACTGGCCGACGCTGAGACTGGCAGCCCATCCGTCACTGCATCACTTCGCCTTTCATTTCGATACGCCGGCCATCTGGAAATCCATCGACAATGACGAGCCGCCACGTGCGCCGGTCGAGAGCGACATCCCCACGCCATGGATCGTCTGGCGTCAGCCCACCGAGGGCGCACCCGAGGTGCACTATCGCTCTCTCGAGCCATTGGAAGCGCTGGTGCTCGACGCCATTCTCTCTGCCGGTGATGACGGCCTGAGCTTCGCCTCACTGGGAGAGTTGCTGGCCCCCGAAGTCGGCGCCGAGGCAGCGCCGGGCGCCGCCATCAACCTGCTGGTGCAATGGATACCGGCCGGCATGCTGATACGTCCCGAAGACACCGGACGAGCCAGCCGCCATACCTCAGACCGTATTGCCTGAGGCGGCGCCCCCTCCTGCAACAGACCGGACATGACAGCCAGCCAGGAAAGCCGGACAATACACGCCGATCACCCCCTTGGTGATCGGCTTTCGTCTTCCTGCTGCCGTGATGCCCATGCCCCCTTCTTCCCATGATCTGCCCTCTTCCCCCGATGGCCTGCCCTGCGACGCGTCAGTGACGTCTCGACCACTCGTGTCGGCGCCCCTCGATGCTGACCCGGCTCACGAGGCCGAGCCCATCTTGCCACTCGACATCCTGTTTCAGGATGACGTGCTGGTGGTGGTGCAGAAGCCTTCTGGCCTGCTGGTGCATCGCAGCCCCATCGACAAGCATGAGACGGAATTTCTGCTGCAGCGCCTGCGTGACCAGATCGGCATGCACGTCTTCCCGGTGCATCGTCTCGATCGCCCGACCTCCGGGCTGATGGTCTTCGGCCTCTCACCGGAAGCCGCCCGCAAGCTGAGCGCCGCCTTCGAGGAACAGCAGGTCAGCAAACGCTATCTGGCCGTGGTGCGTGGCGTCGCTCCCGAACAGGAACGCCTGGACTACGGCCTGCGCAAGGAAGAGGGTCGCCTGCCCAAGGCCCAGATGCCGGAGCAGGAAGCCATCACCGACATCCGCCGACTGGCGCAGGTCGAGCTGCCCGTCGCGATCGACCGCTACCCTCAGTCACGCTTCTCGCTGGTGGAGGCACGTCCCTTGACCGGCCGTCGACACCAGATTCGTCGGCACCTGTCGCGCCGTGGCTACCCCATCATCGGAGATGCCAGGCACGGCAAGGGCAACTACAATCGTTACTTCGCCTCGACCCTGGAATGTCCGCGTCTGCTGCTGGCGGCGGTCGGACTGGAACTGCCGCACCCCGAGGGTGGCTGGTTGCGTCTTTCATGCCCACCGGATGGCGCCTACGCTGCCCTGCTGGCGCGCTTTGGCTGGCTGGGGCATCTGCCGGAGCGCCATGCCATCCACCAGGCCGAACGCCCCGAAAGCGACCTGGCTGGCCGGCCCACAGACGACTTGCCCGAATGACGACCGGGCACCCGCGAACACGCTTCGCCATCTGCATTCAACGTCCCTGGAAAGCATGAGCTGCGCATGACCACTACCCCTGACGACATTCCGCTGAATGAGCCAGCGGCCCACACGGCCTCTCTCTCGGACGCCGCGCCCTCTGCCAGCGAACGCATGCTGGCGGATTTCTTCGCCACCGACGCCGAGGCACCGGCGGCGGACGATTACGACTTCCGTTTCGGCGGCATTCGTCGCCTCTACGGCGCCAGCGCCTTCGCCCACTTCCGTCACGCGCATGTCGCGGTGGTCGGTGTCGGCGGGGTCGGCAGCTGGAGCGCCGAGGCGCTGGCACGCTCCGGCATCGGCGAGATGACGCTGATCGACCTCGACGACGTCTGCGTCTCCAACGTCAATCGTCAGCTGCATGCGCTGGATGGCCAGATCGGCCGTCCCAAGGTCGAGGTGCTGGCCGAGCGCTGCCAGCTGATCGCACCGCAGATGAAGATTCACGCCATCTCGGCCTTCGTCACCCCGGACAACCTGGCCGAGCTGATCCACGATGAGCTGGATCACGTCATCGATGCCATCGACAGCGTGCCCGCCAAGACGGCGCTGATCGCCTGGTGCAAGCGTCGCAAGCTGGGGCTGACCGTGACGGGCGGTGCCGGTGGCCAGCTCGACCCGACACGCATCCAGATCGCGGATCTTGCCCGTACCGAGCAGGACCCGCTGCTGGCGCGCGTTCGCTCCCTGCTGCGCCGCGACTACCATTTCAGTCGCAATCTCAAGCGCCGTTTCGATGTCGAGTGCGTCTACTCCGACGAGCAGCTGACCTACCCCGGTGCCGATGGCGAGGTCTGCGCCACCAAACCCGGCGACAGCGCCACGCGTCTGGATTGCGCCGGCGGCTTCGGCGCCGCCACCTTCGTCACCGGAAGCTTCGGCTTCACCGCCAGTGCGCGCGCCCTGGCGCGCATCGCACGCCGCGGTGCCAAGGCCACGCCGGCCAACGCTCTCAAGCCCGCACCCGACGCCTGATCGCGCCGGGCGACCGCGCTAACTGTCTTGCCCATCAAGGAAATCATCATGTCAGAGCTGCCTCCCATGCCGCCGCTGCCCGAGAATCGTCCCGTGCCGGGGCTCTACCGCCACTACAAGGGCGCGCAATATGAGGTGATCGGCACCAGTCGTCATAGCGAGACGGAAGAGCTGCTGGTGGTCTACCGCGCCCTCTACGGCGAATGTGGCCTGTGGGTGCGCCCATTGAGCATGTTCATGGAGAATGTCGAGATCCAGGGCGAGCCAGTGCCGCGTTTCGCGCTGGTCACGCAATGGTCCTGCTGAGCCTCGCCGGTCGGTGGCGCCCATAAGCTGACCGACCGGACAGGTGCATGCCGCCTCTCAGGCTCGGTGCTATACTGCGCCGCTTGTTTTTCCAGACATACGCATTGAGGTGGGACTGGCCATCACGGCCCGGCCACCTCGACCACGCCCACACAGCGGGCCGTCCAGCATGCACTGGCGGTGGCTGTGAGCTGGTTCATACCACGTCAAGAGCGGAGGAAGCATGAGCGCACTGGTTGGTGTCATCATGGGATCAAAATCGGATTGGGCGACCATGTGCCATACGGTCGAGACCCTGGAAGCCCTGGGGATCGAACACGAGGTCAAGGTCGTCTCTGCCCATCGCACGCCTGACCTGCTGTTCGATTATGCCGACACCGCCGCGGAGCGTGGTCTCGAGGTCATCATCGCCGGAGCCGGTGGCGCCGCCCACCTGCCGGGCATGTGTGCCGCCAAGACCTGGCTGCCGGTGCTGGGCGTGCCGGTGCAGTCCAGCATGCTGTCTGGCGTCGACTCCCTGCTCTCCATCGTGCAGATGCCCGCCGGCATCCCCACCGGCACCCTGGCCATCGGTCGTGCCGGTGCCGTGAATGCGGCGCTGCTGGCTGCCAGCCAGCTGGCCAACAAGTATCCGGCCATCCGCACGGCGCTCATCAACTTCCGCGCCGAGCAGACCGACCGCGTGCTGGACAATCCGGACCCGCGTCCCGATGCTCCCAGCCTGTCGCATGGAGGCCAGTGAATCATGAGCGAGCCGATCCGCTTCGGTATCGTCGGTGGTGGTCAGCTGGGTCGCATGCTGGCTCAGGCTGGCGCCGCCCTCAATGCCCGCTTCACCTTTCTTGATCCCGCCGACTCGCCGTGTGGCCGCGTGCATGGCCATCATCTGCGCGCCGACTGGCAGGATGACGCCGCTCTGACACAGCTGGTGGCGGCCTCCGATGCCATCACCTTCGAGTTCGAGAACGTGCCCGCCGACGCCGTCGAGCGCCTGGCGGCAGAGCGTCCGACCTACCCCCCGGCCGGCGCGCTGGATACCGCGCGGGATCGCTGGAACGAGAAGTCGCTGTTCATGCGTCTGGGCATCGAGGTGCCGCCGCTGGCGCTGGTCGACAGCCAGGCCGATCTGGAAAGCGCGGTGGCCACCATCGGCCTGCCTGCCGTCCTCAAGACACGTACGCTGGGCTACGACGGCAAGGGTCAGAAGGTGCTGCGCGAGATGGCGGACGTGGCCGACACCTTCGCCGAACTCGGCAGCGTGCCGCTGATTCTCGAAGGTTTCATCGCCTTCGATCACGAGGTCTCGGTGATCGCGGTACGCGGTCGTGACGGTGAGACACGCGCCTGGCCGCTGTCCCGCAATGAGCACCGCAGCGGCATCCTGCACTGCGCCACACCGCTGGCCGCGCATGACCTGCAGGCCGAGGCCGAAGCGGCTGCCTTCAAGGTGATGCACGAACTCGACTACGTGGGCGTGATGGCCTTCGAGTTCTTCGTGGTCAAGGAAGCGGACGGCAGCGAGCGCCTGCTGGCCAACGAGATCGCCCCGCGCGTGCACAACTCCGGTCACTGGAGCATCGAGGGCGCGGTCACCAGCCAGTTCGAGAACCATCTGCGCGCCGTCGCCGGCCTGCCGCTGGGCGAGACAGCCCTGCTGGCCCCCTGCGCGATGCTCAACATCATCGGGCGCATGCCAGAGCGCGATGCCGTGCTGGCCATTCCCGGTGCTCGCCTGCATGACTACGGCAAGGCACCGCGAGCCGGCCGCAAGATCGGTCACATCACGGTGCTGGCCGCCGACCAGGCCAGTCTCGACGCGCGCATCGCAGCCGTCGAGGCGCTGCTGGTCAATGACCTGGGCAAGTAAGCCGGTTCTGCGCCACTGAAGACAAAACGCCCCCGCTGCCGATGGCAGCGGGGGCGTTTTCGTTCCTGTCACGACCTGGAAAGCCGCGCCTGGAATCAGTCGATCTCGTGATGAATCTGCTTCTGCAGGTAGAGCTCGATACCGACCTTCTCGATCAGACCCAGCTCGGTCTCCAGGTGATCGATATGCTCTTCCTCGTCGTCGAGGATCTTGCGGAACAGATCACGTGAGGTGTAATCGCGGACCTGCTCGGCATAGGCGATCGCTTCTTTCAGATCACCATGTGCCTGGTGCTCCAGCGCCAGATCGCACTCGAGCATTTCCTTGGTGTTCTCGCCGATACGCAGCTTGCCGAGGTCCTGCAGGTTGGGCAGGCCTTCCATGAACAGGATGCGCTCGATCAGGGTGTCCGCATGACGCATCTCTTCGATGGACTCGTCATATTCCCACTTGGCCAGGCGCTTGAGCCCCCAGTCCTTGTACATGCGCGCATGCAGGAAGTACTGATTGATGGCTACCAGCTCGTTGCCCAGTATGGTGTTGAGATGCTCGATGATCTTGGGATCGCCTTTCATGTCGCCATTCCTCTCTTGTCCGGTGCGGTCTCGTTGTCGTCGGCGACCGGCATGCATGCCGGTGTCAGAGGCCGTCGGGGGTGAGGCGTCTCAGGCACTCGCCCCGCTTCGTCAGGTCCGGCAAGTATGGCGCAAAACCATGAATTTTTCGAGACATGACAACAAGTTATCGACTTTTAGGCGCAAATGGGAAAGATTGGTATCCGCGTTGTCATATGCAGACGGACACCGGTGAGCGTACAAGCGATGAAAGCCCGGGAGAGGAAAGCACGAGAAAGGAAAGTGCGAGAGAGGAAAGTGCGAGAGAGGATAGCTCGAAAGATGAGCTCTCCCGGCAAGGAGCGGCATGCGAAAACGCCAGAGGCCCGATCATGTGATCGGGCCTCTGGCGTTTGAATGACATGGACTCGTGGCGCTGTGCTGCATCGACAGGGCAATCCAGGCCTGGAAGGGCAAGCTCCCCTGATATCAGACCGCGTAGGCGAGATCGTCAGCCGGCATCATTTCGCGTGCCACGGCTTCACGGGTGATCGTCTTGGCCATGCAGGCACATTTTCCACATTGGGTCGCACACCCGGTCTGCTCGCGGACCTCACGGAAGCTGCGCGCTCCCTGCTCTACGACTTCACGGATCTTGTGGTCTGATACACCCTTGCACAGACAGACGTACATGGCTCACCTCTCTCACTCCAAGTGAGACAAATGTAAATGATTCGCAGAAAGATGCGCAACACCTGACTGCAAAAAATTCTCATTTGCATGACATATCAACCACTTGCATTACCCCGTCTTCCACCATCGGCGCCATGAATTGCTGCTGCGGGATGTGAACGTCCGACCAGAGCCGCGTGACGGTTCTCGACCCGCCGTTCTCCTCGCTTTCCTCGACCCGCCGTTCTCCCCGCTTTCCTCAACCCGCTGTTCTCAAACCATTGCTCTCAAATCCACTGCTCTCAAATCCGTTGCATCGATGAAAGCGCCCACCGTATAAAGAAGGGAGTCACCTGCCTAAGGCAGGGGTTGCGATTTGGGACAGGGACGCTAAGATGTATAACGTTTTATTATGCAGACAAGAATCAAGTCGCAACAAAAAATAATGAGCCATCGACATCCAATGGTTCAGGCAGGTCACTCGCCTCCTGCTAGCGTCACTTCGCCAGAACGCTGCCGTTCATGACGATGACCCACACGCAGCAAGGCGACGGCAAATGACTGCCACGACCTGCCAGGCAATCAGGAAAAGCACATGAACAGGACACTGCAAGAGATTCCGTCGACGCCCTCCATCCTGACTCGGCCCATCGGCATGCCGATGATGGGCGACATGATGATGCCGTGACCGGCCCGAATCCGTCTGCTGTCCGTTCGTTTCGCCTACTGCCAAACTGCAAGGAGTCCTGACCCAATGTCCGCATCCATCGCTACCGCCGAACATCACGCCGCCTCCCACCTGCCGCTCAATCTCGACGCCGTTCGCGATGCCGGCAGCTGCTTCGGGGACCATCACCGCCTGCCGCTCAATCCGCTGCTGCGCAATCTCTATCGCGAGGCGCGTCGCGAGGGCCTGGTGGACGAGAGCTGCAACGCACGTGAGTTGATGAGTCACATCGCACTGCCGCACGATCACGTCGTCACCCAGGAAATCTCCGATCGTGTCTGGCGCTACAACGTCGGTTACGCCAACAGTGAAAGCAGTGCCGAACAGGGCGACCTGAATGCTGCACTGGACTCGCTCAACGAGCGTACCCTCGATGAGCCACTGCCGGGTGCGCTGCATCGCCTGACCGAGGCCTGGCTGTACCTGCCCGGCGAGCTGGAAAGTCCGCGTCAGGCCAGCGCCGACGTCCTGTGGCTGGACAAGCAGGGCCGTGCCCGCTATCGCCTGGATCAGGCACGTCACTGGTTCGCCACCCTGCGTGACGAAGCCGTCGAAGTGGACGACTGGCTGGCATGGCGCCTGACCCACCTGCCGCTGACCAGCGCACCGGTGCTGGACACGGTCAGTGCCTTCACACGCCTGGCCCGCCTCGACCACGACGGTCAGCGCCCCATCGGCCAGCTGCCCTTCGTGCGCTATCGTGATGGCGTGCGCTTCGAGGGCATGGGCAACGCGGTACTCGACCTGCCACGTGAGCTGCCGGAAACCGCGGCACAGGAAGACAGCCTGGTCGTGTCACGCGCCACGGTCGACCGCATCATCACGCGTCTCGATGGTCTGCTGGGCGTCTGATTCACGTCCTGCCCCCCTGACAGACACAACGCCCCGCCAGTCGATGACTGGCGGGGCGTTGTGTTTTCCGGCATTCGGCATGCCTTTCACGGCGATTCCTGCACGCCGCCCTTGCACGACACCCGCAAGGGCGGCGCCTACCGGGCCGTCACTCTCGGCTGGGCCTCGGCACCACCACCACGCGCGTGCCTGAGGCGATGTCGTGCCAGCTGCGGTGTTCAGGGTCCCATAGCTGCCAGAGATACCCCAGTCCACCGCATCCCAGCGAGAGACCGGCAACCAGAAAACGCAGCAGACACTGAGGCAGTGTCGGTGCGCAGCCTTCCGGCGTCTGCAGCCGGAGCCGCCAGGCCTGCATGCCCAACGTCATGCCACTTCGACTCCAGAAGTAGGCAAAGAAGGCGAACATCGCCACCAGCAGAAGCGAGCGGAACAATGGCGACTGATTGGCCTCACCGCCATTCGCGGCCACCCCCACGAACCCCAGCACGATCAACAGCGCCACTACCAGAAAGGTGTCATACACCAATCCGCCCAGACGCCGCATCAGCCCGGCTGGGCGCACGCCCTGCTGCGCGAAGCAGCGCCGGGCCACCGGGCACCGTGCCCTAGCCACTGCGACGAATCAGCAGCAGGCCGATCACGTAACAGGCGATCGTGGGGGCCAGTACTGCCCAGATGGGCGCGAACCCGAAGACCACCGAGGCCGGCGCCAACAGGTCCTGCAGGTATTTGAACAGCAGACCGACGATGATCCCGTAGAACACGCGCGTCCCGGCTGCCACGGTGCGCAACGGCCCGAACACGAAGGACGCTGCCACCAGCACCAGCGCTGCCAGCGTCAGCGGTTGCAGGATCTTCTGCCAGAAGTACAGCAATGGCTGGTTGGCGGACAGACCCTGCCCCTTCAGATAGCTGGCGTAGCGCCACAGATCAGAGGCGGATTGCTGCTTGGGTTCGGTGATCACCAGCTTGAGCAGGTCCGGCGTCAATCGGGTATCCCACTGGCGTGAGTCCTGCTGCTCGACACGCGTGGAGGCCACCTCACCGCCTTCACGCTCGAAGACCGTGGTTTCCACCGCCTCCAGCGTCCAATGGTCGTCCTCCCAGACGGCACGCCGGGCGTACATGGCCTGCTTGAGCTCCTGATCATCATCGAATTGATAGCGGGTCACGTTGAGCACCACATCATCACTGCGGATCGAACCGAAGCGATAGAAGTTGTTGCCCTCACGCTGCCAGCCACCGCCTTCGGCATAGACGGCACCCGCCCCCTGCTGCTTCTCGGCGCGCCAGGCATCGGCCTGCATCTCGGTGACAGGCGCCACGTACTCTCCCACGGCCATGGTAATGGCGATCACCAGCCCGAGCGGCTTCATCACGCCCCACAGGATGCGCGTCAAGGAGCGGCCCGCCGCACGCATAATGGTCAGCTCATTGCTGGATGCCATGCTGCCCAGGCCGATCAAGGCCCCCAGCAGCACCCCTACCGGCACGAATTCGTAGAAACGTGACGGTAGCCTCATCAACAGGTAGAGCAAGACCTCAAGGGCACCGTAATCCCCCTCGACATCGCCCAGGTCATTGATATAGGTGATCATCAGGTCAAGCCCGAGGATCAGTACCTGTACCACCAGCATGGCCAGCAGCACGTTGCGCGCGATGTAACGGTCGAGACGATCAAGCAGCATCAGCGGCCACCTCCGCGGTTGTCGCGCCAGCTCAGCCAGAGGCCAAGCGCCAGATAGACGCCGTGAATGGGCCACAGGCCGATCGCGGCCGGATATTTGCCGGACGCGACGGCATTCTGAGCCGCGATCAGCAAGCTGAGGTAGGTGATATGCACGAAGATGGCCGGCAGCAGACGCGCGAAGCGGCCCTGGCGCGGATTGACGCGTGCCAGTGGCAGACCGATCAGCATCAGGATCGGCACCATCAACGGCAGGGAGATACGCCATTGCAGCTGGGCCTGGGCTTCGGGCGTCTGCGTGGCCAACAGCTCTCGGGTGGAGACGAGTTCGATGTCATCCTTGAGGCTTGCCTCGCTCTGCCCCTCGCTGACCCGCACCGCATAACGCTCGAAGCCCAGTCGCTGTGAAGCCGACTTGCCCGGCTCCACCGCGTAGCGTGAGCCATCCGCCAGCACCAGATAGCGACTGCCGGTCTCCTCGCTGACGTCCTGGAAGGCGCGCTCGGCGCGCACCACCGACTGACTCGGTTCGCTGTCATCGCGGCGGGTGGCCCCGTCATTGCCACGCTCGGCGATGAAGACGTGCTTCAGTTCGCTATTGTCGTCACTCATGCTCTCGGCATAGACGGTGCGATCGCCGATTTGCTGAAAACGTCCCGCGCCCAGCACCGAGAAGTCGGTCTTCTGCTTCTGAAGCTCCAGCAACATCTCGTTCTTCAGCGCGCCAGCCGGCGTCAGGTAGAGGCTGCAGGCCGCCACCAGCGCCGTGATCAGCAGTGCCGGCAGCAAGGTGACGCGCAGCAGGCGCTCCGGGCCGACACCGCAGGCCACCAGCACGGTGATCTCACTGTTCATGTATAGCTGACCGAAGGCCAGCAGCACGGCCAGGAAGAAGGACAGCGGCAACAGCAGCTCGAAGAACCCCGGCAGGTGATAGAGCATCAGGCTGCCGAGAATCGAGGCCGGGAAGTCCCCCTCTGCCGCGTCACTGAAATAGCGGATGAATCGGCTGCCCATGATGACAAGCATCAACACCCCGGCCACCGCGGCCATGGTGGTGAGAATCTCGCGTGTCAGGTAGCGGAAGATGATCAAATGAAACTCCTGTTTCCCACTCGCAATCGAGCGTGTTGACCAGAACGATGATAGCCGGTGAAGACACGATACGGGACATATGAAGATGCACCATCCCTCATGCATGCCGAACCGCCTTTGCGTACACTGGGCATCCGGCCTGCGCTTGCGCCTCGGCCCGGTGCGATCGAGTGTCGATGACACTGGGCGTGCCGAGCCCCGCAAGGACATGCTCGAGCATTATCCAGAAAGCATGCAGCCTTGTCGCGGCCATGCCTTGCGACAGGCACATGATCTTCCGCATGATGGACGGCACCGGGAGATGCTTGCCATCAGCGGCCAGTGTCCCCATTCAAAGGTCATGCTCGGTCAGACACCGATGGACGGCAGAGCCTCTTCACATCCGCCCCTGCCGGACCTGGATGCCTGACCCCGGATATCGCGACACGCCCGACCCGCTTCGGTATGACGCTATCCTCATTTTCGTATCCCTTACTCGCCCGCGTGGAGTTGTCATGGAATTTCCTGTTGTCACTGTCAATCCGGCCCAGCTAGAGACCGCCTGCCTGGTGGTTCCCGTCATTGAAGGCGAACTCGAAGGCGCCGCGGCACGTCTGGACGACGCCAGCGAGAAGCTGATTTCCCAGCTGATCGAACGCGGCGACTTCAAGGCCGAGCTGGGCAACACCCTGCTGCTGCCTTTCGCCCCGGGGCTCGGCGCACAGCGCCTGCTGCTGGCCGGGTTCGGCAAGGCCGAGAAACTCGACGAGAGCCGCTACAAGCGCGGACTGGACGCCGCCATGGCGGCACTGCTCAAGCTGCCGGTGGAAGACGCCGCCTTCGCGGGAGTCGGCCTCGATATCGAGCTGCGCGACGCCGCATGGAAGGCACGCATGATCGCCGAGAGCGCGCTGCGCAACGCCTACCGTTTCACCGAGATGAAGAGTCAGCCGGGCGAGCCTGCCTCTCTGACCCGTCTGAGTGTGGTAAGTGCCGACAAGAGTCAGCAGGAAGAACTGGAAGCGGGTCTGCGTATTGGCGCGGCCATCGGCGAAGGGGTCAACGAAGCCCGCACCCTGGGCAATCTGCCGGGCAACATCTGCACCCCGACCTATCTGGGCGAGCGTGCCGAGCAACTGGGCAGCACCTCCGAAGACGCACTGAAGGTGACCGTGCTGGGTGAGGAAGAACTCGAGAAGCTTGGCGCCCTGTCACTGCTCTCGGTCGGCCGTGGCAGTGAAGAGCCGAGCCGTCTGATCGTGATGGAATACCGCGGCGCGGAAGACGAGAACGAGGCACCGCACGTGCTGGTCGGCAAGGGCATCACCTTCGATACCGGTGGCATCTCGCTGAAGCCGGGCGCCGGCATGGACGAGATGAAGTACGACATGGGCGGCGCGGCGAGCGTCTTCGGCACCATGCGCACCGTGCTGGCACTCAAGCCCAAGCTCAACGTGGTCGCCATCGTGGCCAGCGCCGAGAACATGCCGGACGGCCGTGCCACCAAGCCGGGCGACATCATCAAGACCCTGAAGGGCCTGACCGTCGAAGTCCTCAACACCGACGCCGAAGGCCGCCTGGTGCTGTGCGACGCCCTGACGTACGCCGAGCGCTTCGAGCCGGCCAGCGTCGTCGACATCGCCACCCTGACCGGCGCCTGCGTCATCGCGCTGGGCAATCACGCCACCGGCCTGATCTCCAACGATGATGACCTGGCGCTGGATCTGCTGGATGCCGGGGAAGAAGCCTGGGACCGCGCCTGGCACATGCCGCTGTGGGACGAGTATCAGGCACAGCTGGATTCCAACTTCGCCGACATCGCCAACATCGGTGGCCGTGAAGCCGGCATGATCACCGCAGGTTGCTTCCTGTCCCGCTTCGCGGACACCTTCCCGTGGGCGCACCTGGACATCGCCGGCACCGCCTGGCAGTCCGGCAAGCAGAAAGGTGCCAGCGGCCGCCCGGTGGGCCTGCTGACCCAGTATCTGCTGGATCGCGAAGCGGAACTCAATGCCGCCCAGGAAGAGACGCTCTGAGGCTTCGCATGCTCTCGATGGCGTGCTAGCGTTGAGACACGCGGGTCGGCACGCCACTCGGCACCGCTGACCCCAGAGGTCCTATAAAAAATGATTCGACCCCCGGCGTTTCGCGCCGGGGGTCTCGCTGCTACGGAGACACCCACGTGACCAAAGGCTTCGACGTCCGCGCGTCCACGCAACCGGCGGATGCTGCCATTCGCGACACCATCCTGGCCAATCCCGGCTTCGGCCGTCACTTCAGCGACCACATGGCACACGTCCGCTGGACCGCCGATGGCGGCTGGCACGGCCATGAAGTCCGCCCCTATGGCCCGCTGAGCCTCGACCCCGCCGCCTCGGTACTGCACTACGCCCAGGAAATCTTCGAAGGCATCAAGGCCTATCGTCATGAAGACGGCTCGGTGTGGACCTTCCGCCCCGAGAAGAACGCGGCACGCTTCCGCAACTCCGCCCGCCGCCTGGCACTGCCGGAGCTGTCCGACGAGGACTTCGTCGGCTCGCTCAAGGCCCTGCTCGCCCAGGACAGCGCCTGGGTACCGACCCCCGCCAGCGCCAGCGATGAGTGCAGCCTCTACCTGCGCCCGTTCATGATCGCCAGCGAAGCCTTCCTCGGTGTGCGTCCGTCGCGTGAAGTCGATTACTACGTGATCGCCTCGCCGGTGGCCGCCTACTTCAAGGGTGGCATCAAGCCCGTCTCCATCTGGCTGTCCTCGCATTACAACCGTGCGGCGGCCGGTGGCACCGGTTTTGCCAAGTGTGGCGGCAACTATGCCGGTTCCCTGGCGGCCCAGAGCGAAGCTACCGCCAATGGCTGCGATCAGGTCGTCTTCCTGGATGCCGCCGAGAACAAGTGGGTCGAGGAACTGGGTGGCATGAACCTGTTCTTCGTCTTCAAGGATGGTCGTCTGGTCACGCCGCGTCTGACCGGCACCATTCTGGAAGGTGTCACCCGTGACTCCATCCTGACCATGGCGGGTGATCTCGGCCTGACGCCGGAAGAGCGCCCGGTCAGCATCGACGAGTGGCGCGAAGGTATCGCCTCCGGTGAGATCACCGAGGTGTTCGCCTGCGGTACCGCCGCCGTCATCACCCCGGTGGGCGAGCTGGTCAGCGAAGACGCGCGTCTGGATCTGACCGCCAATGCCGGCGACGTGGCCATGCGTCTGCGTCGCCAGCTGCTGGACCTGCAATACGGTCGCGCCGAAGACACGCGTGGCTGGATGACCCGCCTGGCGTAAGCCCTGTGGCCCATGCCAGACGACAACATGAAGGCCCGCCTCGCAAGAGGTGGGCCTTCATGTTTGCAGACGCGAAGATATCGCGCTTTCCGATGCGTACCGAGTCCCTCCTGCATCGAAGCCACGTGGCGAGTGCGGTATCCTGAGCGCTCGCGAACTCTTGCCACGAGCGGTGCCCATGACCCAGATCGACTTCTACATCCTGCCCGATACCACGCTGGAAGCCCGGCTGGAATTCGCCTGCCGTCTGGCCGAGACCATCCATGCCAAGGGGTTCCGCCTGCACGTGCATGTCGAGGATGAGGCGATGGCGCGTCAGTTCGATGAACACCTGTGGCAGTTCCGCCCCGAGAGCTTCGTACCCCATGCGCTGGATATCGATCTGGATCTCGCGGCGCGCGAGGCAGAACACGCCGATGACGTGCCACGTCCGCCCGTGACCATCGGTTGGCAGGACGCGCCGGCACCGGGCATCGAGGCACTGCTCAATCTGCACCCCGAGATCCCCGAGTGGTTCTCGCGTTTCGAGCGCGTCGCCGAGATCATCAACCAGCATCAGGATGTGCTGGTCACCAAGCGCGAATGCTGGCGTACCTACAAGTCACGCGGCTATGCGGTGCGTTCGCATCAGCTCAAGGGCGTGAGCTGACGCCGCAGGTACCGGTGGCGCTGTCAGCCGACTCAGCGCTCGCGTTCCTCGTCTCGCTCCCGGGCCTCGAGAAACTCGCGAAAACGCACGATCAGCCACTCGATCCAGTACTCGACGTCCTGCATGCCGGGGGGACTCTCCCCCACCGCAAAGAATTCCGGCGGCAGGCCATCGGCTTCCGCACCCGTTCGCTCGCCGATACGCACAGCCCACAACGGCGCCTCACGCGGCAGACGCTGGATCTCGCTGAACAGCGACGCCACGCTCATGTCGGCGACGTCTCCGAAGATCACCATGCAGGGACTGACATCACGCACCAGGCGCAAGGCCTGAGCCGCGCTGCTGGCAGTGATGATGTCCAGATTGGCGACATGGCTGCCGATCACTTCCAGGCGCAGTCTGTCCTCCGCGCGCGTGCTGATCACCAGCCAGCGACACGCCACTGGCAGCGCCTGATCTGCCGACCATGCCGCCTTCACGACCCGTTCATGGGCACTGACATCCGCCAACGGCAGCCATACCCGGAAACAGGCCCCCTCGCCCAGTACGCTCTGCGCGGTGATCTCCCCCTGCATCCGCCGCGCCAGCTCACGCGACAGCGCAAGCCCGAGGCCCGTGCCCTCGATTCCCGAATCCTCGCGACCCAGACGCGAGAAAGGCTGGAACAGCTGAGCCGCCTGATTCGGGTCAAACCCGAAGCCACCATCCTCGACATCCACCCAGGCCATCTCCTGGCCGTGGGAGTCGATACCGCGTCCGAGAGCGAGACGTATCCAGCCGCCCGCGCGGTTGTACTTGATGGCATTCCCCATCAGGTTGCCGAGAATCTGGTCCAGACGACGGCGATCGGCATTCAGCCACAGCGACGCCTCTTCCAGCGCCAGTGACAGCGTCAGTTCCGCCTGGTCCAGCCGCGGCTGGTACTGACTGACGAGGCGAATCAGGTGCTGGCCGATCGACAGAGGCTGGCAATCGAGGGGCAGTTCTCCCGCTTCAAGGCTCGACATCTGCAGCACGTCCTCGATCAGCGCCGAGAGCTGGCTTGCCGCGTGGCCCGCTTCATCCACATAGCGACGCTGTTCGCGCGTCAGGGACGATTCGTCCGCCAGCAGGTCAGTGAAGCCCAGGATGGCATTGAGAGGCGTGCGGATCTCGTGACTGAAGCTCGAGAAGAACCGCGACTTGGACTGACTTGCCTCGGTGGCGCTGTCACGTGCCGCTTCCAGCACCTGCAGCGTCTGCTTGTGACGCTGGATGTCCAGCACCACCCCCGTGGCACGCAGCGGTCGTCCGTCACCATCGCGGCGGGTCACCTGACCTCGCACCTGCATCCACACCCAGCTGCCGTCGGCATGGCGGTAACGCACGTCACGCGCCTCGGCCCAGCTGTCGCCATGCAACACGCGCCAGCGGGATTCCAGCATCCCCGCCAGATCCTCCGGGTGAGTCATGGCATCGAGATCGGCCAGATGCATGCTGGCCTGGATGGGGAGTCCCATCATCAGGAAGAAGTTCTCGTGGAAGTGGAGATCATCACGCTCGAAGTCATACCGCCAGGTCGCATCACCGGAGGCCGCCATCACCATCTCGACATGCCGGGCATCCTCGGCGCGTTCGAGCTCGATCTGATCACGCCGCAATGCGGCTTCCCGCAGGGCTTCCCCCGCCTGGTCAAGCTCTTGCAAGGCAAAACGCTGACGCACCACCGGCTGTCCGCGACCGATGCGCAGCGCCATGTCACTCAAGCGTTCCAGGGCTTCGGAAAGCGTGGTGGCCATGGATTCCGCCCGCCAGCGCATCACCACCAGCAGGACCAGGAAGAAGGCGATCAGGCCGACCAGCATCACGTAACCCAACTGATTGAAGCGCGTATTCCAGTGCTGGATGCCGCTTTCCACCTGCTGCGGGTCCACCACGGCCAGCAGCCGCCAGTCCGTCCCCGCCACCGGATACCACGCCACCAGCCGCTCACCGGCGAGCAGCGGTATCTTGCGCATGCCATGGGGAGCATCATCGATACCATGCAGCAGGCGCACCATCTCCGGCGACTTGCTCTGATCACGTGCCGTTTCCAGGAAGCGGTCATGCGTCAACGGGGTCGGCTCGATCCGCGGAGGGACATGCACCCCGAAATCCTTCTGACCGGCCTCGGGCATGGCCAGTACGCTGTTGCCACTCACCAGCACCAGATAGGCGTTCCAGGGAAGTCGCGTGCTCTCGAGATGCTTCGCCAGCGCATCGAGCGTGACATCGATACCGACGACCCCCTCAAGGAAGTCCCCACGATGCACCGGCATCAGGGTCGAGATCAGCCAGCCTCCCCCGACGGGGTCCTGATAGGCTGGCGTCACGACCGGCTCACGCGTGGGATTGTTGCGATCATCGGCCAGGTAATAGAAGCCGTAGCTGGTGAGATCCACCCCGGGGGTGAAGATGCCGTGGGTGTCGATCCACGGCTTGATACGGAAATAGCCGTCGTAGCTGGAGAACCACGCCTGACGCAGCTCGGGACGGATCTCGAGCATGTCCTGCATGACCGTATCCAGCCGCGACAGCCGTGCCACCTTGCCGTAGTCCTGCAGATAACTGGGGGCCAGCGACGAATAATAGGAGCCGGCCTCCCCGTCATCCTCGGCCACGTAGAGGGTGCCATCCTCACTGAAGACATGACGCGCCATCTCTCGGACACGCTCGCCCGGCGCGATGGGAGCATCCATCTCACGGAGTGCCGAGTGTGCCAGCTGCTGCACTTCCCTGCGCCAATCCTCCACCACCATGCCGGCATGCTCCGCCTCATAACGGCTCAGCTGCTCAAGCTGGGTGCGGATCAGGTCTTCACGGGTCGCTTCCTGCTGCTGCGCGACCAGCCAGTGCAAACCCAGATAACCACCCAGCAGCGCCACCTCCATCACCAGCAGTGGCACCAGGGCATGACGCAGCAGTTCATGCCAGACCCAGCGACGGGTCGGACGAGGTGCACCATCCGTGGGGCGAGGCTTGGACATTGCGGCTCCGCGAGCAGGAACAGGAGGGAGACTCCGAGGCGAGGCACCTCGGCGTCAGCAGGTTGCGACAGGATACGGCATCATTGCGTGGATGTTGCCTGCTTTGTGAAACCGTCCCCTTGGCGAGGGCCACAAGAGCCTGCACGCCAAGACCGAATGACGCCTGACATCAGCGGCGCTATAATCGAGCCCATTTTCTGCCTGCGCTGCCCCGCTCACTGAGCCGGCGCGGGACGTCCCGCCCAACCGGATCATTTGCAGACCCATGGACAAGACCTACCAACCGAACGCCATCGAGACGCGCTGGTACGAGCGCTGGGAATCCGAGAATCGCTTTGCGCCGTCAGGCCAGGGCGAGAGCTTCTCACTGGTCATCCCGCCGCCCAACGTCACCGGCTCCCTGCACATGGGCCATGCCTTCCAGGATTCCATCATGGACACCCTGGTGCGCTGGCGTCGCATGCAGGGTCGCAACACCCTGTGGCAGGTAGGCACCGACCACGCCGGTATCGCCACGCAGATGCTGGTGGAGCGCAAGGTCGCCGCCGAAGAAGGCAAGACGCGTCATGATCTGGGTCGCGAAGCCTTCACCGACAAGATCTGGGAGTGGAAGGAAGAGTCCGGCGGCAACATCACGCGTCAGCTGCGTCGCATGGGCACCAGCATCGACTGGAGCCGCGAGCGCTTCACCATGGACGATGGCTTCTACAAGGCCGTGCAGGAAGTCTTCGTGCGCCTGCACAAGGAAGACCTCATCTACCGTGGCAAGCGTCTGGTCAACTGGGACCCGACCCTGCACACCGCGATCTCCGATCTCGAAGTCGAGAACCGTGATCAGCAAGGCAGCTTCTGGCACTTCCGCTATCCGCTCGCCGATGGCGTCAAGACCGCCGATGGCAAGGACTACGTCGTCGTCGCCACCACGCGCCCGGAAACCCTGCTGGGTGACACCGGCGTGGCCGTCAATCCCAAGGATGAGCGCTACGCAAGCCTGGTCGGCAAGTTCATCGAACTGCCGCTGGTCGGCCGTCGCATCCCCATCGTCGCCGATGAACACGCCGACATGGAAAAGGGCTCCGGTTGCGTCAAGATCACTCCGGCACACGACTTCAATGACTACGAAGTCGGCAAGCGTCAGGGCCATCTGCTGATCAACGTGATGAGCCAGGATGCCACCATCCTGGAGCTCGCCGAGATCTACGACCTGCAGGGACGTCCGCAGCCCCAGGAAGACGCCAGCCTGCCGGCCGCCTACGCCGGTCTGGATCGCTTCGTCGCGCGCGAGAAGCTGGTCGCCGACATGGACGCGCTGGGTCTGCTGGAGCAGGTCGAGACCATCAACAACACCCTGCCCCACGGTGACCGCTCCGGCGACGTCATCGAGCCGCTGCTGACGGACCAGTGGTTCGTGGCCGTCGAGGAGCTGGCACGCCCGGCCATCGAGGCGGTCGAGAACGGCGACATCGAGTTCGTGCCCAAGAACTACGAGAACATGTACTTCGCGTGGATGCGTGACCTGCAGGACTGGTGCATCTCGCGTCAGCTGTGGTGGGGCCACCGCATTCCGGCCTGGTATGACAACGACGGCAACGTCTATGTCGGCCGCAACGAGGAAGAAGTCCGCGCCGAGAACCAGCTGGGTGCCGACGTCGAACTGCGTCAGGACGAAGACGTCCTCGACACCTGGTTCAGCTCTGCGCTGTGGACCTTCGGCACCCTCGGCTGGCCGGCGGACACCGAAGAACTCAAGACCTTCCACTCCACCGACGTGCTGGTCACCGGCTTCGACATCATCTTCTTCTGGGTGGCGCGGATGATCATGTTCACCCTGAAGTTCAAGGGTGAAGTGCCGTTCCGCAAGGTCTACGTGCATGGTCTGGTGCGTGACAGCCTCGGTCAGAAGATGTCCAAGTCCAAGGGCAACGTCCTCGATCCCATCGACCTGATCGACGGCATCGGCCTGGATGAGCTGGTCGAGAAGCGTACCGGCAACATGATGCAGCCCAAGAAGGCCAAGGCGATCGCCAAGGCCACGCGCAACGAGTTCCCGGAGGGCATCGAGCCCCACGGTACCGATGCGCTGCGCTACACCCTGCTGTCACTGGCGTCCACCGGGCGTGACGTGAAGTTCGACATGGGCCGTCTCGATGGCTATCGCAACTTCTGCAACAAGCTGTGGAATGCGGCGCGCTACGTGCTGATGAATGCCGAGGACCAGGATTGCGGCGTCAACGGCGAAGCCGTCGAGCTGTCACTGGCCGATCGCTGGATCATCGCGCGCCTGCAGCAGACCGAGCAGCAGGTCACCCGCGCGCTGGAAGAGTTCCGCTTCGACCACGCCTCCCAGGCGCTCTATGAGTTCATCTGGAACGAGTACTGCGACTGGTATCTGGAGCTCTCCAAGCCGGTGTTGTGGGACGAGAACGCCAGCGCGGAAGCCAAGCGCGGCACGCGTCGCACCCTGGTACGCGCGCTCGAGACCATCCTGCGCCTGATCCACCCGATGATGCCGTTCATCTCCGAGGAGATCTGGCAGCGCATCGCGCCTCACGCCGGCAAGCCGGTGGAAGGCGAGAGCATCATGAGCCAGGCGTGGCCGCAGGCCGACGCCGAGCGGATCGATGAGCAGGCCATCCGTGACATCGAGTGGCTCAAGGGCATCATCATCGCGGTGCGCAATATCCGCAACGAGCTGAACCTGTCCCCAGGCAAGCCGCTGGAGGTCTACCTGCAGAACGGTGCCGACGGCGATGCCGAGCGTCTGGAAGCCAATCGTCTGTTCCTGTCCAAGCTGGCCCGTCTGGAAAGCATCACCTTCCTGGCGGCGGGCGATGAAGCGCCGATGTCCGCCATCCAGCGCGTCGGTGAGCTGGAAGTGCTGGTGCCGATGGCCGGCCTGATCGACAAGGATGCCGAGCTCAAGCGCATCGACAAGGAACACGAGAAGCAGCAGAAGGTCATCACCGGTCTCGAGAACAAGCTCGGCAACGAGAAGTTCGTCGGTCGCGCACCGGCCGATGTGGTCGAGAAGGAGCGCGCCAAGCTGGCCGATGCCCAGGCGGAGCTTGCACTGCTGGAAAGTCAGCGCGCCAAGATCGAAGCGCTGTAAGCCACACTCGTCTTGATCGCAGGCAAAAGCCCCCGGCACCGAAAGGTGCCGGGGGCTTTCTTCATTCCGGGCATGTCACGGGAGTCGGCGCAGGCGCTCAATCGTCGCTGGCGCTCAGTCGTCGCTGGCGCTCAGTCGTCGCTGGCCGCGACAGGCATGAAGGTCGCCAGCAGATAGCCGGTGTCATCCATCACCCGCAGGCGAGCGCTCTCGCCACTGCCGACGATCTGATAGCGAGCCACCTCCTCCAGCATGCGATTGAAGGCATTGGACTGCTCGGGATTGGGGCACATCTTCATGGTCGAGGCCAGCGGACCGATCTCCAGGGTCTGGCGAGACTCATCCAGTACCACCGGCCCCATCAGACGATTGCAGCCATTGCTGCCCACCAGGCGCAGGCGGTCATCCTCTTCATCCGCCAGCTGCTCCGGTGTCGGGGCCTGCAACAGGAAATTGGGCGCCTCACCGGTCTCCTCGGTCTTCGAGAAGCTCCAGGGGGTACCGACCAGCGCAGGGCTCGCACTGCCGGCACCGCTCCCGCCGCCCTGCCCGGCGTCCGTCGCGCCTGAGTGACTGACCGCGCAGCCGGCCAGCAGGGAAGTCGCGATCGCCAGCGAAGTGGCAAGTGATAGACGGCGCAAGATGACGCTCATGAAGAGATCCCCCGTGATGAGCCTGCCTCGATGTCAGGCATTGATGAAACGATCGGGCGCGAGCATGCAGACCCGTCGCGCAAACCACAAGCCCCTTGATGCCCTGCGCCATCCCGGTCCCGACAGGCCGACTGGCTCGCGAGACGATAGCCCGCCAGATCGCGTCTGACGCAACGATGCTTCTCTCCTGGAACATTCGAAAACAGTGTTTCTTGAAGAGCCTTTGAAATTACCATACGCCGTGAAGGCAGCGATAGGGATCGCTTGCTGATGCTTGATGATACCTCGCACCATCTGCACCAGGAGGGACGGAGATGCTGACCAGACGACTACTGGCACTCAATGCCACAGGATTCGCCTTGCTGATCAGCTGGTGGGTACCGGCACTGGATTTCTGGCCCGATCTGGACGGCCGGGTATTCTGGGCATTCAATCACCTCATCTCGCCACTCAATCCGCACTGGGATACCCTGCTGGGGCTTCTCAACACGCGGTTCTTCGATGTTGCGGCCTTCGGCCTGATGGGTGTCCTGTTCTGCTGGGCGATGCTTGAGGATTCGCGCCCCGACCGCTACCGGCGCTGGACCAGCCTCGGCATCACCATGCTGCTGACCGCCGGTATCATCTCGCTGTGCGTGCTGCGCGCCATCAGCTACGGCCATGCCAGTCCGACTCGCGTCTTCCAGCACGCACAGCATCTCTCCGACCTGGTGTCCTTCAAGACCAAGGACTCGGCCTCGAACAGCTTCCCGGGGGATCACGGCTTGATGCTGATGGTCTTCGCCGGTTACATGTGGGCCTTCGCCCCACGACGCATCGCGCTGTGGAGTCTGGCATTCGTGGTGATATTGAGTGCCCCACGCATCATGGTGGGTGCCCATTGGTTCAGTGATGTCTATCTGGGCTCGCTCAGCATTGCACTGATCATTCTGCCCTGGGTGCTGTGTACGCCCGTGGCGCGCCGTCTGGCGAGAGCCATCGAGCGCTGCCTGTCAGGCCTCGGCCGGCACACGCTCGAGAACTGAAGAGCGACTCGAGAGCGCAAGACAGCCTCGAATCACCCCACGAGTGTCCTGTCGGCAAAGTGCCCATGTTCTGCCGGGGGCTCACCCTGATCCCCCTGGCGCGCCGTCTCAGGGGCAGCCAAGAGGCTGCACGACTCGCCTTCCCTTTCCTGCTGCCGCTCACCCCCCGCTACCACCCGGTCGCGCCCCTGATGCTTGGCGTGGTACAGGCGACGATCCGCCAGCTGCAGCAGGTCATCCAGTGATTCACACTCATGACTGACGGCGACCCCTATCGAGACGGTGACCGGCACGGCGCTTCCCGCAAACTGTGGCGGCGAGCTGGCCAGCAGGGAACGTATCCGTCCCGCCACGGAAATCGCCTCGCCGCGCCCGCTGCGCGGCAACAGCACCAGAAACTCCTCACCACCGATACGCCCTGCTCTATCCCCCTGGCGCAGTGTGGCATTGAGCAGGCGCCCGATCTGTCTCAGGGCCTCATCACCTGCCGCATGCCCCCGCAGATCATTGATCTGCTTGAAGTGATCCACATCCATCATCAATACCGAGCAGGGCACGGCGTCCTGCCACCATTTTTCCGCCTGGCGCAGGGTCTGGCGCCGATTGAACAGCCCGGTCAGCTCATCGCGACTGGCATCCTGGCGGTACTGGCGTTCGAAGTGTTCGGTGAGTGCCAGCATGCGCCACAGGAAGGTGACCATCAGCATGAAGACGGCAAACAGGTTGAATGACTGCATGATCCAGACAGGGATGAAGCCATCGGAAACATGCTGAGAGGCCACCATCAGCGACAGCACTGCAGCGACGAAGAGAGACAGCGTGCTGATGACACGCACCTTGCCTGACAGGGGAGCAAGATGGATACCGGCCATCACGATGAAGAAGTAATACTCGTAGCCGGCGGCATTGCCGAAGCAGTAGGAGGCAAGCCAGGTCATCAACGTCAGACTGCCCAGTACCAGCACCAGAGCCATCAGCATGTGATGCTGACGATGCAACAGCACCCCCAGCAGCCCCACCAGCACCATGATCCCGCTGGCGAACGCCAGGCGTGGTGCCTTGAGCACCATGAAGACAGGCAGCCAGGCCACATAAAGGCCCAGCACCATCAGATAGACCCACAGATAGGCATGATAGAAACGGCGATGCTCGACAGCGAGCAGACGCGGTTCTTGACGCAACCAGGCACGAGCAACACTCAACATCAGGCAGTCCTTGCCATTCGGCGGTCATCACGTGGGCGAAACTCTCATGACACGGACACGGCCAGCGCGCGACAGGGGGAGTGTCATGGAGCCTGCACCTGTCTGGACGGCAGGGGTAGCCCTGCACAACACCAGAAAGCCACCGCATGACGTGTCATGTCTCATGCGGCGAGCATTATCGTTCTGATCACAGCATAAGCCCAAATGCCGGTTCCGCCAGCCCCGCACCGACATTGCGTCACCATTGTGCGACGCTTGCCCGCGCCTGAGCGCTGTCGGGCATCGCGACCCCGGCGTGAGCGTTACCAGCTGCCGGTATTGGCCATCGAGACCCACGGTTCCTGCGGCGCAAGGGGTTCGCCGGCCTGCAGCAACTCCAGCGAGATGCCATCCGGGCTCTTCACGAACGCCATGTGGCCGTCACGCGGTGGGCGATTGAGGGTCACGCCATTGTCCATCAGATGCTGACAGGTGGCGTAGATATCCTCGACACGATAGGCCAGATGGCCGAAGTTGCGCCCGCCTTCATAGTCTTCCGGGTCCCAGTTATGGGTCAGTTCCAGCATCGGCGTCTGCATCTCACGGGCACGTTCGGCATCCTGCGGGGCTGCCAGGAAGATCAGCGTGAAGCGGCCCTTCTCGGAATCCTTGCGCGAGATCTCGACCATGCCGAGCAGGTCACGGAAGAAATGCAGTGAAGCGTCGACATCACGGATACGCAGCATGGTGTGCAGATATTGCATGGATCACTCTCTTGAACGATGGATGAGCCGGCACTGAAGACGGGAAAGGACGTACGCCGAGCGAAGCGGACTCGGCGTACGGGAATATTCTAGACACACGACTGCCGCGCGACGAGTCTCCTCGCCACGCGGCAATGTGGTGATGCTTGCATCCTGCTGCTGGCGCCTCGCGCCGTCAGGCGATGCGTGAACTGCGCTCCAGCCGCACGGGGACCGCCTTGGAGGCAGGTGTGCCGGTATCGCTGCCATGGCTTTCCAATGCGACCAGCACATTGGTTTCCGGATAATAGGCACCGATGCAACCGGGCGGGATGTCGTATTCCACCAGCTTGAACTGAGGCGCACGCCGCTCACTGCCATCCGGGCGCGGCTCACCGACCATGTCGACCCAGTCACCATCGGCCAGCCCCAGGCGGGCAAGGTCCTGCGCATTGATGAACACCACTCGACGCTGACCCGACACGCCACGATAGCGGTCGTTGTAGCCATAGACGGTGGTGTTGTACTGATCATGGCTACGCATGGTCTGCAGGGTCAACCAGCCTTCCCGACGCGCGAGCTGCTGATGCAGCACGGACCTCGGCAGCGCCGCCGCCGAGAACTGCGCCTGGCCACTGGTGGTAGGGAAGCGCAGCTCACGCACCGGGTTGGCGAGATGGAAACCGCGCTTTTGGGCCAGACGGACGTTGAAATCGGCAAAACCGGGAATCACCGCCGCGATCTCGTCACGGATGAGGTCATAGTTCTCGCTCAGCGCCTCCCAGTTGACCGGGTCACTCACGCCGCGCCATGGCAGCACCCGGGCAAGCGTGGCGCGCGCGATACCCGCGATGATGCCGGGTTCCGAGCGCAGCTCGTCACTGGCCGGCGCCTTGATGCCAGCGCTTGAGTGCACCATCGACATCGAGTCCTCGACGCTGATGTGCTGGGAGGCCACCTGTGCGGAGCGGTCGATCTCGCTGCGCCCCAGACACGGCAGAATCAGCGCTTGCGTCGTCTTGCCGATCACCAGATGACTGCGGTTGAGCTTGGTGCTGATCTGGACGTTGAGCTTGAGGTTGCGCATGGCCGCCTCGGTGCGCTCGCTGTCCGGCGTGGCGCGCGTGAAGTTGCCGCCCAGCGCGATGAAGGTCTTCGCCCTGCCCTGTTCCAGCGCCGCCAGACTCTCCACGGTGTTGAAGCCCTGGCCACGCGGCATGCTCACGCCATAGCGGGCTTCGAGTGCATCGATCAACGAGGCCGGCGCCTTCTCGTCGATGCCCATGGTGCGGTCTCCCTGGACATTGGAATGTCCGCGAACGGGGCAGGCACCGGCACCGGGACGCCCGAAATGGCCCCCGAGCAGCAGCAGATTGACGATCTCCCGGACGCTGTCCACGGCGTGCAGATGTTGCGTGATGCCCATCGCCCAGGTGCAGATGACGTTGTCGGCCCCGGCGAAGATCATCGCGGCCTCCTCGAGCTGCGCACGGGTCAGCCCGGACTGATCCTCGAGCGTGGCCCAGTCCGTCGCCTCGACCACGTCCTGCCAGGCCGTCGCTCCCCGCGTGTGGCGCTCGATGAAGGAAGCAGCGCGCGTGAATTCGCCGCGCGCCTCCATGGCGAAGAGTGCCTTGGCCATGCCACGCACCGCCGCCATGTCACCCCCCATCCGCGGCTGGTAATAACGATGGCTGATGGGCTGACTGGAGAGGGTCATCATCTCCAGCGGCGACTGCGGGTCGGCGAAGCGCTCCAGCCCCCGTTCACGCAACGGATTGAAGCTGACGATGCGCGCCCCACGTCGAGAGGCACGTCGCAGGTCCCCCAGCATGCGGGGATGGTTGGTGCCGGGGTTCTGACCGAACACGAAGATGGCATCCGCGTGCTCGAAATCCTCCAGCAGTACCGTGCCCTTGCCGACACCGAGACTCGCCTTCATGCCGACGCCACTGGCCTCATGACACATGTTGGAGCAGTCGGGGAAGTTGTTGGTGCCGAACAGACGCACGAACAGCTGATACAGATAGGCCGCCTCGTTGCTGGCGCGTCCGGAGGTATAGAACAGCGCCTCATCCGGTGACGTCAGCGCATCGAGGTGCTCGGCGATGATCGCGAAGGCCGCCTCCCAGCTGATCGGTTCATAGCGGTCACTGGCCGCGTCATAGCGCATCGGTTCGGTCAGGCGGCCCTGATCCTCGAGCATGAAGTCGTCCCAGCCCAGCAGCTCCGTGACGGTGTGCTGGGCGAAGAAGCATGGCGTGACACGCTTGGCGGTCACTTCCCAGGCCACTGCCTTGGCGCCGTTCTCGCAGAATTCGAAGGAGGAGCCGTGCTCCGGATCGCCCCAGGCGCAGCCTGGGCAGTCAAAGCCCTTGTCCTGATTGGCCTTGAGCAGGGAGCGCACGCTCTTCCATGGCGCCCTGGAGTGACTGACATGCTGACCGACACTCTTGAGCGCCCCCCAGCCGCCCGCCGGACCGGAGTAGGCAGCGATGCGGGGATGGCGCGTCATCCTCTCATCCTCACGTGGCAGGCGAGCCGATGCGTGCTCAGGCGTCTCGGGGGCGGCAATATCAGTCATGTCAGGGTCCACAGGCAAAAGGGGAAGGCGGGAAAGGATCAGACAGGCGTGAGTACGCGCCAGGGGCCGTCAGTCGGCCTGCCCACTGAGCAGCTCGAGTCGACGCCCGCGATGGGCACAGATCAGGTTGAGATCACAGGCACGCGCGGTCTCCACCGCCAGGCGTGAAGGCACGGCAAGGGTGGCAAGCGTCGGAATGCGGGCACGGATGGTCTTCTGGACCAGCTCCAGACTGCAGCGACTGGAGACCAGCAGCGCCTCGGGCCAGACGCCGCTGTCGAGACTCATGCCGATCACGCGGTCCAGCGCATTGTGGCGACCGATATCGGCCCCCTGCGAGATCAGGCCGCCCTCGGCGTCCAGCCCCAGCGCCAGGTGCATGCCGCGCCGTGTCGCGCGCTCCAGGCGCTCCAGCCCACGCATCAACGCCTCAGGTGAGAGCGCTGCCCGTGGCGGAAGGCGCGTCAGGCCAGCCATCAGCTCGGCCTCATCCTGCACGCCGCAAGCGCCACAGCTGGACACGCTGCTCTCGCGCCGCTGATGGCCCTCGGCCTTGCGCGCCAGCGCCTCGCTGACGTCCAGACGCACCGCCAGCCCATGGCGCAGCCGCGAGAGATGGATGGCGGTGACCTCCTCACGCCGCGTGATCCAGCCTGCGGTGAAGGCGTGCCCCAGCGCCAGTGGCTCCAGCGCCTCGGGGCTCGCCAGCAACGTGCCCATCGGGATCTCATTGAGCACCAGACTCACGGGTAGCTCGGAGGGCCCATCCAGCTCTCGCAAGGGCCGCTCACGCGCATCCTGATAACGCAGTCCCTCGGTCGCTGCTTGATAGAGTGAATCACTCATTCCGACACCCCGTTGTGCGCGACATCACTGTGCAGATTCGCGAATGTACGCAAGCCGTCATGGCGATACGATAGCGTCATCATCGATCGCTCACCAATTGAACTCGCCCGTACCTTGATAGACACCATCAATGAAATTGCCAGCATGAGGCGACCCCTTGATCCCGCGCAGGAAATTCGTGCGCGAGTCACGTAAAATATGCCGCCGAACCACGAAGGCTCGCCTGGACGACGCGGCACTCACGCGCTGTCGCACGCCTTCCCTTCTGATCATCCTGCTCCGGATTTACGTTCCGGCCCGCATGAGGACTCCTGCATGACCGATACCCCCACGACCGTCGCACCGGCTGCCGACACCGCTCGTCCCAGCCCGCTGGCGCCGCAGCATGTCGTCTGCGCACTCTACAAGTTCGTCACCCTCGAGGACTTCGAGTCGCTGCGCGAACCGCTGCTGGCAGTGATGGACGAGCATGGCATCCGCGGCACCCTGCTACTGGCACGCGAAGGCATCAATGGCACCGTCTCCGGCTCTCGCGCCGGCATCGATGCCCTGCTGGCCTGGCTGATGGCAGACCCGCGCCTGGCGGAACTGGACACCAAGCAGTCTCTGGCAGAGCAGTCCCCCTTCCTGCGTGCCAAGGTCAAGCTCAAGCGCGAGATCGTCACCATGGGCGTGGAAGGGATCGACCCGCGCCATACCGTCGGTACCTACGTGGAGCCGAAGGACTGGAACGCGCTGATCTCCGACCCTGACGTGCTGCTGATCGACACCCGCAACGACTATGAAGTGGAAGTGGGGACCTTCAAGGGTGCCGTCAACCCGAACACGGCCGCTTTCCGTGATTTCCCGGACTATGTCTCCCGTGAGCTGGACCCGCAGCAGCACCGCAAGGTGGCGATGTTCTGCACCGGAGGCATTCGCTGCGAGAAATCCACCGCCTATCTGAAGGAGCAGGGGTTTGAGGAGGTCTATCACCTCAAGGGCGGCATTCTGAAGTATCTGGAAGAGGTGCCCCAGGAAGAGACGCTGTGGCAGGGCGAATGTTTCGTGTTCGATGACCGTGTCACCGTCGACCACAAGTTGCGCCCCGGTCAGTTTGACCAATGTCACGCCTGCCGTCTGCCGATCACGCAAGCGGACAAGCAGAGCGACAAGTACCAGAAGGGTGTCAGCTGCCCGCGCTGCTACGACAAGCTCAGCGATGCCCAGAAGGCACGCTTTGCCGAGCGCGAGAATCAGATTCGTCTCGCCGAGCAACGGGGTGAGGCGCACCTGGGCAAGGACGCGCTCGCCCAGATGCAGGCGCGTCGTGACGCCAAGCAGCGTCAGCGCGAAGCGGCTCGTCTGGCCGCGCTCAAGGCGCAGACGCAGGACGCCGACAAGGGCTGACCCCGACCTCGTGCGTGGCTGAAGACTGATCAAGACACCCCGTTTTCACGGGGTGTCTTGCGTTGCCCCCTCCATCATCCGTCCACGTCTGCCGACCGAGGGAGCGAGCGCAACAGCTCCAGCACGGCATTCAGCCGACGGCTATGCTGTTGGCCGCTACGCCACAGCAGCCCCACCGTCTCGCCCTCCCCGGGCAGGCGTCGCGCCACCAGCCCCGTACCGAGACGCGAGTCGGCAAGGTGTTCCGCCAGCACGCTCACCCCCAGGCCCGCCTCCAGCATCACGCCCAGCGCCGCGATGGAGTTGGCTTCCAGCAACGGCGACGGCTGATGGTTCAGCTGAGCCAGTTGCTGATTGAGCCGGCGTCGCTGCTGCATCTCCGGCGTCAGCAGCACCAGCGGATACTCCCGCAGACACTCCCATGCGGGTGTCTCGGGCAGCAGGAAATGCGCCTGACTGGCAATCAGCGCCGAATGCTCCTGATAGAGCGGTCGGCAGGCGAAGCCGCTCATGGCGGGGGCCGCCGGATAGCCGACCGCGAGATCCAGCTCACCATCCTCCAGCCCCTGAGCCAGCGAGGAGGTGGACAGCTCCCGCATGCGCAGGGAGAGCTGGGGAAAGGCCTCACGCAGACGCGGCAGGAATTCCCCCACCGCCGCCAGCGCGGACGGCACGACACCCAGCGTCAGCCGACCGGTCAGCACGGCCTCGGGTGATAGATCTCCCTTGAGCTCATCCAGCTCGGCGATGATGCGCCGCGCATGGGTCAGCACCCGCTCCCCCTCCGGCGTGAAACCTTCGAAACGATGGCCGCGCAGTATCAGCGCCGTGCCCAGCTCCTCCTCGAGCTGCTTGAGACGCGCCGACAGCGTCGGCTGGGTGACATGGCAGACTCGCGCCGCCCGTCCGAAATGGCGTTCATTGGCCAGCGCGACCAGAAAGCCCAACTGCCGATGATCCATGACGGGGTCCTTGCGAGGGGGAGAGTAGAGAAAGTGAATGGCACGCAGAGCAGATGCACGCGACGACGGAAGGCCGGACACGACGACGCCCGGCGGAAATCACCGGGCGTCATCATCGGCGCAGGGCCGCTATTGCATCGCGCCTCATGCCTCACATCTCGTGCTGACAGTGAAGCGGCGTGTCTGGCGACCTGCTTACTGGGCAGCGTCCTGAACGGCTTCACCTGCGTGTTCGACATCCTGGCCGGCACCGTCAACGGTGTTGCAGCCGGAGAGTGCCGCCACAGTGAAGAAAGAGGCGAACAGCAGTGCAATGGTACGGGACATGGTCATGCTCCTTGTGGTGATGGATATCATGGATCCTGCCATTCAACGCGTCATGCCTGCGCTGATACCCATTACCTTGGGCCACCCTGCGGGGTTTCAAGGGAGAAATTCATGTTTCGTTCATTGCCTGAATCCGCTGCCACCTCACTCGCTCAGCTGGCCGACTCCTCGATGGAGCCCCCCAGATGCTCAAGATCTTCCCCGAAGCCTTCCACGGTGTTGCAGCCTCCCAGCATCAGGCCGAACAGCAGAGCCGTACCGGTCATCATCATGAAGCGTCGCATGGGTATTCCTCTCTCAAGTGCCTGATCGCACGCAAGGTGTCGATCAGGCCGTCAGGCTCAGCTGGCTGCGTTGTCGATCTTGCCACCCAGGTGTTCAAGATCCTTGCCAAAGCCGGCCACCGTGTTGCAGCCCGTCAGGGCCACGCTGGCCACCAGCAAGGCGGCCATCATCAAGCGAGTCACTCGCATGTCATGCATTCCTGATCAATCGTCTCTGCCACTCTGACCTTCGTGACACTGGAAAGTGCCAATTCTCAGCGATTCACCAGCAGAATCTTGCCCATTGCCTCGCCGGATTCGATCAATTCATGTGCCTTGGCGATATCGCGGAAACTGAACTGATGCTCGTCCAGCAGCGGGCGAACCGCCCCGGCCTCCAGCATCTCGCTCAAGGCGTTGAGCAGCTCCGGCTGCTCATCCATGCCGATACCGGTCAGCAGCGGCACCGAGCGGAAAATGACGTGCAGCGACAGGTTCTTGGCGTGCAGCTGGGTCAGGTCGTGGGTCGAGCGGGTGTTGATGGAGCACAGCCGACCGGAGATCGCCGTGGCCTCGATGGAGCGATCCAGATTGTCACCACCGACGGTGTCGAAGACGAGATCGAAGCCACGCCCGGAGGTCAGGCGTGCCACGTAGTCACTGACCGCTTCCTCGCGATAGTTGATGATCTCGTCGGCGCCCAGCTGGCGCGCCAGATCGGCCTTGGCCTCGCTGGACACGGTGGTGGTGACGTGTGCGCCGAGATACTTGGCGATCTGCACCGCGACATGGCCGACCCCTCCGGTACCGGCGTGGATCAGCACGTGCTCGCCTTCCTTGATCTGACCGCGCGAGACCAGCGCCGTCCAGGCCGTCAGGAACACCAGCGGCAAGGCCGCGCATTCTTCCAGGGTCAGCGCCGCCAGACTCGGGCGTTTCACGATCACACGGGTGTCAGCGATCATGTAATCCGCCAGTGCGCCCTGCCAGCCCTTCACGCCACCGGCGCAGCCCAGCACTTCATCGCCGACCGAGAAATCCGTCACGCCCTCGCCGACGGCGTCGATCACCCCCGCGACATCGCCATTGAGGATGGCCGGGAAGTCGGGGTGCGACTTGACCAGGCCACTGCGCAGCTTGGTCTCGATGGGATTGACGCTGGAGGCGGATACCTTGATGCGCACCTGACCTCGTGCCGGGGTCGGCGTGTCCAGCTCGCGCTCGACGAACACATCCGGGGCGCCGTATTGCTCGATGACCATGGCCTGCATGTGGGAAGACTCCTGAACAATGAGAAAGAAGCGACGCCCTGCCCGCACGGCGCCGTCATGAAAGTTGGGTGACACCGCGCCACTAAGGTGGCGCCATGTCGGCAATGACCCGAGCTTACTCCGTGTCATGCCTCAAATCAGCATCAGGTCAGCACCAGCTTGAGCACGATGAGGAAGATCACCGCCACCGTCAGCCACTTGACCCAACGCGCACCGGCAGGACTCATGTTGACCCGCGCACCGAGGAAGGCGCCGCTCATGTTGCCGACCGCCAGTACCAGGCCATAGGCCCAGCGCACCTGACCATCGAACACGAAGACCGCCAGCGCCGGCAGGGTATACATCAACACGATGAAGACCTTGAAGACGTTGACCTGGGTCAGATCGATCTTGAGCAACCGGTAGAGCACCACGATGAACAGCACGCCGACGCCCACCTGAATGAAGCCACCATAGAGACCGATGCCGAACATCGCCAGCAGCACGATGGGAGTGATGCGTTCCGGGGTCAGCTCACGGGTGTCGATGCGCGGCGTCGGCAGCAGCATCATGATCGAGCACACCACCATCACCACGATCAGCACACCCTCGAAGGCCTCGGCACTGATCCGGGTCGCCAGCCAGGCCCCCAGCATCGCGCCCAGCACGGCAGGCACGGCCAGTCGCCAGGCCACCCCCATGTTGTGCGCCCCCGCCTTGAGGAAGGTGCTGGTGGCAGTCGCACTCTGCAACGCGATCGCCACGCGGTTGGTGGCATTGGCCTGCGCGGGGGGCAGGCCGAGAAACATCAACAAGGGCAGCGTCAGCATCGAACCACCCGCCGAGAGCACATTGATGAAGCCGGCCACGCCACCCAGCGCGATCAGCGCCACCACGCTGATCAGATCAAGGCCGCCTGCCAGCCCTGCCACATCACTTGTCATGCCGACATTCCTTGTCTTGCCGTAAAAGGGGGACACGCTGCACGCCCTTCGTCATTCAGAGCGCGCGATGCCCGACACACCCTCCTCGCAGGAACCTCGCGAAGGCAGGGATGCCGGGCATCGTGGGTGATGCATTGCGTCACGTCATGCAGGATTCAGGCACGTCTGCCGGAACCTGCCGGAACTCAGGAAGCCAAGGCTTCCTGACGGCCACTCTGGCGCACGCTGTAGGTCAGCACGCCCAGGAAGATGGCCAGCCCGGCAATATCATAGGTCAGCTGACCATGCGGCCACAGCATCAGCGCTCCCAGCGGGAACATCGCCAGACGCAGCCACCAGGGCAGTTCGTGCTCCAGATAGCCTTCCATGCCCGCCACGATAGCGTAGATCCCGAACAGCGCGAACACGAAGACCGTCAGCATCTCACCGATGTCACCGGAGATCAGCGGACTCCAGGCGAACAGCAGCGGCACGATGTAGAGCCCCTTGGCGATCTTCCACGCCATCAGGCCTGTCTTCATCGGCGGTGTCTTGGCGATGGCGGCAGCCGCGAAGGCGGTCAGGCAGACCGGCGGCGTGACGTTGGAGTCCTGGGACAGCCAGAAGATGATCATGTGGGCACTCACCAGTGCCATGGTCAGCACGTGCGGCGACAGCGCCTGCTCATACAGCTGGCTCTGGAAGGTATCCGGCACCAGGGCCAGCAGTTCACGTGCGGCGTCCATGCTCATCGGCGCGCCCAGCAGGTCCAGCTTGTCAGGTGCCGCCAGCATGAAGATGGCCTTGGCCTGCTCCGGCAGGTTGCCCGCCGCCAGCAGATCCACCAGCTGGGAGTGCGCGATCAGGTTGTAGAGCGCCGGGGCGGACAGCGTGCCCAGCACGATATAGGACGCCGTCACCGGCAGCCCCATGCCCAGGATCAAGGACGCCAGCGCGACCAGGATGATGGTGATCAGCAGGCTGCCACCCGCCCAGTCGGTGATCATCAGCGAGAAGGTGTTGCCGATCCCCGTGGTGGAGACGACATTGACGATCAGCCCGACGGTGATCAGCAGAATCGCCGTGGTGGTCATGTTGCGCACCCCGGCCAGCATCGCCTCGATGATGTCACCGAGCTTCATCGGGTTCTTCGACAGCCACGAGGCCGCGATGACGGACAGGATCGCGATGCCGGCGGCGTAGGTCGGCGTGAAGCCGTAGATCAGTGCACCGACCAGCACGAACAGCGGTGCCAGATAGTGCCAGCCATCCTTGAGCACGTCCTTGAGACGCGGGCCCTGCGGGTCATCCAGCGCCGTGGCGTCGGAGCGCTTGGCCTCGATGCGCACGAACATGGCGACAGACAGGAAGTAGAGCAGCGCCGGCAGGGCGGCCACGCCGACGATGGTCAGGTACGGCACCTGGGTATAGGACGCCATGATGAAGGCGCCCGCGCCCATCACCGGCGGCATCAGCTGGCCACCGGTGGAGGCGGCGGCCTCCACACCTGCCGCGAAGCGCGCCGGGAAGCCGGCACGCCGCATCAGCGGGATCGTGATCACGCCGGTGGAGACGGTGTTGGCGACACTGGAGCCGGAGACCGAGCCCATCAGGCCGGAGGCGAACACGGCCACGAAGCCCGGGCCACCCTTGAAGCGACCCGCCGCGCAGCGCGCCAGATCGATGATGAAGTCACCCGCGCCCGACTTGACCAAAAAGGCGCCGAACAGGATGAACATGAACACGTAGGACCAGGAGATGCGCGCGATGGAGCCCAGCATCCCTTCGCCGCCGATGAAGCTTCTGAACAGCACCGTCTCCCAGGTCAGGCCCGGGAAGTTGAACACGCCACCGACATACTTGCCCCACCAGGCCACATAGGTCAGCGCGATCAGACACAGCACCGGGATGAACCAGCCGGTGGTGCGCCGCGCGAACTCGAGAATCAGCCCCACCGCGACGATGGAGACCACCCAGTCCGCGGGGGAGAACACGACCCCACGATCATAGAGCGCATCCTCGAAGCCGATCAGATAGAGGCCGCAACCCAGTGCCGCCAGCCCCAGCATGACATCCACACCCAGCACCCAGCGCTTGGCACCATCACTGGACGGCGTCAGCATCGGGATGGTCAGCGCGCACAGCAGGCCGAACAGCCCGAAGTGCAACGCGCTCACCCACAGCTCCGACAGGGTCGAGATGGTGTTGAAGTACAGATGCGCCAGACAGATGACGATGGAAATCACGAACACGGCCCGCCCTAGCCAGGGCAGTTCCATGCGCCATGGCGCGGCTTCGACGGATTCATCGCGCACACCGGACAGGTCCGGCGCATCCGGCACGGCTTCAGTGGGACGAGAGGGCTCTGGCGAGCGGGAATCATGCATGGCGGTGCCTCAAGACGGGATCAGACAGCGATGGCGCGGCGGCGACGTGTGGCGTCAACCTGCGCCCGGGCTTGCGAGGAAATGCGGACTTGCTTCATCAATGACGTCGGTGACATCAGTGATGCATGGGCAGGCTTTGGCCTGGCAGAGGCTGGCTTGCGAAACGAAGGCGCAGCATGACGCCGGACCGGCACTGTCTTGTTGGACTGCACAGCCCTCACCGCGGCCATGGGCGCGCGATGAGGGCAGCGATGGAGCGGACTCAGGGGTGGGTCAGTCGGCGATCAGACGCTCAGGGATCTCGATGCCCTGCTCCTTGAAGTAACGCACGGCACCCGGGTGCAGCGGCAGCGGCAGACCAGCGATGGCCTTGTCGAGTGCCATGGCCTTGGTGGCCGGGTGGATGTTGTTCAAGAACGGCAGGTTCTCGTACATGGTCTTGGTGATCTGGTAGACGTCTTCTTCGGAGACGTCATCACGTACCACGAGGATGTTCGGCTGGGCGATGGTGTTGATCGCCTTGTCCTGGCCCGGATAGGTGCCAGCGGCGATTTCATACGGTGTCCACAGCTCGAACTGGGAATTGACCTTGGCCAGCTGCTCTTCGGTGAAGTCCAGCGTGGTGATCTCGTCACCGAGGTTGGCGTAGGCACGCGTCACGGCGGAAGCCGGTGCGCCTGCCGGAATGTTCATGCCGTCGATGTTGCCGTTCTGCATCGCGTCGGCACTCGGGCCATAGCCCATGTAGGCCAGATTCATCTTGTCGGCATCGATGCCCAGCTGCTCGAGAATGAAGCGACCCGAGCCCTCGGTGCCGGAGTTCTTCTTGCCGATGGAGAAGCTCTTGCCATAGAAGTTGGTCATGTCCTCGATGGTGCCGGTCTTGACCTCATCGTTGCGTGCCACGAAGTGCTCGACGTTCTGCCACAGCATCGAGATGCTGCGCAGGTCCTTGTGCGCCTTGTTGACCGGCGGAGTGCCATTCCATGCCCAGGCGCCATAGAGGCCCTGGATGATGCCGAACTGGGCCTGGTTCTCTTCCATCAGCTTGAGGTTCTCGCCGGAGCCGGCGGAGGAGATCGCGGACACCGAGATGCCGGCGGTCGGCTCGAGCTTGACCTTGATCAGCGTGGAAAGCGCCACGCCGACGGGATAGAAGGTACCGCCGGTGGTCGCGGTACCCATGATGTACTTGCCTTCCGCCTGGGCTGCGGCACTGAGGCCCAGAGAGGCAGCGATGGCGAGACCGAGGCCGGCCTTGAGGAACTGGCGCTTTTGCATGGAATGACTCCTTGGCGGGCCTGCCGGAACGCAGGCGAACCCTTATTGTTGGAATAGGCGAGACGTGGCGATAGCGGACGGGACAGCGAAGGTCAGGTCGTACTGCCCAGCCTTGAGTGAAGACTAGCAAGTGTCGAGCAGGGGCGGTATTTGGCGATGGGGGCATTGCGCCAACGGCCGGCCGGCATGGCGCAAACCGAAAAGTGGCAGGATTCTGCCGATCTGGTCACACTGGAGACATTCAGACACCTGGCCTGGGGACACCCGTGACGGCCCCGCCGGCAGACGGACCGGCAGACCAGCCGAGGCCATTCGGGCGCGCCAGCCCCGCGACGACGAGGAACGACAATGAATGATTTCACCCTGCACCCGCAGCTGGAGGCAGACACTCACTTCGTGGCCGACCTGGCATTGTGCAGCGTGCGCCTCATGAACGATGCGCGCTATCCTTGGTTGATGCTGGTGCCACGCCGTGCGGACATTCGCGAAGTCTATGAGCTGGACAGCCATTCCCAGCACCAGCTGTGGCACGAGACCACCCTGCTCGGCGAGCTGTTGATGCAGCTCAGTGACGGCGAAAAGCTCAATATCGGCACCCTGGGCAATGTCGTGTCACAGCTGCATGTACACGTGATCGCCCGCAGCAGCGATGATGCCACCTGGCCCGGGCCGGTCTGGGGAGTGGGACGCCCGAAGGCCTATGACAATGAAGCGCTCACCACGCTGATTGACACGCTACGCATGAAGATCGCCGAGCTGCCGACCTATTCCTTCTAGCGCCCTGTTCAGGCGCCAACGACAACGGGGCCCAGCGGGCCCCGTTGTCGTGATGGGAAGGAAAGCCAGTCAGCATGACATCACTCGGACGCCGAGTGCCGGACGCTGGATCGCCAGGCACCTGTCATGTGCCTGCTTCTGGTGCCTCGACGGCGGGGCGCGGAGCCACCAGAGACGCGGCGGGAGCGGCACGCAACGGGGACGGCGCGCCCTGCGCCGCGCGCCCGAACGGCGAGGCACCGCGTCCGGTGGGGGAGTCCAGCGCCTTGAGGCTGCTGGCGACCAGCAAGGCCCCGAACACGCTGATGACGATCCCGCCGAGCAGCCCGATCACCGCGGCCCACGGCCACTGGCGAAGCGCTCCGCCCGCTTCGCGCTTGCCGGTCAGACGCCCGCTGGCCTTCATCAGCAGCGTGGCCATTGCCACGCTGCCCACCGTCAGCGCGGTGCCCAGTGACATCGCCAGCACCGCCAGTACCCCGCTGCCGACCAGATTCAGCGCCAGCGCGGCCAGCAATACCAGAATCGCGCCGGAACACGGCCGCAGGCCGATCGCCAGCACCGCCATGCCCATGGTGCGCCAGTCGCCGCTGGCCTGCTCCGCCGTCACGCCATGCGCATGGCCGCAACCGCAGTCATGCCCGTGTGAATGATCGTGGCCGTGAGAGTGGTCGCGACCATGCGACGGCTCGAACGCCAGCCCCTGCATCGCTGGCGCTTCCTGTGTCGTCACGCTCTCCTCCATGCCAGTGGTGGCGGGCGACCTGAGTGCCCGCCACAACGCACGCGCGGCACGCCACAGCAGCAGCAGGCCCAACGCCAGTACGCCGACATGGCTGAGCAGAGTGACCTTCTCGACCTGCCCGAGCACCTCACGCCCGGCCCAGTCGAGCAGTCCCGCCCCGAGGCCGACCAGCACCAGCGCACTCACGCCCTGCAGCAAGGCCGCCAGCAGCGAGAGCCATAGCGCACGTCGCCGCGCGATGGGCTGGCTGGCCAGCAGCGTACTGATCACCACCTTGCCATGGCCGGGGCCCGCCGCATGCAGCACTCCGTAAGTGAAGGACAGCCCGATCAGCGCCCAGGGGGTGCCGGGGTGCGCGGCAAGCTCGCTCATGGCGCGCCCGAGCGAGCGCTGAAAACGCGACTGTTCAGCGAAGATCCAGCCCAGCGCCTCACCCCAGGCCTGTACCAGGCTCGGCCACAGGGCCATGCCCAGCACGATCAGTCCGAATCCGAGGGCCAGCCAGCCGGCCAGGCGTCGCCCTCGCGAAGAGGCCGGCTTGAGCAGGCCATCACGCATGCCCTTGAGGCTTTTGACATCCCCAAGCCCGGTGGTGTCCTTGTGCTCATCGCTCATCGAGACGCCTCACAATGGACACTGCCGACATCGGCGAAATACTGGCCAAGATCCATCGGCGCGGTGGCATTGATATCCAGCATCGAGGCCTCGGCGACCTTCTGGGGATCCGGGTCTGCCTTGGCGATCTTCGCCGTACAGTCCATCGGCACCTGCTGCGAGGACAACCCCTTGATCACCAGCCCTTCCTGGACGGCGATCGCGTCCGGGTCATGCAGGATCTCGATGTAATAGGTGGGATCATAGATGCGATAACTGAGCGTATGGCCGGCCATCGGCACGGGTTCGGCCAGAGGCAGTTCCATCTGGAAGGCGACGCGCTCCCCCTTGAGCCAGGTGGTCTGGCGTGTCGCCTCTCCCAGCGCCACCGGCGCTCCGTCACGCTGAACATGGGTGTAATAATCGAACTGGGAAAGATTGGCGAGGATCTCGCTGCCCAGCGCATCCAGGCGCTGCTCCATGCTGGTATCGTCCTGCAGGGCGGCCAGCTCCTGCCGCAGCGTCAGGCTATAGAAGGGGTCCAGCAACCAGTACTGACGCAATGCCACCGCCCGCCCCTGATCATCCAGGCGCAGGGTCACGCGCAGATCCACCCAGCCATGCGGATGGGCAAGCGCCGGTTGACTGACCATCAACGACGCGATGGCCAACATGCCGACCCACGCCCCCGTCAGCAAGCGCAGGCAACGACGCCAGGCGCGCGGAAACGATCGCGCATCATCGCGATGATCAACAGCAAGGGGCATGCAGACACTCCGGAAAGGCGGATACGAAGAAAAGCGAATGCCAGGCGTGGCACATCGTCGTTACCTTATAACATTCGGGGGCACGAACCACCCCTTCGACGCCAGACCGACAATTTGATTCCCGAGCAGGCGCTCATTCCGATGCCCCGTCCGCACCATGACGAAAGTCATCACGCCGCAGTCCGTACTTGTGCATCTTGAGGTTGAGCGTCCGGCGCGGAAGGGCCAGTTCCTCCAGCACCTGGGCAATGTTGCCTCGGGCACGTGTCAGGGCCGCTCGAATCAGCGTCGCCTCGAACAACGCCACCTGCGCGGCAAGCCCGTCCGGGTCCTCCTCTCCCGCTTCCTGCCCGGTCGCCGGCGGCTCCTGCGCCTGTTCACCCAGCACGGTCCGCTGGCTGGCCAGCTGACGCAGCTGGGCAAGATTTCCGGGCCAGTCGGCCGCCATGAGGGTCGTCAGCTCGCCCCGGACGAAGGGCAGTTCAGGAACCTGATGAACGTCGGCGGCCTGGCGGCTGAAATGCGCCATCAACAACGGGATATCCTCGCGCCGCTCACGCAGTGACGGCGTGACCAGCTCGATCTCCGCCAGCGCGTGCCCCCGCGTCAGCCCCAGCGTGCCGGAGGCCACCAATGCCTGGACGCTGCACTCGGCGCTGAAGACCACCCGCGGCGCGCGACGTCCGCCCTCGGGCTGAGCGTTCAGCCAGGCGTCCAGCCACTGCCACTGCTCACGGCTCAGAACGTCGACGTCATGCAGCAACAGGGTATTCATCTCGGGAGCGGCCTGAAGAGCCTCATCGATCGCCTCGGACAATGCCGCGCCGCTCGACGCCTTGGTGCTCGACGCCATACCGACCAGGGCACGACATTCGACCTTCGCCAGCAACGCGGAGGCCGGCGATGTGCCGACGCGCTGGGCCTCTCCCTCCGCCGGCGCATGCTCGGCGAGTGCCAGCGCCGTGGTGGTCCGCCCGCTGCCCGACTCCCCCGTGATCCAGACGCGTGCCGGATGCCCCTTGAGCTCCAGTACCTGCTCGCGCAACTGACGTATCTTCGCGCTTTCACCACGTAGCAGACCGGCAAGCCCCCGCACGCTCAGGCGACGACGCAGCCGCTGGTTCTCATCGCTCAGCCGCCGGCCTGCCAGCGCCTGACGCAGCTTGAGCTCGAGCGCTTCCGGGTCAAAGGGCTTCTCGATGAAATCGCGCGCTCCGCCCTGCATGGCCGAGACCGCAGTGGCCACATCGCCATGCCCTGTCATCATCAGCACCGGCAGCTCCGGCGCCTCGAGCGTGAGCCGTGACAGCAGCGTCAGCCCATCCATGCCCGGCATGCGAATGTCACTGATCACCACACTGACCGGCTCGCCGGCGGCCAGCGCTTCCAGCAAGGCCTCGGCCCTCGGGAAGCAGCGCAGGTTGAGGTCCGCAAGTTCCAGCCACTGAGACAGCGATTCCCGCACGGCCGGGTCGTCGTCCACCAGCCAGATGGGCGCTTCGCGGGTCAGCTCATGATCCTGAGTCAGGCGCTCATCGCCCGTCTCGAAGGCAGCATCACTCATGGTCAGGTGCCTCCGGGGTCAGTCGAGTGGGTGTCGGGCTGCCCGCGTCATCAGGGGGCGTGCACAGCCACAGTTCGAAGTTGGCACCGCCCAGCGCACCCGGCGGGGCATCGTCCGAAAGCCGCAGGACACCGCCCAGGTCACGTGCCATGCCATAGCTCAGAAAGAGCCCCATGCCCATGCCGTCACCCACTTCGCGGGTGGTGGTGAAGGGGTCGAACAGGGTGGCCCGCAATGCCGGGTCGATCCCGGGGCCATTGTCCTCGATGCGCAGGCAACCGCCGGGCCGCCCCTCGAGCCAGGCAACCTCAGGCCAGGCCTGCCAGCTCAGCCGGATACGGGCGCGCCCGCCCAGGGTGCCATCGCGCTGCTGACCCTCCAGCGCATCCACGGCATTGCGGATCAGGTTGGTGAGCAGCTGCTCGAGGCGCGCCTGCTCTCCTATCACCCGCACCTCTGGCATCAGTCCCTGCCGCTCGATCACTAGCCCCAGAAGCTTGCACCGCTCATCGAGCAGTTCCAGGGCGTACTCGATGCGAGGCACCAGTGCCAGCGGCGCTGGCGGCTGCTGACTGGCCGGCCGCACGAACACCCGCAACTGGCGGATCATGTCGCCCAGACGCTCGGCCAGTGCCGCGATACGCGTGAAATTGCCGCTCGCCGCTTCGGCGGCACGTGGCAGCAGCTCCGGGCGGGTCGTCGCCTGAGACACGCCACGCGCCAGCAACTTCCCGCCACTGGCGGCATAGGTGCGAATGCCGACCAGCGGCTGATTGAGTTCATGGGCAATGCCGGCAGCCATGGTGCCCAACGCCGCCAGCTTGCCCGCCTGCACCAGCTCGTCACGGGTGGCCTCAAGCTCGCGGGAGCGCTCGGCGACACGCTCCTCGAGACGCTCGTTGATCTCACGCATGACCACCGCCTCACGCCGGATGAGCCGCAGGCGCGCCTGACGCTCGCGCATCCACAGCGCCAGCATGCCCAGCCCCAGCAGTACCGCCAGCCCGGCCAGCATGGTGTTGCGCGCCTGTATATAGAGAGGCCGCAGCGGCATCAGAAAGTGCAGCTGCCAGGCCAGCGGACCACTGAACAGCGACTCATCCAGATAGCGCTGGCCGACGGAAGTCGAGGAGCGGGAAGACGCCTCTCCCGCCCCCAGCACCAGACTGCCGTCTTCCAGCGAGCGCGCCAGCGGGGAGAGCGGCGCCCCGCGGAATTGCTGCTGCGCCCGGATGTCGTCGAGAGCGGCGGGCGCGAGAGGTTCGAGGGTGCGGTATTTCCAGCTCCGCCGTGAGGCCAGCAGCACGACACGATTGGCATCGGCCAGCAGTACTGTTTCGCCGGCCTGGCGCCAGGTATCCTCCAGCGCCTCCAGCGAGACCTTGACCACCAGCACGCCCAGCGGCTGGCCGCCCGCCCCCGCCACGGGCGCGGATACGAAGTAGCCGGGGCGCCCCGTGGTATTGCCCACCGCAAAGAATTCCCCGCGCCCGCCCGCCATCGCATCCAGGAAATAGGGCCGGTAGGCGTAACGATGGCCCACGAAGCTGTCGGATTCATCGAAGTTGCTCGCGGCCAGCGTCACGCCGGAGGCATCCGTCAGGAAGATCGCGGCGGCGCCTGATTCCCGGGCCACACGCTGCAGGTGCCAGTCGAGACGATTGCCGGACTCGGCGATATCGGCCGTGTCATCGAAGGCGGCACGCACGCGCGGTTGTCGCGCCAGCATGGCGGGCAGCCACTGAAAGCGCGACAACTCCGCATTGAGGGTGCTGGCATAGAAGTGCAGCCGAGTGGCCGCATGCTGGCGTGCCTCACGCTCGCTGCGGGCGAACTCCCACTGCCAGAGCGCGAACAGCACCAGTACGCCGGCCAACAGGCTGGCGCCCAGTGCCAGCCAGGCCAGGCGCCGTCGTCGGTGCAGACTCAATCCCTCCGGGCGCAAGCGATTGGAAGATGCCCGATCACGCCCCGGGGCATGGCGCGATGTCATGGGATGTTGGCGATCATGGCGTGCCGATCACCGGCACGGTACGTGCGTTCAGCGCCACTGCCACGTCCACCAGCAGGTTGTCGAGTCGCCCCGGCGCGATCTCGGCGCCATTGCTGTCACCCGTCACGCTCAGACGAATCTGGCCGTTCACCTCACTCACCCAGGCGTCGAGGGTCAGCGGTGGTCTGACGGCGTAGCTGGCATCCAGCCGCTCGAGATCCGGGTCTGCCCGCTCGATGATGAAGCCGCGCTCCGCAAGCGTGGTCATCAGCGTGACGAAGACCTGCCGGGAGGTCAGCGTGCCGCTGTCGGGCGCGATCACCGCGGTACGGGAGTCCGGCGCATGGGTCGGCTGTGTCATGCAGCCGCCCAGCGACAGCAGGGCGAGACAGGCCACCAGACGCAGGCAGCGAGGAAGGGAAGGATTCATCAGCGCACCTCTCGAGGATCACGGCCCGCCAGCGCGGCTTCCAGCTGACGTTCGATCTGTTGACAGCTCTCGCTGAGATTCTGTGGTCGGGCATCGATGACATACCCGCCCTGGTTGATGACCTGCTCATCACGGATCACGCGCACTCGCTCGTCCGGTGCCACCAGCGAGATGCGCTCGAAGCTGATCGGGTCGTCCCGATAGACGTCATTGCCCACCCCGACACCGATGCCACGCCCGGCGGCCACGCCGTAGCCCACCGAGAACCCGATGCGAGAGCCGAAGGGCCCCTCGATGGCCCCGAGTCCCGGTTGGTCGACCTTGCGCTCCCCGGTCACCAGGCCCAGCGACAGCTCACTTTCGCGCACCTTGTAGCCGCGGGCCTCCACGACCTCGGCGGCGGCGCGCAGCCACTGATCGGCATCGCCCTGACGCGGGAAGATGCAGGCCGCAGGCAGCGCTTCGCTGTCATGGGCAGATAGCGGGTCCTGACTCGTCAGCGTGGAACAGCCGCTCAACAGCAGCAGGCCCGAGATGAGCAGCCCCGTGCGAGACACCGCTCCGGCCTGCGGCGTTCGAGCGCTTGCCTCGGTCCGAGAGGGAGCTAAGGGAAGTCGAGAGAACATGCGAACGTCTCCGGTCAGCCATCTGACTTGGCGAGTCATCACGATTTTCATCCGCGAGATGGCGCAAAGCCACTAGACTGACACTTAAGCCTTGTAGGATTTGTGCATAACTATAGTATCAAGCAGTAAAGGGGCCTGAATGCAGACGGTCTCATCTTAGCTCGCCACCACGCCAACGCCTACCTCATGCATGTTCCCGGGCGACGGCCAGTCCCGGCTGGCACGACGCCTGACCCGCTATGCGCCAAGGCATCAGCGTGCCGGAGCGCTTTCGTCCCCATCGCATTTCCATGGCCTCATCATCGGTTACACATGGAAACGATATGGCGCGGACAACTCACGACGCCACAGGTTCAATAAGTTACCATTATCGTCGAACAGGCAATCAGGGAGAGAAATTTATGTCAGAAAATGCCGACCAACCTACGGTCGCGAAGATCAATCCGCCAGTCTTCTTCGGCTCCGCCGTGGTGATACTGGCGTTCGTGATCTTCACCGTATCCATGCCCGAGACGGCGAACGTGGTCTTCGGCCACGTCCAGACCTGGATCATCGATACCGTCGGCTGGTTCTACCTGCTGGCCATGGGGCTGTTCGTGGTCTTCACGCTGGGGCTCGCCTTCTCGAAATCCGGTGACATCAAGCTGGGGCCGGACCACTCCGAGCCGGACTTCAGCTACGGCTCCTGGTTCGCGATGCTGTTTTCCGCGGGCATGGGGATCGGCCTGATGTTCTATGGTGTCGCCGAGCCGGTCTTCCACTTCACCGCACCGCCCGTGGGCGATGCCGGTACCGTGGAAGCCGCTCGCGAGGCCATGAAGACCACCTTCTTCCATTGGGGCATCCACGCCTGGGGCGTCTATGCCGTCGTGGCACTGGCGCTGGCCTACTTCAGCTTCCGCCACAACCTGCCGCTGCGCATCAGCTCCGCGCTATACCCGCTGATCGGCAAGCGCATCCACGGCCCGATCGGTCATGCCGTCGACATCTTCGCCGTCTTCGGCACCATGTTCGGGGTGGCCACCTCGCTGGGTCTGGGGGTGCTGCAGGTCAGCTCCGGTCTGCATTATCTGTTCGATATCGACAACAGCCTGACCACCCAGGTCATCCTGATCGCCATCATCACCGGCCTAGCGACCATCTCCGTGGTCATGGGGCTGGACGGCGGCATCCGTCGTCTCTCCGAGCTGAACCTCGGTCTTGCGCTGGCATTGATGCTGTTCGTGCTGTGCGTTGGCCCGACCATCTTCCTGCTGCAGACCCTGATCCAGAACATCGGTGGCTACCTCAGCGAAGTGGTCGACAAGACCTTCAACATGTTCGCCTACATTCCGGAAGACGGCCCGTCCGAGTGGCTGGGTGGCTGGACCCTGTTCTACTGGGGCTGGTGGATCGCGTGGTCCCCGTTCGTCGGCATGTTCATCGCACGCGTCTCGCGTGGTCGTACCATCCGTGAATTCGTCTATGGCGTGCTGTTCGTGCCGATGGGCTTCACCTTCATGTGGCTGACCTTCTTCGGCGACAGTGCACTGCACCTGTTGATGACCGACGCCGCTGGCAATCTGGCCGAGGCCGTCTCCGCGGATGCCTCCGTGGCACTGTTCAAGTTCCTGGAACTGTTCCCGTTCGGTAGCGTGACCTCCCTGCTGGCCACGGTGCTGGTGGTGACCTTCTTCGTCACCTCCTCCGACTCCGGCTCATTGGTCATCGACATGCTGACCTCTAAGGAAGGCGATGAATCTCCGGTCTGGCAGCGCATCTTCTGGGCCGTGTCCGAAGGTTTCGTGGCCGTGGCGCTGCTGATGGCCGGGGGTCTCGGCGCACTGCAGACCGCCTCGCTGGCCTCTGCTCTGCCCTTCGCCATCATCCTGATGTTCGTCTGCTACGGCCTGCTCAAGGCGCTGCGTCTTGAAGGCGTCAAGCAGCGCTCCATGCAGCATCTCAGCAACACGCCGGGGCATACCGCCGGTGGTGCACGCAGCTGGCAGAAGCGCGTCCAGACCCTGGTCGAGACGCCGCAGCAGAAGAATGTCGAGCAGTATCTGTCGGATGTCGTGACGCCGGCGCTGTCGGATGTCGCCAAGGAGTTCGAGGCGCAGGGACTGGATGTGCGCGTCAACGACGAAGATGACCGCAGCTATCTGCAGGTCAGCCATGGCGACGAGATCGACTTCATCTATGGCGTACGTGTCCGCGAGTATGCGGCACCGGCCTTCGCGCTGCGCAACGTCAAGCGCAAGGGCACCAGTGACGTGGAGCGCCAGTACCGGGCCGAGGTCTTCCTGCGCGAAGGCGGCCAGACCTATGACCTGATGGGCTACACCAAGGAGCAGGTCATCGGTGATGTACTGGATCAGTACGAGAAGCACATGCACTTCCTGCACATGGCGCGCAACTGACGCCTGAGCGTTGCTGAAGTGATGACAGCTGCTGGTATGGCTGTCGCAAAGGCCCCGCCCCGTGCGGGGCCTTTGCGTTTCTCACGGTCATGCCCCGGCAATGAACCGCGTGCTACCTTGCCGTGCCACCTTGAAAAGCGTCATCCTGAGCCGCATGTACCAGAAAGACGCTTGATCACGGATTCATCGTGAGGCACTGGATGGCTCAGTCATCCGATCATTCGCACCGGAACACGTCATAGCACCAGACGATCACGACGATGCAGCGAATTCGTTACTGCACGGCACCGTCACCCTCTACACTGGTGTCATCGACCCGGTTGCTCGGGCCTGGTGCCATGGGCTTGGCTTCATGAACCTGAGGCACTCGAAGGTAAGGGATATCGCCTGCTTGTCCTCAGTGCCCGCGCCCTGCCTCACCACGTATTCCAACCACATTTCACGTCGCCCATTCTCAAGGAGAGTCTTCATGTCCACCGATACCAATGCCATTGGCCTGCATACTTCCAGCGCAACCCAGCTGGCGGAGCACCTCAATGTGCTGCTGGCCAACTACCAGACCTTCTACATGAACGCGCGTGGCTATCACTGGAACGTGAAGGGCAACCAGTTCTTCGAGCTGCACGTGAAGTTCGAGGAAACCTACACCGACCTGCTGACCAAGGTCGACGAGATCGCCGAGCGCATCCTGACCCTGGGTCACGAGCCGATGCACGCCTACAGCGATTACGCTCGTGTGGCGACCATCAAGGAAGACACCCATGTCAGCGATGGCACCGCTTGCGTCAAGGGTCTGCTCACCGGCTACAAGTCCCTGATCGAGCTGCAGCGTGAAATCCTCTCCGTCGCCTCCGATGCCGACGATGAAGGGACTGCCTCGCTGGTCGGCGACTACATCCGCGAGCAGGAAAAGACGGTCTGGATGCTGTCCGCCTACCTGGGCGAGTGATTCTGACCAGGACACCATCGCGTGTCTGACACTGCCGCCAGCGTGATCGGCAGGCCGTGAACGCCGCCTTCTGTCCCGTGCTTGCGCGGTGTCCGGAAGGCGGCGTTTTCGTGGGTCGGACACCACTCGAGGGGCAGACTCGAGAAGAACTTGAGCTCGAGAAGGACTTGAGCCCGAGAAGCACTTGAGCAAGAGGCGCAGGACCATGCTCGGAAGCGCATCATCACGCGACACGCAGGGTGGCTGCCAATCAGGCAGGTTGATCAGGCGTCATACCAGGAGGGTTGCATGTCACTGCCGCTGACACGTCTGCTACGCAAGTTGCTGCATGTGGCTGCCAAGCCCATGCGCCATGCTCAGGGCAAGGATGGTTGCGTCATCCATGCCTATCGTGGCTATGGCTCACACAATGAAGCCTTTCTGATGGGCCGCATCTTTCAGCAGCCCGGCTCGCGCAGTCAGCTGGCGCCCGGGGCCGGGCGCGACCTGATGGATGTCGGCCGCCGTCTGCTGCGCTGGGGCAAGGGCGGCGTGGAGGTGGACGTCAGCCTTGGCGGCAACCAGACCACCGTCGTCACCGACCGCGATGGCTACTTCAGCGTCCACCTGCCTCTGCTGTCGCCCTTGGCAGATCAAGGCCAATGGCAGACGGCACGGATCACCGCCCGGCCGCCGAAGCAGGCCGCTGTCGAGGGCGAGGCCCAGGTCTACCTGCCACCGGCCAGTACCCGACTGGGCGTGATCAGCGATATCGACGACACCGTGATGTACACCGGTGTCGCCAACAAGCTCAAGATGCTCTATCGGCTGTTCATCGAATCCGCCGAGCGACGCACTGCCTTCCCGGGAGTCGCCGCGCTCTATCAGGCGCTCCACGAGGGCAGCGACGGTCAGCAGAGTCGCCCGCTGCTCTACGTCTCACGCGGCCCCTGGAGCATCTATGAGATGCTGGAGGTGTTCTTCCAGCACAACCGCATCCCGGTCGGCCCCATCCTGTTCCTGCGCGAATGGGGGCTGACGCTGCAGCGCCCCCTGCCCAAGCGCTCGGAAGACCACAAGCAGGCGCTGATCGAGAAGATGCTCGACCTGTATGACGAGATGCAGTTCCTGCTCATCGGAGACAGCGGTCAGCATGATCCGGAGGTCTATGCCGATGTCGTGCGCCGTTACCCGGGCCGCATCTGCGCCATCTACATTCGCCAGATCGGTGACTCCGAATCGCGCAAGGCAGAGCTGGCCACGCTGGGCGAGGAGCTCTCCGCACTGGGCTGCGACATGCTGTTGAGCACCGACAGCCTCGACATGGCGCATCATGCACACGCCAATGACTACATCGATGCCGCCAGTGTCGAGATGGTACGTGCCGAGATCGAGCATCAGCGCGCCGAAGAGCCTGTCTGACCCACGACGACCCACGATACGCACAACGCAAGACGGAGACCCTGAGGTCTCCGTCTTGCGTTGTGGCCAGCAGGCAAGATCAGGCGATACGTGAGCGAATCAGGTGATCCAGTGACAGACGCCCCGGGCCCTGCAGCACCAGTACCAGCAGACTGGACAGCCACAGACCGTGGGTTACCCAGGCTTCCGGGTAGACGAACAGCTGAATGGTCAATGTCATGCCGGCCAGACCCAGCGCGGCAAGGCGGGAGCCCAGGCCCAGCCACAGCATCAGCGGGAAGAGATGCTCGGCAATCGTGGCCAGATAGGCGGCCAGTACCGGCGGGACCAGCGGCAACGCGTATTCGTACTCGAACAGGAAGAAGGTGCTTTCCTTGAGCGCGAAGCCGTCGACCTTGGTCTGCGCTGACATGAAGAACACGGCGCCAATGACGATGCGCATCAGGATCAGCACGGCATCCATGCGCAGATTTTCCAGCCAGACGAACACGTTCAGGACTTGCCCCGCCACACCGGTACGGACCGCGGGCGTCGTGGATGACTCAAGGCTCATGATGAGGCCTCCTCAAGGATGCGCCAGTGCGCGAGAAAAAGGGGATGCGCCAGCTCGGCCCGGGTAGGTCGGCAGGAGACTGGCATGGACGAAAGATCATGGGGCAACACTAGTCCGGCGCGAGAAACACGCCACTTGCCAGCAGAGGGGCCAGCAGCTGCCCCAGGTCCTGCTCGGGATGGACATCCGCCAGCATGGCGGCCGCATCCGCGAGCGATTCACCCGCCAACAGCAGGTCGAGCAACCAGGCAGCCGCCTCTGACAGCACCGTCACCTGAACCTCCAGGACCGGACGGGTGATCAGCAGGTTCTCGGGCCGCGCGACATCCAGGCCTTCAAGGCTGGCTCCCTCATGCTGGTGGCGCTGCCAGACCCCGAAGATCGCATGCTCCAGGCGCAGCAGACCTGCCGCGGGATGAGGCAGGAAGGTCAACGCCATCACCGCCTCGGGTGACAGCTGCGCCAGCCTGGCCGGTGCCAGCACTTCAGCGTCGGCGGCGTGATAGGCCGTGAGACGCGCGGCCTCGAACCGCGCCAGATCCACCGCGTAGAACGGCAGCTGAGCGGCCGATGCCTGTCGATGCTCGACCAGCGTCGTCAGAGTCGTGTGCAAGGTCTCGGCAAGCCCCGCCCCGTACTCCATCATCAAGGGCGATTCCGGCAGGTGACGGCGTGAGTGATCATGCGCCAGCGCCGCGAAGAAGCGCTCGCCCACGACCTGACGCGTCACGGGATAGGCGTCCTGCAGCGCGGAGATCAGGCTGGCCCAGACATTGTTGCGATAGACGTCAAGACGCCCCTGATGTGCCGCCTCGATGCCCGGCAGATGACGGTCAGGCTGCTCAAGCGCCGTGATGAAGGCCCGCTGCCAGGTGAGAAGATCATGGTCAGTCATCGGGGCCGTTGGCGTGCTCATCGCGGACTCTCCACCTGAGGGCCAGAGGTCTGCGGAACCCGAGAGCCCTGCTGAACCAAGGCGCTCTGCAGAATCTGCTCGGCCCGAGCCGTCTGCCCCAGCAACACCTCCAGCGCCGGCACCTGGGTATCCCACTCGATCAGGGTCGGGCGCGGCCCGACTCGCTGGATGAAGTCGGCATACAGGGCCCATACCGCCTCGCAGACCGGCGCACCGTGATTGTCGATCAGCAGGCCTTCGCGCTCATCGACGACATGACCCGCCAGATGGATCTCGCCGACGGCCGCGGCCGGGATCGACTCAAGCCATGCCGCAGGATCGACACCGATGTTGTGCGCCGAGACGAAGACATTGTTGACGTCGATCAACAGTCCACAGCCGCTGCGCTCGACCAGTCGGGTCAGGAAATTCGTCTCGGGAATCAACTCCGCGCCCAGAGCCTGCGCATCAAAGCGCAGATAGTGTGCGGGATTCTCGATCAATACCTGGCGGCCCAGGCAGTCCTGCAGCCGCATCAGGTTATCGCTGACCCGTGCCAGCATCGCGTCGGTCAATGGCACCGGCAGCAGGTCGTTGTAGAAGTGGCCGCTATGGCCGGCCCAGGCCAGATGCTCTGACACACTGGTGGGCGGGTGACGCTCGCAGAGCGCTCGAAGGCGTGCCAGATGCGCGGCCTCCAGCGGACGATCCGATGCCAGCGACAGGCCGACACCATGGATCGACAGCGGATACTCCTGCAGCGCATCCAGCCGCGCATGGGGAGCTCCGCCTGCGCCCATGTAGTTCTCGGCATGAATCTCGAGGAACCCCAGCGCCGGCCGTGATGACATCAGCTCCCTGACATGCTGCGCCTTGAGGCTGATTCCCGTGGCCATGTCATCGAACGACGGCAAGGCCGTACCGAAATCCGGGCTGCGGGAGGTGGGGGATGACTCGTGCATGACGACCTCTCGATTCTGCGAGCGTCCGGCGGAGGGGTGAGACACCCGCCCACCGGACGTCAGGTTCGGGGGAGACCCGAGGCGTGATGCTTACTTGATCTCTTCCAGGCTGCCGGTGCCAGTGGGCGTTTCGATGGAGGTGCAGGTGCCTTCCGGGACCAGCTTCCAGGCATTGCCCTGATAATCGACGGTCGAAGTGCCGGCACAGGAGGTGCCCGGGCCTGCAGCGCAGTCATTCTCACCGGCCAGCGACACGCCATAGCACTTTTCCATGTCTGCGGCATGCGCCGGAATGGAGACCACGGCGGCAGACAGCGCTACGGCGGTACCGAGGGCGGAAGCCAGGGCGAAAGCGGTCTTGGCGGACTTGTTGGACTTGGTAGACATGGGCACATCTCCTGAGAAAACGCTCATTCATGAGCTGAAAGTTGTTCATTTGTCATTTTCGCCCCATTACCGCAGGCTCAAACCAACTTACGGGGAGGTCCGGAGAACGGATGCAGAAGATGTCGAATTTTTTGCATCACTCACGATATTTCCTTCCTCACCGCGTCAGAACACGATAGTCCGAGCTTGCGTTGACCCTGCATCTCAAGAAAAACGGCCCTGCTGGAGGGCCGTCGAGAAAGAACAGGGAATACGAGAGATGGCATGCCACCGAGTGTCAGCCGGCAATGAGCGAGATGTGCCGGTTCACGGGGTGTCCCCTTGCCACTTGCGCTCCAGATGTTCCCAGCGCGATAGCGTGGCACCTTGAGCCTTGTCCGCCGTCGAGCCAGAGGCAGGCTCAGTCTCAGATTGAGACTCAGTCTCAGGATCAGATTCAATAGCAGCATCGGACTGCGATGTCGGGCCAGAGACCGGCCCCTGGTGATGCAGGGAGTCACGGGATTGACGCACCAGGGTCTCGGGCAACGGCTTCTTCATGCGCGCACCGAGCTCCAGCAGCTCCTCGGCACGGCTGATCAGGTTGCCGCGCCCGCTGGCCAGACGCTTCATGGCGGTATCGTGCGCCTCGCGGGTACGGCCCAGCTGGCTACCAAGCTCCTCGAGGGATTCGGCAAGTCCGCGGAACTTGTCGAGCAGCGCCCCGGCACGCTCACCGATCACGCGCGCATTGTCGTTCTGGCGCTCCAGACTCCACAGACTGGCCACGGTGCGCAGACTGGCCAGCAAGGTGGTCGGCGTCACCATCACCACGCCCTGGGTGGAGGCGTCCTGGAACAGGCTGTAGTCATGCTCGAAGGCCAGCGCGAAGGCGGGCTCCATCGGCAGGAACAGGAACACGAAATCCGGTGACCCCAGCCCCTCGATGGCAGGATAGTTGCGCCGCGCCAGTCCCGTGACGTGGCCGCGCACCGAGGTCAGATGCGCCCTCAGGGCTCTCGCCCGCGCCGTCTCACCCGCGGCATTGACGTAGTCGGTGTAGGCGCTCAACGAGACCTTGGCATCGATGATCAGATGCTTGTTGTCCGGCAGGTAGACGATGGCATCCGGGCGCTGACGCCCGCCTTCACCGCTGAAGGACACCTCGCGCTTGAACTCGATCCCCTCTCGCAGGCCGGAGCGCTCGAGCACGGTCTCCAGAATCATCTCGCCCCAGTTGCCCTGCATCTTGCTGTCGCCCTTGAGCGCACGTGACAGATTGGCCGCTTCCTCGGTGATCTGGCGATTGAGTCCCGCCAGCTGGTCGAGCTGACTCTTGAGGCTGGTGCGTTCGCGTACCTCCTCGCCATGCAGCTGCTCGAGGCGCTGACGAAAGTCCCCGACCTGCTCGCGAAACGGCTTGAGCAACTGTTCGAGCTGGGCACCACTGGCGGCGGTGAAACGCTGCTGGCGCTCCTCGAACACCTTGCCTGCCAGCTGCTCGAATTCCTGACTCAGGCGTTCGCGGGAGTCGTTGAGCAGTGCCAGCTGCTCGGCGTGATGAGTGGCCTCCTGACGCTGACGCGTGACCAGCGAGGCATGCGTCTCGCGCAGCTCGGCGTAGCGCTCGGTCAATGTCTCGAGACGCTCCTCGCGCTCCAGCAGCTGGGCCTCCAGCACTTCCTGCTGGCGGGTCAGGCTGCGTGCCAGCGTCTGCTGTTCACTCAGCGCACGCGACTGTTCATCAAGCCGCCCCTGCAGCGATTCGCGCAGCGTGGCGAGCTGTTCCGTCAGCGCATCGCGCGCCTGGCGCGCCTCCTCCAGCGACTGGCTCAGATGGCGTTGCTGCTGCTCCGCCTGCTGCCCATCCAGTGCGGCACGCTGCTCGACCAGGGCCGCCCGCTGCTCGGCCTGTTGCTGTAGATCCCGCGCCTCTTCAAGCGTCTGCTGCAACGCCTGCCGGGTTTCGTCACTGCTCTCTTCGAGAGCGTGAAGCTGCTCGCGGGTTCGCCGCCAGCCCAACCCCAGGATCAACGACAGCATCAACAGCACGCCGACCAGCAACCACATCACGGCGGAAGATTCAGAAAGCAGAGGCATCGGGCACTCCATGGCCGGTGAAAACGCAGTGGGGTCACCCCCTTGAAAGTCAGTATCGCGCATCCATGTCTTGAGTGTCAGGGCACGAAAGGACGGGAATTCGCTGCATCAACGTGGGGCGCTCACCTCAGTGAGCAACGCATGCTGAGAGCAGAATTTTTCCCTTCTCTGCCCAACACGCTCGCAAGAGCCGAAGCACGGAAAGGAGATTTGCATGACACAGCAGACCGATCAGCAGACACGTCAACAACTGCAAGGTAAGCGCGTGGCCATTCTCGCGACCCATGGCTTCGAGGAATCCGAGCTTGCGGTGCCGCGCGCCGCACTGCAGGAGGCGGGCGTCGAGGTACACATCGTCTCGCCGGAGAAAGACGGCATTCGTGCCTGGGCCGAAACCGACTGGGGCGAGACCTACCAGGTCGACACCTCGCTCAGCGATGCCAGCGAACACGACTATCATGGCCTGGTGCTACCGGGCGGCCTGTTCAATCCCGATACCCTGCGCCAGGACGAGACCGCACTCAACTTCGTGCGCAGCTTCTTCCAGGCCCACAAGCCGGTGGCCGCCATCTGTCACGCGCCGTGGATCCTGATCAACGCCGGGGTGGTCGAAGGCCGCAAGATGACCTCCTTCCCCTCCGTCGCCCAGGACCTGCGAAACGCCGGTGCCGCGTGGCAGGACAGCGACGTCGTGTGTGACAGCGCGCTGGTCACCAGCCGCAAGCCGGATGACCTCGATGCCTTCAATGCCAAGCTGCTCGAGGAGCTCGCCGAGGGCAAGCATCAGCATCAACACGCCTGATCTCGTCCCCGACGACAGCACCCGAAAACGCCCCTGCCCCCGCGGCAGGGGCGTTTTTTTGCGCTCTGCACCGCAGACTGAGGCTCATCGCGGGAAAAGCATTTGCGAGCAAGCACTTACCTTGAGCGCCATAGAGCATGAAGGCCAGAAGATCACGACATGGACTCAGGGAGACGTCGGCACATCAGAGAACGCTGTTCGTCAAAGTGTCCGCGACACGGTATCGTGTGAACAGGGATCAAGAAGGGTGACTATCCGACAACACGGGAGACCACCCCATGCACACCATCACAATGGCACCAGTCCTGCTGGGCCTGGGACTCATGCTGAGCCTCGCCATCCCCGGTGTCGTTGCCGCGGATGATCGTCATCGCTCACAGGGTCAGCAGCATCACGGCCGACAGACCATCGAGCGTCACAGCACGCCGCAAAGCCGCCATGAGGCGATCAATCGCCGCCATCTGAGGATGTTCGACGAGCCGCGGGTGGAGCGCCATCACTCTCGCCACGATACACGTCACCGCATTCCCCAGCGCCGCTACTACCAACATGAGCGCTACGCGCCTCATCAGTATCGACAATACGATTCGCGCCGCCATGACCTGCGCCGCCGTCACGATGGCGTGAGCATCGGCTTCCCGGCGATACGCATCAATATCCACTGAGCTGACGCACGCTCGAAGTGCCCAGCCAGCGCCCCCGCAGGAAGCGCAACGAGAGCCTGATGCCCAGATACGACACCGCCCCCGCAGGCTACCTGCGGGGGCGGTGTCGTGGGGAGTCAATCGGCCCGGATCAGGCGTCGCGCGGCTCGGCAAGCGTCGTGATCAGTCCCTTGAGCACCTGCCAGAATTCCCCGACCGAGTCGACCTCGACGCGCTCGCTGGGCGAGTGCGCACCGCGAATCAAGGGGCCGAAGGAAATCATCTCGAGCTGGGGATACTTGGCCCCCAGGATGCCGCATTCCAGACCGGCATGGATGACCTTGATCTCCGGCGCGCGGCCGGTGACGCTCTCGTGCAGATGGCAGAATCGCGCCAAAAGCTCCGCCTCAGGCTGCGGCTGCCAACCCGGGTAGGCATTCTCGGCCTGAGTGTGCGCCCCCAACAGGCCGAACAGCCCGCGGATGCGCTGCTCCATCATGGAGACCGCATCATCACGCAGCGAGCGCACCAGGGCGCAGAGATGGAAACTCCCCTCACGCAGCTGGACCACGCCGAGATTGTTGGAGGTTTCCACCACGCCTTCCACGGCTGCGCTCATGCGCTCCACGCCATAGGGCGCGGCATCCAGCACAGCGACAAGCCGCTGGGTATCCTCGACGGACAGGGCACTCTCGGCATTGCCGCGCGTCACGCTGAGGGTGACGTCCGGGTCCGTGTCACGTAGCTCATCGCGAATCTGCGCCTCGAATTCCGCCAGACGCTGGCGGGCTGCCGCGACACGCTCATCGAACAGCACCACGCCGACGGTCGCCTCGCGTGGCAGTGCATTGCGCAGCGTACCGCCAGACCAGCTGACCAGACGCGGCGAGAATTCCGCCAGCGCCACCAGTGCCCGTGACATCAGGCGGTTGGCATTGCCGCGCCCACGATGGATGTCGAGCCCGGAATGTCCTCCGACCAGCCCGCCGATGGTGAGCTCAAGCTCCGCCTCGGCATCCTTCAGCGAGGACGTGGCGAATTCGTGCGCGACATTGATGTCCGCACCGCCAGCGCAACCGATATAGACCTGGCCACGGTCCTCCGAGTCCAGATTGAGCAGATAGCGCCCTTCCAGCCAGCCTTCGGCCAGATTCAATGCGCCGCCCATCGAGGTTTCTTCCTCGAGGGTGAACAACGCCTCCAGCGGACCATGCACCAGCGTCTCGTCTTCCAGCACCGCCAGCGCCGCGGCGACGCCGAGGCCATTGTCGGCGCCCAGCGTCGTGCCGCGCGCCTTGAGCCAGCCTTCCTCGAGATAGGTCTCGAGCGCATCACGGGTGAAGTCATGGCGGGAGTCGCTGGCCGCCTGGGCCACCATGTCGAGATGCCCCTGCAACACGATCCCCGGAGCGCTCTCATGGCCGGGGGTGGCCGCCTTGCGCAGACGCAGGTTGCCGAAATCGTCGCGGTCATGCGCGAGGCCGCGCGACTGCGCCCACTCAATCAGATGCTCAACCAGTGCCGCTTCATGCCCGGAAGGGCGCGGGATATTGCACAGGGTACGAAAATGACGCCAGACAATGGCGGGTTCCAACGTGTCGATATGCTCATTCATGGCGAAGTTTCCTGTTCTTGTCATCCCCGAGCATACGGAACCGTCCACGGCCATGGCTAGTGGTTGTCGGTGCCTGTCGATCAGTGACTGCGAATATGCAAGGATGAGATCTCTCGACACGGCCACGCTGTGCACTTCCAGCCCCTGACAACCGGAGCCCTCATGCCCCGCCGACTTCTGCTGTTATCCGTCCTTTCCGCCACTGCTGGCCTGCTGATGCTGAGCGGCTGCTCGCCGATTCCCGACATGCCGGGACCGATCGGCATCCCCGGCCTCTGATCAATGATCGCCGGCAGGCAGGGCACCGTGCGCATCGACGAGACGCCCTGCCGCCGCACGACACCAGCGATCACGCGCCTTGCGCCCCACGATGCCCTGACGCTGGGCCCAGTCGATGAAGGCTGGTGCATCCTGGCCGGCCAGGGCCAGTGCGAGCCCGTGACGCGCGGCCTCATCCAGTCCGGATGAGCCGACGCACTGCTCATCCGGGGAGCCGTGAGCTTTCAGCGCGGCCTGCAGCCACGGCCGCACCAGGGCAAGACCTCCGCCACCGCGCCGATACCAGTCGAGTCGTTGCGGCCAGCCTTGAGCCGGTTGACAGCCCTGAGCCGGTTGACCGCCCAGGGCGAGCCGCGATGCCAGCACGTCAGGCAGCCCGGCCAGCTCATGCGCCAGCAGGCTCGGCAGCAGATGCTGAAAGTCCTGATGCAGCGCCTCGAGCAAGGTATCTCCCGGCGAGGCCTCGCCTTCGTCATCGCATGCCCCCCCCGTCGCCTTGCCCATCATCACCGCATGCTCGCCACTGGCCGCATCGCGCTTGAGCCCCATGCGCAGTGGCATGAAGCCCTGGGACAGCCAGAAGTCCACCAGTCCCGCCTCGGCCCCGAAACTGGTGCCGAGACGAGTGACACCCGCCAACCGTGCCTGCTGCTCCAGCGCATTGAGCAAGCGCGCCCCCTGCCCACGCCGCCACAGTGCGGGATGTATCGCGATGCGCAGAATCCGCCACCAGCGCGTCTCGGCGGCCGCCTGATGACCGGCATGCGCCGCCAGAGACTGCGCCAGCAGATGCCCGCGCGGCCGCCGCTGACCTCGCCATATATCCTCTGCCAGCGGTGCAGGAAACCCGCCCTCCTCGACGGCCGCCACGACGCCCAGCCATGCCGGCTTGCCACTGGCGGTCTCCTGATGGCGAATCGCCAGCAGCCTGAGCCCCGGGGTATCCAGCAGCTGCCGCAGGTCCGCCGGCGTGGTGCGGTAATGCGCCTGCACCAGCAGGCCGAACAGCGACTCCAGCATCGCTTCATCGCGTGCCAGAGCGTCCCGATCCAGCACGACGACCTCACTGCCGACCAGCCATTGCTCGGCATCGCTGCGATCCTCCATGACCGGCGCCAGCGTTGATGGCGGTGCCGAGAGTAACAACAGATCATCGGTCAGCGCCTCCAGCGGATCACCGGACGCCCAGCGGACAGGCGTGGTCATCTCAAGTGCCTGCCAGCGGGGGCATTGACGCTCGAGATGCTGGCGGAAACGCAGCTGGAACCCTCGCCCGGTACCTTCATAGCCATGGACGGTGGTGGCGAAGGCGATGCGCGGAAAATGCACCAGAGACGCCTTGAGCAACGGGGTGGGGATGGCGGCTGCTTCATCGACGAACAAGCGCGGCAGTGGCCCCTCCGGGCAGGCAAGGCGGGCGGCGGCGATGGCGTCCGGCGCCAGGAAACGCAGCTCGCTCGCAACCTCCGCTCCATCAGCTGTCCGCCGGGCTTGCGCGGGGTGCACTGCCGGCACGCAAAGCCGAAAGGCATTGCCCTCGCGGCGCCCCCGCGGCAGCAGCGCTGCCAGACGCGCGAAGACCGCGGCCACCGCCGCCGGCCGTGGCGCCGTCAGCCAGACACTTTCCCCCGCTGCCAGATAGCGTGCCGCGGCGATGCCCAGCGCGGCACTCTTGCCGCGGCCACGATCGGCACTGATCACCACCGGCTGGTTCGGACGGAGCGCCGCCAGCGCGGCCACCACCTCGGCCTGATCTGACGTCAGGCAATCAGGGTCCGTGACCTCACCGACACGGGTCGCTGCCTCCCCGGCGGGTGGCAGCGCCGGTAACGGTTCGCCCTGCGGCCAGTGCAGTACGCTGGCATCCGCCTGGAGACGCCGTGCAAGCCGCGCCAGATAGCGCGCCGCAAGCTGCTCACGCGCGAACGGCCAGTGCGCCAGACGCGCGTAGTCGCCATCCGGCGCTGGCGCTGGCTCGGCGTCGGCCCAGGCGGCAGGCGTCACCAGCACCAGCAGTCCTCCCGCCATCAGAGTGCCGGTCACGGCCCCGAAGGCATCGGGATCAAGACCACTCTGCGGATGTGCGGCATCGAAGACGACCAATGCCTGCTCGCCGCCCAGCTGAGTGGCAGCCTTGGCCATCGCCAGCGAGCGCACGTGTGTCCCGCCCGGCGTCGTGATCGCCTCCCCGGCCCCCAGCCACAGTGGAGCAGGCTCACGCGCTGGCCACAGATCACAGATCGCCAGCGCAGCAGCGCAGGGATCGCTGGCCGTGCCCTCTCCGCCGCTGATCCACAGACAGGCGCGCTGATGCCGCGCGAGCAGGCGCTCATGCAGTGTCCGGCACCAGGCATCGATGGCGGGAGGGTCCAATGGGGCGGGGTAACGTGAAGAAGTCGTCATCATGGCGCGCAGCATGCCGCATGGTGACGTGGCAGACCAGACATGGTGCTGGAATCCTCATGACGGGCGGCCAGGGGCCAGTCACGCCGGGCAGCCCTCTCTCTCAACGTCCTTTTATTTAAGTAATATCTCATATTTAAAAACACCCCGTTGCAAGATAGGCAACGCAGGCGGCGCAAGAATGAGAATGGTTATATTTATGCCTATCAGGATAATGAAGCTCCACTTCCCATTATTGCGAGCCATCCCCGATGCCACAGCGTCATTTCGTCACCACTACTCTGCCCCGCGCGCTCAAGCCTGCCCTGCTCGCCCTGAGCCTGGCGGCACCGTTCGTGGCGGGCCAGGCCTCGGCACTGGAATACCCGATCGGCACTCCGGTCAAGGAAGGCGGCATGGAAATCGCGGCCGTCTATCTGCAGCCAGTGGTGATGGCCCCGGCCGGCAAGCTGCCGGCCAATCAGGCCGACATCCATCTGGAAGCCGATATCCACGCACTGATGGAAAACGACAACGGCTTCGCGCCGGGCGACTGGATCCCCTATCTGGGCATTCACTACACCCTGACCAAGCAGGGCAGTGATACCCCGATCGAAGGCGATCTGGTGCCGATGATCGCCAACGACGGCACCCACTATGGCAAGAACGTCAAGCTGGATGGCCCGGGCAAGTACCACCTGACCTTCGACATCCAGCACCCGGACATGCCGCGTCACATCGACAAGGAAACCGGTGTCGCCGAGTGGCCGGACACCATCACCACCGATTACGACTTCGTGTATGCCGGTGTCGGCAAGAAAGGCGGCTACTGAGCACCAGCCTCTGCACGTGGCGGACATGCCGGCGCCATCTCGTATCCGCCGGCATGTCCGCCCGCTGTCTCCAATGGCCGCCTGTGCTGAAAAGCGCTCGCGGCCATTGGTCGCTCTGCCGGCAACCCTCCATCCCTGGCACCTGGCGCCCGCGAGTGCCACGTCCGAATGACCCTCCCTCGTGCCTCTGCCGAGTGCCTACCCCACTATCCCGGAGCCCATCATGCGCCTTCCTCGTCGTCGATCTGCCCGGCAGTCCGTCGCTGCGCTGCTGCCGACCCTCGCTCTGCTGCTGGCGGTACTGCTGCCGCGCGTGACGCTGGCCAGCGACATGCCGTCCTATGACCTGACGCTCACCAACGGCAAGCTCAGTCCCGAGGTGCTCAAGGTCAAGGCCGGCGAGAAATTCGTCATCCAGCTGCACAACGCGGGCAACACGCCCGCCGAATTCGAGAGCAATTCGCTGCGCAAGGAGAAGGTGCTGGCCCCGGGCGTGAAATCCTTCGTGGTGATCCACCCCTTGCGTGCCGGCAGCTACGACTACTTCGATGACTTCCACCTGCCGGATGCCCGCGGCAAGGTCGTCGCAGAAGACTGAGGCACCGGCACATGTCCGCCGTCACTCGTCTCGTCCCCTGCCGCGCCTGCCATCTCTTCCCTGTCAGGGCACGAACGGCATTGCCGATTCCTCACCCTGCCCGCTGTCCCCGAGAGTCCCGCCATGTTTGATCAGGTTCTGTTTATCGTCTGGCGCGAAAGCGTCGAAGCCATTCTCGTCATCGGCATCATGCATGCCTGGCTGGTGCAGTCGGGCACGCGCGCCGGGCTGCGCTACCTGTGGGGTGGGGTCGTTGCCGGTCTGGTGCTGGCCGGGCTGATGGGCGCGGCCCTGATGGGCGCCAACACCTGGCTGACCGGCACCGCCCAGGAAGTCTTCCAGGCGGCGCTGGTACTGATCGCCTGCCTGCTGATCACCCAGATGGTGCTCTGGATGCGGACCAAGGGCCGGACTCTCAAGGCAGAACTCGAGAGCGGCCTGGCCGAGGCCGTCTCCTCCGGCAGCTACTGGGGGGTCGCGGTACTGGTCGCCATCGCCGTGGCACGTGAAGGTGCGGAAACCGTCGTCTTCCTCTACGGCATGGGCGCCGCCAGCCTGCAGTCCGGTGGCATCGGCAGCTTCTCTCTCGCGGCCTTCATCGGTTTCGCGCTGGCAGTGGCGACCTTCATGGCCCTGCAGCTGGGTTCGCGCCTGTTCTCCTGGAAGCTGTTCTTCCGCGTCACGGAAGTCCTGCTGCTGCTGCTGGCCGCGTCATTGTTGATGTCAGGGCTTGAGCAGCTCATCGGCCTGGGCTATCTGCCGGCCGGTCTCGACCCGCTGTGGGATTCCAGCTGGCTGCTCGATGATGGCAGCGGTCTCGGTGGCCTGCTGGCGACCTTCGCCGGCTATCGCGCCTGGCCCGCCACCACCATGGTGCTGGGCTATGCCCTCTACTGGGTCATCGTCATCACTCTGATGAAGCGCCAGCGCAAGGTGGAGCGCAAGGATCAGCGCAAGCAGCTCACCGCCCGCGCGCGCAGCTGATGCCCGTCCCGCGCACTGCCCAGTGAGAGAAGAGGAAGCGTTCATGGCCCATTGCAGTACACACTCCGCACGCCCCGACGCACGGGCGGACATCATCGCCAGTGACGCCGGAGCCGGTGCCTCCCGAGCCACCCGTATCGCGCGGTTCGGCCAGGCGATGCAACAGCGGCGCGGCCTGATCCAGCTGATCCAGTGGCTGGTGGTGGGCATCTACGCCTTCCTGCTGGTGGTGCCGGCATTGCTGCCGCTGCCCGACTATCAGGCGCACATCCTCACCAATCTGACGGTGTTCGCCGAATTCGTGTTCTGGGGGCTGTGGTGGCCCTTCGTGCTGATCAGCATGGTGCTGATGGGCCGGGTGTGGTGCGGGGTCTTCTGCCCCGAGGGTACCCTGACGGAGGCCGCCAGCCGCATCGGGCTCGGCCGGCCGATTCCGGGCTGGATGCGCTGGGGAGGCTGGCCCTTCGTGGCCTTCCTGGGCACCACGCTCTACGGTCAGCTGGCCAGCGTCTATCAGTACCCGCTGGGCGCGCTGGTGGTGCTGGGCGGCTCGACGGTGGCGGCGATCGTGGTCGGGCTGATCTACGGCAAGGGCACACGCGTCTGGTGCCGTCAGCTATGCCCGGTGAATGGCGTCTTCAATCTGCTGGCGCGCCTCTCGCCGACCCACTTCCGTACCGACCAGGCGCGCTGGAACGCCCACAACCGCGCCGTGCGCCAGGGCAATGCCGTGCGTACGCATGCGCCTGACTGCGCGCCATTGATTCCGCTCAAGCAGCTCGACAGTGCCGGCGACTGCCATGTCTGCGGGCGCTGCAGTGGCTACAAGGACGCGATGCAGCTGGAATGGCGGTCGCCGGGCGTGGAGCTGGTCGAACCGCCGCAGCCGGTGCGTTTCACCCACTACTCGGTGCTGGTGTTCGGCCTGCTCGGCATCGCCATCGGCGCCTTCAGCTGGAGCGCCAGCCCGTGGTTCGTCGCGCTCAAGCAGCAGCTGGCCGTCTGGCTGATCGAGCATGACCTGATGTGGCCGCTGACCACCACCCTGCCCCCCTGGATCCTGACCAACTACCCCGAGCACAACGATGTCTTCAATCTGCTCGATGGCAGTCTGATCACGCTGTGGATCGTGGTGGGCGGCGGTCTGCTGGGCGCACTCACCAGCCTGCCGCTCTTGCTTGGCAACTGGCTGATGGGGGGCAAGGCGACGCTGTCACGCCTGTGGCATCTCTCGCTGAGCCTGATTCCGCTGGGCGGGCTCGGCGTGTTCCTCGGCCTCTCCGCCACCACCATGACGCTGCTGCGCGGTGACGGCATCAACCTCACCTGGGCCAATGATCTTCGCGCCGTGCTGCTGGCACTGGCCTGCCTGTGGGGCCTGCGACTGGCCTGGCGCATTACTGGCGAGCAGTACAACGGCGAGCAGCACGACAGCGAGCAGCGCAACGGTGGACGGCTCGCCGGCAACGCCGCACGACTGGTCGGCACGACAAGCGTCGCACTGGCCTGCCTGCCCGCGCTGGGGGTCTGGTACCTGATGTTCTGGGGCTGGTGAGACGCTGTCACCCGAAGGCTGAAACGACAAGACCCGCCATCAAGGCGGGTCTTTTGGTTGGCCGGGGCGGCGGTGACGCCACGGGACGCCACGCTAGTGAGCGCCGCCTTCGTCACTGCCCTCGCTCTCCGGGCGACGGAAGGCGATCACCACGACACTGCCCACCACATAGACCGCGCCCAGCCACAGGAAGATATTGTCGAAGGCCAGCACCTCGGCCTGAAGACTGATGCGCTGCGCGATCATCGCGACGCCCGCCTGCCAGGGGTCGGTCAGGCCCGAGAAGGTCACCTGATAGCTGGCCAGCTGGTCGATCACCACCTGGCGGCTCTGGTCGATGGAGCCGATCAGCTGGTTCCAGTGGTAGTCCTCCCGCCAGTCGCGCACGGTATCGATCAGCGCCAGACCCACCGCGCCGCCCAGGTTGCGCATCACGTTGAACAGGCCACTGCCGTTGCCCAGTTCGTGGGGTGCCAGTCGTCCCATCGCCAGGCGTGACACCGACAGCAGCACCAGAATCTGGCCCACGCCACGGATGACCTGCGGCCAGAAGAACTCGTTGTAGCCCGAGCCCGACGTCAGATGGGCATTCATGCCGGTGCCGACACCGGTCAGCACCAGACCGATGAACATCATCAGGCGCAGATCGATGAGATCGGAGAGCTTGCCCGACAGCGGTGCCATCAGGAACATCGCCACGCCCGCCACGAACATCACCTCGCCGATCTGCAGGCTCGAGAAGCCACGCACGCTGCCGAGGAACAGCGGCACCAGATAGACCAGCCCGTAGAGCACCACGCCCAGCCAGAAGCCGACCAGCGCGCCGAGCGCGAAGTTGCGATTCTTGAACACGCGCAGATCCACGATGGGGTTGTCAGCACTCAGCACGCGCCAGAAGAAGCCCACGCAGCTCAGCGCACAGACGATGGCCCACAGCAGAATGGGGGTGCTGGCGAACCAGTCATCTCCCGGCCCCTCCTCCAGCACGTATTCGAGGCTGCCGAGAAACACCGCCATCAACGACAGTCCCAGCGTGTCCAGACGCTTGAGCAGTCCGCGATCACCGCTGTCGATCTCCAGATTGCGCCACACCAGACTGGCCACGAGGATGCCCGGCAGCAGATTGGCCAGAAACAGCCAGTGCCAGCTGAAATACTCGGTCAGATAGCCACCGACGGTGGGACCGATGGACGGCGCCATGGTCGCCACCAGGCCGATCACCGCCTGAATGGTGCCCATCTTGCGCCGCGGGAAGATCGAGAAGCTCACGGCCTGGGTCAGCGGAATCATCGCCCCGCCCATGAAGCCCTGGACCGCACGCAGCACGATCAGCGCCTCAAGCGAGGTGGACAATGCACAGCCCAGACTCGCCAGCGTGAACCCCAGCGCCGAGACGGTCAGTACCACGCGGGTCGAGAAGATGCGCGCCAGCATGCCCGAGAGCGGAATCATCACGATCTCGGCGATCAGATAGCTGGTCTGGATCCAGGAGACCTGCTCGGGACTGGCCGCCAGGCCCGCCTGGATCTCATTGAGCGAGCTGGCGACGATCTGGATATCCAGGATCGCCATGAACATGCCGAACACCGCCGCGATGAAGCCGATCTGCTGACGGCGCGACGGCATGTCACTGGCAGCACCAGCCGGGGCTGCGGTTGCCTCGGCCATGCTCACTGCGCTCCGTGTTCGGCGGTGGCCGCGACATCGGAGGCGGCCTGCACGCTATCAGGCGCCATGACAGGCGCGGTGACAGCCGCAGTGACCGGCGCGGTGACACTGGCCGCATAGGTGCCGGTCTCCGGCAGCTCGCGGGTGTCGATGGACGGCACGACCGACAGCCCCGCCCGCAGGCGTGGCAATGCCGCTTCCGGGCCGGTCAGGCGGATACGCACCGGCACGCGCTGGACGATCTTGTTGAAGTTGCCGGTGGCATTGTCCGTCGGCAGCAGGCTGAACTCGGTGCCGGTCGCCGGCGCGAGGCTGTCCACCACCCCCTCGAACTCGATGTCCGGATAGGCATCCACCTCAAGGTGGACCGGCTGCCCGACTCGCATGCGCTCGGTCTGGGTTTCCTTGTAGTTGGCCACCACGTAGGCGCTTTCCACCGGCACCAGCTGCATCAGGGTCAGCGAGGCGCTGGCCATGGTGCCGACCTCGACACTGCGATTGCCGACCACGCCGTTCTGGGGCGCACGAATCGAGGTCTTCTCCAGCTGGTGGCGCGCGTAGGCGAGATCCGCCGCCGCTGACACCACTTCGGCGCGGGCCGAGTCCAGCTGTGCCTTGTAGACCTCGAGTTGCTGACGCGCGGAGACCAGCGACGCCTGCTGCTGCGCGACGCTGGCCTCGGCAGTGCGCAGGGTCACCTGATCATCTTCAAGGGACTGCCGCGAGGCGTAGCTGCGGCTCTCAAGACTCCTTGAGCGCTTGAGATGCAGCGCGGCCTGATCGCGCTCGGCCTTGGCCGAGGCCAGGGCCGCCTTGGCCTCATCGATCTTCGCGCTCTGCAGATCCAGCTGACGCTCGGCCTGGACTTCCCCGGTGCGCGCCTTGTCGAGTGCGGCGCTCGCCTGATCCAGGTTGGCCCTGGCATCCCCATCGTCCAGCTGAACCAGCAACTGCCCTTTCTTCACCGGCTGGTTGTCATGCACCAGCATGCGCGTCACGCGCGCGGTGATCTCGGAACGTACCGGCACGCTGTCGGTCCGCACATAGGCATTGTCAGTCTCCTGCATGAAGCGCCCGACCTGCCACCACTCGACTCCCATCACGCCACCCGCGATCACGCCCGCCACCACGAGGAGCGCCACTGCGCCCTTGCCTGCCTTGTTCATACGGCGACTCTCTGTTGCTGCCTGTCAGTGCCAGGCAGGGAAAGCGTCTGACGGTGGCCGGCCTCGATGACGCAACGCCTGCGCTCGGGACTGCCATCTTGCACCGCCACTAAGTGTAATGAATACTACACTTCATTGAGCCACCCCCGACAGCGTCAACCGACAGCGTGCCTCGTTCGCAATATCGCAACCCTGACGGCGTCAGTCGGCCCCTTTCACCAGAGGACACAGACATGACGGACTCCCCTTCCTCGCAGAGTGCTCCGGACACCGCCACATCCCGCACCTCGCCGCGCGGGGAAGCCCGCCGCAGACGCCAGCGGGAAGTCGCCAGAGAACACTTCCTGCAAAATGGCTACGCCGCGACCAGCATCAACGAGATCGCACGGGAGGCCGGCGGATCACTGACGACGCTTTATCGGAATTTCGGCAACAAGGAGGGGCTGTTCCTCGCCGTGATGCAGCAGGAAGCACAGTCGGTATGGTCGGTGATGGATCACGAGGTCAATGAGGCACGTCGCGTCGACGAGGCCCTGGAACACTTCGGGATGGCGATGCTGACACTGGCCCTCGAACCACAGCTGATCCGGCTGTTTCGTGGCCTCGCCTTCGAGAGCGGCCGCAACCCGCAGCTCGGCAAGCTCTTCCTCGACAATGGCCCCAAGCTGACGCGCCAGCGGCTGGCAGGCTACCTGTCACGACAGGTGGCGGAGGGCCACTTGCCAGGCTCCGGCCTCGGGCAGGAACCGCTGGCCGCCGCCAACCTGCTGACCGGCATGCTGCTCAACCCGCTGCATGTCGATGCCCTGCTGGGCAGCTTCCCCGAACCGGCCGACCCGGAAAGCCTGCGACCACACGTCAGGCGCTGCGTGCGCGTCTTCATCGCGGGTTTCGGGGCCTGAACACTGGGCCCCTGACAGCAAGACGCCGAGTCGACTGACTCGGCGTCTTCGTATGCAGGAGAAGTGGAGCGCGGGAAGCGATCAATGGCCGTCATCGCGGTAGGGAGGCTACGTCAGTCTTGCAGGCTGGCGTTCACGGCAGCGACGGCATCTTCGCCATCGCGGGTCGTCACGCCGGCAAGAAACTCCGCCAGACGCTCCGGGTGGGCGACGAGCCAGTCGTGCGCCACCTCATCGAGGTCACGCTCGTTCAGGCTGTAGTCGAGGATGAAGGCGCTCTGCTCATCGGAGCTGAAGACCAGCTGATCGAGAAAGCGCGTCAGGTTGAGATTGGCCTCGGCGTAGGCGGTCCGCACGACGGTCTTGACGTCACTGGCGCCGTTGTCAGGGCCGAAGACCGATTCCGGGTCTTCCAGGATATGGGTGTCGAATTCCGGCACCATCCAGTGCGGCGTCCAGCCGTAGAAGGCGATCCAGCGTTGCTCGCGCTCGGCGGCGCGCACTTCACTGAGCATCCCCGGCGTCGAGGATTCCATCGCATCCCAGTCACCCAGCCCATAGACATCGTCGTCGATGGCGCCGTTGAGCATGTCGCTGATGGTGGAGCCGCTTTCGATGGAGTAGATGGTCTCATCGAATTCATCGGCGTGGGCGGCCAGATCCGCCGCGCTGTGGATACCCGCGTCATAGACATAGCCCGGCACCGCGAAGCCCATCCGGGCACCGGTGACGTTGTTGCCGAGATCCGTGATCGCGCCGGCCGCCATGGCCGCGTCGTAGCTGTCCTTCTGGGCCGGCAGCCAGCCGGCGAGGAAGGCATCGCTGTCGCCGGTGGTCAGGGTGTTGTAACCGACGGTGGAGCTGACTTCCTGCCGCTCCACGTCATAGCCCATGGGGGCGAGAATCTGGGCGACGATCTCGCTCTTGACGCTGACACCGGGCCAGGGCGGCACGATGAGCGTCAAGACGTCGTCCGTGTCCTGGGCAGAAGCCGCCAGCGGCGCCGTACTGAGCAGCAGTGCACCGAGCGTGAGAAGACCGCGGCGGGTGCCGCGCAACGGGGAAGAGGTCAGGCAGGTCAGGGGTCGCTTCATCTTGTCGTTCCTTGTCAGCACCGGTCGCACCGGGCCTTGTTATAGGGAGTGTCAAGCGGGGTCTTGCATGCCTTGCGCGACTGCAGCCGATGGCGCTGCCACCAGTTTCGGCAGGCCGCCAAAGGGCTCACGCCCCATCACGCGCGCAAGCATCGGGAGGAAATGCGCAAGCGGCAGGGTGTCGTATTCGGGGTCGAAGCTGGTCTGGTCCCACTCGTCACAGAAGCGCACGGTGCGCTCATAGGCAGGGTGGTGGGCGTAGGCATCACGTGCATGGCGGTCCTGGCCGAAGAATTCCCGGTAGTGATAGCCCTGGAACAGCTCGTGATGGCGAATCATCCAGACATTGAGCGGATCAATGAACGGTTCGAGGATACCCGCGGCGATCTCGGCATGATTGGCCGGTGCGAGATCATCGCCGATGTCGTGCAACAGCGCGCAGACCACCATCTCCTCATCGGCACCGGCACGCAAGGCGCGGGTCGCCGTCTGCAGGCAGTGCTCGTAGCGATCCACCGGATAGCCATGGTGATCTCCCTGGAGGCGGCCCAGGTGGGCGATCACGCGCCGACAGGCATCGGACTGATACTCCCGGAAGTGCGCATCGATCAGCGCCCATTCGGCATGCGTGCTTTCCGCGAAGCTGCGAAAGCGCGCCTGGGTCATCGGGACGGTATCTTGCTGACTCATGCGGTGGCCTCCTCCCGGTTGTCCGGCTGACCGCTGAGCTGATCGGCAAGCTGGTCGGCCAGCAGCAGGCGGCGGCTGGCCGTGGAGTCGCGATCCACATAGCCCTGACGCATGTGACGGATGCCGCCTTCCAGCTGGAAGGCGCTACGACCATGGAACAGCCGGTAGTTGTCCATGATCAGCATCTGGCCCGGTGCCAGCTTGAGGTGCAGCGTGAAGTCATCACCGGAGATCAGGCGATAGAACGCCTGGCGGGCAGCGTAGTAGCGACGCAGGGTCGCGCCGGGCAGCGCCGGCACCCGCTCGGTGCGGTTGGAGAAACGTACTCGGGCGACCTGACCACGGCTATCCAGCTCGATCAGCGGGCCTTCGCTCTCCAGGCGCGTGGTGGCGTCGTGGTAGCGGAAGCCGGGGGTGACTTCTGTCAGGCAGGCGAAGGCCTCGGGGTCTTCACGGCGCAGGTGCTCTGCCGCGCTGTAGCCATCCACCAGCATGCTGTCGCCGCCCTGGGCCGCGTTGCGCAGGCAGTGCAGCCAGATATAGCCCGGAATCGGGTCGCGGTAGGGATTGTCGGTATGCGGCTCCAGCCCGCGCTGGGTCATGGTGAGGTCATAGGCGTTGGCGACGGATTTCACGTCGGCGATGCCGCCCCAGTTGGTGCGTCGCAGCGGCCCGATGCGATGGATCAGGCTCTGCATGCCATCTTCGTGATCCGGCACGCCACTGACCCGCACGAAGCCGAAGCGCTGCAACTGCTCGAGCATGTCCAGCAAGGCCGCGTCATCGTCCAGTGCTGCCGCGAAGTCAGCCTCGGGCAGCTGGGCGAGATCCCCCTTCCAGAACGTCATGCCCTGGTAGGCCTGTGGCGCGCGACACTCCGCCAGCAGAGCCGACGACGAGACACTCACCGCGTGGCCGTCGCTGAAGGCCAGCGACAGCGTATCGCCGTCGAGCTGCGCCTCACTCAGGCGCAGATCCAGCGGCAGATCCGCCGCCTCGATCAGGCGCTGACCGGTCAGGGAATCGAGAGTCGCGTCATCAGGACTCCGCTCGCGCAGCCAGAGCGCCTCGAGGGTCAGATCACCCTCGGGGTGGCTCAGCTGCAGTTGTCGTCCGGAGTCTGTCAGGCAGACGGAAAGGGGGGCGCTGGGCACTCGATGTTCTCCACGGCTGGGGAGCGGCACGCTTGTTTTCCCTGGCAGGTGCCTGCTCTCGGGGGCGGGTCCGACTGGAATCTCTTCTACCTTAAGCCCCTACCGTCGAAGTGGATTGAGGAAACTGGACATAGATTTGATGAAATTGGCCATATGTCGGACCAGCGAACGCGGCGCATCCGCGGAAACGAATCGGCAAGGCTTGGGAAGGAATGGCAGGCAGGCCCGGCAGCCATCGTGCGCCGGGGGTACGACAAGAGAACGAGGGCCGGGAGCCCCCATTCGATATCAGTCGGTCAGGTGCAGGACCTGACCGTTGAGCGCGCGCCCGGCACCACCGGCTAGGAAGCGCGCGCACTCCGCCACGGCATCCGGTCGGCTGCCCTCGGGACACAGCAGATTGGCGCGCACCCTGTCGGGGGCACGCAGCGCGAGGCGCTGGATCAACTCACCCAGCGCCGCCTGCGCCATGGCAGTGCCGTGATGCTCCTGCGAGGGCAGCGGCGAGGACAGCGGCGGCGCGACGGCCAGCAGGCGTCCACCGTGGCGCAACATGCGTGCACAGGCCGCCTTGAGCAAGGCGCCGGGCCCGGCGACCTGCGCGACCAGACACGCCTCCAGCGACTGCCCGGCCACGGCCTGCGGCGGCATGCAGACCAGCACGTCGAGACGGCCGAGACGCGCCACCAGCACCTCGAAACAGCCCTCGCCCACCACCTGACCGAAGCGATCCGACTGCTCGCCGCCCAGCGCGTCCAGCACGCGCTCAAGATCCGTCTGCGCGGTGCTCATCAGGGCGATGATGGCACCATCTTCCAGGAAGGTGCGCGCCATGGCTTCCAGCCATTCTCCCTGCCCCGCAATCAATACCCTGCGTCGTGGCAGCATCTCGTTCTCCCTGATGGATCGCTCTTCCGATCACGGCGGATCTGTGGCACATCACCTCCCTGTGATGCCCCTCGCCCTGCTGACTACCTTCCACGGCGTGGCGGTGTCACGGCGCCGATGTCACGCCCGCACTCTGCCCGTCCCCTGCCCGCACTCAGGGCATCAGCCCCGGCAACCACAGCACCAGCGCGGGGAACAGCATGCACAGGATCAACCCCGCCAGCTGCAGGCCGACGAAGGGCAGAATCGAGCGATAGATGGTGCCGATGGAGACCTGCCCGGCGGTGATGCCCTTGAGATAGAACAATGCGTAGCCGAAGGGGGGGGTCAGGAAACTCGTCTGCAGGTTGATGGCGACCAGAATCGCGAACCATACCAGCAGCCCCTGGCCGGAAAGCCCGAGCCCGAAGTCCAGCGCCTCGACCACCGGCGCCACCAGCGGCAGCACCACGAAGCTGATCTCGATCCACTCGAGGAAGAAGCCGAGCACGAAGATCAGCCCCATCAGCAGCAGCAGCAGGCCGTAGGGACCCAGCCCGGTGCCGGTGATGACATCCTCGATCAGGTAGTCACCGCCCAGGCGCTTGAAGACCACCGAGAAGCAGGTCGCGCCGATGACGACGAACAGGATCATCGCGCTGGTTCGCGAGGTATCGCGCAGCGTGTTGCGCAGGGTGTCGAAGGACAGCCCACCCATCACCAGCGCCAGCAGCAGACTGCCGCCCGCGCCGATGGCCGCAGCCTCGGTGGGCGTGGCGATACCGGTCATGATCGAGCCCAGCACCGCGACGATCAGCACCATCGGGCCGAGCAGATCCCGCAGCAGCGCCAGCGGCAGCGGTGTCTTGTCGGTGCCGAGCAGCGACTGGTCCGGCAGCGGTGCCCAGTCCGGACGCAGCTTGGCGGTGATCAGCAGATAGGCCACGTAGAGCGCGCCGAGCATCAGCCCCGGAATCAGCGCCGCCTTGAACAGTGCCCCCACCGAGATCTGCAGGATGGAGCCCATCAGCACCAGCATGATCGAGGGCGGAATCAGGATGCCCAGGGTGCCGGAGGCCGCGATCACGCCACAGGCCATCTCGGCCTTGTAGCCCTGCCCCAGCATCACCGGCAGCGCCAGCAGCCCCAGCATGACCACCGAGGCACCGATGATGCCGGTACTGGCGGCCATCACCACGCCCAGCAGCGCCACCGAGACGGCCAGACCGCCATGCACGCGGCCGAACAGGCGCTGCAACGTCATCAACAGATTGCGCGCCACCCCGGAGCTTTCCAGCATCAGCCCCATGAACACGAACAGTGGAATCGCGATCAGCAGCCAGTTCTCGATCACCCCGCCGAAGATGCGCGAGCCGACGGTGCCGAGAAACGGCAGCGGGATGTCACCGATGAAGGCGAACAGGATACCCAGCCCGCCGAGCAGGAAGGCTACCGGGTAGCCGGAGAAGATACCGATCAGAAGTGCCACCACCATGGTGATGGGCAAGGCGTATTCAGCGAGCATCGTCATGGCTCCCGTCTGCTTGATCCTTGGGTGCCGTCGTGCCGGCCGTCTCGTGTGCAGCGGTGTCCTGCGTCTTGCCTGCCTGAGGTGCAAGGCCGGCAAGACTGGCAATCTCATGGTCCTTCAGGCGCTCAGGAGTGCGCGCCGGGTCGAACAGGCAGGCCAGATTCTCGAAGATCTGCCCGAGTGCGCCGAGGGCGAGAAACACCAGCCCCGTCGGCAGCATCGCCTTGATCAGATACCGGTCCACCAGCCCGCCATAGTTGGACTTCTCGCCGGACATGTAGGACATGGTGACGAAGTGCTTGGACAGCCAGGCGATCAGCAGGCAGAAGGGAATCAGCATGATGAGGTGGCCGAGGATATCGACCACGGCGCGCCCACGCGGCGAGAGGCGCTGGTAGAACAGATCGACCCGCACATGCGTGTCGCTGTGCAAGGCATAGGTGCCACCGAACAGCGTCAGCAGGCCGAACAGATGCCATTGAAGCTCGGTGACGGAATTGATGGTGATCGCGGTGCCGAACAGCAGCACGTCAGGCGACCCCCAGTTGGCGATTTCATTGATGCCCAGGGCGTTGAGCGTGACGGTGGTGAGCACGGCCAGGATGATCGCCAGACCCAACCAGCTGGTCAGGCGACCCACCCATAGCCCCAGGCCGACCAGCGGTCGGCCCAGGGCGTCACACACCGCCCCGCCCTGTGCCCGCCAGGGCGCAAGGCGGGGGTCGGTCATTGGGCGCTACCCTCCTCAGCGTCACCAGCCTGCTTCATGGCCATCGGCTGCGGCATGGCCTGCAGCTCGTACCATTCGTCGATCAATGCGGCATGCTTCATCAGCGAATCGTAGGCCTTGGCGAAGTCAGGATTGGTCTGCTTCTCTTCTTCCAGCACTTCCCCCCAGGCCTTCTGCAGCGCGGTCATCACCGGTTCCGGGAAGCGCTTGACCTCGACACCCTTGGCTTCGAGCTCATGGATCGCACGTACCTGAGCCGGCGGCGCTTCGGCCATCGCCCACTGCAGGGTCGCGCGGCAGGCGGTCTGGAACTGCGCCTTGCGCTGGTCACTGTAGCTGTCCCACACCTGCTGATTGATCAACAGCGAGAACCAGCTGGCGCTCTGGTGCCAACCCGGGAAGTAGTAGTACTTGGCGACTTCATTGAAGCCCATCGCCTGATCGACCTGCGGCACCGAGAACTCGGTGGCATCGACACGGCCACGCTCCAGCGCGAGATAGATCTCGCTGCCCGGTACCAGCTGAGTGGAGGCGCCCAGCTTGTTGAGCACCTTGGCACCAAGGCCCGAGATGCGCATCGACAGGCCCTTGAAGTCATCCGGCGAGTTGATTTCCTTGTTGTACCAGCCGCCCGTCTCCTGCGGGGAGATGAAGCACGGCAGCACCTTCACGCCGTAGGGGTCATAGGCGGCCTGGATCAGCTCGGTGCCCTCACCGGCCCACATCCATGACATGAAGGCTTCCGGGCTCGGGCCGAACGGCAGCGCCCCGTAGAGGTTGGTGATCGGCACCGTGCCGGCCCAGTAGCCCATCCAGTCCCAACCGGCCTGGATCGCGCCGGAAGAGACGGAGTTGAAGACTTCGAAGGCCGGCACCAGATCGCCCGGCTCATGCACGCGCAGGCCGACTTCACCGCCGGTGGCGCTCTTGAGTTCCTCGGACAGACGCACGGCCCCGGCGCCCAGGAAGTTCTTGGTCGAGAAGGTACTGGCGACGTCAAGCTGCTTCGGCCCTTCCGCCTGAGCAGGTGCGGCGGCCATCAAGGTGGTGGTGGCGACGGCCGCCGCGATGGCGGCTCCGAGGCGCAGGCGACGAGTCGGCGTCGTGTGACGCGGCGTGGCGTGATGCAACATGGCACGGCTCCCTGATTTGTTGTTGTACTGGCTGGTCGTACGGCTCGATGCTTTCTGGCGATAAGGCACGCAACAAGCTGACGCTTACGTCAACTTACCCATTGACAACGCAAGCGCCTGACCACGCCACAACAATTCCAATGATTTCAGAGAGCTACGAGAGCCAATCACGCACGAGTAGCCACACGATGTCCTCGATGCCGCCATCCATGCTCGGCAGTGTCCGGAAAGTCGGACACGCGGGTCGCCAAGGCTGCGACCAAGGTCGCGCGCTGACATGAATTCGGTCTACGACTCCAGTCGAATATGCCGATAGTGGAATGCAGACCCCATGCGGGCAGGCACGGCGTGGGGTGGCAAGATACGCAAAGCGTCCGGAATTCCGGTCATTGACCGAATTTCCGGACGCTTTGACCCCTCGTCTGTGGCGGGAAGGTGAAACCACTCTCGATCAGGGCGTTTCGGCCAACAGGCCATGACGGTTGAGCTTCTCGTAGAGCGAGGACTTGGCGATGCCGAGCTGACGGGCGGCGCGGGTGCGATTGCCATTGGCGGCAGACAGGGCGGCCTCAATCAGGCGTCGCTCGGTCTGCGCCATCGCCTCCCGCAGCGAGCCGGTTGCCACTGGCGTGTCGGAAGCAGCAAGCTCGGCTGAATCCGAGGGGGGTGTGGATAATTCAGTCCGGCGGGCATCGCCATGCCGCGCATCGCCATGCCGGGCACCGATGGCATCCGGCAGATCGGTCGGCTGGATATGGCTGCCGCCCAGGTAGAAGGCGGCTTCGAGGACGTTTTCCAGCTCGCGCACGTTGCCGGGCCAGTGATGGGCACACAGGCGCTCCAACGCGGTCTCGGAGAGTATCGGCGGACGACGGCCACTACGACGCGCCAGACGTGACAGCAGATGCGTGGCCAGGGTCGGCAGGTCGTCACGGCGCTCGCGCAGCGGCGGCACCTGCAGTGGCACCACGTTGATGCGATAGAAGAGGTCTTCGCGGAATTCGCCGCTCTCGACCAGCGCTTCCAGCGGGCGGTGCGTGGCGGCGATGACTCGTACATCGACGGTGACCAGTCGTGTCGCGCCGACCGCCTCGACTTCACGGTCCTGCAGCACGCGCAGCAACTTGGCCTGCATCGCCAGCGGCATGTCACCGACCTCATCGAGAAACAGCGTGCCACCATCCGCGAGCTGGAACTTGCCGGGCTTGCCGCCTCGCCTCGCGCCGGTGAACGCGCCTTCCTCATAGCCGAACAGCTCCGCCTCCAGCAGCGCTTCGGGAATCGCCGCGCAGTTGAGCTTGATGAAGGGCCCCTTGGCGCGCGCCGAGCTGCGGTGCAGCGCATGGGCATACAGCTCCTTGCCGGTACCGGACTCGCCACGGATCAATACCGAGGCGCCACCGGGGGCGATCTTGCGTACCTTGCTGGCCAGCTCCCGCATGGCGGGCGAATCCCCGATGATGTCACTCAGCTGCCAGCGCGCGCCGTTGGGGGTTTCCAGCGCCTGACGGTAGTAGTCCACCTCCGCCTCCAGCGCCTGGACCTGAGCATTCACCTGCCGCCATTCCCAGGTGTCGTGATAGAGCACCGAGCCGATGGCGCCGATCAGCTCGCCATCGCGGAAGATGGGGTAACGGTGGGCAATCATGTGGTGGCCACGAATCAACTGCAGCTGGGCCAGCTCCGCGCGTCCGCTGTCCAGCACCTCATGCATGCGGGTGTTCTCGATCACCTCGCTGACATCGCGCCCCAGCACCTCGCTGGCCTCCACCCCGAGAAACTCGGCATAGGGGGCGTTCAGAAACTGGATACCGCCCTGGGCATCCACCACCACCACCCACTCCTCCACCGCATCCATCGCGGCTCGCAGCAACTCGCGACGCGCCCGCTCGACATGAATCGAGGTGGCAGGTGAATCGTTGCGCAGCGGAGCAGCCATCTTCTCCCCGCCCACCGCGCCTGACACTGGCATCTGCTGAGCCATCACCGACTCTCCCTTGGCGTGTCCGGTCATCGTGGGTAGCCGCCATGCTGCCACCAACACCCGCCGGATCTGATTGTTGTGTGTCGCTTCATTCCGCGGCCAGCGTCCGGAAAACCGGACTCCACCTACAGCATCGGCCTACCACCGCCAAGGATCAACGTAGCCAGTGGTCGTAGGAGTTCCCGAGGTCAGCACATGCGGTAGTTGCTTATACTCGCGATCTAGCTGTGGACCATTCCATGCAGAACTAGAACTTGCCAGATGACACTCGCCCCAAAAACAAGAAAACCCCGCCGGAGCGGGGTTTCCTTATCAGCCAACACTATTTACTGGATATATTTATCAATAGTGTTCAACAAGCGTTCCTTGAACAAGAAAATGTCCTTAACGTCTTTGATCTCTACTCGATCGGCGTCATCATCAAAGAACTCGACTCTTTTGATGCTTTTACCATTAAAGCGCAGGCGACAAATCGGCTTGCGGTTATTATCATCAAGTAAAATACCGCAATAGCTTTTAGTATCACGCATGACAACACGCTCAATATCAACCTTGGCGCAAACCAAAGCTCTTACAATATTATAGGCGTCAATTTCTTCTTGCGTGGTTTCAATGCCATCTTCTGGCTCTACCTCTTTTTCAACAGGATCACTTCTCATAACGTCGCTAACTGACAAGTCACTGGAGTTAAGCGCTTTCTTGAGACGAGTATCCACCTGCTCACGAATAAACTGTTGAATTGCATCATAAACGGTTGGCTTGAACTCACTCACCACACTTTGAGTCATGCGCCCTTCGTAGACACGCGACACAATAAATTTCACAAAGTCTTCAGGCACGTCGGTAATGAGAGAAGCAAACTCTTCTTGTATAAGCGAGATATACTTAAGCTGACTTGCAGAGCCAAGAATATTATCAACTTCAAAATCACTTTTACTGAATTTTTTCAACTCCTCTAAATCACGATCGTTGTGATCTAGCAGATCGAAACGGAAGAAAGGCTGATCGTCAAGCTTATTCCTGTCATCCAAGTCCGAGAAGAAGCGATACTCCACACCATTCGTGAGTACACCAAAGCGCGCAGGCGTCACACTGAAATAACGATAAAGCTGGGTGAAGTGGGCTTGGTCAAGATTCATACCCAAGGGCTTGCACTCAATTAACACGGATATCTCGCCATCTTTCATGATGGCATAATCAACCTTCTCGCCCTTTTTCTTCCCTATATCGGCAATATACTCTGGAATGACCTCGCGAGGATTAAAAACGTCATACCCCAAGATCTGCAACATGGGTAATATTAACGCCGTCTTGGTGGCCTCTTCGGTCGTAATGTGAGAGCTTTCATCACGTGCACGACGGACTAATGGCTGGAAACGTTCTATTAAGCTCATTTTTCTTCTTCCCTGTGTAAAAGCTAGCTCCTAGATCTTTGCCCTGATAAGGATAACTGTCAAAGTTAATAACAAAAACCCCGCCGAGGCGGGGTTTTTGTTATTGCTTAAAGAGTCCGTCGCGTTAATGCGCTTCTTCCCAGTTGTCGCCTTGCTCGACTTCGACGAGCAGCGGGACGTCGAGGGAGGCGGCGTTCTGCATGCGCTGGGCGACGTCTTTCATGAAGTCTTCGACCTGCGCTTCGGCGACTTCGAAGACGAGTTCATCGTGCACCTGCATGACCATCATGGCGTCATACACCTTGTCACCGTCATTGCCCGCCAGCCAGGCGTCCACGTCGATCATGGCGCGCTTGATGATGTCGGCGGCACTGCCTTGCATCGGGGCGTTGATGGCGGTGCGTTCGGCAGCACTGCGACGCGCATGATTGCGCGAGCCGATTTCCGGCAGGTAGAGACGACGGCCGAAGATGGTCTCGACATAGCCCTGCTCGGCGGCGAGGTGGCGAGTGTCTTCCATGTAGGTGGCAACGCCCGGATAGCGCTCGAAGTAGCGCTCGATGTAGGTCTTGGCCTGGCCGGGGTCGATATCCAGCTGACGCGAGAGGCCCCAGGCGGACATGCCGTAGATCAGCCCGAAGTTGATGGCCTTGGCGCTGCGACGCTGATCACTGCTGACACGCGATTCCTCGGTGCCGAAGACTTCCGCGGCGGTGGCGGCGTGCACGTCACGGTTGTCGGCGAAGGCCGAGAGCAGCCCCTTGTCACCGGAGAGGTGCGCCATGATGCGCAGCTCGATCTGCGAGTAATCCGCCGCGACGATGCGATAGCCGGGGCGCGCGATGAAGGCCTGACGAATGCGACGGCCCTCCTCGCTGCGCACCGGGATGTTCTGCAGGTTCGGATCGGAAGACGACAGACGCCCGGTGGCGGTGACGGCCTGATGGTAGCTGGTGTGCAGGCGGCGCGTGGTCGGGTTGACCAGCTGCGGCAACTTGTCGGTGTAGGTGCTCTTGAGCTTGGTCATGCCGCGATGGCGCATGATCAGCTTGGGCAGCGGGTAGTCCAGCGCCAGCTCCTCAAGCACGGCTTCGGCGGTGGACGGCGCGCCCTTGGGAGTCTTCTTCTTGACCGGCAGCTTCTGCTCCTCGAAGAGGATCTCGCCCAGCTGCTTGGGGGAAGAGAGGTTGAACTCGCGGCCCGCCAGCTCGAAGGCCTGCTTCTCGATGTCGTGGATCTGCTCGGTTAGCTCACGGGTCTGGGCGTGAAGGCGCTCGGGGTCAATCGCGACGCCGTTGCGCTCGATGCGCGCCAGCACCGGAATCAGCGGGTATTCGTAATCACGCAGCACCTCGCCCAGACGGCCCAGCTTCTCGATGCGCGGCATCAGCAGCGCGGCGAGGCGCAGGGTGATGTCGACATCCTCACAGGCGTAGGGCATCGCCTCTTCCAGCGCGATCTGGTCAAACGTCAGCTGCTTGGCGCCCTTGCCGGCGATGTCGGTGAAGCTGATGGTGCTCTCGCCCAGGTACTTGAGCGCCAGCGAGTCCATGTCGTGACGGGTCGCGGTGGAGTTGAGCACATAGGACATCAGCATGGTGTCGGCCAGCGGACCGGCCACCGCGATGTCATAGCGCGCCAGCACCTCGATGTCGTACTTGAGGTTCTGGCCGATCTTGGTGATGGCGCCATCGGCCAGAATCGGCGTCAGCGCCTCCAGCACGGCCTTGCGGTCCAGCTGCGCGGGGGCATCCAGATAGCTGTGGGCGACGGGGATGTAGACGGCCTCGCCGACCTCCAGCGCCATGCCGATGCCGACGATCTCGGCTTCCATGTAGTTGAGGCTGGTGGTCTCGAGGTCGAAGCACAGCGAGGTGGCGTTGCGCACGCGCTCCAGCCACGCGTCCAGCTCGGCCTGCTCGGTGATGGCGCGGTAGTTGCGCTCCTCACGCGGCGGCAGCGCCTCGGGCATCTCGTCCTCGTCACCCGCCCCATCCAGCTCAGGCGTCGGTGCAGCGGCGGTCTTGCCCTTGCCGGAGGCCTTCTCCGCGACGGGCGCGATGCTGTCGCCGAACAGATCACCGCCGGCGACACCGCTGTCCTTCTCGTCGGCGTGCGGGGTAGCGGCCATGTCACCGCCTTCCAGCAGCTCCTTCAACCAGGCGCGGAACTCCATCTCCTTGTAGAGCTCGACCAGCGCGGCGGTATCCGGCGCGGCGATCGCGAGGTCATCCAGGCCATGCTCCAGCTCGCAGTCCAGCTTGATGGTGGCGAGACGATAGGAGAGATAGGCATCTTCGCGGTGCGCTTCCATCTTCTTGGCCAGGGTCTTGGCGCCGCGGAAGCTGAGCGTCTTGATGCGATCGAGATCACCGTAGATGGTGTCGAGACCGCCGCCCATGCCCTGCAGCAGGCCCAGCGCGGTCTTCTCGCCCACCCCCGGCACGCCGGGAATGTTGTCGACCTTGTCGCCCATCAACGCGAGGAAGTCGATGATCAGATTGGGCGGAATGCCGAACTTCTCGGTGACGCCGTCCACGTCCAGCGTCTCGTTCTTCATGGTGTTGACCAGGGTGATGTGCTCGTTCACCAGCTGAGCCATGTCCTTGTCGCCGGTGGAGATGACGGCGTCACGTCCGGCCTCGGTGGCCAGTCGCGCAAGAGTCCCGATGACGTCATCGGCCTCGACACCTTCCACGCACAATAGCGGCAGACCCAGCGCGCGTACGCAGGCATGCAGCGGCTCGACCTGCAGGCGCAGGTCATCGGGCATCGGCGGACGCTGGGCCTTGTACTCGGGGTACATGTCATCACGGAAGGTCTTGCCCTTGGCGTCGAACACCACCGCCATGGGGCTGTCCGGATACTGGCGGATCAGGCTCTTGAGCATGTTGATCACGCCCTTCACCGCGCCGGTGGGCAGGCCCTTGGAGGTGGTCAGCGGCGGCAGGGCATGAAAGGCACGATAGAGGTAGGAAGATCCATCGACGAGAACGATCGGCGTGGCGGCCATGAGCAGTCGCATCCGTAGGCTGAAGGGTGAGCTTGGGGCAAGCAGAGTCGGGGCCGAAACTCTCTCGGCATCAATGGCTGTCATGATACGCAAGGGCTGCGGCGAGGCACAGTCACGCCGCGGGCATGGACCGGCTTTCGGGCAGCTCCCGGGGGCAGTGAAATCGTGCACGCGGCTGACAAGAGTCGTAGACTGCGCCCATCAGGCAAGGTTTCTGGCCATCGCCGATTCGCTTGCCCTCCGCACGCTTGCGCACAGAATCTTTGCGCTCAGGACTTTTGTGTACGGGGCCTTGTCGCCAGTCTCCCTGCGATGAAGGCTCACGTGTTAAAGGAGGAATGCCATGCGCACGACTGCTTCGATTGCTCCGCACCCGACGCTGCGCCTGCCCACGCTGCTGGCGAGTGCTCTGCTGCTGGTCATCACCGCGCTGGGCGCCCCGCTGTCCGTGGCCGAGAGTGATGCCCCCAAGCCACAGGTCACCAGCCGTCAGCAGGATGACCGCCAGCTGCGCGAATACCGCGTCAATGGCCATCTGTACGCCATCGAGATCATCCCCAAGGGGGGCACGCCCTTCTTCCTGCTCGACAGTGATGGCAACGGCAACTTCACCCGTTCCAGCGTGTCGCAGGCCAGTCAGCTCAAGGTGCCCGGCTGGGCGCGGAAAAAGTGATAAGCTCGGCATTGCGGGTCACGCGGCATCTGACCCGGCAGTGACGGGCATCATGCCCGGACCGGACGCATCCCTTGCGCTCGGCCCGGGCATGGAGGTCTCCCTCCTGCCTACCGACAACAACTCCTGTCAGCGCATTGCCGCCGCGTCGGTCCAGCGGCGCGCCACTGATGGGGCGGACACATTTCGGCGAGAAGAGTCACCCATGGCAGTCTTTACCCCCCTGAGCGAGGCTCAGGTCGCAGAATTTCTGGCAGAGTACGATGCAGGCACGCTGACATCGCTGGAAGATGTCGCCCACGGCACCGAGAACTCGACCTTCTTCGTCACCACCGACCGCCGCGAGATGGTGCTGACCCTGTTCGAGCAGGGCGAGCATGAGGAACTGCCCTTCTTCGTCGAGCTGCTCGACTTCCTCGCCAGCCACCAGCTGCCGGTGCCCGGCCCGCTGCATGACCGCGAAGGTCAGGCGCTCAAGACGCTGGCAGGCAAGCCGGCGTTGCTGTTTCCGCGCATGCCGGGCAAGTGGCCCGTCTCGCCCAATGTCGCCCAGTGCCGCGAGATCGGCGCTGCGCTGGGGCTCATGCATGCCGTCTCCCAGCACTTCACCGGCCAGCGCCCCAACACCCGTGACCTGCATTGGATCAAGCCGATGCACCACAAGGTGCTGGCCTATCTGAGCCCGGAAGACCAGGCACTGATGGCCGACGAGATCGATGTCTGCGAAGACGTCTTCAGTGGCGTCGACCTGCCACAGGGCGCGCTGCACGGGGATCTGTTCCGCGACAACACGCTGTTTGACGGCGATCGCCTCGGCGGCATCATCGACTTCTACAATGGCTGCACCGGCGACCTGATCTTCGATCTGTCGATTCTGGTCAATGACTGGTGCTCCAATGACGATGGCCGTCTGGATCAGGCGCGTTATGACGCCCTGCTCAGCGCCTATCTGGCCGAGCGTCCGATGAACGCTGACGAACGCCGCCTGTGGCCGAGCATGCTGCGCATGACCGCGCTGCGCTACTGGCTGTCACGCCTGCTGGTGGTCTACGTGGACCCGCCCGCTCACAGCCTGACGCCGAAGGACCCGGCACAGTATCGCCAGCTGCTGGGCCGGCGCATCGAGGAAGGCGCCCTGCCGCTGCCCGACGCCACCCAGCCGGCCTGAATGTCCACGCAAGTGGCAAAGCGATTGCCTGCGCCTCCCCAGCAGGCATAATGCGCCCCCTGAGCGCCCGCATCCGTGCGGGCGCCATTGTCTTCTCCGACGCTGCCCACACCGCTGAGCACCGCCGGGCTTGCCTTCACGCCGTCCATCTCCGGAGACCGCGATGACCTCCTTTGCAGCCGAAGCACGCCGCACCTACAACATTGACCAGTGGGGCAGCGGCTATTTCGATGTGGGCCAGGATGGCCTGACGCTGGTGCGCCCCCATGGCGAACCGGGTACGCCTGCGCTGCCGCTGATCTCGCTGATCGACAAGGCCCGCGCCCAGGGCCTGCGACTGCCGCTGCTGATCCGCTTCGCCGATATCCTGCATGACCGTGTCGAGCAGCTGTGCGCCGCCTTCGATGCCGCCATCAGCTCACGCGGCTATGGCGCCAGCTACACCGCCGTCTATCCGATCAAGGTCAACCAGCAGCGTCGCGTGGTCGAGGAACTGCTGGCGACCAGCGAACGCTCGCGCGGGCGTGTCGGCCTGGAAGCCGGCAGCAAGCCGGAACTGCTCGCCGTGCTGGCACTGTCGGACAATGGCCCGTCGGTCATCGTCTGCAACGGCTACAAGGACCGCGAGTACGTGCGTCTGGCACTGATGGGCGAGAAGCTCGGCCATCGCGTGCACCTGGTGGTCGAGAAGGCCAGCGAGCTGGAACTGGTGCTGGAAGAGGCTGAACGTCTCGGCGTGCGGCCGCGCATCGGTCTGCGCGCGCGCCTGGCCACCATCGGCAAGGGCAACTGGCAGAACACCGGCGGCGAGAAGTCGAAATTCGGCCTGACGGCGAGCCAGATCGTCGCGCTGGTCGAGCGTCTGCGCGAGGTGGATGCGCTGGACTGCCTCAAGCTGGTCCACTTCCACCTCGGCTCGCAGATCGCGGACATCAGCGACATCCAGCGCGGCCTGGCCGAGTGCGCGCGCTTCTATCAGGGGCTGCATGAGGCCGGTGCCGGCGTGGAAATCGTCGATGTCGGCGGTGGCCTGGGCGTGGACTACGAAGGCACGCGCTCGGAAAGCGCCTGCTCGCTCAACTACTCGATGCGCGAATACGCCGACTATGTGGTCGGGGCGTTCCACGCGGTGTGCGAGGCGCATGATCTGCCGCATCCGCACATCATCTCCGAATCCGGTCGTGCTCTGACCGCTCACCACGCCGTGCTGGTGACGGACGTGATCGGCGAGGAGCGTGTCGACCTGCCGCTGCCCACGCCGCGTGAGGATGATCTGCAGATCGCCGCGCTGTGGACGCAGGCCGCGCGTCTGGAGGGTGCGCTCGAGCCACGTGAGCTGGTGGAGATCTACCACGCCGTGGTGCATGCCCAGCATCAGGTGCAGGAGCGCTTCGTGATGGGGCTGGCGAGCATCGCCATCCGTGCCGAGGCCGAGGCCATCTACACCAACGTGTGTCGCAGTCTCGCCGGGCGCCTCGATGCGCGCCAGCGTTCGCACCGCGCGGTGCTCGATGAGCTCAACGAGAAGCTGGCCGACAAGCTGTTCGTCAATTTCTCGCTGTTCCAGTCACTGCCGGACATCTGGGGCATCGAGCAGATCTTCCCGATCCTGCCGCTGACCGGTCTCGACCGCGCGCCGACCCGGCGTGGCGTGATCCAGGACATCACCTGCGACAGTGATGGCCGCATCGACACCTATGTGGATGACCAGGGCCTGGACGCCACCCTGCCGCTGCCGGAATGGCATGCCGAGGAAGAGAAGCTGCTCGGCTTCTTCATGGTCGGCGCCTATCAGGAGATCCTCGGCGATCTGCACAATCTGTTCGGCGATACCGATTCCGTGGATGCCAGCCTCGACGACGAGGGCCAATGGCAGCTTTCCCATGCCATCCAGGGCGATAGCGTGGCGCAGGTGCTGCGCTACGTGAACTTCGACCCGGATCAGCTGGCGGCCCGCCTCGCGCGTCAGCTCAAGTCATCCAATCTGAACGCGCTGGAACAGGCAGACCTGCTCGAGGACCTGAAGGCAGGTCTGGAAGGATATACCTACCTGGAGAGCTGAGCCCTTCCGTCATTGAGCCGATCTCTGCTTCAGAGATTCGAGCCCGGAAAGCAGCAGCCCAGACAGCAAAAGCCCCTGCCGGAATCCCGGCAGGGGCTTTTTTTTAACCCGCTCAGGGCTGTTTTCAACTCGCTCAGGGCTGCTGTGAACTCGCTCAGGGCTGCCTCAGAGCCAACTCACGTCAAGGCTCGAGACAGACCCAGGCGTCATGCCACGCCGCGAGTGCGTGTCTCGACACGCAGCAGCTCGCCGCTGCCATCCGGGGCATCCAGCGCCAGTGCCAGCGCCTGATCCGGATTCAGCTCGCCAACCCCTTCCGGCGTACCGGTCAGTACCACGTCGCCGGGCAGCAGCGTGAAGCTGTGGCTGATCTCGCTGAGCAGCCGCGCGACAGGGAACAGCATCAGACGGGTATCCGCCTGCTGACGCTGCTCGCCGTCGATGGCGAAACGATACTGCAGTGCCTGGAAATCGACATCATGCAGTGCGCCTTCGCCATCACGCCAGCGCGGGCCTTCCAGCGCCACGAAGGAGGACAGCGGACAGCTGCCGTCAAAGGCCTTGGCCAGTTCCCACGGCTGGCCCTTGGCCTTGAGCTTGCTCTGACGCTCACGCAGGGTGAGATCCAGCGCCAGCCCCATGCCGGCCAATGCCTCCAGCGCCTCGTCTTCACTCGCCTCGCACAGTGGCTTGCCGATCAGCAGCGCAAGCTCGGCCTCGTAATGGTACTGGCCACGACGCTTCGAGAGCGGCAGCGGCTTGTCCATGGGCACCACGCTGGTGGCGGGCTTGATGAACAGCAACGGCTCGCTGGGCACTTCATTGCCGAGCTCCGCGGCGTGGGCAGCATAATTGCGCCCCACGCACACCACCTTGCCGAGATCATGGGCAAAGACACGACCATCGCTGAAACGTGGGGTAAAACGCTGAGCAAGCGGCATGCAGAACTCCTGTCGGGGCGTGATGGATGATCAATGAGAGATGATCGATGAGAGATGTCTCAATCTTACGCCGCCCCGCCGGTTTGCCACTACCACACCAACGTCCGAGATTTCGCCGCCTGAACGCAACCCCGGGTTGTGCAGTTCAGTCCACTGGCCTGCTCAGCCTTTCGGTCTTTCCTTTCACTTGCTCACGCTGGCGATCTGTCACGCGCGGCTCATTTTTCCAGTTCATCCCAGCCACCATCGGCACGGTGGGCCAGAAATTCAGGGCGCGGACGAGAGGCCGCGAACGGCGCCTGCATGGCATTGTCGACACGGTTGTAGACGAAGAAGGCGTTGCTGCGCGGGTCCGGCGACATGTTGGCGTTGGAGCCATGCAAGGTGTTGCAGTCAAACATCAGCAGACCACCCGCGGCACCGGTGGGCGCCTCGATGCCACGCTGGGCGACCAGCTCTCGCAGCGCTTCGCGCGAGGGCACACCGACTTCCTGTGCCTGCAGCGAAGACTTGTGATTGTCTTCCGGCGTCTCACCCAGGCAGTGCACGAAGACTTCGTGCGAGCCGGGGATCAGCATCAGCGGGCCATTGAAGTGGTGATTGTCATTCAGGATGATCGAGGCGCTGACCGCACGCATTTCCGGCATGCCATCCTCGGCGTGCCAGGTCTCGAAGTCCGAGTGCCAGTTGAAGCCCTTGCCCTCGAAGCCCGGCTTGTAGTTGATGCGCGACTGGTGGACATAGACATCGCCACCCAGAATCTGGCGCGCGCGATCCATCAGGCGCGGGTCTTCGGCAAGCTGGCGGAAGCGCTCCGACAGGAAGTGCACGGCGAAGATGGAGCGGATCTCGCGGCTCTTGGGCTCGGTGATGGTGAAATCACGGCCCTGGAGATCTTCCTGCTCCAGCAGCGCAGCCAGTTCGGCCTTGAGCGTCTCGACTTCTTGCGGGGCCAGGAATTCCGGCTCGAACAGGAAGCCATCGCGCTCGAACCGCTTGAGTTGCTCAGCCCCCAGCGGCCCCTCGTCGGCGCGCGAGTGCACGACGGGCTCGCGGCGCTTCTGCCACAGGTGCTGCGGTGGCTGGCTCAGACGCGTCGGGTAGGCGTCGCGCGAGTGGGAGGAGCCTCGGTCGCTGCCTGACTTGTCCAGATAGGCTTCCGGCGCCTGATCGCGATCGGCATCGACCTGACGAACACCCAGACGCTGATTGGAGGACTCTGCGCCATCGCTGGCGTTGCTGCCGTCCATCTCGTGGTGGTGGCGCTGCTTGGACGAAAGCGCAGCGGTGGCGTTGTACGAGGTCATGTGGCGTGAAGCTGTCATCTTGCTCTCCTTAAGGCATCAATGGCTTGCATTGAGGAAAGAGGAATCCGGCGTTCTATTCCTGCGGCTTGGCCGCACTGTCCCACCTATGGGCCATGACACAGACTTCAACCCCATGAATCATGAATTAATCACAGACGCCTGATCCCCGAGTTCGTTAAAAGACCATTCAATCGCGCACTACCCCCGCCATCACCGTTCTCGCGAAAACATGAGACCTCCTGTGTCTCACGGATGACAAGATTCCTCAGTCACCCCGATAGATCATTTCATCATTCACGCGGTGGCCACGCGCCTCATGCATGAAAGACATCATGCCTCATATATCGCCTCATTCCTTGTCATGGACTCCTGACAATTCACCCCAATACGCTTCGCCTTTTGCAAATCGCATCGCGAATGATCACCAGACAATAAGCGTAAGTTGTTGTGAGCTATTGTGAATTTAGTTGGCACACTTAATGCCCCTGTAAAGACACGGCATCACAACTGATAGACACATATCAGAGTACAAGAACGGCGCAGGACAATGCGTCACACCAGGGGAACTTCCAGCATGTTCAAGCCACGGATTTGTCTGGCCGCTTGCATGGCCACAGTGCTGGGGGGCTGCGCCGCAGTCGAGCCAAAATTCGATAATGTCGAGCCAGTCGTCGGGCCGCCAGTCACCTCAAACAATACGCCTTACAGTGAATGTCTTGCCTCATTGAGCCGTATTTCAGGCGCGACAAACCTGCCAGTCATCGCCGTCGGGCAAATCACTGACAAGACAGGGCAACGCAGCTATTCGACAGTAACCGAAAGCGCCGCCGTCACTCAGGGTGTCTCGGAAATGTTGATCAGCGCGCTCTACAAGACTCGCAAGGTTCACCTGACAGAGCGTCTTGATGTTCGCGTCCCGCTGGCCGAGCAGCAACTTTACGAGAACAAGGCCATGGCCTATGCACCACGCAAGCTGGCCGTCCTCCCCTCGCACTTCGTGGTACTCGGTGCCCTCACTGAGCTCAATTACAACATTTCCAGTGGTGGCACTCGCCTGTTCGTCAGCGGAATCGGGGCCGGATTGCGGACCGCCGTGATCAATGTGGGCCTGGACCTGCGCATGGTCGACATCCGCACCTTCCGCACCGTCTATGTCACCAGCCTGCAGAAGCAGGTGGTGGGTTACGAAGTCGAAGCCGGCATCTATCGCTTCTTCGGCAATCAGCTGGTCGAGTTTGATTCCGGCGCAGTGCGCAATGAGCCACTGCAGCTGGGGGTGAGATCAGTCGTGGAGATGGGCGCCTACCAACTCCTGACTGAAGGCCTGGGACTTCCTGTACCTGCGGGGCAGGAATGTGAACTTCACCCAGGGCAGCATGTAGCAGCGAAAGACGGCAACACGCAGCAAGTGGCCGCAGCCAATACGGCATCAGGCAGTACCGCAGCAGTCGCAACACCGTTGAGAGAAGCACCCGCAACAGAGGCACCTGCAACAGAAACATCGGCAGCATCCAGCGCAGCACAATAAGTCAACATTCATGAGGAACATGACAATGACTACCTATAACAAGCTCGCAGTCGCCATCGGTCTCGCAAGCGGCATGATGATGGCTAGTCAGGCTCCGGCCCAAGCCTTCGATAACGTCGACTGGGACTGGGATGGCAAAGTCAAGAGCAAGATCAAGGTTGAAGTCGATATTGATCCGAAGATCAAAGACCCGGGCGGCCTGGTAATGATCGAGAACTTCCAGAAGCAGATCGGTGACGTCAGCTCGGAAGCCATCGTAAAGGATGTCACCTATGGCACGACAGCGGGGGAAACCACTGTCGAGACAGGTAGCTTCGCTGGGGCAGGCGCAGGGGCCGCCGCAGGAGCAGGTGCAGCGGCAAGCATCTTTGGTAGTGGCGCAGCTGCAGGTGCGGGTGCTGCTGCGGGCGCTATCGCGGGCACCTACACTATCACCACCAATACTGGCGGTGTCGTGAATGACGATATTGTCAATCTGGAAAGCCTCGAAAACGCAGCAACCTCCGTGGGCAACAATGCTTCCATCGAAAGTGATGCCATGGTCAACCTGCATAACGAGCAGTTCCTGGCAGGCGGATACTTCAGCAAAGCTGATATTGATTCACTGGCCAAGGTCGAGAATATTCTCAACCTGAGTGTGGACAATGCCGCGACCTCGGTGGGCAACAACCTTTCGGTAACTCAGGACACTACCGGTGTTGATACTGCCCTGATTGCTGACAATACCCAGATGAGCTTTGCCAATGTGACCTCTACTGCCAAGGTCAAAGACATCACCTTGGGCCTGGCACCAATGTCTGGCTTCGAGGGACCTGTCATCAACAATGCCGCGACCTCAGTGGGTAACAATATGTCCGTCTCCGTCGGCCCCGTTACTCCGTAAACCCTTCAGCAGGCAATCAACACACGCGGGGCGACCCGCGTGTGTTTCAGCACCTGCCGACATCAGAAGTCTCACGCATCAGACACTGCATCTTTCACAGAGCGAAAGGAGCAAGACATGAATGCTTTTACACGTATCATCCTGGGGGTCGTCAGCGCGGGATGCCTGCTGGCCACGACGGTCAGCGCCAACTCGCTGATGGGGCCCTTCCCCTACGACTTTCCGGCACGTAGCGCAGAAACCGCCCTGATTCTCTACGAGAGCAAGAAGGCCGGCAGCCTGGGGGAAGGGTCCGATACCAATATCGGCGCATACACGCTCAATACCGGCAGCAGTACCTCGATCGGCAACTGGCAGCAGATTGAACAGACCCTGAGTGACGGCTCTACCGGCACCATCGACAGCACGGCGGACCAGTCCGCCGATGGCAGCTCGCAGACGTCGTCAACGGATTTCACCATCACCCACAACAATGCGGATGATGAAGAGGAAGAAGCCCCATGATGTCCCGCCCGGGCAAGGCGTGACGGCCCAGGCAGGGCACTTGAGAACATCAGACTCACGTGTCAAACGTGAGGAGAGAGTTGGTCATCATGCCAACGGGTGGGATGAGATATCTGACCCTCGCGCGCAGCGGAAAAAACCCACTAAAAGCCGCCATGATCATCTCTCACGTTTGAGTAAGCTTGGAAAAGGACGCGCAACAACCCGCATGACGAAGACTCAACGCTTGGGGAGCGTGTGTCCTTCCGAGAGGCTGTCACCAGAAGCAGCCCGACAATTATGCTCCTGCAGCGATGCTCTACGAGCTGCTGACAGGGGTCCAGCAGCAAGGGAACATCACTCATGACCGCACTGAAGGCTCACCATCAGGCTACGCCGATCACCACTGCGTTGAATCTGACTGTCGACTCCCCCGCACGGGTGAAGTCTCTACCGACAGGCCGGCCTAACGGTTTTGAGGGGTTCATCGGAGGCTCATCGTCCATGCAGACCCTCTATCGCACCCTCATACAGGTCGCCCATTCGGACGCCCCCATCTTCATCACCGGCGAAAGCGGCAGCGGCAAGGAGCTATGCGCCACTGCCATCCACCGCCACAGCCCGGTACGCGAAGGCCCTTTCATCGCCGTCAACTGTGCTGCCATCCCGGCGGAGCTATTGGAATCACAGCTGTTCGGGCATGTGCGTGGCGCCTTTACCGGTGCCGTCAGTGCCCAGCAGGGCCTGGCCGTGGCAGCGGATGGAGGGACGCTGTTCCTGGATGAGATCGCCGAACTGCCCTTGCCACTGCAGAGCAAGCTGTTGCGCTTTCTGCAGACCGGCCAGGTGATGCCCGTGGGCGCGACACGCACGGTCGAGGTCAACTGCCGTATCGTCTGCGCCACGCATCAGGACCCGCGTCAGCTGGTGGAGACCCATCGCTTCCGCGAAGACCTCTTCTACCGCCTGCACGTCATCCCGCTCAAGGTGCCGCCCCTGCGCGAGCGCGGAAGTGACATTCTCGAGATCGCCAACGGCTTGCTGAGTCGCATGGCCAGCCACGAAGGCAAGCATTTCACCAGCCTGAGCGCCTGCGCGGAACAGGCGCTGCTGGCCCACGATTGGCCGGGCAACGTGCGCGAGCTGGAAAACACCCTGCGCCGCGCCATCATCCTCCACGAGGGCGAGAGTCTCACGGCCGCCATGCTGGACCTGCCAGCACACGGCGGCTCACACGAGAGACTCGAGCACGCACCACCCGGCGCCGAGAACCAGGGCCTCTGGCAGCGCCCGCTGTGGATGGTGGAGCGGGATGCCATCGAGACGGTGATAGCGGCATGCGATGGCAGCATTCCGCGTGCCGCTGCCATTCTGGAAATCGCCCCATCGACCATCTATCGCAAACGCCTCAGCTGGCAGGCCCATCACCCCGGCTCATCCGCCGCGCATTGAGCGCCGAAAGACGCAAGGCGAGCAGACGCCAGACGCAAAAAAGCCACCCCGGAGGGTGGCTTTTCTGTTGGCTGCCGAATTCATCCTGCGACTTCATCTGCTAGCCAGAATTGGCTGGGGTACCAGGACTCGAACCTGGGAATGCCGATACCAAAAACCGGTGCCTTACCACTTGGCTATACCCCAATTTGGTGGCCAGAGACGGAATCGAACCGCCGACACGGGGATTTTCAATCCCCTGCTCTACCAACTGAGCTATCTGGCCGACCGGAAGACACAAAAAAAGCCGCCTGGGCGACTTCGATATCCTGCGTTCTTCGTTCATCTACAGAAGCCTGAAGATGGTGCCGGCTAAAGGAGTCGAACCCTCGACCTACTGATTACAAGTCAGTTGCTCTACCAACTGAGCTAAGCCGGCACAAAGAACTCATGATATGAGTCTTCTTACTACGTTACTGCATGTCAGCTGGCTGGGGTACCAGGACTCGAACCTGGGAATGCCGATACCAAAAACCGGTGCCTTACCACTTGGCTATACCCCAACACTTGGTGGCCAGAGACGGAATCGAACCGCCGACACGGGGATTTTCAATCCCCTGCTCTACCAACTGAGCTATCTGGCCCTTGCCAACGAGGACGTATTAAATAGAAAACCTTTCCCGACGTCAACCCTTGCTTATCAAGAATTTGGCGTCGTTATTCGTCTTCCATCGCCCTCGCCGTCTCGTCAGACTTCGTAGCCCTGTCCGCCCTGCGCTTCGCCCTTGGCGGCGGCGTCAGTCGGGACGAAACCTTCGGCCTGATCGGTCTCTTCGTTGCGGAAGAAACGCTCCATCTGCTCCATCAGATAGCGACGGCTATCGGCATCCATCATGTTGAGGTGCTTCTCGTTGATCAGGCGTGTCTGCAGCGCCTGCCATTCTTCCCATGCCTGCTTCGAGACGTTGGCCCAGATATCCTGGCCCTTCTCGCCCGGCAGCGGCGGAAAGTCGAGACCCGGCAGGTCCTGGTCATACTTGCGGCAATGTACGGTGCGCATGGGTAACTCCGTAAGAGAACTGGATGTCAGTGCGGTTGAGCGCCGAGCCTTCGCCAGACGCTCAATCGATTGCCTCATTCTCGCACGCTTGAGCGGGTTTCCCCCAGGCGTCCGAGGCCTGTCGATGAGAGCGACTCGCTCACAGCCCGAACAGATCATCCGTGCAGCGTGCCAGCAGCGCCTTGACCGGTGCCGGCAGGCCCACGGCATCCGGCGCGGCGGGGTCGACGAAACGACGGTCTGCTCCGTGTTCGTTGACGCCATCCTCCGCCGACGGCGTCAGTTCCGCCGCTCCCAGCTGGACCGGCTGCGGCGTGATGGTCAGCCGGAAGTGGCTGAAGACATGCTCGAAACTGTCCAGCGGCGCCTCCAGATGCGCGCCTCGCGCTTCACGGGCGACCCACTCCCGCGCGGCATCGCGGTCCTCGACCAGCGGCGGCGCCCACAGGCCGCCCCAGATGCCCGTCGGTGGGCGTCGTTCGAGCAGAATCCGGCCCGTCTCGTCACTGACCAGCAGCATCAGCGTCTGACGTGTCGGAATAGCCTTCTTGGGCTTGCTCTCGGGGAAGCGCTTTTCCTCGCCGCGTGCATGCGCCACACAGACTTCCTCGAAGGGACAGCGCGTACAATCCGGCTTGCTGCCGCGCGTGCACAGGGTGGCCCCGAGATCCATCATCGCCTGGGTCCAGTCCGCCAGCCGCACCTGCGGCGTGTAGCGCTCCGCCAGCGTCCACAGCTTGCGCTCCACCGCCGGCCGACCCGGCCAGCCCTCGACCGCATGCAGGCGAGCCAGCACGCGCTTGACGTTGCCATCGAGAATCGGCGCCCGTTGTCCGGTGCTGATGCTGATGATCGCCCCGGCGGTCGAGCGCCCGATACCTGGCAAGGCCGACAGTGCCTCGACACTCTCGACCGGGAAGGTGCCGCCATGCTCAGCGACCACCTGTTGAGCGGCCTTGTGCAGATTGCGCGCCCGGGCGTAGTAGCCAAGCCCCGTCCACAGGTGCAGCACCTCATCGATCTCCGCCGCCGCCAGCGCCGCGACATTCGGGAAGCGCTCCATGAAGCGGGCGTAGTACGGCAGCACCGTCGCGACCTGGGTCTGCTGGAGCATGATCTCCGAGACCCACACACGATACGGGGTGGTGTTCTCCTGCCAGGGCAGGTGCTTGCGGCCATGCTCATCGAACCAGTCGAACACGCGGGCCTGGAATTCCTCCGGGCTCAGCGCAATGCTTGCCACGCCTGGCGGGGCGTGGGTATCAGACGCCGCCACGTCAGGCGTGGCCGCAGTGTCAGGTACCGCCATCAAGACTTCCTCTACTCGTGACTCGTACCATGGCGCGCCATGGTCTGGGCTCCAACGGCGGCACGCCAGCCCCGAGGGACTGGCGTGCCGGTCTTGCTGTGCAAGGAGCGCGTGATCAGTTGAACAGCCCCTGAATCGCGCCCTTCAGCTTGTCGCTGGCGCCTTCGCCCAGCTTGTCATCGATCTTCTTGCGCGTGTCTTCGTCGAGCTTCTCATCCAGCTTCTCGCTGACCTTCTCGCCCGCCTTGCGCTTGGCTTCATCCTTGGCCAGTTCCGCGGCGGCCGTCTGGAAGCCCTTCTGGTCAAAGCCGCACCATTCGCCCGGCTCACCGCTCAGATTGCCCTGACACTGCACCGGGAAACGCAACTTGACCAGACGCGGATTGACCTCACAGGCAGCGTCATCCGTTCCTTCGATGAAGCGCGCCGCCACGTTGTAGTCAAAGGCTTCGGTCGGCAGGTTGAGCTGCCCCTTGCCATCCAGCGCGATACCCGGGATCGCCAGTGCCAGATCCTGATTGCTGATCACGCCATTGGTGACCTTGAAGCTGCCCTGTGCGCGTTCCAGCGGGGTATTCGCCGCCCAGTCACGCGAGGACGTCTTGCCACTCAGCGTCGCCACCGTGGTGCACATCTTCTCGGACACATTGACGTCGAGTATCTCGCCATTGCGAATCTCGAAGTCACCCGAACCATTCAGGTTGCGCTTCATGCTGTCGAGTTGATTGGTGCTGGTGGTGTAATCGCCATTGAGCGTCAGACGGCCACGCAGGATGTCATCCTGCTCAGGCGCCAGCGCCTTGAGGAATGGCGCGATATCCAGATTGGTCAACTTCTCGCCGAAGCTCATGGTCAGCGGTGTCTTGCGACTGTCGATGCGGGCACTGGCTGCCAGGCTACCGCCGTATAGACTGGCCGTCAGGCTATCGAGCTGCTGCAGTCCCGGCTGGCCGGACAGCTTGGCGGACACCTTGCGCATCTCGAGCCCGGATGCCGTGAGGTTCGCGATGTCCAGCTGGCCCTTGAGCCCGAGAGTTCTGAGCAGCTCCACCGGCAACACCTCTGCATCGCCGTCAGCCGCGTAGGCCGGCGCCACCAGTCCTGCCGTCACCCCCGTACCGAGACTCGCGGTCTTCTCGCTGGTCTGCGGCGGGAGGTAGTCATCCAGATTCAGCGCATCGACATCCAGATCAAAGGTGATCTGCGAGGCATCGAAGGAGGAGCCGAGACGTCCGTTGATGGTGGTGTCATCCAGCGCCATCACCAGGTTGGTCAGCTGTACCTGTGACAGATCGCCCTTGAGCGGGCTGGAGAATGCCAGCGAGGTCAGTGCATCGCCGCGTGCCGTCTGCGGTGCCTGCATGCCGACCCGCGTCATCCACGCCTTGGGCGACAGCGGGGCCAGCTTGAACTGCCCGCTGTAGCTCAGCGCCTCGCCCGTGATGTCACTGGCCTTGAGCGCCCCGCTCAGACGCAGGTCACTGCCCGAGGTCAGCAGCAGATCGGAGAGCGTCGCGGTGCCTTCGGCAAGATCCGCTTCCGCCCCGAAGGTCGCCTTCACCGGCAGCGCCTTCTCTCCCAGCGACGGTTCGTTGAGCGAGGCATCCAGCTCCCCACCCTCGATGCGATAGCGCTGCTGCTCGGTATCCAGTGTCAGGGTATCGATCTCCAGCGCCAGCTGCTGGGACTGCTCGCTCAACGACGGCATGCTGGTGGCGGCATCCAGACTGATGCCGGTCAGGACATGGCGACCGTTCTGAAGGTCCAGCGCCACCTTGCCGTCCAGATTGATGGTGCTGCGCAGCTCAGGCTCACGCCCCTCCGCCACGAAGGACAGCTCCACCGGGAACGCCTTGGTCGGGCTGACGTTGCTGGAGCTCAATGCCAGCTCATTGAGCGTCATATCGAGACCGCTGGCAGCATCCTGGTAGGTGATCTGCCCATTGGTGACCTGAATCGAGGCGATATCGAGATTGACGGCCATGCCTTCAGCGCCATCGCTGACACCGGCATCTCCCTGCGTCTCATCGGCCATGGCGACACCGGCACTCTTGGCGGGAGGCAGGGCCTTGTCCGCCGCACCGCTCTCGGCGGCATCGGCAGCATGCTGCAACAGACTCTCCCAGTTGCCTCGCCCGTCAGCGTCTCGCTTGAGGTCCAGTTTCAGGCCATCGAGGAACACGCCCTCGACCTCCACCTCACCGCTCAGCAAGGGCGCGAAGGACACCCCGACCTCGGCACGCTTGAAGGAGGCGAAGGGTGTCTGGTCGTGAGCCTGCTCCGGCAGCCAGGTCTGGGCGTCCTCGACACTGACGCCCAGACGCGGGTAGAACGACCAGTCCAGCGGACCGTTCAGGGCCAGCTCCAGCCCCGCCTGGTCCTTGACCGCCTTGACCAGACGCGGCTTGAGATCATTCGGGTCGAGGAAGGTGGTGACATAGATCACCCCCGCCACCACGACCAGCGCCAGTACTCCGACGATGGCCAGCAAGGCCCTGAACAGTGCTTTCATCTGCGTCCTCCCTTTGACACGATGAGATGTCCGGGCTGCCTTCGCTCCTGAAGGCATTGCCCGGCACGTGTGAATGATCCCGATTGTCGCACCTGAGGGCGCGAACGTGCGCCCGATGCCAGACGCCAGCGTCAACGTTCACCTGCGGTGGACAGGCCCCGGCGTCATCAGTTCCTGTCACGCCTGTCCAGCCGTCAGCTTTCGCTATCTGTCTGGGCCAGCACGAAGCCTTGCTGCTCGGCATCCTTCACGTAACCGAGCCGCGACAGCAGAAGCTCGTCAGCCAGCGTCAATCCTTGATCCGGCACGACCAGCAGGCGCTCACGCGCCGCCGCTTCCAGCGACATCAATGCCATCAGGCGCGTTCCCACCCCGCGTCGCCGGGTACTCTTGCGCACGCAGCAATGACGGATGCGCCATGCCCTTCCATCGTCCTCGCACAGCAGGGCGCCGATATGGCGATCATTGAAGAAGGCGGTGCAGAAGCGATGACCGGTCTCCAGGCTGGCCTGAATGAACTCATCCGGCGCGAGTGGCAGGCGTTCACCGGGGGCTTCGTGATAGATGCGTGACAGATCGATGCGCACTTGCTCATCGGCCTGCCAGCGTGCGTGATCGATCATCTGAAGAGTGACCGGCATGGTGAGATCCTCGCCCGCGATATGAATGCCCGCCATTGTAGCGGATGCCGTTGTCCTTTCTCTATAATGACGGGCTGGGCAGGCAAGGACGACGCGTCTGCCATCGATCAGTGACCCGCAACCTCGACAACGTCACTGGATCACGCTTTCACTTGCGACATCACATGACAACAACCACATGATGCGCACTTCCCGGCCGGACTGGACATACGCCTCTCACACCCAGGCCCCAGACTGCGCCAGACCTCATCAGCCCCGAAGCCGCGGTGAGGTCACCGACCGCTGGAGAGACATCATGGCAGAGCGTATCGCCGAGGTTCATCGCAACACCTCGGAAACCAAGATTCGGGTTCGCATCAATCTGGACGGCGAAGGCAAGCTGAGCGCCAACACCGGCGTGCCCTTCCTCGAACACATGATGGACCAGATCGCCCGTCACGGCGTGATCGACATCGACGTCGACTGCGACGGTGATCTGCACATCGACGACCACCATACCGTCGAGGACATCGGCATCACTCTCGGCCAGGCCTTCGCGCAGGCGCTCGGCAACAAGGCCGGCATCCGCCGCTACGGCCATGCCTACGTGCCGCTGGACGAAGCCCTGTCACGCGTGGTGATCGACTTCTCCGGTCGCCCGGGCCTGTTCATGCAGTGCGAGTTCACGCGCGGCAACATCGGGCGTTTCGATACGCAGCTGTTCTGGGAATTCTTCCAGGGCTTCGTCAACCATGCCGGCGCCACGCTGCACATCGACAACCTCAAGGGCTTCAATGCCCACCACCAGGCGGAGACCATCTTCAAGGCCTTCGGCCGTGCCGTGCGCATGGCGGTGGAAGAGGACGAGCGCATGGGAGGCCGCATCGCCTCCACCAAGGGCTCGCTGTAAGCGACGTGACGCGTGGCCAGAGGATGTGTCGCCAGCCATTTTGCCGCTTGCCGGGCACCGGGTGGCACTTCCTCTGCATGAACATCCAATGCCGGAATCCCCTCCGGCCTGCGGGAGAAAGACATGACGATTGCCGTCATCGACTATGGCATGGGCAACCTGCACTCCGTCGCCAAGGCACTTGAGCATGTGGCTGACGAGAATGTCGTGATCACCAGTGACCCGCGCGCCATCCGTGGTGCGACCCGCGTGGTGCTGCCCGGTCAGGGCGCCATCCGCGATTGCATGGGCGAGCTTGAGCGCGCCGAACTGCGCGGGCTGGTCGGCGAACTGCTGAGCAACCACAGCAAGCCGCTGCTGGGCGTGTGTGTCGGTCAGCAGATGCTGATGGAGCGCAGTGAAGAGAACGGTGGCATCGATTGCCTCGCCTACTTCAAGGGCGATGTGAAGCGCTTTGATGACAAGCAGCTGGACGAACACGGCCAGCGTCTCAAGGTGCCGCACATGGGCTGGAACCACGTCGCCCACACCCAGGGCCATGCGCTGTGGGAAGGCATCGAGGACAACTCGCGCTTCTACTTCGTGCACAGCTTCTATGTCTCGGCTGCCGAGCGCTCACAGGTCTTCGGCGCGACTCACTACGCCGGTGCCGAGGCGCACGTCGCCATCGGTGAGGGCAGCCTGTTCGCGGTGCAGTTCCACCCGGAGAAGAGTGCGGCCGCCGGCCTCAAGCTGCTCGAGAATTTCGTCCGCTGGCAGCCCTGAGGGCTCACCTGCGTGACCGTCGGTGCCTGCCTTGCGAGTCGGGCACCGATTCATCCGCCTTCGATATACCGACGACAATTCAGGCGTGCCAAGACACGCCGAGAGGACACCCGACATGCTGGTAATCCCCGCGATCGATCTCAAGGACGGTCAGTGCGTACGCCTGAAGCAAGGCCGCATGGAAGACTCCACCAACTACGGCGATGACCCGCTGGCCATGGCCGCGCGCTGGGTCGAGGCCGGTGGTCGCCGCCTGCATCTGGTCGATCTCAACGGTGCCTTCGAAGGCAAGCCGGTCAATGGTGACGCGGTGACACGCATCGCCCGCGCCTACCCGGAGCTGCCGATCCAGATCGGCGGTGGCATCCGGGATGCCGCGACCATCGAGCACTATCTGGAAGCCGGCGTCGGTCAAGTCATCATCGGCACCAAGGCCGTGAAGGAACCGGCCTTCGTCGCCGAGATGTGCCGCGCCTTCCCGGGCCGCATCATCGTCGGTCTCGATGCGCGTGACGGCTTCGTGGCCACCGATGGCTGGGCCGAGGTCTCCACCATCAAGGCGACCGAGCTTGCCAAGCGTTTCGCCAATGACGGCGTGTCCTCCATCGTCTACACCGACATCGCCCGCGATGGCATGATGCAGGGCGTCAACATCGAAGCTACCGTGGCACTGGCCCGCGAAGGCGGCATCCCGGTGATCGCCTCCGGCGGCGTGACCAATCTGGATGACATCCGTGGCCTGGCCGAAGTGGCCGATCAGGGCATCCTCGGCGCCATCACCGGTCGCGCCATCTATGAAGGCAGCCTGGATATCGCCGAAGCACAGGCGCTGTCCGACGCCATCACCGGCCGCACGGCCTGAGGGGAGCGATCATGGCACTCGCCAAACGCATCATCCCGTGTCTGGACGTCGACGCCGGTCGCGTCGTCAAGGGCGTCAACTTCGTCGGTATCCGCGATGCCGGTGATCCGGTCGAGGTCGCCAAGCGCTACAACGAGCAAGGCGCCGACGAGATCACCTTCCTCGACATCACCGCCAGCGTCGACAACCGTGGCACCACGGTCGACATGGTGTCGCGCATCGCCGGTGAGGTATTCATCCCGCTGACGGTCGGTGGTGGCATCCGCACCTGCGAGGACATCCGCACCATGCTGAATGCCGGCGCGGACAAGGTCTCGATCAATACCGCCGCCGTGTTCAACCCGGACTTCGTGCGTGAAGCGGCGGACCGCTTCGGCAGCCAGTGCATCGTGGTCGCCATCGACGCCAAGCGCGTCAGCGAAGAGGGCGAGACACCGCGCTGGGAAATCTTCACCCACGGCGGGCGCAAGCCAACCGGGCTCGACGCTGTCGAGTGGGCGAAGAAGATGGTCGAGCTGGGCGCCGGTGAATTGCTGCTGACCAGCATGGACCGCGATGGCACCAAGGCCGGCTTCGATCTCGGCGTGACACGCGCCATCTCCGACGCCGTCAGCGTGCCGGTGATCGCCTCCGGTGGGGTCGGGACTCTCGACCATCTGGTGGATGGCGTGCTCGAGGGCGGGGCGGATGCGGTGCTGGCCGCCAGCATCTTCCACTTCGCCGAGTACACCATCCCGCAAGCCAAGGCCTACATGGCCGAGCGCGGCATCGAGATGCGCCTCTGAGCGATCTCCTTCGCGTCAGGTAGATACACGAACGCCGCCACTCCTCAGGGAATGGCGGCGTTCGTGTCTTCAGAGACATTACCCGCAGGTCAGGCGACGACAGCGCTCAGGCGTAGCCCAGCTTCGCCAGTGGCGTGAGCGCCTGCTCGAGTCGCTGGTCGGCAAGTCGCAGAATATCACCCACCAGATGCTTCTCGGCGGCGGGCAGCATCACCCGCTCGCCGACCCACAGCGCCAGCTCGGCAAGGTCATGCTGATTGCCCAGACGGGATGCTGCCTTGTCGAGCAATTCCGGCTCACGACGACGCCCACGACTCGGTGACTCGAGTTCACGCCCTGCCGTCTCCCCCAGCGCCGCATGCGCCAGTGCCAGCTGGAACCTGCGGTACTTGATCCACTTGCGCAGCCGGTGGGACGTCTCGATCTCCCGCTTGCTGATCACCCGCGCCGCCAACTTGTGGAGGCGGTGACGACTGAATTCCAGTCCGGCCGTGAGCTCCTCCCCCGTCAGCGGAGCGGCCTGCCAGGCGGCCACCTCGTCGCTCAGCAGCCGTTTCAGAGGTGCGTGATCCAGCTCCGCCACCGACTCGCTCAATGCGGCACTGATCAGCCCCGGACGCAGCGCATCCAGCAGACGCTGGCTACGCTCATCCACCCAGGCATAGGCGCGCGCATGGGTCTTGCGCAGCATGCGCGCCTCACGCGGGCCGGCCAATGCCCTGGCGATGGCGCGCGGACGCGCCTGATGCTCACTCACCGCCGCCTTGCCCAGTGACTCACGTCGCAGTTGCCACCAGCCCCGCAGCTGCTTGCAGTCGACGCGCAGCGCATGGACCTCCTGCGCGGTGAGCGTCGCCTGCGCCAGATGCTGCTGCATTGACTCGAGATGCGCGAGGATCAGGCCATTCAAGGGATCAACGCCTGTGCGGGAAAGCATCTGACTCGTCTTGCCCATCTGTCTCTCCAAGGGAATGGCCTGGCTGCCAGTGTCAGCCGGGCAGGCTCGCTCACCCGGTCTTCCGGGGGCTCATTCCTGCAAGGATAGCCCCAGATTGCTGACATCCTCGTTACGCCCCAGCCGCTTGAGCGCTCGCCAGTCATCACGCTCAAGACGCGGAGCCTCGACACTCTCCAGCACGGCGTCCTGGAAGTCGCGCTCATCGACCATCAGCGGATGCTCGCGAATCATGGCTTCCAGCGCTTCCTGCTCGATGCCCTCACCGGCCTGCAGGTCGATCAGCGCGCGAACGCCATCGGCGGACAGGCGACTGACCTTGAGCGCGGCTTCCGGCTCCTCACTGATCAGCACATCGATGCAGGCGGTCAGCGCCATGACGGCTTCCAGTGCACGGCGCGCACCGAAGCTGTCGTCATGCTCGTCGGGCTCGAAGGCCGTGACCTTCTCGGCCTGCAGCGAGAAATCGATCTTGGCATCGCGAACGCGCAGCTGCTCCCAGACGAGGTCCAGCAGCTTGCGCAACTCGCGCGTGGTCTCCAGCGCGCTGGCGGTGCCATTGGCCTCGGCGTAGAAGCCGGCATTGGGCAGGAGTCGCTCGGTCAGCGTTGCCATGAAGGCGGTACGGCGAACGGGGGCCAGCGCTTCCAGACGCGCGCGGAAACCGGGAACAGGCTGAGTCATGACGGCTCTCTTCTCACTTCACTTTTCAAAGAGGCGGGGCACATGTCGGGAGGAAAAATCCGCCAGCCGACAGCCCGCCACAGATGGCATGGGACATGCGTTAGGGTAGCGCACTCAGGCGGTCTGACGAACGAGACTTTGCCGCGGCGAGATTCACGGCCACAGACATTCTCTGGGCACGCGGCCGACAGCATCGAACAGCACGCCTTCGCTGCGCAGTTTCTCGCGCTGACGCACCGCGCCACCGTGGTCGGTGACCTTGAGCGAGGCATTGATCACCCGATGCCAGGGCAATTGATGGCCATCCGGCAGATGGCGCATGGCCGAACCGACCATGCGTGCGGTGGCGCCATCGGTCATGCTGGCGATTCGCCCGTAGGTCGTGATTCGCCCTGCCGGAATCTGCGCCACCACGGTGTATATCTGCTCGAGCAGTTCAGCACGCATCACGCTCCCCCCTGTTTGTGATCAAGCTCATCCAGCACGATACCTCCACCTGCGCGCTGCGCAATGGCGGGCATCAGGGGCACGCGAACGCAGACCTCGGGTCTTTACGCTGCCAGATGGCTGACGCATGATGACGCCATGCACCTTTACTTCATACATCAAGGCCTTATCCCCGACGCAGCGCCTCACTCAGCGACTGATGCCCTGCCACGATCACAAGGCTGGCAGGACTCCGTACGCCTGAGCGACTGGCTTGTCGGCATGGGCCACAGCTACAACACCAGCTTCCCGCTGGATGGCGAGACGCTCCCCGGCATCGACGATTTCCAGGCGCTGGTGATCCTGGATGGCCCTCAGCCATTGTCAGGTGCCGAGAGCGCCCAATCACAGCCACTGCGCCTGCAGCGCAAGCTGATTCGCCGCGCGCTCAACAGCAACCGTCCCGTACTGGGCATCGGGCTGGGCGCGCGCCTCATCGCCGAGCAACTCGGCGCCATCGTGTCTCCGGCCGTGGTGCCGCAGCGTCGCTGGGCCACGCTCACGCGCAGTGACGAGTGTCCCGTGGGACTGCCTGCCGAATTCGAGACGCTGCTGTGGCATGAGGAGATCTGTGGCCTGCCGGAGGATTGCGAGCTGCTGGCCAGCGGTGAGCATACCCCGATCGCCGGATTCAGCTGGGATGCTGGCCGGGTGCTGGCGCTCAACTTCCATCCCCATCTGGATGCCGGCGCAACGCGTGACCGTCTCCGGCATCACCCCGCCCCGAATGAGGGACGCGGAGTGCAGTCAGAAGACACGCTGCTGGAAGACCCGAAGCGCTTTGATCGGCAGGCCGCCCTGCTGGACCGCCTGCTGGTGGACTGGCTCGACGCCTGAGGCGCTCCCGGGCGGCGCCGGGGCCCTACGACAACTCAGCGCTGCCAGCGATGCGTGGCGCTCCAGTCACGCACGAAGGCGAGCGTGTTGTCCCAGTCGCCGACATGCAGGAAGGTACGCTCGTGCTTCTCGAGCTGATAACGGTACATGGGGTCGTAGTATTCGCTGAGCAGCGGGGCCAGCCAGCCCTCATGGGCAGTGGGATTGCCGCGCTTGTGTTCACGGAAGGCGATGTCCTGCATGCGAATCAGGCGCGCCAGACGTGCACTGCCCAACCGCTTGCGCAGACGCAGCAACGCCTGACGCAGCTGACGCTGCAACAGTGCCCAGCCAAGGAAGTCACCATAGTGCCCGCTGTAGGTGGCCCACAGCCCTTCGATGTAGTCCTTCTGAATCTGCACCAGTCGCCAGTCCAGTGGCATCTCGACTCTCACCAGCGGGGCAGCCTCCATCGCGCGCCATGCCTGCAGCGGAATGTTGACGCTGCCGATGAAGCGCGACTCATCTTCCATGACGGTGGGCGCGTCCGCGGCCAGTGACAGCATCTCGGCGCTGATGCGATGCTCGAAGTCGATCTGGCTCGGTGCCGGGAAGGGGTGACGGCCGAAGGCCGAGCCCTTGTGGCGCGCGCAGCCTTCCAGGTCGATGCCATTGTCGAGCGCATGGATCAGCTCGGTCTTGGCGCAGCCGGTCAGGCCCCCGATCAGCAGCATCGGGGCCTGCTCGACGCGCTCATCGATATGCTGGCAAAGCTGCTGACGCATGGCCTTCCAGCCCCCGGCGATCCGCGGGCGCTCGATGCCTGCCTCCTTCAACCATTGCTGGCTGAGCTGAGAGCGCATGCCGCCCCGGAAGCAGTAGAGAACCGCCTCGGGATGGCGCTCGACGTGCTCAACCCAGGCACGAATCCTGGCGCGCTTGATCCCGCCACTGACCAGCTGATGACCCAGATGCACCGCCGACTCCGGGCCGACCTGCTTGTACTGCAGACCGACCCGGTGACGTTCCTCGTCATCCATCAGCGGAAGGTTGACGGCCCCCGGCAGGGAGCCGGCCGCAAATTCGATCGGTGCACGCACATCGATCAGCGGGCGGCCATCGCGAATCAGATCGCAGCTGGCCGCCACGGTGGGCAAACTCATGGGCATCTCTCGACTGGAAAACTGAAATGAGGCAATGGCCGGCGACTCGCACCCGGCACATCGATGGCTGGCATTCTATCGCATGCACGACATGGCCCCCAGCCTTGCCGTCTCGCGTGCCGCCAACTCTCGCCCTGTCAGCTGCCGCACGGCCCGCTCAGGCCAGCGGCGGCGTCAGGCGATTGCCCTGGCTCGGGCCGATGCTGTCAGGGCCGAACAGCGGGCAGGACGCACATGCGGCCGGCTCGCCGTCGTGTGGCCGATGCGCCTCGGACACTGCCTCGCGCAGCGCGGCAATGGCCGCCTCGGCAGTATGAAAGTAGTGCTCATCCCCCATGCGCTCAAGGAAGCCTCCGCGCTCCATCACTTCCAGCGCGTAGCGTCGGAAGCCGCACATGCTCAGGCTGCCGCCGGCATCCTGTAGGCGGCGCTGCTCGATCTCGAGCATCTCGGCCCCCGCGATGTCGATGAAGTTGCAGCCGGTGCCGAGCAGGATGACGTGCTTGCCGGTATAGCGCGCCAGCTTGCGCTGGACGTGGTCCACCGCGCCGAAGAACAGCGAGCCATCCACTCGCAGGATGACGACCTCACGGCATTGGGTCAGCTGATAGCGCTCGGCATTGCGCACGCCCAGCTCCGGGTGTTCGGGGTCCGGTGCCATTTCCACCAGACGTGGACGCGAGGTGCGATTCAGATACAGCACCAGCGACACCAGCACGCCGGCGAAGATGGCGAACTCAAGCGGCAGCAGCAGCGTGGCGAGGAAGGTGATCACCAGCACCACCGCTTCCTCGCGGCTGACGGTGAGAATCTGACGGATATGACTGAATTCGATCAGGTTGGCGGCGATCACCATGATCAGGCCCGCCATGGCGGGCAATGGCAGCCAGGCCGTGACATTCGGCACCAGCAACAGCACCGCCAGCACGATCAGGGCCGCGATCATCACCGACAGCGGCGTGCGGGCGCCGGCATCGTAGTTGGCCCCTGAACGGGTGAAGGAGCCGGAGCCGGCGAAGCACGAGAAGAAGCTGCCGACCAGATTCGACAGCCCCTGGCCGATGAACTCCTGATTGCCATCGATGCGCTGATGCGAGCGTACTCCGATGGCGCGGGCGATGGAGACCGCCTCGATCAGGCCGAGAACCGCCAGCGCAAAGGCCGCACCGCCCAGCGAGCGCAGGGTGTCAAACCCCAGTGGCGGCAGAGAAAGCGGCGGCAGGCTGCCGGAGAGGGCCCCCACCATCGGGATGCCTGCCTCGCTGCCACCCAGCAATGCCGCAACCCCGCAACCGACGGCCATCGCGACCAGCATCCACGGCAGTCTGCGATTCACCCGCCGCACCAGCAAGGCACTGGCGAGCGTACTGAGGCCGGTGATCAGGGTCGCCCACGAGGTGTCTTCCAGATGCCCAAGCAATGCCCACCAGGTGCCGAGGAAGCTCGAGGCATCTCCCAGCGCGATACCGAACAGATGCTTGAGCTGACTGGTGGCGATCAATACGCCGGCACCGGCGGTGAAGCCGATCACCACGGTATGCGAGATCAGATTGACCAGCGCCCCCATGCGCAGCAGCCCGAGTGCGAGCTGGATGATGCCGACCATGCAGGTCAGCGCCAGCACCAGCGGCAGGTATTCCGGACTGCCGGGGGTGGCCAGGGTCGAGACGGTACCGAAGACCACCATCGAGATGGCGGCGGCCGGCCCGCTGACCATATGACGCGAGCAGCCGAAGAGTCCGGCGATGATCGCGACCACGATGGCGGCATAGAGTCCATGCGCCGGAGGCAACCCCGCGATCAGCGCGTAGGCCACCCCCTGAGGCAGTACCAGCACCGCACCGCTCAGCCCGGCGATCAGGTCCGCGCGCGCATCTCTCGGCGACAGCTGGCGCATCCAGCCCAGAAACGGCAGCAGGCGTGACAGGCGGTATGCCGTGGCACTCGACGTGGCAGAGGCATCATCGGCAGGCTGGCGTGGCGGTGGATTGTCAGCGGGCAAGAAGTGCCTCCATGAAGGTGCGTGGGCTGCGGGAGAGGCCATCGCCTCCGTGAAGAAACGATGCCGGGGGCGGGCGTGGCGACGTCCGGCCCCGGCAAGTCTATCCCTGAATACGCTGATGAAACAGCGTGTCAGCGAACCGTACTCGCCGGCCCGGGGCTCCCTTTGCCGGTAGCGATACCGGCGACAATCGTGGCGCGCTGCCAATCCGGACTGGCCATGGCCGGCATGAGCAGTGACAATGCACCCTCCTGACACCGCTGCGGACCCTGACGCCATGACCACCGACGCTACGCCTGCTGACACCACCTCTTCCACCCCGTCGGCCGGCTATACGCCTGCACTTGAGGTCAGTGAGGCCGAGGCCATCGAGACCACCCGCCAGTGGGTCGAGACGCACATCATCGCGGACAATCTATGCCCGTTCGCGGCACGTGAAGTGGCGCGCAACAGCGTCCAGTACGCCGTCATCCCCGGCGCGGGACTCGAGCGTTGCCTGCAGGCACTCGGCGATGAACTCCTCAACCTCGATGCCAATCGCGATGCCGAAACCACCCTGGTGATCTTCAAGGATGGCTTCCGCGACTTCGATGCCTATCTGGAGCTGCTGGATTACGCTGAGGCACTGCTCGAGATGCAGGGCTATGAGGGCATCTATCAGCTGGCCAGCTTCCATCCGGACTATGTCTTCGAGGATACCGAGGAAGACGACGCCGCGAACTACACCAACCGCTCGCCCTTCCCGATGCTGCACCTGCTGCGGGAAAGCTCGGTCGAGGCGGCGATCAATGCCTATTCGGGGGATGTGGAAGAGGTGCCGGCGCGCAACGAGGCGCTGATGCGCGAGCGTGGCGTCGAACAGCTGGTCGCACGCCTAAAGGCCTGCGCTCACACCGCCCGTCAGGCTGACAGCCAGGACTGACATCACGCCCAGTGGCAATCCCATATGCACAAGGCCAGCCGCGAGGCTGGCCTTGTGCGTTTCAGGCGGAATGTCACCGGAAGGCTTGCGCGTGGCAGCTGCCGGCAGCCATCACAGGGCTTCCAGCGCCTGGGACAACTTGTCGACCGCGACGATCGTCATGCCCTTGGGCGGATTCTTGGGGGCATTGCCCTTGGGCACGATGGCGCGCGTGAAGCCATGCTTGGCGGCCTCGACGATGCGCTCCTGGCCACTGGGCACCGGGCGGATCTCGCCAGACAGGCCGACCTCACCGAACACCACCAGTTCGCGCGGCAGCGGGCGGTTCTGCAGACTGGATACCACCGCACACAGCACCGCGAGGTCGGCGCTGGTCTCGAGTACCTTGACCCCGCCCACCACGTTCAGGAAGACATCCTGATCGCCGGTGAACAGGCCGCCGTGCTTGTTGAGCACGGCCAGCAACATCGAGAGTCGATTGCCATCCAGACCGACCGCGACGCGCCGGGGATTGCCCAGCGGCGAATCGTCCAGCAACGCCTGGACCTCGATCAGGATCGGCCGAGTCCCTTCCCAGACCACCATCACCAGGCTGCCGGAGGATTGCTCCTCGCTGCGTGACAGGAAGATCGCACTGGGGTTCTTCACCTCCTTCAGGCCAAGCTCGACCATGGCGAACACGCCCAGCTCGTTGACCGCGCCGAAGCGGTTCTTCTGTCCGCGCAGGGTGCGAAAACGCGAATCACCATCCCCTTCCAGCAACAGGGAGGCATCGATCATGTGCTCCAGTACCTTGGGGCCAGCCAGCGAGCCATCCTTGGTCACGTGCCCGACCAGCAGCAATACGGTGTTGGTCCGCTTGGCGAAACGCGTCAACGCCGCGGCGGACTCACGCACCTGCGAGACGCCCCCCGGCGCGGAGGACAGATCCTCCAGATGCATGGTCTGGATGGAATCGATGATCAGCACTTCCGGCTTCTCGCGCTCGGCGGTGGCCAGAATCGTCTCGACACTGGTCTCGGCCAGCATCTTGAGTCCCTGGGTCGGGAGCTGCAGTCGATGGGCACGCATCGCCACCTGCGACAGCGACTCTTCACCGGTGACGTAGAGCGAACGCTTGTGCTGCGCCAGCTTGCAGGCGGTCTGCAGCAGCAGCGTCGACTTGCCGGCGCCGGGGTGCCCGCCGAGCAATACGGCGGAGCCAGGCACCAGACCGCCGCCAAGCACGCGATCAAACTCACCGAAGGTCGAGGAGAAGCGCGGCACTTCGGCCAGCGAGACGTTGGACAGATCCGTCACGTTGTCACTCAGCGTGCCGGCATAGCCGCCTCTGGCGCTGGTGGCGCCACGTGACGCCCCGCCAGTGCTGATGCCCCCGGCAGCCGGCGCAGCCCCCGGCAATACCGTGGCACCGACCCGAATCTCCTGCAGGGTATTCCACTCGCGACAGCCGCTGCACTGCCCCTGCCACTTCGAGAATTCGCTACCGCACTCGGTACATACGAAGGCGCTCTTTGCTTTCGCCATCAGACCATCCTGTCAGGGAGTAATGATTTCAGACCACGTCGCCCGGCATGGCACCCATGCCCCGCATCGCCCGATGGCACCAGGCAGGGGCGCTCGATGCGAACGTCCGACACGGATGCCAGACACAAGCAAGGCGGCTTGCGCCGCCTTGCTGTCACCTCACGCGTGCATGACACGCGGTGGCATCACTCGCGCTTGAGACGCAGTGTCTCGCCGTTCTGGAAGCGGCGCTTCTGCGGGTCGACCAGTTCCAGTGTCTGGGGGTCCAGACGCAGGAAGTAGTAGGTCTGGCCCTCGCCATTCGGCGTCAGCTCATAGACGGTGGCATTCGGGTCGGTCACCGTACCTGACAGTACATCCCACTGACCCTCGTAGTGCTCCGGCGCGGGCTGCTGCGGATGATCGCGATAGGTGGCATCGAGACTGAAGGTACGCGCTTCCGGGGCAGCATCTTCCGCTCCCTTGAGACGCACATCGAGGTCAATGCCCGTGCAACGACGACACGGCAGGGTGCCCTTGTAGACGGCAACCTGCTCGCTGGCTGTCTCGGTGGCGTCATTGGCAGCGGCACCATCTGTCGTCTGGGCCGTTGATGCGCACCCGGCGAGACCGACCATCAGCGCGGCTCCCACCATCAGAGTCCTGATCTGCATTGAATCCTCCTTAAGGCGATGATTCGATAGCAGCGTCAGCGCTATCGACGGCGAGCGGCCCGACTGCCTCGACAGACGGACCGCTCACGAGCTTCCACGCTCAAGAATAGCGGGTATCAGCCCCGTGAGGCCACCCCCGATGGCGTTTATCGAACGCCATTCGCTAAATCATGTCGGCCTCAGCCACGGCGATCATGCCCGTTGTCGAGGAAGGGATAATCGGTGTAGCCCTCGGCACCGCCACCGTAGAAGGTATCAGGATCCTGCTCGTTGAACGGCGCATCCAGACGCAGACGTTCGACCAGGTCCGGATTGGCGATATAGGGGCGCCCGATGGCGACGGCATCCGCAATGCCCTCGTCGATGATGCGTGCCGCACGCTCCCCGTCGTAATGACCGCAGAAGATCAGCGCGCCCTTGACGCGCCCCCGCAGTGCGCGGCGGAAGTCATCGGTGAACTTGACGTCGCCGCCGGCCCAGTCCGGCTCGTTGACGTGCACGTAGGCAATGCCACGTCTGGAGAGCTGGTCTGCCATGTAGAAGGCCATCTCTTCCGGCTCGTCATCGGTGAGACCGAAGATCTCGATGAAGGGCGTCAGACGGATGCCGGTGCGCTCCGGCCCGAAGACCTCGGCGACGGCATCGACGACTTCCAGTGTCAGACGTGCACGATTCTCGACCGAACCACCGTACTGGTCGGTGCGCTGGTTGGTACCGGTCGCCATGAACTGGTTGAGCAGATAGGCGTTGGCGGCATGTACCTCGATCATGTCGAAGCCGGCACGCTTGGCGCGCACGGCAGCCTGACGATAGTCCTCGACCAGCTGGGGGATTTCCTCCGTCTCCAGCGCACGCGGCGTGCTGGTGGGGTGGCGACCACTGCTGCCATCCTCGAACTCGACGAAGCACTGGGCGCCTTCACCACGCAGGGCGCTGGGCGCGACCGGTGGCTGGCCATCCGGCTGCACCATCTCGTGCGAGACACGCCCGACATGCCACAGCTGAAGCGCCATGCGTCCACCCTTGGCGTGCACTGCCTCGACGACGCCCTTCCAGCCGGCTTCCTGCTCATCCGTCCAGATACCCGGCGTGTAGACGTAACCACGCGCGGTCGGCGAGATGTTGGTCGCCTCGCTGATGATCAGGCCGGCGCCGGCACGCTGTCCGTAGTAGACCTCCTGAAGCTCACCGGGAATGCTGTCCGGCGTGCGCGCTCGGGTCAGTGGCGCCATCAGGATACGATTGGGCAGGGTGAGATCACCGAGCATGACCGGATCAAGCAGGGTGTCGGCGTACGGGGCCTTGGTGTTGGCAGTCATCGGTGCTCCTTGAGTCTCTGATCTTTCGCCAGCCGCCGCTTCGGGCGAACCAGGCGGGCATGCCAGTGACATGCGGTGCGCCAGCCGATGCTTCAAGCGCACGCGGTGCATGAGAATAATGCTGGGATGGCAACAATGCGCCAGGTCGCGCCACGCGGCATCCTCGCGACTCATGCGAGAGCCTGCCGATGCTTGTACCGCGACGATCCAGCGGGCAACATGAAACCTATCCATGACACGGGTCATGCACTGTCACCAGCGGCGAGAAATCATGAGCAAGTACTGGAGCCCACAGGTCCACGACCTGACCCCCTACGTCCCCGGCGAACAACCGCGTGAGCAGCTGATCAAGCTGAATACCAATGAAAACCCCTACCCGCCGGCCCCGGCCGTGGAACAGACGCTGCGCGAGTTCAATGCCTCTGACCTGCGTCGCTACCCGGACCCGAGTTCCAGCTCGCTGCGCGCCGCCCTGGCCGAGACCTTCCATGTGGCCGCAGAGGAAGTCTTCGTCGGCAATGGCTCCGACGAGGTGCTGGCGCTGGCCTTCCAGGCCTTCTTCCGTCAGAACAAGCCGCTGCTGCTGCCCTCCATCAGCTACAGCTTCTATCCTGTCTACTGCCGCATGTATGGCATCGAATCACGCAGCATCGCGCTGACCGACAACTGGGAAGTCGATCTCGAAGCCTTCGGCAATGACAACGGTGGCATCATCTTCGCCAATCCCAATGCCCCGACAGGCCATGGCCATGGCCGCAAGGCGATTGCCGCGCTGCTGGAACGCAACCCGCAGAGCGTGGTGCTGGTGGATGAGGCTTACGTGGACTTCGGGGGGGAAAGCGCCATCCCGCTGATTCATCAGTATCCGAATCTGGTCGTGTCGGGCACTTTCTCGAAGTCGCGCAGCCTGGCGGGCATTCGCCTTGGCTATGCCGTGGCCTCGCGGGAGCTGATCGAGGGCCTGGAGCGCGTGAAGGACTCCTTCAATTCCTACCCCATCGATCGTCTGGCCGAGCAGGTCGGCGTCGCCGCGCTGAGTGATCCCGCCTATTTCGATGAGTGCCGCACACGCGTCATCACTACCCGTGAGCAGACGCGCGATCGCATGGCCGCATTGGGCTTCGAGATCCTGCCGTCACAGACCAACTTCGTGCTGGCGACTCACCCGACCCATGATGCCGGCAAGCTGTTCATCGGCCTTCGCGAGCAGGGCATCCTGGTGCGCCACTTCAACACCGATGCGCTACGTGACTATCTGCGCATCAGCATCGGTACCGATGCCGAGATGGACAGCCTGATCGAAGCCCTGGAAACCCTGTGTCGTTGAGATAGCGCACAGCATGACCCGTGATGGGTTCAATGAAAGAAGGCGCCCACTGGGCGCCTTCTTTCATCAGGATGTCACTCGGGCATTCGCCACCGAAGACTCTCAGCAGGAGCAACCATATGACAACGGAACGTCCCACCATGGCGTCAAGTGCCACTTCGACAGCGCGCCTGCCTTTGACGCGCGTGCATCACGTGGCACTCATCACCGCTGATTACTCACGCGCTAGGCGCTTCTATCTCGAGGTCATGGATGCGCAGGTGATCCACGAGGCCTATCGTGAAGCCCGCGACAGCTACAAGCTCGACCTGCGCTTGCCGGGCGGTATCCAGCTGGAGCTGTTCTCCTTCCCGTCGCCGCCGGAGCGCCCAAGCTATCCGGAAGCCTGTGGGCTGCGTCACCTGGCGCTGGCAACCGAGGACATCGACACCTGTGTCGAGCTGCTGATCGCCCGTGGCGCCACGCCAGAGCCGATACGTGTCGATGAATACACCGGTGCCCGCTTCACCTTCCTGGCAGACCCTGACGGTACGCCCATCGAGCTCTACGAAGTCTCGCCCTGATGTGATGGCGCGCTGAAACTTCACTGGCTCTGAAGACAAAAGGCCCCGAAGACAAAAGGCCCCTGTCGCAAATTCGACAGGGGCCTTTTGTGGCATATGCACGTTGCTTGGGCAGAGCTCTTTTCTTTCGCCCACAGCTTTTCCTGTGCACAAAGAGAACCGCCCCCGCAGCTGGGCTGCAGGGGCGGTTTAGTATAAGTGCCTGACGATGACCTACTCTCACATGGAGAAACTCCACACTACCATCGGCGCTAAGCGGTTTCACTTCCGAGTTCGGCATGGGATCGGGTGGTTCACGCTCGCTATGGTCGTCAGGCGAAACGGTGGCATCTTGCGATGCCTGAGTCTCGAGGCTTGTGGCCTCGCGACTTGCGGATATGAATCATGCTGACCGATATGTCGTCGATCCTGTCGCAATCCCGGCGTTTGCCGCAGCAAACCCCTTGGGTGTTATATGGTCAAGCCTCACGGGCAATTAGTACTGGTTAGCTCAACACATTGCTGTGCTTCCACACCCAGCCTATCAACCTTGTAGTCTTCAAGGGCCCTTCAGGAGGCGCAAGGCCTCAGGGAAGTCTCATCTTGAAGGGGGCTTCCCGCTTAGATGCTTTCAGCGGTTATCCCGTCCGAACGTAGCTACCGGGCAATGCCATTGGCATGACAACCCGAACACCAGAGGTTCGTCCACTCCGGTCCTCTCGTACTAGGAGCAGCTCTTCTCAAACTTCCGACGCCCACGGCAGATAGGGACCGAACTGTCTCACGACGTTCTAAACCCAGCTCGCGTACCACTTTAAATGGCGAACAGCCATACCCTTGGGACCGACTTCAGCCCCAGGATGTGATGAGCCGACATCGAGGTGCCAAACACCGCCGTCGATGTGAACTCTTGGGCGGTATCAGCCTGTTATCCCCGGAGTACCTTTTATCCGTTGAGCGATGGCCCTTCCATACAGAACCACCGGATCACTAGAACCTACTTTCGTACCTGCTCGACGTGTCTGTCTCGCAGTCAAGCACCCTTATGCTCTTGCACTCAATGCACGATTTCCAACCGTGCTGAGGGTACCTTCGTGCTCCTCCGTTACTCTTTAGGAGGAGACCGCCCCAGTCAAACTACCCACCATACACTGTCCTCGATCCGGATAACGGACCTGAGTTAGAACGCCAATGATGTCAGGCTGGTATTTCAAGGTTGGCTCCACCGCATCTGGCGACGTGGTTTCAAAGCCTCCCAGCTATCCTACACAGACAACATCAGCATCCAGTGTAAAGCTATAGTAAAGGTTCACGGGGTCTTTCCGTCTAGCCGCGGGTACACAGCATCTTCACTGCGATTTCAATTTCACTGAGTCTCGGGTGGAGACAGCGTGGCCATCATTACGCCATTCGTGCAGGTCGGAACTTACCCGACAAGGAATTTCGCTACCTTAGGACCGTTATAGTTACGGCCGCCGTTTACCGGGGCTTCGATCAAGAGCTTCGGACGAATCCTAACCCCATCAATTAACCTTCCGGCACCGGGCAGGCGTCACACCCTATACGTCCGCTTGCGCGTTTGCAGAGTGCTGTGTTTTTAATAAACAGTTGCAGCCACCTGGTATCTTCGACCGGTAAGAGCTTACGGAGCAAGTCCTTCACTCGAACCGTGCACCTTCTCCCGAAGTTACGGTGCCATTTTGCCTAGTTCCTTCACCCGAGTTCTCTCAAGCGCCTTGGTATTCTCTACCTGACCACCTGTGTCGGTTTGGGGTACGGTCGCATGTGATCTGAAGCTTAGAGGCTTTTCCTAAGCGTGGCATCTATTTATCCTCCTTGACCGTAGTCAGTTCGTCTCGCATCTCGACCTCAGAGGAACCGGATTTGCCTGATTCCTCGGCCTACATGCTTTCACCAGGACAACCAACGCCTGGCTCACCTAGCCTTCTTCGTCCCCCCATCGCAACCACATCCGGTACGGGAATATTAACCCGTTTCCCATCGACTACGCGTTTCCGCCTCGCCTTAGGGGCCGACTCACTCTGCTCCGATTAACGTAGAACAGAAAACCTTGGTCTTCCGGCGGGGGAGTTTTTCACTCCCCTTATCGTTACTCATGTCAGCATTCGCACTCGTGATACCTCCAGCAGACTTCTCAATCCACCTTCATTGGCTTACACGACGCTCCTCTACCGCTCATCCATAAGGATGAACCCGTGGAGTTTGGCACCCTATTTAGCCCCGTTATATCTTCCGCGCAGGCCGACTCGACTAGTGAGCTATTACGCTTTCTTTAAAGGATGGCTGCTTCTAAGCCAACCTCCTAGCTGTCTGAGCCTTCCCACATCGTTTCCCACTTAATCAGGATTTTGGGACCTTAGCTGACGGTCTGGGTTGTTTCCCTTTTCACAACGGACGTTAGCACCCGCTGTGTGTCTCCCACGCTGCACTCACTGGTATTCGGAGTTTGCCTCGGGTTGGTAAGTCGGGATTATCCTAGCTGAAACAGTGCTCTACCCCCAGCGGTGATACGTGAGGCGCTACCTAAATAGCTTTCGAGGAGAACCAGCTATCTCCGGGCTTGATTAGCCTTTCACTCCGATCCACAGCTCATCCCAGCATTTTTCAACATACTTGGGTTCGGGCCTCCAATTGATGTTACTCAATCTTCACCCTGGCCATGGATAGATCGCCCGGTTTCGGGTCTATACCCTGCGACTGTATGCCAGTTAAAGACTCGCTTTCGCTACGCCTCCCCTATACGGTTAAGCTCGCCACAGAATATAAGTCGCTGACCCATTATACAAAAGGTACGCGGTCACACCACGAAGGTGCTCCCACTGCTTGTACGCATACGGTTTCAGGATTATTTCACTCCCCTCGCCGGGGTTCTTTTCGCCTTTCCCTCACGGTACTGGTTCACTATCGGTCAGCCAGGAGTATTTAGCCTTGGAGGATGGTCCCCCCATGTTCAGTCAAGGTTTCTCGTGCCCCGACCTACTCGATTTCACGATACTCAGACTTCTACTACGGGACTATCACCCTGTATCGTCAAGCTTCCCAGCTTATTCGTCTGTCAGTTGTATCGCTTAAGGGCTGGTCCCCGTTGCTCGCCGCTACTTGGGGAATCTCGGTTGATTTCTTTTCCTCCGGGTACTTAGATGTTTCAGTTCCCCGGGTTTGCCTCTATAGGTTATGTATTGGCCTATAGATACTCACCTGATGGTGAGTGGGTTTCCCCATTCGGAAATCGTTGGGTCGCAGGGTATTTGCCACCTCGCCAACGCTTATCGCAGGCTATCACGTCCTTCATCGCCTCTGGCTGCCAAGGCATCCACCGTATGCGCTTAATCGCTTGACCATATAACCCCAAGGGGTCTGTCGAAGGATTACGAATCTGTCGGACCTCTCCGACATATCGTTTTGATGGGAGATGTGCTTGGCGCACATTCCATCGTCAGCATGATTCACATTGTTAAAGAGCGGCTGTTCAGAGAACAGTGAGAAGCGCGCTCTGTTGAGCACGCTTGCCACTGCCGGCTAAGCCAGCAATAAGATCAGGTAATTCGTTGTGAGCACTTGCCGCGAGCGGTAGACAGTGTCGATAAGGAGGTGATCCAGCCCCAGGTTCCCCTAGGGCTACCTTGTTACGACTTCACCCCAGTCATGAACCACACCGTGGTGATCGCCCTCCCGAAGGTTAGGCTAACCACTTCTGGTGCAGTCCACTCCCATGGCGTGACGGGCGGCGTGTACAAGGCCCGGGAACGTATTCACCGTGGCATTCTGATCCACGATTACTAGCGATTCCGACTTCATGGAGTCGAGTTGCAGACTCCAATCCGGACTGAGGCAAGCTTTATGGGATTGGCTCCACGTCGCCGTATTGCAACCCTTTGTACTTGCCATTGTAGCACGTGTGTAGCCCTACCCGTAAGGGCCATGATGACTTGACGTCGTCCCCACCTTCCTCCGGTTTGTCACCGGCAGTCTCCTTAGAGTTCCCGACATTACTCGCTGGCAAATAAGGATAGGGGTTGCGCTCGTTACGGGACTTAACCCAACATTTCACAACACGAGCTGACGACAGCCATGCAGCACCTGTCTCAGAGTTCCCGAAGGCACCAATCCATCTCTGGAAAGTCCTCTGGATGTCAAGGGTAGGTAAGGTTCTTCGCGTTGCATCGAATTAAACCACATGCTCCACCGCTTGTGCGGGCCCCCGTCAATTCATTTGAGTTTTAACCTTGCGGCCGTACTCCCCAGGCGGTCAACTTATTGCGTTAGCTGCGCCACTAAGTCCTCAAGGGACCCAACGGCTAGTTGACATCGTTTACGGCGTGGACTACCAGGGTATCTAATCCTGTTTGCTACCCACGCTTTCGCACCTCAGTGTCAGTGTCAGTCCAGAAGGCCGCCTTCGCCACTGGTATTCCTCCCGATCTCTACGCATTTCACCGCTACACCGGGAATTCTACCTTCCTCTCCTGCACTCTAGCCAAGCAGTTCCAGATGCCGTTCCCAGGTTGAGCCCGGGGCTTTCACACCTGGCTGACTTAGCCACCTACGCGCGCTTTACGCCCAGTAATTCCGATTAACGCTTGCACCCTCCGTATTACCGCGGCTGCTGGCACGGAGTTAGCCGGTGCTTCTTCTGCGAGTGATGTCTTTCCTCGGGAGTATTAATCCCGAAGCGTTCTTCCTCGCTGAAAGTGCTTTACAACCCGAAGGCCTTCTTCACACACGCGGCATGGCTGGATCAGGCTTTCGCCCATTGTCCAATATTCCCCACTGCTGCCTCCCGTAGGAGTCTGGGCCGTGTCTCAGTCCCAGTGTGGCTGATCATCCTCTCAGACCAGCTACGGATCGTCGCCTTGGTGAGCCGTTACCTCACCAACAAGCTAATCCGACATGGGCTCATCCGATAGCGCAAGGTCCGAGATTCCCTCTCCCGTAGGACGTATGCGGTATTAGCCTGAGTTTCCCCAGGTTGTCCCCCACTATCGGGCAGATTCCCATGCATTACTGACCCGTCCGCCGCTCGACGCCTTCTAGCAAGCTAGAATCGTTTCCGCTCGACTTGCATGTGTTAAGCCTGCCGCCAGCGTTCAATCTGAGCCATGATCAAACTCTTCAGTTGAAAGCTTGATAGTCTGTTAAGCAGACCAAACTTGGTTCAGAGTCAAACTTCTCGTGAGAGGCTTGCTCCGATATTTGGTGACCTTGTCACCACTCATCGGCAAGCGCTCACACGAATTACCTGATCAAATTTTTAAAGAGCGTCGCTGTTAAGCGAGGAGGCATATTCTATCCGGAACGCTTGAGAAGTCAAGCACTTGATGATGAGTCAATCGACTGCCTCTAAGCATCATCCAGCGGCGAGGAGCGTTGCTCGATCACCTGTTCCGTAGGAATGCGGCGTATTCTAGCGAATCGCCCGGGATTGTCAATCGATGATTTGGAAGCGGACTTCAAAAACATCAAACAAAACAACCACCTGCAAACCTCTTTCACCGCTGGTAACGCCATGCGTCCCCGGCAGCGGATGCGTACTTTACGCACGATCCTGGCTGAGGGCAAGGGCTTTTTCCATCGATTGTCATTTCGAGGACATGCGGGCGACACCTATTCTCTCATCACCTCTTCTTGCTCCTTTGGCCTCATCTCGCCGTCACTTGCTGACACATCTCTTCCCTGGCCAGAAACGCATTCGGCCCCGCCAGAAATGGCGGGGCCGAATGGTCGGTCAGACATCTCGCGTCGGATCAGCGAGTCACCGTCACACGTGCGTAGCGCTTCTTGCCAGCCTGGATGACGATGGCCGTATCGAAAGGCGCCATGTAGGAAGGCTCGATCACGTCTCCATCGACTTTCACGCGACCATTCTTGAGCATGTCCTTGGCCTGGGCGCTGTTGTTGGCCAGACCTGAACGATTGAGCACGGCGGCGATCGGCGCGACCTCTGCCCCTTCAAGGCTCACGGTGACATCCGGCATGTCCGCGGGCAGCTCACCTTCTGCCAGCTGGTTGCCACTGGAGAGGTGAGCCGTGGCAGCCGCCTCTTCATCGTGGAAACGCGCCACCAGCTCGCGAGCCAGCTCCATCTTGATGTCGCGCGGATTGGCGCCATTCTCGATGCTGGTCATCAGCGCCTTCACTTCCTCCATGGGGCGCAGCGAGAGCAGCTCGAAGTAACGCCACATCAGCGAGTCCGGCATGGAGACGATCTTGTTGAACATCTCGCCCGGACGGTCATTGATACCGATGTAGTTGCCCAGCGACTTGGACATCTTCTGCACGCCATCCAGACCTTCGAGGATCGGCATGGTGATCACGACCTGCGGCTCCTGGCCACGCTGGCGTTGCAGCTCACGGCCCATCAGCAGGTTGAACTTCTGATCGGTACCGCCGAGTTCGATATCCGCCTCCAGCGCCACGGAGTCATAGCCCTGGATCAGGGGATAGAGGAACTCGTGAATGGAGATCGGCTGGTTGCCGGTGTAACGCTTGTCGAAATCATCGCGCTCGAGCATGCGAGCCACCGTGCTGGAAGCCGCCAGTTCGATCATGTCGCTGGCAGAGAGCTTGCTGATCCATTCGGAGTTGAAGGCGATTCGCGTGCGATCCTTGTCGAGAATCTTGAAGACCTGCTCCTGATACGTCAGGGCATTGGCCTTCACGTCCTCTTCGGTCAGCGGCTTGCGCGTCACGCTCTTGCCGGTCGGATCACCGATGCGTCCGGTGAAGTCCCCGATCAGGAAGATGACCTCGTGGCCAAGATCCTGCAGCTGACGCAGCTTGTTGATCAGCACGGTATGCCCGAGGTGCAGGTCCGGCGCCGTCGGATCGAAACCCGCCTTGACCCTGAGCTTGCGTCCGGACTCGAGCTTCTTGATCAGCTCTTCCTCGACCAGCACCTCATCGGTACCGCGCTTGATGATCTCCAGCGCTTCCACTACTGACTTGTCGCTCATCCTGCCCTCTCTGACCGTTGCTGCTCCCCTCGTAACGGGGCATGTTGGCCGAGAATGTTAGCATGACACGCAGACCATGCACCCCTGCTCTGCCTCTGGCCATGAGGATGCCAACCAGACTTCCGCGACTCGGGGGCGCACGGCAGACTCGCTGACCCACGTTTCACTGCCCGGGAGATCTCCATGGCGCTTTACCTCGGCCTGATGACAGGCACCAGCCTCGACGGCCTCGATGTCGCCCTGCTCGATATCGAACCCCATCAGGACTGCACTGCGCTGCGCGAGCACATCCGCTTCATCGACGGTCTGGATCTGCCGCTTCCGGAACCCCTGCGCACTCGCCTCTGGCGCCTGATGCACGAGGACCATGCGCATTTTCGTGATCTTGCCGCAGCCGAGCTGGCGCTGGCCGAACTGGCCGCCGACGCGATCCGCCAGCTGCTGTCTCGCCAGCGACTGGAACCGAAAGACATTCGCGCCATCGGCAGCCATGGACAGACCATCGAGCACCGCCCGCATGGCTTCAGCGATCAGCCCTGTCAGACGCCTTACACCCTGCAGCTCGACAACCCCAGCCTGCTGGCCGAGCTGACCGGCATCCCCGTGGTGGCAGACTTCCGCCGCAGGGATCTGGCGGCCGGTGGGCAGGCAGCGCCTCTGGCGCCGGCATTTCACTCAGCGCTGTTCGCTCAGCCAGACCAGTGGCGGGGACTGCTGAACCTGGGGGGGATCGCGAACCTGACATTGCTCCCGCCACTGGACTCGCAGGCGGCAGTGATCGGCTTTGATACCGGCCCGGCCAACTGCCTGCTGGATGCCTGGCATGCACGCCATCAGGGGGCCGCGATTGATCCTCAGGGCAGCTGGGCCGCCAGCGGCCATGTCATCGAGGAGCTGCTGGATCGTCTGCTCAGCGCGGATTACTTCACTCGACCGCTGCCGAAGAGTACCGGACGCGAGGACTTCCATCTCGGCTGGCTGGAGCAGCACCTGACAGGCAGCGAGGCCCCTGTCGATGTGCAGGCCACCTTGCTGAGTCTGACGGTAGAGAGCATCGCGCGTGCACTTGAGCATACCGGCGTATCACTGGCGGGACTGACACCCTGTGGTGGCGGAGCGCGCAACACCGCCCTGATGGCCGCGCTCGAACGGCGCCTTGCGCATGCAAGCCACCCCACCGGCCTGACCACCTGCGCCTCGCTTGGCTGGAATGCCGATCTCCTCGAAGCCAGCGCCTTCGCGTGGCTGGCCGCCCGCAGAGTGCTGGAGCGCCCCGGCAATCTCGTCAGCGTGACGGGAGCACGCGGTCCCAGAGTCCTGGGGGGCCTCTACGCACGCTGACCCATCGCGCGCAGACATGAAAAAGCCGCGCTCCTGGCAAAACAGAAGCGCGGCTTCGTCGAGTACCTGAGACATCTACCGTCGCAGGCCAGATTCTCCACGGACTTCAGCCATCGTCGTCCTGCAGCGAGAAGCGACTGGCAGCATTCATCACATCCAGTTGCGCTTCCTGAGCACTGTCGGAATCGCCGAACTTGATCATCAGACGCAGGTCATTGGCGGAATCGGCATGCGCCAATGCCACCTCCTCGGTGATCAGGTCCTGCTGATGCAACGCATAGAGCGATTGATCGAAGGTCATCATGCCCTGTTGCTGGGAGCGCTTCATCACGTCCTTTATCTCCACCACCGCCCCCTTGCGGATCAGATCGACGATCAGCGGCGAGCGCAGCATCACCTCGATAGCCGGCACTCGCTGTGCGCCATTGCCACTCTTGTGAGGCAGCAGCTGCTGGGCCACGATGCCCTTGAGATTCAGTGACAGGTCCATCCATACCTGTTCGTGACGCTCTTCCGGGAAGAAGTGGATGATGCGATCCAGCGCCTGGTTGGCGTTGTTGGCGTGCAAGGTCGCCAGACACAGGTGACCGGTTTCCGCAAAGGTCAGCGCATGCTCCATGGTCTCACGCGAACGGATCTCGCCGATCATGATCACGTCCGGTGCCTGACGCAGCGTATTGCGCAGCGCCACCTCGAAGGACTCGGTGTCGATCCCCACTTCGCGCTGGGTCACGATGGAGCGCTGATGGGGATGGATGTACTCGATCGGATCCTCGATGCAGATGATATGGCCACTCGAGGTCTGGTTGCGGTGCTGGATCATCGAGGCCAGCGAGGTCGACTTGCCGGCACCCGTGCCCCCGACGAAGATCACCAGACCACGCTTGGTCTCCGAGAGACTCTTGATGATTTCCGGCAGGCGCAGTTCTTCCAGGCTGGGAATCGACAGCTGGATGCGACGGATGACCATGCCCATCTGGCTACGCTGATAGAAGGCGCTGATCCGGAAACGCCCCACCCCCGGCAAACTGTGGGCAAAATTGGCCTCACGCTCCTGTTCGAAGCGCTCTCGCTGCATGTCGCTCATCGGCGCAAGCACCAGTTCTCGCACCTGATCGACACCGAGCTTCTTGTCACCCAGCGCCGCCATTCGCCCATTGACCTTCATCTGCGGCGGAGTCCCCGTCGAGATGAAAAGATCCGAGCTGCCCTTGCTGACCATCAACTGCAGGAGTTCCTGCAGCCATTCATGAGGAGTCATGAGCCGTGTCCCGATCCACTCTGTGAAGTCACATTCAAACTACGGTTTTATTATCGTTTATCGCAACGACCTTCCGTCCCGACGAGGACAACGCCCGTGATGGCCTTCAGGCGTGCCGTCTCGCCTGTCTCGACCTGGATTCGGCCATGGGCATTGCCCTTTCCCTGATGTCGCCTGGCAACACCACTGCACGGCAGTCGCGCACTATCCCAGCAGCCCCTTGGCCTTCGCTTGCGCGTCTTCGCTGGTCACCAGCCCCTCGGCCAACAGCCGCGTCAGCGCCGAATCCAGCGTCTGCATCCCCAACGCACCACCGGTCTGGATGGAGGAATACATCTGCGCCACCTTGTCCTCACGGATCAGGTTGCGGATGGCAGGAGTGGCAAGCATGATCTCGTGCGCTGCCACGCGCCCGCCGCCCACCTTCTTGAGCAGCGTCTGCGCGATGACCCCTTGCAGGGATTCGGACAGCATCGAACGCACCATCGCCTTCTCTTCGCCCGGGAAGACGTCGATGATGCGGTCGACGGTCTTGGTCGCCGAGGTGGTGTGAAGGGTGCCGAAGACCAGGTGCCCGGTCTCGGCGGCCGTCAGTGCCAGACGGATGGTCTCGAGGTCTCGCAGCTCGCCGACCAGAATGACGTCCGGGTCCTCACGCAATGCCGAACGCAGAGCCGGCGCGAAGCCGTGGGTGTCACGATGCACTTCACGCTGGTTGACCAGGCAACGCTTGGACTGGTGGACGAACTCGACCGGGTCCTCGATGGTGAGAATGTGGTCGTACTTGTTCTCGTTGATGTAATCGACCATTGCCGCCAGCGTGGTCGACTTGCCCGACCCTGTCGGGCCGGTGACCAGAATCAGGCCACGCGGCAGCATGCACATCTTGCGAAACGCCTCGCCGAGACCCAGGTCTTCCATCGTCAGCACTTCCGACGGGATGGTACGGAAGACGGCACCCGCCCCCCGCCCCTGGTGGAAAGCATTGACACGGAAGCGCGAGACGCCCGGCACCTCGAAGGAGAAATCCGTCTCGAGAAACTCCTCGAAGTCGCGACGCTGCTTGTCGTTCATGATCTCGTAGATCAGCGCACGCACCTGCTTGTCATCCATCGAAGGGACGTTGATGCGTCGTACGTCACCATCGACGCGAATCATCGGTGGCAGGCCGGCGGACAGGTGCAGATCCGATGCGTTCTGTTTTGCCGAAAAAGCCAGCAGTTCGGTAATATCCATGCAGATCCCTCGCGAAGACCGAAGCTCTTGTACCAACGAGTCCCGTGGACTCGGGTGTAAGTGTGATGTGGCTCTTCAGCAGATGGTGCGGTGGATATCATGACGAACGCCCTATCCAGCCCATACTACCGGTGGCGCCCACGACGCCGAGCCATCAACCGTGAAGATATTTCGCAAATTCTGGAGCCGAGCCGCATGACTGCAGTCCCCGACGACGAAGCTTGTGTTACTCAGTGTATCCTAGAGGCCCGTGCGCGGCTGGAAAAGGCACTGCTGGCAAGTAAACGCAACGTAGAGGCAGCCCGGATACTGGCGGTGAGCAAGACCAAGCCCGACCGGATGATTCGTGCTGCCTGGCGCAATGGCCAGCGGGCCTTCGGCGAGAACTATCTGCAGGAAGCGCTGGACAAGCAGCAGGCGCTGTCGGACCTCACCGATATCGAATGGCACTTCATCGGCCCCATCCAGTCCAACAAGACCCGCGCGATTGCCGAACACTTCTCTTGGGTACATGCCGTCGAGCGTGAGAAGGTGGCTCGCAGATTGAGCGAGCAACGCCCCGAGACCCTGCCGCCACTCGACATCTGTCTGCAGGTGAACGTCTCCGGCGAGGCCACCAAGGCAGGCGTCACACCCGAGGAATTGATTGCCCTGGCCGAGACGGTGCTGGCACTGCCCAACCTGCGACTGCGAGGCCTGATGGCGATTCCCGCCCCCGCCTCATCCGAGGCTGACCTGCAGGAAAGGCAGGCGCCCTTCAGGACACTGCGCGTATTGCTGGAGCAGCTGCAGGCTCGCTTCCCCGCGGCCCGCTACCCTCAGGCCAAGCTCGACACCCTGTCCATGGGCATGAGTGGTGATCTCGAGGCCGCCGTCGCCGAAGGCGCGACGCTGGTCCGTCTCGGCACGGCCCTCTTCGGAGCGCGTGACTATTCCAGCGCCCACTGAGACCACTCACTGACGCCGCCCGCACACGATTCACGCACGCCACTGACGCATGCGCAGCCCGCGGACGAGTCACCTCCGGCAGCCTCGGACGCACGGTTCACTGCCACGAACGTCACTCTCGCGAAGCAGCCGCGGTAAAGTGCACAGACTCACCGCTCGCCGGTCCATCCCATCCGAACGATCAGGAGCACCGCATGACGCACCAGACCTCCGCCACTCCCCGCACCATCGCCTTCATCGGTGCCGGCAACATGGCCAGCGCCATCTTCGGCGGCATGATCGAGGCCGGCTATCCGGCAGACCGCATCATCGCGACGGCCCGTTCACGCGATACCCTCGAGGCGCTCGAGCAACGCTACGGCGTGACCACGACCCAGGACAACGCTGACGCCGTCGCACGTGCCGATGTCATCGTGCTGGGCGTCAAGCCCCAGATGATGCATGACGTCTGCCAGGCACTGGCGCCCGCCGTACAGGAGCGCAAGCCGCTAGTCATCTCGGTCGCGGCCGGCATCACCTGCGACAGTCTCGAGCGCTGGCTGGGGGGAGAGCTTGCCATCATCCGCTGCATGCCCAATACCCCCTCGCTGGTGGGCGTCGGTGCCAGCGGCCTCTACGCCACCTCGCGCGTGACCGATGAGCAACGTGCGCTGATGGACGAGATGCTGACCGCGGTCGGTATCGTCGAATGGGTCGAGGAAGAAGGTCTGCTGGAAGCGGTCACCGGGATTTCCGGTTCCGGCCCGGCCTACTTCTTCCTGTTCATCGAAGCGCTTGAAGCCGCCGGTATCGAACTGGGACTGGATGCCGAGACGGCGCGCCGACTGGCGATCCAGACCGGACGCGGCGCCGCGCAGATGGCCTTCACCAGCGAGCACGAGCCGGCAGAGCTGCGTCGCCATGTCTGCTCGCCGAATGGCACCACCGAACGCGCCATCAACAGCTTCGAGGGAGATGGCCTGCGCGAGATCGTCAGCCGTGCGGCCAAGGCGTCCAGCGCAAGGGCTGCAGAGCTGGCGCGTGAGCTGGACCAGTAACTCCAGTGGCGGGATTGCCACGCCACGAGTGGCAGCGTGCAGAGCGCCTGACTGGCAGCCCACTCGGGAAACCGCCATCATGCTGCGTTCATCTCGGATTGGCATGCTGATGGCATGACACGCCGACACCAGATTCGCGTCCTCAACTCACCGTCTTAAGGAAGGCCCCATGGGTGCTATGGGTAACATCGGACTTCAGCTGGTCACCATCCTGCTGCAACTGTTCGTCTATATACTGATGCTGCGTTTCCTGCTGCAGTTGTCTCGTGCAGATTTCTACAATCCGGTCACCCAGTCGGTGGTCAAGGCGACCAATCCGCTGGTGGCACCGCTGCAGGGCATCCTGCGCCCGCTGGGGCGCTTCGACATCGCCACACTGGCGGCCGCCTTCATCGTCGTCAGCCTGGTGCTGGTCGCCATCGGCGCGCTGTTCGGCGGCATGCTGCCGATCGGCTTCATCGCGCTGACGGCACTGGGCACCATGCTCGACAGCATCATCAACATCTACTTCTTCGCCTTGATCGCGATGATCATCCTGTCGTGGGTCGCCCCCCAGGCCAACCACCCGGGCGCCATCCTGGTCCATCAGCTGGTGGACCCGATCATGAAGCCGGTGCGCAAGGTGATCCCGTCGATCGGCATGCTCGATCTGTCGCCGATCTTCGTGTTCATCGCCCTCAACCTGATCGGCAGTCTGGTCAGTCAGACGCTGCCGACCATCGGCATGCTGCGTAGCGTCTTCGGCTGATACGCACACTCCTCCCTGCCAGACGTGACATCGCCGCTTCGCGGTGTCCCCCCCCAGGCGCCCGCAACGGAACCTCCGCTGCGGGCGCCTGTGCTTCCTGCCCGCGCCACTGGCTCACGCGCGCCCGACGCTGTGCTAGAGTGATCCCTCGGCCGAAGCCAGAACCACGGTGCACGAGACGCCCACAAGGCGCATCACCGCGGCTTCGCGCCCCGGACACGGGCTCTGCCCGAACACTCTGCTGGACATGATGCTGGAAACCTTCACCACGATGCCTGATTCCCTTCCCCCGGATTCGGTCGGTCTCGTCACGCCCCGGACTGCCCACTTCGATACACCGCTGGAGCTGGCCTGCGGCAGACGCCTCGAACAGTACTCGCTGGTCTACGAGACCTATGGCGAGCTGAACGCTGACGCCAGCAACGCCCTCCTGATCTGCCACGCCCTGACCGGACACCATCACGCCGCCGGCTACCACGCGATGAGTGATCGCAAGCCCGGCTGGTGGGACGACTACATCGGCCCCGGCAAGCCCATCGATACCTCACGCTTCTTCGTCATCGCGCTGAACAATATCGGCGGCTGTCACGGCAGTACCGGCCCGACCTCGATCAACCCGGAAACGGGCGAACAATGGGGCCCCGATTTCCCGCTGGTGACCGTGCCGGACTGGGTCGAGAGTCAGAAGCGCCTCGCCGAACGTCTCGGCATCACGCGCTTCGCCGCGGTGGTCGGTGGCTCACTGGGCGGCATGCAGGCACTGCAGTGGGCGATGGATCATCCCGAGCGCGTCGGGCACGTCGCCATCATCGCCTGTACCCCCAAGCTCTCGGCGCAGAACATCGCCTTCAACGAAGTCGCGCGCCAGGCCATCCGCTCGGACCCGGAATTCCATGACGGCTGGTACTCACGCGTCGATGCCGTGCCCAAGCGCGGTCTCAAGCTGGCCCGCATGGTCGGTCACATCACCTATCTTTCCGAGCACTCGATGGGGACCAAGTTCGGGCGTGACCTGCGCCAGGACCGCCTCAACTTCGGTTACGACGTCGACTTCCAGGTCGAGAGCTATCTGCGCCATCAGGGCGACACCTTCTCCACCGCCTTCGATGCCAACACCTACCTGCTGATGACCAAGGCACTCGATTACTTCGATCCCGCCGCCACGGCCGGCGATGATCTGGCCGCGGCCATGGCACCGATCAGCTGCCCGGTGCTCGTCGTCAGCTTCACCACCGACTGGCGCTTCGCTCCGTCACGCTCGCGCGAGCTGGTCAACGCCATGATCCATGCCGGCAAGAACGTCAGTTATGCCAACATCGATTCTCCTCACGGCCATGACGCCTTCCTGCTGCCGGGAGAGCGCTATCAGGCAGTGCTGGGCAACTTCCTGACCCGCGCATACGACAAGGCCTGCAACGCAGCCTCTCCCCTGCACACCGCTCCCCAGGAGGCCAGCCATGCGTAACGACCTCGCCCAGATCCACGACTGGATTCCCGAAGGTGGCCGCGTGCTGGATCTCGCCTGTGGGGATGGCACCCTGCTGGCCTCGCTCAAGGAGACCAAGGGGGTATTCGGCTACGGACTGGAGATCGATCCCGACAACATCAGCGCCTGCGTGGCGCGCGGCGTGAACGTCATCGAGCAGAATGTCGATGATGGTCTGGCCAATTTCGCCGATGACACCTTTGATCGCGTGGTGATGTCCCAGGCCCTGCAGGTACTGCGCCGCCCGGACCGTGCGCTGGAAGAGATGATGCGCGTCTCACGTGAAGCCATCATCACCTTCCCCAACTTCGCCTACTGGCGTCACCGCCTGCACCTGGGGCTCAAGGGGCGCATGCCGGTCTCCAAGTCACTGCCGCACGCCTGGTACGACACCCCCAACATCCACCTCTCGACCTTTGCGGATTTCGAGCGGTTGTGTCGTGCCCAGGGCCTCAAGATCATCGACCGCGCAGTCGGCAATGGCGATCACGAGCCACATCCGGCGGCGACCTGGTGGCCGAATCTGTTCGGAGAGGTGGCCATCTTCCGCGTCTGCCGCGACAACTGTCCGCCCGACAAGCGCTGATCACACTCGCCACACCGCCTTTGGAAAGACGGCCGACAGGGAGTCCCTGCCGGCCGTTTCGCGTCATGACGCCGCCAATTCTCCCCGCGCTCTCCCCGCGGCGCGATAGCGTTGCGCTATCCGGGCCATGCACAGACAGTCGCAACTAAAGTCTATATACTTTCGGGGTAAACGCAGCTGAGGATCACGGCTCGCACTTCCGGTGAGGTGCGCCGGCATCCCGAGGAGAGAGTGCATGAACTTCCATACCCGCAAATGGGTCAAGCCCGAAGACCTCAACCCCAACGGCACCCTGTTCGGTGGACGTCTGCTGGCCTGGATCGACGAAGAAGCGGCCATCTACGCCATCGTCCAGCTGGGGACTTCCCGCGTGGTGACGAAGTTCATGTCGGAGATCAACTTCGTCTCCAGTGCGCGCCAGGGCGATATCATCGAGCTGGGCATCACCGCCAGCGCCTTTGGCCGCACGTCCATCTCGCTGTGCGTCGAGATCCGCAACAAGATCACGCGTGAACGCATCCTGACCATCGACCGCATCGTGCTGGTCAGTGTCGATGCCGACTTCAAGCCGGTGCCCCACGGACGCACTCGTATCACGTATATCGAGGATCGCTTCCGCGAGCAGGCCGGCAGCAACGACAGCCAGGCCAATGACGCCGACGGGGATGCCACGCCGCAGAAAGCGGCCCGTCGTCGCGCAGAAGGCCAGGTCGACGTCAAGAGCGGCTGAGCGCAGCCCGACTGATCGCAGCCCGACTGAGCGACGCGATGCAAGAACGCAAAAGGCACCTCACAGGAGGTGCCTTTTTTCATGCCAGCGTTGCTCGCCCGGCCCGCTTTCTCAGCCCGGCAGATCCGGCGTGGCGATATCCGCCGCCTCACGCAGTCCCGCGCAGGCATCCTCTGGCTGAGCGACGGCCGGGGTGAACCACACCAGGTCGTACGCCGGGGCCGCCCCCGCACTTTCCGGAAGATAGTCATCGAGCTGGGTCAGCGGCTGACCCTCCTCCCCCCAGGCCACCGGCATCAGTGCGATGGAGAGCGAATCCCGGGTCAGCCAGCGCGGCACGCCGATATCGCGACGCGCATGGCCACTGCCGGCCACCAGCAACGCCGTGGCATCGCGATTGGCCAGCGCCTCGAGACGCTCCGCCATCTGCTGATCACGCGCCAGCTGGGCACGCAGCAGACCATCCAGGCGCTCTGCCCCCAGCAGACCACAGTGGCCTTCATCCAGCGCCTCGCGCTGCAGCCTCAGCACGGCCTCCGGCAGTGCTGGCGCCGTCTGGTCCTGAGCCATCACCGCGCGCACCTGCTCTCTGGTCAGACTGGCGGACGAGAGGGGGGCGCCGCTGTCCAGCACACCACGCAACACGCTCGAGTAATCGGTGAATTTCCAGCGTGCATCCCATGCCAGCAGGCGCATCAGCTCCTCATCCGGCAGGCCCGCCACGGCCAGCGAGGTGCGATTGACCAGTGACAGCGCCGCATCCTGACGGGAATCCAGCATTTCCATTGCCACGCCACCCAACTGACGACGTGCCGCCAGTGCATCGATCAGCCAGCGCTCCAGCAGATGATGATCCGGGTTGTCGTGATGCTCTCCCAGCAGCACCAGCGGATGCGCCTGCGCCCAGTCCACCAGTGCCGCCGGTGACAGGCGTCGATTGCCCTGCGCCACGAGAATGCTGCCCAGCAACGGATGTGAGGCGTCGGGATCATGCCAGGCAGGCAAGGGCGGAAGCGGCCCCGGCGGCGCTTGAGCCGCCTGCAGCGCCCCGCTCCCCAGCAACGAGAGACCGCCGACGCCGGCGACCATGCCAGCCAGCAACTGGCGACGCGTGAGGCCTGCCTGCCCAGCTGGGGCAGGACGGAGGAAGGCGGGACGATGAAATAGCGACATGAAGATAACCAGGCGTGAAGAAAGGCGATAATGGCCAACGGCGACACAGTCCATCGCGCACGGAAGGTCGAGCACTGCCAGCGGCAGCCGAGCATTCCCTGCTGGCCGTCATTGCCCCATGATACCCGATGCGAGCCCCCTGATGCCCGAACGCACCGCGTTCTTCACCAACGCCTCTCGCCCACTCAGAGGAGACCCGCATGACACGCCGCCTGCTCCGCCTGCCACTGCCGGAGCTGCGCATCGGCTGCAGCCTGCCGATCAGGCTCGAGGATGGCCGCCCGGCCATGCTGATCCGGCTGGCCGATGGACTGCACGCCTATCTCGACGCCTGTCCGCACCGCGGCAGCCGCCTGATCGCTGACCCCGCCCACGACGAGCGCGAACACCGCGACCCCTATCTGGACGCCACCGGCGGACTGATCCTGTGTCATCGTCACCAGGCCTGCTTCGAGCCGCAGCAGGGCCTGTGCCTCAGTGGCCCCTGCACGGGGCAGCGACTGACCGCGCTGGACGTGACGATCGAGCGGCCTGACGGCTCGCCGGCGCAGCTGGTGCTGAAGAGTCGGCACTGAAGTGCCCCGCGATGATCAGAGTGAGCTCAGGCGTTACCCGCAGAAGCGCGCCTCGTGCAGCGGCAGCACCTCCTTGAGGGTCAACGACGCCTGCCAGAGCGGCTGCCTCGCGTCATCATGACAGGGCGCCAGTGCGACCTGCATCCTCAGCGCCAGCACCTCGACACCGGCGGCCTGGGCCGCGGCGAAGGCCTCGGCATAGGCCGGGTCCAGGTGAGCCGCCGGCGCGACATCCTCGATGGCATCGTGCGCGACGCAGAACACCAGCACACAGCGATGACCGGCCGCGACCAGCGCGGCAAGACTGGCAAGGTGACGGCGCGCGCGCGTACTGACCGAGTCCGGAAAATACCCATGCCCATCCGACTCACGCAGGGTGAGCTGCTTGACCTCGACATAGATCGAGGCGGCCTGCTCATCGCGCGGCCACAGCTGGAAATCGAGCCGCGAGCGCTCCGCGATCTCACTGCCTGCTGGCATGACCTCGACCCGTGCCTCCCGCTCGATTCGCGCCAGATTCGTCAGCCCTCTCTCACGCAGCGCAGCATGCAGTGCAGGCGGGCACTCTGACGAGTCCCCCTCCCGCAGGACCGCCTCGACATGCGCATTGGCACGTCCGGTATGCACCGCCACCAAGGCCTCACGCCGACCGCCAGCCCCGGGAGGGTCCAGGGGCAGGCGAATCAGCTCCCAGGTCCAGGCAAGCTTGCGCTTCGGATTGTTGGATGGTGACAGCCATACCTCACAGCCTTCCACGCACACGGCACGCATCGAGCCGGTATTCGGACAATGCGCCGTCACCACCTCGCCTGCCCGTTCCCCCTCGAGCAGCTCCACTTCAGCGAAGAAGCGCTTGTAGCGCCGGATCAGCCGACCACGATACAACCCTGTCAACTGCATCAGGCAGATGCTCCCGCCGGGGCAGCACGCCGCTCCAGGAAGCGCTCAAGTCTCGTCAGGGCTTCGCGCAGACGCGCCTCATCGGCCGTGAAGGCGATCCGCACATGGCGACGTCCATCTGCCAGCGCGAAATCGGTCCCCGGCGTGATGGCAACGTTCTCTTCCTCCAGCAAGGCACGGCAGAAGGCCTCGCTGTCATGACTCAAGTGCGAGATATCCAGCCAGACGTAGAAGGCGCCCTGCGGGGGAACCGACGGTGCCAGCCCGAGACGTTCGAGTCCGGCCAGCAGCACGCCGCGCCGCGCCTCCAGCACCTGGCGACGGCGTTCGAGCTCGGCCTCGCACTCCGGCGTGAAGGCCGCCAGCGCCGCATGCTGCGCGGGGGTGGAGGCAGCCAGGAAGACATTCTGCGCCAGGCGCGACAACGGCTCGACCGCCGCTTCCGGCGCCACCAGCCAGCCCAGTCGCCAGCCGGTCATGCCGAAATATTTCGAGAAGCTGTTGATCACGAAGGCATCCGGACATTCCGCCAACGCCGTATGTGCAGGCACGCCATAGGTCAGGCCCTGATAGATCTCATCGACCAGCAGGTGAGCGTCTCGGGCTCTGCACAGCTCCCCCAGCGCCTGCAGCTTCTGTGGCGACAACACGTGCCCGGTGGGATTGGAAGGAGATGCCACCATCACCGCACGGGTGTTCTCGCGCCAGACCTCATCGGCAAGCTCCGCGGTCAGCTGCCAGCCGCTCTCGGCGCTGACAGGCACCACGTCGAGCTGGGCATCGACCAGCCCCATGAAATGGCGATTGCACGGGTAGGTCGGATCCGCCATCAGCACGCTGTCACCGCGCTCGGCACACAGCAGGGTGGCCAGCAGCAGAGCGCCAGAGGCACCGGGCGTGACGATGATGCGCGAGGGCGAGACCGTGACACCGTGACGGCGCTGGTAGTCTGCCGCGATGGCGTCGCGCAGCGCGGGCAGGCCACAGGCGGGCGTATAGCGAGTCTGGCCGGCGGCCAATGCCGCCTGGCCGGCCGCGATCACCGGCGCGGGGGTCGGGAAGTCGGGTTCGCCCACTTCCAGATGGATGACATCATGCCCGGCAGCCTCTCGCGCCTGGGCGGCTTCCAGCAGCGTCATCACGCGAAAGGCGGCAACGGATTCAAGACGGCGGGCAAACTGCATGATGGCACTCCTCGTGACGGAAGCTTCATTCTAGGCACCTGCCAAGGCCCATTCCCACCCCCTTTTCACAGGAAAATGCATGTTTGCGTGAACAGGCCTGTTCATGAGCCGGCACAAACTATCGTCGGAGTTCGGTTGCAAACTTGTCATTTTTACGCTAAATAAGCTGATCTTCTCGCGAGGGCAGCAGTCAGGACAGCCCCCTCGCCGTGGCCAAGGAGGCAGTGCAACAGACTGTCGACGGCCCAAGTCACCTTGCGGAATGAGGCGGTCCCATGCCAGTAGCTGAAACCAAGCCGGAAGCGCTTAAGAAATTCACCCCGTACGAGCCGGCAGCGGGTGAAGAGTACATGAACGAGAAGCAGCTAGCGCACTTCCGTCAAATCCTGCTGGACTGGAAACAGGAGCTGATGGAAGAGGTTGATCGCACCGTGCGTCACCTGCAGGAAGATGCCAACAACTACGCGGACCCTGCAGACCGTGCCACTCAGGAAGAGGGCTTCAGTCTCGAACTGAGAACGCGTGACCGCGAGCGCAAGCTGTTGAAGAAGATCAACGAGACCATCGAGAACATCGATGAGGACGATTACGGCTTCTGCGAAGCCTGTGGCGTCGAGATCGGTATCCGCCGACTGGAAGCACGCCCGACCGCGACCCAGTGTGTCGACTGCAAGACACTGGCCGAGCTGAAGGAAAAGCAGCTGGGCCGCTAAGCCCCGCTGTCGGTGAACCGACGGCCCGCCGTCGACCTCATCCCCCATACGGGCACCCTCCTTGGAGCGGTGCCCGTATGCGTTGGGGTCCGCACAGCCAGACATTCCCCCAATCACGGACGCTGGAGCCCTGCCGATGCCCACCGCCTACCGTGGCCGTTTTGCCCCGACCCCCTCTGGCCCACTGCACGCCGGTTCACTGCTGGCGGCCGTGGCCAGCTACCTGGATGCGCGGCATCACGCTGGCCAATGGCTGGTGCGCATCGAGGACATCGACCCGCCACGCTGCCCCGCAGGCAGCGCCGACACCATCCTGCGTCAGCTGGAGGCCTTCGGCCTGCACTGGGACGGCGCGGTGCGCTATCAGAGTGATCGCCACGCCGCCTACGACGAGGCGCTCGCGAAGCTCAAGGCCACGGGTATCGCCTATCCCTGTGATTGCTCCCGCAAGCAGTGGCGGGCCTTCGCGGTCTACCCGGGCTGGTGTCGCGATCGCGATGAGCCACCCGCTGGCGAGCACGCCTGGCGTCTGGACGTGCGAGCGGCAGAGCGCTTCGGTGTAGCCGGCGCCATCGCCGGCTGGCACGATCGCCTGCAAGGCCCGATCCAGCAGGAACTGGCGGCACTCGGCGACGTGGTACTCAAGCGTCGCGATGGCCTGTGGGCCTATCAGCTGGCCGTGGTGGTGGATGACGCCGAACAGGGAATCACCGACGTCGTACGCGGCCTGGACCTGCTCGACAACACGCCCTGGCAACGCCTCCTGCAGGCGTCCCTTGGTCTCCCCACACCGCGCCTGACGCACCTGCCACTGATCACCGCCGACAATGGGCAGAAGCTCTCCAAGCAGAACCTGGCCCCGGCCCTGCCGGTCGATGAAGTCGCCATTCGCCAACTGCTGCATCACACGCTGACGCTGCTCGGGCAGGCACCGCCAGCCGAGCTGGCCACTGCCAGCCCCGCGGAACAACTGGCGCACGCCACGCCACGCTGGTCGCTCGCGAACGTTGGCGCGGCCCAGTCACTGCGCATGGCCACGCCATTTCCATGACGACCAGGCCAGCCACGATTGTCGGATTGCCAGCCCACGGGGAACAGGGGAGACTTTGTACGAGATAGCCAAGGCATCAGCGCCATCTCATTTCTTCACGCACTCCATCAGGCGAGCGATAGCATTCCATGGCCCGGATTCTGATCATCGAAAAGGAAGGTGCCACACGCACTGCCCTTCAGCATCTGCTGGAGCGCGACGGGCACGGCGTGGTGCATGCCAATGGACTTGAAGACGCCTGTCGTCAGAAACCCGGCGAGTTTGCACTGGTCATCTGCGATGTCGCGCTCGCCGGAGAACATGCCAAGCCCGTTCTCGAGGCCAGCCACCCTGCCCCGGTGATCCTGCTGGCGGATCCCCCCAGCCTGCATGGCGCCATCGCCTGCCTGAAAGCCGGCGCCGCGGATTATCTGCCCAGACCCTTCGATCAGGAGGCCTTCGCGCGCAGCGTACGTGAGGCGCTGGCCTTGCCGCGCAATGACGATGCGCCGTCCCCCTCATCGCGCCCCTCCTCTCATTCCGGAGCCACCGGCTCGCAGGTCGAGATGATCGGCCACTGCCGTGCGATGCAGCAGGTCTATACCCGCATCCGCAAGGTGGCCCCCGCGGATGTCACCGTACTGGTACTTGGCGAATCCGGTACCGGCAAGGAACTGGTCGCACGTGCGATCCATCGCCAGAGCGGACGGCATCAGGCACCGCTGATCTGCGTCAACTGTGCCGCCATTCCGGAAACCCTGATCGAATCCGAGCTGTTCGGGCATGAAAAGGGCGCCTTCACCGGCGCGACGAATTCACGCACCGGCCTGATCGAAGCCGCGGATGGCGGCACCCTGTTCCTGGATGAGATCGGGGAACTGCCGCTGGATGCTCAGGCTCGCCTGCTGCGTGTCCTTCAGGAGGGTGAGATACGTCGCGTCGGTGCCATCGAGACGCGCCATGTGGATGTCCGCCTGATCGCGGCCACTCACCGTGACCTGCACCGCCTCTCCGCGACCGGCGAATTCCGCCTGGATCTCTATTATCGCCTCAACGTCATGGAGATTGACCTGCCTGCGCTGCGTGAGCGGGGAGATGACGTGCTGGAACTGGCCGAACACCTGCTGAAGGGCATCGCGCGCCGGCATGCCCGGGAGGGGATGCGGCTGTCACAGCGTGCCCGCCAGGAGATCCATCAGTACGGCTGGCCCGGCAATGTGCGCGAGCTCGAGAACGCCCTGGAGCGCGGCGTGATCCTGGCAGACCGTCGGATCATCGCCCCGGAAGACCTGGGCCTGCGCGCCGAGCATGTCCTGCGAAGCGATACTGCTGGCGGCCGTCCACAGGAGCCCCTCGCCCACCAGCCGCCTCCCGTCACTTCAGCACCGCGTCCGCAGGCCGAAGGTGCCGCTCCGGCACGGGAGACCGCCCCCCCTCGACCCGCACCTCCTCTCGCCAACCCGACACCGGAAGAGGAGGACCTGTCCCTCGAGGACTACTTCCAGCATTTCGTTCTCGAACATCAGGACCACATGAGCGAAACGGAGCTAGCCCGTCGTCTCGGCATCAGCCGCAAGAATCTGTGGGAGCGCCGTCAGCGGCTGGGTATCCCGCGCAAGAAGGCACGCCGTGGCAGCGCGACGTCCTGAGGCATCATCAGCACATGCCTCCCTCAAGCAGGCGCACGGGCAGGCTGACGATCACCAGCCGACCCGCGGGCTCCCCATCCGCATTGCACCAAGCGGGTGCTCGCCCCCACGACTCACCTGGCCGTCTTCGAGACATCAACACTCAAACCCCTCAGGACTCGGCAGGCAGCCAGCCGGTCTCGCTAGACTTTAGTGCCGAATCCATGCCGGAAAACACTTCCCAATCATTAGCTTGCGAGTCACTCCGTTAGACCTTCGCACCAATTGTTACCATCGACCCCAAACAGTGCCCCCATCCAGCGCGGTAATGGCCACGTCAGGTAACACCTCAGCCTCACCTACGCCTCACGTCTCAGCGACCTATGTCTAAATGACTGAATTACGTGTTTTTTTTAAGCTGTGGCACATCCGATGCAATAACACGGTCAAGAAAAAGAACAACCGGAAATACGAAGCGCGCCCAACAACAACAACAAGATTGCGCAAGGCTTCGAAAACCCTCGACACCAACAACAACAAGATTCGTCGAGCGAGTGACATTGATGATGACAGGCAAGCACGGCCGAGATTCATGGCCGGATGCTGGAGCCACAACAAGAACAAGCGGCCGCACGTCATCATCCGCCGAACCAACAACAAGATATCGGCAGTCCGGAATCTACTGACCAGGACGCGACGAATCCGGCCTCGAGTGCCAACAACAACAAGATACTCGACCCCGGATCACCCCCGACCCAACAACAACTCGCGGGGGGAGGCTATTCAGCCGTCGGTGAATGGAAGATTGTTTTGAATACGAGATGGTCACTGAACAGACGGTCAGATAACAACAATAGCTTCATCTGTCTGCGTGATTGGCGACTGTGGTGCGTATTCAAGGCGATGCGCCTTCACGAAAAAGAACATCTGCTCAAAGATGCGTGTACTCTACCTGAAAGGGAGACCGAGAAATCGGTCTCCCTTTTTCCTTGCCCGAGAGGCATTTCTTCCCTCATCAGGCACCTTGAAGTGCAGTCTCGGCCCATCAGTGGCAGACCGGCGCTTTGCCAAGGTATCTGCCCTCCGCTACACTGGGCGGCCTGCTACGCACGAGTCGAATCGCTGCATGTTCAAAGGATTTACCCGCTTTCTCCAACGCCCCGGTGACCGCTTGAAGACGCTTTTCAATGCAACTGACGCGCCCGAGGCCACCCTGCCCAGCCTGCGTGTGATACCGCGGGATGAGCATCCCGTGTCCCGCCGCCAGCTCAGCGAAAACGCGCTGAAGGTGCTCTATCGCCTGCAGAGCGGCGGCTATCAGGCCTATCTGGTCGGTGGCTGCATCCGCGATGCCCTGCTCGGCGAGCGCCCGAAGGACTTCGACGTGGCGACCAACGCCACGCCGGAACAGGTCCGCGAGCTGTTCCGCAACGCACGCATCATTGGCCGACGCTTCCGCATCGTGCATGTACGCTTCGGCCGTGAGGTGATCGAGGTCACCACCTTCCGTGGCAAGCCTGCCGACAGCACGCCGAGCCAGCATACCCAGCAGTCGGAAGATGGCATGCTGCTGCGCGACAACGTCTGGGGCTCCATCGAGGAGGACGCGCTGCGCCGCGACTTCACGATCAACGCCCTCTACTACGACGTGTCCGACTTCACGATCCACGACTGGGCACATGGCGTGCGTGACATCGAAGCGCGCATGATCCGCCTGATCGGTGACCCGGAAACGCGCTATCGCGAAGATCCGGTCCGCATGCTGCGGGCGGTCCGCTTCGCCGGCAAGCTGGACTTCGACATCGAGGAAGCCACCGCCGAACCGATGTACGAGCTGGCACCGCTGCTGCTGCAGATTCCGCCGGCACGCATGTTCGAGGAAGTGCTGAAGCTGTTCATGTCCGGCTACGCTCTGGAAACGTTCCACCTGTTGCGTGAGTTCGGTCTGTTCCAGATGCTGTTCCCGGAAACGGAAGAGAGCTTCGCGCACTATCACTGGTCCATGCCGCTGATCGAGAAGGCGCTGGCGAGCACGGATGATCGTATCCGTGACGACAAACCGGTCACGCCGGCCTTCCTCTACGCTGCGCTGCTGTGGCCTGGCGTCAAGGCACGCACCGACCAGCTGGTCGCCAGTGGCATGCCGGACATCCCGGCCGCCCACCAGGCGGCTCAGCAGGCGATCGCCCGTCAGCTCAACCACACCTCGATTCCGAAGCGCTTCAGCATCCCGATGCGCGAGATCTGGGACATGCAGGCCAAGCTGCCGCGTCGCCGTGGCAAGCGCGCCTTCCAGACCCGCGAGCATCCACGCTTCCGCGCCGCCTATGACTTCCTGCTGCTGCGGGAATTCGCCGGCGAAGTGAAGCCGGGACTGGGCAAGTGGTGGACCGACTTCCAGGAAGTCGATTCCCGTGCTCAGGTCGCCATGATCGAAGGCGTGTCCGATGAGGGGCCGGCAGGCAGCAAGCCCGCGGGCACCAAACGTCGCGGCAAGCGCCGTCGCAATGGTCGTGGACAAGGCTGAGCACTGACGTGCCGACGCAGGAACCTCGCATGACTTCGACAGCCTTGATCGGCCTCGGTGCCAACCTTGACGATCCGCGCGCTCAACTCGAGCGCGCACTTGAGGCGCTGGACCGCCTGCCGCTGACCCGCTGCACGCGCCACTCGCGCCTGTATGCCAGCAAGCCGGTCGGGCCTCAGGATCAACCTGACTTCGTCAATGCCGTCGCCGAGCTCACCACACGCCTCTCCCCCCTGGCGCTGCTGGATCAACTGCAGGCACTCGAACAGCAGCACCGTCGCGTACGATTGCGCCACTGGGGGCCTCGCACCCTGGATCTGGACCTTCTACTGTTCGATGATCGCTCCATCACTACCCCGCGCCTGTCAGTGCCGCACCCCGAGATGCTCACACGAGGTTTCGTGCTGCGTCCACTGGCGAACCTGCTGGGCCCCGTACGCGTTTCCTCCCTGAGCGAAGATGACCTGGAGACGCTGGCACAGCGGGTTGAAGGAGATGACTTGCTCCCCCTCGGGCCTCGGGAGTAGAGTTTCGCCACATTGTTACCGATGCGCCCACTGATCGTGGCTCGGTAACACTTTCTGGTAACACCGGCTCGTCCTGTCAGGTCGCGCACATGGCTCCCCGCCTGCGACGATCCTGGCCACGTCGTCCGTCCGACGCCACGGACACGACAAGGCACACGCGCCGCAACGAGTACGCTTCCTGATGAAAAACGTCACCCTGAGCACCCTGCGCCGCCTCAAGGCCGACGGTGAGACGTTCAGTTGCCTCACTGCCTACGACGCGACCTTCGCCCACCTCGCTGGAGAAGCCGGCATTGAAGTACTGCTGGTCGGCGATTCCCTCGGCATGGTCCTGCAAGGCCACACCAGCACCCTGCCGGTCACCATCGATGACATCTGCTACCACACCGCGGCCGTCGCGCGTGGCAAGCAGGGCAGCCTGGTCATGGCTGATCTTCCCTTCATGAGCAATGCCAGCACCGAGATACTTCTCGACCATGCCGCACGTCTGATGCGTGCCGGTGCCGAGATGGTGAAGGTGGAAGGCGAAGCCTGGCTCGCCGAGGCCGTCACGGCCCTCGTCCAGCGTGGCGTGCCGGTCTGCGTGCACATGGGCCTGACGCCGCAGCATGTCCATGCCTTCGGAGGCTACAAGGTGCAGGGCCGCGAGGAAGCGCGCGCCACGCAGATGATCGCCGACGCCCGCACGCTTGAAGCCGCCGGTGCCGCGATCATTCTGCTCGAGTGCGTGCCTGCCGAGCTCGCCGCACGCATTCGTGATGCGGTCGAGGTGCCGGTGATCGGTATCGGCGCAGGCGTCGAGGTGGACGGCCAGATTCTGGTCATGCATGACATGCTCGACCTGACACCGGGCCGCAAGCCGCGCTTCGTCAAGAACTTCATGGCTGAGGCCAGCAGCGTGCAGGACGCCTTCGCTGCCTATCATCGGGCCGTCAAGGAACGCAGCTTCCCGGCAACGGAGCACACCTTCTGATGGAGACCCTCACTCACATCAGCGCCCTGCGCGAGCGCCTGGCCGAGGTGCGCCGCAAGGGCCTGCGCATCGCGCTGGTGCCCACCATGGGCAATCTGCATGCAGGCCATCTGTCCCTGGTGCGCGCGGCACGCCGACAGGCGGACTTCGTCGTCGCCAGCATCTTCGTCAACCCGCTGCAGTTCGGGCCGGGCGAAGACCTCGACAGCTACCCGCGCACGCTTGTCGATGACCAGAACGCATTGACCGCAGAGGGCTGCGATCTGCTGTTCGCCCCGTCGACAGCGGAGCTGTACCCCGAAGGGCGCACCGGACTGTGCAACGTGCAGGTCCCGGGGGTCTCCGAAGGCCTGTGCGGCGGCAACCGACCGGGACACTTCGATGGCGTGGCCACCGTCGTCAGCATCCTGTTCCATCTGGTGCGTCCCGATGTCGCCTGTTTCGGCGAGAAGGATTTCCAGCAGCTGGCGGTGATCCGCAAGCTCAATCGTGATCTGCACTTCGGGATCGAGATCCTCGGCGTGCCCATCGTGCGTGCCGAGGATGGTCTGGCACTCTCCTCGCGCAACGGCTACCTGAGCGCCGAAGAACGCGCCATCGCCCCTCGCCTTGCGCAATGCCTGAATGCGCTCAAGGACAGCCTCGAAAGTGGCACCGCGCCTGCCGAGGCCCTGCGCGTCGCACTGGCCGCCATCGGCGAGTGCGGCTTCAAGCCGGATTATCTCGAACTGCGCCGCGCCGAAGACCTGGGCCCGGTGCAGGACGACACCCGTGATGCCGTGATTCTGGTCGCGGCACACCTGGGACGTACCCGTCTGCTCGATAACCTGAAGGTCGCCTTGCCGGTGGCCTGATGCCTGAATAGACTGCGCCGCCCTGCCTTCACGACCGTGTCCCGCGTTCCGGTCATCAAGGCCTCCTGCGCCCGGCGGCGCTCAACCGGAGATATCCCGATGCAAGCCATCATGCTCAAGGCCAAGCTGCACATGGCCCGCGTGACCCATGCCGTTCTCAATTACGAAGGCTCCTGCGCCATCGATGGTGACCTGCTCGACATGGCAGGCATCCGTGAGTACGAACAGATCCAGATCTACAACGTGGACAATGGCAAGCGTTTCACCACCTATGCCATCCGCGGTGAAGAAGGTTCGAAGATCATCTCGGTGAATGGTGCCGCGGCCCACCAGGCCGACGTCGGTGACCGCGTGATCATCTGCGCCTTCGCCAACTATGCAGAGAGCGAGCTGGAGGCCCACAAGCCCTCCATGGTCTATCTGATGGAAGGCAATGAGGTCAGCCACACGGCCAACGCCATTCCGGTGCAGATGGCCTGATCGCCGTCCTCCCACGGCAATGAAACACGCAACGACGACGCCAGCCCCGCGAAAGCGGAGCTGGCGTCGTCGTTGATGGCCACGCAAAGGGGCGCACCCGGAGCACGTATGGCAAATGGCTGACAGACCCACGACGCTTTGACGATTGCCGCATTGCACAACACTGCCTTATGCTGGAATCTCGCATCAGCAAGGCTGCAAGCCCTCTACCCGATTCGACAGTGCAGGGCGCAGCGTCTTTGACTCAGACAGTCTCGCGAGAGAACAGGAGCGTTCAGATGCAAGATGTGGTGATCGTAGCAGCTCGTCGTACCGCCGTAGGTGCCTTCGGTGGCAGCCTCGCCGGCATTTCCGCCGCTGACCTCGGGGCACATGTCATCAAGGATATCCTCGCCAGCACAGGGGTGAGCGGTGATCAGGTCGACGAAGTTCTGCTCGGCCAGGTGCTGACGGCAGGCTGCGGCCAGAATCCGGCTCGTCAGACCGTCATCAAGGCAGGCCTGCCGGAAGGCGTGCCGGCGATGACCATCAACAAGGTCTGTGGCTCTGGCCTGAAGGCACTGCATCTAGCCACCCAGGCCATCCGCTGTGGCGATGCCCAGCTGATTCTGGCCGGCGGTCAGGAGAACATGTCACTGTCTCCTCATGTGCTGCCCAACTCCCGCAATGGCAAGCGCATGGGCGACTGGAAGGCGATCGACACCATGGTCCATGACGGACTTTGGGATGCCTTCAATGATATCCACATGGGCATCACCGCCGAGAACCTGGCAGAGAAGTACGAGATCACCCGCGAAGCGCAGGATGCCTTCGCTGCCGCATCCCAGCAGAAGGCCTGCGAGGCCATCGAGGCGGGCCGCTTCAAGAGCCAGATCGTTCCGGTCGAGATTCCGCAGCGCAAGGGCGACCCGGTCGTCTTCGACACCGACGAGAACCCGCGTGCCGGCACCACTGCCGAGAAACTTGCCGGCATGCGTCCAGCCTTCAAGAAGGATGGTACCGTCACCGCAGGCAACGCCTCGGCGCTCAATGATGGTGCCGCCGTGGTCATGCTGTGTTCCGCCGACAAGGCCCGCGAACTTGGCCTGACGCCGCTGGCGACCATCAAGGCGTACTCCAACGCCGGTGTCGACCCGAAGATCATGGGCATCGGGCCGGCTCCCGCCACCCGCCTGTGCCTCAAGAAGGCCGGCTGGAGCCTGGAAGATCTCGATCTCGTCGAAGCCAACGAAGCCTTCGCCGCCCAGGCGCTCTCCGTCAACAAGGAGCTGGGCTGGGATGCCGACAAGGTCAACGTCAATGGCGGTGCCATCGCGCTGGGCCACCCGATCGGGGCATCCGGCTGCCGTGTACTGGTCACGCTGGTACACGAGATGATCGCCCGCGATGCCAAGAAGGGTCTGGCGACCCTGTGCATCGGCGGCGGCCAGGGTGTCGCACTGGCCATCGAGCGCAGCTGATCGCTCACGGATGATCTCCCGCTGCCCCCGCGATCACGGGCACCAGGAGACAAGAAAGCCCCCGCCAGTCCTGCTGGCGGGGGCTTTTCATTGGGCTGAGGGGATGGTGGCCTTACTGGCCGTCTGCCGCCTCAGCAAGCTTCTCGGCTGCCTGACGTGCCACGAAAGCCGCCTTCTCTTCCTCGCTGATCTCCTTCAGCGACAGCTTGACGCGATTGCGGTTGTCGATGTCGAGCACCTTGACCACGACCTCATCGCCTTCATTGAGATAATCGCGCACGTCATTGACGCGCTCCTCGACGATCTGGGAGATATGCAGCAGGCCATCGGTGCCCGGCATGAAGGTGATGAAGGCCCCGAAATCGGCGATGCGAGCGACCTTGCCGGCGTACAGCTTGCCGATCTCCGCCTCGGCGATGATGCCCTCGACATAGTGAGCGGCCGCCTGGGCCTGGGCCTTGTGCTCGGCATAGATACGCACGCTGCCGTCATCGTCGAGATCGACATTGGCACCGGTCTCTTCACAGATCTTGCGAATGGTCGAGCCACCCTTGCCGATCACGTCACGGACCTTGGTCGGCGCGATCTTCAGCGACAGCATCGCCGGGGCGTTGTCGGACACCTCTTCGCGGCTACCCTTCAAGACAGCGTTCATCTGCTCGAGAATGGTCAGGCGCGCCTCAAGGGCCTGCTCCAGCGCCTGCTCCATGATGGCCTCATCGATCCCCTCGATCTTGATGTCCATCTGCAATGCCGTGACGCCCTCTGCCGTCCCCGCGACCTTGAAGTCCATATCCCCCAGGTGATCTTCATCCCCGAGAATATCGGTCAGCACGGCCACGTCATCGGCATCCTTGACCAGCCCCATGGCAATCCCCGCCACCGGCGCCTTGAGCGGTACCCCGGCATCCATCAATGCCAGCGACGCCCCACACACGGACGCCATGGAGCTTGAACCATTGGACTCGGTGATCTCGGAGACGACACGGATCGCGTAGGGGAAGTCCTCGACGGTAGGCAACATCGACTCGATCCCACGTCGCGCCAGACGCCCATGACCGATCTCGCGACGTTTGGGAGAACCGATGAAGCCCGTCTCGCCGACACAGTAAGGCGGGAAGTTGTAGTGCAGCATGAAGCGATCATGCTTCTCACCTGACAGCCCCTCCACCAGTTGGGCGTCACGCGTGGTGCCCAATGTTGCCGTCACCATGGCCTGTGTCTCGCCGCGCGTGAACAGCGCAGAGCCGTGGGCCTTGGGCAGGACGCCAACGGCGATGTCCAGCGGACGCACGGTGCGTGCATCACGACCATCGATGCGCGGCTCACCGGCAATCACGCGCTGACGGACGATGCGCTTCTCCAGTGCAGCGAAGGCACTGGCCACCGCACTCGCCTCGAAGCGTGCATCCCCTTGCGTCTCCAGCGCCTGAATCGCCCGAGCCTTGAGTGATGCCAGCGCATCCTGACGCTCCATCTTGTCATGCAGACGGTAGGCCTCACCGATCTCCTCGCCCACCTCACGCTCCAGCGCCTCCATCAACACGCTATCGTGCGTCTGGGCGACCCAGGACCACTGGGGACGATTGACCTTGGCGGCAAACATCTCGATCGCCGTGATCACCTTCTGCATCTCATGATGGCCGTAGAGCACCGCGCCCAGCATCTCGTCTTCCAGGAGTTCCTGCGCCTGGGACTCGACCATCAGCACTGCCTGCTCGGTACCTGCCACCACCATGTCCAGCTCGGAGTGGGCAAGCTCGCTGTAGCCGGGATTCAGGAAGTAGCCCCGTTGCTCACTGAAGCCGACACGCGCTGCTCCCACGGGGCCGGCAAAGGGCACACCCGAGATGCTGAGCGCCGCCGAGGTACCGATGAGCGCCGCGATATCCGGATCGACATTGCGCTCTGCCGACATCACCGTGCAGACCACCTGCACCTCATTCATGAAGCCTTTCGGGAACAGCGGTCGGATCGGGCGATCAATCAGCCGTGAGGTCAGCGTTTCCTTTTCCGTCGGGCGCCCTTCACGCTTGAAGAAGCTGCCGGGGATGCGGCCGACCGCGTAGGAGCGCTCCTGATAATGCACCGACAACGGGAAGAAGGACTGTCCAGGCTTGGCGGACTTGCTGGCCACTACCGTGCACAACACCGAGGTATTGCCCATGGTCACCATCACGCTGCCGGTGGCCTGACGCGCGATGCGACCGGTCTCGAGCGTGATGGTGTCATTACCGTACTGGAAGCTGTGCGTAACCGGGTTCACGGCGCATGTCCTTTAGTCTGATGTCGTCGATGTCCGGCGCTCATGGTAATGCGCGGCGCAGACAATGAAAAGCGAGTGAGTCTCACGCAGCATGCGGGCTGCAGCCGGATCGGGAGGCGATTGCCCGCCCGCTTCTCCCCACGGTATCAGGCACAAAAAAACCGACACCGCCCGCAGGCAGTGTCGGTTTTCCTGTGCCCACCGGGGGCCCGCCATGCACCGGAATGCATGGCGGCAACATCGCTGATTAGCGACGCAGACCCAGACGCTGGATCAGAGCGGTGTAACGCTCGAAATCCTTGCGCTTGAGGTAGTCAAGCAGCTTGCGGCGCTGGTTGACCATGCGGATCAGACCACGACGGGAGTGGTGATCCTGCTTGTTGGCCTTGAAGTGGCCCTGCAGGCCATCAATGTTGGCGCTCAGCAGTGCAACCTGAACTTCCGGGGAACCGGTGTCGTTCTCGCCACGGCCGAATTCGCTAACGATCTCAGCCTTCTTCTCAGCGGTAAGTGCCATCTGTCTCTCCAGTAAGCAATATGCTTGGTAGATAAGAAATGTCGAAGACCACGCATATTTGCAGTCTTCATGCGGCTTGCGGCCAGGCCGCAATCAGCTCACCCAGCCGCCGCCTCGACAGCGGAGCTGAGCAGTCGGCGAGGAGCGATGATGCCCTCCGCCGCAATCCGGACCAGCCCGAGCAACTGCTGGTCCTGATACACACGAGCCAGGGAGTCCACTTCCAGCGACCCTGTCGTCGTTTCAGCCTGTTGACCACGCAATATCTTCCGAGCCATCTCGGCAGTGATGTCGAGACGTGGAAGATGATCGAGCAGGATGTCGACAGGCAACAGAACGCCTTCACGTGCCTGCTGATCTGCCAGCGCCTCGAGGCGCTCGAAATCCAGCATGGCATCACCCGTGAACGGGCCTGTCTTGAGACGACGCAGTGCCGTGAGGTGGGCTCCACAGCCCAGCGCCTCGCCGATATCCTCGGCCAGACTGCGTATGTAGGTGCCCTTGCTGACCGCCACTTCGATCTCGATACCATCGGAGTGCCGTGCAAGAAGCGCCATATTGTAGATGGTAACGCGACGGACTGCACGCTCGATTTCAATTCCCTGGCGCGCCAGCTCATAGAGCGGACGTCCCTGGTGCTTGAGCGCGGAGTACATCGGCGGCACCTGATCTATCTCGCCACGGAACCGGTCCAGCACCGCTTCCAGCTCGGACTCCGCAAGCTCGGGAATCTCCCGCTCACGCAGTATCTCGCCTTCCGCATCACCGGTGTCGGTGACCTGGCCAAACTTGATCCGTGCCCGATAGACCTTGTCCGCCTCGAGCAGATGCGAGGAGAACTTGGTGGCCTCACCGAAGCAGACCGGCAGCAAGCCGGTTGCCATCGGATCGAGCGTGCCGGTATGCCCTGCCTTCTGTGCCTGGTAGAGGCGGCGTGCCTTCTGAAGCGCGTAGTTGCTGGACATGCCCTTGGGCTTGTCCAGCAACAGTACGCCGTCAATCGGCAGGCCGCGACGACGACGGCCCATCAGGCGTCCGGCGTGGTGCCCGGGGCACCGTCTTCGCTGTCATCATCACCACGTTCTGCACTGCGCTTGCGGTCATCAGCGACCGCCGTATTGATCAGTGAAGACAGGTGATGGCCACGAACGACGCTCTCATCGTAATGAAAGCGCAGTTCCGGCACGTGACGCAGCTGAATGGTGCGCGCCAGCTGGGAGCGCAGGAAACCTGCCGCGCGCTTGAGCACGGCAAGATTTTCCTTGATGCGTTCCGGACTGTCGTCACCCAGCAGGGTCACGTAGACATCGGAGTAGGACAGGTCGCGGCTGACCTTGGCGGCGCTGACCGTCAGCATGCCAAGGCGCGGGTCCTTGACCTCGCGCTGAATCAACAGCGCGAGCTCCTGCTGGATCTGGTCCGCCACGCGGTCAGTACGGCTGTATTCACGCATCCGTGATCTCTCCTCGCAGGGGCGCTATCAGAGGCTACGCTCGACCTGAATCTGGTCGAACACCTCGATCTTGTCGCCCACCTGCACGTCGTTGTAGTTCTTGACGCCGATACCACATTCCATGCCGTTGCGGACTTCGTTGACGTCATCCTTGAAGCGACGCAGGGATTCCAGCTCGCCTTCGTAGATGACCACGTTGTCACGCAGCACGCGGATGCGCTTGGAGCGGTACATGGTGCCTTCGACGACCATGCAACCGGCGATGGCGCCGATCTTCGGTGCCTTGAAGACATCGCGCACTTCGGCCACACCCACGATCTGCTCGCGGAATTCCGGTGCCAGCATGCCGCTCATGGCCAGCTTGACCTCGTCGATCAGCTGGTAGATGACGCTGTAGTAGCGCAGATCCAGGCCTTCACGCTCGACGATCTCACGGGCGGAAGCGTCAGCACGGACGTTGAAGCCGACCAGGATCGCTTCGGAAGCGAGTGCCAGGTTGGCATCGGTGCCGGTGATGCCGCCGACGCCGGAAGAGACCACGGCCACCTTGACTTCGTCGGTGGAGAGCTCTTCCAGAGCGCCACGGATGGCTTCCAGAGACCCCTGCACGTCGGCCTTGAGGACGACGTTGACCTTGGCGACTTCTTCCTGACCCATCTGGGAGAACATGTTCTCCAGCTTGGCCTTCTGCTGACGCGCCAGACGCACCTCGCGGTACTTGCCCTGGCGGAAGTTGGCGACTTCACGCGCCTTCTTCTCGTCCGGGACCACGGTGAACTCTTCACCGGCTTCCGGCGTGCCACCTAGGCCCTGGATCTCGACCGGCATGGCCGGACCCGCGGAATCGACCTGCTTGCCGACTTCGTTGATCAGCGCACGCACGCGGCCGTAGTGCAGGCCAGCGAGGACGATGTCGCCCTTCTTCAGGGTACCGTTCTGGACCAGCACGGTCGCGACCGGGCCACGGCCCTTGTCGAGACGCGACTCGACCACGACGCCTTTACCCGGCGCGGACGGCACGGCCTGAAGCTCGAGAACTTCGGAGACCAGCAGGACGGCTTCCAGCAGCGCGTCGATGTTTTCGCCAGTCTTGGCGGAAACGTGGACGAACTGGGTATCACCACCCCATTCCTCGGAGATGACGCCGTGCTGGGACAGCTCATTCTTCACGCGGTCCGGATCAGCGCCTTCCTTGTCGATCTTGTTCACTGCCACGACCAGCGGGACACCCGCGGCCTTGGAGTGCTCGACAGCCTCGATGGTCTGCGGCATCACGCCGTCATCGGCAGCCACCACCAGGATGACCACGTCAGTCGCCTTGGCACCACGAGCACGCATGGCGGTGAACGCCGCGTGGCCCGGAGTATCCAGGAAGGTCACATCGCCGTTGTCGTGCTCGACGTGGTAGGCACCGATGTGCTGGGTGATACCACCCGCTTCACCTGTGGCCACCTTGGTACGGCGGATGTAATCCAGCAGCGAGGTCTTGCCGTGGTCAACGTGACCCATGACAGTGACGACCGGCGCGCGAGTGATCTGCTCACCCTCGTAGGAGATACCCTCGAGAACGGCTGTCTCGAGCGCGTCATCCTTGATCAGCTTGGGCGTGTGACCCATTTCCTCGACCACGATGGTCGCGGTTTCCTGATCGATCGTCTGGTTGATGGTGACCGCAGCGCCCATGTTGAACATGGCCTTGATCACTTCAGACGCCTTGACGGCCATCTTGTCGGCGAGATCTGCCACCGAGATGGACTCGGGGATGGAGACTTCACGCACGAAGGTCTGGACCGGCTTCGGCGGCTGGCGATTGGTATCGCGACCACCACGACGACCGCCGCGACGCTCTGCGCGCTTGACCTTCTTGGCCCCGCCACGCTTGCGCTCGCTGCGATCTTCACGGGCCTCACGGCGATCACGTGATTCATCACGCGGCGCAGCCTTGGCACGACGCGGTGCATCACCACGCGGCTCCTTCGGCGGCGCATTGACTTCCGGCGCAGCATCCGCGACCGGTGCAGCGGCAGCGGCCGGAGCACTCTGGCGCGGACGCTCTTCGCGACGGTTGTCGTTGCCACGACGCTCATCACGCTGCGGGGCAGCAGCCGGCTTCTCGGCGGCAGGCGCCTTGGCAGCCTGTGCCTCAGTCGCCGGCGCATCTGCGGCCTGCTCTTCACCATCCTTGACGTAGGTACGCTTCTTGCGGACCTGCACCTCGATGGACTTGCCGCGACCGCCGCCAGTGTTGATGCGTGACTTGGTCTTGCGGGTCAGGGTAATGCGGTTCTTCGGCGCTGCCGGGGCAGCACCACCGCCGTGGCTCTTGGTGAGGTGGTCAAGCAGCTTCTGCTTGTCGACCTCGGACACGGCGTCGTTCTCTGACTTGTGCTTCAAACCAGCTTCGTGCATCTGTTCCAGTAGGCGGGCTGACTCGCGGCCCACCTTCTTGGCGAATTCTTTGACTGTCATTTCTGACATGTACGACCCTCCTGAGCCCGTGACCTAGTTACTGTTCGCTTGCGAACCAGGGCGCGCGGGCGGTCATGATCAACGCCGCTGCTCGCTCTTCGTCGACGCCTTCGATGTCTTTCAGATCATCGATGGCCTGCTCGGCAAGGTCTTCCATGGTGACGATACCCTTGCTGGCCAGGATGTATGCCAGATGACTCTCCATGCCTTCCATGTTGAGCAGATCTTCGGCCGGCTGTGCGCCGTCCAGCTGCTCTTCAGTGGCGATGGCGAGATTCAGCAGTTCATCCTTGGCCCGAGCGCGCAGCTCCTCGACCAGATCCTGGTCAAAGCCCTCGACCTCGAGCATTTCCTCGAGCGGGACATAGGCGATTTCCTCGAGTGAGGTGAAGCCCTCGTCCACCAGGACACGGGCTAGATCCTCTTCAATCTCGAGATGAGTGATGAAATATTCGACAAAGCTGTCGATTTCCTGCTCGCGCTTGCCCTCGGCTTCCGCCTCGGTCATGACATTGAGCGACCAACCTGTCAGCTCACTGGCCAGGCGCACGTTCTGACCGCTACGACCAATGGCCTGTGCCAGATTGTCCGCGGCGACAGCGACATCCATGGAATGGGTGTCTTCGTCGACCAGAATGGAGCCGACATCGGCCGGTGCCATGGCGTTGATGACCAACTGGGCAGGATTGTCATCCCACAGGATGATATCCACGCGTTCATTACGCAGTTCGTTTGACACGGCCTGCACACGCGAGCCGCGCATGCCGACACAGGCACCGATCGGGTCGATGCGCTTGTCATTGCTCTTGACCGCAATCTTGGCCCGCGAGCCCGGATCGCGAGCCGCGCCCTTGATCTCGATCAGCTGCTCGGCGATTTCCGGCACCTCGATCTTGAACAGTTCGATGATCAGCTCCGGACGCGTCCGCGAGAGTATCAACTGGGATCCACGCGCCTCGGTATCAACCTTCCAGAGCAATGCGCGTACTCGCTCGTTCAAGCGGTAACGCTCGCCATGGATCATCTCGCCGCGCGGCAGGAAGCCTTCGGCGTTGTCGCCCAGGTCGATGATCAGGCCGTCACGTGTCGTTTTCTTGACGATCCCCGCGACCAGCTCGCCTTCACGCTCCGCGTACAGGCGAACGACTTCGGCACGCTCGGCTTCGCGCACCTTCTGCACGATGACCTGCTTGGCCGTCTGGGCAGCGATACGACCGAAGGCTTCGGACTCGATCTGCTGCTCGACCACGGCGCCCAGCGCCAGCGGCTCTTCGCGCTGTTCGGCGATGCTGGCCTTGATCTCGTAGTCCGGCGTCTCGAACTCGTCGTCTTCCACGACGGTCCAGCGACGGAAGGTCGCATAATCACCGGTGACACGATCGATCTTGACGCGGATATCCGCCTCTTCCTGATCGAAACGCTTGCGTGAAGCCGAAGCCAGTGCCGCCTCGACGGCCTCGAAAATCACATCCCGCGGCACGCCCTTCTCATTGGAGATGGCGTCAACGACCAGCAGAATCTCTTTGCTCATGACTTTGCCTCGCCAGAAACCTGTCCTTGCGCATCGACTCGAGCTCGCCAAGCGAGCAATGTGCCGACAACGTCAGTTATTTGAACTGCGGCACAATGCGTGCCTGGTCGATGCTTTCGATCGGAAAGCAGTATTCTTCTTCGTCGACCCGGATCACGACATCACCGTCTTCGGTGCCAGTCACCAGCCCCTGGTACTTGCGCTGGCCATCGAAGGCCTGACGCAGTCGCAGTGCCACCACATGACCGATGTAGCGCTCGTACTGATCAAGCGTGAACAGCGGACGATCCATGCCTGGGGATGAAACTTCAAGCTGGAACTGGCCCGTGATGGGGTCCTCGACATCCAGCACGGCACCGACCTGACGACTGACGCTTGCGCAGTCATCCACGGAAATGCCATCGGAATGGTCGATATAGATCACCAGACGGGACTGCTTGCCTTGGGAGAGATAGTCGATACCCCAGAGCTCGAAGCCCAGAGCAGAAACGACGGGATCGATAAGCGCTTTAAGCGTAGCGTCCTTGGTTGACACAGACGAGGCTCCTACAGCAGTTGCATCAGGCACCTGACCGGGAGTAGAGAGGAGAGCTAGGTGGCTGATTGGCACTGGTGCTAACAAAAAGCCCCTTCATAGGAAGGGGCCTTTCAAGAAACTTGGTAGCGGGGACCGGATTTGAACCGATGACCTTCGGGTTATGAGCCCGACGAGCTACCAGACTGCTCCACCCCGCAACAATAGTCGGACGATGGTAATGTCACCGTAAAAGGAGGTCAAGGAATGACGTCTTTCAAAGGTGGCAGAGTTGCGTCCAGACTGCCAATCGATCTAACAGGATGGTGCCGAAGGGGGGACTTGAACCCCCACGACCATAAGGTCACTACCCCCTCAAGATAGCGTGTCTACCAATTCCACCACTTCGGCACGGGGGCGGGTATCGCCTGAGACGTTACCCGGAAGAATTCAAACGATAATGCCTTGAATTCCTTAGAGTACTGGTTGGTCTGCGTTGCCGCTTTCCTCGAGCACTGGCGACGTATTCTCCACACTTTCACTGGAGTCGTCAAGTGATGGCAGTGAATTTTTCTGCTGCTCGATCACGGTGGCATTCGGGATGCCCGCTTCCACGGAGGTCTGGTTGGCATTGGAGGCGAACCAGGCCAGGGTCAGGGACGTCGCGAAGAAGCCTGCTGCCAGCACGCCGGTGAAGCGCGCGAGGAAGTTGCCACTACCGCTGGACCCGAAAACGGTCTGGGAAGCACCACCACCACCGAAGGCAGCGCCAGCTTCGGCACCCTTGCCCTGCTGGAGAAGGACGAGCACGATCAGTGCGACCGCGAGTACCACATGGACCATCAGAACGGCTACTTGCATGAGATTCAACCTGCAGACTGGCAAATGGCTAGGAATTCGTCGACCTGGAGAGAAGCACCTCCCACCAGGCCGCCGTCGATATCCGGCTGCGCGAGCAGCTCGGCGGCATTGGCAGCTTTCATGCTACCGCCGTACAGCAATTGCATGGCATCCGCGAGAGACGCGGACCACTCGCCCAGGCGTGCACGGATAGCGGCGTGCATGGCTTGCGCCTGCTCAGGCGATGCCGTGCGGCCGGTACCGATCGCCCAGACCGGTTCATAGGCCACGACAAGACGGGTACGCGCCTCAGCGGACAGCTCGGAGAACACGGCCTCCAGCTGACCCAGCACGACACGCTCCGACTCACCGGCTTCACGCTCTTCCAGCGTCTCACCGATGCACAGCACCGGCGTGAGGCCTGACGCGAGAGCCGCATTGACTCGTGCAAGCACGGCAGCATCGTCCTCGCCATACAGGCTGCGACGCTCGGAGTGCCCGACCAGCACCAGCGTCATGCCCACATCCTTGAGCATGCTGCCTGCCACCTCACCGGTGAAGGCGCCTGATTCCGCCGGGTTCAACGTCTGGGCGCCCAGCAGGACCGTCGCCGGCAGCCGCTCGCGCGCAGCGCTCAAATAAGGGAAAGGCAATGCCAACGCCACCTGAACCCCCTGGGGCAGCGCTGCGGCCCCCAGTGCGTCGGCGAACTCGTCGATCAGGGCAAGATCGCCATTCATCTTCCAGTTACCGGCAATCAGCGGTGTACGCATGTGCTTCTCCCTTATGAGCAGTGCGAGGATGGTAATGGAGCGGCCCCTGACTGACAACCTCATCGCGAACTGTCAAGCCCTGCAGGCACGCTCGATCGGGCCTTTCATGACGCTCAGAATCGACGACAGGCGCACTGGGCGCCTGTCGTCGATTCTGATGACCGCGGGTGATATCAGCGGGCCTGCATGCTGGCCTCGACCGCCGAGGCGATCTGACGGGCCAGTGCCTGCACATCAAAGTGCGGCCGCCCCTCGACCATGACACGGATCAGTGGCTCGGTACCACTGGGACGCAACAGTACGCGACCTTCGCTGCCCAGCGTCTCTTCCACTTCCGCTACCGCGGCCTGGACGGCATCCGCCGCCATCAGCGCCTGGTTGTCACAGCCCGGAGTCAGACGTACGTTGATCAACGCCTGCGGCGCCTTCTCGAAACCGACCAGCAACTCACTGAGAGAACATTCCTCACGCGCCATGATCGCCAGCACCTGCAGCGCGGAGACGATGCCATCCCCGGTGCTCTGGATATGGCTGCAGACGATGTGACCGGAGGATTCCCCCCCCAACTGCCAGCCATTGGCTTCCAGACGCTCGATGACGTAGCGGTCACCGACCTTGGCACGCTCGAAGGGAATTCCCAGACCTTCCAGCGCTGCCGCCAGACCGAAGTTGGACATCAGCGTACCGACGACACCGCCCCCCAGCACCCCACGCTCGTGACGATCCCGCGCGATCATGTAGAGGATGTCATCGCCATCGATGACCCGGCCATCGGCATCAACCAGGATCAGACGGTCCCCGTCGCCATCGAAGGCCACGCCAAGATCGGCGCCCTGCTCGATCACGGCCGCCCGCAGTGCCTGCGGGTTGGTGGAGCCGACATCCTGGTTGATGTTCAGACCATCCGGCTCGCCACCGATGACGCTGACCTTGGCGCCCAGCTCACGGAAGACATTCGGCGCGATGTGGTAGGTCGCGCCATGCGCGCAATCCAGCACCACTTTCATGCCATGCAGGCCCAGACGGCCCGGCAGGGTCGACTTGCAGAATTCAATGTAACGGCCGGCGGCATCCTGGATGCGCGAGGCCTTGCCGAGGCTATCCGGCCCGACGATCTCGATATCGCGATCCAGCTCGGCCTCGATCTCGGCTTCCAGCGCATCATCCAGCTTGGTGCCGGCCGCGGAGAAGAACTTGATGCCATTGTCCGGATAGGCATTGTGCGAGGCCGAGATCACGATACCGGCATCCGCGCGGAAGGTCCGCGTCAGATAGGCGATGCCCGGTGTCGGCATCGGCCCCAGCAGGGAGACATCCACGCCTGCGGCAGAAAGACCGGACTCGAGCGCCGACTCGAACATGTACCCCGAGATGCGCGTGTCCTTGCCGATCAGTACCTTGCCGCGGCCATGGCGTGCAAAGACACGCCCGGCCGCCCAGCCCAGCTTGAGCATGAAGTCTGGCGTGATCGGGAATTCACCGACCGTGCCGCGAATACCATCCGTACCAAAATAACGTCGACTCATCGTATCGTGCCTTCCTGTAGCACGGCCCACGTCATGTCGACAGCATCGACAGTCGGGGCCACGTCGTGAACGCGTAGCAATCGGGCACCTTCACGGACGGCAAGTGCCGTCAGCGCCAGATTGCCAGCCAGTCTATCCTCTACCGCGCGCCCGAGCGCATTGCCGATCATGCTCTTGCGAGAGGTGCCGATCAGCAGCGGGAGGGTGAATTCGTGCAGCTGCGCCATGCGGTGATACAGACGCAGATTGTCTTGCAGGGACTTGCCGAAGCCGAAGCCGGGGTCCAGCAACAGACGCGAACGCTCGATCCCTGCGGCCTCACAGACGGTGATGCGCTCGGCTAGAAAGTCACTGACCTCATCCTCGATCGACTGCGCATAGGCGGTATCCTGCTGCATGGTGTCCGGCTCGCCACGCATGTGCATCAGGCACACCGGCAGGCCGCTGCGTGCGGCCGCCTCAAGGGCGCCCTCACGACGCAATGCACGCACGTCATTGATCATGCCAGCCCCGAGACGCGCCGTTTCCTGCATCACCTCCGGGGTACTGGTATCGACGCTCACCAGCGCCCCCAGCTCGCTCACCAGCCGCTCGACGACCGGACAGACACGTGCCAGCTCCTCATCCGCACTGACAGGGCTCGCCCCCGGGCGGGTCGACTCACCGCCCACGTCGATGATGGCGGCGCCATCGGCCAGCATCCGCTCGGCATGGCGCAGCGCGGCATCCAGGGTCGCGCTGCGCCCACCATCCGAGAAGGAGTCCGGGGTCACATTGAGAATCCCCATGACACGCGGGCGTGACAGGTCAAGCGTGCGTCCACCGCAGTCAAGCGCCATTGAATGGCCCACCACGGGCTCGCGTGGCAGTGAATCAGCGTAAGTCGACATGATCACCCATGCAGAAAACGGGCAGCCAGGACGAACATCATGGCTGCCGGAGAAGGAATCGGGCACCCACTTTAAAGAGGCCTCATCGGCCGCGCAAGGCGTCGAACGGCCGCCACATGGGGCGTCAGCAGATGGCAACGCCATCTGCCCAGGCAAATCATCTGATCAGGGTCAGGAACCTGAGCCACGCCGCGCAGGATAGTGAGTCACATCGCCTCACCCACACTTACCCGGCTCACCCCGACGCCTGATCGCGGATGACATCATCTGCCATCAGCCGCCTCGGGGCATCCAGGGTGCCGCGAATGTCTGCCCCGAAAACGACAACGCCCGAGCGGAAGGTCCGCTCGGGCGTTGTGAGAGTCAGCGCGATGATGGCTGATTCATGGCTCAGTGACCGCTTGGACCACCCAGCGGGTCTGACGGACGGCGGCGCGTATCTTCCTCGCCGTCGTCAGTGTCTGCGTCATCACCGTCAGACCCGGGGGCCTCAGGCGCCTCAGCTTTTGGCGTGTCGGCCACCGGAGCGACGAGACCACTGTCACCACCACCGGCCGGGCCACCCCAGTCCTTGGGCGGACGCGGAGTGCGCCCTGCCATGATGTCGGCCAGCTGCTCGGCATCGATGGTCTCGTAGGTCATCAGCGCCTCGGTCATCGCATCCAGCTTGTCGCGATTCTCCTCAAGGATCTGCTGCGCCTTGGCGTAGCACTCGTCGATGATACGACGCACTTCCTTGTCGAGACGTGAGGTGGTGTCGCCCGACTTCAGCTTGCCGCCGCCCTGACCCGGACCGCCGAGGAACTGGTGAGACTCGTCCTCATCGTACATGATCGGGCCCATTTCACTGGAGAGACCCCATTTGGCGACCATGTTGTGGGCAAGCTCGGTGGCACGCTTGATGTCATTGGAAGCCCCGGTGGTGACACCATTCGGCCCCAGCGTCATCTCTTCGGCGATACGACCGCCGAACAGCGAGCAGATCTGACTGATGATCTGCTGGCGAGAATAGCTGTAGCGGTCCTCTTCCGGCAGGAACATCGTCACACCCAGCGCACGGCCTCGCGGAATGATCGAGACCTTGTAGACCGGATCATGCTCTGGCATCACCAGACCGATGATGGCGTGACCGGACTCGTGATAGGCCGTGTTGCGCTTCTCCTTCTCGGACATGACCATCGATTTGCGCTCGGCGCCCATCATGATCTTGTCCTTGGCCAGCTCGAGCTCTTCCATGCCGACCAGGCGCTTGTTGCGACGTGCAGCGAATAGGGCCGCTTCATTGACCAGGTTGGCCAGATCCGCGCCAGAGAAGCCCGGCGTACCCCGTGCGATATTGACCGGCACCACGTCGTCGCCCATCGGCACCTTGCGCAGGTGAACGCCGAGGATATGCTCGCGGCCACGGATGTCCGGCAGGCCTACCATGACCTGGCGGTCGAAACGGCCCGGGCGCAGCAATGCGGGGTCAAGCACGTCTGGACGGTTGGTTGCTGCGATGACGATGATGCCGTCATTCGCTTCGAAGCCATCCATCTCGACCAGCAGCTGGTTCAGGGTCTGCTCGCGCTCATCGTGACCACCGCCCATGCCGGAGCCACGGTGGCGGCCGACGGCGTCGATCTCATCGATGAAGATGATGCACGGCGCCTGCTTCTTGGCCTGCTCGAACATGTCACGCACACGGGAGGCACCGACACCGACGAACATCTCGACGAAGTCAGAACCGGAGATGCTGAAGAACGGCACCTTGGCCTCGCCGGCAATCGCCTTGGCGAGCAGGGTCTTGCCGGTACCCGGCGGCCCCACCATCAACACGCCACGCGGAATCTGACCGCCAAGACGCTGGAACTTGCTGGGGTCCTTGAGGAAGTCGACCAGTTCCTCGACCTCTTCCTTCGCTTCGTCACAGCCCGCGACGTCGCTGAAGGTGGTCTTGATCTGATCCTGGCTCAGCAGCTTGGCCTTCGACTTGCCGAAGCTCATCGGGCCACCCTTGCCGGCACCACCACCCTGCATCTGGCGCATGAAGAACATGAAGATGGCCAGGATGATCAGAATCGGGAAGCTGGCAATCAACAGACGTGTCCACAGCGACTGCTGCTCAGGCTTCTTGCCGATGACCTCCACCTTGTTGGAGAGCAGGTCATCCATCAGCTTGGGATCGGACGCCGCCGGCCGGATGGTGGTAAAGCTGGAGCCGTCGGCCCGCTCACCCTCGATGGTGTAGCCATCGATGGTCACACTCTTGATCCGGTCGTTCTGCACCTGCTGGACGAACTGTGAATAGTTCATCGCCTGCGGCGAGGTATCGACGCTGAAGTTGTTGAACACCGTCAGTAGCACTGCCGCGATGATCAACCAGAGAATCAGGTTCTTCGCCATGTCGTTCAAGGGGACACCCTCATTGCATGAATCTGTCTTGGCATGCCGTGAATACTCCGACTGCCGTCTTGTGGTGGCCTGCCATGCTATCTGATCGTGCCTGCGGGGTATCAAACGACGCAACACGCCGCCTTGCCTACCGAGTCACTCAAAGCTTGCCTGCGTTGTTCTGCTTGCCGATCGATGATGATGCGACCTTGGCATCTCATCAACCTGTTACCGGCCCTCCGTGCTCAAGGCCCAATGCTATCGACACTACACCAGATGGGGGCCGGCAACCATTGCTTAAAGGCCGGCACCGGACTATTCAGCCGATAGTCGGCCTATATCAGAGATACAACGACTTCGACCGAGGCACAATGATTCCAGCCTGACCAAGTATGCCATCGGCCGCCTTAACCGGTGATGAAGTCGCCGCCCGGGGCAGAAATCGGGATCGCCTGGCATCGAGGGCAACGTCAGCCCTTGAACCCCTGCCCAAGCAGATAGACCTCACGCGAGCGGGCGCGCGACGCTTCCGGCTTGCGCGTGACGACCTTGTTGAAGCTGCCACGCATGTCCTTCAGGTAGGCATCGAAGCCCTCTCCCTGGAAGACCTTGACCAGAAAGTTGCCACCCGGCTTGAGCGTCTGGCGCGCCAGATCCAGCGCCAGCTCGACCAGATACATGCCGGCAGGCTGATCTATCGCGCTCATGCCGCTCATGTTGGGCGCCATGTCGGAGATCACGAGATCCACCGGGCGATCCCCCAAGGTGGCCAGAATCTGGTTCAGCACGGTCTCTTCGGTGAAGTCACCCTGGATGAAATCGACACCGGCCAGGGCGTCCATCTCAAGGATGTCGGAGGCGATGACCACGCCTTCCATGCCGACGCGATCCGCGGCGATCTGGCTCCAGCCACCGGGGGCGGCACCTAGGTCGATGACGGTAGCGCCCGGCTTGAGCAGGCGGTCCTTGTCATCGATTTCAATCAGTTTGTAGCTGGCACGGGAACGATAGCCATCGGCCCAGCTGCGCTGGACATAGGCGTCATCAAAGTGTTCCTTCATCCAGCCAGCGCTGCTCTTGCTGGGGTGAGCCACGTTGTCACCTGGAATGTCGGGGGAAATCGAATACTGGCGGGAGATGGTGCGGGGGGATAACGACGACACGAAAGGCGTAGCAAGCTTGCGCACGGGTCGTGTCATGAGCGTCGTCATGGAGTAGAATGGCGGGTCCTGCGCGCGGTTCCGCCCGCGGGCACAGACATTGCCTGCGCAACAGACGGGTTCACACCCCTGGATTTCAAGCCCTGGAGTCGACCCTGTCTTTCGCTACGCTCCCCGCTCCCATCGGACGCCAACAGGGAAACTTTACGATACCATGAGCTTGTCACAGTCACAAAAGAAAGCATTTCGCAGTATCGGGCACCATCTTGACCCGATCGTCACCGTCTCGGAAAACGGCCTTTCCGACGGCGTCGTGACCGAACTCGAGCGCGCACTGCACGATCACGAACTGATCAAGCTGAAGCTGGCGATCAATGATCGCGAAGCCCGTGGCGAGGTGGCTCGCCACCTGTGCAGCGAAACCGGCGCGACCCTGATCCAGAGCATCGGCAAGATCGCCCTGCTGTATCGCCGCAACCCGCAGGCCAAGCCGAAGCTGTCCAACGTACAGCGCTTCAGCGAAAAGTAAGCCGCCGGGCCCAGGCCTGACGAGGCTCACCTCGCACGCCACGCCTGCCGCAGACAGAAACGCCGCCCTCATCGAGGGCGGCGTTTCTGTTTTCTGTGACTGACAATCACGACCTGACGCGCTGATTCAGCTCAAAGGTGATGTCGTCCAGCGCCCGCTGGGTGACCTGATGACGCTTGAGTGTCGTCTGTCTGGACTCCCCCTCACTGCTGCCGGCATCACGATACTTGATGACCAGCGTCTTCTTGTCGAAGGTGAAATCCTCGATCAGCTCATACTCGATCTTGCGACACCCCATGAGTGGTGACGGCCGCAGATAAAGCGACTGATTGCCGAAGTGCGCCAGCGGCACCACCAAGTGGAAAACTCCCCTCGCCAACAGGGCACTCCCCAGGACCAATGACGGCGTCAACAGCGCCGAGTCCCCGGTGTACCGATAGGCAAACGACTGGGAGACCACATATGCCACCCCGAACAGCATGAACCCGAGCACCATGAAGATGGCCACCATGGAGGTTGCCATGATGCGCTTTTCCGGCTGACTTCCCTGTACTTCCATTACTCCCTCCCTGAAGGATTTCGTGCCCGCAGGCAAAAAAACAGCCCTGCCGGGATGACCGGCAGGGCTGTCACGACATCAGGATCTGACGAATCAGAGGCGATGCTCTTCAGATGTGACGTGCTTCAGATGTGATGCACTTCGGAGATTTCATACTCCACATCGCCACCCGGGGTACGCACGACCACGACATCCCCTTCTTCCTTGCCGATCAGCGCACGCGCGATCGGTGAGGTAACGGAGATCTTGCCGTCCTTGATGCTGGCCTCATCCTCACCCACGATGCGATAGCGCACTTCGCTGTCGTCATCGAGGTTCATCAGATCAACCGTGGTACCGAAGATCACCTTGCCTGTCTTGGGCAGCTTGGTGACATCGATGACCTGGGACATCGAGAGCTTGGCTTCAATCTCCTGGATACGCCCCTCGATGAAACCCTGTTGCTCACGCGCGGCGTGATACTCGGCGTTCTCCTTGAGATCGCCGTGCTCACGTGCTTCCGCGATGTCAGCGATGACCTTGGGGCGTTCCGTGCCCTTGAGGTGCTCGAGCTCCTTGCGCAGGCGATCTTCGCCCTCGACGGTCATCGGACTTCTACTCATATCATGACTCCTGCATGCAGATCCTGGAGACGACGGACCTTGACATCGTTTCCGTACTCGAGCGCCATGCACACGGCATTGGCACCCGCCAGCGTCGTGGCATAGGGCACCTTGTGCGCCAGCGCAGTGCGGCGAATCACGGACGAGTCATTGATGGCCTGACGTCCCTCAGTGGTGTTGACGATGTAGGCGATCTCGCCGTTCTTGATCATGTCGACGATATGCGGCCGCCCCTCGAACACCTTGTTGACGGGTTCAACCTCGAGCCCGGCAGCGGCAATCACCTCTGCCGTGCCACGGGTAGCACAAAGCGTAAAGCCCAATGTTACCAGAGAGCGGGCCACCTCGATAACGCCCGCCTTGTCGAACTCGCGCACGGACAGGAACGCCTTGCGATCGCCCGTCAATGTCGGGATGGCTTCCCCGGCGCCCAGCTGCGCCTTGTAGAAGGCCTCGGCGAAGGTATCGCCAGAACCCATCACTTCACCGGTGGACTTCATTTCCGGTGACAGGATCGGATCGACACCCGGGAACTTGGCGAACGGCAGCACCGCTTCCTTGACGCTGTAGAAGGTCGGTACGATTTCCTGGGTGAAACCGATCTCTTCCAGGGTCTGGCCGGCCATGCAACGCGCGGCGATCTGCGCCAGTGACTGGCCGATGCACTTGGAGACGAAGGGCACGGTACGCGAGGCACGCGGGTTGACCTCGATGACGTAGATCACGCCATCCTGCCAGGCCAGCTGAACGTTCATCAGACCGATGACGTTGAGCTCCAGCGCCATGCGCTTGACCTGCTCACGCATCTCTTCCTGGACGTCTGCCGGCAGCGAGTACGGCGGCAGTGCGCACGCCGAGTCACCGGAGTGGATACCAGCCTGCTCGATGTGCTGCATGATGGCGCCGATCACGACCTGCTTGCCATCGGACACCGCGTCGATGTCGACCTCGATGGCGGCATTCAGGAAGTGATCCAGCAGCACCGGCGAGTCATTGGAGACCTTGACCGCGTGGGTCATGTAGTTCTCGAGCTCGGAAGCGGAGTAGACGATTTCCATCGCGCGTCCGCCCAGCACGTAGCTCGGACGCACCACCAGCGGGTAGCCGATGGTTTCGGCCTTGACGAAGGCCTCCTCGAAGCTGCGTGCGGTGGCGTTTTCCGGCTGGATGAGACCGAGCTTCTCGATCATCTGCTGGAAACGTTCGCGGTCTTCGGCGCGATCGATGGCGTCCGGCGTGGTACCGATGATCGGCACACCGGCGGCCTCGAGCTCACGGGCCAGCTTCAGCGGCGTCTGACCGCCGAACTGGACGATGACACCGACAGGCTGTTCCTTGTCGGCGATCTCCAGCACGTCTTCCAGCGTCACCGGCTCGAAGTAGAGGCGATCGGAGGTGTCGTAGTCGGTGGACACGGTTTCCGGGTTGCAGTTGACCATGATGGTCTCGTAGCCGTCCGCGCGCATGGCGAGGGAGGCGTGGACGCAGCAGTAGTCGAACTCGATGCCCTGACCGATGCGGTTCGGACCACCGCCCAGCACCATGATCTTCTTCTTGTCGCTGACCTCGGCCTCACACTCCTCCTCGTAGGTGGAGTACATGTAGGCGGTGTCGGAAGCGAACTCCGCGGCACAGGTATCGACACGCTTGTAGACCGGGCGAATGCCCTGCTGCTGACGATGCTTGCGGAAGGCCTTCTCGGACACGCCCATCAGGCGCGCCAGACGGGCATCACTGAAGCCCTTGCGCTTGAGACGGAACAGACGATTGGCATCCATCTCGCCCAGAGAACTTGCCGCCACTTCGCCTTCCTGAGCGATCAGGTCGGCCAGCTGCACCAGGTACCAGCGGTCGATGTTGGTGAGACGGAAGATCTCTTCGATGCCAAGGCCGGCACGCATGGCGTCGGCGATGTAGAAGATACGCTCGGCACCGGCGGCCTGCAGCTCGCCCTTGATGCGCGCCATGTTCTCGTCGCCATAGTCGGCCACGATGGGATCGAGACCATCGACACCGGTCTCCATGCCACGCAGTGCCTTCTGCAGGGATTCCTGGAAGGTACGACCGATGGCCATGACTTCGCCGACCGACTTCATCTGCGTGGTCAGACGGTCATTGGCCTGCGGGAACTTCTCGAAGGTGAAGCGCGGAATCTTGGTGACGACATAGTCGATGGACGGCTCGAAGGACGCCGGCGTCTTGCCACCGGTGATGTCATTCTGCAGCTCGTCCAGGGTATACCCGATGGCCAGCTTGGCGGCGATCTTGGCGATCGGGAAACCGGTCGCCTTGGAGGCCAGTGCAGAGGAGCGCGACACGCGCGGATTCATCTCGATCACGACCATGCGACCGGTGTCCGGGCAGATGCCGAACTGGACGTTGGAGCCACCGGTCTCGACACCGATCTCGCGCAGGACGGCCAGCGATGCATCACGCATCAGCTGGTATTCCTTGTCGGTCAGGGTCTGTGCCGGGGCGACAGTGATGGAGTCACCGGTATGCACGCCCATCGGGTCGAAGTTCTCGATGGCACACACGATGATGCAGTTGTCGTTCTTGTCACGAACGACCTCCATCTCGTATTCCTTCCAGCCCAGCAGCGATTCGTCGATCAACAGCTCACGGGTCGGCGACAGCTCGAAACCGCGATGGCAGATCTCTTCGAATTCTTCACGGTTGTACGCCACGCCGCCGCCGGAACCGCCCATGGTGAAGCTGGGACGGATGATGGACGGGAAGCCCAGCTCGGCCTGGATTTCCCAGGCCTCTTCCATGGAGTGTGCGACCTTGGCCTTCGGGCACGCTAGGCCGATCTTCTTCATCGCCTTGTCGAAGCGATCACGGTCTTCGGCCTTGTCGATGGTATCGGCGTTGGCACCGATCATCTCGACGCCGAATTTCTCGAGCACGCCTTCGCGCTCCAGGGCCAGTGCACAGTTCAGTGCGGTCTGGCCACCCATGGTCGGCAGGATGGCGTCCGGACGCTCCTTCTCGATGATGCGCGCCACGGTCTCCCAGGTGATCGGCTCGATGTAGGTCGCGTCGGCCATCACCGGGTCGGTCATGATGGTGGCCGGGTTGGAGTTGACCAGGATGACCCGGTAACCCTCTTCACGCAGGGCCTTGCAGGCCTGTGCGCCGGAATAGTCGAACTCGCACGCCTGGCCGATGACGATGGGGCCGGCGCCGATGATCAGGATGCTTTTCAGGTCTGTACGTTTCGGCATGTCTCTTCCCGCAATGATCTGGTGACTGAACTCAACGATGGATCAGGCCCTCGGGCCTGCGCTCGGCTCAGCGTCGCGCGCGCATCATCTCGATGAAACGATCGAACAGCGGGGCGACGTCCTGCGGGCCGGGGCTGGCTTCCGGGTGACCCTGGAAGCTGAAGGCCGGACGGTCGGTGCGCTCGATGCCCTGCAGACTGCCGTCGAACAGCGACTTGTGGGTCGCGCGCAGATGGCTCGGCATACCGGCTTCATCCACCGCGAAGCCATGGTTCTGACTGGTGATCATCACCACACCACTGTCGAGATCCTGCACCGGGTGGTTGGCACCATGGTGACCGTGGCCCATCTTGACGGTGCTCGCACCGGAGGCCAGGGCCAGCAGCTGGTGACCGAGGCAGATGCCGAAGACCGGCGTCTCGGTCTCGAGCACTTCACGAATCGCGGTGATGGCGTAGTCGCAGGGTTCGGGGTCGCCCGGACCGTTGGACAGGAAGATGCCATCCGGGTTGAGCGCCAGCACCTCGGCGGCAGGCGTCTGCGCCGGCACGACGGTCAGACGGCAGCCACGCGATGCCAGCATGCGCAGGATGTTGTGCTTGACGCCGTAGTCGTAGGCGACCACGTGGAAGGGGCGCTCTGACTCACGGGTGTCGGCGTAGCCTTCTCCCAGGGTCCATTCGCCTTCGTGCCACTCGAATGACTCGCGGCAGGAGACTTCCTTGGCCAGGTCCATGCCCTTGAGGCCCGGGAAGGCACGAGCGGCTTCCAGCGCACGCTCGACGGAGTCATCTCCCTGAGCATCCTCACCGGCGAGAATGGCGCCGTTCAGCGAGCCCTTCTCGCGCAGGATGCGCGTCAAACGACGCGTATCGATATCCGCGATGCCGACGACATTCTCGTCACGCAGGTACTGATCGAGAGAGCGAGTGGAGCGGAAGTTGCTGGCCAGCAGCGGGAGGTCGCGGATGACCAGGCCGGCGGCCGCGACATGATCGGACTCGTTGTCCTCGTCGTTGATGCCGGTATTGCCGATGTGCGGATACGTCAGAGTGACGATCTGTCGGGTGTAGGAGGGATCGGTCAGGATTTCCTGGTAGCCGGTCATGGCAGTGTTGAACACCACCTCGCCACTGGTCTGCCCATCAGCGCCGATGGCGCTGCCGTGAAATACACTGCCGTCTTCCAAGGCCAGTATCGCGGGTTTGATCAACGCAACGTCCTCCCCTAAGTGTCCACTTTCCTGCCCGGAATCCGCGGTCGAACACCGGACATGCTGCTTGATTGTCGTACTCGGCTGACGCCGAGTCTGGGTCCCGCTGCCACTCTTCCCACGCGCCTTCCCCATGTGAGGAGCGCTCGCCGGAAGCGGCAAATTCAGGCTGCAAAAAAGCGGGACGAAACCGAAAAATCAGGCTTCATCCCGCTTGTTATCATTCTTCGGAATATTGCTTGTCACAGCGGCCCCAAGAGTGCGGCCAAATTGGGTAGAGATTACCCGAATCCTGCGGCGCTGACCACCCCATGACTGCACCGCGAGCGGGCGGCAGTGCCCACCATACGGTCGTTTCGTCACAGCGGTCAGCTTATTGGAGCATCGGGAGTGATCGCGAGCCTGTCCCCTGAATCACCTGCCAGGAACGTTTCCCGCCGCAAGGTGCGACATCCATCACTGCCGACGGACAATATCCTGTCGGCGGTGACAGCTTCCACGATGCGCCCGGAAGCCACTCGAACGCGGCAAATCGAGTGCCCGGGACGCGATCTCGACCCGAGCCCCCGACGGGACATCACTTGAGACCCAGCACGTCCTGCATGTCATAGCGTCCGACGCCACGCGCTGACAGCCACTCGGCGGCACGCGCCGCGCCCTTGGCGAAGGTCATGCGGCTTGAGGCCTTGTGGGTGATCTCGATGCGCTCGCCTTCGGTGGCGAACATCACGGTATGCTCGCCGACGATGTCACCGGCACGCACGGTGGCGAAGCCGATTTCCTTGTCGGCGCGCGGACCACACTGTCCTTCGCGTGCAAAGACACCGTGGGTCTCGAGATCACGACCGATGGCATGTGCCACCGCCTCGCCCATCGCCAGTGCCGTGCCGGAGGGGGCATCGACCTTGTGGCGGTGGTGCGCCTCGATGATCTCGATGTCATACCCCGCATCCCCCAGTGCCTGGGCTGCCGTTTCCAGCAGCTTCAGCGTCAGATTGACGCCGGAGCTCATGTTGGCGGCAAACACGAAGGGCACGCTGTCGCGATAGCCATCCAGTTGCTCGAGCTGCTCCGGGCTGAAACCGGTCGTGCCGATGACCATGCGCTTGCCGTGCTCCGAGCACAGCGCCAGATTGGCCAGCGTCACCTGCGGTGCGGTGAAATCGATCACGACATCGACGTCATCCACCACGGCGGCCAGACTGTCACTGGCGACCACACCCAGACGCCCCTGCCCCGCCAGCTCGCCGATGTCGGCACCTGCCAGGGAGCTGCCGGCCTCGACGATGCCCGCTGTCAGCGTCAGGCCTTCCACGGCACCGACGGCCTCGACCAACGTGCGTCCCATGCGTCCGGCGACGCCCATGATTGCGATACGGGTCATGCTGACTCCTGCCTGTTGTGGGTCTTGAGGGCAGCCACCCCACGGCGATGATGAGGGTGTGCCACCTGTGCTGTCTCCGCGAGTATATCAGCCGCCTGCAGCGTTGGCTGACGTCATGTATTTGCCCCCGTTACGCGCTAGAGTAGCGGGAGACTGAGTTCCTGCCCGTCCACGTCACTCCCTCTTCACCGCTCAGTTCCCGGAGTCAGCATGTCGCTACTTCATCGTTATGCCATTCGTCATTGGCGCCTGCTGCGCCTTGCGACCCTTGCCACGGCAGTTGCCGGCCTGCTGAGTGCCTGTGGCGTTCACCCGCGCCCCTACTCGCTGGCCTCGCCGGAGCAGATGAGCCAGCTGCCGGAGATCCAGTGGTGCGGCACCCTCAAGCTGCCAGGCAAGTGGCTGGATGGCACCCCCGTCGGCGGCCTGTCCGATATCGGCTGGGACAAGGATGAATCCCTGCTGTACGCCGTGTCGGACCGAGGCTGGCTGCACCGCCTGCGTCTGGCCTTCCGCCATGGGGAGCTGGTCGGTGCCAAGGCACTCAAGACCTATACGCTGCGCGACGAGACCGACATCTCCCTGCAAGGCGCCCTGAGCGATGCCGAAGGCATGCAGCTGCTGAAGGACCACAACGGCCGGCGCGGCGATACCCGTCTGGTCATCAGCTTCGAGCAGCAACCCCGAGTCGAGCACTTCCTGCCCAGCGGACTGGCGATCAGCGAACCCGCCACCCCCGTGGGCGTACGCGGTGCCGCCCCCAACAATGGCATGGAGGCGCTGACCCTGCACCCCGAGTACGGCCTGCTCGCCGGTCTGGAAGCCACCCCGGAGGGCATGGACGAAGGCACCACGCGCCTGTTTACGCTGGATGGCAAGCAGGAATGGCGCTACCCCCTGGCCAGCGACACGGGCTCGAGCCTGACCGCCATGGAGATGCTGCCGGACGGGGACATCCTGATGCTGGAGCGCGCCTTCTCGCCGCCCTATCCGCTGGTCATCAGCCTGCGTCGCGCACATCTGGGAGAGCCGGGGACGACCGTCGAGGTCCGCACCCTTGCCCGCCTGTCGAGTGGCGAGGGGTGGTCACTGGACAACTTCGAAGGGCTCACGCACCTGGAGGGCAATCGCTTCCTGATGGTCTCGGATGACAACTTCAGCAGCTTCCAGACCACGCTGCTGAGCTGTTTCGCGGTGATCGAGCCCGAGGCCTTCACGCCAGCCTCTCAAGAGTGAAACATCGCCTGACAGCGCATCGCTGATGACATGTCAGGCGAGCCCTGACAATGAAAAAGCCCCACACCCGAGTCATCGGGGTGGGGCTTTCGCGTTGCGCATCCGCCAGCGCGGAGGAGAACGAAGACGCAGCCTAGGGCTTCATGTCCTCGAAGAACTTCTTCACGCCATCGAAGAAGCTGTTCTCCTTCGGCGAGTGGCTCTTGCCGGTATCGCCAAGACTCTGCTGGAACTGGCGCAGCAGCTCCTTCTGCTCTTCGTTCAGGCTGACAGGTGTCTCGATGACCACCTTGCACAGCAGATCGCCGGCAGGGCCACCACGCACCGGCTTGACGCCCTTGCCGCGCAGTCGGAACAACTTGCCCGTCTGGGTCTCGGCCGGAATCTTGAGCACGACACGACCATCCAGCGTCGGGACGTTGAGCTCACCACCGAGCGCTGCATCCACGAAGCTGATCGGCACTTCACACTGCAGGTGACGCCCATCACGCTTGAAGATCTCGTGCTCGCGCAGATTGACCTGGACATACAGATCACCTGACGGCCCGCCGTTGACACCGCCCTCGCCTTCGCCGTTCAGGCGGATACGGTCACCGGTGTCGACGCCCGGCGGAATCTTGACCGAGAGGGTCTTGGATTCCTGCACGCGGCCTTCGCCGTGACATTTGCGGCACGGCACGCTGATCTTCTCGCCACGCCCGTGGCAGGTCGGACATGCCTGCTCGACCGCGAAGAAGCCCTGCTGCATGCGCACCTTGCCCATGCCGTTGCAGGTCGGGCAGGTTTCCTTGGTGGAACCCGGCTCGGCGCCGTCACCATCACAGTGACCACAGGCAGCCAGACGCGGCACGCGGATGTCGACCGTGGTACCCGCGACCGCCGATTCCAGATCGAGATCAAGGTTGTAGCGCAGGTCGCTGCCACGCTGAGGAGCGTTCGGATTGCGACGGCCACCGCCGCCACCGAAGATGTCACCGAAGACATCGCCGAACACGTCGCCGAAGCCACCGGCACCACCACCAAAGCCACCGCCGCCGAAGCCACCGCCGCCCTGGCCGTCGACACCGGCATGACCGAACTGGTCATAGGCCGCGCGCTTGTCCGCATCGGACAGCACTTCGTAGGCTTCCGACACTTCGCGGAACTTCTCCGCCGAGGCCTCGTCATCCGGATTGCGGTCAGGGTGATGCTTCTGAGCCAGGCGTCGGTACGCCTTCTTGATGTCCTTGGTGTCGGCGCCACGCTCGACACCAAGCACTTCGTAATAATCACGCTTGGACATGGATCAGGTCCGCCTGGATTGCTGGCAGCCCAAGGCTGCCTGTCTGTTCTGGGATATCGGCTGTCACCGACAGCGTGCGCCCACGCGATACGCTACCGGTGCAAACGACAACGCGGGACACCTTCGCAAGGCTCCCGCGCTGTCATCAGACGTCGTTCAAGAGATCCCTCAGGACTTCTTGTCGTCGTTGACTTCCTCGTACTCGGCGTCAACCACGTCGTCGTCTTGCTTCTTGTCAGCCTGACCGTCGCCAGCCTGCTCACCCTGGGCACCCTGCTCGGCGTACATCTTCTGCGCCAGGTTGCCGGAGGCTTCGGTCAGCGCATCCAGCTTGGCCTGGATCGCGTCCTTGTCGTCGCCTTTCAGGGCTTCTTCCAGCTCGGAGATCGCCGTCTCGATGGCTTCCTTCTCGCTGGCTTCGGCCTTGTCACCGGCTTCGGTCAGGGTCTTTCTGGTCGCGTGGATCATGCCATCGGCCTGATTGCGCAGCTGAACCATTTCCTCGAACTTCTTGTCTTCGTCGGCGTTGGCTTCCGCGTCACGCACCATCTGTTCGATCTCTTCGTCGGACAGGCCACCGGAAGACTTGATGACGATGGACTGTTCCTTGCCGGTGGCCTTGTCCTTGGCGGACACGTTCAGGATACCGTTGGCATCCAGATCGAAGGCGACTTCGATCTGCGGCACACCACGCGGGGCCGGCGGAATGTCGGCCAGGTCGAAACGCCCCAGGGACTTGTTCTGTGCCGCCTGCTTGCGCTCACCCTGCAGGACGTGGATGGTCACCGCGCCCTGGTTGTCGTCAGCGGTGGAGAACACCTGAGACTTCTTGGTCGGGATGGTGGTGTTCTTCTCGATCAGCGGAGTCAGCACGCCACCCATGGTCTCGATGCCCAGCGTCAGCGGCGTCACGTCCAGCAGCAGCACGTCCTTGACGTCGCCACCCAGCACGCCGCCCTGGATACCGGCGCCGACGGCGACCGCTTCATCCGGGTTGACGTCCTTGCGCGCTTCCTTGCCGAAGAATTCAGCGACCTTGGACTGCACCAGCGGCATGCGAGTCTGACCACCGACCAGGATGACATCGTCGATCTCGGAAGCGGACAGGCCGGCATCGGCCAGAGCGGTCTGGCACGGCTTCAGGGAGCGAGCGACCAGCTCATCGACCAGCGACTCGAGCTTGGAACGGGTCACCTTGACGTTCAGGTGCTTCGGACCGGTGTTGTCTGCGGTGATGTACGGCAGGTTCACGTCGGTCTGCTGAGCGCTGGACAGCTCGATCTTGGCCTTCTCGGCAGCTTCCTTCAGACGCTGCATGGCGAGATTGTCGCCGGACAGGTCGATGCCGCTGTCGGACTTGAACTGGTCAACGAGGTAGTTGATCAGATGCATGTCGAAATCTTCACCGCCCAGGAAGGTGTCGCCGTTGGTGGCGAGCACTTCGAACTGGGTCTCACCGTCGACGTCCGCGACTTCGATGATGGAGATATCGAAGGTACCGCCACCCAGGTCGTAGACCGCGATGGTCTTGTCACCACGAGACTTGTCCATGCCGTAGGCGAGTGCCGCGGCAGTCGGCTCGTTGATGATGCGCTTGACCTCGAGACCCGCGATGCGGCCGGCGTCCTTGGTCGCCTGACGCTGGGAGTCGTTGAAGTAGGCCGGCACGGTGATGACCGCTTCGGTGACTTCTTCACCGAGGTAGTCTTCTGCGGTCTTCTTCATCTTCTTGAGGATTTCCGCACTGATCTGCGGCGGTGCCATCTTCTTGTCCTTCACCTGGACCCAGGCATCGCCATTGTCGGCTTCGACGATCTTGTACGGCACCATCTTGATGTCTTTCTGGACGACATCATCCTTGAACTTGCGACCGATCAGACGCTTGACCGCGAACAGGGTGTTCTCCGGGTTGGTCACTGCCTGACGCTTGGCCGACTGACCGACAAGGATCTCGTTGTCGTCGGTGTAGGCGATGATGGACGGCGTGGTGCGGCCACCTTCAGCGTTTTCGATGACCTTGGTCTTGTCGCCGTCGAGCACTGCCACACAGGAGTTGGTAGTACCCAAGTCAATACCGATGATGCGTCCCATAATCGTATACCTCGAATCTGTTGCTAGCCTGAAAGATGAGTCTGGTTGTCGGTACCTTGTGTCGGCACCTGAACTTGCTTCAATAAGTGGGGTCACGCGTCAGGCTTTCAAGGGTGTGCTGGCATTTTTTGCCGCCCTGATCCTCCTTGAAGCCCCGCAGGGCGGGCATGTGCCATCACGACACATGCCCTCATGGCCACTCGACCCCGCAGGGCCTCAGTTGGCCTTGCTGACCGCGACCATCGCCGGACGCACCAGGCGACCATTGAGGGTGTAGCCCTTCTGCATCACGTCGATGACGCTGTTCGGCTCGGCATCCGGAGATGGCACCATGGCGACCGCCTGATGGTATTCCGGGTCAAAGGGCTCGCCGTGGGGGTCCAGCTGCTCGACGCCTGACTTGTTCAGGGCATCCAGCTGCATTTTCAAGGTCATCTCGATACCTTCGACATGTGCCTTGGCTGCCTCGTCGTCGCTCATGGACTCAAGCGCCTTCTCGAGCGAGTCCACCACCGGCAGCATTTCCTTGACGAACTTCTCCAGCGCGAACTTGCGAGCCTTCTCGGCATCCTGTTCGGCGCGACGGCGCGCGTTCTGCGCCTCGGCAGCTGAACGCAGCGCCTGGTCCTTCGCCTCCTTAACCGCCTGCTCGAGTTCCTCGACCTGAGCGGCCAGCATCTCGGCTTCCGGATTGTCGATCAGCTCACCTTCGCTTTCGGCGGCGACATCGGTGGCATCCAGTATGTCTTCAATCACTTCGCCTTCCGGAGTTTCCGGCTGCGGCTCGGCGTCGCGAGCGGCACGCTGAAGTTCTTCATCCATCGGGGTCTGCGGATCCTGAGCCATGCTGTTCTCCTGCGGGCCGACGTCTGTGCGCCATTGCCCTGTTCGTGGCCTGCGGAGCCTGCCTCGAGACGACGAAGGCAAACCCCTGAAGACAGGCCATGAGTTGCCTGTAGGGCAGCAAGGCCGCGCCATTGCTGCCGACGATGAGTGTCAGGGCCTTTATATGGGGCCGGCACTCGGCTTCTCAAGCCTTCGATGCGGCTTTTCTGCCAGCTGAGTCCGGCATGGATTGAAGGCCGACGGAGCGTGCTGTATAAAAAGCCATATACACTGTATGTACATCCTGTATGGCGACTCCGTAGTCACCCCCGAAACGGGCAATGATCGGCACGGCGTACGCCCCAGCTTCCCTTCGGAGGTAGTCATGCTGCTACAGCTCGCCATTCAAGATTTCGCCATCGTCGAGACACTGGAACTCGATTTTCGCCGCGGCATGACCGCCATCACCGGCGAGACGGGTGCCGGCAAGTCCATCCTGCTCGGTGCGCTCGGCCTGTGCCTGGGCGAACGTGCCGATGCCGGCAGCGTGCGACACGGCGCGGATCGCGCGGATCTCATCGCACGCTTCGATATCACAAGCCTCAGCGATGCGCGCGAGTGGCTCGACGAACGTGAGCTGGGCAGCGACGACTGCCTGCTGCGCCGAGTGATCACCGCCAGCGGACGCTCGAAGGCCTGGATCAACGGCACCCCCTGCACCATCGCGGACCTGCGGGAACTGGGTGAGCACCTGATCGACATCCATTCCCAGCACGCCCACCACTCGCTGTTGAAGGAAGAGACGCACCTGCGTCAGCTCGACGAGTACGCCGGGATCGAGACGCAGGTGACGCAGCTGCGCGAGGACTTCCGCCACTGGCAGGAGGCACATCGCCGCCTCAAGCGCATGAGCAATGATGGCGACGAGGTACGCGCTCGTCGCCAGCTGTTGCGCTATCAGGTCGAGGAGCTTGATGAGCTGGCACTCAGCGAGGGCGAGCTGGAGGCACTGGAGCAGGAGCAGGAAACCCTGGCCAATGCCGAACAGATTCTCAGCGAGGCACAGGCCGCCGCCGAGTGCTGCGATCATGATGATGAAGGTGCCCTCGCGCGCCTCAATCAGGCCGTGGCGCGACTGACACACCTGCCGGGCAGCGAGCAGGGTTCGCTGGCCAGCGCACTGGGCATGCTGGAAGAGGCACGCATCCAGATAGAAGAAGCGGCACGCGAGCTGAACCGCTTCGTCGAAGTCACCGAACTCGACCCGGAGCGTCTGGCCTTCGTCGATGAGCGCCTTGGGCGCATCCACCAGATCGCCCGCAAGCATCATGTCTTGCCCGAGGAGCTGCATGGCCTGCACCAGCGACTGAGCGAGGAGCTGGAAGGGCTCGGGGGTGACGAGGAGGCCATCGAGGCCCTGCGTCAGGAAGTGGCGGCCCGCCGGGATGCCTGGAAGATCCTGGCTACTGAGGTCGGGACGTCACGAGCCGCTGCCGCCCCCCAGCTGGCCAGCGACATCCAGGATCAACTGGCCTTCCTCGGCATGGGCAAGGCGACGTTCGAGGTTGCCGTCGAGCCACGCGAGCGCCCGCAACCCGAAGGCATGGAGCGCATCCACTTCCGCATCAGTGCCAACCCGGGGCAGCCGCCGCGGGCGCTGGCCAAGGTCGCCTCGGGCGGTGAACTGTCCCGTGTCTCGCTGGCCATTCAGGTGGTGGCCGCCAGTCGCTCGACCATTCCCAGCCTGGTCTTCGATGAAGTGGATGTCGGCATCTCCGGTGCGACCGCCGAGATCGTCGGTCAGCTGCTGCGCCGACTGGGCGACAAGGGTCAGGTGCTGACCGTCACCCACCTGCCTCAGGTCGCGGCCCAGGCGCACCAACATCTGCATATCGAGAAGCAGGCAGAGAAGAACACCACACGTACCCACATGGCACTGCTGGACGAGAGTGGTCGCGTGCGGGAGCTGGCACGCATGCTGGGCGGCATTCACCTGTCCGAGCAGACCCTGGCACACGCTCGCGAGATGCTCAGCGCGGCGGACAGCCGTCACTGAGCCCCGACAGGCCGCCTTCCCGACGTCCATTCGTCCAATGAACCTCCTGGCAGTTCGAACGCCAGAAACACCAACGGCCGCCCCTGTGGGGCGGCCGTTGGTGTTTCTGTCCTGCAGCGAACCTTGTCATCCCTGACACAGGCGAGGCCTGAGCATCAGCTGTCGCTCTTGGTGTCCTTGGGACGCACGTAGAGCACCAGCGCATGCTCGACCAGCTCATAGCCATGCTCCTCGACGATCTCGCGCTGGCGGCGCTCGATCTCGGGATCACAGAACTCTATGATCTCGCCGCTGTCCAGACATACCATGTGGTCATGGTGTTCTTCCTGGGACAATTCGAAGACAGCATGGCCGCCATCGAAATTGTGACGCATCACCAGTCCAGCAGTTTCAAACTGGGTGAGCACACGATAAACCGTCGCCAGACCGACATCTTCGCCAGCCTCAAGCAACGCCTTGTACACGTCCTCGGCACTCAGGTGTCGATCCATCGATTTCTCGAGGATCTGCAGGATCTTGACTCGCGGTAGGGTTACCTTGAGTCCCGCCTTGCGCAGTTCATGGTTCTGATCGGCCATGCTGGGGTACTCTTCGCAGTCGCTTGATGTATCAGGTATGATCGGCCAAGGCAAAACGATAGGGAATCTTCAGGGCAAATGCAAAACTTGATCAAAACAGTCGCCTTTTGCAGCGCCCTGTCGCTGCTCACCGGGTGTAGCTACTTCAGCGTCTACAAGCGCGACCTTCCACAGGGCAACCTGATCAAGCCGGAAATGGTCGAGCAATTGAAGCCGGGCATGAGCCGCGAACAGGTCATCTATGTGATGGGTTCACCGCTGCTAACCGCTCCCTTCAGTGAGAATAGCTGGGACTACGTATATCGCCTCAAGAAAGCGGACGGCGAGATCATCAACAAGCGCGTCACGCTGAATTTCGACGGCGATGTGCTTTCCACCATCGACAAGAGCGGCGACATCGACAAGGAAACCGTCATCGTGCCGGACCTCGACATCGACCCGCGTGCCGCACAGCCGAACCGCAACGACAGTGGTGCAGGCGCCGCTGACCTGCCGGACGAGCTGTAAGTCGACCGCCAGCGGGCCCGTCATCGACGGGGCCGGCTGGCGGGAAACGGCATGCCCGCAAGCGCTCGGACGGCAAGAGGGACCGAGTCGTGATGACAGACGGGGCACCCCAGGGTGCCCCGTCTTGCGTACGGTCGCCGATGCCCGGTGAGGACACCGCTACTTCTCGGCGCGTGCCTTGTCGGCTCGGCGCTTGCGAGCAAGCTTGGGGTCGTTGATCAAGGCACGGTAGACCTCGACCCGGTCACCGGCATCCAGCACGTGCTCATCGGGCTTGCGCAGCGCCTTGCCGAAGATCCCGAGATCCGCCTCGAGAAAGACCTCGGCGCCCAGTGTCGGGAAATGTTGCTCGAGATGTGCCATGCGCACGGCCTCGCGCGCCGTGGTTCCCGGCGCGACGGCCAGGGAGACGATCTTCTGCTTCTCCGGCAGCGCATAGGCCACCTCGACCGTGATTCTGTCGCTCATGCTTGCTCCTGTCGGACTCACCTTTCAGACCACGTCATCAGGCCTTCTCTACGGCCTTGCCTGTGGCGGACATCAATTCGCGCCGTACAGCTGGTCAGCACGCCGCGTGAACGCCTCGACCATCTGACCGGCGACCTGACTGAACAACTTGCCGAAGGCCATGCCCAGCAGGCGATTGCTGAATTCGAAATCCAGCTCCAGCGAGACCTTGCAGGCATCCTCGCTCAGCGGCGTGAACAGCCAGCGTCCCTCGAGACGCTTGAAAGGGCCGTCGACCAGACTCAACTCTATGCGCTGGGGGGCGAACAGATCATTGCGGGTCACGAAGCTCTGCTCCATGCCCGCCTTGGACAGAGTCAGCCTGCCCACCAGATGGGCGTCATCCTGCTCAAGCAACTGGGCATCGCTGCAGCCCGGCAGGAATTCGGGGTAACGCTCGAAATCATTGACCAGATCGAACATCGCCTGGGCCGAGTGCCGAACCAGGGCAGACCGGTTGACCGTAGGCATCTAGCTCTCCGCTGACTTGGATACGCGCCTTGCGTATCATGAACAATGGGCCGGCGCATGAAGTGCCGTCTGGCCTTGAATGGTAACACGCCTCCCCCCATCCAGAAGGATGCGCCAGCTGTCCGTCGGGCAGTGGCAGGAGCACACGACAAACGAGGCAACATGGGCAAGAAAAAGAAACCCCAACAGGGCGGCAACCTGATCGCCCAGAACAAGAAGGCACGCCACGAATACCACATCGAGGAAGCCTTCGAGGCGGGGCTGGTACTGGCAGGCTGGGAGGTCAAGGCGCTGCGGGCGGGCAAGGGCCAGCTGACGGACACCTACATCGTGATCAAGAACGGTGAGGCCTGGCTGCTCGGCTGTCATATCCATCCGCTGGAGACGGTCAACACCCACGCGGTGGCGGACCCGCAACGCACGCGCAAGCTGTTGCTGCACAAGAAGCAGATCGCGCGCATCTTCTCGCGCACCCAGGACAAGGGTCACACCTGTGTCCCCATCAAGCTGTACTGGAAGAACGCGATCGTGAAATGCGAGATCGCGCTGGTGGAAGGCAAGAAGATGCATGACAAGCGTGCCACCGAGAAGGACCGTGACTGGAATCGCCAGAAGGCACGTATCCTGCGGGATCGCTGAGACTGTCAGCGCCATGATCACGCCCCGCGCCTGCGCCGTTGCGATGTGAGAGACAAGGGCTTTGAATCACGGCAAATCACTGTCAGATCAGAAAAAATTCCTGAGGCCTTGAACTGGCGTAGCACAGTCTCCACCTGTTATGATGACACCGTAGCAAAGCAGCAAGCAGTAACACTGTTATGGGGGCGTTCTGGCATTCGACGCTGGTGGCAAACCCTGAGGTGCATGCCGAGATCGTAACGTATCTCGTAAATAAAACGTTGCAAATATATAGTCGCAAACGACGACAACTACGCTCTAGCTGCATAAGCTGCTCATGATACCGTTGCGCCTGTTCAAGGTGGATTGAGAACGAGCCCGTATAAACAGGATCGTCTTGGCCGACGTCTCTAAGGTCGAGATTAAAACTCAGAGAATCGCATTGCTGTAGCCTGTTCATTGGCGGCAGTCGTGTTAAATCAAATAATGAAACTAAGCATGTAGAGCCGAAGGCGGAGTGCCGGCGGACACGGGTTCGACTCCCGTCGCCTCCACCATATCCGTGACAAGAAGGCCTCCCCTCGGGGAGGCCTTCTTGTTTTCTGCTGTCTGATATTCCACGCACCGAGTCGTGCCAGGCGCTCTCAGGTAGCACTGCCACTCAGGCGCTCGTCCGTGCGCCGCACGCCGATCAACAGCGGGGTACCGGTCTCGGGGTCAGGAATCAGCCGGCAATCGACACCATAGAGCTTGCGTACCAGCGCCGGTGTCACCACTTCGGAGGGCGGACCTTCCGCGACCACGCTGCCCGCATGCATCGCCACGAGGTGGTCGGCATAGCGACAGGCACTGGCCAGGTCATGCACCACCATCACGATGGTCTTGCCTTCCTCGTGGGCCAGCCGCTGGATCAGTTCGAAGACCTCGATCTGATGACCGAGATCCAGCGCCGAGGTCGGCTCATCCAGCAACAGCAGCGGCGTCTGCTGCGCCAGCGCCATCGCGATCCAGGCACGCTGACGCTGGCCACCGGACATGGAGGCCAGCTCACGGTCGGCCAGACTCTCGATGTCAGCGGCCGCGATCGCCGCCGAGACCACCTCCTGATCCTCCTGCGACCACTGACGGAAGGCTCCCTGATGCGGCTGGCGACCGAAGCGCACCAGCTCATGCACCGTCACGCCTTCCGGCGAGTGCGTCTCCTGGGGCAGCAGCGCGATGCGCTGCGCGACATCACGGCGCCCGAGACGCCGTATGTCCTGACCCTCCAGCAATACCGCACCAGCATGCGGTGCCTGCAGGCGGGCCAGACCGGCCAGCAGCGTGGACTTGCCACAGCCGTTGGGCCCGACGATGGCCGTCACCTTGCCATCCGGCAGCGCCAGCGTCAGCGCATCGATCACGGCCACATGCCGCTGTCCGCTGCCATACCCCAGCGACAGCTCACTGGCCTTGAGAGTGGCGGCCACGGTGTCCCCGCAGCGTGGATGATGTTCAGCGCTCATGGCGCATTCTCCTGAAACGATGACCCTCGTGACCCGGTTGGTCCGCGAGGGCTGCGGGCGGCTCTCATGTCGGTGATGCAGACATGGCAGCCACACGGTGAATGGGGGCATCGGCCGGACAGGACAGCCTGACTAGCGCGGGCTGCGCAGCAGGATCCACAGCAGATAGGGGCTGCCGACCACCGCCATCACGATGCCGACCGGAATCTCGAGAGGTGACAGCAACGTGCGTCCCGCGAGGTCCGCCAGCACCATCACCAGCGCCCCTGCCAATGCCGAACCCAGCAAGGGCACTCCCTTGTGACGCGACAGGTAGCGGGCGATCTCGGGACCGACCAGCGCCACCATGCCCACCGGGCCGGCCACGGCCACCGCGGCGGCCGTCAGCAGTACCGAGAGCCACAGCGTCGCCATGCGCACACGGGCGACATGCTGACCAAGTCCGATGGCGACAGAATCGGTAAAGCGCAGCGTATTGAGCCCTCGCCCCAGCCACAACGCCGCCGGCACCGCCAGCAGCAAGGCAATGCCCAGCCATTCGAGCGAGGAGGCATCCCGTGCGTTGAGACTCCCCACCGTCCACGGATAGGCGCTGTTGGCGACATCGATGGACACCCGCGCCAGCATCAGCTGGGTACCGGCACCGAACAGCGCCCCGACGCCGATCCCCGCGACCAGGAAGCGATAGCCGCGCGTGCCGATGCCACCGGAAAGCCCGAAGGCCAGCGCCGTGGCGACCACGGCGCCGCTCAGTGCCATCGCCGGTGGCGCCAGCGAGGCGCCGAGCCCGACGACGGAGGCAACCGCAAAGGCGGTCGCACCATTATCGATGCCGATGATGCCCGGCGTGGCGAGACGGTTGCTGGCCAGTGTCTGCATCAGACAGCCTGCCAACGAGAAGGCGGCGCCCGTTCCGAGGCCGGCCAGCAGTCTCGGCAGCCGCAGCTCCCGGACCACGAAGACATCGGCGAATTCACCATGGCCGAACGCGGCCTTCAGGGCGGCGTAGGGGCCCAGGCCCGCGCTGCCCAGCATCAAGGCGGCCACGCAGGCACTCAGCAGTGCCAGCAGCAGACCGAGGTTGGCCAGCAATGGGGCCCGATGCCACAGCAACGACAGGGGCCCGCAGCGCCACCAGAACGTATCGGCCGGTGCCGTGGCGACAGGGCATGATGCCTGGCGCCGAGGCACCCCGGCATCAGAAGAGGCCGATGAAGAAGGAGCGGAGCGATACATGGGCGTTTCCGGGTTATCTGTCATGAAGAACGGCGCATTGAAGCCTGACTCACAGAATCGGCAGGCGACGAGCGCGCACCACGGCAATCAGTACCGGCGCGCCCAGCAGCGTGGTCAGCACGCCCAGCGGCAACTCGGAAGGACGAACGAGCAGACGCGAGACCACGTCGGCGCTCACCAGCATCACCACGCCCAGCGGCAGGCACAACCACAAGGTGCGGCGGATATCCGCGCCACACAGCGCACGCGCGACATAAGGCACGGCCAGTCCCACGAAGGCGATCGGCCCCGCGAGGGCCGTGGCGGCCCCGACCAGCAACGCGACCACCAGTACCGTCAACTTGCGCACGCGCCCCGGGTGATGGCCAAGTCCACTGGCCACCGCCTCTCCCAGCGCCAATGCCGCCAGCGGCCTGACCAGCCACAGCGTCAACGCGAGGGCGAGCATGAGGCTCGGCAGGCTGCCACCCAGCGCCTCCAGCGAACGCCCTGCCAGACTGCCGATGACCCAGAAACGGATCTCGTCTGCCGCGCGCTGGTCGATCAGCAATACCAGCGACGTGAGAGCCACCAGCAGGCTGGAAAGCGCTGCACCGGCCAGTACCAGGCGCACGGGGTCCTGGCGTGCACCACTCAGCCGCACCGTGCTCATCACGAACAGGCAGCCCAGCAAGGCGCCAGCCTGAGCCACCAGCACATGCAGGCCTGCGGCCTCCATCCCCAGCAACAGGGCGATGGCGACGGCAAAGGCCGCGCCTGCGCTGACACCCAGCAGCCCCGGCTCCGCCAGGGGATTGCGTGCGACCACCTGCATCAATGCGCCGCCGCAGGCCAGCATCATGCCCACGGCGATGCCGATCACGGTACGCGGTGCACGCAGCTCGGTGACCACGAAGCGGGCCTCCTCGCTGCCCTGCCCCATCAATACCGCCCACGCCTGGGCAGGGCCGATATCTCCCGCGCCCCACAACAGACTGGCCAGGCAGGCCAGTACCGCCGCCAGACACGCCACTGGCATGACCTGCCCCAACGACAGACGCCCGGCGACCTTGCGGGTCGCCGGGCGAAGAGCTGTCTGTGGGGAGCCAGGCCGTGAGGACGCTCCTTCAGCCGCCATGCTGCCTCCCGACCTGACGGCATGACGCCTGATGAGTCGAGACGGGCCAGTCCCGCTTACCCATCACTGCGCGCCTGCTCGATGTCCTTGAGCAGCGCCTCGGCCGCCAGCGGGCCACTGGCACTGGTCCACAACTGACCATTGACGCCGACCAGACTGTCACGCGATGCGTGCTCGAGACGCTGGAAAGCCGGCTCCTTCGCCAGGGCGTCAGCGGCAGCCTCAGAAGAATCATCCAGGGTCGCCAGGAAGAGTGTGTCGGCATCGATGCGCGCCATGTTCTCATCGCTCAGCGGGTCGGAGTGCGGACGCCCCGGCTTGACCAGATCCCCGCCCACCAGCTGATAGCCGGTCGCGGCGAGCAAGCCGGTCGCGAACAGCTCATCGGACATCGCCATCAGGCCACCCGGCATGCGACGCACCAGGCTGGCAGTCTGCGGTGTAGTCATCTCGGCCTTCAGGCGCGCCGCGTGAGCGTCGATGGCGGCCAGACGCGCCTCGAGCTCCGCTTCGGCCTCTTCCCCGAGTGCCAGGGCATAGACTCGGCTCTGCTGCTTCCAGGCCTCCCGGCTGAGCGCCTCCCCGCCTGGCACGATGGTCGGCGCCAGACGCGACATCAGCTGATATTGCGCCTTGTCCAGCCCCGGGGGAGCCAGAATCATGTCCGGCTTGAGCGCCACGATGGCCTCGAGATTGAACTCTCGCGGTGTACCGACGATCTCGATCTCCGGCACCCGAGACTGGAGATAGCTGGCCACGCCATCACCGCCGCGCGTGGTGACCGCGCCCAGCGGCGTCACCTCGCTGGCGACCGCCACATCCAATGCCCCTTCATAGAGCGTCACCACGCGCTGCGGAGTGCCCTCGAGCTCCAGTTCACCATAGGCGGTCTGGACCTCACGAGCCTCGGCAGACACCGTGGCTCCCATCAACACGACCGCCAGTGACGCCATCAGCCCACGACGCAGGCGGGACAGGGCAGGAACAGCAAACACATGGGAAGAGTGGGTCATTCGTTTCTCCAGGGAGCGAATATCAGGGCGCGAGATCGGATGGTAATAATAATTGATCGCAACAATACCGCCTGTCCAGCCATCGGGCCACATCAGTTCCTGCAACGCGACATTGCAACAATCCGGTGAGCAAGGCTTGAAGGATGCGCAGCGCTGCCGCAGGCTGTGGCGCTGAAGAATCTCTCGCATACCGTCATCGGGGGTTGGGTTACCTGCAATCGCCCCGATAACACAGGAGAGTGCGTGCGCGGGATGCGCACATCACGCTCCCACATCCAATCGACAGCGCCTGACGTATGACGTGGCCATGCCGATGTCCAAAAGGCGCAGACGCTCAGCTATCCGGGTGCCTCCGAGTCACCTCAGGGAGCCCGCATGACTCGACTCCATCTCCATCCGACATTCACCAGACAGGAGAAGCCATCAGTGGCGACCCCGATCCCCCCCCACTCCCCTCCCGCGCAAACCGCAACGTCATCGATCGCCTCGCGCCTGAGTGCCGGCTGGTTACAGGGCCTGATGGCACTGGCGATCATGCTGTGCCTCAGCGTCAGTGGCCTGGCGCATGCCGCCCCCGCCAGCGATGCTGACGCCGCCAGTTCGTCCTATGAGAGTCTTGCGACGTTGCTCGAGGACCCCGACCAGCGTGAAGCACTGATTGAAGGCTTGCGCCAGCTGGACAGCAAGACGAGCGAACAGGCAGCCGAGGTGGCGGGGGCGGAAGTCACGCTGAGCGAGGACTCACCGTCACTGTCCCGCCAGCTGGCCGAGATCAGCCAGGAGCTTGTCGCAGAGCTTTCCGCGACCCTGGACCGCATGATCCAGACGCTCAGCGGCCTCGGCAGTGAAGATGCCAGCAGCATCGACTGGGAGCGCTTCATGACCGAAGCCATCAGTCTGGGGCTGGTGGTCATCTCCACCATCGGGCTGTTCCTGGTCCTGCGCCGGCTGGCCCATCCGCTCTTCAGTCGCGTCAGCCAATGGTCGCTGGATGGTCAGCACCGCAGCCCGCTGCTGCGCACCCTGATGGCAGTGATCATCGCGGCGATCGTCGATGTGGCCGTGATCGGTCTGGCGTTCCTGGGGGGCTATCTGCTGGCCATCTTCGCCTATGGCGAACAGGGCGTGATAGGACAGCGCGAGTCGATGTTCCTGAATGCCTATCTGGTGATCGAGCTGGTCAAGGCCTTGATGCGCATGCTGTTCTCCTCCGGCTACCAGGGCCTGCGCCTGATGCCGATGCGAGATGAGGTCGCCCGCTACTGGAATCGTTCACTGGCATTGCTCGCCGGCTTCATCGGCTACGGCATCCTCGTCGTGGTACCGATGATCAACAACAATCTGGCACCGGCCGTGGGCAGCTTCGTCAGCCTGCTGATCATGGGTATCGCGCTGATCTGGGCCATCGTGGTCATCAGCCGCAACCGTGTTCTGCTGCGTGACCGCCTGCTCGATCAGGCCCGCGAGACCCACAATGCCTTCATCGCCGTCTGCCTGCGCATTCTGGCCCGTACCTGGCACCTGATCGCGCTGGCCTACTTCGCGACCCTGTTCATCATCTCGCAGACGACACCGGAAGAGGCGCTGCCCTTCATGATGGCCGCGACGCTCAAGACGCTGCTCGCCATCGGTGGCGGGGCACTGCTGTCTCGCGTGCTGACGCAGTTGATCGGCAAGCGCATCCAGGTGTCCGACAAGCTGCGTGGTCAGCTGCCGATGCTGGAGACGCGCCTCAACTCCTACATCCCGACCGCACTGCGCATCATGCGCGCCATCATCCTGGTCGTCGTGGTCGGCATGGTGCTGAATGCCTGGAGCATCGTGGCGCTTGGCGACTGGCTGGCAACGGACGCCGGAGCCCTGCTGCTGTCACGCATCTTCCATGTGCTGTTCATCCTCGCCTTCGCGGTCGTGATCTGGGTCGGCATCGCCAGCCTGATCGAGCACAAGCTCAATCCGGATACCGGCAAGGGCAAGCCCTCCTCACGCGTGGAAACCCTGCTGGCACTGTTCCGCAATGCCATCGCCATCGCGATGATCGTCTTCACCGCGATGATCGTGCTGTCGGAGATCGGCATCGACATCGCGCCGCTGCTGGCCGGTGCCGGGGTGCTCGGTCTGGCGATCGGTTTCGGGGCCCAGAAGATGGTGCAGGACATCATCACCGGCGTGTTCATCCAGCTCGAGAATGCCATCAACACCGGTGACGTGGTCACCGCCGGTGGCGTGACCGGGACGGCGGAACGCCTGACCATCCGCTCGGTGGGCATCCGCGATCTGTCCGGCACCTTCCATATCGTGCCGTTCTCCTCGGTGGATACCGTCTCCAACTACATGCGTGACTTCGCCTACCATGTCGGCGAGTACGGCATTTCCTACCGCGAGAACGTCGATCACGCCATCGTGCACCTGCGTGCGGCCTTCGATGAACTCCAGGAAAGCAGCTATGGCGCGGAGATTCTCGAGCCGGTCACCATCGCTGGCGTCTCGTCGCTCGCCGACAGCTCGGTCAACATCCGTGTGATGATCAAGACCAGCCCGGGCAACCAGTGGGCCATCGGCCGCGAGTACAACAAGCTCGTGAAGCAGCACTTCGACGCCGCCGGCATCGAGATCCCGTTCCCGCACATGACCATGTACTTCGGTCAGGACAAGGACGGTGGTGCGCCGCCGGCCAACGTTCGCACCATGCACGAACCGTTCGTGATCGATGGCTCCGCCGCCGGTCAGCCGAAGACTCCCGAGCAGCGTGAGGCCGCCGCCAAGGTGGCTCAGCGTCGCGAGGAGACCCCGCTGACCCGCCATGCCACCAAGGACGGCGAAGTCGTGGATGCCGAGGAACAGCGCATCCGTCAGACCACCCAACCGGATGCCGACGGCGACTGATCGCGCGCCCGGGGTATCCCGACACGGCTGCCTGCGATGGGCGCCGGACTGAAACGAAAACGCCCCCGAGCCAATGGCTCGGGGGCGTTTTCATGTGCGGGCGTAAACCGATGCCTCACACCTCATGCGCGAGGCTGGCTCAGGAGCCGGTGCCCCACAGGCCAGACAGTGAGCTCAGCAGCGTCGAGCTGACACCTTCGCCACCCATGTAGCTGAGCAGCACCGGCGCGAACTGGGACACCATGCTGCTGTCCATGCCCAGCGCGGAGAAGGCGCTGTCCAGAGACGCACTGTCATCGACATTGCCGACGGTGCTGGCCAATGCCGTGGCATTGTCATTGCCGCTCAGGCTGGCAAGGCTGGACAGGGTCGAGAGAGAGCTGCTGCTGGTCAGGCTGGACAGCTGCGGCACTTCACTGGACAGCTCGGAGGTCGCGCTGGAGCCCAGCTGGGACTGAGCCAGTGCCAGCATGGCAGCGGAGCCACCCAGCGCCTGGGTGGAAGACACGCCCAGCTGGGAGGTCAGGCTGGACATCAGGTCGGCTGCCGGCAGGGACTGGCCCGTCTGGCTGCTCAGCATGCTGCTGGCCAGGCTCATCATGGAGCTGGAGGAGCTGGAGGAGCTGGCGGTATTGCCGGAAGAGCTGTTGCCGGTAGCGGCACAGCCGGCAAGTGACACGGCCAGTACGGAGGCGCCCATCAGGGCCAGGGACTTTTGCAACATGCAGACTCCATTATGTCTTGGGGATAAGCCGAACAAGGCTCAGGAATGGCCTGCCGTGACGGCAGATCATTCATCACGCGGAATCATCGCACGGAGGAAATGCCGACAGCCAGCGCCATGGGTGCCCAGCGCCCCACGGCGGGCATGGATCGCCGGTTGCAGGGTCTGCAACCCCGAGTCTTGCAGGGCCGCCCGAGACCGCTACCGGCTCAGACCCTCACCACCACGGAGGGGGAAAAGCGCCATCTGACAGGCAAAAAGAAGGGTATCCCGTCACGCCATGGCATGAACGCGGATACCCGGAGAGTAACCAATGTCCACCGACCAGAGACCTGGCCGGCGGCAGTTTTTCATCTTCTCGCGAAATGAGGAAACAATGTGCAGCGCCGCCCGACGGGCGGCGTCGATCAGGCGTTGTCCTTGCTGGGCTGCGGCAGCGCCGGCAGTGAACGATCCAGCAGCTCGACGCTCTGGCGATAGTAGAGCTGACTCTTGTTGTGCTCGCCAAGATTGGCGAACAGACGTGCCAGCTCGGCACACACCGTGCCGCTCGGACGCTGACGCTGACTGGCCTCGAAATACTCCTGCGCCTTGCCCCAGTTGGCATTGCGCAATGCCAGTCGACCCAGCGACAGCAGCAGGTCCGGGTCATTCGGACGCTCCTGCAGCCACTTCTCGGCATACACCAGCTGACGCGGCGCATCCACGTCCAGCAGGCCATAGCGCAGCACCAGACGTGAATCCCAGCATTCCTTCAGCGAGTGACGCAGCAGGCGCTCTGCCAGCCCTTCCTGCCCACCGGCGATCAATGCCTCGGCATACAGGGCGACCAGATTCACGTCGCTGCGCAGGTGGTCCGGCATGTCGGCCCACAGGTTGCGCACGCGCTCGATGTCTTCCGGATTACGCGCGGCCTGCTGGATCAGTGCCACGTAGGCGCGCTGTTCCAGCTCCTTCTTCTCTTCCGGTGAGATGAGGTCCTGCTTGTCGAGACGCGGCATCAGGCGACGCAGGCCATCCCAGTCATTCACCGCCAGATACGCCTGCTTGAGCAGCTTGAGGACCTGCGGGTGCTCGCCGAGCTGCTTGTCGAGACGCGTCAGCGTCGCGAGTGCCTGCTCGTGCTGCTGGCGATCCAGCATCAGCTGCGCCTGCACCAGCCCCACGGCACTCTCGGAGCCCTGAGTGGACTCATGAGCACGCTTGAGCAGCGTATCCGCCTGCTCGAAACGCCCCTGATAGTGGGCGGCGAGTGCTGCGGACAGATAGTTGACCAGCGGTGTGCTGGAGTCCTCCGCAGAATGGGTCAGCGACTTCTCGGCACGCTTCCAGCGGCCTTCGGCCAGTGCCACCAGGCCACGCACGGTCTTGCGAGTGGCATTGCGATGGCGCGTGCGGCTGTTCCAAACCTTGAGGCGCGAGAACGGATGCGCGAAACGCGACAGCAGACGCAGGCCGAAATGCAGTACCACGAAGGCGCCCAGCAGCAGCACCAGCCCGAACCAGAAGGACGTCTGGACCGAGGTATCACCGACACGAATCAGCCAATAGCCGGGGAACGACTGCATCAGCTGACCGAACAGCGCACCGATGGCCAGGCCGATGATGATCAGCAGTATCAGTTTTCTCATGCCTCACCACCCCCGGACTGGGCGCGGCGTTCGATCAGCTCACGCAGCGTGTTGAGAGATGCGGAGATATCCGGAAGCTCCGGGCGGATGGTCTTGCCCTTGAGGTCTTCCAGCTTGGCGACGGCATTCTGCACGCCATCGGTCTTGGTATCGTAGTAGCCGTTGACCAGCGTGATCGCCTTGTCGATGGCCGCCTGATACAGCTTCGGCTCTTCCTTGAGCAGCGCCAGCTGGGCCTGCTCGAGCACCAGACGCACGTTCTGGCGCAGATAGGATTCCTGCTCCGGCGTGATCAGGGCTTCCAGCGCCTCGTCGTGACGACGCACGGTGACCAGATTCTTCAGCTCATTGCCGAAGCGCGCCAGCTGCTGCTGCCAGCCGCCGGTGGGCGGAGCGTCGTTCTCGACCTTGGCGGCGATCTCGGCCACGTCCTGCTTGAGCGGCAGACGCGCCAGCTGTTCCTGCTCGGCGAGCAGCGCCAGGTAGATGCCACTGCGATCGACACGCGGCACGCTGTCGAGGCTGGCGAGCTCGGACTGGATCGCCTTGCGAACCGGCAGCAGGGCGGGGTTGTCCGCCTCGGCGATACGCGCATCGGCGTTCTCGAGCAGTGCGTCGGCACCGTTCACGTCACGCTCCAGCTGCAGACGCTGATTGGCGAGACGCAGCAGGTATTCGGCCTCCGCGTAATGCCAGTCGCGGGCATCGGTCTGCTGGGTCTTGCTGAGCTCCTCGAGCACCTTGTTGAGCGCCTGCTCGGTCTGCTGGCTCTCGCCGGACAGACGCTTGTCGAGATCACTGACCTGCGACGCGTTCTTGTCGAGCTTGCCGGACAGGCTGGCGACCTTGCTCTCGACCTGGCCGACCTGCTGGGTCACGGATTCGCTGACCTGCTTGTCGAGGCCCTGGGCATCCGGCAGGGCGTTCAGACGCTGCCAGCCGAACCAGGCCAGTACCGCGACGACGATGGCAAGAAGAATGACCAGCACCAGTGCGATGCCGCCGGCAGCACTCTTCTTGCTGCCCTGCGGCTCGCTCGGCGGCGTGCCTCCTCCCGCGCCACCCATGGCGGCACCGGCACTCTTGCCCGTCACGCCGCTCTTGTCTGAAGCCCCTCCCTTGCCTGAGGCAGCGCCCTTGCCGGACGCCGTCGAGGCAGTGGTCGTCTCGGCGGCAGGCGCGGTATCGGTCTGCTTCGGGAAGGGAGATTTCGCGCCGGAAGGCGTCGAGGCGTTATCGTCGGAAGTCTGGCTCACGGGCGTGGACTCGCTGGCAGTGGAGGATGAAGAGGAGGAGCTGCCCTGTCCCTTTCCCCGTCCGCGACGGTTGCGCCCGCCACGCGAGCGTCGCTCACGTGGGGCGTCAGCCGTGGCGGATGACGAGGAAGAGGAGGACGAACGGGAGGCCTCGGCGCCAGGGCGGCCAGAGGCAGTGTCTTCGGCGTGTTCGCCGGGAGCGGAAGAGGCATCTGATGCGCGAGCGGCAGCATCCTTGTCGCTCGGCTTGCCTGGCGTGGTGCCGGCAGAGCCGTGGTCTTCCTGATCGTGTTCTCGGTTGCTCATCTACGCTTGCCCTTTTCCGGATTCTTGGGAATCGATGGCCTCGCGCGGACCAGGCGCAGTGGCGCCGGTCTCTCTCGCATGGCGAGTCGGGGCGCAGGCATCCAGCACTGCCTGCCTCAGGGCCCCGGGTGAGGCATCCGCGGCGACCGTCACGCGCTCGAACCCATGAGCGTGTGCCAGTGTAGCCAAACGGTTGCTCGACACGATTAGCGGTTGGTTCAAGGTCCGCGTCGTTGCCGAGGTCACTACCGCCTCAAGCAGCGTATTGCTGGTCACCACCATTGCATCATACGCGCCCGCCGCCAGACGGCCAGCCTGTTGAGAGGACAAAGCCAACGGAAGGCGTCGATAAAGCGCCAGACGCGTCACCTGGGCACCGCGTGCCACCAGGGTGTCCTCCAGCAAGGCGCGCCCGCCTTCTCCGGCCGCCAGCAGCCAGCGCTGCCCCTGAAGCTGCTGCAGGGACGGCAGCGAGAGCAGGGCCTCGCTGGTCGTGCCGACCGGGGCATCCACCTCGACATGTGCGCCACGCGTGGCGTGTGGCGGCACTCTCACCCGAACGCCGAGGCGTGAGTGGAGTACCTCTGCCGTCGCGGAGCCCACCGCGTAGAAGGCAAGCCCCTCGGGCAATTGCGGCCACCAGTCTTCCAGCCAGTCCGCCAGGTAGCCGGCGGCCTGAGGCGAGATGACCACCACCCCTCGATAGAGGTCGATGTCGAGAATCGCCTGACGCCCGGCGGGCTCCAGCGGCAGCGGCTCGAGCGCCATCAGCTTCAGGCACTCCACGGCGCAGCCAACGTCTCTCAGCATCGCATCAAGCACGGCACCGCGCGAGCCCGGACGCGTCGTCAGCACTTCAAGAGACGACCGCCCACTCGATGCCGCGCGAGGCATCGCCCGGTCATCCACCTCCGCATTGCGGGCGCCATCAGTCACGCGCATCGCCATAGACCGCCGCCAGAATCTCGCCGGCCCCCTGCTGCAACAGATCTTCCGCCACGGCGATGCCCAGCGCTTCGGGCGTATCGGCCGGACCACGCGCCTCGGCACGCAGGATGACGCTGCCATCGGGATTGCCGACCAGTGCCCGCAACCACAGCTGCCTGCCACCCTCTTCCAGCACGGCATAGCCACCGATCGGTACCTGGCAGCCACCTTCCAGATGCGTATTCATGGCGCGCTCGGCCAGCACGCAACGACTGGAGTCTTCATGAGCCAGCGGTGCCAGCAGGGCGAGAATCTCCTCGTCCTGCAGATTGCATTCGATGCCCAGCGCGCCTTGTCCACAGGCCGGCAGACAGGTCTCGGCGTCCATCTCGGCGGTGATGCGTGCATCCAGTTCGAGGCGCTGCAGGCCGGAGGTGGCGAGGATGATGGCGTCGAACTCACCGGCATCCAGCTTGCCGAGACGCGTCTGGACATTGCCGCGCAGGCTGAGCACCTCGAGATCCGGACGGGCGGCCTTGGCCTGCAGGCCACGACGCAGGCTGGAGGTGCCCAGGCGAGCCCCCTGGGGGAGCGCGTCAAAGTTGGCGTGGTCGTTGGAGACGAACGCATCGGTGGGCGCATGGCGCTCGAGAATCACGGCCAACCCCAGCGATTCCGGGAAATGCATCGGCACGTCCTTCATGGAGTGCACGGCGATGTCGGCGCGGCCATCCAGCATGGCTTCTTCCAGTTCCTTCACGAACAGGCCCTTGCCGCCGATCTTGGCCAACGGCGTGTCGAGAATCTTGTCGCCCCGCGTGGACATCGGCACCAGCTCGACCGTCAAGCCGGGATGCAGGGCTTCCAGACGTGCCTTGACGTGTTCAGCCTGCCACAGGGCAAGCAGGCTCTTGCGGGTCGCGATACGCAGGGTCTCACGGCGGGACACGGCATTCTCCTTGGGACGCGCGACGCTGGCGCGACAGTCGAAACGTTCGTGACGGCCAACATTGGCCGCCACCGGATACCGTCATCATAAAGCCACTGATGGCCAAGGGGAAAATCCCCGGAAGCGTCACGATGACACGCCTCCCTGGCCGCAACGCATCTTGGTGCGCGCCCCCCTCGCCCATCCGACGGAGTCTGGTACACTCCAAGGTCAACGATACCGGCTGCGCGACCGTGCACCGGACGCCGAACTCTGGACATGTCACCACAATTCGAGATCCCGATGAGCGAATCTACCAATCAGTCCTGGGGCGGCCGCTTCAGCGAGCCGACCGATGCCTTCGTGGCCCGCTTCACCGCGTCCGTCGATTTTGATCAGCGCATGGCGCAGCACGACATTCGTGGCTCCATCGCCCACGCCACCATGCTGGCCGGCGTCGGCGTGCTGAGCGAGGAAGAGCGCGACACCATCATCGAAGGACTGAAGGAGATCAGCGAAGAGATCGCTCGCGGCGAATTCGAGTGGTCCGTCGCGCTGGAAGATGTGCACATGAACATCGAGGCACGTCTGACCGCCAAGATCGGCAACACCGGCAAGAAGCTGCACACCGGTCGCTCACGCAATGATCAGGTGGCCACCGACATCCGCCTTTACCTGCGCGACGAGATCGACGTCATCGACGCCGAGCTGACGCGTCTGCGGGAAGGCATGCTGGGCCTGGCCGAGCAGGAAGCCGACACCATCATGCCGGGCTTCACTCACCTGCAGAGCGCTCAGCCGGTCACCTTCGGCCACCATCTGCTGGCGTGGCAGGAAATGGTCGCCCGTGACCAGGATCGCCTGCGTGACTGCCGTGCCCGCATGAACGTGCTGCCGCTGGGCGCCGCGGCGCTGGCCGGCACCACCTTCCCCATCGACCGCCACGTCACCACCGAGCTGCTCGGCTTCGATCGTCCGACCGAGAACAGCCTCGACTCCGTCAGCGACCGTGACTTCGCCATCGAATTCACAAGCTTCGCCAGCCTGCTGATGATGCACCTGTCACGCATGAGCGAAGAGCTGGTGCTGTGGACCAGCGCCCAGTTCGACTTCATCGATCTGCCGGATCGCTTCTGCACCGGTTCCTCCATCATGCCGCAGAAGAAGAACCCGGACGTGCCGGAACTGGTGCGTGGCAAGACCGGCCGTGTCTATGGCCACCTGATGAGCCTGCTGACCCTGATGAAGTCCCAGCCGCTGGCCTACAACAAGGACAATCAGGAAGACAAGGAGCCGCTGTTCGATACCATCGATACCGTACGCGGCAGCCTGCGCGCCTTCGCCGACATGATTCCGGCGATCCGCGCCAAGTCCGACAACATGTACGCCTCGGCCAGCAAGGGCTTCGCCACCGCGACTGATCTGGCGGATTACCTGGTGCGCAAGGGTGTCGCCTTCCGGGATGCCCACGAGATCGTCGGCAAGTCCGTCGCCTTCGGCATCGAGCAGAAGCGTGACCTGTCCGAGATGACGCTGGATGAACTCAAGCAGTTCTCCGACACCATCGAACAGGACGTCTTCGACGTGCTCACGCTGGAAGGTTCCGTCGCGGCGCGCAATCACATCGGGGGCACCGCGCCGAATCAGGTGCGTGCTGCCGTGCAGCGTGCACGTGAGGCGCTGACCAGCCGCGCCTGAAACCGTCAAGTCGGGGCCTGACCGTGTACTGCACCGTCAGGCCCTCACCGCTTCATCGTCAGCTGCCAGGAGGCCGCCCGATGCGTCATCTGATGAGCCAGTCCGCCCGTCACGCCCTTCGTACCCTTGCGGGCCTGCTGCTGGGCGCAGGCCTTCTGACCGGCTGCGGTCAGAAGGGCCCGCTGTATCTGCCGGCGGACGCCGATGCCGGCGGACAACGTGCCGAGGCACCCGCCCCTGCACCGGCTGCTGCCGAGACAGAGCGCACCGCCGCTACCGAGACTTCCGGCAGCGACGCCTGAGCCCCCCTTACATCTCCGGCGGGTGATGCCCGCCGGCGCGACATCTTGCAGGCCGGATCATGGATCACTTCGTATATCAGGATGGCGTGCTGCACGCCGAAGACGCCTCTCTCGCCACGCTGGCCGAGCAGTTCGGCACGCCTTGCTACGTCTACAGCCGTGCCACGCTGGAGCGCCACTTCAAGGCCTATCAGGATGCGCTGGGCGACCACCCGCATCTGATCTGTTACGCCGTGAAGGCCAACTCCAACCTGGCGGTGCTCAACGTGCTGGCACGTCTGGGTGCCGGCTTCGACATCGTCTCCGCCGGTGAGCTGGAGCGCGTCCTCAAGGCCGGCGGAGACCCCGCCAAGGTCGTGTTCTCCGGCGTCGCCAAGCAGGCCGCCGAGATGCAGCGCGCGCTGGAGCTGGGCATCAAGTGCTTCAACGTCGAATCGCTGCCCGAGCTTGAGCGCCTCAATGCCGTCGCCGGTCGCCTCGGGCGTATCGCACCGGTGTCGCTGCGCATCAACCCGGACGTCGATGCCGGCACCCACCCGTACATCTCCACCGGCCTCAAGGCCAACAAGTTCGGCATTCCGGTCGAGCAGGCGCTGGAGGTCTACGAGACCGCCGCCGCCATGGAGCACGTCAAGGTGGTAGGCGTCGATTGTCATATCGGCTCCCAGCTGACCGAGCTGGCGCCGTTCCTCGACTCCCTCGAGCGCCTGCTGGTGCTGCTGGACCGCCTGCGCGAGCGCGGCATCATCATCGAGCATCTGGATCTCGGCGGCGGCCTCGGCGTGCCCTACCAGAACGAGACGCCGCCGGAGCCCTTCGCCTACGCAAGCGCCCTGCTGGAACGCCTGGCGCGCTACGAGCATGGCAACGAGATGACACTGCTGTTCGAGCCGGGTCGCTCCATCGCCGCCAACGCCGGCGTCCTGCTGACGCGTGTCGAGTACCTCAAACCCGGCGAAGAGAAGAACTTCGCCATCATCGATGCCGGCATGAATGACCTGATCCGTCCGTCGCTGTATCAGGCCTGGCAGAACATCGTGCCCGTCGACACGCGCGAGTCACGTGCAAGCGCCAGCTACGACGTGGTCGGCCCGGTCTGCGAGACAGGCGACTTTCTGGGCAAGGACCGCGAACTGGCCATCGCCCCGGGCGACCTGCTTGCCGTTCGCTCCTCCGGCGCCTATGGCTTCGTGATGGCCTCCAGCTACAACAGCCGCTGTCGTCCCGCCGAGGTGATGGTGGATGGCGGCCAGATGCACCTGGTGCGTCGCCGCGAACGTCTGGAAGAACTGTGGACCGGTGAGCAACTGCTGCCGGAAGGTGATGACTGATGCTGGTGCACTTCACCAAGATGCACGGTCTGGGCAATGACTTCATGGTCATTGACCTGATCTCCCAGCGTGGCCGCCTGCGCGATGCCGATATCCGACGGCTTTCGCATCGCAATTTCGGTATCGGCTTCGACCAGCTGCTGGTGGTCGAGCCACCCCGTGACCCGGACATGGACTTCCGCTATCGCATCTACAATGCCGATGGCAGCGAGGTCGAGAACTGCGGCAACGGGGCCCGCTGCTTTGCGCGCTTCGTGCTCAATCAGCGCCTGACCACCAAGCGCGAGATCCGCGTCGAGACCGCCGGTGGCCCGCTGACACTGGTAGTGGCCGATGACGGGCGAGTCCGCGTCGACATGGGCGCTCCGCGCTTCGCCCCCGCCGCGCTGCCCTTCGAGGCCGAGACGGATCTGCCGGTGCATGCGCTGGAGGTCGGCGGCGAGTCCCTGGAGATCGGTGTCGTCTCGATGGGCAACCCCCATGCGGTGCTGCTGGTCGACAGCGTCGACGAGGCACCGGTACGAGAGGTCGGTCCGCTGATCGAAGCGCATCCGCGCTTCCCCAGGCGCGTCAATGCCGGCTTCCTGGAAGTCGTCTCGCCCCACGAAGCGCGCCTGCGCGTCTTCGAGCGTGGCGTCGGCGAGACGCTGGCCTGTGGCACCGGTGCCTGTGCGGCCGTCGCTTCCGGCATTCGTCGTGGCCTGCTCGCCAGTCCTGTCGATGTCACGCTGCCTGGCGGCACCCTGAGCATCGAATGGGGCGGCGAAGGTCACCCTGTCTTCATGACCGGTCCTGCCGAGACCGTCTTCGAAGGCCGCATCATCCTGTAAGCCGCCGCTGACAGGGGACGCCTGCGCGAAGCGCCGGCGTCCCGTCGCCAACCCTCGCAAGGAGAGCCATATGGCCGAGCCATCCGCCTCACGTCGCCCGCGCACGCTGGACCCGGACCGGGTCGCCGAGTGGCTGGCCACGCATCCGGATTTCTTCGAGGGTCGGGAAGGGTTGCTCCAGCAGCTGCGCGTGCCACACCCCGAAGCACGCGGTGGCAGCGTCTCGCTGCTGGAGCGGCTGGTGCATGACCTGCGCGGACGTACCGAGCAGGCCGAGGCGCGTCTCGAGGAGCTGCTCAATACCGCCCGCGACAATGAAAGCCGCTATCAGCGACTGCGTCAGATCGTGCTGGATCTGATGGATGCCGAATCGGATGATGCCCTTGCGGAGACTCTGGCAACCCGTCTCAGCGAGCTGTTCGACATCGCCGCCGTCTGCCTGTGGCAACGCGGCGCCGGCCCCGCGACCCAGCCACCGCGTCAGGTGCTCGATGATGCGCGTGCCGAGCAATTCGAGCGCCTGCTCGAAGGCCGCGCCAGCCGTTGTCTGGCGATGCCACGCACGCGCTGGGAAGCCCTGCTGCCGGACCATGACTGGCCGCTGGGGGCGGAGTGCCACGATCTGGTCGAGGCCAGCCAGGCGGATGCCACGCGCGGCTCCGCCGTCATCGTGCGTCTGACCCGTGGCGAATGTCTGGGCTATCTGGTGGTCGCCAGTGCCGAGGCCGAGCAGTTCCGTGCCGGACTCGACACTCTCTTCCCCGAATATCTCGGCGATGTGCTGGCGCGCTGCCTCGGGCGTCATGCGACGAGTCACACGTCAGACTCCGCTGCCTCGCGTGATGATCAGGCCGCGCGATGAGCGCCTCTGACCTCCCGGATGACTCCCTCGACACTGCGAGGCGCCAGGCGCTGACCCGCCCCTGCCAGCAGTTTCTCGCCCATCTTGCCCAGGACAGCAGCGCAGCGACCGTGAGCGCCTATCAGCGCGATCTCGAGGCACTGATCCACTTCATGTTGCGCCCCTCACCGGCCGAGACCACGGTGGATGCCGACACCAGCGCCACCGCACGGCCTCCTGCAGACTGGCAGGCCCTGGATGTGCCGACGCTGCGTCGCTTCCTGGGCGCTGAGCGCAGTCGTGGGCTTGCCCCCCGTTCACTGGCCCGACGTCGCGCGGCGATCAGTCGTTTCTGTGGCTGGCTGGTCGATCACGGCATTCTGGCGCACAACCCGGCGGGCCTGGTACAGACACCGCGCCTGCCGGACCACCTCCCTCGCCCGGTGGACATCGACAGCCTGTCACGCTTTCTCGACTGCCCGCACGACGGCACGCCACTGGCGATCCGCGATCAGGCCATGCTGGAGCTGCTCTACGGCTCGGGGCTGCGACTCTCGGAACTGGTCAGTCTCGACCTCGACATGCTGGAGACACGCCGCCTGCGCGTGCGCGGCAAGGGCAACAAGCCTCGCCAGCTGCCCATCGGCTCGCGGGCGCGTCAGGCGCTGGATGCCTGGCTGAAGGTGCGTGGCCAACTCGCGCCTGCTGACGAGACTGCCCTGTTCGTCGGCCAGCGAGGCCAGCGGCTGGGACAACGCGGCGTGCAGCTTCGTCTGGTGACGCAAGCGAAGACACGCGGCCTGCCGGAGCACCTGCACCCCCACCGACTCCGCCATTCCTTCGCCAGCCATCTGCTGGAATCCAGTGGCGATCTGCGCGCCGTGCAGGAGTTGCTGGGCCATGCCCATCTCTCCACGACCCAGGTGTATACCCGACTCGACTGGCAACAGCTGGCCAGCGCCTACGACCAGGCTCACCCGCGTGCACGTCGCCAGCGTGGGCCAGAAGAGGCAACGCCGGCTGACATTGACGCCGCCTCCCCTGCTGATGTTCCGCTCAAGGATGATCCCCTGTGATGCCCGCAACGACGCCTTCGCTGACCGCATTGACCTTCGATCTCGATGACACCCTGTGGGCCAATCGCCCGATCATGGAGCGCGCCGAGACGGAACACTACGCCTGGCTGGACGGTGAGATCGGTCATGCCACTGATTTTCCCCTCGAGGAATATACCCGTCGCCGCATGGCACTCGGGCTGGAACACCCCTTGCGGCGTGGTGACTTCACCTGGCTGCGCCGTGAAGCCATGCGCATCATGCTGCGCGATGCCGGCCATGGCGAAAAGGAGGCCCATCATTGGTCACATGCGGCCGTCGAACGCTTCCTGGCATTGCGCCACGAATTGCAGCCCTTTCCGGAAGCCAGCGAGCTGCTCGACTCACTGGCCCGGCATTACCGCCTCGGCGCCATCACCAATGGCAATGTCGACCTGACACGCCTGGCGCTGGACCATCATTTCGAGTTCAGCATCGCCGCCGGCGAATGGCTGGCGCCCAAGCCGGATGCACGCCCCTTCCTCGCCGCCATGGCACGTCTGGGCAGCCGCCCCTCCACCACGCTGCATGTCGGCGACTCATGGAAGGAAGATGCCCTGCCGGCAGTACGTCTCGGCATGCAGGCGGCATGGATCGACGTGAAGGGGCGTGGCGCGCCGGAGCCGGTTCCCGCCGGAGTCCATGTCATCTCGCATGTCCGGGAGCTTCCGGAACTGTTGCGGCACCTGAATGCATCACGATGAAACGACAGCGCTTCTGACCTTCCAGACCTGACCGTCGGTTACCTGCTGTCACCTGGACTGACGTTCCAGAAAAGCGATACACAAATTAAAACTTGTACAACTTTATGGCGGAGACCATATTTGTTGTACAAGTTTCTCGTGCCTGACGACCCAGCCTTCCACGGGCCTGCCAGGGGCATCCGAGAACTCACGTTCGATGTCGTCGCGACTGGAGAGGACAGCATGAGCACTCAATCATCATCTCGGCGTGTCATCTGCCAGAGTTGGCAATATTCCCGCGCCATCAGTGACGACGCCGAGTCCCGCGACGCCACCGACATCATCGAGAGATTCCAGCAGGATCCCGGTCCGCTGGCCCTGCCGCATGCCAGTGCCTGGCAGGGAGTGTTGATCGGCACAGGACAGGTCGTGCTCTGCGCCATGCTGATCGTACTTGCGGTCTACAGTGCGCGAACCAGCATGGAAAACGCCACGCGAGGCGTGACCTCGGTACCGGCAGCGATCATCGACATGTCGGGCGGTGATCCACGGGCACGCAGCCTGAATGCCCCTGCCGACAGCTCCCAGGGTGGCCACCTGACACGTTTCGAGGTGCGGGCGAGCCAGGCTGCGATGCCGCAGGTCCCTCAGCGACTGCTGTCAGAAAACACCGCTCCCAGCCTGTTCATGTGAGCAGTGATGAACGGTGACAGGCGGTCGGCCACAGGTGACCGACCCCGCCAGGGCAGAGGTCTGGACGCCCCATAACTGGATGCCCCATAACTGGACGCCCCACAAAAGAGACGCCCCACAAAAGAGACGCCGGTCACCCAAGGGTGACCGGCGTCTCTTTTTATGCAGCAGCACATGTCATGACACGGACGACTCAGTCGTCGAACGGGTCCTGGGGGGCTTCATCGGCCTCACCCTCCGTGACACCTTCCATCACCGCCGGGTCCGCCAGCCACTCATCGAGCTTGGCGTGCACCTGCTCGACTCCCGAATACTTGAGCGACGAGAACAGCTGCACGGTGACGAGGTCTTCCCACTCCTTGAGGGCGTGCCGTACCTTCTGGAGGCTCGCCGCCGCCGGTCCACGCTTCAGCTTGTCCGCCTTGGTCAGCAGGATATGCACCGGCATCTGTGCCTCATCGGCCCAGCCCAGCATCATCTGGTCGAATTCTGACAGCGGGTGACGCACATCCATCAGCAGCACCAGGCCGCGCAGCGACTGGCGGTTGCGCAGGTAGTTGGACAGATGGGACTGCCACTCACGCTTCACCTTGTCCGGCACCTTGGCATAGCCATAGCCGGGCAGGTCGACCAGATGGCGGCCCGTTTCACCGATGGTGAAATAGTTGATCAGCTGAGTGCGGCCAGGCGTCTTGGAGGTACGCGCCAACGCCTTCTGGGACGTCAGGGCATTGATGGCGCTCGACTTTCCGGCATTGGAGCGACCGGCAAAGGCCACCTCGGCACCGACATCCGTCGGGCACTGGGCCAGGGTGGCGGCGCTGATCAAGAAGCGTGCCTGACGATAGTGAAGCTTGGGGGACGGAGTGGCTGACTCGGCCATGAGAATCTGAATACCTGTTGATGGCGGACGTCTCGCCCGCGCGACATCACGTGAGAGCAGAAGAAACGGCCGGTGAAACGGAATAGAGCACCACTGGCGCTGTCAGCTCGACAGGCAGGCGGCAGGCACATTAACGCGCCCTGAAGGGGATTCGCTATACTGCCGTAATGACAAGCATCACGCTCATGATGCGCTAGTGTACCACCCAGCTCTCACGGGCTGCGAGGCGTCTGACGTACTTCTCCTCGGGTGATGCTTGCCACCAGCGCCGGGATGACTCCACTGCGGGATTTGCGCAAACAGGGACCAGTGACATGAACAAGCTGATGAGATCACCGCAGCACCGTGAAGGGCCGCTGAGTTCGAGCTGGGGCGTACTTGCCACGACGATTTTCGCCACCTTGAGCGCCCTGCTGGCGCTCAGCCTCTCGCCCCGCGCTGGCGCAGACGAGATCACTGCGGATGCCAGCGCCGGCCAGGCCAAGGCAGCCGTCTGTGCTGCCTGCCATGGTGCGCAGGGCGTGTCCCCAGCCTCCGCCTTCCCGCACCTCGCCGGACAGCAGGCCCATTATCTGCGCAAGCAGATCACGGATATCCGCGAGAGTCGTCGCGCGGTTCCCCAGATGGCAGGCCTCACCGACACCCTGAGCGATCAGGACATTGCCGATATCGCGGCCTATTATGCTGAGCAGCCCGCCAACCGCGGCCAGGCAGAGCCCGACGCCGCGAAAGCAGGTGAGGTGCTGTACCGGGCCGGCTCGCTTGAGCGAGGTATCGCGGCCTGCACCGCCTGCCACGGCCCTCGCGGCGAGGGGATTGATTCAGCAGGCTATCCTGCGCTGGCTGGGCAATTCCCCGCCTACACCATCACCTCGCTGAAGGCCTTTCGTGACGGCACGCGTGACAACGACCCCAATGACATCATGAGCAGCATCGCCGCACGCATGAGTGACAGCGACATGCAGCAGGTCGCCGAGTATCTTCACGGCCTGCGCTGAGGCATCCAGTCAGGCTGATGTCACGTATGACATCTGCGATGGCGACCGGCTCCGGCACGGCGTGGCGTGCTCTGCACGGCAACGTGGTCGAACGGCGTTCATCCAGCGGTCAACCTTGTCACGCTAGGCTGGCCAGACAGTGATCCGCCGTGTCCCGCCCGGCAGTCTCGACAGCGGTGGTGGCTGACACGCATACTCGATGCATCACTAATGTTGCCGGGTCTCATGCCCGGGCATGCCTCAACCCGATGGAGATGTTCCATGAAGTGGAAACCCCTACTGACTCTGGTGGCGGGCCTTGGCCTGTCAGCAAGCGTGTTCGCCGCTGAAGCTGGCAAGGACTATCAGGTACTCGACGAACCGGTGAAGACCGATGCACCGGCCGGCAACGTCGAAGTGGTCGAGGCATTCTGGTATGGCTGCCCACACTGCTACGCACTGGAATCCAGCCTCGAGCCCTGGGTCGATGAGCTGCCTGGTGACGTGACCTTCCATCGTCTGCCGGCCACCATGGGGCAGGACTGGGTCAAGCACGCCTATGCCTTCTATGCCGCCAAGGATCTGGGCATTCTCGATGAGACCCACAAGGCCTTCTTCGATGCCATCCACAAGGACCACCAGCGTCTCACCGACCCGGAAGACATCGCCGCCTTCTACAGCGACTACGGTGTCAGCGAAGAAGACGCCGAGAAGTCCCTGACCTCCTTCGGCGTGAAGAGCCAGGTCAATCAGGCACACGCACAGATGCGCGCCTACAAGATCATGGGTGTCCCCGCACTGATCGTCGACGGTCGCTATGTCGTCTCTCCGAGCACGGCTGGCTCGCTCAAGAACATGCTCAAGATCACCGATGAGCTGGTCGAGCAGGTGCGTGAAGAGAAGGCTGGCGACAAGGACGCCGCCTGATGGCAGAGGCCGCTGACGACTCCCCAGTGGCCGCCGACGCAGCGGATGATGCCGGGCATGGATTGTCGGGTTCGCCGCTGCGTCTGCTGACCTTCAACATGCAGGTCGGTATCCATACCGCGGCGTGGCATCACTATGTCACCCGCGGTTGGCAACATCTGCTGCCACATCCCAAGCGCCACCGCCGCCTGGAACTGATTGCCGGGGCCATCACGCCTTACGACATCGTCGGGCTGCAGGAAGTCGACGGCGGCAGCTTCCGCTCCGGCAACGTCAATCAGGTGGACGCGCTGGCCGAGACGGCTCACTTCCCGCATCGCTATCAGCAGCTCAATCGCAACCTCGGCCGGCTGGCACAGCACAGCAACGGCCTGTTGTCGCGCCTGCCGATCAGCCATCTCGAAGAGCACAGCCTGCCCGGCACCCTGCCGGGACGCGGCGCCATCCATGCTCGCTTCGGCGAGGGGGAGCATGCACTGCATGTCTTCGTCACGCATCTGGCACTTGGCGCGCGAATCCAGCGCAAGCAGCTCGATTATCTCGGAGAGCTGATCGCACCGCTCAAGCACGTCATCGTGATGGGCGACCTGAACTGCACCCTGGCACAACTGCGCCAGCACAAGGGATTCTGCGAGGCGCTCGACTCGCGGCCCAGCAAGGCGATCAACAGCTATCCTGCCTGGCAGCCACGGCGGGGTCTGGACCATATTCTGGCCTCCTCCACCCTGCACATCGAGCACCCCAGCACCCTGTCCCACCTCTTCTCAGACCATCTACCTCTTGCGGTGGAAGTGCACCTCCCCGTGGCCTGTCAGAAGGCGCTTGGCCTGGCCTGACACGCCCTCACCTCAATTCTCAGTCCTCTCACGGGTGCCTGGATATCATCCTCGATATCCGCCGGGACCCGCCTGTCCGTCACCTTGATTGCCACCTTCCCGTTCCCGTCCTGCATGGATTTTTCAATCCAAGTGACTGAATCGAAAGATATATCTCGCCTGTCAGACCAATGATCCATTTGTCACTGGCCAGCCACTCGCTACTCTTGGCCTGTCCGAGGGCGTGGATTAATCGTGAAAGCAACGCTGATGACTGCCGAGAACCTGCATGGCCTCACTGGCATCTGCCATCCACCAGCGTGGAATAGCGTTGTCTGAAACGACGATTGCCGGATTGCCGACGTCTCATCAAAGCTACAACATGAGCAAAGCCTGAACTGATGTGACGATCGTCAGCGTGCACACGAGATCGCCCCGACTACGATGACGGCACACGCAACGCCAGACTCGGCAACAACAACGCCAACAAATATCACCTGCTACCCGCAGGCCAAGGGGATTCCATGTCTGCCACTGCCTCTACCCCCGGCTGGCTCACAGGGCTCGACCGCATGACCGAAGGGCTGGGACGCTGCGTGTCCTGGCTGGTCGTCATCATGATGCTGGTCGAATTCGCCATCGTGATGCTGCGCTACGCCTTCAACATCAACAGCATTCCGATGCAGGAATCCGTGATGTACATGCACGCGACCGTCTTCCTGCTCGCCGCCAGCTACACGCTCAAGCATGACAACCATGTCCGCGTGGATATCTTCTACCAGCGCATGTCCCATCGCGGGAAGTCGTGGATCGACCTCGGCGGCACCCTGTTACTGCTGTTCCCGGTGATGATCTTCATCCTGCTCTCGAGCCTGGGTTATGTCGGCGACTCATGGAGCATCAAGGAAGCCTCCCCCGAATCCGGTGGCCTGCCTGGCGTCTATCTGCTCAAGAGCCTGATCCCCGCGGTCGCCATCCTGATGATGCTGCAAGGTGTCGCTGAAGCTGGTCGCCACCTCCTGTTCCTGTGCGGGCGGCTGCCGTCGCCGCATGCGAGCGATGACACCCCTGATCACGATGAGGAGCTGGTGTAATGCTCGAGATCATGCCGCTGCTGCTGTTCGTGTGTATCTGTGTCGTTCTCATGCTGGGCTATCCGGTGGCGCTGTCGCTTGCCGGTACCGCGCTGGCCTTCGCCGGGCTGGGCATGGGGCTGGACGCGCTGGGCATTACCCAGGGCGTATTCGATGCCAGCTTCCTGTCGGCGATGCCCAATCGCCTCTACGGCACCATGACCAATCAGACGTTGCTGGCCGTGCCATTGTTCGTGTTGATGGGCGTGCTGCTGGAAAAATCGAAGGTCGCCGAGACGCTGCTCGACGCCATGGCGCTGATGTTCGGCTCACTGCGTGGCGGCCTGGGCATCTCCGTGACCATCGTCGGCATGTTGCTGGCGGCCTCCACCGGTATCGTCGGCGCGACCGTCGTGACCATGGGCCTGCTGTCACTGCCCACCATGCTCAAGCGTGGCTATGACCCGTCGCTCGCCACTGGCGCCATCTGTGCCACCGGCACCCTGGGACAGATCATTCCGCCGTCCATCGCACTCGTTCTGCTGGGCGACGTACTGTCTTCCGCCTATCAGCAGGCGCAATTGTCGATGGGCATCTGGAGCCCGAAGACCGTCTCGGTGGGCGACCTGTTCATCGGCGCCCTGGTGCCGGGCCTGATCCTGGTGGTCGCCTATATCGTCTACATCGCCATCATCGCCTGGCTCAAGCCCGAGAAGGCGCCGGCCGTGGACCGTGACGCGCTGATGAAGGAGCTGGGCCACACCGGTGGCATCGGCTGGCTGCTCCTCAAGGGACTGGTGCCGCCGATCGTGCTGATCGTCTGCGTGCTGGGCTCGATTCTCGGCGGACTGGCCACGCCGACAGAAGCCTCTGCCGTAGGTGCCTTCGGCGCGCTGATGCTGGCCGTCGCCAACCGCAAGCTGAGCTTCAAGACGCTGACGGAAGTCGTGCGCTCCACCACCAACGTCACCACGATGGTCTTCCTGATCCTGATCGGTGCGGCGCTGTTCTCGCTGGTGTTCCGTGGTTTCGGCGGCGAAGAGGTCGTCACCGAGATCTTCGAGAACATGCCCGGAGGGGTCATCGGTGCCACCCTGGTGGTGATGCTGGTGATCTTCCTGCTCGGCTTCATCCTCGACTTCATCGAGATCACCTTCGTGGTGGTGCCGATCGTCGGCCCGGTGCTGCTGGCCATGGGCCTCGACCCGATCTGGCTGGGCATCATGATCGCCATCAACCTGCAGACCTCCTTCCTGACGCCGCCCTTCGGTTTCGCGCTGTTCTATCTGCGCGGCGTCGCGCCCAAGGAAGTCAGCACCAAGCAGATCTACAAGGGCGTCATTCCGTTCATCCTGATCCAGCTATGCATGCTGGGGGCGCTGGCCGCCTTCCCGGGCCTGGCCACCTGGCTGCCGGCCCAGTTCTAGGCCAACACTGACGAGACAGTACAAGGACAGAACACGGACAGAACAAATACAGAGCAGCAACTGAATTGGCGGGGCTCGCCCCGCCAGCTGATGGGAGAGCCGCCAGACGGCTCATGCAGATGCACGGGAGCCGTTCGCGGCCCACCTCTTGCCCAGCGCCAGTCACTGACCGGTGCACAACAACAATCGGGCACTTCAAGGAGCATGCCATGCAACTCAACAAACTCGCCTTCGGCATCGCCGTCGGCACCATGACCGCCATGGGCACCCTACCGGCCATCGCCAATGCCGCGGATACCTACACCTGGAAGATGGTCACCTCGTGGCCGAAGAACTTCCCGGGCGTAGGCCAGGGTCCCGAGCGCCTCGCGCGCCTCGTCGATGAGATGTCTGATGGACGCCTCAAGATCAAGGTCTACGGCGCCGGACAGCTGGTGCCGGGCTTCGAGGTACTGGACACCGTCTCTTCCGGTACGGCGCAGATCGGCCACTCGGCCTCCTACTACTGGAAAGGCAAGGCGCCGGAAGCCCAGTTCTTCGCCGCCGTCCCCTTCGGCATGACCGCACAGGAAATGAACGCCTGGCTGCATTACGGCGGGGGTCTGGAGCTCTGGAACGAGGTCTATGACAAGTTCGGTGTCGAAGTCATGGCCGGTGGTGCCTCGGGCGTGCAGATGGGCGGCTGGTTCAACAAGGAGATCAACTCGGTTGCCGATCTCGACGGTCTGAAGATGCGCATGCCGGGGCTGGGTGGCGATGTCATGCAGCAGATGGGCGTGGCGACCGTCAGCATGCCGGGCGGCGAGATCTTCACCTCGCTGCAGTCCGGCGCCATCGATGCCACCGAATGGATCGGGCCGTACAACGACCTGGCCTTCGGTCTCTATCAGGCCGCCAAGTACTACTACTATCCGGGCTGGCACGAGCCGACCGTCACCTTCGAGGCCATCGTCAATGACGACGCCATGGCCGAGCTGCCCAAGGACCTGCAGGCCATCCTGCGCTCCGCGGTACGTGACGTGAACCAGGACATGCTCGACGAGTACACCGCGCGCAACAACGATGCCCTCGAGACACTGCTCAACGAGCACAAGGTCGAGCTGCGTCGCTATCCGCAGGACGTGCTCGACAAGGCACGCGAACTGTCAGGCGAAGTGGTCAAGAAACTCGGCGACTCCAATGAGCTGGCAGGCCGCATCTACGAGTCCTACACCACCTTCGAAGGCAAGGTCGAGAAGTGGCACGAAGTCTCCGAACAGGCCTTCCTGAACGCCCGTAATCCGGAAGGCATTCAGTAACGAGTCCCTGCTTTACCTGCGCCGCTCTCCCGCGCGAGACGGCGCAGGCCTGTCATCCAATGCTTGCGGCCGCTCCCTCGGGAGCGGCTTTTTTTGGGTCTGCAGAGTGCGTGAAGCGGTGGCTCAGCTCTCGAGCAGGAAGGTCACCGGCCCATCATTGAGCAGCGAGACCTGCATGTTGGCCCCGAAGCGTCCGGTCTCGATTCCCACGCCAAGCTCCTCCCCGCGTTCACGCGCCTTGTCGACCAGATACGCGAACAGCCGCTCGCCTTCCGCCGGTGGCGCTGCCGAGGAGAAACTGGGACGCATGCCACTGCCGGTGTCCGCCGCCAGCGTGAACTGCGAGACCAGCAGCAGACTGCCACCCGCCTGCTGGACGTTGAGATTCATCTTGTCGTTCTCGTCGCCAAAGACACGGTAGTGCAGCAGCTTGTGCAGCAGCTTGTCGGCGCGCGCCTCATCATCGCCCTTCTCGACCCCCACCAGCACCAGCAGACCGCCCGCGATGGCGCCGACCGTCTCGTTCTCCACCACGACCTGTGCCTGGGTGACGCGCTGGATCAATGCTCGCATGCCACTTGCTCCTTCAAGAGATGAATGATGATGAGCAGGAGCATACCAGACACGAACGCCCCGCAGACCGAGTCTGCGGGGCGTTCGTGATGCGCATGTCCAACGAGCCGTATCGGTGGCTAGCTGGCCAGGCCGGGCAGGAAGAGCGCGATCTGCGGGAACAGCATCAGCAGCACCGTCGCCAGCAACAGCAGGGCAATGAAGGGTGGCGTGCCACGGATGACCTCCATGTAAGGCTTCCGGAACACCGCCACCGCCGTGAAGATGTCACAGCCGAAGGGTGGCGTCGCCGAACCGATCGCCGCCTGCAGGGTGACGAGGGTACCGACCAGCACCGGGTCCAGTCCGGCGGCATCGACGGCCGGGGCAAATACCGGCGCCAGAATCAGGATCACCACGATGGGATCGACGAACATGCAACCGACGAAATAGGCCACCGCGATCACCGCCAGCAGCGCCAGGGCGTGTTCTGACAGGTACGGGATGTACCCGCCGAGAATGGCATCCGGAATCTTGGCGAAGGAGATCATCCACGAGAAGCCGGCGCCCGCCGCCACCAGAATGAATACCACCGCGGTGATCAGACCGGTGGAGAAGGCCACGCCGGGCAGGTCCTTGAGCGTGACGCCACGGTAGATGAGCATCTCGAGAATCAGCGCATAGATCACCGAGACCGTGGCGGCCTCCGTCGGCGAGAACATCCCCGAGTAGATGCCGCCGATGATGATCACCGGGAAGCCGGCGGGCAGACTGGCGCGCTTCAATGCCTTGAGGCGCGCAGGCCAGTCCGCCTTGGGCTGCGGCGCGATGCCCAGCTTCCACGACTTCCACATGCAGTAGAGCGAGAACAGCACCAGGATCATCAGCCCCGGACCGATACCGGCGATGAACAGATCCCCTACCGAGGTACCGGTCGCGACACCGTAGATGATCATGCCGATGGACGGCGGAATCAGCAGCGCGATGTCAGAGGCATTGATGATCAACGCGATGGTGAACTTGTCGCTGTAACCGGCTTCCAGCAGCCGCGGGCGCAGCGGGCGCCCCATCGCGACCACTGTGGCCTGGGTGGAGCCGGACACCGCGCCGAACAGGGTACAGCCCAGCGCGGTGGTCACCGGCAGACCGCCACGCCAGTGGCCGACGAAACGCTCGACCACATCCAGCAGACGCTGGGCGGTGGAGCCCTTGAGCATGATATCGGCCGCCAGAATGAACATGGGGACCGCCGTCAGTACCACCGGCTGCAGGCCACCGATCATCTGCTGGATCACCAGCTCTGGCTTGAGAAAAGGGAAATCGCTGAACAACAAGAAGAAGGTGCCGACACTCAATGGCACCATCATGGGTACCCCAAGCAACAGCAGCCCCACCATCACGAGCAGAATCCACATCGCAGCTTCCGTCCCTGGGTCAATGTAGTGTGATCAATCACGAGCCCTGCAACACGCATCAGCCAAGGCATCTCTTGCCTTCACTCCCGCGCCACAGGCTCGCATCCGAAATGGAAGAGACGTGCTAGAGCGCACCGCTACCGTCGACTTCCTCGTTCTCGTCTATCTCCGCCGTACGCCACGACAGCCAGGCACCTTGTGCCAGCAGATTGCGCAGAATCGCCATCAGATACTGGAGGGCGCCCAGCGCCAGCCCCAGCGGGACCACGGCATAGAGTGCCGCCAGCGACCAGCGCAGCGACGGCGTGACACGCCCTGACCTGGCCAGGCTCTGCAGATAATCCACCGCCAGCCAGGCCAGGTAGGCCAGCAGCGCACAGGTGATGACCTGTCCGGCGATCAACAGCACCTTGCGCAACCACGGCGGCATGAAGTCCAGCAGTGCCGTCACGCGGATATGGCGTCCGGCGCGCGCGCCGTAGCTGATGCCGAGAAAGGTCAGCCACAGCTGCAGGATCTGCATCAGCTCTTCGGTGAACGGCAGGCTGTAGTTGAAGACGTTGCGCCCGATCACATTGGCGATACTGGCCGTCGCCATGCCCAGCACGCACAGCGCGATCAGCCAGCGCTCGACGTGTGCCAGGCCCTGATCACCGCGTTCGAATATCGCCGCCAGGCGGCGCAGCGGTGCAGGCAGATGTGCGAGGGGATCCTGAGCGCCTTGCGCCTCGGCCGGGGTGGGCCGGGTCTCATCAGCGGGGGGAGACTTGGAGGGGGGCGAATTCATGAAGCGGCTTCCTGTTGATGTGGCTTCCTGCCAGGCAGGCTTTCTGTCAGGCGACGCAAGCACAGCGATTTGCGCCACGCCGTCTGAATTTGCCAGTACGATCCATTGAAATTTTCCGAGACACCGCCGTGATTTTCACTTTGGTGAGTCATGATCTAGCTTTATTGACGGTGCCCTTTATTAGCGACACTACGAACAAGCACGCGGACTGCCTCTACCGAGCCATCTGGCAGGGCATGCCACCGACCCGGAGCAGGAGTCATCGAGTACCAGAATCTCATGCGGACAGGCTCAGCCTATTCATAATAAATTCTAATCACACTATCCGATTTGGTAATTTTTTTATTATATTAAGAATGGCAATATTATCTAAATGATGCAAGTTGCACGCCGGGTTCGCCCCATACCACCCGGCGCTGATGGAAATCACACAAGGAGAACAAGATGACGATGCAATGGAACCCGTCACCCGAGCAGAATCGCGAGACGCCCAGAACTCCTGTTCACCTTTCTCGTCTTGCCGCGCTCCTCAAGGGAGGCGCCCTCACGGCCGGCCTCGGCATGGCGGCACTGGCCTCCGCGGGCGTACAGGCTGACACCTGGCGTTTCGCGCTGGAGGAAGTCTCCGGCAGCGTGCAGGATGCCTACGCTCAGGAATTCAAGAAACGCATCGAAGAGGCCTCCGGCGGTGACATCGATGTCGAGATCTACCCCTACGGCGCGCTGGGTACCTCCTCACAGCTCACCGAACTGGTGCAGAGCGATGCCATCCAGCTGACCTTTGCGTCACCGGGTCACCTGGCCTCGGTGATTCCTGAATCAGGCGTCTTCACGCTGCACTTCCTGTTCTCCGACGACAACGCCGTCAATGAAGAGGTGCTCGGCAACTCCAAGGCCATCGACATGCTGTCCGAGGCCTACACCGAGCAGAACCTTCAGCTGCTGGGCGTGATTCCGGAAGGCTGGATGGTCTGGACCGGCAACCGTGACATCGAGACGCCTGAGGACATGAAAGGCTTCAAGATTCGCACCATGACGTCACCGATTCTGGTGGAGAGCTATCGGGCCTATGGCGCCAACCCGACGCCGCTGCCGTATTCGGAAGTCTATTCCGGCCTGCAGCTGGGGCAGATAGACGGCCAGGTGAACCCGGTGTTCGCCATTCAGGAAATGAGCTTCTATGAAGTTCAGGACTACATGATCCAGGCCAAGCAGGCGCAGTTCATCACCACGCTGGTGGCCTCCAGCGATTTCTATTCCGGCCTGGATGACGAGCAGCAGCAGATGCTCGACAAGGTCACCAACGAGATGCGCCCGTATATCTTCGAGAAGCAGGAGGAGTACAACGCGGACCGTCTCGAGAAGATCAAGCAGGACAGCGACATCAAGATCATCACGCTGAACGACGAGCAGCGTGAAGCCTTCCGTCCGGTCGGCGAGAAAGGCTGGGAGGTCTTCCGGGAGCAGGCCGGCGAGCGCGGCAGCAAGATCCTCGACACGCTGCAGGCCGACATCAAGGCGGCAGAAGCCAAGTAAGCCGCAGCATTGGCCAGCGAGTTGCCACGGGAGACCTTCCTGACGGCAACGATGGCCGTGTCAGATGACAAGACGCCCCTGCCGGGTAACCGGCAGGGGCGTCTTGATGAGGCAGGGCTCGCCATGGGCGCGAGCCGCCCGGAAGTTCAGAGGCTGACGGCTAACGCCCCAGCAGTTGTGAACGAAAGTCGTCGCGCGCGGGGGAGTCGCCAAGCCAGATCGCGAACACCCCGTTGGCCAATGCCAGCGAAGCGCTCTCGAAGAGCAAGGTATCGTTGAGCGCCAGCGTCAGCCGTCCCTTGCCACCCTCCTCTGCCTGCCATTCCAGCGCATAGCGATCTCCCGGCGACACGTCCCGATAGGCTGCATTGAAGCGCGACAGCTCCGCCTCGATCGCCGCGAAATTCGCTTCGGAAAGATTCTGGCGCACGCCCCTGGTGGTCGCCTTGGCGAAGTCAGCCGCCTCGATGGCATGGAAATACTCCAGCACCAGACGTCGCGAGACATCGCTGAGTGGTGCAGGCCGCGGCCGCCGGGCATCCTGATAATAGCCACCGACGTAGGCGTCCCATACCAGATAGGTAAACAGCCCGGTACCGATCAGCTCAAGCGGCTGGCCGCCTTGCGTCTCGGCCTGATCCGCGAAGGTCACTCCCTGTATCTCGGCGGCAAACGCCCAGGAGGGAAGCATGGCAAGCACTCCAGCCATCAGGCTGGTGCGCAACCACCGAGACGAGAAAGCCCTTGGCAAGGGCAGGCGAATCCGGGAGCGGGACATGGCATCGACTCTTCAAGGAAGTGACAGGGAGGCGTTCCTCTCACGCGCGAGGGGTCAGCTCAGGCTCTCGCGACGCACAGTCTCACCAGAGTGCGTGAAAGTGGTGCACGGGGCCACGCCCCTTGCCGACATTCAGCTGATCCGAGGCACGCAGCGCCCCCAGCAGCCATTCCCGCGATTCCTCCACGGCTCTCGTCAGTGACAGCCCCTGCGCCAGTCGCGCCGTGATCGCCGAGGACATCGAGCAGCCGGTGCCGTGCAGGTTGTCGGTCTCGATCCGTGGCGCGCACAGCCATTGCTCACCGGCATCACTGACCAGCAGGTCATCGCAGGCCTGGCCCTCCAGTGCGCCCCCCTTGATCAGAACAGCATTGGCACCGCGTGCGCGCAACTCACGCGCGACCTGAGGCATGTCCTCCCGCCCGATCAGACGACGCTCGCCCAGCAGCACCGCCGCTTCATGCAGGTTGGGCGTGATGATGTCCGCCAATGGCACCAGATGCTCTGCCACCGCCTGGATGGCCGCGTCATTGACCAGCGCATCGCCGCTCTTGGCCACCAGCACCGGGTCGAGCACGATCCAGCGCGGGCGACGCTGACGGAGCCTGTCCGCCAGCAGCTCCACGACAGCCGGGTCCGCGACCATGCCGATCTTGATGGCGATGATATCGAGATCATCCAGCACGGCATCCAGCTGTGCTCCGATGAAGGCGCACGACACCGGCTCGACGCTGCGAACGCCACAGGTATTCTGGGCGGTCAGTGCCGTGATCACGCTGGCTCCATACGCCCCCAGCGCGGAGAATGTCTTGAGATCCGCCTGAATGCCGGCCCCGCCCGATGGGTCTGAGCCGGCAATCGTCAGGACGCACGGAATATGCATGCACGAGACTCCCGGAAAATTACATGAATTTGCCAACAGCATACCCGAGCGGCGAGGGGAAGAAAGCCACCCAGCTGCCTCACCCTCGGCTCGGCCCCTGCGGTTCAGGAAAATCGCGGCATGGATGACGTGGTCGCCCTGCTGTCGCTGGGCCTGATAGCACTGGCCAGCGCCACGCTGCTGCCGGGCGGGTCGGAAGCCGCATTGGCGGGGCTGTGGTGCGAGGGGGTCGCCCCATGGGCGCTATGGCTTGTCGCAACGCTTGGCAACACGCTGGGCAGCCTGATCAATGTCGCCCTGGGACGCGGCGCACGGCGCCTACGGACTCGTCGCTGGTTCCCGGTCTCGCGGCGAGCGCTGGCGCGCGGCACGCTGTGGTATCGCCGCATCGGTGCCTGGAGCCTGCTGCTCAGCTGGGCACCCGTGATCGGTGACCCCTTGACGGTGCTGGCAGGCGTCTTCCGCCTGCCCTGGTGGAAGAGCGTGCTGTTGATCCTGGTCGCCAAGGGCGGCCGCTACGCCCTGCTGCTGGTGATCGCGGACCACTGGCTGACCCCCTGGTGTACGTGAATCACCCGTCAGGCCACGCGCACAGGCCGCCCATGCACGAGCCACAGGAGCCACAGGAGCGTGCTATGCTGACAGCTGCTATGCTGCACTGCACAATTCGTGTTCGCTTTCATTGCCACAAGCCGATCACCTGCCAATCAGGTAGCCGAGGCCGTGCAGGCCATCAGCGTGGCGCTACCGGAAAGGAGAAGGTTTCATGCGTGATACATCCTGCGACTTCTGCGCTGACGCGCTCAATATTCTGGTCCTGCAAGGCGGCGGTGCCCTTGGCGCCTACCAGATCGGCGTGTTCGAGGCACTGGCAGAGGCCGGCATCCAGCCCGATTGGGTCGTCGGGACCTCGGTCGGTGCCATCAATGGCGCACTGATCGCGGGCAATCCGGATGGCGAGCGCCTCAAGGCCCTCGAAGCGTTCTGGTATGGCATCGCGCAACCGGCCAACAGCCTCGGGCCGGCCTTCCACCCCTGGGAGCGCAGCGTCGCGCGCTCCTCCGCCATGCTGTGGGGTATCCCGGGCTTCTTCCGTCCGCGCCCCCTGTGGACAGTTCCCATCTGGCAGAGCTTCTTCGGCGAACCGCCCAGTCTCTACGACACCGAACCGCTGGGAGACACCCTCAATCGCCTGGTGGACTTCGAGCGCCTCGACGCCCGTCACCCGGAGAACGTGCGGCTATCGGTCGGGGCGGTCAATATCGGCAGCGGCGCATTGCGTTACTTCGATTCGTCACAAGAGGCGCTGGATCACCGCCACATACTGGCCAGTGGTGCCCTGCCGCCGGCATTCCCGCCGGTGTGGATCGACGGTCAGGCCTACTGGGATGGCGGCCTCTACTCCAACACGCCGATCAGCTGGGTGCTGTCGGAGCGCGCGCACAGCGAGACGATCGTCAACTGCTACGTCATCGACCTGTGGAGCGCCTACGGGAAGGTGCCGGAAACCTTGCAGGAAGCCCAGCTACGCGAGAAGGACATCCAGTACTCCAGCCGCGCCGGTGAGCATCTGCATCTGATGGAAGAGAATCAGGCACTGCGCATGGGCCTGGAGCACCTGGCCGACCTGCTGCCGGAAGACCTGCGCCAGTCTCAGGAAATACACGACATCCTGGCCATGACCCAGCAACCGTCCATCAATGTCGTGCGTCTGCTGGCGGCGGCCCGCCCCGACGAGACCTCACTCAAGGATATCGATTTCTCGCGTGCGACCATCGATTCACGTCGTCGCAGCGGCTATGGGGACATGCATGAGGTGCTGAACCGCTGCGAGCAGTTCGATCCCCTGCCGCGCAACATCGGGGTCATCGTCCGCAACTTCACCCGCAACTCGCGGGGTGAGCTGATCAGCCTGTCAGCCCCGGATGTCCCCCCGACGGAGAGCGAAGAGGAGGATGAGGGTCTGCCGAGCCAGGCCAGCGGCCGCTGAGGCAGCGGTCTCACTCATGTGCCAGCGCCGCGCCGAGCCGCAGGCACTCGTCACGCGTCAGCTCTCGCCAGTCCCCCACCGCGAGCCCGGCGACACTCAGCCCCGCTACCGACTCGCGGTGCAGCCACACCACGCGACTGCCCAAAGTGCGCCACAGTCGCTTGACGTGATGGTGGCGCCCTTCGTGCAGTGTCAGGCGCGCCTCGTCCGCGGCCAGAAACTCGAGCCGCGCGGGCAGCGTCGGCCGAGCGTCATTGGCGAGCAGGACGCCCTGCGCCACCCGCGAGATCGCCTCGGCCTGCGCCGCCTCCGACAGCGGTTGCTCCAGCCCCATGCGGTAGCGCTTGGCGGGCCCATCCAGTCCGGCATCACTGATGCGTGACGAGACATCACCGTCGTTGGTCAGCAGCAAGGCACCGGTCGTGGCGCGATCCAGTCGTCCGACGTGATGGATTTCCTCGAGCCAGCCGTCATCCTCTCCACGTGATTCAAGCGAATCGCGCAGCACATCGATGACGGTGGGATGTTCCGGGTCATGACAGGCCGTCACGACCCCGGCAGGCTTGTTGAGCAGCACATGGCGTGGACGACGTGGCGCCTGCAGGCATATCTCGCCTGGCGTCGCGTCATTGTCCGCCAGCGTATCGGCTGTCAGCGCGATGGCATCGAAGGGACCGACCTCGTGCAGCGGATCGCGGACCGTCTGGCCATTGATCCGCACACGCCCCGCCGCCAGCGCACACAACGCCAGGCGGCGATTGAGCTGCGGCTGGCGCGTCAGCCAGCGATCCAGCCGCATGCCTCAGTCCGCCGCCTTGAGCTGGGCTTCCATCTCTTCCAGCGCTTCTTGGGCCTCGAACCATTCGGCTTCGGCGTCCTCGAGACGTCCCTTGATCTCGCCCTGACTTGCCAGCAGCCGGGTCAGTTCGCTCTTGCGGTCCGCCTCATAGAGCGTGGCATCGCCCAGCGCTTCCTCGACCTTGTCCAGCTCCCCCTGCGCCTTGCTCATCTTCTGCTCGGCCTTGTCGCTGAGCTTCTTGAGCGGGCGCAGCTTCTCGCGCAGCTCGGCGGCCTGACGACGGGCTTCCTTGCGGTCCGGCGTGCGCGTGCCGTCGCTGCCAGCCTCGGCATCCTTCTGGGCGCGCGCCTCACGCCGCTCGCCCTCGACCCGCGCCTTGAGCCAGGCACGATAGTCGTCGAGATCGCCATCGAAGGGCGTCACGCGGCCATCGGCGATGCACCAGAATTCATCCACGCAGGCGCGCAGCAGGTGGCGGTCGTGGGAGACCAGAATCACGGTGCCTTCGAAGGTCGCCAGCGCATCGGTGAGCGCCTCGCGCATGTCGAGATCCAGGTGGTTGGTCGGCTCATCCAGCAGCAGCAGATTGGGCTTCTGCCACGCGATCAGCGACAGCGCCAGGCGTGCCTTCTCGCCACCGGAGAACGATTCCACCGAAGCGTACACTTCATCCCCATGGAAGCCGAAGCTGCCGAGGAAGGTGCGGATCTCCAGATCCCCGGCCCCCGGCGAGAGACGCAGCACATGATTGAAGGGAGTCGAGGTCAGGTCGAGCCCATCGACCTGGTGCTGGGCGAAGTAGCCGATGGCCAGATGCTCGCCGGCGGTGCGCTGGCCTTCGACCAGAGCCAGTTCACCGGTGAGCGCCTTGATCAGGGTCGACTTGCCCGCGCCGTTGGGGCCGAGCAGGCCGATGCGCTGGCCCGGCAGCAGCGAGAAGCGCACCCCGGACAGCTGCGGCGGCTGACCGGGATAGCCGATCACCGCACGGTCCAGTCCCAGCAGCGGATGGGAGATCTTGTCGGAGCAGGGAATCGTGAAGTGGAACGGCGAATCGGCCTTCACCGCCGCCGTCTCCTCCATGCGCTCCAGCATCTTCAGGCGACTCTGGGCCTGGCGTGCCTTGGTGGCCTTGGCCTTGAAGCGACGCACGAAGTCCTCGATCTCGGCGCGACGCGCCATGGTCTTCTCGTGCTCGGCCTGCTCACGCACCAGGCGCTCGGAACGCGTTCGCTCGAAGCGGCTGTAGTTGCCTTTGTAGACCACCAGCTTGCGACGATCGAAGTGGATGATGTGATCACACACCGCATCGAGGAAGTCACGGTCGTGGGAGATCAGCAGCAGCGCGCCGGGGTAGCGTGCCAGCCATTGTTCCAGCCACAGCAGCGCATCGAGATCCAGGTGGTTGGTCGGCTCATCCAGCAGCAGCAGGTCAGACGGCGTGAAGAGGGTGCGCGCCAGATTGGCCCGCATCCGCCAGCCCCCCGAGAAGGCCGCCAGCGGCTGACTGAGCTGGGCCTGGCGGAAACCGAGCCCGACCAGCAGCTGCTCGGCACGCGCACGCGCGGTATAGCCATCGAGGGTGTCGAAGTGAGCGTGCAGCTCGGCCTGACGCTGATGCTCGCCGCTTTCTTCGGCGGCGGCCAGAGCCCGCTCCGTCTCGCGCAGCGCGTGATCCCCGTCCATGACGTAGTCGACGATCGGGCGCTCCAGCGCATCGATTTCCTGTGCCATGTGCGCGACCCGCACGCCACCGGCCAGCGAGACGCTGCCGCTGTCGGGGATCAGCTCACCGAGAATCAGCCCGAACAGGCTGGACTTGCCGGCTCCGTTGGGGCCGACGATGCCCGCCTTGTGACCGGCATGCAACGTCAGGTCCGCTTCGTCGATCAGCGGGGCTCCGCCGCGTTGCAGGGCGAGCTGGCGCAGTGCAATCATGACAACCTCGATCAGAAAATCCGGGGGCGTCGGCTCCCGCGCGCAGCATGCATGACCGCCGTGAACCACAGGCATGACCGCCATGAACCACAGGAAAGCCGACTTGATGGGCGCACATTCTACCGGATTGTGGGACTACGCGCTGTCCCTCTACGCACAGCCTGCTCCTCAGGGCCTGCCCTACGACCAGGAAGATGGCGCAGAGCCGACTGACGTGATGAGTGCCTGTCTGCTGTTGCAGGACGAGGCCGGTCTCGATGTCTGCGAGCTTCTATGGATTCACTGGCTGGCCGCACGCGGTGTGGCGCTGGACGCCTCGCCGTGCCTGATGCTCGGTGAGGTGCGTGACTGGCAACGCGGGATGACCGTGACACTGCGCGAGCGTCGCCGACAGCTCAAGCAGCACCTGACGGAGCCAACCGACACGCGAAGCGCGGCCACCACACGCCGGCTGGAAACGCTGTATCAGCAATTGAAGGCCTGTGAACTGTCGGCGGAGCAGGAAGCGCTGGCACGCCTGGAAGCCCTCAGCCCTCCGGCCCATGCTCCCACGCCACCGTTCATGTCATGCCATGACCCCCAACGCGCCTTCCTGCAGTCGCTGCGACAGCTTACCGGTCAGGCGGCGCTCGACGAGGGCGACGACAGCATCGCACGTGCCCTGCACCTGCTGGCCACGAGCCGCGCCGGGCGAAGCTCGTCTCAACCCTAATGGCAGATGCGGAACTTGTACGCGACTGTTAGAGTCCCAGTAGCACCGGAGCATCAGCATGGTCATGCCACGCTGCGTGCCGCATATGCGTTTCGGGCCCGTCTCAGGCCCATCCCATCCTGAAGGAGTTTTCATGAAACAGCTGGTTAGTGCCGTCGCGCTCGGCGCCCTCCTGGTTACCCCGTTCAGCTTTGCCGCCGATGACAGCCTCTCTGACGACCAGGCACAGCTCAGCTACGGCATCGGTGCGACACTGGGCAAGAGCCTGTCTCAGGACATCACTGATCTTGACCTGGATGCCTTCACGCAAGCCGTGCGTGACGTCTATGCCAAGGGCGACATGAAGATGAGCGATCAGGAAATTGCCGATGCGCTCTCGAAGTTCCAGCAGAAGAAGATGGAAGAGCAGCAGCAGATGGCCGAACAGCAGGCGGCCGACAACAAGGCGGCCGGTGACAAGTTCCTCGCCGAGAACGCCAAGCAGGATGGCGTGAAGACCCTGGATTCCGGCCTGCAGTACAAGGTGCTGAAATCCGGTGACGGCGAGAGCCCGGACGCGGAAGACACCGTCAAGGTGAACTATGAAGGCAAGCTGCTGGACGGCACCGTCTTCGACAGCTCCTACCAGCGTGGCGAGCCGGTCAGCTTCAAGGTCAACCAGGTCATCAAGGGCTGGCAGGAAGCGCTGCAGGAAATGAGCGTCGGGGATACCTGGATGCTCTACATCCCGGCCGACCTCGCCTACGGCAAGGCTGGCACTGGCGGCCCGATCGGCCCGAACGAGACGCTGACCTTCAAGGTCGAGCTGCTCGACGTGACCAAGGCAGATGCCGCGAAGTAACCCCTGACGCGCGAATGCGCGCCGTCAGCCAGGAAAAAGCCGCCCTCAGGGGCGGCTTTTTCATTGTGCAGGAGGCATCCCGCGACGGGACAGGCAGCGTGAAACGGGCCTCCAGGTGAGCGATCTGCCTGTGGATAATTCTGTGGGGAAGCTATTGACCACAGGTTGACAACCGGCCGTGATACATGGCAACTCAGCGGCCGTCAGGGGTGGCGGCAAAGTGAACACTGACTCCCGAAATCGGCAATGTACGCCTTAACTTGTTGATTTTGTTGAAATACAAAAGTCTACTTTCAAAAACAGCAGGTTGCTGAAAGATGGCGGAATGATTATCCACAATTCTCGTCACAGGCTCTTGCCAACTTGTGGACAATGTGTATTTCCCTCGTGTCCGAGACGCACATGACAGCACGACAAGGAGACGTCAGGGAGCGGTCTCGCTCAGCACGCGAGTCAGGCCGGCCCGAATGCCGGCCGCGCCTGGCGTGAAGGGAATGCGATCGTAGATGCGCCCCTGCGCGGAGACGAGATATAGCGCCGCACCATGATCCACGGTATAGCCCAGCTCGGAATCCGGGGCATCGACACGCCGATGACTGACCCCGTAGCGACGCGCGATCTCGGCCAGTTCGGTATCGCTGCCCGTGACCCCGATGAAACGCGGACCAAAGTGCCCGGCATAGGTGGCAAGACGTGCTGGCGTATCACGCTCAGGGTCCAGAGAGACAAGCACCGGTACCACGCGAGCGGCCGCCGACGCCGGCAACTCGGTCAGCACCTGGCGCAGGGCCGCCAGCGTCATCGGGCAGACATCCGGACATTGGGTATAGCCGAAATAGAGTGCCACCACCGGCGTGGCATCCGGTGGTGCGGCCTCCCCCATGCTGACCTCGGCGAGCCGGAAGTCGCCCCGTGCCGATGTCAACTGGATGGGCCCGCCAAGGCTCGCCCACGCCTGCATGCCGGACACCGGCGCCGACGGTCGGTGAAGGGCCTGCCATGTCACCCCCGCGCCCACCAGTGCCACGACACCCACCACGCCCAGCATCAGCCAGCGCAGGGTCTGCCTGTTCTCCTCCTGCATGCCTGGACTCCTTGTCAGTGGTGGCCTGCCGGTCAGACGCCTCACGCCTCGCCGCGCGCTAGCTGTCTCGCCGGACGCTTCTTTCGTCAGGGGAGAACAGCTGGTTGACCGAGCTTTCGAGCTGCTCCGCCGTGGAGGCAGGCGGATGGCTGTCAAAGTCGAACCAGCTGCCCAGGCGGCCACGTTCAGTGGTCACGATCACCTGTGCTCGCCATGCCATGGTGGCACTGCTGCAGAAACCGAGCTGTCCTTCCCCCGACCAGTGCTGACGTGCCTGCGTCGGCGCATCCCGGGTGGTCAGCAGACTGCGCTTGACCCCCATGTCCATGTGGCGACCGATGAAATCGACCTCCACGCCCTCGGGTGCCACATCTTCCGTGATCACCCGGATACCCAGCGGCGTCAGCGGGCTGATGTCACCATCGAGTGCGAGCGTGATACGCCCGAAGCGCCCCAGCTCGGCACTGCAGGGCGCATGGCTGAGTTCGCAGGACTGGTTGGGGGCGAACCAGGTGACCTTGCCGTTGCTGCCGTCACGTACAAGGTAGTAGTCGATCAGGTAATAGAGCGATACGACGATGGTGAGCAGCGTCACCATGATCAGCAGGTTGAGCAAGGGCGGGCGGGCATTTTCTTCTTCGGCGCGATACATGGCGGTTCCGATGACAATCCGGCAGCACGCCGGAACAGGAGGAGACAGTCGCGTGGCAAACAGGTCGACAGGCTAAGACACATGAATGAATGCGCAGGTGAGCCACTCATGACAAGCTTATCAGGCCCCCCGGCGGGCGCAGCCGCCGAGACATCGTGTCACGTCGAGGCACGAGACGTTCTTGGCCACGACGCCCCATCCGCACCGTGAGCACGCCCAGGAGACAGAATGGCAAGTGTACAACAGGCGCTCGGTCCTCTCTTCCTGCTCATCGTCGCGGGCGCCTTGCTGGGCTGGAAGCGCTTCCCGGGCGAGGGGTTCTGGAGCGAGCTGGAACGCCTCATCTATTACGTGCTGTTCCCTGCCATGCTGATGTCCACCCTGGCGCGCGCTGACATGGCCAGCGTCCCGGTCATCCCTCTGGCCTGCGTGATGCTGGGCTCGATGCTGCTGTTCGCTGCCGCGCTGTGGCTGGGGTGGCGTCATGCCCCCGACTGGCTGAGCCGCCAGCTGGGCGATGCCGCGTCCTTCACCTCACTCTTCCAGGGCAGCATCCGCTTCAACAGCTACGTCGGCGTGGCCGGCGCGGCAGCGCTGCATGGCAGTGCCGGTGCGACCGTCGCGGCGGTGGCGCTGGCCCTGATGGTGCCAGCGGCCAACCTGCTGTGCGTATTGGCGTTCATCGGCGCCGGCACTCTGGGTGACGGCGGACTGCTGCGCTCACTCAAGGCGCTGACCCGCAACCCTCTGGTGCTGGCCTGTCTGGCGGGAACGGCGCTCAATCTCAGCGGCATCGGCCTGCCGGGCTGGAGCGGCGATGCGCTGACATTGCTGGGGCGCGCGGCGTTGCCACTGGGATTGGTGGCGGTAGGCGTGGCGCTGCGACCACGAGTACTGATGAACAGTGGCAGCGTGGCATGGCTGGCGAGTCTGCTGAAGCTGCTGGCGATGCCGGCATTGGTGGTGGGGCTGTGCGCCGGCGTTGGCCTGACTGGAGTGGCACGCGATGTCGCCATCCTGTTTGCCGCGCTGCCCACTGCTACGTCAGCCTACATCCTGGCGCGCCAGCTGGGTGGCAATGCCGAACTGATGGCGGCGCTGATCACCGCGCAGACGCTGCTGGCGATGCTGACCCTGCCCCTGTGGCTGGCGACCTGACGGAGGCTCCGTCGCGGCTCGCGACCTGAGGGCTCTCGGCATGAACCGCACACAAGAAAAAGGGCATCCCAAATGAGGATGCCCAAGACCGTGACTAGCTTGATGAGGAGAAACTCCGCAGCGGGGGCCTGACTCCGCCGCCGCGGATGGGCTTGCGCCCTGCGATGTCTGCCCGGACACCGCACAGACAAGATAATCATTCTCATTTGCTTTTGCAAGCCAAATGCGAAGAATTTCTATTTACGCCGCGCCTTGTGCCTCCTCGCGCGTGAACACCCTCAGTTCCGCGTGCAGCTCGACCGCCAAGGCCGTCATGGCTTCGGCTCGTGCCAGACCATCACGCTCGGCACGATACAGATGCGGGGTCATGGTCAGCAGATCCCGGATCTGCTCATTGCTGGTCAATGAAAGCCCTGCATGCAGATGCTCGACCTCCCCCTCCACCACGAAACCTGCAGCTTCGGCGGCCATCACCCCGGCCTCGCCACGCGCGGGCTTCAGCTCCCGGTAGAGAATTCTGCGCAACGCCAGCAGGTGCTCGGCTCCCGCCTCCAGCAGCACCACATGGCCCCCGGGCTTGAGCACACGCGCGAACTCCTGCCAGACGGGGAAGCCGAAGGCGCAGATCACCACATCCACACAGGCGTCTTCCAACGGCAGTGCCGCGTTGGTGCCCACCAGCCAGGCGGCATCGCGTGACTGCTTCGCTGCCGCCAGCACCGCGTGCTTGGAGATATCCAGTCCCGCCGCCGTCAGCGAGCGCCGCTGCTCATCGGCAGCGCCTGCCAGCTGACGCAGATAGAAGCCTTCCCCACAGCCGGCATCCAGCACGGCCAGCGCACTTGCCTGCCCTGCCAGCGCCAGCACTCGTCGTGCCAGCGCCGAGGCGAGAGGCTGATAGCCACCGAGGGCGAACAGCCGCTGGCGAGCGCTGACCATCGCCTTGCTGTCGCCGGGGTCCAGACTGCGCTTGCGCTGCACCGGCAGCAGATTGACGTGCCCCTGACGCGCGATATCGAAGCGATGGCCATCGGCGCAGCACCAGCTCTGGCCATCTCGCATCAGCCGCTGGGCATCCAGTGGGCAGGTCAGGGTCGTCAGTGGCGTCATGGTCGGCCGGTCAGCCGGCTCAGGGGTGGGCGTCGTCATGGTCATCAGCTCTCGGGACGAGGTGGGAAGAGAAAGGCAAAAGCGGCGGGTCTCAGACGCAAGCGGCCACCCGAAGGCGGCCGCGATGCAGCATCGTGATGATGCCGCCACTGCGCACGAGGCGCGAATCAGTCCTGCTTGACGAAGATCAGATCCCACACGCCGTGACCGAGACGCTCGCCGCGCTGCTCGAACTTGGTCAGCGGACGGAAATCCGGACGCGGCACATAGGGGGCGCTCTCGGCCGGAGCCGTGTTGACGAAGCCCGGTGCCTCGGCCATCTCTTCGGCCATGGCCTCGGCGTAGTTCTCCCAGTCGGTGGCCATATGGAAGTGACCGCCCGGCTTGAGCACACGACGCACCAGCTCGACGAAGGCTGGCTGCACGATGCGACGCTTGTGGTGTTTCTTCTTCGGCCACGGGTCCGGGAAGAACAGCTGGAAGGTGTCGGCACACCCTGCCGGCACGCAGTCAGCCAGCACTTCCAATGCATCGTGACGATAGACGCGCAGATTGGTCAGACCCAGCTTGTCGACATCATCCAGCAGCTTGCCGACACCAGGAGCATGCACCTCGATCCCGATGAAGTCGGTGCCTGGATTGGCCTGAGCCTGCTCGCACAGCGACTTGCCCATGCCGAAGCCGACCTCGATCACCAGCGGCGCACGGCGACCGAACAGCGCCTCGAGGTCCAGCTCGCCCTGCTCGTGACGCAGACCAAGGCGCGGGAAGACCTCTTCGAGCCCGCGGGTCTGGGCCTGTGTCATGCGCCCACCGCGGATCACGTAGCTCTTGATGCCACGCTTGCGGGCGACGGCTTCATCCGCCACGGAAGGGGTCGCTTGCGCGCTTTCATTCTGCACGCTCTCGTTCTGCACGCTCTCTTGCTGCGCATCGTCAGCAGGAGCAGAAGTGGACGTGTCGTCCTGCGGCTTGGAAGTCTCGTCAGTCATGGGGTCGTCTTGGTCTTTGCATGAGCGATGCGCGAGCATCGGATTCGAATGATTCAGGAGGTCAGCCGGTGATCAGGCCGGCCCCCGGCGAGGAAGCGCGCGCCGTCAGGCGAGTCGGCATGCGTCCCGCCAGGAAGGCACCACGGCCGGAGATCACGGCCTGGCGCATGGCGTCCGCCATCAGCAGCGGTTGGCGAGCATGGGCGATGGCGCTGTTCATCAGCACGCCATCACAGCCGAGCTCCATCGCGAAGGCCGCCTCGGACGCCGTGCCCAGCCCGGCATCCACCAGCACCGGCACGTTGGCGCGCTCGATGATCAGCGACAGGGTATGCGGGTTGAGGATGCCGAGGCCGGAGCCGATCAGCGAGCCCAGCGGCATGATGGCGCAGCAGCCGATTTCCTCGAGCTGACGGGCGACGATGGGGTCGTCGGAGGTATACACCATCACGTCGAAGCCATCGGCGACCAGCTCCTCGGCGGCCTTGAGGGTCTCGACGATATTGGGATACAGCGTGTCCTGATCGCCCAGCACTTCCAGCTTGACCAGATTGTGGCCATCCAGCAGTTCACGCGCCAGCTTGCAGGTACGCACCGCGTCACGCGCGTTGTAGCAACCGGCGGTATTGGGCAGGAAGGTATAGCGACTGGGCGACAGCACGTCGAGCAGATTCGGCTCATCGGCATTCTGGCCCAGATTGGTGCGACGCACCGCGAAGGTGACCACTTCCGCGCCGGAGGTCTCGATGGCGGAACGGGTCTCATCCATGTCCTTGTACTTGCCGGTGCCGACCAGCAGGCGCGAGGAGAACTCGCGACCGGCGACGACCAGCGGACTGTCACCGGCGACCTGGGTGACGGGGGCGTTAAGCGTCTGGGCAGAACTGTCTGTCATGATGACCTCATCGAGCTGGACGTGAGCGAGCGTGAAGTGAAAGCTATCGACCCTGGCAGCGGGACGTTCAACCACCACCGATGGCGTGGACGATCTCGATGCGATCACCGGCCTGCAGAAGGGTGTCGGCGTGAGCGCTACGTGGCACGATGTCCTCGTTGCGCTCGACTGCCAGGCGGCGGCCCTGAAGTCCGAGACTCTCGACCAGAGCGGCGACTGTCATGGCATCCGCCACCACATGATCTTCACCGTTTAGCTGTATCTGCATGCTGTCCTCCCGCGAAAAGAGGCCGCCATTGTAGCGGCTTTACGTGGACAGGCGTAGGCACAACATCGTCGGTACGATATGCCCTCGCCACCTGCCCTCAAGGAATTTTCTCTCTATGCGTCACAACGACTCCCACTCCCGCCACTGGTGGCTGGCCATGGGCCTGGCCGGCATGTCCACCATCGCGCTGGGCGCCTTCGCCAGTCATGGCCTGCGCGGCACTCTGAGCGCGGACATGCTGCGCGTCTTCGAGACCGGCGTGCGCTATCAGATGTGGCACGTGCTGGCGGCGGTCGGCGTGCTGGCCTGGCGCTCGGTGCAGCCCCTGCGCGGGCAGATGCTGACGCTGGGGCTGTGGGCGGCCGGGATGCTGCTGTTTTCCGGTTCACTGTATGCGCTGGCCACCACGGCGCGCACCCAGCTGGGCATCATCACGCCCATCGGTGGCTTGCTGCTGATCGCGGGCTGGCTGAGCCTGGCCATCACCGGCTGGCGTCAGCGCGGCAGCGAGGAAAAGGATGCCAACAAGCTGTAGCGGGGCGATCACCCCCACCACCTGCCGCTAGTCATCGCGATCCGGCAAGGCATAGGTTGCGGTCACGAGAGCGACCGGGTCCGTGTCGCCATGGCTGAACAGTTCGATCTCGCCCACGGCGAGACGCCGCCCGAGCTTGCGGAGGCGTGCGGTGGCCATCAGATCCCGGTCACCGCGGGCACGGCGCAGGAAATGGATGTTGAGATCACTGGTCACGGCCATCGGCTCCGGGCCGATCTCCCCCAGGATCGCGACATACAGACAGACATCGGCCAACGCCATCATCGCCGGACCGGAGACGCTGCCTCCGGGACGCAGATGCTCGTCCTCGATGGCCAGTCCCATGGTGGCCCAGCCATCCCCCACGGCTTCTATGGTGCCCAGGCGCTGGGGGAAGACATCATCGAGAAAGTCCTCGATGGCAGCAGCGTGCATGACGGGCATGACGTTCTCCTCGACAGGATGACTACGACAGATTGGTGGCACCGACACGCACAGGCGTGGTGACCAGGGATCGCCACACCATCGCGTTTCAGGCGCTGCAGTGGCTGAGCGGGCGCTGATCGTACGGTTGCGCGCTACTGGGGGCAAGGCTAGCGTCAAATGCCGTCTCGGGAAATATGGCATCGCCAGAAAGCACGACGACGGCTCGAGAGCCGCCGTCGTGCATGTCCAAGATCCGCATCCGCAGTGCCACGCTCATGGCGCAGCGCTGACGCTGCCTCAGTGAGCCTGCTGCTTCTTCTCGAGGCGGCGGCGATGCAGTACCGGCTCGGTATAGCCACTCGGCTGCACTCGTCCCTGGAACACCAGCTCGCAGGCAGCCTGGAAGGCGATGGAGCCCTCGAGATCCGCCGTCATCGCCTGATAGCTGGGATCCGCAGCGTTCTGACGATCCACCACGCCCGCCATGCGCTCCAGCGTGTCCTGCACCTGGGCGTTGTCGACGATGCCATGATGCAGCCAGTTGGCGATGTGCTGGCTGGAGATGCGCAGCGTGGCGCGGTCTTCCATCAGGCCGACATCGTGGATGTCCGGCACCTTGGAGCAACCGGTGCCGTGATCGATCCAGCGCACCACATAGCCGAGGATCCCCTGGGCGTTGTTGTCCAGCTCGGCCTGGATCTCCTCGGCACTCCACTGGGGATCAAGCTCCAGCGGAATGGTCAGCAGGTCATCGAGACTGGCGCGCGGGCGACTGAGCAGGTCATGTTGCACGTCCTTCACCGAGACCTGGTGATAATGCAGCGCATGCAGCACGGCCGCGGTCGGTGACGGGACCCAGGCGGTATTGGCACCGGCGCGGGGATGGCCGATCTTCTGCTCCAGCATCGCCGCCATCAGGTCCGGCATCGCCCACATGCCCTTGCCGATCTGGGCGCGACCCCGCAGACCGCATTCCAGCCCGATATCCACGTTCCACTTCTCGTAGGCCTGAATCCAGGCCGCCCCCTTCATGTCGCCCTTGCGCAGCATCGGACCAGCTTCCATCGAGGTGTGCATCTCGTCACCGGTGCGATCCAGGAAGCCGGTATTGATGAAGGCCACACGGGAGCTGGCCGCGGCGATGCAGGCCTTGAGGTTGACGGTGGTACGACGCTCCTCGTCCATGATGCCCATCTTGAGCGTGGCATTCGGCAGGCCCAGCAGCTGCTCGACACGCGAGAACAGCTCGTCAGCGAAGGCGACCTCGGACGGACCGTGCATCTTGGGCTTGACGATGTAGACGGAGCCGGTGCGCGAGTTGCAGATACCGCCACGGCTGTCCTTGTCACCCTTGAGATCATGCAGCGCGATCAGACTGGTGAAGATGGCATCCATGATGCCTTCCGGCGCCTCGCTGCCATCTTCCAGCAGGATGGCCGGGTTGGTCATCAGATGACCGACGTTGCGGATCAGCATCAGCGAGCGACCATGCAGCACGCGGGTGGTGCCATCGGCGCCGGTGTATTCACGGTCCGCATTCAGCCTGCGCGTCATCTGGCGACCCTTCTTCTCCAGCGTCTCGGTCAGATCGCCCTTCATCAGGCCCAGCCAGTTGCGATAGACGGCCACCTTGTCGTCGGCATCCACCGCGGCCACCGAGTCCTCGCAGTCCATGATGGTGGAGAGCGCAGCCTCCATGATCAGGTCACTGACGTTGGCGGGGTCGGTCTTGCCGATGGGGTGCTCGGCATCGATCACGAGCTCCGCGTGCAGCCCGTTGTGCGCGAAGATGATCGCGCTTGGCGCGCTTTCGTCGCCGCGATAGCCGAGGAAGCGTTCCGGCGACTTGAGGCTCAGGTCACGCCCGCCGACCCGCACCAGCAGGTGGCCGTCACGAATGGAGTACCCCTCGCTGTCATGGTGCGTACCGCCAGCCAGCGGCGCGATGGTATCCAGCACCTGGCGTGCGTAGGCCACCACCTTGGCACCCCGCACCGGGTTGTAGTCCTTGCCGCGCTCGGCGCCATCTTCATCACTGATCGCGTCGGTGCCGTAGAGGGCGTCATAGAGTGAGCCCCAGCGCGCATTGGCGGCGTTCAGGGCGTAACGGGCATTCATCACCGGCACGACCAGCTGCGGTCCTGCCTGTTGGCAGATCTCGCTGTCCACGTTGGCGGTGGTGGCCTCGACACTGGCCGGCTCGTCTTCCAGGTAGCCGATCTCCTTCAGGAAGGCCTTGTAGGCGGGCAGTTCGACCTTGCCGGGATGCTCACGGTGCCACTGGTCGATGCTGGCCTGCAGCTGTTCGCGCGTTTCCAGCAGCTCGCGATTGCGTGGCGCCAGCTCGTGCAGCAACGCATCGACGCCGGACCAGAAGTCGGCCGAGGCGATACCGGAACCGGGCAACGCTTCCTCCTCGATGAAGCGGTGCAGTCCGGCATCAATGGCCAGACGTTCAAGTTGAATGCGATCGGTCATGCGTGTGCTCTCCCTGGAAACGAATATCAACTGACGAACCGTACGTGGAATGAATCATCTGCCGGGCGGTTGTGGATCACTTCACCATACCCGATGCCGTGGCTGGCGGAAGCGGGGCTTTGACCAATGAACAAGAGGCTGAAACCGGATTACCGTGTTCTGGAAATGGCATGACGAATGCTGGCAGTTCGCGACACGCAGCCCTTGTATGAAGAAACACTGTTTTTTCCTATGGCTCACGACAGCTCCAGCCGCTAGCATGGCAGCATTATGGAGATCACCATGCCCGACTTCAGCGCACTGCTCGATTATGGCCCTTTCATTCGTCTGCCTGAGTGTCTGCCCGGTCAGACGACCAGCCCGCTGGCCTGTTACCTGAGCCACTATGGCCTGGATGAACTGCGCAGCGCACATGTCACCGTACATGCCGGACACCTCGATGCTGGCGATTTTCGCCTGTGGGCACAGCTGTGGACTCCCCCGAGTCCGCGCGGCACCATCTTCGTGGTGCATGGATATTTCGATCACCTCGCGCTGTATCGGCACCTGCTGGCCCACCTGCTGAAGCAGGGCTGGCAGGTCGCGCTGTGGGACCTGCCGGGGCATGGCCTGTCCTCCGGCGAGCCGGCTTCCATCGATGACTTCGGTGACTATGTCGGCTGCCTGCAGGCGTTTCAGGAGTATCTGGAAGTCCACGACCTGGCGCCGCACCCCTGGTTCGGGATCGGTCAGAGCACCGGCGGCTCCGTGCTGGCCACCGACGCCCTGATGCGTGGCAGTGACTCGCGCTGGCAGGGAATCGCGCTGCTCGCCCCGCTGGTTCGCCCCTGGGGGTGGCCGCAGTCCCGCTGGCTGCATAGCATGGCGCGCCCCTTCATCGACTCCATTCCGCGCAAGTACCGCGCGAATACCAATGACGCGGCGTTCTACGAGTTCCTGAGCACCAACGACCCGCTTCAGGCGGATCGACTCGCCGTGAAGTGGGTCTCGGCCATGCGCGCATGGATTCCACGCCTGCAGGCCCTCCCGCCCTGCTCGCTACCCACCCTGATCCTGCAGGGCGAACAGGACACCACGGTGGACTGGCAGTGGAATCTCGACGTGCTGGCCAGCAAGTTCCCCAACGCGCGGATTCATCGCCACCCCGAGGCGCAGCATCATCTGGTCAATGAGGCCGAGCCGATTCGCACGGCCTTGTTCGCCGAGCTGGATGCCTTCCTCGATGCGCTGTCGCCGCGCCCGGAACTTGAGGCCCCTGATGACAGGGGAGGCGCCCCGGCATGTCACGAATGAGTCGCGGGCTGCGAACACTGGCGAGCCTGATGTTGATCACCGGTCTGACCGGCTGCATGGGACTGGATCAGGTGCCACGCGCGGAGCGCGACCCCATCTATGGCCTGGGCCAGAGTGCTGCCCGCCTGCTGGATGAGCAGAGCTGGGCCCCGCCACTGGGCGAGCAGGTCCTGCTGCTGGCACCTCCTGAAGTGGATACCAGTCTCGAGGTGCAGCCCGGCGCACTCAATGAAGCGCTGACACGTGCCCTGCTGGCGCTCAAGGATGGCCCGCAGGTGCTCAACTGGAGCAACGATCGCCCCGGCATCGACAGTCTGCAATGGCGCCTCGTGGCACGCCTGGATACCAGCGGTGGCCCCCTGAGGCTCTCCGACCGCACCCTGCAGCCCTACCAGCTGACACTGGAGCTGGTGCGCCGTCTCAGCGCGGAGCGCCAGCAGACCCGGACATTCACGCTCAGCGGCGCCTTCGATCAGGCGGCGCTTGACGCCCTTGCCAGTGCGCGACCTGCCTCCTGAGCGCCCACTGTCTCCTCGACTCACTCTCTGACGCCGCATGGCCACCTCCTGCCTCCCGGCGTCATCCGTTACCGCCTCTGGAGCCAAGATGACTACCGCCACTCCCCGCCGTTTCCTGGCCCACCTTTATCAGGAGGGACCGCACAACCCGTTCCCCGGCATCAAGGCGCTGGAACGCAGACTGGGGCATGCGCTGCCGCATCAGTACGGCTCCAATGAAGGGCTCGACATGCCCCACGCGGTACTCGGCGGCGAGCTGGGCCATGCCCTGGCAGACCTGAGCCGCAGCTACGCGGACGCCGATGCCTGGCAACTGCGCCATCAACTGGCCGAGCGCCTGGGCGTCGCCTACGAGACGCTGCTGGTCGACGCCGGCGCCGACAGCCTGCTGGCGCTGGTGATGCGCGCCACCATCTGTGCGGGAGAGCGCGTGATCACCAGTGCCGGCACCTACCCCACACTGGCGTACTTTGCGCGCGGTCTCGGTGCTGAGGTCATTGAAGTGCCATATACCGAAGCCCATGCCTCTGATGATGCCCTCCATTTCGCCCAGCTGGCACCGGATCTCGCCGCACTCGCCGCGGCGGCAAGTCAGCATGCGGCCCGTGTCGTCTATCTCGCCAACCCGGACAACCCCAGCGGGCACCTGCACTCGGATGAGGATGTCCGAGCACTGCGTGATGCGCTCCCAGCGGACTGCAGCCTGCTGCTGGACGAGGCCTATCACGACTTCCGCCCCGATGCGGCGCAGGCCGACAATGCCCCGATGGCTCGTACCTTCCGGCTGCGCACCTTCTCCAAGGCTTATGGACTGGCGGGCCTGCGTCTCGGCTTCATGATCGCCGAGCGTGAGGATCTCGCCCTTCTGACCAAGGTTCGGATCCACTATGCCGTCAGCGCGCCGGCACTGGCAGCCGGCGAGCTGCTGCTGGAGCATCCCGAAGAAGCCGCGACTCACGTCGCCGCGGTCATCCAGTGTCGTGATCAGCTTGCCGGGCACCTGCGCTCGCTGGGGGCTGACGTCCTCCCCAGTGCCACCAACTTCCTCTGCGTGCGCCTCAAGAGCGCCGAGCGGGCCGCTCAGGTTCAACAGCAACTGATGGCGCAGGGCGTGCTGATCACCCGCTCCCCTCACCCGGCGCTCGGCCATATCCTGCGCATCTCGACCCTGGAGGACAGCCTGGTGCCGGGTCGACTGGCGCGTCTTGAGCAGGCCATCGTCGAAGAGAATCGCGCATGAGTGCCGGCCGATGAGTCTGACCAGCATCGTGCTCCGCAGCGTCACCAGCCTTGCCTTGCTGGGGGCGAGCCTGTGGCTGATGCCTGCCCTGTGGTTCCGCCTGCCGGGACCGGAGGGGCTTCGCACGACACTGGCCGTCCTCGCGGGTGCGCTGAGCCTCATCTGTGTCATTGCGCTGTGGTCGCCGCAACTCCATGCGATTCGCTGGCGACTGGCGGGCAGCTACCTGATGCTGTTGGTCGCCAGCCTCGGCTGGTGGAACAGCATCACCCCGCGGGCGGACCGCGACTGGGCACCGGAGGTCGAACATCTGGTCGAGGGGAGCGTCAGCCAAGATGACATCCTGCACCTCGAACAGGTGCGCAACTTCGAGTGGCGCACGCCTGAGGATTACACGCCGCGCTGGGAGAGTCGGGACTATCCTCTGGATCAACTGACCTCGGTGGATCTGTTGACCAGTCACTGGATGGGGCCGCAGATCGCTCATACGCTGGTCAGCTTCGGTTTCGCCGATGGACGCCATCTGGCCTTCTCGGTGGAAATCCGCAAGGAGCGTGACGAGGCCTTCTCGACACTGGGCGGGATGTTCAAGGAGTACGAACTGGCGGTGATCGCCGCTGACGAGCGCGACATCATCCGCGTGCGCAGCAACGTGCGCGGGGAGCAGGTGCATCTCTATCGGGTGCAGATGCCGCGCGAACTGATCCGCGAATTGCTGCTGGCCTACGTCGACGAAGCCGAGACATTGCGCACTCAGCCACGCTTCTACAACACCGCCACCAGCAACTGCACCACCCTCGTCTACGCGATGATGACGCGCCTCACCGACGGCCTGCCGCTGGACTATCGACTGCTGCTCTCCGGCTATCTGCCGGAATATGTCGCGGACCAGGATGCGCTCAGTGACGCCGCGCCCTTCGCCGAGCTCAAGGCCAGAAGTCTGATCAACCCTGCCGCCATCGCCGCCGACGAGCACCCGGACGGCGACTTCTCGCGCCTGATCCGTGAGGGCATCCCCGGCGCGGACAGCCCGTCCTTCTGAACGGGCGACGCGGCCCGACAGGCAGTGCTCAGGCGCTGCGCTGTTCCGCTCCCGGGCGGGCCGGGTCTCTCCCCATCATTCGATCCAGCTGACGATAGCCGATGGCTTCCATCAGCTGGGGCCGCTGCACGCCATCCTGCGCAATGAGATCGCTCAACGTCAGCGCGACACGCAAGACCCGGTGATAGGCACGCGCCGAGAGATTGAGACGCGACAGCACGCCGGCCAGCCACTGACGCTCGCCGTCCTCCAGCTGGCAGGCGGCTTCCAGGGCATGGGTGTCGAGATGGGCATTGAGCCCGCCGCGGGCCAATTGACGAGCGCGGGCTGCCAGCACCCGTTCGCGCACTGCGTCCGAGGCCTCACCGGGGGTCGCGGACGTCAGCTCCTCAGCAGGCAGTCCCGGTACCTCGACCTGCAGATCGATACGGTCCAGCAGCGGGCCAGATAGGCGCGCCTGATAGCGCTGGATCTGGGCCGGCGTGCAACTGCAGTTGCGACGGCTGTCACCAAGATAGCCGCACGGGCAGGGGTTCATCGCCGCCACCAGCTGGAAACGTGCCGGAAAGCGCCGCTGGTGGCTGGCACGCGAGATGAGGATGCGGCCGCTCTCCAGCGGCTCACGCATCACTTCCAGCACACCACGATCAAATTCCGCCAGCTCGTCCAGAAACAGCACGCCATGATGGGCCAGCGACACCTCTCCCGGACGCGGTCTGGAGCCACCCCCGACCAGCGCGACACCACTGGCGGTATGATGCGGCGCCCGGAAGGGCCGCTGGCCCCAGCGCTCCATGATCGGCATCCCGCAGACCGAGCGTACCGCCGCGACTTCCAGGGCCTCGGCCTCCCCCAGCGGCGGCAGAATGCCGGAGAGGCGACTGGCCAGCATCGTCTTGCCCGTACCCGGCGGCCCCGCGAACAGCAGGTTGTGGCCTCCCGCAGCGGCAATCTCCAGCGCACGCCGCGCCTGATGCTGGCCACGCACCTCGCTCAGGTCCGGCTCCGGGAGTCGCGCCTGAGGAGTGACGGAACAGACATGCGGCGTGATCCTCTCTCGCCCGAGAAGGTGCGCCACCAACTCCAGCAGATGGCCCACGGACAGCACATCCAGCTGTTCCGCCAGCGCGGCCTCATCGGCATTGCCACGCGGCACCACCAGGGTGCGCCCGGCCTTGCGACAGCAGAGCGCAGCAGGCAGTACGCCAGTGACGGAGCGAATGCTGCCATCGAGTGCCAACTCGCCCAGACACTCGATCTGCGCCACGGCCTCTTCCGGCACCTGACCGGATGCCACCAGGATGCCCAGTGCGATCGGCAGATCAAAGCGCCCCCCCTCCTTGGGCAGGTCAGCCGGGGCCAGATTGAGGGTGATTCGGCGCGCTGGAAACTCGAAGCCTGCATTGAGCAATGCGCTGCGCACTCGCTCACGACTTTCCTTCACCGCCGCTTCCGGCAAGCCAACGATGGAGAGCCCCGGCAGCCCGTTGGAGAGGTGTACCTCTACCTGCACCTCCGGAGCTTCAAGACCAAGAGATGCGCGCGTGCGCAACATTGCCAATGACATGAGTCTTCCCTGCGTGATGCCGCCTCTCTGCTGCACGGCGCAATCGGAGCAGGCACCCGCCTGCCATGAGCGCGAGGGCACGATACCGGTGCCATCTCCTCCAGCATGGCAAATCTCATACCTGCCAGCGTGCATACGACTCAACGCTTGGCGATACGGCACTCCTCAAATGTCACTCGCGCTGCCGGACACGGCATGTCCTCACTGCACCGCAACGGTATTATCAGCAATTCCAGCCACCCGTTTCATAATTTTCATTACGCCACCAACCCCTAGAATTACTGGATACGTAAGGAAAATACCGACTGTGTATAACATTACATAACCCCCTCGACAGGACATTTCCCAGCGCTCAAATATCCATCATCTGGCAACGCCAAACCCTATCGATATGGACACCGAGCCGCACCACCTCATCGAAGCGTGACGCATTACACTCTGAATCAACACTTGAGGGCGACATCAGCCCTCCTCCAGCACCCGGCCAGACCGGCGAAACAGGCGGCAGAGAGGCAATATCGTCACCCAGAACGGGCAAGGCACCCGCACGATGAACAAACGGCAGCGTTTCCCGTCGACATCGCGGCATGAATTTCATGAAGAGCTTCATGAAGAGCTTCACGAAGTAGTTCACGGAGATGTTCATGAAGAAGTGAACGGAGAAACGCCCTAGCATGACTCAGGAGGCTGGGCTCAAGAGAAGAGGCGCGGGGGAAGGGAGTGCCTTTCCCGAGAGTCGCGCAGGCCCCACCCAATGCCAGCCTCCTTCGATGCGCCGGACTGGCTGCCGTGTCTGTTCAGCTCGAGACATTCATGCGGACTGAACGTTGAAAATAGTCCATCAACCGGCTTTTTCCATGAAATAACGCGCGTTCTAGCAGATATTTCACGAAGTTGGCGACATGGAACACTTGGCTGATCACAAGCCCTCGGGCCTGCACCAGAAGAGTGCTGATGGAACATGCAAGGCGGTACTCCAGGCGCTACAGGAGTGCCTCAAGAGGGGGACTGCTGGTATATTTGATCGGTTGTCTCGGCCCTGCTGATACAACCGCCAAGCTGTCTCAAGGAGGCCACCCAAGGGTGGCAGAGAATCGTCCAACCCATGGAAAGGGCCAGCCATTCAGGACGACTTCGGCTTGTTTCAGGAGTAACACCCCATGCAAGACATGCTTGCCTCGCTGGCACCCATGGCGGACATCATCGGCATGCTCGGCACCTCTCTGGTGGTCGGTGCCTTCTTTCTGCTGCAGATTGGCAGGCTCGATGCACGCAGCCTGGCCTACAACCTCATGAATCTGAGCGGGGCGATCCTCTTGTTGATCAGCCTGTGCATCAACTTCAATCTCGCCAGCTTCGTGATCGAGGTGTTCTGGATCGTGGCATCTCTGGTGGGCCTGGTTCGCTGGTTGATGGGGTCTCGTCCACAGACGGTCTGACCTGCCCGGCACCCGCCTCATGCGACGGACACAAAAAAACCGCCACACCTCGACGGGTGTGGCGGTTTTTTTGGCAGCATGTCATTCAGGCGTCGCGTTGACGCTCGATCTCCTCGGCGTGGCTGGCGGCTTCCCGCTTTGCCAGCGCAGCCTCTCCCTCATCGTCCACCGCCACGGCAGGCTCGGTGGTCGACGCAGCACCCGCCACCAGTCCCTGCTTCTCCAGCAGCGCCTCAAGTGCGATGACCTGCTTCTCCAGCGACTCCACACGCCCGCGAGTCCGCGTCAGCACATCCATCATGATGTCGAAGTCCTCGCGCGACACCAGTTCCATGCGATCAAAGGCGCTGCGCATCACACCCTGTACGGACTTCTGCAGCTCTTCCGGGCCGTGCGAGGCGTCCTGGAGGCGCTCACCGATCTGCTGGGCCATACGCCCGATGACGTCGTTCTTGAACATGCTCCACCTCAGCCATTGCAAGCCGACGGGCCCATCATGGGGCTGTCGGTCAGAGAAAAGGATCTCCCCGAAACGTGGGGGACATCATGTCATGTTGCAAGGATACGCAACCCGCTGGCCTGACGCATGTCTCGACCCCGAATCTCTCGCCACTGACGGCAGGCACGGACCTTGTGCACCATATTAGCGCTATCTCCTACCTCGAAAGCCGCAATTCAGGCACCAAAGCGGTGCATCGCCATGGCGTTCTTCTTGCCGTCATTTTTGGCCTTGCTGCGGAGCTGCTTTTTCCCTCAGCACAACTAGATGAATTTAAAGATTTTTTAACCTCATGGCATACCTCGTGCGATGCACTTGTCAGGAACAGGCCACCAGCAGTGTCTGATTGGCCGCACTCAACATGACAGATCATTGCGGTAGCAAACGGGGGCAGCACATGAAACTGATCACCGCCATCATCAAACCCTTCAAGCTGGACGACGTGCGTGAAGCGCTGGCCGACAACGGCGTGCAAGGCATCACGGTCACGGAAGTGAAGGGCTTCGGGCGACAGAAGGGCCACACCGAGCTGTATCGCGGCGCCGAGTATGTCGTCGACTTCCTTCCCAAGGTCAAGATTGAAGTGGCTGTTGATGACAGCAGTGTGGAAACGGTGCTGGACGCCATCACCCAGGCAGCCAACAGCGGCAAGATCGGCGACGGCAAGCTGTTCGTCACCCCGCTGGATGACGTGATCCGTATCCGTACCGGTGAACGCGGCGCCGATGCTGTCTGAGCCCCGCGCACAATAATAAAGGAGAATCCCGCATGAACGAGATCATCGAGGTCAAGTACGCACTTGATACCTTCTATTTCCTGGTCTGTGGCGCCCTGGTGCTGTGGATGGCTGCCGGCTTTGCCATGCTGGAAGCTGGCCTGGTACGCGCCAAGAACACTACCGAGATCCTGACCAAGAACGTGGCGCTGTTCGCCATCGCCTGCACCATGTACATGGTGGTCGGTTACCACATCATGTACTCAAGCGCCGAAGGCGGCTTCCTGCCGAGCCTGGGCTTCTTGATCGGCGCCGAGAATACCGCTGAGGAAGCGCTCGCTTCCGGTGGCGACATCTACTACAGCGCGCGTTCCGACTTCTTCTTCCAGGTGGTGTTCGTGGCGACCGCCATGTCCATCGTCTCCGGTGCAGTCGCCGAGCGCATGAAGCTGTGGGCCTTCCTGGCCTTCGCCGTGGTCATGACGGGCGTCATCTACCCGGTCCAGGGCTACTGGACCTGGGGTGGCGGCTTCCTGAGCGAAGCGGGCTTCAGTGACTTCGCCGGCTCCGGCATCGTGCACATGGCAGGCGCTTCCGCCGCACTGGCTGGCGTGCTGCTGCTGGGGGCTCGCAAGGGCAAGTACGGCAAGAACGGTGAGATCAACGCCATCCCGGGCTCCAATCTGCCGCTGGCGACCCTGGGCACCTTCATCCTGTGGCTGGGATGGCTGGGCTTCAACGGCGGCTCCGAGCTGGTGCTGTCCAACATCGATGAAGCCAACGCGGTCGCTCAGGTCTTCGTCAACACCAACGCCGCTGCCTGCGGGGGTGTCATCGCTGCCCTGATCCTCGCCCGCCTGTGGTTCCGCAAGGCTGACCTGACCATGGCCCTCAACGGCGCCCTGGCTGGCCTGGTCGCCATCACCGCTGGTCCGCTGGCACCGAGTGTCGGTGCTGCCACCCTGATCGGCGCCGTCGGTGGCCTGCTGGTGGTGTTCTCCATCGTCGGCCTCGACAAGCTCAAGCTCGATGACCCGGTCGGTGCCATCTCCGTCCACGGTGTAGTCGGTCTCTGGGGCCTGATGGCAGTGCCGCTGACCAATGACGATGCCACCTTCTCCGCACAGCTGCTGGGCGCCGTGTCCATCTTCGCCTGGGTATTCATCGCAAGCTTCGTGGTCTGGCTGGTCATCAAGACCATCATGGGACTGCGCGTCAGCGAAGAGGAAGAGTACGAAGGCGTCGATCTGGCGGAATGTGGCATGGAGGCGTATCCGGAATTCACCTCCAGCCGCAAGTAATCAAGGATCGAGACTCACGCGACACCCAAAGACTCCCGCCACCTGGCGGGAGTCTTTTTTCCTGACCGGATAAGCGGTGTATGCTTGAGCAATAGGGGCTGGCGTGGCGAGCAGCAACGCCACCCGCACCATCACCCAAGGAGAGAGACGATGAAACTGGTCACTGCCATCATCAAGCCATTCAAGCTCGACGACGTACGCGAATCCCTGTCCGAGATTGGCGTCCAGGGTATCACCGTGACCGAGGTCAAGGGTTTTGGCCGCCAGAAGGGCCACACGGAGCTGTATCGGGGTGCCGAGTATGTGGTCGACTTCCTTCCCAAGGTGAAGCTCGAGGTCGCCGTGGATGACGCCATGATCGATTCCGTGATCGAGGCGATCACCAATGTCGCCAACACCGGCAAGATCGGTGACGGCAAGATCTTCGTCTCGCCGCTGGAGCAGGTCATTCGCATCCGTACCGGCGAGACCGGCAAGGACGCCGTCTAAGCCCCTGGTGCAAGCCCTGGCGATGACGTGCTGCCCCGACGGGTGACATGAGCACACAAAAAACCGCAGGCCATTGGCCTGCGGTTTTTTCGTTTCAGCACGTGCCGTTCATGCGTGATGCTCGTGGTTCATGCTCAGAGCATCACTTCTCGACATGCTTACGTCTCGACACGCTCACTTCTCAACATGCTCACTTCTCAACACGCTCACTTCTCAACATGCTCACTTCTCAACACGCTCACTTCTCAACAAAGGCACGCTCGATCACATAGTCACCCGGCACACCCATCTTCGGCGAGATGGCGAAGCCACGGGCATCCAGCATGGCGCTGATATCGTCGAGCATCGCCGGCGAGCCGCAGATCATCGCGCGGTCACGCTTCGGGTCCAGCGGCGGCAGGCCGATGTCCTCGAACAGCTTGCCATTCTCGACCAGATCCGTGATGCGGCCCTGGTTGCGGAACTCCTCGCGCGTCACGGTCGGGTAGTAGATCAGCTTCTCGGCGATCTCTTCCCCAAGATACTCGTGCTTGGGCAGCTCTTCCGCGATCATGTCGGCATAGGCCAGCTCTGAGACATGGCGCACACCGTGCATCAGGATGATCTTGTCATAGCGCTCATAGGTCTCCGGGTCCTGAATCACGCTCAGGAAGGGCGCCAGGCCAGTTCCGGTGGAGAACAGGTAAAGATTCTCGCCCGGCAGCAGATCGTCCAGCACCAGCGTTCCGGTGGGCTTGCGCGAGACCATGATCTGGTCACCCGGCTTGAGGTGCTGAAGGCGTGAGGTCAGCGGGCCGTCCTGCACCTTGATGGAGAAGAACTCCAGATGCTCTTCGTAGTTCGGGCTGGCGATCGAGTAGGCGCGCATCAGCGGCTTGCCTTCGACTTCCAGGCCGATCATCACGAACTGGCCATTCTTGAAGCGCAGGCTGTCTTCCCGCTGGGTGCGGAAGCTGAACAGCGAGTCGTTCCAATGATGGACGTCGATGACTTCGGTAGTGGTCAGACTGCTCACCTGGTGGCCTCCCGGGGTCGCGCCCCTTGAAATCAAGCATTCTATTATGGAATAAGCAAATAACAGCTTATGACCCAATGAACTATGCAGCGATTGTAGTCACTGTTGGGTTATGCGTTAAATGGTTTATCTGGATATAGGTTATCCAGACTATCAATATTGATTGCGAATGAATCGCATTACAAGCCCGGCAATGGCCTGCTTCACATTGCAGCGCGAACCGGGTGTTGCGCTGGCCAGCGAGCTCCTCTCGACACTGCCTGCATGCACAAGGAGGCGGAATGCGTTACAGCCTGCGACAACTGGCGGTCTTCGTTGCCGTGGCACGCCACGACAACGTCTCGCTGGCAGCCGAAAGCCTCGCGATGTCACAGTCCGCCGCCAGCACGGCTCTGGCCGAACTGGAGCGCCAGTTCGACTGCCGCCTGTTCGACCGGCATGGCAAACGCCTGCGCCTCAATGGCCTTGGCCGCGAACTGCTTCCCAAGGCCATCGCCTTGCTGGATCAGGCGGAAGAACTCGAGCAGCTGCTCGGCCAGCAGGATGCCACCGGTTCACTGGAAATCGGCGCCACCCTGACCATCGGCAACTACCTGGCGCCCCAGATCGTCGGCAGCTTCCTTGAGCATCATCCGGCTAGCCGTGTAGAGCTGCATGTCCTCAACACCCACCAGCTGATCGAGAAGCTGGCGCATTTCGAGCTCGATATCGGGCTGGTGGAAGGCGAGGTGGAGCACCCATTGCTGGAAGCCACGCACTGGGTAAGTGATCGCCTGAGCATCTTCTGCGCTCCCTCGCATCCTCTGGCCCGAGGAGAGGTGACGCTCGCACGCCTGCTGGAGGCGCGCTGGATCATGCGTGAACGGGGCTCTGGCACCCGCAGCACCTTCGAGCAGGCACTGCGCCCACACCTCGAGAGCCCCTCGGACAGCGTGGCCCAGCGACTCGACATCATGATGGAACTGGAGCACACCGAGGGGATAAAGCGCGCGGTGGAGGCCGGCCTGGGAATCGGCTGCGTTTCACGACTGGCGCTGCGAGACGCCTTCCGGCGCGGTAGCCTGGTCGAGCTGCCCACCCCATGGCTGGAGCTGACTCGCGCCTATCGCTTCGTCCATCATCGCGACCGCTTCATTACCCAGGCCATGCGCGAGTTCGTGACGAGCTGCCGCACCCTGAGTGGCTCCGCCTCACGCAGCGACGAGATCGAGATGCATCAGGTACCGTGACCATCAAGCAGCATGGCTGCAGGTACGCAAGCACTCACTTACCCTCCATATTGCATGACGCCAACGCACAGGCACCGCCAGCGAGTCCGCTGACGGTGCTTTCAGATTCAGCAGGCCGTGTAACGCCCTGCCGTCATGTCACCGACTTCAGTGATTCAGGCCAGTGAAGCGCTGTTTGATGTCGTCGGCACTCTCATGGGAGAGATCCTTGTCGACGGTCTCGCTGACCAGCTTGGCCACCGGCTTGTCGAGCTTGTCACGCAGCGCACCGAGGAACTTGGGTGCGGCAGCGATGATCAGCTGATCAAACTTGCCGTCGTTGGCCGCCTGCTTGAGATATTGCGCCACTTCCTTGGCGAAGAAGTCCTGATGCTTGTCCGAGGTCGCGCCATCATCTCCCGTCTGATGCAGGCTACCGTGCCCGCCACTGGACTCGCCCTTGCCACCGGTTCTCAAGTCACCGGTATGCTGACGGCTTTCAGGATGTACGAGGCTGTCCACTTCAGTGACCTTGCCGGCAGCACGGGCAAAGATACGAGCGCGGGCGGCATCAGCAGCAACGATGTAAGTAACCATTTACACACTCCCTGTCTCTCGTGAGGCGTCGTTGATCAGATATTGACGATCATCTTCTGCGTTCATCAGAGGACATGCTGGCAGCGGAGTGAACATTCAACCCTTACCGCTCATTTCCCGCACACCGCCCCGCCAGCCCGCCCCCCCTGTAGGTCGACAAGACCGTCGATAACCCAAAACGCCAGGGCCGCCCCTAAGGGCGGCCCTGGCGTCTGGTGCGTGTCATTCGTGACGGACAAGCCCATGTACTGACGGCCTTACCAGGCTTGCCAATCCAGCTCCTCCGATGCGACGGCTCTGGCAGCGCGGGGGCTGGAGTACTGTGCGGAAAGGGTGCCTGCGCTGCGCGGCGCCATTGCCGGCGGCTGTGCAGGGCCATCCAGTCGGAAGCGCCCCACCATCTCGGCCAGACGCGCAGACTGCTCCGAGAGGGCATCAGCGGCAGCGGCCGACTCCTCCACCAGCGCTGCATTCTGCTGCGTTACCTGGTCCAGCTCCGCCACCGCACTCGAGACCTGACCCACACCATGATTCTGCTCCTGAGTGGCATGACTGATCTCACCGATCACCTCGTTCACGCGGGCCACGCTGGCGACTATCTCGTTCATGGTGATCCCTGCGAGCCTTGCCTGCTCGGCGCCATCGCGCGTGCGCTCGTTGGCGGAACTGATCAGTGTCGCGATTTCCCGTGAGGCTTCAGAAGAGCGCTGAGCAAGAGTCCGTACCTCGCCTGCCACTACCGCGAAGCCTCGCCCCTGTTCGCCGGCACGCGCCGCTTCAACAGAGGCGTTGAGCGCCAGCAGATTGGTCTGGAAGGCGATGGAATCCATGACACTGACGATCTTGGTGATCTTGCGCGAGTCCTCGTCAATCCCCTGCATGGTGGTCACCACCTCGCCGATGACCGCCCCGCCACGGCGTGCCACTTCACTTGCCGAACTGGCCAGGCCATCCGCTTCGCGCGCGGAATCGGCTGACTGGGCCACCGTGCCGGAGATCTGCTCCATCGAGGCGGAGGTTTCCTGCAGATTGGCCGCGGCCTGCTCGGTGCGCGCCGAGAGATCCTGACTCCCCTGACTTATCTCGGCTGCCGCGGTCTGCACCGCACTGCTGGCCAGACGAATCTCGCTCAAGACCCCATTGAGCGTGGAGACAAAGCGATTGAAGGCATTCCCTATTTCAGCGACCTCATCGCGCCCGCTGACCGAGATGCGGCGAGTGAGATCACCCTCGCCAGCCGCGATATCCACAAGCGCATCACGCACCAATGCCAACCCGCGCAAACTGCGGTTGGCGATCCACCACATCACGCCGGCAGCCGCCAGAAGCACCAGCAACGTCGAGATCAACGTGGTCCATAACTGGGCATGAAGCGAGCCATCGGCATCAGCGACATCCAATGCCAATGCCAACTGCCACTCCACATCCGCCAATGCGGCATTGAACAACCGGTAATCACGCCCATCGATGTCGATCGCAAGCGCTCGCTCAGCCGACATGACACGTCTGTCACTGGCCTCCAGCGCGGCGTGCGTCAGTTCAGGCGACAGTGTACTCATGGGAGTCAATACCTTGTCGGCCTCCGGGTGTGCGATCAGCACGCCATCAGAATCCACCAGAAACGCGAAACTGTGGGGGGTCGGAGAAAGGCCGGAGACTGTCCGAGTGATGAACTCGAGCGGCAGATCGCCACTCACTACGGCCACCAATTGCCGGCCGCGATAGATTGGAGCGGCAACACTGATTTCCAGCTTGCCACTGGTGGCCCCGACATAGGGAGCGGTAATGACGGGCTTGCCGGCCGCGACGGCGCTCTTGTACCACCCACGTTCTCGCGGGTCATAGCCGGGGCTGGCGGGGCGCCCATCGAAGTAACGAAAACGTCCATCCGGGAAGCCCACGTACGTCTTGCTGAAATCCCCCTGCTTCATCGCCTGCGTCAAGGCGCGCTCGGGGGTTTGCTCGAGACTCCCCGCCGCGATGCCCATCACCGCATTGACGTGTACATCGAACCACTGATTCAGCTGTGCACTGTTGGACTGCAGCAGCCTCTGCTGGAAGTCACTTTCACTTGCATGGGTATTACGGAAGGTGGTCCAGGCATTCAAGCTGCTGACCACGACCAGCGCGACCAGCACGATAGCCACGCAGGCCAGCGTGATACGTGCACGTAATGAAGCAAACATCGGCATTCCTTGGCTGGAGATTCAGCGGGCAAGTGACGAACCGTGACCATCACATTGCTGTGGCGGGGATGGCATTCGTGAATGAGACATGCAGTGCATGCCGCCATGTGTGACTATCGGCACGGCTCATCCTGCCTTTACCCCGCACTCGCCTCCCGGACGCTGTATCGGGCTTTCCGTACCACCACGCCATTGCGACACCTGATGGCAGGATCGCGCGATAGCGACTCTCGACCAGAACGACCGACATGGCCGTCGCCACTCCCGGACATGACGCGGCTGGCGAAGTGCGTGCTAACATCCGCTGCACACAGGGCCCGCTCTGCCCTCTTTCTCGCCCTCTCACTCTTTTGCTCTGTTCCGGAGATGTCTCGATGCGCGATCTGATCCTGATGCGCCGCCCACTGCCCCGCCGTGTGCTGGTCACCGCTCACCTGTCGATCCAGCTGGGCCTTCTGGTCGCGGCTACCGGTTGGACGCTGCAGCACCTGACGCCCATCGGGCCGGACAATTCACTGCTGGCACAATGGCCAGTCCTGTCTCAGGGTGTCGGCGGTTTCCTGCTGGCCTTCGTTCTCACGCGTCTGCTGTTCGAGCTGTTGATGGCGCCGCATCACGTGATGAGCGTACGTGGCGCCAACCACTCGTTGGATGCAGCCGCACTTGTCACGCGCTCCATCTCACGTCGCCCTGCCGTGCATGACGATGACGACAGCTGGGTCGGCAAGCCGCGCAGTGTCACCTGGCCGCGCGAGGGCGAAGAGGCATCAGCTGCCACACCGGCGGCACCGACGCCTGCCGAAGCATCGTCCAAGGCCGCCGCCAAGCCGCAGGAACCGAGCCTGGGCGGCGACGATGAGCTTCCGGACACCAGCAGCACCGAGGCACGCAGGACGGAGCCCAGCCTCTGATGACATGTCACGATGGGTGACGCTAGGGCGAAGCAAGCACTCACTGACGCCCTTGTGGAAGACATACGAAAACGCCCTGCGTGATTGTCATCACACAGGGCGTTGTCTTTTCTGCGGCTCACATCATCCGATCAGTCCGTGGCCTCAATGCCCCAGTATCTGGCTGAGGAACAGCTGGGTCCGCTCGGACTGCGGATTGTTGAAGAACGGCTCCGGCGCGTTCTCTTCGATGATCTGCCCCTGATCCATGAAGATGACACGATCCGCCACCGTCTTGGCGAAGCCCATCTCGTGGGTCACGCACAGCATGGTCATGCCTTCATTGGCCAGTTCGACCATGACATCCAGCACTTCCTTGATCATCTCCGGGTCCAGCGCCGACGTCGGCTCATCGAACAGCATCACCTCCGGGCTCAGACACAGCGAGCGTGCGATCGCGACACGCTGCTGCTGGCCGCCGGACAGCTGCCCCGGGAACTTGTGGGCCTGATCGGCGATGCGCACCCGCTCCAGGTACTTCATGGCTTCGGCTTCCGCCTCGCGGCGTGGCCGCTTCTGTACCCAGATCGGCGCCAGACAGCAGTTCTCCAGCACCGTCAGATGCGGGAACAGATTGAAGTGCTGGAAGACCATGCCGACGTTGCGACGGATCGCCTCGATCTGCTTGATGTCCTGGGTCAGCGGCATGCCGTTGACCACGATATCGCCTTCCTGATGCTCCTCGAGATGATTGATGCAGCGGATCATCGTCGACTTGCCGGACCCTGAAGGCCCGCAGATGACGATACGTTCGCCCTTGCGCACGCTCAGGTTGATGTCACGCAGCACGTGGAAGTCGCCGTACCACTTGTTGAGGCCCTTGAGCTCGATCATCGGGCGCTCATCGGCACCGGTGTTGCCCTGCGAGGCGGATGTTGTCGTTGTCATGATGAAGATTCCTTGGCGCCGTGATCAGCGCTTCTTGTGACCGGTATGCAGCAGGCGCTCGAGATACTGGCTGTAGCGCGACATGCTGAAGCAGAAGACCCAGAAGACCAGTGCTACGAAGGCATAGCCCTCGATGGAGTAGCCCAGCCATTTGGGGTCGGCGAGACCGGCCTGCACGATGGCGAGCAGATCGAAGAGCCCGATGATCAGCACCAGCGAGGTGTCCTTGAACAGGGCGATGAAGGTGTTGACGATGCCGGGGATCATCATCTTGAGCGCCTGGGGCAGCACGATCAGCCCCATGTTGCGCCAGTAGCCCAGCCCCAGCGCCATGCCGGCCTCGGTCTGCCCTTTCGGGATCGCCTGCAGGCCACCACGCACCACCTCCGCCATGTAGGCACTCTGGAACAGGGTGATGCCGATCAGTGCACGCACCAGCTTGTCCAGATTGACCTCACCGGGCACGAACAGCGGCAACATCACCGAGGCCATGAACAGCACCGTGATGAGCGGCACACCGCGCCAGAACTCGATGAACACCACGCAGATGCTCTTCACGATCGGCATATCGGAGCGACGCCCCAGCGCCAGCAGGATCCCCAGCGGCAGTGCCGCCACGATACCCACCACCGCCAGTACCAGTGTCAGCATCAGGCCGCCCCACTCGTGGGTGCCGACGACCTCGAGCCCGAAGCTGCCACCATGCAGCAGGAAGTAGGCGATGAAGGGGAAGACCGCCAGAGTGACGATGGCGACCCAGCCCTTTGCCGGCAGTTTCGGAATCGCCAGCCAGGCGATCAGCGCGGCAAAGATGGCGAACACGATATCGACCCGCCAGGTCTCCTCACTCGGATAGAAGCCATAGATGAACTGATCGAGGCGCGCACTGATGAAGACCCAGCAGGCCCCCTCACCCGTGCAATCAGCACGCGATGTGCCACTCCAGTCGGCATCGATCAGCGCCCATTGCAGGCTGGGCACCACCAGCAGGTAGACCAGATACAGCGCGAACAGCGTGAACAGCGTATTGATCGGTCCGGCGAACAGATTGGCTCGCAGCCAGGCCACCGCACCGATGCTGTCGCTTGGCGCCGGGCGGGAATCGATCATCTTCTCGGTAACCCGTGACAGGGTCTTTTCAATCGACATGGGCAGACCCTCAGCGCTCGACCAACGCCATGCGGGCGTTGAACCAGTTCATGAACATGGAGACCAGCAGACTGATGGTCAGATACACCAGCATCGTCATGGCGATCACCTCGATGGCCTGACCCGTCTGGTTGAGCGTGGTACCCGCGAAGACCGAGACCAGATCGGGATAGCCGATGGCCGTGGCCAGCGACGAGTTCTTGATCAGGTTCAGGTACTGGCTGGTCAGCGGCGGGATGATGACGCGCAGTGCCTGCGGCACCACCACGAGGCGCAGCGTCATGCCACCTGACAGCGACAGCGCCCGTGAGGCCTCCGTCTGGCCGTGCGGTACCGCCTCGATGCCGGAACGCACGATCTCGGCGATGAACGCCGCGGTGTAGACCGACAGCGCGACCCACAGGGCGAGGAACTCGGGAACGACCGTGATGCCGCCACGGAAGTTGAAGCCCTTGAGTTCCGGCAGCTCCCAGCTCAGCGGCATGCCCATCGCGAAGTAGGCCAGCAGCGGCGCCACGATGATCAGGCCGAGCGAGATCCAGCCCGCCGGCAAGCGCTGACCGGTACGGGCCTGACGCTGGCGGTTCCAGTAGCTGAAGATGCCGCTGGCGACGACGGCCAGCACGAACACGGCAATCACCACCGAGAAGCCGCTGGAGGTGATCGGTGCCGGCACGAACAGACCGCGCACGTTGAGGAAGAAGGCCTCGCCCAGCGACAGCGAACCTCGCGGACTCGGCAGAGTGCGAAGAACGGCGAAGTACCAGAAGAAGATCTGCAGCAGCAGGGGAATATTGCGGAAGACTTCGATGTAGACCGCCGCCAGCCGCGAGATCAGCCAGTTGGGGGAGAGACGGGCGATCCCCATGATGAAGCCGATCACGGTGGCCGCGATGACGCCCAGTGCGGATACCAGCAGGGTGTTGAGCAGACCGACGATGAAGGTATCGCCATAGGTGGACTGCTCGGAATAGTCGATCAGACTTTGCAGAATGCCAAAGCCTGCGGTGTTGTCCAGGAAGGCAAAGCCGGTGGTGATGCCACGGCTTTCGAGGTTGGTCAGGGTATTGCTGACGATGATCGCCAACACGCCGAACACGCCTGCCAGCATCAGAAGTTGGAAGATCAGTGCTCGCTTGGCCGGGTCACGCCAGAATGGCGGCTTGACCGTGGCCGGCGGGCGAGAAGCAGGTTGTGTCATACAGGCAATCTCCGCCGGAAAGCTATGCGACTTCCGCCTGCCGCCCTATCGAACGGCAGATCAGTTATCTCTCGGCACTCGAGGAAAGGATCACGGGGAACAGACCAAGCCCCTCACGACGCTGGCCAGGGGAAATGACCGTATGGCCACTTCTCCCTGGCCAGCGTCCTTGCTCAGCCTGCGTCACGGTTCACCCGGCTCGCGCTGGACCTCCAGGCGAGCCGAGGCATCAGCGAACGGGCGGTGCGTACTGGACGCCGCCGTCGGTCCACAGCGCGTTCAGACCACGCTCGATCCCCAGAGCGGAGCCGGTGCCGACATTGCGCTCGAACATCTGCCCGTAGTTGCCCACCTGCTTGATGACCTGATAGGCCCAGTCAGCCGGCAGCCCCATGGCTTCGCCGTAGTTGCCATCGGCACCGACCAGACGCGCGACATTGGGATTGGTATCCGACTTCTTGGCTTCGATGTTGTCGGAGGTCAGCCCCATCTCTTCGGCGTTGATCTGAGCGAACAGGGTCCATTTGACGATGTTGAACCACTGGTCATCGCCCTGACGGACGACGGGGCCCAGCGGCTCCTTGGAGATGACTTCCGGCAGTACCATGGCGGACGCCGGATCGGAGAGCTTGATGCGCAGGGCGTAGAGCTGGGACTGGTCGGAGGTCAGGACGTCACAGCGGCCCGCTTCGAAGCCCTTGACGGTTTGGTCGGAGGTGTCGAAGACGACCGGCTCGAAGGACATCTCGTTGAGGCGGAAGTAATCCGCCAGGTTCAGCTCGGTGGTGGTGCCGGACTGGATACAGACCGCCGCGCCATCCAGCTCCTTGGCACTGGAGACCCCCAGGTCCTTGCTGACCATGAAGCCCTGGCCGTCGTAATAGTTCACGCCGGCGAAGTTGAGGCCCAGAGACGTGTCACGCGTGGCGGTCCAGGTGGTGTTGCGCGACAGGACATCGATTTCACCGGACTGCAGCGCGGTGAAGCGTTCCTTGGCCGTCAGCGGGACGTAGCGCACCTTGCTGGCATCACCCAGCACAGCCGCCGCGACACCACGGCAGACATCGACATCCAGGCCCTGCCAGTTGCCGGCGTCATCCGGCGCCGAGAAGCCCGGCAGACCGGTGCTGACACCACACTGGACAAAGCCCTTTTCCTTGACGCTATCCAGAGTCGCGGCACTGGCACCACTGGCTACCGAGGCAGCCAGGAGGGCGGCGCTAGCGATCAGCAGTGGCTTCTTGTTGTTATGCATCTTGAATCCCTCGCGTATGTCTGGAATCCGCTCGGAAACACCCCGAGACGGTGATGGTGCAATGCTGTGCATGGCACCCCTCGACAATAGCAAGCTCCGTTCCAATTTCCGCCTATCGTGTGATCCGCTGCGTTCAACGCTGAAAAAACAGCCGAACGGCAGTGAAAACGGCCAAACCTCCCGATGCCGACCGTCGATCATATGGCGAGACAAGCGTGCAGATAGTGGCGTCTGACGCCTCGTTCGCTTCATATCGGTGCAAAATAAAAACGGCCGTTTCATGACGAAACGGCCGTTCTTGAACTTTCCTGCGCTCCGGTCTGGGGAGTTGCGACCAATGTCGCAGCCACCCTGACTCAACGCTACCGCGCACTGAAACGCATCCTTCACGCCCCGATGCGCTTCTGGATGACTCAGTCTTCCAGCAGACGCTGCATGAAGGGAGGCAGTACCAGGGCGGCACGATGGCCTTCCACGGTATAGAAATCGCGCGCGAAGCTGGCCGCAGCCGCGTCTTCCTCACGGAAGGACTTCACGTCACATCCCTTGCCCGCCAGGGTGCAGCTCCACCAGCCGGACGGGTATACCGGCTGCGGGAACGGCAGGGTCGCGACGCTGTCGAAGCCCGCTTCGCCCATGTCGTTGCGCAGGTCCTTGATGATGGAGTCGGTGTGATACAGCGGCGACTCGCTCTGCTGCACCATCACCCCCCCCTGCTTGAGGATACGGTGGCAGCGCTTGAGGAAGTCGGTCTTGAACAGACCTTCCGCCGGACCGACCGGATCCGTGGAATCGACGATCAGCACGTCGATGCTCTCGTCCGGGCAGTTGTCGACCCACTTGACGCCATCCTCGAACAGCAGCTCGGCACGCGGGTCATCATTGGACTCGACCAGTGCCGGGAAGAACTGCTCGGAAGCCCGCGTGACCGCCGGATCGATGTCGATCTGGGTGACCTTCTCCACGCCCGGGTGCTTGAGCACCTCACGCAGGGTGCCACAGTCGCCCCCCCCGATGATGACGACACGCTTGGGGGCCGCGTGGGTGAACAGCGCCGGATGCGACATCATCTCGTGGTAGAGGAAGTTGTCGCGGTCGGTCAGCATCACGCAGCCGTCCAGCACCATCAGATTGCCGTAGGTCTCGGTGGCATAGACCTCAAGGTGCTGATAAGGCGTCTGCTCGTCATGCAGCTTGTGGCTGACCTTGAGCGAGAAGGCGCTGCCGTGGCGGTCGAAGATTTCGGTGAACCAGGAGCCATCGAGATGTTCGGTCATGAGAACCCTCACAAGGGATATCGGAGTCGGATATCAAGGTATGAATAAGAGGACGGGACATCAGACCCTCAAGGCCTGAATCATCGACGCACGCGTCATCGGGCGATGCAGTCCTGATCAATCAACAGGACTCAGGCGCAGCACCATAGCCAAAGACACGCGGAGTGGAAAGAGCTTGTGCACGATCTCGAGGCACTGGGGTTGACGCGCGATGACCAACGACTCACCCGCCAGGCCTCTTCTGGCGGGTAGAGGCCTGGCACACGGCCCGTCACAGGCGGCTCAGGCGCACCATCAGACGTCCGCCCAGGTGGCAGCCAAGCCCGGCAAGAATGCCGAGGAAATCCGCCAGCGCATCCAGCACTTCTGCCCCGCGATAGGGAATCACCAGCTGCAGCCCCTCGATGCCAACGCCCAGCAGCAGCAAGGCGGGCAGGATGACAAGACTGCTCAACCCGGCCAGCCGCGTGGTCAGTGCCAGCAAGGCGAAGGCGGAGAAATGCTGCAGCTTGTCCCAGGGGAAGGTCTGCTCCGGGTGAGGCTCACCCGGCGAGAGCGTGCCGAACAGGATCAGCAGCAGGCAGAACAGTGCCACGCACGCCCAGCCTCGCCTCGGCGCGAGGCGTTGCTCCAGCGGCGTCATGCGTGATACCCCGCCATGAAAGACACGGCGGGGCTGTCAGCCATCAGTGACATGGTTCAATCGCGCGCCAGCGGCGTGGCGTTGGCGGTGTCATCCTGATGATAGGCGGGGCTCAGCTCATGCAGAGCGTCCATCAGAGCATTGACGTTGCCCGGGTCAGTGAACTGGCTGATGCCATGCCCCAGGTTGAAGATGTGGCCAGGCCCCTGACCGTAGCTATCGAGAATGCGGCCGACTTCGGCACGAATCGCGGCGGGAGTGCCGAACAGCGCATTCGGGTCCAGATTGCCCTGCAAGGCCACGCGATGGCCGACGCGCGCGCGCGCATCCGACATCTCGGTGGTCCAGTCCAGGCCGACACCGTCACAACCGCTGGCGGCGATGTGCTCGAGCCACTGGCCGCCATTCTTGGTGAACAGGATCACCGGCACGCGATTGCCTTCGCTGTCAGGCTTGAGGCCAGCGACAATCTGCTCCATGTAACGCAGCGAGAACTCGAGATAGGCCGGTGTGGACAGGGTGCCGCCCCAGGTATCGAAGATCTGCACTGCCTGGGCACCCGCCGCGATCTGGGCGTTCAGGTAATCGGTGACGGCCTGAGCGAGGGTGTCGAGCAACTGATGCATGGCTTCGGGGCTGGAATACATCAGGCCTTTCACATGGCGGAAGTCCTTGCTGGAACCGCCCTCGACCATATAGGTCGCCAGTGTCCAGGGACTGCCGGAGAAACCGATCAGCGGTACGCGACCGTTCAGCTCGCGGCGGATGGTCGAGACGGCACGCATGACGTAATCGAGATCACGCTCGACGTTCGGAACGCTCAGCGCCTCGATTTCCGCGGCGGTGCGCACCGTCTTGCGGAATTTCGGACCTTCACCTGTCTCGAAGTAAAGCCCGAGGCCCATGGCATCCGGGATGGTCAGGATATCGGAGAACAGAATCGCGGCATCGAGCGGGAAACGCTCCAGCGGCTGCAGCGTCACCTCGCAGGCACGCGCGGTGTCCATGCACAGGTCCATGAAGCCACCGGCCTGACCGCGGATTTCACGGTATTCCGGCAGATAACGGCCCGCCTGGCGCATCATCCAGACAGGGGTACGGTCAACCGGCTGACGGGCCAGCGCGCGCAGGAAGCGATCATTCTTCAGGGTCATCAGAATCACACATCAGCTCGGGAATGTCCCGGCATTCTATCAGAGCCTGAGCAAAATCCCGCCCATCGCGACGATGCAACAAATGCATTGGCTTTCCCCTCGCTTTCCGCCCAGACACCCGCCCGGCCTCTCCTCCTGAAGTGCTTCCACGGATTGTGGTGGTGTCGGCAACAACGCTTTTCCATCGCAGGCGATGAGTCGCACGCTTCAGACTGGTAAACTCGCCTGATGATTGCATGCTGGCCGCCAATGACGTGAATCACTCATCGAGACATTGCCGAGTCCCCGCATGCCCGTGCTTTTTCAGCCCGGCGATTGTTCGGGCGTTCGAGGTGAACAGTGACCATTCGATTCATCGCCGCCTCGCGGCTGCCAACCCCCTGGGCGACCTTCACCATGCACGGTTTCGAGGACGAAACCACCGGCAAGGACCACATCGCTCTGACCCTGGGCGACATCGATGACGGTGCCCCGGTGCTGGGCCGTGTGCATTCCGAGTGCCTGACCGGCGACGCCCTCTTCTCCATGCGCTGTGACTGCGGCTATCAGCTGCAGGAAGCGCTCAAGCGCATTGCCGCCGAAGGGCGTGGCGTGCTGCTCTACCTGCGTCAGGAAGGGCGCGGCATCGGCCTGCTCAACAAGATTCGCGCCTATGAGCTGCAGGATGGCGGTGCCGATACCGTCGAAGCCAATGAGCGCCTGGGCTTCGGCGCTGATATGCGCCGCTACGATATCTGCGTCCCGATGCTGGAGCATCTCGGGGTCAGCACCCTCAAGCTGATGACCAACAACCCGCGCAAGGTCGATGCGCTCACCCGCGATGGCGTCACCATCAGCGAGCGTCAGCCGATCACCACCGGTCTGAACCCGCACAACGAGCAATACCTCTCGACCAAGGCCGGCAAGCTTGGCCACATGATGGCACTCGATGACTTCACCCACGCCAGCGACGTGGATATCGAGCGCAGCGAGTAGAGATCGAGATGCGGGAGGGGGCACTGATGTGCTCCCGCCCATCGAGAGCCCATGAAGGCGGCGAAAGAGCGTGACATGACGGCGTCATCCTATAGAGAGTAGGCTTGAGAGGAATCCGCGCCGGAGACATCACCATGCGCAAGCCCTCACCCTCACCGACATCGTCATCCGAGACATCGTCACGTCCCGCTCTCTATACCCGGTTTGAAGAATGGCTACATAGTGCCAGCCACGGTCTCGGCGCTGTCATGGGACTCATCGGCACCGTGGTGCTGATCGTGATGGCCTGTCTGGCGGCAGAGGCCGATCCCTGGAAGATCATCAGCATCAGCCTCTATGGCACCACCCTGGTCGCGCTCTACGCTGCCTCGACGCTCTATCATGGCATCCGCCACCCACGCCTCAAGTCCGCTTTCCAGTTGATGGACCACTGCGCCATCTATCTGCTCATCGCTGGCACCTATACCCCCTTTCTGCTGGTCAATCTGCGGGGTCCGACAGGCTGGACACTGTTTGCCATCATCTGGTCCCTCGCGCTGGGCGGCATCTTTCTCAAGCTGCGCTGGCCAGCGCGTTTCAGTGCGCTACGCGTCACCGTCTATCTATTGATGGGCTGGCTGATCGTGTTCGCGTCACCCCTGCTGGTCGAGCAGCTCTCCGAGACGGGGCTCATCCTGCTGGTGGCCGGAGGCATCACCTATACCCTGGGCGTCATCTTCTTCCTGATGACACGCCTGCGCTATCACCACGCCATCTGGCATCTGTTCGTGCTCGGCGGCAGCACCTGCCACTTCTTCGCGATCTACACAGGTGTGCTGCCGTATGAGGTTTGACACAAGGCAGGCTCTCTTGAGCACACTGGCTTGAGAGCACTGACTTGAGAGCACTGGCAAGCCAGATGAAAAAAAAGCGGGAAGGGTCGTCATGACCCTTCCCGCTTTTTTTCGCGATATTTTCGCTTTCAAGGCGCGCCTTCAAGACGCGCTTTTCAGGGCTCGTTTCTCACGGCGCTGTCTTCCTGCGGCGCGAAGACCGGCAGCCGATAGCGCGTGCCGCGCCCGACACCATAGCTTTCCAGCACCTGCTTGGCGGTCAGATCGGCGAGATCTCGCGCTGCCGTCGGGTCTGAGGTCTCGACAAGCGCGCGATACTCCGCACGCCCGATACCCTCGTCGTCATCACGCTCCAGCAGGGTCAGCACCAGTTCGCGCTGACGGGAATTCAGTGGCGTTCTGGCATGTTCCATCCACAGGCGCTCGGCACGCTGCACTCTCAGGTAGTGGGATGCCGTCCGTCGTCCGCCATCGCGCAGCTGTCTCAGCCACCACGCGACCCAGGCATTCATGTCGCCCGGCAGCACCTCATCGGCCGCATCGCCATTCAAGGCACGGTTGAGCTCAGGTGGAAGCGCTTGCCCACTCGGCGAGGTGCCCGGCGTACCAAGACAATGCTGTTCGAGCTCACGCAGCTCCTCCTGACGCTCCGCCACCACCGTGAACAATGTCTGGCGACGCCAGCAGAGCTGCTCCAACGCCTCTGCTTCCCAGTGTTTCGCCACCCGCCCCGTCCACTCTCCCTGCTGCTGCAATGCCGCCAGCGTATCGACGCGCGTCAACCAGCGAGTCAGCAGCAAGCGTCCGATCAACCCGTTGCCCAGCGCCAGTGGTGAGAGCGCCTGCCAGTGGGCATGCAGCCTGAGGGCGTTGATCACTCCGGGATTGCCAGCCTCCGGCTCCTCCTCTTCCAGACGCTGCCAGAAACGCTCCAGCTCATCCGCAAGTTCATCACCGGTCATGCCAGGCGCTCGGTAGCGCAATCGCTTGAGGCCATAACGTCCGCTGACCGCTTCATGGGGCCCATCACGCCATTCACCGAGACGCTGACCACTGCTGCGCGGCAGGAAGGGGCCCAGCCGGCGATGCCATTCCAGTACCTGCTCACGCGCCAGCGGCTGGAAGGCCGTCCGCACCACTTCGAGCATGACATCCACGAAGACATCAATCCCCGGCACCTGCCCACGGGGCGCCTCCAGCTGTCCGGATTCCAGCCCCAATGCCTGGTAAAGGGCATCGCGCAATGCGGCCCTGCCAAATACCACGCCGGACAGACGGGCACAGGCCTCCATCTCTTCACTGAGCAAGGTGGCTTCGAGGCGCAGACGTTGGCGAGCCTTCAATTGCTGCCCTTGCGCCACCAACGGTGACATCACCGCCTGCGTTGCGCTCATCTCGCTCAACAGCGGCATGATCGCCAGTCGTCCCTGCGGCCAGTCAGGCTGCTGCCAGATCCACATAAGTCGTTATCCCCATTGAGGTTTCTGTGCAAATCATACCACGAGGATTCGCAATTAACGATATATCGAATCAATAAATGATGCGAAAGAATCATAATTTGCGATATCCGATCAACTTTTACTCAAATCCATGTCTGACAATCGCCACGTCATAGGCAAGCGACTGATTCACATGGCGTTTTAGCGGCTGCACCGGACTCCCTGGCCCTCTCAGACCTCACGACAGATCAACAACCAATCAACTCAATATTATATTGATGATTACGCATCACATTTAGATACGAAAAGCGCTCAAGATCGGATCAACCGCCATTCCGGCAGTGCGGATGACGCCTGACAGGTCTCGGATGCCGCGGCCTCGCCTGCAGCCCCACCCGCGGCACGTGGCCCGCCCCGCTGTCGTGAGGCTTCGCCAGGCCCCCACGATTTCGGACGCGACAGAACGCCCGGAGAGCCCGCCTGAGGCCTGGAAACAAAAAAGGCGCCACCCTGATATCAGGGTGGCGCCTTGGCGCTTGTGCGAGCTTTCAGAGGCCTTGTCTCACGCGCCTCATTTCATGGCTGTGACAGAGCGAGAGGCATCTCTCGATGTGGATGTCTCATATGTATCAGGTGCGATTGGCGGCAGCCTGGGCCTCACGCTCACGCGCCCGTGCGCAGGCCGGACGCGCAAGAACTTCCTGCATCCAGCGCGCAAGCGACGAGGGGATCGGCTGCTGCGCCTTGTGGGCCCAGCCCAATACCTGAGCGAGGAAAAGATCAGCGAGGGTGAAGTCGTCGCCCAACAACCAGCCCTGTCCCTCGAAGCGGCGCTGGAGCGCTCCCAATGCACGCTGGAATTCCCACTGCGCGGTCTGCTTCACGTCTTCACAGCGTCGTTCTTCCGGCAATGCGAAGGTGTGCTTGGCCAGCGTCCACAGCGGCTGCTCAAGTTCGGTGGTCAGAAAGCTAAGCCACTGGTCTAGCTGCGCCTGACCTTCCAGCGAAGACGGTATCAGGCGGCCTTCACGGGCGGCGAGATAGCGACAGATGGCACTGGATTCAAACAGTACCAACTCCCCCTCGACGATGGCGGGCGCCTTGCCGTCGGGATGAATGGCCAGATACTCGGGGCTGCGTCCTTCTCCCGCCTTGAGATCGAGGCTGTGGATCCGATAGTCGAGTTCCAGCTCTTCCAGCGTCCAGGCGACGCGCAGTGAGCGGGAATTGGGGTAGCTGTAGAGAGTCAGCATCGTGGCGGGCGTTCCTTGGCAACATTGCGAAAAGGGGATCGGCAGTCCGTCCCAGCATGGCGCGCCAGCGTCGATCATGCCAGCAGAGTGCGGCGCATCAGGCGCGTTTTTCACGCAAGAAAAAACGCCTGTGGACAACTCGAATGTTCGAATCATCCACAGGCGTTCCTGTGAGCCAGGTGGCAACTTCAGCGTGCGAGACGCCCTTCGATACTGGCGCGAATGCCAGCCGCATCCAGCCCGCAATCACGCAGCAGCTCTGCCGGCTTGCCATGCTCGACGAAGTCATCCGGCAGTCCCAGCAGCAGCATCGGCTGCGCGAGACCGGCATTCAGGTAGAGCTCTGCCACGCCGGCACCCGCACCGCCTGCCACGGCATTCTCTTCCACCGTGACGACCAGATCATGCTCGTCGGCAATCTCCAGCAGGGCCTCGCGATCCAGCGGCTTGATGGAGCGCAGATTGAAGTGGGTCGCGTCCAGTGCCTCGGCGACCTCTGCCACCGGCGTGTTCATGCTGCCTACGGCAACGATGGCAATGCGCACGTCGGGACTGGCACTGATGCGACGACGATATTCGCCCTTGCCGATCGTCAATGGCGTCAGGTCATGCCCCGTGGCGACGCCGGGTCCGGTGCCACGCGGATAACGCACGGCCGCCGGACCGGGATGTGCCAGCGCCGCACTCAACATGCCACGACACTCGCTCTCGTCCGCCGGCGCCATCACCACCAGCTCCGGCACGCAACGCAGGAAGGACATGTCGAGGCTGCCGTGGTGGGTCGGTCCATCCTCACCCACCAGTCCCGCGCGATCGATGGCAAAGGTGACATCCAGCTTCTGTACCGCGACATCATGGATCAACTGATCATAGCCACGCTGCAGGAAGGTGGAATAGATCGCCACCACCGGCTTCATGCCTTCACAGGCCATGCCGGCCGCCACCGTCACGGCATGCTGCTCCGCGATGGCGACATCGTAGTAGCGATCAGGATATTCCTTCGAGAAACGCACCAGATCCGAGCCTTCCCGCATGGCAGGCGTGACACCGATGACACGAGGGTCAGCCGCGGCGGCATCACAGATCCAGTTGCCGAAGACGCTGCAGTACTTCTGCGGCCTGGGTGCCGGTACATCCGTCACGGAAGGCGCCTGCCGCGCCTGCTCCGACGAGGCCTTCTCCAGCTTGGTGATCGCGTGGTAGCCGATGGGGTCGCGCTCGGCCGGCAGGAAGCCCTTGCCCTTGCGCGTCACCACATGCAGGAACTGCGGACCCTCGAGATCGCGCATGTTGCGCAGTGTCTGGACCAGCGCCGGCAGATCATGCCCATCGATGGGACCGATGTAATTGAAGCCCATCTCCTCGAACAACGTCGCCGGACTGATGAAGCCCTTCATGTGCTCTTCGGTACGCTTGGCAAGCTCCAGCGCCCCCGGGAGCGGCGACAGCAGCTTCTTGCCGTTGGCGCGCATCTGGGTATAGGGCTTGCTGGCCAGGATACGCGCCAGATAGCTCGCCAGACCGCCGACATTTTCCGAGATCGACATCTCGTTGTCGTTGAGCACGACCAGCAGGTTGGCCTTGACGTGCCCGGCATGCGCCAGCGCCTCGAAGGCCATGCCGGCCGTCAGGGCGCCATCACCGATCACCGCACAGGCGCGACGGGATTCTCCCGCGGTACGCGCGCCCAGTGCCATGCCCAGCGCGGCGCTGATCGAGGTGCTGGAATGTCCCACCCCGAAGGTGTCGTAGTCACTCTCGGCGCGCTTGGGGAAGGCAGACAGGCCGTTGTATTGACGCATGCTGTGCATGGCGTCGCGCCGGCCGGTCAGGATCTTGTGGGGATAGGCCTGATGACCGACATCCCACACCAGGCGATCACGCGGGGTTTCCAGCGCATGATGCAGGGCAACCGTCAGCTCGACGACACCGAGGCCGGCACCGAAGTGCCCCCCGGTGCAGCCGACGCTGTAAAGCAGGAAGGCGCGCAATTCATCGGCCAGCTGGCGCAGCTGTGCCGGACTCATGGCCCGCAGTGCGTCTGGTGTCTCGACCGCATCGAGCAATGGCGTCGCGGGGCGCGCCTCAGGTATCTCGTCAAACAGCTTCATAGGCGTCAGGAATCAGTGGTCTCGCTCGATCATGTAGCGCGCCAGCACCGCGAGAGGCTCTGCGGCCTCTCCCAGCGGTGCCAGGGCATCCAGGGCCTCGTCCAATAACTGACCTGCCCGGGTTCGGGCTCCTTCCAGGCCAAGCAATGACGGGTAGGTCGGCTTGTCGCGTGCAGCATCCGCACCGGCGGTCTTGCCCAGCGTGGCGGTATCGCCGGTCACATCCAGGATGTCATCCTGAATCTGGAAAGCCAGGCCGATGGCAGAAGCGTAGCGCTCGAGAGCCTCAAGACGCGAATCCGATTCCTCGACCGCCACCAGCCCGCCAAGACGAACAGCCGAGCGAATCAGCGCGCCAGTCTTGTAGGCGTGCATGCGTGACAGTGCCTCGACCTCTCGGAACTGCCCCACCGCTTCGAGATCCAGCGCCTGCCCCGCCACCATGCCACGTCGACCGGATGCCTCCGCGAGGGTGCGTATCAGGGCTGGCGTTCTCGCATGTGCGGTATCGGCAATGACCTCGAAGGCCAGGCTCAGCAGGGCATCGCCCGCCAGAATCGCGGTCGCCTCATCGAAGGCGCGATGGACGGTGGGCTGGCCACGGCGCAGGTCGTCGTCATCCATCGCCGGCAGGTCATCGTGAACCAGTGAATAGGCATGGACAAGCTCCAGAGCGGCCGCAGTGGCATCCAGCGCTGTACGCCCTGCCTCGTCCTCATCGCCTCCCAGCGCACGTCCGGCAGCGTACAGCAGGACAGGCCGCAGTCGCTTGCCACCTCCCAGCACGCTGTAACGCATGGCCTCTTCCAGCCGATCACTGACCGCCCCCGCCGGACTGAGCAATGCCTCGAGCACGGCCTCGCTACGCGCCTGCCCACCACGAATCAATTCGCTTGCCTGCGCGGACGGCATGGCTTGCGTCGTCGATGCACCTGACATCACCAATCGTTCTCCTCATCCCCTGCACCGACGGAACTGCCGGGCATCTCGGGCGCTTCGAATGCAGTGGACACCAGCGTGCCATCAGGCCCTTCGACCAAGGCCTGCAGACGCAGCTCGGCGTCGTCGAGCCGTCGTTGTGCTTCACGTGCCAGACGCACTCCCTCCTCGAAAGCGCCCAATGACGCTTCCAGCGACATGTCGCCGGCTTCCAGTTGCGTCACCAATCCCTCGAGACGCGCAAGGGTGGCGGCGAAATCCTGCGGCGCTTCCTGTTCGGCCATGAGTGCTCTCGCTGATCAGACCGGGCTGAACCCGGGATGTCCATGTGATATGCCAGTATAACCCGATGGGCCCTGTGACGCTGCCCACCCGACACCGGCGTGACCACTCGTTTCAAGCTGTGCATTTTTCATGCTGACCGATTGGACATTTCAACCGGGGCCCGCACCAGCTGTGATATTCTTTGCCCCCCTGTTGACAGCACGCCCCGCTGTTTTTCTGGCATTTTCTAAAGGCGTGACACGCCAGCAGGACATGAAAAAGACCAAACGAACAGAAACGTCGGCATGACCGGCGAGAGGGTTGATTCGACAATGGCCAAGACGTCCCTGGACAAGAGCAAGATCAAGATTCTATTGCTCGAGGGTGTCCACCAATCCGCCGTGGATAACTTCCTCAACGCGGGTTACACCAACATCGAGCTGCTTCAGACCTCGCTCGCCGAGGACGAACTGATCGAGAAGATCCGTGATGTGCACTTCATCGGCATCCGCTCCCGCACCCAGCTCAACGAGCGCGTGATCAGCGCTGCCGAGAAGCTCACCGCCATCGGCTGCTTCTGCATCGGCACCAATCAGGTCGATCTGGAAGCTGCACTCAAGCGCGGCATTCCGGTCTTCAATGCGCCCTACTCCAATACCCGCTCCGTCGCTGAGCTGGTACTGGCAGAAGCGATCATGCTGATGCGTGGCGTGCCGGAAAAGAGCGCCAAGGCGCACCGTGGCCAGTGGATGAAAACTGCCAAGAACAGCCATGAAGTCCGGGGCAAGACACTGGGCATCGTCGGCTACGGCAGCATCGGCTCGCAGCTGTCCGTACTGAGCGAATCTCTCGGTCTGGATGTCATCTACTACGATGCGGTCACCAAGCTGGGCATGGGCAATGCCCGCCAGGTGGCAAGCCTGGAAGAACTGCTGGCGCGCGCTGACATCGTCACCCTGCACGTCCCGGAAATCCCCTCCACCAAGTGGATGATGGGCAAGCAGCAGTTCGCGCTGATGAAGCAGAACAGCGTCTTCATCAACGCCGCTCGTGGTACCACCGTGGTGATCGAGGACCTCGCCGAAGCCCTCTCCAGCGGCAAGCTGCTGGGCGCGGCCATCGACGTCTTCCCGGTCGAACCGAAAGGCAATGGTGAAGAGTTCGTCTCCCCGCTTCGCGAGTTCGACAATGTCATTCTGACGCCGCACGTGGGTGGTTCCACCATGGAAGCTCAGGAAAACATTGGCGTGGAAGTGGCGGAGAAGCTGGTGACCTACTCCGACAACGGCACCACCATCGGCTCCGTCAACTTCCCGGAGGTCGCGCTGCCGGCCCACCCGGAGAAGCACCGTCTGCTGCACATCCACGACAACGTGCCGGGCGTGATGTCTCACATCAACCGCGTACTGTCCGAGGAAGGCATCAACATTTCCGGCCAGTACCTGCAGACCAACAATACCGTCGGTTACGTGGTCATCGATGTCGACAAGGCCTACGGCAAGAAGGCACTCGAGGCCCTCAAGACCGTCGACCATACGCTGCGCATTCGTACTCTCTACTCGGAAGCTGATTTCGAAGGGTGAATCCGACAGTGCACGTCACAGTGACGGAACCATGGCCGTGGGGATGTCGCTGATACAAGAACGCCGCAGCCATCAGGCTGCGGCGTTTTTTCAATACGACTCGGAACAGAGAGGCGATGACGCACTGACTGTTTCACGTGGAACATCTTCGATTTTTTGGTAAAACCAAATATATTCAACCACTTGTGTCACGACACGACGCTTGTGAACAGCAGTGACCATCGCGCCCATTGCACTCAGCGGTCTGACAATGGCGTACCCGCAACCGCCCAGTTTTCCGGCTCGACTTCCTGCAGTACGATCCATACCGACTCCTTGCGCACCTCCAGTACGCGAGCTGTCTCACGGGTCAAGGCTTCGACCAGTTCCCGTTTCTGTGCCTCTGTCTTGCCACTGATGAATTCCGCACGAATCATGGGCATTCTTTCGACTTCCTATGTGTTCCAACATTCTCTTTCCCAGCACTCGAGGCTCGCGCAACGACATGCTGGCCATGTGCCGTGATGCCGGGCATCGATGTTCCACGTGAAACATCTGCTGATCGTGGCGGACATGTTGCCCAGGTCGGCACTGGCTTCTCTGCGAAGCAACCAACAGCTCCCAAGCACCACAAGCCATGAAATCACAGGCTTATCAGCAAGTTGTAACCAGCCACCCGGAGACTGACCTCAAGAGACCGGCCTCCTGGTGAAGCATGGATGTTCCACGTGAAACATCTTTCAAGCGTAGCGCGTATCGCCCAACAGCACGCGTTCGACACGCCCGGTCAACTGCATGCCGAGCAGTGGCGTATTATGTCCAGCACTTGCCAGCGTCTCGCTGGAGACACGCCATTTCTGCTCCATATCAATCACCGCGAGATCACAATAATCACCTTCCTTCAGCATGCCCCCCTTGAGCCCGAAGCGCCGGGCGCTGAACGTCAGGGTCTCGATCAGGCGCGGCAGCTTGATCATCTCGGCCTTGACCAGCGCCAGCCCAAGCGGCAGCACGGTTTCCAGACTGGTCATGCCGGGCTCGGAGACCGCGAAAGGCGCACATTTCGCGGCCGCCTCATGTGGCAGGTGGTCACTGACGATCGCATCGATGGTGCCATCGGCGACAGCGGCACGAAGTGCCTCACGATCGTCGGCACTGCGCAGAGGCGGCTGAAGATGGAAGTTGGCATCAAAGCCTTCCAGCTGCTCATCGGTCCAATGCAACTGGGCGATCGAGACATCCGCGGTGATATCCAGCCCTCGGGCCTTGGCATCACGCACCAGCTCCACCGCGCGAGCACTGGAAAGCAGCGAGACATGCGCCCTCACGCCGGTCTGCTCGATCAGCAGCAGCCATTGGGTCAGCGCGATGGTCTCTGCCGATTCGGGAATTCCTGCCAATCCGAGGCGTGACGCGATGGCCCCCTCGTGCGCGCATCCCTGACCCGCCAAGGTGGCTTCCTGTGCCTGGAAGACCACCGTGATATCGAAGGTGCGTGCATATTCCAGACAACGTCGCAGCACACCAAGATCACGGATCGGCCTGCGCAGGTTGGTCAAGGCGACACAACCGGCGGACTTGAGTGCGGCCATGTTGGCGAGCAGCTCCCCTTCCAGCCCTTGGGTCAGCGCTCCCAGGGGGGCCACCCTGACACCAGCCACATCGCGAGCGCGATCGAGCAGGGTGCGCACGTGAGAGGCACTGTCGAGCACCGGACTGGTATCCGGACGAGGCAGGATGACGCTGTATCCCCCTGCCAGTGCCGCGGCCGATTCACTGGCCAGACTGCCCTTGTAGCGCGGTCCGGGATCACGCAGATGGGCCCCCAGGTCAGCGAAGGCCGGCACGACAAGCTTGCCCGAGAGATCCTGCTGCTCATCCGCGACGAAGCCACGCGGTGGCGCACCGATCGCGACCAGACGTCCCTCTTCGAGGTGTAGGTCATACTGGCCATCGCGGCCACTGGAGGGGTCGATGACCCGAGCATTGATGAGGCTGAGTTTCATGCTCCAGCTCCTCGAGAACGTTCATTTCTGCGCTCAGCGCGCGCCTTCATCTGGCCTGATACCGCCATCGACAGCACCGCCATCCGGACGGCGATGCCATTGGTGACCTGATCGAGGATCAGCGAGCGCGGACCATCCGCGACGGCGGACTCGATCTCGACACCTCGATTGATGGGTCCCGGATGCATCACTACCGCCTCAGGATGCGCGTGGGCGAGGCTTTCGCGGGTCAGGCCGTAGCGACGATAGTATTCCGACTCCGAGGGCAGCAGCGCGCCATCCATGCGCTCCTTCTGCAGACGCAACATGATGACGACATCGACATCCTTGAGCCCGGCTTCAAGCTCGGTGAACACCTGGCAGCCCAATGTCTCGACGCCCACGGGCAGCAGTGTCCTGGGGGCCACGACACGCACCTCGGCTGCCCCCAGGGTGTTGAGTGCCAGAATCTGCGAGCGCGCGACTCTCGAATGCAGGATGTCACCGACGATGGCGACGCGCAGGTTGGCAAAATCGCCCTTGTGGCGACGAATGGTCAGCATGTCGAGCATCGCCTGGGTCGGGTGGGCATGACGCCCGTCACCGGCATTGATGATCGCCACATGTGGCGTGATCTGGCTGGCGATGAAGTGCGCCGCGCCCGAGTCACCATGGCGCACCACGAAGGCATCCGCCTGCATGGCCTCGAGATTGACCAGCGTGTCCATCAGTGACTCGCCCTTGGCTGCGGAAGACGTCTTGATGTCCAGGTTGAGCACATCCGCCGACAGGCGCTTGGCGGCGAGCTCGAAGGTGGCCCGGGTACGCGTGGAGTTCTCGAAGAACAGATTGGCCACCGTACGCCCCCGCAGCAGAGGCACCTTCTTGACCTCGGCATCACCGATGCCGCGGAAGTGATCCGCCGTGTCGAGAATCTCGGTCAGGACTGCACGCGGCAAGCCTTCGATATCCAGGAAGTGGCGCAGACGCCCCTGCTCGTCAAGCTGGACCTGGGACGGGGAGGCCGCACGCACCTCTGCGCTGGCCTGGGTGAGATCGAACAGGTTCATGCCGCACTCTCCCCGGTATCCACCAACGTCAGACGCAAGGCATCCGGCCCTTCCAGCTTGATGCGCTTGCCGGGCGCCAGGGCCGGACTGGCGCCCAGCGCATCCGGCTGAACCGGCAGTTCACGCCCCGGCAGCTCCAGCAGACAGGCCAGCAATACGCGTCGTGGACGCCCGTAATCGAACAGTTCATTGAGCGCAGCACGCACGGTGCGACCACTCATCAACACATCGTCGACCAGCAGAAGATCGCGATTCTCGATATCCGGCAGCTGTGAGCCCTTGCCGGCGTCCGGCAACCCCTTGTGCCCGAAATCATCTCGCCAGAAACCGATGTCCAGCGTCGCCAACGCTTCGCTGAGCCCCAGACGCTCACGCAGTGCCCGGGCAATCCATACTCCGCCGGTATGAATGCCGACAGGAATCAGCCGCTCACGCTCGATCTCACGACGCTCGAACAACAACTCGAGCTCTTCGGTCATCGCCTCGAGAAGCGCTTCCACATCGGGCAGCGTCTCGTGGTCGTCGTGTACCTCGGAATGTTGCATGGGTATCGCATCCTCATACTTCCGCCAGCGGCGGCAGACAGACAAAAAAAACCCGCTTCCGTGAAGGAAGCGGGTGGGGTATTCAGTAACCGACAAGGTCGCCCTCGCCTCGCTGGCTTGCAAACCAGCTCTCGAGGATCAGCTGAGCGGCGAGGCCATCCACGCCATCATCACGATAGTTGCCGCGGTGACCGCGTTCACGTGCCAGCCCCTTGGCCGCCTTGGTAGAACCACGCTCATCCCACATCTCCAGCGGCTTGCCATATCGGCCGTACAGACGCTTGCCAAACTTGCGGGCACGGCTGCACATCAGGCTTTCGGTGCCGTCCAGCTCCAGTGGCAATCCCACCACGAACAGATCCGGCTGCCACTCCTCGATCAGACGAGTGACCACATTCCAGTCCGGGATGCCGTCACGCACGTGCAGGGGCACCAGCGGTGAGGCCGTGCCCAGCATCTCGGTGCCCACTGCCACCCCGATACGGCGCGTACCGAAATCGAAGGCCAGTACCGTCCGGCTGACGACCCGCTCAGCCATGCCCGATCTCCCGTGACATCAGGCTCATGTTGACACCCAGCTTGCGGGCCGCTGCATCAAGGCGCGACTCGCTGTCGGCATCAAAGAGAATGCCGCTGTCGCCTTCGACGATCAGCCAACTGTTCTCCTTGAGCTCATTCGTCAGCTGGTCAGGCTCCCAGCCAGCACAGCCGAGGCAGACCATGAAATCTTCCGGCCCCTTGTTGTCGGCGATCGCCTTGAGAATATCCAGCGAGGTCGTAAGGGCCAGCTCATCCGTCACCTGCAGGCTGGAATCCCATTCCGCGGCCTGGCCACGGTGCAGGATGAAGCCGCGGTCCTTGTGCACGGGGCCGCCATAATAGACGACGTCTTCCAGGCACTCGCAGCTGTCCGCCGCGATCTCGAGCTGCTCGAACAGACCACGCATGGTCAGCTTGATGGGCTTGTTGACGATGACACCCAAGGTGCCCTTTTCATCGTGATCACAGAGGTAACTCAGCGAGCCGGAAAAGTTGTCATCATCGAGATGAGGCATCGCCAGCAGGAAATGGTCTCGCAGACTTTGCATGGTCCTCCCGAGGCGTCAGGGCGCGCCAGAATCGTTGCCGGGGCCGAATCGCCAGATGCGGGTGATGGTCAGTTGGCTCATGCCCCTGAGACTCTCATCGAAGGGAGCATAGGGGGCCGCGCCATAGACCGTATCCAGAGCCGCCTGGTCGAGCTCGGCATGTCCCGAGGATTGTAACACTTCCGCGTACTCAAGCTGACCGCTGGGCAACACGACGGCACGAATGCGCAGCTCCCCGCTCAGATTGGCGGGCGCGGGATAGTGGAGATTGCCGAAGGACTGCACCGTGCCGGTCCAGTCATTGATGTAGCGAGCCCGCGCCGAGGCGCGGGCCGCCTTGCGCGAGGCCACATCACCGGCCACCTCGCGAGTCTGGCCCGAGGCCTGGATCGCCCCGACATCCTGCTCGATGGCTTCCTGCTCATTGTCCGGCGTATCCGGCAGGATCTCGGAATGCGAGACCTGCTGTGGCGAATCATTGCGGGTCGCGATGACCTCCGGGATGCGCTCCGGCAACACCAGGGGCACGGCAGCTGCCTCGGGCACCGGGGCCTCGCCGCTGACGGGAGCTCTCTGCTCACCCGCCCGGGGGGGCGTCTGACTGGCTGGCCCGGCTTGCACCGCCGCCTCACGCCCGCTACCACTGGCCTGCTGATCCTGCTCGGCGACGACATCCGATGTGACGGCACGTGAGCTGGCCTGGCTGACCAGCGTGACGTCGAGCATCACCGGGTCAGGCAATGGCGGCACCTGAGGGGGCACCATCAGGCCACTCCCCAGCAGCCACCAGCCGACTACCGCATGCACCCCCAGTGCCGCGCCCCAGGCCACCACGCGACGATGCATCCGGGTCACCGGCACGTAGGTGATCGGATCGGTCACGCTATGGTTGACTCCCCACCACTCGACGGGTGCTGCCATGCCCCACTCCCTGTCTGCGAAACCGCTGTCGTGTCAGCTTCGGCATCCCTGCCGTTTACTGCGAACTTGCTGGCCGCCATCTGACGCCACCGACGCCATTGACGGCGGCAATCAAGCGGACTGCTGCGCCGTGAGGCGTGCCTCGATGGCATCCATCAGCAGCCCGGCGATGTCCGTACCGCGCTGGTCATCGATTTCACGCACGCAGGTCGGGCTGGTGACGTTGATCTCGGTGATGTAATCCCCGATCACGTCCAGACCGACGAACATCAGTCCCAGCGACTTCACCACCGGCTTGACCTGCTCGACCAGCCAGTAATCGCGATCCGTCAGCTCACGCGACTCACCACGTCCTCCAGCCGCCAGATTGCCACGCGTTTCTCCGGCGCTGGGAATGCGCGCCAGACCGAACGGCACCGGCTCACCATCGACCAGCAGGATGCGGGTATCGCCGGCACTGATCTCCGGCACGTAACGCTGTGCCATGATCTGACGCTGGCCACGCAGGGTCAGCTGCTCGATTACCGATCCCAGATTGCGACCATCTTCGGCGACGTGGAAGATACCGCTGCCGCCCATGCCATCGAGCGGCTTGAAGATGACATTGCCATGCTCCGCGTGGAAGGCGCGCAACACCTTGTCATTGGCCGAGACGGTCGTCGGCGGAATGCACTGGGTGAACTGCTGCGCGAACAGCTTCTCGTTGCAGGTCAACAGCGCGGCCGTCGGATTGACGACCAGCACGCCTTCACGTTCGGCGAAGCCCAGCAGGTGGACCGCGTTCAGGAAGTGCTCGTCGACGGGCGGGTCCTTGCGCATCAGAATCACGTCAAGCTCGGCCAGCGGCGTCGCGACGACCTCGCCCAGCTGATAGAAGTGATCAGGATCCCGATAGACCTCGAGATCCCGCATCCGTCCCATCGCACGGCCATTCTCGAGATAGAGATCTTCCTGCTCCAGGTAATGCAGCGACCAGCCACGCTGGGCGGCGGCCCACAGCATGGCCAGGGTGGTGTCCTTCTTGTAGGTGACGCTGGACATCGGGTCCATCACCACGCCGATCTTGAGCTTGCGAGCAGTCATCGAGGCAACCTTCTGACGACACTGCCGACCCAGCCGGCCGGCAATGAGAAAAGCGGATGTTACCCGGCGCGATACCCCGAAACGGGTTGCGCGGGAAGATGGGACAAGTATGCAGCAGCACCACGCTGCCCACCACTGACATGAGGACGCTCAAGGCCTCACGCAGTGTTGCCGGGGCTTCAACAATGCTGGTGTCATCCTGCCTAGCGCGGCAGATCGCCGAAGCGCTGCTGCAACAGCGTCAGCGCGACCACCGGCGCCGTCTCGGTACGCAGTATCCGTGGGCCCAGCCCCAGGACGTCACACCCCGCGCCAGCCGCCTGGGTGACTTCTTCCGGCGTGAAGCCGCCCTCAGGGCCGATCAGCAGGCTGGCACGCGTCACGCCGCCCTCGCTCTCGGCGGCATTCAACGCCTCGGCACCGCCCGGCTGCAATATCAGGCGAAGTGACTCATCGCGCTCGTCCAGCCACTGGGCCATGGGAATCGGCGCATGCACCACCGGCACCACGCTGCGACCGCACTGCTCACAGGCGCTTGCCGCCACGCCCTGCCAATGCGCGAGTTTCTTGTCGGCGCGCTCGCCCTTGAGCTTGACGTCGCCACGCGCGGTGTAAAGCGGGGTGATGGCAGCGACCCCGAGCTCACAGGCCTTCTGGATGGCGTAATCCATGCGATCACCCTTGGAGATCGCCTGGCCCAGATGCACTGCCAGTGGCGACTCGCTGTCATTGGCGACCGCCTCGATCACCCGCACGCTGACCCCCTTGCGGGACACCTCCTCGAGCGACACGCGCACTTCCTGCCCGTGTCCATCGAACAGCTGTGCTTCGCTGCCCACCCGGGCCCGCAACACCAGACCGAGATGGCGTGCAGGCCCCTCGGGCAGTGCAAAGGTCGCCCCGGCGCTGACATGGAGATCAAGATCGGGACAGTGCAGACGAATGGCCATGGGAAAGTCTCACGAGCAATGCGCCGCGCGGCAGCGCCATGAGAGACACTCAGCACGCCGACACGAAGATGAAAGGGAAAGAGAAATAGGTTCAGGAAAGCACGGCCATCATGGTGGCCACCAACGCAGTGACGGGCCACTGGGGCCCGTCACTGTCATTGCCATCTCACGGCCATTGCTGGCCGTCTCACGGATCAGTGAGCGGTGGCTTCACCCGCCTGTTGCGCTTCACGCTGCTTGCGCTGAGCGTACATGGCCTCGAAGTTGACCGGTGCCAGCATCAGCGGAGGGAAGCTGCCACGATTGACCAGATTGTCGACGGCTTCACGCGCGTACGGGAACAGCACGTTCGGGCAGAAGGCCCCCAGGGTGTGATCCAGCTGCTCGGCGGACAGACCGGCGATGCGGAACAGACCGGCCTGCTCGACCTCGGCCAGGAAGGCGGTGGTCTGATCTTCACCGTTGGAGACCTGGGCGGTGACCTTGATGGACACCTCGAAGAGCTCTTCACCGACCTGCTGGTGCTCGGTATCCAGTTCCAGGCTGACCTTCGGCTGGAACGGCTGGGAGAAGACCGCCGGAGAATTCGGCGCTTCGAAGGACACGTCCTTCACATAGATGCGCTGCAGGGCGAACTGGAGCTGATCCTGAGCCTGTTCGGCACCCTGTGCCGCCTGTGCGTTCTGTTCTTCAGCCATGAGACATATCCTTGAATGTACGGAGAATTATTGTTGGGCCATCGGCCTGCTTCCCGCAGGTCGCTCAGCGAGTCACGACCGGCAGACTGTCGGCTTCCCACTGACCCATGCCACCCTTGAGCTTGACCGCCTGCTTGAAGCCGGCCTTCTCCAGGCGCGCCACCAGCGGTCCAGCGGTCTGACCATGCTTGCAGACGATGATCACCGGACGGTCCTTGTACTTGTCCAGCGGCGTGGTCGCGCTGGCAAGCTGACTGCTGGGAACATTGACGGCACCGGCGATGTGGCCGGCCTTGTATTCCTTGCTGTCGCGGATGTCGATGAAGACACCCTCTTCGCGATTGACCAGTCGCGTGGCCTCGCTGACGCTGACCCCGTGGTTGCCACGCATGGTTTCCATGACGATGAGGGCGACCAGCAGGGCGACGAAGGCGCCCACCAGCAAGGGATGATTCTGCGCGAACTGAAGCAGCTGTTCGATCATGAGACGGGCTAACTCCGCTGTGACGTGCATGCCGGTACGTACGCGGCAAAGGAAATAGACCGCTACCCGAGGTAACGGAGCCAGCATTATACATGACAGCCCCTGTCATGAATGCCCGCGACATGGCATCAAAAAGGCGTAACGCCGCCCTGCCCTCGCCTGCGCCACGGGACGCACTGAACTTGCCCGCGATAGGGGAATCCAATCTTGCCGATACGCTTCCAGCACTTGCACTCGGCACCTTACCGCCTCTCTAATAGAGGTCAGAATGAGCAGGTAGTTTTATCACTACATCTTGCCTCACCCGTGCAGCAAGCGGTGAACGCACCGGATGAGGAAGACGGCAGAGGATGCCCGCAGGACATGACAGGCACGTGATCGCCTGACAGCCACCCTGCGCGATTGCCCCTGCCGTCCTGCTCCAGAGGATTCATTCGTCATCACAGCGAGGAAGTCATGGCAGCTCAAGCACAAGGTCCGCGTCCCGTCGCCCTCATCATTCTCGATGGCTACGGCCACAGCGAGGAAGAGAAGGACAACGCCATTCTTGCCGCCAACACGCCGGTCATGGATCGCCTGCGCCAGCAGTATCCCAGCGATCTGATCCATACCGACGGTGGCCATGTCGGCCTGCCGGATGGCCAGATGGGCAATTCCGAGGTCGGGCACATGAACCTGGGGGCCGGGCGCATCGTCTACCAGGACTTCACCCGCATCACCAAGGCCGTGCGCGAGAATGCCCTCAAGGACAACACCGTCCTGACCGCGCCTCTCGATGCCGCCATCGCGGCTGGCCGTGCCGTGCACCTGATCGGCCTGCTGTCTCCCGGGGGCGTGCACTCCCATGAAGACCACATCCTCGCCATGGCCGATCTGGCCGCCGAGCGGGGCGCCAAGCGCATCTACCTCCACGCGATTCTCGATGGCCGCGACACCGCGCCCAAGAGCGCCGAGGCATCCATCGCGCGTGCCGATGAACACCTGGCAGGTCTCGGACTCGAGGAAGGCCGTGTCGCCACCCTCGTCGGTCGCTACTTCGCGATGGACCGTGACAACCGCTGGGACCGTGTCGAACAGGCATATCGCGTGATCGCCGAAGGGCAGGGCCTCCACGAAGCCGCCAGCGGCGTGGAAGGACTTGCCGCCGCCTACGAGCGTGACGAGACCGACGAATTCGTCAGCGCCACGCGTATCGGCGACGCCGTCCCCATGCAGGAAGGCGATGCTGCCCTGTTCCTGAACTTCCGTGCCGACCGTGCCCGCGAGCTGACCCGCGCCTTCGTCGAGCCGGACTTCTCCGGCTTCGAGCGCACGCCGCCCAAGCTGGCCCATGACGGTCTGGTGATGCTGACCCAGTACGCCGCCGACATTCCGGCGCCGGCTGCCTTCCCGCCCTCCGACCTGCCCAATACCCTGGGGGAAGTGGTCTCCAATCGTGGCCTCACTCAGCTGCGTATCGCCGAGACGGAGAAGTACGCCCACGTGACCTTCTTCTTCTCCGGCGGCCGCGAAGACGAATTCGACGGCGAGACCCGCATCCTCGTGCCCTCGCCGCAGGACGTGAAGACCTACGACGAGAAGCCGGAGATGAGCGCCGGGGAGGTCACCGACAAGCTGGTCGAGGCCATCGAATCCGGCCGCTATGATCTGATCGTCTGCAATTACGCCAATGGCGACATGGTCGGACACACCGGCAAGTTCGATGCGGCCGTCAAGGCGATCGAATATCTGGATGGCTGCGTCGGCCGCGTGGTCGAGGCGCTGGAGAAGGTCGGTGGCGAATGCCTGATCACCGCGGACCACGGCAATGCCGAGCAGATGGTGCACCCGGAGACCGGCAACCCGCAGACGGCACACACCACCTTTGAAGTGCCGCTGATCTACGTCACCCAGCGTGACGTCAAGCTGGCCTCCGAAGGACGCCTGTGTGACCTCGCCCCGACCCTGCTGACCATGATGGGGCAGGCTGTCCCCGAGGAAATGGACGGCAACGTGCTGGTCGATTATGCCGGTGCCTGATAGCCCCTTGCAGGGCGCGCCGAGTGGCGTACCCGGCGCCTCCCCCGGTCCGGATGCCTGTCTGGCATCCGGACCGGGCAGGCGCTACCGATTCTTCAAACGCCGGAGCCCTGTCTCCGGCGTTGTGCTGTCTGCCTGCCTGCTGCTCATGACTCCGCTGCTGGCCCCCTCCTCGGCACTGGCCGCGGACAGCAGCGCGACCCTGACCCAGAAGAAGCAAGCCTCCGAAGCCGACCTCAAGCGTCTCAAACACGAGATACAGGCGATGCAGGGCGAGCTGAAGGCCACTGCCGCGCGGCGCAGCGATACGCGCAATGGCCTGGAGAAGATAGAGCGCCAGCTCAACGAGACTCGCCAGCAGACCGGCAGACTCGAGGATGAGCGCGACGACATCACGCAGCAACTGACCAGGCTCACGCGCCAGCGTGAGGCCCTCATCCAGCAGCAGACGGCGCAGAAGGCTGCCGTGGCCGAGGAGATGGCCGCCCTGTATCGGCTGGGTCGCCAACCCGAATTGAAGCTGCTGCTCAATCAGGATGATCCGGCGCGTCTCGAACGCCTGCAGGTCTATCTGAATCACTTGAGCGATTCGCGCCGGCAGGCGCTTGAGCGCCTCGCCAGACTGGATGCCTCACTGGCCAGTACCCGCGCCAGTCTGCTGGCACGCCAGACACGACTGGAGGAGGTGCAGCAAGGCCTCAAGCAGCAAGCCAGCAAACTGATGGCCCAGCAGAATGAGCGCGCCGCCCTGCTGCGCACCCTGGATGCCCGCTATGCCAGCCATGAGGCGAAGATCGCCGAGCTGGATCAGGACCGCGCCCATGCCAACCAGATGATCCAGACGCTCGAGAAGCGCCTCAAGGCCATCAAGAGTGCCCCGCCCCCCAGGACACGCATCACGCGTGCGATGGGCAAGATGGACTGGCCGGCCCCCGGGCGGGTCATCTCGGCCTACGGCGGGGGAGAAGGCGTCAATCGTGATGGCGTGCTGATCCAGGCGTCCCAGGGCACGCCTGTGACGGCGCCGCATGCCGGTCGTGTCGTCTTCGCGGACTGGATGCGCGGCTACGGCAACCTGTTGATCATCGACCACGGCGACAACGTGCTGACGCTCTACGCACATCTGGCAAGCTTCAGCGTCGGCCCCGGTGACAGCCTGTCACGCGGCCAGCAGCTGGGCAGTGTCGGCAGCAGTGGTGGCCGTGACGGTGCCGCGCTGTATTTCGAAGTACGCCGCGCCGGCAAGCCCGTCAACCCGCAACGCTGGCTGTCGAGCCGCTGAGCCAGTCAGCCATGGCGCAACATGGCGACAGGCTAGGCGGCAGGTACCCGGGCGGGATATGCTCGCAGTCATCCGTGACTGCGAGCGTCGGGGTCGCCTCTTCCCCTCTGGCTGAACTGCCAGGCGCTTCGGCATCAGTCGAGCCAGTCTCCGTCGAGAAGGAAATCGCATGTCCGCATCGTCGTCATTCCGTCCTGCCCCGCGTCGCCTGCGTCAGCTGGCGGTCAGCGTGCCGCTGAGCCTTGTTCTGCTGGGCGGCGGAGTGCCGGCCCATGCTGAAGATGCGCGCCAGGGAGCCACGCCTGCCTCCTCCAGCGTATCGGCCAATGGCCTGCCGCTGGAGGAACTGCGCACCTTTGCCGAAGTCTTCGAGCGCATCAAGCGCACCTATGTGGATGAAGTGGATGACCGCACGCTGCTCAAGAATGCCATGCGTGGCATGCTGGCAGGGCTGGACCCGCACTCGGCGTATCTGGATCAGGATGACTGGCAGGACCTGCGCGAGAACACCGATGGGGAATTCGGCGGTATCGGCATCGAGGTCGGCATGGAGGAGGACGGCCAGCTGACCATCATCGCCCCCATCGACGACACCCCGGCCTCACGTGCCGGCCTCCAACCACGTGACGTGATCCTCAAGATCGACGATACGCCGATGGAGGGTCTGTCGATGACGGAATCCGTCAAGCTGATGCGTGGTGAGGAAGGATCGACCATTCGCCTGCTGGTACTCTCGGAAGGCGCCGACATGCCCCGCGAGGTCGTGCTCAAGCGGGCCATCATCAAGAGCAGCAGCGTCAGTCAGCGCCTGCTGGAGCCGGGATATGGCTACCTGCGCGTCAGCCAGTTCCAGAGCGCGACGGGCGATGAGGCGAAACGCGCCCTTACGGAGCTGCGCGAGGAAAGCGGCGATGTCGCGCTGAAGGGTCTGGTGCTGGATCTGCGCAACAACCCCGGGGGGCTGCTGTCAGCGGCCGTCGAGATAAGCGACCTCTTCCTCACGAGCGGCCGCATCGTCTATACCGAGGGGCGCCTGCCGGACAGCGAGCTGTCCTTCTCGGCCAGAGCCGAGACACCGGCCGGTGATACGCCGCTGGTGGTATTGATCAACGGCGGGACGGCCTCTGCCGCGGAAATCGTCTCAGGTGCCCTGCAGGACCAGCGCCGCGCCATCATCATGGGCACCGAGAGCTTCGGCAAGGGCTCGGTACAGAACGTAATGCCACTGGGCAACGGCGACGGCCTCAAGTTGACCACGGCACTCTACTTCACGCCCAACGGGCGCTCGATCCAGGCAGAGGGCATCCGCCCGGATGTCGAGGTGGTACGCGGACGACTGGAGCGCGACACGCGGCGTGATTTCAGCGTGCGCGAGGCGGATCTCGACGGACGTCTCGACAATGCCAATGGCGACTCATCGACGCCTTCCAGCAAGGCACCGGACAGCCCGGTGGTCGCCGAAAGTGATTACCAGCTGGGGGAAGCACTCAACCTGCTCAAGGGCATGAACGTGCTGGGTCGCAGCGCCGCTCTCAAGGCCACGCTTCCCACCACCTCGGAGCAATAGTCTCTCTTTCGCCGTAAACGACACGACCCCGCCAGCTGGCGGGGTCGTGTCGTCTTTCGCGCGCCAATCGGCAGGTCTGCCATCTCCCGCCTGGCCTGTCGTCGTGCTAACTGTCACGCCCAGAGGTGAGCGCTCACTGTCACCGTGGTCGGCAGCTCTCCGGCAACTCCCCACGCTCCCCCATCGCCTGGCGCATCAGCAGGCGCTTGAGCTCGACGCTGCCATCCACCCAGCCAAGTCCCAGGTTACGCACCAGGCGTACCCCTGGCTTCCGGCTGCCGAACAGCAGGCGGAAGCCATCCATCATCTTCAGCATCACGGCATTGTCGCTGCGCCGGCGTCGACGATAGCGCTTCAACCAGCGCTCATCGCCCAGTGCCACGCCGCGGCGGTGCCCGGCCAGCAGCTCTTCCGCCAGCACGGCGACATCCATCAGGCCAAGATTGACCCCCTGCCCCGCCAGCGGGTGAATGGCATGCGCGGCATCCCCCACCAGCGCCAGCCCCGGCAGCACATACTCCTGCGCATGGCGTTGATGCAACGGGAAGCTGAAGCGTTCGGCACTGTATTCCACCGTGCCGAGCTTTCCCTCGAAGGCTGCTTCGAGCTCATGACAGAAGTCCGTCTCGGGCAATGCCAGCAGGCGCTCGGCTTCCTGCGGAGTGGTGGACCAGACGATGGAGCAATGGCGCTGGGCGCCGGATGCCTCGCCCTCGGGATGTGCCAGGGCGGAATTGACCGCCAGCGGCAGGAAGGCCAGCGGCCCGGTGGGCAGAAAACGCTGGCGGGCGACGCCCTGATGCGAATGCGCCGTGCGCACCGTGGTGACCAACGCCACCTGGCCGGTATCGTGCTCACGGGTCTCGATGCCCGCCAGCTCGCGCAGACGGGAACGCGCCCCGTCAGCCGCCACCACCAGCCCCGCCGCGACGCTGCTACCGTCGCTCAGTGTCAGGCTTGCTGCCTCGGCCCCCTCAAGTTGGTAAGCACTTACCACCGAGGCTGACCCCGTCCTGGGCAATCCCAGACCGCTGACCCGGACACCATAACGGCGCGTGATCGAGGGACACCGGGAAATCGCTTGCTCAAGCGCGGCCTGAGTGACCCGATTCTCGACGATGTGCCCAAGCTCCGACACGCCGCTTTGCTCGGCACTGAAGCCTATCTCGCCATTGCCTTCGGCATCCCAGACCTGCATGCCGGTATAGGGCATCAGACGACTCTGTGCGATGTCCTTCCAGACCCCCAGGCCGCTGAGCAATTGACGCGAAACCGGCGTCAGCGCACTGACACGCGGCTCCGGTGCCAGCGCCGGCTGCCAGTCGATGATGCCCTCGCGACCCTCGATCAGAAGGACGCGCAGGCCGCCCTGCCCCAACAGCAGCGCCAGCGTGGCGCCGACGATACCGGCGCCCACGATGGCGACATCCACCTCATGCGGTGCATCCAATCTCCGATGCTCGTTCATGCCTGCTCCCTTGTATGACGCCTGTCGCGCGTCGCTCTCCTGGCGAGAGTCTCGTGAATCCGGCGGCGATTTGGTCACTCATCGACACCACCCTGGGGCGCAAGCCTGAGATGCAACTCACGACATCGCTTGACCCGTTGGCAAGTACTCGCTACGCCTAGCGCTCAATGCCCATCGAGCGCCTTGCCAGCAGGCGCTTGAGCGGTGACACCAGATTCAGACCGATCAGCCCTGCCGCCCGAGCATGCCCCAGCCAACGACTTTCGACGCCGAACAGGCGGATCAAGCCATCACTGAACAGCACGACATTGTCGCGGTCCGCACCGCGCCGCGACTCGAAATCACTCAGCACGCTGACATCGCCAGCGGCATCACCACGTGCCTGTCCCGCCGCGATGGCGGCCACCAGATCCGTCACGCCACGCAGCGCCAGATTGAAGCCCTGCCCTGCCACCGGATGCAGCGAGTGAGCGGCATTGCCGAGCACCGCAAGTCCGGGACGTGTCCCCTCGCTGGCACGTATCAACGACAGGGGATAGGCATGGCGCTGCCCGACCCGCCGGAAACGGCCGGCCCGCTCGCCGAAGGCAGCCTGAAGCGCCTTGAGAAACTCGGGCTCCGGCATGTCCATCAGCGCAGCCGTCTCGTCGGGAGAACGCGTCCAGATCAACTCCATTCGGCGGCCACCCAGCGGCAGCAGCGCCATCGGTCCTTCGCTGGTGAAACGCTCATAGGCCACCCCCGCGTGGGGCTGGCTCATCTCGACGGTGGCGATCAGCGCCTGTTGTTCGTAGGCATGCGTCTCGCTATGGATACCGAGACGCTCCTTGAGCCCCGAGCGCCCGCCATCTGCCAATACGGTCAGTCCCGCCTCGATCAGGCGACCATCCTCCAGCAGCAGGCGGTGCCCCTGCGCGCTGACGCTGATCTGCGCCACGCGTGCCGGGCAGTACCAGGTCAGCGGCAGTTCCGCCAGACGCCGATGGAGCACGCGCCCCATCCAGGCATTGGGGATCACATGCCCCAGCGCGGGAACCCCCAGTTCCTCGGCCCGCATGCGTGTGGCCCCGAGATGGCCGCGCTCGCTGACATGGATGGTACGAATCGGCGTGGCGTGCTCACGCATCGCCTCCCACAGCCCGAAGGCGATGAAGCGCTGGCGTGAACCGGCAGCGATGGCACTGGCGCGCGCATCGAAACTGGGCTGGAAACGCCCGGTATCCTCCGCGGGAGGCAAGGGGTTGGCCTCGACCACCGCCACGCGCAGCCCATCCTCCTGCTGCCCGTTCATCAAGGGTGCAAGGGCACAGGCCAGGCTCGCGCCCACCAGGCCACCACCGATGATGACGACATCGAATCGCTCCGGCGCAGACGTTACCGGGGATGCTGCCGCTGGCTCACTCATGATGTCAGGCTCCTTCGCGCATCAGTGCCTCGATGGCCTCGACGGATTTGGGAACCGTGGCGCTCAGCACTTCGTGCCCGTCCGCGGTGACCACCACATCGTCCTCGATGCGAATCCCGATCCCCCGATACTCGGCTGGAATGTCACTGGCGTCCGGCACATAAAGCCCCGGCTCGACCGTCAGCACCATGCCGGGCAGCAACGGACGCGGCTCACCGTTCTCGCGGTAACTGCCGACATCGTGCACATCCAGTCCCAGCCAGTGCGAGGTGGAATGCAGATAGAAGCGGCGATAAGCCTCATCGGCGATCAACGCCTCCACTTCACCTTGCAGCAGGCCCAGTTCGACGAGGCCGGCGGTCAGGTCATGCACCACCTGTTGGTGAATGCCCACCAACGTCGCACCCGGCACCACGGCGGCCACTGCACGCTCCTGGGCCTTGAGCACGATCTCGTAGAGACGCGTCTGGGGCTCACTGAAGCGACCATTGATGGGGAAGGTACGGGTGATGTCGCCGGCATAGAGTGCGTACTCCGCGCCAGCATCGATCAGCACCAACTCGCCATCGATCAGCGGAGCACGGTTCTCGATGTAATGGAGCACGCAGGCATTCACGCCACCACCGACGATGCTGGTATACGCGGGTGCCGGAGCGCCCTGCCACTGGAATTCATGCTCGATCTCGGCCTGCAGATGATACTCGTGCAGCCCGGGGCGGCTGGCCCGCATGGCACGGATGTGGGCGCGAGCGGAAATCTCCGCCGCGTGACGCATCAGCGCCAGCTCACGCTCATCCTTGATCAGGCGCTGCTCATGCAACAGCGGGGCGAGGTCTTCAAAGGCGACCGGCGGGCGGGCACCACGACGCACGGCCGCGGCCAGCTCCTCGCGCAGCGATTGCGCCAGCGCCAAGGCTTCGTCGTCCTCGAACAGCACGAAGAGACGCCCACGGCCATCCAGCAGACCGGCCATGACATCCTCACGCTGATCATTGGTGAAGGCCTGGTCGAATCCCGCCTGCGTCACGGCCCCTTCGGCACCGATACGGATACCGGTCCAGGCTTCCGCCAGCGGATCCTTTTCCTGACAGAACAGTACGCTCTCGCCTTCCGCGCGCCCCGGCAACAGCAACAATGCCGCTTCCGGTTCCGGCCAGCCGGTCAGGTAATGAAAGTCACTGTTCTGACGGAAGGTGAACTCACTGTCACGATTGCGCTGTGCCAGGCCGGACGACAACACCAGTACCGCGGCATCACGAGGCAGCTGCGTCATCAGACGCTGGCGACGCGCCGAGAAGTCATCAGCAGTCAGCGCCGCCGGCGCAGGCAGGATTTCAGGGACGATCATGGCGTTCTCCGTCGGGGTCCGTGTCGGGCAGGCAAGTCATGGCCTGCCCGACACGAATCAGAATGTGGCGGGAAAGGACGAGGCTCCCGAAGGGACAATCCTTCCCGAAATGGGGTCGGCCGCCGGGTATTGCGAGCGGCAAACTGCCTCACTCAGTGAGTGTCGTTGCGCGAGCTGACCCCGAGACTGCCTTCAAGTCCGCCTTCCGGCAACTGATCGTCACTGGGCTTCTCGACGTCCGGGTTGCCCGGGTGCTGCTCGGTATACAGCAGCAGGGCCGCCATGCGCACGTGGTCGGCCAGCGCGAACAGATCCGCCTCGTCCTCGGCATTGTCGTCATCCAGGTCCTCGGCGTTGGCCAGACCGCTCGAGATGGCCTCGACATCGCTCAGCGCATCACGCAATGCCTGGCTCCAGCCCTTGCGGACCTCGCCATCGACGCCTGCCAGCTCTTCCTGGAAGCCCAGCGTCCACTCACGCAGGCTCTGGCCACGCTCGGCCAGGGAGAACATGTCGTCCGGCAACAGCGGCTCGAAGCTCATCTCGCTGGCCGCCAGGCGCTCCTGGTTGCGCGTGCGCCAGCTGAGAAACACCTCGCCCGCTTCACGGGTGGCCGGTTGCTCCACTCCCAATGCGGCACAGACGCGGCTCAACCAGTCTTCCGCGCTGATGTCATCCATCGCCAGGGCAGCGACCAGCTGTCCATCAAGGAAGGAAGGGTTGTTCAGGCTGCCGTGAACCAGGAACTGGTCCGCGACGAGAGAGAAGTCGAAGGTATCGTTGATGATGGCCATGGTGCGGGTCCATTGAGTCGGTGAGAAAGGCATCGGCAATCGACGATTACCGCTCGAACCCTGAGCGCCATGCTGGGTGACAGCCGCACTGCGCAGCGCGTTGACCCTCCAGAAGCGGCTCTCTATAGTGGCTCGAGAATGCCCCCATCTTACCGCACTGGCCCTCCTTCTGGCTTGCCGTCCTCACTGCGAGGTGACGCCCAGTCAAGGACGCCGCCGTCAATCAGGACGACGCCGGACATGGCCCGAGAGGACTGACATGAGCGACTCCACGACTCCCCGCAATACCACCGAGATCAGCCTGCTCGGCCGCAGCTATACCGTCAGCTGCCAACCCGGCGAGGAAGATGGTTTGACCCGTGCGGCGGCCTACCTGGATCTCGCCATGCAAGGCATCCAGCAACGTGGCAATACCATCAGTGCCGACAAGGTCGCCCTGATGGCCGCGCTCAACATCTCTCACGAACTGATCAACAGCCGCGACAGCGAACGCGCCATGCAGCAGGATTTCGAGACACGCCTCACGGCGCTGGATCGTCAGCTGGATGCGGCCCTCAAGCAGGTACCAGCCGAGTCTGTCCAACGTGCGAAGGCGCGTGCTGACGAAGCAAAAAACGCTTGAGAATCAAACAACTGATAAATTTCAGCAACAGTCTGTTCCCGACAGGATTAAGCCTTGGGCCGGCAGACGGGGTTTGGTAGACTGAAGGAGTTCTCTGGGGTGTACGACAGTTGCCGATGTCCCTCGAGCTTATAAGCTATTCCCAGGGAGTCCACTGCGCAGTGCTGTGTGCATGTCCGTGCGTCGGAAAGCCTGATGCGCTGCGCGGGACTACCCACCTTGAACCGCTGGGTTCAAGGGCCCCCGGTAACACCGGCACCTTGGAGAACCCTGTCTGACGGAGAATGTCAGGCATGCTCAAACCCCCTGCGGCTCGCGCCGCCCTCGCGAATCACTATTCGCCTCCCTCGCTTTCACGTGATGTCACGCTCTGGCCATTGTCCAGCGAGCTTGATCACCCCGCTGCGGATCGCCGCGCCCTGAGGCGCTTGCTACGCCAACGGCGACGCCAGTTGACGGCCCCCGAGCGCCGTAATGCCGAGCAGGCCCTGTTGCGACGACTGAAGCGTCTGCCGGAACTGCTGCGTGCCCGGGACATCGCCCTGTACCTGCCCAATGATGGCGAGATCGACGCCACCCGTCTGTGCCGATGGCTGCAACGTCGGGGAGCACGCGTCTATCTACCGGTCCTGCGACCCTTCGCGGTCAACTCACTCTGGTTCGTCCGCTACGACGACCATACCCCACTGGTGAGCAATCGCTTCGGCATCGCCGAACCTGACACGCGCTTCGGAGCCCACAAGGGCCGACGCCTGCCGGCCTGGGCATTGGATATCGTGCTGATGCCGCTGGTGGGGTTCGATGAGGCTGGCGCACGGATCGGCATGGGGGGCGGTTTCTATGACCGCAGCTTCGCCTTCACCCGTCGCGCCGGGCCAAGACCGAGGTTGATCGGCCTCGCCCATCACTGTCAGAAGGTGCCGGCCTTGCCGGTACAAGCCTGGGACATACCGCTGGATGCCATCGTCAGTGATCGCGAGATCGTGCGTCCAGGCCGCAGGCATGGGAACGCATCGTCATGATGCTCACGCAGGGGCAGTCACGCACGGGCGGTCAACGGCGCCAGCATGTCGCGGGCGTGCTCGGACTTGAGGGGGAGCAGACGTGCCTGGAGATCAAGGAGAAGAGCGGGAGGGAAAGGGGGGCAGAAAGGCAGAGCGCGAGAACGACTCTCCCTCTGAAAACGCCACTGCCGCCCGAAGGCGGCAGTGCACGATTCAGGAACCCATGACGGTCTGGGCGTAGCCGGTGGCGACGACACCAATCCCGAAAATGAATACCAGGGCCATGACCAGATCGGGCTTGCGTTTCATGAGAGCGGGCTTCTTCTTATATCGTCAGTGGCTTTCGCGTGACGGTTGTCGATGACTGTCTTCCTGACAGTGCCCACGATGATAGGCATCTGACCTGCGTATGACAATCACCATGCAGCCGTATGAATGAACGTTTTTCCACGCTTGCATTTCGCGCTGCAGGCGAGGGCTGGCAAGGCCTGGAGGGAAAACAACGTTCGATATCTCTGACGCCCCACCTGAGTACAAGTCATCAGTCATGCCATTCACCATCATGACGAGAAAAGCCCCTGCTCTCAGACGAGAACAGGGGCTTTTTCATACTGCCAATCATGAATGCCATCCGCCTGATGCCCACTTGATTCAGAGCGACCTCATCCAGGTAGGCGAGGCATGGCCGACATCATGACAGGAAAAGGCGATAGGCCGGATTGTCGCTTTCCTTCCAGAAGCGATAGCCGATCTCCGCGAAATACTTCTCGACCTCGGCGCGATCCCCATTGGGCACCTGCATGCCGATCAGGACTCGCCCATGGGACGCGCCGTGATTGCGATAGTGGAACAGCGAGATGTTCCAGTCCGCAGGCAGATGGGTCAGGAAGTTCATCAGGGCACCAGGACGTTCCGGGAACTCGAAGCGATAGACCTCCTCCTCGAGGTCGCTGCTGGTGCGCCCCCCGACCAGATGACGCGTGTGCAGCTTGGCCAGCTCGTTGTCGGTGAGATCCTCCACCGCGTAGCCCGCCTCACGCAGCTTCTCGACCACCGCTGCGCGGTCTTCCCCGCCCGGCTTGACCTGGACACCGACGAAGACGTGCGCCTCCTCCGGATTGGCATAGCGGTAGTTGAACTCGGTGACCATGCGCTTGCCGATCACCTTGCAGAACTGCTTGTAGGCCCCGGGGCGCTCCGGCAAGGTGACCGCCAGAATGGCTTCCCGCTGCTCGCCGAGCTCGGTGCGCTCGGCGATATGCTGCAGGCGATCGAAGTTGGTATTGGCCCCGGAGTTGATGCAGACCAGCGTCTGCCCTTCCGCGCCAGTCTGCTGGATGTACTTCTTGAGGCCCGCCAGCGACAGAGCGCCGCTGGTCTCTGACACGGCGCGCGTGTCCTCGAAGATATCCTTGACCGCCGCGCACATCTCATCGGTATTGACGGTGATCACTTCATCGACGGTATGGCGGATGATCTCGAACGGCGCCTCGCCGATCTGCGCCACGGCCACTCCCTCGGCGAACACGCCGACCTGGTCCAGCACCACACGCTCGCCGGCCTCCATGGCCGCCTTGAGGCAGGCCGCATCCTCAGCCTCGACACCGATGACACGAATGTCCGGGCGCAGATACTTCACGTAGGCCGCGACACCGGCAATCAGGCCACCGCCGCCCACCGGCACGAAGATCGCATCGATCTTGCCCGGGTGCTGACGCAGGATCTCCATGCCCACCGTCCCCTGCCCGGCGATCACGTCCGGGTCATCGAAGGGCGGAATGAAGGTGTAGCCATGCTCTTGCATCAATGCCTGGGCATGCGCGAGCGCCTCGGGAAAGGCATCGCCCTTGAGCACCACGCGTGCGCCGCGTTCACGCACCGCCTGCACCTTGATCTCCGGCGTGATGCGCGGCATGACGATGACGGCCTTCACGCCCATCAGCTTGGCTGCCATCGCCAGCCCCTGGGCATGGTTGCCCGCCGAGGCGGCAATCACGCCACAGGCCTTCTGCTCATCGCTCAGCTGCGCCATCTTGTTGTAGGCGCCGCGAATCTTGAAGGAGTAGACGGGCTGCAGGTCTTCCCGCTTGATGAAGATCTGGTTGCTGAAACGACGTGACAGCATCGGGGCTGACGAGAGCGGGGTTTCATGGGCGGCTTCATAGACACGAGCCGACAGGATTTTCTTGACGTAGTGTTCGAGCATTATAGGAATGTCCTGATGTGTCGCAGCGCGGGCCGCATGGGTGCGACCGAACCCCCATTGTTATCAGACCGCCGGCGAGAGCGTCCAGCGCCATCGCGACGTTTGCCGTTATAATGTGGCGTTTTCTCGCGTTGCGTCGCCCGACTCGCTTCCTGTCTGCGCTTCTGGTTGCCGTGCAGCAGCATGAGGCACAGACACATCGGGATACGCGCCAGGCACCCTTGCCGACGCGATGACCGCCACTCTCCACCCCTGCCCCACCGACCCGAGGTATGACATGACCCAGGATGAGCTGAAGCAAGCCGTGGCCCGCGCTGCCCTTGATGAGATCCGCCCGCTGCTGAACCGCGACACCATCATCGGCGTCGGCACCGGCTCCACCGCCAACCTGTTCATCGATGCTCTGGCGGAGGTTCGCCACGACTTTGCCGGCGCCGTCGCCAGCTCCGAAGCCACTGCCCAGCGCCTCAAGGGCCACGGCATCGACGTCTACGAGCTCAACCATGTGGGCACCGTGCCGGTGTACGTGGATGGTGCCGACGAGATCGACCCGCGTCTGGCGATGATCAAGGGCGGTGGTGCGGCGCTGACCCGCGAGAAGATCGTCGCGGCCTGCGCTGAGCGTTTCGTGTGCATCGCCGATGGCTCGAAGCAGGTCGACATCCTCGGTGGCTTCCCGCTGCCGGTGGAAGTCATTCCGATGGCACGTTCCTACGTCGCGCGCGAACTGGTCAAGCTGGGCGCGGACCCGGTCTATCGTGAAGGCGTTCTGACGGACAACGGCAACCGCATCCTCGATTGCTACAACTTCCTGATCGAAGACCCGATCACCATGGAAGCCCGCATCAATGCCATCGTCGGCGTCGTCACCAATGGTCTGTTCGCCGCCCGTGGCGCCGATGTGCTGCTGGTCGGTCGCGAGACAGGTGTCGAGCGCATCACTGCCTGAGGAGGCTCGCCTGATGACATGGAAAATCACGCGCCACCTTGGCACCCGAGGCCTGTCGCTTCTGGCCGCTGCACTGCTCAGCCCGGTGCTGATGGCAGACAGCCTGCCGATCAGCTCTCCGACGACCATCACGCTGGATAATGGCGTCAAGGTGCTGCTCAAGCCGGACCACAGCTGGGAGTATCTGCTGGAAGTCTCCGACGAGCAGAGCCCACGCTCGACGCTCGGCAGCGCGACGATACCCACCTCGTCCGCCCTGCCGGTGGTACCCGCGAATACGCCTGCCGCTGGCGATGCAGGGCAACCAGTGCCGGCCCGCGCCAACGTCTCTGCCCCGGCTCCGGCTCCGGCCCAGGCACGCCTCAATGCCAGCGCACTGGCCAATCCGACGCTGCTGAGCGAGGGACATCGTGATGGGGTCGTCGCACGACTGACCGCCGTGGACATCGACGATGGCGACGCCGTGCTGCGCTTCGAGATCCAGAACACCGCCGGGCAGAACGTCATCGCCACCCGGGCAAGACTGCGTCTATATGGCGACGATGGCCGTCTGCTGGCGACGCGCGAGGCGCCGCTGTGGGTCGGCGAGTATCGGCTGCCCGAGACCTACCTGCGCCCCGGCCAGACCCGTGAGGGACGCAGCGTGCGCATCGCCCTGCCGGACGGCAGCTGGTCCCGCCAGCTGGTGCGCGTAGAAGTCAGCGAGGTCGAGTTCCGCTGATCACCAGGTGTCAGCTTCCAGGTGTCAGATGCCAGAGCAGCCAGACGAAAAACGGGAAGCCCTGAGGGGCTTCCCGTTTCTGTTTGCGCGCCGGTCGCTCATCGAGAGCGAAGCGGTGATCAGAACTTGTAGTTGATGCTGAAGTAGTTGCCGAAGCCGGTGGTGTCCTGACGCACGCCGGTGGCGGTGGAGCCATCGGTGAAGAACGCCATGTTGTTGTAGTACTTCAGGCCGTAACCCACCGCGAAACGCTGGGTGTGGTAGTAGATGCCGTTGAACCACTCCATGCTGTTGATGCTGCGACCGTCCTGGCTGCCCACTTCATCGGCATCGAACTTGTAGTCCAGATAGCCCTGATAGGCGATGAAGCTACCGTCCTCGAAGTTGACGAACGGCTTGAACCAGTTGGTGGACGCCATGTAGCCGTCCCACTTGCTCTCGTCTTCACCGCCGTAGTTCTCACGCACGTAGCGGGCGTAGAGGTTGAAGCCCATCTTGCCGAACCATGGCACCTGCACATCGCTGCCCAGACCGACATAGTGCTCCCACAGACCGCCGAATGCGCCGTTGTCACCGATGTTGGTGACGGTGGCGATGTAAAGCTCGTCCACCGGGCCGAAGGACAGGTCGTGACCGGTCATGGCGTCCAGCGAGAAGCGCGGGGCCAGCTTGGCGAAGAAGTTGTCGCCGCCATTGAGGTCATCCGAGCTGTCATCGAAGATGTCGAAGAAATCGACATAGCCGTAGAGATCGACGATGCCCGAACGGCCACCGAATTCCATTTCCAGATAGGTATCTTCACTGTTGCGGAACGGCAGACGGTTGTCCTCGCTGCGCATCAGATTGAAGGTCAGCCACTTGTAGTCATTGGCGTGGATGTCGCCATTGAAATCGGTGGCCTGGGCTGGCGCGGCAGCCGTCAGGAGGGTAGTGGCGGCCAGTGCACTGGCCGCGACGGTCTTGAGCATAGTCATCGCGAAATGATCCTGTCTTGAGTAATCAACTGTTCTGAATTGTTGTGGTTATTGCCCGTCATGAACGACGTCTGCCATCAGCGTCGCCCCATGCCGCCCGCTTCGTCGTCGGGCTGCGCCGGATTTGCAAAGGGCGCGATGTTAGCACTTCCTCGCAAAAACGATAGGGCGACGTTTGGCGGATTTCCCTGTCACCAACGGCCGGTTTGTGAACATTTACACACCGAAGGCGACACCTCTTCGAATCGCCCATCCACTGTGAGATGGGCGACATCCCGATCAGGCCGCCAGCGCCAGGAAGAAGCCGGCGATCGCTGCCGACATCAGATTGGAAAGCGTACCGGCCAGTACCGCCTTGAGACCCAGGCTGGCGATCTCATGCCGGCGCGTCGGGGCCAGGCTGCCCAACCCGCCGAGCAGGATGGCGATGGACGACAGGTTGGCGAAGCCGCACAGCGCGAAGGACAGCACGGCCATGGTGTAGGGCGTCATCACCGCACCCGTGGCAGCCACGAGACTGTCGCCACTCAGGTAGGGCGCCAGATTGATGTAGGCGACGAACTCGTTCACCACCAGCTTCTGACCGATGAAGGACCCCGCCAGCGTCGCCTCGCTCCATGGCACGCCCAGCAGGAAGGCCAACGGCGCGAAGAGCCAGCCGAGAATCATGTCGAGACTCAGGGTGTCCATGCCGAACCAGCCGCCGACGCCACCGAGAATGCCGTTGATCAGCCCGATCAAGGCGATGAAGGCCAGCAGCATCGCGCCGACATTGGCGGCCAGTTTCAGGCCGGAAGACGCACCGGATGCCGCAGCGTCCAGTACGTTGGACGGTGCGTCGTCATCCTTGAGCGAGGCATCCGCCACGGCGATCGAGTCATCCGGCTTGTCAGTCTCCGGGAACAGAAGCTTGGCAAACAGCAAGCCGCCGGGCGCTGCCATGAAGGACGCCGCCACCAGATACTCCATCGGGATGCCCAGCGCCGCGTAGCCACCCAGTACGGAGCCGGCGACGGATGCCAGACCACCACACATCACGGCGAACAGCTCGGAACGCGTCATGCTCGCCAGATAGGGCTTGACCACCAGCGGTGCCTCCGTCTGTCCGACGAAGATGTTGGCGGTCGCGGAGAGGGATTCCGTGCGCGACGTTCCCAGCACGCGCTGCAGGCCGCCCCCCAGCAGGCGAATCACCCACTGCATGATGCCGAGGTAGTAGAGCACCGCGATCAGCGACGAGAAGAAGATGATGATCGGCAGCACCTTGATGGCGAAGATGAAGCCGACACCGCTGCCCGGATTGGCCAGACTGCCGAACAGGAAGCTGATGCCTTGATCGGCATAATTGACGACCTGACTGACGGCGCCTGAGACACCGGCCAGCACACCCTGGCCGAAGGAGGTGTAGAGCACGAAGGCACCGATGGCCAACTGGATGGCAAAGGCGCCCCCGACGGTGCGCAGGCGGATGGCGCGTCGATTCGATGACAACGCCACGGCGATGAGGATGAGCGATGCCATCCCGACCAGACTCATGAGGGGATTCATTGGGAAGGTCCTGATGTGTTCTTGTGCTTGTTATGGAATGCGCTTGTGCGCGATGTCACCGCGATTCTCAACGGGACACGGTGTTATGATTTTTTCTCAGCATGTTAAAAGAGTCACAAACTGACCAAGGAGTCAATGCAAACGCTTGAGCGATTCGGGCCTTGCTTTCCTGCAACGCCCGCGCGGATCTCTCGCGCGAGAAAAGTTATCCCTGCCAGTCAGTGAGTTATCATCACACCATGACCCGAGGGCATGTTGGCTTCTCCAACGCTTTCTCACCGCCATCGGCAAAAAAGGACCCTGCCGCATGAACAACCAAAGCGCTGCACGCCTTGACCGCTTGCAGGCCATCCTGCGCGAGGGCAGCCCACTGCAGCTCAGCGACGCCGCGCAGCTCTGCGGCGTGTCCGAGATGACGATTCGCCGTGATGTCACTCACAGCAACGGGCTGTTGGAGATACTGGGGGGACGCCTGCTGCTGGCGGAATCTTCCGCCAGCAGCGTCTATCGCCTCGACCGCGAGATCGATGCCAGCGCTCCTATCAAGCAAGCGTTGTGCCAGCGACTGGCCAGTCACATCGAGGACGGCGATACCCTGTACGTGGATTGCGGGACGACCCTGGTCCACCTGGCCGCGGCACTGGATCGTCAGATGACACTGACCCTGGTGACCTGCGCCCTGAATGTCGCCAATGCCGTCGGCCACCTGCCCGGCGTGCGACTGGTCATGCTGGGCGGACTGTTTCATCCGGCCACCCAGTCCTTTACCGCCACCGACATGCCGGAAGCCATTCGCCGTCTGGGCATCAACAAGGCATTTCTCTCGGCCGGTGGCGTGCACGCCGAGCGCGGCGTCAGCTGCTTCCACTTCCATGAGGTGGCGGCCAAGCAGGCCGCGCTGGAAAGCGCCATGCAGCGCTTCCTGATCATCGATGCCCGCAAGTTCGAGATGGTACGCCCGGCCTTCATCGCGCCACTGGAAAGCTTCGATGTGGTAATCAGCAATGCCAGCGCCGCAGCGCGCGATTGCCTGGAGGGTCTGGATGCCGACATGGGCGTGACGGCGCAACTCATCGAGTGCTGAGACAGGGCCTGCGCTTCGGTGAGTGAGCACTGACCTCGCCCCACGCGAGGTCCATACGCAGAAACGCCGCACGATGGTGCGGCGTTTCTGCGCATGATCTTCCCATTGATGCCCCAGTGGCGTGCATCCCCCACGACCGAAATCGGCATGGCGAGATCACCTCCGTCTCTCGTCGGCTCAGCTCGGCAACAGGTCTTCCAGCTGCTGCAGTGTCCCTGCCAGCGCCCCGCGATTGCGGGCTACCCGTTCACGCGCCGCCTGCCCTGCCCGTTGGCGCTGCGATTCATCTTCCAGCAGGGTGTTGACGGCCTCGGCCAGCGCCTCGGCATCATCGACGACCTGCAGAGCTCCTTCCGCCGTCATCACCTCGGCGATCTCACTGAAGTTCTCAAGCGATGGGCCACTCAACAGTGGCAGCCCAAGCGCGGCCGGTTCGAGCAGATTATGCCCGCCGATGGGCACCAGGCTGCCGCCGATGAAGGCGACATCGCTCGCCGCATACAGGGCGAGCAGCTCGCCCAGGCTATCGCCGACCAGCACCGACAGACGGCTCTGCTCGAGGCGGCTTTCCGCATGCATGTGGCTGCGACGCAGGCAGGTTTCCCCGCGTGACTCACACCAGCTCGCACTCTGTGCGGCGACCGTCTCGAAGCGTTGCGGATGGCGCGGCACCAGCAGCAGCAAGGCATCAGGATGCCGAGCACGCACGGCTGCGTGGGCGTCCAGCATCAGGGCATCTTCCCCCTCGTGTGTCGAGGCGGCGATCCACACCCGCCGCCCCTGGAACTGCTCGCGCAGTCCCTTGCCTGCCGCGACGGCCTGTGGCGATATCTCGAGCTCGAACTTGAGTGAACCGACCGTCTTCCCCCGAGCCGCAGGAAGCCCAAGCGCGATGAAACGCTCGAGATCTTCCGGCGCCTTGGCCGTCAGCGCGCTCACCTGCGACAACGTCTCGCGCATCAAGGCCCCGACCTTGCGGTAGCGTGTGAAGGCGCGCGGTGACAGCCGCGCATTGACCACGCTCACGGGTATCCTCTGGCGCGCACAGCTTGCGATCAGATTCGGCCACAGCTCGGTTTCCACCAGCACGACCAGGGCCGGCCGCAGGCGAGACACGAAGCGACGTGCGCTGCAGGGAAAGTCCAGTGGCAGATAATGATGCCGCGCAGGGGCAAGTTCTGACGAGCCTTCCGGGGTATGCAGCAGACGCGCCGCCTGGGCAGCCCCCGTCGCGGTCATGGTGGTCACGATCAGCGGGCGGAGGGGATAGCGGCGCCGCAGCGCCTCGATGGCGCTGGCCATCATGACCATCTCGCCCAACGAGGCCGCATGCAGCCAGATGGGACGCTCGCGGTCCGGCACGGCGGCAGGCGTGGCAGGGAGGATGCCCAGCCGCTCCAGGCGCGAGTGCCGATCATCGTGCTCGCGCCAGACCCGCTGCCAGATGAGGGGAGACAGCAGGGTCAGTGCGGTGCTGTAGAGGCCACGGGCAAGGCTCACGCCTAGTCCTCGCGATCAAGAATGGTGGCGATCATCGCCGTGGTGGAGACGCCATCCTCGAAACCGAGCACACGCACCTCGCCACCGTTGGCGATCACCGCCTCGCCCCCGGCGATCTCTTCGGGACGATAGTCACCGCCCTTGACCAGCACATCCGGCAGCACGGCCTCAATCAGGCGTGCCGGGGTGTCTTCGCTGAAGGGCACGACCCAGGCGACCGCGCCGAGGCCCGCCAGCACCTGCATGCGACGCAGTACCGGGTTGATCGGACGCGTCGGCCCCTTGAGGCGTGCCACCGAGGCATCGTCATTGACCGCCACGATCAGACGGTCGCCCTGACGTGCCGCCTCCTGCAGGTAGGCCACATGACCGGCATGCAGGATGTCGAAGCAGCCATTGGTCATCACCACGCGCTCGCCGCGTGCCTGAGCGGCCTTCACTGCCGGGATGAGCGCGGACTCCTGGATCACGCCGAATTCCGCCAGCTTGTCACCATGCAGTGCGGTGTAGAGCTCCGCGACCGACAGGGTCGCGGTGCCCGGCTTGGCGACGACGAGGCCTGCGGCCAGATTGGCCAGCATCACGGCCTCCGGGAAGGCATGGCCAGCCGCCAGCGCCAGACCCAGCACGCCGATCACGGTGTCACCGGCACCGGTGACGTCATAGACCTCACGCGCATGCGTCGGCAGATGCAGCGGCTGATGGCCCTCGCGGATCAGGGTCATGCCCTTCTCGCTACGCGTCACCAGCAGAGCTTCCAGCTCGAGCTCGGCACGCAGCGCCTCACCCTTCTCGGCCAGTTCCTCATCGCTGCGGCATGGCCCGACGATGGTCTCGAATTCGGTCAGATTGGGCGTGATGATGCTGGCGCCACGATAGCGCGAGAAATCACTGCCCTTGGGGTCGACCAGCACGCGCTTGCCCGCCGCGCGCGCCGCGGCGATCAGCACCTCGACCTGATTCAGCGAGCCCTTGCCGTAGTCGGAGAGAATCATCACGCCGCTGGCCCCCAGCTCGGCCTCGACATGGCGCACCAGCGCGCTGGTATCCACCTCGTGCAGCGGCTCCTCGAAATCAAGGCGCAGCAGCTGCTGATTGCGGCTCATCACGCGCAGCTTGGTGATGGTCGGCACGCTGTCACTGGCCTGGAAGCGCGTGATGACATTGGCGTTTTCCAGTGCGCGGGTCAGGATGGCGGCGTTGTCATCCTGACCGACCACACCGGCGAGAGTGGCATGCGCACCGAGCGACGCGATGTTGAGCGCGACGTTGGCGGCACCGCCCGGGCGGTCTTCACTCTCGCCGACGCGCACCACCGGCACCGGGGCTTCCGGCGAGATGCGTGAGGTGCCACCGTGCCAGTAGCGGTCGAGCATCACATCACCCACGACCAGCAGGCGAGCCTGTTCAAGCGCAGTCAGATCAAGCTTCATCAGGCGTCTCCGCGTGCAGAGGGAAATTCAGAAGAAGAGGTGTCAGTAGACGAGACAGCCGCGACCGGCAGACGTTCGCAACTCTGGCCGCGAATGACGCCATCGGTGTCCGCCAGCAGCTCAGCGAGGCGCGCGATGACATCCTCGGCGCGGATCAGGCTCATGGCGTCCTGATGGCGTACGCGCTGGCCCCAGTGGATCTCGTCCATCTGCTTGTGCAGATAGGTTTCCACCGCATCCGGATAGCGATTGACCACCAGATGCTGCCAGCAATAGGGCGCCGCACGCTCGGGGTTGGTGGTGGCGTACAGGCCGATCACCGGTGTATTGAGCGCATTGCCCATATGCACGGGGCCGGAGTCCGGCGCGATCACCGCGACGGCGCGATCGATCAGCGCCAGCAGGCCCTTGAGCGAGGTACCACCGATGGCATCGATGACCGCGCCTTCACTGACCAGCGCCTTGATGCGCGCGCCCATCTCGCGTTCCTGCGGGCTGCCGCCGCCGGTCATCACGCTGCGGATGCCGTATTGCTGCCAGGCATGATCGACGACCGCCGCATAGCCCTCGGCCGACCAGTTGCGGAAGTTGCGCAGGCGCGGATTGGCACACGGACTGATGACCAGATAGGGCGCTTCACCGGTCACGCGCGCCGCCTCACCATAGGCCTCGGGCGGCACATCGAGACGCCAGTCGAGCCGGCAGTCCTCGACACCCAGGGCACGTGCGAAGTCCATGAACGACTCCAGCACGTGAGCGCGCTCGCGCGGGGCCAGCTGATGGGAGGTAAAGAGGTACTGCCAGTCCTTGGCGCGCGCACGGTCGTAACCGATGCGCACTCGGGCCTTGAGGCCCAACGACAGAGCGCTGGCCCGCAGCGCCTGCTGCATGTGCAACAGCACATCGAAGTGCGTGTCCTTGAGCTGACGCCAGATGGCGCGCATGCCCGCAAGGCCGGTGGACTTGTCGTAGACCACGAACTCGACCCCGGTCAGGCCGGACAGTAGACTGTGCTCCCCCTTGCCGACGATCCAGGTAATGCGGGCCTCAGGCCACTGACGCTGCAAGGCGCGTACCGTTGGCACAAGATTGCAGACATCGCCGAGAGCGGAGAGCCGGAGCACGCAGATATGTGCGGGCTGGGCAGGGAGAGGATGCTTCATGCGGATGGCAGTTTTCCGAAATGAGAATGCCCACATTCTATATGATGGCGAAACAGCGCCACAAATGACGCCGGACTGGTTCATGCCATCGTTCTGGCGCGAACACGGCGCCGTGACCGGCGAAGCACCGGGGCGCGGGGCGAGTCTGTTCCTCGATGTCTGTCGTTTGCCCGCTGAGCTGCACCCCGTCCATGCCACTGGCGCCCCGGCTCAACGCTGGGCGCTGCGCCCCTATCGACGCGGGGGGCTGATCGCGAAGATCGCTCGTCAGCGCTACCTCTACACCGGCCTTGAGCGCACCCGCGCCTTCGCCGAGCTGCGCCTGACGGAAATGCTACATCGCCAGGGGCTGCCGGTGCCAGAGCCGGTCGGCGCCTGCGTATGGCGGCATGGCCTGAGCTACGAGGCCGCCCTGATCACGGTACTGATTCCCGGCGCGCGCGCCTTCGCCGATGATCTGATCGCCCTCGAAGCACAGCGTCTTCCTGCCGGGGCCGACCTGCCCGATTCCCTGCTGACAGTGCTGGAGACGACAGGCCGCGCCATTCGCGCCGTACATGACGCCGGGCTCGAGCATGTCGATCTCAACGCACGCAACCTGCTGGTCAATGAAGGCGGACGCGTCTACGTGATCGATCTCGATCGCTGCCAGCTGCATGACGAGGCTCCCGCCGACGCACGCTGGCGCGAGAACAACCTCTCACGCCTGGGGCGCTCGCTGGCGCGCTTCACGCCGACACATCATGCGGCGTGCCTGGCCGCCATTCGCAGCGCCTATCACGCCTGACGCTTCAGCGTATCGCCCTGCAGGCATCGGTGCCCATGCAGTGTACGATAGCGACATGAATCGTCGGCAGGCGCATCATCCGATTCCCGCCTGCCACTGCGTCCCATCGGCGCCTGTCACACACGTGAGCCAGGCGCTCTCAAGACAGAGACCGTCATGAATCCGAGCGACGAGGTCCCGGCCGTCACCCCGACCGCCCCTCCTTCCGATGGCAAGCTGCGCACCGCCGTGCCCATCACCGGCTGCGTCATCACTCTCAATGAAGCCCACAACATCGAGGACTGCCTGCGCTCGCTGGCCCAGGTCTGCGATGAGCTGATCGTGGTCGATTCCGGCTCCACGGATGCCACCTGCGAGCTGGCGCGCGCCATGGGCGCCGTGGTGATCGACCAGCCCTACCTGGGCGACGGGCCGCAGAAGAATGTCGGACCGAGCCATGCCAGCCACCGCTGGGTGCTGTCACTGGACGCCGATGAACGCCTGACCGACGGGGCCGTCAGCGCCATCCGTGAACTGGCACTCGACAGCACGCCACATGATGGCTTCGCCCTGCGGCGTCGCAACTTCATCGGCTCGCGCTGGGTGCGCCATGCCGGCTGGTATCCCGACTACTGCCTGCGCCTGTATGACCGCGAGAAGCTCGCCTTCCGCGATTCGCGCCAGCACAGCTCCGTCCAGGCCAGCCACCCCTGCGAGCTGGATGCGGACCTCGAGCATTACAGCTTCGCCAATCTGGGTGAGCTGTTCGTCAAGGCCAGTGGCCGCTTCTCGAATCGCGCCGCCAAGATCATGTATCAGAAGGGAAAACGCGCCAACGCCTTCACGCCCTTCCTGCATGCCAGCAATGCCTTCATGCGCAAGTTCGTCTTCCAGGCCGGCTTCCGCGATGGCGTCGATGGCTTCTCGGTGGCGCTGTCCGCCAGCGTCAATGCCTACCTGAAATACGCCAAGCTGCTGGAATTCCAGCGCGACGCCAAGGTGCGTGAGGCGGAAGACTTCAACAAGGTATGGTGACCATGACCTCTGCTTGTGAGCAGGCGGCGTCGCAAGCTCCGTCTCGGCCGCTGCACGTGCGCCACGTCAATCTGGCCCGCGGCTTTCGCGGTGGTGAACGCCAGACGCTCAACCTGATCGCGGACCTGGCGCGACGCGCCAGCCCGGGAGAGAACGGCGAGCCTGGTACGCCGATCCGTCAGTCGCTGGTGTGCCTGCAAGGCTCGCCATTGATCACCGAACTGGTGGCGCTCAAGTTGCCCGTCACGGTGGACGTGATCGAGATCCACGGGCGCTTCAGGGGCCATCTCGGTCAGCCTCGCGCCGATATCGTGCATGCTCACGAAGCCAAGGCCGTGCACTGGGCGTGGCTGCATCAGCGCCTCACCGGCACGCCTTATCTGCTGACCCGCCGGGTGCCTCAGCCGGTGAAGGACAAGTGGTTCAATCGTCTGACCTATCGCGCCGCCGCCTGCCGGGTGGCGATTTCCTCGGTGATCGAGTCACACCTGCGTGAGCGCCAGTGGGGGGAGACGGCGCTGATTCCCAGCACCCTCGCCCACCTGCCCAGCGATGAGACAGCCGTGGGCAGACTGCGGGAGCGCTTCGGCAATACGCCCGCCGGGGGTCGCTTCGTCGTCGGGCATGTCGGCGCGCTGGTGGACCGCCACAAGGGCCAGCGAGTGCTGATCGAGGCGGCCCGTCAGCTGCGCGACAGTCACCCGCAGCTGCTGTTCGTCTGCCTGGGCGCGGGAGAGGATGAAGCCGCCTTCAAGGCGGAGAGCGCCGATCTGGACAATCTTGTCTGGGAGGGTTTCCACACCAATGTCGGCGACTACCTGGAGGCCTTCGATCTGTTTGCCTTCCCGTCACGCAATGAAGGACTTGGCTCGATCCTGCTCGACGTGATGGACCACGGCGTCCCGATCATCGCAAGCGAGGTGGATGGCATCCCCGATATCGTGCATGACGATGCCACCGGCGTGCTGGTGCCCACCGGCAATGCACAGGCGCTGGCCAGCGCCATCGTGGCACTCGGCGATGACGCACCACGTCGAGAGCGGCTGGTCGCGGGCGCGCGGGCGCATCTGGCACGCTTCACCCCCAGCGCCATGGGCGAGGCCTATCTGGGGCTTTATCAGCGGCTGGCACGCTAGACCGCCTTTCGCCTCAGGCATCTATCCCTGGCGCCTGTCGCCCAAGTACCTGCTGTCGCTCGAACAGAGAGAACGAAAAAGCCCTGTTTCATGTGAAACATCACGATGAAACAGGGCTTTTTCGTTTTTATAAACAACAGGTTATCGGCTCAACTGCCGGAATTTGCATCCTCGAGTCCACGCAGATCCGGCCACCCCTCATCCACTCCCAGCACGGGATAGGTCTTGGAGTCCAGCGGGCCGGGTTCGCTTTCGGGACGACACTCTTGCAGCGCAGCCTGCAGACGCCGCAGAGCCTCATCACCTTCGGCACCGGCGGTCACCTTGTCCCAGAACTCACGATGTACCGCCTTGATGACGACAGGCACGCGGGGCACTCCCACCTGCTGCGCCATCGCCAGGCGATGCAGGCCACGATTGATCTTGAGCAGACGGCCATCACGCGTCACCGCGACGCCCATCTCATCCTTGGTGATGCCCTGGCGGAAGCCATTGGCGGCCATGTCCTGCAGATAACCGCGATAACAGCGCAGGTAACCGAGAATCTGTTCCTCACTGTCCATCAGCAGGCCATCACGCGGCGATGCCCAGGGCTTGCCCGCCTCCAGCAAGGCCTTGAGCTGCTGATAACGCTCGGTCACCGTCAGATCATCACCATGCTCGATCAGGTCACGCATCAGGCGCGAGCGAGAGCCGAAGCGGAAGGCGCCACGCCGCAGGTCCCAGTCACCCTCCCAGATGAAGGCATTCGAGGAAGGCCGCTTGCGCTTGTCACGCCCGAAGTTGACGTCGCGCACCAGTTCACGCGGATTGATCCACAGTGTCAGCGCCTCTGGTCCCATCACGTCTTCCACGGCATGTCGCGGCAAGCCACGCTGCTCAAGCCCCTGATGGCGCGAGCGATGCCGGCACCAGCGCACCAGCCATGCCCGGCTGAACGGCAGTACCAGGTGCTGCTCACACCAGGCACGCCACGCCTCGATACGCTGTGCACGCGTCATCGCCCCACGCATCCGCGGATGGATCAGATCATCCGTCGTACGATTCTTCGGCAAGCTCACCGCTCATCCTCATCCAGCGCGATCGCCGTCAGCAATCGCTCAGGCGCGATGTGATTCAGGCAGTTGGTATGCCCCAACGGACAGACGCGCTTGAAACACGGTGAGCACTCCAGCGCCAGCCAGTGAATCTCGCGATTGGCCGTCAGCGGTGGCGTGTAATGTGGTGACGAGGAGCCGTAGATGCCCTGGATACGGGCCCCTACCGCAGCCGCCACATGCATCAGGCCGGAATCATTGCTGACCACTTCCCGACACTCGGCGATCAGATCCACCGCATCCGCCAGTCGCGTCTTGCCACACAGGTTGTGGACGCCGGCCAGCCCCTGGGCAATCTCCTCACCGGCCGCCACATCCTTGGGACCGCCAAAGATACGCACCTCCGCCCCGGCCTGCGTCAGTGACTCGGCAAGCTCGCGAAAGTGCGCCAGTGGCCACTGCTTGGCCGGCCCGTATTCCGCGCCCGGCATCATGCCGATGATGGGGGCCGGTGGCGCACTCAGGCCCAGCTCCTCGCGCAAGCGCAGCTGATTGGCGCTGTCGGTGACGAGACAGGGTTCGGGGATGCGCTGCGGCGGGTTGGCCTCGTCCAGCGGCAGGCCCAGTGAGGTGAAGCGCTTGACGGTCTGATCGAGGATCGACTTGTCGAGCTTGCGGCACTCGGTGAGCAGGCCGTGGCGCTGCTCACCGGTGAAGCCGACCCGCACTGGAATACGCGCGAAGAATGGCACCAGCGCCGACTTCCAGGAGCGCGGCAGCACGATGGCGCGATCGAAACGCCCGCGCAGCGAGCGCCCCAGTCGCCAGCGCGCCTTGAGGGCGAAGTCGCCATGCCCCGCCGGCAGTGCCAGCGCTTCCTCGACCTCGGGCATGCGCTCGATGATCGGTTGCGACCAGGCGGGCGCCAGCACACTGATCCGGCAGCCGGGCGAGCGCTGCTTCAACGTCATGAACAGGCTCTGCGCCATCACCATGTCGCCGACCCAGCTGGGCCCGACCACCAGAATGCGCTCACTCATGCCTTGCTCCTCTTCACGGCCAACCCTCTTTGCGGATGCGCTTGCCCTGCCCCATCGCACTTGCGATGCAGGCGCCCATGCTCATTCCACACGCGCTCACCCTCAGTCCACACGTGCTCAGACTCAGCGATTCAGCCATTCGAGATAGGCGCGAGTGCCCTGGGCAACGGTCTTGAACTCGACGTTGCAGCCGGCCTTGCGCAGCTTGCCGATGTCGGCACGCGTGAAGCTCTGGTAGCGGCCCTTGAGGTTTTCCGGGAAGTCGATGTACTCGATCTCGCCCTTCTCGTAGTACTCGATGACGGTCTCGGCGATCGCCTTGAACGGCTCGGCACGGCCGGTGCCCAGGTTGAAGATGCCGGAGGCTTCCGGGTGATCGAGGAACCACAGATTGACGTCGACCACATCACCGACGTAGACGAAGTCACGGCTCTGCATGCCGGCTTCATAGCCATCGTAGGCGCCGAACAGCTTCGGGTTCTCGCCCGCCTTCACCTGGGTGTGATGGTGGTAGGCGACGCTGGCCATCTTGCCCTTGTGCTGCTCACGCGGGCCATAGACATTGAAATAGCGGAAGCCGACCACCTGGGTGGTCAGGCTGTCCCAACGCTGGCGCACGTGCTGATCAAACAGCAGCTTGGAGTAGCCGTAGACGTTGAGCGGCCCTTCGAACTCCGGTGTTTCCTTGAAGACCTGGCTGTCGCCATAGGTCGCCGCGGAGCTCGCGTAGAGGAAGGGAATCTGATTCGCCTCACAGAAGTTGAGCAGCACCTTGGAGTACTCGAAGTTGTTCTCGAGCATGAACTGGCCGTCCCACTCGGTGGTATCGGAGCAGGCGCCCTCGTGGAAGATCGCCTCGATCTTCGGCAGCTCGGCATACTCACCCATCAGGCTCGATTGGACGCGAATCAGGAAATCGTCCTTGTCGAGATAGTCGGCAATGGTCAGATCCGCCAGATTGACGAACTTGGTGCCGTCACTCAGGTCATCCACCACCAGGATATCGGTACGGCCGCGATCATTGAGTGCCTTGACGATATTGGCACCGATGAAGCCGGCGCCTCCGGTAACGACGATCATTTGAGCTCCCAGAGCCTCTCAGAGGCTTGTAGGCAATACGCGCGTGCAGGGACGCGACGCATCAGAATTTGGAAATGGCACGCACTCGGTTACGTCTGCGGCCTATAACCCGATAAGCGGGGATTGTATACTTGGCAGTTCTCGAATTCATGGGCCAACGGGCTTCACCAATGACACAGCCAGACGTGAAAACCTTCCAGGGCCTGATTCTGGCCCTGCAGCAATACTGGGCCGAACAGGGTTGCATCATCCTGCAGCCATTGGATATGGAGGTTGGCGCGGGGACTTTCCACCCGGCGACCTTCCTGCGCTCCATCGGTCCTGAAACCTGGAACGCTGCCTATGTGCAGCCTTCCCGCCGTCCCACCGACGGCCGCTACGGCGAAAATCCCAATCGCCTGCAGCACTACTACCAGTTCCAGGTGGTGATGAAGCCGTCACCGGCCAACCTGCAGGAGCTCTATCTGGGCTCGCTGGAGCGTCTGGGCATTGACCCGCTGGTCCACGACATCCGCTTCGTCGAGGACAACTGGGAATCCCCGACGCTGGGCGCCTGGGGACTTGGCTGGGAAATGTGGCTCAACGGCATGGAAGTGACCCAGTTCACCTACTTCCAGCAGGCAGGCGGCATCGAGTGCTTCCCGGTCACCGGCGAGCTGACCTACGGTCTCGAGCGCATCGCGATGTACCTGCAGGACGTGGACAGCGTCTACGACCTGATCTGGACCACCGCACCGGACGGCTCCGTGGTCACCTACGGCGATGTCTTCCTGCAGAACGAGAAGGAGCAGTCCGCCTACAACTTCGAGCACGCTGCCGTGCCGGAGCTGTTCGCTGCCTTCGATCACTGCGAGAGCGAATGTCAGAAGCTGCTGGCGGCCAACCTGCCGCTGCCGGCCTATGAGCAGGTGCTGAAGGCCTCCCACACCTTCAACCTGCTGGATGCGCGTCACGCCATCTCCGTCACCGAGCGTCAGCGTTACATCCTGCGCGTGCGCACCCTCGCCCGCGACGTGGCCCACGCCTATTACGACTCGCGCAAGGCCGCTGGCTTCCCGCTGGCACCACAGGCACTGCGTGACGAGCTGCTCGCCGCCGATGACACCACTACCGAGGGAGACGCGTCAGCATGACCTCCGTGAATACCCTGCTGATCGAACTGGGCTGCGAAGAACTGCCGCCGGGTGCCATCGATGCCCTCGCCGACGGCCTGGCCAATGGCCTGGCCGATGGCCTGCGTGAGGCCGAAGTCGCCTTCGGTCAGGTCCGCGCCTACGCCACACCACGTCGCCTGGCGGTGATGATCGAGTCGCTGGCCGAGCGTCAACCGGACCGCGAGATCGAGAAGCGTGGCCCGGCCAAGGCTGCGGCCTTCAAGGATGGTGAGCCGACCCGCGCCGTGCAGGGCTTCGCTCGCTCCTGCGGTGTCGAGGTCAGTGATCTGATCGAGCTGGAAACCGACAAGGGCACCTGGCTCGGCTATCGTCATACCCAGCCGGGTGAGCATCTTTCCGCCCTGCTGCCGGCCATGCTGGAACAGGTCGTCGCCCGCCTGCCGGTGCCGAAGAACATGCGCTGGGGTGCCTCACGCATCGAATTCTCTCGTCCGGTGCATTGGCTGGTCGCGCTCTACGGCAGCGAAGTGATCGAGGCCAGCGTGCTGGGCCTCGAGGCAGGCCGCACCACCTTCGGTCATCGCTTCCATGCCCCGCAGGCCATCACGCTGGCGCACGCCGAGGACTACCTCGACGCGCTGGAAGATGCCCGCGTGCTGGCCAACCGTGAAGTACGCCGTGAGCGCATCCGCGAACAGGTCCAGGCCGAGGCGGAAGTCTATGGCGCCAATGCCGTCATCGAGGAAGCCCTCCTCAACGAGGTCAACGGTCTCGTGGAATGGCCGGTCGCACTGACGGGCACCTTCGATGAGCGCTTCCTGGAAGTGCCGGCGGAGTGTCTGATCTCCTCCATGAAGGCCAACCAGAAGTACTTCCACCTGCTGGACAACGACGGCAAGCTCAAGCCGGCCTTCATCACCATCTCCAATATCGAGAGCAAGGACCCGCAACAGGTCATCTCCGGTAACGAGAAGGTGATTCGTCCGCGTCTGGGCGATGCCGCCTTCTTCTACGAGACCGACCTGCGCAGCACGCTGGAATCGCGTCGCGAGAAGCTCGAGAGCGTCGTCTTCCAGCAGAAGCTGGGCAGCATGGCCGACAAGGCCCGTCGCAGCGAAGCCGTGGCCCGCCACATCGCGGAACGCATCGGTGCCGATGTCGAGCACGCCGCACGCGCCGCACAGCTGGCCAAGACCGACCTGGTCACCGAGATGGTGCTGGAGTTCCCGGAACTGCAGGGCATCATGGGCCACTACTACGCCCGTCACGATGGCGAAGATGCCACCGTCGCGCGTGCGCTGGAAGAACAGTATCTGCCGCGCTTCGCCGGCGATGCGATTCCCGCGACCAAGGCCGGCATGGCGATCGCCCTGGCAGACCGTCTCGACACCCTGACCGGCATCTTCGGCATCGGTCAGCGTCCGACCGGCGCCAAGGACCCGTTCGCGCTGCGTCGTGCCACCATCGGGGTGCTCAACATCCTGATCAAGGGCGAACTGGACCTCGACCTGCGCGAGCTGCTGACCGTCAGCGCCGAGCAGCATCGTGACCTGCCCAAGGCCGAAGGACTGGTCGAGGACGTGCTCGAGTACATGCTCGATCGCTTCCGCGCCTGGGCCAATGACGAGGGCATGGGTGCCGAACTGTACCTGGCCGTGCGTACCCTGAAGATCAGCAACCCGCTGGACTTCGCGCGTCGTCTGCGTGCCGTGCACGCCTTCGGCGAACGCCCGGAAGCCGCCGCTCTGGCAGCCGCCAACAAGCGCGTCTCCAACATCCTCGCCAAGGCCGAGCACGATGGCCGCACCGAGGTGGACACGAGCCTGTTGAGTGAGCCGGCCGAGCAGGCACTGGCAGAAGCCCTCAAGGCACGTGGCGCGGAAGTGGCACCGCTGTTCGCGGCGGCACGCTACCAGGAAGCCCTCGATACGCTGGCCAGCCTGCGCGAGCCGGTCGATGCCTTCTTCGATCAGGTCATGGTCAACGCCGACGATGCCGCCGTGCGCGCCAATCGCCTGGCGATGCTGGCCAGTCTGCAAGGCCTGTTCATGGGTGTGGCCGACATCAGCCTGCTGACCCAATAAGGGCTGCCGGCCCACGGTGTCCCCGACATCGGTAAATGGCAGTCTCTGCAAAAGAACCCCGCCACGGCGGGGTTCTTTTGCATCCAGCCTCCTCGAAATGACGTATTGCGTGACAGGATTACACGCAATGTGGCCGCGATGTCACAAATTCTGCCTTGATCCCCTACCTAGGTCGCACTAGAATCCAGTATAGAAACAGTGTTCGAAAAGCGTGACAGCCTGTCGCACCCACGCTATTCGGTCACTCGGCGCCATTTGCCCAATCCCCGTGCGAGCGTCATCTTGTGACTTGGCTCACAATTTCCCAGGCAAAGCGGCGACCCCCTGACAAGCAGCCCGGCTGACGCCCCTGACTGCCCTGAGGTGAAGAGTTGACCATGCAAAAACTGATCGTGCTCGACCGTGATGGTGTCATCAATGAAGACTCCGATGCCTTCGTCAAGAATGCCGAGGAGTGGATCGAATACCCCACCTCCATTCAGGCCATCGCTCGCCTGACGCGAGCGGGCTATACCGTAGCCGTCGCGACCAATCAGTCCGGCATCGCTCGCGGCCACTTCGGTCACCGGGAACTCGACCAGATGCACGCCAAGATGATGCAGCTGGTGAAGGAAGCCGGTGGCGATATCGCCCACATCGCCTACTGCCCGCATGGCCCGGATGATGGCTGTGATTGCCGCAAACCGGAACCCGGCCTGCTGCACCAGATTCAGGACGCCCTGCAGATTCCGGACTTCGAAGGCGCCTGGATGCTGGGCGACAGTCTGCGCGATCTGGTCGCTGGCCAGAAGGCCGGCTGTCGCGCCGCGCTGGTGATGACCGGCAAGGGCCAGAAGACACTGGCCGATGGCGAGGGCCTCAAGGACGTGCTGGTGGTCGCCAACCTGGCCGACTTCACCAACCGCCTGCTGGATGGCGAGCTCAACCATGCCATGTCGGATGGTGAGCCGGGAAAGTCCCAGCGCCGCTGCGTGAGCTGTGAAGCCGCTGCCGAGAGCTATCTGTGAGACACACATGCCGCGCGCACTCCCTGCGCCGGCATGTGCTTGCCCCTCTATTCAATAGCGGCGATATGCTACCCTTCAGACATGAATCCGGGCAGGCAACGGCCTGCCCATCTCACTCCCTCATGCTGGAGGCCTCGTATGCCACTGCTGGATAGCTTCACAGTCGACCACACCATCATGAAAGCCCCTGCCGTGCGCGTGGCCAAGAAGATGGGAACCCCCAAGGGCGACAACATCACCGTCTTTGATCTGCGTTTCTGCGTGCCGAATGAAGAGATTCTCTCCGAGAAGGGCATTCACACGCTGGAACATCTGTTCGCTGGCTTCATGCGCGAGCACCTCAATGGTGATGGCGTCGAGATCATCGACATCTCGCCGATGGGTTGCCGTACCGGCTTCTACATGAGCCTGATCGGCGAGCCGGACGAAGCCCGGGTTGCCGCTGCCTGGTCTGCCGCCATGCAGGACGTGTTGAACGTCGCACGCCAGGAAGAGATTCCGGAGCTCAACGTCTATCAGTGCGGTACTGCACAGATGCATTCTCTGGAAGAAGCCAAGCAGATCGCCAGCAACATCCTGTCACGCGATATCGGCATCAATCGCAATGATGAGCTGAAGCTGGACGAAGGCTTCCTCAATCAGGCGCATTGAGTCTTGAGACACCAAGTCTTGAGATACCAAGCCTTGAGGCACCGGACTTGATCAGCCTGTCGAGTGCGCCGGGTCCTTGAACGAAAAAGCCCGCTATCTGACCTGATCAGATAGCGGGCTTTTTTCATGCCACAACATCCCGAGCGAGTGACGCGAATGCCCGATTCCAACAGCCATGCCTTTGATTTCACGACTTTCCTGGCAGACAAGGAAGCGTGGTCAGCACCGAATGAACTCGTCCCCTACCGCTGTCGCGATGGCAGCAGCCTGGGCTGTCGTCACTACCACCCGACGCGCATTCCACCGATCACGACACACCTCATCCTGCTGCATGGTTCCAGTGCTGACAGTCGCTACCTCGCCTCACTGGCAACGCATCTGGCCACTGAGGGGTATCACGTCCACACGCCTGACTTGCGTGGCCATGGCCCGACGCCTGCCCGGCGCGGCGATATCGATCACCCGCTGCAGCTCGAGGAGGATCTTGAAGATCTGATCCGCTCACTGGACCTCCCCGCTGACGTCAGCTTGTGGATCGCCGGGCACTCTGCGGGAGGCGGCCTGGCACTGCGGTTCGCGGCATCCGCTCTGGAAAACGGGCTTGCCGGCATCCCGCTGGCTGGCCTCATTCTGCTGGCTCCCTATCTGGATCACCTCGCCCCCAACATGCGTCGCGATTCCCGCTGGGCACAACCGCGGATAGCACGCATGCTGACATGCATGCTCTTGAACAAGCTGTCCATCCATCGCCTGGATCATCTCGAGGTACTCACCTTCAACATTCCCGCTGAATATCGCGATGCCAACACCACGAGCGCTTACTCCTGGCGCTTGATGACAGGCCTCAATCCTCGCCATTACCAACGAGACCTCGAGACTCTGTCACGGCATCACGTGCCCTTGCTGGCATTGATCGGTGATCAGGATGAGGCGTTTCGCGCCGACCGACTCGAGGAATGCCTGCAGCCGCAACATCCCGCTGCGCACGTCACGATACTCGAGGACGTGGATCATCTGGGGTTGGCGACGGCAACCGTCACGGCAGAGCGTATCGCTGAATGGCTGACAAGCGGTCCGGCAGCTTGAGATGGCCCCGTGCCTCATTCTGTCATCCCCCTCTTCCCTTTCTCATTTCTCCTTTGTGCCGCCTTCTGCACGCTCCAGCTCTGGCAGCAAGGCATAAAAAAGCCCTGATCAAGGATCAGGGCTTTTTTTCAGCTGACGACGATCACGACATCAGACGTCGAGATTGGCCACCAGGGCGAAGCGCTCGATGAAGTCACGACGCGGCTCGACCTCATCTCCCATCAGGGTGTTGAACATCTGATCGGCACCGATCGCGTCTTCGACCGTCACACGCAGCATGCGGCGTGATTCCGGATCCATGGTGGTTTCCCACAACTGATCCGGATTCATTTCTCCCAGCCCCTTGTAGCGCTGGATGCTGAAGCCACGCGCCGCTTCCTTCATCAGCCAGTCAAGTGCCTCGTAGAAGGTGACGACCTCCTTCTTGCGCTCACCGCGTGAGACATAGCTGCCCGCCTCCAGCAAGCCTTCCAGCATGGAGCCCAGCTCGCTGATCTCACGGTAGTCCGCGGACTTGAAGAAATCGACGTCCCACAGATAGTCACTGCTGACACCGTGCGCCGTCAGTGTGACTGCCGGCAGATAGAGGTTGCGCTCACTGTCATGGCTGAGGCTGAAGCTGTAGTGCGGGCCGCCCTCATAGGCGATCAGGTCATCCATTTCCTTCTGGAGACCATCGATCCAGCCCTGCACCATGGCTTCATCCTTCAGTGCCGACTCATCCAGATGCGGGGCATGCACGATCTTGCGCAGCACGGCAGACGGATAGACGCGCGCCAGACGATCGATACGCTTCATCACGCCGCGATACTGATTGACCAGTGCTTCGAGCTGAGCGCCAGCGATACCCGGCGCATCGGCATTGACGTGCAGCTTGCCGCCGTCCAGCGCCGTGGCTGTCAGGTAATCCTGAAGCGCCTGCTCATCCTTCAGATACTGCTCGTGCTTGCCACGCTTGATCTTGTAGAGCGGTGGCTGCGCGATGAAGATATGACCACGCTCGATCAGCTCCGGCATCTGACGGAAGAAGAAGGTCAACAGCAGCGTACGAATGTGCGAACCATCGACGTCAGCATCCGTCATGATGATCACGGAGTGGTAACGCAGCTTGTCAGGATTGAACTCCTCCCGACCAATACCGCAGCCCAGCGCCGTGATCAGCGTGCCGACTTCTGCAGATGACAGCATCTTGTCGAAGCGCGCCTTCTCGACGTTGAGGATCTTGCCCTTCAGCGGCAGGATCGCCTGGGTACGACGATCACGCCCCTGCTTGGCGGAACCGCCGGCAGAATCACCCTCGACCAGATACAGTTCGGAAAGACTCGGGTCCTTCTCCTGGCAATCAGCCAGCTTGCCCGGCAGCCCCGCGATATCCAGTGCACCCTTGCGACGCGTCATGTCACGCGCCTTGCGCGCCGCTTCACGCGCACGTGCCGCATCCAGCATCTTGTTGACGATGGCCTTGGCTTCGTTGGGCTTCTCGATCAGGTACTCGGAGAACAGACGGCCCATTTCCTGCTCGACCGCTGTCTTGACCTCGGAGGACACCAGCTTGTCCTTGGTCTGCGAGGAGAACTTCGGATCCGGCACCTTGACCGAGATGATCGCGGTCAGGCCTTCACGGGCATCATCCCCGGTGGTGCCTACCTTGGACTTCTTGAGCAGCCCTTCCGCCTCGATGTAGCTGTTGAGGGTACGGGTCAAGGCTGCACGGAAGCCCGCCAGGTGAGTTCCGCCATCCCGCTGAGGGATATTGTTGGTGTAGCAGAAGATGTTCTCGGAGAAAGCATCATTCCACTGCATCGCCACCTCGACACCGATACCGTCCTCGCGCTCCATTTCAAAATGGAACACCGGATTCAAGGCTGCCTTGTTGGTGTTGAGGTGATCCACGAACGCCTTGAGCCCCCCCTCATAGTGGAAGAGCTCTTCCTTGCCGCTACGCTCGTCGATCAGACGAATCGCCACACCTGAATTCAGGAAGGAGAGTTCCCGCAGACGCTTGGCCAGAAACTCGTAGTGAAACGCGATGTTGCCGAACGTCAGCGGTGAGGGCTTGAAGCGCACCAGGGTGCCGGACTTCTCGGTGTTGCCGACCACTGCCAACGGGGCCTCTGGCACGCCGTGACGATAGATCTGCTCATGGACCTTGCCCTGACGCCAGATGGTCAGCTTCAGCTCTTCGGACAGCGCGTTGACGACGGATACGCCAACGCCATGCAGGCCGCCGGAGACCTTGTAGGAGTTGTCATCGAACTTACCACCAGCATGCAGCACCGTCATGATGACCTCAGCTGCGCTGACGCCCTCTTCCTCATGAATCTCGGTCGGCACGCCACGGCCGTTGTCGCTGACGGAGACCGACTCATCGGCGTGGATGACCACGCGGACTTCGCTACAGTGCCCTGCCAGCGCCTCGTCGATGGAATTATCCACCAGCTCGAACACCATGTGATGCAGCCCCGTGCCATCATCGGTATCGCCGATGTACATCCCGGGGCGCTTGCGTACGGCATCCAGGCCCTTGAGGACCTTGATGCTCGATGAGTCGTAAGCCTGTTCGCTCATTGGCTTCTCCGTCGTGAAGTCATTCCGTGTGCAGTCGCCCGTGTTCCACGTGAAACATTCTGACATCCGTGCCCGGCAGCCAGACCCGATCCAATGCTTCGGGTTCGACACAGGTCACGAAGACCTGACACTCGAGGCTGGCCAGCAACTGGCAGAAGAGTCGGCGATGTTCGCCATCCAGTTCTGCCGGCAGGTCGTCGATCAGATAAACACAGGTACGTCCGTTCATTTCCTCAAGCAACCGCCCCTGGGCCAGCTTGAGTGCGCTGACGACCAATTTCTGCTGGCCACGGGACAGCACCTCTACCGCAGGGCGGCGCCCGAGACGAATGCGTAGATCAGCGCGCTGCGGTCCGGTCTGGGTAAACCCCATGTGGCTATCGCTGTCACGCCCTGCTGCCAGCACCTCTCCTAGAGAGCGCTTCGCATCCCAGCCACGTTGATAACGCAGACTGAGATCCGGCAGCTCGATCAGCTCAGCGAGAGTTGCCTGAAACAGGGGGGCCAACGCTTGCATATATTCCATGCGCAGGGCATCGAGACGCTCACTCCAATGAGCAAACTCACGATCCCAGACGTTCAATGCCTGAACGTCCATCTTACCATGTCTGAGTAACGCGTTCCGATGTTTGAGCGCACGGCGAACCCGCTGCCAGACATCGAAGAAATCATGTTTCACGTGAAACACGCCCCAATCGAGAAACTCGCGGCGTGCCGATGGCGAGCCTTCCAGCAGCCGGAATGCATCCGGATTGATCAGCTGCAAGGGAAGCGCCTGCGCCAGCTGCGCCACACGCTCGACCTTCTCTCCATCCAGTCGCATCTCGAGGCCATCTGCAGCCTGCTCACGGCGCACTCCCAGCGGGCGAGGGGGATCCCCTGCCAACCGACCGAACAGCGTCATGCCGGGCGTATCGTGCGCGATGGCATGCTTCAGCTTGTGGGTGCGGAAGGAACGTGCCAGTCCCAGCACATGCACACCTTCCAGCAGGCTCGATTTCCCGCTGCCGTTGGCGCCGCTCACCAGGTTGACCCTCGGACCCGGCGCGATATCGACAGGCGCAAGGTTACGCAGGTTCTGGAATTGCAGACGTTCAAGCGCCATGGCGACCTCAGTCAGGACAAATGAAGAAAACGAAGACGATATGCACGTTCAGCCTGTGATCGACACGATGTTTGCCGTGCCATCATCTCTTGGCCCTGAATGTGACGACACCCGCCACCTCACGGGAGAGGATGGCGGGTGTCGTCGGTCATGTGTTGAAGAAACTCGCGAAGACTTTGCGATAATTACGAATCAAGCACATGATTTTTAACGATTTTACACTATTACAGACGCATCGGCATGACTACGTAACGCGCATCACCGCCGCCCGGCTCTTCCAGCAGTGCAGAGCTGTTGGCATCGGAAAGCGTCAACTGGACACGATCCGAATCCAGCACGCCCAGAACGTCGATCAGGTAGCCGACATTGAAGCCGATCTCCAGACCACCGCCTTGATAATCCAGTGCGATGTTCTCTTCGGCTTCTTCCTGCTCCGGGTTGTTGGCCAGCACGCGCAGATTGCCGGCCTCCAGGTACAGGCGTACACCACGATACTTCTCGTTGGAAAGAATCGCGGTACGTGACAGCACCTGTCGCAGCTCGGCACGCTCCGCCACGATGACCTTGTCACCGCCACGCGGCACGACACGCTCGTAATCCGGGAACTTGCCGTCCACCAGCTTGGAAGTGAAGGTGAAGTCGCCGGTCTGCGCCCGGACGTGAGTCCCGCTGACGGTGAGCGTCAGCGGCTCATTGCTGCCGTCCAGCAGACGCGTCAGTTCCAGAATGCCCTTGCGGGGAATGATCAGCTTCTGGGACTCGGCAACACTGATGTCAGCGGCCTGCTCACATACCGCCAGGCGGTGTCCATCAGTGGCCACGGTGCGCACCAGATTGCTGGTCAGTTCCAGCAGCATGCCGTTGAGATAATAACGGACATCCTGCTGCGCCATGGCAAAGGAAGTGGCATCGATCAGATGCTTGAGCGTGCCGCGCGGCAGGCTGATGGTGATATCACCCTGACCATCATCGATGTTGGGGAATTCCGCGACCGGCAGCGTCGAGAGCGTGAAGCGCGAACGACCACTGCGCAGGATGGCACGGCCTTCCTCGAGCGCCAGGATGATCTCGCTGCCTTCCGGCAGCGACTTGCAGATATCCATCAACTTGCGCGCTGGTACCGTCGCGGAACCCGGCTCATCGACACGGCTGGGCTCGACACGCCCGATCAGCTCGACCTCCAGGTCGGTCCCCGTCAATGACAGTTGCTGATCAGACACCTCCAGCAACACGTTGGACAGCACCGGCAGGGTTTGACGACGCTCGACCACACCCGCCACCAGGGACAGCGGGCGCAGCAGGGCTTCACGCGAAATGGCAAATTTCATGGAGACTCCACTCTCTGGAAACGGGAGAAGTGCTTGCCGGTGACCAGCACACACTCATCAAATATTCCGGGCCGTCGCACGACAAGGCCCGGTGCACTAAGCGCCGGACAGGTTGACCTCACCCTCTCGGCGCTGCGTGGCAACGAATCAGCTGGTCAGAAGACGCAGCAGATTCTTGTAGTCTTCGCGAATGTCGGCGTTCTCTTCGCGCAGTGAGGCCACCTTGCGGCAGGCATGCAGCACTGTCGTGTGGTCGCGTCCACCGAAGGCATCGCCGATTTCCGGCAAGCTGTGATTGGTCAGCTCCTTGGCAAGTGCCATGGCTACCTGACGCGGACGTGCCACCGAGCGCGAGCGACGCTTGGAATGCAGATCGGAAATCTTGATCTTGTAATACTCGGCCACGGTGCGCTGGATATTGTCCACACCCACCTGCTTGTCCTGCAATGCCAGCAGATCCTTCAGGGATTCACGGATGAAGTCCTGGTTGATCGCACGCCCCATGAAATGGGAGTCCGCGATGACCTTTTTCAGGGCACCCTCGAGCTCACGCACGTTGGAACGGATCTTCTGGGCAATGAAGAAGGCGGCATCATGAGGCAGGTCGACCTTCGCCTGGTCCGCCTTCTTCATCAGGATCGCGACACGAGTCTCAAGCTCCGGCGGCTCGATGGCCACTGTCAGCCCCCAACCGAAGCGGGACTTCAGGCGCTCTTCGACACCATTGATCTCCTTCGGATAGCGATCCGAGGTCAGGATCATCTGCTGTCCCCCTTCCAGCAAGGCATTGAAGGTATGGAAGAACTCTTCCTGAGAACGCTCCTTGCCGGCAAAGAACTGGATGTCATCGATCAACAGCGCATCCACCGAGCGGTAGAAACGCTTGAAGTCATTGATGGCATTGAGCTGCAGCGCCTTGACCATGTCAGCCACGAAGCGCTCGGAGTGCAGATAGACCACCTTGGCATTCTCGCCCCCCTGCTTGGCCAGATGGTTGCCCACCGCATGCATCAGGTGGGTCTTGCCCAGACCGACGCCACCATAGAGGAACAGCGGGTTGTAGGCGCCACCCGGGTTCTCGGAGACCTGACGGGAGGCGGCACGTGCCAGCTGGTTGGACTTGCCTTCGACGAAGGTTTCGAAGGTGAAATTCGGATTCAAGCCACTGGAATGCTTGAGGCTGCCTTCTACCTGCACCTGCCGCGCATTGCGACGCGGTGCCGCCTCCTGCGCACCGTCACCCGCCATCTCACGCTCTTCTGCGTAATTGCCACGCGGGGGCGTATGCACTGACGGCGCACGCGGGCTCGGCATCTGGCCGGGCGCAGGGGCCTGAGCGGACACCGATGAAGTCGATGCCCCCTCTGGCCGCGGATTGGAGACCGTGCGGCGGCTTCCCACGCTGAGCTCGACCTTGGGCGGTTTGCCCGGAGCAAGCTCACGCAGAAGCTCATGAATCCGCTTGAGGTACTTGTCATTGACCCAGTCGCGTACGAAGCGATTGGGGGCGAGCAGGCACAGCTCTCCGCCGTCACCTTCCTCAGCCTGCAAGGGACGAACCCAGGTGTTGAACTGCTGTGAATTCAGCTCGTCTTGCAGGGCGTCAAGACATTGTTGCCAAAGTGCGAGCGACAC